>JAXMBL010000004.1:0-1619814 GCA_046349915.1 Pirellulales bacterium | reverse complement strand
CGCAGTCCACTCCTCAAGCAAGCTTGGGGCGAGACTCCACATCGCAGGATGCATCCACAGTCTGGGATGGGCGGCCTATTTGGCGACCTTCGCAATCGATTTCTCTCGCAAAGGCCGCGCCTTCATTCGTGCGATTCGACCGATTCGTGGTCCACCCATCCGCCCTGCAAATTCGCCCATTTCGTGGTGGGCCTCTTATTCGGGCACGAAGTTGATCTTCACCGTCTGCTGCTGCACCTGACGATTATCGGGTTCGTAGACTCGCAGCAAAGTGCTGATGCCGCGAAGTGGAGCACCGTAGGGAGGCGCCGAGTCGCGTTCCGCCGGATCGTCGACGCCATTTGAGCCGTTGTCATCGATACCATTCATCGCGCCATCGATCACGGAATCGCCGTTATCGTCGATGCCGTTCTCTTCGTAATGGAATGTCCACGTGTCATAGAACGGCTGAATACCAGGCGACGCCGGAAACGGCGCAGTGAGCGGCACATGTGCGGGCTTGAGGAGCGGGTACTCGGAAAACGTGGAAGCCGCCGCGGTCGACCACGACATGGCAGGATAGCGTCGCCGATAGTTAAGATCGACAAATCCGCCGCGTGCCACGGCACCAGAGACCGCCCCAGTCGACGTCCAACCATTGTCACTAGGCAACAACCCAACTCCGCCCCCACCAGCGACAAATACCTCGGGATCATAGGCGCGCACATCGAATGCCAGCACGTTCGAAAGCACCACGTCCTCGCCGCGTCTAGCGCCCCACAACGGGATCGTCGATAGATTCGTCACGCTGTTGGGGTCGATATCGATCGGAAATGGATAGTTCGGATACGACACGGACGCCGCTGGGAAGAAATAGGAACCGCTTCGCAACACCAACGGATGACGCATGAAGCGATTCTCGGGCTTCGTGAGATCAGCCAAAGAGTTGGCATAAACGTACAACGTCAGATTGCTGCCCGCGAGCGACCTTTGAAAACGAATCGAGACATCACAAGTGTTGTAGAGCTGGCGCAAATGCGAGGCGAGCGTCGCCAAATCACCTTGGTTGGTGACGTTGTACGAGGCCGCACCAGTGAACGCTTGCGGTAGCTGAAACCACTCGCCCTGCCCTGTCGTTGAATTGAACTCGGGCTTCAGCAGAAGCACTCGTCGGTGAAGCACGCGATTCACTTGTTCGTCTGGCGTGATAGTGCCATCTTCATTCAAGTCGACGTGCTGAGCCCACCAGATGATCTCCGCTTCTTTCGAAGTGGCTCGCGTAGTCCCACCTATAGTGAAAGGCAACTTGCCTGAATACTGCTCGACGTCCATGCGAGCCGTGAACGCCAGCACATCGTCGGTATCGCCCTGGATGTTGAGCGTCGATTGTGTGGTTCCATCCCATTCGGGCAGTTCCAGGTAATGAAAATAACCGTTGGCTCCCTCCACCTGCGTGAAGGGACGTACGGGGACGGTCAGGCGGTCGAGGTCGTGCTGCAACAGCAACGCCGCGCCGCGCAGTTCGTTGGATAACTCGATCGTCGAGCGGCCTTCGGCGACGCGTCCGCCAATCCATTCGAAAGTTGTGACCAGTGCGAGCATCACGAGCAGCGTGACGGTGATCGTCACCAGCATTTCGACGAGTGTGAAGGCGGAACGTCGGTCGCGAGTTCGCGAAGCAGTTTCGATGTTCTTCATGGAAATATTCCTCGATTCGCTCGCGACGTTACTCAATAAACCGACGGATCAAGAAGACGCGGTCGACGTTATGGTTTTCACCCGGCTCAAACGCTACCGGCACGGACCGATCGATCAAGTAGAAGCTCCGATGCCGTTGCACGGTCCCTTGATCCGACCCGACTTCTTGTGTCAAACGCATGCCGTCAGGATGCGCGGGCGACACCGTTCCGGCGGGTTCCACATAGAAATGCCCCATCGTGATCCACATCGCGTAAACGTTCGAGTGGTTCGTGGTGAGGTTGCTCAAGCGGTTGATGCCGCGATAGGCGAAGTACGGATTACGAGCCGTATTGTCGTAGCGAGCGCCCGAGGGGATGGCGAACAATGGCACCGTGGCGGCGCCGATATTCGCCGCGTTGGTATCGGGACGCAAGAGTCCCACTTCGGCGCCCGTTTTGCGATAGTCGCCAAAGTTTGTCAGATTCACCGCGATGTCACTCGAGTTGGCCGAGCGGAATGGATTTGAAAAGATCGTCGGGTAATCGCCGTACGAACCGGCAGCGTAGCCGCGTCGACTTGTCACGAACTTGTCGTAAAACGCCAGTGACTCGTAGGCCGGGAAACCACTCGCCAACGCTCGCCATTCCCGATAGTCGAAAACCGTATTGATGTTCATCTTGCCCGGATCGCGGTAACGCGGCAAGCGACTAAAGGGCGGCCGGAATGTCGCTGGCTGGTGCGTCGATGTATCAATCAAGTCATTCGCCGACGTATCGGCGAAATTCGACGAGTAGAACCATTTCTCCGTGCCCGCAAACAGCGATGGCGTCTCCAAATGGTCGAAGATGCGGTAGTAGTGCGGCGCCTCCCCGGCCACGTTGGTAGGCGAGGTCAGGAAGAAGTTCAGCAAGTACGAATACGGATCGCGAGCTGGATCGGTGGGCGGTCCCTGCGAAGCGTCGTAGATGCGATTGCCACCCTGCGCAACGCCAAAGTCGTAGCACAACCGCTGCGGCGATGATGCGGGAACGAGCAATAGCTCCATCGGATTTGCATAGGGACGATTATTCCAGGCAAGCCACGGATAGGGATGCTCGTTCACCGTATTGGGAGAACCGACATAGGCGGCCGGCATCCCCGTCGTGTTCGGCTGATCATCAGCCGTCCAATTGATGTAACCCAACGTATGCTTCAACTGATACGGGAAGCAGCGATCATTCAAGGCGTCCGCCGTACGCGGCGTCGTGGTCATGGGCGGCCACAGATTGCGGTCCACCGCCATCGTGCGCACGCCTCGCTCACGCGTTGAGAATCGCTCGTCCGGAGGGCTGCCTTGATACGGATTCGGATCGTCCTGATCACGCCATTCCATACCCATCATGCCGACCGGTTCTTCCGTGTTGAAATCCTCGCCGTTGTAGACCGTCAGATCGATGCTCGACCAATCGACCGTAATGTACGGATTCACCGCCAAGGTGTTGGTGTAGTAGCTACCGTACTGCGTATCGGTCGGGTCGGGATTCCACGGAATCAGCGGGTTCGCCAACCGTTGCAAGAAGACCGCCTTGTGATGGAAAAGCGTGCGAGTCCGGAGCGAGCCGCCCAAGAGTGCTCGACGAGCGGTCGCTTGAGCGCCGCCACCCGTGTCGAACGGCGTGTCGGGGCAGTTGTTGTTCACTGGATGGTGGGGCAGCGACGCATCGACATACGCGTCCCTAGGCACTCGCATGTCATTATTCGGATTCGGCTCGGGATAGTAATTGCCCGAGGTCGGGAGCGGCTCGGAAATGTTCATCCCGACGTTCCGCGGATTCATCGAGCTCTTATTGTTCACCCAGCCCGCTGGCGGATCCGCGGCGCAAATGATTCCCAGCGGAGATTGAATCTGCGTTCCGGTAGTTGGATACGCGGCGTACCCAACCGTGTCAAAAGTAGCCGAGCCAATCCGGATCTGTTCGGGACCGGCCTCATAGGTAGCAGCCATTCCGTCCATGCCGAGATTCTTGGCGCTCGGAGATGTATTGGCTCTCGGCCCCACCACGGCATAACGGCACGGGGCGAGCACCACGTTGGAAACCGCAGGCTGCGTGTTTGCCGCGGCGGCGAGCGTTCCGGTACGTTCCCAGAAAATCATGTTCGCTTCGGGCACGGCGCCCGGGTCTTGTGGCGAGAACCAAACAATTCGCTCGGGCGTTAACCCCAAGTCATTCGGTTCAAAGCTGGTCGACACCGGAGCCGCAGCCGCTACTGCCTGCACACCTTGGCCGCCCGCGGGCGCGTTCGTCACCACTGCTCGCCACACCGGATGACGCAACTGAGGACCGCCCATGGCAAACTGACGAGCAGGCGCCATGCGACCGAGGTCGAGTCCATTCGTCGAGTTATAGAGTTCCGCGGGATAGGCGCTGTTGTTGCCCGAAGTGTTTCGCGTGCAATAGAGTTCGAGATACCAGCTTCCCTGGGGAATGCGGAACTGATCCATATCGTCGCGCCGCATGGCGCTCACGATCGCCTTGCTGGGCGTCATGTCATCGTCGAGATCCGTATCGCGCACGCCACGATTATGGAATGCGACGTTTTCGTTGATCAACAAATCGGGATACTCGGCGCCCCACACCACTCGCCGTTCCCGCCCCAAGAACTGTTCATCGGGCTCATCCGTTTGCCCATCGCCGTCATCATCCTGCATGTTAGTCGCAAAATTGAATGTCGACTCGTCGGTCGCGATATTGCCATCGACATACCAACCATTCCAGGGATTCGCGTCGTATTCGAAAGGAGTCATGATCGCGTCCGGGTCGCGGAAGTCGACCGCGTTGATCGCCCACTGGGCGATCCGGCGCACCGTGAGTTCCCGGCGCTGCGGCTGGGTCAAGGTTGGCTCCGACGGGAATGGATCTTCATAACCGTCATCCATTACCAACATCATCAAGCAGAAGAGATTGCGGGCATACATCTGCCGACGAGCTGTATCGTCAAGCGTCTTGATCGGGTTATCGTTGTAGTTCGAGAAACGTACGTTTCCAAACTGAGTGTGCGGCGGAGATGGCCAAACTCGTTCCTCGGCCGCCTGTTCGTCGGCTTCGTCGATGGGCATGTCGCCGTCATTGGAAACGCCATCCGAACCAAACCGATGCGATTCATAGGGCTCGTCCACAACACCATTACCGTCGTCATCAACACCGTTGCCCCACCAGCGGTTGATGTCGAACTTCTGGCCGTGCAAAATCTCGAACGGCGCAACCTTGCGCATTTCGAGCGAAATCTTCGTCCGCTCTCGAGTCACTTCGTCGGCTTCGTCGGTGTTCATGTCCGCATCGTCATTGACCCCATTCGTGCCGTAGTTCAGGCCAGCTTGAACGTAGCGCACTCGGTAGAGATCGAGGAGCGACGGACCGCGCCCCGAGTTATTCTGAATGGTCGCCAGCACGTTTTGCACCGCGCTATTGGAGCTGGTGCGCAAATCGAACGGCAAATATGTATTTGAGACTGGAATGTCCGAGCTATGCGTGGTGACAAGTTTTCGATTCGATTCGCTGCTGAATGTCGATGAATCAAGATTGTAAAGTCGACTGGGCAGCAACGATGCATCGGGATCATTGTGACGCAGCAGCCGCTCGAATTCGGCGGGCGTATACATCGCGTCCTCGCCGCGATTGGCCAACGGATCCGAGTCGTATGGGTCGTCGATTGTTTCGTTCGCATTGCCCATCGATGCAAAAATCGGCTGACCGTTGTGGTCGAGCGCGATCTGTCCTCGTCCCGACAGGTCAGGTGGACTGCCATATCCTTCGGCGGCTGTCGTGTAATTTGTCGATGTTCCCATGCGTTTCAACGCAGACAAGAGATCGTCCGTGTTTAGCGAACCGGGTTTAGCATCAGTTCCGTAGCGACCCGTGGTCACGCTCGACAGCGTCGTCGAACCGAAGATGTCGCCCAAGTAGAAGTCCCCAGGGCCCACACCCAACCCGCGCGGCAAGTTCGCGTTGTTGGCCAAGCCAGGTGCATACGTGGCGTCGGCAATCTGAAGATTCTTGAAAGTAGCGCCGGTGTGAGCAATCGCTCCCATCGCGTTCAGATTCACTCGCCCATCCATGTCCCGAATCAAGATCGCTACCAGTTTCTTGTACTGGCGCCCGTCCTTCGCAGTCGTGATCGGGAAACCGGGGTCGATCCAAATGCTATCGGCGATCCCATCCCCGTCGTTATCCACGTCCCAACGATCGACGCGGTTGTCGCCGTCCGCGTCCAGCGCGCCCAAAGTCGTGCCGCCGAGCACGGTGAACATGGGGTTTCCGCCATTGAATCCCGGGTGATCTTCGGGCAAAGGGCGGAAAATGAGGCGACGCTTCAAGTCGACAATAGCTGCACGTACTGGTGGTGGCACGTTCTGCCAGGGAGCAACCGTTTCGTCAGCCGTATTGAAGATCCAATCGTTGCCGTAGGGTCGCTCGAACACCAGCCGTGCTTCCGCCGGACTCAACATCGTCATGACGTTCAGATTCAGCCACTTGATCCAGTAGGCGATCAAATCCGAGCGATGATACGAGGGGAGAATATCGTTTGAACCCAAAGCGCTGGCCGGTACCATCGCAATGTGCATGTTCTGATAGTCGGGCGCATCGTACGATTCATCGGCGCCGCCAACATCCGTGACATTACTATCAAGCGTTGCCGAACTGTAGCCTGCAAAGTGCGGTAGCAACGCGACCGGCGCGTCGGTGTAGGGATTGCCGCCCGACGGCAGGTTATTGATCCGCGTGAGTTGATTCAGCGCGGGGACGTCGGACGCCGCCTGCGGGGTGTCGTAGCCAAACCCCGTACCGTTAAACATGCGACCGTTAATCACAAACTCATCGCCGACGGCCGGTACGTTTACAGCCGCCGCGTCGTTATCCTGAGTCGCGATTTGCACCAGCGCACTGGTCGGATCGTACCCCATGACTCGCGTCGTGTAGCCACGTTGAGCGCCTGTCACAAAACTGAACTCGCAGCCGTTGTAGTGGGCTGCCTGATCCGCAAATGTGCCACTCACCACGGCGTAGTTCATTTGAATGAACTGACCGCCGAGGATCGCCGTCGTCGACGTCACTCGACCACGCACGCCATCCACCCCCAACTTGTCTCGCAGCAGACTGTGGCTCGTGAGAGACGACTCGACATTCGAATCGCGGACCACAATGTAGGCCGCTCGATCCAGGTCGTTCCTGGGGTCGTCGCCGACCACTTCGAGTTTGGCCGCGGCACGCGCGGTCATCTTGTACTGACTCGCCACGATCGCGTACGTAACGGCGATCAGCGTAAACAGCACGATCAAGCTGAGCACGACCAGCAAGATCACTCCACGTCGGGTGGGCTTACGTCGTAACATTCGCGCGACTCCTTGGGCTGTGGCACGGCACGGAATCGTGCCGCATCGATGATTCGTAGACCTGGGGATCGCGAGACTTAATTGTTGGCTCTCGCTTTCCCACGCTCCGACTCCCTGCCCGCTGATAAGAAAAGAAACCTCGAACCACTCGCCGTAGCCCACCCGCGATCATTGGGTCCACAACGAGGAACTCTCCAACCGAATCGTCTTCTCATAGACCGCAACCACACCAGGCATGATGCAGGCGTAGGTCTGATTTGCCGGGTCAATTTGCCAATCTTGTCCGAACAAACTAACATGGCGAGCCGCATGCCCCGACGGCGGCGATGTTCCCGCCAACTCGCTCGATGTTGTCGTCCCCAATTCATCCGGGTCCGCCTCGGTCACCTTGTACCAGCGACTCACCGGCCCCGCGGCGCTACCGCGAATCAACATGATCCATTGCCCTCGCTTCACCGCCAGATCCTCGGGCGCCGGCGCGGGAGGCGATGGAGCGCCTGACAGCGCATAGGCAAGCGTCTTATCGCAGAGCAGCACATCGCCGCCCGCGATCCCACCGCTATAAAAGCCGTTTGCGGTAATGGTCGCGCCCGAAGTGGTATACGGGATGATCGCCCATCGCTCATTGACCGCGTCCATCGACATCGACGCGTCGCGACCTTGGAGAACCACGATCGAAAGGGTGTAATTCACTTGCTTCGTGGATCCACCGAGCGACCATGCATCACTCTGCGGCGAAATGGTCGCCAACCAGGAAAAAGCCCCCTTCGACGAGCGTTTGTCGGGGCTGGAAGGGGTCTGGTTGAAGTAGATCTGTTCCGCGGGCAATTGTGGGTCTACCGGCGCATTGATGTCCAAATCGTCCCCTGTCACAAAAATCTCGTCGGCGGCCGCGGACCCCATGATCCCACTATTCGTCAGCGACGCACTCCAATTTCGGAGCGTGATGCGTTCAAAACGAGGCACCCATATCGGCGCGCTATAGGGGAAGAAACGGCGCGGATCAATCGGCGCCATCGGAAACGCATTGTGCACGGCCACGAATCGCGGATCGATGCAAAAGCCCACCGTATTCGAGGCAGGCACTCCAACGGCCGTCCCGTCGGGGCGAAGCCAATTGTCTGGCCGCCCCATCTCCCGCATCTGAAACTCGCGAACCGAATTCAACCCTAATCGCGACGCACGATCGTAGTTGACGCCATCGCGAGCCGCCTGGCCCGCGATCGGAACCAAGACGGCGATCCCCAACAGGCCAATCATCACCACGCCGATCGCAAACATCACTTCGATCAAGCTCAAACCGCGTTTCCGCGAATTCAAGCGTTGACCTCGGCCTTGCTGACGACGGCCTCCGCTTCGACTCACCCGTTCGTCCAACTTCTCGACGACGTGCGCCATGACTAACGGCCTCCCTTCGTCTGAGCCGATCGAGCAAACCGACGGCAGTTCGCCAGCGTCGTATCCGCGATATCGTAGAAGTTCTCGGCAGTCGTCACCTTCGCGTTACTCGCTCCGACCGAAATCCACAGGTGCCCTTGATCCTCGAGATTCCTATCGTTCCCAATCTTCGGATTCACCATGGGCACCATGGTTCCACCCGTCACTGGCTGAATCGTCTCGACGCTTGCCACCAGGAAATGCAACGTCGAGTCGCCGAGCACGTAGCCGCCGTCGCCCGTGTAAACTCGTTCCACTTGCCCACCTGGCGAGAACAAAACCCCGACCGGCGCCGCCTTCGCTTGCGTACCGACAATGCCTCCTAAGGCATCAAACTCAGCCCCTCCTGCCCCCATTCCCGACCATGCTAAATCAACAGCAACGCCATTGGGCAGATCGATCGGCTGAGCCTGTGTACGTTTGGGATTGAGATAAATCTGAAACGGCAGGCCGATCGGGAAGTCGCTGGCATCGAGCGGTGGAGTCGCGGAGGAAACTGGAATCCCCTGCTCTTCGATGTTGTTCGTTCCGCCAAACCCGTCGTCATCCGTGCCGGTAACGCCCCATTCCGTCTTGCTAAAGTCGTACACGCCCGACATGGAGTCGCGATCCGCGGGCATCCAGCAACCAGGAATCGGGACCGAGCTGGGGTTTTGGAGCACAAAGATATCTTGCGAAGGCGAGGAACTCACCTGAAACCGCTTGCAGGTGTACACCCCGCCCCGATGGTTGAACTGTATCAAGAACGTCTCTTGATCAGCGACCAACGCCCTCGTGTGCGTCAGCATCGCGCACTTTTGCAGCGGCGCGCCCGACGGGATATGCACGGTGTCGAAGATTACCTGCCACTGCGAGCCATAAGTTGCAGCATTGATTGCAGGATTGCGTCGCACGTAAGCTCGAGCGTCCAACAAATCGCCCGCATACGGCGGCGGCACTTCGATCAAGTACATCGAGAGGCACTGGTTCAAGTTGCCCGACGTCCGCTCGAACATCACACCGACTTGCCGATTCCGTTCGGCCGCCAGCGTCTTCGCCAGCGCAAAGTAAGCGTTCAATTGTCGAGCTGACTCACGGATCTTCTTGTCGCCAAAGTTAAATCTAACCAAGGGGATCGCGATCGACGCCACCATGATCAGAATCACAATGACGATCAGCAATTCAATCAGCGTCACACCTTGGCGCACGCTTGCCTGGCGCACGCTTGCCTGGCGCACGCTTGCCTGGCGCGTGCTGGCCCTGGGAACTCGTCCAGCTCGTATTCGCTCGTGAGCAGCACGGAACATGTTACTTCACCTCCAACAAATGGTTGTGAATGTTGTCCGCGGCCCCGCCGCCCAGCAACACGCCCGCAGGCTCCGTCCCCGACACATAGGGAAACATGAACGCATAGGGATCGTTCGGCGGCGTTGTCGTCGCGTACGCAATCGTCCCTGAGTTCACTTCATACAAACCATCCGAACCCGCACTGTAAATCAGTGGATACAAGGGGAATGGGTTGTAGCCCGGCGCCGCCATTCCCGAACTCCAGCGAGGATCGACGCGAGCCGGATCCAGGGGGTCGTCGGCCGTCGAAAGGGCCGCCGTCGGAATACCATACGGCTGACGATCCGAGACGAATGCGGGCGCCCACCGCACATATTCAATAGGCCGTCCCCAAGCATCCAAGACTTCCAACATCCCGTCGCCGTCGGTATCCCCCTTCTCCGTCACATCCAACGTGTCGGCCGCCGCATTCGTGCCATCTTCGTTCAATCCCGACAAGATCAGATACAAGCACTCCGACCCTTCGTGCGTCGTCGACCACTTCGAATAATAAGGCTGACTTGGCTGACCGGGGTCTGGACCCAGGATCAAGAAGCAACGTCGACGATAACCACGCAGCGTCGACGACACCGCGATCGGCGACACCGGATTCGACATCACGTCCGACTTGCGATCCGGCAACTCCATCCGCATCAACTCGCGAATCGCATGCAAGCGATAGAGCGCCATGTAACTCGGATTTGGCGTTTGGTTCGCCGGCATCGCGAATCGCACTTGGCGAGTCCGATACGACTCCCACTTGTCGGCCATATACCGATCGATGCGAGCGATCTGCGACTTCGTCCGGTCGCCCTTGGCGTCGTCCAGCGCTCCGTGCATCGCGAACAACACGGCGGAAGACAACATGGCGATCAACACGACCACCACCAGCAACTCGACCAGCGTAAACGCTCGGCGCTCGGCGCCGACAGGTCCACTTGCTCTCTCGCGTGGTGCGCGATGCGGTTCGGTCTTCATCGAGTTGTCTCCTGTCACCGTGAAGCGGTTCATGGCGTGAGATCCTCGAGCGTCTTCCCCTTGCTGAAATTCGTCAAGTTATCGAAGTCGCCCTTCGTCAAGTTGGCGCCTGACGGAGTCGGTTTGCCCGGAGTAATCTTGTAAGCGGGCGGCGTAATCGCCTCGCCAAACTGCTCGTCCAACCCCGCCGTCACAATTTGAAACTTCGTGGGATCCTGCCAGGCTAAGGTCATGGCTTGGATATGTGATCCATAAGGGCGAGCCTGTCCCATTGCCACCAAGTTGCTGTGACCCGTGTAGGCGGTCGTATTCGGGTAGTTCGCGACGGCGTACGTCTTGTTATGGAAGTAGACGTAAGGGGTGTTCTCCAATCCCGGCGGGTAGTACTCGTTGTATCCATCTCCATCGGCGTCCTTCAGTCGCTCGGGACGGAAGTCGAAGTAGACGTTGTACGACGTGCTGGCGCTGGTCAGCGGACGCAGCGTGTCCTTCTTCACCAAACTCAACCAAAACACGATTGCTTCGGCAGGATCCAACTTACCTGCCGAGCCAGTCGGGTTTTCCGTGTTAATCCAGGTCGCGGCCGCCGCTCGGTCGTGGCGATTGAAGGCCGTCCCCAAGTGCTTGACGACATACGACGTATCGCTCCAGTCGGGCGGATAATCGTTGCCGTTGTTCGTCTTGTACTGCTCGAAGGCGCTCTCTAGCTGACTCAGTTCCATCGCGATCGTGGCGCGGCGTCCTGCGTTACGCGCCGCGTTGATCGTGGGGATCAACAGCGCGGCCAGGATGCCGATGATGATGACTACCACCAGCAATTCCACCAGCGTGAAACCGGCTCGCCGATGACGAGTAATCGAACGCGACATAGCAGTTTTCTCCGACTCGCGATCCGCTCGCCTCGAAGCAGCCCTTCGCTGGCTTCAAGCCGCCGCGGCCCGTCTTCCTAAGGGATGTAATTCGCCGCGAACCGCACAGCCTCCGCCGCTCGGTCCGCTCTCCGCTTGTAACTCACGAACGCTTACGACAGCTTGGTGATCAGGTCGACCAGGGGCATGAACAGCGAAATCACGATGAAGCCGACCGCTCCTCCCAGGAACACGATCATCATCGGCTCCAACAGCTTGACCAAACCATCGGTCAACGTCGTCACTTCTTCGTCGTAATAATCGGCCACCTTGTACAACATGGTGTCGAGTTCGCCGGTTTCCTCGCCCACGTCCACCATGTTCACCACTAGCTCATCCACCACGCGCGTCTTCATGCGCATCAGATAGAAGAGCACCGCCAACACGCCGCCGCCCATCGACAGGTAGAGCCCGTACATGGCGACCTTCGGGATGAACAAGATAAAGCTGAAAGGCAACGCACCCGTCATGAACCAGAAGAAGGCCGCGACCGGATGGAAGGGCGGCTTCGAGTACGCGCGCATCGGCTTGGCAATCGTCTCACCCTCGCGAATCGCGTCCGACACCTTGCCGAAAATCAGCTCGAACATCGCGTTGCCCGATGTCTCGCGAGTAATGTTCAGCCCTTCCAAAATCGGCACGCCGCTGGAGACCAAAGTTCCCAAGGTACGAGTAGTACGAGCCAGAATGTTCTTCTCGACCAAGTTACCGATCACGGGCAGTTTGAGCATGTACAAGTCCCAACCCAATCGCCCCGGCCGGAACTTGCGAATGATCTTGATGGAGAGCCAGATCGCCAACGGGAACAGCGGGAAGAACGGGTAGTACTTAAACGTATACTCGGAGATCTTGATCAAGATTTCGGTCGGCGGAGGGAGCTTCAGTTCGAACTCTTCGAACATCTTCTGAAACACGGGCACGATCTTGATCATGATGAACGTCAAGATGCCGACGGCCACATTGACGATCACGACCGGGTAGATCATCGCACCCTTGACCTTGCGCTTCAACGATTCGGCCCGCTCCATGAAGTCGGCCAGACGTCGCAAGATCACTTCGAGCGCACCACCCGCCTCGCCCGCCTTGATCATGTTGATATAGAGCCGACTGAACACCTTGGGGCTCTTCGCCATCGCTTCCGAGAGCGTCGCTCCCGATTCGATTTCCTCGCAGACGTCCATCAGGGCGTTCTTGAGCGCCCCGGCCTTCGCCTGACTCTCCAGAATCTTCAAGCTGCGCAGCACGGGCAAACCGGCGTCCTGCAGAATGGAGAGCTGACGAGTGAACGTGCAGAGCACCTTGCCGCTAGCGCCGCCCAGGGCGAGCGTCTTCTTGCGCTTCGACTTGCCGACCGCCGCCGTCGCCGTCGACTTCTTGGGGGCGAGCTTCGTCAGGAAGAGCCCCTGCTGACGAATGATCGTCTCGGCCTCCTCCTGCGTCTGCGCTTCGACGCTGTCGCGGAAGACCTGACCCGTCTGATCCATCGCCTCAAAATCATACCAGGGCATCGTGGCAACCCTCTGTTATCGTTGGTCTGTCGACGTCGCTCGAATCGCTGCCAGTACATCGGGCTGGCAATCGCCGCGAGCAACTTGTTTTAAGCGTCTAGAATCGTTTCGCGGATCACTTCGTCCAGCGTCGTGATCCCCTCCTGCACGAAATTCAAACCGGCCTCGCGCAGCGACACCATGCCGAATCGCTGAGCCGCCTTGCGCATGTCGTCGGTCGACACATTGTTCATCACCATGTCGCGCAACTCGTCGTTCATAATCATCAACTCAAACAGCCCCACGCGCGACTTGTAGCCCGTGTTGTTGCAGACTTCGCAGCCGCGACCGCGGAAGAACTTGCGGCCCTGGATATAGTCCGGCGTCAGCCCCAACTCCCACAATTGATCTTCCGTCACCGTCGTGGGCTCGCGGCATTGACTGCACACGCGACGCACCAAGCGTTGAGCCAAAATGGCTTCGACGGTCGCCGTGATCAAGAACGTCGGCACTCCCATGTCTTTCAAGCGAGTGATCGTGCTGGGGGCGTCGTTCGTGTGCAGCGTGCTGAACACCAAGTGCCCCGTCAGCGACGCCTGAATCGCGATCTCGGCCGTCTCCAAGTCGCGGATCTCGCCCACCAGAATCGTATCGGGATCTTGCCGCAAAATGGCACGCAAGCAAGCCGCGAACGTCACGCCGATGTCGTGGTCGATCGGAATCTGCACGATCCCATCAATGTCGTACTCCACCGGGTCCTCGGTCGTGATCAACTTGTCCTCGACCGAGTTCAATTCGCTGAGCGCCGAATAGAGCGTCGTCGTCTTGCCCGAACCCGTGGGGCCCGTCACCAGCACGATGCCGTTCGGGCGCTGGATCACTTCCCGGAACGTCTTGATCGTCCCCGCGTCCATGCCCACTTTCTTCAAGTCGAGCGACACGACCGAGCGATCGAGCACCCGCATAACGACGCTCTCGCCAAACAACGTCGGCAACACGCTCACCCGCAAATCGACCGGGTGTCCACCGACCGTGAGTTCAATACGACCGTCTTGCGGCAACCGCCGTTCGGCAATGTCCAGGTTCGCCATCACCTTGATACGAGTCGTAATGGCAAAGGCCAAGTGACGAGGCGGCGGCACCATTTCGTACAACACGCCATCCGCCTTGATGCGAATCCGGAACTCGTCCTCGAACGGCTCGAGATGGATGTCGCTGGCATGGTCCTTGATCGCGTAGAGCAGCACCATGTTGAGCAGCTTGCGCACCGGCGCGCTATCGGCCAACTGCTCCATGCTGGTCAAGTCGATCGGGCCATCCAGACTGATGTTCTCCGCGGCCCGCTTGAGATCCATATCCCCTTCCAACTCGGAGATGATGCTCTCGACGGTGTCCCCTTCGGTCGCGTAGTAGCGTTCCTGCGCCTTTTTCAAGTCGAGCTGAGTGACCACGACCAGCCGAATATCGCGTCCCAGGAAGGTCCGCAGTTCGTCTTGAGTCGACAGGTTTTGCGGCTCGCTGGTCGCCACGGTCAGCGTGTTGTCTTCCAGCTTGACCGGCACCACCTTGTACATCTGCGCCATCGTGTCGCTGATCTCGCGCAACACTTCGCGCGGCACCTGAAAGTCCCCCAGGTTGAATACCTGAAGCCCTAACTGCTCGGCCAACGCATGCGTCAGCTGCTCGTCCGTGATCAGCCCCATCTCTTCGGCGAGCTTGCCGATCTTTTCGGTGGGATGCGCCGACTGCTCTTCCAGCAACAGCGTGAGCTGCTGGTCGGTGATGTACCCAAGGTCAACAAAGATTTGTCCGAGCCGTCGAATCGCCATGGAGCACCAATTGCTATCGATCGTGATCAAAACCTCGGGTCGACACGCATACGCTGTCGCGGACGGCGCCAATGAGCTCAGCGAACTCCGCGGAGAAATCTCCGCAAAGACATCACTGCTCCCACAGGCAGAGCTATCCACAGACCACGGTTGATAGTCCGTTTGCGTCGCTTACACGCACCCGATGTCCTACCGTACCGCGCACCGCTTTGCGGCACCGAGATGCCGCATTGCAATCGTTTGCGTAACGCTTCACCGCCAATCGCCCACGCCGCGACCAACCAAGTCCTGCTGGACTTGTCAATCACGCCGCGAGCTTGCCAGTGAACCCGTTTCCCGCTGATGGGTTCCGCTGATAAGTCCCGCGTATCCCGCTGATGAGTACGCCTACAGAAACTGTCCGAAAACCTGCCTGACGAACCGAAAATGGCGAACCAAAAATGTCAAACCAAGATGCGCGAACAAGACTAGCTCAACGAGCTAATGATGCCCGCCACCATGGCCTCCACCGTGCCCGCCTTCGCCCTGGCCCGGCATTTCGAACACTCCCTGCTTGGCGTTAAGGATCCGCTTCGCTAAGTCATCAGGACTCGCCGCCTTCGACAGCGCATCCTCGACCGAACATTTTTCGTCTCGCCACAGTTTGAACAGCGCATCGTCCATGAGCTGCATACCAAACTTGGCGCCCGTTTGAATCGCCGACGTAATACGGAACGTCTTGTTTTCACGAATCAAGTTGGCGATACCGGGCGTCACCACCAGGATTTCGTATGCCGCACAGCGACCTCCGCCAATCTTCGGCAGCAGCGTCTGAGCAACGACGCCGATCAGCGAGCTGGCGAGCTGGGTGCGAATTTGATCTTGGAGATTTCCCGGGAATGCATCGATGACACGGTTGACCGTACCCTGAGCACTGTTGGTGTGCAGAGTACCGAACACCACGTGCCCTGTTTCAGCCGCGGTGATCGCCGCCTCGATCGTCGCCAAGTCTCGCATTTCGCCGACCAGGATCACGTCCGGGTCTTGCCGCAACGCTCGACGAATGGCTTCCGAGAAGCTGGGCACGTCGACGCCCACCTCGCGCTGATTGATCGTCGACTTCTTGTGATAGTGATAAAACTCGATCGGGTCTTCGATCGTGATGATGTGATGGTCGACGCTCTCGTTGATGTAATTCACCAAACTCGCCAACGTCGTGCTCTTGCCCGATCCGGTTGGTCCCGTCACCAAGAACAGACCGCGGGGTCGCATCACCATCTTGGTGCAGACGTCCGGCAATCCCAACTGCTCGGGGGTGAGCATGTTATTGGGAATCTGCCGCAGCACCATCGAGATAAAGCCGCGTTGCTTGAAGACCGACACGCGGAAGCGAGCTTGATCGCCGAATGCGAAACCAAAGTCCGCACTACCCGATTGTTGAAGCTCTTCCTGGCAACGGTTCGGCGTGATGCTCTTCATCAGCGCCACCGTATCCTCCGGCTCAAGGACCTTCGTCTCCAACTTGCGCATGCGGCCGTGCAGCCGAAACACGGGCGGCTGGCCCACCACGATATGAATATCGCTGGCCCCCTGCTTTACGCAGGCTTGGAGCAATTTGTCGATCAGGATCTGTGCCATGATCCGCTTTCCCTCTCACACCCCAGGATGACGAAACGTCTGTTGCGCCATCCGTCCCCCGAGCGACAGATTATTCGCATGCCGACGATCGTAGAAAAGTAAAAGACACCACTGAACCGAGTTGGCGGCCGTATTCGCCCCACTCGACAACCCTCCGCAACACACCCACGGCGTCGAGCCGTTCGGCTGACCTCCGCCAACTTCACCGCTGCGACACTGCCCCTAGTTTACACTTTCCCCAGCCGTCCCTCGTTCGCTTTCTACTCAAGTCCGCACGGCTCAAGTCGAGATCGATTTCACCCCTCGACTCTTGCTCACTCAATAAGCTACTGCCAGCATACTCAACCTGTTGCCACTGCACCACTTAATTCAGGAATTTTCTCCCGGCGTCTAGACGGTGACGACATCCTGCTCGGACTTCTTCGCCACGCGATAGACTTCGTCGAAGGTCGTGATACCCTTCATGACTTTGTCAAGTCCATCTAGAAACAACGTGCGCATCCCTTGTGTCATTGCGACTTTACGAATATCCGTCGACGACGCATTCTTGAAGATCAACTCGCGGATCTTCGAGGTCACCAGCAACAGCTCGTAAATGCCGAGTCGTCCACGGAAGCCCTTCTTGCCACAGTGGTTACATCCCTTGCCTCGCAAGAATGTCGCCTTCGCCGCGATTTCGAGCGGAATTCCCGCGTCCGCCAGCACGCTTTCCGGCGGCGTCCAGGGCTGTTTACAGCGCCCGCAATTCACGCGTACCAAGCGTTGAGCCATGATGGCAATCACGCTGCTCGCCACCAGATAGCTGGGTACGCCCATGTCGACCATGCGTGTAACAGCGCTGGGCGCATCGTTCGTATGTAGTGTACTGAATACCAAGTGTCCTGTCAGAGATGCTTGAATTCCCATCTGAGCGGTTTCGGTGTCGCGCATTTCCCCGACCAGGATGATATTGGGCGCCTGACGCAACATGGCGCGAATGATGCGGGAGAAATCGAGCCCGATGTTGTGCTTCACTTCCACCTGATTGATGCCTGGCAAGTAGTATTCCACCGGGTCTTCGGCGGTGATGATCTTGCGGTCGGGGCGATTGAGTGCGTTGAGAGCGGCGTACAGGGTGGTGGTCTTGCCCGACCCGGTCGGGCCGGTCACCAGCACGATCCCGTTCGGTCGCTTGATCAGGCTGTTGAAGTTCAAGTAATCGCGTTCAGCCAAACCGAGCTGCCGGACGCCAATCTTGATGTTGTCCTTGTCCAACAACCGCATAACGACCGACTGACCGTGGTTGGTCGGAATGATGCTCACCCGCAGATCGAGATCCTTCTCGCCGACCGTCACCTTAATTCGACCGTCCTGAGGTCGTCGCCGCTCGGCGATGTCGATCTTCGACAAAATCTTGATGCGGGAGACAATAGCCCCGAGCAACCGGCGGGGGGGACAGTCGCGTTCGACCAACACGCCGTCGATGCGGTACCGAATCCGCACGCGATCCTCAAACGGCTCCACATGAATATCCGAAGCTCGCAACTGGACGGCTTCGGCAATCATCATTTGGACCAAGCGCACGATCGGCGCACTGTTTTCGTCAACCGCCTCGTTCGATCCGGCCGCAACTGCCGCATCCTGTTGAGTTTCGGTAAAGTCGACCGCCGTATCGGTGAACTCTTGCAGCACCGAGTCGGACGATTCACCCTCCACCTGACCGTAGAAGCGGTTAATCGACTCGGAAATGGTAGGTTTAGGGGCGAGTGCGATTTCGACCTTACGATTCAAGATGAACCGCAACTTCTCGACCGTGTCAAAATCGGACGGGTCGCACATGGCGACCTTCAGGACGCCGTCCTCCTCGGAGATCGGCAAGATCGTGTTTTCACGAGCCACGGATTCGGGCACCAATTCAATGACCGAATCGGGAATCGAGACTTCGGACAGATCGACGTACGGAAAACCGTAGACTTGAGCGATGGCTTGCATCACGTCTTCGGCCGAGGCGTATCCCTGCTTGGGGATGACCTCCTGCAACTTCAAACCTCCCGACTGGGAAATCTGGCGAGCTTCTTGAAGCTGGGAAGCACTGATCTTGCCTTCTCGCAGCAAAATCTCCGCGAAGTCACGAGTACGCGCCATGAGATCACCTAGCCGTAGGTCGAAAGAAAAGTCATCTCCACTCGCCCGCTCGACCTAACTCGGCAAGTGTGAATCTTCTGCCCCATCTTCGCTTGCGGAAAAGTCGATTGTCAATCGTCGCCTAGAAGCAAATTGGTGAGCAAAAACGTGGAATTTCAGTCTAGGCGGGAACCTCTTCCCAACGTAAGTTAGCACTCTCGCTCCAGGCGGCCCCCCCTTCGACCACCGCCTTGACGAACACTTGCTTCCCAGCCCGAACGCCCCAAGAGGCTTCGATGTCAGTTCCACTCTATTTCGACCAACTTGCCGTCGGTAACCAGTGGGAAACCCGCGGTCGCACGGTTACCGAGACCGATATCGTGCAATTTGCCTGCACGACGGGCGATTTCGACCCGCTGCACGTCGATCACGAACAAGCCAAGCAAACCCCCTTCCGACGGCCGATCGCACACGGCTTGTTGGGGGTCACCTGGGTCGCGGGACTGGCCAGCCACTACCCACTCGTTCACACCGTCGCCTTTCTCGGCATTCACGATTGGGAATTCCTGAAGCCGATCTTCGTCGGCGATACGCTGCGAGTCATTAACTCGATCCAAGACCTGCGACTCGAAGGACGTCGACGCGGGCATGTCGTGTGGAATCGCCAGCTAATGAACCAAGACAACATGGTCGTCCAGCGTGGACTGTTCGAAACCCTGGTGGCAGTCAGTCCCAATGTCGTCGCGACCCCCAGAAAGCTGGAAACCGTCTCGCGTAACTTCCTCGGGCGACATGGATTGGCTAGCGAATAGGCGCTAGTGCACCGAACGCAGAAATTCTGCCTTACTCGGCGCCAACCGACGGCCTGGAAGTCGGTCGCACGTCTTGTTGCTTGGCTGCATGCAATAGCGACTTGGGAAAGCCGCACGCGGGCGATTCCGCATCGTGCACCACGACGACCTGCCCTGTCGTCAGCCCTAGCCCTCGCCGGATCGCCGAGTATTTTCCTTGGCGACGGCCGCTCCGCACCCACCGCAATTGCGGGAATTCTGCGGCTAAATCGGCCGCGCATTCAGGCGTGCGATCCGTTGAGCCGTCGTCAACCACTAGAATTTCGAAACGCGAGTTCCAGTCGTCCAACAGTTCGAGCAGATCGCGCACTTGGCGCGCCAACGTCGCTTCGACGTTATGCACCGGCAGTACGACGCTCAATGTTTCCACCAGTCCGTTCCTCCCCGCCCGAATCCTATGTTGATTCTCGGTAGAGATCGACGAGACTGGCGTCCGACTTCATCCTCCCAGAAGATGGAGCGTTCTTAGCGATCACAACGACGAAGCAGCCGTCAGGGCCATTTCGCGACGTTCCGCTCGACGAGTTTCGAAATGCTTGCTGAGCTTCTTCAAGGCACGCATCTCTAACTGACGAACTCGCTCCTTGGACACCCCCATCCGTTGCCCCAACTCATTCAAGCTCGGGGCGTGATCGGCGCCATCCATGCCGAAGCGAGCGTTCAGCACCATTTGTTCGCGAGGGTCCAGTCGAGCGAAAAACTCGCGTAAATCGCCTCGCATCGCCGCCAAATCGACCTCGTTATCGACTTCGTCCCCGATCTCTCGCGACTGCTCGCCCAGAAACTCCCAGGTGCCCGTCGCGAACCGATCCCCCTGCCTCTTGGCCGCCATAACCAAGCGGAAGACCTCGCGTCGCACTACCTTGGTTACATAGGTGCTGAAGCGGAAACCTCGACTGAAATCGAACTTTTCCGTCGCCCGCAGCAGCGCTGTCGCTCCCTCGCTCAAAAGATCATCGAAGGCCATCGAATCGGTGATGTAGTGCTTCACAATCGACATCACCAGCCGCATATTGGCCCTGACAATCCGATTTCGCAGATGGTCCGCTGCCTGCAGCAACGACTCGATCGCATCCAGGTCTTCGCGTCGAACCGAATCCTCGCGCAACCGCACTCGCAACAGGTTCGCTCGGTATTTCAGATAATTCATGCGGCGGAACAACTGCCGCTCTTCCTCGACGCTCAACAGCGGTACTTCGCAAAGCCGCCGCAGGTGAGCCGGCAACTTCTCCGGCAACTCGCCCTGCATCGCCTTCTGATCCAACGAGCACACGTACTCCAGCACCGACTCCAGCGACTCCGCGTCGCGAGTACGGAATGTCGGATTGTCGATGAAGGCGATCTCGCGCTGCATCCAAACTCGCGCTCGAGCCTGAGCTGCCAGATCCAATGCGTCTCGACGCGGCTCGCTGCCGACGGTGGACTGAGCCACCATCTGGTGCTTCGCGGTCGAACGTGCTCGACCGCGCGTCGCCTTCTTGCGGGACGCATCGCAGGCGCCGCGAGTCGTCGCCGCCGAGGGCTCCGGCTGAGCCGCCTGTTTCCCCGAGATCCCCTTCACTCGATTCCCGCCCCTCAATCCTGTAGTCGCCATGTCTTCGTCTCCCCGCGGCGGCCTTACCGTCCGCATCCTCTGGTTGTCCGGCTCGATCGTCATGACGCGAAAAACATTCAAATCGTCCAAAATCATACCGCACGTCCATTCCATGGGCAACAAGGAAGTTTTGTAATCCGTCGCCCGTACCTCTCAAGAACAATCGCGGCAACAGCTTGTCATTCCAAGCATTTCCGCGTTCTTCGTGCGATCCACCCTGACCGCAAGTCCCGCGGAGAATTCACACCACACAGACTTGCCGTTTCTTTGTCCTACGCATAAAACGTTCATATCGTTCAACTCAATCAGTTATTCCATCGAATGCCATCGGAAAAACCGACGGCATGAGGCCTCTATGCATCGCTTCGCCCCAAACTTGCCCCAAATGGCTCGCTTTGTATTCGCCGGAGTCGCCTGTAGCTTGTGGTTCTACGCAACCGCCGACGCTTTGGATTGGAGTCAATGGCGGGGACCGACTCGAGACGGCCAAATCAGCGGAGTAGATTGGCCTAACTCATTGAAGGACGAGCACTTGAAGCGTGAGTGGCGAGTCGAATTGGGGCCCAGCTATTCGGGGCCGATCGTCACCGCCGACCGAGTTTTCACGACAGAGACCGTCGATCGAGCGAAGGAAGTGGTGCGTGCTTTTGACCGAGCGACGGGCAAACCGGTTTGGTCCGTCGAATGGGAGGGGGCGTTGAGCGTTCCTTTCTTTGCGAAGAGCAATGGAGACTGGATTCGCAGCACTCCGGCGTTCGACGGCGAGCGGCTGTACGTGGCCGGCATGCGAGACGTGCTGGTGTGCTTGCGGGCCTCCGACGGCCAGCAGTTGTGGCGACGAGATTTCGTCGCCGAGATGAAGACCCCCGTTCCCTCTTTCGGGTTCGTCTGCTCGCCCCTGGTGATCGATGGGTCGGTCTACGTTCAGGCGGGCGCCGCTTTCCTTAAACTCAATGCACTAACTGGCGAGACTCAATGGAAGGCACTCGCCGACAACGGGGGGATGGAAGGGAGCGCGTTCTCATCGCCCACCTACGTTTCGCTGGAGGGCCAACCCCAGTTGGTCGTTCAGACTCGGCAGAAGCTGGCAGGCGTCTCGCCGGCGTCCGGCGAGGTGTTGTGGTCGGAAGACGTGCCGGCTTTCCGCGGCATGAACATCCTTACTCCCGTGTTGCACGAAGGTCGCTTTTTCACCAGCGCTTACGGAGGAAAGAGCCTCGCTTATGCCGTGAAACGCGAGGGGGACAAGTTCACCGTCTCGACCGCCTGGGAAAACAAAACGCAAGGCTACATGTCGTCCCCCGTCATTATCGATGGACATGCCTATATCCACCTGCGCAATCAACGCTTCACTTGCATTAACCTGGCATCAGGCGAGCAGACTTGGACGACGCCCAAGACCTTCGGCAAGTATTGGAGTATGGTTGCCAACAATGACCGCATTCTGGCGCTCGATGAACGCGGCGATCTGCTGCTCATTCAGGCCGATCCGAAGGAGTTCAAGCTGATTGACGAACGACACATCAGCGATGAGGAAACCTGGGCTCACTTGGCCGTCAGCGGCCAACAGCTGATCGTGCGCGATCTGAAAGGCTTGAGCGTCTACACTTGGAAGTAGGATTCGCGTCCAACTAAGGCTCGGTCGGCCCTGCGTTGTCGCTGGGGTCGACCGACGAGTCGGCATCGTCTGCTACGTCTTCATCAAGCGAGTCAGCATCGCGGCAGACCTCGTCCAGTTCGGCATCGTCGACTTGTTGCCGCAACAGCAGGTAGATGGTCGCGGTGGACATGAAGAAGATCGCATACCGGAAAGCGGTGGTCACTAACCCCAAGAATTGCTCGAAGAAACCGATCAACCGGCCGCCGGCCCAGAGCATTCCGTCCGCGTCACCTCCGCCCGACACGTCCGCAATCTGCCGCCAACGCTCTTGGCCTGACCCAAGCGATACCGTGGAAATGACGACTTGCAGCGTCGTGTCCGCCATCGTGTCGACGGTCCAACATCCCAGCAGTCCCAAGAGCCCGGCTAGCAGCCAAAAGAAGGCATAGTGCAGGGGCGAGTTGTAGACGTACGAGTAGGAACGATGGAAGGCTTCAAAGTGATCGCCTCCTTCCTCGGTCACGATGACAGCCGGCATGAAGGGCCAGCCGAGCACCAGCCCGACCAACAACCAGGTCACCGCAAAAGCCACCAACAGAACAAAGAACCACAGAAGGCCGCCCAGCAGCACACCGGCGTCGTAACGCATGAGCCACCCCAGCAGCACGACGGGTAGCGAGAACAGCATCATGACGGGCAATGGCAAGACAGGCGCCATCGCGAGCGACCTGAGACGACGCCATGCGAAGGTTATCGAGTTAACGATTCCGGGGTCCTCTTCGAGTCCGATATTGACGACAGCCACTCGAGCAATCGTGCCGCCCACAAAGCCCCAGACCATGAGCGACCAGAGAATTCCGGTGAGCAGATAGAGGCACTGAGCGCCTCCCAGCGGACCGGCTTGAAACACCACTCGAAACGGTCCCACCAATCGGCGCCAAGCGGCGCCAAGGCCCTCTTGCAGTGGATGACGCACCATCTGTTCCGCTCTTGTTAGGCCTCCCTCCACGGGCGACGAGCTGGGTGTGATGCGGGTTGGCCATGCTCGCTGCTGTTCGACAAAACCGCGGAATTGCGAGTCCTGTAAGGCCTCCTCACTCAGCCAGAGGCTCTCCGCCAACCGCCACCCTAGAGGCGCTGCCAACGTTCCCAGGCAGGCGACGAACAAGACCGAGGCCCGCAATGCCAGAAAATTCGTCCGAAACAAGACCAGCCAAGGAAAGATGTCGCGCCACGAGATCTCGCGCACAATGCCATTTTGCCCCGTCATCCGTAACCCCTCTCACAATACCTGCTCACTCCAAGGCGTTCGCGGGCATTATATCGATCTTCAAGGGCCTGCGGGGGTCGGGTTTGGTACGACGGACTTCCAGTCCGTCGAAAAGAGGCTTGCGAGGTGTAGGAGGATCGACGGACTAGAAATCCGTCGTACAAGGAGGAGCGACGGACTGGAAGTCCGTCGTACTTTCGGTGACCGATTACTTGGCTAACCACGCTTCCACATCAGCCACTTTGAGCCGCGTTTTGTAGATCAGACGTTCACCGGGTAGCTTCGGTAGACTCTCTAACTGGCTCGCGACAACGGCCACCGCCACTTCATGTCGCGCGAAACGGCTCAACGTAACCGATTTTGCCTCGATGTATTCCGGCGTCCAAAACCCGACAATCTCCAGATGCTTGCGACGTCCGTCCTCGTGTTCGAAGGTGAAATCGGGGAAGAAGACG
This sequence comes from Pirellulales bacterium, assembly GCA_046349915.1. Lineage (GTDB taxonomy): Bacteria > Planctomycetota > Planctomycetia > Pirellulales > Pirellulaceae > CAIXSC01. The sequence continues at coordinate 1,595,350 of JAXMBL010000004.1, read as the reverse complement.
TGCTGATCCTCGAACAGGATCTCGCTCTCCCGCATCAATCGCCAACCAGCTCGCGGCTCCGTTCCCCAACTCGCGGCAAAGCGACTCTCGACCTCCGAGTCAAACTCCTCGGGAGTTGGCAGATGGCTCTTCAAACCATCCGCGACCGACAACTGTAGTTTCAGTTTCCAGCCTGAACGGCCCACGGGAACGATCGCTTGCATCTTCCAACCGCGACAGGTGATCAGAGCCGGCAAGAACCTGGCGAGATTCACGCCGTAACGTTGAGTCTCACGTAGGATCGAGGCGGGCCCATCGAGCCGGATGAGCCACTCGTTTTCCTGGGTACGCTGGACCGTATGCAGCAAGCGAGCCAACTTTGCATACTTGAGAATCGTCTTGAAGTCGGCGGTCGCCATAATGGTCACCGATTGGGCGCCATACAAAGCAACTTGCACTTGAGCGACGTTGTATCTCGACAATAGCGCCGCCCCATCCGCGTATCCCTCGAATTTTTGCAGTCGGTGAAACTCGATCACATCCGCGAATAGCTCGGCGTCAATCGTCTCCCAGGACTTGCCGAGCGACTCGGCGACTTCCGCCTTCACGCGGGCCTCGGAGTTCTCAAACAACCGATCAGGCTCGCGGACCAGCGGATGGCGTCGAGCCGCTCGATGAAACACCTCGCGTCGCAAGGCCGCGGCCTTCCCTGCCCTATCCCGCTGGTATTCGGAGACGTCATCCAGCAACTTGGAGAAGGCGGCGATTCGCCTTACCGGACAGTCCTCCTCCATCGCCAAAATCTCGGCGACTCCTCGATGTAGCTCTTGGCGAGTTCGTCCGATTCCCGCCCGATACCACTCGAGCATCCGATTGGCGTATTGCAGGTATTGTCGGTGCGAACTTCGGGTGAGTCGGTCAGGCACAATCAGTCCTCGCTCGAAGTCGAGCGAGGCCAAGCCCTGCTGTTTGGTCAACATCCTCCCACCTCGCCCTGGGCTCCTCCGCCGCCGCCAGGAGGTTTACGGCGGTGCTTGGTCCCCGCATAAGCGTCGCTACTCCGCCGCTTGCGACTCCGTTCCGCTTCTTTCGTATCGGCGCACACCACTTCGTACAAAGTCGCGCGCAGGCCGCGTTCGCGACGCAGAATTCGGCCCAGGCGTTGTTGAGCTTGTCGGGTAGACGAAGAACCTCCCAAGACGACGGCCACTTTGACGGCCGGCAGGTCCACTCCCTCATCCAGCACTTGATTGGCGACCAAGGCGGGATAGACTCCCGTCTCGATCCCGCGCAACACTTCAATACGCTCTTTCTTTCCACAGTGATTCAATAGGCACGGGATCAGAAACCGCCGCGACACATCGCGAGCCATGGCATTCGAACCAGCAAACACCAGGCAAGGTTCGCCGACATGCAGACGAAACAAATCCTCGAGAATCCGGAGTTTTTCTTCGGCCCGATCCTCGATCGCTTTCTTGGCAAAGTAAGCCCGCAACGCTCGCCGCGATTCGGGCGTTTTCGCGACATCGGCGCACAAATCTTCCCACGAAAATTTGGGTTCCGTCTTGCGGCGTTCCGCCATATAGTCGCGCACTTCGCGCGACAATCGGTCGTAGCGCCCTTGTTCGGCGGGAGTCAGGTGGATGGGAATCCGCACGATTTCATACTCGGCGAGCGTCTTGCCTCGCACCTGCGCTAACGGCAACTCGTAAACGACCGGGCCGATCAGTTGATCCAGATCGACGTGTCGTCCATCGGAGCGATGCGGAGTCGCGGTCAGGCCAAGACGTCGAGTCGCCGCGCTCATCCGCGCTGCATCGCGACGCACGGCGCCCGGCAAATGATGGCACTCGTCAAACACGATCATCCCAAACTGATCGCCCAGACGCTCCATGTGGATACAAGCGCTTTCATAAGTCGTCACACTGACCGGCTTCACTCGAAAGACGCTGTCCCCGATGATCCCCGCATCAAACCCCAAACTCTCCAGAATCCTGCGATGCCACTGGTACATCAAGTCGCGGACAGGCGCGACGACCAAGGTCGAAACCGACTCTTGCTGCATCAACGCTAACGCCACCTCCGTCTTGCCTGTCCCCGTCGGCATGACGATGCAGCCGCGGCGAGTTTGACTCCAGGCCAAGACGGCCGCTTGCTGCTCGGCTCGCAAGGTACGCAGCGCATTGCGAGGCCACTCGACGTGCGACCACGCCGGCACCCGGTCCGTCAACACCTCCGCGGGATCATTTCCCCCGGAACTAAGCCGCAGATTCGCTCGCTCGATACACAGCGAATGATGCAGAGCGGGATAGTGCATCGCATCACAACGAAACCGAGAAACTCGCGGATCCCAAACCCAGGGAATCTGCGGGAAGCGAAACTGCAAGTCTGCTCGCGTTGCGTGTTCAAGACACAACGTCCCTTGCGAGAACGTCAGTAATGGCGAGGTGATCGAGTGAGTCATGAAAGGCAGCCAAACGAGAAAACTACCAGCAGACCCACAGTATTGAAGAGGGACCAACCCTCCAGTGTCCAGCCCCTACCTAAACCACCCGTCCTTTGCAGTCCACCAAAACCTTTACCCCAAAGAGCTGCGATTCTGGGTAATTCCTCGGAAGCACGTCATCCCAACCGTCATTTTCGAAACACGCTAGCCGATAGCAATCTAATGCGGAAACGGCATGTTGGTAGAAGGAGATCGACGATGACTGGATCGCAGGGCCGAGGAATTCGGTGGCTGGGCTGGATGCTGGGAATTCAAGTCGCGCTGTTCGCACTGGCGCGTGACTCGCAGGCTCAGACCTTTGGAATCGAACTCCATAATACGCTCATGCCTGCCTCGGGCGCGATGGGCGGCGCCAGCATCGCTCGCCCCCAAGATCTTACCTCCAGCATGAACGCCAATCCCGCCAGCCTCACCCAATTCTCGGGGACGCAGTTTCTGTTTGGCGGCGCCTGGGCGGAGCCCACGTTCAACATGGATCAGCAGGGTCCCATCCCCGCGCTAAACGTCGATCCTTATACGGCGAAGTCAACGGCACCCGGCTCGCCAGGCGGCAACATCGGTATCACGCAGGACCTAAGTTCCATGGGCCTGCCGGCCACGTTGGCCATGGGATTCATTACCGCGAGCGGCGCGGCCATCGACTACCGACATGTCCCTGAAAGCAACGGGACGAACTCAGCGTTGGCCATCTTTTCCCTCCCCATCGCTATAGGCTTTGATTTGACCGAGCAACTCTCCGTGGGTGCGGGGATCGCCATGGGCATCGCCTTTTTCGATGGTCCCTTTGTTGGCGTCGGCGGCATGACGCCTGACTATGCGTTACGAGGAACGGTGGGCGCCAACTATCGAGTCGATCCTTGCACGACGGTCGGCGCGTACTACCAGACCGAACAATCGTTCCGCTTCGATAACGCCATACTGCTTCCCAATGATCTCGTCGCTCGCGACATCAATATGGAACTGCCGCAGAACTTCGGCGTCGGATTCGCCAACGAATCGTTGATGGACGGGCAACTACTGCTGGCCGTTGACGTCCTCTACAAGATGTGGGACGAAACTCAACTTTACAGCGCCGTCTACGACAACCAATGGGTCGTGCAACTCGGTTCTCAATACGGCCTCGGCCGCGTGCGACTGCGAGCGGGCTACACCTGGGCCGAGAACCCCATCGACCAAACGCCTGACTTCAACTTAGGCGGCATCCCGCTGGGTAACCTTCCCAGCGTCCGTTACTCGCAAGCGCTCGTCGCCGTCACTAACCAACACCGCATCTCCGCCGGTATCGGCATCGTCGACGCACTTCCAGGCATCGACATGGACCTGATGGCGGGCGGCATGCTGCCTGACTCCGAGCAACTCGGCGCCCTCACCACCACGACTCTGCAGAGCTACTGGATAGGCCTGGGCATGACTTGGCGATTCGGTCGCGGTTCGTGCCCGAACGCCGTCGATGTGGCTGCGGAATGAGCTAGGTCTTACTTGACCTTCAAACCATTGAGCATGTCCTTGAAGGCCTGCTCTTGTCCACCAATCGTGGCCTTGGGACCGTAGAGCTTCAAGAAGTGCATGCCTGACTTTTCGGTGACGATGATCGCGCCCAGCATGCGATAGTTTTCGCGAGTGACCGCGGGCGCGAACGGCCCCGGCTGATCCTTGAAGTTGCCGCCGATATCGACGAAGTGGACTTCGACTCCGTTGACCTGCATCTTCTGGATTTTGGCCTTTTCCTTGGTCGACGAGCCGTCGGGTTGAGTGAACTGACCGAGCCAGCGATCAATGTTCGCCTCGACGCCGCCGCCCGCACCCATCACGGTGAAACGGCCTTCGACCGAGTCGCCTTCGGCGACCGGCACCGCAAACTCGTGCTCGACGATGCGAGTCTTTGGTTGCTTGCGAACCCAGGTCTTGGGCGCCGTTAATTGCAACTTGCCTTCCGCCAAACCAATCTCGGCGTTGCCTGCCTTTTCCTCGGCCTGCCCTGGCGTTGTCACGCCCGCGGCCAAGACGCTCCAGCAAGCAACACCCACGATTACGGCCCACAGCCCGGTCCACTTGTTCGACGAACGCATCGACGCCTTCTCCCATGAGAGCAAGACACGCTGTTGGCGGTCTCGCCGAATACGACAATTAAGACGGTTACCGCCAGGGAAACCTCCCCAGCGACCGATCAATTAGACTTGATCACGTAGACTAAGGCAACCAGCAGTAGGATGGCGATCAAGGCGAGCATGATCACGATCAGCAAGCCATATTGCGAGCGAGGACGACGCCCCACCACGGGCCGTGCTGGCGCCGCGGCGCCGGCGAGTGTTCCGCCCGCGGATGGAGTTCCAATCGGCGCTCCCAGCGGAGTTCCAACGGCCGGGCCCGTGATCATGCCTCCCACGGGAACTGCCGGCCCTGCCATACCCGCCGGTTGACCCAACAACATACTGGGCGCAGTCGCCCCATATGCGGGCGATGCCGTTGGCATCGGCGCCTTTACTGGTGCGGGAGCAGGCGCCTCGCCGACGCCTGGCAGCAATCCCCCGGCAGTGCGCCAGTCGGGCCAATCTTCACGCCACACCAGCGAGTCGGCGCTGACTCGGCCTTCGGTAATCCAACGTCGCAAGAGGTCGCTTTTCGCGGGACCAAACTGTCCACCGGAGGGTGGTCGCACATACCAAGTCGCCTGCGGGGCCTCGGAGAGTGGGTCGAGAGGAGCGGGTACTGGAGCGGAAGTTGGATAAGCCTGTGGCGCCACTCCGACCGGCGTTCCCATGGGGAGACTCGCAGGAGCCACCGGCATACCACTCGGCCCGGGGCCCCAGTGCCCCGGCGGTCCGGCGGCAACCGCCACTTGTCCCACGGGTACTTGTCCTACTGCTGCATGACCTGCCACGACCCCTTCGTGGTCATCGCGAGCCGCCACGATATGGCCATCATGCATGCCACCTGCCACTGCTTCATGAGCGGCTTGTACGCCCGCTTGGAGAGCGCTCGACACGCCGATCGATGCGACGCGCTGTTTGGGTTGACTTTCGAGCGGCACCACGAAACGCTCGCCACATTCGGGACAAACGCCTTTCTTGCCAGCCAGGAACGTCTTGACGTTGAGCTTGTGTCCATGAGGACAGAGAAACTTGATGCCCATCGTTCGCCCACTACTAAGGGGACTGGATCGTTCCGCAATCGTGCCGGTCCCATTATAGTAAATCGTTGGTGGCTGAGAAGTTTTCGGCGGCCTGGACGTCGTTTTCGCGAACTTAAGTCGAAGCCTTCGCCGCCTCCAATCGTCAATACCTCCCCATTTTCCGGGATTCCGTGATGGCTCGCCAGTCTGCCCGCGACAAGAAAAACACCGAGGACAAGTCCCAAGAAGACGAGATTCACGAGATCGCGGTCGTCGGCGATCTGACCGACAGCGAGTCCGAGATCACCGACAAGCTGTTGGCCGTCCCCGAGGGAGGCGCCTGCACCCTGTACTTCGACTGCCCCGGTGGAGGGGCTTATTCGGCCATCCATCTCCTTTCGCTGATCGCCATCCGTCGGCTCGACGCGACCGGCATCGTCACCGGCGAATGCTCGTCGGCCGCCATCTGGCCGCTCGCCGCCTGCCGACGCCGGCTCGTCAGCCCGTTCAGCATCCTGCTGTTCCATCCACTCAAGTGGCAAAGCGAGGAGAACATTGGGCTGGCCGAAGCGCGCGAATGGGCTCGCCACTTCGGTCAACTGGAAGAGGAGATGGACCGGTTGCTCGCTTCGTTCCTGAACTATCCCTACGAACAACTGGTCCAATGGATGCAGCCCGGCCGCTACGTGACCGGCCGAGAATTCGTCCAAGCTGGACTGGGTGAACTAATCCAACTCGCTCCAGTCGCCAAAGGACGCCGCTGACAATGTACGACGGACTTCCAGTCCGTCGATCTGCTACCGTACGACGGACTTCCTAGTCCGTCGAGAGTTGATTTTCGCGCAGCATTCGGTCCCCAAAGCGGTTGGGCTGGCGGCGAAGGGCGCTCGCACGCCACGCGGCTTACCGCTCACGAAGTGAGCGGGCTACTTCCGTACGACGGACTTCCAGTCCGTCGAGAGTTGATTTTCGCGCAGCATTCGGTCCCCAACGCGGTTGGGCTGGCGGCGAAGGGCGCTCGCACGCCACGCGGCTCACCGCTCACGAAGTGAGCGGGCTACTTCCGTACGACGGACTTCCAGTCCGTCGAGAGTTGATTTTCGCGCATCATTCGGTCCCCAATGCGGTTGGGCTGGCGGCGAGGGGCGCTCGCACGCCATGCGGCTTACCGCTCACGAAGTGAGCGGGCTACATCAGGCACTCGTCCGTCGCACGCCGTTAGCAGCGAACAAAGCCACACACCCGCGAGTCTCGATCCGCACCTGATCGAAGCGAGCTTGCAGAGCTTGTTGCAGGTCCTGCAGCGAGTCGTCCGCGTTCGAGAACACTCGACGATTGTTATAGAACGCAGCCAGACGTCGCGCGGGCCAACCGCGAGCGACGCCCTGTCCCAACAACGTCGATCCAAACAAGACACCATCCGGCGATAACAGAGGCGCAACGTGATCGAACAAGCGAGTCTTCTGGGGTAAGTCGCCGGGCAAGCAGTGCAAGACGTAGTTGACGCCGATGCTGTTGAACGGTGCTCCGGTCACCGCCAGTGGCTGCAGCACATCGGCCACTACCATCTGGGGTTGATAGCGCTGAATCCTCGCCGCAGCAACTTCCAGGCAGTTGGGGTTCAGGTCGAGCAGCGTGATGCGAGGATCGGCGACGGGAAAACGGCAACGATCAAGGAAATAACCCGACCCGACGCCGATATCGAGATGGTCGGCGGAAACGTGCGAGTTGTACCAATCAAGCAATACGGGCGTCGGGCAGCGCCAGATCCAGCGATTCGACACGGTTAACACGATGAAATCGTACCACCTCAGCAATCGCCGACTGTAGATCGCCTGCCCTGCCAACGTGGCCTCGTCGGGCAGCGACGTTGCCTGGGTCGCTGGGTTCGCGTCACTCATCAATGAGCCCTGGATCTCTTTGTACGCCGGACTTCTAGTCCGTCGAGCTTTGATTTCCGCGCAGCATTCGGTCCCCAACGCGGTTTGGCTGGCGGCGACGGGCACTCGTACGCCACGCGGCTTACCGCTCACGAAGTGAGCGGGCTACTTCCGTACGACGGACTTCTAGTCCGTCGATCTTTGAGTTCCACGCATCGTTCGGTCCCCAACGCGGTTGGGCTGGCGGCGACAGGCGCTCGCACGCCTCGCGGCTTACCGCTCACGAAGTGAGCGGGCTACTAGGCCAGCGAATCGATGATGCGGTTCAACGTGGCGCTCGGCCGCATGACTTGGTTGGTTTTCGCCACGTCGGGATGGTAGTAGCCGCCTAGATCGACCGGCTTGCCTTGAGCGGCGTTCAACTCGTCGATGATCGATTGGCGATTCGCCGCCATCTGAGCAGCCACCGGCTGGAATTGCTTCTGAAGTTCCAAATCGGTGCTCTGCGCCGCCAAGGCTTCGGCCCAATACAACGCCAGGTAGAAATGACTGCCTCGGTTGTCGATCTCGTTCACCTTGCGTCCCGGCGAGCGATTTTTGTCCAGGAAACGACTGGTCGCATCGTTCAGCGTCGCGGCTAAGACCTTCACCTTGGCGTTGTTCGTTTTCGCCGCTAGATCCTCGAGCGAAACGGCCAAGGCGAGGAATTCGCCCAGCGAGTCCCAGCGCAGATGCCCTTCGGTCACGAACTGCTCGACGTGCTTCGGAGCAGAACCGCCAGCGCCCGTTTCAAACAACCCGCCGCCCGCCAACAACGGCACAATCGACAGCATCTTCGCGCTGGTGCCCAACTCGAGGATGGGGAACAGGTCGGTCAAGTAATCCCGCAGCACGTTGCCCGTCACCGAAATCGTGTCTTTCCCCTCGCGAGCTCGTTGGCAGGTGTAGCGAGTGGCTTCGACCGGCGACAGAATCTGAATGTCCAGTCCGGTCGTGTCGTGGTCTCCCAGGTATTGCTTGACCTTGGCGATCAACTGCGTATCGTGTGCTCGTTGGGGATCGAGCCAGAAGATGGCAGGCGTGCCGGTCGCCCGCGCCCGCTGGACAGCCAACTTGACCCAATCTCGAATCGGCGCATCCTTGGTCTGGCACATGCGCCACAGATCGCCCGGCTCGACCGCGTGCTCCAGCACCGTCTTGCCCGCTCCATCCACCACTCGCACCGTACCCGCTCGTGGGATCTGAAACGTCTTGTCGTGTGAACCATACTCTTCGGCCTGCTGAGCCATGAGGCCGACGTTCGCGACGGTCCCCATGGTCGCGACATCGAAAGCCCCGTGCTCGCGACAGAAGTCGATCGTCTCTTGATAGACGCCCGCGTAGCAGCGATCGGGGATCACCGCCTTCATGTCGTGCAGCTTTCCATCGGGTCCACACATGCAGCCCGAATCGCGAAAAGCGGCGGGCATCGAGGCGTCGATGATCACATCGCTGGGCACATGCAGATTCGTGATCCCCTTGGCGGAATCGACCATGGCGAGCGCCGGCCGCTCGCGATAGACGGCTTCGATATCGGCGAGAATCGCATCGCGGCGGTCGGCCGGAAGCTTATCGACTCGAGCCAGCATGTCGGCCAGTCCGTTGTTGGGATCGACGCCCGCTTCCTTCAGCGAGTCGGCATGCTTATCGAACACCGGCTGGAAGTAGGCTCGCAGCACATGCCCGAAGATGATCGGATCGGACACCTTCATCATGGTGGCTTTCAGGTGGACCGAAAACAGAACGCCTTGCTCGCGAGCCTTCACCACCTCGTCGGCCAGGAACTTGCAGAGCGCCTGTTTGCTGAGCACGGCCGCATCGATCACTTCGCCCGCCTGGAGCTTGACCTTTTCCTTCAAGACGGTCACGACGCCATCGGCCCCGACCAGTTCGATCCGCACCTCGCCCGGCTCCGACGTCACATGCGAGCGTTCGCTGCCGTAAAAATCGCCGCCGCCCATGTGAGCCACGTGGGTCTTCGAATCTTTCGACCAGGCGCCCAGCTTGTGAGGGTTCTTGCGAGCATACGCTTTGACCGGCGCGGCCACTCGACGGTCCGAGTTCCCTTCGCGAATCACGGGATTGACGGCGCTGCCGAGCACTTTGGCGTAGCGAGCCCGAATTTGCTTTTCCGCGTCGGTTTGCGGATTCTGGGGGAAGTCGGGGACGGCGTACCCTTGCTGCTGTAGTTCGCGAATCGCCTCGGTGAGCTGGGGGATGGAGGCGCTGATGTTCGGCAGCTTGATGATGTTGGCTTCGGGCAGTTTGGCGAGTTCGCCGAGCGCCGCCAGGGCGTCAGACTGTCGTTGCGACTCGGTCAAGAAGTCCGGGAAGTTCGCGAGAATGCGGCCCGCGAGCGAGATGTCTTGCGATTCGACCACCACGCCCGACGACTTGGTGAACGCGCGAATGATGGGGAGCAGCGAGTAGGTCGCCAAGGCGGGCGCTTCGTCGGTCAACGTGTAGACAATTTTGGCGGGAGCAGCGTTGTGGGACATTCCATCCTCGATAGTCGAAAAAACTTGTCTTGGCGTTAGGTAGGTAGGATACCAAGTTCCGCCGGGCGAGCCAGAAGAGGTCGGGCATCTGGGGGCGACGCAATAGAAGGCCGCCTCGAGGGAACTCATACTTCAGGGCGTCCATCATCTTACCCAGCTAAGCGAGCAGGGCTGCCGCCCTGCACCCGCTCGGTTTACCCTTCGCCCACATCGCTCGCTACGGTCGGACGCACCGGTGCGCACCGCCCGGCTACGCTCCGCTGCGCTTCGGGCCGTGCGACCTCCGCTTACCGGCCTCCGCTCGCTCCCGTCCCGCCTCCGGCGACGGTCCTTGCTGGCCGGAGCTCAGCTTGCCTGCGACTGGAACTAGGGACACGCGGAAGCCCAGGTCGGCGTACCGGTAGCCCGGCGAGCCCCTGCGGCGGTACGCCGACCGGCAGTACCTGGAGGAGTCGCTCCAGCACCCGCCCCGGAGCACACGGTCCGAGCCCTTCTTCGGACCCGGCGGGTCAACCGCTTCGCCAGCGGCATATCTTTCGTACCAATCAGCGCACCACTCCCACACATTCCCGTGCATGTCATGGAGCCCCCAAGTATTTGGCCTCTTTGCTCCCACAGGTTGCGTCTGACCTCTCGAGTTCGCTCCGTACCACGCGTACTCTCCTAGTTCGCTCTCCTCATCACCAAAGCAATACTCTGTCGTCGTTCCGGCTCGGCAGGCATATTCCCATTCCGCTTCCGTCGGCAAACGACCTCCGGCCCATTGGCAATACGCCAAGGCCTCGCTCCAACTCACCCCCACCACCGGCTGCTCAGGCTGGTTGAATCGACGATCACTCCAATACTCAGGTACATGAATCTTGCCGCTCACCTCCTCCAGGTAGCGGCCATACTGCGAGTTCGTGACCGGGTACTTGCTCATTAAGAAACATTGCGTCAGGCGCACGCGATGCACAGGCTTTTCATCGGGATCGCCTTGATCCGATCCCATCATGAACTCACCCGGAGGAATCGCCACCAGCGTCAAGCCTGTACGTTCATCGACGATCACTTCAAAGGGTTGAGGCGCCGCTGGCACAGGCGCCGCGACCCTTAGACGCACGAGGATCTCCCGCGCAAAGCCCCGCACGTCGGAGTTCGGCGACAGTGCCAGCTTCGTACAGAGAGGGCCTAGTTCAGGAACTTGCTCACAGCGTTCCCGCAACAACCGCAACACGGCTGCCACACGGGCCGGCGGCGCATCGGCTTGACGTAACACCGACACGAATGGCTCCGCGGCGAAGTACAGCGTCTCTTGCAGGCATCGTTCGGCCAAGTCAGGGTGACGTTCGGCAATTCCCGCCTCCAGCATCTCTTGAAAAAACGCCTCGCAGTACGGCCGAGAGCGCCGCAGCGACAACAAAGCCACCTCGCGCCACCAACTTTCGATCGCGCGTGGGGCCAACTCCGGCGCCAAGTTCTCGCGAGCGGCGTGATCGGCCGCCAAATACTCCGGGAAGCTCAGATGCAGGAAGCCGCACGTCCCCATTCCTTCTCCACCCAAGGCCAAGATCCCCGTCTCGGCACGCATTCGTTCGAGGAACTCCATGCCATCGTGTCCCAAACCTGAACTTGGCGTCACGGACGTCAAACCGCGAGCCGCTTCCGCCGCCAACTCGGCGAGCGGCGCTGTTGTCCGCTGTTCCTCTTGATGGAGCCACCAGGCAATACGTGCCAATACCGATTGAGCCGCTTCGGCATCGTATGGTTTGAGCTTGGTCCCCAATTCGGTCGTATACAGGTCCCGCCGCCAATACTCCAACAGCACTCGCACGCAGTGGGCATACAACTCCGCTCGGCCCGTCGGCAGCTTCCGCTCCTCGTGGAACACGATACACAGAATCGTCAGCAGCAATGGATTCGTACACAGCTCACGAATGTGCCCCAACTGAAACTCCGACAACTTGAGAATCCCCAACAACTGGTCGCTATCCGCCTGCGATCTGCCTGAGGCGGCGGCGCCTGGCCCCAGTAACTTGCCGTACGCCGCCTTGAACCAGGCGCGCACGAATTGCTCGACCTGCTGGTCGTTCAGCGGCCTGACATGGAACTCGGCGAACTTCGGTCCCAGCGGCACGCCCTCGCGAAAGTACCCCTGAAACCGGCAGGTGACAAAGAACCAATCGTTCGGTCGCTCCATGACCGCCGTCCTCAACCAACCGGCCACTCTCTGGCGATCCCCGGGATCGACCACTTCGTCCAGTCCGTCAAGAATCCACAGCAGCCCGCCCGCTTGGCCGTTCCACAGCGTTTCGCCCGGTTGATCTTGCCCGACTGGCGCGCCGGGACAACGAGTCTCCTGGTCCAGGAAATTCTTTAAGCCAGCCAGCGGCCCTGGCGCATCGAGCGACTCGCGGCTTAGATTGCGGAACCGTAGCAGGACGGGCACCAGATTGTTTGGCAATCCGAGATCCGCACCGCGGCTTTGTCCACCGCTCAACTGCCAAGCTACTTGTCGAGCAGCCGTGGTTTTTCCCGAGCCGGGTTCACCCAGCATGACGATTGCTCGCATCCTCCGCTGATCCGTTTCGCGAAACACATCCCCCAAGTCAATATCGCGACCATCGCGAGGCCGTTCGGTGGGTTTCAGTTCGAGCGACTGGGCGGCGGTCGCTTGCAGCGGGATATACGCCTCGGCGATCGGCAATTCGACCTGCAAGCTCCGCCCCATGCCCAGCAACGTGAGGTGCTCGGTGTCGCTGGCGAGACGTTGGAGATAATGCCCAACGTACGTTGGAGACGGTGATGCAGGAGACGACGTGAGTGCTGATGGTGCGGGCGACACAATTGCGTTGACGATCTTGCGCAACTGCTCGCCGACCAACTCATAGAATCCCTGCGAATTCCCCCGAGGGCCATCGTAAGGGGTAATGATCCCTTGCTTTTCGAGCTCCTCACGGAAATTACAGACGGCCAAGTATTGCTGGACGTCTTCGGACTTATGCGACGGGCAAGGGCGGTTATTGAAGAAGAACGTGATCCAGGGCTTTCGATTCTGCAAAAAGCGTTGAAGCGCGTCGTGGAACTCTTTGACGGTACCCGATGGGTGCGACCCGGTTGGGGTGCCCATACGTGCCCACATGATGCCGAGGTAGATGTGATATTCCGGCGTTTGCTGGTCGACAACTTCCTGCGGCCCTGGCCCAATTCTCGAGACCACATCTTTGGTGAAATCGAATGCTTGCAAGAAGACCTGGCGTCCCGCTTCCGTTCGATTGATGCTCTCGATCACCTCGTGAACGATCTTGCGTTCCGCGTCCACATCACTGGGGGACGACACAAACACATGAATGCGGTGGCCTTTGGTATCGGACATGATTTCGAATGGGATAACGTGTGCGAACGATGAACAGTGATCAACGGTCCCAGAAGGTTAGCAGCACCCCGCGTACCGTGGCAATTATTCGCCCTGAACGTGGTGCGACGGTCCTTTGACATTGAATGGCAGACAGGCTCCGCTTCAGCACAGGCACTCGCGACCTCCGCTTTCCGGACTCCGGTCCCTGCCGCCTCCGGCGGCATTGGCTTGCTCGCTGGAGCTCAGCTCCTAGCGACTGGAGCTCAGGGACACGCGGAAGCCGAGGAAGTAGTTCCGGTCGCGCGGCGAGTCCCCGAAGCGGAACGCCGACCGGCAGCCTCCGGCGGAGAAGCTCCAGCACCCGCCCCGGATCACATGGCCCGAGGGAGGCGCTACGTCCTCACACCACTCCCACACATTCCCTGCCAGATCCTCTAGCCCGCCTTCTGGCGTCCGTGACTGCGGAAACAACCCAGCGGCACTGGTCATCCGAAGCATTGACTCACGGCTGTTGCAAATACCATCGGTCCACGTATCGCCCCAAGGGTATTCACGCCCCTGTGCGCCCCGCGCTGCCGCCTCCCAATGCCGCTCGCTCGGCAATTGTCCTCCCGCCCAGCGGCAAAACGCCTCCGCTTCGTACCACGACACGCCCACTACCGACTGATTCGGGACATTCCAAAGCGGATGCCGCCAATAGTATGGCTCGGTGATCCTCTCTTGCTCCTTCCAAGCCCATCCTTCGTCCGACCAGAATCGACGTACTTTGTACCCCTCGTCCTTCATGAACTCGTAGTACTGGCTGTTCGTCACCGGAAATCGCGACAGCAGAAACGGATGCTCGATAGTTTGTCGCCCTTCTTGATAGGCGTACTCGCCTGCTTCGATTCGAACGAACGCTCTTGGATCATGACTGCGCAGGTCGACCACAATTCGGGGATCGCCGATCCGCCCCAGCGCTAGTCCCAAGACGTGCCGGTCGGCCAACTCCACCTCGCGGTCGATCGCCGCCAGACAGGCTTCACGGAACTTCTGCTGACTCGGTTCACGTAGACGGAGGTCCCTGCCCAACAAAACTTGCAGACAATCGGCGATCACGACTTGCAGACGCACATTCTCCCGCGTCATCCGTTCCAACAGCGTTTCGAGTAGTTGCACCGCCTTCGTCGGTTCCGCGGAACGGGCCAAGAGCGCGCCAAACGCGAACGACAGCGTATGCCGCCACTCGCGTACCGCCGAGCGGGCCACAAAGAGATCAGCCAGCTCCGCTTCCTCTCGGTCCAAGAGCCACTGCGCAGCCAAATGTTCCTGAATCGACAAGTGATAAAACGCCGCCCGATTTCCATCGCGTGGCAAAAACAAGCCCGAATCAGACAGCAGCTTCTCGCGTGTCTGAGTGACGCCTAAAAAGCCCTCTTCCGTGTATCGTCGTTTCTCCTGGTAACTCGACAACGCTCGATCCACCTCGGATACCAACGCCTCCGCACGCGGCGTACTGCGAGATTCCCCCAAGCCCTCCCCCGTGTGCATCGCATACGCAATCACCCCCAGGCGATTGCGGTGCAGGTCAATTTGCGCGGGGCTGCGGAAACGTGCGTACAACACGTTGTCGATGATCCGCACGTACAACTCGTGTCGATCCTGCGGTAGACGCTTCCCTTCGTTGAAGATGATGCACACGGCGGTCAACAACATCGGGTTGGACAACAGCTCGCGGATATCCTGTCGTTGCTGTACATCCGCCCAAAACTCGGCGGCGAATCGCCCTCCCTTCGCCGGATCGTCGGCCAGAATGCCGAACCATCGCTGCACCAGCAACTGTTGCAGTTTGTCATCGAGATCACTGAGCGGCGCGTGAGTCAGCCCCAACCGTTGACGATCCACGTCATCCAAACCGTACGGCCGACTCGTTACCAGCAGCCGATTCCCCCGCGCGGTCCAGGTCGACGACGCTTGAGTCAACCCCGACAGCAGCATCTTCCGCGGATACCAGGGACGATCAGGCCCACCTTCGTCGAGCGGCACTTCATCGACGCCGTCGAAGATCACCAGCGCCCGTCCTTCTTCCAGGCAGTGCTTCAGACAATCCCACGTGAGGCCGCCCGGCTTCCGCGCCGCCAGCCATTGCGCCAAGCTCTGCTCGAACTGGGCCAGCGTGAGCGCATCACAGCCGGGGATCTTGGGTAGCGAGTCGTAAAAGTCTCGCAACCGAATCAAGACCGGCAACTTGCCTCGCAACGACTCGGGGAACGACTCGCGGTAGCCCTCCGGTCCCGGTTGTTGTCCCGCGGGCATGCTGCCGCTGCAACACAACCAAGCAACCCAGCGAGCGAAAGTGGACTTGCCCGAACCGGGCGGACCCGACACGTACAACGACTGACGATCGAAAAGATCGAGCAGGAGCTGCGGCTTTTCTGCTTGATGTCGTACGTGAGGAGATTCGATATTGCGAGATTCATCGCCCAGCCTGAGCGTGATCAGTGGAACGTAGACCTGCGTCAGGCGTAGCGACTGGCCTTCCTTCAGGCGCATGCCCAGCAGGTCGATGCCCGCACATTCGCTTTGCAGCCATGGGAGGTATTGAGAGGGAATGTCAACACGAGTTGGCTGCGACGAATCCCGTGGACCAGCGGGTCGCATGGGGAAAATCGAGTGGACGACTTTGCGTAAGTGCAGGTCGACCTTGGTGCGAAACGCGGAGTCGCCGCCTTCGACTTCCTCGTAGCCAGCTACGAGTCCCTGCTTTTCCAATGTCTCGCGGAATTCACAGACCTTCGTATACTGCGCGAGTTGCCTGCGTACTTCCTTCGGATTTGGAGCATCGTTGAAATAGAACATGATCCAGGGCTCGCCCAACGCCTGCCACTTGTCAAGCGCCGCGTTGAACTCTTCTTCCGTGCCGCTGTCCGCGGTATCGGTTGGCGTGCCGAACCGCACCGACATGATTCCGAGATAGATGTCGTAGGGTGGAGTCTGAGCGTCGACGGCCGGTTGAGGCTTCGGACCAACCAGCGGCGCCGTGTTTTTCTCCCAGCGAAACAGTTCCAACCGAAAGCCTCGATACTGGCCATCGGTCGTGTTGATCCCCTCGACGACGCTACTGAGAACTTCGCGTTCGTTCTGCACATCGCCCGGCGAGGAGACGAACACTCGAATGATGCGGACAGTTGGCTTTGAGTCGGTCATGAGCACGTCTGGGGAGGCTTGAATGAACAACTATGAGGGGACTTGTGGTAGTAGCAGAGTACCAACCTCCCGGTCGCCGTGGCAATTCAGGCCGCCAGGTTCACATAGTCGTGGATCGCTCCGCGATCCAACGCCTCTACGCCTGAGCGTTGGATCGCGGAGCGATCCACGACTATGGCGCGGCTACGGATGAGAGATGCCCACTCGGACTTGGGGGCATGTTGGTTCTTCGCGGGCTTGAGCGACGGACTGGAAGTCCGTCGTACAGCGGAGGAGCCGGACGGCGTTGAATAAGCGAGCTGCGTAATGCTCGGCGCGGGCTCTCGTGATGCCGGCTCGCTCGGCAACCGAGACCGGCGTTCGTTGTGAACGGTTGACCTGCCCCTCCCCCTCGGTCCCCCTCCCCAAGCAAGCTTGGGGCGGGGGATGTGCACTTGGGAACGCAAGGGGGCTTGTTGCTGGGATAGCAGGATGACGCCCGCCGGATACTCCCCTCTATCCTTTATCCTTTATCCTTTTTCCTATTTCCTTATCAGTGTTATCGGTGTCATCCGTGGTCGACCGTCTTCCGTGGTCGACCGTCTTCCGTGCCTGACACTCATCAACTCAGCGAACCTGGCGGTGTCCAACTTGGAAGTCCGTCGTACAAACGAAAAAAGCCGTTGTCATTGGCTGACAACGGCTTTCGCGAAGAGCGGGTGACCGGACTCGAACCGGCGACATCCAGCTTGGGAAGCTAGCACTCTACCAACTGAGTTACACCCGCGACTTGGGGCTCGCCATCACTCTCTCAGCTCACCCTTGCACGTAGAAATATAGCCTATGGCTTGGACGCCGTGCAAGGACTTTCCGCGAGACCTCGGTCGGACGGGTGTTCGGAGGATCGACGGACTCGCTCATCGGTCGTACATCATCCACCGTACGACGGACTTCCAGTCCGTCGCAATGTGTCCCTGCGTGCCGACAGCCGACCTCAACGGCCAGGATCGACGGACTAGAAGTCCGGCGTACGGGCGGATAGGCGACGGACTGGAAGTCCGTCGTACATGGCACCCCTCCACCCTCACACGCTCAGTCTTCCGAGGGCTTGGGAGTGGCAGACGGCACGGGAGGGGCGGGAGGTGCTGGCGGCGCGGGGGGCGCGGGGGGCGCTGGAACAGGTGGCGCCACTCGGGGAGCTGGCACTGGCGGCGCTGGCACTGGAGGGGCTGGCACGGGTGGTGCTGGTGGGGCGTCGTCGTTCGGCAAGGTCCTCAGGACATCGTCGTCATCGGCGGCCTTCGCCAACGACTCGACATACTTGCGAGCCATCGCTTTTCCTAACGCCATATCGCTGCCCGAGAGCACCACTTGCAGTTGATACATCCGCTTGCCCAACAACACCGTGCGATTGACGTACATCGCGCCGTTGGGCAACTTCACCGCAAACACTCGTCCCGGATGCCCTCGGAAAGGAGCGTCGTCCGCATCCAACAACTCGCCCTTCAAGTTCTTCGGCAGGGCCGATTCCACCTCATCCAACCCCTCTTTCCCCTTCTCCTCCAAGTCAGTGTCGAACGAATGGACTCGCACCTCAAAGTACACCGACGCCTCGGCGTGCTTGCCGGTGTAAGCCACCGATCCATCCTTCTGCTCCTGGCGTACCAGCGCGACCGGCGACACCACCGACAGCCCGTCGGTCGCCAAGGGCACCAACTTCCAACCCGCCAGATCATTCTCTTTAGCCGGAGTCCCAGGAGGCGCCGGCAAGGGCGGATCTGGAGTCGAAGGTGGCGTTGGCGCTGGAGCTCCCTCGCCCTCTTCCAAGTCGCTCACACTGATTTTGGTCAACGCGAGTTGCAGCCCTAAGAACTCAAAGGTCACCGTCGCCGCAAAATCCTTGCGACTCGCTTTCGCCGCGAACTTATAAGACAACTCGCCCTGATCTCCCTCCGCGTTCACTTCCACTCGCTGGGATATCAAGTCGATTGATTTGACCTCGCCCCGATTCTCTCTAACCGTCGCGAAGAATCGATTGACCTGCTCCTTGTCTAACTTTCCTTGCACCAAGGGATGGAACATCGCGAACGCGGCCTCGTCGTCCCCCGCGGAGATCTTCCGCACCATTTCCGCGCAGCGAGGCCTCACATGCTCGGCCATCGCTTTGGCCGCCCTTTGGTCCGAAACGAGTCGATTGAACAGCCACTTGTTGATCTGCTCCAACTCAGGCGCCTTGATCACCATGCCCACGACTTGGTCTTTGATCAACTGCAGCCTTACTTCGGCTTTGCCCTTTTCGAAGACAAACGTCGCCGCATGCTCCGTATCAGCTCCTCCCTCCTTGTCGTGCTTCGTGATCGAGATGCTCTCCGGATCAAACGTCTGAACTTCGCCCAGCATTTCTCCAATCGCGACGAGCGCGAGCGAGAAGACGTGCGAATCGACTTTTTCGCGGAACGAGGGGGCGAAATGGGCGACCAGCTTGGCGGGATCACGCGTCTTGAGGGCGTCGTGCAAGAGACTCAGATCGACCGCCGTCACGGGCGGCTTCGGCAAGGGAAGTCGCGGCATGGGCAGTTTCGGCATGGGGCCCGCTCGCAGGCCGGCGATCATGCCCGCAATGAACTCCTCTTTCGTCACTCGCTTGTCGCCGTTGGCGTCAAACTGCTGCATATTGGCCATCTCTTTGCCCGAGAGACGCCCGTCTTCATTTCCATCCAACTCGTGAAACGCCGATTCGAAAAACTTGCGCATTTCAGGCGAATCGAGTTGCCGCAGTTGAGCTCGCCCCTTCAAGAACTCCTGCTTGCTAACTTCGCCATCTCTGTCTTCATCAAAGCGTTCGAACCCGACGACCTCCTTGCCCGACAGAAATTCGTCTTCGTTGCCGTCTTTTTCGGCAAACAGCTTGGCATCGGCAGCCGACGCATCCTCGGCCGCAGCCCCGCGTTCCGCGGCGACTGGCGGTTCCTCTTGCGCTCGAGCGTCAGCGGCCAGAGCGATCGCCAGCCCCAGTGCGGCGACTAGCGTCTTTACCGCCAACAATCGTGCCACCGCGAACCACGTTCCCTGAACCATACGACGTCTCCTTGCCGGTTGAATTGCGAGGCACTCGTTCCCACGCACGATCCCGCCTGCCGCCCAATCGCGGGGATCTCCCATCAGCGCGGCATCATATCAACTTCCGCGGTCAATGTCGCGGGGAATTGCGAGGCGCTCTGCTATGTACGACGGACTTCTAGTCCGTCGAGCAGCGATTTTCGAGCCTCAATCCGCCAGCAACGCGACTTGGCTGGCGGTTGTGGGCGCTCGCTGGCCGCGTGGCTGTCCGCTCACGATGTGAGCGGGCTACTATGACGGACTTCCAGTCCGTCGAGTGGCGATTTCGAGCCTCAGTCGGCCGATAACACGACTTGGCTGGCGGTTGTGGGCGCTCGCTGGCCGCGTGGCTGACCGCTCACGAAGTGAGCGGGCTACCATGACGAACTAGAAGTCCGTCGTACGGGGGTTTTCTAGCCACTCGACGGTTCGTTCGCCGCGGGACCGCCACGTTTCGGCCACGTCTTGAAGGATCGAGCGACAAGTCTCCCATGCTTCCTTGGACTCGGCTTTCAAGGCGCCTCCCTCATCAATAATTCGCACTCGAGCGTTGACTGGCAACCACGAAAGGTCTCGCAAGCACTCTTCGAAGGCGTCCCAGTTCCAGCCAAAATAACCGGGAAATCTCAGTTGCCGCACGAACTCTCGAAACAGATCCTCTCGCCCTCGCAGCGATTCGCCCAACCGTACGACTAACAACTCGCCGTCGTAGTCGGCCGCGATTTGCCGAGTTTTCGCGATGTCCTTTTGCAATTGAGCTCGCAGTTGCTCGACACCCGCGAACTTCTCGACGCCGCGCACTCGATCCAGCCATTCGACCTCGAGCCGTCGTCCGTACAGATCGCCTTGAAAGTCGAGTAGATGGACTTCCAACACCGCCTGCACGACCTGGAATGTGGGAATAGGCCCCAGGTGGATCGCGGCCGACCAGCTTTGGCCATCGAGCCAAGCTTTACCCGCGTACACGCCAGGCGTTGGCAACAACGTATCGATCCCCGTCAGATTCGCGGTGGGGAAACCAATCGTCGCCCCTCGAGCCGCTCCGCGGACCACGGTCCCGCGAACTCGGTAAGGGCGAGTGAGCATGCGAGCGGCGGCGGCCACTTCACCGGCTTGAATCGCTTGCCGCACCCGACTGCTCGACACCATCTCCCCGCCGTCCACCAAGGGCTCAACCACTTCGAATCCGAGCCCGCGTTCTCCACAAAGCCCCGCGAGAGTCGCAATGTCGCCTCTTCGCCCGCGGCCAAACAGGAAGTTCGGTCCTTCAACCAGTGCCCGCGCTCCTAAGCGTTCGACGACAATCCGCTCGAAGAACTCGCGAGGGTCTAGACTCAAAAGCTCACGGTCCGTGGGATAGACCACGAGCGCATCGAGTCCCAAATCGGCCAGCAAGTCGGCTTTGCGGTCGAGCCAGGTCAGCGGGGGTGGCTGCGACTCGGGGCGCAACAAGGCGGCGGGAGGCGGGTCGAACGTGAAGGCGATCGCGGGCCCCTCGACTCGCCGAGCCCACTCGGTCAGTCGCTCGACGATCCGCGCATGGCCTCGGTGAACTCCATCGAAGTTCCCAATCGTCACCGCTCCCCGCCGGAGATCGGCTGGAAATTGATCTAAGTCAGTGATGCGTCTCACGTCGAAAGTCCGGCGTCCGCCGATTCCCGTTGATAACTCAAAAACGCGTGCGACAGGCAGCGTATCAAATCGGTAGCAATCAAGGAAACCTGCCCCACTTCAGCCGCGGCCCAGTCCCCCGCCAATCCGTGCAAGTAAACTCCCAGTTGAGCCGCATCGAACGGCTCAAGCCCCTGACAGACCAACGCCGTGATGAGCCCAGTCAATACGTCGCCCGATCCACCGGTCGCCATGCCGGGGTTCCCGGTCGCATTGCGATACACTCGCCAACCGTCGGTCACCAAGGTGCGGCTCCCCTTCAGCACCACCACCGCGGCCACTCGTCGAGCAAACTCGATCGCTTGCTCCTCTTGTTCCTCACGAACTCGAGCGGCGGCGCCAAACAACCGCCGGAACTCGCCCGGATGCGGCGTGAGTATCCGCGGTCCCTGATTCGCTCCCCATACTTCGGATGAGGACGCCAGAGCATTGAGTCCATCCGCGTCGACAACCAGCGGTCGCGCGACATGCCGATAGAGTTGTCCGACCAGACCGTCGATCTCATTCGACCGTCCGAGTCCTGGCCCCACGGCGACGCAGGTCGCATCCGCCAACGCTTCCTGCAACGGCTCCCAAGCAGCCAGCGTCAGCCGCCCGCGAGCATCAGCGGGCAATGGCCAAGTCATGTAAGAAGGCTCGAACCGAGCCACGGAGTCGAGGCACGGATCGGGGACCGCGAGCCGCACGAGTCCCGCGCCGCCACGCAAAGCGGCCATCCCCGCCAATGCGATCGCGCCACTCATCCCGCGCGATCCACCCACCAAGACCGCACGCCCGAAATCCCCTTTGTGACTCTCGGGGGGGCGTGGTTCGAGTCGAGGGACGCGAGTCACGACTCGACAGCCGGAGGTCATGCCGACTCCTTCCCACGCCCACGAGCAATCATGCCCGCGACATACCCTCCCTTGAACCCCGCATCGATATTCACGACCACCACGTTCGACGCGCAACTGTTCAGCATGCTGAGCAAGGAAGAGAGTCCGCCGAAGTTGGCGCCGTAACCCACACTGGTCGGCACACCCACCACCGGACAATCGACGTATCCTCCGACGACGCTGGGGAGCGCACCTTCCATGCCCGCCACCACCACCACCGCGTCGGCGCCACGAAAACTGCCCAATCGCGCCGGCAAACGGTGAGGCCCCGCTACTCCCACATCCTGAACCAACTCGACGTCCACGCCCATCCAATCGAGCGTTTCGAGAGCCTCTTCCGCCACGGGCAAATCGCTGGTGCCCGCCGTCACCACCACCACTCGTCCCCGCTTGCTGGGCGTCCCAGCAACGTTTGACGAAGTCTCGGCGCCGGGCGACAGCCGCAGCGTGCGAGCAAGCGGGTTGTACCTGAGCGAGGGAAACGCGGTCCGCAGTTGCTCCGCCTTCTCGCTGGTGATCCGCGTGGCAAACACTTCGATATCTTCTTGCAACAAGCGAGTGAAGATGCGGACGAGCGTTTCGACCGACTTCCCTTCGCCGTAGACCACCTCGGGAAACCCGCAACGCCGCTGTCGATCAAGATCAAGCGTGGCGTCGGCAAGTTCCGCGGACGTTGGCTTATCTCCGGACAAGGCATCCGCAAGTTGGTCAGGAGTAGCGCGTCCCGCTAATAGCTCGCGCGCCCAAAGCTCAATTTCTTCTCGCCGCAACATGGTCCGCTTCCCGCCCCAAGACCTACACAGTTTCCTTTTCCTCTTCGGCGTCACCTTTCAGACGACGCTCGAAGACCGCGGCCTCCAAAGGAATGATCGTGGGATCACCCGTCACGTCCGTTCGCAGCAAATCGTGACGCTGTCCTTCTTCGGGCGGCAGCGAAAACTTGATGATGTAGGCGCCAAACTGCTTGCCGAAAGCCTGGTACACCGGCGGCCAGAACTCCTCGGCGCGGGCCGACAGCGTCTTGGCCAATAACCGAGTCGCGCGGCCCGAGAAACCGCCGAGCGCCATTTCGATCCAACCCTGCGCCTCGCAACTGACGTAAAACAGAAAAGCGACGTCCTGCTGCTTCTCGTCCGACGCGCAGAAATCCCACTCGCCGCTCGCCTTCTCGAAATAGATTCCTGGCTCCGTCGACGGCACATCCGCGCTTAGCTTCCTCCCACCCCAACACGAATCGGGATGCGGATCACGATCCCGAAAACGCAAATAGAAGGGGCAGAGCCGATCGACCGCACGCGCTACGTTGTCAGCCGACTTGAAAGGATCACATTCGAACGCAGAAGCGACGACCAACTCCGCCGCGGGATTACTCTTCATGCTCCCCAAACAGACCAGCGCCTTGTCTTGCTTGGCTCGACCAAAGTCCTCGTAAATATCGCGAGCCCGATCGTTGGGGCCGTCCGATGATTCCGTCGTCCCTGGGCTCCAAACAAGCGTCTGCCGCAGATGCTCGGGATGAGGCGGTCGGTCC
Organism: Pirellulales bacterium; assembly: GCA_046349915.1. Classification (GTDB taxonomy): domain Bacteria; phylum Planctomycetota; class Planctomycetia; order Pirellulales; family Pirellulaceae; genus CAIXSC01. The sequence continues at coordinate 1,571,658 of JAXMBL010000004.1, read as the reverse complement.
GTACGAGTTCGTCGAGCAGCATTGGCCGTTGGCGATGCCGCGTTTGCCGACTTGCTTGCTCCCAGATCGTCGCCGCCTCCCGCCGCAGTCCCTTCGTCTCCACCGCCCAGGCCGACCATGGACTGCGATCGCAGTTGAGTCGTACCGCCGAGCGTCGACACGCCATTCAACAGCTCGCCCACCAAGACCGCATCCGAGGCCACAACCCACGCCCGCTCGGGCCACTCGGGTTGCTCGGCACTGCGCACGCCAACGCACAACTCGAGTCGTTGCCGGCGAGCCAGCAACTCCCAAAACGTCTCCGCCTCGACGCCGAACAAGGCGCCAGGCAACTGATCGGGCGAGCAATAGCCGTGGTCGACCAAGAACTCGCAGATCCGCGAGAGCGCGTCGAGCGGCACGCTACGCGCCACGTTTCTCAAGAGATTCGAGACGAGATGTCGATCGAGCCCAGTCGCTTCGACGATCGACTTGATGATGCCAGGCCGCTTGTTTTTGTCGGGATTGTAATTGACGAGTTTGGCAAGTCGAAACGAGAGACGCATACACCTATCCAACGCGCGGAAACGCGTGGCCCATCCATACTTAACGGCGACGGACCTGCCGCAGCCGTTGCGTCAGGTAATCCGCCAGTGATTCCCCTAGCGGCCGTTGAGTATCCAGCAGAACACGCTCGCAACGATTCCGCAAGGCGATCTCTTCGAGTTGCGTATTGAATCGTTCGACAGCCGCCAGGTAGCCTTTTCGCAAATCTTCAGGCTGCGTTAACAATTCCTCGGGCACTTCCAGCCCGATAAAACGCACCATCCCGTCAAATTCAAACGCCAACTCGTCATGGTGCATCACCTGAAACAGGATCACCTCATGCTGGCTGTAGCGGAGCCGCTGCAGCGCCCGTTCGAGCGATGACAAGTCGCCAAAGAAATCGCTGAACACCATCACGATCTCGCGACGCCCCAGTCGCCCCGCAATCTCCTCCAGACAACCAGCCAAATCGGTCTTCTCCACCGCTTCCGTCTCGTCCAGATGGTGCGTCATCCGAAAGACTTGCGACGGCGAATTGCTCGGCGGAACCGAACCACGAACCCGGTCGTCAAACGTCAATAACGATACTTTGTCGCTCTGACGCACGATCGAGTAGGCCAGAGTGGAGATCAGCCGCTGCGAGTACAGCAGCTTTTGCTCGTCCCCCGCCCCGTAACGCATCGACGCACTGATGTCCAACACCAAGTGGCAGACGTAATTCGTCTCCAACTCGTACTGCTTAACAAACAGCTTCTCTCGATTGAAATAGACTCGCCAATCAACGTGCTTCGGCTCGTCTCCCGCCACATACTCGCGATGCCCCGCAAACTCGACCGCAAACCCCGACAACGGCGACTTGTGCGCGCCCGCGAGATTGCCCACGACCAAGCCCCGCGGATCAAGCGGTTGATCCGCGACTTGGTTCAGAACATCGGGGTCAAGATAACGAGAAAGTAATGTCGACATAGGTCATCCGATTTGCACCAGGCGCATGGCTGCGGATCGAGCGTTGTGGAGCGAGTGTTGTGGTTCCGATCAGGCCGCGGGCTTTTCGTAGTGGCGGTCGGCGGGGATGGCGGCCAGTAGTTTCTCGATCATCTTTTCGGGATTAATGCCCTTCGCTTGAGCGGCGTAATTGCAGGCCAAGCGGTGACGCAGAGCTGGCTTGGCCACTGCCTGAATGTCCCCCACCGTCGCGTGGTGTCGGCCATTCAGAATCGCTCGAGCTTTCGCCGCCGTGATGAGGGCCAACACGCCGCGCGGGCCAGCTCCCCAGCTAACATACTCGTTCACTTCGGGGACATCCTTGGCTTCAGCCGAACCGGGGCGCGACGAGCGCACCAACTTCCAGGCGTATCCCAACACCTGATCGCTGACCGGCACTCGCATGACCAGCTTCTGGTACTCCAGGATTTCGCTCTCGCTCAAGCAGGCCTGAATCTTGCCGAGCTGACCGCCCGTCACGCGGCGAGCAATCTCCCACTCTTCGGCGCCCGTGGGATAGTCGACGCGAATGTACAGCAGGAAGCGATCGAGCTGCGCTTCGGGCAGCGGGTAGGTGCCTTCTTGTTCGAGCGGATTTTGCGTCGCCAGCACGAAGAAGGGCGCCGGCAGCGCGTGAATCTTGCCTCCCGCGCTGACTTGTCGTTCCTGCATCGCCTCCAGCATCGCGGCTTGAGTCTTAGGCGGCGTGCGGTTGATTTCGTCCGCCAGAATCATGTTCGCGAAAATCGGCCCCTGCAAGAAGCGATAGCGGCGTTCTCGCGTCTCGGGATCTTCCTGAATCACCTCGGCGCCCGTCACGTCGCTGGGCATCAGGTCGGGCGTGAACTGAATTCGCTTGTAGGTGAGATGCATGGCATCGGCCAGCGAACTGACCAACAGCGTTTTCGCCAACCCCGGCACGCCTTCCAGCAATGCGTGGCCGCGGGCGAGCATGGCGACCAAGACCTGCTCGACCACTTCGCCTTGCCCGACGATCACCTTGGACAATTCCTCGCGCATTCGTCCGTAAGCGGCGTGCACCTTTTTCACGGCCGCCAAATCGTTCTGGTCCATTTCATTACTCATGATGTCGTATTCCTCAACACAGTGTTGACTTCGCACTAATCGCGTACTTCAAAGTACCGCTTGAGCAGATCTTCATAGCCCGGCGGCAGTTTGCCTCGCCCACGGGCGGCTCGCCCCTGCTGCAAATGCGCCGGGAGTTTCGAGAACCAGGGTTCTTTTTCCAGCTTCCGCGCCCGCACCTCCGCATCTTCCTTCGAATCCGCGGCGCGGCTATCGGCTTGTTGAGCTGGATCAAGCATGGGCGGCTTATCCTGCGGTCCGTCATTCATGGGAGTGCGAGCACTTTGCGCCGCCTTGCCGGTCGAGCGAGTCGAGGCCTTGGCATCCTTGGCGCTCTCCGACGTCGCATTCTGATTCGCTTGCGATTCGGCGTTCGCGGCAGCTTGCTGCGACTGAGCCGTCGCGTCTTGGCTGGGAGACATGGGCGATCCCTCCATGGGCGATTGCTCACTGGCCGCCAACCCCGACTCCTCGGCCTGAGCCGCTTCCGGCGGCGGACCGAGCAGCTCGCGAGCTTCCGCCTGCGCCTCGGCGCCAGCGATCTGTTGAGCCGTCAGTTCGGGCGAGTTGGGAACGAATCCTGTCCCCAGTTGGCGGTCCATTTGTGGACGGTTGCCAGCGGGTTGAGCAGGTTGACCCGCTGGTTTGGCCGCGGAATCACCGGCATTAGGCTGCGACGACTTTTCGCTTGCTTCCCCCTTCCCTTGCGGCTGGCTCGGCGGCATGTCTCCCGCCGCGGGATCAGCAGGAGTCGGAGTGTCCGCCGACGCGAGATCGGGCGCCGGTGGGAGCATTTCTTCCGCCAACTGCGAGGCCGTTTCGAGCGCCTCGCGCAGCGGTGGATTCACCACTTCATCCTGGCGCGAGATCTCGGCAGCTCCCTGCCCCGTGGCTCGTTGAGCTTGAGCGAATCGCTGTTGAGCATCACGCAGGGCTTGAGCGGCGGCCAATTGTTCCGGGGTCGCCGGTTTGGCGGGTGGAGTTTGGCCGGGTGGAGTCGAGGGCTTTTCACCCGCGTTCTGCCCCGCGGGCATGGGCTTCGCTTTCGCATTTTGCCCCGCCTTCGCCGCCGGAGTTTTTCCAGGCGGATTGTCGCCGCTCTCAGGTTTGCCCTGCTGCGGACTATTCGCATTCTGAGCATTCGCATCGGTCGGCGATTCGCCCGGCTGAGGTTCGCCATTCATATCACCGTCGTTCTGGGCGAGTTGCTCCAACGTCGCGGCCTGTTTGGCGATTTCCTCGCGAGCTTCCTGCTGCTCCTGGGCGAGCTTGGCGAGCATCTCGGCGACATCGCGATCACGGCGGATCTGAGCCTCGCGAGCCGCGAGACTCGCCGCCGCCTGCTGCTCCGCTCGCTCGACGTTTTCACGAGCCGCTTGCAGAGCCTCAGGATCAGCCATGGGCGCCGCATCGGCGACATTCGGCATGGGGCCTTGCCCCATTGGCGTATCGGCCATCGGCGATTTGCCTTGCGGCGAGTCGCCCATGGGCTGCTTTCCAGCCGGTTGATCACCCGCGGGCTTCCCCATGGGCATCGGGTTGTTCGCTTGCGCATTGGGCGCCGGTTTCGCCGCCGCCTGGCCCGCCTCCATGGGTTCGGTCGCTTGCTCGGCAATCCGTTCGGCTTGCCGCAGCGCAGCCGCCGCGGCGGCGTCGACTTTGGCGACCTGTTCCGCAAGTTGCTCGGCGACCTCTCCCTGCTTCGCCAGTTGCTCGGCCGCTTGCTTGGCGTTTTCGCGCATCGCTTGTTCCAACTGTTCTTCGGCCCGCGCGAGCGCCTCGCCCGCCTTCTTCTGCGCTTCAGCGGCGGCCGCCTCATTCCCCTTGGCGAGCGCCTGTTCGGCCATTTCAGAGGCTTGCTGAGCCTCCGCCAAAGCCTGTGCTGCCTCGGGATCGCCCATTCCGGCCGCCTCGCGAGCTTCCTCGGCCTGAGCGGTGACGTCCGCCTGAGCGGCCGCGTCTGGTTTGCCCGCCGGTTGCTGTTCGGCGGCAGCGGTCATCTTCTCCGCCAACTCAGCCGCCTTGGCCAGCGCTTCACGAGCTTGTTGGCGAGCGTTCTCCGCGCGAGCAGGTTGATTGGCGAGCGTATCCTTGGCTGCTTGCGCGGCGGCTTTGTTGGCTTCGCGCAGCGCTTCGGCGAGTTCTCCCGGAGCATCCTTCGCGAGCTCGCTCGTCTGATCGGCGACTTCCTGCTGTTCCGACGCGGCGTCGACGGGACTATTCGCTTGCCCTCGCTTGAGCGCCTCCGCTTCGCGATCCGCTTCCGCTTGTTGAGCTTGGGCGGCGGCAATCTGCCGTTCCATGGCCTGAGCCTTAGCGGCGGCTTCTCGACCTTGGGCCTTCTGCTGCTTCTCTTGAGCGGCCTGCACTTTTTCGAGCGCCTGGGCCAGCATCTCCTGATTACCGGCGTCGTTTTGCCGCGAGGCATCCTCCAACGCCTGCTCGACGGCGTCACGAGCCTTCGCGACTTCCTCCAACTGCTTTCCCGCGAGCGCGGCCAGTTCCTTGGCCGCCTCGCCTGCTTCGCGGCGTAGTTCTGACGCCGCATCGGCCAACTTGTCGGCCGCTTGCTTCGCATCCTCCGCGGCTTGTTTCGCCGCGGCCTTCGATTCTTCACCCGGCTTTTGGGCGGCGGCGTCGAGTTGCTTTTGCACGTCGGCTCGCTTGGGCGCCGAATCGGCCAACTGCTTCGCCGCTTCGGGCGCCGTGTTCTTCACGCCTTCCGCTGTTTTCTCGGCGACTCGATTGATTTCGGCCTGTTCCGCGGCGAGTGCATCGGCTGCTTCTTTGCTGAGTCCCTCGTCTTTTGCCGCTTGCTCGGCGGCCTTGGCCAACTCGCGTTCCGCTGCCGCGGCCCGTTCGAGCGCTTCGGCGGCACGCGCCAATTCACCCACTTCGACGGCCAGTTGGCGGCGCTTCGCATCGGCCAATTGAGCGGCGATTTCGGCCGCGGCTTGTTCGACCTTGCGATCCGCTTCGGCGACTGCCTCTTGAGCCGACTCCATGGCTTCGGGTTTCTGATCGGCCGGCGACGCCGTCGCCTTGGCAAGTTGATCGGCGGCATCCTTCGCAGCCTGTCGCGCTTCGTCAAGCTGGGACTTCACGACAGGAGACAGATCCATCGGCTGAGCGGCCTTCTCCAATTGAGTCGCAACCTCCTCTTCCTTGGCCTTCGCAGCCGCGGGTTCTTTTTCAGCCGCTGTATTGGCTTCGGTTTGCGTTTGGTCCGCCTTGGCGACTTCTTGCTGCGTCTTTTCCAGTTGAGCGACTTCGGCGGCCAGTTGGTCGGCGCTCTTGCTTCCCTGCTCCAATTCCACGGCTCGCTGCAATTGCTGAGCAACTTCCGCCAAGCTGCCGATCACTTTGTTCTGTTCCGCCAACGCCTCATTGCGTTTCTCTTCGAACAGTTGCTGAGTCGCCTCGAGCGAAGCGGCCTTGGCCTGTTCGAGCAGTGGGGAGGTGGTGGGAAATTTCTCCAATTCTTGAGCGATTTGTCCGAGTTGTTCCTGGACTTGCTGTTGCTGTTGGACGAGCTCGTCTCGTTTGGGAGGCGCGAGGTCGGCCTGACGCGTCTGTTCGCGCAACTGCTCTTGCTTCTTCATCATTTCGCGAACCATCTTCAGCGCGGCTTCGCGGTCCGAGGTTACTTGACCGCGTGATTCTTCCAGCTTTTGCAATAGCGCCTTCAGACCGCGGATCACCGCTTCCTCATGTTCCACCGCGACGGGAAACCGGCTGTCGCGCAAGGACTCTAGCGATCCCTTCAACTGTTCATCGATGGCCGCCGCCTTCAGAACTCGCAGGCCCTCGGTCGCGCCGACAGCCACATCGCCGCTCCAACCCGTGAGATCCTTGAGTGTCGCCACCAACTGTAAATAGAGAGCCGCAACGTCGGTTTGATCTTCGAGTGCGTTGAACAGCAAGGCATCGCGACGATCGGGCGTTTCATTCGGTAGGGCCTTTGTCACGGTCAGAACTTTGGTTTCGTAACCAATGAGTTGACGGACCTGAGCGCTGACACGAGCCACTTGCAAACGTCGATACAACTTCTGCCGCTCGCTCATCAGTTCCACGACGATTTCGCGCACGCGAGTCCGCGCGTCTTGAAACCGCGTCATCCGTTCCTTCTGCGAACCTTCCTGGGCTTTCACCAGCAGTTGCACTACCTCCTCCATTTGCTTGGCGGAGATCGTGTCGACGTGCTTTTGCATTTCGCGGATATCGCGCAGCACGGGCTGGCGGTCGAGTCCGTTTTCTTCGAGCTGGCGGATTTGCAGCTCCAGAATTCCCGAGACCAACTCGCGGGCCAGCGTTCTGGCCTTTTCCTGAGCAGCCTGTTTTTGCCGCAACTTTTCGGCATCGTCGGCGCCAAACACCCACAAGGGCGAGGCCAGCGCAAGCGCGAGCCATCCTGCCGTGAACGTAGCGCGAGTCTTCGTGATCCGCATGAGTTCGCTCCGCATGTGCCTTCCTCCTGAAAACTACGGCGTTTCGCCGATGCCCAATTGCCGCTTGATGATTTCCGTCAAACGCTCTTCCGCCTTCTGGTCCGCCTCAAGCACCGCCGACAGCACCCCCGCTTCGTCGGAAATTTCCAACGTCACTGGCTCGCTCCGGAAGCTGCTCCCCTGCCCTTCGCCCCGATAGTCGGTCACTTCCAGGACGAGCGTGAGTTGATCGCCTTTCTCGAGCTTGAGCGGCGCCAATTCGACCGCTTTGTTCCCATTCAAGGGCAACTCCGACGCACGGACGATTTTCGCCGGCTGCGAGAGCAACACGGAACTGTCATCGAGCGCCGCCCCTTCGCTGACCTCCGAACGGGGGACTCCCGTCTCCGCCAACGTCCCATTCTGTCGCCGAGTGACCCGCATATGCAACTCGATTCGTGAGATGCCGTAATCGTCGAGTATGCGGTATTGCAAGACCGGCTTGGCCGCAGGGAGAACCACCCGATGCACTAGTTGAATGGCGGCAGATGGGGATCGGTCGGGTTGCACCCGCACAATTCCCGCCAGCGGAGTCTCCAGCGTGAGACCATCTTCGTCCCGCACTTGCAGTTCGAACCGCAGATCTTCCCTCACCTCCCGGAATGGACTTTCCGCCGCAACCAACTTCCAGCTCGTCTGGCTTTCGTCGGTCGCTTTGAGGTTGAATCGTCGCGGTCCCGTGGTCGCCAACCATGTCAACCATGCTTCCTTGAGTCGCTTGCCGTTGGTGCATTCGAGCGCGACGTCGACCGTTGAACCTTCCAGCACCGTCAAGCGTCCCGGCCCCATCTCGCGGACGGTCTCGGCGCCCTTGGCATAACTTGGCGCCGTCGCCTTCAGCCGCGGTTCGACCAAGGGCCGAGGCGTCATCGCCACCTCGGCCGGGTCGGTCCACGCATCTCCCAGAAACACCTTGTACTCGATCGACTCGACCAATCGTCCCAATTCGCCGCGGTAGACCGTCGCCGTCTCGGCCCGTGCGTCCCAGTCCGTTAATAACGCTTGAGTCGCTTTCGAGACTTCGGCCCAGGTCGTCGTGGCATCACGCGCCTGTCGCCAGAGAGAGGCCACCTCGGCCGACTCGCAATCGAGATACGGCAAGAGCGTGGCGTCATCCACGGTGGGGCCGCTGCTGGAAGATCCTTCGGCGGCGACTTCCTCCAACGCCTTCACGGCGGCCTCGACCCGCGAGCGACGTTCCTCCAGGGTGAGTTCGCTCAGTTCGATGGGGCGAGTCGCTCCGCCGCGGAGCGAACCGATCCGCACCAATCCATCCGCGGGCCGCTCGCCGGTCGCTCGCACCAAAAACAGCAGCGCCCGTCCCTGTGCCGCCGCGCTGCGGCGCGGAGACGTGGCACGCGTGGCGACATCAAGCACCAGTTGATCATTGATCGCGATCCGCTCGATGACGGTACGCGTCGGGTAATGCATGCTCCCCAACCACAATCGGTTCCAGAAGACGCGTGCATGGCCGGGGAAGAAAAAGGCCGTTCCTCCCAAGACCAACAGGGCCAGCAAGAACCACGATGCGCGTCGCGTCGCCTGCTCGCGCGAGAAACCATCAAATACTTCCAACCGCTCGCCGCTGACCGCGACTTGGTCGATCACGGCGGCTTCCAACTGCGACGATCCCCACTGATTGGCTTCCGGCGACTCGAACTGCAACGCCGCCACCAGATCGGTATCAATTCGATGCCGCCGCTCCACCAGCAGCGCTACCTCGAAAATCGATTCGCGTTTCGCCAATAGCTCGGCGGCGAACTTGCGATAGACCCACGCCACCGCCCCCGCCGCGAGCGCCAGCATGACCAGGCGTTGGGCGACGCTGAGTTCAAAACGCACGTCGAGCGCCCAGAGCGAGGCGAGCGCCCCGACCACCGCGAGCGCCACCACGCTCCACGCCGCCACTTGACGAGTCGAGTGGCGAGCGCGATGGAGCGCGGCCAATTGGCGACGCAGGGGCGCAAGTCGAGGAGCGACGGTGGTCATGGTTTCGTTACTCATACCAATTGGAATCGTTTCCGAGCCAGCCATTCACCCAACATCAGGATCATGACCAGCGAGAACCATAGGGGGGTGGTCCACAAGGCGTGATTGCGGGTCACCGTCCGAATTCTCGGTTCAGCGTGCAGGTCATCCACCAACCGCTCGGCGCTGGTCAATTCGTACGATCGGCCGCCGGATCGCGACGCGATATCGGTCTGCAACGTCAGATCGCGCACGGCCTGACGGCGTTCGGCCGATTCGGCCGTCACCTCAAACCGCCGCTCCTCGAATCGGTCCGCGATCGGATCCTTGATCCGCAAGATGTACTCGCCCGGCGTATAGACCGCGAACCGCGTCTCGAACTCGCCCGCCTTCAGCAGCGGCACTACTACTCGTCGCGTTTGCGGCGGGCCGCCGCGAGGATCGGGCGCGATCAACTCGGCTTCCAACGAAGGCTCGGGAAGTTCCTCGCCGGTCAACGGCTGGTAGTCGGCGTCATAAGCCTCAATCCGCAATCGCACCTTGTCGTCGACGCGATAGACCGTGCGGTCGAGCGAAGGGACGAACCGCTTGGCGTCTCCGAGCGCGTGCCCAATACCTAAACGGTAGATCAACTGCGACCAAAACTCGCGATAGTACTTCTCGCCGTACTTACGACGCAGCCGCCACGTTTCGTTGATTCCCAGGTAGACGACCTGGCCTTTGCCATAATCGCGAGCCGCGATGAGCGGCTGGCGAGTGCGTCCATCCTTGCAGACATCGGTGGGATGTTCCGCGAAGACGCGAGCCGACTCGCGCACGTTCGCCACCGGCTGATACCAGGAGAGCCCTTGCATGTTGTTCCAGGCTCGCTCGTTTTCCTGGGCGTTTTCGTGGAGCCGCATGTAGGGCTCCTCGGCGGCCAGCGGCGTACGTCGCAGCAAGAACGGTTTGTCGGTGCGAGGTCGCGCCTGCGGATCGATCACCACCGGCAGCATTTCGGCGATGGGCGTCTGGGCCAGTTCGCGCAGCCCGAATCGCGGACCAGCGATCACGACCAAACCGCCACCCAAGTCACGCACATACTCCTTCAGCAACTCGGGAAACCGCGTGCCAATCGATGTGGCGGGCAGATCCTCCAGAAAGATGACGTCCTGCGCGAAGAACTCGCGACGCTGCGGCGTCAACGTGGGCAAGAACAGAGGATTCGCCTGACGCACTCGCGGGTCCGACGAACTCAAAAACGTGCGGAAGCCGGACATGCCGACCAACTTGTCGCGGTGAAACACTTCCTTGATGAACCGCCATTCCCAAGTCGGCTCGAATGCCACATACATCAGTCGCAGATAATCATCGATCACCGTGGCCTCGCGAGCCGCGTGGTTATTTTGATCGAGCACTTCGCCCGGCAACGGTTGAGCCTGCGCGGAGAACTGAAACCGCCCCGCTTCGGCGGGCGTGAAGGGGAACTTCAGCGGCGTGAGCTCCTCGCCGCCCAGCAATTGAGTCTGTTGACCGACCACAATCGGAGCACTCGCTTCTCCCTCTTCGCCGCCGAGCTTACGAGCAGTCAACTGAATCGTTGCCGTCTGCCCTCGCAGGCCCGCCGAACGAACCTTCACAATCAACTCGTCTCGTTCCCCCTTTTTCAGCGTGGGTGGAACTTGTAGATCCAACGCCAGATCGACCGTCTCCACCGCCCCCACGCCAACCGTATACACCGGTACTCCCAGTCGAGCGAGCGGCGAATCGGCGCCGCCCGTCAGCGGCGATAGTCCCGAATTTTGAGCAAAATCGCTCAAGAGAATCACGCCTGCCAAATGCCCCGACGCAGTCTGCTGAGCCGCGTCGTCCAAGACATTCCCCAGCGCCGTCACTTGCCCTTCCGTCGTCAACTTCTCCGCCCAACTCGCCGTATCAACCGCTCTCCGCAAACTAAACCCCGTATCCGACAACTTTCGCAACTGGCTAGTGGTTTGTCCGTCGAAGACGTAGGGCTGGAGTTGAATTCCCTTCTCGGTCTCGAGCCGCTTGAGCCAGCCGCCGCCATCCTTGCGGAGCAACGCTCGCACATAATCGACTCGCGAGGGAATGGGCTTCTCGTCGCTGTTCGTATTGCCAGCTGCCGCCTTTTCGTTCTTGGCAGCCGACGGGTCGCTTCCGTCCTTCGCGGGCGGCGTTTCTGATTTGGCGATTCCCTCGTTCGCCGAGTTGCCGCCGGACGAACCTGGATCGGAATTCCAACCAACCGCCTTGTCGATGAGGGCCCGGTCGGCGGGCGTCATCGGATCGCGAATTCCCATGCTGTCGGTGCCATCGATCACGACATAGACGGTTGGCGCCTGACGACTTGTCGTCGTCAATCGCAATACCGGTTCCGCCAAGGTCAGGATCAGCAGCGCGAAGAGCATTCCGCGGGCTACGGCGAGCGAGGTGCGAGCGGCGCGCGAACCTCGATCTTGCCATCGCAGGTAGAAAGCGAATGCGCCGGCGAAACCGGCGGCGATCGCCAATAGCAGCCAGAACGGACCATACTCGTTGGAAGCCCAGGGCGCGGCGAGCGTCGGCTCGATCATGTCGATCGAGACAACATCTTCTAGTCCCAAGAGCCAGCCGAAGAAGCGATTCATGTGGTTTGCACGGCGCGTCCCGCCGCCAGTCGTCCTAGGATCACGAGTTCAAACACCAGCGCGGCAAGCACGAACAGCGCCAGCCACCACCAAGAACCTTGTCCGCGAAGTTGAGCTCCCTCTAGACTGATCGCCTCGCCGCTCGACAACCAGCGCAGCGCCGGATTCTCTTCCAAGGCCTCTTGTCGGGCGCTCGGCAACGGCCCTAAATCGGACTCGCGGGACGGCCCGTTCAAGGCCAAGGGAAACTGTCGAGCGGAGTCGAGCGGCGCGGCGGCCACTGCCGACGCTTCCGCGTTCGGCTCACTCCCCGGCTTCTGTTCGTTTGTCTCCGACTTCTTTTCGCCCGCGGATGGGCCAGTTCGGTCCACCGCGTCCGCCGGCGTCGCCGTGATGCGGTAGATTCCGCGAGTCAGCCCGTTGGCCAACGTGATTCCTCGGCGTTGAGGATCAATGAAGCCGAAGTCGAGCGGCGAAGGTCGCCCTGGTTGATCGGGCCTCAACAACTCGACCCGACTCTCGGGATCGACCTCGGGCAAAGCTACCTTGATCGTCTCGAGCGTGGGGAATTGCGACGGTGGCAAGGTCGAGGCGATCATCTCGCGAGCCAATCGCTCGAAAACAAACATCGCGGCCGAATCGGGCAGCGTGTTCCAACTCGAAAACACCCCGCTCGACATAAACACCACTCGTCCATGTCCCACTCGACGGTCCACCAGCAACGGAGCTCGTTGCGGCGAGTTGACTCGGGCCAAGACTCGCGGCACTCGGAGCTCAGCCAGCTTTTCGAGTTCGGCGCGGCGATTCTCGGGCGGGCCCTCGATCACGGGCACGACCGGCGGCAGGCTGCCGCGCCAACGCAGCCACTCCACTCGTTCCGTCGCCCCAGTCGCCAACTCGACGCCAGCAGTTCGGTCCGAGTCTGGTTTCGAGCTAGTCTGCTCGGATTTGGCGGACGTGTTGGTTGACGTCGCCGAACCGTCGGCCGATCCTTCCGCGGCGTTGGGGATTTGACGCTCCAACCAAGCCACTTCCGCTTCGCGAAGTTTGGCGAGGACGTTGTCGTTTAAGTCGAGGTCGACCAGTTGGAAGAATAACGGCTCGTCGTACAAGTCGCGTAATTCCTCGGGCGCCACATTGGGCAACCCAAAGTACTCGTCGCGCAAACTCTCGAAGATCAACTGATACGGATTCAGCGTGGAGGTGGCCAGTTCAGGGAGAATGCCCAGCGGTTCGCGTTGAAGCGGGGCGGGAAGCAATCCTGCCCCGTCCAGCCAAGCCGACTCGGACCAAGCGCCCGCGTCGAAGTCGCCGCCCGCGGCCAGCAACAGTTGCCCACCCTGCTCGACATACTCGCGCAACAACTCCACTTTGTCGGCTGGATTCTTCACCCCCGCCACGACCACGAGTCGCGCGTCAGCCAGATCATCGCGTGAAAGCCGATCGATCCGCACGTGTCGCACTTTCACGAGCGACGGCAGCGAAGGATCGGGGCGAGTCGCGTCGCTGAGCAGAGTGCGAAGCCAACGAGTTTCGCCGAATCGACGCAGGGTGCGATCTTCCTCATCGTCGGCCAACTGATCGACGAAGACGACCGGCAGTTCCGCGACCACGGGAACGATGCCGAAACGCTGATCGTCCTCGGGCAGTTGATCGGGAGCGAGCGATACGTGAATCGGCACAAACACGGGGCGGTCGGCCTCGGGTTGATAATCCGCAAAGACGTGCTGGAATACGACCTGCCGCGCGCCCTCCGAGGGAGGCACCGTAACCGTTTGCGTGGCGACCGGACGCCCATCGACCCACAGCGTAACGGGCAAGTCGCGACGAGGCCCTTCGCCAATATGGCGCACTTCGGCGATAATCGAGGCCTCCAAGTTCAGGGCCGCGACATCGCCGCCGACTCGCAGCGATTCGATCCAACTATTCTCCGGGCGTTCGGCCGCGACCGTGACCACCTGGAGCGGCGGCAACTCGGCCAACGCGGCGGCGTCGACATCGACCCAATTCTGCCCCTGCTGGTCGCCGATCAACACCAGCCGCTTCGCCAGTTCGGGAGACGATTCACAGGCTTTCCTTGCGAGATTCAATGCCGCTCGCAGATTGACGCCGCGATCCACGACCTCGATCCGCGACAGCGCCTCGACCGCATCTTCCTTGGCATAGAACGGATCAAGTGTTGCGCCGTTCGCCGAGCCGCATAATGGCGCCACCGTGATGTGGCTTCCACGCGGCAAGCGGTCAATGAACTCACGAGAACGAGCCTTCGCCTGCTCCAGCAAAGTTCCGCCGACCGATTGATAGCCCATGCTCAGACTGTTGTCGATCAACAGCACGGCGTGCAGGGGCTGCGTGCCATCGTATCGTTGGCTGCTGGCGGTGAAATATGGACGAGCGAGTGCGAGCCCAAACAACACCACCGCGGCGACTCGCAGGGCCAACAGGAGAAGATCGCGAATCTGAATCAGGCGACGATGGCGCTGAAGGGCCTCGCGTAGGAAGTCCATGGCGGCCCAGCGCACCTGTCGCGGCCGCCTGCGGTTCAGCAGATGAATGATGATGGGGCCAGCGGCACACGCGAGACCGGCCGCCGCGAAGTGCCACGCCGAGAGAGTAGGTAGGAAGTTCATTTGCGCAGGCTCTCAATCCGGCCTTCCTGCAAGATAGGCAAATATCGATTGGGAATGGCCAGAATAAAGCAGGCGACCGCCGTAGCGTACAGTTGCCCCGGCTTGCCCTGGATGCGACCTCCGCCACCGGCGCCTCGATCTTGCCACGCGCCGTGCTCTGTGGGACTCCCCGCGTTGACCATCTGCGTGGCGACCAAGTAATCGCGGAGCTTCGGATAGTTCTCTTCCCAGTCGCGTCCTCCCACCTGATAAACGGCTTGCCCGACGTAGTACAGCGTGTACGCGTCGAACGGCATGGTCCCGCTGCGCCCCTGCGGCTTCTGGATCTGCTTAATCGCCTCGCCAATCACCGTCATGTTCTTCTCGATCCGCCAGTCGTCGTATTGTCCGAATTCCTGCAGACAGACGACGCCGCAAGCGGCCATCGCAATCGTGCCGCTCCCGCCGCCCTTGGTATAGGTGAATTGACCTGGCGCCCGCATCTGTTCCGTCTCGGGCGCCGATCGCGACACATTGCGGGGCGAGTAATGTTCGCGGACGCTGCGAATCGCTTGATCGACCACCTCGGGCGGCACATCAAAGCCGCAGTCCATGGCGCTTCGCAGCGCCTTGGCTTGCATCACGGCCAGACTCAAATCGTGCCCGTTGGCTTGCCGCTTGGCGCGATAATCCCACCCGCCATCCTCGCATTGCGTATCCGAGATCAACCGCAGCGCTCGAGCGAGTACGGTGTTCATCCGCTGATCTTGCACGCTCGTCATGCCCTGAGCCTGTCCGAGCACGAACGTGGCGAGCCCGTGGTTGTACATGTCACGCTGGGCATCGGCGACGTTCAGTTTGCCCGACTTCTGGGCTCGAGTAACGACAAAATCCAAAGCCCGCTGCACCACTTCGCCATGCGGGCCGCGTCCAGGCAGATGGCCCGCGGAGAGGAACGCGAGCGCCCCCATGCCCACAAGCCCCAAGTCGTTCGAGTCCCAACTTCCCTCGCGTCCTTGATTGCGAGCGAGCCAGTCCAAGCCTCGATTAAGGGCCGCCTCGCTTTCGGGAGTTATTTCCCAATCTCCTTCACCACGGACTTTCGTCCACGGCGTCAGCGAAATGAGGGCGATGAGCAAGGTGGGGATGATGCGTCGCATGCGGAGGAAACCAGTACCATGGACTGAGCAACTTAAACCCAAACGGACCGATCAGAGTCCCCTTATAGATCAAGCCAACTCGAAAGTCGACAACCCAAGGAGACGTTCTGGGGGGAGTTTGCGGTCCCCGGCGGTCAGGTTTCGAGCAGTTTCGGGAACTGGAAGGCGCGGCCGGTCGACGAAGTTCAGAGGATCTCGTCTGGAGAAAGTGTATGTGCCGCGTCTTGAATTGACGACAGTCGTGACGTCTGACGGACTTGAACGATCTAGAACCGGGTATGTCCCAGAGTGACTTGGATACTAACCGTTGTTTCGGGTATTCAGGTAGGAGCGAAGTAGCTCTGCTCGGTTTCGTATGTGCTTTGCATAGGCCTCCACCAACTCACGACCTTGGATTTCGCGTAAATCCAAATTCTCGATAAGTGATGCGGCCCTCTCGAACAATGACGCCGACTCCAACACCTGATGACGCGTGACGCGATGCATGCGGTAGACAATTTGGCGAGACCCCTCACATAGTCTTTCAGCAAGACATCTTGCTTGTGTCGCGTATGCTTCCGGCGAAAGTTCCGCAACTCGTTGCGTTACCGCCTGAAACTGCTCGATATGCAAGTTGATGACAGGGTCCTCGATGCGGCCTGCCTCACACTTTTCGTCGAAAACGATTAGCACCTTTTCGCTCCCAAACTCTTAGGACCACGCACTTCTGCGGCCCTAGACGCCCGACTCATTCGTAGCACCGTGAAGCAACTCGAGTGACCGAAACAAGCTGTCTCGCCGATCGCCCACTAACATCCGTACGAATCGTGCGTGTTGCTGAAGATCGAGAAACTCGTCGTGGAATCGACTCGCCACTTCTGAAACGTCCGAGAGTCTCTTTCGACACTCTACTTCAGTCAGCTCGTGATCGACTCTTCCCATGCAAACGCCGAGCGACTCGCTGACTTGTGTGACCAAGCCCTTGATTTGCGAGGAAACTCGTTCCACGAATCTCAATGCCTCATCGCTCCAGAAGATGTCCTGGTCGCACGCGTACCGGACATGTCCTGCTAGTTCACATGCCCACGAGTAGCAAGTCTCAATGCTGACGGACACCGAGTGCAATTCCGCTGCGTACTCAGTCGCGAGAAACTTCAGCTTATGCACGGAGGAAATGAGGATTTGCTCAATGTGCCGCAGAGCAGTCAACTCACTGACCACACCTTCCAACTGCAGAGCCAAGTCTCTCGAAGTTGAGGTTGGATTTGACAATCGACACCTGTAATTATCTTAGCCGATGAGGTCGTGAACGCTAGTTTCTAGCGCATAAAAAGTCAATAGCGGCATTCCCGTATTTCTTCTCTGGGATGGCCTCACTAGGCCCTTATTCGGTCGGACACACTCTCTGAGAAGGCGCGAGCCATTATCAAATCAGCGACTTTCAATAGATCCTCCACACAACCACTTTCTAGCCAGACGAGTTCGGACAGGTAGGTTTCCAAAGACGAAGTCAATTCGAGCAACCTTCGACCATCCACCTCGACCCCTTCCTGAGTGAGGTTCTGTTCCAGCACCCAATTCTGGAGCTTAGTCAGCAACCCCTCAAGAGCCTCTCGCGTTCGAATCACCTGACTAGAAAACCGAGGCAATCCAATACTCGCCGCACTGCACGCCGCACAAACGTTGATCGCCTGCGTGAGCAGGGCAGACAGCAACGGGAAGCTGGCGTTGACGTTTACCATTTGCTCAGCAATGTCCACGTTACCCAAGGGGCTTCCTGCGACGGGCTGGAGTTCAGCGCGAAACGTTGAAACTAACGAGATACTGAGCGAGACAGCCTCGTATAGCTCTAACGAAAGCTGTCGACGCGACGCAAGTCCTAAGGTTAGCGAATCCGCGCAAGGCATCCACGCAACCGGCAGCCTCAACTTGAGTGGCCAAGCGCCATGAATCGCCAATCCTACTTGAGCCGTCGAAACTCGGGGCCACGCAGAATGAGGTGGTTCGACAATTTGCAAGATCTCCGGCTGAATTCGGTTCAGCACATCCAAGACTTCATTCGTGCCTTGGGGACGCTTGCTGGGATCTAGATCGATGAGCCGCATTGCCAACGCCGAAAGATCTGGCGGAACCACCCCCCTCAAGACGATCGGCGCCACGGGAGGCCCTGGATTGTTCATGGTTCCAAACGGATACGCCCTCTCTCCAACCAACATTTCGTAAAGGATGCAACCGACACTGAACCAGTCAATCGCTCGCGATAGATCACTCGACCGATCCCGAAGGCGCTCAGGCGCAAAGTAAGAAAACGTACCAATCGGTTGTCCACGCGAGACATCGGCAGCGATGTCATCCATGGTAAATGCAAGTCCGAGGTCCGCGATGCAAATCCTCTGGGAATTCGAAGCATCCTCGATGAGGTTTTCGGGTTTGATATCTCGGTGTGTATAGCCGTTGGAATGAATGAGATCGAGCGTAGTGCAGATTTCGGTCAAGATCCGAACGGACTCTCGGATCGGTAAACAACGCCACTGCTCGAGCTTTGCTCGAAGCGTGCGCCCCGGCACGTATGCCATACACAAATATGGCTGATTTACTTCATCCGCCTGCAGATTACCCAAATCCAAGGACGAAACAACTCCTGGCAGATCCCCAAGTTTAAACAGGCTCTTCTGTTCTCTGCGGAATCTCCTCACCGACTCAACGTCATTTAGCTTATCTGGCCGAAGCAACTTGATTGCCACTCGCCGACCGTTGGTCTCATCAATTGCAAGGAAAACACAACAGAATCCTCCTTGCCCCAATAGACGGTTGACAGACAACCTGCCGCCGACTCGAAACAGTTCATCGCTCCCATCTCTAGGCTTTCCAAACTGTTGCCTATAGGCCTGAAGCTCTGCGACATGGAGACTACTGCCTCCTTCGAGTATCTCTGTCTGCGCAAAAGAATTGCCCTTATTCGACATGTTGGATTCCGTTGAATTCGACACGCTCGCTTAAGGGCCAGACAAACACCTACTCTTGGCATTAACATACACCACCAACAGAACTACCACAATCACCGCACTTCAAGACATGTTCTCGTCTCCCGTTCACCGGTCGGGGATACGGCGAGCGGCGGCGTCGTTGGGTGGCTTATCGAGCGTCAGGAAGGCGAACAGATCCCAGAGCTCCTGCGGCTGCAGTTGCGTTTCCAGCCCTTCGGGCATCAGCGAAAGTGGACTGATCCGCAGTTCCTCGATGTCATCTCGCCCAATCAACTCGATCTTCCCGCCCTGGATCTTCAACGCAACTCGCTGGGGCGAGTCCTCCACCAACAATCCCGTCAACACTCGACCGTCGCTCGTCACGACAATTCGCGCCTGATACGAAGCCCCGATAACGAGACTGGGGTCGAGCACGTTCGAGAGGAGTTGTTCGAGGTTCGAGCGGCCATTCAATGTAATGTCGGGTCCGACCTCCTGCCCTTCCCCATGGATCTTGTGGCATTGACCACAGACTCGTTGAAACACTCTCTGTCCGCGATGAGGATCCGATTTCGCAGTCATCAATTCCTCGCGAACTCGAGCAATCAACTGCTCACGTTGAGGATTCCGTTCCGCGCGCACAGTTCCCCAAATCGCCGCCACTCGCTTCTTCAACGCCTCGTCCTTGCTCGCCAACAGCCGAGTTACTTGGTTGACATTCAGCGAGTTCGCCGGGATATCGCCTTGAGCGATCGCATCCAAGAGGACATGACTCCAGGCGGGCCGTTGAGTCAGCAACTCGATGGCCTTCGGCTTCAACTCAGGCTCGAATCCCGCGTAACGCCGCAACACAGTCGCAGCCAATCGATTGTCTCCCGCTCGTCCTAACTGCCCCAGCAGCGAGGTTCTTGCTTCAAGCGATTCGCCGCGATTGGCGTCCAGCAGATCGGAAGCCAGGGCCGAGATATCGACCACGTTGGAGAAGATAAGCGAGCCCAGCGCGCGGCGGCGCAGGTCGACCGACAAGCGGCCATCGCGAGCCATCTTTTCCGCGGCGGCGATCCCCGGAGGCATTTTCAGCGACGCCGCCAACAGAGCCGCGTCGTCGCGCGGCGAGTCGGCTGCGTCTCGCGACATCAACGACTTCAAGATTGGCTCGAGCCGCTCGGCCAGCACTCGTCGAGTTTCGGCCGCCACCTCGCGAGATTCGATCTTCTCGCTCAACACCTTGAGACACTGACGAGTCGCTTCCGCATCCGCGTCGGCGACTAATTCCAACGTCAGGACCACGGAATCAATGTCGACGGTCGCCGACTCGTCAGCGGCCGCAGCTGCGCCGTTGGACAGGAGCAGCCCACACAGCAAGCAGGCAACCGTAAGGCAGGCAGTTGTCGCGTGACGTAATGGCGTCATCCTTGCAATCCTCATTCCTTCTTCTTGCCTTTCGTGCTGGCAAGAATCCGCTCCGTCACGCGGGGCATGAGTTTCGCGAGATTGGGCGTCTGCTTGAGGTCGTATTGCTTGACCATCTGCAAGAATTCCGGCGCGCGTTTCTCCAACTCGGGATGCAAATTCTGCCAGACAATGTGCGGGATCAACTTGTCATCGCCGCAACTTACCAGCACCTTCATCAAGACGGGCAAGGGATCGACGCCCACGACCTTGCGAGAGGCAATGGCGACTTGCAACTTGACGTCAGGCGATGGGTCGTCGGCCAGCTTGATCACTTGCTCCCGAATCGTCGCATCAACCTCGCGCGCATTGCCCGCCGCCCGCACGCCCCAAGCTCGGAAAATGGGATCAGCGTGCTTCAATAGACTCGCCTGAAACTCGGGACGCAGCATCCCGCCGCCCACGAGCGACCAGAGGGCATGGAGTCGAGTTTTGCGGGGCGCCGCTTCGTCGAGCACGAGTTTTTCGAGCGATTCGGTCCTTGTCGCCGACGCTCCCGCCAACTGGCGTTCCACCAACAGCCGCTGAGCCAAATCTCGCAGCAGCACGTTGGGACTGTGCAAACGCTCGATCAACTGAGCATCCGATTCCTTCGCCAGATTCATCCGCGGGGCTCGAGGCGAGTCCTTATATCGCACTCGGTAAAGTCGTCCCTTGAGGCGATCGATGCCCTTGGGGTCGCGGTTGGCATCTTGGTAGCAGTGATAGCGGTCGTACCAATCCAGTACATACAAGCAACCATCGGGCCCCGTCTTCTGCACGACGGGCATGAACCAGGCGTCGTTTGCGGTCAGGAAGTCGGGGTGACCTTCGCCCGCATAGGTCGAACCGTTGCGTCGCAGCGAATCGACGTTAATGCAACCGCCATGAATGTTGCCCATGTACAGTTTGTCGCGGAACGACTCGGGATAGGCGTCGCTGTCGAAGTAGTGAATGCCGCAGTAGGCCGCCTTTTGATGCTTATGCGAAACGATGGACTCGATCTTCCAAGTGAATGGCGGATAGGGACCGCCTTGTCGATGGTAGTAGCCCGACTCGGTCAAGTGCCAAAGGTGATCGATCACGCACGCGCTCACGAACGCCGATCCTTCGGGGTCCCAAGCAACCCCCCAGGGATTGCTCGTCCCCTCCGCGAAAAGTTCAAACGAGTGCGTCTTCGGGTGAATGCGAAACAGAGCACAGGTAAAGTCGAATTGCTTCCCCTGATGCGTCACCTTGCTGTGATTGAAGACGCCGTTTAGGCCGTACAGGCAGCCGTCTGGCCCCCAGGTCAACGAGTTAGGAAGTTCATGAGTATCGGTTCGGCCGAACCCCGTGACGACGACCGTGGACTTATCGGACTTGCCATCGCCATCGGTGTCTTGGAGGAACAAGATATCGGGCGCATTGGCGACCCAAACGCCGCCATGACCGACCGCGATCCCCGATGGAATGTTCAAGCCTTCGGCGAAGACGGTTACTTTGTCCATCCGTCCATCGCCGTCGGTGTCTTCCAGCACCTTGACTCGATCACGTCCTGGCCCCGGCTCGCGTCGTGGATATTCGAAGCTCTCCGTCACCCAGACTCGCCCCCGCTCGTCGAACGTCATCGCGATCGGATTCACGATGTCGGGTTCGGCCGCGACGATCTCGACGGAGAACCCTTCGGGCACGGTCATTTTTTTAATCGCCTCCTCGGGCGATAGCGCCGGCCCCGGCGGTCGATCCTGGTTATGCGGCGGCTTTTCCTGCGCTGCCGATCTCGAGGCAACCGTCATGCCGACGGCGAGCGAGAGAAGAGCGGCGAGCAGGAGCAGGTAGATCGTCAAAAGGCGGTTCCTCAAGGCATGAACTCCGCGGGCTGGAGGTGGTGCGGACGACACGTGGGCGATTATCGGATGGCAAGTGGGTGCTGGCAAGGTTCGAGAGGGTAGAAGCGACTGCGGTCTTCCGGCAGATTGAAGTGGGCATGCAGCGCTGCGGAACAAGCCGCAGATTATTTTCCCGACATTTCCCCCCTCGCGCTGCTCGACGCGGCATTTTCGCCTTGCCATAATTGGCGACAGCGTGTCTGTTGCTAGAGACCTGCCGTTAAGGCTCGGGTCTGTCGTTCGCATTGTCTCGTCCAATCGGTCGGTGGCCACTTTCAAGGTGCCGTGTATGTTGCGCCAAACGTTGTGGGTCGTGTTGGGGATCGCAGGCCTCGTCTTATCCGGTTGCGGGAAAGGGGGGGGCGAGACGCAGACGGCAGATGCTTCGAGCGCCGCGGGTGCGCCAGGAATGGCGCCTGGAATGGCGCCTCCGGGCATGACGCCTCCGGGTGGAGCAGCCCCCGGGATGTCGCCGATGGGTCCAGGTGCTCCAATGCCGGGTGGGGCTCCAATGCCGGGAGGGGCTGGCTATCCATCAGCCACCGGCGCGAATCCAATGGGCGGCACGCCACCGATGCCAGGCGCCGCGGGGTATCCGATGCCTGGAGGAGCCCCTGGTTACCCGACCGCTGAGGGGACCATGCCGATGGGAACAGGCGCTCCGATGCCAGGCGCTCCGATGCCAGGCGCTGCCGGTTATCCGATGCCGGGCGGAACTGCTCCCATGCCGGGCGCTGCCGGTTATCCGATGCCGGGCGGAACTGCTCCGATGCCAGGCGCTGCCGGTTATCCGATGCCGGGCGGCACTGCCCCCATGCCAGGCGCTGCCGGTTACCCGATGCCGGGCGGCACTCCACCCATGCCAGGCGCTGCCGGTTATCCGATGCCGGGCGGCACTGCTCCGATGCCGGGTGCTGCTGGTTACCCGATGCCGGGCGGCACTCCTCCCATGCCAGGTGCGCCGGGGCCGGGTTACGACCCGATGTTAGGCTACAACCCCATGCCGGGAGCACCAGGGGCAGTTCCCATGCCAGGAGCGCCGGGTGGCACGCCGATGCCCGGGGTGCCGGGCTATGATCCCATGGGAGGCGTGCCTGGCGCACCAGGGGTTCCTGGTGCGCCGGGCATTCCTGGCGGCTATCCGGGCGCCCCAGGCGTTCCTGGCGCCGCCGCGCCGCCACCCGCGCCCAAGACGGTGGAAGACTTTGTGAAGTTGGCGATTGCCGAGGGGCGTGACCAAGACGCTTTTGCTCTATTGCACGTCGACGCCATCGCGGGCGGCAAGTCGCTCGAAACGATGAAGTGGTTCGGTGGGTTGAAGAAGAACGCCCCTGCGATCCGCTTCGGCATCGGGATCGCCTATACGGGCTCGCGTGCCGTGACGAGTCCCGAACCGATTGGCGGCTCGTCTGCAAACCAAGGTGCGGGCGGCCAGATGGGCATGCCTGGCGCCCCAGGGATGCAGCCCGGAATGCAACCGGGGATGCAACCCGGAGGACAGCAAGGGGGTCGTACACGTCAGCGTCGGAGCGGCTACGGCGGCGGGCAGGGACAAGATCCCAACCAGCAACAGCAAGCCAAGCCCGAACTATTTAAGGCGCCGACGGAAGCAGGCGCGATGTTGGCATTCTTTACCGGCGAGCTTGGCGACAAGGTCGTCAAGAACTTGCAGAAACGGTACGACAAGGGAAGCTTCGGCGTTGCCCTCAAGGACTCGTCCAAGATTCGGGCTGCTCTGCCCATCTCGGCCGCGGGCGCTGGCGGTTACCCCGGCGCCCCGGTGGCGGACGGAGGAATGCCTCCAGGCGCCCCTGGAATGCCTCCAGGCGCCCCTGGAATGCCACCCGGAGCTCCTGGGATGCCGGGTATGCCTGGAATGCCAGGAATGCCCGGCGCGGGCCCGGCAGGGGTCTCCGCCAATGGCGACCAACTGACTCCTGGCGTAACCATGCTCGGAGAAGGCAAACAATCCGAGATCGTAAAGAAGGCGGCCGAACAGGGCATTGATGTCGCGATTATTTACGACATCGAAGTGGCTCGCGGAACCGTCAGCCCAGTGAATACCACGAAGATCATCTTCGTTAACGTCGCCACCAAGGAAGTGCTCTACTCCGGCTCGAACCTGATCAACGGCCAAGTAAAGAAGGCTCGCGAGGAAAAGAAGGGGAAGGATCCTGTCGACGAGGAAATGGAACGCTTGTTCGGTTTCGTCGACGAGAAACTCGTCGGAGTCTCGTTCCCCTCGACAGCCAAGCCTGACAAGGTGGTGGTATTCGTCGATAAACTGGTTGAACAGAAGCGAGCCAATCCCCTCGCGGCGTTGGCCGAGATCCGTTTCTTCCGCTCCAAGGAGTTGATTACTCCGGAAAAGATGGTCGATGCCTGCGGCAAGGTGCTGGGCAAGGAAGCGGGTGACAAGGTCGCCAGCGGCGATCCGGCGGCCATCCTTGGAGTTCTCGACAAGTGGCTGCCCGAGAAACGGCCCGAGTCGTTTGCGGCAGGGGGCGGCGGCGCCGAGGGTGGCGAAAAGAAGAGTGGAATTTTCGGCAAGTTGTTCGGCAACTAGGAATGACTCGATATGCAACTGGGTTTCGTCAGCGCGATCCTGCCTGATCTCAGTCTGAAGGAAGTGGCGCAGGTCGCGCGACGCATCGGCTACTCATGCGTGGAATTAATGTGTTGGCCGCCTAGCAAGGCGGAGCGTCGGTATGCGGGAGTCACGCATGTCGATGTCACCGACTTCACCGCCAGTAAAGCGGACGAAGTGCGAGGCGTGATGGCGGACGCGGGCGTCGTCATCAGCGGTCTGGGGTTCTATCCCAATCCACTCTCGCCAATTCCGGAGGAATCGGAACGAGCCGTTGCGCACATCCGCAAGGTGATTGACGCCGCGGCCATATTGGGCGTTCGCACCATGAATACATTCGTGGGGCGAGATTGGACCAAATCGGTCGATGACAACTGGACTCGCTTCTTGGAGATCTGGAAGCCGCTGATTCAGCACGCCGATCATCGAGGCGTGCGAGTCGGGATTGAGAATTGCCCCATGCTGTTCACTCGAGACGAGTGGCCAGGGGGAAAGAACTTGGCCACGACTCCAGCCATTTGGCGACGCATGTTCGAGGAGATCCCAAGTCCAAATTTCGGACTGAATTACGACCCCTCGCACATGATCTGGCAACATATGGATTACTTGAAGCCGATCCGCGATTTCGCCGATCGACTCGTCCATATCCACGCCAAGGATGTTCGCATCGACCGTCATCGACTCGACGAAGTCGGCATCATGGCTCATCCCAATCAGTATCACTCGCCGAAACTGCCGGGCATGGGCGATGTCGACTGGGGGCGATTCTTTTCGGTGCTCAGCGATGTCGGTTATCGCGGCCCCGTGTGCGTCGAAGTAGAGGATAGGGCGTTCGAACATTCCCTGGATGCTCGCCAAGCCTCGCTTGTCCAAAGTCATACCTATCTCCGCAACTTCCTTGCGGATCGAAGCTAGCCTCGCGACGGCGCCCGATTCGGAAATCACGCGACCGCGAGGTTGATCTAGAACGAGAGCATCCGAGCCGCCGGAACGACCTTTGTGTCTCGCGGTTTCGCTCGCCAATTCACACTGCGTTTGTTCGATGCGGTAGGGGGAGATGAGTTCATGTGCGATGAACCGTTACTTGGGCGATGGTTAGGGCTTTGCGGTGGTCGGCGAGTCTCTCGCATGCCAATCGCCGCCGTGTGCGGGCTGATGTTGGCGGCTTTCGTGAACGGCGTCGTCGTCATGCCTCGAATCGCCGCGGGCGGGCCGCCAGTGGCGCCGACGGAAGCCTTGACGCCCGAGGAACAGCGAACTCATTTTAAGGTTCCGGTTGGTTTTGAGATCCAACTGGTTGCGGCCGAACCAGAGATTCAAAAGCCGATGAATCTCAACTTCGACTCGCGCGGCCGACTCTGGGTCACCCACTCCGTCGAGTATCCGTTTGCGGCGAGTGATCCGGCTCAAGCGCGAGACGGTGTCACGATCTTGTCCGACTTCGGCCCCGATGGCCGGGCGCGTCGCGTCGAGCGTTTCGCGGACCGTTTGAACATTCCGATTGGCGTGCTGCCGCTGGGGGCAGGTCGAGAAGCGATCGTCTGGTCGATCCCCAATATCTGGAAGCTGACAGACGATGATGGCGATGGCAAGTGCGATCGGCGGGAAGTTCTGTATGGTCCGTTCGATATTGCCGACACACACGGTAATCAGAATGCGTTTCGGCTGATGCCTGACGGCTGGGTCTATGCTTGCCACGGATTCCGCAATGACTCGAAGGTCAAGTTGCGGGGCGAAGGGCCGGTCGTCATGCAATTGCAGTCGGGCAACACCTACCGATTCAGGCCGGATGGCAGCGCGATCGAGCAGGTAACGTGGGGACAAGTGAATCCGTTCGGCATGTGTTTCGATCGCTGGGGAAACGCCTACTCGGCCGATTGCCACTCCAAGCCCATCACTCAGTTGATTCGCGGCGGGTACTACGAGTCGTTTGGCAAGCCGCACGATGGGTTGGGGTTTGCGCCATCCATGACGAAGCATGATCACGACTCCACGGGCATCGCGGGCGTCGCCTACTACGATGCAGCGGCGTATCCCGCGGAATACCGCCATTGCTTTTATGTAGGCAACGTGATCACCAACGTGATTCATCGAGACGTACCGCATTGGCGAGGCTCATCGCCGTGGATCGCCGCGCCGGTCGATTTCGTCTCGTGCTCCGACCCCTGGTTCCATCCGGTCGATATTCAACTCGGACCCGATGGCGCCCTCTATTTCGCCGACTTCTACAACAGCATCATCGGCCACTATGAAGTCGACTTGAAGCATCCGCGCCGAGATCGTCATCGTGGCCGAATCTGGCGAGTGGTATGGCGCGGCGACGAAGCTGGGCCAGCGAAACCGCCAGCCCCCACGCCCATGGTCGATTTCACGAAGCTCGACGCCAAACAGCTAGTCGATCGTTTGAGCGACGAGAATATCGTGATCCGCCAACGCGCGACTCTCGAACTACAACAGCGGCGAGACGCCAACACTTTGGCCGCCGCCGCCGAGCTTCCCAGTGATTCCCAGGGCGCGGCCCAAGCGGTTTGGCTTGCTGCACGTGCGGGACGGCTGACGGAATGGATTGCGTCCGTGAGAACAGCTCAAGCAACACCGCTGACGAAAACTCAATTGCTGGCCGCCGCGGCCGAACTTCCTGAATGGGACTCCGTGACTGCCGATTGGGTGCGTGGGCAGCTACGAGACGAGAGTCCTTTTGTGCGTCGGTTTGCCGCCGCCGCGCTTGCTCGTCACATCGACGGCGCCAACGTCCCCCCCTTGCTCGCGGCATTTGCGGCGACAGCCGCCGACGACGAGCAGTTGCTGCATACGCTCAAGATCGCGTTGCGCAATCAATTTCGGTCGCCCAAGGCGCTCGCGGTTCTCAAAGATGCAACTCAAGAACTCCCGGCGGATCGCACGACCTTTGTGATCGAGTTGGTCTTGGCGAGTCCTTCCTTTGACGCGGCCCTGTGGGCGTTTAACCACCTGAAGGAACACGATCCACAATCTCCGCAGATGGACCGCAGTATTTCCCAACTGGTTCGGTTTTCTCCGAATGAGGGGCTCGATGAAGTGGTTTCGTCGATCGCCAAGCAGTACGGCGGCGAACTGGGTCGTCGAGCTTCGACGCTGCGAGCGGTGATGGAGGGCATGCGTCAGCGAGGCGGTACGTTAGCGGCTGATAGTCGAGCAGGGGAGTGGGCCAAGAGTATCGCGATCGAGTTGCTTACCCCGCAGCGTCAGACGGAGACGGCTTGGACGCAGATGCCGCTTGAATCCAGTGCGGGCAAACCCTCGCCGAGTCCCTGGGGGGTGCGAAAGCGACGCTGCGAGGACGGGCAAGAAATCGCGGTCTGGGATAGCATCGTGGGAGGCGAATCATTGACCGGCGTCCTCCGCAGTGCTTCGTTCACCATTCCCGCGAAGTTCTCGTTCTATCTCTGCGGTCACAATGGGGCGCCCGGCTCGAACCCACCCCAGACCAACCACGTTCGCCTGCGACTTTTCGACACCGGCGAAGAAGTCCTACGACAATCCACTCCTCGCAATGATGTCGCGAAAAAGTACACCTGGGATCTGTCGCGCTGGGCAGGCCAGCGGGGCGTACTTGAAGTCATCGACGCCGACACGGCTGGCGCTTACGCCTGGATAGGGATCGGCCGGTTCGAACCGGCCGTGGTAGCGGCGCCCGCCGAGGGACTGACGGCCATGGCTTCGCCCCTCGACCTCGCAATACAAGTCGTCGAACAACTGAAGCTCGTCGAACACTTGCCCGCTCTAATGCGGGTGATTGACGACGTTGTTCTCCCGGCCTCGACTCGAGTAGCCGCCGCCCAAGCAGCCTTCACTCTGGCGCCAGCGACAGCCAGTCCACGCTTGGTTCTTACCGTCGGTGACTCGACGCAGCCCGCGTCTCTGCGAATCAAGGCAGCCGATCTCTTGGTCGCTCGCAATGGTGAACTCGAACTCAAAGCCGTTGTCGACGCACTGGCGAGCGCTCCCGCCACGCTCCAGCCGACATTCGCTCTCTCCTTGGCGTCGCACCCCAGTGGCGTGGAAGCACTGCTCGCCACAATCTCGGCGGGCAAAGCCTCGCCACGACTACTGCAAGAGAAGACGATTGTGGACCGATTGCGAGCGAGTGGCGTCGCCAAGATCGACGAACGAATCACCACCCTGACACAGGGTCTTCCCGCGGCGGAAGAACGAATGAAGAAACTGCAGTTGGAGCGATTAGCCAGTTGGTCGTCCGAACGCGGCAATATCGAGTCGGGCAGGGCGGTGTTCAAGAAACAATGCGCCACATGTCACAAGGCCGCGGGCGAAGGGGCGATGGTCGGCCCGCAACTGGATGGCATCGGCAATCGCGGCGCCGAACGACTGCTGGAAGACCTGCTTGACCCCAACCGAAATGTCGACGCTGCATTCCGCACGACGATCATCACGAAGACGAATGGTCAAGTCGTCAGCGGTTTGAAGCTACGACAGGAAGGGGACTCGACGGTTCTTGCGAACAACGAAGGCAAAGAGTTTCAAGTGTCTCAAGGGGAGATCGACGAATCACGCCTATCGGCGCTTTCGCTGATGCCCGGTAATTTTGCCGACACCCTGACCGCTCGCGAATCACTCGACCTGCTGGAGTACTTGCTGAGCCTAACCAATCGCCCCGCCGTTACTCGCTAGTCTGTCGATTTCAAATCCGTACGACGGACTTCTAGTCCGTCGATTCCTAAATCGTACGACGGACTTCCAGTCCGTCGATTCAAGCCGAGCAAACGATGCCATTCCATGGTGGTCGGTCGAAGAGGATGGAGGAGCGGTCGGATCGCGAGGTGGTGTGGGCGTTCCTACTAGTACCACCTTTGCTTGTCCTCGCCATGACTTCATTCGTTGTGTCTTTGGCGTGGCAAAACCCTAAGGTCCTTAAGGATGAGTGGTTGGGCATGACATACTTCGTCGTGCTCATGATATTGATAGCGACCGGCCTTCCCGCGGTGGGATGGCGAGAGTTGTCCCAAAGACGTTTACGGAGACGCGCCGTGTCGATCGATTCTTCATCTGTCGGCGACCCTCTGCGATTTGTACCGTTCGAGACGCTGACCGCCGGACTCGAATCACTCGCGACCGCACCACAAGACGAGGGTCGAGTGACTCGAATCATGGCGCGTGGTCGTCGCGGCGAGCGTCAATTGCTGGATTCCACCACGGTTACGCCCGAAGCAGGAGTGCCCGGCGATGCGTGGGGACGAGATGCTCAACGTATCCCCGAAGCGCAAATCGCCGTCATGCAAGAGGACGTCGCCAACCTGATCGCCAACGGTCAACCGCTGGAGTTGTCAGGGGACAATCTTTGGCTTGACATGGACCTGCGAGCCGAGAATTTGCCGCCCGGCACTCGTCTGAGGATTGGCAAGGAGGCCGAATTCGAAGTGACGCCCGAACCTCACGACGGCTGTCGCAAGTTCCGCTCGCGGTTCGGTCCCGACGCCCTTCGTTTCGTCTCCGACAAATCGCAACGCCATCGCAACCTACGCGGCATTTATCTGCGAGTGATGCGATCCGGTGAAATCCATGTCGGGGACTTGGTGAAAAAGCTGTGATTCCATCCGCATGCGCGGAAGATGGATCTTCCGCGAGCCTCACGCCAGCACGGGCTTGACTACCTCGCCGTGTATATCTGTCAGGCGAAAATAGCGACCTTGGAATTTGAAGGTAAGTCGTTCATGGTCGATTCCCATCAAATGCAGAATGGTCGCCTGTAGATCGTGCGGATGCACCGGATCTCGCGCCACATTGAACGCGAAATCATCGGACTCGCCATAAGAAAAGCCGGGCTTCACTCCGCCGCCCGCCATCCAAAGCGTAAAGCAATAGGGATGATGGTCGCGTCCCAGAGTTTTCTTGTCGTTGATATCGCCTTGGCAGAATGGCGTTCGACCAAACTCGCCGCCCCAAATCACCAGCGTGTCGTCCAGCAGTCCGCGTTGCTGTAGATCCTTGACGAGCGCCGCCGACGGCTGATCGGTATCGCGACATTGAATTTCAAACTGAGTACTGAGATTTCGATGGTGGTCCCAACCGGCGTGAAACAACTGAATAAACCTCACTCCTCGTTCGGCCAACCGGCGAGCCATCAGGCAGTTGTAGGCAAACGAACCCTGTCGACGCACGTCCGGTCCATAGGCGTCAACCACGGACGCAGGTTCGTTATTCAAATCGGTAAGTTCCGGCACGCTTGTCTGCATCCGATAGGCCATTTCATACTGAGCGATCCGGGTGGCAATCTCGGGATCACCCACATCGGCCTGCTTTATGGCGTTCAGGCGAGCAAGATCATCGAGCAAGTCTCGCCGCACGGCGCGGCTGTGGCCCGCGGGATTGGAGAGATAGAGCACGGGGTCGCCGCTTCCTCGAAACTTCACCCCCTGGAACTTCGACGGCAGAAAGCCGTTCCCCCAATAGAAGTCGTAGAAGATCTGCCCGCATGTCGCTTCCTTGTCGCGCGACGTCATCACGACGAACGCGGGAAACTCCTCCGTTTCACTCCCCAGACCATAGGTCGCCCAAGCTCCCATGCTGGGACGACCAGGCAACTCGGCGCCCGTCAAGAAAAACGTAATCGCAGGCGCATGGTTGACCTGAGTCGTATGCATCGACTTGATGAAGCAGAGTTGGTCGACGATTGACGCGGTATGCGGCAAGAAATCACAGACCCAGGCGCCCGACTTGCCGTGCTGCTTGAAGCCTGTGAATGCAGGCAAGACAGCTCGGCTCTTTTGCCCCGCCGTCATCGTGCTGAGTTTCTGGTTCTTGTGTACCGACTCGGGCAATTCCTGGCCGCGGAATTTCTCCATCTGCGGTTTGTAGTCAAACATGTCCAAGTGCGGCGGGGCGCCATTTTGCAGGAGATAAATCACCCGCTTAGCTCGCGGGGCAAAGTGCGGAAGATCGTTCAGACCGCCAATCCGCACCCGCTCGCCCGTCGGCGACTTCGCGCCAACATCCGCCTGCAACAAGAGCGACAAGGCCGCGCCGCCTATTCCCGTCGCGGTTTTCCCCAGGAGTTGCCTGCGAGTCTGCCGTGCGGCCCAGTCGTGAGTAGGATTCGATGCCATGCTCTATTCCTTGCTCAAAGTCTCGTCCAAATTCAACAGGATCAGCGACACGCTCGACAGCGCCGCGAGTTCCGTCGCATCGACTCGATCGTCGACCCGCGATTCCCCCACGGAAATCCAGCGACGAGCCGACTCGACATCGTCACGGTAAACGATCCGGAGTTTTTGGAGTCGCTCCACTAGAATGGCCTTCTCGGCATCGGTTGGCCGACGCCCCACGCAGCGTCGGTAGGCTTCGACGATACGCTCTTCATCATCCTTTGCTGCTCCCAGCAAGACACGTTGCGCCAGCGCTCGTGCCGCCTCGACGTAGGTGGTGTCGTTCAGGGTCACCAGCGCATGAAGCGGCGTATTCGTGCGACTCATCTTCACCGTGCATGTCTGACGATTGGCCACATCAAAGAACACCGTAGGCCCGACGATACGTCGCCAAAACTGATAGACGCTGCGTCGATACAGCGCCTCGCCGTGATCCTGCTCATAACGAATCTTGCCGAATGTCGCTTCTTCCCAAATGCCTGGAGGCTGGTAGCCTTTCACCGGCGGCCCTCCCAACTTCTCGACCAACAAACCACTCGCCGCCAACGCTTAATCCCGAATCATCCACGAGGGAAGACGATAGCGTGGGCCTCGGCCTAGCAGGCGGTTCTCGGAATCGCGTTCCAGCAAGGTCGGCGATACTCGTGACGACTGTCGATAGGTTGCACTGGTGACAATCAAGCGATGAAGGTGCTTGACGTTCCAGGCATTGCCGCCCTCCTCGCGCGCTACACTGGGCTGCGCCACCGTCGGCTCGCGAAATTCACATGCCAGCCAATCGAGCAAATCGGGATGCGACGGCTTCTCGGACTGCACACCGAAATCCTCGGTGGTTCGCACGAGCCCCAGACCAAAGAAAAGTTGCCAATAACGATTGACCGTGACGCGAGCCGTGAGAGGATTTTCGGGCGCGACCAGCCAACGAGCAAGCGTGAGGCGATTCGGCGCCGCATTCATTGGCAGAGGCGCCAAGCCTTCAGGAACGCCATGCGTCACCTTTTCTCCCGGTTTGTCCCATGCCCCACGAACCAAGACATGCGTCTCGCGCGGTTGAGCCCGCTCGCGCATGACCATCGTCGTGGGAAGCCCCTTTTCGGCTTGTTCGTAAGCCTTTCGAGCTTCGTCAAACGATCGTCTTGCCGCAACCCATTCGGGCCGTGTCGCAAGATAGTATTCCCGCACCGCGTCCCGCTGAGCATCCGATCGCATGGCGGGCGCAATCGCGAGCGCCTTTCGCACCAAGTCGGGCACTCCCTTCCATTCCGCCACGGGACGATTCGTCACCGAGATTCGGAACCTCCCAAGAACGTGAGCCAGGTGAGGCGAACGATGCTCGAGCGTTACGACGAGCTTTCGCCCCTTACCATCTCCTTGAGGTTCCATCGTCTCCAATTCCAGCCAATGCGGCTTGCCAAACTCAGGCATAATGGCCCAGCCGGTCTCCGACTTACCATCAGTCACCTGCGCCGCCGACCAACCTTGCTGTTCAAAGTCGGCCTTGCCGTTTTTCAACGGGACGGGAAGGCCGTCGAGCGTTGCCTTGAATTCCGTCAACACAAAATTGCCATTATCGGCTCGCCCCGGTCCCTGATTGACAAGCGATGCGTCGGGGAGAGCATCGAGCCTGATTCCAGTGACGCCTGGCGTCCCGAGTTCAAACTCGCAGATCACGTCATCCTGGGCGGGATTCACGTCGCTCAATAAAACGTCGAAATCCACGGGGCGACCGACGGTTGCTTGACCGGTCGTCGTCACACGGGTCGCTTTCAGCGGAGTCCATAGCGGCGTCGTGGACGATTGCGCCATCAGCGACTTTTCCCAATCGGCTTGCCCCTGCAGAGCGGCGACTTGCGCATCTTGCAGCGTCTTGGCGCAATCGGCCTCCTGTTTCTTCAGACTCGCCATACGAGCCGCTAACTCGGGAGTCACAACCTTGAACACCGGCCGCCCGTGCGGCGAGGCATCCGCTCCGCCATTCTCGTCGATCGAATTGAAATAGGCGGACAGCCGGTAGTAGTCGCGCTGAGTGAAAGGATCATATTTGTGATCGTGACAACGACAGCAGTTGAAGGTCAAACCAAGCCACACAGTCCCTGTCGTCTCCACTCGATCCTGCACGTAGTCCACGCGCGACTCTTCGGCAATACGCCCCCCCTCGCCATTGATCATGTGATTGCGATGAAACCCCGTGGCAATCCATTGATCTTGAGTGGGATCTGGCAACAGGTCGCCCGCCAACTGTTCGATGGTGAATCGATCAAAGGGCATGTTGTCATTCAGAGCGCGCACGACCCAGTCGCGCCAGAACCACATCGTGCGAGTGGGATCTCCCTGATAGCCGTTCGTGTCGGCGTAGCGAGCGGCATCGAGCCAATCCCAGACCATGCGTTCGCCGTAACGAGGCGACCGCAACAAGCGATCCACGGCTTTCTCGTATGCATCAGGCGATTGATCCGCCAAAAACTCGTCGAGCTCCGCGAGCGAAGGAGGCAAGCCCGTAAGGTCGAGACTCACTCGACGCAGTAACGTCTCACGAGCAGCCTCGGGTGATGGCGCCAACGACTCTTGTTCGAGCCGAGCTAGCACGAACGCATCGATCGGGTTGCGAATCCACTTTTCTTGACGAGTCGAGGGGAGGGGAGGGCGACGGGGCGCTTCGAACGCCCAATGCTTGCCCCACGGCGCACCGGCGTCGATCCAGCGTTTCAACAAGTCGATCTGCTGCTTGGTCAGTTTACGATTCGACTTGGGCGGAGGCATGACCGCCTCGTGATCCGTCGACTCAATACGACGCACCAGTTCACTCTCGAGACTCTTTCCCGGAACGAGGGCAGGGGAGTCGGCTCGGGTCGCTCCTTCGCGCGTGTCTAGTCGCAGGTCGGCCGCTCGATTCTTGCTGTCGGGTCCGTGGCAGTGAAAGCAGTTATCCGACAGAATTGGCAGAATATCTCGACCAAACTGGATGGCATCTTCCGCGATGGCGTTTGCCTGCCCACTCACCGCCAGGACCGCCATCACGCCGCAGAGCCAGCGGCAGGC
The DNA here is from genome assembly GCA_046349915.1 of Pirellulales bacterium. Classification (GTDB taxonomy): domain Bacteria; phylum Planctomycetota; class Planctomycetia; order Pirellulales; family Pirellulaceae; genus CAIXSC01. The sequence continues at coordinate 1,537,200 of JAXMBL010000004.1, read as the reverse complement.
GTTCACCAGCCGCATCCGCTTCACATTGACGAGCAAGCTTCGAGGATGCCTGAATTGTTGATCGGAGGCGAGTATGGTCGAGTGCGGCCCAGTGCTAATCACGCCAAGATCTCCTTAACCACTCGAGCTGGCTCGACGCCGGTCAGTCGATTGTCGAGTCCTTGAAACTTGAAGGTGAATCGCGAGTGTTCGATTCCGAGCAGATGCAGCAGCGTCGCATGCACGTCATGGACGGAAACACGATTCTCGACTGCGTTATATCCAAGATCGTCGGTCGCGCCGTAGCTAATGCCCGGCTTGAAGCCGCCGCCGGCGAACCACATGGTGAAGCCCGCGAGGTGGTGATCACGTCCGTTACCTTGCGCCATGGGCGTCCGACCAAACTCGGAGCCAAACACGAGGATCGTATCCTTCAGCATGTCGCGTTGTTTCAAATCGGCAATCAGCGCTGCGGCCCCCCGATCAACCTCCGCGGCGGTTCCCTTGATGTGATCCTTGATCGATCCGTGATGATCCCAGTCACGGTGATAGAGTTGAATGAAACGAACCCCGCGTTCCGCCATGCGCCGGGCCAACAGACAGTTCGAGCCAAACGATCCATCGCCCGCTTTGGCGCCATACAGATCGAGCACATGTTGAGGTTCGCCACGAACGTCCATCAATTCTGGCACGCTGGTCTGCATGCGGAACGCCATCTCGTTCTGGCTGATGCGAGTCGCGATCTCTGGATCTTGCAGCGAACCTTGCTGGATGCCATTCAGCGATTGCACGGCGTCCAACACATCGCGTTGACGGCTGGCCGTGACTCCCTGTGGATTGGCGACGTAGAGCACGGGATCGCCCGTGCCACGAAACTCAACTCCTTGGAATCGGCTGGGCAGAAAACCCGAATGCCACTGACGAGCGGCAATCGGTTGCTTCTGTCCGAACTTGCCGGTTGACACCATCACGACGAACCCCGGCAGGCTCTCCGCCTCGGCGCCCAAGCCATACAAGAGCCATGACCCCATGGCAGGCCGACCGGCCAGCATCGCGCCGGTGTTCATGAAAGTATGGGCCGGGTCATGATTGATCGCTTCGGTCGACAACGATCGCACCAGGCACATATCGTCCGCGCACTTCGCGCCGAGTTCCGGCCAGATTTCGCTGATCGATTGCCCTGATTCCCCCCACTGTTTGAAGGGATGTTGCGGGGCAAAACAGTTCAGCTTCTGCCCTTGCAACTGAGCAATCTGCTTCCCCTTGGTAAACTCCTCGGGCATCGCCTGCCCGTGCATGGCCGCGAGCTTCGGCTTGTAGTCGAAGGTATCCAAGTGACTCATGCCGCCGGCCATGTAGAGCCAAATCACCCGTTTCGCCTTCGGGGCGATGGGTAATGGATGCAGTACGCCACGCCAGCGATCTCCGGTCGACGTCGCAAGCGAACTGTCATTCAGGCCCTCGGCTTGCGCGGTTTGTGGGCGGCCCCACAGCGTCCGCAACGCCATCGCACCCACGCTTAAACCGGCCTGCCCCAGAAAAGCTCGCCGCATGATTTCGTTTCGTTGATCCATCGCCCATCTCCGTCGAATAACAATCTTCTGATTTCGCTAGAAGCGAGTGATAAACTCGTGCAAGTTCATGATCACTCGCGCGACGCTGGTCCAGGCCGCGAGTTCCGCGCGATCCAACGTCGGCGGCGCGGGTCGAGTTCCCACAGCCAAAAACGTCTCGGCGGCCTTACCATCCGCTCGATACTCGGCCAAGTGCTTTTCGAGCAGCGGCGTCAGAACTTGAATTTCCTCGGCGCGAGGCGCTCGCGACAACGCGCGACGAAACATCCAAGTCAATCTCTCTTCCGTTGCGTTTCCTCCCTCGCGCAAGGTAAGTTCCGCGAACGCTCGAGCGGCTTCGACATACGACGGGTCGTTGAGCAGAACGAGTGATTGCAACGGGGTATTGGAACGAGTTCGATCGGCGGCACACTCTTCGCGACTCGGCGCGTCGAACGCCATGAGTGAAGGATGCAAGTATTGACGTTGCCAATGGGTATAGAGTCCGCGGCGGTAAAGTTCCTCCCCTTTGCCGTTCTCCCATTCTCGCTGCGGAAAGTTGAGATACGCCCAGTATCCCGGCGGCTGATACGGCCGCACGCTGGGGCCTCCTAACTTATCCACCCAAAGCCCGCTCACCACCAGCGCATTGTCTCGAACAAACTCGGCGTCCAAGCGAAACCGCGACTGATGCGTCAAGAGCCGATTGTAGGGATCCAATTCATGGGCCCGCGGCGACTCGGCGGATGACTGCCGGTAAGTATGCGACATGACGATTGTCTTGATCAGCGCTTTGAGATCCCAACCAGAATCGATCAGTTGGGACGCCAGCCAATCCAAGAGCAACGGATGCGAGGGCCATTCGCCCTGCGCGCCCAGGTCATCTAATTTGCGGGAAAGCCCGGAACCCAGAAACAGTTTCCAGAGGCGATTGGCCAAGGTTCGCGCGGTGAGCGGATTCTCGGGCGCGACGAGCCAACGGGCGAGATCAAGACGAGTTAGTCGTCCCTGTTCCTGATTCGACGCGGATGCGAGCGAGGGAAGCAAAGAGGGGAACGCGGGCCGCATCACCTCGCCAGAATCGTCCATCCAATTGCCGCGCGGCAGCACCCGCACGACTCGCGGCGTTACCGCGACCGTGACCAAGGTCGTAGGAAGCTGCTTCTCGAAGTCATCGCGTTCCTTTTGCACGGCCGCCAACTCTTGGCGTCGCGGCTCGAGGGAAGGCGCAATCGATCGATAGTAATCGGCGAGTCGTTTACGCTGTTCGTCGTTACGCTGCTCGGGAGAAATCCGCACGATCGACGCTAGCTCAGACGGCACGCTTCCTGTTGCCTTGACAGGCAAGGGATGTTGCGTCACGGCCAACCGAAACCTCCCCAGCGTATGGCCCGGGTTCGAATGGTTCTGTCTCAAGGTGACGGTCAGACGAGCATCCGCGCCGCCGGTGATCGGCTGAGACAATTCGAAGACCGCGGCGAGGGGCTTTCCGACTTGCTCCATCACCGCCCAACCCCAACCCGGACCTTTCGCGTCGGCGTCGATAGCGGCCGCGATCGCCCATTTTCCGTAAGGGTTATCCCCCACCGCGCCGGTCTGCTCGTAAGTCGCGGACGCTTCTTGAACCTTTACTTCGCGCGGCGGCGAAGCACTATTTTCTTGCGTTTCCACCTGAAACTCCGTCAGCACGAAGTTCCCGTTGCTGGCTCGCCCTGGCCCCTTCTTCGGCAACGAGTCGTCGGGAAGCACCTCCAGTCGAATCGCCGTGATCGAGGCCGGAAGAGTGGAAAACGCCAGCTTATACACATCCGTTGCCGGCGACTTGCCGCTCGCCAACACCGAACCATCCTTGCGTACCTCGAGCGAAGCGCCGTTCTCCGAGGTCGCTTCCACAGGAGCGAGTTCCAGCCACTGGACTTGGGACTTCTCCCATGCGAGTTGCTCGGCTGCTAGTTCCGGCGTCGCTCGCTCGAGTGCTGCTCGCAAGTCCGCCAGTTTACGATCCAAGTCGGTCAATCGAGCGGCTTGTGTTTCCGTCGGCACTCGAATCGTCGGCCCCCAGGCGCCCGTGGCGTGGGCGCCGCTATAGAGTCCGCGTTCCTCGATGTCCGCAAAGAACGCCTCCATGCTGTAGAAATCCCGCGACGTGAAGGCGTCGTACTTATGGTCGTGACATTCGCTGCATCCCAAAGTCACTCCTAGCCATGCACCACTTACATTGCGCACTCGTTCCGCGATGTATTTGGCAAGGTACTCCTTGTCCTGCACTCCTCCTTCGGCGCTCATCATTCCCAAGCGGTTGTAGCCAGAGGCAACCTTTTGTTCGAGTGTCGCGTTTGGCAGCAGATCGCCCGCCAACTGTTCCACCGTAAATTGATCGAATCGCTTGTTCTGGTTGAACGACCGAATCACATATTCGCGATACGGATACACACTGACCGGTTGATCGCCATGGTAACCCACGCTGTCGGCGTAACGAACCAAATCGAGCCACCAATGCGCCATGCGTTCACCGAATTGGGGCGACGCCAGCAAGCGATCCACTAATTGCTCGTAAGCCTTCGGATCTTGGTTCAACACGAATTGATCGACTTCGGCAACCGTTGGCGGAATGCCACGCAAATCGAAACTCAGTCGACGGATCAGCGTGACTCGATCAGCCTCGCTGGCGGGAGCGAGGGGAGAACCTCGCAGTTGCTCGCGAACGAATTGATCGATCGGGTTTCGCACGGGCGCTGATCCAACATCCGCAGGAACATCCGGCGGCGTGGGGCGTTTGATGGGCTGAAACGCCCAATGTCCTTCCCAAGGGGCGCCTTGTTCGATCCAACGCCGCAACAGAGCACGTTGCGAGTCGCTGAGTTGCTTGCCCGAATCTGGCGGAGGCATCCGCTGCTCATCGTCATGCGACTCGATGCGTCGCACTAGCTGACTCTCGTCGGGCTTGCCGGGCACGATGTTCGCGCCCGAGTCGCCGCGGCGAAAGAGTCCGTCTTGAGTGTCGAGCCGCAGGTCGGCTTCGCGTTTATTCTTGTCGGGTCCGTGACACGCAAAGCAGTTGTCCGCGAGCAGGGGGCGAATATCGCGATTGAATTCCAGCGTCGCGGGCGCCAGCGGCGATTCGCCTCGCGACTCAACCACCGCACCAGGCCCACAGAACCACCAGACCATCCAAGCGACGGCGAACGATTGAACGATTAGATTCGAATTCGAGATTGCGACGCGTGACATCAAGGCCTCCTCGTCAAGCGTCTCCTCACTCCAGCAAAACTCACAGCCAACCCACCTCAAGCGATTGGGGGCGGCAACGAGTGATCACGACTTTTGCTCACAAGTCTCAAGGGCGACAACCACCGCCTTGCCATTCTCGCTACGATTCCCGGCGACTCCTCGATACGACGGTGAGTGCGTCAGGATTTTGAGTCGAGTTGGAAGGTGGGAGTGGCGTCGAGCATTTGACTCGAGCGACGCGGAACCGGAGGGAGGCAAACGCGATGTGGGACAAACTTGTCCTGATTCTAAACTCCCCAGCCGACTCGTTTCCACTCCCCCTTCAGCGACTGACGATTTCCAAGCGTCGCGTCCAAGCCTCGATCGCCTCGCGACTGGGAGCGAATTTTCCCTCGACGCGCCGGAATCGCTCCATGAGTTCCGCTGGCGAGAGAGAGGTGGAGACGCCATGGGCGTCATAACGTCGACACGCATAAAGCTCGGCGATCGACCGCAATTCCTCGATATCCGCCTGGTCTTCCTCGAATCGCATCAGCACCGCTTTGCCATCAAGCCCTGAACAGACCATGTGTACTTGGTCCGAACTGAAAGCAACTCGGTTGGGGATAAACGGAAAAGTACAAGCCCCTGAAATGGCGGACGTTGTTCGCGGGTCCCAAACCTGCAAGGCGCCTTGGACCGCGGAGAAACCTGGCTGCGTCGTTTCCTTTTGACCGACAATCAGCAATCGCTCGCCCGAGGGATCGAAGCGACAGTTGACAAGCAGCCCATCGTAGCTCGAGAAGTGCCGGGGCGGCTGGTTTTCGTGGGCGTAAAGGAACACATCGCCCACGCGAGTCGCAGCCAAGAAGCGTTCTCCCTTACGGTCGTACTCGACATTCACGATTGGCGTCTGGTGATCGCCGATCGGCTCGAGCTGATTGGTGGAATAACGCCAAGCCGCGATTTTCCCCGTACTACTTCCCAGTAGGAGCGTGGGCTTAGTCGGATGAAACGCGACACTCGTTGTTCGTTCCAGCGGGATGGCCAACGGTTGGGCCGTCGGATCACTAAGACTCCAAAGTCGCGAAACACCTTCGTTGGAGACGACCGCCAACCATCGGTCATCCGGCGAGCGGTAGACATGTTCGACCGTCCCTGAATGGCCTCGCAAAACTCGATAATCTTTCGAATCAAGATCGCCCACTACCACCGCTCCGCCGCCGCCCCATACGAGATACGACTTGCCATCCGAGAGAAACGAGACGTTAGACGACCGCGCCGCTTCGGGACAGTCGATGACGATGCTCTCGGCACTCCGTCGATTCCAGATGCGCACCTTCCCATCCGCACAGGTTGAGATGAGCCGCTGCTCATTACGAGCATCCACATCAAAAGCTCGAACTCGATCCGGATGCGGCAATGGTTCACCAACGACTTTGGGCGGTCCCGCGGTAATTTTCCACGCGCGGATCGCATGATCCTTGTCACCGGAGGCGGTAACGAGCAAGCGTCCCTCATCGATAAACTGGGCAGCTCGCAACGCTTCATGAGGGAGCTCGGGCAAAGCTCCTTGCTCATTCGCCAAGTCCCAAACTCGCACTAATCCCGATTTCGTGATGGTCGCCAGCCGGCGGCCATCGGGCAGAATGTCGATCTTCACCAATTGAGCGTGGTGTTCGAGATGGTCCGCGGCCAACTCGAGCGTCTCCGTATTCCAAAGACAGACAACACCCGATGCACCGCTGGCCGCCAAAATCCGTCCCTCGCGGTCCATGGCGACAGCATCCACCGAATCATCGTCTGGCAAGCGAAACTCGGCCTTCCAGCTGCGAGCGGCACAGTCCCAGACGCGAATACTTCCATCCAAGAAGCCGACCCACAGCGTGGCATCCTTCGCGGCGAACCGCACGGTGAATGGCCGGCCTGCCAACGGGGGAATCTCGTACAACTTCTGCATGGTCTCCGCATCGCTGACCACGATGCGTCCATCCTCGGAGCAAGTCGCGAGTTGTTTGCCGTCGCGCGAGAACTCGGCCTCGCTGATGGAAGTCGGATGCTTGACCGCGACCGGCAGCGCGGCATGCGAATCCAGCTCATAAAGCGTCCCCACTCCCACTTTGTTCACCGTGCGCCCCAACCCCACGAACAAGCGTTTACCATCGGGTCGGAAACGAATCATCCGGGGCTCGTCGTCATGAGCGAAATCCGCGCCAACGCGTTGCCCTGTCCGCGTGTTCCACAAACGAACGGCCCCATCTGCGAACGCGCCGGCCAACAACTCGCCATCCGGGGACCATGCGACTTCGCCGGCCGCTTCGGAACCCGCGAGCGGCGGCACGAGTAAGTCGCCCGTTAGCGCATCGCGAATCATGATGGGTTCGCTACGCGAGGCGATGGCAATTCGTCGGCTCTGTCCATCGAACTCCAGCCTCCACACGTCCCGGCTCGACCCCAGCGAAATTCCTTGCGTCTCGAGGCTATCCAGATCCCATACGGTCACGCCAGCAGGTCCACCGGCCGCCACGAAACGCCCATCGACCGACACACTCGCAAAGCGCAATGAATCGCCGTAACTCCACATCTTGGCGAGCGATGGCATGCGGCGACGCCAGGCCGCCAATCGCTCGCGATGCACGCGATTCTCGGGGTTCGTTTCGAGCGCTTTCACCAACGGCAAGCCGGCGGACATGGGCTCCCGCGCGAACAACTCGGTGGCATGATCGAGGAAGCGTCGTTCGAGCGCATCTCGAAGACTGATCGCCGCCGATTCAGCGCGAATCAGCAATCGATTCGTTTGAATCGAGAACGCCGCGAGTCCCCCGAATCCCAAGAGCACTAGCGCCGCGATCACGCCGAGCAACGAGGCGGTCGTGCGATTTCGGCGACACCAACGAACGAGCCGTTCACCGCGGCTCGCCGGTCGAGCCACAATCGGACGCGACTCGAGCCAATGACGCAGGTCGCTAGCCAAGTCGGCCGCTGAATCATAACGGCGGTGAATCTCCTTCGACATGGCCTTCAACGTGATCACTTCCAGATCACGAGGAATCGAGTCATTAATCTCGCGCGGAGGCCGCGGGTCCATTTCGATCACTTGCCGCAATGTCATTTCGCGGCTGCCCCGGAAGGGGATTTCGCCTGTCAACATTCGATAGAGGACCACGCCCAAGCTGAAGACATCGCTGCGTTCGCAGGTCAACGACAACTTGCCCTGAGCCTGCTCGGGCGACATGTAAGCGGGAGTGCCAATGATCTGGCCTTCCATGGTAATCGTGATTTCGGCGCTATCCGACCTAGCCAGCCCAAAGTCGGTCACGTACGGACGGTGGTTCTTGTCAAGCAAAATGTTGCTGGGCTTGATGTCCCGGTGCAGCACAAGCTGTAGATGCGCGTAGTGGATCGCGTCGCTCACTTGCACGATCAACTCGGCCACTTCCCGATAGCCCAACTTTCGCTGATTCACGACGGTTTCTAGCGTGGTGCCATCGATGAACTCGGTCACGAGATACGGCAGATGGTTCCACTCGCCTACCTGCAGCACCTTGACGATATTAGGGTGATTCAGGCAGGCAGCGCTACGAGCCTCCACGAGAAACTGTTGCCGCTGCTCCTCTTCGGTAAAATAACCTCGGTGCGGCACCTTAATCGCCACCACGCGATTGAGCTTCGGGTCGAGCGCTTTGTAGACGGTTCCAAAAGAACCTCGTCCCAACACGCCCAAAATGATGAACTCGCCAATCCGCGCGGGCATCTCCGGGTATTTCACATCGTCCGCGGGAAGCCCGCCGATACGAAACGAACTACCACATCCCACGCAGGTCACGCCGTTCTCGACCCATTGCACCACGCGGATCGCGTGTCCACATTGCGGGCATTCCAGTCGATGCGAGGCCGTGGGGCTGAAAACCTCCTGATTGCCGCCCTCATCGCCAGGCGCACGCCCCGCGACGTCACGCGTTCGCCCATCCGCCGGCGGCGCCGACTCCTCCGTTTCCCCTGCCGGGGAATCGTTGTCAGCAACCTTCGTTTCTCCGGGAAGTGAAGAGTCGCCGATTGGATCGGGTTCCTGGTTCGCCTTCAGCGCTGCGTCGAATACTCGATCGATGAAGTCGAGTTTGCGTTGGAGGTGATCGCCCAATTCGGGATAAAGCCGCTCGATCTCCCGACGATTCGGGCGTTCGCCTCGCTGCCTGGCAACTCGATACGCGTTCAGCACATCGCGCAGCAAAGCTTCGAGATCCGGGAGGAGCCGATCTCCAGAAGAATCACTCGCGGAAGAATCGGAAGGATCGACCATCGCTTCGCTCCCGTGACCTCTCCATCAAGTCGGGTGGCCGCATCTCTCCACCCGCACTCCAAACATCGCGCAACCGGACTCTCGCTCAAGAGTCCAGCCTCAAACTACTCTGTCAAGTTACTCACGCCGGAACGCAAGTAATGGTACTGCTGCCGCAAAGTGGGACCATTCCGCTGGGGCACATGCGTTGCAAGCGAGTTTCCAGACAGAAGCACATTCCCGGCGGCGGATCGAACATCGCCGAAACGCCTCCCTCGGCGACTGATCCAGCCGATTGAATCACCTGGAATTTCCAGCCCTTCTCGCCATCAACTTCGTAGCGCACTTCGTAGTCGCTGCCCGGGAACATGTTGACGGCCCCCGGTTCCACGCTCGCCCCGGCGCCAAACCGCAACGTCGAACAGCAAGCATCGCCATGCAACTCATGCACCACATGCATGGGGGCGGTGAGGCCTGAGAATTTCTGCACGAAGGGCGCGTCGAGCGAAGTAACCTCCGCAGCGCTCTTGCTCGACTTCGCCGATTTGCCGGACGACTTTTTCACCGCCGACTTCTTCGCCGCCGGCTTCTTCGCACTCGCCTTGATCGCTGCCTTCGGAACCGGTTTTTGAGACGCCTTCTTCTTCGCCATACCCTGTCGCTCCTTGGAAAGTCCGTTTCGACCTGAACGCCACCCCCTCGCCTGCGGCGCTAATGCCAGCAGCAAGTGCTACCAGGATAGTAGTTTCCTACCCACTCGTCCAACTCGGCAGGTCAAGATCTTCAATTCGTCAGAACCAACACCATCAACTCACTCCACCCAAACAATCCATTCACCGCAATCACCCCAAGCATCGCCCTCACCCTGGATAGAGGGAACTCGAGTGTTCACGGCCCTTTCGTCCCCCCCCCATTCCCCCCGCCTCCCGCAGTCTGGCCTTTAATCGCCTAGGAGGGACTGCTGGGCCTCTCAGAATTGCCATAGCTCACTTTTTTCCGACTTGGCTATACTCCCCCGGCTCCGCAAGCCCCTTGGGCAAGCCAGTGCCGCACAACCGCGGCGGGAACAACCGCGCTTAAACAGCATGTTCGGACACGGACGTCCGCAAATCGCCAGGGATTTGGCGACTGACGCCCTACCAAGGGCATCCGCAACCGAGCTGGGTTCAGCATCGGCCGTCGTCTCACTGCGCACGCGAAGCAGGCGAGCGAATCACTATTGGTCCGAGTGGCGAGCCACGCGTTGCCTCAGCCTGCTGTTGATCGTCCTGGTTTCGGCGGCTATTCCTCTGGCCAAACGCACCGAGGGTCAGGAGCCAGATAGTCGGGGGCGGAGTTTTCTGGACCGCTTTGGCGGCGCCCTACGAGTTCCCTTGGGATCGAAACCCACCACGTCGGCCGCGGCCGACGCGGAGACGCCAGCAGGTCCACGCAAACAGGAACTCAGCTTACGAATTCGCGCCACGTGGGGTGGAGGCGAATCGCGAGCTTGGCAGGGCGAATTGCGAGTGACGGACGGGCGGTTGAGCGACATCGTCAATCTGGGACGCGAAGCGGACGACCCGGGTTCGTTTGAGGGCGCCGATCAAGCGATTCAGATCATCCAGCCCAGCATGAGCGCCTATGGTGGGTGCGACGTTACGATTAGCGGCGAGCCAAGCACGCTCATTACGTTGGATTTAGCGCCGCGCGATCGTCCGACGGAATCGCAGCGATTTACCGCTCGCCTTGATTCGCTGATCACGCAGCCCTTCATGGGGGCCTTGGACGACCGAGGCAATCGAGTTCATCTCGCCCGAGCTCCGGGAGATTCGCTGCGAGTCGCTTTCGAACGAGACTCGCTGGTGATGACGCCTGGCGAGGAGTTTGTTTTCTCGGCGACTCCCTATGCGACGGGCATCGACGAAGCGACCCCCGTGCGTTTGCGAGTGTGGTGCGCAGCGGCTCGCAGTCAGGACGAGCTTTTCAAGCAAGAGTTCGATCCACTCGCGGCGACCGATAGCGCCGCGAGTGATTTTGGTCCAATCACGATGAAGATGCCCGAGAAGGAAGGGATCTACGACATTCACGTGGAGTTGATTCCGCGACGTTCTCCCGCGTCATTGCCACTCGGACGCACGAAGCCGCTGGTGCGTCGAGTGGTCCAAGTCGCCGTCGTTTCACCGCAGGCGAGTCCGGTCGAGAACGCGGCATGGCGAGCGGTGGGAGAATTCGATCCCTCGACGGCATCGTTCGGCGAAAGCGCGGGAACCAGTCGTTGGAGCGATTGGCTGAAGCGAATCCCGACGCTCAAGAGCGGCACAGGCTTCAGCCAGGGCCCGATCGGCAACCAACTTGCCTCTCGTCACGAGCATCGAGGACGCAGCCTCGTGCAGCTAGCGCCCGGTGGATGGATGGCCTATCCCCTCCCCGTGAATCGACTTGACGAGCCTCATCTGCTAGAAGTGGAATACCCGCGGGACGTCCCCCAGATACTCGGAGTAAGTCTGGTCGAACCGAATGCGGCCGGGCGAATCGCTCCCTTGGGGCTCGACTCGGGCATCGAAGTCGGCGAGCCCTTGCCGGGATCGGAACCGGGTTGGCTGAGACACCGCGTGGTGTTTTGGCCGCGTTCGAGAAATCCGCTCGTCGTCCTCGCGAATCGCGATGCGAAATCGCCGGCCATCTTCGGCAAACTCGCCGTGCTCGCAGGCCCAACTCGCTTGCCTGCCGGCCCCTTGCCCCCAGTCCCTTCGTCCACGAATGGTCCGACATCGTCGCCAAACAACTCCGCGCGCCTGCCCGCGGATCGCCGATTGGCCGCCGCGTTTCTCGATCGCCCCGTGTTTCCCGAGAATTTTGGGGCCGCCGAAGCTTATGACGCGGAGGCCGATGGCGTCTGGGACGACTGGCTGACCTTTTATCAAGGCGCAACTCGACTGATCGAGTATTTGAAGTATTCGGGATACAACTCGGCCGTCATTTCCGTCGCCTGCGAGGGAAGTGCGATCTATCCCAGCCGGGTGCTGGAACCAACGCCCAAATACGACAGCGGGATGTTCTTCAGCGGCGGACACGATCCCATTCGCAAGGACGTGTTGGAGATGCTGTTTCGGTTATTCGACCGCGAGGGGTTGAAGCTGATTCCGGCGGTGCAGTTGTCTTCGCCCCTCCCGGAACTCGAACAAATCAAACGACGCGGCGGTCCTGAATCGACGGGGATTGAGTGGATTGGCGCGGACGGCCAGCCCTGGCGAGCTCGACAACCGGCCAATCGAGGGCTGGCGCCCTACTACAATCTGCTCGACGCTCGCGTGCAACAAGCCGCGTTGCAGGTGGTGGATGAACTGGAGCAACGCTACGCCCATCATCCAGCCTGGGCAGGCCTCAGTTTGCAACTGGGGCCGGACGCTTACGCCACGCTCCCAGGGGTTCAATGGGGGTTTGATGACCGAACGATCGAGAAATTCACCGAGGACACCGGCATCAACGTTCCTGGAACAGGTCCAAAGCGTTTCGCCGAGCGTGCGAAGACGCTGCAAGGCGACCAGCGTTCGCGCTGGCTGGCGTGGCGGGCCGCGATGGTGGCGGACTGGTACAGTCGAGTGCATCAGCAGATCGCTCGTCGGCAACCCGATTCCTTGTTGCTGCTGGCCGGCGCCGATTTAGTCACCTCGCCGGTCGTTCAGCAATTCGCTCGCCCCGCTCTCCCCGTCCGCCAAACAGCAGCCGAGGCCTTGTTGAACGTGGGACTCGATCCCAAACTACTGGCCAACCAATCGGGGATCGTGTTGCTGCGGCCCTTCCGTTCCTCGCCGGTGATCTCGCTGGCCGATCAAGGGAGCAACCTGGAGTGGAATCGGTCGGCGGAAATTGACCGACTCTTTGCTCAGAGTTCGCTCCCCGGTGGACTCACCTACCATGAAGCCATGCCGCTCGCCCTTCCTGAATTTGATCGAGCCAGTCCTTTCGGGCCCGACAAGACTCAGCTGTGGATGGCTTCGCACTTCGTTCGCGCGGACGGTCGCAATCGCCAACGATTGACTCGCTGCCTCGCCAGCGGCGACGCGCGGATATTTGTCGACGGTGGTTGGATGTTGCCGCTTGGCGGCGAGGATTCGCTGCGTCCGGCTTTGCTCGCCTTCCGCCAGTTGCCCAATGTTCACTTCGAATCGCTCACGCCTTCCGTCGAACCGAACCGTCATGCCATCACGGTGCGACACGCCGTGGTCGGCGAGGAGACGGCGGTTTACTTGATTAACGACGCCCCCTGGCCCGTCACAACCGAAGTACAATTCACGGGTCCAGGCGACCTGAATGCCTTGGCCGTCAATGCCCAAGCCAGCCCACCCATCCAGCTGACTCGAGCGGATGATGGCTGGCGTTGGCGAGTCGCCTTGAGTCCGCATGATCTACGAGTCATCCGCTTTCGCTCGCCTGATGTGGTCGTCCGCGACTGGCAAACAGCGGTCTCGCCGGAAATCTCCCAGTTGCTGAGTCTGCGCATCGCGGAAACTCGGGCTCGCGCCAACCAACTCCGCTCGCCACAGGCGGTGGAGTCGCTCAAGAATCCCGGTTACGAGTCCCAAACCGGCGAGTCGCCCGCTCAATGGCTGCATGCTCGCGGACCTGGCATTCAAGTAGCCACCGACCCCAACGAGCATCGTAGCGGCGAGCGGAGTTTGCGTCTGCGTAGCGATAAGGAAGTGGTGTGGGTACGGAGCGAGCCCGTCGCGACTCCCGATACGGGACGCATCGCGGTTTGGGCTTGGATCAAGGTGCGAGATCCCGCGCAGCAGGCGACCCTGCGGCTGGCGATCGAAGGCAAGTTGGATGGGAAGACTTACTACCGCTACGCTTCCGTGGGAAGCGATTCCAAAAGTTCGACGCTCCAATCCGAGTGGACTCAGTACTGGTTTCAAATCGACGACCTCCCGGCGCGAGGCCTGACCGATTTACGCGTGGGCTTCGACATGATGGGCGCGGGCGAAGCCTGGATCGACGACGTGCAACTATTCGATCTCTGGTTCTACGACAACGAGCGCGACGAGTTGATCAAGCATATTGGCTTGGCGGACTTCAACCTCAGCAATGGTCGCTTGCGCGACTGCGAACGGTTCTTGGATGGCTACTGGCCTCGCTTCCTGCAACGCCACGTACCGCTCGATCAACGCTTCGTCCAACTTCCCATCCGGCGCACCTCGAATGAAGCAGCAGTTCTGGATCGCCCCGGAACAACTCGCCCAGGCGACGCGCGAACGGCGCCCGAAAAGCCCTTGCCTCGTCCCCCAGAAAAGACCGGTTGGCGCGATCGACTCGACAGCTACTGGCCTCGCAAGTTCTGGTAGCTTTTTCGTTTCGACGCCTAACAGTGTCCTCCCAAGACGCGTCGCACTTCCTGGGGCGATGTATCTCCGTTTTCAATCGCCTGGAGTGCAAGCTTGCTGACTGGGACGAGTCCCGATTCGCGAGCCAATAGTTCCAGTCGAGCGGCGTCGTCGCGAGACAAGATGGCCCGCCCCAACTCCGTCGGTTCTGCTCGCAAGAACTCGGCCAACGGGATTCTCCCCTGGTAACCCGTTTGTTGACAGGATTGGCAGCCGGCTGCTTGACGTCCCTGACTCACCGGCAACCCCAGGAAATCCTGGGGCCTTTGAATCGGCAGCGAGCATGCGCACAGTTTGCGTACTAAACGCTGATGAAGCACCCCCAGCAGGCCGCTCCGCAACAGATAGGGTTCGATCCCCAACTCGGCGAGTCGACTGACCGCGCCGGCCGCGCTGGTCGCATGAAACGTCGACAAGACGAGATGGCCGGTGAGTGCCGCGCTGAAGACTCCTTCCGCCGTATCTCGGTCGCGAATCTCCCCCACCAAGACGACTTCAGGATCCTGCCGCAAGACCGAGCGTAATCCCGTGGCCAGATCGAAGCCGACCGAATCGTTGATTTGAGCTTGGGCGACTCCGTCGAGCGCCGCTTCGATGGGGTCCTCGATCGTTACGATGCAGCGTCGCACGCTGGGATTCGCCACGAGTTCCCGTATCAGCGCGTATGCGGTCGTCGTCTTGCCGCTGCCCGCGGGCCCGCAGACGATGAAGGCGCCCGAGGTCTGAGTAATCACTCGCTCGACGTCTGGCAGCACCGCGGGAGGCAGCCCCAATTCGGCGATGCGTCGCGGCACGAAAGTCGACTTCGTCAAGCGCACCACGGCTCGCTCCCCGTGCAGCGTGGGAAACGTGCAGACTCGCCAATCTCCCCCTTCACTCCCGCGACCGACGCGTCCCTCTTGCGGCACATCGTTGCGGTAAGTCAGCAATTTAGCGAGCACTTTCAGGCGAGCCACCACATCGGTGGGCTCGCCTCGCGAAAACGCCCCAATGGGCTGAAGCACTCCGTCCAGCCGCCAAGCGACATCCAGGCCCTGTGCAGTCGGTTGCAAATGAATGTCACTCGCCCCCGCCTTCAAGGCCGCCGCGAAGAGCCGTTCGACGAACTGGGTGGCGTAGTGCGAGTCGCGTGGATCGAGCTGTTGCAGGGATTGGGCCAACATTTTGGCCATTATCCATGTCAACGCTCCCCCCGCCAGAGCCGTACAACCACGAATCGAGTCTGATGTGGGGGAATGTGTTGAGAGTTCTCGTGTGCGCGCGGAGCGTCTCCCATCTCCGCCAACCATGGACTGTCAAGTGCAACGAACATGCTCGGTTCCGACCACTTATTCGTCCGATTCGAGTCATTCGTGGTGGAATCACCTACGGCAGGCGCACAGAGGAGTTCGCTGATGTGAGATACGGAAGAGGTGGTCGACCACGAATCGCTCGAATTTCACGAATTCGGACAGATGGAGGGAAATTCGGTGGGAGGCATTTCGGTGAGCTTGCTTGATTCCATCGGCTGGTAGTTTTTTTTCGTCCGGCCGCCTTATAGGCTGATAAACCTGAGCTCCGCCGGTTATGCCGCCCCCGTCCCAACCTAGAAGGTTGATCCCCATGCACTGGTTTCCTTCGCGCCATGGATACGACGCTCTTCATTTCCAGCGGGCCTCCCGTAAGGCTCGCGGCAACTGGCGAGCCATCGTCATTGCCCTGGCCGTGATCAGTGCGTTGACTTCGCCGTGGGAGTTCGGTCCACGGCAGCCCGGCCATGGGTCGCTTAACGCCCAAGAGTCGAAGAAGATCAACTTGCCTAAGCCAGCCGTGCTCGAATCAACTCGAGTGGTGGGGACGCCCGAGCCTCCGCCGCCTTATCGCGCCCAGCGAGTACTCTCACAGTTCAAGGTGAACTTCCCGATCTTCATTGAGCGACAGCCGGCCAGCGAATACACCTGGGTGATCCAGCAACAAGCCAACTCGTCGAAAACCTCGATTGCACGGTTTCGCGACGGCGATGCGACGGGCGAGGTCGAAGAACTGCTGAAGGGGGACGATGTCGCTTACTCGCTGGTCTTTCATCCTCGTTTTCGCGACAACGGCTTTGTGTATGTCGGCGCCAACGGCGCTTACCCCGATGCGACGGGCAAACCGGGACCGAAACGCACCCGAGTGACTCGGTACACGGTCGATCGAACGCCTCCGCATAAACTTGATCCCAAGTCGGCATTCGTGGTGATCGATTGGGAGTCCGACGGGCACAACGGCGCGGCGGTCACGTTCGGGCTCGATGGAATGCTGTACGTCACGTCGGGGGATGGAACGTCCGATTCCGACACGAAGTTGACCGGCCAAGGGCTCGATCATCTCTTGGCCAAAGTCTTGCGCATTGACGTCGACGGCGCGGCCGCCGGCCAGGGATACCGCGTGCCAGCCGACAATCCTTTTGTGGGCCGCGCCGGGACTCGCCCCGAAACCTGGGCCTACGGATTGCGCAACCCCTGGCGAATGACCACCGATCCCCGGTCGGGCCATATTTGGGTCGGCAACAATGGGCAGGATCTCTGGGAACAGGTCTATTTGGTCCGCAAGGGAGACAACTACGGCTGGAGCGTGATGGAAGGGAGTTATCCGTTCTACTTAGAGCGGAAGGCGGGCCCTGATCCGTTCGTAAAACCGACCGCGGAACACCCGCACTCCGAGTCTCGATCGTTGACGGGCGGCGTCGTGTATTACGGCAAGAAGTATCCTGAATTGTCCGGGGCCTACATTTACGGAGATTATGCAACCGGCAAGATTTGGGCGATCAAACACAATGGCGAGAAGGCTGAATGGCATCGTGAAATCGCCGATACCTCGCTCGCGATCTCTGGCTTCGGCTTCGATCAGGAGGGTGAGCTTCTGGTCTGCGACCATCGGGGCGGAGCAGATGGCGGTTTCTATTCGCTGGCGCCTCAGCCCGCGGCGTTGGCCGAGTTGACGAAGCAGTTCCCACGAAAACTGAGCGAGACAGGGTTATTCGCGTCGGTCGAGGGACATAAGGTGCGGCCCGAACTGATTCCGTACTCCGTCAATTCCCCCCTTTGGTCGGATGGCTCGTACAAGGAACGCTACATCGCTCTCGTGGGCGCGGATGCCAAGATGGAGACGCCGGGCCACCGCGGTTGGAACTTCCCCAACGGAACCGTCTTGGTAAAGTCGTTCGCCATTGAGGCGATCCCGGACAACAAGGCAAGTCGTCGCTGGATCGAAACTCGCTTGATGACTCGCCAGGACAACGAATGGGTGGGCTATTCCTATGCGTGGAATACCGACCAAGACGAAGCGGAACTGGTGGCTGCAGCCGGGATGGATCGCGAGTTTGGTTTCACTATCCCGGGAGGAGATGGTCGCTCTTTCACGCGTAAGCAGACTTGGCATTTCCCGAGTAGGGCCGAGTGCATGGTGTGTCACAGCCGAGCGGCGAATTATGTGCTGGGACTCTGCACGGCCCAAATGAACCGCGATCACGACTACGGGGGCGAGAAACACAATCAGTTGGAGGTGCTGGCTCACTGGGGACTGGTGAAGAGCCCCTGGACTAAGCCGGTCGACCAACTGGAGCGGTTGGTCGACCCGACCGACGCATTGGCGGATCTCGAGGCTCGAGCTCGCTCGTATTTGCACGCCAACTGCTCGCATTGCCATGTCGAGGCAGGGGGAGGAAACGCTCAATTCCAGGTCGAATACCACGTGGGCCGCGACAAGATGAACCTCCTGGATGTCCCGCCATTGCACTACGCCTTCGGTATTCAGAGACCGGCTTTGGTTGCCAGCGGGTCGCCCGATCGATCGGTGCTGCTCCATCGAGTGTCGTTGCGAGGTCGCGGTCAGATGCCGCCGGTGGCGAGTTCGCTGGTCGACAAGGAGGCCGTCGAATTGCTCAAGCACTGGATCAGTTCCTTGAAGCCGCCGACGCCGTAACACCTTGCCTACGCCTCTGGCGAGTTGCGGGCTTCGTTGTTAAATTGTTCGGGTTTAGGCGATCCAGGGAGTCGTTCGCACTCACTCACCCAACCAACAAATTCACGGTTGTCGATCTAGGGAGAATATTCAGGCATGGCGAAGAAAGCTGCGGCTGCGTCGAGCAGCAAGTTGACCTATTACTTTGGCAAGACACGCTGCGAGGGAAATGGCAGCCAGAAGCAACTGCTGGGCGGAAAAGGGGCAAATCTGGCGGAAATGACCAGCATTGGGCTGCCGGTGCCTCCCGGATTCACGATCACGACCGAGTGCTGCGCTCTGTACTATGAAAACGGCAAGAAGCTCCCCGAGACCCTGATGGACGATGTCCACAAGGCAGTGGCGACGCTCGAGAAGGAACTCGGCAAGAAATTCGGCGATCTCAAGAATCCGCTGTTGGTCTCCGTCCGCTCGGGCGCCGCGGCGTCGATGCCCGGCATGATGAACACCATTCTGAACCTCGGATTGAACGACCAATCGGTCGTCGGTCTGGCCAACGCCACCGGCAACGAGCGGTTCGCGTATGACTCGTACCGCCGTCTGATCAACATGTTCGGCGACGTGGTCGTCGGCGTCGATCACGAGCACTTCGAAGAAGCGTTCGACAAGCTGAAGATGAAGTACAAGGCGAAGCTCGACACGGATGTGCCGACGCAGGGCTTGATCGAGCTGTGCGACGAGTACAAGAAGGTGTACGAGAAGCACACGGGACACCCGTTCCCGCAAGATCCGTTCAAGCAACTGGAACTGTCGATCGAGGCGGTTTTCAAGAGCTGGATGGCGCCTCGAGCCGTGATCTACCGCCAAGTCGAGAACATCAGCGGCCTCAAGGGGACCGGCGTGAATGTTCAGTCGATGGTGTTCGGCAACATGGGAACCGATTCGGGCACCGGCGTGGCGTTCACTCGTAACCCGTCCACCGGCGAGAACAAGTTCTACGGTGAATTCTTGGTGAATGCCCAGGGCGAAGACGTCGTCGCGGGCATTCGCACGCCGGAACCTGTCGACGAAATGCCGAAGTGGAACAAAACGGTCTACAAGCAACTGCTGGAGATCAAGAAGACGCTCGAGAACCACTTCAAGGACGTACAGGACATCGAGTTCACGATTGAACGCGGCACCTTGTTCATGCTCCAGACTCGCAATGGCAAGCGCACGGGCGCCGCGGCGGTGAAGATCGCCTGCGACCTGGTCAAGGAAAAGCTGATCGACGAGAAGACCGCCTTGCTGCGGATTCCCGCAGGCGACTTGACTCAACTGTTGCTCCCCAGCTTCGACCCCGCCGCCAAGAAGACGGCCAAGGTGTTGACTCGAGGTTTGCCCGCTTCGCCGGGCGCCGCGGTCGGCAAGCTGGCCTTCACCGCTGCGGAAGCGGTGGAACGAGCCAAGGGTGGCGAGAAGATCATCTTGGTGCGCAAGGAAACGAATCCCGAGGACGTCGAGGGTATGCACTCGGCGACCGGCATTCTCACCAGCACGGGCGGCATGACCAGCCACGCGGCCGTGGTGGCTCGCGGTTGGGGTCGCTGCTGCGTCGTCGGCGCCGGTGAGTTGGTCATCGACACCAAGGCTCGCAAACTGACCATTGGCGGCAAGACCTATGGTCACAACGACACGCTGTCGATCGATGGATCGACCGGTGAAGTGGTGGAAGGAACGCTGGCCACTCAAGAGCCGAAGCTGTCGGGCGACTTTGCCACGATCATGAAGTGGTCGGACAAGTACCGCACGCTCAAGATTCGCACCAATGCGGACACCCCGGCCGACGCCGAGCGTGCTCGCGACTTTGGCGCCGAGGGGATTGGGCTGTGCCGTACGGAGCACATGTTCTTCGAAGGCGATCGCATTAAGGCGATGCGCGAGATGATCCTGGCCGACACGGTCGAAGCGCGAGAAAAGGCGCTGGCCAAGTTGTTGCCCTATCAACGGAACGACTTCATCGGTCTGTTCACCGCGATGAAGGGGCTGCCGGTCACCATCCGTCTGCTCGATCCTCCGTTGCATGAGTTCCTCCCGCAGGACGACAAGAGCCAGAAGGAGATGGCGGACGCGTTGGGTGTGAAGCCCACCGTGATCAAGAATCGGGTGAGCCAATTGCACGAAGCCAACCCCATGTTGGGCCATCGCGGTTGCCGCTTGAGCGTGACCTATCCTGAAATCCTCAAGATGCAGGTGCGGGCCATCGTCGAGGCGGCGGTCGAGTGCAAGAAGAAGCGAATCGACGCTCGTCCCGAAATCATGCATCCGCTGGTCGGTACAGCGGCCGAAATCCGGTTGCTGCGCAAGTGGACCGAGGAGACGATCAATGCCGTGCTGACTGAGACGAAGTCGGCTGGCAAGGTGGAGATCTTGATCGGCACGATGATCGAAGTTCCACGTGCGGCTTTGACTGCAGATCAGATCGCTGAATACGCCGAGTTCTTCAGCTTCGGCACGAACGACTTGACTCAGATGACGTTCGGCTACAGCCGCGACGACGTGAACAGCTTCTTGCCTGATTACTTGAAGCAAGAACTGCTCCCCATCGACCCCTTCCAATCGCTCGACACCTCTGGCGTCGGTCAATTGATCGACATTGCGGTGAGCAAGGGGCGCAAGGTGCGCGAGGGGTTGAAGGTCGGGATTTGCGGCGAGCATGGCGGCGACCCGGCATCGGTCCACTTCTGCCACAAGGCGGGCTTGGACTATGTTAGCTGCTCGCCGTTCCGAGTGCCGATCGCTCGCTTGGCCGCGGCCCAGGCTGCCCTGAAGCATGCCAAGTAGTTCCTGAGGGCGCCACTTTGCGAGTGGCCCGATGAAACATCGAGAGCCCGGTCGCCTTGCGACCGGGCTCTTTTCGTTTTTTTTGCAGATTTTTCTCGCGAGGTTGTCCGCTCTTCCCTGGTTTCTGCGAGTGAAGGGGGGATGGCCTATGTCACCTGCCTTGGGCCGTCACGATCGCGAGCAACCGGAGCATACGTAACCCCACGACGTTTCGAGAGGGATGGTCTTTCTCGAACCTTCGGTCACTCACACACACGATCCGCGGGTAGACCAGGTTCTCTGAGCTCAATCTCTGGCATAGGATGGAGCAGGGCCGATGGCATGGCGGCCTGTGGACCCCTACCGCGGATCGTGTTTTCTTGGTCCTTCCGGGTTTGTTGTGGGTAGCTGTCGAGGAGGTGCTCGGTGCGGCTGTCGCCGCAGGATTTTCGGAGGCATCACTCCGGTGTCCAAAAGGTGCGGAAAGAAGAAGAGCGTCTGGCGGCGTTGAACCACCAGAGGCAAGATGCACCATTTTGCGCACCGTTGACCGGGATATCCCTTGTCAGGTTGCGTCTCCGCAGAGCCCGACTCCGTTTCTCCCGGCACCACTGAGGCGCCGACCGGCCGCGACGCGGCGAATGAATATTTGGACACCGGAGTGATGCCTGAGAAAATCCCGCGGCGACAGCCGCGCCGACCAACATTCGGGCAACAAACCACACGAAACCCGGAAGAACCTTCTTATTTGGGGCGGCCCCCCGTCACCAGCAAGCTTCCAAACCGACTTGGAAACCGTGCAACAACAGGCCGTCATCGCGATCGATTCCCCGGCCCGCCCTGAAATCGACGCCGTAGTCAACCTGGGAAGCGGCGAGCGCGATCCCTTGAATCCACATCAATTGGTAACCGGCGCGAAGCGTCCAACGGTGATCGATGCGATAGACAGCCCCCAGCCCGGCTTCGACGACCACTGCGAGGCCATCGCTACTTCCAATTCCATCCCGCCTCAATGGTGCCCCCGTGACGTCACTTACCTGACTCTGTTGTTCGGCATGCACGCCAAAGAGCCCAGCGGTGGTTCGCGCATCAAGTCCCCAACGATGACTCAGCCAGCGCCAGCGAGCACCGAGTTGCGCACCGTACAGATCATTGCGCGCATCGACGGTATAGGTGTCGATCTGCCCCGCATTCACGCCGGAGCCGCTGCCAGTCATGCGCCATTGTTCGTCGAGTTGCAGTTGTCGATAGCCAACGAACCACTCGCCCAAAGCCACACCACCGCCGTTGAACTCACTGGGGCAGGCATCGGTGCAGCGACTCTCTAGCGAAGTTGGCGAGAGGCCACACCCCAAGACCCAATTAATCTCGAACCCTGATAGGTCGGCCGTGTAATCGACGGCTAGCTGGTGGAAACGATCAAAGCCTAAACCGGCGGCTCCCAGGGGTCCGGGCGCGCTGGCGTTTCCTCCAGGAAACTGCTGACCGAAGGCGGTGAAGTGCGAACCATTTTCGAAGTAGTGGAAGTACCCTAGCTCCAACGTGCCCGCGTGACAGAAGCGATATCCAACACTCGCGCGCAGGGCGGAATCAAATCCCCATCGCAACTGATCTCCTCGCGCGAGCACATCGCCAGAGTTGCCGTCGACGACCAGCGGTAACGAGCGACTGGCTGGCGCTCGAGTCATCAAAAGGTACTGCACATCTCCCAGCAGCACGGGGCGGGGGAGATGTATGTCGGTTTCAACAAAGTCGAGCGCGAGCTCGGGCTCGAAATCGACCGCCTGTCGATCAGGCTCGGGCTGCGGTGTTTCAATGTCAGTCGCGGGCGAATCCTCGAGCGGCGGCTTCATACGCAACTCGGGGCGCGGCGAATGCAGTCCGCCGGGCAAATCAGAGGGGGAGGGCGCCGTGGGTTCGTCTTCGACGCCGGGTAGTCGCACTAGTTGCGAGCGCGGTCCGGTAGCGTTTGTCCACCGGGGGACCGTGATCACGACGCCAACCAGCAGGATGGCGATCCATTTCGACGACTGAAGTGCGAACATCCGTGTCCTGCGCTTCCCGAACGAAACTCGCTTGCATCCACCGTAATGCAACCCACTCCAGGCTATCGTTCCCGAGGCAGAGGGTCGGTCGAGTTCGTCTGAGAGGAGTAGATCGAGTGCGAGCGTGCGTTGATGCAAGAAAACGCGCGGGGCGGGTCGAGAATCGTCGTCCGTTCCCGTTACGGACGTCGAAATCGACGCGATCCTTCACGATCCGCCCCGCGCTTTGAGCACGGTTGCTACAACCCATCCTGGCCGCATTCGCGTTCTATTCGGTCTATTTGCCGCGATCGAGCGTCTCTCGATCGGCAAGAGAACTCACCGCCGTACTTGGTTTGTTCTCACATGCGGGCCGCGGTCTTGGTCGTCTCCATATCAGTCGAGTTGTCCACCATGCCGCCGAAGTACCCGCGCCAAGCGACTTCGAGCACTTCAAGATCGAGAAACCGTTCGGCGCCTCGCACTCGCATGACGTCCAACGACCGCTCGATGAGATCGCGTGGCTCACACCCGCGGAAGGGACGCTGTTCTTGGCGATAACGCTGGATGAGCACGTCAATCAATCCCGGCTCGATCGTGACATCTTTGTTCGCGGCATAGCGTTCAAAAATCCGTGTGTAGGTTTCGGCCGATGGGCTTTCAATTTTCAGCCGATACCCCATGCGGCGGAGGAACGCGGGGTCCGCAACCTCGGCAGGCGAGAGGTTCGTGGCAATGATCAGCAGCAGCTTAAACGGCATGCGAATTTTCTGACCCGACAAGAGCGTCAGAAAGTCGACGCGTTCTTCGAGCGGCACGATCCAGCGATTCAGCAGCGCCCGCGGATCAACTCGCTGTCGTCCAAAGTCGTCGATCATGAAGACGCCGCCGTTCGCCTTGACGTGGGCGGGCGCTTCGTAGCACTTCAAGACCGGCTGATAAGCCAAATCGACGTCGTCCAGCGTCATTTCACCGCCCGTGACGATGAAGGGCCGTTCCACGCAAACCCAACGTTGATCGACGCGGCTATCGGTCTCGAATCCGGGCCGACGACGGTGCATTTGCCCGTCGTACACCTTGATGACCGCATTGTCGATGCTGATCGCGTGCGGAATCCAGAGCGAGCCGCGCATCAGTCGCTGGAGTGCTCGACCGAGAGAAGTCTTGCCGTTACCAGCGGGACCGAAGACAAATAGCCCCCGTCCCGAAGAGGCGGCCAACGTGGCAATCTCGATCGTCTCGGGCGAGACGACCATTTCCCCAAGCGCCTTTTCGGCATCGGGCATCGAGATATCGGGCCAGCTTGCGATTTGAGCAGCCAGCATTTCGGTATAGTGTTGGAGCGAAACCGGCGCCGGTCCGGTGTACCCGGACAACTCCATCAAGCGACCCGCGGTTTCGCGTCCGCGTTGAGTGATCGCATGCCGTAAATTGAAGGGCCCCACCTCGCCCAAGTTTTCGATCAACTTTTCTTGTGTGAGTTGCCAGCAGATCTCTTGCACGATGTGCAGCGGGAGGCCCAGCCGACGAGTGATCCACTCGGTGGTAAAGCTGGAGACAAGATTAGCGATCTTGATTGCCAACTGGTCTAGGTAGGAGGATTCGAGCCCTGTATCCGAAGCATCACGCGGCGAGGCGGGACAGAGAGTTCCGTCGGCGTCGAAGATCCGCAGCGAGGAAGTCGCAGGCGACGACACGCCTCCCAATCGAGAGACAACTGGGCTGGAGGACGATGTAGCTGAGGGGTCGGTGGCCGGGGATGCAACGAGCGACATAAGGATACGCCGAGAGTGTGGAGTGTCGAAGAAGGTCGAGCAACTCTACTTCACAGTCTCGCGCCGCATGGTAATTGAAGCCCTCAACATCGCATTGGGCTGAAAGTGCTGTGCCATGGGCACCCATGAAACGTCACTGTAACGTACCTGTACAGTTACCGTCACGGGCTCATCATACTTAGCGGAACTGGGATTCGCTGGAGTGATCGTAACGGTCGCGGGCGGGAGGTTAATGGCAGAACCATCCATCGCCGCATCGACCTTGGCCGTCACGATTGACGCCGTTGAACCGTCGAGCACTGCGGTACGACAGCCCTCACGCGCGGCGTAGGTGAGCGTCTGCATCACCATGATGCCGCGTCCCACTTCTACCATTCCCAGCACCATACTCATGAACATCGGCAAGACGAGCGCAAATTCGACTGCTGCCGCAGCTTTCCGCATCGCTCGCCGACGGCGAAACTCGCTAAGTCGAAACTTAGTTCTTCCGCGGGAACTCCCTAGCTGAAAATCGTTTAGCGTGAACATGACCCTACGTCCTCCACCTGAAATCCTGGGCTCGCACGACTGGGGCGCCGCGCGATTCTTGTGAGGCGGCACGGCCCATGAGCGATGCACGTTCTCTCCGTTTCCTGCCTGTCGGAAGCTTACGTCAGTTTTTTTCTCGTGCGCATTTTTTTAGGAAAAATCAGGACTTTCGGCAGAAGTTACCGTGCCTCTACCGTAGCTTTCGAGCCCGAGAGATCCGATTTCTCCGGATTTTCGGCGCATGTTCTGGATTTTGACCTAGATTTCCCTTGGGTGAGTAAAGGAAAGCAGGCCTGTGGTCGCACCGGGAGGAGAATGCCATGATCAACATGCAAAAACTCAAGGATCGATTGAAACGCAAGGGATCCATTCTGGTTCTCAGTTGCTTCATGCTGACTTTGATGCTCGGCATGTTGGCATTTACCATCGACATGGGAGTGATGTTTGTCGCTCGCGAGCAAGCTCAATGCGCGGCGGACTCGGCCGCCCTCGCCGCTGGCGCCTACATCCCTTCGAGCACCACGAACGCAATCGCTTCCGCCAATCGATTCGCTGGTTACAACATGATTTCCAACCAGCCGGTTGGTCCCGAATCGGTGGAGGTGAATTTTGGAACGTGGAGCTACACCAATCGGCTCTTCACGCAAACGGCGACCCCCGGAAATGCGGTTCGAGTGACCGTACGTCGGAACGCCACGCAGGGTGGCTCGATCCCCCTCGTATTCGCTCCCGCCTTCGGACACGAGACGTTCAATGTCGCGGCTTCCGCGGTTGCGCTTACCAACCCCCGCGATATCGTGTTCGTCGTCGACCTTTCGGGATCGATGAATAACGACTCGGAGCCAGCCTGGGCTACGAAGGCGATCAACGACGTGTTCGGACCTCAAGGCTATCCAACGGTCGGCACCACGCTGATGCAGGACCTCTACACCGACATGAACTTCGGTACTTTCCCTGGGACGACTCAGCATGTCGGCCAACCTCTTGGCGTCGGCCAGGACAACTTTGCCTACGCGGAACTCACCAAGAACAGCGGGCCGCTCACATCCGCGAGTCTGGCAACCACTTACCGAATCGTCAACACCGATAGCGAATCAACTCGGAAGACCAAGGCGTATCGCTGGATCATCGACAACCAGCTCGCGCCCCTAATGCCGAATGCTCGTCCATTGCCTCAAAGTTCTAACACTGCCAGCTTCAATTTTTGGACAACATACCTGGATTACATCATTCTTTCGCAATCCGTCAGCAGCAGCAGTAGCAAGGGTCGCCCACGTCCTAGCACTCCGGTGACGCTGCCGCCCAATCAGGATAGCGATCAATTGAATGACTTTGGAAACCCGTACACAATTGCCTTTCCTTCAGCGGGTACCGCGGAGCTGAATAGTTATCGCAACAAGCTTGGCTACCGCACGTATGTTCAATTCATGATGGACTGGGGGGCGGATGGACAGCCGACCTCCGGTCAGTATGTGCAGCTTTCGAGGTTGCACGCGAATTGCACGTATCACAACGAAGTGACCGAAGGGGGGACCTTCTCATTCCCGCCCCGCGAGCAGCCGACACATGCGGCTCGTCGAGCGTTAATCGCCGCCATCAACCTGATCAAGCAGCGTAACCTGGAGATCAGCGACCCCAATCAGATGGACTGGGTTTCCATCGTCACCTTCTCGTACGACACGAACGTCACTCTGCTCCGCAGTTTGACATCGGACTACAATGCGGCGATGGCGTCTTGCACGGGGCTCCAGGCGGTATCAGACATAGGTTCTTCTACCGCGACAGAGAACGGCATGATTCTCGCTCGCTCGCATATCGCGCCGCCCAGCGAAGGCGGTTCGGGTCGTCAGTTCACCAACAAGATCGTGGTACTGTTGACGGACGGAATTCCCAACGACTACCAGAGCAGTACGACAACGATCAACAACTACATGTCGAGCAACTCGAGCACCAATTGGTACACGTCATCGGGTTACACGGCCTACAACGCGGCCCTGATGCAGGCCATGATCATGAAGATAAAGGGTTGGAATGTCTACATGGTTGGCATCGGATTAGGCACCGACTATGGCTTCATGGACCGGGGGGCTCGCATGGGTGAAACCGCCAATAGCGATGGACAAGCCCCTCGCAGTTCGGGAAACCCCGCGCAATATGAAGAACGCCTGAAGGCGATCTTCTCGGACATCATCACCAACCCCAAGGTTCGCTTGGTGAACTAAGACGCTTTTGTGGCGGGAAGCCCTGATTTCTCAATGGCCGCATCCCCGGCCCGAAACCTTGTACGACGGACTTCTAGTCCGTCGCTCTGACCAACCCCACTAAACCGCCCTCCAAAGTCCGGGAACTTGTTGCGATCGCGTCCCATCTCGAGCCATGGCACTGCCTGAAATAGCGATAAGAGGGGGAGGTAACGCCCCGCCTGAATTCCGACCTCGCCGGCGTCGACGTCGATCACTCGTTAAACCAACATCAACGAACGACGATTTCACCTTGCAAGAACATGAGTTCGATCAGTGTCGATCAGTGAAGATCAGTGTTCCCAAAACTCAATCCGCTCTGCACCTAAGAATAGGGAACACTAATCTTCGCTGATCTTCACTAATCACGTAGGGCCGCCCGACCCTAGGTTTTTGGAAAAAGGCCCAAGTATTCAACCTTGTCTAATTCAGCAACCAAGCGATCAGGCCCAAGGGATTCCCCTTCCGTCTAGATCCGTGGCCTCAGTGCCATCCGTGGTTAATCGCCCCCCGGTGTCTCGTATCGGCGAACTCAGTTGTCACCAGTCTATCAGTGGTGAACCACGGAATCGCACTCCAACCGATCGCCGAGTCGTAGCCTGAGGAATAATCCCAGAATTCCGGGTCCACTAGCCTGCGTGCGGCTGAACCGTATCTAACGGAGTTCCGCCCTGACACTGCCAAGGTCGTGCGCCTAATCGCGGCGCATGGAACGAAGTGAAACGGCGCCAATCGCCAGCACAACGAGTGCCGAGAGACCAATCTTCACACGCGGCGTGATTCCATTGACCAATTCTACGTACTGAGTTTGAGTCGAGTTTGCGGAGTCAATCATGGCTTCAGGCCCGCCGCTCAACATGACGAATAGAATGACAAATCCAAGTACTATTCCGACTGTCACAACTTGTCGAGTGAGCTTCTTCCTGCGTTCGACCTGCACTGGGTCGAGCCCGCGCAACAGACACTCGAATTCACTCGCTTGGCGGATTAAATCGTCAAGGATGGCGCCCGAAACATGAATCAGCGCCGCGGGATCAACCCAAGGCGCCAAGAAGTGCTTCATGTGCTCGATGTAGCGCCGCTGCGGTTCATCGGACGACTCAATGGCCTCGTCACAAGCATCAAGTAGTTGTTCGTATAGCGTGCGATACTTCTCGGTCAATCTGAGAACCAAATCACGCCTTGAGCGCCCCGTGCTCCTGCGAACTTGCGAGAGGATCGCGACCCAACTCGCGCACGCTTGTCTCAGTTCTTCCCGGCTGGGCGTCGTGGGAGGAGCGAACAGGGGATGAGCAACGCTCATTTCAATGCCCCATTGGTCAATTGGTCCATGAGTCGAAAGACGGCGGGTCCCAGGATGACGACGAAAATCGCGGGAAAGATAAAGAGTACCGTCGGTAAGAGTAACTTGACCGTGGCCGTCTGAGCTTTCTCCTGTGCTGCCTGCAACCGTTTCAACCGCAACGTCTCCGCATGAATGCGTAACGCCTGGACAACACTCGCACCGTAGCGTTCCGCCTGGATTACCACCGATGCCAGACTGCGAAGCTCCTCTAGTCCGAAACGGTCCGCAAAACTCTTCAGCGCGGTGCCCATATTATTTCCCATTTGGACTTCGCGTTGCACGATCGTCAATTCGGTCGCCAGCAATGGATAGGTGCTGCTCATTTCTTTGCTGATGCGAACCAGCGCAGCCGGTAAGCTCATCCCGGCCTCTAACGAAATGACAAGCACATCAAGCGCATCCGGAAGAGAGCGACGTATTTCTTGTTGTCGGGACTTGATGCGTTGATCGAGCCACAGTGAGGGGGTGATCCAGGAGAGCCCCGCCGTGACAACAGCGCCTAACGCAGCCCCTTTCCAGCCGACGAAACCGAGGGCAACGAGTCCCACGCCGGCAAACATGGGCACCGAAGCTAAGACAAGTTGCGACGTGTAATAGAATGTTGAAGAGTTGCGGCTGTAAAGTCCCGCATGAATAAGCCGGTCGGCGAGCGCGTTCCTTTTTTCCTCGGCGGCACTGTACACTCGTTTGGGAGTTGGACGCGGTCCCTCTTCAAACAACTCGGACGACGGATCTCCAGTCAACGAGTCTTTTTTCCGTGTTGCAAAGAGGTATAAGACGAGCGTGATAAACGCCCAAACCGCCAGTCCAATCGTAAATAACAGGGAATTGCTGCCAAACATCGTAGTGCTCAAGCCATTAGTAATCAAAATTCACGATCTTGTTGATGCACAGAGCGCCAATTCCCATCATTCCGATGGTACCCCATAGAAGCCATGGATGGTCAAAAAGCTCCAAGGCGTAGGGGCGATTCATGAACGCCATTATGATCCACATCGCGATGGGTAGACCGAGAAGAATGATTGCTTGCATACGCCCTTCGGCGGTAAGCGCTTGAACGTCGCCGCGTATCTTGAAACGAGATCGCACCAGAGCTGCCAAGCGATCGAATAATTCCGTGATGTTTCCTCCCGCTTGCCGGTGCACCATCATTGCCATCACAAAGATCTTGATCTCCATCGCGCCAGTCCGCTTCGCCAATTGTCGCATGGCGATATCGGGGGATAGACCCAAGTTCTGTTGATCATGGCAGTAGCCAAACTCGGTCCCCAGCGGCGGCGGAAATTCTTCCGATACGCAGTTCATGGCCTGTGAGACCGTCTGCCCAGCTCGAAGCACCCGCGCCATCAGTTCAAGGGCATCTGGCATCTGGGCGCGGAGTTTGTCGAGTCGCTTATTTCGCGCTCGCGAGACAAGCCAAAAGGGAATCACCATACCGACTGCCGCACCTAGCAGACCAACGAGAGGATTACGAGTTGGCACCCACAGTGCGAAAGTCCCGCCGCACGCGCACATGAACGACAGCATGATGAGTTGTTTCGGCTTCATCGTCCAACCCGATTGCTCGATGAATTCCCGCAGTCTCTCCGCGGGCGTTGGCGGCGGTTCGATCTCGTTCATCGCCTCATGAACGATCTGGCCCAAGCCTTCGGCGTCGATTTGGCGAGCCGATTCTTTCATTCTCGCTCGCTCACGCTCGCGTTCCCGCCGCGCGATTTCCTCGCGTTGATGGCCGTCGTTGCGATCGTTGAGGAACAGATCGGTCAGCACCATGTTGACGGCGCAGACCGCGAGAAAAACGGTGAAGAACGTGCCGAAGACGGCAATCATCGAGGCGATTGTCATCGTGTCACCGTGCGGTCAAGATCCTTTGTTCAAACATGCTGGCTGGCAGATCGTTTCCGGTCGCCTCCATCCGTTCCAGGGCCTGCGGGCGAACTCCCGTCGTCGCGAAATAGCCCGCCGCTCGCCGCTGCGAGTCCAACCCGGTCTGCTTGAAGATAAATAGGTCATGCATCGTGATCACGTCGCCTTCCATGCCCGTGACTTCCGAGATTCTCACGATTTTCCGCAGACCGCCGGTCAATCGTACGGCTTGGATGATCAAGTGGACCGCCGAGGCGATCTGGCGACGAATGGTCCACATCGGCAATTCAAATCCCGACATGCCTACCATCATCTCCAAGCGAGTCAATGCATCGCGGGGCGTGTTGGCGTGCATGGTCGTCAAACTGCCATCATGCCCCGTATTCATCGCTTGAAGCATGTCGAGCGCCTCGCCGCCGCGGCATTCGCCGATCACGATGCGATCGGGACGCATACGCAGAGCGTTTTTAACTAGGTCTCGAGCGGAAACCTCGCCGTTCCCTTCGACGTTGGCGGGGCGAGTCTCCATGCGGATCACGTGCGATTGTTGCAACCGCAATTCCGCGGCATCTTCGATCGTCGCCACGCGTTCGTCATCAGGAATGTAACTCGACAACATGTTCAGCAAAGTCGTTTTACCACTGCCGGTTCCCCCCGAGACGACGATGTTCAATCGTGATTTCACCGCGGCGGACATGAAATCGAGCATTTCGCGAGTAATTGAATCGTTGCGTATCAGATCCTCGCCTTGTAGCGGCTTGGAACCGAATCGCCGAATCGAGACCAGCGGGCCATCGATCGCGAGAGGGGGAATGATCGCGTTCACGCGACTGCCATCGGCCAGACGCGCATCGCACATCGGTTGAGTTTCGTCGATACGTCGCCCGACGCCGCTCACGATGCGTTGGATGATCTTGATCAAGTGCGCGTCGTTGGCGAACTTGACCTTCGTGCGTTGGATTTTCCCCTTGCGCTCCACGTAAACCGTCGAGGCGCCGTTGATCATGATGTCGGAGACGGTGGGGTCTTTCAGCAACGCTTCCAGCGGCCCCAAACCAAAGGTCTCGGCAATCACCTCGGACAACAATCGCTCGCGGTCCTCGGCACTCAATCGAGTCGCTTGTTGAGCGAGCACTTGCTCGGAGACTCGACGGATCTCGTTACGTAGTTCGCGGTCGTTCATCGTGCCGATGAACGACAAGTCGATTCGGCTGATCACTTGCCGATGCAAGTCTTCCTTGATCTGCTGAAACTCAGTTTCCCGCTGTTCCTCATCGGGATCATGAGCCCCTTCACTTGACGCCGTCGGCTGCGGCGCCGGAGTAGTTGGTGGAGGAGTCATGGGTGGCGACTGGGGTGGTGGAACATCGCTAGTTCCAGACACAGGCATTGCGTTCCCGGTCGTCGAGGCTGTATCAATCGGCTTTGGGGTGATCTGGCTGTCGCCTGCCAATTTCGACGACGAAGGCGCAGCCTCAGAGGCCTGCGATGCATCCGCTCCCGTTTTCTTGCGAATTTTCCAGATCATGCGCCTACCTCCGCCTCACCGCATTCCGAGCGGTTCTGCCTCCCTACAGGCCTTCCTCAACCTCCACACCGTCAACTCATGCTAGGAACGGTCGACAGGCTTACCTTCGATAACATTGACCATGCCGGGCGTTGTGCCGCGCATGGATCGGATATGGAACACTCGACGCACCACTGGCGCAGGAGGCGGCTCGTCAACCGGCGCTGTCACGGGCGTTGTTTCCTCTTCTGCGACATCGTCCAACAGGTTTTCACCGGGTAATTGGAGGAACCGCAATTCCTTCAGCGTAATTGTGTCAACCTTTGCCGTTAGGTCGTCCAGGTCTCCGCGTAACGAGAGGTGGAGTGTTCCCTTGGTTTGAGCCAAACTCAGCTTGGCCGCTTGGTCGGGATTGACCGACAGCGTGACCGAACGCATTTCCTTGAGTTCCATGCGGTTTTCGCGTGGCGCTTCCAATTGTTGTCCAACCGCCAAGACCTCGATGTTCTGTAGCAACGTCGTCGCCGTCGCTCCCCCCGTCGCCTCATCTCCTCCAGACACTGCGAGTACCACATCCACTCGGTTACCCGGCAAGATAAAACCCGCCACGCCGCTGGCATCGGAAGGGGTCAGTATCGTAAAGGCCCGCATTCCGTCACGAATCAGAGGCGATAGACCATGCGCCGAGTCACCCGTCGCCACTTTCGCTTCCAACACCAATTCCTCGGGCAGAATCCCTTGCATGGCGGTCCGATCAACCACTTTTTCGACGTCCATTACAGTGCCAGGTGGTACAAGGTCTTTAGGCCAATCCACCGTCTTAAGCATGCGAGGATTCACAGTGTCGCCGCGGCGGATTTCGGTCGCCGCGACGACGACCTTAGTCGTCTCAACCGTCGTTTTCGCTGACATGCTTGTCGTGCTGAGAATGGCGATCACGGAAGCTATTCCGCAAACGGCTGCCAGCAAAATGACGATGATGGATCGAAAGGACATGGCCGTGGGCTCCAGAACTCAATTCGATACTAACGGACAAAAGTTATGACCGCATAAACCACACCGATGCTGATCATGGCACTGAACGGTACAAGGCGGCTGCGACGGTCCGTGGTCCGGGCAACTTCTTGAACAGTCTCGTTTCGAGTCGCTTCACCATCCAACTTCCCGAAACTCGCCATCGTCCAAAGTGTAAGTCGCAAATTGCCCCAAGCACGCGTTAGTCCACCGCGGAGAACCAAAAGGGCTATAGCGTAAATGCCGCTGGCAAGCGCTCCTACCACCAGAGCTGTCATCACCGGCTCAGTTCCCAACCACGCCCCAACAGCCCCCACGAATTTCGCGTCACCGGCGCCAAACACGCCAAAGAGATAGGGAATGATCAAGATCCCCATCCCGATCACACATCCACCCAAACCATACTGCCAACCGCGTCCCTCGGGGGCAAAGGAGTGATAAGCGACCCCCAACGCCATAGCGGGGAACGTGAGGGCATTGTAGACCTTGAATCGCCAGACATCGGTCACCGACGCCACCGCAGAAATGGCGCATGCGATTAAGAAAAAGATGGGAATCATGGGTCATCCTGGGAAGTATGCAAAGAAACTTCGAGCGGCGAAGTCGCCCGAAGGTACCCAGGACCAGAATGATTCGCGGTACCATCCAGGAGTGGCTCACTGCCACTCGCCGCTACTCAAATCAGCTGGCTGCAGGAAGGACATGCCCCTTGCATGTCCCTCCCACAGCTCCTTGTCAAGCATATTGCCTGACGAAACGTGTCTAAACACTAAGGCACGTTGACGTTGCTGATCGACGTTCCAACATCTCCGAACAGAGCGCTGATACTCCCGCCCAACAGAGTGGCGGCAGTGATGCATGCGACCGCAATCAGGGCGACCATGAGGCCGTATTCGACCATGGTGGGGGCGTCTTCTTCACGAACGAAACTCTTCACACCGGCAAACAACTTGTTCATGACTATTCTCCGCAAAAAGCAGATCGGAAAAGTGGACGATCACCGTTTGATCGTCTGCAAGAAACCTATGTCAAAATGCGCTGTTTGCAAAAAATTCTCTCAAGAATCTATCCACCTCACCACGACATCCACAAATCGCCCTGCCGCCACACTTTACGTAAACCACCTCAAATCACCGTTTTTAGTCGCTCGCAGTCTTCGCAACCGTCAAAGTCAGCGTCTTCGGAATCCAAAGTAAAGTCGGTACGACCGAAAAGTCGAATAACAGGCTGATGAATCGTCCAGTCACCGTTGTTTCGACGTGGATCGCCATGAAGTACTCCATCCGCCTCGCCGTCTGCTGGGTTCCGGCGTGCCGCTTCATCGGGATGCTCGTCGCCCTTATGACATGCCCAGCTTTCCTGCTGGGTCAGACGGAATCAGGGAACGCTGGCGGCTTCCAAATCAACCTGCCCACCGTCCCCACCGTCGATGCCCGCCCCGGCGATGGCCCCCAAGCAGGTGATCGGTTTACTCGCATGCGGCCCGCGGACGATAACGAACCGCTGCCGCGTATCGCTCAGCCCCTCCAAGGGAACGATGCAGCCATCGAACTGATCGTCGGCCAGGGGAGATTGTTGACACTGAAGGCGCCCATTGTCGGCGAAGGGCGCGACGCCATGATCGCTGTCGGCGACCCATCCATTATCGATTTCGAAGTGCTCCCCAACCCTCAGATGATCCGGTTGCTGGGCAGGCGAGCAGGCATCACCGATATCTCCGTGACCACCTCGGGTGGCAAAACCTACGGCTTCGAAGTCCATGTCAACTATGACCTCGCGTTGTTACGCGCCCAACTAAGGCAGCTTTTCCCTGATGCCATGATCAAGCTCTCGCAAATTCGCGAGCATTTAGTTGTAGAAGGTCAGGCTCGCAGCGCGCGGCAAGTGCAACAGATCATTACGACCCTCAATGCCTATTTGGAATCCACTCGGGGCAGTGGCCGACAGAGTCAGGGTGGCTCGACTCAAGGCGGTGGAAATGCAAACGGTTCAGGACGCGGAGCGAACGCGGGGAATTCTCCGGCTGACGCTGGGGACGATACCTCCGGCGACCCCGCCGAAGCCAACTTCGGCGAAGATCCTAACAACCCCAATTCGCCAAGCGACTCGGTGACCACCGAGTTTGCCCCGCAAGCACGAGCGGGAGGCGGATCGAGCACGAGCCGCCCTCAAGTCGTCAACTTGCTCACGGTGCCCGGCAGCCAACAAGTCCTCCTCAATGTGCGGATCGCCGAACTCAACCGCACGGCAGCTCGTCAGATCGGTGCTGACATGCTGGCTCAATGGGGCCCTGGAAATGTACTCAATACTCGCATCGCCGGAAGCAGTACGGCAGCCGGCGCTGCCGGTCTCCTAGGTCTCACGCCTTCAGCCGCTACAACTGCTTGGGCGATCTTCCCCACAGGTTCATTTGATATCGCATTGGCCGCCCTCCGCCAAAACTCAGTGATTACGATCCTGGCGGAACCCAACTTGATCGCGTTCAGTGGGCAGCAGGCGAGTTTTCTGGCGGGTGGTGAATTTCCTGTCCCCGTCCCGCAAGCGTCTGGCGCCGGAGTTACAAGCATCGGTCTGCAATTCAAAGAGTTCGGCGTCAAGCTCAACTTCACCCCGCATGTTCTCAGCGAAGACTCGATCCGCTTACGAGTAGCTCCAGAAGCGAGCACGATCGACCAGAACATTGGAACTGTGATCGCCGGTACAGCAGTTCCCGGTGTGAACACTCGCCGAGTCGACACGACCGTCGAGATGGGCCAGGGACAAACCTTGGTTCTCGCGGGTCTTCTCTCAGTTTCGATGGACGCTCAGACGTTGAGAATTCCTGGTTTTGGCGACTTGCCGTACATTGGCCCCTTGTTCAGCAATACCACGCACCGTCGCGTCGAGAAGGAATTGCTCGTACTGGTTACCCCGTATCTCGTCCGACCGATGGAAGCGGACCAGATTCCACTGGTGCCCGGCGCCGAGATCACCGACCCGAACGATTTGGAGTTTTACTTCCTCAATCGCATCGAGGGCCGAACCGGCAAACCGTTCCGTCCCACCACCGCTTGGGATGATCCGTGGGGCTTCCGCCATATGCTGAAGTTTGAATCGCAGAACATGGCAGGTCCGGTGGGCTTCCATGACTTCGAGCCGCTACCGGCCGCTGATGTACCTCAAACGTCTCGCGGTGGAATCCTGACCGAACGGAGCTCCCGTCGATGAACTGCCATCGTTCACCACAAGTGCATCGCAGCATAAGGCGTCTCACGATGCGTCCGGGATACCTGCAAGTTGGAACGCTTGTCGTTTTGTGCTCACTGGCATGCGTGGGAACGAACTCGAGTCCACTTTGCGGTCAAGAAGTCTCTTCGCGTCGTTCCGCGGCGCCATCGATACCTCGGCTTCCGATTCCCGCCGGTCGCATGGTGTCGGATAATCAGCGAATCGTTTCCGAACCCGCTCGCCTTGCCGTTCCTTCTCGCCTGCCTCCCGTGCAGGGTGAGGGAGTGGCCGAAGACTTGGCTTCGCAAGGCAACGACGTTCAGGCATATGAGATTCCCCCTCGTGACGAGTACGGCCGAGCAGAATACGTGGCGGCACGAGGCTGGAAATATCGACTCCAGAGTTGCTATTGGGGATTCCCAGAGTATTTCTGCGAACGTCCCTTCGGGGCCGCTCAACAAGTGGCACTCGACGCCATGATCGGCAACGGATTGGGCGACTACCTGATCCTCTATCAATACGACTTCCATGATGGGTCCGCCGCTCCGGCGTCAGAACTCAATCACGCCGGACTCGTGCGGCTCGAACGCATTGTCCGCTTGTTGCGCGGCCAGGCGAAGCGAACCACGGTGGTCGTCGAGTTCATTCCAGGCGAACAACGTCTGGGGCAAGCTCGAGTCGAATACGTGGCCGAGCGACTCGCTGAAATGGGCGTTGACGACAAGACCACCACCGTCGCACTCGGCATCCCACGCCGCGGACTCGCTGGCGAAGAGGCCCTGATCAATCATCAGAACATGCTGCGATCCGCTTCAAGATACTCGGGTGGAACAGGCGGTTCGAGTTCCGGCACGGGCCAGACGGGCGGCACGGCCGTCCAAGGTCAGTAACAAATTTGAAAGCAACGTCGAGGCGCACGCTGGCGGCGATTGCTGTAGCCATCGATAAACGACGGACAGGTCTTGCTGGGGGGCGGACTTGTTCGACATCACGGAGGCCGAAACTTGGCCTCGTCACACACTGGCATACGAGCCCATCTCATGAAGCCCTCCGTCGCTGCACTGCCATTCCTGTTGATTTTCTCCGTCGGTTGTGCTTCCACATCCGGTCCGTCCAGTTGGGCGTGGCCGTGGAAGACCGCAGCCACACCTACCCCGACGCCCTCGGCCCCGACTGGCCCTACTTCTCCCTTTGCTCAACAAGCATTGACGGCGCCTGCCTCGGAGTGGCCCGACGAAAAGAAAGCCGCTTCGGATATCAAGCTGGCGATGGCTCAAATGCTCGAAAAGCAAGGCGCCGTCGACGATGCAACGACAGCGTACGAAAAGCTCTTGCAAGACAACCCCAACAACGCCGCCATTGCTCACCGTCTCGCGGTGTTGCTTGACAAGAAGGGCCTGCCGGAACAAGCCGAGTCGCATTACACGCACGCCTTGCGAATCGACCCCAAAAACGCACATTTACTTGCCGACTACGGCTACCACTGCTATCTCCAACGTCGGTGGTCGGACGCGGAAGCCAATCTGATGCGTTCGTTGCAACTTGATTCGAACCAAGCTCGAGTCCACTCGAACCTCGCCTTAGTACTCGCCCGCACGCAACGAGTCGAACCGGCCCTGAAGGAGTTCTCGCTCGCAGGCTGCTCACCCGCCGATGCGCACGCGAATGTCGCCTTTACGCTGGCCGCCGAAGCTCAGCTCGAACAAGCCGAACATCACTATCGCACGGCGTTGTCGCTCGATCCCTCTCACAAACGGTCGCAAGAAGCGCTCGCCGCCCTCGGAGTTGCTCGAACCAAGGCTCAACCAAGCCAACAGCCGGTGATGCGAGCCAGCGCCGAACAGCCTGCCGGTCCTCCCATCCCAACTAGCCGCCGCATGGGTGGACCGATGGAAGCGCCGCATGCCCAGACGCCCGATTATTACCGCTAGCCGTCGCCGCACTAATGTACGACGGACTTCCAGTCCGTCGATCTTCCCCGTACGACGGACTTCTAGTCCGTCGAGCTAGGCCGCTGCGGACGGCGTTCGACTCGCCAAACACTTTGCGACGGACTAGAAGTCCGTCGTACGATTTTTCAACAAGCCATCATGGCTTCGCGGCTTGTCCCTTGATCCGCTTCATTTGCTCGGCTTCCGGCAGACCTTTGTAGTAGGGATCTAGCGGGTAACAACCTGAGATCAAACTGTTCCGCGGGCCCGTCGTGCAGTCGCTGAACGTGCGACAAATCCGCTTTCGCTCCATGCGGCCCGTTTCGAGGCAATCGGCGGGCAGATTGGGATAGGACAACACCACTCGCCCTAGCCCCACGCTATCGACCCACCCCGCGCGCACCACCGCTTGCGCCACATGCGGCAGATACTCTTGCAGGTACGAGTAAGCCGTTCCCACGATTGGCAGGTCTGGAATCGCCTGCTTGCACTCGCGAACCGCAGCCAATTGCCGAGCGACTCCCACCAAGGGATCCTCCGGCGGCTGATAGCCGTCGCTGGGAGGAAACGCGGCCGGACGTTGAATATGCGGATTGTAGTAAGGACTGCCGCACGAGAGGTTGACCGCGACCACTCCCCAATCTCGCAAATCTCTCAGCAACTGAATCGGCTCTTCCAAGTCATACTCGAGCGGATTCCCTGCATTCACTCCAAACCCACAATCGTAGGGCAATAGCGAGTCAAACGGCATTGGCTTGCCCGGACCATCGCCCGCTTGGAACGGAACCCAATCGAAAACACTCAGTCGCACGCCAATCATCAACTGGGGACAAACACTGCGTACTCGTTGGATGATCTCGCGCAAGAGTCGAGTTCGCCCGGTGTAATCGCCGCCGAAGCGTCCCTCACGACGACGCGCCGACAGGAATTCATGTAACAGGTATCCGTGACAAGCCTTCACATCGACGAATTCGAAGCCGACCTCCTCGGCTAGTCGAGCCGCTGCAACATAACGATCGATCAATCGCTCGAGGTCATCGTCGGTCCACAACGGGCGATCATCGGTTGGCTCAATGCCAACACGTCGATCCAACAGCGGATGGTGATATGCGATCCGCGGACGTAGCGGTCCCGGCTCAGGCTTCGAGTAGCGGCCCGAGTGCGTGAGTTGCAGACCAACCAACAAGTCATCTTCGCCGCCGAAACGCTCGCGATGAGCCGTGCGCAAAGTTGTGAGCAACCGACTCAACCCCGCACGATTTGCTTCCGTCGCCAAAGTCTGGCACGGATTCGCTCGTCCATCCTCCTGCACGGCTGCCGCTTCGCCCCCCCAAATCAACTTGGCGCCGCTGATGCCAAAGTGCCGCCAGCGTCGAACCGTGTGGTCCGATGGAGTTCCGTCGCGATTCGCATCCCAGCCTTCCATGGGATGAATGCACCAACGATTACCAACTCGTCGCTGGCCAATCATCAGCGATTGAGCTAGCGGAGATTCGTCTCGCGCCGTCAGAATTCGATCATCTACGGGAATCGAGAGCCCCAGTTCGTCCAGCCTCGCGCGAAACGCTTCGACTGTCTTCAACTGAGCGACTTTGATCAAGGTGTCGGACATCTATGACTCGAGCATCTATGACTCGGAAACCACGGGTTGCAAATGAGCGTGAATCAACATGAAGCGGCGTTCCTTGCCGTCCGCGAAGAACACAACCGACGCTTGCCTTCGCACTCCCTCGCGACTGAGCGCGACGATCTTCCCCGTTCCATACTCGGGATGGTTGACCAACATTCCCATCGAAAACGTATCAGGCGAAATTCGCGGCTTACTCCCGCCTTGCTGAAACAGTGCGGCCGCGGTGGTGAGCTTACTCGTCGGACTTGCTCCTAACGCCGCTCGACTGGCTGTCTTCCCCAAAGGTTTGTCGTCGGTTTGCTCCGAATCGTCATCGTGAGATGTTTGCCGAACCGTCGAAGGTTGAGCCCCATGCGTTGGCGACCGTCGAGGCTTTTTGATTACCGGCTCATCCGAGAAGAAATCGTCGATGCCCTCGTTTTCGTCAGTGGCACGCTTTTTCGAAAGACGACTCGGCGCCGACTCGTCGTGCGAATCATCGCCCGCCTGAAAATAGACCGACTCGTCGTCCCACTCGGGATCAGCCGCCTCGTCACTCTCTGCCTCACCGGCCAGCGCCGCATAACCGCCCGCTGGCAGGCTGGTATCAAGCTCGTGACGAGGCAACTCGACCAAGAACGAACTCGGAATCGCCGGGCGCATCATCCCGCGCAACATGCGGTACTGGCAGTAACTCAACTGCAATTCGTCTTGAGCCCGAGTAATCCCCACGAACAGCAACCGCCGCTCCTCTTCCAACTGGGCGAAATCCTCGCGACTTCGCTCATGCGGCAACAATCCCTGCTCTAACGCGACCAGAAACACCACCGGAAACTCCAGCCCTTTGGCGGCATGCAACGTCATTAGCGTGACTTTGTCGGTGCTCGCCTCCCAATCATCCGTATCCGCGGTCAAAGCGGTCTGCTCGAGAAACCCTTCCAGCGGAGCTGGTCCGGGGTTCTGAATATCGTATTCACGAGCGGCAGTCAGCAATTCGTCGATGTTCGCGACGCGTTCCAAATCGTCCGGGTCCTGCGACTTCTCCAATTCGCTGCGATACCCCGTGGCCGTGAGCACTCGGCCCAAAAGCTCTTCGACCGGCGCGGTCGCATGCTCGCGGAGTTGGTCGAAAAGAGTGACAAAGCGAGCAACGCTCATCGTCGCTCGTGCAGTCAGCGCCCCAATCATGCCGCATCGCCGAGCGGCATCGAGTATCGGGACACCCGCCTGCATGGCATGCTCGCCGAGACGTTGAATCGTGGCCTTGCCAATCCCCCGCACGGGCGTATTGATCACCCGCAGCAAGGCCGCGTCATTCGCCGGATTATTGATCAATTGCAGGTACGCCACTAAGTCCTTGACTTCGCGGCGCTGATAAAACTCGACGCCATGCACGATCTGATACGGCACGCCGTATTGATGCAAGGCATGCTCCAAGCCGCGCGACAACGCATTCGTGCGGTAGAAGATCGCGAAATCGCGAGGACGCCGTTGGCCGCTACGAACGTCGGCGGCGATGCGTTGAGCAATCGCCTCGGATTCGTCCGAATGCGTGGGGCAGCACACCAAACGCACCGGCTTGCCAGCCGGTCTCTCCGCCTGCAAATGCTTCTCCTTGCGTCGCGTGTTGTGCCGAATCAGTTCGTCGGCAACCGCCAGAATGTTCGGCGTGCTGCGGTAATTCTGCTCCAGTTTGACAACCTTCACCCGCGGATAGTCGTGCTCGAACTCGAGGATGTTCGAGACGTTGGCGCCGCGCCAACCGTAAATCGATTGATCCGGATCTCCGACGACGGCAAGATTGGGATGTT
Source organism: Pirellulales bacterium (assembly GCA_046349915.1). Taxonomy (GTDB): domain Bacteria; phylum Planctomycetota; class Planctomycetia; order Pirellulales; family Pirellulaceae; genus CAIXSC01. The sequence goes on along the minus strand of JAXMBL010000004.1, from coordinate 1,495,230 downwards.
CGACCGACAACGATCGAACGATCGCGTACTGAGCCAAATTCGTATCCTGATACTCGTCCACCATTATGTACCGATAGCGAGCATCCAGTCGTTTGCGCAAATCGGGCTCGTTCCTCAACATCACGGCGACATGCAGCAGCAAGTCGTCGAAGTCGACGGCATTGGCCGTCAAGAGTCGGCGTTGATAAAGCGGGTAGACCTTTTCAACCACCGACTTCCAGACTCCGCCGCCCGCTTGGGGATAATCCTCAGGCGTCACCAGTTGGTTTTTCGCCCAACTGATGGCCTGCGCCACCTTGTCCGGCGTCGCCATGCCATCCGAAATGTCCGCCTCGCGCATGGCGACATCGAGCAGCTTGCGACTGTCGTCGACATCCAAGATCGAAAAGTTCTCGCTCAGCCCCACGCATTGACAGTATTGCCGCAGCAACCGAGCGCAAAACCGATGAAACGTCCCCACCCAAACAGACGACTCGCCAGCGATCCGAACCAGGCGAGTCCGCATCTCCTCGGCCGCCTTGTTCGTAAAGGTTAAGGCGACGATTTGATGGCTCGGGATGCCTTGCTCGAGCAGATGAGCAATTCGGTGAGTGACGACTCGCGTCTTGCCGCTGCCGGGGCCCGCCAGAATGAGCAGGGGACCGTCGACGTGCTCCGCCGCGGCGCGCTGAGCCGGATTTAGGGAATCGAGGACTGAACTCATGGCGGCGCATTATATCGCCTGTCCCGCCCTCGTGGGACGACTGTTTGGCGATCTGCTAATCGATCTTCACCGCGCCACGATGAAAGCGAGTAATGACATTCGGGTCAGGAAACAGGGAAACTCGAGCTTTGTCCTTGCCCGCATAATCGATCAACGACAGCACATGCCGAATACTCTCCAGCCGCGCCCGGCGTTTGTTGTTCGCTTTCACAATGATCCATGGGCTGTAACTGGTGTGAGTCCGACTGAACATCACCTCTTTGTACCGCGTGTAGTCGTCCCACAATTCCTGAGCACGGCAATCCAAGGGACTCAACTTCCATTGCTTCAGCGGGTTGGTCCTCCGCGATTCGAATCGAGCCAACTGGACTTCCTTCGAGATCGAGAACCAGAACTTGACCAGAAACACCCCGTCTTCGACCAGCATATGCTCGAATTCAGGGACTTGTTGCATGAATCGCTCGTATTGGTCCCGCGAGCAGAAACCATTGACCGGCTCTACCACCGCTCGGTTGTACCAACTGCGATCAAAGAATACGATCTCGCCGGGGTTGGGCAATTGCCGCATGTAGCGTTGAAAATACCACTGCCCCGCCTCTTCCTCGGTCGGTTTGGGTAACGCCACGACTCGCATGGCCCGCGGGTTCAAATGTTCAATGAACCGACGGATAGTGCCACCCTTGCCCGCGGCATCTCGCCCCTCAAACAGAATGGCCAGCCGTAACCGCTTTTCCTGAATCCAGCGTTGCAGCTTCACCAACTCGATTTGCAGCGATTCCAACTCGTACTCGTACTTGACCGACGCCTTGATGCGCTCCGCATCCACACTTTTCGATCGCAACAAATGAATGAAGTCGCGCGAGGAGTGAAGATCGGAGAGTTCTTCGTGACTCAGATAGAGCCCATTGACAGAGGGTGGCTCGGGCAACGTGGGCGTCCCTTCCGCCGCTTCGCGCACGGCATCCACCATCTCGGCCAAACTCCCTTGAGCCAAATCTCCTTGAGCCAGTGACGTTGATTCTCGCGTAGCGTTCGCAACCGTGGAGTCTCCTGGAAGGCGTTCCGACGAACCGTTGCGTCCCGGCCCCTTTTCCGTCCGACTTTCCGCCTTCGCCATATACTCGCCTTTCTCCCCCAATGACCTTGCTCGCCAATCTCAGCGATTGTTTTGCACCTCCTTGCACTCTACCTCAGCAAACGTCCGCCAGCAAACGACCAGGGGAAAGCGACGGCAAGCTGCGGGAATTCCCGCAGCTTGCCCAGCCAACTTTCTCTACCGTGGAGTTACTACACTATTTCCCGCCACAGCAGGCCTTGCAAGCAGCCGCACACTTACGGCACATCTCCGCACAAGCCTTGCAGCACTCCTTGCCGCACTCTTCACAACGAGCGGCGCACTCGAGACACTGCTTCGCACACAACTCGCAGAATTCCCGATGCAGCTTTCCGCCACTCTCACATTGCACCGCACAAGCCAAGCACAAGTGATGGCAAGCTTCGCAGGCCGAGGCACATAGGGACTTCTCGCCCCGACAGCACGTCGCACACGACTTGCACTCCTTGGCACAATCGCGACAGGCCTTGACGCACGCCCCTTTACAGACCTGTCCATCGGCGCAGGCCGGCGACCCACCGTCGGCGCCTGCAACAGCGGCACTTTGCGAGCAACAAGCGGCCTTTGACGAGCTGGCAGTGATGGGGTCGCTTCCCCAGCCACGAATCCCCGCGGAAGCCAACCCCGCTACCGACAACCCCAACGCTCCACGCACCAAATTTCGACGACTTAATCCACGAATAGCCATGAGACTTCTCCTCAAAACTGAGAATTACCGATTGAGCTTGGAAAGAGATGAATGACGCGAAACGAATGACGTGCGACGAATACCGCTCGCCAACACGCCTACACGCCCCAGCTCATTAATTCCGCCAGCAACAGAGAAGAATTTGGAGATTACGCCGCGGAAGAGGCGAGAGAGAAGCGACGCGAGTGCATGCACTGCTAAGGCCAAGATCCAAAGTACCGATGACCGAAGGGATTGCGTCGAAGGCGGTCGCCAAGCTCAACCCCAAGCCTTGACCAGTCGCGAGCATTCCCACGCGAACCTGACAACAAGGACGCTCGGTCGGGCATTTCTCCGAATGGCCACTCAGAGGCATACTCAGAGGCGGACTGGCGACATTCAGCCCGGCCGCAGGTGAGCCTGAGCCACCCGACTTGCTGGTCGCCAATAGGCGGCAACACGACGCGCCGGCAGACTTTGCTGCCGCAGGTGAAGCAGTCTTTGCCGCCGCAAGAGCAGGGGAGATTGTTCCTCCGAGGTCACAGCAGGCGTTCCGCTGGCAGCAATCGATCAGAACACAACAAGTGCGCGGCGGGACTACTAGCCCGAAGACTAACAGCGCCGATAAGATGCCGCGAACTAGCCACATAGCGTACGCCTTTTCCGCGTTCCCCAACTGGCCGTGGGGAATCGCCCTAGGAACTGTACGCGTGTCGCGGTAGGAAGACAAGAGAATCTCTTCGTTAAGCTGTGGAGTCCCGCGAATGCTCACCGTCGCCGTTTTTGACACTCGCGCCTACGACCGGGAGCATTTGCTCGAAGCCACCCAACAGCTTGAGGCGGCGGACCTAGTTCAATGGCGATTCCTGGACTTTCGTCTGTCGCGCGACACCGTCGCGGCGGCGGCGGGCGCCGCGGCCGTCTGTGTTTTTGTGAACGATCAGATCGACGCCGCCACCCTGCAAGCCCTGAGTGAACAAGGCGTCAAGCTCGTCGCCTTACGCTGCACTGGCTTTAACAACGTCGATCTCGACGCCGCTCGCCAATTCGGCGTCACCGTCTCCCGCGTCGCCGTTTACTCGCCCCATGCGGTCGCCGAACACGCGGTGGCCCTGCTGTTGACGCTCAATCGCAAAATCCACCGCGCCTACAATCGAGTCCGCGAACAGAACTTTTCCCTGCAAGGCCTCGTGGGATTCGACTTGCACGGCAAGACGGCGGGCATCTACGGCACTGGCAAAATCGGACGCATCGCCGCGGGCATCCTGCGTGGATTCGGCATGCGAGTGCTCGCGTACGACCCGTTCCCCGATCATGCGTGGGCCAATGCATGTGGAGTCGAGTATGTGACGCCCGATCAGGTGATCCGCACCAGCGATGTCATCTCCTTGCACGTCCCCCTGACTCCAGAAACTCACCATGTCATACGCCGCGAATCTCTCGCTCAAATGAAACCTGGCGCGTTCCTGGTAAACGTCAGTCGCGGCAAACTGATCGATACGGAAGCGCTCATTGAATCGCTCAAATCGGGCCGGCTCGGAGGCGTCGCGCTCGATGTCTACGAGGAAGAAGAGGGTGTCTTCTTTCAAGATCTTTCGGGCGAGGTATTGCAGGACGACGAACTAGCGCGATTACTCACCTTTCCCAACGTGCTGGTTACCGCTCACCAAGCATTCCTCACTCGCGAAGCTCTACGAGAAATCTCTCGCGTCACGGTCGCCAACTTGCAAGCACTGGAGAAGGGGGAACCATGGGTCGCGGGTACTGTCTTGATCTAGGCCATAGGTCGAGCACCTACTCGTCACTCACTATTGATCGGCAATTCCGCGCGGCCTATGATTAATCGAGTTGGTTTGTCGATCAGTAGTGCAGCATAGATTCTCTTTCGAATCGTTCAGCCGCTCTCGCTCGCCTCGCCACCTGGCGGACCACCATGTCTGGTCCCTTTCGATTCGGCCCGGAAAGTTCTCCATTGGGTCGTTTGCCCCGCATCCAGGAGTTGAAGGATGGGCAAGAAGTTGTACGTGGGAAATTTGAGCTTCAAGGTGAATAGCGATCTGCTGAACGAACTGTTTTCCGAGTTCGGCGAGGTGCGTAGCGCCGAGGTGGTGCAAGACCGCGATACGGGTCGCAGCCGTGGCTTCGGTTTCGTGGAAATGGTCGACGGCGCCGCCGCTGAAGCCGCCATCGAAGCGCTCCACGATAAGCCGCACGAAGGACGACCACTGATCGTCAACGAGGCTCGTCCACGCGAAGATCGCGGTCCACGTGGCGGTGGTGGTGGCGGTGGTGGAAGTCGCTTTTCGTACGGTGGCGGCGGTGGCGGTGGACGCCGCTAGACCGAACCGCAGGCGAATTCGCCGAGCTGCGAATAGTCCACGAATCCTCGATGTAAGAGAGAGTTAGCTGAGCGTCAGGTTGAAATCTCGAATCGGCTATATCTCTGGTCATCACGGCAGTCCGAGCAATTTGGACATATCTCGGAAGACCAATTCGTCCGATTCGAGTGATTCGTGGTGCAATCACTACTGGGTTGACTTGCTTGAAGACATCGCAACCCTTTACTCACCCAAAATGGCGTCGATCGCGTCGGCATAGGTAGATGTCGATCGGCGTCGAGCCAGGAAGTCGAGCAGACTGGCGCCTGACGTCGAGCTGGCTGACGACTGTGAGTGGCTGGCAGCTGGCTCCGTCGCGGCGTCCAACTGAGCGATCAAATCGTCCCGCACGGCCGCATCCGAGGTCGCGGCCAACGTCGCTGACATGGTGGAAACGCCTTCCCCTACACCACCCTCGCCTTCGGCCGACTCGCCCTCGCCGCTGCCGCCCGAGGAAGAGCCGCTGGAGCTCGACACGGATTGGAAGTTGAACGAAGTCGCAGCGCCGAAAATGCGATAAGTCGTCGCGCCGCTGGCCGTTCCCAAGGTCTGCACGCGCGAGTCGCTCTTCGCGATCACTGCTTGCTGTTGAGCGCCGCCGGTCGGAGTGGCGAGGATTTCGAGCGAATTCGCGGTGGCAGTCGAATTGCGTACGCTGATGGCGGAGTAGCCTGACCATCCGGGACCTGGAATGGTCCAGGCCGCGGCGCCCGTCGAGTTCACCGCCGCGGTCAAATACGAGACGCGTGAGCGAGCCAGGAAGTCGTGGACTCGCAACTGAGTCGGCGCTAACCGCTCCGCGAAATTATTGCCGATCAACTGCGTGTCTTCGGCCAGCGTGATTTGAATCCGATTATCGGCGGTGCTTGATCCGGCGCCGCCGACCACCGTGTGGCCGTTGACCAGCATCTCGGGCTGGGTTTGCAGCACGGTGTAATCGCCCGGCGGCAAATCCGCGAATTCATAACGACCCGAGGCATCGGTCAAGACGCTCCGCTGCACCGTCTGGTTGCTCGTGTCAGTCCCAGACAGATTAATCACGACGCCGCCGAGAGGATGTTCATTCGGCTGCATGACGCCGTCGTTGTTGACATCGATGAACGAAAAGCCAGAGAACGTACTGGGCAGAAAGTCGCGAACCGTGATCGTCAAGGTTGCCGTGTCGGTCAGTCCTCCCGCATCTCGGACGGTGAACGTCAGCGTATCCTGTCCGACGTAATCCGTTGTCGGCGTATAGCGAATGAACCGCCCATCCGCGGAAATACTCGCAGTGCCATGAGTGGGTTGAGTCACCGCGCTAATCGTCATCGTCTCTGTCGGATCTGGTCCCGACATGTTGGCGACTAAGAGATCAATCTCGAAATTCACCACGTTCTTCTGGACGAATTGAGTGACATCGTTCACGACCGGAGCATCATTCACGTTATTGACCGTCACGGTGACGGTACCGACCGTCGTCGCGGTGCCATCCGAGATGGTGTAAGTGAACTTCTCCGTGCCGAAGAAGTTGGCGGCGGGCTTGTAGACGATTCCCGCGTTGTTCGCCGCGATCGATACCGCCCCCCCCTTATCGGTCGCGCCAACCTGAGTGATCGTCAACGTTTCACCCGTGTCGCCGCCCGTGTTGTCGTTCGCCAAAACGTTGATGGTCGTGTTCTCGCTGTCCTCGTTTACCGTCGCCGTATCGTTGACCGCGACTGGCGGATCCGCGGAATTCGACACGGTGACCGTCACCGTTCCCTGCGCAGTACCGCCGTTACCGTCGGATAGCGTGTAGACAATTGTGTCGGTCCCCAGGAAGCCGGCCCGCGGCGTGTAAACGACATGCGCGCCGTTCGGTCCCACCGACGTCGTGCCATTGGTTGGCGTCGCGACCGCCGTCACTCGCAGCGTCTCGCCCGTATCGGGCGTTTGCAGATCGTTGGCTAGCACGTCGAGAATGTTGTTCGTGCTGTCCTCGGGAATGATCACCGAATCCGCGACCGCGGTGGGCGGGTCGTTCACGGGTTGCACGGTCACCGTCACCGTCGAGGTCGAGGTCTCGCCGCCGGCCGTCACCGTATAGGTGAAATGCTCGGCGCCATTAAAATTCGCGGCAGGAGTGTACCGCACGCTCTTGCCATCGGCGGCAATCGTGACCGTGCCTCCTTTATCCGTGGCTCCTACTTGAGTGATCGTCAGCGTCGCGGCCGAACCCGCGGGCAGCGAATCATTAGCAAGGGGAGTCAACGTATTATTCGTGCTGTCCTCGTTGACGTTGAAAGTGTCGGGTTGAACCGTGATCGTCGACGCCACCGCCACCGACACCGAGCCGTAACTTACTTCCGAAGTCGGCACCGCCGTATTCAAGCCGAATACCAGCATCTCGTGAACGATGGCCAAGTCGGCGGGATCGGCCGTAAACGTCAAGTTCCCACCGCGACTCGCCGTCATCGGCACGCGAAACACCAGCGCTTCCACATCGCCGGTCCCCGAGAAGCTGGCGGACGAACCACCCACTTCATCGATCAGACCTGGCGTCGTTGTAGTTCCTGACTTCGCGACCGTAAACGTCGATCCATTGTCGATCGCCCCCGTCACCGTAGCCATCGTCGAATCAAATGTCACATCGAGAAAGGCCGCGTACACCCCCAGGGCATTGGAGCGTAAATCCTGCGCGAATCCGCGCAATTCGAATGACTGCCCCACACCGATGCTTGTCAATGGGTTTCCGTTCGAGTCCGTTACCGCCAACCGCAGGCGGATTTGGGCAGATTGAGCGACATTCACCGAGATGTTCTGCGTCGTGGAATTGCCGGCAGCATCAATCGCCTTGACGCCAAACGCGAACGCTCCGGTCTGAGTCGAAGTCGGCGTCCAAGCTACCACTCCCGTCGAAGCATCAATCACCATCCCGGTTGGAGGCGTGACAAGTTCATACCGGAAACCTGTCGTCCCCTCTTCAGCGCTCGTGACGTTGTAAGTGTACTGCTCCGCTACGCGAGCTGTTGTCGGCGCGGTGGAACTAATCACCGGCGCTGTCGTGTCGACGACCACCTGCAGCGCCGCCGAACGATCGCTCTCGATCGAACTGACCGTTTGAGTCGCGGTCAACGAGTAGCTACCCGGCGTCAGATTCGTCACGGGAATCGTCGCCGACGTTCCGGTCGCTGTCGCCTGCCCGAGTTCGGTCGAGCCATTAAACAGCTTGACTGTCGCCCCGTTCGTCACACCGTTGATCGTGATCGAGAACGAAGTGCTGCTGGTGATGTTGTCCGTGCTGCTCGAGCCCGAATCCGCGACCGTGGGCAAATCGAGATTCGTTGGGGCAGCCGGCGCTACCGCGATCGTCACCAATTCGGCGTCCGCTTTGTCGCTGGTGGTGTTCGGTTGTCCCGTCGCGGCCGCAACACTCACTCGCACCAACATATTCCCGACATAGCCAGTCGGCGGCGTCGCCGTCACTAGTCCAGTCGACGCATTGACCGTCACGGTCGAACTCAAATTGTCGCCGCGAACCGCAGTATACGTGACCGCGTTCCCTTCGACATCTTGCGAAGTAACCGTGAAGTTAGCAGGCGTGTTGACAGTCGTGCGAATCGCCGGCACATCATTCAAGAAGGGGCCGCCATTGGCCGTGTCTGGCGAGATCGTCACTCGAAACGTCCGCGAGAAGGTATTGTTGCTGCTGTCCCGCACGGTCACCGTGATGTCCGACGTGCCAGTCGCCCCTTCCGGCGCCTTCAACATCAGCACGGCGTTCTGGTTGTCGACATAAGTGGTCGCGCGATCGATAATCACACTCGACAACGGTGCGTCGCTGGCATTGGTAGGCACGTTGCTGATGGCATCGCGCACCGATTCGCCTTCCACCAACACGCCGAAGATCGAATGATTGAAGTCGAGATGGCGAGACGCTCCCTCGGTAACGAAGAACTGCGAGTTATTCGTGTCGTCCGTGGTCTTCGCGAACGACAAAAGTCCCGTCCGATTGTGCTGCAAATCGACGTCAAAGTCGTCGCGGAAATTTCCCAGTTGAGATCCACCGGTCCCATTCCCCGCGGGATCGCCGCCCTGGATCACGAAATTGTTCATAATGCGGTGGAACGTCAGGCCGTTGTAGAACCCTTGGTTCGTCAACGTCACCACTCGCTCCACAGGTCGAGCCGCCTGATCCGGCAGCAACTGAAACACCATCTGGCCAAAGCCATCGACATCCATCCGCCAAGACGTCGTGTTGGCGATCACCGTCGGCGTCACGATCGGGTTGGTGCTCGTCACCGTAAACGTCAGCGGTCCCCCTGTCGGATCGTACCCGTCCAAAGGCACGAGCAGTGGTGAGCCGCCCAACAGAGTGGTATCGGGGAGCGTGGCGAGTGTCGGCGCCCCTGCCGACGCCCCGTAGGTCAGCACGATCTGATCGTTATCTTCGGGGATGTAATTCTCAAACTCGGTGTTCGCCACGCCGTTGACTGTCATGAACACCGAATGGGTCGCATCCGCGACCTTGTCCATCAACCGCGTGCTGCTGAAGAAGGCGTTGGTATTATTAACGCCTCCCGCAACGCCTACGTTCGTTGTTCGCCAAACGTCAAAGAAATCCTTCAACGTCACGTAACGAAACGTTTGATCGATGCCCGCATTCAACCCTTCGCCCACATGTAACTTACCCGTCGCATCGTGAGTATGAGGGCTGAAGTGCTGCGAGGGAGTGATACCGACGTTGGCCGGAATCGGCACCTCCTGGCCATCCACGATGATCTTCAGGAAGGGATGGATGTGGTCGCCGATCTCGTGGGCCACCGCCATCGCCAGCCGCGACTCCAGCGATTCCAAGCGCAATGACGGTCGAATCCCCCGGCTTCCGCCTGACTTTCGCTCGTCCCGACTGCCGCCGGTCAACCAGCGAGTCAGCCAAGAGCGACGACTCTTCCCGCCCGACTTGCGACTCGCGCGACCACTTTCTCGCTTGCCCATGGCCCAATCTCTCCCCGCAATGCGCCTGCAATAACCGCATCCCGCCTCCCCAAACCAACGTTTCGGTCGGGTCAGAGCGGCGAAACTTTTCCGCCAGTCTATTAGCTGTCTGCCTTTTTCTCACGAAAACGGCAACATTTCTCTCACTCTTCCTATATCCCCTAATCCGCCAAGTCGCCTCAAGACGACCGGCTCGGGAGGGAGAACGCGAGAATCTGCTCTGTTTATCGGAGATTTACGCCCCCGAGCCACGAAAGTTGGCGCAAACTCGGGGGGATTTGCCGGAAAAGCAAGGAATTACGGAGCCCGGCCTACGCATCAAGTCCCGCGAGGCGGCCTGAACTATCGCCCAATTGCTCCGTCTCGGCCCCGACTCGGTCTAGCAACGAGAGGAAGAGATTGTTGAGAGGAGTCTCGCCGGGCGCCATCAAATGCCGGCCGGGCGTCACCGTCCCGCCCCCGCGGCCGGCGAGCAAGATCGGCAAGTCGTCATGGCGATGACGGTTGCCGTCGCTGAGCCCGCTGCCGTACAGCACGAGGGAATGGTCCAGCAGAGTTCCTTCGCCTTCGGAAACCGCCCTCATTTGCTCAATGAAGTAAGCAAACTGAGTCGTCAAGAATTGATCGATTTTCTGAATTTTCTCGATCTTTTCCTTGTTTCCCTGATGATGCGACAACTGATGGTGTCCCTCGGTCACGCCAACCATCGGGTACGAACGATTGCTTCCTTCGTTGGCCAGCATGAAGGAAGCGACTCGAGTCGAATCGGTGCGAAAGGCGAGGACCAACAAGTCGTACATCAGGCGAATGTGTTGTTGCAGATCGCTCGGCACGCCCTCGGGCAACTCCATGGCCGGCGGTACGGCGGCTTTTTCGGCAGAAGCGTTCGCAGAGCGGCGTTCACGCGTCTCCTGCTCGGCTCGTTCGATCCGTTGCTCCAATTCACGCACCCCGCTGAAGTACTCGTCGATCTTGCGTCGATCGGTTCGCCCCAGGGATTGCTGGAGGCGACGAGCATCTTCAGCAACAAGATCCAAGATGCTCTGCCGGAAGAAATCGCGTTCCTCGGCTGCCTTTCCACCGCCAGCGGCGCCGAACAACCGTTCGTACACCAATCGAGGCTGGATTTCCTTTGCCATCGGCGTGGTCGAGTTCTTCCAGGAGATGGTGTTTGAGTAGGCGCAACTATAACCAGAGTCACAACTTCCAGCCTGCCGACCACGTTCAATCCCGATCTCCAGCGAAGGTAAACGAGTGCGGGCGCCGATTTTCTCGGCCGCCGCTTGGTCGACCGACATCCCGACTCGTATATCAGCGCCCGACGTTTTCACGGGATGGGCGCCGGTGAGAAACGACGCGGCCGACCGAGCATGATCGCCCGGCCCGTCCCCCTTAGCTCGCCCATTGTCTTGCGCCAAGCCGCTGATGATCAGTAAGTCTTCACGAACCGAGTTCAGTGGCTGCAAAGTCGCGGGTAATTCAAACCCCGTCCCCGCGGACTGAGGCTTCCACCCATCCATGATCGCGCCGTTAGGGAAGAAGACAAATGCCATCCGAACGGGCGGCGTGCTCGCGGCCCCGCGACTGGTCGCAGGCGTCATGGCCTCGAGCCAGGGAAGAGCCACCGCGACACCAGCGCCTCGTAAAAAAGTCCGGCGATTCAAGGCTTGCAACAGTCCGCTCATGGCTTACTTTCCTCTCCTCGACGCATTCGAAATGGCTCGCTACGCACGACAGCTTCAATCAAAGACGCCATCTGGTAGTTGGCGTCGCGAGTCTCCCGGACAATCTTCTCGACAACGCACCGGTCGGGCGCCGCCAGCCCTCGCCCCAGTGCATATGTAAGCATGCGCTCGGCCAAGGTCCGCGTAAAGTCATCCTTCCTCCCTTTCAGTATCGCCACCAATTCCCGAGAACCCGAGAATTTTGAGCCATCTGGGAGCTGCCCCCCCGCGTCAATCGGCTGTTTTCCGTCTAGATCCCGCCAGCGTCCGACCGCATCAAAATGCTCGAAACCGAATCCTAAGGCATCCATCTGCAAGTGACACACCGCGCAGTTGGGGTCCTTACGATGTAACTCCAAGGCTTGGCGAAGAGTCGCCTCGGGCGCTGCCTTCTGAGTCGCCGATAATTCGGGCGCGTTGGGCGGCGGATCGGGCGGCGGTGTTCCCAGAATATTCTCCATGATCCACTTGCCGCGTTTGACCGGCGACGTGCGAGTGGGATTAGACGTCAATGTCAGGATGCTGGCATGCGTCAACACGCCAGCCCGCGGCGTCCCCGTTAGACTCACTCGCCGAAATCCCTTTCCCTCGACATCCCCGACGCCGTAGTGCTTTGCCAATCGTTCGTTCAAGAACGAATAGTCGGCGTCGATCAAGTCGAGTAGCGAACGGTTCTCGCGGACAATGCTATCGAAGAGCAGCTCCGTTTCCCGTCGCATGTCATTGCGCAACGGCACGCTGAACGAGGGAAACTGACGCGGATCAGGCGATACTTCATCGAGGCTGCGCAGGTTCAGCCACTGAGCCGCGAAGTTCTCGGACAACGCCTTCGCCCTACTATCCTTAAGCATGCGTCGAGCTTGCTCCAGCAGTTGCGATACTTCTCGCAGCTTCCCCTCCTCGGCCGCTTTCAGCAGTTGCTCGTCCGGCATGCTGCTCCAGAGGAAATAAGACAGCCGGGAGGCCAACTCCCATTCGCTCACGGCGTGCTTCTGAAGTGGATCATTCGGCGCGGCATCTCGCTCGACGCGAAACAAGAAGTGCGGCGAGACCAGAAGTGCCGCGACCGATACCTCGATCGCCCGCGGATAGGTCATGCCCCTTTCAAGCGCCTTCAGCGTCAAAGCAACGAACGGCTCCAGTTCGCCCTCTTGCAACGGCCGACGAAAGGCTCGTCGAGCTAGCGGACCAAGCGTCTGAGCGGCCGCCTCTCGGGGCGAACGGCCGTCTGATGGCAGAATGACGTCGAGGCGCGCGGCCTTAGTTTCCCCAGGACCTGGATCGACGGGCCCCTCGACTTCGATCGAGCCCACGAACAAATTCCGATCTCGCTCGTCGCGACGCTCGGCAGTCGGGTCTTGGAAGTCGTTGATAAAGTGAGCCGCAACTCGCCGAAAACCACCACTCAACGCCTGTCGAACTTCGTAATCCGCCGGCTTATCGGGCTTCGCCGCGACATCAAACACTTGGATGACTTTGTCATCGATGCGCAGCTGCAACTTAGGCAACTCATCACCCGCCCGCTGGCCCGCGGCACGTACTCGCACCACATACTCGCCATCCCTCGGCAACTCGAAGTCTCCCGAGACGCTTCCCTCGGAGGTAATCGAGTGAATCCCGAACGGAGCGACTCGCGCCCCGCCCTCGGCCTTCAGTTGCCGGCCGCGGCGAGTCCGCTTTTCGGCTCGCGGCGGTTCCGCGGCGGCCACCGCCGACGCGGCCACTCGCTCTGCCGCCGCCAAGTACTTCTCCACCAACAGCGGCGACACGGTCAACACATCGCCAATATTGTCAAAACCGTGTCCGACATCATCCGACGGAAAATCGTCCGCGGGTCGAAAATCGACTCCCACTAAATCGCGAATCGTGTTGTTGTACTCCACGCGATTCAGGCGGCGGATGGTCACTCGGCCCGGATCAATCGCCTGCTCATCTTCACAATCCAGATTGAAAAGAGCTCGCTCCAAATACCTCACGAACCCGCGTCGCTCGGTCGCGGGGAGCCGCGGACGATCGGCAGGCGGCATCGCGTCGCTCTCGATCATCTCCAGGATTCCCTCCCAGACGCGACGCTCGGCCAACAGCGATTCCTCGCTTGTGAATCGGCTCAAATCGAGATCCGCTTCTTGCTTGTCCTTCCCATGACATGCCAAACAGTGCTCGCGCAACAACGAAAGCGTCTGCTTTTCGAAAGTCCAAGACGCCGGCTTACTGGCGGGCGTTTTTCCTTCCGCGGCGGCCGTCGCGAGCGGCTTTTCCGACGACTTCTCTTGCGCGAAAACGGTCGCAGATCGGTCGAAAGTTACTCCGAGCAAAGCCCAGCCAACTACGATGAGAGCATCGATCCTTGGAAACCGCATGGGGAAGTCGCAACCTGGGACTCAAACAAGCTCTTGATCACACACTTATCGCATGAGACGCCGCATCGTTGTTCGACCAGGCAGCCCATGTCGTCTTAGAGATTAAACCGCCCGTAAAAGCCACACGTTGCGGTTCAAACGGCAGAAACTAACCCGCGACCTGCTGGAACCGGCCAGCAACCAGTCTCAAATAGTTCGCAAGTGACTACCATCAAATCACTTGCAAAAACACTAGCGAGACACGATTACGCAACAGACTCGAGCAAATTTACCCGGCTCCCGGATCCTGCGAGCGACTAGGTTAATCCCTCTATCGGTTCGCCGTAGTAAATCTGGTGGGGACGTTGAGTTGCGTCGAGCCATTCCGCTGTCGCGGGAATTCCCAGCGACTGATAGATCGTGGCCGCCATATTCTCGGGACGCTGCGGGCTTGCCGCAGGGTATGCCCCCATTTTGTCGGTCGCCCCGATTACCGTCCCCCCACGCACACCACCTCCCGCGAAGAAGACCGATTGAGCGGCGCCCCAATGGTCGCGTCCTGGCAACTTGTAATGCTGAGCCAGCAGCGAAATCTTGGGCGTCCGCCCAAACTCGCCCGCCATCACGATCAGCGTACTGTCGAGCATCCCGCTTTCGTGCAGATCGTCCAGCAACGCCGAGACGGCTCGGTCGGTGGGCGGAAACAAACTGTCTTTCAGGTGCGGGAAGGCGTTTCCGTGCGTGTCCCAACTCTCGTTATTTCCCAGGTTGACCTGCACTAAATTGACGCCAATCTCGACCAAGCGGCGAGCCATCAGCAACGACCAACCGAAAGAGTTCTTGCCGTATCGCTCCTGGGCCTTTTCGTCGGCGCGAGTGACATCCAACGCCCAGTGCACCTGTTTGTCGGTCAGCATGGAGATCACGCCCTGCCGGTAGCGATCGAACGACTGGGTCGCGGCATGCCGATCCCATTCGCGGCGCTGCTGGTCCAGTTCGGCCAGCAAATTCAATCGCCCCTGAAATCTGGGCTCGGGCAACCATTCGGGAAGCGAGAGATTCGGCGCCTGAAACCGACGCTCGTCGGCCTTGCCGCGATCCTGATGGTCGAACGCGTACTGCGGATAGGCGCCGTACGATGTGTTGTGGAACGGCGAAGCCTCGACAAACCACGGATTCCGACTCGGCCCCATCTCGCCCGCAAACTGCCCCGGAATCACTCGTCCCGAGTAGTGCACCAGTCGTTCAGGCACCACCACCGCCGGCGGCAAATTGTTGCGACTCTTCGTCGCGGCGTTGGCGATCGACGCGATCGATGGCCAGTCGGTTCTGCCCGGCGAGCTGGGGTTGAAGCCCGGCGGGACCATCGTACGGCCAGTCAGCATGATGTGATGGCCCGCGGAATGGTCGTTCGACGGGTGCGTCAGCGATCGACAGAGGGCCCAGCGATCACTGCGTTGGGCGAGCAGGGGCAGATGTTCGCAGATCTGCACGCCAGGCGTTTTGGTGGCAATCGGCTTGAACTCGCCGCGAACAGTGTCCGGTGCGTCAGGCTTCAGGTCGAAACTGTCGTGTTGGCCTAATCCGCCGGATAGGAAAATGAAAATACAAGCTCGTGCCTTAGGATCGCGAGTACCGGGGTTCGTCCCCGCTCCTGCCGGCGCCGTTTGACCGGGCGCCGCTTCCGCACGGAAGGCTTGCAGGTGATTCATCCCCAACCCCAGCAGCCCGATGGCGCCGGCTTGCACGGCCAGGCGGCGGGTCACGCGAGGATGCGAATACGGAGCCGTCTCGGAATGCGGCATAGCCAATCCCTTCGCAAACACTGCGGGCCACGAAACTCACTCTTTACATCGTCCCTGAACCGACGTCGCATCCAGAAACGTTGATTCAATAATACGGAACCGATCCCCGCCTCCGCAACTCAGTTTTCTCCGGTCGCAGCCCTTTTCGGGCGTTGTGGGCCGAATCGCACGCGAATACGATCTCGAACACGGAGATTCGGTCGACAGGCGGCCGGATCTCAGGCGGCAAGGCGCAAAACCCTCGGGAGGCGAGGCCATGGATCGACGCGATTTTCTGCGTTCTGGATCGCTGGCGACAGCGGTAGCGACGACGACAGCTAGTCAACTATTGACGCCACATACCGGTTGGGCGGCTGACAAACCGCTGCGAGTTGGACTGATTGGCTGCGGGTGGTACGGCAAGTGCGATCTATTGCGGTTGATCCAGGTGGCGCCGGTCGAAGTCGTCGCGCTTTGCGATGTCGACTCGAAAATGCGGAGCGAGGCGGCGACCATCGTGGCTGGACGACAAAAATCGGGGCGCACGCCGCGCACCTACGGCGATTACCGCCAAATGCTCGACGAGCACGAGTTGAACATCGTCCTGGTCGCCACGCCTGATCACTGGCACGCTCTAAATGCGATCGCGGCGATGAGCGCTGGCGCGGACGTCTATCTACAGAAACCGGTAGGAGTCGACATCGTCGAGGGACAGTCGATTCTCGCCATGGCTCGCAAGAACGGTCGAGTCGTGCAGGTGGGGACGCAGCGCCGCAGCACTCCCCACTTGATCGAAGCGCGCGACCAGATCCTGCGCGAGGGAAAACTCGGCAAGATCGGGCTCGTCGAGATTTACTGTTACTATCATATGCGAGCGAAGGAGAATCCACCCGACGGGCCGCCTCCCGAGCATTTGGACTATGAAATGTGGACCGGACCGGCCCCCATGCGTCCTTACAACGCGTTGGTTCATCCGCGGCGTTGGCGAGCGTTCATGGAGTATGGAAATGGCATCGTCGGCGACATGTGCATTCACATGCTCGACACGGTCCGCTGGATGCTGGATTTGGGCGTGCCGCGAACCGTCTCATCCACGGGCGGCATTTTGGTCGACAAGAACAGCAAGGCGAACATCACCGATACGCAGTCGGCGACATTTGATTTCGATGGTTTGCCCGTGGTCTGGCAGCATCGAACCTGGGGACACTCGCCGGACCCGAAGTATCCTTGGGGCGCGACTTTCTACGGGGACAAGGGGACGCTGAAGGCCAGTGTGATGAGTTACGACTTTATCCCGCAGGGCGCTGGAACTCCGGTTCATCGAGATGTCGCCTACGAACTCGACCAATACCCCGAAGACAAAGACGAAAAGGACCTGGAGCGTCACGTTGCGCCGGCGATTCGCCGCCACATGCGCGACTTCCTGGACGCCATCGCCAACCGAGGCAAACCGGTGGCCGACATTGAACAGGGACACATTTCCACCACGGCCTGCATCCTGGCGAATATGTCCCAGCAATTGGGTCGGTCCTTGACTTGGGATCAGACGAATCACCGAGTGGTGAATGATGACGAGGCGAATAAGCTGCTTCGTCGACCTTATCGCGCAGGCTGGAAACACCCAGAACCTGGCGAGGTATGAGTGGCGAACCAACAAGCGGAACGCATCGCTCCGCTGAAAGGCGATCCGGCACCGTGATTCCCGATGAGAACTACCGTAATGCCGTGACGAGCGTCGAACAGACGCTCGCCAAACTCCAACGCTGCACCGACGCCGAGAAGGAGGTGCTCCGACGCGATCTCGCGCACCTCCAGGAAATGCACAGCAAGTTGACGGCGGGTCGAGTCGAGATTGTCGTGTTCGGCGAGATCAGTACGGGAAAGTCGGCACTCATCAATGCACTTGTCGGTCAGGCCGTGGCGTCGGTCGATGTGCGAGGAGGCTGGACGAAAGAGATCTGGCAAGTTCCCTGGGAAGGGAGCGGTTATTGCCTGCCAGGTCTCGCCCAATCCCAAGTGGTGCTCGTCGACACTCCAGGAGTCAACGAAGTGGGCGGACTGGACCGCGCCACGCTCGCTCGCGAAGTGGCCGAACGAGCTGACTTGATCCTGTTCGTCACCGATTCGGATTTGAACGAGACCGAGTTCTCGGCGTTAATCGAGTTGGCCAAGGTCCATAAGCCCATTCTGGTCGCATTGAATAAGTCGGACCTCTACACGCGCGAACAGCGTGAACGGCTGTTGACAGTACTGCGTCAGGACCGGCTGGCGGGAATTGTCGCCGCCGAGGATGTCGTCGTCACGGCCGCCGATCCGCGAGAAGTGGAGTACGTGATCGAACAAGCCGACGGATCGACTCGAACCGAATGGCGTAAACCTAAAGTCGATGTCGATGGTCTTAAGGCGAGGATTCTTGAGCTGCTGGAACGAGATGGATTGGCCCTGCTGGCGCTAAATGGTGCTCTTTATGCCGCCGATCGCTCGGACAAGATCGCCGCGCTCCGAGTGCAACTGCGAGAACGACAGGCTGCGCAGGTGATCTGGGGCTACGCGGCGATCAAGGCCCTGGCCGTCGCGCTGAATCCGATTCCCGTGGTCGACGTTTTGGGAGGCGGAGCGGTGGACGCCACCATGGTCGCGACGCTCGCCCACATCTATGGACTCGAAATGTCGTGGCTCAACGCCCGTGGGCTCGCCACTTCGATTCTCAAAGCCGCCGGCTGGGTGATTGCGGGCGAGATCGCCACTCACTGGGCCGCCTCCACATTTAAAGCGCTCACCGCCGGTTACGGAACGCTGCTGACCGCGATCCCCCAGGGCGCCGCCGCCGGCTACGGTTCGTACATCGTGGGCCAGGCCGCTCGATACTACTTCGAGCATGGAGCGAGTTGGGGACCTGAAGGCCCGAAAACAGTGGTGAGGCGAATTCTCGAAGAGACCGACAAACAGTCCGTACTAGAACGCCTAAAAGAAGAAATCCGCAAAAAAATCCGCGGCTAACCCGCCACACCTCCAACCAAACCCATCATCCCCCCCGCGCCCAATGACCAATGACCAATGACCAATGACCAATGACCAATGACCAATGACCAATGACCAATGACCAATGACCAATGACCAATGACCGCGAACCTTCTGCCCCATGCCCGCTCTACAGAGAAGGCGATACAATGCCGCGGGGCTGGCAAGAGTCTCGCGGAAATCAGTGGATTGGGAGCCGGGGATGGCGAACGCGGAACGACGGATCTTGGTGACGGCGGCGTTGCCGTACGCGAACGGCCCGATACATATTGGGCATTTGGTCGAGTACATCCAGACGGACATTTGGGTGCGATTCCAGCGGCTGCGAGGGCGGCGGTGCATCTTCATTTGCGCCGACGACACGCACGGCACGGCGATCATGATCCGAGCTCGTCAGGAGGGGCGATCGGAGGAGCAGTTGATTGCGGAAATGAGCGCCGCCCATCAACGCGACTTTTCGGCGTTCGGCATCTCGTTTGACAATTATGGCAGCACGAACAGTCCTGAAAATCGGCGGTTGTGCGGCGAGTTTTGGGCGGCCCTACGAGCGGCAGGGCTCGTGGTGGAACGCGAAGTCACTCAACTGTACGACCCGGTGGCGGGCACCTTCCTGGCTGATCGGTTCGTGAAGGGAACTTGCCCCAAGTGTCACGCGCCGAACCAGTATGGCGATAGTTGCGACAAATGCGGCGCGACTTACAGCCCAAGCGACTTGATTGATCCGCAAAGCACCTTGTCGGGTGCTCGGCCCGAGTTGCGCGGGGCCAAGCATTTGTTCGTGGAATTGGAGCAATTGCACGAATTCTTGGAGCAGTGGACGCAGAGCGGCGAGCACTTGCAGGCGGAAGTAGCGAACTATCTGAAGGGGCACTTCTTGAACGAGCCGCTACGCGATTGGGACGTCTCGCGGCCTGCTCCGTATTTTGGCTTTGAAATCCCCGACAGCCCTGGGCATTTCTGGTACGTGTGGTTTGACGCACCCATTGGCTACATGGCTTCGACTGCCGAGTGGTGCGGTCGGAACGGCGAGCGGTTTGACGATTGGTGGCGGAGTGAAGAGACCGAGATTCATCACTTCATCGGAAAGGACATCACTTACTTTCACACCCTATTCTGGCCGGGAATGTTGCGATCGGCGGGCTACCGCCTGCCCGAGAAAGTCCATATCCATGGCTTTCTGACGGTGGGTGGGGAGAAAATGTCGAAAAGCAAGGGGACGTTCGTCCGAGCGGAAACGTACCTCAAGCATCTCGACCCTTCTTATCTCCGCTATTACTACGCCTCCAAACTCGGCCCACGCCTGGACGACATCGACCTGAACCTGGATGAATTCGTCAACAAGGTGAATGCCGACTTAGTGAACAAGGTGGTGAATCTCGCCAGCCGCTCCGCGAAACTGGTGCAAGCCACAGGCCTCTCGGAAATCTATCCGGAGGATGGCGGCCTGTTCGCTCACGCGGCCGCAGTGGGGAATGAGATCGCCAGCGGGTATGAAGCGTGCGACTACAGTCGAGCGACTCGACTGATTATGGAATTGGCGGACCGAGCGAACGCTTATGTCGATGCTCAGGCGCCGTGGAAACTGAAGAATGATCCTGCTCGAGCGAGCGAGCTGCGCGATATTTGCACCGTCTCGCTCAACTTATTCCGGCAGTTGGCCCTTTATTTAGCGCCGGTGTTGCCGCAGTTAGCCCGTCAAACGGGCGAGCTATTGAATTCGCCGTTGACTCGCTGGTCTGATGCCAGCCAACCACTGGTCGGCGCCGCCGTGGCGCCTTTTCAACACTTGATGAAGCGACTTGAACGAAAGGATGTGGACGCCATGATCGAGGATAGCAAGCAGGATGCAGTCGCCGCCGGTACTCCGGCCTCGGACGTCTCTGCTCCAACGGCGGCCCCAGTCGACTCCGACGCATCGTTGTTGGCGGAACCGTTGGCGCCGCAGATTACGATCGACGAGTTTGCGAAGGTCGACCTGCGAGTGGCCCGTGTGCTCGCCGCGGAAGACGTTCCCGAAGCCAAGAAGCTACTCAAGCTGACCGTCAGCTTGGGAGGCGAGCACAAGAGAACGGTCTTCGCGGGGATCAAGGCCGCGTACAAGCCCGAGCAGTTGGTGGGCCGGCTCGTCCTGATCGTCGCCAACCTCGCGCCTCGCCAAATGAAATTCGGATTGAGCGAAGGAATGGTCGTCGCCGTCGGACCTGGCGAAAAAGAAGTCTTCTTGCTAGGCGTCGACGAAGGCGGCAAGCCGGGCCAGCGAGCTCATTAGTGAGGTCCGCGATCACTGAGCCGGCTTGCTGTTGAGCCGGCTGCTCAAAGCTTGTGATGCGCTCGCAATGATGCTTGTGCATTGAAGAATCCCCCCCAACGCCAACTCCCACCTGCCCCAAGACGGAGCGACGGCTCAAAGCCCCATGAGCCGCTCGTTGGGGCAAATATCTGCTTGTATTGATCCGAGGCCCCGACCACAATGGTTGAGACCTACCGGAACGCGTGTCCGCACAACCCACCGCGGCGCCCGTCCCACACAACCTCTCGCCTCGCAGGGGGCTGCATGCATACGTCGTTGAAGATTTCCGCGGTTCTCGTAGCGGCTTCGTTGCCGTGGTTCGCCTCCTACGCGAGCGCTCAACCTGTTTTGACTTCGACCTTGCCGGGCGCGGTAGCTCCCGGCAAGACGGTCGAGCTCAAGTTGCAGGGCCAAAAGCTGGATGATCCCCTGACGGTCTGGTCGAGTTTTCCGGCGAAGATCGAATTGGCGCCGCTGCCTGAACCCAAACCCGGCCAAACCGCTCGTACTATCAAGGTCACGCTGGAACCGAACGTGCCCGTAGGTATCGGTGGACTAATGGTCGGCACACCGGAGGGCGCTTCGGATACGCTCCTGCTGTTGGTCGATGATTTGCCGAGCGTGGCGGACAATGGCCAGAACCAGTCGCCTGCTCAAGCACAGGCCGTCACGTTGCCCGTGGCCGTGGACGGCGTCAGCGACGGCTCGCGGTACGACTATTACAAACTCACCGCGGCGGCTGGCCAACGACTGGCCGTCGAAGTCTTCGCGGGTCGTTTGGGCAATGACTACGATCCGGTAGTCCGCTTGCTGGATGCCGCCGGCAAGGAACTCGCCTATGCGGACGATGATGCGGGGCTTGGATCGGATTGCCAGTTTGCATACACGTTTGCCGCGGCGGGCGAGTACCTGCTTGAGGTGCGTGACAATCAGTACCGAGCGGGTGGACGGTATCGGCTGCGATTGGGCGACTTTCCCATCGTCGCCACCGCCTTTCCCTTAGGCGTCCAAGTCGATGTGCCCTCGAAAGTGGGTGGCGCCGGCTTGGGAAGCGAGGCGTTGCCGCCAGGCGATGTTTCGATTCCCGCGGCAGCGGGTGGCGGCCGAGTTGCCGTGGGAATCAAGTATCCAGGAGGAGCGTCGTCCGCCTTGAAGCAGGTGTCGGCGAGCAAATGGCCTGAGGCGCAGGAAGCGGAACCGAATAACGAACTAGCGCAGGCCAATCCGCTTGCGGCGCCGGGCGCCATCAGTGGGCGATTCGAAACGGCGGGCGACCAGGACGTTTATCAGTTCGAGGCAAAAGCGGGCCAGAAATGGGCGATCCGAGCTACGTCACGCAGCTTGGGATCACCAGCCCAGGTAAAGATGTTCGTCAAGAAGGCCGATGGCGCCGCAGTGGCCGAGAGCGCCGTGTCGGACGCGGACGAAGAGGTACTGGCGGTCACAATCCCCGCCGACGGCTCGTATCGCTTGGTCGTGCAAGATCTCTTGAAACGGCATGGCCCTGGTTTCTCTTACCGCGTTTCCATCGAACCAGTGCTCCCCTTCTCGCTGGCTCTGAAGCCCGACAAAGCAACTCGCTATCGCCACGTTTTAGCGAAGAACGGAGCCATGGCCATCGAAGTCCAGGCGGCTCGCAATGGCTACGACGGTCCCATTACGTTGGCGGTCGAAGGGCCTGGCGGCGCTTACCAGGTGTTCAACCACATCATTGGCGAAAAGCAGCCCGCAACTCGGATGATTGTCATTCCCCCAGCGGGGCTGAATCCAGGGCAGTTGGCGGCTCTGAAGGTGACGGGAACTGCGAGCGTTGGCGGCGAGAATATCGTGGTCTCGACCAACACGGTCGACTTGGTGCGAGTGCTTCGTCCGCAGTTATCGTTCCCGCCGACATGGTTGGATGGAGTGATTCCCACGGCGGTTAGCACCGATGTGGCGCCGTTCTACACCGCGACCATCGATCGACCGGCTGTCGTACTGGCTCGTTCCACCACTCAGACTGAGTTCCAGGTAAAGCTGGAGCGACAATCGGACCAGTTCAAGGATCCGTTGACCGTGCTGGTGCCGCAAGCGCCGCCTGGCTTCACCTTCGAAGTCAAGCGTAACGGCAACGGCAAGCAGGAGACCTATCAAGTCATCGTCAAGGCGCCCGCGGGTTTGCCGGAAGGCGCTCATGCGCTCAAGGTTGTCAGCTATGGCGAATTGGGCGGCAAGGGACTCGCCGTCGTCTCAGCCGACCTGCCGCTCCAAGTAGTCAATCCCCTTCAGGTAACCCTGGCGCCAGCGGGCGGCCTGGTGTTTGGGAACAAGCAAAAGCTGAAAGTCGCCGTAACTCGAGTGGATATTGGCGGCAAGGTCGACAAGCAACCCGTCGTGGTGAAGTGGAAGAAACTACCCGCGGGCGTGACAGGTCCGGCGGAAGTGACAATCCCTGCGGATCAAGACTCCGCAGTGGTCGAATTGGTGGCGGCCGCGGATGCGGCAGCCGCCGCCTTCAACGACTTAGCCGTGACTGCCACGACCAAATACCAAGGGCAAGATGTCACGGTAGAAAGTGCGCCGTTTGCGGGTGAGATCGTCAAATAGCGGTACTCGGTTTACATGACCATACACCTCGACGCCGCGGCAATTCGCGCGAGCACGAGGCGAGAATAGGCACGCAGTCAGTGTTCGACAGGATTTAGTTCGACGGTTCGCAGCGAGGATGAGTTCATGCGACACACGATTCCGATGAGCATTCGAGTGACAGCCTTCGGCCTGTGGGCCTTGGCTGCCGCGGCACTCCAACCAGCGGCTGGAATCGCCGCCGACGGCATGATGATGGACCAGCCGATCAAGCTGGAACCCATCGTCGTGGGACAGCCTCAACGGATCGAGATCTTTCCATCCGCGGTGAAGCTGACAGGTTCACGCCAGCAGATGCAGTTGGTCGTGACGGGCTTCTATGCGGATGGAACTCTGCAAGACCTCACTCGTGCGGCCCAATTCTCTTCCTCCAATCCTTCGGCGGCCGTAGTCACGGGCTCCGTGATCCAGCCCAAGGGCGATGGCGTCACGGAAGTCATGGCGACGGTTGGCGGGCACACTCTGAAAGTTCCCGTGGAAGTGAGCAATCAGGGCAAGCCCGAACCCATTGCCTTCGAGACCGGCGCCCTGGTGGCGCTCACCAAGAATGGCTGCAATGCGGGCGCCTGCCACGGTTCTCCCAGCGGCAAAGGCGGCTTTCGCCTGTCGCTGCGAGCCTTCGATCCCGCGGTCGACCAGTTGACTCTGGTGCGCGAGGATTATGGCCGACGCACGAACGTCTTCAAGCCAGAGCAAAGCCTGCTGCTCACCAAGCCCATGATGAAAGTCTCGCATGGCGGCGGCTTGAAGCTGCGCAAGAGCGACCCGGCCTACCAAGTACTGCACGACTGGATTGCCGAAGGCTGCCAACTCGACAAGCCCGAGACGCCGCGAGTCACCAAGGTTGAGGTTTATCCCCCCACAGGCCGAGTACTCAAGCGACCCGCGCATACCCAGCAACTCTGCGTGCTCGCTCACTTCTCCGATGGCGTCGTTCGCGACGTAACGCCGCTGGCCAGCTATTCCAGCTCGGATACCGAGGTAGCCGCGGTGAATGACTCGGGATTCGTGGTCGGTCGAGACCGCGGCGAGTCGGCGATCGTCGTGCGTTACATGGAATTCGTTCAGACGTGCTTCATCACCTTTGTGAAGGACATTCCTGGGTTCGCGTGGAATCCGCCCGCGGCCCGGAATTTTGTCGACGAACATGTACAAGCAAAACTACAACAATTGAAGTTCGAACAGTCGGGTCTCTGCACCGATGAAGAGTTCCTGCGTCGAGTTTCGCTGGACCTGATCGGCCTGCTCCCGTCTGTCGCCGAGACCAATCGATTTCTCGCCGATCAGTCGCCTAACAAACGCAGTCAGTTGATCGACGATTTGCTCGCTCGCCCCGAACATGCCAAGTTCTGGGCGCTCAAGTGGGGCGACCTCTTGCGCATGACCTCGACGGCCGTTGGCGGCGACGGCGTCCACAAATACCATCGATGGGTGCAACGAGCGCTCGAAGTGAACATGCCATACGACCAGTTCGCGCGCGAACTGTTGACCGCATCCGGCAGCACGCTCGCTAACCCACCGGCAAACTTCTACCGGACGACCGCGGACGCGAACGATTGCGTCGAGACGATCTCGCAAGTCTTCTTGGGTTCGCGGTTGCAGTGCGCCAAGTGCCACAACCATCCGTTCGAACGTTGGACTCAGGACAACTACTACGGGATGGCGGCCGTCTTCAATCGCGTACAGAAGAAGAAGACTCGTCGGCCCGACGAACTATTTGTCTGGACGGCGGCAGCAGGCGAGGTGACTCAACCGCGCACCGGAAAACAGATGAAGCCGTGGGCGCCCGGAGTGGGCGACTTGACGGCCGCTGCCGACGCCGACCGACGCGATCCCTTCGTCTCGTGGCTCACCGCTCGCGACAATCCCTTTTTCGCGAAGGTTGAGGTGAACCGTATCTGGGCACAGTTCTTTGGACGTGGACTGGTCGATCCCATCGACGACTTCCGCGATTCGAATCCCGCGACCAATGCCGCGTTGCTGGACGCGCTGGCTCGCGATTTCGTCGAGCATGGATTCGATCGTCGTCACGTCATCCGCACGATTCTGCAGAGCCATACGTATCAGGCCAGTTTCCGGACGACTCCTTTCAATCAGGATGACACGAAGTATGCCTCGCACTTCCAACCGCGACTGTTGAGCGCCGAACAACTGTTGGATGCCATCTGCTCGGTCACCGACATGCCCGAGACTTTTGGCACATTGCCCGCGGGAACCAAAGCAACTCAGATCCCTTCGCCTGATCTGGCGAAGAACGAGTTCTTGAAGACCTTTGGTCAACCAGAACGGCAAACGGTTTGCGCCTGCGAACGCAGCAGTGAGTCGAACTTGGGGATGGCGATCCAGTTCTTCAATGGACCGCTGATTTACGAGAAGCTGAAAAACGAAAACAATCGTTTCCGGAAGATGCTGAAGGCCAACGCGGCCGACCAAGACATCATCCGCGAGTTGTATCTTGCCGCGGTGTGCCGCACGCCGACTCCCGCCGAGTTGGAAGCGAGCCTCAAGCATATCGCCGCCAAGCAAGACAAGATCGTGGCCTTTGAGGACATTTGCTGGGCTTTGTTGAACACCAACGAGTTCCTCTTCCAACACTAAACCTCCAGCCTCCGCCCTAAGGGAGCTAATGCATGTCCGCGATGATTCGAGTATGGCGCAGAGGATGGTTAACGGCACTGACGCTGGCGTTGGTTTGGTCCGGCGCCAGTCAGGCTCAAGCGCAACCTGTCAGCTTCAAGCAGAAGATCGCGTCGATCCTGGTCGACAACTGCCTCGCCTGCCACGGCCCCAAGAAGGCAGAAGGCGGTTATCGCGTCGATTCCTTCGAACGCCTCATGGCGGCGGGTGAATCAACGACGCCGGGATTCGTCGCCAAGAACCTGGAGGGGAGCGAGTCGTTTCGACGCATCATTTCGACCGATGTCTCGGAGCGCATGCCGCTCGAAGGTGAACCACTGCCTCCCGAGCATGTGGCGCTGCTGAAGCAATGGATCGAAGAGGGCGCCACGTTTGATGGCCCCGATCCCAAGGCGCCACTCGCGTCAATCATTCCTCCACCGACGCACCCCGATCCGCCGGAGGCCTATCCGCAGCCGCTCCCGATCACCGCGGTCGCGTTCAGCCCCGATGGGACGCAACTGGTTGTGGGCGGCTACCATGAACTGACCATTTGGAATCCCGCCGACGGCGCCTTGATCCGCCGTATCAAGAACATGGGGCAGCGTACCTACGCCATTGCCTTCAGCCCTGATGGCAAGCTGATCGCCGTCGCGGGCGGCGCTCCGGGAAAACTGGGCGAAGTGCGAGTGGTCGACTTTGCGAGCGGTAACATCGTTTCGGTGATGGCCACCACCTCGGACGTTGCGCTCGATGTCGCCTTCAACCCCGCCGGCGATCGACTCGCGGTGGGCGCCGCGGACGGTATTCTGCGGATCTTTGAGGCGGCGACTGGTAAAGAACAATTGACCATCAGCAGTCACAGCGACTGGGTGCAAGCGGTGGCATGGAGCCCCGATGGTTCGAAGCTCGCCTCCGCCAGCCGCGACAAGACGGCCAAGGTTTTTGATATGAAGACCGGCGAGTTGTTGGTGACGTTCTCGGGACATGGACAGCCCGTGAAAGGCGTGGCGTTCCATCCCGATGGCGCCGAAGCCTTCTCGGCGGGCGCCGACAAGAAGATTCAGCGTTGGAAGGTCGCCGACGGCGGCAAGACCGCTGAAATCGGCTTCGGCGACGAAGTCTACAAGTTGCCCGTGAGCGGCGGCTTCTTGTTCGCGTCTTCCGCCGACAAGACGGTTCGTCAGTTCGATGCCAAGTCGCATGCGGCGGTTCGCCAATATCCTGGCTCGCCCGATTGGGCTCTGTGCGTTGCCTACCATGATGGAACCAAGCGAGTCGCGGCGGGCGGGTTCAACGGCGAAGTGCGAGTGTGGAACACCACCGATGGCAATGCCGTTGTCACGTTCGTGGCCGCTCCTGGGCTGAAGAAGTAACAGAGGAAGAGGCAAGAGGAAGGTGGGGTTAGGCTGGCTCTGCTCGGCTTGAATCGACGGACTAGAAGTCCGTCGATTCGTGGCGTACGGAACACGTTGCACGTTAGTCCGAGAGGATGCGGCGGCGCGACGGACTAGAAGTCCGTCGTACATGTGGAAGTCGGTCGTGCGCGAACCGTCGCTGCTTATTCGACGGTGACGCTCTTCGCCAAGTTTCGTGGTCGGTCGATGTCGCAGCCGCGTTCGGCGGCGATGTGGTAGGCGAGCAATTGCAGGGGGACGATGTTCAGCAACGGTTGCAGTCGTTCGTCCACGACCGGAACCTCGATTCGTTCGTCCGCGACCTCCGCCACTCGCTGGTCGCCCGCCGCACACACCGCAATGATCTTGCCTTTCCTGGCTCGTATCTCTTGCATGTTTGAGAGCATCTTGTCGTAGGTGTGTCCCGGCGTCGCCATGGCAATCGTCCAACTCTGCGCATCGACCAGTGCCAACGGACCGTGTTTCAATTCGCCCGCGGCAAATCCCTCGGCCGAAACGTAGGCGATTTCTTTCAACTTCAAGGCGCCTTCGAGCGCCGTGGGATAGTCGTAGCGTCGTCCGACAAACAGATACCGTGACGCATGAGCGGCCTTTTCCGCCAGCGATTGGATGAACGCTTGTTGGTCCAGCACCTGGGACAAAAGCAGGGGAAGCGAGGCGAGATCTTGCTCGAGCAGCAAGGCGTGGCCGTTCAGAGCAGTGGTTCGCTTTCCCCACTCCAATGCCAGGCGAGCAAACACGGCGCATTGATGGAGATAGCTCTTGGTCGCCGCGACTCCTTGCTCTCGTCCGGCTTGCAGAGGCCAAAAGGCGTCAGCCTCCAGCGCGAGCGTGCTGGTTGGCACGTTGCAAATGGCGAGCGTCGATTGCCTCGACGTACGAAAATGCCGCAGAGCCGCGACCGTGTCCGCCGTCTCGCCGCTTTGACTGACAACAATCATCAGTGTGCCATCGCGTCGAGGCGAAACGCGGTAACGGTACTCGCTGGCATACTCCACATCGACGGGAATGCCCGCCAGATCTTCCAGCAGATACTTGGCATACAATCCAGCGTGCCAACTGGTTCCACACGCCGCAATCAGAATGCGGGACGGAGGATTCAACAGCAGCCCAGAGACCGCTCCGCGCGTCACGGGTTCCCGGGCCGCGAGCACACGAGGCAAGGTCCTGGGCTGCTGATAAATCTCCCGCAACGTGTGATGTGGGTACTCGTCCTGCAACTCCTCCAGCGACTCCTGAAGTTCGATGCAAGGTTCCATGCGGTGAGTCGCCTCGGTGACTTCCGCACCGATCAACTGAATCGAATCCGCACGGACCACCGCCAGTTCGCGATCATTCAATCTCAGAGCACGATCGACATGGAACGAGATCGCATGCGGATCGCTGCCGATCATGTGTCCATCCGCGGACGCCCCACTGCCAAGACGCGTCACGACGAGCGAATCGGGCTGGTCGCGAAACATGATCACCAGCGCATAACTTCCTTCGACTTGGTTGAGAGCCGTTCGGAGCGCATCAAGTCTTGAGCGCCACCGAGCCACTTCGATCGCCTCCGCCGAAGCGTACTCTTCGACCACACACGACGCTTGGGCCAAATGCCAGTGGATCCAGTGGGCAAGTACTTCGGTGTCGGTCTGCGAGCGAAACGAGTAACCTTCCGACGAAAGAATACGGCGTAAGTGATCGTGATTCTCGATCACGCCGTTGTGGACCAAGGCGAGTTCCCCATCTCCGCCCCAGTGCGGGTGAGCGTTTTCGACGGTCGCCGGTCCATGCGTCGCCCATCGCGAATGTCCCATACCGATGTTGGCTTGCGGGCAGTCCCGGTCAAGCAGATCTTGTAGTCGATCGACTCGCCCCGGCGTCTTCACGACCGTCATTTCACCCGATGTGGACTGTAGAGCAATTCCCACGCTGTCATAACCGCGATACTCCAGCCGACGGAGGCCGCGAACCAGTAAAGCCGCTGCTTCCTTGCTGCCGACGTAGCCGACGATGCCGCACATAGGACAATTCCGGATAAAGGGTGACGAGCGATGCAAAAAATCGCGTCCGGTAAATCCTGGAGGATTCCCCGAACGCGATATCACAAATGCAAAGCCCGTGCCATAGCCGGAAGCAGCAAGAATTACCGTTTTGCGGGGGAAACACGGAATTCTTCCTCAAGCCGGAGGCTTGATAACCATTTGCCGGTGGTTGAGCGAAGCGACACCACCGGTTCGCAGCTTCATTGGTCATTGGTCATTGGTCATTGGTTGTTGGTCATTAGTCATTCGTCATTAGTCATTAGACATTTGTTATTGGTAGCACGAGGGACCTGACTGGCGATGTCTGGCTGCACGTTGTTAGCATTCAACCAAACGAGCGCGCGGAAGAGGCCGCGTCGCTCGACCTAGGAAGGTCCACGCCTTCATGCGCCAACGCCCGCAACGTACAGCTCTTCAGGTCGGAAATCATGAGCACCAACAATGATCACCATGAGGAAACAACACTCGGCACGCTCTTCCGCGCGTCGTCGATGCTCCAAGCGAGTGCATGGTATCCCACGCTCGAACGTCAGGGGACGACGCGAAGGGAAGCAATCCCCAGAAGCAACCCACGTACCAAGCTCGGCGATTCCACGCGGTGTCAGTAAAGAGACGTCCCTTGAGCCGCCACGGGCTTCTCGAACTAGGGACTAGATTGTGGTTAGGCGTTATTGAACGTGGCACGATGGCATTGAAGGAAACGCTTCGCGACTGAAGGCGTATTAAGTCTGCTCGCCCACTCCGGCGCCCGCCTTTCCCATTCAAGCGAACCCGAGAGTCCAAACATGACAAACAAAGCATCGCGTTCGTCAGGGGCACCGAAGAAGCCTTCACCAACCAAAGCCTCTAATGCAGCCACGCTGGAGCAGAAAACTAGCTGCCGGAATCTGTTGTGCCATTCCGGATCTTCCTCGTAATCTCCCGTTTCGTACAACCGAAGAAGTTCCTGGTTGACTCGGTCAAACGCTGACTGGTTGTCGAAACAATCCCAATTATCTGGCGAGTAGCGAAACTCTTCTGCGCTACCATAGGGCGTAAATGCTTCCAAGCCGCTTCGTGTTGCGACAACTGGCCCACATGAATCTGCCGTGTCGTGGGAAGTCAGCGCATAGCCGATGATCTCGTCGCGGCCAATCGCATTCTGCGTCTCCACAAACGAACGTCGCGCGGCATTGGAAATAAGTCGTGCTAGTTCTTCCTCACGCATTTCTTAGTCTGGCCTAACGACTGAGATAACCGGGTGGCCGCAGTTGATCTTCCCTTTGTAAACGCGCTGCCGGCCACCCCGCGTTCACGTACGCCCAACATGGGCGTGAATTTGTGGGGTGCGGAACTCGTCATAGTTCTTAGTCCCCTGTGTTTAGCTACGGGAGTCAGGGTACCCAATGGATAGCTCGTAAGAAAGCAACACGAGGCGAGGGCAACTGCGCCGCTTCAAATGCGTTAGTGCGATCGACCGTGGGAAGGAAGCCTGCGAATGTGCGGTCAAGCTGACGAATCACTCGGTTCGCCACATTCACGAATCGCGAAAGCGAAACACCTGTTAGCACAGGATGCCGGGGCCAGATATAAGCGAGCACTCGCAGTGCTCGACCACATAGAGCCGCTACGACGCGACCGCCCCTTGGGCGTGCTGGCGAATGGCGAGCTGGCACAATCGTCGTCGTCAATCGGAGCGCTGCGATGGCGATTCTGGTTCCAGGCGCTTTAGCACTAGTTCAATGTCCTTGGTTCGTAGCGCACCTTCAGTGCTTAGCGACAGGTGAGCGAGTGAGGCTAACTTACCCAGGGCGTCGCTCCGCGGCTGCGCCGCGTTGCTCGGCCCTGGGCTATCTTGTCGCTGCCCCCTTCGGGGCGGAGACCTCCTCTGGTCGCGTCAGCTCCGCTGTCGCGACGCGAGTCAGTTCCATGAGGTGCAGGAGCGGAACGCGAGAAGTTACTTCACTTCTCGCAGGCGAATGTTCTTGAATTCCACCCACATCGGGGCGCCGGCGTGTAATTGCAACGCCAGAACTCCTTCGGTCAGAGCTCGCTTCGCATCGTTGTCCGTGAAGTCGAGCACCAAACGGCCATTCAGGTAGTGGCGAATTTGATTCCCTTGGGCGATGATCACCACGTCGTTCCAATCGTCGACGCGAGCCAATTTGGTGAATTCCGCTTGGTCGATCAACGTTCCCGTTACTCGCTTCGCCTTTGCGCCATCATCCCAAGTCGCCTGCTCGCCCACCAAGCAGATCCGCCCTCGCGAGCCGCCTTCGTCGTAAATGAAACCGGCCACGTTGGGCAGCTTGGATTCGTTGCGAATCTCGTGCTGGTAGCCTCGCACAACCCATGCGTTGCCCACCTTCCCTTCGGTGATATGCTTGGAGCGGTACTGAATTCCCGAGTTATTCGAGGAACTCGCGCGGAACGACAGACGCAACTCGAAATCCTTCAACACGCCATCCTTCCAGATGATGAAGGTGTTCCCCTTCGCCACCTTTTCCGGCGTCGTTTCACCTCGCAGAACTCCGTCCTTCACGCTCCACAGGCGGGGATCGCCGTCCCAACCCGTCAAATCCTTCCCGTTGAAGAGAACCTTCATGTCGGGAGATTCGGCCGGCGCCTCCTTGGGCGAGTCAGCAGCAAACGCGGGGACAACAAGTAGACAGGCAACCAACAGCGAGTGAACGAGCAGCTTCATGGCGACTTCCCAAATTTGGAACGAGGTATCGGCGACGACATCGCGCGAGTTCGAACCTTTGAAGCGGCGCCTTTCCGAGGAAGTTGATTCCCCCTGGCACGCTACAATCGTCGCTCCCGCGAGCATCGATTATGCCCGACCAAGCGTCCCTCGGGTAGTCACTCCCCTCAACCGCCGGCGTTCAAGGAAACCCACCGGTGATTGGTCTCGCTGACTTGACCATTGAGGGTCCAGAAATCGTACAGCACTCCGAAACCAAATAACCCGCCGGATATGAGGTAAATCAAGCCGGTGCCCAGTTTCCCCAGGTAGAAGCGATGAATCCCGAACAGTCCGAGAAACGTCAATAAGATCCAAGCCACCGAGTAATCGGTGGGCCCCGATTCGTAGCGCAACCCGGCATCACGAGCCATTCCGGGGATTAAGAACAGGTCGATCAGCCATCCCACTCCCAAGAGGCCGAAGGTAAAGAGCCAGATCGTGCCCGAAACGGGTCGTCCGAAATAAAAGCGGTGAGCCCCCGTAAAACCGAAAATCCACAGGATATAACCGACCGACGCAAGATGGGTGGGCTGGTTCTGATTCTGGTTCATGACAAGTCTCCCGTGCTGCTGGAACCAACTCATTTCGCGTAGCTCAGTTTACTGCAATTGCCGAAGAGACATTCGCCAGACGGGCCAATTCCTTGGAATCAAGGAATCCGCGGAAGTGGATCATCGTGGGTCACAATCCGAGAAAAGCGTCGTAACTTTCGCAATTCTCGCGTAACGGGTCGCCCGGGATGGGATCTATGCTTGCAGGAGATTTGCTCGCTCCGTTCATGAGAACCAGGAAAGCCCAGGCGGGATTCGGACGCAAATCATTGCTTGAAAGAGACTTATATGCCAATCATGTATCAGTGCGTGTGCGGATCGCTGCTGCGAGCCCGCGATGAATTTGCGGGCGCCAAATGTCTCTGTCCCTACTGCCACCGCACTGTGCTGCTCCCTGGGGCCGTACAACCAGCACCTACGGTTCCCACTGCCACGACTATTCCGACCAAAGGCGCCGCACCGGAGAGCCCCACCGCCCCCCCTCCGCTGCAATCATCGCCCCTCGGCGATGATTCCATAGTGAACGCTACACTCGCGGAGGAATCGCTCCTGGTTGAAGACTATTTCAGCCCTCCATCGCCACCGTCCGAATGGCCCATTGATCCTCCACCACGTCACACAAACAGCCAGTCGCCACCACCACCATCACTGCCACCCAAATGCTCGGGAGCTGCGGCAAGTCCCTTTAGTCCTCCTGGCCCCTCGTCGCCTACGCCCGCCGAGCCACGGGAACACTGGAGCCGTCGGATGCTGGCGGCGCTGCTTGATCCGCATGCCATTCAGTGGCTCCTGATGCTGGGTGGCGGCCTCATGGTGCTCGGCATTGTGATCTGGCTTGCCAGTCTCGGCATCTTCCAAAATCCCCTAGCGGTCGCCACGCTTTTGGGGGTTGGGAGCCTGGCGACCTTGGCTGGCGGCTGCTTCATCGCGCTGCGCACCAGGTTCGAAACAGCGGGTCGAGCCTTGGCCTTTTTGGGATGCGTCGTTTTGCCGCTGAACCTGTGGTACTACGAGCATCAAGGGATGCTGACCGTCGACGGCCATTTGTGGGTCGCAGCATTCGTGATTTGCTGGCTGTATGTCGCGACGGTATTCCTGCTGCGCGATGCGATCTTCGTGGTCGCGGTCGAGTTGGGCGTCACCTTGACCACTCTCTTGCTGATGGCCAGCCTCGGAAAAATCACCGACGCAACCTACCTCAGCCTCACCTTGATGGTGCTGGCACTGATTTCCATCCACGCCGAGCGGGCGTTCTCGCCCGAGTCGGTGAATTTTCCCCGCAAACGATTTGGCCTGGCGATCTTCTGGTCCGGACACTTTCAACTCGCCGCCGGTTTGATCATTCTCGCTATGGCTCAATCCATGCGTTTCTTCGTCGAGCCGACAAGCGAACTATTCGGAATTCGCTGGAGCGGCGTCGCGCTTACCGAGTCGACTTGGCTGGCCGCGAGCCTCTGGCTCGCCGGCGCTTACGCTTATTTGTATTCCGATCTCGTGGTTCGACGGATTGGCATCTACACGTATCTCGCGGGCGTTTGCCTCATGCTGGCGGGCGTTACCATCGTGGGACTCGATGTCGCCGGCGAAACCTTAATACTCTTGATGACCGGCGTGTCGATCATCGGCGTCATGCTGGGACGCACTCTGCGATCCGACAACAATCGATTCCAGCGAACCCTCTCGCCTACTAGCTTGGTCTTGAGTTTTCTGGCGCTGGGGCTGGGTGCGTTACTTCACGCTCGAGCAACCAGTCATGTCATCGCGGAAATGGGCTGGGCCTATGACACCGGATGGTACTATGCCGGCGCCATGGCGATCGCGGCCCTGGCCAATCGACTTTTGGCTTACTTGGAGCGAAGCCATGATCGGCAGACGATGTCCGCTTATTTGTTCCTCAGTGCGGGCGCCGCGTTGTTGAGCGCGGCGGGCGTCCTGCGCAACTTGGAACTCAAAGAATGGCACCAACAAGCGCCCGCTCTCATGCTGCTGCCAATCGGCTACATGTTTGCGTCAAGCTTGCGGATTGAACGAAGCGTGCGAGGACCACTGCAAGCGATTGCTCACCTGGCGACCGCTTTGATCATGCTCGCGGTTGCGGGGAGCACCCTGGAGTACGTTCAGCAGACGCTGCTCCCCGTATCTGGTCGACCCGTGAATCTGATTGCCGGTTTGGTCTTTGTCGAAGCGGTGATCTTCTATTCACTGGCCGCTTGGATACGTCGCAAGGAAGCGAACTATTATCTCGCTACGATCGCGGCTTGCGCCGCCATCTGGGAACTCATCGGCTACGCGGCTCTTCCCAGCGCCTACTACACCTTGTTGTATGCTGTCCTGGGAGTCGTTTTGTTGGTTGCCGCTCGGACGATTGGCGTTTCCGCGCAAGAGATCTTCAATCGCTTTGGACCAACGACAACTCGAGCGGAAGGGCCAGGGCGACCGCTCTACCTAATCGCCAACAGCTTGATTGTTGTCGCGGGCGTCGCCGCGATGGCTCAAGGACTGATGCGATTGCTCGGCCCCGCGGCTAGCTGGGAGCATCTAACCGCACTGATTCTGACGACTGTCGCAAGTCTGCTGGCCATCCTCTTCGCTCTACGTGGTCCCGAGCGTTGGTGGCACGCGACAAGCACCGCGATCTTGGCCGCTCTGACCTTCATGACGTTCCACATCCTGATCGACTTGCCGTTGTGGCGGAAGGCGGAACTGTTCGCGGTCGTCGGTGGTTTGGCGGTGCTGATTGTGAGCTACATCGCTCGTTTCCGCGAGGAAAAGCCGAGTGATTTGGTCAGCGTAGGACTCTGGCTCGGTAGCTTCGTCACGGCCATTGCCTTGCTTGCCACGGTCTATCACCAGGGCATCATGAAGTCTCCCCTTGATGATGTAGCGCTGCTGACCATAACCATTCTGATGTTGGCCAGCGGCGCGTCGTTACGTCTGAAGGCGCCCACCTTGATGGGCGGCTCGATCCTCGCACTCTACCTCGCCACCGTCGTCGTGAACCTTGCCTATCGGCCGCAAGTCGCGATCGGCGTCTATCTGGCGATGGGCGGTTGCTTGTTGTTCGCCGCGGGCGTGGCACTGAGTGTGTGCCGCGAACGATTGCTCGAGTTGCCGGATCGAGTGGCTCGTCGCGAAGGCATCTTCAAGATCATTTCGTGGCGGTGAGGCAGCCGGATGTATTAACTTGTCGAGCGTTTCGGCCAGTAGTGCAGACCGAGCACCAGCAGGGCGATGAACCACAGTAGGCCATCGCCCAGCGGCGCCCACCGCGGAAATTGGGCCAACCACGGAGCGGCCAGGAAGAAGGCCGCGCCGATGGCATAACAGCCTCCCCAAAGGTGACTACCGAGGATGAGAAAGCAAAAGCCTCCCAGCACCGCCGAAATCGCATAACTCAATTGAGTCGGCACACCGGCAGTCGCAAGCACCAAATTCACCGAAGCAAGACTCACGAAAAGTCCGCTCCACAAAGCCCAAATGAGACGCTCGGCTGAATTCGTGGGGAGCAGCGAGTGTGGTCGATTGAGCCAGAAGATGGCGAACAGCGACGCAAACATCAGTGCTCGCGGAGTCCAGTACGAGATGAACGGTGGGTAACTCAACGCCTCTAGCGCGAAGATCGCCAGGTGAGCGGCGAGTACGACGCCGCCCGCACACGCCACCGCTCGCCCCCACCCACCGAACTCTTCTTGATGTCGCAGCTTCGCGAGCGCCATCGCCACTCGACTGGCTAAGTTGACGCTGCGAGCGTGAATCGGTTCGCCTTCCAAAAATCGCTGTAGATCGTTCGCGACCGCGAGCGCCGATGGATAACGATGCTCGGGGGATTTCTCGAGACACTTCAAGCAAATCGTCTCGAGGTCCCCCGGTACTGTCGCATCGAGTAATCGTGGGGGCGCCGGAGCGCTCTCCACCACTTGTTTCAATGTCTCAGCAACCGACGCCGCTCGAAACGGCGGTCGCCCCACCAGGAGTTCGTACAGCAAGGCGCCGAGAGCGTAGATATCGCTTGCGGGTCCCACTTCGGCGATTCGCCCCATCGCTTGCTCGGGTGACATATAGCTGGGCGTCCCCACGGCTTGACCGGTGCGAGTCAGCCCGGGCTCAGCCGACATTTGTTTGGCGAGTCCGAAGTCAGTAATGCGAGGCTCGCAGCGGGAGTCGCCTTGAGGCGTCAACGCTCGCTCGGAGACTCCCGTCGCCAAGAGTACGTTCGCAGGCTTCAGATCGCGATGAACGATACCCTTCGAGTGCGCGTGGGCGACAGCTTCGGCGACTCGTTGAAGGAGCGACGCGGCGTCACGCGCGGCGAGCGGCCCCGAACGTATGCGTTCCGCGAGGCTTGGACCTTCGACATAGGGCATCGCATAGAAGTGCTGTCCGTTTACCTGACCAAACTCAAAGATCGGGACAATGCCAGGGTGGTTGAGTTTCGCGGCCGCACTCGCCTCGGCTCGAAATCGAGCAATCTCGGCCTCATCGGCCCACTGTCCAGCCAGAATCATCTTGAGCGCCACGACTCGATTCAGATCCCGATGCCGCGCGCGGAACACGACTCCCATTCCTCCTCGTCCCACTTCCTCCAGCAATTCATAATCGCCAAAGTTCCCACGCGAGGCAGCGACTTGTTTGGAAGCCGGGTGGATATCGTGGGTCGCGGCAAGCAAGTAAAACGGAGAACTGTTCGATTGCGGCGCGGCTCGCGTGGTGGCATCGTGCATCACAGCAAGAAACGCCACGTGATCTTGCAGAAACGCGGCGAACTCTTCCGCACGTTCACCCGCACGTGCTAACCATTGATCGCGTTCCCCGACATTGCCTGACTCTTCGGCGACCAGGTATTCTGCAATGAGTTCATCGAGATCAACCACGCGGGCACCTAAGATCAGGAAACAGGGTTAACCACCTTGCGGCCCAGCACGTAGCTCCGCCCGAAGCGCCACCAAGCCTCGGTGCAACAAACCGGCGGCCGCCGTCGTCGATTTATCGAGATGGTCGCCTACCTGAGATATCGTCCAACCTTGAAAGTAATGCAGTTCGATCGCCGTTCGTTGCGCCTCGGGCAAGCGAGCGACAGCGGCGGCAAGTCGCACCACTTCCTCGTTCCTCGACGCTCGTTGGCTCGGCGATGATTCGTCGCTCGCCAGTCACGCTTCTATACGTAACGACGATTCATCCAACTGAGCTTGCAACGAACGCTCGCGATCAATGTTTCGTTTGTCTCGCCCCAAGTCGCGAGAGACTCGCGCGAGATTCCTCGCGAGAATCTGCCGGAGCCATGCGGCGAGTTCCGGCTCCGTCGTCCCTCGAAACCCCTCGCGAGCTTGATGCGCGTTCAACAGCGTCAATTGGACCACATCGGACGGATCGACCTTCGCTTGAATCTCGCGGCGCATTTGCAGGCGTGCGAGCAACTGCAAGTAGGGCCGGAAGCGATCCAGTTCAATCTTGGGCGAAGCCGGAGCATGATCTGGCATGAGAGGAGTCCGCTTCGAGTCTGAATGCGACAGGAAAAAGCCACACATCACCATCTGTCCACGGCGTGAACGACGCCTCTTCAGTATGCCGCCCCTGACGGCGCCACACAATCGAGCCAAGCGAGTTGCCTTTTGGCATCGCGAAGTAGCGTTCTAGCAACAACCGTTTTTTCAAAGAAATCGCTCGTTTTCTCGTCCCTTTCTCGTGTGCAACGAACAATTAGTTGACGAGCGTCTTTCGCAAACTTCCGTGAGGAGCCATCCATGCCGTCAACGATTACCGTACGTCACCTGTTTCTCGGCACATTCTGTGCGGCCGTACTGCTGCGAGCCACTCTGTTGTTCGCGGCGTCGTCAGCCGAGGCGCCACTGACCGGCCCTGCCCTAGAGGCCCTGGTCGCAGGCATCGCCCTCTATCCCGACCCCGTGATCGAGAAGATCCTGCTGGCCGCTCAGTCCCCAGAGGACATTCACACGGCCGCTTCACAACTCGCGGCATCACCTGACACGAAGCGAGCCGAGACACCCAGTGATCGACTGCAGATTGTCGCCGCGAGTCACATCCAGCGAACGCTCACCCCGGAGGAAAAGGCGGCCGCACGTGCTGCCATCGCCGAACTAGCTCAGTATCCGGCCGTCCTGCGTCAACTCGACCAACATTTGGCGCTGACAGCGAAACTAGGAGTGGCGGCGAGCGTCCAGTTGGCGGACGTCTGGGCGGCCATCGATCGCGTTCGAGCCAAATATGAAGCGTTTGCCGCCAATCAAGGCAACGCCGACGCGGGACAGAGCACGGCGTCGAGTGGAACTGCCAGCGGAGGAGGCGGGGGAGCGTACGTGGCCGCCCCCTATGGTGCGTTTGTCGCCGGTTTGTTGGTCGACCCCGTTGTCAATGAACTGACCGGCGCCACGGCCTATGCGACACGCCCAGGGACAACGGGAGTCGCTGCGGCCGGGACCGCGACCCAAGGAAATACGACTTACTTTGGCGCAGCCGCGGCAGGAACCACCACGACGCCTCGAGGAGTCACAACCACGCAAGCAGGCGTTGTGACTGGCTCGACAACGAAAACAGAAAATGGCGGAACGATTTCCAAACAATCCGCTGGCGGCGTGGTGAATAACGACACCGGCGCCTATGCCGCGGGCGCCCGCTCAACGACAGCTACCGCCGAGAAAAACTCGGATGGGTCCATTTCCTATAGTCGAGAAGCCGCCACGAAAACTCGCAGCAGCTACGGGCAAACCGACGTCAACCGGAGCTCGCAAGCCACCGTGACCGGCGATGGAAATGGGAGCTTTGAGTCTTCGACCGAGATTGAATCTTCACGAGGCGACGCCACCATCGAGACCAATGCCCAAAAAGGCGAGATCACGACGACCATTGAAACTGACCAGGGAACAAAAACCTTGACGGCGGGGGATGGCGAGATTCAGAACAAGCCCAGCGAAACCGGTTCGTCGTCGTCGGCCGCGAAGAGTTCGCAGCGGCAGTCCACAAACACACGAGAATCAACGCAGACTTCTCGTCCCTCGACGACCACGAAGAAGTCCTCTCCAGCGTCGACTGGCTCGTCCAGCAAGTCAACGGGCAACAAGTCAACGGGCAAACCGACCACATCACGCAGTGGGTCGAACACGAAATACTCGCAGGTGTCCCCACAGCAAATGCAACTTGCTCAAAGCGCCCACGCTCAAAGCTGGTCACAGGTGTCCCAGCAGACGTCAGCGCGAGGCGCCAAGCCAACTCAGGCCTCGATGGGACGCCCTCAAGGTGCATCCAGCCCTAGTCCGAACTTCAATCGAGCCTCACCGTCGCCAGGACGTAACTCGCCCTCGCCCAAAGGCGGCCCTGGCGGCCCAGGTGGCGGAGGCGGCCCTGGCGGAGGAGGCGGTGGAAAGCGTAAGCGATAAGCTGTCTTTCCGTTCGCTCCGCAAGTAAACGACAGCGGCAAGCCTTGATGGAGTGCTTGCCGCTGTTTCCTTTTCTGTCCGCGCTGATCGCGAGTCTATAAGTTCTCGACTTTGAATCCATCGCGATAAGTTCGGCGAATCAAGGCGTTGGCCTCGGCGACATTGGTGACCTGCAAATTCGCCGCATCCCAAGTGAGTTTCGTTTCGGGGAAGCGGTTGGCCACGACGCCCAGCAGAAGAGACTCGGTCAAAGGACCGGCGTAATCGAAACCAGCGCTCGTCTTGCCGTTACCGAGACAGGCTTCGACCCATTCATGGTAGTGGTTGCCGTTGGCCACATCGGGCCGCTTGTAGTCCTTGAATTTCTCCTCGGGGAACAGGCGAGCTTCGGCGACGTGGGGCAACAATAACAGTCCTCCTTCGCCGATGAACAAGGCCCCCTGACCTGGCAACTCAACGCCCGCCGGCAGCTTGAGTTCTTCGCTCTTCGGCGGTGCGTACGAGCCATCAAACCAAGTCCAAATCAAGGACTCGGTCGTATAGGGGGTCTGCGGGAACTCGTACTCGACGATGTTCCGTTCGGGATGTCCCACCCCTGTTGGCTTCCGGCAAGTGGTCTTGGCCCATTTGGGAAAAGTCAACTGGAGGGCGGCGTAAGGAGTATCAAAGATGTGGACGC
This sequence comes from Pirellulales bacterium, assembly GCA_046349915.1. Lineage (GTDB taxonomy): Bacteria > Planctomycetota > Planctomycetia > Pirellulales > Pirellulaceae > CAIXSC01. The sequence goes on along the minus strand of JAXMBL010000004.1, from coordinate 1,454,222 downwards.
CCATATCCCCCAGGGTTCCCGTGCCAAAGTCGATCAGCTTGCGCCAGTTGCCTGGATGAAAGACGCCCGGCGAATAGGGGCGGTCGGCTGCGGTTCCCAGCCAGAGGTTCCAGTCCAACTGGCCTGGCACGGGTTGGGTGTTGGGGAGCTTTTCGCCATCGAACCCCCAGTTCTTATTGGACCAAGCATAGACTCGGCTAACTTTGCCGATGGCTCCCTCCTGGATGATCTTGACGGCCCGACGATAGGGGGCGCTACTGTGGACCTGGATTCCCATCTGTGTGGTGAGTTTTTTGGACTCGGCGACCTCGCGAAGTTTTCGAGCTTCGAAAACTTCGTGGGTTAATGGCTTTTGACAATAGACAGGCTTACCGTGGTTCAGAGCCGACATGGCGGCTGGGGCATGGGTGTGGTCAGGGGTCGAGACAACGACGGCGTCGATCGAGTCGCCCATTTGCGCGAGCATTTCGCGGAAATCGCGAAACTTCTTGGCTTGGGGATGACGAGCGGCGGCGCCGTTCAGGGTGTTGAGGTCGACGTCGCAGAGGGCGGCAACCTCGACCTTGGCATGTGAGGCGATCGAGCCCAGGTCAGCTCCCCCCATACCCCCGACGCCGATGTGGGCCGTTCGCAGCTTGCCATTGGGCGAGGCGGCGGACGACCAGCGCGGCAGCGAGGCGGCTGCGGCCAGGGCGGCGGAAGTTTGCAGGAAGTGACGGCGAGTGGCTTGGTGAGGTGAGGTGGGGCGAGGCATGAGGTGGGTTCTCCAGAGCCTGAAAAGCATGAACAATGGTTCGCGGAACGGGATCGCGAGTTTGTGAATTCTATCACAAGCATTCATGCCGCAACCCCTGGGGCGGTCTGGAGTTCGTGAAAGAACTTTTCCGATAAAATATGGCAAGGGCGACCGCTTTTCAGCGAACCTTCCCTGGGCGACCTACGTCAGAACTAGTGACAGTTCTCCAAGAGGAGCCAATCTGTGAACAGCGCATTTGAAAAACTGGTGGGACATTTCGAGGATCGCGATTTGCGGTTCGCGGCGCAAGAAGAGCGCCAAACGGTGACCGCGGATTTCCGCGGTGAGGTCGGGACATTCCGCGTGTTGGCGCGAGTCGACGATGCGGAAGGTCTCTTCCAGGTTTTCGGCTACATGCCGGTCCGCATTCCTGAAGGCGCTCGCCCCGCAATCGCCGAGGCGATTACGCGGGCGAACTTTGGGTTGAAGATCGGCAAGTTCGAAATGGACATGGACGATGGCGAAGTGTTGTTCCAAGCCGCTCAGGTTTTTCTGGGAGCTGGGAGGAATCGCGGAGGGGGGGGCCGAGAAGGTGCATCCCTGACTGATGACGCACTCGACGGCGGTTCGACGGATAGCGTCGACGACTCGGCGGACCACTCGCACGACCACGAGGTGGACGGCCTGAACGACGTGGTCATCGGACGGCTGATCGCCACCTCGCTCGCGATGCTCGACAAATACGTGCCCGCGTTCTTGTCGATCGTCTACGGCAACGAATTGGCTCGGGACGCCATTCGTCGAGTGGAATCGGGGGTTGATCCGCGGGAATAACCGCCTGCCTAATTGGACAGCGCCAGGTTCATATAGTCGTGGATCGCGGCGCGATCCACGACTATGCGTCGAATCGCCATTTCCACACGAAAAGTTCCCCTCAGGTAATCACTAAACGCTGACTGACGCAGTAAAACCTGGCGCTTTTAGACTAGGCAACGCCCAGTTTGGCCCTTGGGCAATACTGGGCCGCTGACGACACGGGCCGCTGACGACACAGGAGTCGAGCGATAGACTATTCGCGGCAAGGCATTGATTTTGCTCCGAGTGGTTCTGGAGTTTCTCACGTGATTCGTCTGCTCGTCCTTTACGGCCATCCCGCCGACCCCGATGCGTTCGACCGGTACTATGCCGATATCCATATTCCGCTGGCGAAACGCATGCAAGGTTTGCGGAAGTGGACGATCGGCAAAGTGACGGGGACTCCGGGTGGAGCCCCGCCGCCCTACTACTACGTCGCCGATCTTTACGCCGACAGTCGCGAGCAAATGGAAGCCATACTCGCGTCGCCCGAGGGACAAGCTGCCGTGCGCGACGTGCCCAATTACGCCAGCGGCGGCGTGACGTTCCTCTACACGGAAGTCGAGGAAGTCCTGTGAATGGAGGTGGAGACGGCCGCAACGATGATCCTCACCTGGACGATTCGGAACTCAGCGCCTACCACGAAGCCGGACATGCGTTAGTCGCCATCTATCTGGGCGGGCGAGTTCACTCGCTGACCATCGCGCCGGATCGTGATGACGGCCCCGACCGACATGGTGATGCGCAAGTCGTCTGGAATCCCCGGCGGCTGAGCGAACGCCGCATTCGCGAAAACTCGGTACTGGTCGCACTCGCCGGCCCCGTCGCCGAACGCATCCACCGCGGCGAGCCCCTTCATCCGGGGTTCGTACCCGAGTGGATGGCCGACTGGCGATTAGCCTGGGAAGCAGCCGAGACGCTAGTTCCCGAGCCTCGCTTGCGGGTGAAATACCTGGAACGAGTCACTGATCAACTTGATACGTTGTTACGACGCGACGCGATGTGGGCGGCGCTCGCCGCCCTCGTCGACGAACTGGCGACCCACGAAACGCTGGATTCAAGCGAGATCCATGACATCGTAAGTCAATGGCTCTGAACGATTCTGGCTGCCTAACCTCCGCGAAATAACTATCGAACTCGCTCTTGAGACTCGCATCGAATTCAGCTTATCATTAACGAGTTCGCCCCCGCCCTTTCTGCGTCCCCCAGTTTGAGTGCTCGCCATGCGACCCGACGCAACCCCTGCGCCCTCAGCCGCCCTTGTGCCACCAAGAAGTGACTCCGGCAGCCCAGGTGCGCCCATCCTCGAGCGTTCGTTGCTGGCGATCCTGCTCTGGGGAGCCGTCCCATTACTGCCGTATTCTGCGTCAGAGTGTTCAGGCGGTGAACTGTCGGTCAGCCCCGCCAAGATCGTGATTGACCGTCCTGAGACTTCCCAACAAGTGTTGGCAACCTCCGTGGACGGCGTCCAACGTCGCGACGCGACGAGAGCCGTGAAATGGAGTGTGGCCAATCCAGGCATTGCTGCCGTGGACAGCCAAGGGTTGGTGTCTCCGATTTCCGATGGTGAAACCGCGTTGATCGCGGTCCTCGGCGATCAGACTCGTCGCATTCCTCTTCAAGTAATCCGTTTCGCTGATCCGGCCCCCGTGTCGTTCGAACACGAGGTGCTGCCGATCTTGACGAAAGCTCGTTGCAATTCAGGCGGTTGCCATGGCAAAGCCGAGGGCCAGGCCGGCTTCAAGCTGAGTTTGTTCGGGTTTGATGCCAACGCGGACTACGAAGCGATCGTACGATCCGGGCGCGGGCGGCGAGTGATGTTGGCGAGTCCCGAGCGCAGTCTGTTGACGCTGAAGGGGACCGCGACATTGCCTCACGGTGGTGGGCTGAAGCTGGAACCAGGTTCGCCTCTTCAGCGCCGGCTGACTCGTTGGCTCGCCGCGGGCGCTCCTCGCTCGACGCCTGACGAACGTCCCGTAGTGGCGATCGAAGTGGAACCGAGTGAAGTGGTGCTGGAGGCGGGAGGGCAACAACAGCTAAAAGTGACCTCCGTCGACTCCGATGGAATTCGACGATGCGTGACGACAGAGACCGATTTCGTGTCGAACGCTCCGTACATTGCCGCGGTGGACGCCCGAGGCTTTATCGAGGCGACGGATACGCCGGGTGACGCGGCGATTCTGGTGCGGTATCAGGGGCATGTCGCTGTGACTCGCGTGGTGTTGCCTCGCCCCACCACCATGGTCGCTCGCCCCAGCGAAAACAATTTCATCGACCGCCATGTGTGGGACAAGTTGGTCAAGTTGGGGATTCAACCCAGTCCGATCGCAGATGACTCAACCTTCATGCGTCGAGCCTACCTGGACGTCATCGGAACTTTGCCGACGGCCGACGAAGCTAAGAAATTCTTGGACGATCCCGCGCCGGGAAAGCGAGCTCAACTCGTCGATGCCTTACTGGAGAGACCAGAATACGCCTCGTACTGGGCGATGAAATGGTCCAACTTGCTGCGAGCCGACAAAGTAAAGGTGACCCATCAAGCAACCGTTGGGTTGACTCGCTGGCTACGTCGCCAATTCGCCGAGAATCGACGTTTCGACGAGATGGCTCGTGAGATCATCACGGCTCAGGGTCCCGTGCAAAGCGAGAGTCCTGTTGCATTTTTCAAGGCGATTGACCAACCCGAGTTGGCGGGACGCAGCGTCAGCCAATTATTTCTCGGCGTCCGCATCGAGTGTGCACAATGCCATCACCACCCGAGCGAACGTTGGGGACAGGATGACTATGCCGGCCTCGTTGGGTTCTTTACGGGGCTTGCCACGAAAAAGCTCCCCGAAGGCGGCGAAGCCATTTTGGCCAAAGGCGGAACCGACGCCAAGCATCCACGAACGGGAGAACTAGTGCCCGCTCGAGCGTTAGGAGCGGCGAACGCAGACTTCACCGGTCGACGCGATCGCCGTGAGGTATTGGCCGATTGGATGGTTGGACCGGAGAACCCCTTCTTTGCAAAGGCCATCGCAAACCGACTTTGGGCTCACTATTTTTCGCGCGGACTTGTCGAACCTATCGACGATTTGCGGGCCACCAATCCGGCGACCAACGAACCGCTGCTCGCGGCGCTCGAAGCTCACTTGCGCGAGGTGCGATACGACCTCAAGGCCTTCACTCGCACCTTGCTCAACTCGCGGGTCTATCAGTTGAGCACCGTGACCAACGATTCGAATCACGACGACCGACAGCACTTTTCGCACGCTCAGCCCAAGGCCTTACCCGCCGAAGTTTTGTTGGATGCGATTTGTCAGACGACGGGAGTGCCGGAGAAATTCAACGGCTGGCCGGAAGGCGTGCGAGCGATCGATGTTTGGGACAACCGCATGCCTTCGTATTTCTTTCGGATCTTCGGCCGTCCCGTCCGGGCGACGGTTTGCGAGTGCGAACGGAGCAACGAACCCAGCATCTCCCAAGCGCTGCATTTGCTGAACTCGCCGGAAATCAACGCCAAAATTGCCCATCGAGCCGGATTGGCGCGACGCTTGGCGGAGTCCTCACGGTCGCCCGATGAGCTGACCGATGAGCTTTATTTGACAACCCTGTCTCGTCGTCCCACGCCCGCGGAGCGTCAGGTGCTTGCCGCGGCATTCGAGGGTGGACGAGGCGGAACGGCGGCGGATCGACGTCAGGCGATCGAAGACGTCCTCTGGACGCTATTGAATTCGAAGGAATTCCTGTACTGCCATTAAGCCGGGAGATGAAGGCTATGTGGAACTTTCGTTGGCGAGGCAAGGGATCGACGAATTGCGATGGTCTGACGCGACGCCATGCGTTGCGGATCGGCTCCGCCGGCTTGCTCCCCGCTCTGACATTGCCGCGGCTGTTGGCAGCCGATTCGACGCCGACGGGGCGCAAGGCTCGCGCAAAATCGTGCATTTTCATCTTCCTGGAAGGCGGTCCGCCTCAACAGGACATGTGGGATCCCAAACCCGATGCGCCCGCGGAAATTCGCGGCCCCTTCGCTCCCATTTCCACAAAAGTCCCTGGGACGATTTTTACCGAACACTGTGGTCAATGCGCGAAGATCGCCGACAAGTTCACGGTCGTGCGTAGCCACTCGCATAACGATAACGGTCACGCGACGGGCTATCACTATGTGATGACGGGCCGACGCCCGGCGTTTGCGGACGGCGAACACCCGATCCCGAACAACGAGCTGTATCCGTCATTGGGATCGATGGTCGCGCGGGAATTGGGCTCGAATGGCGGCGCCGTGCCTCCTTACATCAACATGCCGCACCCGATGGCGGCGGGCGGCCCTGGGTTCTTCGGCGCCGAGTACGCTCCGTTTGTGATCGAAGCAGATCCAAGTCAGCCTGATTTTGAAGTGAAGGACCTCGGTCAAGTCGAAGGGGTGTCGCCAGCTCGTCAGCAACTGCGTCAGCGTATGCTGGCCGGATTGGAAAAAGAGCGAGCGAGGACGGGACGAGCGGCCTCGATGTCGACCTACTACTCGAAGGCCTACGATCTGATTACTTCCCCAGCCGCGCGCAAAGCGTTTCGTGTGCAAGATGAGCCAGAGAAACTGCGCGAGTCGTATGGTTTAACGCAGATCGGCCAATCGGCTCTATTGTCACGGCGTCTCATTGAAGCGGGTTGCCGCTTCGTGGGTGTCGATGCCCCCGGATGGGACGTGCACTTCAACTGCTTCCCCAGTCTCGCGGGCGATCTCATTCCGCCCGCGGACAAGGCTTTCGCAGCCCTGGTGACTGATTTGGAACAACGAGGCCTGCTCGACAGCACACTCGTGGTCATGATGGGCGAAATGGGTCGCACTCCGCGAGTCAACGCCCAAGCGGGACGAGACCATTGGTCGATGGCACAGTGCATCCTGTTTGCTGGCGGAGGCACTCGCCCCGGCCAGATCATTGGCGCGACCGACAAACAGGCCGCCGCTCCCACTCAGGATCCCGTTAGTGTCGCCGACCTGCTGCACACCATCTGTTCGTTGCTCGGCATTGATTCCGCGAGAACTTATGCCGACCCGCTGGGACGGCCGGTTCCGCTGGTCGATGGCGGCCACATGATTCCCGGCCTGTTGGCTTGAACTCTTGATATCGGTCGTAACCGCTGGGAACAGTGACATGAGAAGGCGCCGCTCGCTCGACATCTATGGCTGCCGCTGGGGTTCGCGTGCACTGGCGCTTACCCTCTCGCTGGCGTGTTGGATCGTTAGTCCCATTCAGTCGGTCCATGCGCAGCTGGCGCCAGAGATCGGCTACGTACATCCCGCGGGTGGAGCAGCTTCTCAGGCATTCGATGCCGTGCTGGGGGGATACGATTGGTCGCCCGACATGCAGGTGTTTTCTCACGACCCGCGAGTGAAGATTGAAATCGTGGGCGCCCCCTCGGGCGTTCTGGTTCCCGATCCGCCTTACTGGTTCGGAGCGAAGGCGCGTGGCCCCGCTTGGCCGTTGCCTCGCGAGTTTCCGGCGCGTATCACCATTGCCGCAGACACTCCGCCGTCGCTCGTAAAATGGCAAGTAGCTAATGCGAACGGCGCTTCGCCAGTTGGATACGTGCACATCGGCGGCGGCACTCAAATCGTCGAGGAAACTCGGCGTAACTCGCCGCAACGTCTCCCTTCGTTACCCGTGACCGTCGCTGGGCAAATTCGACTGATCGAAGAAGTCGACCGCTACGAGTTTCAGACATCTCAGGCCGGTCCTGTCACCATTTCGCTCGTCGCCCGTCAGATCGGCTCGCCCCTGCATGCGCTGATCCAAGTCCGCGATCCCGCGGGACGATTGATCCTTGACGTCGCCGATACCCGCGGACGAGATCTCGCCGCCACGTTTGCTGCCGAAGCTCAGACGACTTACCAGGTGCAGTTGCATGACCTCGATTTCGCGGGAGATCGATCGTACGTTTACCGTCTCTCCATTACGGCAGAGCCCCGAGTCCTCGCGGCATTTCCTGCTCGGTTGAAACGCGGCGCAACTCAGCCCGTTGAGTTCATTGGGTGGGGCCTCGCCACAGGCGCTGGAAAACTGGAGTCGGTCACGAAGGAAGTCGTCGCGCCTGCCGATGCCACGGCCCACCAACATCTCGTCCGCATCGACACACCCGTGGGACCTGCATCCTCCTGGGCCTTTACGTTGGGTGACTCAGCCGACCAAGTCGAGCCCGAAGGTAAACAGGGCCTGGCCATGCCACAACTTCCGATGGCGGTGACCGGCTCACTGGAGATCCCATTCGACAGCGATGAGTACAGCGTTTCCATGGCGAAGGACTCGATGTGGCAGATCACCGCCGAGGCCAAGATGCTCGATTCGCCGCTCGATGTTGAGCTTGCGGTTTTTGGCGCCGAGGGGAAAGAGCTAGCCCGACTCGATGACTCACCAGCAACCACCGACGCAGTGCTGGCATTCAAGGCGCCGGCCGATGGCATATACCGAGTGGTCGTCTCGGAACGCTCGGGCGCGAAACTTGGTCGAGTGGGCAGGTATCGATTGGCCATCGAGCCGCAAGTGGAAGATTTCACGGCCAACGTTCCGGCGTTGTTGAATGTTCCCTTGGGCGGCAAAGCCAAACTGGCCATTCCTTTGACTCGCATGGGCGGCTTCAAGGATTCCGTCAGCTTTCAGTTCGACGGATTGCCGCCGGGCGTCAAACCGATCGGTGAGTTAGTAACTGCGGCTGGCAAGAATGACCTGACTGTCGAATGGGAATGTGCGGCGGACGCTTCAGCGACTGCCTCGTTAGTTAGAGTCTCGGCGAAAGCGAAACTCGGAGGGCAGGAAGTGAGCCGCGAGCTCGGAAACCTGCTGATGGCGATCACGATGAAGCCTCCCTTCAAAATCACCCCTGAAGGACTTGATGACGTCAGAAAAGTGCATCGCGGCAGCACATATTTGGCGCCGCTCTTGATCGAGCGAAACGAGGGATTTACGAGCCCGATTACACTGGAAATGACATCGAAACAGCAGCGACATCGTCAAGGACTGGCTAGCGGCGAGTTTGTTGTCGATCCCACGGCAGCGCGTGTTGAGTATCCGATTTTCGTGCCAGAGTGGATGGAGACGACGAAGACGAGCCGAATGATTCTGAATGGGACCGTACAGGCGCCCGACCCTCAGGGAAAGGTTCGAACTCTCGTCCAAAGAATGGAACTGCGGATCGGGATCTTGCCCGAAGGGGCGTTAATGAAAGTTACGCACTCGGCCGATGAGCCACGCGTCCAAGCAGGAGGCGAAGTGGTGATTCCCGTGCGAGTTTCGCGAGCGCCCGAGTTTCGCGAACCGATCCGACTTGAACTTGTCGCCAGCCAAGATCCCGCCGAGAAGATCGAGTCCCCGGCGATCGTGCTAGCGCCCGAGACGTCAGACGCCGAACTCAAAGTGCGGATCCCCACGGAATCGACAGCGCGCGGCGAACGTTCCTGGACGATTCGAGCCAGTGCCATGCGCGACGGACGTTGGCCCGTTGTTTCGGAAGCGACCGTCCTAGTTCAAGTGCAATAATTCTGTGCAGCAGCCGCATTTGAATGTACGACGGACTTCCAGTCCGTCGCTAGAGGCCTTGGGCAGCAACCGAGCAACTCGCTTCACTCGCTAGGCTTCACTTGGTTCGGGTAATGTTCGCGCACCTTGCAGACCTTCGGAAGAGTCTGGAACACGATATAGGGTTGATCGGGATGCTGCCGAGCGTAGTCTTGATGGTATTGCTCGGCTGGGAAAAAGGTCTCCAGCGGTTCGAGCGTCGTCACGATGGGGCGAGGAAACTTGCGGGCGTCGGTCAGCTGCTTGATCTTCTGAGTGGCCGTTATTTTCTGAAATTCGTCCGCGTAGAAGATAGCTGATCGGTATTGCGTCCCGACATCAGCCCCTTGGCGGTTGAGCTGTGTGGGATCGTGCGAGTCGAAAAAGATATCCAGCAACTGATCGAAACTCACTTCCATCGGATCGAACTCGACGCGAATCACCTCGGCATGTCCCGTCATCCCCGAGCAGACTTGTTGGTAGGTAGCCGTATGGGGCGAGCCGCCTGCGTAACCGCTCACGACGCTCTTCACACCGAGGATCTGCTGAAAGACCGCCTCGGTACACCAGAAGCAACCGCCCGCGAACACAACGTGCGACAAACGAATCGACTCTTGTGACATTTCTTTCGGCTCCTGCGTATTTGACTCAGGGGAGGGCCCCTGGCGAGTGTGACCTCTTCGCCAGATTCGCTCGATGCTCCCTTTCGGTCGCACCACGAGTGACTATACTCCCCACGACCCTTTATAGGCAGACGCTCGGGAGACTTGATTGACGCGTCATGGAACTCAGCACCATCATACTCGACTTGCTGCTTGTCCTTGCGGCAGGCTGGGTGGCGGGCGTCATTTGTCGTCGCCTGAACACATCGTTGCTGATCGGCTATTTGATCGTTGGCGCCGTCATCGGTGGAGGCGGACTGGGTTTGGTCCCCAGCCAGCAGCATGAACTAGAGTATCTGGCAGAAGCCGGCGCCTTGCTGCTCTTGTTTGCGGTCGGCATCGAGTTTTCGCTGGATGAACTGCTGCGATTGAGTCGTTACTTCCTGGTAGGCGGCTCTGTCCAGATGCTAGCGGTTGCAGTCCCCTTGACGCTCGCGGCACGTGTTGCGGGCCTATCGTGGGCGGGCGCCATGCTCGCGGGAGCGGCAGGCGCACTCAGTTCGACCGTGTTGGTGTTTCGGGCCCTGATTGAGCTCGGACACGCGGGAACAGGGTCGGGAAAACGAGCGGTTGGAATCCTGTTGTTCCAAGATGTCGCGCTCGTTCCGCTATTGCTAGTGATCCCCTTGCTCACGGGGCAAGGGGACGCGCCAACGCTAGACGCCTTCATCAAGCTCGCAGGCATGTCGCTCCTGTTCATCTCGGGCGTGGTTGGAGTGCGTTATGTCATCAGTCGTTGGCTCGTGCCGCTGATGATTGATCTCCGAAGCGTCGAACTCGTCGTCCTTTTTGCCGTCATTGCCCTGGGTGCGGCATGTTGGGTTGCGAGCCTCATGGGACTGCCCGCGGCAGTCGGCGCTTTAGCCGCTGGAATTTCACTCGGTGGAAATCGCTTGAGCAAGCAGATAGACACCATCTTGCTGCCTTTCCGAGAAACATTCGCAGCGGTCTTCTTTGTATCGCTAGGAATGTTGCTTGATCCGCGACTTTTCCTCCGCGAGCCCCTGCTGTTGGGCCTGGGACTCGTTGCCATGCTGGCCTTGAAAACGGTTGCGGCGACGCTCGCGATGCGAGCGGTGGGGTTGAGTTGGCGAGGCGCTCTGGGGATGGGACTTGGTCTTTCGCAACTTGGCGAATTTTCATTCCTCTTGGTCGGCGAGGGAGTGAGCAACAAGATTATCTCGGAGGAAAACTACGGCCGCATGTTGTTCATCGCACTGGGGACGCTCATCGCCACCCCGTGGCTTCTGAGATTGGGACTGCACTTGACCGACGAAGAGCAACAGCTCGATAGTTCTTCGGAGTCCCGCAAGGATCGAGAAACAAGCTCGGGAACGCGGCGAGCGGCTCTATTTGGAATCGGCTTAATCGGTCGCCAACTTGCCTCGCGTCTGGAGACAATGGGAGTTGAAGTCTGCATGGCGGATCTCAGTCCCGTCAATCTGTATCCATTCGCACAACAAGGTTTTCGCACCATCGTCGGCGATGCTCGCGATCCGGAAGTCTTGGAACGCTGTGAGATCGTCAGTTGTCGACTCGTCGTCGTGGCGGTCCCCGACGACGCGGCAGCTCTCGACATCGTGAAGGCGGTGCGAGGCGTTTCGTCCTCTTGCCAGATCCTCGTCCGTTGTCGCTATGAAGCGAATCGCTCGGCTCTCCAACAGGCGGGAGCGACCAGAGTCGTGACCGAAGAAGCCGAAGCGGCAGGGCGACTACTGGAACATTGCGAACGCCTGCTGACATGATGGGGCCGAACAAGCCTGTCGATGCGAATCGCTTAACGAATCACTCGTCCCGCTTCGGGCTCGCGCGCCAGTTCGACTCGAGTCTGTTTGAGTCGCCACTCAGGATGCCACGCATGTAACTCGTCTTGCAAGGCAGTAGCGATCAACTGGTGAGCCGTCTCGTTGGGATGTTCGTCGAATGCGAATCGAATTGGCAAGTTACCTTGGGACGTACGCTGCATCCGTTCGAGATGCTGGCCCAAATCAACTAAGTGAACATCCGATTCCTCACAAACGGCACGCAAGCGTGAATCCATGCGCAGGTCAGACACCATGGCGAACTCGATGGACGCCTGACGACATTCCTCTTGCATGCTCGCCACAACCGATTTGAGACAGATCTTAGCCTCGGGAGGGCACTCGATTTCGAGCGGCGCCGAACAGGTTATGGCCGGGTCTTCGGCCTCGACAACAAATCCACGGCGGGCGTGCTTGGCACGTTTCAGATGATACGACAGATAGCCGACCAGCACTGAATGTCGTTTCAAAAATGAACCAACCTCGTAATTCCAGGAGCGAGCCACGGGGGGGCCGACGAATCGGTAGCTGGACGCTGTTGCCTGATAATGCGGCCGCGGTGGATCGTTTTCCATTCGAGCAATGTTGTCGAGTAGATCATTGCCGTTATTGAAGGTGACAATCACCACATCGGGTCGCAAGCCGCTAGCAAGCAGTGACCGGAGGCGACAATACTGTTGAACGGTCGAATACCCCGGAACTCCGAGATTGCGAAATTGCATTTTTTCGCCGCACGACGCATTTAGGAGTGCAGTGTAGTGCGCATCATCGGCAACTCCCCAGCCCCAGGCATCGGAGTCGCCGAAGATCCAGCAGACTCGACGGTCTCGCTCGTTTGGCTGCGCGGCGTCAGACGAGCCATTAACCGTCATTGTGGCAGGCCGATCATCGCGCAGCAGCGTATCGAGCCCTGATTCGCGTAGACCATCGGCGTCATGTCGAACGACCACCGAAAAGCTCGCGGTTTGAAAAGTTCCCGTGGCGTTCGGCCGTCCTACCCACCCCGCCGAACTGTCATGCTGAAAGAACATCCCCAAGACGGTCGACGTCGGCACGTCGACTCCTCGAAAACGCAGCACCGCTTCACCGAGGATCGCGAACAATCCTAGTGACAAGATGAGTGCCAGCGGCTTGAACCACCAGCGGACCGTTCTTCGTGTCTTTCGTACCGCCATGGCGGGGACACTAGGGAGCGGAATCTGCCGAGTCAAGATCAATTGGAGGGGCCCCGAACTGGTTCGGGTAATTCGATCGGCTCCACGGCTGGCGCGACAGGGCGAGTCGCAGGGGCGGCCGCCACATGCTCCTCCATGATTCTCAGCAACTCGGCGACCGTCGTGGGATGATGTTGAATTCCCGAGTGGTGATCGGGAACATAAACTTCGCTCACCGCTCCCGGCAGTCTGGCGCTCTTAACCTCGACCACGCCATCCGATCCTCCTTCCAGCAACAGCCCCTGAGTGCCGATGATCGAGTGATAAACGATCCCATTTGTGACGGGCAGTCGCCACATGCAGTCGAGAATCGGGTTGCCGGGAACGAGCATGTCGACGCTTGTCGGATGCCCCATCCAAAGCCATGGATGCAGACGGTCGAGGTTATCGCGCAACAGGGCGCCATACGGATCGGAACTATCGTCGGCCCAACTGACAACCTTTGAGGCAATGCGAGCGACAGGCCGAGCGGCCAGTGATGCGCCTCGATGCGGAGTCGCGATAAACACCACTCGCGACACTGTAGGCGTCGGCTCAAAGAAAATCAGCCGCGAAATCTCCGCGCGAACCTGCGGCGAAATACGTAGGTCGTTGAAGGAACCACGCCCAATCGACTCCCAGATTTTCTCGCCTGGACAGACTACCTGCAATTTCGAAAGCAATCCGCCCATACTGTGACCAACGAGTAGCATCTGATCGAGTGCGGCGTCTTGATGCCCTGGATCACACTCTTCGCGAGCCGCCAGCAAAGCCTCTCTCAAGGAGGCCGCCGAAGCCAAGAACCCGCTTCCCGTGGGATAGCGGAACGCCCAAACCTGATAACGCCGACAAAAGTCGACGTCAGCCCGCAGGTCATTGTAAGTGGCTAACCAAGTACCCGCGTCCGCTGCGAGTCCGTGGACGAAAACCGCGGGGATCTTCCCCGGCTGATACGGCTCCACGAAGCTCAACCGAGGTTTCACCTTCGCTTCGTCCGGATGGAAGAACCCAGCCACAATGTTCGTCTCGCCTTCGGTCACACTCATCCAATACTCGATGGGCGCGGAGAGATCGGCAGCCAGAGGATAAGTCTGTCCGTCGATGTCGATCTCAGTTTCGACAAGCGGGTTATGAAGTTCGAGAACCCAATCACCGCTGTTCGTCTCCGCCCTAGCTCCGTTCAGGGGCCGTTGATTCGTTGGTGGAGCAGGCCGGAGAATAGCGGTCACTGCGAACGGGTGAATCGCGCGCAACCGCGGCTCATCGCATTCCCTCCAGCGAACTGCCACAAGCGGCACACCCACACCCGGTCGACAATGCCGCCGCTCAAGTTTCGCCTTGGAGGTCCAGCGATATTCGAAAAGGCGGTTCACGTCGTCGGGCTGCCAGGAAAAGCCACTCATCAAGAGAGGGACTCGCACCGGCCCTGCTGGCGTCAACGAATCAAGACCATCGGCGCCATCCACCGGGCCTGCCTTCATCGCCGACTTGACGACCGTCAAAACCTGAGCTCGGTACGCTTCCGTATCGGTCGGATGAGCCATCGTTGGCCCCTCGCCAAACACCGCATCCGGCGTATCGACTCGCGCGGACATCGGGCGAGCGTTGATTGAGTGACAACCAACGGCGCTGGTCAGCAGAGCGATGAAGGCGATGTACCAACCCGAACAAGACACAGTTCAGGCACTCCCAGGCGAAGGACGAAAAACAACTCGTCCAAGCGTAACCCACGGGAGTAAACGGGTTGAGAAAAAACACCGCTCGCCGACGATATACCGCGAGGCGTCCTGCACGCCGCGCGGATCAGCACTGACAGGCAATCTCCGCAAAGCCTGCCGACAATCACGAGTATGTTCGATAATACCGGGGCTGCGGATAGCCTTCGTTCCACGACCAGCAAGGAGTTAGCACTCAGGGACACGCCTTACTCGGAATCCTCGGAATCCTCGGGATCGTCGCCCAGCATTACGCCCCAACCATCAATCTGTCCGCCGAGTTCGCGGGCTTTGGCGTCAAGCTCCGTTTGCACACGCACGACCGCATCATACTCGGGCACCATATCGATCGTGACATAAACCGTCCAACAGGGACCAAACTCTTCCGCTACTTCCTCATCGAATTCTTCATCCTCGCCATCCTCCTCGTCGGCGTCTTCCCATTCCTCGCCGGCATCTTCGTCTTCGGCATCTTCGTCCTCGCCGGCCATGTCGTGCTCGCACGATTCATCGCAAGCATGCTCGCCTTCCATCGGCTCACCGTCGTCGAATTCGGCCACCGCTTCATAACCGGCTTGGATCAAAGCAGCTTCGATCGCCTTGGCGGACTCCTCGTCCGGCGCCGCCAAAGCAAACTCGATTTGGATCGGCTGAGTCATATCGATCCCCTGGGAGGCGAGAAGTTCGAGGGCTTCGCCGTCGGCGTCGTCTGGGAATCGAGACATGGAATGCAAACTCCGTAAATGGGCTAGGCAGGAAATCGAATCGGAGAAACTGACGCCACACCGATGACTCGTCCGACGAATCGCTCGTCGCTAAATCGGCGTCTCTTGCCGCACAGTGCGGCGGGGCAGTTTCGCTTAGGCCTAGATTGTAGCCGGAAGAGGCCGCGACCACGACCCGGCGAGAAAGGGCTGCCAGCAGAAGGGCGTAGCACCTTGCAGCCGTAGGCCGTCTAGTACTGGATCAAGCTGAAGATCTCGCGTGGAGCGAGCCGTTGAGCGCCTCCCAGCGCCTTGAGTTCGATGGCGAAGGCGCACGCGACGATTTCAGCGCCCACGCGTTCCACGATTCGGCAACAGGCGTCGACCGTCCCACCGGTAGCCAACAGATCGTCAACCACCAAAACTCGCTGGCCCGGCCGGACGCCATCGACATGCATCTCAAGAGTGTCTACGCCGTACTCCAACTCATAGTGAAATGCATGCGTATCGAAAGGCAACTTGCCGGGTTTGCGAATGGGGACGAAACCGGCCCCCAACATCACTGCCATGGGAGCGGCAAAGATGAACCCACGAGCTTCGGCGGCCACGATCGCGTCGATCTTCCGCTCGACAAATGGCGCCGAGAGACGCTCGATCGACGCTCGAAAGGCGCGGGCGTCGGCCAGCAACGGCGTAATGTCCCGGAACAAAATCCCCGGCTTGGGAAAATCGGGCACATCTCGTACAAGCGAGCGAAGGTCGATCATGGGCTCTGCCGTCACGTGACGACTCTTGGTGCTTTGTCACATCCAGAAACAAGGTTCGACGGACTTCTCGTCTGTCGGTTAGGTCCGTGCGGAACGAGCCTCCCGACGCGGATCGCTACCCTAAACGGCGTTCACGACGATCCTTCAGCCCATCCGCCAATTTATGCAATGCCTCGGTTTCGATTTGCCGAACACGTTCGCGAGTTAACCCGAGCTGCTCGCCAATCTCCTTCAGCGTATGCGGCGAGTGATCGTCTAGCCCGAAACGCATGCGTAGGACCGTCGCCTCGCGTTGATCCAACGTGTGGATCATTTCGAGTGCTCGCGTCAAAACGTCATGTTCCACTAACTCCTCATCGGGGCTCTTCAACCGCTCATCCATGATGATCTCGCCTAACGACCAACCGTTTTCCGATTGATCCGTTTGCGGCATCAAGTTGTAGATGCGGATCGCCTTCTTGATGATCGGGAGTTTCTTCTTGGCCAACCCCAGGACACGAGCGATTTCTTCGGGGGTTGGAGTGCGTCCCAATTCCTCGGTCAAACGCGAGGTCGCTCGCCGCCACTTCGACAATAGTTCGACCATGTACGCCGGGATGCGGATCGTCTTGGCCGAATTGATCAATGCTCGCTTGATCGACTGCTTGATCCAGTAGCTGGCGTAAGTACTGAAGCGAGTCCCGACGGCGGGGTCGAAACCCTCAACCGCTCGTAACAACCCCAAGTTGCCTTCTTCGATAAGGTCTTGCAGGCTGAGTCCCTTGCCGACGTAGCCGCGAGCAATATTGACGACGAGTCGCAGGTTGGCGCGCACCATGCGATCTCGAGCTTGGGCGTCCCCCTGCGCGATACGATTGGCCAGCATCTGCTCTTCCGCCGCCGAAAGCAGTGCCGTCTCGTTGATTTCACGCAAATAGGTTTCGAGCGGTGTTTGGACCGTCTCGGACCCCTTCCGCGAGCGGCGAGTGGGGATCTGGTCGGATGGGTCGATCTCGCGATCGCGAAAGCTGGGCATGATAAGGCCTGACCGCCGGAACAAGGGGAGTACGGCTGGAACAGGACCACTATCGACGCCAAGCGATTCGCTCCTGCAACGCGCGCGCCGAGCATCCTTGTGCGACGAATGCACCTATCGTGCGCCATGTGCGCAAGAAAGCGACCCCACCGGCAAAGACCGGCAGGGTCGCAAGGTTTACAATCTTCGCGTCGATTATACGGGTCACGCGGCCCCGTCTCGACTAACGACGGTCGTCGTTGGGGGTCTGAATGAGCGGGCCAGAGGTGCCCAAACCGCCGCGGAGTTCGGTAGCCGGCTTGGTGCGTTTCGGACGAGAAGCCTCTTCGGGCGCTGCCTGCTGCGCTTCGCCACCCCAATCCACTCGCTTGCGCGACAACCCAATCTTCCGCTCGTCCGTGTCGACTCGCAGAATCTTCACTTCGATGTCGTCGCCGACCTTCACGATTTCCTCAGGATTGTCGACCTTGTGGTCGGCCAACTCGGAAATGTGCAACAGGCCTTCGAGTCCGTCCTGGAGACCGACAAAGACGCCGAAGTTGGTAATCTTCGTGACCTTGCCCGCCACCACCTGTCCCGGCTGGTAACGGCTCGGGATGTCGTTCAACCATGGATCTTCGGACAACTGCTTGAGGCCCAGCGCGATGCGACGACGTTCCTGGTCGATCGACAACACCTTGCACTCGATCTCCTGGCCCTTTTCCAACATCTCGTTGGGATGGCTGATCTTGCGAGTCCACGACATGTCGGAGACATGCAGCAACCCGTCGATCCCCTCTTCCAACTCGACGAACGCACCGTAGTTGGTGAGGTTCCGGACCTTGCCCTTGACGATGCTGTCGACCGGGTAGCGATCGGCAACCTTGGTCCAGGGGTTTTCCTGAGCCTGCTTCATACCCAACGACAACTGCTGGCCGTTCTTGTCGACGCCCAAAATCACCACATCGATCTCGTCGCCCGTGTGCACCAGTTCGTTCGGGTGGTTGATGCGCTTCGTCCACGACATCTCGCTGATGTGCACCAAGCCTTCGATGCCCGGTTCCAGCTTGACGAACGCGCCGTAGCTCATGACGTTCACAACTTGGCCGCGAACCACCTTGCCGACAGGGTACTTTTCCTCGACATGCTCCCACGGATTGGCCATCCGCTGCTTGAGCCCCAAGGCGATCTTCTGCTTTTCGCGGTCGACATGCAGAATGACGACTTCCAACTCCTGGTCGATCGAGACCATTTCCGAGGGATGTCCGATTCGCTCCCAGCTCATGTCGGTAATGTGCAACAGGCCGTCGATGCCGCCCAAGTCGACGAACGCGCCGAACTCCGCGATGTTCTTGACCACACCCTTGCGGACTTGGCCTTCTTGCAACTCACGCAGCAATTGCTCGCGGTCCTGTTGACGTTGCTTTTCGATCAGCGATCGTCGGCTGACGACGATGTTGCGTCGAGCCTCGTCGATCTTCAACACTTCGCACTGCACCACCTTGCCGATGTAGTCGCCGATGTCGTTCGGACGGCGAATATCGACCTGGCTGGCCGGCAAAAAGACGTTCACGCCGATATCGACCAACAACCCGCCCTTGATCTTGCGAGTGACGGTACCGGAGACGACTTCGCCTTCCTTCACCGTCTCCATCATGCGCTGCCAATCGAGGATCTTTTGAGCCTTGCGCTTGCTCAAAGCCACCATGCCGTGGATTTCCTCGCCCGCCGCCTGATCGTCTTCCAGCTCTTCGACGAGCACCTTGACGATGTCGCCCAACTTGGGCGGTTCTTCCTGCTCGTCCCACTCGTTGCGGGAAATGGTGCCTTCACTCTTGAAGCCGAAATCGACGAGCACCATCTCGTCGTCGACACGAATGATCCGCCCTTCCACGATCTTGTTGACGTCAAATTGAGTCTCGGTCTCCATCGACGAGAGCGAGTTTTCATCCAAATCGCCAATCTCGTTGTGGACGAGTGTATGCAGTTCAGGATCGCTTTCCAGGCTACGGATCAGATTACGATTTACCATGGCACCGACGCAAAGGGTTATTAGGACGGGACATCCCGCCGCCGAGTCAGGGAGATCTTTCCCATAAAGATCTGTCGTTAAACCCTGGCACGGAGAAGCGGGAAAGTTTAACAGAAATGGGAACTTAGGGCAACGGACAACCTGACCGCATCCCCCTCGAGCCACAACCACCGGGGGGACACATAGCCCCGCCTCTAAATGTCGATCCACACGGGCAGTTGGCCCTCTGTGCAAATTGTGCTAAGTTGTGCCCGCCCGTTTGGTTGGAAAAAGTTCGAGCCGGGGTAGCCAACTGCTTTACGCGACTGATTTCACCAACAATAGTAGTGTCGTTAAGCAGACACTGCTCTCGGATGGCCTCCCTCACTGATCACGAGATCCGTTCCGTCGTTTTCGCCCGAATCTATAGAAATTGTAAGTTCTAGCGACCCCCAAGTACCGAGCGACCCATGACAGATCACGCGTGGAACTGGTCGATCGAGAAGCTGATCCCAAGCATTCCGGCCGAAGGAAAGCGGATCGTCGACGACCTGCTCGCGAAATTGAGCGAACTCGGTTGGGAAGAACACGACGTCTTCGGCATCCATCTCGCCGTCGAAGAGGCGCTCGTTAACGCCATCAAGCACGGCAATCAGGACAATCCTGAAAAATTCGTCGACGTCAATCTGAAACTCTCCTCCGAGAAGTTCTTCATTCAGGTGACCGACCAAGGGGCGGGATTCAATCCGATGGATGTCCCTGACCCCACCGACGACGACAACATCGACCTCCCCTCCGGCCGCGGCTTGATGCTCATGCGCAGCTTCATGACCCTCGTCGAATACAACGCGACCGGAAATAGCGTTACCATGGCCAAAGACCGGACGCACTTGTAGCAGCCGACTGCGGGAGTGAACGGGCTTGAGTCGCTTTTGGGCGATGCCTAGTCTCCGTGCGATTCCTTCGACTGCGGCGCCCACGATACCGGTCGAGACCTCTTTCTTCCTCCAGGAGTATTTCACATGCGTCGTCTTCGCGCAAGCCTGACTTTGTTGTTGCTATTGCTGGTCGGTCCCGCTTGTCCAGCCGTTTGGGCGGCTGGCGGTGAAGCGTTCACGGACCCCGCCAAAGCCGGCCCCGACTTTGCCTTCCAAGGCGAGTACGTAGGCATGATCGCCGGTGAAACCTGGGGCGGCCAAGTGATTGCGCTCGGTGACGGCAAATTCCGCGGAGTCGGCTATAAGGGCGGCTTGCCGGGTGAAGGCTGGAAGCGAGGCGACGAACGGAAAATCGCGGAAGGCAAGGGAGACGGCAGCCAAGTCGTCATGAAGGGCGACGACCATTCGGCCGTCATCAAGGACGGCGTCATCACCATCCAAGATAACGGCGGCAACAAACTCGGCGAACTCAAGAAGGTCGAACGCAAGAGCCCCACGCTCGGCGCCAAGCCGCCCGCCGGCGCGGTCGTCCTGTTTGACGGCTCGTCCGCCGATCAATTCAACAACGGAAAACTCGTTGAAGGCAACCTGCTGGGCGCCACCAATTGCGAAAGCAAACTCAAACTGGGCGATCACTCGCTGCACATCGAGTTTCGCACGCCGTTCATGCCAAAGTCGTTCGGTCAAGCTCGAGGCAATAGCGGCGTCTACATCCAAAGCCGCTACGAATGCCAAGTGCTCGACTCGTTCGGACTCGAAGGCGAGAACAACGAGTGCGGTGGAATCTATAGCCAAGTGAAGCCAGAAGTGAACATGTGCTTGCCGCCCTTGGCTTGGCAAACCTACGACATCGATTTCACGGCCGCTCGCTACGACGACCAAGGCAAGAAGGTGAAGAATGCTCGCGTGACCATTCGACACAACGGCGTCGTGATCTATAACGACCTCGAACTGAAGGGCGGCACCCCGGGTCGACACGCCGAAGGCCCCGGCCCCGACGCCGTATTCCTGCAAGACCACGGCAATCCCGTCGCCTTCCGCAACATCTGGGTCGTGGAAAAGAAGTAAGCGACCACGTCACATCAAAGTACGACGGACTTCCAGTCCGTCGAAAGGAATCGTGTAGAACGAGCCGAAACACTCGTTCTACACCCAGTGGTTTTTCATCCTCTGCGGCCACTTAGTCGGAACATAATCTCCCGCCCATTCCGTGCCGTTCCGTGGCCAATGCTGAAGGCGGTGCTGGTACGTGGTGCGGCTGATCATCTCGCGAAGCGAGATGGCTACTTTGCGGATGGCGACATTCATCACGTGTAGGCGCGATCTAGGTGAGTGTAACCGCCATCGACATGGATCAGTTGGCCCGTAGTGTGACTCGACCGCGATGACAACAGGAACGCCACCATGCTGGCAATTTCGTCACTGGTCGTCATCCGACGTTCAAAGGGTATCCGCGACTCGATCCGCTGCCTCGCTTCAACAGGGTCCGGTAACGTCTGAATCCATTGAGCGTATAGTGGCGTCCAACACTCGGCCACGATCACCGCGTTCACTCGAATGCCGTACTTGGCCAACTCGAGCGCCCATTCACGAGTAAGCGCATTGCGGCCACCGTTCGCCGCCGCGTAAGCCGATGTCGCCCCCTGCCCCGTCTCGGCGACCTTCGAACCGATGTTGACGATAGGCCCCTGCGATTTCTTGAGCTCGGGCAGAGCAAACCTCGCCATGTCGTAATAGTGCACCAAATTCTTGCGCAACGACGCGAGGAAGCGTTCCGTGTCGCCCTGCTCGAGACTGACGCCGTCGTTGACGCCAGCGTTGTTGACAAGGCCATCGAGACGACCAGCAATCGCCACCGCCTCACGCACCGCACGCTCGCATTCCCGAGTCTCGATTAGCTCGGCTTGAATCCCATGGGCCTGGCCCCCTTGTTCGCGGATTCGAGCCACGGCGGTCTCGTTGTCAGCCGCGTTGCGTCCCACGATCACAGGAATTGCTCCCTCTGCGGCCAATGCCCGGGCAATCCCCTCCCCAATCCCCTTGGCACCGCCCGTCACCAGCACCACCTTTTGCTGTAAACCCAAATCCATAAAGCACTTCAACTCCAACTGACTCTCACAATGGTGCGATCCGCTTGAACCTCGGGACGAAACCGAAGGACACGATCCACTCCCTTCGATCCCGCCAAGGCCCCAAAATATCCCCGTGCCGACTATCGCCGCAATTGACAGTCTGCCGAATTCCACGAAATACTGTGCAAGTAACCTACCCACCTGCCAAGTATTTCTCCAAGGCGATTGGCGACATGAACCACCCCTCCTCGACCTGCTCGGGTCCCGTAGCACGCCGGAACTTTCTGCAAATTGGCTCGCTGGGGGTTGCCGGGCTAGGGGTCAGCGATCTACTGCGGCTGCGAGCCCAAGGTGCGGTCGACTCGGCGAAATCCGATCACTCGGTGATTTTTGTCTGGCTGCCGGGCGGCGCACCGCACACCGAGACTTACGACATGAAGCCCGAGGCTCAAGCCGAGTATCGGGGCGAGATGCGTCCCATTCCCACGGAAGTCCCGGGACTCGACGTCTGCGAGCTATTGCCGCTGCATGCAAAGACGGCCAAGAAGTACAACATCATTCGCTCGGTCGCGCACACCTTCTCCGATCACGGCGGCGGCCACAAGAAGTTCTTGACCGGTCGAGACCCTCGCGAGCCCGTGGGCTTTGTCAACGACTACCCCATGGTCGGCTCGGTCGTGGCCAAGCTGCGCGAAGGACGCAAGCTGGGCCTCCCGAATTACATCTGCGGCGCCGACAACGGTCGCACTCACTTCGATACGTTCAGCTTTGGCGCCGCATATCTCGGCTCGGCCTACACACCGTTCACCTTCGGAGGCGATCCCAGCGCTCCAGATTTCAAGATCCAGAATCTGGGAGTATCGAAGGATGTCGAGCAGCGACTGGACGATCGCATGCAGTTGCTCGCTGGCTTCGACAATCTTCGCAGCCGCTTCGAGCGCACCGACTCCATGAACGCGCTCGACCAATTCAATCAACAAGCGGTCAGCATGCTCTTGAACGATCGGACGCGTCAAGCATTCGACCTCTCCCAAGAACCCGAGTCGCTCCGTGAGCGATACGGGAAACACGGTTGGGGACATCGCCTGCTGCTAGCTCGGCGACTGGTTGAAGCGGGTTGCAGTTTCGTCACCATGGTGCTCGAAAACCCTTACATCTCGGGAATTCCCTGGCTCAAGGAAGGCACCTACAACTGGGACTCGCATGCCGTGAACTGCCACATGTTCCATGACCTGCGAGTGCGTCTGCCGATTTACGATCAAGCGGTCACGGCGCTCGTCGAGGACATCTATGCTCGCGGCCTCGATCGCAAAGTGCTGGTGATTGTCACAGGCGAGTTTGGGCGCACACCGCGCGTGAATTCGACAGTCGGCAGCCAGACGGGCGTCATGCAGCCGGGCCGCGACCACTGGCCGCAAGCCATGTCGATGTTGGCGTGTGGCGGCGGCATGAGGACAGGACAGGTGATCGGTTCGACGAACCCGCGAGCCGAACATCCGCAGGATCGGCCGCTCACCCCGAGCGATCTCTGGGCGACCATGTATCGCCATCTAGGAATTGACTGGAACCAATCGTTCCTAGACCACAACGGCCGCCCCATGCCCATCCTACCCGACGGCCAACCCATCGAAGAACTATTGCCGACGTAACGAGTGGCTCTCTCCTGGTCGAATTCGATCGCCGACCACAGGCGTGTCGCGGCTTTGAATCCATGTACGACGGTCTTCTAGTCCGTCGATTCGGTCCTTCTACCCCTTCGCCACTCGCCGCACTCATTTCCCCGCCAGTTCCTTAACCTTGTCGATGATCCGCTCTTCCACCGACGGAGCAAAGGGGCCGGGCAACGAGCCCCAGCGCATCGCCTCGCCACCCTCGTATCCACCCTCTTTCAGCACTCGCAGCGACGGCACATAACCGAAGACATCGTTCGAGTAGCCAGCGACCCAGACGGGGCGCGAACCGGCGAGCTCTTGGGGGATGCGCAGAGCGTAGTCGATGACCACCTCGCCCGCTAAAGCCACCAGAGTCAAATCTTCGCCAAAGTCGACGACATGGACGGGATAGGCATAAGTGTCGCGAATCTTCCCCGACTCTTCTAATTGCTTCAGCAACCGCTTGGCATGGCCTCGCTGAGGCTCTTGAGTCCCCTCAGCCATCAGCAACAGTTGTTCGCGAGTCGGCGGCGGCGCGAACTCCAACGTTGCCTCGCCATACTTCGCCGCCAGCGGCCCGCGGATCGGACGAGGGACCGTGTCGAGCGCCGCCTGGATGGAATTCGCGAGTGCTCGTCCATGCTGTTGCGCCAACTCGATCTTGCCGCGCGGGTAAGGGTTCTGATCTCCCGCACAACCAGTCATGTAAAGAGCCACTACATCCGGATTGGCTTCTTCGAAGTACTGTTGAGCATAACCGGCGTAGTCGCCGCAGAAAAAATAGAACCCCATGGTCGTGTTGTGACATGCGTAGCCAAACAACACCGCTCGTAACTTTCCATCCGTCCCAGTCACTCGTAGCACGGGCACTTGATGGTCGACGGGTCCATCCGAGTTGGGCGCATTGCTGAATCCCTTTTCGGTGGGGCGACGCCGATTCATCGCGAAACCGCAACGAGCTCGTTGGTAGTCAAGCTTGGCGGGAGCAAGTGCCGCCAACGCCTCTCCCACCAACGCCGACAACTTCTGAAACAATTGCTCGGTGTAGTCGAGCGATAGCTTCAATCGCTCCTCGACTTCCTCAGGCGGCCCCTCCAGCGGTACTCGCTGGATTCGCAACTCGGGCCCGCAGTGTGTATGCGAAGCATTCAACAGGAGAGACTCGGGAGGAAGCGAGTGCTTTTCACGAACTTCCGCGACCAAGCGGTCGCGGAGCGCTCGCGGGATGCCAATTAAATCCTGCGTCACGATCACCAACCGCTTACCCGACGAATCCTCCAGAGCCAACGCTTTCGCATACAAGTCCTGCACAACCCCTTCGGAAGGCTTGGTGCGAGCCGCGTAGCCAGCCATCCACATCGACTTCTCGGGAGTGATCTTGACGCGAGCCGCACCGGCTTTCCAACCTGTCGGCTCCGCATCCGCTGCCTGCGCCCAGGGCGTTAGCCCGAGCATCAGGATGACGATACAGCCCGTGCACAACAGCCGCTCCCACTCACTGCTCGTCATCCCGATACGCATCGATTCGCTCTCCGAAAAGACCTGGCAAAGGCGTGGCAGACTACTTCTTGAACATGGCGTGATTGCGATCGCCGCGCGACAGCAAATACGCCAAGAGGTCGCGAACTTCATCTTCTTGCAGAATGTTCAACAACCCTTCGGGCATCATCGACACCTTGGAGGGAATGGTCTCTTCGACCAACCGAGCATCGACGGTCGTAATGGCGCTCGGGTCCAACATGTTGGTGTTGACCATCATGTTGTTCCCCGCCAAGTTGATGATTCGCCCCGTGACCGACTTGCCATCCTCCGTAACGATCGTGACCGCTTGATACTGGTCGCTGATCACTTTGCTCGGTTCCACCACCGATTCCAAAATGTCGCGAGGGCTGAAGCGACCGGCGAGTTGCGTGAGGTCAGGGCCCACGGCGCCCCCTTCGTTATCGTACCGGTGGCATGCAAAGCAATTCGCAGCCGCGAACAAGCTGCGGCCGCGATCAAAGTCGCGTCCCTTCAATCCCTCGTCGACGATCGCCACCAGTTCGCTCAACTTCCATTGCTTGACGACGGGACGAGCCATCAGGGGACGAGGAGGCGTCTTGGGATCGGGCAGTTTCTCCAGGAGTTCCTTGAACGCGATCTTCTCCGCATCCGACAAGGTCGCCACCGCGTCGCGTTTGATGTTGTCGACGAACAGAGCAAAGCTGGCGCCTCCTCGGTAGTCGCCCGCTTTCACGAACCACTCGAAATACCGACGTCGCAAGTCAGGCGTCCAACCCGAGGCAACCGTCCGCAAGGTGCGAGCATGATCGATTTGCTCTTCCTGAGTCGGAGCGGTTTCGAGCACTGCCACAATCTTGGTCGCTGCCCAAGGAGCTTGCACGTAAGCAGCTAACTGGGCCATTTCCGTCGTCACCTCACGGGCATTCGACGGAAAATGCGGTTCGAACCGCTTAGCGATCTCCGCTCGCTCTGCGTCCGACGGCGGCCCCAGCCGATTCAAGGCGACATGATAAACTCGCAAGGCGTCGATACGCTGAGCGACATCCAACTTGCTCCAGTCCAGTTTGCCGAGCGCCGCCAGAATCTGGCCTCGCAAAGCCGCATCAGCCGGCGCCGCATCGCTGGGTCGGTGGAATGGATCAGTTCCACCCGCGCGAGCCAAAGCCAGCAGGGCGGCGATCGACTTGGTAGGATCGGTCTCGGCGAGCGCTCGCTCGCGCCACTTGGCGACATCCTGATGCTCGATCGCCACTCGCGCCGCAAATCGAATGAAACGGTCAGGACTCCCCAAGTGCGGCCAGGCAGCATCGAGCGCCGCGTCATCCTTACGACCATGGAAAGACTCGAGCTTGCGACGCAGACCACGAGCTTCCACGACTTCGGGCGAATCAGCGGATTGAGCAGGCGCCGTCGATTCACTGCCGGTGTAGGTGACTCGGTAAAGTCCCGACTTGGTTCGTCGTCCACCGATCGCGAAGTACAAGGCGCCATCTTGCGGATTGACGACGACATCGGTCAGGGGCAGGGGACTGCCCGTGACAAACTCTTCCAGCATGCCTGAATACGCCGCCCCCTTGGCGTCCATATGCACCGCATACAGCTTGCCGTAGCTCCAATCGCAAATGTACAGAGCATCCTGGTACTTCGCGGGGAACTTGGCGCCGTAACCGAAGACGATTCCCGTGGGTGAACCGGGACCGACATTCGCGATCGCGGGCAAGCTATCGGGATAGTAAGCAGGCCACTTGCCCGCGCCATTTCGCCAACCGAACTCGGCGCCGCTCGAAACCAGACAGACACGAGTCGGCCGATACCACGGCGTATTCATGTCCCATTCCATGTCGGCATCGTACGAGAACAGGTCGCCGTGACGATTTACCGCCGCGTCAAATTGATTGCGGAATCCCGTGCCGACTAACTCCCAATTCTTCCCTTCGGGATCGACTTGGTAAATGCAGCCGCCTGGTCCCAACACACCTCGCATGAAGCCTCGACCATCCGGCATACGAGGCAGCAGGTGATCTTCACCCCAGAGTCGCGGAACTCGCGAACCCGCCAACTCCGTCATCTTCGACTGATTACCGCAAACCACATACAACGACTTCTTGTCCGGCGTTAGCAACACGGCATGTGGACCGTGCTCGCCCCCGCTTCCCGGCAGCAATCGTAGCGTGTCGACCTTATCCAGTTCGCCATCACCATTGGTATCGCGCACACGGTACAGCCCGCTGTCGTACTTCTGCCCGCGATTGACGACGACATACAAACTGTCGAAGGCCCAGAGCAATCCTTGAGCCTCACCGATGTCCACGGCGATCTTCTCGACCTTGGTTTCGATCGCTTTGCCGCCCAGTTTCGGCGGAGTCACCTTGAACAAGCCGCCGTATTGGTCCGAGACAATCAGCCGACCGTCAGGGGTCACGCACATGTTGACCCATGAACCCTCGACATCCTTGGGAACCGAGTACAGCAATTCGACCTGAAAGCCTTTGGCGACCTTGATTTTGTCGACTGGCGTCGCGGGTGGGTCTGGGATCTCCGGCCCAGGCGCCGCTTCCTTCTTCTTTTTCCCTTTCGTCCCCGGCTGCGCTTGAGCGACCGTCGTCAACAAACAGAGCATCAACAAACAGACAAATCCACGAAACATGAAGTAATCCTGCAAGGTTCGAGAAACGTCGGTCGCTCCCTCTCGGGAAACGACGAGACCGCTAAGCATAGACAGACATTGATAGTCTCGCAGCCCGCGTCGTGCAACTGCGGAAGGGGCGTGCTCACTGATTTGAACTCACAACCCAGGCCCCTCTTGGCGCCAACCCGATCGCAACTGACCAGGCTGAATCAACTAAATCAGTGACGATCAGCGAAGATCAGTGTTCCGCCCCCATTCGTGCGATTCGTGGTCCCATCACCATCCGCATTCCACCCACTGAATTCACGCCCTTAGCACTACCGAACAAGTCGGACAGCCCACCTGGGATCACTCGAAGGCGCGGCCTTCGAGTCTAGAAATCGCCTCGCGTAGCTCCTCGGGCACTCGCCGAGATTTTTGCGTGACGTAGTCGAACATCACGACCACTGAGTCTCCGTCTGCGGCAATCGCCCCATCTCGCTTGCTATAGACCGCATGGGCGATCGTCATGCTCGCATTTCCCATGCGAGTGACTCGGCAACCCACGAATACGGCGTCGGGATACTTGATTTGTCGCCGATAGTTGCAGTTGATCGCGGCCAGAATCAGCCCTTTCCCCTCGGGCGATGTCATGTACTGCATCCCCAGGCATTCGAGATAAGCGACGCGAGCCGACTCGAACCAGCGAAAATGAGTCACATTGTTCACGTGCCCAAACGCGTCTTGCTCGCCCCACTGAACCGGTTGCTCAATCACCACACGGTATTCCGACAACAAAGCGGGCGGGTTCTGAGCGAGATTGAAGCTAGGTAGCGGAGTCACACCGGTGTTCCTCATGAGTCAGACTTCAGCCCGCGAGAATCAAGCGATCCGCAGCCCCACCGGCAGCGATTCGCCGAACACTCGTCCTTGCTCTTCCACGTCTAGCCGGCCGCCTTCCTCAACCAATTGCCGATAGTGTGCCGGCGATTGCTGGGCCGTCAACCAATCGACTGCGCGACGACGATCTTCGGCCGACAGATCCCGGTATCGATCGCCCGTGCGTCGAGCCAACAGGGCCACGGCCAACGGGACCGCTGGCTCGACCGGCTCGTCATTCAAGAGCGCATTCAGCCACTGTCGAGCCACCTCGACAGCAACCACCGTATTGAGCGGACCGTAGACAGGCTGACGCGAACCGATTCGGCCCAAGGCCCAGATCAACGAGGGACGCAGTGCGGCGAGTTTGCGTTTGGGCAGCAAGTCGACGATCATTCGACCAAGCTCATGCTTCAACCCGACAGGCAAGAGTTCAAGCGAACCCAACAAGCGCCACGTCTCCGTGGCTTCGTGGGGACTGAACGCAACATCTCCACTGCGATCCTTGCCCGTCGTCAGGCGACGATGCAAAGCGCGAATCGGCACCAACAACGGCTCCGCGACCGCGCGCTGTTGACCCGCCGAAAGCCCCCCGGCGACTCGACGCCACAGAATGAGCGATTCAGTCCGACCCGCGGCCGCTCCATGCGCCAGCTTCCCTTGCACCTGCTTCCAAGTTTCAGCGACGCGCCAATCATCAACCGCCAACCCGTAGCCTGGCCGCAAGCCATATCCCAGTAAGTTTAACCAACGAGCTTCATGGAGCGGCGAGCGTTGTCGCCCCGCTTCATTTTCCAAGAGACATTCGGCGATTCGCCGGAGAAGCGACGTCGGCCACTGCGAACGCTCCACTCCCGCGGCCTCGACAAGTGCCTTAATAAGTCCCTCGGGCGAAAGACTTCCCTGAGGCCCAAAGGTCTGTTCCAGAATCGCACAACAATCGGACCAGACTTGTTCGTCGAGCACCCCTTCGGATTCCGCGGCCGAAGCATGGGCGTCGCGGTCCGTTTCCGTCGCGCTGCGAACGTCGAACTGTAATCGCCACTGCCGACTTCCCGCAACTTCGGCGCACCACAGATCAACGGTGCCGATTTCCGTCAACTTCGCGTGCAACTCCACGGAAGCCACATCCGCATCGGCGCGGCGGCGAGTGCGCAGCGCTGTACGAATCGGCGGCAGCGCACGCATCTGTTCCAAGTCGACGTCCAACAGAGTTCCCGGTCGGTCCGCCAACCGAGTGCTCGACACGTACAGAGGAAACTCGACGGGCTGCGAGACTAACAGTTCGAACCGGCGATCCGCCAAGTGAAAGTCCTGCCCCGGCTCGGCATTGCCAGGCAACAAGCAAATCGCCCGCGATCGCCCCGCGTCAGATCCCTCGGGCGCGACACCCAAGTAGTAAGAGCGAGCGAGATTCGCCGTGATCTTGACGCCCTCGCCACGTCGCACCATACCGTAGTAGGCGGCGCCGCGAGCTACCTCCAGATCCAGCCGATCATGCGCCAGAACCTGAGGCGTCCAATTCGGAGTTGCCGGAGTACGAAACCACTTCTCAAGGCACTCGATCACACGACGCTGGATCGCCGCCGACTCAAACACGCCTCCGTTAAACAGAATGATGTCTGGTCGAGCAGGATCGACGCTCGACGCGGAAGCGTTTGGCTCATTCACTTCTCCCATGCCTTGTCCCGCATGACGATGCGACGTCAGAAACGAGGCGAGGTGTCGAGTGATTGCGGGGTCGGCGGCATAGGGCAGACCGAACTCTTGAAAGCCCGAACGACGCGTCTCGGGTCGCGCCGAAAGCTCCACTCGTGGGAAGAACCCTTCGATCAATACTTCACGCACCTCGTCGCGCGTCACCTGAATTCGCAAACCGCCGCCGACCAGCTTCGAACCGGAACCAGGCAGATTCACGGTGAACTCGGCGAGTTCCTCGTTTCCCAACAGCTCTTCCTTCACTCGCCGGCAGGCTCGCACCAACACATCCCACTGCCGCGGACTCAGCGGTTCACCTCCAGCCACTCGACGCTCAAGATGATGCGCGAGAGCCAAGTCGAGGTTATCGCCGCCGAGAATCAAGTGTTCCCCCACGGCCACGCGATGAAACTGAACCTTGTTCCCCTCGCCGCTCCGCACTCGAATCAACGTGAAATCCGAGGTGCCGCCGCCGATATCACACACCAAGATCGTCTGTCCCGGCGCAACCAAGCTTTGCCAGTCTTGAGGATGTCGCCCAAGCCAAGCATAGAAGGCGGCCTGTGGTTCCTCAATCAACACCACTCGAGGCAACCCGGCCGCGGCCGCCGCTTCGATCGTTAACTCGCGAGCCACCTCATCGAACGACGCAGGCAGAGTGAGTACGAAGTCTTGAAATTCGAGTGGATCATCGGAGTGCTGCGAGTTCCAGGCTTCGCGCACGTGCCGCAGATAGCTGGCGCTGACCTCGACGGGCGATAGTCGCTCGATATCTTCAGCAGCGTGCCAGGGCAAGATCGATGCTCGCCGGTCCACGCCTCCGTGACACAGCCACGATTTGGCGGACGCAATCATCCGGCCCGAAACGAGCGATCCCTGGTCGCGAGCGTACATTCCGACGGCAAACGTGGGAGATTCCCGCCGCCAAGGCAGGCGAAGTCCACCGCCAGCGACCTCCGCGGCCGCGGGCTGATAGTGGAAGGAGGGAAGAGTCTCACGCGGTTCCACTTGCCCGGCGGCCACCAACTGCGGTACTGGCAAGACTCGCACCTGCCACGGTTTTTCGAGCGTGTCGACGTAAGCGACCGCCGAATTGGTCGTGCCCAAATCCATCCCAACGACGAATCGACTGGGAATTGGCTCCAGCGAAGGATCGGCGGCGGCCATGTCGCGACTACCGTTTCTTTTTGCGAGTGGAACGTCGACCGGGACGATATCCAGGGCCCGGCGCATGCCGTGACTCACGCTTGCCGCGTTCGCTGGCGTTAAGCTCATTACCGCCGCGTACATTGCCGCCGCGTTCAGCGCCGTTTGATCGACCACCACCGACTTGGGGGCGATTCTCGCGGCCGCGATTGTTGTCGCGATTATTGTCGCGATTTCCCGCACGATTCGCCGAGCCGCCCGGCTGATGCACGTAGTCGCCCTGGAAACGCCGATTGGCATCTTCGCGGCGTTTCTCGATCGCTTCGCGCGGCGCCTGAGCGGGGATCAAGCAATCACAACCCGAGCCAATCAGATCCTGACGGCCGGCCTGCAGCAAGGCTTGACGCACTTCAAAGTAATTCTCGGGCTTGAAGAACTGCATCAGCGCCCGCTGCATCTTGCGGTCGCGAAGTTGCTTCGCGATATGGACAGGCTTGCGAGTGAACGGATCGATCCCCGTGTAGTACATGGCGGTCGCCACATCGAACGGGGCCGGGATGAAGTCTTGCACTTGATCCGGCTTGTATCCATTTCGCTTCAGAAAAACCGCCAAGTCGATCATCGCATTCAGGTCGCTCCCTGGATGGCTCGCAATAAAGTACGGCACCAGGAACTGCTTGCGACCTGCTTTCGTCGACTCCCGCTGGAAGACCTCGGCGAACTTCTCAAAATCATCCCCGCTCGGCTTTCGCATGAGCGATAACACCGACGGGTCGGTGTGTTCCGGGGCGACCTTCAGGTGCCCTCCCACATGGTGCTTGACCAGTTCTCGCATGTATTCGGGCGAGCGGCGAGCGAGATCCATGCGGATACCGCTGGCGACCAACACCTTCTTCACGCCCGGAACCTGCCGCGCTTCGCGCATGAGGTCGACGAGTGGTCCGTGGTCGGTCCCCAGCAGCTTGCAGATGGTGGGATGCACGCAAGATTGACGCCGACAAACGGCCTCGACCTCGGGCCGAGTGCACGTCATCTGATACATATTGGCCGTCGGGCCGCCAATGTCACTGACCGTCCCCTTGAATGTCGGATCGTCCGCCATTCGGCGGATCTCGCCGATCACCGAGTCCTTGCTGCGAGACTGAATGATTCGCCCTTGGTGAGTGGTAATCGAACAGAACGTACAGCCGCCGAAGCAACCGCGCATGATCGTGACCGAGTCTTTGATCATGTCGAATGCCGGGATCGGCTCGCGATACGTCGGATGAGCCTTGCGTGTGTAAGGGAGACCGTAGATTCGATCCATGGCCGCTTGAGTGATCGGAAACGGCGGCGCATTCGCAACAACCGCTTGCCGATCGTGCCACTGCACAATCCGCTTCGCGTTATAGGGATTGGTCTCGTTGTGGATCATCCGCGTGGCGTCCGCGAACGCTCGCTTGTCACTCGCAACCTGCTCGAAACTGGGAATCTCCAGCGCGTCGGCTGGCGGTTTCTCCGACGCGCCCAGCGCGTAGGCGACGCCTCGCATATCGCGGAGGTCGCGTACGGTCTGACCGGCGTCGAGTCGACGGGCAATCTCCAGAATGGAGGACTCGCCCATGCCGTACACCACCAAGTCGGCTTTACTGTCGAGCAGGATCGAGCGACGAACCTTGTCGCTCCAGTAGTCATAATGAGCCAACCGGCGCAGCGACGCTTCGACTCCACCCGCGATCACGGGGACGCCCGGATACGCTTCACGAGCTCGTTGGCAGTAGGCCAACGTGGCTCGATCAGGACGCAGCCCGATCCGGCCGCCTGGCGAGTAGGCGTCGCTGTTCCTCACCTTGCGATTCGCCGTGTAGTGATTGATCATCGAGTCCATGTTGCCGGCACTGATGCCGAAGAAGAGCCGTGGTCGGCCGAATCGCCGCCAGTCCTCACAGCTCTTCCATTCCGGCTGACTCACAATGCCGACGCGGAATCCCCCCGCCTCCAGCACGCGTCCCAAAATCGCCATGGCGAAACTGGGATGGTCGATATAGGCGTCGCCCGTGATGATGACGACGTCCAACTCGTTCCAACCTCGTTCACGAGCTTCCGCGAGCGTCATTGGCAAGTGACGCCGCGCCACCGTTGAATCGGTGGGAACAGGCAAGGCCGCCAGCCGTGATGATCCCGAGGGATCGTCTTGGATGACGGGCAAAAAAATAGGCGGGGCAGACATGAGGATCTCGATCAAGCCCGGAACTCGAATCGTTGAATCGGCGAGTCAATCGCCCACGTGCCGGAGTTCACGACGAGCACATCGCGGCTCGAGCCCCAAATCCGGGGCGATCGCCGACACAGTTCCTCATCTATAACCGTCCGTGGCCTGGTCGGCTAGTGCCTCGCTGGTCCCCTGGGCTTGCCTGAGCCTCCGCGTAGGGCCCTTGTCATCCCAACTTACGGAATCACGACCGGCACCAGCGGCGCCGTGGGAACCGGGTCGAGTCGCGGGAAACCGAGCGGACCTCGCGAGTAGAGGTACGTTTGCGGCGGAGTAACGATGGGCCGATAGACGACCGTAGGACCCGCCATAGCAGGGGCTGCAACGACTGGCGCCGCCACCGCCGTACTCGGATAATAGACCGAAACCGGCGCATTTGTCGTCGCGGGGGGATAGTACGCGGTTGTTGGAGCAACTGCCGCGGGCGGCGAATAGTAGGCGGAAACGGGCGGGTTGACGACCGCCGGTGCACTGACGACTGGGGCCGCCGTCACGGTTGGAGCGTAATACGCGGTAACGGGAGCGGCAGCTGTGGGAACAGCGACCGCGGTCGTTCCGTAGTAGCCAACCACCGGCCGAGGACGCCACCAATTCCAAATGGTCACGGGTGGGTACAGGGCCTGGACCGTGCTGGAATAGTAAACCGGCTGGGCCACGGGGACATAGGCCTGAGTGGGACCGACCAGAGCTGGCCCCTGAGCATAGGCGGTTGTCTGCCAGAGACTTGCCGCGAGAGCCAGCGCGATACCTCCGGCGAGCTGCGCCGCTTTTGCTACCTGTCGCTTGGGACTGCTCATGGCTATAACCCTTGAAAGTCGGAGAATCCGCGAAATTTGCACTCCTTGAAGTGTGTCGCGAACGTCAGGCGGTCGCAATGATTCCTCCAGTGAATCCACGGGGTTTTCTCGTTTTCTCCCCGAGTCGCGGACCGGTTGTAGCGATCGCAGGGACTAAGCAGGGTCGTCTTGACGAAAGCCGTCCGAATGGCGTCAATGTGACGACCGCGAGGGTTTGGCAAGGAAGTCCTGAAGATACCAAAGAGGTAAGCCGCGATGAGGAATTTCGTATTGGGTTTCGTCTGTGGCGCCGCAGCCTTGTATGGCTCGATGAGCTTTCACATCGTACGAGCGGACGATGGTCATCATTTCTTGGCGAAAACTGGCCTGACTTTCCGCGACTCCTATGTCGACATTCGCCAGTTTGGCATCGCGGAATGGAAAGACCACGTGGGGTTGGCGGAAGCTCTCCAAAAGGCCAACAAACAAGACCTGATGAAGGGCGCCGCCGAAAACGCGATCCGCAACACCCTGGACCGACTCTGGAATAACAACGAACCTCAATGAGACCCGTACTATGAACGTTGAAATCGCCGGTGTGCTGCCGATCGCCCATACGCCATTCCTAGCGAACGACGACATCGATTACACGAGCCTTGAGAGGCAGATCGATTGGGCTTTTCAGGTCGGCGCCCAGGGTTACTGCTCGGGCATGGTTTCCGAGATTCTGCGGCTCACCGCCTCCGAAAGACTCGAATTGACCCGCGCCCTCGGGCGAATCAACGCCGGGCGCGGCGTGGTCGTCGCCGGCGTCGGCGCCGAGAGCACTCGACAAGCAGTCGAGTATGCTCGGGAGGCCGAACGAGCCGGATGCCATGCGGTCATGGCGATTCCTCCGATCTCCTGCGCCCTCCCCGACGAAGAGGTCTTTCAGTATTACCGCACTCTGGCGGAACAGGTTTCGTTACCCGTGATCGTCCAGGACGCCTCTGGGTATGTGGGCAAGGCGATTCCCATGGACGTTCATGCTCGCCTGGTCGACCGCTTTGGGCCCGAGAAGATTTTGTTCAAGCCCGAGGCCTCGCCCATCGGACCCAACCTTTCAAAACTTCGCGACGTGACCGGCGGCAAAGCTCGCATCTACGAAGGATCGGGCGGAATTCTGTTGATCGACAGCTTCCGCCGCGGGATCGCTGGCACAATGCCGGGGATGGAATTCCTGGATGGCATCGTGGCGCTATGGAAAGCGTTGCAGCGGAACGACGATGCGACCGCGTATCGCGTCTATTTCCCCATTTGCGCGCTCGTCGCTCTCCAGCTTCAAGCCGGACTCGATGGTTTTCTCGCCGTCGAAAAATACGTGCTGCATCAACGCGGCCTGTTTGCGACCGACTTGCGCCGCCACCCCTACTCCTGGTCTCTGGACGCGGAGACTCAAGCCGAAGTCGATCGGTTGCTCGAGCTATTGGCGCAGGCGTTAGCCACCAGTTAGGTCGATCAGTGTCGATGAGTGTACCCCCTTGTTTTTTCTCGGCGACGACTTGCGGTCGGTCGGTCGCATGGATCAGAATTCCAGTTTGTCCCAAGCCTACCCTGATGTGCTGCGCGTCATCGATACCGAAGCGTGCACATTCCCACCAGCGAATCTTCGAGTAAGCCATGAGTGAACCGTCTTCCCTTGGGCGAGTGCGAAAACCGTTGACCGGCGTGCAGTGGCTCATTTGCACGATCGCCGCGATCGGCTTTGCGTTCGACATTTACGAACTGCTGATGTTGCCGCTGATCATCCGTCCCGCGCTCATGGAGTTGGGCGGAATTCGCCCCGGCACTCCCGAATTCACTCGCTGGTTTTCGCTGCTCTTCTACGTTCCCGCGGTCGCGGGCGGCGTATTCGGCCTCTTGGGCGGTTACCTCACCGATCGCCTGGGACGTCGTCGAGTGTTGACGTGGAGCATTCTGCTGTACGCCTTCTCCGCTTTTGCGGCAGGTTTCTCGACCAATCTCACCATGCTGCTGTTCTTCCGCTGTCTGGTGTTCATTGGTGTTTGCGTCGAGTTCGTGGCGGCGGTCGCTTGGTTGGCCGAATTGTTCGACGATCCCCAGCAGCGAGAAGGAGTGCTCGGATTCACCCAGGCATTCTCCTCGATCGGCGGTTTGCTCGTCGCGTTCGCCAACGGAGCGGCGATCGCGTGGGCGGTTAACAAGCCGGCTCCTTTGCTTTTTGGCGCGTATCTGCCAGCCTTGCAGTTGCCCGCGGTGGACTTGCCCGGTTTCCTGTCATTCTTGGGGGAGATCAAAGACGTCCATGCCCCGTGGCGATACACGTTGATGTCGGGCTTGATCCCCGCCATCCCGTTGATCGTCATTCGACCTTTCTTGCCGGAGTCGCCTTCCTGGCAAAAGAAGCGAGAGACGGGAACTTTGCGTCGTCCCTCGATTGGCGAATTGTTCTCACCGGCTTTACGTCGCACGACTTGGGTCACGACGTTGATGTTCACATGCAGCTTTGCCGCTGCTTTCGGCGCCATTCAGCAGATGCCGCAGATTGTGCCCGGCTTGCCCGAAGTGAAACAACAAGTCGCCGCGGCGCTCGAAAAAGACTTTCCCGAAAAGGCGCAGGAGGGAATGCGGAAGAAGCTGACAAGCGAGGGGAAGTCAGAGAAAGAAATAACGGCCGCGATTGCCGGTAAGACTCGCTCCATCGCCGGTCCCATCGAACAAGCTCGCGCGGCCGATGCGACCAAAATGCAGGAAATCGGCGGCCTTCTTGGTCGTGGAGCTCTTGCTTTCTTGATTCTCTACATTGCCAGCCGCCGTACGCTCCTGAGAATCTTCTTGATTCCGGGTCTGTTCGTCATGCCCATCGTCTTTGGCTGGGCCGCGGTGACCAGTTTTTCCTACTTGCAGTACGGAATGATCATCGCGGGCTTCCTGACGGTCGCCCAGTTCAGCTTTTGGGGCAACTACTTGCCCCACGTCTACCCTGTGCACTTGCGTGGCACCGGCGAGAGTTTCGCGGCGAATATCGGCGGCCGCTTGATTGGCACCTCGTTCGCCGCCGTAACTCAGTGGCTGGCGACTCTCATGCCAGGCGACGCCAGCGCCCCTACGAAAGTTGCTTACGCCGCGGCCGGAGTTGCGTTCACGGTTTACCTGATCAATTTCATCGCCAGTTTCTTCCTCAAGGAACCGGACCCGGAAACGATGGCCGAATAAAACTGCCGGGTACGTCGTACAGGCTGCGTTTTTCGAGATGAAAAAACCATGCGTCACCATTCAGGTTGCCCCAGTTACCGGAATCTGCCGGCCTTGCATCGACGCAGCTTTTTGAAAGCGGGAGCGATCGGCTCCTTAGGCTTGTCGCTCAGCGAAACCCTGCGCACGGAAGCAGCGACTCGGCGCGCCGGCAAAGCCAAGTCGATCATCTTGCTTTGGCTGCAAGGGGGAGTTTCGCATCACGAGACGTTCGATCCCAAGCCGGATGCGACGTCCGATGTGCGCGGCGAGTTCTTGCCGATCTCCACCAAACTGCCTGGCGTGCAAATCAACGAATTCATGCCGCGTACCGCCGGAATACTCGACAAAATCGCGGTGGTTCGTTCGCTCAAGCATGCCGAAGGCGCACACGAGCGCGGCTCGATGTATGTCGTCGAAGGTCGTCGCCCCGCGCCGACGGCGGGCACCGGCCCCTCGGGCAATCCTCAGCTTGGCTGCCTGGTGGGACATGAGCTCGGTTCCCAGGGACCACTCCCCCCATTCTTCAGCATTCCCGGCAATGACTTTACCTCGCGATTCTTGGGACATGGCTGGCTCCCGGCCACCTCGGGTCCGTTCAAGGGGTTTCAAAAGGACGCGTTGCAAACGGCTGGCGCCAAGGAACTTGAGCGTCTGCAAGACCGACTGGTGCTGCGCGGCGAGTTGTCGGGTCAGCGAAGAGAGCTAGATCGGGGAACTTGGGACGCCTTTGATCAGCGAGCCATCGATCTGGTGACGAGTGGACAGGGAGCCGATGCCTTTGACTTGTCACGCGAACCGGCCGCTTTGAAGGAACGCTATGGTTTGGTCGGCAAGTTGCGTGATGACATGGCAAGCCTCTGCCTGACCGCTCGACGCTTGGTCGAAGCCGGCGTGCGCTACGTCACCGTAGGCCGAGACAGTTGGGACCATCACAGCGATATCTTCTCGCAGCTTAAATCGCGAGTGCCCTTGTTCGACATGGCTTTCGCCGCTCTGGTCGCGGACCTGGAAGAGCGCGGGATGCTCGATGAAACCTTGGTGGTTTACCTCACCGAGTTCGGTCGTACTCCCAAGATCAACAAAGACGTCGGCCGCGACCATTGGCCGAACGCGTGCAGCGTGGCCTTCGCCGGCGCTGGCATCCGCGGCGGCCAAGTGCTGGGAGCCACGGATCGTCAGGGAGCGGAAGTGCTCGATTCTCCCGTGACTCCCGAAGAGATTGCCGCGACCATCTTGCACTTGGCGGGCATTGATCCTCAAACCACCTTCATGCGTAACGATGGTCGTCCCATTCACTTTGTGGACACGGCCAAGCCAATCTCGACTCTGCTGGCCTAAGCGGCCCTAAAAAAAAGAAAAGGACTTCGGAGCCGTCGCTCCGAAGTCCTTCAAAGGTCGATTGAATCGACTTCCCCTTCACAGGGTATATGTAACCGGCGCGGGGGTCTACCGCGACGGGTGTATCAGGCGAGAACTCATCGAAGAGAAACTAGACCAGTTCCTTCTTCGCTCCAATCAGGGTTCGAAGTCGTTCGGCCAACAATTTGGCGTCGAAAGGCTTCTTGAACGTTTCATTGATGCTCGACCGATCGAAGCTCATCGGGCTGCCGTCATCCGGCAACAGGGCGATGAGAATCGTTTCGGCAAAGTCCGGGTTCTTCCGCAGGTTCTGGCAAATCTGAAGCGACTCGACCTTGCCGATCGAGAAGTCGCAGATGATGCAGTCAGGATGGAAGCTCTCGGCTTGGATGCCGGCTTCAAATCCGCTGGCTGCTACTGCAACCTTGAACGATCGTTCGAGGGGCAATTCGCGCTTCAGGTTTTCGATGAGCACCTGGTCTTGTGCCACGATCAGCACTTTGGCCATGGCCTCATCTTCCAGGTCGCCCAACGGCATCCCGTGTTCCTTCAGGAACCGGATCAAGTACTCCCGCGGAATCCGGCGATCTTGTGAACCTGGAATGCGGTAGCCCTTAAGGCGTCCCGAATCAAACCACTTGCTCACCGTTCGCGGGGCTACTTTACAGATCTTCGCGACCTGTCCAGTGGTGAAGACCTTCATCGCAGACTCTCCGTTTACTCACTCATTGAGTTTGCTGGGCTTGCAGCGAGGGCATCGCGTCAAGCGGACAGTCCCTACTTGCTTGGGGCCGGTTGTCGGTCCATCGTTCCGGCTTGGGTGCGGGCCGGCCTTGGGCAAGTTCTGGGTCGGGACTTGTTTTTCGCTTCTTGGGCCGAGATCAGTTCCTTCTGAGTCACGGCCTCAGGTACGTCATCGGCACCTACCAGTCCGGAGATTGGCAAAAATCGTCGAATTGGGCGTGTCGGTCTCACGCGTTCCAATCCGCATTCCTGCTACCGTCCTGGCGCAAGTGCTAGTTTCGCACCGGGTGTCGGGAAGAAACGTGCAGAAAAACCGGCGCGGCTGGGCAGACGCACCTGTTTTACAAGGGACGATGTAAAGTCCCCGGCAAGCTTCCCCCCTGTCAGACAGTCTCCGCCGCGGCTCAGCGATGACCATCCGAAAGATTATTTCGATTCGACGGGGGGTAGGACTTTAGAAAGATTGAACGGCCGCGACGAACCTTCCGGTCACGGCAATCGTAGCGGTCCGAGCATTTGATCCTATCGAACGAACTACAACGACGGTTTTCTCACCGCTGAATTCGCGTCCAACGCGCCAACGGCTTCGCCGCCCTAGGCCGCCTCGCTCCGTGATTCTCGCTCCACCGCTTCGCGTCGAATCTCGCCGTCGTCGCTGACATCCTCGAACTTCACCGAAACTCGCTTCGATACGCCCGATTCCTGCATCGTCACGCCATACAGCGTGTTCGCCGAGGTCATGGTCTTTTTCGAATGAGTCACGATCACGAACTTCGTGAAGCTCAAGAAGTCCTTCAGCACTTCAATGAACCGCCCAATGTTCGCTTCATCGAAGGGGGCGTCCACTTCGTCCAACACGCAAAAGGGGCTCGGGCGGAACTGAAAAATGGCCAACAACAAAGCCACCGCCGTCAACGCCTTCTCGCCGCCGCTCAACAGCGAATTGCTGAAC
The DNA here is from genome assembly GCA_046349915.1 of Pirellulales bacterium. Lineage (GTDB taxonomy): Bacteria > Planctomycetota > Planctomycetia > Pirellulales > Pirellulaceae > CAIXSC01. Next base: position 1,413,436 of record JAXMBL010000004.1, on the reverse strand, counting down.
GAAGGCTTGCCTGGCGGAGTCGCCACGATGTCGACGCCGCCCTCCAGCACGTCGGCGCCCTCCTCCAAAACAATATCCGCTCGCCCACCGCCAAACGCTCGTCGGTACAACGTCTGAAAATTCGTGCGGATCTTCTCGAGTGTTTCCAGGAACAAGCGGCGACTGTCGGCGTTGATCTTCTGAATGATCTTCTCGAGCGATTCCTTCGCTTGTTTCAAGTCGTGATACTGACCGGAAAGGCCGCCGAATCGCGACTCCAATTCGTCGAGTTCCGCGAGAGCTTCCAGATTGACCGCGCCGATGCTCTGGATCTTCTTCCTCAGAGTTGCGATCTCTTCCTCGATCGCCTCGCGTTGCTGCAATTCCTCGGCGGTGGGTGCCGCATCCGGCGCACTCAGCTCGATGCCGTAGTCGTCTCGCAGGCGAGCCACCAGGGTTTGACGCTCATGCACCAACGCGTGATGCGATAGCTCCTTCTGATGAGCCTCTTCGGCGCGCGACCGCAGGCGGCGGCGAGCGTCGTGAATCTCTTCGGCCAGGCGAGCTCGTTCGCCGGCCAACGCCTCGCGCTGCGCCACTGCCTCGCGAATTTCCCGCGTCAAAATCTCTTTCTGCAAGAACAATTCCGCCAGTTCGCCCGTGGCCCGCAGGACTTGCCTCTCTGACTGCGTGCGACGATCCATCACCGATTCGAGTTGCTGACGAGCATCGGCAAGTGATCGCAAACGCTGTTGCTCGTCTCGCTCGACTTGCTCCAACTGCCCTCGCAACGATTCACGACGTTGCTCGATCCGGGCTAGCTCGACTTGAGCCACGCTCACATCGCGCAACGTATCCTGACGTTCAACTTCGGAACGAGCAGCCGCGGCCTCGGCCTCTTTGATTTTCACTTCCAAGCCGGCGAGCATCGCTTCCACGGCGACCAAAGCCGCGGCCGCCGTTTCCAACTGAACGGCCACCGTATCGTGCTGCCGCTCGGCGGTCTGAGCTTCCACGCGAGTCGATTCGCGCAATTCCTGTCGTTGCTGCCGCTGCTCGGCCAGCGTACGAGTCTTCACGTGCTGTTCGGTAAGTTGAGTCGAGAGCTTTTGATGCTGTTCGGCCAGCGTTCGCACTCGCACATCTTGCAAGTCGATGTTCTCTTGCAAGCGCAGGACTTCTCGTTGCCCACCCGAGATCTGCGTCTCCAGCACCACGGCTCGCTGTCGCAAGTCCCGGAGTTCACTGCGACGCGAGATCAACCCCACGGCGGCTTGCCGCGGGCCAGCCACGATCGCTCCATCCGATTCGAGAATCTGTCCGGCGCGAGTCACAAAGCGACGGCCCGCTCCTGGCCCTTCCTGCAACGATAAGGCGGTCGACAAATCGTCGACGAACCACGTATCCCCCAGCACTCGATGCAGGATCGGCGCCACCTCGGGCGGAGTCTCGATCAGTCGATCCGCTCGACCAATCACCCCTCGTTGCAACTCCAACTGCGGCGAATTCAGTTCATCACGGCGGGGATCGCGACGTCCATCGAGTCGCACGAAACCGACTCGGGCCGAGGGGCGAAAGGCGCCAAGCGTCACTTGCTCCAAAAGTCGCGGGCCTTCGACCAGCACATACTGAGCGAAATCGCCCAGCGCCACGTCGACCAACGGCGCCAACTCCACGCCCGCTTGGACAAAGTCAGCGACCAATCCTCGTACTTCCGCGAACGCCCCTTGAGGACTCTGGCGAGCGAACGCCAGGACCTCCTTGACTCCAGACCCGACGCCATCCCGACGAGCTTCCCAGTCCTCCAGCATCGCGATCCGCTCGCGGACTCCCGTCAGCACGCCGGACATCTCCGCGATTTCTTGTTGGCGTCGAGCTTGCACGCGGCGGTTTTCGGCTACCTCGCGCTGCGCGGCTTCCAACAGCCTCAGGCAATCGCCCGCTGTCTGCTCCAACTCCAATTCAATCGCCTTGGCTCGAGCCAGCTCTTCCGATTGCTCGGCGATCATCGCATCGAGTTCTTCGAGCCGCTGTCGGCAGCGTTGAGCGGTCTCGGCCAGTACGGCCAACTGAGAGCGATACCCGCTCGATTCGTTACTGAGCGTCGCCGCTTGGCGCAATTGCGCGACTTGCTCGCCTCGCAACGATTCCAACAAGTCGCGACGCTGTTCGACCTCGAGATTTAACGCGGTTAGCCGGGACTCGCGTTCACGCACCCCGCGAGCATGTTCCTCGCGCTCTCGCTCCGATTCCCGCCACTGCTGCAAGGACTCGCCGCGTCGCCGCTGCAACTCGGCGGTTTGCCGACAGTATTGGAAAATCTGCTCCTGCTGCCGCGATTCCTCGGTCGATAATTCGCGACAGCGTCCCCGCTGTTGTTCGCAAGCCGCCTCCAGGGACACCATCCGTTCGCGCACGCGGGAGACTCGCGTCTCCACTTCGCGATGCGATTCCGAGGAGAGGGCGAGTTCGGTTTCGGCCGCGAGCTGGCGAGCTTCGACGAGCTCGACATGCGCGGTCAATTGCTCTGATTCATCTCGCAGTGAGCGAAGGTGCCGCTCAAGTTCCGCGAGTTGTTCGGACAGTTTGTGCCAGTCCGACATGCCAACTTGAGTGCGCAACTCTTGCAGACGGTCGCTGTACTCTCGATATCGCTTGGCTTTCGCGGCCTGAGCTCGCACGCTGCGCAGACGATTGTCGACCTCTTCGACGATGTCCGAGAGTCGCAGCAGATTTTGCTCGACGCGTTCCAGACGGCGTTGAGCCTCGACTTTCTTGGCTTTGAAGCGGCTGATGCCCGCCGCTTCCTCGAACATCGCGCGGCGATCCTTGGGAGAGGCCTGCAGCAAGCGATCGACTTTGCCTTGTTCGATCAAGCTGTACGCATCGACTCCGACCCCCGTGCCGCGAAACAAGTCCTTGATGTCGCGCAGGCGGCACGGTTGCCGATTGATCAAATACTCGCCTTCGCCGCCCCGGTAGACTCGCCGAGTCACATGGACTTCGGGCGCGTCGATCGGCAGACGATGATCGGAATTGTCGAAAATGATCGTCGCTTCCGCCGCGTTCGCCGGCTTGCGACCACCCGACCCCGAGCCCTTGAAAATCACGTCGGCCATGTCCTGGCCGCGCAAACTCTTCGCGCTCTGCTCGCCCAATACCCACTTGATCGCGTCGACGACGTTCGATTTTCCCGAACCATTGGGGCCCACGACGACCGTGATCCCCTCGGGAAACTCAAACCGAGTCCTGTCGGCGAAACTCTTGAATCCGCAGAGTTCGAGTGCCTTGAGCATTTACGTCACTCGGTCGTAATCCCGAACCAACGCGACAGGAATCGATCCCAGGCGTTCGATTCGTCTTTGTTGAAGTCGATGTCCTGAACGCTCTTGCGATCCCGAGCAAAGATGTCGGGTTTGGTGAGCGAATCGACCGAGTCGCGTGAAGCTTCCGCGGGTGCTTCGTCAGCGGCTGAATCGCCTTCCCCCTCAGAGGCATCCGCCGACTCGTCCTCCGGGCGTTGATGCATCCGACCGGGCCGCGGCAAGGCTTCAATCATGACGCGAGAATCGAGATAACCTTCTTGCTTGGCCGTGCGGAACGCCGCCAACAGATCGAGGTACGAAGCTCCCATCCGCACGGCGATCGGAATGAGTTGCGCAAGCTCTGTCGAACAGATCTCCTCGCGATTCTCCTGACCAGGCTCGAACCGCACAATCTTCAGCCGCCCATCGTCCGTGCCCTTGATCAGAATTCGTTTATTGACGAACAAATAGGAGGGTGGCTTCAGCCGTTGATCCGCCCCAAACAAGACCAACTCGGGACGGCGCGAACGCGAGAAATGCACCACGGGCTCGGCCAGCGACTGCACCACATGGAACGAAAACTCTTCGTCCCCCAGCACCACGCCGCGAACCAGCGGACTCACCTGTCGCCGTTGGCTCAACGCGCGAAACGCTCCATATCGAGTCTCCACGCTGGGAACATGCAGCAGGTCCGACAGTACATCGAACGCGTCCGGCCCCATGCCTCCCAACGCCGTCAACGCCGCCCAGCGGAAAGCCGAGGAATCCTTGGCCGCCTCGCCCAGCGGTCGAGCCGCCTCGGGGACATTGAGATACGCCAGCGCTTCGGCGGCATTGAATCGCACTTCCTTGTCGGTCGATTCAAGCCCCGTCGTCAAGACAGGGATCGCCTCCTTGCCAATCGCCTCCAGTTGCCAGGCTGCACGCTCCGTCGATGCAGGTTCGTGCAACTTGCGTCGCAAGATCTCTAACCGAGCCAAACGCTCACGCGGCGTCTCGCGCATGACGATGTTCTGAATGACTCGAATGTATCGTCCGAGATTATGCTCGTAGCGAGGATGCAATTGCAACTCAATGAAACTGTCTCGTTTCGCCGTCGCCACCACCGATTTCCCGCCGACAGCGTCAGTCATGTGGAAACGGTTATTAATGGCCGTCGCAACTAACGTGGCCGTTTGGATCGAGTGGTTCTCCTCGCGAACCGACAACCCCATGGTCCGATTCAAGTGCGAAATCGCGCCGCCTGGGATAATGGCCCGCGTTTCGAGCAACTTGGAAGACTTATTCTGGAAAGCCGCTTCCACCAAGAGATGCCCCTCGGACAGCGCATTGATCTGCCCTTGGCGAATCTGACCACCCAAGGCCTCCATCTCGCGCATGCGGCACTGTAACAACCACCCGCCTCGCAGACTGGTCGTCTCCGAACGAGATGGAATCTGAACTTGAACGTCGACTCGATCCTCTTTCTTGACGCACGGTGGAAGAATCGCTCGCACCAGGACTAAAGAAGTCGTTGGAGAGGCGAGTAACTGATTGGGAGACTCGATGTTGCGCCCTTGCATTTCATCGAGTAGCAGCTGGCGCTGAGGCCCAGGAGACGGGTCGCTTCCCGTTCCCGCCAGCCCCGTCACCAACGCGATCGCCTCCACCTTCATCCCGCGAGTGCCCCAGGGCGACGTGATGTCGCCAATGGTGTCGGGCCGCCGCTCTTCCTCGACCTCGACGCTCCCCGTTAACTCATCCACCTCGGGGTTCTGTCCGCGAATCAACGACCCCGCACAACCCGAGAGCGTGGTCAATCCAACCGCCAAAAACTCGCGCCGCGCCAATCGACGCCAACCGGTCGGAAACTTCGGCTTCATGCCTCAACTCCCAGAACAAAAAAAGGAGCATTCCCGCACTTCCTGCGCGGATCGCGAACACTACCGCTACCGACCGATCGCCGTCAAGGTCGAACGACCAACCAAATTCAGATCCCTGAAACCACCTATTTCCCCCAAATCACCTGAACCACGATTTACTGCTATCTCGAGCCCCTGTGGTTCACCTTGGCAGCTGCGAGGCACGGAAAAGGGTGAACCACGAATCGCGCGAATCACACGAATCAGGAAGGAGACGTCGGAAGAGTAAGAGGATACCGTGGAAGGGGTTCTCCTACCCTCGGATCGTCCCACTCTCGGACAGCCGCAGTCGGTCGCAAGCCACGCCCGACACCACGTCCACCCATTCGTGCGATTCGTGCGATTCGTGGTCCCATCAACTCCGAGCACGAATTCGCGGTCACGCACGTCGTCGGGAGACACGGAAAAGGGTGAACCACGAATCGCGCGAATCACACGAATCAGGAAGGAGATGTCGGAAGAGTAAGAGGATACCGTGGAAGGGGTTCTCCTACCCTCGGATCGTCACGCACGTCGAATCCAACCGCCAAAAGACGTCGGAAGAGTAAGAGGATACCGCGATCGCGGACAATCGACGCCCGACACCAACCGGTCGGAAACTTCGGCACAAATTCTTCATGCCTCAACTCCCAGAACGGAAAAAAGGACATTCCCGCACTTCCTGCGCGCCCGATGTCCACCCATTCGTGCGATTCGCTACCGACCGATCGCCGTCAAGGTCGAACGACCAGTCACGCACCGTCGGGAACACGGAAAAGGGTGAACCACGAATCGCGCGAATCACACGAATCAGGAAGGAGACGTCGGAAGAGTAAGAGGATACCGTGGAAACCATCCCCTCCGTATCGGACAGCCGCAGTCGGTCCCCCGACACCACGTCCACCCATTCGTGCGATTCGTGCGATTCGTGGTCCCATCAACTCCGAGCACGAATTCGTGGTCACGCACGGCGTCGGGAGACACGGAAAAGGGTGAACCACGAATCGCGCGAATCACACGAATCAGGAAGGAGACGTCGGAAGAGTAAGAGGATACCGTGGAAGGGGTTCTCCTACCCTCGGATCGTCCCACTCTCGGACAGCCGCAGTCGGTCGCAAGCCACGCCCGACACCACGTCCACCCATTCGTGCGATTCGTGCGATTCGTGGTCCCATCAACTCCGAGCACGAATTCGCGGTCACGCACGTCGTCGGGAGACACGGAAAAGGGTGAACCACGAATCGCGCGAATCACACGAATCAGGAAGGAGACGTCGGAAGAGTAAGAGGATACCGTGGAAGGAGCTCTCATCCCCTCGGATCGTCCCACTCTCGGACAGCCGCAGTCGGTCGCAAGCCACGCCCGACACCACGTCCACCCATTCGTGCGATTCGTGCGATTCGTGGTCCCATCAACTCCGAGCACGAATTCGCAGTCACGCACGTCGTCGGGAGACACGGAAAAGGGTGAACCACGAAGCGAATCACACGAATCAGGAAGGAGAGTCGGAAGAGTAAGAGGGTTCTCCTACCCTCGGATCGTCCCACTCTCGGAGAGCCGCAGTCGGTCGCAAGCCACGCCCGACACCACGTCCACCCATTCGTGCGATTCATGGTCCCATCAACTCCGAGCACGAATTCGTGGTCACGTACGCCGACGGGAGGCACGGAAGAGGGTGAACCACGAATCGCGCGAATCACACGAATTAGGAAGGAGGAGTAGGAACAGAAAGAGGAGACCGTGGAAGGGGTGCTCCAACTCTCGGATCGTCCCGTCTCTCGGACAGCCACAGTCGGTCGCAAGCCACGCCCGACACCACGCCCGACACCACGTCCACCCATTCGTGCGATTCGTGCGATTCGTGGTCCCATCAACTCCGAGCACAAATTCGTGGTCACGCACGTCGACGGGCTATTTCTTGCCAATACACCACAGATGGCGTTCGCCTCGCAGGAATAGCTGCCCCTGGCTGACAGCAGGCGACGCGTAGCAGTATTCCCCCAACGGGTTTTCGGCGACAACGTCGAGCTTGGGACCTGGCTTTACCACCTTCATCACTCCATCGTCCGCCAGGAAGTAAACCAAGCCACGAGCGGTAATCAACGACGCACTGTAGTGCTTGCCGAGACGCTCCATCCAGTAGCGTTCCCCGGACGCAGCGTCAAAGCAACTGGCGATTCCCGGATCGGAGACGACCAGGAAGTGACTGCCCGCAATGACAGGCGAGGGAACGTACGAACATTGCTTCGTGGTGCGCCACACAACGTGCGAATCGGTGACGTTCCCTTTGCCGTCGGGTCGAATCGCCAGGATGTGATAGTCGGGAAAGCCTGCTGTCAGAAAGACGTATTTGCCGTCGTAGACCATGGACGCCACGAATTGTTCCGTTGGCCCATCCATCCACCAGTGTTTTTCACCCGTTCGCGGATCGTAACTGACGACGCTCTTGCTGCCCGAGAGAATCATTTGCGTACGTCCATCAATCTCGCGAATGATCGGCGTGACATAGCTTCGAGTTTTATGCTCGCGGGGCGTCTTCCAACGAGTCTCCCCGGTCTGGGAATCGAGCGCTACGAGGTACGAGTCGCCATCGTGGTCGCCGTTCACGATCAGCAGGTTCTCGAACAAGATGGGTGAGCTGCAGTATCCATGCACGCTCGCAAATCGGCCAGGCTTGACCAGCCAGCGCTGTTCGCCCTCGAAACTGTAGGCCGCGACCACCATATTCCCCGGAGTTCGCTCGGTCTTGCTACCGAAATCGGCCTCGAGGAACGTCACATACACAAGCTTGCCATCGGTGACCGGCGTCCCGGATGCGAAGCTATTCAGCCCATGTTTCTTCTCGAGCGGCGCCGTGACCACGGCGCGGCGCCACAACTCCTTCCCATCGCGTCGATCGAAACAGAACAGGACTCGTTCTTGGTTCTCGTCCAGACAACTCACGATGAACACTCGATCCTGCCAAATGATGGGGGACGAATGTCCAGTGCCTGGAATCGGTGTTTTCCAGGCGATGTTCTCGCCAGTAACGCCGTTCCACTGGACCGGCGTTTCCGCCTCTTGACTTGAGCCATCCCCGCGAGGCCCTCGCCAACCGGGCCAGTTCTCGTCGCCCAAGAGACGCCCCCTGTCCGGAGAGCCCTCAATGGCGATGACGGTCGTTAGGCAGAGGACGAGAATCGAAAAGAGAGATCGGCGAGGGTATGGAGGGCGGAGCATTGCTTGTTTTTCTGAGAGTAAAGGGTGGGAGTTTCCGTCCATTGTGACGCTGGAAAGGTGTGCGTGTCTACAGTGTGGCAAGTTGGTCAGTGGGAGCGTATTCTGTAGGGTCTCAGGGCTCGTAAACTATCGCTGAGTTTGGCTGGCGATTCCGGGAGGGCGAGTCCCCGTGACGGGGAAGGTTGCCGAGGCAGCATGGAGACGAAAGTGTCGCTCGAACTAACTTTTCTACCGCGGCGATCACTCCTCCAAGTGCTCGGCTGGCTCATCGTTCCTTGCCTTGGCTTGGGCGTCGCATCTTCGATTCTGCCGAGCGAGACTCATGCGTGGGCCGATGCGCCAACTCCACCAGCACCGTCGTTCTTGCACGATATCGAACCCATACTCACTCGGTATGGCTGCAATAGCGGCGGCTGTCACGGCAAGCTGGCTGGCCAGAATGGATTTCGTTTATCGCTCCGCGGCTTCGCCCCCGAGTGGGACTACGATTGGGTGGCTCGCGAGTCGCGGGGGCGTCGCTTGAATTTCGCAGCTCCCGAGCACAGTTTGCTGCTGCGCAAAGCGAATGGCGATCTGCCGCACGGCGGCGGCCAACGCTTTGAAATAGGCTCGCAGGCGTACCAAACGCTGCTCCGCTGGATTCGAGTGGGGGCTCCCGGGCCTCGCGTAGACGAACCCACGCTGGTTCGCTTGCAGATCACTCCGGCGCGAGTTGTCCTGCGGCCCGAGGGACAACAACCGCTCGTGGTCGAGGCCACCTACAGCGATGGTTCGACTCGCGACGTCACCTGGCTCGTTCGCTTCGAGGCGCAAGATTCAGGTCACGCGGGGGTGTCCGCGGAGGGAGTTGTGCGAGCGGTTCGGCAAGGCGAGTCGGTGGTGCGAGCAGCTTTTCAGGGCGAGGTGGTGATTGCCGCCATCACGGTTCCGTTCGAGACGCCGGCGAATGCGGACTTGTATGCTTCGCGCCTCAATGCCATTGATCACCCGGTGCTGGAGAAGTTGGCGGAACTTCGGATCGAACCTTCGCCTCGCTGCGATGATGCCACGTTCTTGCGGCGAGCAATGCTTGATGCCATCGGCACGCTCCCCACTCCCGAGGAAGTTCGTGACTTCCTGGCGGATACCAGCGTCGACAAACGCGAGCAACTCGTCGACCGCCTGCTGGAGCGTCCCGAATTCGATGACTACTGGTCGCTGCTGTTGGCCGATTTGCTTCAGAATCGACGGGAACGCGACCATGATGTGCGTGGAGTCAAAGGAGTCCAAGAGTTCCATGCTTGGATTCGCCGTCAATTGTCCGCGCATCGCGGATGGGATGAGATCGCGCGGGAAGTACTGACGGTAAAGGGATCGGCCGCCGAGCATCCCGCGGTCGGATATTTCATCGTGACCGTCGGTGAAAAGGAGGCCGTGGAATCCGAGGTTGCTGACTCGGTCGCCCAAGCATTCCTAGGCTCGCGAATCGGCTGTGCTCGTTGTCACAATCACCCGCACGAGCGTCTCACGCAGGACGACTACTACCACTTCGCCGCGTTCTTCTCGCGAGTTGCATTGCAGCGTCAAGCGATCGAGAAGGGCCCCACGTCGCTTCATGTTGCTACTCGCCACACACTCAATCTCGAGAAACAGCGTGACGAGCAGTCGGCGAAGATCATGGAACTCAAGACGAAGGGCGGCGATTCGAAGGACGCGGAGAAGATGCTGCAAGACGCCATGAAGCGGCGCGAAGATTTGGAGCGACAGATCAGCGAGTCGCGTCGGCAGCCGGTGGTCGCGACGCAGCCTCGCACAGGCAAACCGCTGTCCCCCCGACCGCTCGATCGTGCCGAGATTACCATCCGCCCCGAGGAAGACCCTCGCGAAATGCTCGCGAACTGGATCACTCATCCCAAGAACGAGCTGTTCGCTGGCGCCATGGTCAATCGACTATGGAAGCATTTTTTGGGAGTTGGTCTGGTTGAGCCGGTCGACGATCTGCGAGCGACGAATCCGCCTTCCAATCCTCGACTTTGGAATGTACTGGTCCAAGAGTTCATGACGAGTGACTTTGATCTGCGGCACGTGATGCGGCTCATCCTGAACTCGCGCACTTATCAACTTGCGTCGGACACTCGCCCCAGCAACGTGCACGACAATCGGTTCTACTCGCATTACTATCCGCGACGCTTACCCGCCGAAGTGTTGCTCGATGCGATCTGCCATGTCGCCGACATTCCCGAGACTTTCCCCAGCTACCCACCTGGTCGCCGCGCCATTCAGATTCCGGATTCAGGCGCCGATTCCTACTTCTTGGGACTCTTTGGCAGGTCCGCGCGAGTTACCGCGTGCGCCTGCGAGCGAGACACCGCGGTGACATTACCCCAGTTGCTCCATCTGCAAAACGGAGAAGGCATCCCGCAAAAACTCGCCAGGTCCGAAAGTCGGGTCGCTCGCCTGATCGCTGCTGGCGCCGACAATGCGCGATTAGTCGACGAATTGTTCTTGGTCACATTCAGCCGTTGGCCTAGCGATCGGGAACGGCAAGTCATTGTGGAGTCGATCGCGGCCGCGGGAGACGCCCCCAACGCTCGGAACGAAGCGGTCCATGACCTGGTCTGGGCGCTGCTCAACAGCAAGGAATTCACGTTCAATCGCTGAGTGCAATCATTGACTGCCATCGTTGATTCGACGGCTTTCTTCCATCAATAGAACCGCCGGAAACTTGCCAGAAAGTCCTCAGATGTTCGATATTCGCCTCCATGCAGATCGCCCCGAGGTCACGACGGCCTCTTCGAGTTCGCGTCGAAGTTTCTTGCGCGTGGGAGGACTTTCGGCACTGGGCCTGACTTTGGCTCACGTGCTGCGCGCGGAACATCAAAAAGCGTCAGGCGGAGAAGTGATTCCGTCGACAACTCATGATGCTCTGCGCAAAGCTCGCGCGCGTTCAGTAGTCTTGGTCTTTCTTGGCGGTGGTCTGTCGCATCACGACAGCTTCGATCTCAAGCCCGATTCGCCCAGCGACGTGCGAGGTCCCTACTCGTCGATCTCCACATGCCTGCCTGGAGTCTCGATTGGTGAATTGCTGCCACGCATGGCCAAGACGCTCGACAAAGTCTGTTTGGTTCGGAGCGGCGCCCATAACAACGATCACCACGAAACAGCGACGAACTGGGTTCTCTCGGGACGCTTCGGCACTCCCTTCGGCGATTTCCCCGCCATCGGCGCTGTCGCCGCTCATGAGCTGGGATTCTCGGGAAAAGTCCCACCCTATGTCGCGGTTCCTCACAATCCTTCTTTCACCTGGGAATTAGGCAAGAGCGCCTATCTCGGCGGGCGGTATGAATCGTTCAAGGCCGGTGATCCCAATCAGGCCAACTACCGAGTGCGCGATCTGTCGCAATCCGAACCGCTGCCCGAAACACGGTCCCGTCGCCGTCAGTCGCTGCTAGCCGCCGTCGATCAACTGGCCAGCCGAGTGGATGGGAACGATCAGATTCGCGCTTACGACGAGTTTCAACGAAGGGCGGGGGAGATGGTGTTGTCGAGTGAAGCGCGAGACGCGTTTGCGATTGAACGCGAATCCGCGGATCTTCGCGATAAGTACGGGCGTACCACCTTCGGTCAAAGTTGCTTGCTCGCCCGACGACTCGTCCAAGGCGGCGTCCGCTTCATCACCGTGAATTACGGCGGCTGGGACCATCACTCCAAGATTTTCCCCAGCCTGGACAAAAAGCTTCCTGAGTTCGATCAGGGCTTCTCGGCGTTTATCGACGACATGCAAACACATGGCTTGCTAGAGGACACACTCGTTGTCGCCATGGGTGAGTTTGGTCGGACGCCGAAGATCAACAAGGATGCAGGTCGCGACCACTGGGGACCCGCGGCATCCATGCTCTTCGCCGGCGCGGGCGTCATCCCTGGTCGAGTGCTTGGCGCAACCGATCGTGACGGCGCTCAAGTGACCGACATGCCAGTCCGTCCGGCGGATGTGGCATACACCATTCTCAACTCCCTGGGCATCAATCCTCGTAAACACCTGACCACCCCGGATGGTCGCCCCATCGCGATCCTGGACCAGGGCGACGTGGTGCGTGAACTCTTCTCGGCATAGGGCTGCCGGACGAAAGACAGCCGGTCGATGTCGGAATAACCGTCATAGTCGGCACTTATGGCATTTCTTGCCGACAATTCTCAGGCAATAAGCTACAGTCCTGGGCGTGATGCTTTGAACAATCGAGGCTGGCGAATTATGCTAGTTAGGTAACTTTTAACCTCACGCCAACGAGCCCCTCCGCCCGAGGGGTCCTGCGACTTGCCCGCCGCAGAAATCCCACCAGTCAAAGGAGAAAACGATGCGAATCACGGTTTGGATGTTGGCAGGACTGTTCGCAGTCCTTGCCGCCGCCGACCAAGCTGCCGCCGGACCGTTCCGGCGAGTTTGGGAACGACGGAAAGCGGAGTTGCACTCCGAGTTGTCCGCTGAGCTCTCGGCTCAGGTCAACGCGGATGTGAATGCCGCGGAGCAGCGACTCCAGTCGTCGCTCGATAGCCAGGTTCGCAGTGAGGCGGCCAAGCTGCAGGATCAATTCCAGGCGGAAGCCAAGAAGCTGGAAGAACAGTTTGCCGCCCAGTCGAAAGCTCTGAACGACCGATTCGCCGCCCAGTCGAAAATGCTTGGCGATCGCTTCTCGGCGCAATCCAAGGAAATCGGAGACAAGTTCTCCGCTCAGTCCAAGGAATACGGCGAGAAATTCGCCGCCCAGACGAAGGAAATCGGCGACCGCTTCGCCGCTCAATCGAAGGAATTCGGCGACAAATTCACGACTCAATCGAAGACTTTCGGCGAGCAGTTTGATGCTCAAACGAAAAAGCTGAACGAACAGGTCGAGCGAGAATTGGCCGCGATCAAGAAGCAGATCGCCGAACAGTTGGCCGCGGAATCGAAGAAGCTTCAAGATCAGTTGGTGGTTGAATCCAAGAAGCTCCAAGAACAAGCCGATTCCGAAGTCAAGAAGATGCGCAAGGATGCGGATCAACGAGTTGACGGGGAAGTGGCGAAGATCAAGCAAGAGTTGGAAAAGCAACTCGGCGCCGCCCTCAAGCGGATGGCTGATCAGTATGGCGTCGACGCCAAGAAGCTCGCCGAAGTCAATGACGCTCGCCTGAAGCAAGCCAGCGACAGCTTGGCAATGCAACTGAAGGCCGAAATTGGCAAGCTCCCCGAGCTGATCGGAGCTCAGGTCAAGGAACAGACCGCGAAGCTGAAGGCCGAGTTGACCGAAACGGTCAAGGCGGAAGTGAAGGCTGCCGTGCCTCCCCCGCCGCCCGCGCCGAAGGAAGAGAAGAAGGAACCGGCCAAGGAACAAGCGGCTCCTCCGCCGGATGCTCCGAAGCCAGAAGAGAAGAAGGAAGAAAAGCCGCAGTAGTTCACTTGAACTATCGGTTTGCGAAAAATGATTGAGGCCGGTCGCTCCTTGCGATCGGCCTTTTTTCGTGCGCGGAAGGAGGGGCTTTGTGGACGAGAGCGACGGACTGGAAGTCCGTCGTACAGTGGAATGCGGCTACTTTGCCAGATAGCGACTGAGCGAATCCAGGTTTCGACAGAAGACGGTTGATTCGATGATTCGGCGAGTGTCATCTCCTTTACCGTGATAACTTAGTCGCCCCTCCGTCACCCAAGCGCCGCGGGAATCGAGCGAGCGAATCAGGGAGTTCACTTGCGAATCGCTGGGCGATCCATCCTTTTTCTTCCAACGCTGTTCCCGCCGTTTGGCAAGTTCGGCGGAATCTAGCCGCTCCAGCTCGTTGTACTTTCGCTGGAGCTCATCCAGCTTATGCGACACTTTGAATCCGTAGTGAGTCGGTGTATCTGAACCGTCGTAGGTCAGTTGATAGTCGCGAGTGAAATACAGCGGGCGGTTCGACTGCAATTCGTAAAATCTTGCCAAACGTCCAGACTCGATTTCCGACTTCCGCAAGTACTCGATCGCGCGGGGAATCGGCTTCAAGTATTTGCGATCTCCCGATTCGAGGTACATCGTCAATAGCGTTTGAATCAACCCTTGCGACTCGCCGCCCGAGATGGCGGGTGGCTCGAATTTACGAGCCCAAACGGGATGCATCTCGAAGTTGTATTGCTGGGCCCACGCGGGCTGTGGCTCGGGCATTTGAGCTAGCAGGATGAAGTCTCCCGCTCGCAAGGCTGCCGCTCGATATTTGTCATCCCCATAGATGCGACTCGCCAAGAGCAGAGTGTCAATCGTGTCGGCGATCGCGTTATCGTTGAAGGTATAGAAATTCCAATAGGGCCCGCCCGGATACTCGCGCGGCCAGGATTCGGGATAAGACGCGCGCTTGACGGGATACTCAGACGCCACGGGAAACTCGCTGAATCCCTGCGACCAGGCGCCGTTGGGGAATTGAGCCTTGAGCACCGCGTTCAACGCGTATTCGACGGACTCATGAATCGACGGTTCGCGAAACTCAAGGATCTGGTCGAGCCGCATCATGGCGCGGATCGCTGCTTGCGACTTGTCGTCGTCAAAGGTCGTCGTATTAAAGGGACGTTTGGCGTGCTGCGAGTCGACGCGATAAGCGAAGCGAGCTCGAGCTTTCTCTTCAAACTCAATCCGATCGGTCCAACCGCCGCTTTTCAATTGCCCGCGTCGCAAGCACTCGCCAGCTTCCTTCGCCGCCTCTAGCAGGTAGGGCTCACGAGTTCGCTCGTAAGCATCGACCAAGGCCAGCAACACGGTTGGCGTGCCCGGCGGCTGAACCCAAACGGTGTCGAGTCCCGTTTTGCCTTCTCCTTCGCGTTTGGAGAGATCTTCGCTGTAGCGATACACATAGCCGCCGTGGACTGCGACTTTGCGCCGATAAAACTCGACCGCCTTACGCATTGCCTCCGCCGCCTCGGCTCGGGGATTTGCGGGCTTCGACGGCGGCGCCGACTCATCAGCCCTCAGCATCTGCCCAGCAAGGTCGAGCCCACACAGAAGAAGAGTCGCAATCAGACCGAGCCCACGCACCTCGCGAAGCCACATTTTCGTTCTCCTGAATTTCACACCGGAAATCTCAGTTCCCTCCGCGACGAACCTAATCGCTCTTGCGAGTGAATACCGCGATACTGGCAGTGAAGCCATGCATGAAGTTCTCTTGTCCCACGGGCCCCAGCTCACCCGCGGCGAAAAATCCCGCCAGCGGGATCTCGCCTAACGCCTGCTGAATGCACTGAGCGTCGTGATGGGGTTGGGCAAACAGTCGAGTGCCTCGTCCATTGCATGTGAAGAGCAGGGCGCCGGCGGCTTTGACCGACGAGTCGCTTGATAGGTCGCGTAGCAGTTGCTTCAGGTCGTCGTCAGCCGTCTCTTGATCGCGAAGATGAAACTGTACGGTCTGCCCGGGTCGGAAAAAATCGCCGACCGCGACAGCTCCGTTCCGCGGGTCGATGCCTACCACGTTGCGAATCAGGAAGTCGCCCGCGGTAAACGATTCTTGATACTCACTCACCACTCGCCCCACATGCAGTCCACGCTGGAACAGTTGCTGTTCGCGAGTCGGCAGTTCGTCGTAGACTTTCTTAAGTTGTTCAAGCGCGGGTCGTCCGCCCAGTTCGATCAAGATATTCCGTTCCGCCTTGGTCACCACCAAGGGCTTGCCGATCGGGCGGCAGCCTTGCGACACCACGGTCCGCAGACCCGAAGGGCCGCGTAGCAGCACCGCAACGGCGCCCTCGCTATAGGTCGTGCTCCCCAAAATCAGCCGATTCGCGCCCGGCGTCGAAGCGCCGCTTGCCATTCCTCCCACAACCTTCACGCCGGGACGATCTTCATTGAACCTCTCCAGTAGAAAGTCGGCCGGAAAACTGAACGGATCGCCCAGCAGCAGCAGGCAGGAATCACTCGGCCAATCCCCCAACGCCTCGTCTGGCCACCCCTCGAAGACGCCGCCTTCGGGGGTGCGTGCGAACGCCAGTCGAAACGAGTCGACCTGAACGTCCGGCAAGTGAATGGCCCACATGGCAAGGGCATCTTCCCCCTCGATCTCGCGTCCTCCACCCGCAACCGACTCGGCCGTACACCCGATTACATGTCGAGTCCCTAGTTCATCCCGCACGGATTGCACGGCGTCAGCCAGCTTTCCAGCGTGACTCGCCGAAGCAAACAACATGACAAATGAAGGCAGCGTCCCCTCCAACTGCTGTCGAAGCGAAACAACTCCCTCTGCCACCGCGGAATGAGCGTCTGCAAGCGTCGACAAATGGTGGGCGCAGCGAGTCATTGTCACATTCACGGAAGGCTCCTTACGGTGACGGGAGCTGAGCCTGTCCCGCCAGGAATTCGGAAATCGTCGTTCGAAATCGTGCCGAGGACACATGATAGCCGATATAATGGCGAGTCGGAGGGCGACGTTGGATGTCGAGTCGAAATCGAGGTCGGGCCATCATTTCGGTTGTGCTGCTAGCACACGCGGGTGCGTTAATGCTTGGACGGCCGCAAGCAACCGCTTATGCTCAACAACCTGCGGGCCAGATGCCAACGACGGTCCAATTGCCGACCTTCCACCAGTTTTCCCTGCAAACTTCTGTTGTGGCGCCTGACCGTGGTTCCATGGTTTTGGGTGGAGTAAACCGAGCCGCCTCAGGTTCTAGCTCGACCGGAATTCCAGGCCTCAGCCATCTTCCCGGCGCCAGTCGGTTGTTTCGAAACCGAGCGATTGGCAGCGAATCGAGTAGCACACAGGCGAGCGTATCGGTGTGGGTCCACGACTTGAAGGCCATGGACGAGGCAATTCTCGCGGAAGCTGCCGCTCGCCGTAACGCCAGTTCGCAGTCCACATCTTCACCGTCGCCGCGAACTGCGGGAAGCTTCCCCCTGTCCTCGTCATCGCCGGCGACTCAAGCTGACTCGCCCGCTGGCCTACGAGCTATCCGCGCCCAACAGCGGGCCGAGGATCAACAGCGAGAAGAAGAGGCACGCGAGCTCTTGGCGCAAGGGGAGAAAGCCGAGTTAGAGGGGAAGCCAGGAGTCGCTCGATTGTTCTATCAGATGGCTGCTCGCCGGTCTCCCGCAACGATGTCGGCAGCCGTTCAATCGCGACTCCGGCTGTTAACTGCAACCAAGACTAGGTAGTAAATAGAGCTTGGCGGCGTTCAAGTAGTAGGACAGGCCGGTGAGTGAGTTAACGCAGTACATTTTGGTCGTCGTCATCTTCTTCTTCGCGGCTTTTTTGCAGGGGTTGACGGGATTCGGCTTCGGTTTAGCGGCGATGTCGCTGCTCCCGCTGGTGATGCCTTTTCAGGATGCCGTGATATTGGCTGCGGTCTTGGGACTGAGCGTGAACCTATTCACGTTCCTGAGTTATCGCCATGAATATGATTGGCGATTAGGTCGCGGCCTGATTCTCGGAGCGATAGTCGGCGCACCGTGCGGAGTGGCGATTGTCCAATGGGTCGACGAATCGATTTTGATTCGCGCGCTGGGTTTGCTGATCTGCGTTTTTACCCTGAACGATCTGCTACTTTCCAAGCGAGGCAAGACGTCGATCCCCGAGTCTTGGGGATTTCCGTTAGGGATGTTGTCGGGCATTTTCGGCGCCGCCTTCAACATCGGCGGCCCCCCTGCCGTCATGTACTCGTACTCGCGTCCCTGGACCAAGATGCAGGTGGTCGCCGTTTTGCAAGTCATGTTTCTGGTGATTGGCTTGATCCGAGTGGCCCTATCGTTTGGCGCCGGATTAGTGCAATTACAAGACGTCAAGTTGGCAGTGATTACCGTCTTGCCGATGTTCCTGGCCATCTATTTCGGGCGCAAACTGCTCGACAAAGTCCCCCAGGGTCACCTCCGCACCGTCGTGTTCGTCGCCCTCCTGCTGATCGGCGCGAACTATCTCTTGCTTGGCTAGTCGCGGTTGTCTTTGTGGGGTGATTGAGCGACATTTGTCGACGCGAGTCAACCACATCTCCCCTTCTCCCCAAGCTTGCTTGGGGAGAAGGGGAGGGGGATGAGGGGCGGAGCGGTTCACTCGCAGGGAACTTCCAGCAATAACGGGGCGGCGCCGAACAGATTTCCGCGCACGCGTTCACTCAACTCGTCCGCGTCCGTGACTCGATGCGCCTCGACGCCCAAGGAACGCGCGAGCGACACGAAATCGACCGACGGTTCGCCGATTCGCAACCCCGGACTCGCACCACTCGCCACCTCCGGCATATGAAGCACTTGTCCACAGACTTTCAGGATGCGGTACTCCGAGTTATTGCAGATCACGAATGTCACGGGAATGCGATAGCGAGCAGCTGTCCATAGCCCCTGAATGCCATACATCGAGGCGCCATCTCCCAACAAGGCCACGACGGGACGATCAGGCCAAGCGAGCTTCACTCCCATCGCGCAACCCAAGCCCCATCCCAATGCCCAACCTCGATGAGCAAAGTGTCCCGTTGGGTCGCGGAGCACTCCGAGTCGTTCTAATACGTTGTGGTGAGTGGTGATCGATTCCTCAATCACGGCGGCGTTGGCGGGCAACACGCGAGCTAGCGCGTTCATCAGTTCAAGTGGTCGTAGATACCCCGCCGTTTTCGGCTGCGTCTCGATCTCGCGCACTAGCGCTTGACGTGATTCGCCAGTCTTTGCCTCCCAAATCGCTCGTCGCCCCGACACGGCCGCTCGCTCTTCCGCCGTCTGGCGTTGAACCAACAGTTCAATCAACTCGGCCATTCCCTCGCGAGGATCACCCACAATCCCCACTTCCACCGGGAAGTTCTTACCGATCTGCCAGGCATCGCAGTCCAACTGCACCAAACGCAGATGCTCGGGCAATGGTCGTTCGGGTGGTTGATGGATGTAGAGCCTCAGCAGATTCAACCCGACGGCGAAGGCGACGTCGAACTCTTGCAATCGCTCGCGTACCTCTGGCGACCAATACGGCAGAATCCCCGCGTACAGCGGATGGTCGGCCGCCATCGGCAATCGTCCGTGCGCCGTCGTATTCTCGGCAAATACCGGCGCACCACACTGCTCGGCCAGCCTGGCCAACTCGCGCCACGCGCCCGACTCGGTCACGCGCGAACCTGCCAGAATCACGGGTCGACGAGCAGCGGCCAGCACCTCGGCGGCTCGCCGCAACGGCTCAACAGCAGGCCGCATTCGCCGATCGATGACACAAGGCGGCGAAACATCGGGCTGCGCGAGCAACTCAAGCTGCGCATCCAGCGGCAACGATAAGAAGACGGGGCCGGTTGGCGGAGTCAGCGCTAACTGTATGGCACGCCGAGCAGCCGTGGGGAAATCCTCGGCTCGTTGGATTTCCGCGGACCACTTCGTCCAAGGGCGAGCAACACTGACCAAATCCCCTTCCAGCACCGGCTCGCCGAAACGCAGACGACGATCTTGCTGGCCCGCCGTCACGACCAAAGGAGTTCCCTCGCACCACGCGTTGTAAAGCATGCCAAGCGAGTTCCCCAGGCCGCACGCCGTGTGCAGATTGCACACGGCCACCTGACCTGAAGCCATGGCGAAACCGTCCGCCATCGCCACTACCGGAATCTCGTGCAATCCGAGAATGTACTGAAAACGAGCGTCACGACCGATGGCGTCGTTGAGCGGCAATTCCGTCGTGCCCGGATTGCCAAACATGTGCCGCACGCCGGCGCCTGCCAAGACTTCAAGAAAAGCTTCGATGCCGTTCATGGGAGTTTGAATGCTGTTCGTAACTCGGTAATCACCGACTCGGGCATCGGCGCGATCTCGCCCAAAGCTCGCGCATTGATGATCGCCTCGGCGGTCGCCTCCAACACTTCGAGTCGATCGAACGCATCCAGCACGCTTGTTCCACAGACCATCGCGCTATCGTTGTCCAACAAGGCAATGGGTTGGCGAGTCGAGAGTTGACCAGCGATCAACTTGCCGTCCTGAAACTGATCGCCGAAAGGAATACGCAACACGTCGCGCAACAAGATGTAGCTCTCGGGAATTGTGTGAGTGTCGAGCGGCGCGCCCGTTACGCTGAAAGCCGTCGCATTGACCGGATACGCATTGACGATGGCTGCCACATCGGCATGACGAGCATACACTTCTTGATGGATGCGAGCCGCGCGACTCGCCTGCTTCCCCGCCTCGGCGGCGCCGCCGCGTACGAGCACAAAGTCGTCGACATCAAGCGTCGGACGATCCGTGCGATACGGAGTAATGAGAAAACTGTCGGCGTCCACGCGAGCGGAAAAGGTTCCTTCCGAACTGATGAACAGCCGCTGCTGATAACCTCGCCGCACAAAATCGCGCAACTGACGGCGAAGTTCGAGTTCCGCGGTCGTAGGCTTGGAGTGCGGAAACTCAGGGAGCCGCGGCACGGGACGACGCGACAATTCAAGTCGCGAATCATCGAGATAGCGTACGCTCCCCAGATGCGAGGCTTTAATGATCGTTTTGGCGGTAAATTCCAGCGTTTCGAAACGCTGAAATGCTTGCCCGAGTTCCACGCCGCCCACGACGACGCCATGGTTCTCCAAGACCACACAGTCGTATCCTTGGGCGAACGTGTCGGCGATATTGCGAGCGAGTTGAGCACTGCCCGGCAAAGCGTACGGCGCGAATCCCACCTCGCCGCACACATGATGCGCTTGATGGAACAGCCGAGTGTCAGGCACTTGGCGACTAATGCTGCAAGCGACCAGCGCCACCGGATGAGCATGAACGATCGCGCCCAGATCAGGACGCGCCTCGTAGATGGCTTTATGAAAGGGAAACTCCGACGAAGGCGGATGAGGACCTTCGGTGCGACCATCCTTGGTCACTCGCACGATGTCCTCGCGTCGCAGCGATCCCTTGTCGACTCGCGCGGGCGTGATCCAAATATCTCCTTGCGGTTCGCGGATCGAGAGATTCCCCCCCGATGTCGTCGTCATCCGCAGCCGATAAATCCGCTCGATCGCTCGCAACAACAGATCTCGCGGATGCAGCCACGCTGCACGCGGGTCCGCCAAACTTGATGCACCCATCTTCGTGTCCATTCTCGTAGGTCGCTTCCCTTTTGCGCTTACCGGGCCAATTCCGCGCTCCCACCCCAGGCCGCTTCTGCGAACTTCTCCAACTGCGAGTAGTTCGACTTCCAAGTCGTGTACATGACGCCCATCGGCCCGCCATGACGACCAGCAGTAGCCATCCAATCGCGGATGCGTTCCGGAGGCCCGTCATAATACCCGGCCAGGATCTGCGGATGGGACCGGTTGGCGAAGAACGCCAGACTCTCGTTCGCGTGCCCCGAATTCCAATTCACGATCGTCACGTTCTCCGGAAGCCCTTCCCAAGAGCCGCGGAGGTCGCCATTCACAAGATAATAGTTCGACACCGCATTATGGTGCGGGTCGAACATGTCGCTCCAGACACACAGTCGAGCACCGGGCGTCACCTTGCGCACAATCTCACTGCAACGACGAACATTACTCGCCAATTGCTGCCCCGCCGTCTTCCCCGACGCTTGGTCGGCTTGACTCCAGTTTGCCACGCGAATCTCGTCGTGACTCAAGAAGTACGTCTTCGGTTCGAATAACCGAGCCACGCGAGTGACTTGATCCTCGACGATCTCAAACACCTTGGGATCGCTCAGCGAGCATGGGACCTGCTGGTCGTAGATCGTCACGGCATGATAGTAGTCGACAAGCAGCTTCTGACCGTCCGCGATTCGCGAACCTGGCAAGATCTCCAGCGTCGGCGGCTCGTGGAAAACGTCGAACTCGCCTGGCCATGGAGTCACTCCCAGCCGCGTATCCTGGAGCTTTGCGTAGTCGCGTCCCTCTGCGTACACCGTTGTTTTTGTCTCGTCGCGCACCACGAGAGGGCAGGAGTTGCGACGGACAAGATTGACGAACGGGCACTCGACTAATCGGCAATCATCCAACCACGCTCGTCCCGCCCCACAATCCCACGCCCCGAGATAGAAGCGTACCTGCGAGTTCTCCAGCGAGTTGAAAATGACGTGATGCTGCGTCCATTCCTGATCGCGTTTGACACCCAAGTTGGAATGAGCAAGCACTCGACCATTCATCCCCATGGCGAACATGCGAGTTTCGCCCGCCGACTCAAACCCTTCCGTCCGCACCCAAACCGACGCGTGATATTGAGCCCAAGGGCGGACCGTCACCAACTTGTTCACTCGACGATTCCCGCGCACGCCGGGCGGGTTTTCGATGCGCAACGAGGACTCGCCGCCGTGTCGGATCGACTCGTCCGCAAACGTCCCCATCCCTGGTTCGTCTTGGAGATTCCAGCCGCTGAACACATGGCCGCGTCGTTGCTCGAATTCGCCAGGCGCCAGGTTCGTTTCTCGCGTCGTGCTGATGCCACGTCCGGAGTTCACAACCAGCGGCGCTTCACGGACAGGCAATGCCTCGGCCAAGTTTGGATCGTGCGCCAGGATTCCCGAGCTATAACCGAAGCCAGCAACCGCGGGAATTATCTCCATGCGAGTCTCACGACAGATCTCGCGGAACTTTGCGGCATTCTTGAAGTAGTGCTCCGGAACTCGATCCAGAATGTTCAGCTTATAGTCCGCCAGCACCACGCCGTTGTAGCCCGCCCGAGATGCTCGCGCGAGCATTTGCTCGATTCCCGGCAAGTTGTTCGCGACCTGCAAATTCGTCTGCAAATAAACCCAGCGATCACGAGGCGGTTCTCGCGGTGGCTCAGCCGCTGCCGCGTCTGCGACAACTAGCGTCATCACAAGCCCAATCGCATGCATCGCCGCGTACGACTTCCCAGGCGATTTGAATTCGCGCATGGTGATCCTCTTTCCGTTTAGACATCACAGACTTGTGCCGCGTGTCGGAGAGCGGCAACGTGGTCATCCCACGTTGGAATGAACTCCTGCGCCACGTATCCGTCGTAGCCAGTCTCCAGAATCGCTCGCATCACGGCCGGGTAATTGATTTCCTGATTTTCGTCGAGCTCACAACGTCCAGGATTGCCGGCCGTGTGGTAGTGCCCAATGTACTCCTTGTACTGACGGATACGACGAATCAAGTCCCCGTTCATGATCGAGACGTGATAGATGTCGAACAGGAGGCGTAGATTCGGCGAGCCAACTCGCTTGATCAGATCGACGCAGAAGTCAACGTCGTCGCCAAAGTAACCGGGATGTCCCTTCATCGGGTGCGAGCTATCCCGCGAGTTCAAATGTTCCAAACACAAAGTGATCCCCTTCCGCTCGGCATGAGGCAACACTTTCTTCCACGCCTCGATACAGTCCTGAGCAGCCTGCTGCTCGTCCATCCCCTCAAAACGCATCCCCGTGAAAGTGATCACTCGCTTGCAGCCCACATCGGCCGCGACGTCAATCGCTTCGATCAGCTTGTTGTGAGTAACCTCGCGAAACTTGGGATTGCACGGCCCCTCGGCGAACCCATGGCTGCTCACCAGCGATATCTCCAACCCCAGTTCCTTGCAGGCCTTATAGGCGTCGCGAGGAATCCCCTCGATCGCCACGATGCCGATGTCGCGGCAATGCTTGGCCAGTGTCGCGGCTTTCATGGGCGAGAAGCACCAGCCCATGACCGACTGACGAATGCGTCCTCGTGATACCTTGAAATCGGAAGTCGCCGCGGCACGAGGCAGTTGCGCATTCGCCGGCTTACTCGTGACCAATGCCCCACCAGCCATGGCGATTGCGGAAGCCGCCGCCCGTTTCGCGAATGTTCGCCGATCCATACCGCTCTCCTCTCGTCTCTGTCGCGCGTAGCGACAAGTGGCACGCCTTGAGTAAACCGCTCATTGTGCGTCTTGGGCAAGGTTCCCGGCAAGCAGGGACACGGAGGATGGTGGACCACGAATCGCGCGAATGACACGAATGAGGGGTTCTTCCGGGTTTCGTGTGGTTTGTTGCCCAAATGTTGGTCGGCGCGGCTATCGCCGCGGGATTTTCCCAGGCATCACTCAGGTGTCCAAATGTTTATTACCTGCGTCGCCGCCGGTCGGTACCTTAGTGGTGTCGGGAGAAACGGACTCCGGCTCTGCGGGGACGCAACCTGACAAGGGATATTCCGGTCGAAGGTGCGCCAAACGGTGCATCCTGCCTCTGGTGGTTCAATGCCGCCAGAGGCTCTTGTTCTTTCCGCACCTTTTGGACACCGGAGTTATGCCTCTGAAAATCCTGCGGCGACAGCCGCACCTAGCATCTCCCGGACAGCGACTCACAACAAACCCGGGAGGACCGAATGAGAATCGACGGACTGGAAGTCCGTCGTACTTGGGTTCTTGATTTGCCAAAGCGTTAGGTACAAAAAAAGAGACCCGTTCGCATGGCGAACGGGTCTCGAGTTACTCAGAAAGAATCCCTGGATGAGAAAGTCTCGGTGGCGACTACTTCGAGCCCACCAACTGCTGCTTCTTCTTTTCGGCCACGATCTCTTCTTGGATCACGGCGGGCACCTTACGGTAGCAGGACAACTCCATCGTGAAGGTGCCTTGCCCTTGCGTCATGCTGCGCAAGTCGGTCGCATAACCGAAGGTTTCGGCCAGCGGCACTTCCGCAATGATGTTGGTGATACCGTCTCGCATGTCGGTGTTCACGATCATACCGCGTCGCGAAATCAAGTCACCCACCACGGTTCCTTGGAAGTTCTCGGGCAACTCGATTTCCAGCTTCATCACTGGCTCGAGCAGCGCCGGCTTCGTTTCGGGGAACATGATCCGGAAGCAGTCGCGGGCGCAAGTTTGGAACGCGCGGTCCGAGCTGTCGACTTCGTGGTACGAACCGTCGATCACCACGACCTTGGTCTGCACCACAGGATATTCGGCAACTGGTCCCTTGATGATCGACTCCCGCAACCCCTTCTCGATCGACGGGATGAAGTTCTTGGGAATGCGTCCACCGACGATTTCTTCTTCAAACACGAAAGCCTCGGGGGCGTCTTCCGGCAGAGGTTCAATGCGTCCCTTGATATGGGCGTACTGACCCGAACCACCCGTCTGCTTCTTGTGCTTGTAGTCGAACTCGGCGATCTTCGTGGGAGCTTCGCGGTAGCTGACCTTCGGCGCACCGACTTCGAGTTCCACCTTGTATTCACGGCGAATACGTTCGACATAAATTTCCAAATGCAACTCGCCCATGCCCGCGATCAGAATCTCGGCCGTCTCTTCGTCGTTGAAGACGCGGAAGGTCGGATCTTCCTTGCGGAAGCGTTGCAACGCCTTGGCCATCTTGTCCGAATCGGCTCGGCTCGACGGCGTCACCGCCACCTTGATCACCGGCTCCGGAATGAACATGCTCTCCAGCGTGCCGTACTTCTGAGTCTGAGCGTAGGTATCACCGCTCGCCGCATCAATACCCATGATCGCGACGATGTCGCCCGCTTCGGCGAAGTCGATTTCCTCGCGCTTGTCGGCGTGCATCTTCACGATGCGGCTGAAACGTTCGGTGCGAGTCGTACGCTGATTGACGTACGCTTCGCCCTTGCGAATCGTCCCCTGGTAAATGCGCATGAACGTCAACTGACCGAACGGGTCGTCCACGATCTTGAACGCCATCCCGATGAATTCCTTCTTCGGGTCAGGTTCCAGCTTGAACGTCTGGGTCGGGTCATCCCACTTCTTCGCGCTGATGTTGCGGTCCAGCGGCGACGGGAGATAACGAACCACAGCGTCCAGCAACAACTGCACACCCTTGTTCTTGTAGGCCGAGCCCATGAAGACCGGCGTCGCGTCGCGGTGCAGAACCGCTTGACGCAGCACGTCGTGAATCATCTCTTCCGAGATTTCCTCTTCGCCCAACAGCTTTTCCATCAGCGCATCGCTGTACATGGCCAGCTGTTCGAGCATCTGGTGACGAGCCTGTGCGGCTTCGGCTTGCAGGTCGGCGGGGATCGGTTCCAGGCGGACCCGCTCGCCATCGCGACCGTCAAAGTAAGCGGCCTTCATGGTGATCAGGTCGATGATCCCTTCCAGCTTCTCGCCCACGCCAATCGGCATCTGCATCGGGATCGCATCCGCGCCCAACTTGTCTCGCAGTTCCTGGCAAACCCGCTTCGGATTCGCGCCGATACGGTCCAGCTTATTGATGAATGCCAAGCGCGGCACGTGATAACGCTTCATCTGGCGGTCGACCGTCATCGACTGCGACTGCACGCCACCGACCGCGCACAGCACCAACACGGCGCCATCCAGCACGCGGAGACTGCGTTCCACTTCGACCGTAAAGTCGACGTGGCCCGGAGTATCGATCAAGTTGATGTCGTAGCCATCCCAGTCCACGCTGGTCGCGGCGCTGGTGATCGTAATACCACGTTCCTTCTCGAGTTCCATGAAGTCCATGGTCGCGCCGTCACCGCCACCCTTGACCTCTTCCATCTTGTGGATGCGGCCCGAGTAAAACAGGATTCGCTCGCTCAGGGTCGTCTTGCCCGAGTCGATGTGGGCGGAAATTCCGATGTTGCGCAGTTTGGCGAGGTCCATTGACACACCTAAGCACTAGCGGTTCGAGGAAACGTGGCGGATTTAAGCAGTCCAGCAACGACAAAAGCCGGCGAACCGGCCCTGTTGTAGGCAAATTACTGCCCAATCCTTGTATACAGCCTGCTAATCTTATCGGAAATCGACTCTACGGAAAGGGCAAATTGAGCTTGCTCGGCAAATTCACAGGGAATCAACGATCTCATCGCTAATCCCCCTAAGTCACTCCGTCGCCATGACTTGACGCGCATAGGCCAGAAACGACTCCCCATCTCGCCAAAGCCGCGTATCTTCCAATTCTGTTCGCCGACGCTCAAACAGACGGGCCACCCGATTCCGGGTCGCCACCAGTGCCGGCCGCTCCACTCGCCCCCGACCCTCCTCCCAAACCGCCTCATCGATTCCCCATTCCTGCCGCTCATTGAGTGCCTCTTCGCCATAGAAGTGCACTCGCCGCAACGCCAACAGCCTATTGGCCTTGCGGTTCGGATCATCTCCCTTTTTGCTCGACCAATCCTTATAGAACGAAACCAAATGCATCACCCACACTCGATCACAATCGCGTAGCGCCAGACGCTCCGCCCCCGCCAGGGGATAACCGAGATACGGATTATCATGAGTCGCCACCATCCCCACCACTCGCCCCAACTCCGTGGGCGTAAACCCTTGGCCAGCCAACACCTCGGCGGCCAACGCCGCCCCTTCTTGCATGTGAGTCACTCGCACTTCAGGCCGATTCCACGCATCCTTGTCCCGGATCGCGAAATACCCCATGTCATGCAGCAGGATCGCGGGCAGAACCAAACTGTCCGCCTCGCCCGACTCAATCAGATCTAAGGCAAAATGCGTAGAATGCGCAATATGAAGCGGGTCATACCAACGCCGCTTGGCCGGGTCTGAATACTCGCCCACCACCCAGTCGGCGAGTTGCGAGAACCGGGAGTGATTGGAGGCGATTCGCGAGCGAACCGCATCCCAGATCCCTCCTTCACATTCGTCGACTAGTTGCCGCAGCAATCCCACCATGTCTCGCGCTTCAATCACGTCGTCTCTCCCAGCCGCCTGAATCCTCATCGTGGCGGCATTGTACTCGAACGAGTTTGCGGCAGCCGACGAAATCTCGGAACTCATTGACGCCCCCGCGCGGGCCAACCATAATTTTCGGACGGACGAGTCCGTTAAATAATGAGTTTGGTCACGTGAGTCGGTTCAGCGCGAACGAATCGGCGCACATCCCCCATGTAGGGTCATGGCTCGACGCACCACCAAGGTCGTTTCTCGGTCTCCAGGACGTCCCAAGAATCTGGAGTTGCCCGCTCGCCGACGCGCGGAAATCCTGGACATTGCGACTCGCATGTTTGCCGAGACGGGATACGCGAGCACCGACATTCAGGTGCTGGCCGACCGCCTCGGAATCGGCAAGGGCACGATCTATCGCTACTTTCCGCGCAAGGAAGAGTTGTTCCTAGCGGCCGTCGACCATGGGATGCGGCGATTGAAGGAGCATGTGGATCAAGCGGCGGATCGAGCCGACACGGGACTGGGACGCGTGCGAGCGGGCATCAAGGCCTATCTCGCGTTCTTCGCGCAGCATCCCGAGGTTGTCGAACTGTTCATTCAAGAGCGGGCCCATTTTCGCAGCCGCCAAACGCCCACCTATTTCATTCATCGCAATGCGAATGTCGGTCCATGGCAGGACCTGTTTCGACAGTTAATTCGTGAACGAGTAATCCGTAAGGTGCCCGTACGTCAGATCACGGACGTACTGTCGGATCTGTTGTATGGAACCATGTTTACTAATTTCTTCGCGGGCCATCGGCAATCGCCCGATCGTCAGTGCACCGCGATTCTCGACATCGTCCTGCATGGACTGCTTGTCAAACCGGAGTCCACCGAACCATGAATTCGGCCCCAATAAGTCCACAACACGCATGGCACGCTCACCAGGGTAGACGCGAGTTTTTCCATTGGAGCAGTTTGCCGCGGATCGGACCAATGATCTTGCTTGCCGGCATTTGTTGGCTGGCCAATGGCTGTTCGTCGAAGCCGCCGACCACCCCCACGAACGACTCGACCGCTGCTTCCGACGCGCCAGCGATTCCGGTCACAACCGCTCGAGTCGTTGCTCGCCCGGTGCGCCGTACGGTCCTTGCCGTCGGCACACTGTATGGCTTCGAGGAGATCACCATTACGCCCAAGGTCGAGGGGCGCGTCATCAAAATCGACTGCGAAGTGGGGGATCGCGTAAAGCCCGAGAGCGTCTTGCTCGAACTTGACCCCACGGATCTCCAACTCGCCGTGGACGAAGCGCAGCGAGGTCTCGAGTTGGAACTCGCCAAACTGGGACTCCAAGCTCTCCCCGGCGACGAATTCAACATTGAAACCCTGCCGAGCGTTCTCCGCGCTCAACTGGTGCTCGACAATTCGCAAAAGCGATTCGAGCGACAACGAACGCTGGTTTCCAAGAACGTGGCGACGCAGGAGGTCTACGAGCAGACCGAGATGGAACTGAAGGTCGCCGAGGCCAACCTCCGTCAGAATCGCCTTGACGCTCAATCGACGCTGGCGGCCGTGCGTCATCGCCTCGCGGTGCTCGATGTCGCTCGTCAGCGACTAGCGGAAACCAAGGTGATGGCGCCGACCTTTAAGGTGGGTCCCGAGTTTGGCGACGAACCATTTGACTACGTGGTCGCTCAGCGATTTGTTTCGACGGGGGAAATGGTGCGAGCGTTCCCTTCGACGCCCGTCATCAAACTGGTGCTTGACCGCGTGCTGAAGATGCGAGCCCGCGTCCCTGAGCGGTATTCGTCCCAGATCCAAGTGGGTCAGAAAGTGGAGATCCAGGTGGATGCTTGGAAAGGCACGCTTTTTCCCGCAATCGTCGCCCGCGTCAGCCCCACCATCGATCCTCAGAATCGAACGTTTGAGTTCGAAGCGATTGCCCCCAATGCCGATCGCCGCCTCAAAGCGGGAGGATTCGCCAAGGCGGAGGTGATCACGAGCGAATCGGCCGAAGCGATGGCTCTACCTTTGGAGTCAGTCGTGCGATTCGCGGGCGTGAACAAAGTCTTCCGCTTGCGCAACGGCGTGGCCGAAGAGGCGATCGTGGAACTCGGCGGCAAGACCGATGGCTGGATCGAAGTGCTGTCGGGCGTCGAGGTTGGCGACGAGGTGGCGACGAGCGGTCAGGGACAACTTTCGGATGGCCGTAAGGTCACGGTGAAGGAGGCCGCCCCATGAATCTCTGGGAACTCTGCATTCGCCGCCCGATCTTCACGCTGATGATGATCAGCGCGCCCGTCGTGATGGGAATGGCTTCGTATGCTCGCCTGGGAGTCGACTTGTTTCCCAACGTCGACCTGCCCATGGTCGTGGTCACCACCACGCTCAAAGGCGCGGGCGTCGAAGAGATGGAGACTGCCGTCACCAAAGTAATCGAGGAGGCGGTCAACACGATCGCGGGGGTCGAGGAACTGCGGTCCTCGACCAAAGAGGGTTTCTCACAGATCGTCATCGAATTTCAGTTGTACAAGGATGGCGATGTCGCGGCGCAAGAGGTGCGCGACAAAGTATCGACCATCCTTAGTCGCTTGCCTGTCGGGACCGATGCGCCGCTCATCGACAAGTTCGATCTCGATAGCGCTCCCGTCATGACCATCGCTGTCTCCGGAAGAAGAAACTTCCGCGAGGTGACCGAGATCGCCAAGAAACGCATCAAGGAGGAATTGGAGACGGTCGCTGGCGTTGGGGCCGTGATCCTGGTGGGAGGCCGGCAGCGTGCGATCAACGTCTATCTCGACACCGATCGGCTCTTGGCCTACGAACTGTCGGCCGAGGACGTGCGTTTGGCGCTGGTTCGTCAGAACCTCGAATTACCCGGAGGTCGAGTCGATCAAGGCCCCCAGGAGTTGGTGCTGCGGACGATGGGGCGAGTGGCGACGATCGCCGAATTCCCTAATCTGATCATCGCGGATCGAGCCGGCTATCCGGTCCGTTTGCGCGACGTCGGACGCGTCGAGGACTCGACCGAGGAAGCGCGAGGCCTCAGCCGACTCGACGGCGACAACGCCGTCAGTCTCATCGTGCAGAAACAGTCGGGAACCAACACGGTCGAAGTGGTACGCGCCGTCAAGGATCGATTGGCTCGAGTCATGCGTTCGGTCCCGCCCGACATTCGCACCGAGGTTATTCGCGATCAATCGCGGTTCATCGAGACCTCCATCGACGAAGTGAAATTCCACTTGTTGTTGGCGGCGGTGCTGGTGAGTCTGACGATCCTGCTGTTCATTCGCGATTGGCGCACCACGATTATCGCGACGTTGGCCATCCCGATGTCGATGGTGCCGACTTTCGCCTTCATGTCGTATATGGGCTTTACGCTCAACAACATTACGATGCTGGGCCTGATTTTGGCGATCGGCGTGGTGATCGACGACGCGGTGGTGGTGCACGAGAACATTTTTCGGCACATGGAAGAACATGGGCGAGACGCCATGGAAGCATCACGAACCGCCACCTCCGAAATTGCCTCCGCCGTCGTCGCGACCACTCTCTCGCTACTGGTGATCTTCGTGCCTGTGGCGTTCATGGAGGGGCGAGTCGGACGTTTCTTCAACTCGTTCGGTTTCACGGTCGGTTTCTCGATCTTCATGAGCATGTTCATCTCGTTCACGATGACCCCAATGCTCTGCTCGCGTTTCCTCAAGATTGAATCGGGTCATGGCTCGAGCAAGTCGGGGATTGTGGCGAGTTCGATCGAATGGCTGTACGTCGGGATTTTGCGCTGGTCGCTGCGACATCGGTGGGTCGTGGTCTTGGCGACCATCGGCACGCTGGCGTCGACTCCCGTGGTCTTTGGCTGGGTCGGCAAGGACTTCGTGCCGCGCGACGATCAAAGCGAATTCGAAGTCGCGATGACTCTCCCTGAAGGCTATACGCTCGAACGAGCAGACCAACTGTGCAAAGAACTCGAAGGCCGCTTGGCGAAGCTTCGCGGAGTGACTCACGTTTTCACCGTGATTGGCGACACGACGGGCCGTATCGCCAAAGGGCAGGGAGATGTCACCGAAGCGAACATCTACTGTCGGCTGGTCGATCTCCGCGAACGGGATTACACACAATTCGAGGTAATGGATGACGCCAGAAAACTGATGGCCGACTATCCCGAGTTGCGAAACGCCGTGCAGGACGTGCAGGCGTTTCAGTCTACCGGATTTCGGCAGGTCGACATCGACTTGAATCTGGTCGGCCCCGATCTCGAGGTGCTGCAGAAGTACGCCAACCAAGTTGCGGACTGGATGCGGCGCAGCGGCGACTTCGTGGACGTCGATACCAGCCTCTCGCTGCGCAAGCCCGAATTGCGAGTGCAGATTGATCGTGAGCGGGCCTCCGATCTTGGCATCCCCGTCCAAGCGATCGCCTCGACGCTTAACATCCTGGTGGGCGGCGAGCCCGTCAGCAAATTCAAGGAAGGGGACGAGCAGTACGACGTGTGGTTGCGAGCGGATCGCGAATACCGCGACGATCCGGCGGTGATCGATACCTTGGCCGTTCCATCGCCTGAGTCGGGCTTGGTACGCATGGCCAGTCTCGCTCGGCTTGAATCAGCCCAGGGTCCCGCGACGATCGATCGCTACGGACGTCAGCGACAGATTGTGGTGCTGGCCAACTTGAATGGACTCGCGTTGGGCGAGGGAGTGAAACGAGTAGATGACTTCATGAAGACAGTCGACCTGCCGCCCGGCTATCGACACGAGTTCATCGGCCGAGCGAAACTTCTCTCCGAATCCAACTCGAACTTCGTGATCGCGTTCTTGTTGAGCTTCTTGTTCATGTACATGGTGCTTGCCGCGCAATTCGAGAGCTTCGTCCACCCGATGACGATCCTCCTTGCGTTGCCGCTGACGTTGCCATTCGCGTTCCTCTCACTGGTGATGCTGAGGACCAATCTCGACATTTACGCAGTGTTCGGCTTGTTCATGCTGTTCGGGATCGTGAAGAAGAACGGCATTCTTCAGATCGATTATACGAATGTGCTGCGCGAACGAGGGCTGCCGCGCGACGAGGCGATCTTGGAGGCGAATCACACTCGACTCCGTCCCATCTTGATGACCACGCTGATGCTCGTGGCCGCGATGGTGCCGATTGCGTTAGGGCAGGGGCCGGGCGCCGCTTCTCGCGCGAGCATGGCGAAAGTGATCATCGGCGGGCAAGCTCTGTCGCTACTGTTGACCCTCTTGGTCACGCCAGTGGCGTACTCGTTGTGGGATGACTTGACGCGGATCGTCAAGCGTTTCCTGCCGGGTAAAGCCACCGCCGCCGCGACCACGGCTGTCTGCCTGTTGGCGATGGTGATTCCAGCGACTTGCTGGGCGGAGACCATCTTCCATGTAGCGCCCGATGGCAACGACGCGTGGTCGGGGCAAATGGCTCGTCCCTCGACGCAACGAGACAACGGCCCACTCGCGTCGCTCGCAGGGGCGCGAGACGCTGTTCGTAAGTTTCGAGCCGCCGGCGGATCGGGGCCCGTCTTGGTCCAGTTCTCGCCCGGCGAGTATCGTCTGGAAGCAACGGTCGTGTTTGAGCCGCAGGATAGCGGCATGGCCGACGCGCCCGTGCGGTATCAAGCAACCGAGGGGAAAGCGATCTTCTCGGGAGGCCAACGCCTGACGGGCTTCTCGGTCGAACCCAACGGCGATTGGTCCGTATCGCTGCCGGAAGTGGCCGCGGGTCGCTGGTATTTCGAGCAGCTTTGGGTGGGAGACCGACGAGCCATCCGAGCCCGTTCTCCCAACCGCTTCTTTCATCACGTGCAAAGCGTCGAGGAAGAACCGTTGGAATCCACGGGGGATGGGAAACGAGTCAAGCGAGCTCGCCAAACATTGACGGTGAACCGCGAGGCCATTTCGAGTCTCTCCACGCTAACCGAGGCGGAACTTCGCGACGCCCAAATCGTGCTGTTTCACAAGTGGGACAACACCCGGCGATTCTTGGAGCGAGTGGATGTCGAGTCGGGAGAACTGGTGATCAGCGGCGAAGGGATGAAGCCTTGGAATCCCCTGGCAGCCGGCGCCACTTTCTTGCTAGAGAACTACGCCGCGGCGCTTGATGAACCGGGTGAGTGGTTCTTGCGACGAGACGGGCGGCTCACGTATCGACCAATGCCAGGAGACGATCCCCAGACGACCGCGGTATTCGCGCCGCGAGTGGAGAAGTTTCTGGTATTGGCCGGCGATGCGGCAAAAGATCGCTGGGTTCAGCATCTGGAGTTTCGTGGACTGGCTTTCCGCCATGGTCAATGGCTGACTCCCGCGGGCGGCGTCGAACCGACTCAAGCCGCCTCTCCCATCGACGCCGCGGTGATGGCGGATGGGACTCATCACGTAACCTTTGAGGATTGCGAGTGTGGACACGTGGGACGCTATGCAATCTGGTTTCGACGCGGTTGCCGCGAGAACACGATGCGACGCTGTCTGATCCACGACTTTGGAGCAGGCGGTGTGAGAATCGGCGAAGTCTCCATCGCTGCTCAACCAGCCGAACGAACGGGCAAGATCACGATCGACAACAACATCATCCGCGACGGTGGTCACGTGTTTCCCTGTGCCGTCGGAGTTTGGATCGGCCACAGTGGCAACAACGCGATCACTCACAACGAAATCGCCGACCTGCACTACACGGGTGTCAGCGTGGGCTGGCGTTGGGGCTACGGCGAGAGTCTCGCGAAAGAGAACAAAATCGAATTCAACCACATCCACCATATCGGCAAAGGTTGGCTGAGCGACTTGGGCGCCGTCTACACGTTGGGCCCGTCCGAAGGCACCACGGTTAGCAACAACGTCGTCCACGACATCGCCTCGTACACCTACGGCGGTTGGGGCCTGTACAACGACGAAGGAAGCACGGGGATCACACTCGAGAACAACCTGGTCTACAACACGAAGACGGGTGGTTACCATCAACACTACGGCCGCGAGAACGTCATTCGCAACAACATTTTCGCCTTCAGTCGCGAAGGACAACTGCAACGCACTCGCGCCGAGTCCCATCGGTCGTTCTCCTTTGAGCGGAACATCGTGTATTGGGATGCGGGCGCCCTGTTCCATGGGCAGTGGAAAGATGGCGGAGTCAAGCTTTCAAGCAATCTGTACTGGCGAGCGGACGGTAAACCGTTCGATTGCGCAGGCATGACTTGGCAGCAGTGGCGAACCGGGGAACGCGACGAGGGATCGATTGTCGCCGATCCACGTTTCGTCGACGCGACTCAACGCGACTTCCGCCTGCGTCCAGACTCTCCCGTGACTCAGATTGACTTTCGGCCGTTCGACTTTACCAAAGCTGGTGTTTACGGCGATGCCAAGTGGGTCGAACTCGCCAAGCGCGGCGACTATCGTCCGCTCGAGACGCTTCCCTCGCCTCCTCCACCACCACCGTTACGTATTCGCGAGAGCTTTGAAAAGACAGCCATCGGAGCGCCGCCTCGCGAGGCCAAACTCGGGGTCGAAGAGCGTCGCGACGCCATCGTGGTAACCGACGAGCAGGCGGCGGAGGGAAAACGCAGCCTCAAGGTTGTCGACTCGCCGGAGTTCAAACAACGGTTCAACCCTCATCTCTACTACTCGCCTCGCCATGTGTCGGGAACGACCCATTGTCGATTCGACCTGTGGCTGGAACCGGGCGCCGTCTTTCAGCACGAATGGCGTGATGCGACGTCTCCCTTCCGGACAGGACCGAGCCTCCTGGTGCAAGAGGGAGTCTTGAAGGTTGCGGGGCGCGACTTGACTCGCCTTCCCGCTCGCACCTGGATTCGCCTGCACCTCGTGTCGAGGTTGGGCGAAAAATCGACCGGGACTTGGGACATGCGAGTGGCGATTCGTGGAGCCAACGGTGATCAACCACCCCTGGAGTTTCGCAACCTGCGTCACGGATCGGCCGACTGGCGGGAACTCCATTGGCTCGGTTTCATCAGTCAGTCCCAGCAAAACTCGACTTTCTTCCTCGACAACATCGACGTGGAGAACTGCGAGCAGTAGCGGGGGGGGCCAGCCGATTCGACGGACTGGAAGTCCGTCGTACAGGAATGCCGACGGACTGGAAGTCCGTCGTACGGGAATGGCGACGCTCGACTTTGGCCCAATTCCCCAAACAGGTCCATTGGTCTACGATTTCGGTATGTCTCCGCAGTTCACTTACGGCTCGGGCCGTTCCATCGCTCTCGACTGGCAAGCACACGCCCCGCGCGTGGATGTGGCGCATCCTCGCGGCGATGCTCTGTCCGACCCTACCGCGGCGACTCGAGCGGCGTTGCAACAGCCGCTCGACTTCCCCCCCCTGACCGCATCGCTGGCGCCGGGAGATCGAGTCGCCATCACGGTCGAACCAGGCACGCCATGCGCCCCGGCGATCGTGCAAGGATTGCTCCAGGAATTAGAAAACGCGGGCATTGATCGATCGAACATTACTTTGGTCACTGTCGACCAAGCATCGGCGGATGCGGCGACAGCGCCCGAGAGGGGGATGCCCGCCAGCAGCGTGACGGAGAGCACTCAACACTCTGGGCAGCAGGACTCTCCATCTCTGGCGGACTCGTCCTCGTCGACGACGCAATCTCACGCCTGGCGACAACTGGGGATTCAGCATGTCATTCATCGACGAGACGACGCCACGCAACTGGCTTATCTGGCCGCCTCGGATGCCGCTGATCCGATCTACTTGAATCGCGCTCTGTTGGATGCCGACATCGTGATTCCGATCGGTGTTCATCGCCTGCGCGACTCGCTGGGCTATCTGGGCGTCGCCGGAAGCGTGTATCCCACGTTCAGCGACCTGTCCGCATTCGCTCGTTTGCGTCCCACCGACAGCGTCTACTGCGAGCAAGAGGGCAAGCAGCTGCGAGACGAGGCCTCGCGGGCCCTGTGGTTGCTCGGAGTCCAATTTGTCATTCAAGTTGTTCCGGGGAATGGCGACTCTTGTATCGAGATTCTGGCGGGACAGATTGACGCCGTCGCTCGCGAAGCACGCCGCTGCTGTGAAAACGTTTGGCGAGCGGTGGTGACGGATCGAGTTAGTTTGGCCATCGTTGGCATTGCTGGCCCTGAGTCGGACGAGACATGGGACGATGTAGCGAGGGCGCTCGCCACGGTCGAGCGAGTGGCGACGGATGAGGCGGTGATCGTTGTGTGCGTGGAAGCGGCCCGAGGACCACGGCCGGTCCCGCGTCCAGCGCCCGCGGACGCCGCGTCCAGTCCACCCCCGCGCTCGACTTCGAAGCGCTCGACCTCCAAGAGCTCGACCTCCAAGAGTTCGACGAAACGAAGAACGCGCCGCACGAAGGAATACCCCACGCTGATCGCATCACTCGTTGAGCGTTTAGGGGAATCTCATCGGCTGTATATCGTGTCCGAACTGGCCTCTGACATTTGCGAGGAAATGGGACTGACTCGCATTGAATCCGACGCCGATTTGGCTCGTCTCATGCGAGGTCATTCCCAAGGCGTGTTGGTGGTTGGTGGTCAATTCGCCGGTTTTCGCGTGGAAGGGGAGGAGACACCATGAGTCATGCGCGAGAATCGACTTCCGATGCGTATCCGATCCTTTTGGCGGGCGGCGTGCTCGCATGGTCTCCACGGGGCCGAATCGCCCTGACGGGAACCGACCGCCACAGTTTTCTTCATGCGTTCTGCACGAACGACATCAAGCGACTGCGACCGGGCGGTGTTTGCGAAGCTTTCTTCTGCCAAGCGAACGGCAAGATCATTGGCCATGGATTCGTCGAGTGCGAAGAGCAGCGGCTGGTCATTGACACCGTCGCCGATCAAGTAGAACCGCTGCTCCGTCATCTCGACCGCTACCTCATCCGTGAAGACGTGCAATTGAGTGATGCGTCGGGCGAGCATCAGGCGTGGGTATTCCTGGGCAAGGCTGGCGATTATGTGCGGAACTTGTTAGTAGTTCCTCCGACGTCCGACGAGACGCGGAGCGATAGCGAGTCCGCCTCGTCTCTTCCATCCGCTGGCCAAACGTTCGAATGGGCCGGCATTCACGGACGGCTGCGAGCATGTCCTTGGGAAGCTCCTCCCGGCAGGTCAGCCTTGGTGCAGCTCCCACCGCGGACCGAAACTCGCGTCTTGGACTCGTTGTGTCAGCAAGTTCGCGACAAGGCGATTGAGGCGGGCGTGGAACCCGCGACCGCGGCTCTCGCGACCACTCGTCTGGACGAAGCTGGCCGCGAACTGTGGCGAGTATTAGCGGGGATTCCGCTTTATGGAATCGATATCACTTTGGACAACTTGCCCCAAGAAGTGGGTCGAAACGCAACTGCCATCAGCTTCAATAAAGGTTGCTATCTGGGACAAGAGCCCGTCGCTCGAATCGACGCTCTAGGACATGTCAATTGGGAACTAGTGCGAATTGGAGTCCCTGGAGTTGAGCCAGACGGAGCATGGATTCGCGGTGCGAGTGTTCTTATTCAAGACAAGCCAGCCCTGCGACTCGCCACACTCGCGCCACTTCCTTCGCTGCGACTACTGGTGGGCATGGCCTACGTGAGGCGCGATCAACGTCGACTCGCTCGTCCTCAACTCAGTTGCCCCGTGTCCGAAGGCGTACTCGTCACCCCCAACGGCGATGTGCTGATCAATCCCGAAATTCTCAAATCCTGACCTGCGCGGAAGTCTTTCATGCGTCACATTGGCAACGTTCCGACCGAGTTTGATGCGGTGCGACTGGGCGACCATCTATTCATGATGGGGATTGAAGTCCAGGTGGAGCCCGAAGGCGGCGAGTGGGCCGTTTGGGCTCGCGAGGAAGACAAAGTCGAATCGGCTCGCCAAGAGTTGCAGCGCTATCGCGAAGCGCCTCGCGACCCTCGCTACGACTCGGCGCAGGCGGCGGCCGCCGCCAAGCGACTGGAGCAAGTTCAGCAGCGGCGCAAGGCGATGGAACTACAGGTCGACGCGGGCGAGGTATTGCGACGAGCGACGCCGCGACGGCGTCCCGTGGTATTGGCCATCGCCATTCTGTGCGCCCTCGTCTTCATCGTCTCGGGGGAACGAACTCGCCTGAATCCTCATCTGTCGTTCACGGCGATCCGTGCCGATGGGCGAGCACCCGCGGATGGTTGGTCAAGCATCAAGTCGGGGCAGGTGTGGCGATTGGTCACTCCGGCCTTCATTCACTTGAGCATCAGTCACTTGATCATGAACATGCTGGCGTTCCACTACTTCGGCGGCGCGATCGAAGATCGTCGCGGCGCCGTTTACCTGGCCATCATGATCCTAGTCACCGCCGTCATTTCGAACGTTGTCCAATACTCATGGACGCATTCGCCGTACTTCGGCGGATTTTCAGGAGTCGTTTTCGGTTTGTTCGGCTACGCCTGGATCATGACCGAACGACGCCCCGAATCCGGAATCGTCATTGGACGCGACACGATCATTATGACCATGATTTTCTACAGCCTGTGCATTCTCTCAGGCATGGAGGCGTTCGCCGATTCGCTGGGCAAGTGGCTGCCGCCGGTCGCCAACGCTTGCCACACCGGCGGGTTGCTCACGGGCCTGGCTTGGGGGTTCTTCGATTCGAGGCGATAAACGGAGATCGCCTCGAATCGACAGCGCAGCCAGATTGAGCTCATGCTCTCTCGGCTGCCTTACAACCGAGTGACCCTCTCGTTGGCCTTTCGGCGCTGGATCTGATCCTTCTTAACGCTCGTCAAATCGTGCGAGAAGTACCAGTTCTGACCGAGGCCGCCAATCAACATGTCGATCGCTGCATCGTCATGTACCGTTTCGGCATCCAAGCGATAGCCATTGTTTAATCCACCGCTGCCTGTCGTCAGATGCGTGATGCGGGGGTCGTAGCCGGTGGTTGGCGAGGACCATTCGCTAAGCAGCGAGACTAAAGCCTTCTGATGAGCATCATGGTTGGTCACGCCGCCAATCAGCAGGTTGTCTCCCACGCTTCCATCCAGTCGATCGGCCCCGAGACCGCCGAACAGCAGATTCCTGCCACGACCAGCGATCAGCGTATCCTGATCATCGCCTCCCACCAACACGGTCGGGCTGTTGCCCGCATACAAAGTGTCGTTTCCTTGATCGCCATACACCAACGCGGTTTGTTTGATCGACGAGTCGATTCGCACGGTATCGTTGCCACCACCGGCAAGCACGACGATCCTGGCGGTAGGCTGGAACGGGCCGTACGTGACTCGATCCATGATGACCCGCACCATGCCTTGTGCCGCGGTCTGCACCTGGATGTTGTTCGCGCTGGCCGATCCCCAGACGACAAGATCGGTCTGGCCCACATCAACCGCGCTGGGCGCCAACGCAACCCCTGACCGATTGTTCGTCGTTTCACTCGTTGAGCTATTGTTCGCGGGCTCGATGTCGAAGGACTCGGAGTAAGCCGACACCTGGTTAGGCAACACCACTCCGTCTGGCGTCGTTGTCGATACTCGACCCACGACGAGGAAGTTCACAACAGCGTCGCGCGGCAACTCGTTCGCATGGAACACCACCTCGCCGGTCGCTCCCACGGCGGGCGCCTCCACGACGAATCCTTCGGGCGCCGTCGCGGAGACAAATGTCACCTCTGGCGGCAACTGATCCCACACGACAACCCCCAGGGCTGACTCGGGGCCCGTATTGCGCACGGTGAAGGCGTATACCAGTTCATGCCCCGACATCGAGTAAGGCGAAACTGTTTGCGTGACCTCCAAGTCCGCGGCGCCGGCCTGCAATTCAAACGTAATGCTGGCGGTCGCCACGCCGCCGTTGCCATCGTCCACTTCGTACACCAGCGTACGAGTTCCCGTGGCATGAGCGGCCGGGGTGTAAGTCACCTCGCCGTCAAACCCCACGACCGCCTCGCCGTCTTCGGGCACGGACACTAAGCCAACTCGCAGGAAGTCTTCATCCAAATCGCTATCGTTGTCCAAGGGATAAACGACGACAGGGCGTCCTGGAACCGCAACCGCCAGATCATCCTCGGCGATCGGTGCATGATTCTTCCACGCAACATCCAGCAGGAAGGACTCGGTTGCGCCTTCGCCCGCGCTATCCGCTACATGTAGTGTGATGGTTGCTTGACCAAACATGTAGGCCGCCGGGGTGACAATCAGTTCGAACTGCTCTTCGCCCTGGGACTGGCCCAGCGGATTCACCACGAAGGCTCCCTCGGGGAGCAAAGTTTCGTTATCCGAAAATACGTCGACCGTAATCACCCCTGGCGCCGAGGTTTGTCGACGAACCGAGAAGGGAATCGGCGCAACCGGTTCATCCTCGACCGCTTGAATGTCGGGCACTTGCGAGATCAACGGCGGAAGTTCAACGATGCCGATCGCGGCCAAGGCGGCCTCGAGCGATCCCCCGTAGTCGTCCAATAGCTGGCTGGCGGGAATCTCGCCGCGCACCATGCGATAAATGCTGTCGGCGACTTGGCCATTCGCCATCACTTTGGCCTGCGTCACGTGATGAGCCATCTCGACGACGCTCGCCGACTGAGCCGCCACCGATCGTTGGACGAGAACCGTGGTCTGCAACACACCGGCGATTTCGTTCTCGAACGAGGCGAGTCGAGTGACATCAACGCGTGCGTTCGATTCCAACTCGGCGAACAACTCATTGGCGATCGTCGCCGTCTCCATCACGAGGAGCTTCAATTGGTCGGCGTTCGTCAGATCGAGATCATGCAGATGCAGGTGTCGAGCGAGAGCAATGTAGGCCGCTTCGCTGAAAACCCCCGCAGTTTGGCGATCGCCTAGTGGGACTCCCGCAGCTCCCGCGAGAGCCGCTACCACTTCGTGAATCACGCTGTTCACATTGTTCTCGGCCACCAACACGGGACCGGCGAGTACGTTTCCAGCGAGTGCTTCATCGTGGTGAGCAAACGTCGACAGATCAACGCTGCGATCAATGCCAAATGTCTCTTCGATCAACGATTGGCTCTCTTCCACTCCCAAGCCAACATCCACCACCAACGCTTCTTCGAGCGACGTCAGTGCCGTTGCGTTCCCGCCGATCGGCGTCGCGACCACCACGAGCGAATCGAGTCCCGTGCTGGCGTCTTTTCCTCCCTCGACTCGGATGGTCCCTGTCGCCAAATCGAAATCGTCAGGCACGATCAGCTCGTAATTCCCTTCGATGTCGGTAATCGCGAACGGCTCGCCGTCATCTCGCATCAAGTTGTTGTTCGCGTCGAACCAAACGGTTCCACCCGAGATGGGGCCCGTCTGCACTTTTCCCGCCAGGCTGGAGCCTGAGCCGGCGCCTGGGCTCAAGCGGAATCGAGCCAACTCAAACGATGCCAGCTTGTTGTCGTAGACCTTTTTCTTGAAGAACAACAAATTGACTCGGACTTCGGCGGCGAGAAATGCCGAGACCTTTCCGCTCAGATCGAATAGATCGGCGGGAGACGTGGACAGCTTCTGAATGATATCGCTACCACGAATCTTCCCGTCCGACGTGCCTCCTCGCTCACCCGCATCGATGAGATCGAATCCAACGGTCCCTTCGACGCCTCCCTTGACGAAACCGCTGGCGATTCCGATATCGATTCCCACTCCCGCGGCAACGAACGCCGACACGGTCAACTCGTCTTTTTCAACACCCGCCGAGGTCCAGTCGTTGACGAAGATGCCATCCAGCGCCAAGTACGACTTCAGCGGATCGAAGCCCGTTTCCGACCAGGCTTGAATTCCCGCCGTGTCGTATCCGACCATAAGGTCCGTGGAAACGCTGAAACCGCCTTCCAACTTGCCTGCGATCGGTCCCCAGATGCGGAACTGTCGGCTGACTTTGAAATCAAAAGCGAAGTCAGGGACATCGTAAGTGACGAGATTGACGTTCGGCTCGCCCATGATCAACGCCATCACGGTGCTGGGCTCGAACAGATTGATCGTCAACCCATCGACTCGCTTAAGTGCGTTGAACTTGCTGCCGAAAGCACTCGACTTCTTCGCTTGATTCTCGATCTGTGCGGACGTGGTGCGAGGAACGGCGGTGGTCGCTCCCGCCGAGCCATCCGCGCGGCGAGTGGAGCGAGTTTGGGCCGCCGAGTTCGCCGGTTCGTCGCTAGCCGCTCGTAGGTCGTTCAACGAGAAGTCGCCGAACTGGAGCTTTGTCGAGTCGCCGCCAATGCTCTCCGACAACGTGTCGATGACATCGACCAGCGTCTGAACCTGTCCCGCGAACTTGATCGCTTTGTCGATCTTCGCCACTTCGGCCGCATTCCCCGACTTGATTTTGCGGGCAATTTCAAGCAGCGATACTCCTGGACGCCCATCGCTTTCAAAAACGGAGGCCAAACCAAGTTTGCCGAGCAATTTGGTGTCGGCGTTCAGCGCGGTGACGATGGGCTTGATGGGACCAATCACATCGTTCGCCGTCGCCAAAATGGGCTCGACGTAACCCTGTAGGAAACTCCCCAGGTCCATCGCCACATTCTTAAACTCGACGGAGAATCCTTGGTCGTCCGCTTGTTCCGAGTTGCCGTAGTTGAACAGCGGGAGACTGACCGCCAAATCGAATTCAAGGGATGGCATCATCGTGCTGCCGCTGATGCTGCTACGCGTCTTGAAGCCGATATTGGCGCCTCCCTGGAACTGGAATGTGAAGAGATCTTCCGCGGTGGACTTTGCCTTGTCCGCCCTCGTCCCTCCACTGCTGGACTGCGACTTTCGATAGGCATTTAATTCCGCGAGGGTGAGGCGATCGCCGTCTCCCGGTTGCACGATGATGCGTCCCGCGCCGACTTGTTTTCGAAATTCACTGGCGACGCGAGATTGAGCCGTGCTATCGAGCGTCGTCCCTGCCTGGAGTTTCTCGATATCGGTCCGGATAGTGGCGAACAGATTGGGATTCGCAGCATGAATGCGCTGAATCAATCGGTTGATGTCATCGTTCTCGAGCGTGACGCGTTGCTCCGCCCACGGTTCCAGCGGAGTTCCCTCTCCGTTCGTCGTCAATTCGCCATTGCGATCCAGGTCGATAAAGCGAATGCCATCAACCGTCAGTACGGGACGCGAATAGGTGTTGAACGAAATCGTCGAGGTCGCACTGTTGACTTGCGATTGAGCGATGGAGAATTGCTGGGTCGCTCGCTTCGTCGCGGGCTCATTCGTATCGCGGAGACCGTTGGCATTCAAATCCAAGACGGCGACCGAGTCGAAATCTTCGTAGAGCACGCGAGGTTCATTCGAGTCCCTTTCGCCATCGCCATCCAGATCGATAAACAGCAGGTTCCCACCGTCTTCTATGGCAACGTCCAGATCCAGTTCAAAGTCGCGGAACGCGAATGAAATGAACGGCTCGTTGAAATCCTGCTTCTGGTTGGCGTTCCAATCATAGAACGCGGTGCTGGTACCTTGCGAGAACGATCCTTCGCCATCCTGCCGCACATCAGCTTCGAGCGTCTTGCTGTTGTCCTTGTCTAACTTCTTGCGGAGCTTGGCCGAGATTTCCTCGCCCGTATCTGCTCGCCCATTGCGATTCACATCGATATGGTGGCGAGTCGCGGTTCCCGTCCCCGTGGTCAGGATTCTGAACTCGGGAATCGCGCCACTCGATGTCGCGGCCACCCAAACCTCGCTGGCATCCTTCTCGGCCGTCGTC
The DNA here is from genome assembly GCA_046349915.1 of Pirellulales bacterium. GTDB lineage: Bacteria > Planctomycetota > Planctomycetia > Pirellulales > Pirellulaceae > CAIXSC01. Next base: position 1,369,022 of record JAXMBL010000004.1, on the reverse strand, counting down.
AACGAGGTCCAAGGAGTCACCGCCGGATCGATATTGCGTCGAGCGATATCCAGTTTGCCGTTCCGGTTGGCATCCAGGAAAACAATCGTCGTAGAGCCTCGCGTCTCCTTGAGATACTGCCCTTCGTTCAAAGTCAGTTCGGCTTCATCGAAGGAGGCGCCCTTCGTGCCGGTTGTATTCCAGTTCGCTTGCGCGGCGCCGCTCCATTGAGCACCGGCCTTGGCGATGTCCGAAACCGTCGGAAACGCGGTGCTCTGTCCCGTTCCACTGATCGTGACGAGTGGTTCGAGTGCGGCCGTGGTGGTCGACGTCAGCAATGGATTGCCTTGTGCATTCAGATCAATGCGACCATCTTTCGGCGTCTGATCGACGCCAACCTGGTAGATCACGGGCGTATCCGCCAGGATGCCATCGCCATTCAGGTCGAAGAACCGAGTCGTGGCGATATTGTCGAGATCATTGAGAGACGCCTCGAACGTGAAAGCGAGTTCGGTGGGATTATCGGGGTCATTCGTGAAATCCAGTTGCAGGAATCCCAGTGAACCGACGCCGCTGAAGGGGGATTGCGGGCTAGAAGCTGGCCCTTGCAAACTCAATTTAGCGCCCATTTCGACGCCCGTCTCGGCCGTGTCGATAAACAAACCAAAGGTTCGGTGCCAACCGATCGTGATATCGAACTGGAAGTACATATCGATCGTCGCGGTCCCCGTGGTCGCGAACGTGATCCCCAACGCTTCGAGTCCCAAGTCGGCGTCGAGCGACACCGATGCGACAGGAAGCCTTTTCTCTACGTGCAAAGTGAGCCGGACTTCGTCTTCGTCGGACGAGGGCGTCACTTCAATCTCATCCACGCTCCCCGAGTCTTCCAGCGGCTGCAGGGCGCTCTCCGCAATCTCCTCGAATGCCTGAACCGTCAAGTGCTCTTGGGCGCCAATCGAGCGTTGCAGCGGCGACTCGATGCTGCTGAACAACTGGGCGATGCCAGGCAGTTCTCCGACTGAGCCTACGAGTGGCACTTCCAGTCCTTGCATCCCCAAAGTCAGGGCGCCGAACGCTCCGCTGATTCCATCTAGCGTGTCCCCCACTTCCAATTGCGTGTCGCGGATGTGCACTTCTTGGACTGGCACGGGAGAACCGTCCCAAATCAAGTCTTGGCTGCTGACCCGATAGGTAATTACGCTCTTCCGCCACTCGCCGGGTTGAGCGAATCCATCGTTCAGTCCCGCGATAGTCACGATCTGGGGAACAAACCAATTCGCTCGAGTGAATGTCAACTTGCTTCCCACGACAGACAGTGGCGTGGCTGCCGCTGGCGTCAAGGTAATGGTCGCGGGCGCCGAGGCGCCTAATTTCGCAACGAACGAGAATTCTCCCGTCGATTTACGCACCAGATTGGGAATAGTGAGTCGACGAGTTCCTTCCCAATTTCCCTTGGCTGGCGCACCCGCGAAGTCCACGGCGCCGGCGGCGGGAATCTCGAAAACCGTGGCGTCCGACGAGGCGTTGGCGACTCCCACGCCAGCGCCTGAGTCCTCAATCACTAGCGGCAAAGTTTGAGCAACCGATGTGATCTTGGGCCGAGTGAGACGAACGTCGAACGATGCCGTGAAGCCTTTGTCGGTCTCATCGATCGAGACGAGCGTTACATCGAGATTGTCGGGTGCGCCCACAAGCGACATGTTGTAGCGAGTCGGCGTGAATGTCTCTGTTGACTTATTCGCCGGTTTGACGAAGGCCAACCCCATGCCTGGAGTCATCGTCACCACGACATCCTGACTAGGTTCGGCGACCAGCGACACTTGGTATCGGGCCTCGTCCCCTTCCGCGACTGTCGTATGCTCGCCTACTTCGCTGATCTCAATACCCGGCACATCATCGTCGAAGATGGTCAGCGTCGCCTGTACACGATTCGCATCGAGATTCGCCGCGACGTTAGCTGGCGCATTCTGTTTATCAGGGGCGAGAGGCAATACATAATCCACGCCGGGCAACAACGTGATGGCTACGGTTTCCGACTTGGCACGAGCTTTCAGCGGCGTCTGAGTAAGCGTGGGGGCATCCGTGGCGTCGTACGAGGATAGCGTCACCGACACTTCTCCCCGGAACGTCGCCGTCGTACCCGATCCCGTGCGGTTCAATGTAGCTGTCGCACCGACTGTAAAAACTAATTCACGTCCATTCGCCAACTGAGCGACAATTTTCGTATCTCGCGCCAAATCAACGGTCGCCGCCGTCGCATCGTTGGGTTTGAGCACCGACGCCAATCCCGACACAGTCACCTTGCCAGTCGTGCGATTGTACTGCGACAGCTCCAACGGCAAATCTTCGACAAGCTTGTCATCGATTGGCTGAATTCCGATGTTCGCCTGAATGTCGCCCGGCGCCACTCGCACCCACCCGATTCCAGTCACGGGATCAAAGCTATCCGCGATAACGTTGTAATCATGCTCGGTCGACTGGGACGTGCCGCGAGTCGCGCTTCCCCCCGTGACCTGAAAGTTCACGCGAACTCCCGCGCTGCCGGAGGTCGCAGCCGCTGGCGTATTCAGCCGCACCGCCACATAACTTGGCTCGCTGAACACTTCCGAAGCGGAAGGCCCCGCCAGCAATTCCGCGATCGGTAGATCGTCATCCTTGATGGAAACCGGGATGGAGGCGAGTTGCACCGATTCGTAGGTGCGATCTCCATCGTCCAACCACAGAGTGAATTGCGGATCCGCCGAGCTCGTGGGCAGCAAGCGCACATAATACTCGCCGAACGCGAGTCCTCGCAAAGCTTGCTTCAAGAATGCGGGGGCCAGCACATCTCCGTTTGCGTTACGCAACGCGCTCGTGGGTTCCGCGCGAATCACTCGCACCATGTCCGAGGCCCGAATGATCTCGACGGAAGGCAGGTAAATCTGATTGTTGCCGGCGGTCGTGAGACGCAAGTTATTATGACTCGTCAGCGACTCGGAGATTTTGAACCGATACCACTCTTCACCCGGAAACAAACTGGTCGTCTTTGGCAGCGACATGTTCTCAATACGCAATCCTCCCTTGATGTCCCCAAGATGGATAGCGGTCGCGGACGTCGAGTTATCGATGCCAGGCGCGTCGGGCACGATGCGCCCGGTATCGACTTTGAAGTCGATCTGACTGGTATGGAAATATTCGACCACCTTGTCGTCGTTCGCGACAACTTTCACAAGTTGCGCGACATTCCAATTCAAGGCGGTGAAGACCAGCGTCGCCGTTTCCCCCGCTCGCTCGCCATTGATCGACGCTTGGTCATTTCGCGGCGTCATATTGACCCGCACTTCACCCACGGGAGGATTATTCAGCCGAACGCTGAAAACATTGGTCCGACCATCTACCGTGGCCTGAGGCGAAGTGACCGTGATGCCCGCAACATCGTCGTCGCCGTTCGACGCGGAGAACGACGCTGGCTTGAGCGCTCGATAGACGTCATCGTCTCCATCCGCGCTCACCACAAACTGATACGAGACGATCCCATCGACAATCGGGTCGTCAACGCCCTGTACATAAAAGGTCTGATAAAGACTCCAGTTGTCAGGCGTGAAGCGCAACACGACCTGCGCGGCGCCTGCTTGGGAAAGATCCATCTTGATCAATCCCTCAGTGGGATCTGAACTGGCGATGGGGACGAAAACATCAGCCTTCGGCTTGCTCGTTAAAGCAATGCGATAACGAGTCGCGGCCTTGCTGAATTCGTCGGAGTTGGCGATCCTTGCCGAGGCGAGATCTCCCGATTCGTGGATGACGGAAAAGCCGGCTTGGTCGACCTCGGACAGCGAGACGGCCGCCGAGTATCCAGGGTCGGCGGTGCGAGCAGGCCGGTATCCATCTCCATCCAGCACCGTTGCGCGAATGGTCAGCGGTTCGCTCTGGGCGGTTCGTTGCACTTGGTCCCGGCTGGTGGTGATCGTCACATCGCGTTGGGTCACGCCCGCTGGAAAGACCACCGCGTAGGGGGATAGCGATCCGTCGCTCATCCGGAAATTGACTCCTTCCACTGCCGTTCCGCGCGAGAAGTCGACCGTGACCGTGGTCGTTTGAGTAAACGCTTTATCCAACGTCAAGCGGAAGGCCTGCGCCGTCAATCCCTCCGTGATCGCGGATTTCGCCAGGGGTGAAATGGTGACGACGGGCATCCCCTGTTCGTCTTGCGTATCGATCTCTTCCGGCTGAACGAAATCGCCGCGATCGACGTTGGTGACGGAAGCTGTCACCACATGATTCTGGTAAGCCGGATCGCTGCTGGTCGCTTTTCCCGTCACGGTATACGTTACGTCGCTACCAAAGAGCCCGTCATCGAGAGGCGTCACGGTCAAGAGTTGATAGACATCCCAATTCGCCGGCGTAAACACGAGTGAGCTGGGGGAAACGGCGCCTTGCTTCGAATTGCTCGACGTAAAGTTCACCGTCACGTTGGCATTCGGCCGAGTGTCCAATCGAAACGCAATCCGATTCGGACTGACCTCGGCTTGCCGCGGCACAATCGTGCCGAATGCGATGTCGTACTTATTCTGGATGCCGGTGTTTTCCGCCTCGATGCGTAAGCCGTAATCTCCATCGGGCAGACTGGCCAGCGACATGGTCCTGATATCGGAAGTGCCTGCCGGTTGATTGATGGAGGCGCCGGTCGTGGCGTTGATCAATTGAACAAACAGGGCGCCCGCGGCGTAACGGGAAATCACGCTGACGTGCGTCGGTCTCCCCAGCGAGCTATTCAGGGTGAAGCGATAGAAGTCTTGATCGGTCGATCCAACAATAGCCAGATCGTTGTAACGATCTCCATCGAGCGCGGTTCCGAGATAGGTCGCTTGAGCAATCGAGTTGTTCGCATCTTGCTCGGAGAGATTCACTAGAGTGCGGAAGCGAAGGGAGAACTCCGTGCGTCCCACGCTCGAATTCGCGGTGCGAACTCGCGCAAAATACTCGCCGTCGGGCAAGCTGGCCAGCGACACATACTGATTCTGCGAGCGAGCCGCGGCGTTGATGCGAACCGATCCATCGGGATTCAGAATATCCAAGAGCAGTGGATTGACTCCACCAGTTGGCCGTAGGAATTCCGCAACTAACGTGTCAGGGCGGCCGGCGGCGGCGTCCAACTTAAAACGATAGATGTCGACATCCGAATTGACATCGAGCACTTGACTCGTCACAAGCTGCTCATCGTAGGCCGTACCCAATGCAGTCGCCGTCGCCACCGTGTTGTTCGGTTCGGCGGCCAAAATAGCGGTCGGCAGCGGCTCACTTGTCACCAAAGGCGTGTAATTGTCGCTGAAGGAGCTGACCGTCGTGGTTGTGAAAACTTGATACGGCGCGGCTGGATTGCTGGTGAACTCCGCGTTGTAACGGAAGCTGACGCCCGTGGAAGTTCCTGGGTTGGTCAGAATGCTGCTCAGATTTGGGGTGGTGGCGAGTATTATCTGATAGGTTCCCGCTGGCAGTCCCGCCAGAGACCACTCTAACGTGTTGTCATCGACAATCATCGGTAGTTGAGGAGTCGACAACGAACCGCCTCGAAGTCGAGTGCCAGTGCCGCTCGTGGCATCGAGCACGCTAGCGGTCGCCACGGAATTCACGCCGTCAGCGCCCGTCTTCACCAGCCGTACGGTCGGCTGACCGTTCTCGTCAGTAGGCGTAACACGCACCCGGATCTTGGCGCTCGCGTCCGCGGTTGCCCCGAGAACAAATTCGAGTCGATCGGCATCGAATTGCCCAGCGGTGAAGCTGCCTCCCAAAGCGCCGGAGTATGTCCAAGAGGGCGAGTCGTAAACGCCTACCGTTCCCAAAGGAGCCTTGGTGTCGTCGTTCAGCGTGAAGGGCAAAGTAATCTCTTCACCCGCTACCGGAACACGCTTGACGTCTTTAGCCTGCGTCAGGTCGATCGTCTGGGAATTGACGGCGACCACGCGCGCCTTGTCGTCATCAATCAGAGGGACGTCCACCCGCGAATTAGCACCAACAAGGTACGTTGATGAAGTAGTTCCCAACTGAATGGTCACAGCCCGATTACCGTGAGCGATCCGATTGTCGATCGCCATCACGGGAATCGTCGCCTCCCGCTGCCCTTCCTCGACATGAATCACGCCCGGCAGTCGTTGAAAATCGACGCCTTCGCGCGCCGTCGAAGTCACCGAATAAAACACGTCGAGCCCACCGACTGGCGCTGGAGTGTTGAGCACAACTACAGCACGCCCAGGCAACTCGCTCCCCTCCAAAACCCCGGTCCCCAACGCTAGATTGACCGTGGGCTTCACGGGAGCGACATCGATCGGATTGGCTTCTTGAACTCGTGCGTCCGTGGGTGGAATCAGGGTGTAGGGGAACGAAATCGGCTGCGAAAGATAGCTCAACGCGCCGACGCTCGTTAGCGTGATGACGCCAGCACCTTGCACGGAGGTCAAGGTGAACGGCTTCAGTTGATCCCAATTCGATGGATCGAATACCAGAACCAACTCGGACGAGGCGCCTCGACCATTGTCGACGCCAGCGGTCGTCGCATTGAGCTTGATCAGTGCGTTCTCGGGGCTAAAGCCGGGAAAATCGGGCTCGCTGGTCAACCGCACACTGAATGTCGCCGTCTTCGTGACAGGATCAACGTAAAGTGGGCTCGAGGAAGTAACCTCTCGCCCTCGTGAGTCCAACACAGCCGCTCCCACGCGATAGGCGCCGCTATCGACAATGGAAACATTCTTCGAGGATTGACTCCCGATCACGTAGTCGGAATTGGTTTGTCCACTGAAGCTGTAGGGCGCGAGGCTGACGGTAAACGATTCGGTCGGTTCCACGATCGCGTCAGGTCTTGCCACAAAGTAGATGCGACCCGAGTTGGCGCCTTTGGGAATGATGACCCCGTTTCGTTCCGTCGACGGGATATTGGACACCTTGCGGAAGGCGGAAGCGGTGAAATCATCGCCATGAGTCGCCGTGCCGCCAGTGACATTAAAGGCTACCCACAATCCTCGTGAATCTTGCACTTTCTCGTCGAGCAGCACGTCGACGTAGCCGATCTGCGGCGCCGCGTTCAACAGCTCTCCCGCCCCCGTGTTGTACATGATGTTGGCGCTGGGGGTGAGGTCGAGTTGCTGATCCTTGAAATCAGGATTCGGGTTGTCAAAATTCCAGTAGCCAATCAAGCCTGGCTCATCTCCCAACAAGGGAGTGAGCATCGAACCCTGAATTTCCGCCTGCGTCCGCGCAACGCTCCAAATGCGGATTTCGTCCATCGCGCCCGCATGATTGTTGGAGGTGCCTTGGACGGGAGTTCCCAACAATCGCAAAGCGTCAATGGGGTAAAGTCGCAGTGGCACGGGGTCAGGATTAAAGGGAACCGATGCCGCGACCTCGACTCCATTGACAAACATCTGAACGCGATCGCCGTCATAGGTCACCGCCAGATGATTCCACGCATCGGCCGTCATGACTTTATTTGCTGTCAGGTCGATACCGATATCCTTGCGATCGTAGATCCCTATTCGCGGCATTACGAATCGCAACCCCGTATCCCCGACGCGATGCAGACTGTATGCCGACCCGTAGTTCCAAATCAGGCCATCCGTTTGTCCCGGCTTGGGATAAACCCAGGCCTCCATCGTGAATTTGCCAGACTCCCTGATGGCGTTTCCCGCGTTGCTGAAGCGAACGCTGACGTAATGATTAGGCGCCGACAGGTCGATCGCCTTGCCCAATCCGGCGATAGTGCTGCCGTAACCGAAACCTTCCGCCAAGGGCACAACATCCCCAAGACTCACCACGGCCATCAACGAACGAGTCTCCAGCGACTCGACGGCCAGAGAGCGAGTCGCACGGCGTAAGCGGCGCAACTCCGCCCCTGACTTGTCAGACTTGCGAGCACGACGAGCACCGAGTTTGCCAAGGAGCGAATTCAGCGAGTGTGACATGTGGGCTTCAATGCAAAAGGAAGGACGTATCTCAGCGGGTGCGGGAAGCATGCCGCGTCAAGGAATTCAACACAAGAAGCGAATCGAAGGTCACGGAAGAACGGGGCGAACTCATCTTGTCGCCGCGTATCAATGGTGCGGGGGAATCTCGCGCAACACGCGAAAGCCAATCGAATGAAACGGGAGGGATTCGTTCAGATTCAAACGAACCGCGGAGTAGGGATCGGCGAAGGAACTTCCTAGGCCGGCGCGGCGATCCGAAGAGACGGAACGCACGGGGTTTTCGAACTGTCCATGCGGGAAATCATTCTCAAAACTATCCAAGCACATTTCACACATGTTGCCGAACATGTCGTGGAACCCCCAAGCATTGGGACGCTTGGAAGCGACCGCGTGCGAGCGGTGATCCGAATTCTCGAGCAGCCATGCGCAGTCATGGATCACACTGTCTGGTTCGACTTGCATCCCCGTGGTTTCCACACCCGCTCGCGCCGCCCAAATCCACTCGGCCTCGCTCGGCAAACGATAACGAACTCCCTCTTTCTCGCTGAGCCATTCGCAGAACCGCTCCATGTCCGAAAACGCCAACATGGCCACGGGACGCGAATCATCGTCGCTGAAACGAGCATGATCCCAACGATAACTGGGGTCTTGCTCCAATTGTTGAGTGCCCGCAACGACATGCACGAAACCACCGCGGCCACTCGATTCGGCCAACGTCACATAGCCCGTCTCGCGTACGAATGCCCGAAACTGCCCCACGGTGACTTCGGTCCGCGCTAGGTAGTAAGGCCGAGTCAGTCGCACTGAGTAACCGCTCGCCAACTCGAATTCGCCTGGCGGCGTCAGTAGCAGACGAATGCCGGCGCCATCTTGCTTTTCGACCGACGTCGCCAGGTGCTCTGCCCAGTCCGTCTGCAACTTCTTCGCCTGATCGCTTGTCAACGGAGGCTTTCCCACCACCGGCGATTCCAACGATCGAGAGCGAGTCGGCGGAATTAGCTCCGAATTTGTCGCGCGAGCTTCGCCAGCAGGCGCCGACCGTGCCAGCCTCTCGGCGGAAGGGTCAGTGTTTCGTCCTGGGAGGAGTGCATAGGCCCCCGCCATGACGACCACAAGCGCCAAGATCGCACAAACCCACCGCATGCGGGTTAACGCCTGCTTTGAAGCCGAAATTTGTTCGAGTGCATGCTTCAATTCCGCCGCCTGCTGAAAACGTTCCTCCGGCAAGTTTCGCAAACTACGCTCAACCACTCGATCAAGCCGCGTGTCGACCTCGGTGATTTTCGAAGGCGGAGTGTAGTCGACGGTAGGGAGCTTTCCCGTCAGCATTTCATAGAACAGGATACCCAGAGAATAGATGTCCGCGCGATGATCAACGCGAGACGTATCCAAGAGTTGCTCGGGCGCCATGTAGCCCGACGTTCCCATCCGAGCCCCCGCGGCCGTGAGCGTCACCTGCTCGCTCGGCTCCCCACGTAGTTTGGCGATGCCAAAGTCGGCGATCTTCACTTGGCCGTTTTGGTCAACCAATACATTCTCTGGCTTGATGTCGCGATGAATCACGCCTTGATCGTGTGCATACTGAATGGCGTCGCAGATTTGCGGGACCAATCGTAGAGCTTCCGTGGCGCTCAACTGACCGTCCCGGATCAAGGACCGCAAACTGGCCCCGTCAATGTACTCCATCAAGATAAAACAGTAACTTCCCGCGTGTCCCATGTCGTAGACCGAGACGATATGAGGATGCGATAAGCGAGCCAGCGCGCGTGCTTCACGCAAAAATCGCTCCTCGAACACCGGATCGTGCGTCCAGCGCGGCGCCATGATCTTCAGCGCCACTTCGCGGTCAAGCCTTTTTTGGCGAGCCAGATAGACGGACCCCATGCCGCCACGCCCCAGCAATTGCTTGATCTCGAGTTCGTCAAATTGCTTTCGCAGATCGGCCAAATCAGGCAGGCCGCCTTCCGCGCTACACCCCATGGTCGTTTCGGTGTGTATGGCAAGATCGACCAGGCAGCGAGGACATGCCCCTTCAGGCGCACCTTCGGGAATCGGCGATCGACAACGATCGCAATACAAAGTGGTCGTCGAGGACAAGGGATTCATCGCTGGCACGGGAGTGGGGAAGTCAAGGCAGCGGGTACGTCAGGCGACGTTCGCTCCGGGGACTTCTAATAGTGCTTGCCCCACTTTGTTACACAAGTCCGCGAAAGAAATCGCGAGAAATTCTTGGGGCGTCCGATTCCGTAGATTGTGCGACGAGGCAAGAACAAGGCTAAATTGCGTTAACTTTCGCCCAGCGCCTGCCGCAATTCGGCCAGTTCCTGGTCGACCTCGTCGATATCCGCCACCGTCTGCGCCACCTCGTCGCGCAGAATCGCCGCGAACTGCTGCTTCAGACGAAACAAGGCCACGCGAGCGGCCCCTTCGCTCATGTGGAGCTGCCGAGCCAACTCCTGACCACTGATCGCTCGCCCGGCTGTCAATTGACTTTTAAGGACTTGAAAGCGATCGAGTCTTCCCGCCTGCGTCCATTCCTCGCACAAGCGTTTCATGGCACGGTCGATCAACTGCAACGCCCAGTCTCGGTCATAACACCGATCCGGCGTCAGCTCATGAAACGGTTCATGAACCAACTTGCAAGTCGACTCGTCCGCATGGAGTGACACCACACCCTGCTCGGGACACCGCTTTTTCGCCGTCCAGTATGCGAATTCACGCTGTCGGAATTGCTGAAAGGCGGCCAACAAGAAGGTCCGAAATCGTCCACGGCGTGCGTCAGCCCGCTCGAGGACATTCGATTCGATGAGCCAAGCGAAAAACGACTGCACCGCGTCTTCCGCGTCCCGAGGCTGCATCCTCGGCCCAGGCGTTCGATCGGCGAACCGCACTAAGGGCTGCCAGTAAGCACGGCACAGCTGCTCTAACGCCTCGCGTCCTCTGGGCGCCTTGGTTTCCGCCGCCGCCACCACCAATGACCAGGAAGTCGTGTGAAATTCACGACGAGCTTCTGGCAGGGCAGGGGCATGAGAAGTCACGGATATCTCACAGCAACTGGTCGATTAAGGCGGTTGGAACCTCCAATTTTGTTCCCAGTGGCGGGAAAGGCAAGCGTTCTTTCGTTTTTCTCCTCAGGCCCCGCACACCCAACTCGTCACGAATTCGAGAAATTCAAGAAGCTGGCCGTAAGGCGGCTGCCTTGGCATTGCCAAACTCCCTTTCCAACAACGCCTGCTCGGCGGCGGAAATCGTCGGCGCCAGCGAGACGCCCGGGAGTCGATCAAGCCGACGCACTCGATGCTCACGAAAGTCAAACAGCAACACGACTTCCTCTTTCCCCTCCGAAAAACGAATCGCATGCGTCCAGGCACTCGCCGGGATCGCATCCTCGGCTTTCACCTCCCGACTCCAGTCGTAGTTGGCATCCATGATCAGGGCGTGTCGAGCGTGAACGAGCCCGCGGGCGTTGCCCAAGTCGAGTCGCTGTTTGATCCAACGCCTTTGCGAGTCGATCGTTATCACTTGCCTGGCGTCTCCGACGCCTGACTCTTCCGCTGCGTCGGCCAAGAGCCACGCTTCCACCCCGTTCGCATGACGAATCAACTCGCCATCGCGACTGCCCCAAAATTCGAGACATTTCCGCCCTTGAGTGGAATGGTACACGACCGACCCGCCGGCCAAAGCCAAGCCAATGCCAAACATGATCGCAATCGCCCATGCGCCTCGATTCGCCATCGGCGTATTCTCCGCGGGAAAAACCGTCAGTATATTGTCGGAATGATGGATGCGTGACGAGCGCCCGGTTAGAAACCACGGTTTCGTCCGCCGTCCAAGAGACTTTAGGGAGTAGGGTGGGGAAGTGCCCATCCGCATCGTGAGTCAGGAATCATTGGGAGTAGGGGGAGATGGCCGACAAATTCGACCCGTATCGCGAAGCGTTGGTCATGGAGACGAACACGGTTTGGTCCGACGATTTCGACCAAGTGTCGCCCGCGGAGAAGCTACGGATCGAGGCAGCCCTGCATGCCTCGCCCGATAAGTGCGCACACCTGGAATATGTGCGAGTCCACACGGGATTCTGTCGCCAGATTACCGTCACCAGCGCAGATTTCGAACGAGCAAAATCGGCGAAAAAGCCGTAGCTTGTCGGGGCAGACCCCAGATTGCCAGGCGGGAGGAAGAGGTGGCCGAGCGAAACGATGTGTGCGTGCGAGTCAACCTCGCCGAACGAAGCTACGACATCACGATTGGCGACGGCGCCCTCGACCTTGCCGGCCCCTGGGCCCGTGATCGTTTTCGCGCGTCGCATGCATTCGTAATCACCGACCATCACGTCGCTCCCCTGCACGCCAACTCGGTGGTCGCCAGCCTGCGGGAAGCAGGCCTGCGAGTCGACATGCAGGTTTTGCCTGCTGGCGAGCAGGAAAAAACGCCGGAACGGGTCCGCGAGTGCTGGGAATCGCTGGTGAAAATCCACGCGGATCGCAAAACGCTGGTCGTGGCGGTGGGTGGTGGAGTCATTGGCGATCTGGCGGGTTTCGTCGCCGCTTCCTTCACGCGCGGCCTCCGATTTCTGCAAATTCCCACCACTTTGCTGGCTCATGTCGACAGCAGCGTAGGGGGCAAGGTAGGAGTGAACCTGCCTGATGCGAAGAACATCGTCGGCGCCTTTTGGCAGCCTTCGGGCGTCTTGATCGATACCCGCACGCTCGACACTCTGCCTACCCGCGAGTACCACGCAGGGTTGGCGGAAGTCGTGAAGTACGGGGTGATTCTCGATCCACAATTCTTCGAAACGCTCGAACAAAACATCGACTTGCTGCGCCGCCGCGACCCCGTCTTTTTGCGAGCCGTGATTGCTCGTTCCTGTCAGTTGAAGGCGACGGTCGTCGAACAGGACGAGCGGGAGGAAACGGGCGTTCGGGCAGTCCTCAATTACGGCCACACCTTCTGCCACGCATTCGAAACGGTGACGCATTACCAGCGATATTTGCACGGGGAAGCAGTTTCGATCGGCATGATCTGCGCTTCGATTCTGGCGGAGAAAATGGGACGAATCGACGCGACCGTGACACTACGCCAACGCCGGTTGCTCGAAGCCTTGTCCCTGCCCACGCAGGTGCCCCGAGTCGATCACGAGGCACTGCTGGCTGCCATGAGGCGCGACAAAAAGGTCGAGCACGGCCGCTTGCGATTTGTTCTCCCCACTCGTCTGGGACATGTCGAACTGGTCGGCGGCGTGGATGAAATGGTGGTTCGCGAGGTTCTGCAAAGCGAAAGCGAGTCGTGATCTATGCGAAATCTGCCCCTCGCCCTTTCCCTCACCCTTGCCATCGCGTTCCAGCTGAGTGTATTGGCCGTCCATGCCGACGATTCAAAGCAGGGCGGCGCTGACCGGCAGCGACTTCAGCCGCTCCAGGCATGGGTAGGCGAATGGCGTGGGGCAGGGCAGGTCAAACGAGGTTCCGCGGACGGTGGCTGGACCGAGGAAGCAGCCTGGGTCTGGCGATTCGATAAAGACCGAGCCGAGTTTTCCTTTACCACGGCTCGCGGCAAGTACTTTCGCAGCGGACGTTTACGACCAGGAAAACAAGACGGCGAGATGGAACTTCAGGTGAAGATGGCCGGCAACCAGGAAGTTACCTACCAAGGCAAGTTGGCCGAGGACGGCTCTCTTGTCTTGGAATCGGCCATGGCGCCGCCAGAAGCACCGCAACGCATCACCGTGCGAGTCGTAGCAAGCGGTGATCGCTTGGTCATGCTCTTGGAGAGAAGGTCCGCACTGAGCGACCGCTTTACTCGGCTTGCCGAAATCGGCTACACGAGGAAAGGGAGCGAGTTCGGCAAGGGGTCAAGTCAACCCGAGTGCATCGTGACGGGGGGGTTAGGGACGATCCAGGTCTCGTACCAAGGTCAGATGTATTATGTGTGTTGCGCCGGTTGTAGGGACCTTTTCGAGCAGAAGCCGGCGGAGATCATCCAGGAGTACCGGGAACGAAAGGCGGCCGAAGCGGCCAAAAAGAAAGCCTCTTCGAAATAACCGGCCGGACGCGGCTTGGCACTGACTCAATCATTGCATTCTGCGATTGGGTCCGTTGCGGCTCTTCCTACACCCCACCAATGCGGTAATCCAGCCACTGCAAATACCGCAGGCGACTCATCTTAGCTAAGCCTACCCTCAAAGTCGTCTTAAACCGTCGCGTCGGCGCGGTTGTCTTTTCCGGATTGGCAGTCTGGAAAAATTCCCACCGAATCTCGCGACTGGTGAAGACTGGAAACCTGGGTCGACGATAACGCCTCATGTCATCAGCTGGCATATAGCTGAAGATCATCAGGCGACGGCTGGAAAGTCACCGCGACGAAGCACGAAGCGGGGCCGGCGGTCTGGTGCTGAGGTTGTTTTCAGTACCCAATTCCGGATTAGAGGAGCCCTACCCATGAAGAGTCGTGCGATTGTTACCGCGGTCCTGGCCGCTGGCCTCATTTACTTGGCTTCGGCTGGCAGCGCGTTCGCTGGTTTGCTGGGCGGTGGCGGTTGTGGCAGCGAGCCCAGCTGCTGTGCACCCGAGCCGACTTGTTGCGCCCCAGCGCCGAAGTGCTGCAAAGAGCCCCGCTGCCGTAAGTCCCGTTGCTGCAAGCCGGCCTGCGAGCCGAAGTGCGGCGCCGAGATGACCTGCGAAGCCAAGGCCCCGACCTGCGGTTGCGAACCGAAGTGCTGCAAGGAACCTCGCTGCAAGAAGCAGAAGTGCTGCAAGGAACCGAAGTGCTGCAAGCCGAAGTGCTGCAAAGAGCCCCGCTGCTGCAAGCAGAAGTGCTGCAAAGAACCCCGCTGCTGCAAGGTCAAGTGCTGCAAGCCGGTGTGCGAACCCAAGTGCGGTTGCGCCTAGTTGAATATGTCGCAGTCCACGCTTCCATGTCAGGCCCGCAAGCCTAGACGGTAGCAAGTGACTCGACAACCCGAATGACGAAGGGCCCTCGAGGAGATCTACTCGAGGGCCTTTTCGTTTTCCTAGGGCGGGCCGGAGACTCTCCTTCGCCTCATACGAGCCGACCTTCGACTTGAGCAGGGATGTTGTTCACGTCCCATCAGCATGCCAGAATACGTGACTTCGGAATCGCAGTCCCACCTCGATTTCCTTCCACGCCCTGGGATCTCGCCTCCATGCATGCATTGCCCTCCACAGGTCGAACACTCGCTTGCCTCGCCAATTTCCTCACCAGCCAACGCTTCAGCCGACTTGCGATCGTTTTGCTACTGGCGATCCCCTTGCGATTCGCCACCGACGCAACCGCTCAAGACTGGAAACCGGCCAAGATTCCCGACATCTGGAAGAACGCCCCAGGTAACGGCGTGTTCTGGTATCGCTGCTGGGTCGAGATTCCTAAGTCGTCGCCAGCGGCGGCCGGTGAATTGTTTGTCGAAGCGGCCGATGATGCTCGCGAGCTGTATGTGAATGGCCAACGAGTCGGCGCCCAGGGAGGATTCCCGCCTCGTTATCGTTCCGGACTCGGCGACCCCGAGAAATTTCCCGTGCCAGCGGGTCTACTCAAGCCCGGCCAAGCCAATGTGGTGGCGGTGCGGATCTACCAAGAACCGGAACGTCGTACTGGCTTTAATGTCGCGGCCCCGGCGCTCTTTGTCGGCGAACAGGCCGCTCGTCTGAATGGATCGTGGCAGGTGCGAGCAGGAGATGATGCTTCGTGGGCGACCGCCTCGGACGTCGCCGCTCCTCCCGCCGATCATCAGTTCGCTCGGTTCGAGCCCGCAGCCGACATTCTGCGTACCCTGAAAAAACTGGCCGATGAAGCAGGCCCGCAAACGCCCGCCGAATCGCTCGCCAAATTCAAAACGCCCGACGACCTGGAAGTCGAACTCGTGCTCGCCGAACCCGACATCGCTCAACCTTTGCAAATTAGCTGGGATGCTCGCGGACGAATGTGGATTGTGGAATTTCGTCAGTATCCGAATCCGGCTGGACTGAAGATGGTCAGTCGCGACAAATTCTTGCGAGCGGTCTACGATCGCGTTCCTCCAGCGCCTCCGCATCATTTCCGCGGCGAAGACCGCATCACCATCCATGAGGATGCCGACGGAGACGGCCGCTTTGAACGGCACAAGACATTCGTCGAGGGACTCAGTCTCGTCAGCTCATGTGCTGTCGGAAAAGGCGGGGTGTGGGTTCTCAACCCGCCCTACCTGCTCTTCTACCCCGACAAAAATGGCGACGACATTCCTGATGGAGATCCTGAAGTTCACCTCGAAGGATTTTGGTTCGAGGATTCCCACTCGCTTGCCAATAGTCTGCGTTGGGGACCCGACGGTTGGCTTTATGGCGGCCAGGGAAGCACGGTCAGCGGCGACGTCAAACGTCCCGGCTCGAAAGACCCAGCCGTCCACTCCATGGGCCAATTGATCTGGCGATATCACCCGGAGTCGCGTCGCTACGAGATTTTCGGCGAAGGGGGAGGAAACACATTCGGAGTCGAGATCGACTCGAAGGGGCGAGTCTTCTCAGGCCATAACGGCGGCGACACTCGCGGTTTTCACTACGTGCAAGGCGGCTACTATCAGAAGGGGTTTGGCAAGCACGGCTCGCTGAGCAATCCTTACACGTTCGGTTACTTCCCCCAAATGGCGCACCACAGCGTCCCGCGTTTTACCCACACCTTCGTCATCAACGAAGGCGGAGCGTTGCCGGCTTCTTATCAGGGCAAATTGTTTGGCGTTGAACCACTGCAAGGTCGAGTCGTGTTCAGCGACTTCCAGCCCGACAAGTCTTCCTTCAAGACTCGCGATCTAGGGCACGCACTCACCACCACCGATAGCTGGTTCCGCCCCGTCGACATCAAATCTGGGCCGGATGGAGCGCTGTACGTCGCCGATCTGTATGAACAACGAATCGACCACGCGAGCCATTATCAGGGACGAATCGACAAAGGCTCGGGACGAGTGTATCGCATCAAGGGGAAGGGAAGTCGAAGCGGAGCGAAAGTTGACTGGGCAGGAGCGAACAGTGAACGAGTCGTTGCCGCGCTGCAAAGCGAAAATCGCTGGACACGCGAGGCGGCTCAACGCACACTCGCCGACCGCAACGACACATCCTCGGTAAAGACTCTCCAAGAATCGCTCGCCAAGTCCTCTGGTCAAACCGCACTGGAACAATTGTGGGTCATTCATCTCTTGGGCGGACTGGATGATACAACCACGCTAAGAGCGCTCGATCACGACGATCCGTATGTGCGTCTCTGGGCGGCAAGACTAGCGGCCGACGATGACCAAGTTTCGCCGGCAGTACGCAATAAGCTCGTCGACCTCGCGTATCGCGATCCTCAAGTGGCTGTCCGCAGTCAGTTGGCAAGTTCGGCAAGGCGACTTCCTGCCGCCGATGGCTTACCCATCCTGAAGAACTTGCTGAGCCGCGATGAAGATCTCGACGACATCCATGTCCCGCTGCTCTTGTGGTGGGGACTAGAGGCCAAAGCAGACTCGGATCGCGAGGCGGTGCTGAGTGTTTTCGCGGATGCTTCGGTCTGGCAGTTGCCCATGGTCCGCAAGCATGTGCTCGGCCGCCTCATGCGCCGTTTTGCCTCAACAGGGGCTCGCAAAGACCTGCTCACTTGCGCCCGCCTGCTCCAACTGGCGCCGAACGACGAAGCGAAGAAAGCGTTGATGACAGGATTCGAAGAGGCCTATCAAGGACGCTCGCTCGCCGGACTTCCCAACGAACTGGTTGATGCCATCTCCAAATCGGGCGGGGCTTCGCTTCCCCTGCGGTTGCGACAAGGAGACAGCACCGCGCTCGAGGAAGCCTTGCAAGCGATCCCGAATGAGAAGACGGATGCCAAACAGCGTCGCCAGTTGGTCGAAGTGTTAGGGCAAGTGCCGCAAGCCAAGGCCTTGCCCGCACTGCTGACATTAGTCGAGTCGACAAAGGACGAATCGTTACGACTTGCCGGACTCACTTCACTGCAAAGCTACGATGACCCTCGAGTCGCTTCAACGTTGATATCGATCCACAAGCAACTCACCGCCGAAGCACGTTCGGTCGCCCATAGCGTCTTGGCTTCACGAAAAGCATGGACGTTGGCGCTGCTGGATGCGGTCGCTGATCGTCGCATCCCCCACGATTCGATTCCCTCGGCGGACGTCAAGAAGTTGCTGCTACGGCCGGATGAAACGGTGGCGGGGCGAGTGAAATCACTGTTTGGCGAAGTTCAAGGCGCCACAACGGCCGAAATGCGAGCGCAAGTTGATCGCTTGCATGATGTCGTCTTGACGGGATCGGGCAACCCCTACAACGGCAAGCAGTTGTACGCAGCTAGTTGCGGGAAATGCCATCGCCTGTTCGAGGATGGAGGTCGAATCGGCCCTGAATTGACCTCGTATAAGCGAGACGATCTGCGCCGCATGTTGCTGAACGTCGTCAATCCCAGCGCCGAGATCCGCGAGGGGTTCGAGAACTATGTCGCCATCACCGACGATGGCCGCACTCTCAATGGCTTCATCATGGACCAGGATACCCAGGTCGTCACGCTACGAGGAGCCGATGGACAAACCATGGTGCTGCCTCGAGAAGAGATCGAAGAACTCAAGGCAGTCCCGGTTTCACTGATGCCCGAAGGATTGTTGAAGGATCTCTCGGAACAGCAAGTTCGGGATCTTTTTGCCTATCTACGAGCCACGCAACCGCTTCCCTAGTTGGACCGCGTTCTTAGGAGTCCGCAAGATGCTCGATCGACGCAGCGTGATTCTGGGTGGGAGCGCGGCGTTCACCGCTTTGATGGGCGACCACGTTGCACGGGCACGCGGACTTGCCACGCGTGCGGGAGCGGCTAAGTCTGCCATCGTTATCTACCTGCAAGGCGGTCTTTCGCACTACGAAAGCTTCGATCCCAAGCCACTCGCCCCCAGCGCTTACCGCGGCGAGTTTCAGCCGATCTCCACGAGCGTCCCCGGAACTCACTTCTGCGAACATCTCCCCGGCTTGGCTGCCAGAGCTCACAAACTCAACGTCCTTCGCAGCGTCTATGTTGATTCTCCCAGCCATCCTGTCGCCATCCACATGACGTTGACGGGATACGATTTACCGGGCGCCGATGTCGCGGGCAAGAACCGAAACACAACTCACCCTTCGCTCGGCAGTTGGGTCGCTCGCCTGCGCCCCAATGACCAATTCCAACTACCGCCCTACGTGGCGATTCCCCATGACGCTCAACTAGGCATCCGCGTTCGTTATGCAACGGCGGGACTGCTTGGATCGGCGTACGAGCCGTTGTTTTCGGGATTGCCTCCCGAGAACGCCGTCGACTCGTATGCACCGCCGCGCGATTTGCGTTTACATCCTGCGCTCAACGCGCGACGCATCTCCGATCGACTCGATCTACTCCACCACTTAGACCAACGCAACGCGGCAACGCGACAGGCGAGTTCCTTGGATGCCTATCATCGTCAAGCCGCGGAAATGCTCGTCGCGGATCAAGCCGGTCTAGCCTTCGACCTCAACCGCGAACCGGCCGCCGTTCGTCAGAAATATGGCGAACATCTATGGGGACAGCAGTTGTTGTTGGCAAGGCGACTCGTCGAGTCCGGTGTGTCCTTTACACTGGTTAATCTGACACTCAACCAACAGCATGGGCAAGATTGGGACACTCACGTCAACAATTTCGGCCTGATGCGCGACACGCTACTCCCGCCGATGGATCGTGCGGTGAGCACGTTGCTGGACGATCTCGAACAGCGGGGTTTACTCGACACAACATTGGTCGCCATGTTTGGCGAATTCGGACGCACGCCGCAAATCAATGCGCAAGCCGGACGTGACCACTGGGAGAAGGTCTGCTCCGTGATGCTGGCGGGCGGTGGCTTGCGCAGCGGTATGGTGGTCGGCGCCAGCACCAAGGCGGGCGATGTACCGCTCGACCGCCCCATCCATTTCAACGACGTACTCGCCACCATCTATCGACAGTTGGGCATATCTACCGATCGCGAGTTTAGCGATTCCCTGGGACGCCCAGTGCCTGTGCTCGCGCGAGGCGAACCGATCGGCGAGTTGACGTAATTGGTTGATTCTTGCGATCACGCCAGCTTCGAGTCGTTTCGGGGATAATCGAGTAGTCTACGAGCGAGCAATTGACACCCCTCGTTCTATGGACATATGCTACCCCGTACCATGAACGTCCATCCTTCACTGATGCGGCACGAATTCGTCATGCACGAGCATGTAGGGTTCGCCAATCGTTACGACTTCGTCGATCCAGCCAGCGGTCAGATTTTGTTCCGCTGCACGGAACCGAAGTTGGGATTTTTCCCAATGTTGTTGCGCATCATCGGACTCGGCTTTCTCGGCCCCGTCGATCTACATTTGACCGATGTGGGTGGTCAGTTTGTCCTGCGCATCCGCCGAGGATACAACGTAATTGTCTGGGGCGACAAGTTTAAGGTCCTTGATGGTCAACAACGGTTGCTATGCGAGTTCGAACAGCCAATGATCGCGACTCGGGAGTTTCTGCGGCTCCGAAATGTCCAAGGTGAAGTCGTGATGCGAATCACGGGGAAACTACTCGGCAACGTCTATCACTTGATGGCAGGCGAACGCGAAATCGCACGGATTACCAAGAAATGGTCGGGGGCCTTGCGCGAGGTGTTCACGGATGCCGATCGTTACCATCTAGCCATCGACAGCTCGCTCGACTGGGCAAGTCCCACTCGGATCATTGCCCTGGCGACTGTCGTGGCCGTCGATCAGATGCTACACGAAGCATAGTCAGGGCAGCCGGACGAAAAAACGACCAGCAGCACCACATTATCGAACAAAGCAACAAGCTCGTCGCGTTAACGCTTTCGTTCGTCGCGAAAACCATGACAACTGACATCGACAATCCCTATGCCCCGCCCTCTGTGAGCGCCGGCGACCGTGCGCGCCCATCACGTTGGCGGATCGTTCCTGCCGCCGGGGCGTTTCTGATCGGATTGGCGAGCCTCGGCATCGGTTTGGCAGCCGTTGCCGTGATGACATACGTCCTGTTGATACGCCAACCGAATGCAACGCTTGGTGGGATGATTGCTGGGTGCTCGATGTACCTTGGATTCGGCGGTTCATGGATGCTTGCCGGGTGGTACTACTGGAGGGAGCAGTATCGTCGTGGCCTGATCGTAACCGCGATTGGCGCCATGATCCCCGCCGTTTTGTTCGCAATACTTGGCACCTGAGGAAATTGGAGGCGGTGTCGCGACTTGCCCGGCGAGCAAGTATCTCAGCCAGGCGGTCGTGACGGACAATCGATTGGGATAGGGGCCGGCTTGCGCTGGGCCTCTCCCACAACACCTAGCATGCGGGTCCGCACCAGGCGTTTCGAAACATCGGAGCAAGCTGGCTCCAGAGAGTTGACAGACCGACCAAGCCTTCTTGGTGGAGATACTCGTTGTTGAGCGTGATTTTAGGCAAGAAGAGTTGCTCGTTGCGGGTGTTGGCGTACGAAGAAGCGGACCTTACTCAATCGAGCGACGCGGTCGTTTCCGCGAGCTCGTTTGATCGAGTGCTGACAAAGTGCAGCCAGTCAAAGCTGGTCAGTGCCCTCGTGCGCCCAATGACAAATGACAAATCACAAATGACCAGTGACGAGTGACAAATGGGCTGCCTTCGCGGGGCGACGGTGTTTGCCGCTTTGCCGGAGGCAAAGGCAACAGTCGGGGAATCCAAGGCGAGCGAGCCAGCGAACCGGTGGTGTCGCTGCGCTCAACCACCGGCTAATGGCTAGAAAGCCTCCGGCTTGCAGGACAGGCAGCCATGGCGAGAGGGCTCGCCGCAATCTCTAGTCTCTTGTTCAAGAAGCTCAGAGCGGCTCGTGGGACGTCGCTCTACTGGCACCGCGTGGAATCCCGAACTTGGCATACGGGTTGCCTATAGGGATTGCTTCCTTCCACGCGCTCGTTTGTTTGGGGGGCAAACAACGTGCAGCCAGACGCAGCTAGTCAGGTCCCGCGCGTCCCTAATGACTAATGACTAATGACTAATGACTAATGACTAATGACTAATGACTAATGACCAATGACCCTTAGTCACTTGCGATGCTTGCAATATGTCGACGACTCACTCAGAGGCCGTTTCTCATCGAGATCGACATCGTTCTGCGTGCTTTTCAGGCCCCATCCGAACACAAACTCGAAGAGCGGCAACAGGCGATTATTTGCGAGACTGCGTTGAAAATAGACTTCGTGCTCTTTCTCTTTCATGCCCATTTCGTACAGCACTTCGTCATGATCGTGGATGCCGATCTCATGGAAGTACCGCATCATGATGAAATACTCACAGACGTTACCACTCTCCAAACGTCCGGCGAAATAGTACGGCATGAACCAGCCGATCACGTAACAGCTCCAGGAGATGATCTTGCCAATGACGTGGTACTTCAGCTCGAAGTAACGCGACGGAGCAATCTCGTAGCGTCGCAGAATCGCCAGCACTTGTTCCCGATGCTGCCACTCATCCTGCTCGATCTGCCGGATCGCAAGCTTTTCCTCGGAGCTCTTCACCGAACCGGCATGCCCGATGTACGCGAATGCCGCCGCCTTCTCGGCCGAATAGGCCAGTTGAAGGAGGCGCACGAGTTTGGGATGCGGGAGCGTCACCGAAGCAGCTCTTCCTGGTCGACATGTTTTGCTCAACAGCTTAACCGCAAAGTCGAGGCGTGACTAACTCGCCAGGCGAGTCCTTCGTTCTCGAATTAGGGGGAGCCGACTGTCGCCCCGCGATAGGCGTGACGCAGAGCATGTATTTCTCTCTTCATGCGTCGGCATGACGATTTGGCGAAGTAACGCGTTGAGTACCAAAGGCGAGACGATAGCGAAGGGGACGAGTCAAGCACGACCCAAGTCGATTGATCGACCAGCAAGTGGCCCTTGCGACGATCCGCGCTAGCGCGTACGGGACCACGAATCGGGTGCTCTTCGTCACGCCCTCGATACGCCTCGCCCGCATCCGTCCAAAACCAGTCGTCGCCGGCCAGCAAAGCCCGCGGAAACAAACGCTCGCACAGTTGCAGTTCTTCGCCGCTCTTGTCCGCGTCGAGATAAATGAGGTCGGGTTCAAGCCCAATCGCGGCCAGTCGTTCCAGCACTTCCACGCCCGTGCTCCTCACCGGCACAACTCGGTGGCGTTCATCCCAGAAGTTGCCTAGAAACGTGTGATAGAGCGCATCGGGGTAGGCAGTTAGTTGAGTCGCCACGGCCGCGGGCTTTCCGTGTCTGCGGACCACCTCGGGCATTTCGGGGAAGCAAGGCCAAGGGTCGACCGCGACCACTCGAACCGCTGGGCTGGCAGCGAGCCACTGCCGCAAGGAGCCTCCGAGAAAGACGCCGATCTCCAAGACCGTGGTCATCCGACGCTCGCGAATCAGGCGTACGAGCGTATCGCGTCCGCCAGCGTCCATCGACCAATCAACAGGCGACTCCGAGGGGCACTGTTCAGGCCAGGGATACTCCTGTAGCAGCCTCTCGAAAACAGCGTCCTTACTCATCGCGGTGCTCCCTTAACCACCAGAATTACTCCTTACGCGCGGCGAGCATAGTGAACTTAGGTAAACCGAGCAAGTCGAATGCTGCTGGTCCATAACATTCGCCAAGCCGCCGATTTCGTTCGCCTTCCGCGGCTTCGCCATTGTTCGATAAAGTAGCCTTGGGGTTTTTACGACGAGTGCGCTATAATCCCTCGCTCAGCATAGAGTTTCGAAACGACAAGGAGGTCGTTGGTTATGGGCAAGAGTGGCTTAAGCTTGGCACGTTGGAGCGGTTGGTTTTTTTGGGTCCTGCTGGGCATCGTGCAACTGGCTCGTTCCGGCGACCCGATTCCCATGCCCGTAGCTACTCCGACAGCGAAGCCGGCTGACCAACCGCATCGTGCGGATCGTACAAAGCCCGCAGATCCCGCGCCCAATGCTCAAACACCGCAAGATGCGATGCTAGAGGATATTGTCCGTTTGCGTCGTGCCTTAGGGGGACCGTTGATCGAGGACCCGGCTGGCGATCGTGCATTCGCCGAAGCCTTGCGCGATCTCACTCGACCGCCCATGTCCGCACCTCGCCTCCCACCGCTCACGAATACCGCTCCTAACGAACGATTGAACGTCGAAGAGACGCCGCGTCTGCCTTTACTGGAACAGTCTCCGAATTCGGACGAGGTTGTTGTGCCTGCGCCCGCGATGCTCGCCCACTCTCCTTTGGCTGACGTCCTGTCGTCACTGAGGAATACGAGTCGAGAGTTGGACATGCGAGCACATGACCTGGATGAACTGCGAAGCCATGAGGACGCGGATCGAGTGCGTCGAATTGCGAAACGCCTACGTCGTGACGTGCGACAGCTCGAACTGGATGCGGAAGCGAGTTTACGATGAACGACCGCCACTCGAACTGTCTCCAGTCGCTCAAAAACTCTTCTCGTACCCGTCGCAGCGACGACGATCTTGGGCATCAGCACGTTGCCCTGGCGCCGATAGCGTTAACGCTCGTAGGTCTCTTGTTGGCGACTATTTCATTTTTTGCCGGCAGTCCGCTGGCTTGGGCCGAGCCTCCACTTAGTCCTGCCGACATGATTCTGGATGCCGAGCTTGCCGACGTTTTCTTTCTTGATCCCGAGCGAGGCTGGGCAGTTGGTGATCGCGGAGCGATATGGGCGACTGAAGATGGTGGAGCAACTTGGAACTCGCAGGAGTCTCCCCTGGGATGTCGTTGGGAATCCGTGTTTTTCACCGATTCGCGGAACGGCTGGATTGTCGGAGGCTGGCACCAACCGGGGACGCTGGAGGGACGAGGCGCCATCCTTCGAACTCGAGATGGCGGGCAGAACTGGATGCCCATTCCCGCCAACACTCTGCCCGCTCTCCATGGAGTGAAATTCCATAACGAACAAGAAGGCTGGGCGTTCAGTGATCCCTCGTCCTTCTATCCGTCGGGCCTGTTTCGCTCGAATGACGGAGGTCGAAGTTGGGCCCCTGTTCCCTCGAACATCTCTGCCTATTGGTTGTCTGCCGCGTTTCCCGAGCAACGCTCGCCCCAGCAACCCATGCCGGATGGCAAACGAGGGGAAAGACGACCTACCGCTTCCCGCGGCGCCGTCATTGTGGCTGGCCGGGACGGTCGAGTTGCGGTGGCAACGCCGGAGGGACTGGTTGAAGTGGCCATCGACGAGTCTCGGGGGCGACATATTCGACAAGTGGCATGGAGCGGGGATGGAAGCGTTTGGCTGGTTGGTGACGAGGGGCTCGTCATGCAAAGCAAGGATGGAGGCCTGCAATGGGCCTCCTCGACGATCGCTTTGCCAGCCAGTGCGGCACGAATGGATTGGCGATGCGTGGCGACTCAAGGAAAACAGATCTGGGTAGCCGGAGACCCGGGCAGCAGTGTGCTCCATAGCGGCGATGGCGGTCAGACATGGGAGTTGCAACGCACAGGGCAGAACGTCCCTTTGCATTCAATCTTCTTCCTAGACGCCCACCATGGCTGGGCCGTTGGCTCCCTGGGCACAATCCTGACGACCCGTGATGGGGGACGATCTTGGCGCAAAGTACGCAGTGGCGGCCGTACTCCGTTAGTCGGTGTCTTTGCGGACGAACGAGGCGTTCCCTGGGAGCTATTCGCTCAAGCATCTGGCAACGATGGATACTTGTCGGCGTTGGAGTTTCCCTTTCGGCGAGACGTTGAAGCGGTAGACGTTCAATATGGCACGCTAGAGGCCCGATTGCAGGCCGCCTCGATCAGCGTGGGCGCTTCCAGTGGTCGAATCTGGCCATCTTTTCCCGTGAGGCAACGTGGATTGAGGCTCCCGGGCGAGCAGATCGTAAGCCTCTGGGACCAGATGCATGGCGGCCAGGGCTTCGAATTATTAGTTGAGACGATTGTCCGAAAACTGAGAACCTGGCGTCCTGACATTGTGGTGACTGACGATGCCTCCGGCGAAAATGTCGATCCGCTCGCGGCACTCACTCGTCAAGCAGTGTTGGTCGCGGTGCAACGTGCGAGCGAACCTCAGGAGTTTCCAGCACAACTGAACGAATTGGGACTCATGCCTTGGCGAGTGAAGAAGGTTTTTGGTTATCAGAGTGTGGCGGATCGAGCGAGCGTCTCGCTGCCTGCAACTCAGTTAGCAGCCCGCTGGTCTCGCCCCATTGGCGACATCGCGGCTCGCAGTCGCGAGTTGGTCGCCAGCGACTCTGCCGTGGGACCTTCCAACCTTGGCTTTCGCTTGCTGATGAATCCACAAGGCGCGGAGATTTCGCGACGCGACGTGATGGAGGGAGTTGCGATTCCTTCGGGCGGCGAAGGACGACGAGATGTAGCAACGACCGCCCGAGGCGATGGAGTGGAACTTGCTCGTTTGGTGCAAAAGCAACGAGTGCTGCAACAACTGCTGATGCGGGGCAGCGAGATGGGAGGGACAGCGGGCGCAGCTTGGCTGGCCCAACTGGATAGCGCGGCTCAAGGTCTCGGTAAGCAAACGGCTGGCGATCTTTACTGGCAAGTGGGTCGGCGTTTTCAAGAAACGGGCCAGCATGAACTCGCAGCCGAATCGTGGCAGCATCTTGCCACTCGATTTCCTCATCACGATTTCGCGGATGCCGCGTTACTTCGACTCTTCGCCCAACAATCGAGCGCCGAGATCGATTGGCGACGACGACGGACAACGCGGGATTCCGCCGTTCAGTCGGCCACCGCCGCCGTCATGCCGCTCGGACCTATCGCGTCCCCACCAGAAAAGAGTTCGCCCGCGAGTGTCGCGGCGAGTGCCTCTCCTCGCATCACTCCTCCGGGGACTGGCGTGAGTCGTGCGTTGGGCGGCATGCTTGATGGCAAACCGCAAGTCGTGCGACCCGTTGCTGCTACGGACACGGCGGAAGATGTCGCGAGCGGGGCTCGTCAGCTCGACAAACTCACAAAACTCCTCGAGTCTTCTCGCCCCACCTTGGTTGCCGAGCCGCAATGGCGGCTGACTCGCTTGGCGTGGCTACGGACCATGGATCGCCGCGACGAGTCGGACGTTTTATTGCGTGCCGCGGGGCGAACTCGTGTGGGCGATCCTTGGACCAAGGCGTTAGCGGACGAAGCATGGCTATCGGCCGCAGCCAAGACACGTGCGAAAGCGGAGGACGCGCCGCGACCGTTGGTGGAACTTGCCATGGACAACGTTCGCCCCAAGCTAGACGGAAAACTCGATGATCTTCTCTGGAGTCAGGCGGCTAACTTTGCTTTGACGAGCGAATTACACGATGACGAGGCGTGGACAGCGAACGCCAAACTGGCTCGCGACAAAGAGTTTTTGTACCTTGCGGCAATTTGTCAAAAGCCGAGCGGCCGAGTGTATGGCGCCCCCAGCACACCTCGACCGCGCGACGCTGATCTTTCGCTACGAGATCGTGTCGAGTTCTACTTTGATGTGGATCGCGATTACGCGACAGCCTTTTATCTGGCGTGTGACGAGCGTGGGTGGACACGCGAGACGTGCGCGGGTGACGCTAGTTGGAATCCAACGTGGTATGTGGCGGTTCAGACGACGGACGAACATTGGATCATCGAAGCTGCAATTCCCTGGGACGAGTTGACGGCAGGCAATCCAATCGCGGGGACGGTTTGGGGATTGGGCGTGCAGCGTATTGTCCCAGGACAAGGTATCCAGTCGTGGAGTCGTCCCGCTGGCGTCGTGCCCCAAGGCGCTGGCTGGGGTTGGTTACAATTCCCCTAGTGATTTGTCACTGCGAAGGACGATGCCCTCATGCTTTGGATTGGAACCGACGAGGCAGGCTATGGTCCCAATCTAGGCCCCCTCGTCGTTGCCGCGAGTGCTTGGGAAGTTCCGGAACTCACTCACCAAAGTCCCATCAACCTGTACGATTCGCTTGCCGATATTGTCGTCGCGACAGGTTCTCCTCGCAGCCGCTCGGTTACACACCTTCCAATTGCCGATTCCAAGATCCTGCACAACGCCGCCGACGGAGTCGCGGCGCTCGAACGCGGAGTCTTCGCGATGGCCGCGACACTCGGCGTGCGGCCGACGAGTTGGCAAGAACTCTGGCCGTTGTTGGCGCCGTCCAGTCGCCAGCCAGCCGAAGCAGCTCCCTGGTTCGTCGATTACGAATCGCCCACACCGGCGAAGATTTCCAACGATGAGATCGGCAGCTGGTCGGAGCGACTAACACAACGGTTCACGCAAGGACCAAGACTCGTCGCCATGCGGGCGTCCGTGGTTTATCCCGATGAATTCAACCGACGAGTGACCGCGGCGGGAGGCAAAGGCAAGGTGTTATCGAATACCACCCTGTCGCTTGCGTTTGAATTACTGACTCAATGTGGCGGCGGCCCCGCACGCATCTCATGCGACAAACATGGAGGACGTAATCGGTACGGCGAGTTGTTGCATGAGTTCTGGCCCGAAGATTGGATCGAGACGCGAGAGGAGGGGAGGGAAGCAAGCCGATATCGCTGGGGACCGCCAGAGCGTCGAGTTGAAATCGAGTTTCGAGTGGGCGGCGAGGAAACGCTCCCTTGTGCACTGGCGTCGATGCTCGCCAAATACCTCCGCGAGCGTTCGATGGAGGCCTTCAATGCTTTTTGGATCGCACGAGTACCGGGACTGAAACCAACTGCCGGCTATCCCGTGGATGCGATACGATTTCGCCAAGCGATTGCCAGCACGCAGAAGCAATTGGGTATCACCGACGAGATCTTGTGGCGAGTAAAATAGCATCTCTGCGGCATTTCGGTTGGGCACTCGTGAGTGAGTTGTTAGCTACGCCGCCAACTGGTCGTCACGGCAAACCGAGTTTACGAGGAGCGTACGTTTTCCCATTCATAAGACATCATCTGCCCGAGCAAGATGCGATGTCGGCAGGCCGCCAGAGGAGGGCATGGCGATATGGCATTGAGGCACAACGTTTCGTTCATGACTCCGATGCGAACCGATTGCGTGGAGATCGTCCTGGATCACTTCCTCGGCCTCGGTTATCGCTTAGTCGGCCAGAAGCCAGGCCACTGGGATTTCCATCGAGGCTCCAAGCTCGCGTCCCTGTATCGTCTGGACATTCGAGCCTACTCGACGCAATTGTCTGTGTGCCTGGAAATACAACGAGTGGGTGGTCTTTGGGTCAATTGCGACTTCGAAGTTTGGACGCTCACGAGTTCTGTGTTCCCTGGCGACAAGGCTAAGCTTGAAGCCGAGGGCAGGGCATTAGAGTCCCAATTTCGATACTAGCGCTTCACCACCTCACGATACCGGGCACGACGGACTTCCAGTCCGTCGGTTGCCGCAGGCATTATGGAGAGTTGATTCCTTACTGCTCCCGAACTAATTGCTCCAGGAATCAGGAAAGTTAGTGATTATGCAATTGACACTACAAGGGTGAGCGCTAAACCTACACCCGGAGAAATCGGGGTCCGTATTTGTGTTCTGGTTTCATCTGCTCATCTTTGGAGTTCCTCTCCATGTCCGGACGCCGCCCTCGCGGGAATCACGGCTTCACGCTGGTAGAATTGCTCGTTGTGATTGCAATCATTGGCGTCTTGGTGGCCCTGTTGCTGCCTGACGTCCAGGCCGCTCGCGAATCCGCGAGGCGGATGCAGTGCACGAATCACCTCAAGCAATGGGGATTAGCACTGCACAATTACCATGACACCTATCAGTCGTTTCCGATGGTTGGTGGTTTTGATGCTCAGCATGGCTGGGGATTCCTACCGCTAGTTTTACCGTTTGTCGAGCAAGCGGGAGTAGCGGCGCAGGTTGACTTCTGCAAGTTGCCGGTGACCCATAACGTCCACGCACCGGTTCGGCAGGCCAAGATCAGTATTTTGTGGTGCCCTTCGGATCCGTCGCAGCGTCTATTGCAGGACCGAGCGATGCCGATTCCTCCGCCTGCGGGAAGCACGGCCGACGGAACACCGGCAGGTCGCTTCATCGGCAGTCCGAACCACTATGTCGGGAGCTACGGGGACGGATTCAACAATACTCCCGCTCGATCAACCCTTTGTGCACGGCCTTGCGACTCCAGCCAAACATCGATTCGGCACACCGCGGATTTCCGCCGCGGACCTCCGTGGCGACCTCTGCCTGAAACGCTCGTAGGTCCGCGCCACACCCCTCCCTGTGGACAAAGCTAATCTACCGCGATTGGAGTAACCTTCGTCTGAATAGACTCTTTCGATAGTTCAAAAAGCTCAAACGACTCGTCGTAATCTTCGCTGTCGTGATAAAATCCGTGCTGTGCGCACGGGCTGTCTTGGGAAACGGCCGGTCGCGGCGACGGTTCCCTGACAGCACCTTGGGGGCTTTACCTACTTCCGCTGGTACGGACCGACTGCGGCCGACTATGACAAGTCGACTATGACAAGTCGTGGAGACTGCCGGACAGCGAACTCGTGAAGTGAACCAACCAAAAGAGAAAACTCCAAAATAATGAAAACTCCCCAACTCATCGCCGCCGCGCTCCTTTGTGCACTGGCTTTCGCGTCAGCCCACGCGGCGGACGCCAAGAAACCCAACATCCTCGTCATCATCGCCGATGACATGGGCTACTCGGATATCGGCTGCTTCGGCGGCGAGATCAAGACGCCGCACCTTGACGCACTCGCCAAGAGCGGCATCCGAGCGACGAGTTTTTACGTCGCCCCCACTTGTTCGCCTACCCGCTCGATGTTGCTCAGTGGCTGCGATCACCATGTCGCGGGCTTTGGCAATATGGATGAACTCGTCGGGCCGAAGCAGAAGGGGAAACCCGGCTACGAAGGCTACTTGAACGATCGCGTCGTGCCCGTGGCGAAGGCGTTGCGCGAGGCGGGCTATCACACCTACTGGGCGGGGAAATCCCACATGGGATACGAACCTTCGCAATGGCCCGCGGCAATGGGGTTTGAGCGGGATTTCACCCTCTTGCAAGGTGGCGGCAGCAACTGGAGCGACATGACGTATCCCAACCCCGCCCACCCGAAGCTGACCTTCACGCTCAACGGCAAGCCGCTCGACAAGCTGCCCGACGATCACTTTTCATCGGAGGCCTACACGGACTTCATCATCAAGAGCAACGAGGAGCACAAGGCGGACGGCAAACCGTTCTTCGCCTACCTGAGCTTCCAGGCGGTGCATTCGCCCTTCGCCGCGCCGGACGATTGGCTGGACAAATACAAGGGCGTTTATGACAAGGGCTACGATGCCATCCGGGCGAAGCGTCTCGCGCGCATGAAGGAGCTGGGCATCGTCAGCAAGGAGACGGTGCTCTCGCCGAGGTTGCCGATGATTCCCGCGTGGGACGACCTCACGCCGGAGCAGAAAAAACTCTCCGCCCGCCGGATGGAGGTCTATGCCGCGATGCTGGCGAACATGGATCATCACATCGGGCGCTTGGTAGGTCATCTCAAGCAAACGGGGCAGTATGAGAACACGGTGGTGGTTTTCTTCTCGGACAACGGGGCGGAACCCACGGAACTCGCCACGCTGGTCGATACGGTATTCAGCGCGGACGCCAAAAAATGGTTTTTCGAGAACTTCGACACCCGCCCCGAGAACTGGGGTCGCAAGGGATCGGCGACGGACTACGGTGCCGCGTGGGCGCAGGTCGGCTCGACGCCGTTCCGCTTCTACAAGGCTTGGACGTCCGAGGGCGGCATCCGCACGCCCCTGATCGTCGCGGGAGCCGGTGTGAAAAGCGCAGGAGCTATCAAGCCCGCCGTCATCCACGTGACCGATCTCGTGCCCACTTTCCTGGAACTCGCCGGAGCGAACCATCCGTCCGAGACCGATAAGAAACTCGCTCCGCTGCGTGGCAAGTCGCTCACCCCGCTGTTGACCGGCAAGACCGAATCGGTGCGCACGGAAGGGGACTGGATCGGCGAGGAACTTTTTGGAAACCGCATGATACGGCAGGGCGACTGGAAGATTTGCTACATCCAGAAAACGGCAGGAGGCAGCGGCGAGTGGGAACTTTTCAACATCAGGAACGATCTCGGCGAAACGACCGACCTTTCCAAGCAAGAGCCTGCGAAAACGAAAGCCATGCTCGCACTCTGGGAGGAATACGTCGCAAAGAATGGCGTGATCCTCACCGATGATGGACCCTTCAAGGCGAAGGCCGCACCTCAAACGCCGACGGGGCGCTGAAAATCCTCCTTGCCACCAAGCCCAATGCCGCCGTGCCGGAGTCCAACTGGCTCCCGTCAGCGGCGGGAAAGGGCTTCATGCCTGTCGCAAAGCCGTCGGAAAGACCGTCAGAACCCTTAAAGCCAGCTCAATCGGCAGGCCGATGCTTGAAGATGTGTTGCGATAGCTTCCGGAAGATTCCTGCGTTGACGCGAGGCATTTTGTCGGAAGGCCGATCTAGTGAGAGATATTTGGATGCGTTCTCAAGGTCTTTACTCTCTCGCGATCTTGCTGATTTTAGATACATGCATACTCACCTTGCATGCATCGGCTCAGGAGCCACCTGTCGCGAGTCGAGAGGGAACGGACGAAGCCCTTACCCATTTGGAACGCCGACTCGACGAGCTTGAGCAGGAAAACCGAGCGATTCGAGCAGAGAATGCCCAGCTTCTCAACGAGTTCCAGGACAGTAGCAGCGAAAACGAGCAAGCCTGGCTGCCGGCAGCACCGACATACACGCCGGGTGAGGGCTCGACGATCTCGTTGCTGAACGGCACAAGTCGGCTGAATATTGGCGTAAACTTGTCGGCTCTGGCCACATTCAGCACCAGTCGACCCTTCTCGTCGAGTCTTCCCCTCTTTCTTTTTCCCGCAGACCCAACTGGCCAAGACACGAATACCTTCGACCTGCATGCGCGGCAGAGTTCGATCGGCGCTCGCTTGAGTGGACCAGAAGTCTTCGGACTCACTCCAGGAGCCGAGATCCTCACGCTTTTTTTCAACGACAATATAACTGATGACAATTACGGCATGCTGGTCTATTTCGGTTATGGGGAACTCAAGAATGATGAGATGCGATTTGCCGCTGGACTTCAGAGGGATATTTTCAATCCTGTCGGCCCCACCGTCTTGCCAATGAGTCTGCTCTACGGTTCAGGCAACGCGGGGTCGTATCGGGGGCAAATTCGGTTCGAGCGTTTCGTCCACTTCAACGAGAGCTCCCAGCTAACCTTGCAGCTTGGGCTGAGCAATCCAATTTCCACGCTCGTCCGCAACTCAGTCAAAGATCCACTTGTTGAAGACAACGGCTGGCCCAACGCCGAAGGTCGCCTGGCACTCGGAGTGGGAGAGGTTCAGGAATTCATGGGTGGGCGCAAACAACGTCCGGTCGAGTTCGGTGTGTCTGGCGTTGCGGGACAGATCCGAATTTCTAAGCCAGTCCCGAATTCAGTTCCGCCCGGTCTCGATCGGATCGTGGACGATGTCTGGGCCGCGGGATGTGATTTGCAGTGGGCTGTGACGGACCGCTTGGGCATGAAAGGCGAGTTGTTCATTGGCCAGACGCTGGGCGAATACAACGCTGGCGCCCTGCAAAACTACAACTCGGAAACCTTCAAGCCCATCCGAACCAAAGGGGCCTACGTTGAAATCTATTGTTACTTACACCCACAACTCCACCTCCACTGCGGGTACGGTATCGACGATCCCATCAATAATGATCTCGCGGCCGGGCAGATCGCAAGCAATCAGACGTTTTTCAACACCCTTTTATGGGATCTCAGCAGAACGGTCCAGTTCGGCCTCGAGGTCGACTATCGAAGAACGAATTACGTTGAACCCCTAAGGGACGCAAGCGGTCTCCTCGTCATGACACAATTTCTCTGGCGTTTCTGATTCGACGCCGCTTGAGACCGGGACGGTGGATGCTTCCAATCCGACATTCCGGAGTCCGTCGGCCTAAACGACCAGATTAGTGGATGCTTCCCATCCGCCGACGCCTGGCTCAGCCGCATGACTCTCGACGCCGAACAACGACTGACTCAACACCTATCTCAATGGTTCGAAGAAGCCGACTCGATCGAGTGGGAGAGCGTGTCGCTCGACGACCCCACCGAAATGACCACTGGAGCCTCCATGGCGCACACGCTAGTCCCGCAACCGGCTAGTTCCCTCGACGCGCCACGGAAGACTTGCGCGGGGGCAAGCCTCGCCTAGATCTCTTTCCGTACATCCACCTGATGAGACTCGTGCAGGTACGACGACGAGACCGGATAGTTGCGGAAGCGAATCGAGTAGTTCTCCTCGAACCATTGACTAATCACCGACTCAATGGCCTGATCGTATTCGGGACCTACGTGCAAGGTCTTACCTAGAAACGTCTCGCGGATCTCGCCCTGCTCCACCAAAACTCGCCCCGACTTAATGACAAACCGCGGCAATTCGAACATGAGCTGCTTATCTTCATTGGGCGTGTAAATCGTAATATCCGCGTCGGCGCCGGGACCGAGATGCCCCTTGTGGTCGAGCCCAAGAATACGCGCCGGGCCAGCTCGAGTAATGATCGCGATTTCTTGCAGAGTGTACTCGCGGTCGAGATCGGCGAGCGAGCTGCGTTGCAGGACAGCCGGGTGGACATCCTTGAGCGTTTCACGTCGAAACGCGCTATCCATCAACAGACGGATGATCTGGGGATAAGCGAGGAACGAGCCTCCGTTGGGATGGTCGGTGCTCATGACCACTCGCCAGGGATCCTTCACTTGTAAATACCACTCCAACCCAATAGCCCACTGCAGCGTATGCACCAAGCTCTTGTTACGGTACTTGATCGGCGCGATTCCGCAGCCTGATTCCATTTCCGTGTCGGCGCTAAACCATTTCGTACCGTAGACGTTGTGGAGGTAGTACCCGAGCGGCCCATCGCCCGTCATGCTGGTCGTTTCGCCGAATAAGACTTGCCCGACATCGACCGTCAAGTTGGGATTTTGGTTGATGTAGTCGGCGAGCGGCCCAACTCGGCTGCAAAACGTGTCTTCGTCGACATCGCCGCCGCCATAACTGTGGAACTGAATGTGCGTGAGATGCCCCCGATGCCCCTCGAGCGCTCGCATGGTCTCCAGGGTCGTAGTCCAGTTACCGGGCAGCCCCAGGTTGTTGCAGTGAATGTGAACTGCGTGGGGGAGCCGCAGACGATCCGCGGCCGCCGCCATTTCGCGGATAATGTCGCGCGGCTTGACGTCAAAATGGTCGACCAATTCATCGAGTGTGTGGACGTTGCCCGAGGGATGACTTTTCCACATTTCCACGCCGCCCGGGTTCACCAGTTTGCAGGCGTAACCTTTAGCAGCGCCTAACAACCAAGCCACGAAAGCGTCAAGTTGCTTGTAGTTCTTCTCCTTGATCGACCGCATCACAAAGTGATTGTTGCCCATGAGGACATAGAAGCCCTTGTCGAGACATGGGGTGTCATCGAACTCCTCATGGGTATGGCGAGCGGCAAGCGGGGGGACGGCGGCGTCAAACGCGGTGGTATATCCCAACCCTGCATATTTGTAGCCCGTGGCAAACGTGCTCGGAACACTCCCCATGGTGCCGCTGTGGGTGAGCGAGGTGCGATGGATTTTCTCGCCCTTGCGTTTCTCTTCGGGGCGCATCTTCCGAGCAGCATTCACTTTGGGACCAGCGATATGGCAGTGCATATCGATGCCGCCCGGCATGACGACCAACCCCGCGGCGTCGATAACTCGGGAAGGTCGCACCTCAGGATCGGTCGGGGGTTCAACGATCTTCCCTCCCTGAATCCATAGATCGCGTACCTGGCCATCGATCCCGTTGCGGGGATCGTAAACGTAGCCGCCGGCAATTTTGAAGTATTCGTCCGCCATGTCGTTCGTCCGTCCTTACAATGCGTGCGGTGTACGCCGCTCGCGTTCCAGCCACATGCTGAAGTTCGAGTGTATCATGAACCCGCTCGCCCCTCGCAACAAGGTGGGCAAGCATAGGCGGCACTTTGGCTCCAAAGCACTCGTCGGGGACAATGAAATCTCCGTCGGCTCACCGACCCCCAGCGTCTGTGCGCCGAATACTCGAAGAAAGGAATCGATTCATGAATTTGGCGGAACTCGCTCTCGCGCAAATCGTTTCAGCTCGTCAGTATCTCAATAGCCTGCTCGCGGAAGTCGACGACGCCCAATGGCTAACCGTTCCGCCGGGTTGCACGACCCATATTGCCTGGCAAATGGGGCATCTGGCGATGGCCGAGTATGGATTGTGCTTGTTTCGTCAGCGTGGTCGCACGCCAGAAGACCTCGAACTGATGCCCAGTTCATTCCGCAAGCAGTTTCAGCGAGGCAGTCAACCACAACTCGACCCTACCCAGCACCCGTCGCCAGAAGAAATCCGAACCGTACTGGCCCGTATTCACACGCAGGTGCTGGCTGAGGCGCCAACATTCACAAACGAACAGCTCCAAACCCCCACGGACATGCCTTACGCGGCGCAAGCCAACCGTTTTGGCGCCTTGCTGTTTTGCGCTCACCATGAAATGCTCCATGCGGGCCAGATCGGCTTGTTGCGCCGCCTTCTGGGTAAGACTCCGGTTCGCTAGTCCCGCCTGCCCCGGATCGCCTGCCATCATGCCAAATAAAAGCGATTTCCAGCCGCCCGCGGCCGAGTCCTCTGATCCAGTGTCAGATCCAGTCCCAAGACCGGCCGCTCCCAGCCAATCGACTGATCAGGATCTTGCTGCGCCCGAGGCTTCGGCGACTTCGCCACAGTTGGTGCATCCCGAGCCATTAGCGTCCTCTCAGGACGATGGCGGCGCGGCGACGGGGAATGAAATCCACGAGTTTGGCTTCCGGCGTGCGGCCACCAAGGTGCGTGACTTCCCGCAAAGCCCGGGCGTCTACCTGATGAAGGACGGCGCGGGTTGCGTGATTTACGTGGGGAAAGCGAAAAACCTGCGAGCGAGGGCGTCGACCTATTTTCAGAAGGGCGCCGAACTCGACGTCCGCACGCAGTGGGTGCCGGAAATTGAAGATATCGACTTCATCGCGTGCGAAAGCGAGGTCGACGCACTCCTGATGGAAGCTCGCTTGATCAAAGACATCCAGCCCAAGCACAACAAAGAGCTGAAAGACGACAAGTCGTTTCCCTACTTGATGATTACGACGCATGAGGACTTTCCTCGCGTCGAGGTCACTCGCCAACCACGAGATCGGGGCGTCAAGCTGTACGGCCCATTTCCCAACGCTGGCGACCTCCGCGGCGCTCTGCAAGTCCTCCAACGGATTTTTCAATTCCGCACCTGCAGTCTTGATATCGAAGAAGGAGACCCTCGCTGGCAGTGGTTCCGCCCCTGCCTGTTGGCCAGCATCAAACAATGCACCGCCCCGTGCAACGTGCGCATCAGCAAGGAGGACTATCGGCGGGACATTCGCCGCTTGCAGATGTTCCTGGATGGCCAGAAGGATCAATTGCTGGAGCAGATGCGCGAGGACATGCTGGCAGCCTCCAAGCGACTCGAATTCGAAAAGGCCGCGCGGTTGCGCGACGAGATTCACTTGCTCGAAACGCTCGATCGTCGAGGCGACTTGGACACGCACGTCCAGCCCGAGGTGTTCTACATCGATCCCAAGAAGGGGTTGGCGGGACTGCGCAAAGTACTCAAGCTGACACAGACTCCTCGCACAATCGAAGGAGTCGACATCGCACATTTACAGGGAGGCGACACCGTCGCCAGCCTCGTTCAATTCATCGACGGCCTCCCCTTCAAGCCCGGATATCGCAAATTCCGCATCCAAGGAGTGCAGGGGATCGACGACTTTCGCAGCATCCACGAAGTCGTGGCTCGCCGCTTTCAAAGGCTGGCCGACGACTCCGCCTCGTTCCCCGACATCCTGCTGGTCGACGGTGGGCTCGGCCAACTCAACTCAGCCATGGCAGCCTTTCAGGATATCGAGGTCGATCCCCCAACCGTCATCTCACTTGCGAAACGCGAGGAAGAGATTTATGTGCCGGGACTTAGCGAGCCTTTGAAACTCAATCGCAGCTCTTTTGCTCTGCGCCTGCTGCAGTACGTTCGCGATGAAGCTCATCGTTTCGCACAGCACTATCACCATACGTTGCGCCGCAAGTCGTCATTTGGCGATTGATGCTGACTTGCCGCCGCCCCTACAACCGCTACGAACGGCATAGCGAATCTAAACGGTTCCGAGAACCTACGCCTTCCCGGCAAGATTGCCAAATTAGGTAATTCAGGGACGGCCGTTTTACGAAGAATAGGTTGTGGAGGTAAGACAGGATGTCTAACCCCCACGAAACTCAGGATCGGACTCGTTGTCTCGGACGAGTTTTGATCCACATGGGCCAAAAATCGGACCGGAACAGGACGGTAAGTCGGGCGTGATTGGGGTAACGGGGCGTCGCTTCCCTCGTGGCAATCTGGGTGCCAACCCTATTCACTTCCTCCCGGCGACCCGTCCTGTTCCGACCGAACCCATGCATTAATCTTGCCGTATTCACACGACACCAATACAATTCGGGCACAGGAGGATGGCGGGTACGTCGAGCAGCGGGGGCTCTAAGGTCTTTCGTTGTCTGGGGTTCCGAGTCCATTTTCAAATGGGAATCATTCCGTGCCACTTTCGGACATAGATCGAGTTCTTTTGGAACGTTGCTTGGCGAGAGAATCGCGAGCGTGGCGGGAGTTCGTCGACCGCTTTCTGGGGCTTGTGGTACACGTCATTAATCACACGTGCCAAGCTCGCTCGGTTCGTCTGGCCGCAAATGACGTTGAGGACATGATTTCCGAGGTGTTCTTGACGATTGTGAACGAGGACTTCGCCGTCCTGCGACGTTTTCGTGGCGAGGCCTGCCTTTCGTCTTACTTGGCCGTGATTGCTCGACGCGTTGTTGTGCGTGAGCTGCTGAAGCGGAAAGTGACCGCGACTTTGACCGACTTCCTGGACGATCCCACCAAGGCACTCGACAAGACGTCCAGCGAAAAGAGAAATCTGGACAAGAAAATTCTCGACAAAGGCCCCGGCCCCGAAGAGCGTATTTCCAATCGGGATGAGGTGTTAAGTCTATTGGATCGCCTGGATGGTTCCGAGGCGGACGTCGTACGGATGTATCATCTGGAGGGCCGAACCTATCACGAGATCAGCGCGAAGATGGGGATGCCCGAGAACAGCGTGGGCCCCACTCTTAGTCGCGCTCGCGCCAAGCTTCGTCGCGGCTCGGAAAGCAGCCTCGGCATGCGGCATGGCGTGATCGGAAATGGCGTGATAGGAAATGGCGCCGTCGGTATCGCCGCTCCCCAAGGGTCGAGTTAGTCGAGTAGACTGGTTCTTTGATAAAGGAGCCAGGTGCATCGATGTTAACGCTGAAGTATCAGGGCGCGACGAAAGTCCCAGTAGAGGTCGAGGGAATCAATCCCGAAGTGCTCCGCGATAAATCGCTGGCGGAGATCGAACGGCTGCCAATCTTCCACGGCAACCGTCAAATGTCGCTGGGCGACTTCTTTCAAGTGACTGGCGACCCCACGGACGAACATGTGGAGTGGGTGGGCGAATTGCGTGGAGTGCATTGGCTCGGGACGAAAATGACATCGGGCCGCATGGATGTGCGAGGCGATATCGGTCGGCATCTAGGCAGTGAAATGCGAGGTGGCGAGATCCATGTGGAGGGGAGTGCGGGGGACTGGGTCGGGGGCGAAATGCATGGAGGCCTGATCCAGATCCGCGGCGACGCGGGGCACTTGGTCGGCGCCGCCTATCGTGGCAGTGCTCGCGGCATGACCAAAGGGGTCATTTTGGTCCATGGCGGCGCTGGCAATGAAATTGGCCACACCATGCGCCGTGGACTGATTGCGGTAGCGGGCGCCACCGGGGATTTGGCGGGATTCAATATGCGAGCGGGCACGGTGCTGCTGGGCGGCGAGACGGGTATTCGCCATGGCGCGGGAATGCGTCGAGGCACTTTGGGGTTCTTTGGCCAACGCCCCGCGTTACTCCCCAGTTTTCAGCGAGCCTGTCGTTACCGTCCCGAGTTCCTGGGTTTATTGCTCACACAACTCCTGAGTCTCGGCTTCCCCGTGCCGCATGACTGGTTTGATTCGGCTTATGAGTTGTACAGCGGCGACTTGATCGAAGGGGGCCGCGGCGAGATTCTGGTTCGAGTCTAGTGGCTTTGTGAGCTTAAGAGACAAATGTACGATGGACTTCCGGTCCGTCGGTTTGTGCAGATCGAGCCAAGGCAGCCGGACGATCACGATTCGATCTTGGGCAGTTTGTCAACGATAAGCATCTTTGACTTTGTCTTCAATTCAGCTTGGTTCTCCAGGAATTCTCGCAAGACGAGTTTCTTGACCGGCTCTTTTTGAAACCCATCGCGGCGACAGAGATGGAACTCAAGTTTCTGTCCGCGTCCCGTGATCACTCCGTGAAAGATCTTTCCGACTCCAATGGTCTTCACGCGTTTGACGTGTTTCTCGAGTGGTCCTTTTCGGTAAACCGCCAGAGCCAGAATCTGCGAGCTCTTGCGCAAGAGCACGAAACCGCGATTCTTCCCTTTGATGGCATCTCCCAAGGCCTTGCGCGATGACTTTCCAATCGGCAACTTCTCCGCCTCCAACGGATTTACTTCCGCGTTGCCGTCCTCCTTGTTGGTGCGTGGGGCATTCTTATCCTTGGGATTTTTTTTCTTCGCCATGAAGTCAAGGACGTTTTGCGTTAGGGTGCGGAGTCCGCGCCGTTGGGTTGGCTCGAGTCCGAATTAACAATGCCTGAGGTCTCGATCTCGATGGCATGACTATCCGTCGAGACTCCGATTCCGTCCTTAGTATCCCCCGATCCACTGGTCAATTGATAGTAGACACGGAGCGTGAAATTGGCAGTTTCTGCAGGAGCAACCGCCGAACTGGCTGGTTCCGCAGCTTCATTCTCACTCGAACGGGGCTCGATCGCGCTGGCGACAGCGACACTGCGGGTGAGTAGTTCGAGAAGTTGGCCGGGGGCTCCCGGTTCGAGACGAATCGTGAGCGGAATTCCCTCCCCGCCGCCTCGCACCGCGCCTACCACCCGCGATTCCGCATCCAATGGCGAGCGATAACGAATCACTTCGCCATCGAGTTCCCAATGACCGATGGTCATCGGCAATGGCACAACGGAGAACCGCACAGGAGTATTCATTGCATTCCCCATGCCAACCGTCTCTGGGCGAACCGTCAACTCAACCTGTTCCAAGAGGCGGATGGTTGGATAAGAGACCATCGCTTGGGGATCGACATGCCTCGCGGACTCTCCCACAGTCACCTTTGTCGTCCCCAGCGACAACTGAAGAGCAGGCGTTAAGCGAAGTCCTGGCCAGAGAAAAGCCGAACCATCTTCACCCGCCGTCAATACGTCGTTGCCGCGAGGCGAAAAGGCCACCGACCTGACTCGACCTCCATGAGTTCGCTCGATCTGATTCGCGGCATCACCTTCCGCATCGGAGCCGCTTGAACGGTAGTGCGAGAGCGTGAGGATTTCTGGGGCGCTATCCGATCGAGCCTTCGCTTCGTCTTCGTTCATGCTTCGGAGCATTCGCTCGTGAATTTCAGGTAACGAGCGAGTATCCCAGAGCATCGCTCGGCCATCATCGCTCCCCGAAAGCACTCGCAACCCATCCGCTGAGAATTCCAGAGCCCCCACTGGCTCTGAGTGGCTGCCTCGAATGGCCAGCAGACGTCCATCGGCCGCGGCCCAAAAACGGACGAGGCGATCATCACCGCCGGTCGCCAACCAGCGACCATCCGTGGAAAACGCAGCGGCACGTACCGTGGCGACTTCATCTCCCATGCGTCCACCCGCGCGAAACTCGCGTATTCGCTCGACTCGTACTTGACCAGCTTGCCCCACGGGAGCGAGGCGCCAGAGCGTCGCGGCGGAATTCTCGGCGGCGGTCAGTAGGTGTTG
Organism: Pirellulales bacterium; assembly: GCA_046349915.1. GTDB lineage: Bacteria > Planctomycetota > Planctomycetia > Pirellulales > Pirellulaceae > CAIXSC01. Next base: position 1,327,262 of record JAXMBL010000004.1, on the reverse strand, counting down.
GCCGTCAGGCGTGAAACGAGCAACGGTGTATCCCCCTCCATCCGCAGCTAGGAGCGGGCCGACATCTCGATCTCCAACTCCAACCAATTTCTCTCGTTCGCGATCCCACAGTTCAACTCCGCGAGCCCCGGCAATGACGATCCAGCGTCCGTCGGGCGAGAATTCGACATGAGACAGAGCGTGAGCGGAGAAACCAGCCCCATCGAGCCGTCTCACCGCGTGCCGAGTCTCAATATCCCAAAGCTTCACCGCTCCTTCGCTACCGGCAGTCACCAACCATTTTCCATCTGGCGAAACGTCGAATGCAACGATGGTTGTATGAACTCGAAAATTGGCGACTAATCGTCCACTCGCCCGATCCCACAGGGATGCGGAATTCTCGCCAACGGTCAACAATCGCTTTCCATCGGCCGATTCATCCGCGTGCCAGACTCGATCGCCCCACGGCGCTACTCGCTCTCCCGAAACTCTCAAAGTCCGCGGCGCAACGTCCGCATTCGCCAGCGGCCACTCCAACAATTCCATTTGCGAATTCATTAGATCGGAGGTGGTAAGCAACGCACGTAATTCGCCACTACGCGGGAAGTCGACGGCATTGACGCTCTTTCCTTCAAACTCGGCGCGTGCCGCGACTTTTTGCTCTCCCACGCTCCACCACCAGACACCCGTGCGACGTTCCCCCAGAGAACCAGCGACCACAAGGTACTTGCCGTCGAGCGAAAGTCTGCTGGCATCCACCGATTCGGCAATTTCGAACGACTGGGAGGCGCCGTCGTCGCGCCACAACCTCAGTTGCCCATCGATGGACAAACTCAAACCCAAGATTTTCTGTTCCTTTCGCCAATCCGACTCGGGGAGTAAATAGGCTGCCGCCACCGCTTCGCGATGCACAGCGGCTAGTTGACGAGGTTTCTGCTCATCAGCGTTCCACAACCAACAGCGACCTAACGAATCACCCGTCAAGAAGCGATCCCCCGAATCACTGATCGCCACAGCGCTCACTTCCGGAGGAGGCATTCCTGGGTCGTTTTTCGGCGTATTTTCGTTGGGAGTGTCCGCTGCGTTATAGGGTGATGGAAGAGTAGCCAACAACTGATGGGTATCTACGTCCCACCAACGTACGGTTCCATACGGTCCCGCCGTCAGCGCGCGACGGCCATCGGTCGAGAGCGCCGCGATCGCCCGTCTGCCGGTTCCTTGCAAGCGACCTATTTCAACTCGACTCTCCAAATCCCAAATACGTATCGTTCCATCGCCCGCAATCGTAAACGCTCGACGACCGTCTGGCAGAAAACGCCCCATGCTGGTGAGGAATTCATGTCCCTCGCTAAACTCGCCAATCTCTCGCCCTGTCGCCGCATCCCACAGACGAGCGACCCCATTACTGTGAGCGGTAAGGATTTTGTCGCCTTGCGGCAAAAAACTCGCTCCAATGACACTCGTATGTTCAGCGTCATGAAACACTCGAGTTTCGTCGTACGCCGCCACGTTCCACCGTCGCCAAGTTCCATCGTTCGAACTGGTGAATACGGTTTCGCCATCGGAACTCACGGCGCTATGTTGAATCCAGCTTCCGTGGCTACGGAGAACTTTTCGAAGCCTGGACTCGCGAGTCTGTTCGTCGGAGGGTCGCAACTGGCCGTCAATCTTCCAGACGATTGCGGTATTGTCTTGACCGGCGGAAACCAACACATCGCTGGCTTGCGAAAACGCCAGGGAGCGAATGCTGGCGGAATGCCCCTCAAGCGCGAGAAAGTCAGCTATCGCGGCATTGCCCGCGCGAAACTCTTGAATCTCGCGAATCGCTTGATCGCCTGACCGGCGATTCCGTCCCACGCCCGCCATGTCCCACAGAAGCACTCGACGATCAAAACCGGCGGAAGCGCACCAAGCGCCATTCGGCGCGAAAGCGACGCTGTAGACGGCTCCTTCGTGAGCCGTCAAGCGAGCTCTTTCGGCCCCTGAGGCGGCATCCCAGATTCGCACCGCGCCATCCTCGCCTCCGCTGGCAATGACCGTGCCATCCGCCGAGTAAGCCGCGGCCCAGATGCGATCGAGATGTCCAAAGAACCCGATGGAACGGCGCCAAGATTTGCCCTCCGCGGACTCGACAGCATCCCATCGATGGAGCACTCGGTCGACCGCCGTGAGGATTGCGAACGGCTGTTTTGGGGAAAAGGCGACTTGCCGCACTTCGCGACGCTGAGCGCGCACATCATCATGATCCAATGTCACCAGCAGTTTCCAACGCTGAGCTTCTTGCCGCTCCCATACGGCAATCGTTCCCGCCGCACCACCCGCGACGAGCAGCTGGCCATCCGACGAGATGGCCAACGACACGATCCCTTCCACGGGCCCATTGGCATTCGTCCGCGCCTCTCGCTTGGGAAACGTAAGTTCCGCCAAGAGTTCATTGTCCCGTGAGCGAATCTCCATCCGGCCATTTCGACTCGCTAGCACCAAGGTTTGATCATCAGGCGCGAGAGCGAACGCCGAGACGGCCCAAGGAGTCGCGAATGCGCGCACTGCATTCGAGTGGTCGGTGTGCAGGCCATCTCGACACAGAAATCGCAACCTGCCCCATTCCCAATGACGGTAACGAGCCTGTCGCGAAGCGGTGTCAGCGGCTTGAGTAGCGTCAGCGGCTTGAGTAGGGGAGACGCTTCGTTCACCCAAGATTTCGCGAGCCACGTCGAAAGCGTTCGATTTGATCTTAGCCGCGGCAAAGCCAATCATCTGGACGTAAGCCGATTCTTCGACCTTCTGTCGAGCGTCTTCCGCATACGCTCGCTGCGCCACGGCCTGTATCTTCGCCGCTCGCTCGCTTCCACGCGCTTTGGTTGCCGCGTCTCGAGCTCGATTCGCCAATTCCGCGGCGATCTTCGCCTCCTTCTCTTTGTCACTCGCGGTTTTCGCTGATTTTTTCGCATCCGATTCCGCTTGGCGAGCAGTCAATAGCGAGTTGTAGTTGACCAGAATGGCGGCTGTTCCGCCCACAAACAACACGATGACCAACACCCCCATCAATCGTTTGACGTAGGTTAGTCGGTTCTGGCGAGCATCGCGTTCCGCGGCCGCATCAATCAACTGCTGTCGCAGAGAATCATGCGCATGATTCGTTGGATCCAGCAGTGACAGCCCCAGATCGTAGTCGCCTTTCGACAAGGCCGACTCGGCATACGCTCGTTTAGCCGCGTCAATGCCCGAGCGAGCCGCCTTATTGCCTCCCCACAGAGCCAGCGACTCTTGAAACGCGAATACCGAACGAGAGAAATCATCGTAAGAGCGACTCGCCTCGGCTACCCTTAAATCCTCCGCGGCACGCGTGGACAGCGCGATACTCTCCGCGTGTGATTCGTAATCGCGAATCGCGGCTTGAAACGCCAGCACGGATCGATAGCGGTCCGCGGGACGAGTTGCGAGCGCTCGCAGCGCGATTTCCAACAACTCCCCGGAGATGTCGGTCGCCACAATGTCGTTGCGAGCGGCTGCCATCAGGCATTCCATCACGTTGCGACCACGATGAGGTGGACGGCCCGTGAGAATCTCGAAAAGCGTCGCCCCCAACAGGTAGATATCGCTCGCGGGACCGATCTTTCCCACAGGCCCGGTAACCATTTCGGGCGACATATACGCGGGTGATCCGCCTAAGCCTTGGGAACGCAGGAAGCCGGACGATTTCGAGTAACTGTCCAGTGGGAGCGCAATCCCCCAGTCCATGACAAGCACTTCGCCGAAGTCGCCGAGCATGACGTTCTCGGGCTTGATGTCCCGATGCACGATCCCTCGCGCGTGAGCAAAGGCGATGGCATCCGAGACCTTCAGCAGAATCTCCAGGTTCTGCGTCAGCGATCGCCGGCCAATCACCTCGCTCCATGGAGTTCCCTGAACTCGTTTCATCGAGTAGAAGAGCGCGCCCGAGGGGTCCGTGCCTAGATCGTAGACGGGCACGATGTTGGGGTGATCCAAGTCGCCCGTGACCACTGCTTCAGCCAAGAATTTGTCGCGATTCGTGACATCTTCGACGCGATCCGTCCGTAGCATCTTGACCGCGACGTCACGATCGATTGAGGACTGGCGAGCAAGGTAGACGACGCCGACTCCTCCTTGGCCAATGACGTCTAACAACTCGTATTCCGCCTCGACGGGTAACGACGGATTGTCTCGTTTGTTGACCACCGAGCGTGTCTGGATGACCAGTGCCGTATCGGTTCCTCGACCGCCGCCGCGCCCTTTCAGCGTACTGCTAGGGCGAACATCATCAGCCTCTGCGGCCAGCTTCCAATTCTCCGAGACGCCTTCCATTTCTGAAGGCGTCAGGGCGGCGGGAGTGATGGTTCTCAGAATCTCGGACGACACATCAGGGGGACGCTCGACCAAGCTGGCCAAGTACTGATCGACATCCTCATCGTCGCCGTCTGGTTTCTCAGGACCATGAGCTACGTCAGGAGCATTGGCTTTCTCAGCAGATGAGGGATCATCGACGCCATCCGTCGGCGATTCCCCATTCGCTGGAAACGCTTCCTCGGCCTTAAGCCGGGATGGCGGCGCTGGAAATTCCGCTTTCCCTGATTCGCTTTCGTTATCGGTTCGCTCGGCGCCAAGCGAGTTAGGCGCCACGGAACGTGAGGGAGTTGGCCCTAGCCTTATTCCAGGACGAATCGACTGCATCGTTTGAGCGAAAACAGCCTCGCGCACCGAGTCGGGAACGTCTCCCGAGCCCCCCTCCCACGCCAACACGCTGCCACACCCTGGGCAACGCCCATCACGCAACCCGTGCTCGGAGTAGTCGTAACTGCAAAAAGGACACTTAAGCATGGTGTGACGACAGCTTTCCAGTGTTACTAGTGAAGCGAGTCGGCGTTGGTGCGAGGGGCGGGGAGTCGAGCCATGGACGCACGCAAGGCGCGACGAGCTCGTTGGTTCCAGTCAGTCGCGTCTCCGCGAGACACCGTGCTGACGAGCGATCCCGCCGAAACCAGCGCCGCGGCTAGAGCTGGGGTCCGGCCCGCGAGCTCAGAGGAATCAAGCGAGCCTGACGGTTCTAATCGATCGTGGGAAATCGCGGCTCGATTGAACTGCAGCTCGGAGCTCTCCGCCGGGCTCGATTCTCTACTCGTGCCCTGCTCGTCAACCGGTACAGCCTCCTTGGAGGGCGCCGTCTCGTCGGCGGCTGGGCCCGCGGGGAGAGTCTTCTCAGGTCGTGCTGACTCTCCCTGTTCAGCTTCCAAGTCGCTGGCCGACTCATCCAACTCAACCACCTTACGGTTGCGAATGACCACGTCACGGATCAGGCGTCGGCTGCCGTTCTCCGTCCGCAGGTAAATCCGGTAGCGATTGTCGGGCAAAGACTGAAATAGCTCTGGCAGGTTATTCAACTCGCCTTCGTCCAAGACGATGAACTCATCGCTATCCTCGGGCATTCCTTGGGAATTAAGCGTCACCACTCGCAGTTGCACTTCGCGAGTTCGCTCCACGGTTGTGGCCGTGGGACTGGAACCTGGATCGAATCGCTGAGCGATAGGAACCGGCGTGGGAGGCGAGACGATTGCGATTTCCACCGAACGACTCGGCTCACGCCGTGGAATCGCTTCCTCAACGGGTACAATTACATTGAACCCAAACAAACCGCCATTGGGAGGCTGCAAGAGCACTGTCTGCTGAACAGCGCCGAGTACCGCGCCGCCTTGACTGAAGAGCTGAATCCGCGGATCGAAAGCGGCGGAGACCAAGATCGGAATGGGATCTGTCGGGTTGGGGCTCGGGTTGCCGTTGTACTGATAGTTGAAGGAGTAAACTCTGCCTCCCCCCGTAAAGTCCGGACTCACCGTTTCGCCGGGCGCGGGACTGAATTGTCCTTTCTCCCAGTCAATTCGGAGATCAACATTCTGTTCTTCACTCCCGGCATTACCAATTTGCACGCGAACGGTCGTCTCACCCTGCTCATTAACGCTCACACCAAACGGATCCGCGCCGGGCGTCACAGTAATCACGGGCCTTACCCCGCTGGATACGGCCTGATTCACCCCAGTCCCCACTCGCAACCGAGCCGTGGGGTCGATCAGCAGGTCGCCGCCAGCGTCGATGACCAGCGTCGTGCTATTGGCATTTCCCGTCACGAACACTTCGCCATTGGCGCCGATCGAGATGTCATCGCCCGCCGTGAGAGATAAGGGCACATCACCATTCGCACGCAATCGATTGACGATCAAGTCTCCCGCCGTCAAGACCTCGATGCCTCCCGCGCCGAGCGATTCGATGACGCCGAGCAGCGAAGTAGTCCCCGTGCCGCTTTGCTGCTCGAATCTCCCAGTTCGCAACGTGTTGGCGACAAGCAAATCGTTCGCGTTTACAACGACAACTTCTCGGAGAACGTTCGTACCACCAATCGCACCGCGAAGCTCGACATCGCCACTTCCTCCCGCGTCGAGAGTCAATGATCCCGGCGTGAGCGAATCGATACTCGACCAGAACAGAATCTTGCCGCCCGTCGTCGAGATTGACAACTCAGGAGCTCCACCCGTTAAGCCTGACCTCAACTCAACCGGTCCCACAATCTCCACAAGTTTTCCGGAAGTGACGATGCTTCGATCACCAATGAAGGCGACGACTCCGGTTCCACTCTGCCGCACGTCGCCGTTCGAGTCGATATCACCCGCAACTCGGAGTTGGCCCCCGTTGCGAAACTCGACTCCCCCGCCTCCTGTGTTATTCAGATCTCCATCCAATTCAATGGCGCCATCCGTGTCGAGAAGGAGTCCCAAATTGCTCGTGGTGGTCACATTCGCTTGAAACCGCGTCGTTTTTCCAGCCTGACCGTTCGTTTGCAAGAATCCCGCGACAGTGATGTTGTCCTCGAAGGTTAAGTCCGCCGCACTGTTGATTCGCAAGACTCCCAGCGTCGTCGTAGCGCCGAGCGTTTCTTCGACCACGATGTTTCCCGCGGTTCCGGCAATCAACGTCAGCGACTCGGCGTTAGGGGCCGCCGTGGTTGCATTGACCGAACCACGCAACGTGATGTCGTTACCAGCAGGCTGCCCCCCTTGCGTCGTATCCAACTGGATGATGCCGCCCCCGCCGGACAGTTGCAGGTCGCTTTGGAATTCCAACGTGTCGCCAGTCGTGGCGACTGACTTGCCAGCCGTCAGCGTAACAATCCCGGCGCCATTCTCCAGGAATCCGCCATCGGCGAAGACATTGCCTGCCAGTCGCAGAGATCGACCTTGCGTGAATTGGACGCTCCCTCCGCCGGTCGCGACCACATCGGCCTGCATGTCGATACTGCCCGCGTTGGCCAACGAAACACCGTTGACGCCATTGGTCGACACGGCTCCGCGGAAAGTGCTGTCGCCCGCTCCAGCCAGCTGGCGGACCCCGGTGGCTTGAATGGCGCCCTCGGCCAACACATCGTTGGCGCTAACGACTGTCAACTGTCCGAGTCGCTGGTTGACGCCGATAGCGCCGCCGAGCGTGACGTTGCCTTGTCCCGCGGTGATGGCTAGCCCTCGGGAGTTGGTCGCCACGTCTCCATCGATCGTGGACAATGGCCCCACAAACTCCAAGCGGTTGTCGGGCGGCCCGGCGACATCGATCGCGATATCGCCAAACAGTTGCACGGCGCCTTGGAAGGTGATCGTGTTCCCTCCCTGATCATCCAGATGGAGATTTCCGCTCAACTGCGTCGTGTTGGCGGCCACATCGAAATCAGCAAGCGAACCGCCGACACCGACTGTGCTCAAGAAGCGAACAGTTCCTCCCCCTGCTTCGATCTGGAGACGCCGATTGTTCAACAGGGCATTGTCCGCCCTGACGTTGCGAGTGAACGTAAGATTGTTATCGATCCCCGCCGCGGCATCCGTCTGAAAGAGAACGTTGTTCTCCAAGGTAACGTCGCCGGCCATCAACACCGTCGTGCCAGTGGCGGCGTCATTGACGATGATGTTCTGCCCCGCCAAGCGAATACTGCCCGCCGTAACGCTCAGGCCCGCGAGTGCACCTTGCGAACCCGAACCGACATCGCCTCGCAGCCAAGTTTCCGCGTCCCCTGTATTTACTTCCAAGTCACGATCAAAGGCTGTCTGATTGTCCGCCTGCACATTCCCCTGAATCTCCAGTCGCCCATCCAGCCCATTGGTATTCGTGAAGATATCGATCGAACCGCCCAATTCGACGGCGGACCGCAACACGACGGAGCCTCCCGTCGTTTCATTGTTCGTGACGAGATTGCCGCGAAGCCGCGTCACTCCGGTGGTCACATCGATCGCCGCGCCGACTCCCGATCCGGCGCCATCGCCGACAGAAACACTTCCCAGCGTCACCGTCTGGTCGCTCGCCGTGACAACTTGCAGGTGGTCGAGTTGGAGTAACGTCGCGTTGGCCAGATCGACGGATCGGCTACCCGCGGAAATGGTCAACCCGTCCTCGAACGGATTGGCGCTCTGGAAATTCGCCCCTCCCACGAACGTGATGGCGCCGTCGAGCGTGGACGCGGCAAGATCGGTATCGAGTCGAATGGAGCCGGCCGTACCAACTCCAGCCGCTTCAATGATCACGGGACCACTCGCTTGAATGCGAATCGCCCCCGCGGCGGCCCCTTGATTGGTTCGCAGGTCCCCCGTCAACACCAATTGACCGGAAATGGGCGCCCCGGACCCGAGATGAATCGTGTTGACTCCTGAATTCCCCATCGTGGAGACTCGAGCCAACGTCACATTCTGTGCGGAGACCACGTCGAACCCGGCGAGAGGCGTGTTATTCCCCACGGCCGCTTCGAACGCGATGCTGCCTTGGTCGGCAATCATCGTCAAACGCCTCGGTGTGGCCGCCGAATCGGAGTCGATCGAAGCGGTAGCGTCGAAGAAGGTCAGCGAGTTGTCGATCGCCCCATCGATGTCGAACACGACATCGGCGACCAGCTGTCCATTGCCGCGAAACTCAATCGATCGGCCGCCTCCATCATCGACGATAAACTGACCGCCGAGCCGATAGAGACCCGCTTGCACTGACAATCCAGCAAGCTCGCCTCCGCCAACCGCACCAACGCCTCCGAGCAGCGACACGGCTCCGTTTCCGCCGAGCACGATCAACTCGCGATCAAAGGTGGTCGAATCATCGGCAACAACGGTATTGTTGATCGTCAGATGATTGTCGAGCGCGGCCGTGCCGTCGAGATCAATCGTCGTCGACGCGGTGAACAACTGCACCGTCCCCGTCCAATTCGATTCGCGGTTTCCACCGTCGTCAATTCGGACAGTCGAAGCGAACAGCCGAATCGTGGACGCCGAGAGGTCGAGTTCCGCGAGCGCGCCGTTCGTCCCGATGCCAATGTCGCTCACAAAGCTGACGACCGCCGTTCCCGCCTGGACCTCAAGGCGGCGATTTTGCGTGGTCGAGTTGTCGGCATTCACCGCGCCCTCGAAGACAACCGAGTAGTCGGCGCCCGAAGCGGCATCCGTGTCGATCGTTACATCGTTGGCTAACCGAACAGCGCTGGACAGCGTGATGAATCCATCCCCTCCAGCGTCATCGACTCGAACGAGACTTCCGCCCAACACCAGTGTGCTGGCGAAAACGTCGAAATCGGCGAGTGATCCGTTCGCGTTGTTGCCAATGCTTCCGTCGAGCGTAACGCTGCCTCCGCCCGCTTGGATCGTAAGGCGTCGAGAGGAATTCGAGGAATCGTCCGCGTTCACAGTTCCCGTGACGCGGAGCGAATTGTCGACACCCGATGTGTTCAGATTAAAGGTCAATCCGTTGTTGGCGACCACGACATTCCCAGCGAGCAGAACGAGTTGGCCGGAAGTGGCATCGTCGACGTTGACGAACGGCCCGCGGAAAACAATGGTATTGGCAGAGACATTGAGCCCCGCTAGCGAGCCATTCGCGCCGCCTCCCACATCCTGCTCGAAAATCACCGATCCATTTCCCGCTTGAATGATCAGGATGCGAGATTGGATGACGGAACTATCCGCGCGAACAACGCCCGCAAACACCAGCGAGTTATCCAGGGTGCTCGAGTTGTCGAGAACGAACTGAACGTTGTTGGCCAAGACTGTCAGGCCGTTGAGGACAGAGGTTTTTCCTCCTCCCGCGCTCAAATTGACCACGGGGGCCGCGACGACAATCTCGGCGGCCGTGGCGTTGAGTTGGGCGAGCGCACCTGACGGCGCGGCGCCCACGGAACCGAAGAAGAAAATTTGCCCGCCGCCGGCATTCAAAGTGAGTTCGTGATTTGCTAGCCCATTGGAATTCAGTTGTCCAGCGAATCGAATCTGGTCGCCGGGCGCCGCGCTGGCCCCAAGCGTCATCGTCATCGTGTTCGCGAGCAGCACATTGCCTTGCTGGAAATCGAGCTGGCGAGTCGCCGCATTCGCGTCATTCACGTTAATCTGCGAACCGGTCAGCGTGGTCGTGCCCGCACGAACAATCAACTGCGACAGCTCGCCGTTGGCTCCATCACCCACATTCGCCAGACTGACCGCGGCGCCGTCGGCCAGGATGCGCAACACACGGTCATTGGCCGTCGCATTGTCCGCATTAACCGCTCCAAGGATCGTTACGTTCCCCGAACTCGCTATAGACTGAGTCAGAATGTCGACATTGGCTTCGAGCCGGACATTGGCATCGAACCGTACAGCGCCGCCTGCTTGAGTTGGATCGCTGTTGGTCTGGATATTCGCCGTCAAAACGGCGGTTCGTGCGGTTATCGACAGCGAGCCCTGGCCGCCGGAGCCAGCGCCATCACCTAAACTGAGCGACCCGAGGGTTACGTCATGCGACGAGTCGGTCTGTACGACCAAGTGGTCGAGCCCCGACATGACGGCGGTGCGCAGATCCAAATCTCTCGCACCCACGCGGATCGTAAGACCATCTTGGAAGGGCGTAGCGCTGACAACATTCAAGCCCGTGGAAAGAACTACGTTTCCATCAATGCCTGACGCATCGGTATCGAAGGTGATCGTGCCGCTACCTGGCGCGTCGAGTGTGATTGCTCCCGTCGTGGCGATGAAGATGTCGCCCGCGTCCGTTCCCGCGTCGGTCCTTAAGTCTCCCTTGAGCGTTAATGAACCGAGTGAAACCACCTGCCCCAGCGAAATCGTGGTCGGATTCGCTCGCCCACTGGTCTGCACTCCCGACAGCACCACGTCATCTGCCGAGTCGATACGGAAGAGCGTCAGCACGGACGCGGCGCCATCCAGCCGCACATCTCCAGTGCCAGCAATGATGCTGAATTGACGATTGTTGGCGGCAGAATCGCCTTGAACGGCGCCCGTAATCAGCAGGCTGTTCGCCGTCGTTGACGCCGCAGTATCGATAGTGACGTTGCCATTGAGTAGGACGTTGCCGCGCAAAGCGGTCAGCGCCCCGCCAGTTCCATCGTCGACAAAAACAGAATCTGCCAAGTTGACGGTAGAGGCGGTGACATCAAGACCGGCTAATCGTCCCGTGCTTCCCGCGCCAATGACCTTGCGAAAGGTCACGATCCCTGTTCCGGCCGTAATTGTCAATTGTCGATCGAACGCCGTCGAATCATCGGCACGGATCTCTTCCTCGAAGACAACATTGTTGTCCGTCGCCACGCCCGTTCGCTCGACATCGATCGAAACATTACCCAACAGAACCACATCGCCGCGGAAGAAGGTAGTCGCACCGCCCGCATCATCCGCGATCACTCGTCCTCGCAGCCGAATCTCGTTCGCCGTGACATCGAGGAAATGAAGCGAGCCGGCGGATTTGGTTCCTATTTCTCCAAGAAAGTCGACAAACGCAGTCCCCGCGTTGATGGTGAGCGAACGATTATTGGCCGTGGCGTTGTCCGCATCGACCAATCCTCCGAAAGTGACTGAGTAGTCCGGCGACGATGCTCGATCCGTATCGATCGACACGTTGCCCGTCAACAGCACATCGCCGCTGAATGTGACCCCATTGCCACCCGCGGCGTCGACGGCAATATCCGCTCCCAACTGAATGTTTGCAGCAGTGACGTCAAGATCCGCGAGGGGCGAATTGCCACCGACTTCTCCCTGCAAGATTGCCGTGGCGGTCCCCGCGTCCACGGTCAAGCGTCGAGCGACTCCGCCGCCGCCATCAACGGCTCCCAGGAATCGCACGAAGTTGTCTACCGCTGCTCCGTTGGCATCAATCGTGATATCGGCTTGAAGAATCACCGCGCCGTCAAAAGAGACGCCCAACCCGCCGGCATCCTCGATCACGACATTGTCGTGGAGGACGATCTCGGCGGCCGTCACATCGAGCGTGCTCAACGACTCGATGCTCCCTACGGCGTCGTTGAAAGTCACTCGACCATCACCCGCTTCCACCGTGAGTTGACGTCGGTTGCCGAAAGCGTCCGCATCCACCGTCGAGGTGAAGGTAATGTCGGCGTCAGTTCCTGTTCCTGAGTCGGAATTGATTGTCACATCGGATTCAAGTTTCACAGCGCCGCCGAACAGAATCGTCGGCGACGTCGACAGCGGATCATTGACAAGAATCTCAGCGCCTACCAGCTCGATTGTACTTGCCGTGAGCTGAAGTCCCGCCAAGGCGCCGTCGGTCCCTGTCCCGACCGAATCTTCCAGCCGAATCGTCGAGGCGCCAGCGTTCATTTCGAGTTGGCGATCCGCGGTACTCGCATCGTCCGCTCGTATGACGCCGGCCACAACGATGTCAGCTCCCGTCCCGACATTCGTTGTGACGACAGTGACATCGCCAGTCAGAACGACATCACCAGCGAATCGAACCTCGCCACTGTCGGTGATAATGTCGCCACTTAACTCCACCGTCCCCGCAGTCACTTCCAAGGCCACTTGGGCCGTGGCATTTCCGTCCCCCAAGTCAAGATCTCGCAACTTGACGACAGAAGTTGATCCCGCGGTAATCGCCAGATGATCAAGATTGACAGTCGAGACGGACGTGAGGTCCAACGAATTGTCGCCCACCTCGAGCGTCCAGCCATCCAAGTTCGCAGTCGAGCTAGTTACCGTAGCGGCCGCCGCGAACAGGACCGTTCCATCGACTCCCGCCGCGTCAGTATCGAAACGAATCGTACTGGCACTGGCGCCAACCGCGTCCAAGGAAATATCACCACTTACGTGAATGCGGATATTTCCCGCATCAGTGGCTCCATCCGTTCGCAAATCGCCTAGCAATGTGAGACTGCCCAGCGAATCAACGGCTCCCAGGTCAATCGTGTTGGCGACGGCGTCGCCGTACACCGTGACACTCGCCAGCCGCACTTCGTCGGCCGAATCGATGCGGAAGGCGGCAAGATTATCGACAGCCTGGTGGAATTCCACGTCGCCTCCGCCGGCAACGATCGTTAGTTGTCGGGCATTGGCAACCGAATCTCCCGAGACGCTTTGAAGGAAGGTGATGTTCTTGTCGAGCCCCGAGGCGGAATCGACATCGACGCTCACGTCCGCCGTCAATGTCACAGCGCCGTTGAAAGTAACCGTCGGGGTCGTTGGTCCGGCAGTCGCATCGTCGACGCGAATGTCTCCACCAAGCTCGATGATGGCGGCCGTGATGTCGAGATCGGCGAGCGCGCCCTTTTTGAGCTGTCCTACCGGACCACCAAGCGTGACCGTTCCCGCGCCCGCCAAGATAGACAACGTGCGATCAAACGCGGTGCTGTCGTCCGCATTGATTGAGCCGGTAACCGTCAAGTTGTTATCGAACGGCCCGGCAGTGGTATCGACATTGATCGTGACCGACTCTTGCAGCTCGACGTCGCCATCGAACAAGATCGTCGACGACGAGGCGCCCGGGTCATTGACGATAATCTCCGTACCTTGAAGACGAATGGTCGCGGCGGTTAGTACCAGCCCCGCCAAGGCGCCCGTGGCGCCGGCGCCGACCGAGTCATTCAAACGAATCTCGCCCGCGCCCGCATTCAACTCCAGTACTCGGTCCGCTACGCTCGAGTCATCCGCTTGAATGACTCCTGTAACCTCGATATCTCCTCCGGTTCCCGCGTTCGTCGTATTCAGGGTAACGTCGTTCATCAGCACGACATCCCCATTCAATTGGATGGCGCCGCTGTTGGTGGTGATGTCGCCTTCTAGTTCCACCGAACCCGCCGTGACTGTCAGCGCGACTTGGCCAGTGGCGCCGCCGTCGTCCAGACTCAAAACTCCCAGCGTAATCGTCTCCGTCGCGGCAGCGGTAATTGCGAGATGGTCGAGGTCCGAAGTCGTGATGGAGGTGAGATCCATGGAGTTATCGCCGATCACCAGCGTCCAACCATCCTGGTTCGCGACAGCACTAGTCACCGTGGCGGCGTTGACGAACACGATCTCTCCATCAGTTCCCGTCGTATCGGTGTCAAACAGTATCGTGCCCGCACTGCCGCCTGCCGCATCCAAGGTCACGTCGCCGTTCACGTTGATTCGAATATCGCCAGCATTGGCCGCTCCGTCCGTTCGTAATCCACCTCGCAACGTGAGGCTGCCGAGTGCGCTGTTGGCGCCGAGATTGATCGTATTCGCGACTACGGCGCCATAAACGGTGACATTGGCGAGTTCCACGCTATCAGCGGAATTGATGCGAAAGAGCGCGAGTTTATCGACAGACTGGCTGAAGACGATGTCGCCTCCGCCGGCATCGATCGTCAGTCGTCGATTATTCGACGTCAAGTCTCCAGAGACTGCCTGGGAGAACGTGACGTTATTGTCGACCGCCGAGTCGGCGTCCACATCGATCGCTACGTTGGCCTTCAACGTCACCGCGCCAGCAAACGTAATGGTGGCGACCGCGGGATCGATGGCGCCGTCATCGACGCGTATGTCACCGCTAAGCTGAATACTGTTGGCCGTGATGTCGAGATCCGCAAGCGCACCATTGGCCGCCTGTCCCACCGCGCCAAGCAACTCGACGGTCCCACCTCCCGCGTCAATCGACAATGTCCGATCAAATGCGACGCTATTGTCCGCATTGATCGCGCCGTTGACCCGCAGGTTATTGTCGACTCCGGTCGTGCCATTCAAATCGAAGGCAACCGAGTTCGTCAGCAGTACCGCTCCATTCAATGCGATTGTTGCGGCCGTAGTCGATGTATCATCGACCACCACCTTTGCACCACCCAAGGTGATTGTCGCGGCGGTCACGGTCAAGCCAGCCAACGACCCAGGAGAGTTAGCGCCGATGTCACCATTAAAAGTGACGTCGTGCACGCCCGCGTTGACGACTAGAGTCCGATTCTGCGTCGTAGAATCATCCGCTCGCGTCAAGCCAATGATCTGGACGTCGCCAGAGACCGTCGCACCACTGGTGACAATATCGATTGCTCCCCGCAGTTCCACGGTCCCAGTAAGCAGCACGTTCCCCAAGGCCGTAATGTCGCCCGCGAGACGCACTGTGCCCGAGGATACGGAAAGCGCCGTATTGGCGTTTCCACCGCCGTCGCCAAGCGAATGAGTTCCCAGGGCGACCGTCTGAGTGGCAGCCGTCGAAACTACCAAATGGTCCAGCGTGTTCAGCGTCATGTTGGAAAGGTCGAGCGAATTGCTTCCCACATCGATTCGCAGACCGTCGAGCCCCGAGGTATCGCTCTCAATGGTCGTGGTTCCAACAAACACGACCGCGCCATCCGTAGTGGTGTCGCCGTCGGTTTGCAGAAGAATCGAACCTGCTGCAGTACTTAACGCATCAAGCTGAATCGCGCCCGTTGAATTCAGCCGTATGCCACTTGTGTCGCCCGCGAGACCATTCGTGCGCAAATCGCCACGCAAGACGAGTGACGCGACGGCGCTGTCCGCTCCGACGTGAATCGTGTGGTTGATGCCCGAAATGACGCCACCGGTGGTTACCGACTGCAACGAGACCGCACCGGCCGAGCGAATGCGGAAAAGTCCCAACTGGTCCACGTTGGCATCAAACTTCACGTCGCCTGTGCCGGCAAAAATATCGAGCCGCGTGGTGTACCCTGAAGCGCCGCGCAATGAACCGGTGACTTGAAGATCATTGGCATTTGCCCCAGAAACCGTGGTGATCTGTACATTGGCCAAGAGGACTACATCGCCGGTGAATGTTACATTCTGATTATTGGAGTCATTCACATTCACATTAGCGGCCAAATTGATCGTCGCCGCGGTCACATCCAGGTCGGCGAGCACGCTTGTTGAAGCGCTGCCAATGACTCCGTTAAAAGTAACGTTTGCGCCTCCGGCATTCACCACCAGTTGGCGATTACTTGTCGCGCTGTTATCGGCATTTACGGTTTCGGAAAAACTGATGTCTCGCCCCGCTCCCGCGCCGGTTCGGGAGTCAATTGTGACATTCGCTCCCAAGATCACGTTGTCCAAAAACGTAATCGAGCCTCCACCAGAGCTGAGCGTCGCGTTATTGAGCCGAATGACGCCACTGCCCGAGTTATCGCTATCAGAGTTAAAGGTCAGATCCACACGGTCCACCGAAGCGAGACTACTGTCGGAAATCGAACCGTTCAGGATTATGTCATTGTGAGCGTTGAGCGTAAGGGTGGCGCCATTCAAACCATTCAAATTGAGGTTCGTGTCCAGCGTGATATCACCCGTGCCAGTGCCAGATGCGGTCCGGATCACAACGCTGGAGCCACCTCCCAACGCCGTCCTCAGTGTATCGATGCTCAACTGAGCTCCAGCCCCGGTCGGCGTAAAGGGAGACGTCGTCGTGACAGCCGTATTGGTAGATCCAGCCACAATGGTGATGCTGAGCGGATCAATCAACCAAACGCCCGCTTCGCCTTGGGGCGAGGAAACATTCGGCGCGTTCCAGACAACCAAGTCGACAAGGCCCGACGTTTCTACGAAGCCGCCGTCTCCCCCGCCAACTCCACCCATCGCACTGATATCGCCATGGACCGCCGCCATGACATCGGCCCACACGATCACTCGTCCCCCCGAGCCGTTCCCCAGTGCGTTGGCCGATAACACCGCGCCCGATTCCAGCCAAGTATATTGAGCGTTGCGAACCAGCGGATCCGCGCCAGCTTGGCCTCCCCCCACCAGAATCTCGCCGCCTCCCGCATCGCCCGAGGCATCCACCTGGGCGCCATCACGGACGTAAACACGGTCGCCCAAGAGATGAATCGATCCACCCGTTGCTTGAGCTCGTGTGTCGGTCGTCGAAAGCCGCCCAGTCACCTCCAACAGTCCAGCTTCGCCGGCGTCAAAACTCAGGCTACCGCCGGCAATCGCCCACTCCCCCTCGACGCGAATGCGAGCTGCCTCTGATCCCACGTCCGCGGGCGGCTCACCCAACGCGCCATTCGTCGACTGTCCCAAGGCCGTCACCGATAGCGACTGTGATGGGGTCGAGAAGTCGATCGATATGCCCGTCGAGCCAATCAGGCGAGATTCGCCTGACTCTCCCCCTCCCACCAACCGAGCCGACAGGCCGTCTTCAAGCTGGAACGAACGAGACTCGACTGCCAGCCGATCCGTCACTTGTTCCACACCTACGTACTCGACGAACCCCAGATCGTCGGTTCCCCCAGTGATGGTGATTGCGCCTCCATCGGCCGCCATCCCATGCTGGACATGCACGGGCGTCGGCAACGCATCGATAACGGGGGACTGGAGAATGAGTTGATCGGAAACAGCCGATGGGTAGCCCGCGCCTTCAAAAAAGACGCCGTCAGCGGGCGAGGCTAGCGGGTCCAGGACCAACGTGTCTGCGTCTGACGATCCCACCACCCGTATTTGGGTCACCAGCGACTTATCAAACGATCCCGCCGCCTGACCATTTACCTGAATATCGATCCGGCTGCCCGAGACGTCATGGCTCTCGGTGATAGCAAACTGATCCGCCTGACCATCGTTCGCTTCCGCGCCGGCGCCAACGGTCAACAATCCGCCCGCGGTGAGTTGGACGAGGGGAGCGGCGTCGAGCAACTGGCGTTCTTCCAGCCGCATGCCGTACAGACGCGGAAAGGCCCGTTCGTCGGAGCGTCGCAATCTCGATGCGGAACGTTCTCCGTCGAGCCAGTCATTCCAAAGCCGGCGTATTGCATGAAACAGAGGCATAGTCCATCCCGGCTGCGTGGGCGAAGGGCGTCCCTGGCGGAAAGTCGGTTAGTTTCGACTTCCTCGTTCGCTCACACAGATATCGTTAGTTGGAGTCAGGCGAGTTCATGGAGCTTATGGGAAAAGGGGGCTCGCACGGTATTGCGGGTTGTGCGAGCCCTTGCGAACGTTTCCTCCGCCAGGGAAACGACGTCCAGCATTATCCGCGCCAATTCGTTCACCGTCAAACGGAGGGTGCGAATGGTGACGGTTATACCGAAAAGACCGGAAAATCCCGTAGATCGGATTGCAGCGGTAAATTCCAAGCTAGCGAACTTACGAACCGTTCGGATTGCACAGCCTATGCCCAACGTAGGCTCCTGGGTAGGAAATGTGGAAAGTGACGGTCGCGGGTGGCGAAAACGTCTGTGCGGGCGATATCTCGCGATTCGATCGTAGCGACTCCCCAAAGTCGTAGTCCGCCAAGTCCCGATTCATGCGCTTCGTTTGTTGATTTCCCACCGAGTCCCTGATCATGACCAACTCGACTCAAACACCACGATCCAGTTGGCTACGTCGCCTCGCCTTGGGCGTCCTTCTCGGCGGGTTGATTGTTTCGGGACGCTCGCAAGGATCGCCCCTCGACTCACCCGCCGTGGGCGAGTCCGCCGTGGCGATCATGGAGAGCTCTCGCCGCACTCCGAGCGAGATTCGCCCCACAAGTGTCGCGGCGGCCCGGCCAGTTCCCGTGGAAGTTGAGATCGCCGGCGGGACATCGCTGCTGGACGCCACCGAGTCGCCGTCCAAGCTCTTGACCGCAGTCATTCCGCAACAATTGGACCGCGAATCGCAAATCGCACTCGACGAACCAGCTCGACTTCCTCCGATTCACGAAGAGGTCGAGGAAGTGCGCGAGCCTGCTCGGCTTCCAACCGTGGACGATGAAGAGCCGTCAACGACTGAAGAAGTGGCGCAGCCGATCATCCCCCAGCCCGTCCGCGAGTTGTTGCCCTCCCCGCCTCCACCCGCCGCCCCAGCGCCGCCAGAGAAGATCGAGGTCGATGACATCACGTTGCAGACGCCGTCATTGGTGGGCGCCAGCCAGTCGCTGATCGCCCGAGCCGCTCGCCGAGACAAATCGGTCCCAGACTATTCACGCGAGTATTTCCGTGAGCAACCTCCAATTGCCTATGGACCTGCTCGTAGTGCCGAAGGCGTGCCGAACTTCACGGGCCCCGTGGCCGGCGACTTCTGCTATCGCCCGTTGTATTTCGAAGAGAAAAACCTGGAGCGATATGGTCGCCACTGGGGTCCAGTGCAACCGATCGTCTCCGGCGCACGCTTTTTCACAACAATCCCCGCGCTACCGTACCTGATGGCCGTGAACCACCCGCGGACTTGCTACGACTGGCAACAACCCTATCCCGCCGGTTTCCATGCCCCTCGCGTGAGAGAACGACCACCCATCAGCGTCGCGGGAGCGACCGTTGAGTCGAGCGTTCTGCTCGGCCTGATCTTCCTGATCCCCTAAGCTCAGACCCCGTCGACGGCAACTTGACCACGAATAGCTCGAACCTTAAGGACGGAATGCCGGAGTGGTGTTCAAGGTAGACAGGTGATTCGACCACGAATCTCACGAATCGAACGAATGAGGGATCGGAGTGGCGTTCGACGTAAACCTCTGGCTGTTGCTATCTGAAAGTGGATAGATCCCAGTGCGCGAGATGGCACTCAACGGCCCAGCTCTTCCATCTGGATTCGTGAAATTCGTGCGATTCGTGGTCCTCATCATGGCATCCACGCGAACGACTTACGCAAGTTCCGTAACACTCGACTCACCAGCGATTCCGCGGACACTTCGATCTTCGCCGCGCCGCGCACTCGATTGAGTGGTGGCAGATCGCGAACATCGAGGGACACCTTTGCTCGATAAGTGGTCTCGGCAAAACGGGGAATACCCGACTCATCTGGTCGCCAGAGCGCGTCGTCTCCAACCGTTAATTCACGCGGCACTTCTTCCACGGCCGCCTGAGCGATTTCGCGGACCACTCCGTGAAAACGGTCTCCTGGCCAGGCCGCGAAACGCAAACTCGCCTCATTCCCCACCCAAACTCGCTCGACCTCGGTCTCGGACAGATACACCACGGCTTCAAGGCGACTGGGATCACCAACCCACCCCACCAGCGTGCCGCTTTCCATATGAGCTCCTCGGTTCCGAACATCGAGTGGAGTCCCACTCCATTTGGCTAAAGCTTGGCCCGGAACTCGATCTTGAGCGTCGCCGTCGTTGGATGGCACATGAGGCGGCGCCAGCAATTCTCCCGCCCTGGGCGCGACCAAAGACAACCGAGCGATCTCTTGCTGTCGACTTTGCGCCAGCTCACGAGCCGCCTCTAACGCCTCCAGTGCGGCGGGGAGCAACGAACCAGCTTGTGGATCGTCGCCGCGCACGCTTTCCAAGTAAGCAACTCGAGCTTCATGGACGGCGACTTCTCCCAGCCATCGCACTCGCTCTCGCTCCAATTCGGGATTCTCCAGCGTCGCGACGAATTCTCCCTTGGCCAGTCGAGTTCCTGGTTCACGCGAGTCACGAATCACGCCGGACGCAGTCACGTAGAGCGGCGCGGCGTTCTCCACTTGCAGCAAAGCAGGACCCGCGACGTGACTGGGCAGAGGAACCAGCAATACCACCAGCAAAATGGCCGCAATTCCCATGATCGTGAGCAGCAACCGAGAAGGGCGCACCTCGCGACGCCATCCTGGGTCGCTCAGCCGTTGATGGGCAATGGCCATCACGGGCAAGAACGCGCCGCCTGTCGAGAAGATGGCAGCCAACCAACCCAAACGCTCGAGCCGCCAAGATTCGAAAAGCTGCCAAACAAACATCAGGCACGCGCATGTCACCAAGATGCGATACGACTCGGAGGCGACCGCATAGAGGCCCAGCCAGCGAGGCGACCGCTCACTCGCCGCCTCATCCGAGCGACGCTTTGTTCCCAGACACCAACGAGACAAGGCGTCGCGTGCCACTGCTCGCGACCTCTGCCACAGATTGGGCACGTCCATTAGGTCGGACAGCAGAAAGTACCCGTCGTATCTCAACAGAGGATTACCGTTGAAGATCAGAGTGCTCACACCGGAAACACCCATAAACAAGAGGCACCACCGCCCCAACCACTCCGATTCGGTGTTCCACCAAATCACCGTGCAGGCGGCGGCGAAGACACACTCGACGCACATCCCCGCGGCCGCGACCGCGGCACGTCTCCACTTCCCCGCGATCAATACCGTGTCACTCACATCGCAATAGAGACATGGCGTGAAGACCAGCAGCATGATGCCGATCTCGCGACAACGCCCGCCAAAATGTCGACAGGTATACGCGTGCCCCAACTCGTGCAGCACCTTGGTGCTCGCCAATACGATAGCCAGATATGCCATTCGCTCCGGCGTCAGCCAGGACTCGATCTCAGGCATTCGAGCTGCGACTTCAGCGGGATGAATCAGGACGATCCCCAACGCACAAGCCATCAACAACGCCGCCCCCAGCGCGGCCCAGGGCGAGAAACACCATCTGACCCAAGGATAGGTCGCTTCCAAGAATTGGTCAGGGTTGAATCCAGGGAAGCGATAGGCCAGTAGTTTACTGGGCGCCGCCAACCATGCTCGCAAACCGGTTGCCTTGCGTCGTCGATTCAAGACTCGTGAAAGGTCTGGCGAATCGTCCCACAAGAGTCCATCGTTATGCAGCCGCGCGACAAACACCTGAAAACGAGTCACGCTGAAGCGATGGGTGGGCCACGCATTCTGAAATTCAGCTTCGATATCAGCCAAGCTCCGAGCGCCATCCAGGCACGTGGCGAGAAAGAACTCCTCCTCTTCCAACAAATAGTGACGACGAGCCAACGGGTCGCTCACGATCCAACATCGCCGCTCTCCCTCGTCCCGCAGTCGACAGTTCAAATCGGGTCGAAAGCGGAAACGCAACGGCCGTGTGCGGGAATCAATCAAATGAAACATGAGTCATCACTACCAAACAGCCGTGAGCATTTCCCAAGGGACGCGAGGAGAGTCGCCATGAACGGGCAGAGTTGCTTACTGAGGCGCAATAGTCATCATTGCTCGCAAGCCAGGCTGAAGTTGCATTTCTCGATTATCGAACTCGGCCGTGACGCGAAACTGCTTGTTCACCGGATCGATCTCGGGGCTGGCAAAGGTAATTTTTCCGGGAAACTGAGCACCCGGGCGATTGGGAAGATCAACTTTGAGCATCGCGGCTCGATGAACCAGCGAGAGCCCCGCGAAGCGAGCGTCGACGAATCCCTCGGCGCGCAACCGATCCATGCGAATCAGTCGCAGAATTTTGTCCCCCGGCTCAACCCACTCTCCCTCGTGCCGATACACCTCGACGACCGTGCCCTGAAACGGCGCCACCACTCGCCGCTGCCCCAAGAGGCTGCGAGCAAGCTCTAGGTCAGCACCTCGCTGCTGCTCGGTCAGTTCCGCGACTTTCTGATCGTGGTTCTTTCTCTGCACTTGGAGACTGGCGAGCGCCACCTTGAGTCGTAAGTGTTCCAGTTCAGTCGTCGACACGCTGTCTGCCAACCGTTCGCGAGCTTGCTTGGCGGATTTCAAATCGGCCTCGGCGACCACCAACTCTTCCTCCGCTGCCTTCACCTCGTAGTCACTCCGAGCCTTACTTGCGGCTATCTGTTGTTCCAACTCTGCACGCCGCACGGCGATCTGCGCTTCAGCATCGTCGATTCTCGCCAGTAGATCACCCAACTTGACAACATTTCCCTCCTTGGCGGGTATCTCCACCAAGGTCCCGGCCTGTTTCGCTGGAACCTCGATTCGCTCGATCAACTTCACGAGCACCGACTTTACTTCGATCCCGCGCGAGTCAATCCCGTGCGAGTCGCTTGCCTGCCCAGATACAGTCCCTGTCATGCCCAAAACAACACAACCCCAAAGCACACGGGTCCAAGCTCCCCATTCACCAACTCGCGAAAAAAACATTGGCGCCTCCTCATTTCGACCTGCGAACTCGTAAGACGACGTCAGAAAGGCGGAAGATTGAAAGGACATGGGATACACGCCTCAGAAAAAGAACTGCGTCCGCAGGTACTCGAACAACTCGTGAAACCAAACATACCCCAGCGGTCGGCGTCCACAGTGAACTCGTGCCACGACCGACGCACCGGGGCGGAGCGGCGAGACCTCTTGGCGATTGAGGTCAACATAGATGCGAACCGCGGGTTGGCCCGCTCGATCCATCACCGTCACTCGGTCAATTCTTCGCAGGAGTCCCGAGTGGCGATTCCCAGGAGCGGTCGCCAATACAAAGGTCACGGGCAAGGCGCCGTCACTCTTCTCGAAGGCTCGCAACACATGGCCGGCTCGTTGGTCGTCAATGTCAAGTTTCGCCTCCCACTCGCCATCCACGGCGCCGACGCTCAACAGCAGTTGTCCTCGTTTCACAGGTCGTGAGTCCAACATTTCCTCGGGATTCCAGGTAAGGACCTCACCCGCGATTGGGCTCAACAGCCGTAATGACTCCCGCTGCTTTTCGATGATCGCCAATTGCGATTCCAAACTCTCGATCGCTTGCCGCAGTTCGGTTTCCGATGACTGCTGCGATGGCAGTGAATCGCGATCGCGCGGTTTGTCGAGCAGCCGCGACGACTCGACAGCCAACAATCGCTCCCGCATTGTCCGATACTCGCCGGCCACACGCTCCCGCTCCAATTGCAAGTCGGGGCTCTGGAGTTCGATCAATGGCTGTCGCGCATCGACTCGTTGTTCGTGCTTGACTAACAATCGCGAAACTTCGCCATCACTCGTGGCAAACACGTCGCGCACCGTCTTGGGCTGCAACTCCCCTCGAGCAGGAATTGTGAATTCGATGGGCGCCAACAGGGTGACAACCAAGGCGACGCAAGCGCCCAGCGAGAGCCAACGTCGACGTCGCCCACGACTCGAATTTCCTGTAAACACCCTCAGGGATCGCAACAACCCTACGGCGGGCAGCGACGAATACTCCCAGGCATTTCCCAATGCCATCGCCACATGAGGTACGATCGCACGCAGCTTCGCCATCTCTTCGTCCGAAAACAGCCCTCCCCAGCGTTCGACAATCAGCAAAGCGAGGAAGTCGGCCGAATCGATTTGCCGTTTGCCCGGTTCTTGATCATCCGCGGAGCGAGGCGGCACGAAGGGCCACACCACGATCGAACGAGGGTGAGCAATGTCGAGATAAGCATCCAACGGCGCGGCGATTTGGGGAGGCAAGTCTTCGCGCGATCCGCTCCAACGGAGCACTTCGCCTGATTGTGAAACGGCAGCCGTCAATTGTTCCAATGCCGAGGCTACTTGCGTGCGACGATCGATCTGCTCGACGCCGCTTACTGATTCAATCCTGGTCGCCTTTCCGCGACGAATGGCCAGCGAAACACGGTCGGCCGAAAGTAATCGTCGAGTTCCTTGCACCGCCTCGCCCTGCACGGACTCCCAACTCAAAGTTCCATGAAGCCGCAGAGCGAACGCCTCGCGTTCTTGAGCCCATGTCTCCAGACGCTCGACCTCCGCTAACTGACTCGCTAGCTTCCAGGCATTCACCTGTTGGACGAATCGGTCGACGACATTCTGGCAGCCACGCTCCAACTCCGGATCTTCAAACGGAGCATGAGCCAACTCAAGTACGGCGAATGTCTGGTTGTTGACGCGCAATGGCGTAAAGCTAAGCGTATGGCCGCGATTCAGCAACTGTGTATTGGAGGAAGTGATGCCAGCGCCCGCGGGCATCCACAAGGTCGAGCTCGCACCAGCCGAGTCATCCAGCATCCGTGCGTGTAAGTCGCGCGCACGCAAGTCATCCGCCAATCCGAGTCGTTCCACATGTCGATGATGTTCGGGCTGAAATCGTCCATCGGCCGTACGAGTCCACAACGCCGCGGCGACCGCTCCTGTTGCGCGCGTGGCACGATCGACAAGAGCGGCGTACAGCGTCGCCGCGGGAACCGCCGTCGCCGCCAAGGCGCGGAACTCCTCGATCAGCCGTTCAATTTCGCGCCACGCGGCATCCGCCGGATCGTAGTCGCCGTTTTCCGAGGCACTCATCAGCACTCCTCGCGCGACTACATCGAGAGTTGAACTTCCATCCGCACTGGTTGCGCCGGCGGTGGCGGGACGACAAGCTCCACCTCTTTTTCTCGGGAACGATTTCTAGATACTCCTCGCACCATCAATTTGTACTTACCGGCTTTCACGCGAGGAAACACGAATCGCCCCATCTCGTCCGACGAGGAATTCGCGACGACCATCATACGCTCGTCGCGGATTTCCAACTTTGCGTTGGCCACGGGCTGCTTGCTGAATAGCACAACCCCCGCGACTCGATTGAACTGATTCTTCGCAAGTTCTTCCACTTCCATCTTCGTGACGACGGTCAGCGGCACTTTGGTATAGTCGCTCGCGTTCCCCACCTTGTCGGTCGCGCGAATCAACAATCGAGTTGGACCGGGGGTTGGCAAATCGACGGGCAACTTGGCAGTCCATCGCCCCGAGCCCATCGACATGGCGGGAATCGCTGGCCCCGAGCCAAACTCGCCGCGGTTCTCGCGGTCGAATCCCACCTCCACCTTCGCCACGCCGCTCCGCTCCTCATCCGACACACTCACCACCACTTGCAACTCCGCCATCTGCGCGACAATCCGGTCCGGCGTCAGCTCAACATTCTCCACCAGCGGCGGCGCCGCATCAAAAACGACTCCCACCGGCTCGCTCCATTGAGTCCGTTCACCGATTCTGGCTTGAGCGAGCAGGTCGGCTTGCAGATTGCGCAGGCCGGTCGCGGGCACCGTCACCTTAAAGTCGTGAACAACACTCGAAAGCGTCATCACACCATCGGGTCCCCATCCCTCCAACCAAACATCGGCTTGTCGGTCCGCATAGAGCTTCACGGCCGGGTCATCCAACAATTCTCGATCGCGTCGTCGATCCATGCCAATCTCGACGAAGTCCCGCGCCGATTCGAAAGCCCCCCACGGCGCGTCCACCTCGAACTCGACTGCAATCGTCTCCGTCGGCGCTCGATAGGAAGCACCCGCCGCTGGACTCGTTATTCGCACTCCCAACATGTCGGTCGCGGGCGAGATTTTCGTCGCCGTTCGCCCACAGTCGATGCGCCACGAAAACGCCCGCGGATAATCATCAACTCGCAGGTGCACCGTCACCATGCGTTGGACTTCGGTGGGAATAGCGGCATACAAGGTCGCCTCATATCCAGGCGCATTGACGACGCCTTCCAATTGCGCCTCAGTACCCGGCGGTAGAGTTTCTGGAAACTCCGCGGAGACTCGATATCCGCGGTCGGGAGTCAAACGGGGGTCGCGCGGACGAACTCGAATACTCAACCGTTCCGCGATCGCGTCGTACTCCGCTTCGGCGATCAGGTAGCGACGCGGTCGTTGGGGTCGAAACTGAATCCGGCGAGCCGACACGGCACCCGACTCCAGGTCACGGATGACCATCAGCAGGCCATGTCGCACATCGACGCCCCGAGGTTTACCCGTTCCAGACGTCGCGCCCGCACCCGCGGGCTCATCCGCCGCACCACCGTTCGCGTTCTCGCTACTGGATTCGATCGATCGATTGCGAACACGTTGGCCCCGGCTCGATCGCGCATCCTTGGCACTGGGGGGGTTGTCGGGCTTCACCGCTCTCTCCGCTGGCCCCGCGGCCGGTTGATCATCGGGCTTCGACTCAGGCTTGGCGGCAGCGTCTTGCTTACCCGCAGCGTTGTCACCCGTCGGTTGAACGGAGGAGTCCTTACCGGCGGGCGATTCAGCGGTGGGCATAGGCAGCGCCGCACCAGGAAGATCGATGGGCTCGCCATTGGCGGGCAACGCCAGTTTAGCGATCCGCAGGAGCGGAGGCCCCGGTTTGGCCTTCGCTAGAATCTCGTCAATCGGCAGCCCCAAGAACTCCTCGGGATTCTCGCCGGGAATCCGCTCCTGCGGCGCGAGAAACTCGACGCTGATCACTCGATCCGTCACGCCTCGGTTCACCATCTGAAAGCGATAGCTGGAGGGGTGTCCGGGAAGTGGATGAAGCACGACTCCATCCGCCTGCGATGTCCAACTGTCGGGCGGTCCAACGGGCGTCAGCGCCAGCGCATCGGTCGCTGGCAGGGCGATCGCTACCTCATGTCGGATCACTTGTCCGTCGCATACCGCTTTCGCAATCAACATCGTCCGCGAATTCGTCGAAGGACGACGTTTCAGCAGTAGGGTCACCCTTTGAGGCGAAGCGGGCGCAAGATCGAACGACGCAGGTTGCCGCAGCAGATCAGGGCGAGCCGGATAGGGAACCGAACCGGCAGGCGTTTCGCGTCGAACTTCAGACTCATTCAGCAGCGGAACGCCTCCAGGTCCTTTCACTTCAAACGACTCAGGATCGTAGTCGAGCACCAGCCAGACTCGTTTTGCTTCCCTGCCTCGCAGCGACAACGTGAGCGTTACTTCTCGAGTGGGCTCTCCCGTCAGCGAAAGACTCGTCGGTCCATCCCAAGCCACGATACGCTCCGCCACCTGCGGCACGGGCGGCTGCAAGGGGATTTTGTTCGCCGCGGCGCCACAACGAATGGCCGATTCAATCCAACGAGTTCGATCGTCGGGAGGAGCGTCCTCGACAGCGGCAAGACAACGAGCATATTGCCAAGCAAGCACATCATGGGCGGCCGCTCGATGGAGCAATTCCGCTGGACTGGCGGCGCCGAGTCGTTCCGCATCGCGCGGGTCGAGCAAACATTCCGCGCGGCGCGATGCTTCGAGGGCGACGAGCGCCTGGCGCCGAACACTCGCATCCGTCAGGTTCTCGTAGCGTCGAGTGCTGGCGGCGATTCGTGTGGCGAGCCCCTCATGAAACTCCGCGAGTGCAACGCCGTAGTTACGATACGCCCTCCAGAAATCGTCCGTTTCCAACTCGCGGTTGCCATCCATTCGACGAGGCATACCCTGGTTGTCAAACCACTTGTTCCAAACCTCTTCCAATGCTTCACCCGCTCCCGCATCATCGGCCGGCGGCAACTCGGCGAGCTTCGCTAAGCGACGCGAGACCAACAGATCTTCACGAGCGTCATTCCAAGAAGAGGCGTTGAGGATTTTGGCATCCGGCGCACTCGGAGGCATGGAGGCGCGGTCGAGCGAATCGGGCGAAGGCGTCTGGATGATTTCGCCCGTTGCTCGTGCCGCGGACAACAAGAGCGAGCGAACCGTTGGTTCGAGCAAGGTTGTTCTCAGCATGGTTTCGATGCGTTGAGAGCGTTCAGCGGGCCGCTCCGTTCTCGCTAACCAACGATCGACCCTCGCTTCGGTGAACGGCTCGCGCAACCTGCGTTCCAACGTAGTCAAGCGTTCGCTGAAATCGATCAGTCGTTCGAGCTGTGGCTGATCCGACTCGACCTCGCGACTCAGTTCGGACAACAAATCGTAATAGCTCAGCAAATCCGCCGTCGCAATCGAAAGCTCTGGGTCCCCGGCCGATAAATGTCGCCAACGAGCGAATTCGGGCGATTGGAGCAAACAGGCGATTCGTAATGCAGCGCACGTGTGATAGACATTCAACTCATCCGCGAGTGCTCGATACCTCCGGTCGGCCTCGGCCAGAGCCGTCTCCGCGCGTTTTGGCCAATCCTGTCCCATGCGAGCCAACAGTTCGCGTTCGCCCAAACGCCGCCAGGCATCGGCGTCGGCGACTCGCGACCGCATCCATGCGGCTGCGACTCGAGGATCCGCCGCCAAGGCCTCGCCATCACGGCCCACTCGCCACGCCATTTTCAAGAGCGACCATGGCGTCTCGGGCGTTGTCGCCAATCGCTGCCATGTTCGCAAGTCAACGTACGCATCGGCCTCTTTGGGCCAAGGTCCGCCCCGCCACCATGTTTGAAACGGCTTGGGGTCATCATCTGGATTCGCGGTCAATTGATCGAGCTTCTCGATCAACGTTACGACCGGCTCTGGCAGTCGAGTTGATCGGCGTGAACCGCGTTGCGAGAAAGTCGCGAGCGGGATGGCAGCTTCGTTGGCAGCCTCCCAGTTGGGAATCTGCACCAGTCTCGTCACGGACCAATCGGGCAAAGGGCGCGACGCCGCTTGCGAAGGCTCGTACAACGACGCGAGATCTTGTCGAGCGGCGATTGCCAATCCGGCGCGATCGGCGTCCGAGGAAAACCGAGCCAGAGATTCCCGCGACAGCAGGCGAGCCTTCCAAGCATTCCAAGCCGCTGGTGCGTCGACAATCCGCGGCGAACGAGCATCGAAGTTACGAGCAAGGGCACTCGCTTCCGTCTCGGCCGATTTCCACCAACCATAGGACACAATATCGCTCAACGAAGCAGCCCGATCGGGGAACGCAGGCGGCCTGGCATCGGGCGTCGCCGCTCCGCTTCCAGCCGATTCGGTCGCGGCAGCCGCGGATTCATTGGAAGCTGTCGCTGAGTCGTTCTGCGTCGCGTCATCCGCGGAAGCTGCGGACAAGGCAGCAGGTTCCTCGCCTTTGGGGATTGAGTCGCGCAACGAATCTGCTTTCGCTTCACCAGCGACCTTGGCGTCTCGAGCCTTTTTCGCGGCAGCCGCGGCGTCGGGGGACAGAGCCGTCGCGGTGGACTCCAAGGCGGCCACGTCGATCTTTTTGGCGGGTACGGACAAGATACGCACGGCCGTTGGTTTCGCGGCGTTAGGCGCCGCCGGCGCCAACAATTGAGGCGTTTGTTCCTCGCGTCCGTCGGTCGCTTCAAGGACGCGTCGCGATACTTCGCCGCGCACGAAATCGGCAAGTTCCGCGAGGGTCAGAAGTTGGTCGTTGTTGACATCCGCATTCCCTTCGAGCGCGCGTCCCACGGCGCCGCCAAACTCGGACTTTCGACGGACGAAATCGACATGCGAACGTTCCAAGGCCGAGTGAGCGGCCAGCACCCAGACCGTTGAGTCGGGCTGACCGGAGGAATCACGTAAAGCGGCGACTTCGGAACGAAGCAGTTCGGGAAACTCATTGACCAGGATTCCCAACCGAGGATCAAAATCGATTCGCCCATGGTCCAGAATCAGCAATTTGACGCCAGCGGGCGATTGTCGCAACCGTTGCAGCAGGTTCGACAACGGGACCAACGCTTGCTCGGCGTTCGCTGGCGAGTAATTCTGGCAAACCAATTGAGCTTGCCCATCTCGAACAATTCCGTGAGCCGCCACATAGACCAGAATCACATCCGACGGAGTCGCGGGAAGTGCATCCAGCTCGCCGAGCATCCGTTGCACATCGTCTGGGGACCGGAGCGTGTGGGACGAAACTAACGGCTTCTGGCCGGGGATCAGCAGGGATTTGGAGAGCGGCGCTTTCACCGCGGCCGCGTCTTCGCTCACAAACTCCAGCGGCGGCACAAAGAACGGATCGTACCCAACACTGGAAAGCTCCAGCAGTCGTGTCGTGGGATGCCAGAACGGACTGAACAAGAGGTAGCCGAACGTCGCTATGCAGCCTGCCGTGATGAGCAGACTGAGCCAGCGTCGACCTAGTCGCGCACGCTTCCCTTGAGGACCTGCCGAATCGGGACGCTTCCATGACTCGCGCAGCGCGGTGGGGCGATGGGACGATGAAGTCATGGCGTGAGCACGTCAATTCCTAGGGACCGACTTTCAATTGGCGGCCGGCGGCGAAGGCCAAGGATGTTCTCCAGCAGCCACCGCCTTGCCCAACTCGAGATAAGTCGGCCACCGCTGTAATGCCAGTTTGGGGCTTTGGTCGATCGCTGCCAAGAGCAAAGTTGTGGTAATCGTGACTCCCACCAGCAACGGGTCTGGCGGGACCGGCAACATTTGGGGCGGCGCTAGACTGGGTCCCGCCCAGAATGTCGCGGCCGCCAACTTGGCCCCGATTCCACGATACTTCAGTCGATCGGCCCAACCTCCCGCCGCATACCGAGCCGGCTCGGCGGGAGCGGAGACCCAAGCCAAACTGGCCTGCAAAGCTTCCTTTTGCAACGCTGGCAATCGTTCCTCCACCCCGTGCAGCCGAACCGACAATACCCCCCACCACACGGCGGCTCGCGGGTCCAAATGGTGCGCTCTCAGGCGAGCAGCCGCGAGGAACTGTTCCTTCTTGGCCAGGGCCTCCAGCCAATCGTCCAGAGTTTGAGGATCGCCAATCAATTCGCTGGCGGCGGGATCGAGTTCGAGTTGCTCGGCCAAGGCTTGCCAATGGTCCGCGGGCTTCTCCGCCGACTCGACTTCCGTGTTCTCCGACACGCCTCCAGCCTCTGCCGACGGCGAGACAATCGCTTCTCCCTCGATAGTCACAGCGAAGGTGGTTCGTCCGGCACGGACGCGATCCCCTGAACGCAGGCGAGTCTCCTGAACTTCCGCGTCGTTGACCGAAGTCGCGCTGCCCGGCGCAAGATGACGCAGGAAGCAACCGGTGTGGAGACAGGCCACTACAAAATGGATATCGGCAAGCCCCGGGTCCTCGCGGAACGCGTAATCCGCCCAGTCGCTCCGACCGATGCGAACCGCTTGCCCCTCTCGCAACTCGATGCGTCGCGGACGGGCGGGACTGGCGATCACTTGCAACGACGCTCGCACTCTCGACTATCCTTTAATTGATTTGAACAACGCCGCCTTTGAGGGTCAGGTTGCCATCGCCGCTGACCGACGATGCTGGAGACTTGGCGTCGAAAGTACCTGTGCCTTCAATCTTCACATCCGCCGACTTGATGGTGATCGCAGCAGGCTCAATGACGATCGTGGAACTGCCGACTTTCAGTTCGATTTTGGTCGCGGCGTCAATCGAGCACGTACCGCTATTCAGTTTG
This sequence comes from Pirellulales bacterium, assembly GCA_046349915.1. Classification (GTDB taxonomy): domain Bacteria; phylum Planctomycetota; class Planctomycetia; order Pirellulales; family Pirellulaceae; genus CAIXSC01. Next base: position 1,295,417 of record JAXMBL010000004.1, on the reverse strand, counting down.
ATCGTGAGATTCCCCTGTCCGATCGTCAGCGAATCATTTCCCTGTGAGACGGTGACATCGCGATTCCCCGTCTGAATTGTCAGGGTCTGATTCCCTTTCTTGATCGTCGTCGTGTCATCCTGATGAATCTCGGTGGTCTGACTTCCCTTTCCATCTTGCGATTGCGTGCCGACCTTCAGCGTACGATTGTTCCAGATCTCGGTCGTCTCATCGCCCGCTTCGCAATCCTGGGCCCCCACTTTCAGCGTGCGGTTGTTGAAGACTTCGATCGTCTGATCGCCCTTGTCTTTCTTCTCGAAGCCGACTTTCAGGGTGTCGTTATTCTCGACGACTCGATCGAAGTTCTTCTCTGCGTGAAAATAGACCTGCTCCTGATCCTTCTTGTCCTCGAATCGCAATTCATTGAAATTCTCGGCCGTCCCTTCCTTGGACGAACGAGTTTTCACGCCGCTTTGAGTCGCGTTGTCCGGCAACGCGTAGGGCGGCATTTGCTCCGCGTTGTAGACCCGCCCCACGACAATCGGACGGTCGGGATCGCCCTCCATGAACTGAACCAGGACTTCTTGGCCGATGCGCGGAATGTCGATACCGCCCCAGTTCTTCCCCGCCCAAATCTGAGCCACTCGCAGCCAACACGAACTCGACTCGTCGTTCTGACCGACGCGATCCCAGGGGAATTGGACTTTGACGCGACCATACTGATCGGTCCAGATTTCCTCGCCGCTCTTCCCCACCACCTTCGCCGTCTGCGGTCCCGCGATAACAGGCTTGGGAACAACTCGCAACGAGCGATACTGCTTGTCAGCCTTGATCGCGGTGAGCGAAACTTGGAAGGAGTTATTGATTTCGGCGTTCGGCCCCATCGCCTCGCCCGACTGCACCTCGGTCTTCGTCGAGACGATCAAGTATTCGGCGTTCTGGCTGGCTTGAGGATGTTCTTCCAAAGTGAACTTCATCCCCGCGGCAATCCGTTGCGAACTCCCCTCGCCGTAGGCCAATAGCTGACGCGCCTGCAATGATTCGGCCCAGACCTTCGAGTAGTGCGTGCCGTGCGTGGCGACCAGATAGTTGTCTGGGTAATCGTAGAATTCGTACGAGCTCAACGCATGCGTGCGAGAGATCTGAGTTCGCGCCTCGAGATTGGCGCTTGGTTGCTCAAAGTTGTAGCTGCGGACCGTGTACTTCGTCGTCCACACCTCTTCCGCGGACTGCCAGGTCGAGAGTCGCTCGTCTTCGTTGTTCTCGTCACCGACCGACTTGTAAGGGATCGCAGTCGTTCCGCTGGCAATGGTCGCATGCGCGCTGGCCGCATCGCACAACACCATCGTGTGACTGCTCGCCGTGTGCTCGTAGAAGTAATAGATCCCTTCTTCTTCCAGCAAGCGACTGACGAAATCGAAATCGGTCTCCCGGTACTGCACGCAGTACTCGCGAGTCGTATAGGTACCGGTCAAGCTGAAGCGAAAATCGCTGAAGCCATTCTTGGTCTTGAGCACATCCGTCAGGATGTCTTGAATGGTCTTGTTCTGAAAGATCCGGCAGTCCGCGGTATGCTTGAGAAACCAGAACCAGGGACGTATGGTCGCTCGATAGATGTAGTAGGGCCGACTCCAGCGCAACAACTCGAAGCGACAGATCAAGCCGTGGAAGTGGCGATCGCCGAAGTCGGGGGATGACACCTTGATCACCAGCGGCTTGCCCAACATGTCGTTGGCATCAATGTCCGCTTCCTCGGATTCGTACAGCAACTCGACTTGATATTCAAAGCCGCGGCCAATCTCCTCCGAGCCTCGCAATCGCCATAACAACAGGGCGACGTTATTGGGAGCAGTTACTTCGTGGACATTTCCCATGGCCGGCTCACGAACTCTTCTTCTTGGATCCCTTGACCAGCGTCGGTATCTCTTTGACTTGCTTGACCTTGTGCTTTAGATTGTCGCGTTGCGTCTTGAAGTCGCGAATCTTCTTTGTAATCTTCAGATGGACGTCGCGCACGCGGACATAGTAGGTATTCAAGAACCCCAACCCCGGTAGCTCTTTCAGCCGGAACAGGGCCTCCGTCAACAGCTTGAAGACCTTATCCATACAAATACTCTCTCTCGCGGCTCCCTCGACTGCCTCAGTCCCCCAGGGTCTAGCTTCCAGGGATCGCCGAATCATGGCGAGTCTAGGGAGGGGTTCGCCCACTGTCAACTCGACGGCCTCAGCCAATTCCCCAGCAACGCATCGACTTACTCGCTCTAGCCGACGACCAAGCAACCTCGCACCAGCGGGCCAACTCATTACTCCGCTTCCCCCCGTCCACACAAAAACCCCACAACCTCCAAACACCCCACACAACCCATTCAACCCATTTTCACCGAAAGCTGCTCCCCTCTGCGACTCAGGATCGATTTCAGACAGTCTGATACGGCGGCAGACAGTCTGATCCATCAGCAGACGGTCTGCTTTGTCGTCACGCATCCACGAATCCCCATGGATCGCAGAAACACTGAACGACGGGCGAATTCCTTGAGCCAGCATTTCTCAGGCTTCACGGCAGGTGGGCGAGAAAACTTGGTAATTGGGAGAATTGAGTAGACAAAATCGGAGCAACGAGACTCCTAGGGTTTTGTCATATCAAGAAACGGGGGGACGTAAGATCGACGGACTAGAAGTCCGTCGTACGAGGAGATCGGCGGACTGGGAGTCCGGCGCACCTGATTTTTTGGCTGTGACAAAGCACCAGTAGGTTATGGACCTCCCCACACCGAGTGAACCGCCGAGCCGCCTCCAAGACCGACTCGCCAGCGGCGAGCCGGCGGCATTCGCGGAATTGTTCGACCTGTATGGGGAGCGGCTTTACCGTTGTGCGCGGCGGTGGGTCGAGGGGGCGGATGGTGCTGAGGATATCGTGCAAGAGTTGTTCGTTTCGCTCGCCCGTTCCCAAATACGGCTGGCCGCGATCGACGATTTGCCCGCCTATCTGTTCACCTCGCTGAAACGTTGCGCCGTGCGTGAAGTCGCTCGACGCCGTCGCGATCGCAAGGTTGCGACATCGGCCGCGACCAAGGAGCCAACAAGCAATTCAACGTCCACATCCCCTTCGTCGGGGCATGAGTCGAATGACGAACTCCGCCAACGGTTGGCTCGAGCCATCGATCGTTTGCCTGACGAACAACGCGAGATCATCACACTGAAATGGGACGGGGAACTGACCTTCGCACAGATCGCCCAGATATTGAACGTGTCGCCCAACACAGCGGCGAGTCGGTATCGATATGCCATTGAGAAACTTCGAGGATGGTTAAGTGACTAGCGATTTGTCACAGCGATGTACTAGGGCTGTCCTAGTGTTGGCCGGGTCGCCAGTCCCGTTCACCACGGACAACACCATCGGACAGGAAGTCCGTCGTACACAAACCGAACTCCCAGGGAGACGCTCATGAACGAGAAGAAAAATCAGGACATCGCCTCGCTGGGAGATGATTGGGAAAGCGCATGGCGCGAGAGTTCAGCGTCCACTCCCGACACATTACGCCAGCGAGTCTTGGACGCCGTCAGCGTCGAATTGCAGGCATCTCAACAGGCGAATCCGCGACTCCAGTCGACTCGAACGCCCGCACAACATTGGCCGAAGCTGACCGTCGCGGCGGTCCTGTCGTTACTTTGGTTGCATGCCGCCTGGAGCGCCGCGCTCGACTCGCCACGCATGGGTCGGCACGAAGACTCAACGGACTTCGCCGCTCAAGTCGACCAACTGCGCGACTTGGCGCCCGAGCTTTCGCCGACCGAGGCTCGACGAGTTGTCTTGATCCAAAACGCTGGCTCTCTAGTTCCTGCCTGGAGATCGCCTTGGCGCAACTAGGACGTCGCGTCGCCAGTCGTCTCGCATGAATGCAGCCTCGCCCCCCGCCGCAAGCACTATCCATCAACACACGATCATTCTGAGGAGAATCGCCATGGGCTATATACTGCTGTCGATCGAACACTTGGTTTTCTGGACGCTCGCGGGAGCGATTCTTGGCGTGGGCATCGGGAAATGGCGGTCGGCAAGCCGCTACCGCTGGCTTCCCGGCTTCGTCGTCTCTTGGGGCCTCTTGCCGCTGCTGTTTCTCGTGGCGATTGCGTGGTCTGTCTACTCGGATTGGCTGAAGACGGACGGCTTTGGCGGAACCTCTCGCCCTCTCCCATTCGAATCCTCGACCGTGTTCGCTGGCGCCATCGTCTGGACCCTCTCCCTGATCCTCGCAGTCGGCGCATTGCTGTACTTTGCTCGCCAGCGGTCAACAGAGCAGGGGGAGCAACGGATTTCCGCCAGTTGGCTCGCCCTCGCTCTGCTCGGCGTCGCCTTGCTGCACGCCATGACATTCTGGAATCTTGACTTGACCGTGCGTCAACAAATCGAGGCGATGCGAGTCGAGGCGGGCGCCGTGGCAGTATCGCTTTCGCCGCCCGTGGTCGTGGACAGCGAAAATGCGGCCGTTGTTTACCAAGAGGTTTTTGAATCGGGGTTGTTTGAGAAAGAACCACCCGAGTACGCCGAGTGGTTCAAGTTGTATAGCGAATCACCGGGCAAACTTCCCGTCGAGACGCCTCAATTCATCGGGTACGTGAGCGGTCGCACCGCGCTCGTGAATCGAATCCGGGAGGCCACGATGATTCCCAACTGCAACTTTCGCCGCGATTGGGGACGCCCCAGCTTCGCCATGCTCCTTCCCGAGACCCAGAACCTGCGGTCATGTGCCCGCGAGCTGATCCTATCCGCCCATCTACATGCCTCGAAGGGCGATGTCCGAGCCGCGCTGCGCGACATTGCTGCGGTCCACCGAGTCGCGGATCATGTCGGCCAGGAGCCCATTGTCATCTCGCAACTCGTCTCCTTCGCCTCCGAGCATTACGCAGTCACGTCTCTCGAACACATCCTGCGGAATCATCCTGTTACGAAAGAGGATCTCGACGAGCTAGGAAACTGGCCATTTCACTCACTTGCCGCTCGCTGTCAATCAGCCCTCCGAATGGAGGAAGCTTTTGGACTGGCCTCTGCCAGCCAAGTCCTCGTGCATACTCAACCTGACGTCACGCCGCCGATGGACTTGCCATTCCCTCCTCCCGAACCATTGATCTCGTTCTATCGAGTTTTCTTCCTGAGAAGCGATCTGGCTCGATACCAACAGAATATGGAGCTCATGCAGAATGCGGTGATCACCAAGTACGAACACCGAGTAGCCACGGCCGAGAGAATTGACCAGAGCCTGAAGACTCAAAATCAAGGGATTCTCAACGGTCTGCTGCTCCCCGCCTTCGGACAACTCAACATCGCGATCGGGCGAGCAGATGCACGCCAGCGACTCGCTCGACTAGCCATCGCGTTGCACGGCCATCGCCTTGAGCATGGCAGCTTTCCTGAATCTCTAGAAGCCATCCGGCAAACTCGCCTCATTCCCCTCGACCCGTTCGACGACCAGCCCCTCCGGATGACTCGCCGAGATGGGCGTCTGGTGATCTACAGCATTGGCGTCAACCGAATTGATGACCAAGGTCAACCGGAAACCCCTGATCCCCGTAAAAATGGGGGCGGAACAATCGTGGGGCAAGGCGACGGCGATATCGTCTTCTGGCTCGAAAAGTAACTCCATCAACCTGGACACGTCCTCGCCTGCTTGATATGGTCCAACCCCTGATCGCCGGAATGTATCGATCGCATGGAAGCGAGTTCGTGGCGAGTCAGTGGGTGAGTGGGCAGGGAGGCCCAGGAAGATGCGAACTATCAACGTAAAGCTCATCGCGGGGGCGGTGATCCTGGCTGGCACAACCGCCTATCTGGCCTATTTAGGGGCTTCAACGAGTTGGCAGTATTACGTCCACGTTGAAGAATGCTGTGAAGACGCTCCGCGACTCATCGGCAAACGCGTACGAGTCAATGGCAAAGTGGCCGCGGAATCACTCGAAATTCGCGGTGATCGGCGGCTGGCGGTATTCACGCTCACCGGCGGCGACCATTGCTTGCCTGTCCAGTGCAAAGGCCCTCTTCCCGACAATCTGAAGGAAGAGATCGAGGTCGTCGTCGAGGGGACTCTTTCGTCGGACGGAACGCTCCGCGGCGACAAGGTTTTGACGAAATGCGCGAGCAAGTATCGAACGGCCCAGGACGCCGCGATCGCGGAGCGTCGCGACGATAACACGCGACGATAACACGAGGCGGTAGCGGGTCACGGAGTGGCCGCTCTTTCGTCGTATCGCGTCGCACTTCGAGAAGGAGGTGGTTGACATGCGGGTCGTTGGCCAACTCGCGCTCGTGGCCGCATTTCTCGCCGCGGGCTACGGCGCTTATGTTGCATTTGCGGGCAGCGCCTTCGATCGAATCGACTGGCAACGCAACGGTCGGCGACTGGCAATCGCCGCATTCGCGCTGCTGACCCTGGTTCTGGGGGTGCTAGTTCACGCCTTGATCGTCAAGGATTTTCGCTTCGAGTACGTGGCGCACAGCACTAGCACTCAACTCTCGTGGCAATACTCACTGGCTTCCCTCTGGGTAGGACAAGCAGGCTCGATTCTTCTCTGGGCCTGGATACTTGCGGCAATCATCGTGATTTTCGAAGCTGCGATGGGAACCACCAGGACGAACTTTCCCACAGAAGCAGGGCGTGAAGAGTATGCGGCCGGCTTGCCGAAGACGCAGGCACAAGCCATTCGCTCCACGACGCTAGGCCTTCTGCTGACTTGCCTGACCTTCCTGCTGGTGATCCTCGTTACGGCGGCCGATCCCATGAAGGCGAGTGCCATTCAGCGGACGGAAGGGACGGGGCTGAGTCCGCTTTTGCAACACCCCGCCATGTTGATTCACCCGCCGGTTGTTTTCGCGGGCTACGCTCTTTGGACTGTCCCCTTCGCCGCTCTCATGGCCATGCTCATTCATGGCTCGGTCGATGCGCAATGGCTGAAGCGAACAAGCAACTGGTCTCTGGCCGCCTGGGCGACCTTGGGCGGAGGCATTCTGCTCGGAGCTCACTGGGCGTACCAGGAACTGGGTTGGGGTGGTTACTGGGCCTGGGACCCCGTCGAGAACGGGTCGCTTGTTCCCTGGCTGACCGGCACCGCGTTGGTGCACGCACTGATGGCCTGGCGTTACCGCCAAACTCTGCCCCGAACCGCCGTCGCCCTCGCGGTCGCCACCTTCGCACTGTGCAATTGGGCGACCTTCCTCACTCGTAGCGGAATCTTCAGCAGCGTGCATGCCTTCAGCCAGTCGCCCATTGGGTGGCTGTTCCTAGGCGAGATGGCGGTGTTGGCGAGCGTCGGTTTCGTTGTGGGCTGGCGTCGACGCGAACTTTTGGCCGCGGCCCAACCTTTTCGCAGTTTATGGGCCAGGGAGACACTGATCCTGGCGTCTGTTCTGTTGCTCACGTTGTTCACCGCCGTCGTCATCGTCGGCACGATGATCGCTCCACTTTCGTCGATGTGGTGGGGACGAACCGTGCAATTCGGCCCCGAGTTCTACAACCGCGTTCTCGCTCCCGTCGGACTCGCCCTACTGGCCTTGACGGCTCTGGTGCCGCTGGTCCGTTGGGGAAAGAAGCCCAACCGACGACAAATACGCATGCTGGGTCTGGCCGCCAGTTGCGGTCTGGCGTTCGCCATCGCCGCCGCATTACTCGGAGTGCGTAGTATCACGGCCTTGGGAATTACCGCCATTGCAGCCTTCGCCATCGCGACGCTTGTCATGGCGAGCATGTGGGATTCACAGCGGTTCGGTCGACGACAATTCGCCGCCTACGTTATCCACCTGGGCTTTACCGCATTGTCTGTCGGAGTCGCGGGCTCATCCCTCGGAACTCGACAGCAGCAGTTCGAAATGGGTGAAGGCGAGTCGATTTCGTGGGAAGGCTGGACTCTGCGCCATGTGGAACTATCCCAGCGTGAAGAGCCCGACAAACTGATCGCCGAAGCGCGACTGGAGGCCACGGGATATGGTCGTCAGGCCGCGTTACTTGTCCCCGCACGACACCTCCACAAGTTGCAGGAAGAATGGACATCGGAGGTCGCCATCCACTCTTCATGGCGAGGAGATCTGTATGTCATTCTCCACGCAGGATTGGGGGAAGGCCGCATCCTTGTGACACTGGTCGATAATCCGCTCGTCGCCTGGCTTTGGTGGGGCGGGCTGCTGTCTCTGAGCGGCGCTGCATTCGCCTTGATTTTTGGTCGACAATCCAGTCTCGCCTTAACTCGTGCCAACGATCTCGTCGAACAACCGGCTACGGATGATCGACGGCGACTCGCACGGGCCGCATGAGGAGTCGCCGCATGCAGCCCGCCGAGATTCGGTCCCCGTTGAGTTCGGACATCACTTCACTTCCTTCGGCGGCTCTGCGCGTACGCGATCTTCATTTTCATTACGGCACTCATCGGATCTTGCGCAACATATCGTTCGATCTGGGCGACGGCCGCACAATGGCTCTCCTGGGAGACAACGGAGCGGGTAAAACGACGTTATTGCGTTGCTTGTGCGGACTGGTCCCGATGCAGCGAGGAGTCGTCGAGGCGGCGGGCGCCAACATCACTTCGCCGAATTTCGACAAACGAGCGATTGGTTTCGCGGCCCACCATCGCGGCCTTTATCTGGATTTGACAGCACGTGAGAACCTCGAGTTGGCCGCGCGATTACATGGCCTTCATTCACCACAACAACTCGCCCTACAAACCTTGATCGAGAACGGATTCGAACGGCGAAAAGATGAAACGGTAAGGCGACTCTCCCAGGGCCTGCAACAACGACTCGCGCTCCTCCGTGCGTTTCTGCATGAACCGCGAATCCGCCTGCTCGACGAACCCTTCACGCATCTCGACGAAACCAATCGACGCTGGCTCGCCGAAAAAATGATGCAGTGGCGAGCCGCGGGAGTCGCCACACTTTTCACGACTCACGATCCTCACATGGCATCCGCCTTGTCTGACTGCTTGGGAAGAATCGTCGAAGGTCGATTGCACGTGACCTCAGCGACAGCCGACGCCCAACCATCCGCCGGGACCGATGGAATGTTGCTCCAACGAGCGGTCGACGAGCCGGCCGTCGCCGTGTATGCCGCGGACTCACACGGTCGGAGGCGAGCGGCATGAACTCTTTCCGCTATCACATGCAGGCCGCTTATTGGCTAACGCTCAAGGATCTACGATCCGAATGGCGCTCGCGACGCACCTTTCCCGCCATGGGACTATTAGGTGGGCTGCTGGTCATCATGGTAGCTCTGCAGTTGGATATTCCGTTGCCGCTGCGGCGAGGAGTCGGCGGCGGCCTCTTCTGGCTGACGGCTTATTTCGCGGGCACCTTGATGCTGGATCGAGCCCTGGGGGCGGAACGCGAAGAGGGTTGCTACGACGCGCTGCGACTCTACCCCTTCGGTTCCATCTCGATTTACTTGGCCAAACTGACGGTCAACTTCCTGACCGTCACGGCGCTTGAAATCGTGCTTGCTCCCGCGCTCGTGGTCTTCGCTGACGTGCCGCTGCTCGATCGACCATTGCCACTCATACTCGTCGCCCTCCTCTCGAACCTTGGTTTCGCGGCGGTCGGCACGGTGCTTGGGGCCGCGACATCCGGGATCTCTCAACGAGGAGGGTTCGTCGCTGTTCTCTCCCTGCCGCTGCTTACGCCTGTCATTCTGGCGGCTTCGGAAGCCACGCGAGCAACACTGGCTGGCCCCTTAGATGAGGGCTGGATTCGTCCCGCTCAATTGCTGGCTTGCTTCGCGTTGTTGTTCACCACCCTGGGCGGCCTCGTGTTCGCAGCTACCCTGGAGGATTAATGCCATGTCACTCGTCGCCCCCTCTCCGCCTCGCCCTCAGGCGCTAGCCCCCCCCCCGCCGACAGGGACTCGACACTTCATTCCCGCGGCGAAAGTTGGAATCGTCGTCGCCACGGTCGTTGCCGTGGCGGCGGCCTTGGGCGCAATCTTCCTGATCGCTCCTGAAGAAGCGACGATGGGACCAGCGCAGAAAATCGTCTATCTGCATGTCGCCGTGGCCTGGAGCGGCCTGTGTGGTTGCGCGGTCATGGGCCTCGCGGGCGCCGGTTATCTTGCCTCGCGACGCGAATGGCTCGATCGCGCGGCTCAAGCCGCGGGCGAAGTGGGATGGTTGTGTGGAACGCTAACGCTCGCCACGGGATCCCTCTGGGCTCATGTTGCTTGGGGAGCATGGTGGACTTGGGACCCGCGACTCACCACCATGCTGATGCTCTGGGTGCTCTATGCTGGTTACTTCCTGACTCGCAATAGCATCGAGGAACCTCGTCGACGTGCTCGCGTGTCCGCGATTCTCGCTCTACTTGCCGCCGCCGACATGCCCCTAATCATCTTCGCCACTCGCTGGTTTCGCGGCATCCATCCCGTCTCGCCTGAAATGGATCCCCAAATGCGAGCCGTGTTGTTGGCCAGCGTGGGCGCGTTCTCCTGCCTCTTTCTGCTGCTGGGCGTGGTTCGATTTCGTCAGTTGCTACGCGAGGACTTTCTGGAGCATTGCCAGCGACAGGCCGAGTACGAAAGTGACGAGCCAAACCAGAGCGTGGAATCTGACGTCTACGTGCTTCCATTCGTACCGAAGTCGAGCGAGGAGACACCGTCATGGCGCACTTGATCGCCGCTTATGCTCTCGCCGCCATCGCGATACTCTCGTACGTCGCCGCAATTCTGGCGCGCCGCCATCGACAGCGCGACATCAGGCCTTGGTTGATTCTCTGCGCGTTCGTCTTCCCATCGCCTGATCTGCTCGCCGCCACCGACTTAAACTGGGCGGCCAGCGAACCCAAGTCGGCCGTTGCACAGCCTTCAGGGCAAGAGAACCTCACGGGGCAGCTAGGCGGTCTCGTAGTCGATGGCGCCAACAATGACGAACCTTTGTCTGGCGCGGAAGTGGTCTTGCGAGGTGTTCGCAACGATGTGCTGACCCCCATCGCGACGACTCGTACTGACAACGATGGACATTTCTCCTTCACTCAACTTGATGTCGCGAACGGCGCTCTCTACGTTGCCGGAGTAAATCGCGACGGCATCCACTATCCCGGCCCTCGAGTCGGTCTTTTTCCGGACGTCCCGCAGGCTCGCGTTCGACTCGTCTGCTTTCCAGGAACATCGGGAGACTCGCCCCTGGTGGCGTTACGACACGAGGTAGACATCCAAGTTGCCGGACAAGCACTCGAAGTTACCGAAAGCATTCTGGTCATGAACCCTTCGCTGCGCGGATTCGCGGGAGCCGACCCCGGCGAGGAAGAGTCGACCACACTCGTAATACACCCCTTTCCTGGGTTTGAACGAGTGACGTTTCATCTGGAGCAACTGGGACGCAGCTTCCAAGTCGTCGATAGTCGCTTGACCACATCGCTCGCCTGGCCGCCTGGACAACGCGAAATCAAGTTCAGTTATCAACTCCCCATCGAAAGTCGACAACTCGCACTCAATCGTACACTCACCTTGCCGACGCGTTACGTTCAGGTGCGAGTGAAGGGAGTCGCGTTAGAACACGTGCAAGCCAATCTGGCGGGCGCGACGGCGATTCAACTCGAGGACATCGTTCAACTCACGTACGATGGGGAGCCCCTGGCGGCAGGAGCTCCGTTTAGCGTGATGCTGCGAGGGTTGTCCGTACCGTGGACGCACCACCTCCGCTGGCTTGCACCCGTAGGCCTCGCATTGCTGGTGGTCGGTTCCTTGGCCCAGCGACGGTGGCGACTTCGCGTGCCGTCGGCTACGCCGAACTCGGCGGCACAGACCTCGGCATCGCAGCAAGCATCCCTATCCGCTCGCAGTGCCGTGGCAACAAAAACCAAGCCGCCTGTTCCACGTGCCGCGGCTCGAGCTTGAGGCGGCGGTCGCCGTCGAAGCCGCAGGGCAGCCGGACGAAAAAAACTACCAGCAGACCCACTCCTGGGTAAGCATGGCTGGAAAGGAGGATTGGGCGGCCAGAGATAGTTCGGATGTGCGTGAGACTGTGGCCGCCCAATCCTCCTTTCCAGCCATGCTTACTCAGGTCAGCCCGACCGTGGCGCGGAGCGGTCGGTTCCGAGCAGACCTTTGGCAGTGCGAACAAGCAACGCTTGTCCGTGCCACGAAGCGGTGGCAGGTGCGTGCGGCGGGAAGCTGGCTGTCCGCGAGTTCCGCGTGCGATTGCAGCAGGGACCTGAGCAACTCACCGGTCATTCGCGTGTAAAGCAGGTTCGTCTGAAACTTGGGGTCGGCCTGCGATTGTTCGTCGAGCAATTCGGTCGACACGCGGGCCAGAGTGGGCGACTGAGCTTCACAGGTCCGTCGACCGCGACGAGCAACATGGGGCAGAAGATCGACCTAAAATTCCTGCTCGATCAAACCCTTTTGCACTGCCTGGCGACACCAGCCGAACATCGACTCGGCGCGCCGCGGACTAGCCATATCAGACACCTCCTTGTCGAGGACCTATCTTGGGCGTTCGCCATTCCCGGGCGAAGGTCGATTCGGGAACCAAGTCTGGCAGGTTGCAGAGGCCTCGCGCAATGCCTTCATGTGGGTCTGCTGGTAGTTTTTTTTCGTCCGGCTGCCGCACCGAGCACTTTCGGCCTACTTTTTCGCTTTCGCCGACTTCACAAACTCCATGATCGCGGCCGCATGGCCTTCGATCGTATTCTGTGGTCCCGTCGCCTTGACGAAGTAGGGCTGAGCGCCAATGGGGAGAATGGCGGCAAGCATTCGATAACCCTTCTTCTTGGTCGGCGGCGCGAAGGGGCCGCGCTGATCATTGAACTCGCCCGCCAAATCGACGATCGTGACCTTCAAGCCGTCGACTTCGATCTCCGAGCTCGAATCTTTCTCGGGAGTTCCCCCAAACTGTCCGCGCCAGCGATCAATGTTCGCGTCGATCGAACCACCTGCTCGGCTGACCGTCAATCGACCATCCGCGTCGTCGCCTTCCGCCTTGGGCAGAACATATTCAGCGTCAATGAAGCCGCCTGGCCCCACTTCCTTGCGTCCCCAACCGGCAGGCGCCGTAAAAGTCGCCTCATCCAAAGCCAACTCGCCACCCGAGGAATCGAGCGGTTGGTCGGCCGCCGGTTTCTTTTCCGGCATGACGATGCCCGCATGGGGATCGACACCCGCGTGTGCATGCGGATCAGCGTGTGGATCGGCATGCGGGTCGCGCGACGACGACCGCTCTCGCTCGACGTTGCCCGTCTTCAGCGGCGCCGACGCCGGTTCCGCCTCACACCCCATAACGAATAAAGAAGTCGCAACGACAACCGCTGCGCCCAGGCGTTCTGCAAGTTGGATTCTCATGAGCCTTTTCCTAATGACCGATAGAGCCGACGACGAGCCGCCGACCGCGGAATGTAGTCGACAACGTGTCGTAGCCGACAGTGAATAGCAGCCTACAGGGAATAGTAGCCGACAGGACGTTCGCCAATCCCCGCCATGCGGTTTATGGTTCCACCTTTTCAAAGCGAACGAAGTAAGACTCCTTCAGCAGGTCCTTCTTTTCGTCCACCTGCTTAAAGCCAGCGGCGACAATTTCCCGAGAAAAAACCTCCTGGCCAGCTCGCACATGCCCCAACACCCAATCGGTGCTTTTCCCCTCAATGCGGTGAAAGTCAATCAGCACCACCTGCCCTCCAGGCTTCAACGCCTTGTGGATCGAGCGCATGGTCTTCTCGGGAAACTCGAAGTGATGATACGTGTCGCAGATGAAGGCGAGATCCACCGAGTTGTCAGGGAGTTCGGCCGAGTCTGGTTTGCAGAGCACGCCCTTCACATTCTTGACGCCTTGCGCTCGAGCCGTATCGTCGACATGCTTCACGAATTTTTCCGTGATGTCGACGGCCAACACCAGGCCCTTCTCGCCCACTTTCTGGGCGAACATTCGCGAATACAGGCCCGTCCCCGCGCCGATGTCGGCTACCACCATGCCTGGTCGCAAGGCCAGCGCCTCGATCACTTCATGGCGACGATCGAAGACATCGCGTCCTTCCTTCTCGAATCGCCCCACGAATTCGTCGACCTTGCCCTCTTCAAACGACTTGTTCACTCCAGGCCGCACGCTCTTCTCTTGTGCAACCAATGGGGAAGTCGCCGACAGAACCTGCGACAGCGCCGCCACTGCCACGAGCGACTTGGCGAGCAACTTGAACTGCTCAATCGCCTCGCGAGAACCAGCATCGCCCAACATTACCCGAGGGTTCAGGTTCAGTCTCATCGCACTGTCTCCTCTCAGCTTCAGGGATTTACACAATGACGCAAGGGCAAGCCCGCGAGTCCTGCGAGCAGGTTGTCGGCGGAGATTTCCGCCATCCCGTTGCGACTCGAAAACGTCGCGCTGCCGATATGCGGAGCAACCACACAGTTGGGCAGACGCAGCAAGGGACTCTCGAAGTCCGGCGGTTCGGGATCGGTCACGTCCAACCCGGCAGCGAAGATCTCGCCCGAGCGTAGAGCGTCCACCAAATCGGCTTCGTGGTGAATTGGTCCACGAGCCGTATTGATGAAGATCGCGGACTTTTTCATCTTGCGAAACGCAGTTGCGTTGAAGAGATGTCGAGTGGCGTCATTGAGCACAGTGTGCACCGATACAAAGTCGGACTCGGCCAGCAACGTATCAAAATCGACGTGTCGCGCCCCCAACTCTTTCTCCGCCTGCTCATTGCGCGACCGTCCCGAATACAGGACGTTCATATCCCAGCCGCCGTGGCAACGCTTGGCCATCGCATAACCAATGCGTCCCATGCCGACGATGCCCACAGTCTTCCCCTGGAGATCCGCGCCGATATGCCCCAGCGGTTCCCATGTCACCCACTTGCGATCGCGAGCATAGTCGACCGATTCGACCAAACGTCGAGCGGCCGCGATCAACAAGGCAAAGGCGATGTCAGCCGTGGCATCGGTCAACACCCCTGGAGTGTTACCGACGCGGATTCCCCGCTTCGTCGCCTCCGCCACATCAATATTGTTGTAGCCCACCGCGAAATTGCTGATCACCTTCAAGGAAGGGCCCGCCGCGTCCATCACTTCGGCGTCTATCTTCTCCGTCAACAACGACAACACCCCCTCGACGCCACGGACCTTCTCGAGCAGCACAGCGCGCGACGGCGGCAGCTGCTCCTGCCACACCTCGGCGTCGCAGGCAGCGAGCACCTTGTCGAGTCCAGCGGCGGGAATCTTGCGAGTGACAAAAACACGAGGCTTGGCCATTGCGGTCGTATTCAGGGTAAAGGGTGTGGCTTCGTCCCCAGAGGACGAACGGAGGGAAAAAAAGTCAACCGACACAGCGCCGAATATGGCGGTCACAACGCCCCGAAGCAAGCCCCGCCACACCAAGCGAGGGGCGTCCAAGCGTCATTGGTCATTCGTCATTCGTCATTCGTCATTCGTCATTGGTCATTGGTCATTGGTCATTGGTCATTCGTCATTCGTCATTGGTTGTTCGTTGTTTGTAGCTCAACCCTTTCAGCATGCGTATCACTAGCCATAGGAACCAGCCCCCCTTTGGCAAATAACTAGCGACTAGCGACCAGCGACCAGTGACCAATGACCAATGACCAATGACTAATGACTAATGACCATTCCGCAACAGTAGTCTTTTCGCGTTGGCTGTTGTCGTGGCGGCTAGTTGGGTTAGTGTCGTGCCGCGAGCGGCGGCTAGGCAGGCAGCCGTATGAATCACCATCGCGGGCTCGTTCGGTTTCTGGCCGCGATGCGGATGAGGCGAGAGGTAAGGCGAATCGGTTTCGACAAGCAAACGATCTGCGGGAATCAGCGTCGCGATACGCCGCAGTTCATCCGACTTCTTGTAGGTCACCATTCCCGCAAAGCTGATATGGAGCCCCAACTCGAGACATTCCATGGCTGTCGCCTCGCTGGCGGCGAACGAGTGCATAATGCCTTGGATCGGACCGCGAGCACGAGCCGTTCGGAGCATCTCCAACACATCCTGCTCGCAGTCCCGCATGTGAATCACGATTGGACGTCCCAACTCCTGGGAGAGTCGCAGGTGCCGATCAAAGTAATCCTGCTGCAGGTCAAACTTGACGAAGTCCCAATAGCGATCCAGCCCCGTCTCGCCAATCGCCACCACTCGCGACGCGGAGGCCAAACGCACGATCTCATCCCAGTCGGCGGCTTCCGCTTCGAGACAGTGGTTGGGATGGATTCCCACCGCGGCATACAGTTGAGAATGAACCTGAGCCAGCTCGACCGATCGGCGACTTGAAGCCAGCGTGATGCCGATTGTCAAAATCGACTGGACGCCCGCCGTGGTCGCCCGCCGCAATACATCGGGCAAAATGTCGACAAACGATTCACCGTCCAGGTGCGCGTGCGTGTCGAACAATTCCATCGCGGCGCCTAGCGCCCCGCGGGCGCCGGCAGGAGCACCTCGCGCAACATATCTCGATGAGCCTTCGCTTCGCCAAGCGTCTCCTGAACCAATGCGTGGGCGTGCGGCGTCAACGTCAATTCATCGAGACTTGCCTCGATCTTTGCAACGATTCCATCCTGACGTCGCAACGACTCCTTGATCAGATAATCGACCGATAGATCGGTATAGCGAGTGAAATCGAGTGGAAAATCACCCGAGTCAGGCGAGCCATGGTTCTCGACGATCCAACGCGACAAACGGTCCGCCGAGTCGACCTGCTGTCGCCCCACCTCCAACAGAGTTTCGAACGCATGCTCACGCCCCGGATAAGTCCAGGGTCGAGCATCCCTCAGGTACGCGGGGAGCGTCCGGTTGAGCATGGACACCAGGCGATTGAGAACGGCATTGGTCGATGTGGAACTCATAGCAGCGAGCCTCGTCGTAGCGTACCGATTAACCGAGCACCTGGCGGGCGGCCGACAAAGACCACTCGTGCAACCACGACCAGCCGAAAATCAAAGCCAAAATTGGCAAGGTGACCAAACAGACGAACCCAGCCTGCAACCACGGATTACTCAACTCGCCAGGTCGGCGTTCCTTCGGTTCGGGATCGATCGTCATCACCTTGGCGACTCGCAAGTAATAGAACAAGCTGATCGCTGAATTGACGCCGCCCACCAGCAGCACCGCCAACAAGAACCCCGCGGGTTGCCCCGCGGAAGCGGAGAGTTGATAACCGTCGGCCAGCGGAGCGAAAATGGCGAACTTGCCGATGAACCCCGCGAGCGGCGGCAGTCCCACCAAGCTGAACAAGGCAATGACGAAGCAGACGGTCATCACCGGCGAACGACGTATCAGCCCCGCGTAGTCCTCGATCTGCTCGGTGCGATAGGCATTCCGCCAGAAGGCGATGATGGCGAACACGGCCAGATTCATGAAGAGATACACGAACAAGTAAATCGCTAACCCGGCAACTGCTTTGGATGCCGCTTCCGAGTCGTGACTCGCCAGCACCAAGAAGGCAGGGACCGCCATCATCATGTAGCCCGCGTGAGCGATCGTGGAATAAGCGAACAGACGCTTGATGTTCGTCTGGCCATACGCCGCGAGATTTCCAAACGTGCAAGTCAACACCGCCAAAAACGCGATCAGCTTCGCCGCGAAATTCCGAGCTGGCTGAAGCCGCTCGATGATCACCTTGCGCGACAAGGCGCGAATCTCATTCGAAACCTCGCCAGCGGCCGGAGCGGGCGTCTCCTTCGCTGCCTCCGCGCCAAGCGCCGCAGGTTGAGCATCTGCGGGCTTGGCTTCCGCAGGTTGAGCTTCCGTCGGGGCAGGCTTTTCTTCGGCCGCGTTCTCGGGCGCCGGCGCGACCGCGGCGGGCTTTTCTTCCTGCACCAACGCCACGAATTCCGTTGTTTGAGCGACATCCAGGCGAGCCGTCGCGGCGGACGGCGTCGCGGCAACCTCTACGGGGTCGGGCGGTAATGTGCCCATCCCCGCGACCACTCGCACCAACAGCGCCAACGCACCTGCCTTTGAGGCAATACTTAAAAACGCATTCACTTCGGCCGAAGCACCTTCGAAGACGTCGGGGCACCAGAAGTGAAAGGGAACCGCCGACAATTTGAAGGCCAAACCAACCCCCAGCAGAAGACCGCCTAGCGCCAACACCATGGTCTGCTCAGAGGTAAACTCGGGCAATTTCTCGGCGAGTTGCAAGGCGATCGTGGGAAGGTGCAACGTATTCATTGTTCCCGCGATCAGGCTGATGCCATACAGCATCACCCCCGCGGCGCCGGCGCCGTAGACTGCGTACTTCAATGCCGCTTCGCTGCTTTGGCGTCGCCCCTTTAACATGGCCGCTAACGCATACGACGGGACGCTCGCCATTTCCACGCTCAGAAAAACCACCAACAGGTGATTGGCCGACGCCATCAAGCACATGCCGAGCGTGGCGCCGAGAACCAGCGTGTAAATGTCCGCGCCGTCGTCTCGATCAGGCAGGCCCGACAGGCGAGTGAAAACGGCAAACAGCAACACAAACAGCAACAGTAGCGTCCGAATGTAGACAGTGAACCCGTCGTACACCAACATCCCGGTGAAAATTTCCTGCCTCACGATGCCGGTCCATGGACCGGTTAACCCCAGCGCGAGAATCACTCCCACGACTAGCACCGCGAAGGAACTCACGATGCGGCGGAGCGGCGAGACACGCACGAGCAGCATCACCAGGATTGTCGCGCACATCACCAACTCCGGCAGAAAGCGACGTACGCTCCCTTCGGTGTCTGCGAGCAACTGACTAACAAGTACGTGTAGATTCACGGCAAGGCGCCTTGGCCGAAAAAGTTAAGTTAGCGTTCCGGGGTCGCGACGATCGAGTCGACAGCCGCAAACGAATGATCTGTCGAGGGCGAGGACAAACCGAGCTTGCCGTCGGCGGAACCGTCGGCTCGCGTTACCGCTTCTTCATCCTGCTTGGCGGCCGCTTCCGCTTCGATACGACGAGTGAACTCGGTCAGTTCCCGAACCTGACGGCTGATCGTCGGGTCCATGTACTTCAGAATCGTGTGGTACGGAAATACTCCGCAGACAATGCACAGCACCAGCAACACGCCGCCGATCAAATTCTCACGCAACGTGCTGGGCGTGAGATGTTCGCCATGCTCGCCCTTGTACTCCGCCCCCAAGTAGACTCGTTGGATCGCCCACAGAATGTAGGCGGCGGTTAACACGACGACGGCCGCGGAGATAACCGCGAGAACCTGACTGAAACTCCAGACCGACAAGACGACGAAGACTTCGCCGATAAAGCCGCAGAGTCCAGGCAGTCCAAGACCCGCGAAGAAAATCCCCATTGAAAGAGCCGTATAGACAGGCATCCGACCAAAAAGGCCGCCGAACTTCTCCAAATCCCGATGGTGAACTCGGTCGTAGACCACGCCGACCATAAAGAACATGCCAGGCGAACTGATTCCGTGGGCGATCATTTGGAACATCGCGCCTTGGACGCCCATGTTCCAGTAGTCAGAGTTGTAGCCCGTTTCGCGAGTCGCCGACCACACTCCCAGCCCTAGGACCACATAACCCATGTGGCTGACCGAGCTGTACGCAACCATTCGCTTGAAGTCCTTCTGGGCGAGCGCCGCGAACGCTCCGTAGACCATGCTGATGACGCCCACCGAGCAGACGAACATCATCAGGTCGTAGCCGCCGTGCGGGCAGATCGGGTAGCAGATCCGGATGATGCCGTAGCCACCCATCTTCAGCAGCACGCCCGCCAGAATCATCGATATGGGCGTCGGCGCCTCGACGTGTGCATCGGGCAACCAAGTATGCAGCGGCACCGACGGCACCTTGATCGCAAATCCCAAGAACAACAGCAAGAAGGCCCACCACTGCAAGCTTTGACCAAACAACAGGCGAGGCGCACCATCCTCCAGCGTGCCAAAGTCGTCAAACTGCTTGGTCTGTTGGCCAATTTGCGAGAGCGCCAGAATGTTGAAGGTGTGAATCGGCGCGACATTCTTTTCGCCTGCTTCGCGGCGAGTCATCGCATCTTCCACTCGCTCGGCCACCGACTTGGCAAGCAAGCACTTATCGAGATGAGGTCGCAAAGCCGGATCGCTGAGATCGCTCTTGAAGTAAATCATCAAGATCGCGACCAGCATTAACACGCTGCCCAGCAGGGTGTACAGGAAGAACTTGATGGCCGCGTATTCGCGTCGCGGACCTCCCCAAACGCCGATCAGGAAGTACATCGGCAACAGCATCACTTCCCAGAACACATAGAACAGGAAGAAGTCGAGCGCGAGGAAGACGCCCAGCATGCCCGTCTCGAGCAACAAGAACAGAATGCAGTACGCCTTCACGTGCTTAGTGATCGACCAACTGGCGCCCATCGCCAACAAGCTTACCAAACCGGTAAGCACGATCAGGGGAAAGCTGATCCCATCCATCCCCATGGCATAGAAGATGTCGAATGACTTGATCCATTCGGCGTTCACTACCGCTTGCATCCCATCCAGCGAAGGATCAAAGCGAGTTTGCGACGAGGGGAGCAAGAAGCCCACCACCGTCAACGCCAAGACGGCCACGGTCACGCCCAACGTGAACATGCGCACCATCTGCACGTTCCCGCTTGGGATGAACATCAAACCAATCGCGCCTAGCGTCGGTAAAAACACTAGGAATGTCACTAACCAGAAATAGGCGTCGTTCATTTTCTCAATTTCCCAGCAAAGGTGATCCGCCAAGGACTAGCGGGCCAGCGTTGTGCTCCAGAAAAAGCTGATCAGGACAAAAATCGCGATTGCACCCAACACGATGAACATCACGTACTGTCGCAGCCGACCCGTTTGAATCGACTTCAGCGAGGTTCCCAAGCGATACGTCCAATCGGCCAGTCCGTTGGCAATCCCATCCACCACCGTGCGATCCGCGAACCATTCCCAAAATACGGAGAACGAGCGAGTCGCGGCAGCCAAGCCATCGATGAACCGATCCAGCCAATTTCGATCAATCCCCGAAATCCAACCTGAAACCACATGCGTCGGCTTGATGAAGATGACCTGATACAACTCGTCGAAATACCACTTCCCCCACAGCAACTTGTAGACCGGCGAGAACTGGCGGCGAACGTCCGCGGGATTCAAATATCCCACCGCATACATTACGGTCGCCAAACCAATGCCAACCAACCAAGTGCCCGTGGCCAACAACGTGACCGGAATCACAATCGAGGGAACGTGACTCAGGTGCTCGTTCGGCCACTTCCACGGAATCCATTGCCCCGCCGCGATCACTTCCGCGTGCTGCAAACCTGCCGGTTGCGACTGACTGAGCAGATTCCGCAAAGTCAGACTCGACGAAGGAATCACTTGCTGCAACAGCGCACCGCCAATCACCGACACCACCATCAACATGGCGACGTTTCGTAGACACCAAGGCGTCCATTCGGCGTGATGACCGGGTGAGCCGTGTCCATGAGCATCGTGTCCATGAGCATCGTGTCCATGAGCATCGTGTCCATGAGCATCGTGTCCATGAGCATCGTGACCATGCGAATCATGGCCGTGGGAATCATGTCCATGCGAGTCGTGGCCGTGAGCATCATGTCCATGCGAGTCGTGGCCGTGATCCGAGTGCCCGTGATCAGCATGCCCCGACGAACCGAACCATCCCTGTCGTGATCCCTGCCACAGCAGAAAGGCAGCCGGAATCAAGCCATAGCCCAGCAACGACGTGTCCCACGCGACAGCGACAGCGAACACCGAGAGTACCACCAACGGCAGATACATGACCGGCGGCGACTCATGGGCATGGTCGTACCGTTCCTGATTTCGCGGCTGCCCAACGAATGTCATGAACCACATACGGAACATGTAGAACGCGGTGATCGCCGCACCGCCCGCGGCAACCGCGAACAACAGCGTGGGAACACCGCCTCCATTCGCCAGCGACAGCGAGTAGGCCTGTTCCAAGATCGAGTCTTTCGAATAGTAACCGCTAAACCCGATCACAAACGGCACGCCAACTCCCGCAATGGCCAAGCAACCGATCAGCATGGTGATCGCGGTGACGGGCATCTTGCGAATCAAACCACCCATTTCACGCATGTCGTTCGTGTGAACAGCATGGATCACGGAACCAGAGCACATGAACAGCAAGCTCTTGAAGAAGGCATGCGTGACCAAGTGCATCAGTCCTCCCACCCAACCGCCAACGCCGAGGGCCAGCATCATGTAGCCGAGCTGGCTGATCGTCGAATAAGCCAGCACGCGTTTGATATCGACGGCGGTGATCGCAATGGTCGCGGCCAGGAATAGCGTGATCGCCCCGACCACCGAGATCACGATCAATACCTCGGGAGCAAACACTGGATAGAAGCGACCGACCAGGTAAACACCCGCGGCCACCATCGTCGCCGAGTGGACCAGCGCCGAGACAGGCGTGGGGCCTTCCATCGCGTCCGGCAACCAGACATGCAACGGAAACTGAGCACTCTTGCCAACGCAGCCGCAGAAGATGCCGACGCCCGCAACAATCAGCAACCAGTAGCCTGGGTGACCGTAATCCGGAAACTCGCTTTCCCACTGCGTGCGAGTGACCGAGACGTCTCCATCGTGATCCACGAGGATCGCTCGAGCTCGCTCGCCAGCCTCGCCTTCCAGCTTCACCGCGGACGCGACGAACATGCCATCCGGGACCTTGACCGCGTAGTCGTTCTGCTCGGAGCGAACCAAGCTGAAGAGCCCCTTCTCGTCCGTGGTGATCACGCCATCGTGATTGGCGTCGTTGTCTCCGAACGAAAAGGTCCCCAGGCTGCCCCAAAGCGCCATGAGGCCGATGATCATGCCAAAGTCGCCGACACGATTGACGATGAACGCCTTGTTCGCAGCCGTCGAAGCACTCTTACGCTCGATATAGAAGCCGATCAGGAAGTACGAGCAGATGCCGACGAGTTCCCAGAAGCAGAACACCATCGCGATGTTGCCCGCCAGCACCAAGCCCAACATGCTGAAGCAGAACAGCGAGAGGTATTGGAAGAAGCGATGGAAACGGCCGGGACGCTTGAGCGTTTGCCCGTTCGACAACGTCACTTCTTTAACCGTGATCTCATGCAACTCGTCGTGCATGTAACCCATGGCGTAGAAGTGAATGCACGAGGCAATCAACGTCACCATGCAAAACATGACCAGCGTGAGCGAGTCGATGTAATAGCCGATCGACAGCTCCAGCTTGCCAAATCGGCCCAACGTCCAATACGTGCCGTTATAGGCAATCACTGGAGTCTCACCGGCGTGGTGCCCATCACCCTTGGAGCCGTGAGCATCCGAGTCGGCTTCAGGAACTGCGTGTCCGCCAGCGGCCTTGGGCGTTTCCGCCCCACTCGATGCTTCAGGCTTGGCTGCTTCAGGCTTGGCTGCTTCAGGCTTGGCTGCCGCATCATCCGCGGCCGCCACATTGACCCAGAATGAGTTCACGGCGCCAGCTTGCGCCCCTGACTCGCTCTCCGCCGACTCATGATGCCCATCCCCATCGTGCCCATCACCATCGTGACTAGCGGCATGGTGCGACTCGCCGTGCGGGAAGTGTTGGCTGAGCCAAATTCCGAGCGATGCATAGGAGCAGATCGCCGAGAAGATAATGGCGCTCACAGCAACGTAAGCACCCGCTTCGCCGTTGCGTCCCAGGCGTCGCCCGAGCAACAAGATGGTGAAGAACGAGGCGAGCGGCGCTAGTACGGCCGTTCCCAATAACAGTGGTAGGAAGTCCATGCGCCTAGCCCTTCAGCTCGTCGGCGGTGTCCACGTCGATCGACGTGTGGTTGTTGTAAAAATTCAAGGCAATGGCCAGCGCCACAGCCGCCTCGGCAGCCGCCAAGACGATCACGAACAATGCCATGAGCTGACCGTCTAGCCCCAGGTTACGCTCACGAAGCAAGTTGCTCCCGAACGCCACGAAATTGATATTGGCGCCGTTCAGCACCAACTCGATTCCCATCAAAATCCCCAGGGCATTGCGTTTGGTCGCCATGCAGAGGATGCCGCAGACGAACAGAATCGCACCTACAATCAAGTAGTGCGACACCGTCACCGGTGTGCCAAGAAACTGGATCGCACTCACGAGGGGTTCTCCACGGACGACGCCGAAGCTCGACGCTTGGCACGCGCCAGATAGCTCGCTCCAACCAACACGACCAGCAGGTGCACTGACGCAATTTCGAATGGCAACAAATAACCCGACATGCCTGCCGTCAACGCCGGATCGCCATCGGCAAGCTTGTCCGTGCGTACACCACTCAGCGCCTGACCAATTGCCGTCGCCGTCTGCGACTCGACGACCGCCACTTGCTCGCGATCCGCACGTGGAGTTCGCCAATCAGGGTTCATCAAGGCGGCTCGCGCCAACAGCACCAACAGAGCACTACCGACCACCGCCGCCAACACCCACTCGCCCGCCCCCGTCTTCATCTGGATAAAGCGGGACTGAGCGGTGAGCATCACGCCGAAGATCAGCAAGACCAGGGTGCCGCCGACGTAAATCATGAACTGCATCGCACCCACGAATTCGGCGTCGGCCAAAAAGAACAGGCCAGCAACCGATCCGAGCGACAGCGTCAGATAGAACGCCATCCGCACAATGTTGCTCGTAAACACCACTGCCAGCGCAAACCCGCAAGCAAGCAGCGAAAAGAGCAGAAAGTGGAATGTATGCCAATCGAGGGCCGCAAACAGGCTCATCGAGTCTCTCCCCGTGTCTTACCGCGTTGCAATCCGGCCCTGAGTCTCCGACTCGCCCCTCGCAGCCTCCTGCAGCGTGCTGTCGCTAGTCACCCCGAGTACAGTCGATGCCTCGGCCGATTTCGCCTCGGCGCCCTGCGCTGGAGCGCCTTCCAAGGTCCACGCCTCGCGAACCGCGCCTCGGTGACGAGCCGGAATCAAGTCATTCGGTGAAGGCAAAGCCTGGTCGACCACGAAAAAGCCGTACTGCCACAACACCGTGCCCAAGAAACAGCCCGCCGCCAGCGGCACGCAGTACTTAAGGCACGTGGTCATCACTTGGTCAATTCGCAACCGCGGCAAGGTCCAGCGAACCCACATCATCACGGTCACGCCGAAGATGGCTTTGCCCATGAAGTTCAGACAGCCCGCCAAATTCGCCAGGTAGCCCGTCAGCCGGAACGTCCCTGCCGCCACCTCGTCGGGCGTATAGGTCCAACCCAAGATATCGAAAATTGGCACCGGCCCATTCCAGCCGCCCAAAAACAGAATCGCCGCCAAGCCGCTGACCGTGAACATCGAACCGTACTCGGCCATGAAGAAAAAGCTCCATCGCAGACCCGAGTACTCCGTGTGGAAACCGGCAACCAGCTCGCTCTCCGCTTCCGCCAAATCGAACGGCGCTCGATTCACGCTGGCCGTCGCGCAAGTGAAGTAAACGAAGAACACGATAAACGTGAATGGGTCGTGAAACACGAGCCAATTCGTAAACCAACCGGCCTGCATGTCGCCGATCGTCACCATATTCATCGTGCCGCACAGCAGCACCGGAATCATCACGCACATGCCGATCGGCACTTCGTAGCTAACCACCTGAGCAGCTTCACGCATACCGCCGAACAGCGACCACTTCGATCCCGAAGCGTACCCAGCCAGAATCACGCCGAAGACTTCCAGCCCCATTACGGCGATGATAAAGAACACCGCGACGTTGATATTCTGCCCCACCCAACCACTCGAAAACGGCAGGGCCAAGTACGCCGCAAAACTCGCCGCAAAACTCACGTAAGGCGCAATCTTAAACAGCATGCGGTCGGCATTGCCCGGCGTCACGTCCTCCTTGGCGATCAGCTTGATGCCGTCCGCCAACGTCTGCAACCAACCAAACTTACCACCCACGCGAGTCGGCCCCAGGCGATCCTGAATCCGACCTGCGATCTTCCGCTCCATCCAAATAAACAGGAGCGCGCCGACAGCGACGACGTGAAAATAGAGCGCACAGTGGACAAGTGCGGCGAGCACATGCCCTAACCAGTGGTCTTGCGCGAAGATCAGTTGATTGATGGTTTCCGCCACGGAGCACCTGCCGGCCAGGAAAAAAACAGCGTCGAGGCCTGCCTTGAAAGATTGTGAAATATCGCACAAGCCTCTGGCAGGCGAAAGTACCCGGTTTGCAAAAACCTGGAACGGCGCCTGTCGAGAAGCGACTTCGCCCGCGGTTAGCGGTCGATTTCTCCCATGACGATGTCGAGAGAACCAACAATGGCCGGGACGTCCGCAATCAGACACCCACGGCACAACTCTTCCGTCACCGAGAGATTACAGAACGAACTACTACGAGCCCGCACTCGCCATGGAATCGAGGAACCGTCGCTCACCACCAGGAAGCCCATCTGCCCGCGAGGACATTCAGTTTCCAGGTAAGCCTCGCCCTTCGGCATCTTGGTCGTCAATTTCATGGGCGTTCCCCAATCGCCCGTCGCCCGGCTGTAGCGGTCCATCGCCTGACGAACCAAGTCGATCGCCTGCACCACTTCCAACATGCGAACATAAAAGCGATGCCAGCAATCACCCAGTACGGCGTCCGACGGCACCGCCGGATACTCGTGATCCTTGGGGTACTCGCCGTTCTTCTGCACGATCACTTCAAACGCATAGCCATCGTACAGGCTGGTGTAGCGAGCTTCGCCGTCGCGTCGCAGATCATAGTCGACGCCGCTTCCGCGCAGCACAGGCCCCGTGCATCCGTAGCCAATCGCCATCTCCGGCGACAGAACCCCGATGTTCGCCGTCCGCTTGACGAAGATGGCATTCGTGGTGAGCAGCGCGTGATACTCTTGAATCACCGGCTCGAACTGCTGCAAGAACGCCTCGAGCTTCTGCAACCAACCCTTCGGCAAGTCGGCCGTAGCGCCACCCGGCGTAATGTACGAATAAGTCAGCCGCGCCCCGCAGACCTCCTCGAACAAATCCAAAATCTTCTCGCGCTCACGGAAAGCATACAAAAACGGACTGAAGGTGCCCAAGTCGAGCCCATACGCCCCCATGCCCACCAAGTGACTCGCGATTCGCCCCAACTCGGCGATCAACACTCGCAGATGTCGAGCTTTCTCGGGCAGCTCGTATTTCATCAACTTCTCGACGCACAGCGCCCAGCCGAGATTCATATTCATCGCGGCCAGATAATCCATCCGGTCGGTATAGGGAATCCACTGACGCGGCGTCAGATTCTCGCCGATTTTCTCGGCACACCGATGCAAGTAGCCCAAGTGCGGCTGCACTTCAGAAACGATTTCGCCGTCAGTCCGGAGCACCAGCCGCAACACTCCGTGCGTACTGGGATGCTGCGGCCCCATGTTCACCAACATCTCGTCGGTGCGAACATCGAATTCGACGATTCGTGGATCTTCCAAATACGTGCTCATAAGTCACTCGCCAAATAAGGCGTCTATTTTCCGCGGTGCGTTTGAATCTCTTGGAGCCGCCGAGCAGCAAACCGGAAGCAAGCCAACTCAGCTCTCAGCTCACCGACAACTTTACCGACCGCGAATACCGTGATACTCGAGCGGCATCTCGTAATCCTTGCGCAACGGATAACCTTCCCAATCTTCGGGACACAAAATCCGCCGCATGTCGGGGTGACCGGTAAACCAAACGCCCGACAGATCATACACTTCGCGCTCGTGCCAATCCGCCGTGCGCCACACGCCATTCACCGTCGGCAATTCAGGCAACTGCCCAGGCTGATCATCCTTCCAGCGAGGCAACATCACCTTCAAGACCAACGTGTGCTTCTTCGTGATGCTTGACAGGTGGTAGAGCACCTCGAGATGCGGCGCGAAATCCGCCTTCGCCGCCTTCTTCGGGTCCTTCTCGAAGTAGTCGACGCAGGTGATGCAGTTCAGGAAATTCAACTGCAACGTCGCATCGTCGCGGAGAAATCGGCAAACATCGACCAAACCATCGGGCGACACTTCAATCCACGGATCAACCGCCTGGAGATTGCTCCCCGTGATCTTGTCGCCGAACTGCTTTTTCAGCCGAGCCAGCAGGTCCTGACCACTCATCGCTCACCACCCAATTATCTCATGATACTCTTGCAGTCACGTCTACGCGGAAAGCACGGGACTTTCCTCAACCTGTCCTCTTGCCGAGCGATTACCACGCTCCGCCGCCCGCTCCCGACTCACCGCTCGCACCCAATCCAGATCACCTCGCCGCCACACATAAGCGAAGCCCACCATGAGCACGCTGAAGAACACGGCAATATCAATCAAAGTAAACCCTGCCAGCTGCCGAGCGCCCTTGCGAGCCAATTCGCGAGCACGACTCACTTCATCCAACCCCGCGGCAACTCGCCCCTCCAACGATGCCGGCACGTCCGATAAGGCCGCCGGATTCGCAACGCCCAGCTCACGATAGAGATCACGGCCGTCGCGAGTAAGTGCTGGCTTGCCATCCGCGGTCGCCGTCACGGCTTCGAACTGAGCATCCGCCAGATGCGTGGCCTTTCCGTAGACGGTCGCCCAGGGAAAGAAGAACGCGACCTCGACATCGAAAATAATGAAAAGCAGAGCAACGACGTAAAACCGCAGGTCGAACTGTACGAAGCTAGAACCGATCGTCGGCTCGCCGCACTCGTAGATTTCCAGCTTCTCGGGATGAGGATTGTCGGCCCGCACGAACTTGCCAACCAGCAAATTCACAAACAGAAAGGCAATTCCAAATCCGGCAAAGAGGGCCAGGTAAGCCACAATGCCCACAGACACGTCCAAGGCCGACGACATAGGCGATTCCCGTACTGGGCAGTTTCCGTTGAGTGCGTCAACTGGAGTCGCCACCCGCAAGACGGGAAGCGACTCCCGCGGAGTCTTCGCTCAACAACGTCGAGCGAATCGCCCGAAGCGAGGCACGCTTACGGACGCTCCGGCATTTTAGACGTCACCTGTCGCTTTGCAAAGTACGGACCGGCGACAAACATGCCGGCCCCGACTAGAAGCCCGAAAGAAGCGGGCCAAGAGATTCAGATTGGACGCAACGTCAACACGACACGAGCCCAATCGACGGACTAGAAGTCCGTCGTACATGGCCTAGACTGGCGAATCCCCAAACTCACCGCCCGACTCGCCCGCTTCATCCGACTCACCCGGCTCACAGCAGGTTCGGTCGGTTAGAGGTTGGCGGCCCGCGAAACCCGAGTCCAGATCGTGCCAGAAACCCACGGCCGGCTCACCAAGCTTCCAACACAACAGGGCCGGCTTCCCATCGATCTGGGTCGGGAAATCAACCAACCCCTCGAGCGGCCCCTTCAGCTCGACCCCCAACTCCATCAGCTCTTCAACGTAGCCTTGCAGCCGAGCCACATCTTTGTCGATCTCTTCTTCCGTGAGCGACAACTCGTCACGGTAGACGTCCGCAGTTCGCGAAGGACGATCCTTCACCAAGAGTTCAAGCCGCTGCTTTCGCTCCATCACTTCATTCGCGAGTTCGACGATGTCCCGAGTAATCGCTCGGACCAGCGGCAGCATCGCATTGGCTTGCTCGACGGTAAATAGACGAGTCGGCTTGTAGGTGGAAGCGGCCATGAGTCATTCCGCGAGTTGCTACTTCGAGAGTTGAATCGAGCAGACTCAATCGCCTGCTCTACTTCCATTCTACGCACGAACCGCGTCATTGGGGCGGTTTTGGCAAGGCAATTTCGCTGAGATCTAGCCCGAGAGCTTCTTATCGATCCAACTAATGCCTCTAACTTTCACTGAATTACAAGCTCTCAAGCTCGCCGCCAATTCGGCAGGACACACCCCTGGCCGAACACAAACCCTCAAAGCACCAATGATGCCTAGGCCTGATTGGGACCGCCGTGCACGGGAAGAGCGAGAACTTTCGATTCCGCCACCGCCGCCGGATTCAATGTCGCTCGCCCCCAAGCCACGTCGACGGGCAAGCGAGAGAAGTCGACGATACATCCGTCTCGACTGAAGCAACTCAAATCGTGAGTCGCCCCCATGAAAATACAATCGACCGGGCAGGGCTCCACACACAAGGCGCAGAACATGCATTTCGAGTAGTCGATGGTGAACCCAGTAACCTGAAACCCCTTGCTCCCCTCAACCCGCTCCTTGCCGATATAGATGCAATCGACCGGACAGGCTTTGGCACACTGATCGCAAGCGATGCATGTGGTGAGATCGTAGCGATGAAACCCACGATAGCGAGGCGCAACAGGAACTGGCTTCTCCGGATATTCGAACTGATCCGTGAAAGTCCCACGCCCTTCTTTGTACGTGATCAGCCAGTATCGCAACGTCACCCACATCCCTTGGGCAACCGTGAATACCGCCAAATAGAGGTTCTTCAGCCATTCACGCATAGCAATCCCACGCGCAGGTCGACTCGCGGGCCGACCGCCTTTCACGGAACACCGATTCGGTGGATCGAAAGCTCACGCCAGTAATCGTCGAATTATAGGCGGGCCTCCTCCCTTCGCAAGGCGGCTGACTCAGCCCAAGCTCACGCAAAATCGCGTCAGTCGTTTGCCGGACGTTCTTCCCGGCTCGCAAAACCGGCCCCACGGCGACCGTGAACGCTCACGCAACAAGCCCAATCAGTCGGGTTACGCCGATCGCAACGACCAGCGCCGCCTCGCCAGGCCGCCGACAGACGAAAAAACTAAATAAATTCCCTAACGCGCGTCAGGGTTTGCTTGACTGGCACTTTCGAGCACGTAGAGTGAATTTGAGCAAGGTCGCTGAGGATTCGTATCGCGAAGGGATGGAATATGTTAGTGCTTTCACGCAAGAAGAACGAGAGCATCGTCATCAACAACGAGATTACCGTGGTGGTGGTCGAAATCCGAGGCGACAAAGTCCGACTCGGAATCGAGGCGCCTAAAGAGGTGCCCGTCCATCGCCGGGAAGTCTATGAAGCGATCAAGCGGAGCGTGAATCCGGACGAGGCCCCGGCGGCGAACGACGACGTTCCGTAGTCTTTCCCGAATTTCCGAGACTCTACCTCCACTTGACGACCGCCAGGGCCGACAATCTAATACCACACATGTTGGTTGGCGATTCCTAGCGCCAACGCTTGCTGGCCCCATCGTCTAGAGGCCTAGGACACCGCCCTTTCACGGCGGCGACCGGGGTTCGAATCCCCGTGGGGTCACTTCTCTCGCCACGCCTTTTCACTATGCTAAGGCTGTGGCTTTTGGTTCGCGAGGACGCCCGCAGGCGTCTCTCGATTCTGAAGCCGGTCGACCCGCGTGCTCCAATTCACGCACTCGGACTCGACCCAACCTCGGACCACTCTGGTTCAAGGTTGAGTCGACCCGTTCCTGCTAACTTTCGTTTTTTGCTCCCGATGAGGCCAAGCGTGCCCGCAAGTTACGACGCCCTATTGCTTGTATCCTTTGGCGGCCCGGAAGGCCCCGACGATGTCATGCCCTTCCTGGAAAACGTCTTGCGAGGGCGAAATGTCCCACGCGAACGCATGCTCGAGGTGGCCGAGCACTACCACCATTTTGGCGGAGTGAGCCCGATCAACTCGCAAAACCGAGCCTTGATCGCTGCAATTGAAGCGGAACTCCAGGCACATGGGCCGCGCCTGCCCGTTTACTTCGGCAATCGCAATTGGCACCCTCTGCTTCCCGACACCCTTCGCCAGATGCGAACTGACGGGGTGAAGAAAGCGATCGCTTTCTTTACCTCCGCCTTCAGCTCCTATTCGGGTTGCCGCCAATATCGCGAGAACATTATTGCGGCTCGCGAGGCGGTCGGTCCCGACGCCCCTGAAATCGATAAATTACGCGTCTTTTATAACCACCCCGGCTATGTAGAACCGCTTGCAGGCCTTGTCCGAGATTCGCTGGCGAAAATCCCCGTCGAGCGTCGAGCCGCGGCGGAGGTGCTATTCACCGCTCACAGCGTGCCGCTCGCGATGTCGCAGAACTGCGATTACGTGAAACAACTGCGTGAGTCGTCGCGACTTGTCGCTCAACTCGCCCAAGCCCCCACCTGGCAATTGGTCTATCAAAGTCGCAGTGGGCCGCCTCAACAACCCTGGCTCGAACCAGACGTTGGCGCCGCCATTCGCCAGTGCCATTCGCGCGGCGTGCGCGACCTGGTGATCGTGCCGATCGGATTCATCTCGGACCATATGGAAGTCCTGTTCGATCTCGATGTCGAGGCGCAAGCGATTTGCGAGGAACTGGGCGTGAATATGGTTCGCTGCCCCACCATCGGCACTCACCCACGCTTCGTCCAGATGATCCGCGAATTGATCGAGGAGCGGATGTCCGACCAACCAGAGCGACTGGCGCTCGGCGAATTTGGCCCGAATCACGACGTCTGCCCGATCGATTGTTGCAAATACGAAGCGCAACGGCCGCCTCCCCGATGAACGAACGCCCTTCGCCAACGGACGCCTCCATCCTATCGCCCTCTTCGTCGAACTTAGAACGAGCGGTGGCGGTTCTGCGGTCAGGCGGGCTGGTCTCGTTCCCCACCGAAACCGTCTATGGGTTGGGCGCCGACGCGGAGAATACCGCGGCAACGCGGAAAATCTTCCGTGCCAAGGGGCGCCCCGTCGATCATCCGCTGATCGTGCACCTCGCCTCGCTCGAACAACTGGACGGCTGGGCTCGCGAAATCCCCGCCTATGCACGGCAGTTGGCCGAGCGTTTTTGGCCTGGCCCCTTAACACTCATTTTGCGTCGCGGTCCGCGGGCGCTCGATGTCGTCACCGGTGGACTCGACACCGTGGGCCTGCGAGTCCCCAGTCATCCGGTAGCTCTGGAATTGTTGCGAAGATTCGGCGGCGGGATTGCCGCACCGTCGGCGAATCGTTTCGGGCGAGTGAGCCCGACTCGCGCTTCCCATGTATTCGAGGAGTTGGGGGATCAAGTCGACTTGATTCTCGATGGGGGCGACTGTTCCGTCGGGCTGGAATCGACCATCATCGACGCCAGCGGCGAAAGGCCGGCCATCTTGCGCCCTGGAGGCGTAACGGCTGAACAAATCTCCGCCGAACTCAAACTGCCGCTCAGCGATCCCTCGGACCATTCCCCCCGCGCCCCTGGTCGGATGGCGAGTCACTATGCGCCGGAAGCGGTCGTGGAACTGGTCGAGCCAGGTCGCATGGGAGAACGCTTGCCGCAAGCGATGGAAACTCATCGACGTTTGGCCGTCATTGCCCCCTTTCCGCCACCCGCCTTGTCCGAGTTGGAAGAGTGGGTTGCGAGCGAGCGAGTCATCTTTGTGAAGAGTTCGCCTGAGCTCGAAGTGCTAGCTCGAACTCTCTACGAGTCATTGCGAGAAGTCGATCGACTCGGCTGCGATGGCGTGTTGATTGAATTGCCGGCGGAGGCGGGCCTTGGGGCGGCCATTATCGATCGGTTGCGAAAGGCGGCCGGGTTGGGCTGAGCCCGCGCCGCGTCGCCGCGGCTCGTGGTATCATACGAGCCGTTCATCTGGAGATTGAGGCATTCGAGCAAACGAGGCGTCGTCATGAGTCATGGTCGTCCGGGGCATGGGGAAGCGATTCAAGTTTCGTTGGAACCGGTTGAGGGTTGGCACTGCACTCATCTCTATTACCGGTTTGATCGCGGCGTGATTGCGCAGCTGACGGCCGACCAGATTCGAGCGGGTCGCGACGAGTTGATTGCGGCGTTGGACCCTTTTGGCGCCGAGGCGCCAAGTCGCCTCCAGTCGGGGCTGGTCAGCGGTCAGAAGGCCGACTTCTCCGTCATGCTGATGGACGCCAATCCGCTCAAGATCGAGGCCGTGAATCAGCGATTGCTCGCGAGCCGTCTTGGCCCTGCCCTGATCCCGACCTATTCCTTCGTCTCGATGACGGAAGTTTCCGAGTACGTCCCATCGATCGAGCAGTACGCGCAGCGATTGGTCGAGGAAGGCGAGACGGCGGGCAGCCCCGCCTACAACGCGAAGGTCAAGGCTTATTCCGATCGCGAACCGTTCATGCGCCGTCAGCGACTCACGCCGGACTTGCCCCCGTGGCCTTCGATGTGCTTCTATCCCATGAACAAGAAGCGGAAGGTGGGCGAGAACTGGTTTACGCTCCCCTTTGCCGAACGAAATCGCATGATGGCCGAGCATGCTCGCAGCGGCATGGCCTTCGCCGGCAAAGTTTCGCAATTGATCACGGTCAGCGTGGGCCTTGACGACTGGGAATGGGGCGTCACCCTTTGGGGCGCCAATCCGCAGTTCCTGAAGGATATCGTCTACAAGATGCGGTTTGACGAAGCGAGTGCTCGCTATGCGGAGTTCGGCGAGTTCTACGTGTCGTACGTGATGGCTCCCAACGAATGGCTCGACCGCTGCCACATTCGCGGTTAACGGCCACTATTTTGCAGCCGAAACCTCGCGGAACCGACCAGGAACGGAGGCTTCAGATGGACGAGCGCCCCTTGATTCGCACCGCCCCCGTCGCCGCCCGCGCCTCGCGGTTCGTCGACGGCGATGGCCGGAATGCGTTTCGCGACCTGGAGCCCGAAGCTTCTGTTCCCAACGGCGCTTCGGTCGCGGACGGAGCCGTTCCCTACGCCAGCGAGCAGGGGGGCGGAGTCCGTCCATATCAGGAAGGCGATTTCGTCGTCACGCAGGTCGCGGTTTCCTGGTCGATCCTCGCCCAATCCTGCATCGCGATCGCCGCCGTGGCATTCGGTTGGTTCAGCTATTTCGTGGTCTGGGTTGGACTGGTGGATGAACTGTGGTATTGGTTCGTCGGCGCCTGGTTCATCGTCGCTCACCTGACCGCCTGCATTTGCGTCCTCCGAGCCATCCGAGATCGCAAATTGGCGCGGCTGGGCGTCATTGCCGCGGACGAAAAACCCGCGATTCAGCGGGCATTCGCGATTTCTCTTGGCGCTTTCATGGTCACCTTGGCAAGCCTACTAGCCGTTGTGGGAGTGATCGTCCTAGCCTGATTCAATCCTCCCTTGCCCCCGAATGCCTGACCTCGCCTGCTCCTCTCGTACGACGGACTTCCAGTCCGTCGCTCCGAAATGTACGACGGACCTCTAGTCCGTCGATTCAGACCGTACAGCGTGAGCGAGGCAACGCTCTCCACTTCTAGTTGGATCGCGTTATTTCCTCCGAGCTCACAACTGACGGATACGAACGTCGGTCAACCACCGATTAATCAGCCTTCTTCGTCTCGGCCGACTCCGAGCGAACCAGGAACGCGATCCGGACTGGCGTTCCGACCGGCGGGATATTCTCCGTGAACGCTTCGAACTCCAGTTGAGCGTTGGCCTGGCTGCTTTCGACGGGCAAGTCGAGCGTGGCGGTAGGGAAATTGGAGACGCACACCAGATCGCCCGCCTCGGCCTGATAATGTCGCTGCTTGGTCTCTTCGTCGACGAAGAACGCGCTACCGGCGAACACCCACGAGTACTCCAGTTCTTTCTTGGTCTGCGTGTGGCGAATCCACTTTTGTGCTGGCATTTGCTGCCGCTTACCGTCCTTATCCGTCCAGAGCACCATGATGTCGACCTTCGAGCCGGTCGCCGCCTTGTATTCAGGCGCGAAACGTACGGGATTGCCCGACTTGCCTCCCACGGCCAAAAGTCCCGCATGGATGGTCATCGCATCGCTCGACACGGCCACAATCGACTCGTGTTCCTTCGATTTCCGCGGGCAGGCAAACATCTCTAGCGGACCTTGCCGCAGACAAACCTTGCCGTCCACCACCACCATTTTGCGTTCGGTGTTGATCCAGACGGCGTGTTCTTTGCTGATGCGACGGAACCCTGGCGGATCTTGCATCGGTGCGTCTTGAATCGGCGCATCTTGCTTTGCTGTATCTTGCTTTGCTGTATCTTGCTTTGCTGTATCTTGCTTCGGCGCCGGGGTTTCTTCCTTCTTTGTCTTCTCGGCCTCGTCAGCGCGAACCGCTCCCAGGTTCATGGAGGCGGCATAAGCCGCGAGCAACAACGCGAGAAGCAGGCGGATGAACTGGGGCATCATGGGCAAGGCTCCCTGGGGGCCAGAGGTGGTGGCTTCGAATCGCGGCGCTAGACGCTCCGAGCTAGGTAGTCGCCGCTCACGGGAATCGGTACGCTGGACTATTATATGCATGCCGCGGGCCGAAGTCGCGGCGAGTCATCGTCCATTCGTTTCCGCGCTCCACGTGTTCTCCCATCCACCACGCCTATCGCCTTGTCCGCGAACGACATCATGAGTTCCGCCGCCGCCCGTCTTGGACTTTCAGCCCTACCCTGGGGACTTCCCTCCACTCTTCTCGAGCACTTCGATCCGTCGATTTTTCCGACGAAGGTCGTCGCGCGGCGCGGCGCGCCCGCAAAGTACGCCGAGGCGGCAGACCACTGGCGACTCAACCCAGGTTCGCCAGCCGCCACCCTCGAAGACGCGCTCGCCTGCCTGGTCTGGGCCTACATGGCAACAGTCGACTCGAAGCCGCTGGACGACGAATCGAGCGCCGCCGTTGTCGCCAAGCTCGCCGAACTTCAGCCTCAATTCCGTGACTTAAACGCATCCGTTCAGCCGCTGGCTCAGCTATGGCTGCGAGTCGAGTTGCCGTTGATCCTGCTGCGCAGTCTGCCGCGGAAGTCGCCGGAGGCCGAAGTTCAGTCGCGTCAAATCGCGGATGAACTGGCCGCGGCATGGCCTGCCTGGATGGATGGCGAAGGACTGCCGCGTTGCACCGTCGTTCCTCACGCCTGGGCGCTGTTGGCCAGTTGGTTGCGTTGCGCCTGGTTGTGGCGCGATTTGGAGCTGCCCGGCTGGAACGACAATTTGTTCGAGCAATTCGACCTTCTACTGCAGCAATCGCTTCGTCTACTTCGTAGCGATGGCTCAGTACTGTTCGAACCTCCCGGCGGCGTTCGTCCGAGTCGCGAGTTCATCGCGGCCGCGGTCGAGTTTGTGGGACGAGCCGAAACGCAGTGGTTCGCCGCGTGCGCGGGGGTCTTTCCCGAACGGCAGGTATCTCCCAAGGCGAAGCAAGCGATCCCGTTGATCTCGGATTATGCCGACGCCTCCGGCTTGGCGATCTTGCGGAGTGAATGGGGCGGCAACGCCGTTCAGGCAGGACTCGCGTTCCACGGCAAGGATTGTCGCTGTGAACTATCGACGGGCAAGCAGACGTTCGTGAGTGGCTCCTGGCGATTCGAGGTGAAGCTGAATGGCGAGCTTTGTCCACCTCAAGGGCCTTGGCGCGAGGTCGTGTGGTTCTCGGACGAAGAAGTAGATTACCTTGAGATCGAAATTGATCTGACCGACGAATGGCGAGTCCAACGGCAGTTGTTGCTGTACCGTCCCGAGAAGCTCTTTTTCTTGGCGGACGCCGTCTTGGGCGAAGGCCCTGGCGAGATGGAGTACCGTGGGTTTCTGCCGTTACAACAAGGCGTGAGTTATGTGCCGGCGGCGGACTCGCATGACGGCCGGATCGCGGACTCCAGGTCGCTCGCCACCGTGCTCCCCTTGGCATTGCCCGAGTGGCGCGCCTCGGCGTCAGCCGGTTCGCTCGAAACAGACGGCAGCTCCCTGATTGGTTCCATACGCGGCCAGGGACGAGGGCTCTACATGCCGCTGGTCGTCGCTTGCAATCGCCCACATCAGCGTCAGCCCTTCACCTGGCGACGCTTAACCGTCGCCGAATGGCTGCATCCGGTGTCAAGCGACGTCGCTTGCGGCTATCGGACGCAGTTCGGCCGCAACCAGTTGTTGTTCTATCGTTCCCTGGCGCCCGCCGCGAACCGTACGGTGCTGGGCCAAAACGTAGCGTGCGATTTCTTAGCGGCTGAGTTCAAAGCCGATGGGACGGCTCGCCCCATCGTCCGTATCGAGACGTAAGTTCATGACAACCCGCGACGCGATCATCGCTCGCAACCTGGCTGACATCCGCCGACGGATGGCCGACGCAGCATCGCGCGCGGGCCGTCGCGCCGAGGAGACTCGCTTGGTGGCGGTCACCAAGTATGTCAGCGAATCGGATATTCGTTCGCTGTTGGCGGCTGGCGTGAGCGAGATTGGCGAAAGTCGCCCGCAGCAATTGCGTCAACGCGCCGAACAATTGGCTGAAGCGAAGGCAAACTGGCACTTGATCGGTCATTGGCAGCGTAACAAAGTGCGAGCGGTCTTGCCTTTCGTTTCGCTGCTCCACGCGGGCGATAGCCTACGACTACTCGAAGCCGTCCATGAAGAGGCGATGGCACGAGGAAGTCGCTTGGACGTGCTGCTCGAAGTCAATATCTCGCGGGACGCCGCCAAACACGGGTTCGCTCCCAGCGAATTAGAACCACTACTGCCTCGACTCGCCGAGCTGAACGGCATCCGCGTCCGCGGCTTGATGGCGATGTCTGGTCTCGAGAGCGACTCAACAAAGACTCGGCGCGAGTTCGCCGCGGTGAGAGAGTTACGCGATCAGTTGCGGCGAATCTCTCCGGCGGAATTGTCTTGGGACGAATTGTCGCTGGGAATGAGCGGCGACTTTGAGATCGGCATCGAGGAGGGAGCGACTTGGGTTCGAGTCGGTTCGGCGCTCTTCGAAGGACTCGAACCATGATCGACCTGCAACCACACGCCAGCGGAGTATCGCTTCCCGTCAAAGCGCAACCCGGCGCTCGCGCGAATGCGATTCGCGGCGAACAGAATGGAGCTCTCAAGGTCGCGGTGACTCAGGTCGCCGAGAAGGGGAAGGCCAACAAAGCCATCATCGAAGTTCTCTGTCGCGCACTCGACCTGCGCAAGTCGCAAATCGAATTGCTCGTCGGCGAAACGTCTTCCGAAAAGCGATTCCTGGTCACCGGAGTCGCTCTCGATGATCTGGCGACTCGGATTAGCGCGGTCGTTGAGGAAGCCGCCAAGCGTTGAGCGGATGGCTTGCGGATAGACGGAATGCGCTTGGCAGTATGTTCAGATCAGCCGCGGCGACGGACTAGAAGTCCGTCGTACATTAGGACTCGCGACGGACTGGAAGTCCGTCGTACATTAGGACTAGGGGCCCGCGCGTTCGACATACTCGCGAAATCGTTGATCGAGCGTCGCGACGTTGGAAGCGTTGCGGTGAATCCAAAGAGCGTATCGCAGCCGCAGCGGCTGGTCCTTCGTAACCGTCACTGGCCCTTCGTAGCTCAGCGACGCCCCCATCCAGCCGTCGTTGCGCACATGAAAGTAGGTGGGATGATTGGGGTTGCCGGGATGATCCATCAACGTGACTCCCTCGACCGCCTCGCGAGTGATTGGGCCTGCGTAATCAACCCATCGAGCTCGTTGCCAGTGCACCTCGGGTTCGTTCAACTTTGCCTCCGAATTACGAATGCGACCGCCGCCGTCATGAACACCAATTGTCTTCGCCATGCGCACGCCAACGAGTCCGAAGGGAGTCTTGTCAAACGTGGCGGGATCCGCGTCGACGGTCAGCGTCAGGTCGAGCCATAGCCACCACTGGCCTTCCTCCGCGGGAATAAACCGCATTTCTCGCCGCTCGCGCAAGATCTTGCGCCCGTCGCGATCCACCCAATCATTACGAGCGACGATGGTTGCTTCGTCGTCGGCGTCTTCGTACTTCTCGATCAGCCGATGAACGATTCGCCCATCGCCATTGTCAGCCCAGAAGTTGACGCTGTTCAGCGAATGATGCGAGATCCACACCGAATTGTGGTGACTGTGTCCGTTGGGATCGCGCGGGTGCGCCATGCGAGTGACCGACCGACCACTCGGTCCCACCAGCGGAAACAAGAAGGGTCGCCTCAATTCGGGGCCGAAGTGATAGCGACAGATCTCATCGCCCGTGCGCTGCACGGCCGCTTGTCCGCCTGCCTGCGGCGTCACTTGCATCAGGGGGACGGGCTTGGCTTGAGGCAATGCGTCGTCCGCCCCAGTCGCGAGTTCGCCCCAGACCGCAACCACGGCCAACATGCCGAGTGCGACAGATTGCCTGAAGACGCGGGAGATGTGGTATTTCATGAGAGCGTACAAGTGGTGACAAGGTGAGTGGTGTTTCGCGGGTGATTTTTCTGACGTTATGATACGCCGTATGAATACTCACCCACAAACCCCGCGTCGTCGGCCGCAAGGCCTGTCCACCACTCGTCGTCAATTCTTGCGTACAGCCACGGCTGGCGCGGCGATTCTCGGAGTTCCCGCGATTGTGCGGGGACTCAACTTGAACGAGAAGTTGAATATCGCCGTCGTGGGAACGGGTGGTCGCGGCGGCGGCAACTTGGGCTCGTGCGCTGGCGAGAACATCGTCGCACTGTGTGATGTTTATCAGCCGAATGTCGATCGAGCTGGAATGAACCACCCGCAGGCTCGAAAGTTCCAGGACTTTCGCCGCATGTTCGATCACGCGAAGGAATTTGACGCGGTGGTTGTCAGCACTTGCGAACACACGCACGTCTATCCGACGCTCGCCGCTCTCCAACTAAAGAAGCATGTGTACTGTGAGAAGCCGTTGACCCACAACGTATGGGAAGCTCGAGTGATCCGCAAAGCGGCGGCCGAGGCCCAGGTCGCGACGCAGATGGGCATTCAGATTCACGCGGGCGACAATTACCGCCGAGTCGTCGAACTGATCCAGACCAACGCCATCGGCCCTGTACGCGAGGCGCATGTATGGGTTTCGCGAGCATGGGGATTACAGTCGCCGGCCGACGCCGAAAAGTACCGCGACATTGTGTCGGTCCAGAACCGCCCCACGGACTCGGCGCCCATTCCCGCGGGTCTGGACTGGGACCTATGGCTCGGCCCCGCCCCTGAGCGTCCATTCCACCCCATCTACTTCCCTGGTCCCAAATGGTATCGCTGGTGGGATTTTGGCAGCGGCACGATGTCCGACCTAGGCAGCCACTGGAACGACCTTCCCTTCTGGGCGCTCAAATTGGATGCGCCGCGAACCATTGAAGCGGCCGGTCCACCGCCTCATCCCGAATTGGCACCCGCGTCAATGCAGGCGACCTACGAGTATGGTGCGCGCGGAGAACTCCCTCCCGTGCGACTCACCTGGTACCAGGGCGTGAACAAACCCGCGATTTGGACCGAGAAGAAGATTCCGCAATGGGACAGTGGCGTCTTGTTCATCGGCGACAAAGGCATGCTGCTGGCCGACTACGGCAAGCATGTGCTGCTACCCGAGGCCGACTTCAAGGACTTTAAGCGTCCCGAACCTTTCATCCCCCCCTCGCTGGGCCATCACGCCGAATGGCTTCACGCCTGCAAGACGGGCGCTCCGACGACCTGCAACTTCGAGTACTCAGGCGCTTTGACCGAAGCCAATCATCTGGGAAACGTCGCCTACCGCTTGGGTAAGAAGATTGAATGGGACCCCGTCAAGTTGACTTGCCCCAATGCGCCCGAGGCGAACCAATTCCTGAAGCGAAGCTACCGCAAAGGCTGGGAGATCAACGTAGCGACGACGTAACTAGGCTTTAGGCTTTAGGCTTTAGGCTTTAGGCTTTAGGCTTTAGGCTTTAGGCTTTAGGGGAATAAGAGTGTGGCCCGAAGCCGGGCTGCGCTCCCCTGCTTTCTTTTTTTCCTGTTTTTTCCTTCTTCCTTCTCCCTTTTTCCTTCTCCCTTCTTCCTTTCTCCTTTATGGACGACGATCTTCCTCCGCGTCGAAATCGCTGGTTGCCGCTGCTGGGGCTGTTTGCCGTGGTCGCGGGCGTGCTGTTGCTGCGCGAGTCCTTACTGGAGAGCGGACGCCATGGGGGCGACCATCCGGCGGTCGGCAAGCCGCTTTCCAAAATCCAGCTCGCGCCGTGCGCCAACACCGATCAACCGCTTACTAGCGAAGCGTTGCAGGACAAAGTCGTCCTGATCAACTTCTGGGGCACGTGGTGTCCGCCATGTCGAGAAGAGCTGCCGCACGTTGTCGAGTTGCAACGCAAGTTCCGCGAGAACGCACGATTCGCGTTCGTCTCGGTCTCTTGTTCGGCCTCGGGCGAAGACTCGCCGGCCCAAGTCGGACCGGAAACTCGTCAGTTCCTCACCGCGGAGAAGTACGAGTTTCCGGTGTATTGCGACCCCGAGGCCATGACACGCGGCCCCTTGGCCATCTCGCTTAAACTCGACGGCTTCGGCTACCCCACCACCCTGGTCGCGGATCGCACGGGCACGATCCGCGGCATGTGGGTAGGGTATCGCCAAGGCGACGAGAAGGCCGTCGAGTCGTTGGTGGCGTCGTTGCTCAAGTGAGTGCCGGTCGCGGCGCCAAAGCAACTTCTCGCCCACCCTGACGAGCGGACGTCAAACAGGCGTCGAGCACCAATTGCGTGCGCAAGGCAATCTCGCCCCAAGTCGCGTCGATCTTGCCTGACAGGACGAGTTCGCCAAAGCGGCGGAACAGCCGAGTTTCCTGCGAGTCGTCGTAGCTGTTGCTAAACTCGTTGGCCGAAACCTTGCGAGTGCGATCGATCATGTTCGTGTCGCTGCTGCGAGCGATCAGCACTGCGTTAGTGACATCGAACGACGATTGTCCGCCGTAGAACGGCAGCACGAAGTCGCGCAGGTGCACATATCCCTTCGAGCCGCTGATATTCGCCCACTGCTGATTCTCGGTGAGAAACGAGCAATAGTAGCTGGCGGACACATCGCCCGGAAAAAACAACTCGGCCGAGAAATCCATCGGGACAGCATCGGGACTATCGTTGCGGCCGCTTGCCACGAGCAAACGCCCCGTCACACGTTCGGGCATTAAGTACTTCATGGCCCACAACGTGAAGCGGATGTTGTACCACCCCAGGTCGCCGAGGCAGCCCAGTGGTTCGAGCACACTGTGCGCTCGAATGTTGCTCTGATGGAATTCCTCGGGCCCCGCGAAGCTGAACTGACTGGTGATGCGCCGCACTCGCCCCACGCTCTGGCCATCGTCAAGTGTTTCGCGAAGCTTGT
The DNA here is from genome assembly GCA_046349915.1 of Pirellulales bacterium. Taxonomy (GTDB): domain Bacteria; phylum Planctomycetota; class Planctomycetia; order Pirellulales; family Pirellulaceae; genus CAIXSC01. Next base: position 1,252,693 of record JAXMBL010000004.1, on the reverse strand, counting down.
CGAGTCGGGCGCTGTGCATGAACATCACGCCGTCCATGAACTGGACGTTATTGCGTTGGCAAGCAGCCAGCATCTCTTCGACCTCGGCTGCATCGCAACCGACAGGCTTTTCGGCCAGCACATGCTTGCCCGCGTCCGCGGCTCGTATCACCCATTCCTTCCGCATCCCAGTAGGGAGCGGAATGTAGACCGCGTCGATATCGCGGCGGGCGAGCAGTTCCTCGTAGCTGCCGCACGCTTCGGGTCGCGATGCGAACGGAACATAACTTTGGCAGTCCGTAATGAACTGCTCGGCGCGCTCTCGGCTGCGACTGGCGACCGCCGCGAGTTGTCCATTCCCAGAGTACTTGATGGCTTGCCAATTCTTGCGAGCGATACCTGCCGCCCCCATCACACCCCAACGCACTTGCTTGGCACTCATCGTGTTCGCTTTCTCTCTTTCTTTTTCGCTGATGTCGAATCTCGAGGCATGGTGTCGCACATGCCTGGTTGCCACAATCTACTCGCCTATTTGCCAGCCCCTAGTTGGGCGTCGGCGAAGTCGAGGAACGCTCCCCAGTCTTGACGATTCATCGAATGTTTGCCGGGCCGGAAGAAGTATCCGAGTCGGCTGGCGATCAAATTGTTGGGCTCGGGCCGCTTACTAGCTTCGAGTCCGCCAGCGCCGAGCAGTTTGTAGACAGGTTCGGCCGCCTTGAGGACTTCGAACTGTCCATCGGGATTGGCCCAAGTGTCCTCCACGGCATTCGAAAAGAGCACCGGTCGCGGGGCGCAAAGCGCCACGAGGCAATGCTGGTCGAACGGCAGACGAGCTGGTTCATCGTTGAACTTCGTAAACTCGTCACAGAACCAGTGTGGAAACCGATCGTTGATCTGCTTCACCGATTCGCCGATCTTGCCGCGGCTTGGGGCTGTTCCCCCGCAACCTGCCTGATGCGGAATCGCCAGCGCAATCCGCTCGTCCATCGCCGCGGCCAATAACGAAGTCTTGCCATTCCGCGAGTGCCCCACGGCAATCAGACGCTTGGGATCGGCAAGCACCTCCTTCGACGCCAAGACATAATCGACGACGCGATGGTAGCCCCAGGCCCAAGCCGCAATCGCACCTGGATCATCGGGCGCCGCCGTCTTCTGTCCTTCTCGATAAAACGCGGGCTGGATTCCATCCGAGAAATCAGGAGTATCGGGATCAATGTCTCCGCTATAGAACGTCGCGAGTGCGTAGCCTCGACTGACGATCAGGTCCACATTCCAAACATCCGCTTGACTACCTCGTCCCTTTTCGGTCGACCGATGGTTCTCGACGCCCGCGCACGAAGGGTAGACCCAAGACGTCGGGATCTGAACTCGCGGGTCAGCCACCACCGTATGATTGCCGCAGAAATTCATGGCGATGAATGTCGGCACTGGTCCCGTTACGTTCGGACACACGACTAACACTCGCAGGCGCTGAGCCAGATCGGGACCGTGGAAGGCGATCGTGACTTCACGCAGAGTGGCCTTGCCATCCAAATAACGAGGGTCCTCGAATGACGGGCCATCCAACGTCCAACTCTTCGGTTGAGCCGGAAGTCGACCGTACATGTAATGTTGGAAAAGTTCTTGCAACTCAGGCCGTCGTTTGGTTCGCCACTGCTCGGCCGACGTCACTCGCGAACCATCGAGCAAGACGAGCGGGTCTGGCAGGTCGGCTCGCACCGGCAGCTTGTCGAACGCGGGGAAGTCCGCCGACCAAGCGGAGCCAGCCCCTAGCAACATCACTACGGCAAACCAGACGCCGCTCCCAAGTACTTTGCGCATTCGTTGACTCCTCACTCGTTGTTTTCCACCCGCCTTGAAAACCATCCTCATGGATCGCGCCAAGCCATGGGCTTCGGACGCCAGTCTCGCCAAAGTCCTCGGCTCGTTAGTTCCCCAATTCCCGCATCGGTCACATTTGTCTTTGTGGTAGCAACAGGTCTCGTCACTTGAATGGGCAGCGCGACTTCGAGCCCATTGAGTTGAGAGTGAACAATCAGTTTCCAAGCACCGAGAGGAGCATCCGTGGGGATGATCCAGTCGAGCGTGAACTGTCCATCTCGTTGAGTCGCGCTTCGCAACTCGCGTTCAACGCTGCCATTGGGTCGGACTAGCGACACATACAACGGCAGCATGGCCATGACGACTCGGTCACTGGCATCACCACACGCGGCTATCGCTCGAAGGGACTGTCCCGCGGCGACCGTCTGCGTCGCCCTTAACGACAAGCGTTCTACCTGGGTCGGCAGCAGCGCGAAAACACGCACAGGTGAATCCGCCAGATCACAGAGAATCGGTTTCGCTTTACCGTGGAGCAATTCGTCGGTGATGTCGTAGACAATGTCGGTCGGCGGCAGATCAGTCGCTGGCCAAAGCCACTCCCGATACACTTTTTTCTTCGCTTCAGCAGCTTGGGACGAGTCAACAGGCAGAGCGTCTGATCCGGCTGGCGTTTTCGCCGGGAGCTCGTGTCGGGTCACAACGAGGTAGCGAGTCTCCCGACCACCTTCTATTTGGCGAATGACAAACCAAGTTCGCTCGCCATGCTCGGACCGAAGCCAAGCCGGGCCGGGGCGTCCAAAGGCCTGATCGAGTCGCTCGGTTGACGACAGCCAGCCGGGCGAAAACTGTGTGAGACGGGCATTCAGGAACGCGAGGCGTTGAGCAAGCTCCCGTTCGGCGTTGGCATGAATTGGCGAGCGGGATGCTGCGGCAGACTCATCACTACGAGCGGTGGCGGGCTCGAGCGCGAGGAGAACCGCCAAGGCTAGCCCGACGACGCAAACGAACAGGCGATACATTGCGGTAAGTCGGCTCACGAAACGACCCTGCCGGAATTCCGGGAGCGGAGGACACGAGATCGAACGACGCGAAACGATGGTACGTCGCGGCGATTGGGGCAGCAAGCCGTGACCCTGGGAGAGCGATAGCCCACGCAGGGCAGCCGGACGAGCCAAGTCGGCGGGTAGCCCCAAGGCCCCGCGCGGTTGGGGCTCGAGTCCGTTATGATAGAGTTTTAGCTCGTGATACACCCGCCACCGGGCGAACTAATGCACGCGAGCAGTATTGCAGTCCCAGACGAGTAGCGTTGAGATGCCCGCCGACGACCGAGTTTCGCCTGCATTCCCTCCACCCGGCGAACGCTGTGCGATTGAACCGCCCGATCCATTCATGACCTCGATCCAGCCCGGCGGCGGCGTCTGCATGCGGCTCGAGTTGGCCTGGGGTTCGGTGCGTCGCTGGTGGCTGAAGACCTTCCGCCGCGGTTACATCGAACGGATGCGGACGAAGCGGCGAGGCGAGCCTGTCGGAGTTCCTCATGAGGTGCTCGACCCCCGCGATCTCAAGTTTTACCGTAACCAGGGGGATGTGGGCTGGTCCGTGGAAGACGACCCATTCGCCTGGCGGAATCGCCTCGGCTTTGCTCGCGTAGGGCTCGCCGAACTCCTGCTGATCGGCGGCGGCTTCGCATTATTGGCGGCCGCGGCCGGCTGGTGGTACTGGCCCCTCGCGTTGCCGCCCGCCGTTGCCGCTCTACTGGTCGTTTGGTTCTTCCGAGATCCTCGACGCGAGATCCCCACCGACGAAGGGCTCGTCGTATCGCCCGCCGACGGCAAAGTGGTCACCATCGAGGAGATCGACCACGATCCGTTTATTGGCGGGCCGGCCGTGGTGATCGGCATCTTCCTCAGCATTTTCAATGTGCATATCAATCGGATACCGATTCGGGGTCGCGTGGTGGGGATGACCTATCACCGCGGCAAGTTCCTGAATGCGCTGTTGGCCTCGTCGGCGCGGGAAAACGAACAGCTACATTTGCGATTTGAGGAGGAAGACGGGCCTCATCGTCGGTTCGTCGTTAAACAGATCGCCGGCGCGATTGCTCGCCGTATCGTCTGCTGGGTCCGGCCTGGCGAGTCTTTGGCGCGTGGCGAGCAGTTCGGTATGATCAAGTTGGGGTCGCGAACCGAATTGATCATGCCGCGTGAGGCAGGACTTGAGATCGTGGTCAAGCTGGGACAACATGTGGCCGCCGGTTCCACCATCATGGCTCGCTACCCATCCACAGGAAATTCGAAGCATGGCTGAGGTGCAAAACGGGCGTCGGACCACGATCGCGGGAGCGGAACTGCGCAAACGACGACTCTTCGGCGTACTTCCCTCGCTGCTGACCCTGGGCAATGGGGCCTGTGGCTTTGGCGCGATTACCTTAGCCGCCAAGGTCCCCTCCGAAGTCGGCAACACCGACCACCTTTATCTCGCGGCCCTGCTGATCTTCGCGGCCATGGTCTTCGATGCGCTCGACGGGCCCCTGGCGCGGCTTTCGAAACAGACGTCGGATTTTGGAGCGGAACTCGATAGCTTGTGCGATGCGATCAGCTTCGGCGTAGCCCCTGGCTTCCTGATGCTGAAGTTCTGCGACGTTTTTCCCGCGCGAGTTCAGTGGGTTGTCGCGGTGCTCTACATGATCTGCGCCGTCCTCCGATTAGCTCGTTTTAATGTTTCCAAAGCCAGCAGTCCCGACCACGACAATTTCGCGGGTCTTCCTTCCCCGGCCGCGGCCGGCATGGTGGCGTCGCTGGTCGTGATCGCCCCCGGACTCACTCGCTGGACCAGCCCCGAAACTTCGGAATTGCAGCGTCAATTCGGCGAATGGCTGCAGAAGGGTTCCGAAGCCGGATTGCCAATCGTGACGTTTGTGGTCGCCTGCCTGATGGTGTCGCGTATTCGCTACCCTCATCTGTTCAATCAGTTATTCCGCGGACGTCGCAGTTTTCGCCATTTGGTGAACCTCAGTTTCGCGCTCGTCGCCATCGTGGCGGTACACGAGTTGGCGGTTCCGCTGATTATCTCGTACTACGTGTTGAGCGGCCCCGCGCGAGCGATCTCGTCTCGCATCCCAGGACTGGGCCCAGCCGCCGAACGCCCCTCGTCCACGTAGTGGTCGGCTGAGACGCCTCGTGGGGCAGGTTTTCAACCTGCCGTATTAGTGGGGCAGGTTTTCAACCTGCCGTATTAGTGGGGCAGGTTTTCAACCTGCCCCTAGCTGCCTTGAACTTGGCAAACCTGGCGCTGGTTAACTGGGCAGGTTGAAAACCTGCCCCACGACTCTGCAGGTCAATTCGGCAGGTTGAAAACCTGCCCCACGGCAGCTCGAACAAGTTCCGTTCGGCGCGGTTCGTTGACACCCTCCCTTGGCACTCCTAGAATCGAACGCTCGTTTTTCAGGGTCAGAAACCCAGGCAAGTACAGTCGTTCGAACGGTTTGGGGAGATTTCGCAACCATGGCAGACTCGTCCGGCGGGCAGATCGATTCCGTAATGCAAGAATCCCGGCTCTTTCCTCCTTCCACAGAGTTCGCCTCGCGAGCTCGGATTGGTTCGATCGACGCCTACGAACAGCTGTACCAGGAAGCGAAAGCCAACCCCACGGCGTTTTGGGAGCGGTTGGCTCGCGAGGAATTACACTGGTTCAAACCGTTCGATAAGACCCTGGAATGGACCGAACCGCTCGCCAAATGGTTCGTGGGTGGTCAGACCAACGTCTCATACAACTGCCTCGACATCCACCTCACATCGGCTCGTCGCAACAAAGCAGCCTTGATTTGGGAAGGCGAGCCGGGCGACCAGAAGACGCTGACCTATCAGCAACTGCATCGCGAGGTATGCAAGTTCGCCAACGTCCTGAAGGGGTTGGGAATCCAGCAAGGGGACGTCGTCTCGATCTATATGCCCATGGTCCCTGAACTGGCGATCGCCATGCTGGCCTGTGCTCGCATTGGCGCGATCCACTCGGTGATTTTCGGAGGCTTCTCGGCCGAGGCGGTTGCGGACCGCAACAATGACGCGGGCTCGAAACTCGTGATCACCGCGGATGGCGGCTGGCGACGAGGCAAGATCCTGCCGCTGAAGGAAACCGTCGACGTGGCGCTCGCCAAGTCCCCCAGCGTCAAGCACTGCGTCGTGCTGAAGCGATGTGGCAATGAAGCGCCGATGCAAGCCGGTCGAGATGTGTGGTGGCACGAGCTGATGGATCAGGCCTCGGCGAATTGCCCGGCCGAGCCGCTGGACAGCGAGTCGTCGTTGTTCATTCTTTACACGAGCGGTTCGACGGGCACACCCAAGGGTATTCGTCACACCACGGCGGGCTACAATCTTTACGCCAAGAAGACCTTTGAATGGGTCTTCGATATTCGCGAGGATGACCTGTTCTGGTGCACGGCCGACTGTGGATGGATCACCGGCCATAGTTACATCGTCTACGGCCCGCTCGCCGCCGGCGCTTCGGTCATGATGTACGAGGGAGCGCCCAACTGGCCCGCGGAAGATCGCTTCTGGGAGATTATCGAGAAGTACCGCGTCAGCATTTTATATACGGCGCCCACCGCGATTCGCGCGTTCATCAAGTGGGGCGACCATCACGTCGACAAGCATGATTTGTCGAGTCTGCGGCTGCTGGGCAGCGTCGGCGAGGGGATCAATCCGGAAGCTTGGATGTGGTATCACCGCAAGATCGGCGGCGAACGTTGCCCGATTGTCGACACCTGGTGGCAGACCGAAACCGGCGGCATCATGATGTCGCCGCTGCCCGGAGCCATCCCAACAAAGCCAGGCAGTTGCACCAAGCCGTTGCCAGGCGTGATTCCCGAGATCGTCGATGAATTGGGACATCCGGTTCCCGCCGAACATGGCGGCTGGCTTGTGATTTCTCATCCGTGGCCCGGGATGCTCCGCGGCATCTGGGGCGACGATCAGCGCTATCAGGAACAGTATTGGCGTCGAGTGCCCGGGAAGTATCTGTGCGGCGATAATGCACGCATCGACGCGGACGGATACTACTGGATCATGGGCCGAATCGATGACGTCATCAACGTCTCGGGCCATCGCCTCAGCACGATCGAAATCGAGAGTGCGCTGGTGAGCCATCCGGCGGTTGCCGAGGCCGCCGCGGTCGGTCGCCCCGACGATCTCAAGGGACAAGCGGTCGCCGTCTTCGTCACGCTCAAGTCGGGTGAGCCTACGGAGAAGCTCCGCGAGGAACTCAAGAAGCACGTCCGCAAGGAAATCGGCGCACTGGCTCAACCCGACGACATCCGCTTCACCGGCGCGCTGCCCAAGACTCGCAGCGGCAAGATCATGCGGCGGCTTCTGCGCGACATCGCAGCTGGGAACGAGACGATTCAAGATACGTCGACGCTGGAAGACTATAGCGTGCTCGCGAAGTTGCGTAGCGACGACGAATAAGGGAGTCTGGTGAACTCGCCGTGGAACGGCGAGTTTGCTGGAGCGAGAAACCCAGGAGTTCGCGGTGTCGCTGCGTGTGCAAACGCAGTGACCACCGCCGCAGGCCGTCTATCGGGAGGGATCCTCATGAGGCCAGTAACGCAGCACGACGCACGAAGCATCTGCCGTCGAGTCATTTCAAGGTTGGCCTGCGGGCTGATCCTGTCAATCATCTTGGGATGTAGCCCGAGCGACAGGACAACGGACAAACCGGGGACATCGACCGCTCGAAGTTCGCAACCCAGTGCTAGCGAACAATCCCCCATCACGTCCGCCGAACAGCTACTGGAGCGGATGTCGAACGTCTACCAGCAAGCGAGTCGGTACGACGATCGAGCCTACGTGGAATTGTCCTATCGGGACGGCGATCAGATTGCCACCGACCGCGGCGACATCGCCGTCTCGTTCGTGCGGCCTAATCAACTAACCGTGCGAGCCTACAAAGCAACCGTCGCCTGCGACGGCCAGCGATTCCGTGCCTGGATTCGAGATGATGAGTCGGCGAATCTGGATGGTCAGTCGATCGATCGTCCGGCGCCCGCCAAACTGACTTTGCGAGATTTGTTCGGCGATCCTTTGCTGGCGGAACAGATGAGCAACGCGGTCCTTGGCGACGGCGCCGCTCGCACCCCCATTCAACTCGACATGCTACTCGCCGACAACGGGATCCAGTTGCGTCCAGCGGCGGGCAAGACGGCGACGATCGCGGGCGAGGAAACGGTCGAAGGGCGTCCGTGCCATCGAGTGGATTTGCCGACGGAGCGCGGCACGGTCGTCCTTTGGATTGACACTCAATCGTACCTGTTGAGACGCATGCGATTCCCTCGTGAATCACTCGCGGGGCCCTTGGCCACCGCTCCCGAGCTGAAAGACGTCTCCCTCACGGCTCATTTTCGCGGCGCGACTTTGGATCGCCAGGAATCGGGCCCTTTGTTCGCGGTCGAGTCGCCGCGGGCCAAACACCGATTGCGTTATTTCGTCGCCCCACCATTACCTCTTCCTTCACAGCTTTTCGGTCAACCGGTCGGCGAATTCTCGTTGCCGCGAATCGCTGCGATTTCCTCGTCCGCCAAGGATGATCCCGACGCGTCTCACCCCGTCTCTCGCGAATCGCTCAAAGGCCGGACCGCGGTCCTCCTTTGGTTTCACGACCACCCCGCCTGCGAAGCGACTCTCAAGCAGTTGAATGCCGTGTGGGGACAATTTGCGCAGACATCCTCCGATGCGGGCGAGTCACCGCCGGTATTCTGCGGAGTTTGTACGGAACCTTCGGCCGTTTCGGATCGCGACATCCGGGAACTTGCCGCCCGCTGGAACGTGGAACTCCCTCTCGCTCGCGATTTGGCGGCACACGGTCGAGATCTGTTTCAGTTCGCTGGCTCCCCCGCGCTCCTGGTCTTGAACTCTCAAGGAGTCGTACAGATCGTGGAAGTTGGGGCCAACCCCAATCTTGAGAAGGAACTTCCCCTCATCCTCCAACGATTGGCGAAAGGCGAGGATATCGCCGCCGAAGTGTTGCGGAACGACCAACGCGAAAGGGCTCGCTATGTCGAAGAGTTGGCCCGAGCGACTGGAGACGAAGATTCAACTCGAGTTGCTCCGACTGCGGGCCAGATTTACCCCACAACCGCCCCGCGAGCGATGCGACGCGAACTTGTCTGGAATTCGGAGCAAGTGAAGTCGCCGGGCGATCTGGTGGTGTTGCCTGGCGTTAAGTCCGCCCCTGATCCGACAATTCTGGTAGTCGACCGTCCACGTGGCGTTGTCGAACTCGACGGCGCCGGCAAGCTGCTGGGCCGCCGCAACCTCGCTTTGCCCACCGATGCCGTGATCGAGCGAATCGGCGGTTGGCGAAACGAGTCGGACGAAGTTTGGTTGGCGTGTCAGCTCGCGAAGCCAGCGCGTTTGGTCGTCTACGATCCTCAAGGTCAACAAATCGCCGAGCTTCCTAGTTCCCCACGGGAACATGCACTTGGGGATTGGGCGTGGTGGAATGAGGGAAACGCGAGCGGCGGTTCGCTTCAGATCCTCATGGCGACCTCCCAGGGGGTCGCAAGGTTTGATTTGACTCGGCGTGAGTTGGTTAATCAGCCAAAACTCGCGGGAAGTTGTCGATGGCTCATGGTCGCCTCGACTCAAGACATGGACTCGAAAACCACTACTGATCCGCGCTTGTGGGGAGGCGATGCCCAAGGGGCGCCGCGCGAGTGGAATCGAGAGACTGGCTGGGCAAACTCGAAAGAGATCCCCGGCTGGGAGTTGGGGCAAGTCGTAGCTGCTCAGCGATCAACCGACGAGAAGATCCGTTTTGCCGCGTTGGCTTCCAACGGACGAGGCCGCCAAGCACTCGTGGCATTGGACGGCGAATTCAAGGAGCAATGGAACTATCCACTGCCTCAGGGGACTCGGACCGCCGAGTCCGCGGGATCGATTCGCAACCGACTCCACGCGATTCGGTTGTTCCGCGATCATCAGCCATTCTGGCTACTCGCCGCCGATGATGCGTCGATCCATCTGATTTCCGCCGACGGCAGTTTTTCCGATTTCATGTCGGAAGGCGTCCAGGTTGAGGGCCTGGGAGCGGTGGAGTTGCAGGGCGAGTCGTGCGTGGTAACCGCCACCGCCAACGGCCTCAAATGCTGGAAGCTCGAGCCGCCTGATTCGAAGTAACAAAGCCAGACGAAGATTCACGATCACTCGGGTAGTTTTTCTGGCTCTTCTGCATTCCCACCGCGATACTTGCTGGTTGGACGAGTGCAGTAAAGAAACCGAGACTTTTCGGCCGCCAACCATTGATGGATGGCCATTTCGTCTCGAAAGATCGGCCCGAGGTTCATGTACTCGGCGGGAATCACCGCAGCTCGGGGATTATGCCAACAGGACGCAAGTTGTGACGCGATAGACCGCGGCTTCACTCGACCATATTCGTAGGGAATCCAGGCAGATCCCGGGGAATTGTCGGTGATGGCGGCGAGCACGTGCGTGCAATTGAGCAGTGCGACTTCAATGACCAAGGCCACGGCCAGTGCTTGCGCCGGCGGAGGCAGTTTCATCGCGTTGATTGCGGCAAGACTGGGATCGTGGACATCGAGCCAATAGTCCCAACCATGTTGGGTAGCAAGCCACGCAATCCGTTCCGCGAACAGATAGTCAACTTGACGGTGTGAAATGAAAATTCTCGGACAGCGTGGTTGTGCGGGAGTAATCTGGTCGAATTCGCGAATCAAATCGCCGAACGTGACGCTGCCACTCAGTAATCTCTCAGCCAATTCCTCGAACTTCTCGCGACCAATGACCTCGAACTCGAGTCCTTCGTAGCGGTTGACAAACGGCAATTCAACGCGACGACGCCAATCAAAGAGTTCCATGGGGCGATTCTCCAGCGAATCCTAAGGGCCAACCACAAGCCCCCAGAATACAACCCCACCCAAAGAACTACAAGAACCGCACCGCCCCAATGACCAATGACCAATGACCAATGACCAATGACCAATGACCAATGACCAATGACCAATGACCAATGACCAATGACCAATGACCAATGACCAATGACCGCTATTTCCACCAGCGGTAGACGAATAGTCCGGCGAGCGCGAGGACCAGGGCGGCGCAGGCGGCGACGCCGACGGTAGCCGCTAGTTGGAGTCGGCGTTGTTGGCGCACGGCGGCCGCGTCCCACTCGACCAGCTCTTGTTCTTCGAGCAGTTTTTCGACGACGCCTTTGACGAATGCCTGGCGGTCGGGAGTTTCACCAGTGGACGCGGCGTAGCAACCGCTGAACAGCAGGGATCGCTTCTGCGCATCGTCGTTCATTTCGCAGCCGAAGCCGACGGCCAGGATATCGGCGAGTCGCGTCTTCCAAGTGCAACGAACCTTGGAGAGTAACTCGTAGAGCTGCAAGTTGCCGGGGCGGGCGAGTGCCGCGTCTTCGCGGAACAGCACGTAGACCCAGTCTTCGAAGGCGCCGCACACGTGAGCGCTGAGTGCGGTGAGTTCCTCGGCGGTGGGAATCGCTCGCACGTCGAACTTGCGACCGAATCTTTGGGTCATCGCTCGTCCATCCCCCACTCGCCGAACGAGTTCCTGAAAGCCACGTTCCTTTTCCAGCCCAACGACGAGCGCAGTGACGGGGCAGCGGAGTCGCGTTGAGTATTGCAGGGTCGCCAGATCGGCGGCGATCGCTTGCTGAAGTTCCTCGATCTCCGCGGGAGTTGCGTAGATCGATTCGAACTGGATCAACGTCAGAATGCCATTCAAGGGACAAACGGGCTCACGAGCTCGCGTGAGCATTTCCCCGATGAATCGCAACTGTTGCAAGCAAACCGCCGAGTACTGGGCGGCGACGAGTACGGGTGGGAGTGCATCGGTGGGCAAGGGGCCCGAGACTTCGACCGTCGCGGGCATGACGGGTCGCTGGGGAGCGGGCGAGTGGGTCAAGTCGGAGGAGTTCCCCAGCATCATGGTGCCGCGGAATGCCGTGGGCTCGGAGGTCGCTGGCGACGCGGCGGCTGGCGGCGGCGTGGTGGGCGAGTTCATCTGGGCCAGGAATTGGTCGAGCATCAAGGTGCCGCGACCGGCGCCCGCGCCGGTCGAATCGCTGAGCGAGTTGGGGGCGGCAGGAGCGGGGTTCGCGGGAGCAGGCAGGGACGCTGGAGGATCGACAAACGACGGCGACGACGGTCGAGCCATGGGGCGAGAATCGAAGGGGACGTCGGACTCGCCGCCCCAGACCGCCGCCTGCGGCGACTCGGAGGTATTCAATCCTTTGGCTGCCGCTTCGGCCGCCAACTCTTCCCGCAACGACGCCAGCGCGCTGGTCCAACTGGCATCGCTGCAGTACAGGAAGATGGCCTGATTGCTTGCATACCAATGCAAGGGAGAAGGGCCCTTGGGCACGCCATCCACCAAGAGCGTCGCGCCCGCGGCGTCCATCAACGCTCGCTCTTGCCGTTCGCTGGCGGACCCTACCACTACGTACAGCGGCACGGAAGAGATCGACAATCCGTGCGAAGCCAGGGCTTGGAGACCCGCGTACCAAGCCGTTTCGAGATCGGGGAAAGGGGAGGGCTCCCCTTCGGTCCACCACTTCAACATTTTGTTGATGGCGATAGGAATGACGATGACTAGCGCCAGGATCGCCACAATGCGAGGCCAGCCGACCGAATGGCGCCAGGGGACATGGAGCGGATCGAGGAAGAAGACCAGCCAGACGACCGCCACGGTGACCACCAGGAACAGCGACGTCAAGCAAGACGCGCAGCCGGGCGTCGTGACGGGAATCAGGCGGACGAGACAGCCCTCTTTCTCCGCGGGCGCCAGTCCTTCATTGTCGTTCGCGTCGGTGCTCATGGAATCGTTCGTCCTTGATCCCCAGAGGGAACGGGCATTGCCCCTGCCGCATCCACTCGACGGCTAATGCGAGAACATGGTGAGATAGAGAATTCCCCAGCAGGCCAGCATGCCAGCGCAGAGCCAAGGCCACACGACGCCGCTCTTCGGCTTCCGCGGCGGCGCCCCGGCGATTTCCCTTCTCGGCCCCGCCAATTGCGGGCGGCCTTGGCCGAGTCGAATGGACATGGCGGTCTGCCGCGCCCAAGTCGGCAAATCACGAGGCAGCCCGTGCTGTTCGGTCAACATCTCGGCGAGCATGGGGTCTCGATACAAGCCGCGAAACCCCAACACCACGCACACGTAATAGACTTCGAGCGCATCGCGTCGCGAGAGCGTCGAGGACTCTTTCGCCCACACAAAGAACTGCTCGTTGCAAAGCCGAGTGCGAAAGAGGTCCATTTCGAGCACATTGTTGCTCCACCACTCGCGTCCCGACCAAGAGGTCTCCACCAGCATCTCGTCGATCCAAGACACCAACGCATACTTGCTCAATTCCCACTCGCGACCGGCGCCCACGATCGCCTCGCCCTGGTCCAACAGCGCCCGCACTCGCAGACGCTCCTCGAGCGGATTCGGCTCCTCGCCCATCGAGATTCGGTCGAGCATGCCGAGCATGTGCAACAGCAGAGGGTCGACGGCCAGCGAGTGTTTAGGGGTCATGTTTGCTCCGGCACGGCAAACAGCGCGAATCGCAGGGAAACTCGCCGTCCTAGCGCGTTCACCACCAATTCCTGCTCGCCTTGCAACCGATCAAGATTCTGGATGAGTGAATCCTTGAGTCGCATGGCGAGCGTCTGCGTTTGCTGGACGTCGCGCCACGCGGGTGTTTCTTGCCGCGGTACTTCGAAGTACAGCCAATCGGGTCGAGCGGGAATGGCGCGAATCGACCGCTCAATGACATTCAACTGTAGCCCCGCCGCTCGGTGCTTGAACAGCAACTCGACCTGGCGGCTGCTTCCCAACTTCCAGTCCAATTGATTCAGCAAATCGAGACACTCGCGATGAGTCAGGTCGCCCTTATGCACGCCGATGTACCACTGCCAATCCGAATTGAACCAGCGGGGCTCTAACGAGACCTGCATACCCATGCCGACACCGACAAAGTAACGCTGCTCGTATTCGAAGTCTCGCACCGCGTAAATCAACGCTTCAATTCGCAAGCGAATCTCGGTGAAGATCCGATGCAGGTCATCATGGTCGTACGCAGGCACATTGGTCGCCCGACGGTCGCGGCCAAAGATCGAGACTGACCCCAGGATTCGGCAAAACTCGGTGTAAGCCGTCCGCGGATGAACTCCCGCCGCGAACGCGAGCACTCCGAGCGTGTTGAACGCGGCGTTCAGTTGCGCCAGCATCAGGATGCGTTCGCTATCGCCCGGGTATTGGCTGTCGAGTCCGATGCCGCGATTGACGATCTGCTGACTCAACACTTCGATCTTCCGACCGATGACATCGTACAGTCCACGCACGATGTCTCGACCGAGTCCAGGCCAAGCATCGATCGAGAGCAATGGCGGGACATAAGTTTCATCGAGTTCGGGAACGGCCTCGCTCGCTCCCGTCCGCTTCACCCGCGCAATGGGCAGAAGCTCGTAGCCAGTCAAGTCGTCGGTCGAGAGCAAGAGGCGTACTTGCAGTCGACGGAACTGAATCTCTTGGTCGTCGCCGCCCCAACTCTCGTCTTGCACCGTCCCAGTCGACTCGACATAGCGAGAGGGCGTTTCGGCATCTGGCCGTGCTACGTTGACTCGACCTAGCACCAGCTTCGGCACGCCGACGAAGATCTGAACCAGACTCTCCTTCTCGAACGCCTCTCGCAGGTCGATCTTCTCGACGCCTCCGCGAAACGCGGAGCGGAGATCGAGCCGGTCGGGTTCTTCGCCGTTATCAAGGTCGATTAAAGTGCCATCACGCAGGCGGCACTGCAGTCGTTGCACTTCGAATTGATAATTGCCGAGTGCTTCTTTACTGACCCGGACCTGATGAATGCCGTAATTGCAAGGATCATCCCAGGCGCCCGATTTAGCGAGCCATTCAGTCCAGTGGCGGTCGGCCGCCTGGAAGTGCTGTGGGCGAAGGAACAGTCCCTCGTACCAATGCACGGGCAGGTTGCGCATGGAACGGAAACTTTCTGCTGGAAAGTGCGTTGCGGGGTGAATTTTGGCCGGAAACGGCGGCGCATCGTACCAGCTTGCCCAGTCATCGTAAACCGGAACACGCAGGTCCCACGCGTCCACAGAACCGTCAAAGTCGGCTCAATCGGAACAACCCTCAAGGCCGATAATCGGAGTTAACCGCGGTTAGGGGGTTGTTCGCCCAAACTGCGCGAAGTCCTAGGTGTTGTTCCATGCTTGCGAGTCGCAACGCGAAAGACTCCGGTCGTCGACCGTCCCCGCGGACGGTCGGCGTCTGGCTCATTGCGCTCGCAAGTGGACTGATGTTGGCAATGCCTTGGGCAAAAGGCCAAGAGCAGCCCTGGCTGCCACCGCCCGAAAACCACCCAGTCACCCCAAACCCCGCCGTCCGCTACTCCGGCGGTCGTCCCGAACAAATCACGGGCGTCGCACCCGCGCCGCCCCGTCAGGTTATCGTGCGTCTCCCACAAGCTCGCCCCAACTGGAATGGCGAAGTGGTGATCGAGCCCAATTTGGATGTTCTTGAGAACACCTCTTGGGTTGGAAACGCGTCGGTGTTGCGGACGTCGACCTGGAACGACGGCCTGGGGTCGTCGGGCGAAGTCGTACCATATGCCGAACCTCCCGAGGGCTTACCTGCGGCCCGACTTCCTCCAGGAGTGAATCCGGAGGAGCTTCCAGCTCCCCAGGGACTCGACGGACAATCTTCCGCGGTCCCGATCTTCGAGGACATATTGGAACCGAGCGGCGGTGGTCCCAGGTATTGGTGGGGTCTGGTTCGCGCTCGGCCGTGCAACATGACCAGCGGGATTGGACGCGAGCGACTGGCATACGCGCCGTTTGAAATCGAGGGATCTCAACCATTTTCCAACTTCCGCATTCGCAACGCCACGACGTTCAACCGACCGTTTCCCGATCGAGCAGGGTACTTTTGGGCCAAGGGAGTCACGGGGGCGGGACCGAAGTTGCCCGAGCGGTCAGTCGACAACTATCAATTGCGGCTGCTGACGGAATCGGGCGGCGACACCTTTTCGCTCGGAACCGAGATTCCTTTTACCTGGGTCGATCCCGAGTTGAACAAGAACCACACGGGCATCGGCGATCTGACGTTAACCACCAAGACAGTCATGATCGACGGCGACGAATGGCAGATTACTCAGCTATTTCGCACTCAATTCAACACCGGCTCGGCCAGCATGGGGACGGGGACCGGCCGCATTGCATTGGAGCCCGGTTTTGCGTTCCGATATCGTTGGAGCGACATCACTTATCTGTATGCGGACGTCAAGTACTGGGTGCCGATGGGAGGCGATCCCGTGCATACGGGTCAGGTCCTGTCGTACGGCCTGGGCGTCGGGCACCTGTTATGGGAGTCCGACAAATTGGCGGTCATCCCCACCTTTGAAGTGGTCACCTATTCGATCCTGAACGGACTCAAGACGACGCCCACCGGTATTCCCATCCCCACGGATGGGGAGCACGTCGTCAACTTTGTGCCCGGAGTGCGGATTGCCCAGGAGCGTTTCAGCGATCTGGGACTTTTTGAATTTGGGATCAGCGGTGGGTGGTCTGTCACCAATTCACAGCTCTACGAGAGCATTCTGCGGATCGATGTCCGATTCTCGTACTAGGGATACGAGTTGCCTAAGATTGCATTTTGAGAGTCCATTGTTTATCGTGGATTGTCCTTATCGGACTTTGAAACAGGCGAATCCGCGGCCCAATCTGAAAGCTTGCGCGTGGCCAATCTGAATGTCGAGGAACTGCTACGCCCGCTCTCGGACGCTGCTCCGTGCGGGACCGATTTGGAGTACGACCCAGCGTTTATTGAGATGGGTCGAGCGTCTCAGCGAGTGCCTGATCAGCAGTATGGCGACACGATCATCCCAGGCAAGGAACCGGATTGGCCGATCGTCAAATCCAAAGCGCTCGATGTTCTGAAGCGCAGTCGTGATTTGCGAGCCGCCACTTTGCTGGCGCAAGCCGTTCTCCGCACGGATGGACTTCGCGCCTTCGCCGACGCGTTGTCCGTCGTCAAGGGCTATGTCGAACAGTATTGGGAAGCGGTTTTTCCGCTGCTCGACCCGGACGACGACAACGACCCCACCATTCGAGTGAATACGATCGCGAGCCTAGCGGATGCGGGCTCGTTGGTGATGCCTCTTCAACGTTTGCCGATTGTACGTTCGCGGGCTGCGGGTGCGTTCAGTCACTTCGACATTGGCGTGGTGACGGGCGAGTTTCCGCGGGGGGACGAAGACGATGACGAGGAGAAGATCGAATCGCGATCCAAGCTGATCGACGCGGCGTTCGAGGATGTCGACATCGCCATTTTGCGAGCAGACGCCCAGGCAGCGGGAGACGCCGCGGAAACTTCCAAGGGGCTGGACACCGCGTTAACTCGCCAAGTCGGCGCTGGTTCGAGCCGAGGCTTGGGCCCCCTGACGAAAGAGTTGCAGGTCATTCACAAGATTCTGGTCGATCGCTTGGGCAAGCGCGGCTACTCCCTCCAAGACGCAAACACTGCGCAAGCAGAAGCCACGGCCAATGCCGAGACGGGGGGCGACGGCGGCTCGAGCCCAAGCGGCGGGACAGCGGGTGCGACGATGGCGGCGGGCGCGACGACGGGGGCGGGCGCCAACGTCGTGGTGAAGTTGGTGCATAATTGGGATGCCGACATTACGTGTCGCGAGGACGCCATCAAGGCCCTGGAGAAGGTTTGCAATTACTTCGAGAAGTACGAACCATCAAGCCCCTTGCCGCTGTTGTTGCGACGAGCCAAGCGACTATCGACGAAGAGTTTCCTGGAAATCTTGAAGGACATCTCGCCAGATGGCCTGGGGCAAGCCGAGTCGCTTGGCGGGCTCAACCGCGACGACTAATCCGCCAAGCAATCATCCGCCAAGCAATCATCCGCCAAGCAATCACTGCCAGGCATTCATTGAACTAAAACTTTTGGACTAAGGAATCGAGGCATGGCCAAGACCAGCTCGCAAAAATTCATTTCCCGCAACCGAGCGCCGCGAGTACAGATCGAGTACGACGTGGAGGTCTACGGTGCGCAGAAGAAGGTGCAGCTCCCGTTTGTGATGGGAGTGTTCGCCGATCTCTCCGGCAATCCCGAAGAGGCGCCGGCGCCGGTGGCTGATCGCAAGTTCTTGACGATCGACGTCGACAACTTCGACGACCGCATGAAGGCAATCAAGCCGCGCACCGCCTTCTCGGTCCCCAATACTCTGACCGGGGACGGGAATTTGATGGTCGACATCACGTTCGACAGTATGGACGATTTCTCGCCTGGAGCCGTCGCTAGAAAGGTCGAACCCTTGCGGAAACTGTTGGAGACTCGCGAGCAGCTGAGCAATCTGTTGACCTATATGGATGGCAAGTCAGGGGCCGAACAATTGATCGCCAAGGTGTTGCAGAATCCCGAGCTGCTCCGCTCGCTTGCCGCCGCCCCCAAGGCGGATGGCGAGGGTTAGTCGAGTCGTTGAGTCCAGCTTTTCGGGCGAAATTTAGCCCTGTCTAGCAAACACTATCTAGCGAACACTGCATAGCGAAGCACAAGAAGAGGAAGTACATGAATCCCGAACAACAGGCCGCCTCGGCCGCGGCAGCCGCCACGACGTTTGAAGCCAACGAATTCTCGTCGTTGTTGCAGCGAGAGTTCAAACCCAAGTCGGACGAAGCCAAATCGTCGATTGAGAACGCGGTGAAGACGTTGGCGGAGCAGGCGCTCGCCCAATCCAACGTGATGTCCGACGATGCGTTGGCGACGATCAAGGGCTTGATTGCCGCGATCGACAAGAAGTTGACCGAGCAGGTGAATCAGATCATTCACCACGAGGACTTTCAGAAGCTGGAAAGCGCCTGGCGCGGTCTCCACTATCTGGTGAACAACACCGAAACCGACGAGATGCTGAAGATCAAGTTCTTCAATGTCTCGAAGAAGGAACTCCACAAGACCTTGAAGAAGTTCAAGGGAACCGCGTGGGATCAGAGCCCGATCTTCAAGCGAACGTATGAAGAAGAATACGGGCAGTTCGGCGGCGAGCCGTACGGAGCGTTCGTGGCCGACTATTATTTCGACCACAGCCCGCCGGACGTCGAGTTGTTGGGGGAACTGATGCAGATATGCGCTGCGTCGCACACCCCGATGATGACAGGGGCCGCGCCGGGCGTGATGCAGATGGAGAGCTGGAACGAGTTGAGCAATCCGCGCGACTTGGCCAAGATCTTCTCCACGCCTGAATACGCGTCGTGGCGATCGCTGCGAGAAGCGGATGACAGCCGCTATATCGGCATGTGCATGCCCCGGTTCCTGGGTCGTACGCCCTACGGGGCCAAGACGAACCCCGTTGAGGAGTTTGATTTTGAAGAGGATTGCGGCAGCGGCGAGCATGGCCGGTACTGCTGGGTCAATGCCGCGTACGCGATGGGGACGAACATCACGCGAGCGTTCAAGATGTATGGCTGGTGCACGCAGATCCGCGGCATCGAGTCGGGCGGAGCGGTGGAAGGTTTGCCGGTGCATACTTTCCCATCCGACGACGGCGGCGTGGACCAAAAGTGCCCCACGGAAATCGCGATCAGCGATCGTCGCGAAGCGGAACTCGCCCGCAGCGGCTTCATGCCGCTCATCCACAAGAAGAACTCGGACTTTGCCGCCTTCATCGGCGCTCAGTCGTTGCAGAAGCCGGCCGAGTACGACGATCCGGCGGCCACCGCGAACGCCAACTTGGCCGCGCGGCTCCCTTATCTGTTCGCGACTTGCCGGTTTGCTCACTACCTGAAGTGCATGGTCCGGGACAAGATCGGGTCGTTCCAGAACCGTGACACCCTCACCAATTGGCTGCAAGGCTGGATCACTCAGTACGTGGAAATGAATCCAGGATTAGCGAGCCAAGAGGATTTGGCTCGACGGCCCCTCGCGGAAGCCAAAGTGGTGGTCGAAGAGGATCCCAGCAACCCAGGCTACTACAGCTCGAAGTTCTTCCTCCGGCCCCATTACCAATTGGAAGGCTTGACTGTTTCGCTGCGACTCGTTTCTCGACTTCCCAAATAACGTTCAGACAATACTCGACAATTTCGCCGCTCCGCGCGCGGTTCGTCGCGCCGAGCGTTACGATGTTTGTTCGATTTCCAGACACTCCGCACTTTCGTCTTCTTCAAGACTTCGTTGCGGTGATGGCCAACATGTTCACCAACTAAACCAGAGAACCTTCCGGGAGAGAACTCAATGATTTTGATGAAGATCGCCAATGGCAGCCAACCCATCAACGGCGACTGCGAAATTCAAGGCTTCTCGCAATATTTCACTTGCGAAAGCGTCGGCTTCGGAATTGCTCGCGAAGTGGCTGACAGCGCGAAAGCTGGTACGTCGGATATCGTGTTCGGCGTGGGCGAGTTGCAAGAAGTTTCGGTCAGCAAGAGCATGGACTGCGGTTCACCACTGCTCGCCATGATGGCGATGCGTGGCGCGACGGTGGGCGACGTCGATATCAAGTTCATTGAAGTGTCGAGCGACTCGAGCAATGCGACGATCGCGGTCGTCTTCCTGCAAATCCACCTGAAGACCGCCTTCATCAAGACGTGGAGCATCAGCGGCGACGCCGACGGCCGCCCGACCGAGGAACTGACATTCTGGTACAACGGTATTGCCTTCACTTGGTATCGCGCTGTCGAAGGCGCCCAAGGCAAGCAATACGTGAAGGTCACTCCCGAGTTTGCCTGGGACCATGTGAAGAACAAGCCTTGGTCGGAGGGTGGCAGCAAACTGCCAGCCGCGAACTCGGATCAACAGTTGGTCAAGACAGGCTGATCGCCAGGCAAGCGTCGCGAGCCGCCACGGCGCGGCTCGCGAATTTTCCTGGCGCCTCGCCCGTGTTGTTTCCGCCTTCCATGCTCCCCCATGGTTGGAACACATTCCGCGACACAGGCTCGTCCCTCTTGCTCCACCGTCGTTTTGAGACCCTACCGTGATTATTGTCAGTTTCGAAACGCTGAAGTCGGTCTCTTCGAGTTACGTGGGATTCGAGGGGTATACGGGCTGGTTTGTCGCGGAGAGCATCGACTTTGGCCATGGCGTTCAGTATCGAGCGGGGAAAACCGGCGACAACGGCGGCCCCTCGCTCGATATGTTCGTCGAGAAGGGCGAAAAGAACGAACTCTCCATTTCCAAGATGGCGGACGAGTTCACTCCTTACTTGATGTTCAAGGCAGCGACCGACCGGAAGCTCAAGAGCAAGGCGGGCGAGCTGATTTACATCAGTTTCTTGGCGGTGAGAGCAGGCGCCGTCAAGGGCGAGGACGATGGCATTCGGTCGTGGGTCAAGTTCTTGTTTGGGACCTGCTTTTTGACCGAGTGGAGCGTGAGCGGCAGTGGCGGAGGCGCCGGGGAAGCGGGGGTTCCGACCGAGACGTTGAAGATCAGTTACAACCAGATTGCGATGAGCTACAAGCCGCCGCATAAAGCGTCCGGCGCGGCCACTCCGATCAAGCGTTCGGTAGACCTCACCAAACTGGGCTCGCAACAGGCGGAAACTGCCGTGCGTTGGACCGACGGCGAAAACAAACTGACTTAACGCAAACCGACTCGTAGAATTCACGCGGCCGCCCGTTTTGGCCGCAACAGGACGCCATTCGGCATGGCATCAGGAGTATCCGCATGGCTTCCCCCGCCTTGACCGCCTTGAAGAACGCCGACACGGCGCAAGCTCTCGCCGAATTGCAGAACGAAGTGCGCAAAGCGCCGTCGGAACCTCGGCATCGAGTTTTTCTGTTTCAGCTCTTGTCCGTGCTCGGGCAGTGGGATCGCGCTCTTACTCAACTGAATGTGGCTCGCGATCTCGATCCCAGCACGCTCGAAATGGCTCAGACCTATCAAGAGGCGTTACGTTGCGAAGCGCTGCGAGCTCGAGTGTTCCAGGGCGAGCGCTCGCCGCTGTTTTTCGGCGAACCAGAACCGTGGATGGCGTTGCTATGGCAAGCGCATACGTTGGCCGTCCAAGGCAAGTCGACGGAGGCGGCGGATCTGCGAGCACAGGCGTTCGAGTCCGTGCCCACGACGTCGGGTCGCCTGTGGTTGCATGCCGACGCGGGCTCGGCGTCCACCGCCGACCAAGCGCCTCCCGGCACACCGCCCATCGACATCCCTTATGGTCCAGGCCATCCCTTCGAATGGCTGGGAGACGCCGACCAACGGCTTGCCCCTTTCTTGGAGTGCGTGGTCAACGGGCGTTACTACTGGATACCCTGGCATCGGATCCATCGAGTCGATTTCGAGAAACCGACTGATCTTCGCGACTTCGTCTGGCTGCCCGCTCATTTTGAATGGGTGAATGGCGGCGAAGTGGTCGGCTTAGTGCCTTCGCGGTATCCAGGATCGGAGAGCAGCAGCGACGACCTCGTGCGACTCGCCCGCAAAACCGATTGGATCGACGATGGCGCGGGCGGCTCGCGGGGCGTGGGGCAGCGACTCTTGGCGACGAATGAGACCGACTATCCGCTATTCGAAGTGCGGCGTATTGTCTGGGATGAAGCGGCCTCCTGATCGCGTCGGCACAAGGACTGGCAGGGGCCGCTCAACGCGGTCGGTGAAGGAGCGAAGATGCCCGAACTGAGCCTCAAGGAGCGATTACAACCTTCGCTCTTGGACCGCTTGACGGATGATCGTCCCGATGAGCAGCGCGAGTCGCGCGAGCAACGCGTGCTCACCATTCGCCAACTCCGCGCCAGCGTGCTACGCGACTTGGCATGGCTCTTGAACTGCGAGCGGCTCGAGGGAATCCAGAGCCTCGACGAATTTCCCCAGGTCAAGAACTCCGTGATCAACTACGGAATCCCCTCGCTCTCCGGCGCGATTCTGTCGCGTGTCGAGTTCCCGGAGTTGGAGCGACGCGTGGCGCAGGCGATTCGATTCTTCGAGCCGCGGATTCTGCCCAAGACCTTGAAAATCAAGGTCTCGGCGGCGTCGAGCGCCACGGGCGGCGAAAACGCCCTTTCGATCCAGATCGAGGGGCAGTTATGGGCTCAGCCCCTCCCCCAACGATTATTCCTGCGCACGGAAGTCGATCTCGACACGGGGCAAGTCGAAGTCATCGATCAAGAAGAGTAAGCGGTTGGCCCTTCGCTCTCACTTCCCACACCCTCCCGCGCTTTTTCCGACGGAACTCACCGAGCATGGACCCTGACTTCCTGCGGCTCTACAACGAAGAACTGCAGTACATGCGAGAAAAGGGAGGCGAGTTCGCGCGCGAGTTCCCCAAGATGGCAGGTCGTCTCGGCCTGGAGGAATTCGAGTGCGCGGATCCTTATGTGGAGCGATTGCTCGAGGGATTTTCGTTCCTTTCGGCTCGAGTTCGCTTGCGACTCGAGGCCGAGTACCCGCGGTTCACTCAGCATCTGCTGGAGATGATCTATCCGCACTATCTGGCGCCCGTCCCTTCCATGGCGGTGGCGCAGTTTCATCCCGATCTGACGGAGGGCTCGCTCGCCGACGGCTACACCATTCCGAGTGGAACATCGCTGCGCGGCTCGATGGGGCGCGACGATCAGACCGCGTGTGAGTATCGTACCGGTCACGAGACAAGACTTTGGCCGTTGGAGATCGTGGAGGCCGAGTATTTCAATCGCGAGTCGACGAATGTCGCGGTCCCCGATCGCTTGCGTCAATCCAAGGCCGGTTTGAGAATTCGCTTACGCAGCACCGCGGGCTTGAAGTTCTCGCAATTGAAACTCGATGAACTGGTGGTCTACCTACGAGGCGGCCCGCTGCGCACCTACCGACTTTACGAACAGATCCTAGCGTCGACGACGGCTGTCGTGGCGAAGTCCACGGGCCCCAAACCGATCGCCGAGATCTTGCCAGGAAACGCGGTCCGAGCAGTTGGGTTCGAGGACGACGAGGCGTTGCTGCCGGTTCAACATCGTTCGTTCCAAGGCTACCGGTTGCTGCAAGAGTATTTTGCTTTCCCAGCGAGGTTCTTGTTCTTCAAGATCCAAGGGCTGGGACCGGTGATTCGACGGGTCAACGACTCGACGCTCGACCTGCTCCTGCTTTTCCCCCACTCGGATCGGCAGTTGGAGAATGTCATCGATGCGGGCAACTTCGCGCTGTTTTGCGCCCCCGCGATCAACCTGTTTCCCCAGCGGGCCGATCGAATCCACCTGAACCATCGCGATCACGAGCATCACGTGGTGCCCGATCGTGTTCGCCCGCTAGATCTTGAGGTCTATTCCTTGACGCGAGTGATTGGGCACCGAGCGGGAGGCATCGGCACGGGGCAACCGTTCCTGCCGTTCTACGCGTTAGCCGACGCTCAATTGGAGCGAGGCTCGCCCGACGCGGCTTACTACACGGTGCGACGGGAACCGCGAGTTTTGTCGGAGAAACAAAAGCGGATTGGCGCTCGGTCGAGCTATGTCGGGAGCGAGCTTTTCGTCTCGATCGTGGATGTGAATGACGCTCCCTTCCGCAGTGATCTCGAGCAGTTGGAGATTGCGACGCTTTGCACCAACCGGGATTTGCCGCTGGTCATGCCCGTTGGCAAGGGCGCGACCGACTTCACGCTCAGTATCGGCGCGCCGGTCAAGTCGATTCGTTGCGTGGCGGGCCCCACCGAACCTCGCCCCCCCTTGGTCAGCGGAGCGGGCGTCAACGCTTGGCGCTTGATCAACCATCTCTCGCTGAATTACCTGTCGCTGGTGGACACCGATCCCCGGCAAGGCGCCGCGGCGTTGCGGACCCTTCTATCGCTTTACACCAATCCGCTCGCCCCCGACTTGCGTCAGCAGGTCGAGGCGGTCCGTTCGATCGAATCAAAGCCCGTGGTGCGTCGAGTGCCCAAGGCGGGTCCGCTCAGCTTTGGACGGGGTGTTGAAATCACCCTGACGTACGACGAGACGGCCTTCGAGGGACAAGGTTCGTTCTTGATTGGCTCGGTGCTCGCGAGATTCTTCGCGCGCTATGTGTCGCTTAATTCCTTTACCGAAACCGTGCTGCGAACCACCGAGCGCGGCGAGATCATGCGATGGCCAGCGACGATCGGACAACGACAGATCATCTAGATCTGCTGCGACAACTCGAAGCCGACCCGCGGCAATTCGGCTTCTTCGAAGCGCTGCGTTGGCTCGAATGCGCCTTCGCCAACCGCCCGCGGCTCGGTTACGCGGCTCGCCCTTCCGAGGAGGCGATTCGGATTGGCCAAACGCCAACGCTCGCGTTTCCCACCTCGTCGCTCGACACCTTCGAGCGAATTCCAGGGACGGATCACTGGCGGCTGCAAGTTTTCTGCTTTGGCATGTTCGGTCCTAATGGGCCGTTGCCGCTCTCGCTGACCGAATACGCTTATGAGCGTCGGCATCTATATCGAGACTATGCGTGGAGTCGTTTCGCCGACCTTTTCCACCATCGACTCGCCACGCTGTTCTACCGCGCGTGGGCCGATGCCCAGCCCACCGTGCAAGCCGATCGGCCCGACCGCGATCGATTCGCTTTTTACGTTGGTTCGCTGATGGGAATTGGCCCTGGGGCGTTTCGGAATCGAGATGGCATGCCCGACCATGCCAAACTCCACAGCGTCGGCCATTTCGCCTGCCAAACTCGACACGCTGATGGCTTGGCCAGCATCTTGACCAGTTTCCTGGGTGTACCGGCCCGCGTGCTGGAATTCGTCGGCCGCTGGACGGAGATTCCGATGGAATGCCGCCTGCGACTCGGCGAGTCCCCCAACACGGGCGCCTTGGGGCAGAACGCCCTGGTCGGTGCTCGCATGTGGGACCGACATCAGAACATTCGCATTGAGCTGGGCCCCATGTCGTGGCGAGATTATCAGCGACTTTTGCCGAATGAACCAAGTTTGCCGCGACTCCAGGCGGCCGTCCGCAACTATATTGGATTCGAATTGCGCTGGGACGTCAGGATGATCCTGAAACGGAACGACGTGCCGCCCTTGACGCTCGGCCGCCAAGGACGACTCGGCTGGACCGCGTGGTTGGGCGGTAAACCACGCGAACGCGACGCCGATGATTTGGTGCTCAGTCGGTCCATCGAGTCGGCTTGAGGGCCGGCGAGATATTGATTCCACCATCGTAAACATCGAACAAGCAACAATCGCCCTACTATCGGAGCCAGAGCCCTGTGAGTGAGATTAATCGCGCAAAACTGTTCGGCAAACTCAACGCCGTGGGCTACAAGACGCTCGAAAGCGCCACGACCTTCTGCAAGCTTCGCGGCAATCCGTACGTCGAGCTAGTGCATTGGCTTCATCAGATCTTGCAACTGCAAGACTCCGATCTGCATCGCATCATTCGCAAGTTCGGGCTGGAACCCGCGCGGCTCGCCCGGGACTTCACCGAAGCACTGGACCGGTTGCCGCGAGGCGCCTCGTCCATCTCGGATCTTTCGTCGCACATCGACGAATCGGTCGAACGCGCTTGGGTCTACTCCACGCTGATGTTCGGCGAGGCACAAGTGCGGTCGGGGCATGTCGTGGTGGGATTGCTGAAGACCAAGTCGCTGCGTAATGCGCTGGTTGGCATCTCCAAGGAGTTTGACAAGATCTCGGTCGATGCCTTGACCGAACAATTCGGGGCGATTGTCGGTGGTTCGCCCGAAGACGCCTTGGGCGCCCAGGATGGTAGTCGCGTTGGCGGAGGAGTGGCGCCGGGCGAGGCGAGCGGAGCGATTGCTCCCGCCGCGATGGGCAAGAAAGAGGCGCTCAATCAATTCACGATCGATCTGACCGAACAAGCGAGAAACGGCGAAATCGACCCCATCGTGGGACGCGACGATGAAATCCGTCAAGTGATCGATATTCTGATGCGACGCCGCCAGAACAACCCGATCATTACCGGCGAAGCGGGCGTGGGCAAAACGGCGGTCGTCGAAGGATTCGCGCTCAAGATCGCCGCCGGCCAAGTCCCGCCGCCGCTGCGTGAAGTCTCCCTGCGAGTGCTCGACGTCGGCTTGCTCCAAGCGGGCGCCAGCATGAAGGGTGAGTTCGAGAATCGGTTGCGACAAGTGATCGAGGAAGTGCAATCGTCCGAAAAGCCGATCATTCTGTTCATCGACGAAGCGCACACCTTGATCGGAGCTGGGGGAGCGGCAGGCACGGGCGACGCCGCCAATCTCCTGAAACCCGCCTTGGCCCGCGGCAAACTCCGCACGATCGCCGCGACGACTTGGGCCGAGTACAAAAAGTACATCGAGAAAGACCCCGCACTCACTCGTCGTTTCCAAACCGTCCAGGTCGACGAACCGAGCGAAGAGACCGCGATCCTGATGATGCGAGGCATCGCGACCACCCTCGAAAAGCACCATCGCGTGCAAGTGCTCGATGAAGCACTCGAAGCCGCCGTCAAGCTATCGCATCGCTACATTCCCGCTCGTCAACTACCCGACAAGTCGGTAAGTCTGCTCGATACGGCGGCCGCCCGAGTTGCGATTAGCCAGCATGCGGTTCCCGCGGAGGTCGAAGATTGCCAACGAGGCATCGAAGCGCTCGATACCGAATTGCAAATCATCGCTCGGGAACGAGCCATGGGAGTCGAGGTCAGCGCCCGAGAGGCGGCCGCGATCGAGAAACGCCAGGCGTTGGGCGAGCGGCTTGCCACTCTGGACCAGCGCTGGCAGGCCGAACGCAAACTGGTGGCGCAGATTCTTGATCTTCGCGCGAAACTGCGAGGCGTCACGGGCAAGGTCGAAGGGACGACCAGCTCGTTGGAAAAGCAAGCCGATCAAGCGGCGCAAACCGTAGCGGTGACGGCCGCCTCGCCGCAAGCTGATCCACCACCCCTCTCGGACGCGGAACGCGCGGAAGCACTCGCCAAACTTCAGGCGTTGCAAGGCGAATTAAGCGAGCTGCAGGGCGAGTCGCCGCTGATTCTACCCACGGTTGATGAACAGGCCGTAGCGAGCGTGGTGGCCGATTGGACGGGCATTCCCGTGGGCCGCATGGTGAAGGATGAAGTCGAGACCGTCTTGAAGCTGGCGGACATCATGGGCCAGCGCGTGATCGGACAAGGCCACGCGCTCGAAATGATTGCTCGACGCATTCAGACCTCGCGAGCTCGTTTGGATAATCCCAACAAGCCGATCGGCGTTTTCTTGCTGGCAGGTCCCTCGGGCGTCGGTAAAACCGAGACCGCGCTCACGCTGGCCGAAGCCCTGTACGGCGGCGAGCAGAATATCGTCACCATCAATATGAGCGAGTTCCAGGAGGCGCACACCGTTTCTACTTTGAAGGGAGCTCCTCCGGGATACGTCGGGTATGGGGAAGGCGGCATCCTCACCGAGGCGGTGCGTCGCAAGCCGTAT
Source organism: Pirellulales bacterium (assembly GCA_046349915.1). Lineage (GTDB taxonomy): Bacteria > Planctomycetota > Planctomycetia > Pirellulales > Pirellulaceae > CAIXSC01. The sequence continues at coordinate 1,224,548 of JAXMBL010000004.1, read as the reverse complement.
AGCGTGGTGTTGCTGGACGAGGTGGAGAAGGCTCACCCCGATGTGCATGAGATCTTCTTCCAAGTGTTCGATAAAGGCATCATGGAAGATGGCGAGGGGCGGCTGATCGATTTCAAGAATACGCTCATCCTGCTCACCACCAACGCGGGCACCGACTTGATCATGAACATGTGCAAGGATCCGGAACTCATGCCCGAACCGGAGGGGATCGCCAAATCGTTGCGAGAACCCTTGCTGAAGGTCTTTCCACCCGCGCTGCTGGGACGGTTGGTCGCCATTCCCTACTATCCCCTGAACGACTACATGCTCAGCAACATCACTCGACTCCAGCTCGACCGCATCCGCAAGCGGATCGCCGAGCATCAGAAGTTGCCGTTCACTTACGATGACGAGGTCGTCAAGTTGATCGTCAGTCGCTGCACCGAGATCGACAGCGGTGGACGCATGATCGACGCCATTCTCACCAACACCTTACTGCCGCATATCAGCAAGGAATTGCTCACTCGCATGGTCTCTGGCAAGCCGGTGGAGCGAATTCAAGTGTCGGTGGAGAACGGCGAATTCAAGTACGACTTGTAAGGGAACAACGGCTTGAACAGCCGAGTTCCCGCGGCTGCCGTAAGAACCTTACCCACGATTTGGATACTCAACCTGGGAATTCCTGACGCGCGGAATCCCCAGCGGCTCGTAACCTGCGCGTGGAGTCTCGTTCCGCATGGCGCCCGCGAAACCGATCAAATTAGCGATCGAAAAAGTGCTGGAGAAGAGCAAAGCCTACCAAGAACTTTTCAAGGAAGGTCTGGTGTCATCCGGCAAGTTGGCACTCTACATCGACCTCAAGCTCCCCGAGGAAGAGGACGAGGACGACGCGAAGTCCAAGACGAAATCCAAGACCGCCAAAAAGTCGGTCTCGGTCGATCGTCGAGCGGTCCAAATGGCGGCCGAGTCGCGAGTCGCGGCGATTCAAAAGACCATTGAAGAATCGCTGGAAGCGGCTGCCAAGATCGTCAAGGAATCGTACGAAGCGAAGCCTCAAGACTTCAAGCGAGCCAAGGATGCACTCGACAAATGGTCGAAGTACGCCGAGGAATTGCTGGAGGATACTCCGAGCGAAGTGCGCACCGCCGTGCAACGCCGCACCAAATTGCCCGCGGACGACATGTCCACGATCAACGACCTCACCTTCAAGAAGCCGACGATCACCCGCGGCCGCTTCAAGAGCGACAACGCCGAGGTACTGGATGACGCTCCGGATTACTCGGATGAATTCAAGGAACTTTGGTCGTCCAAGAACCTGGAAAAAATGGGGCAGTCCGATCGAGACAAAACGCAGAAGAAACAGCAAATCGACTGCATCTTGTTTGTGAAGGGCGATGACCTCGTGCTCTTGCTCGGCTTCAGCGGATCTCCCAAGTCAACCGACTGGAAGAAGTACCTCGAAGCAAAGCCCGATCAAGAACTGACGGGCGTCATCGAACCTACCAAGGACAACCTCACGATCCGCGTTGATGGTCAGATCGCGAACAAGAAGAATCTGTTGACGAAGGCCATCAAGGATCAGTGCGGCGTGACGGTTAAGTACGATAAGTAGTCACGGTGCGGGCGACGAGCCATTCGAGCGTGCGGACCGGACTTGCTTCCGAGTCCGACGCGGCCGTGATGTACAGTTCATCGACCGACGACGTGTTGAGTTCCAACGCAAGCTCGGCGGATGCCAACATTCGCATGGCGATTCGCCACAGCACTCGTCGGGCCCAAGTGGTCGTCGGGAGCAGTCGAGCCAGCGACGCGACGACCAGGGCCGTTTGACGTCGATACGCTTGCCGAACGCGGTCGTCGACCGGCCCGGCGAAGTCCAGCTCAAACTCGACTCGCTGCATCGTCTCCGCCAACCGCTCAAGATACTCGGCGGTTCGGTCGCTCCCGTTCTCGCTCGGAAGAACCCCTAGTTCCTCGGCCAAGATGCGACGAGGCGTCGGGCGAACCGCCTGGGCATCGTACGCGACCGTCTGTGCGACTCGAGTGACAAGATCGTCCGCGGGGCGCTGAATTCGCAAGACCGACTCGGCCCACTCCAGATCCACGGGCGCCGCGGGACTTGGCTCCGCGGCTGGCTCGCGTTCGATCACGAGCCGCTCGCCCGGCTCGAGGGAATGCGTACCGCCCGCGGGCAGAAGTTGAACAAGCAACGTGTCCGCGCCCCGGTGAGTGAACGTCCAAGGTCGAAGCGTGGGAGGAACCAACGCACCGGCGGATCCGGGGAGCATCGCGGAGGCAAGAGTTTCGCCAACCGCCGCAGGCTGAGGCGAGTGCCCCGCGAGCTGTCCCGCTTTGGCATTCGTCGCTCGCCTGCCCATCCCGATCAATTCGTTGGCGATATCCAGCGCGTCTCGCCCCTCATGGACGGCCAGTGAGAAGAGCACATCGGGCACTCGCCGCCGAAACTTCGGATGCGACTCGGGTCGCCATGTCCAGATTTCTCCCGGATCGCCGCCAACTCCAATGGGGCCGCGAAATCTGACGGTCTCGTCAGAGTCCTCCTCGACTTCCCATCCGCGCGACGCGACGTAGGCAGTGATGTCGCCGAGCGAAATTCGCCCGAACAACTCCATGATGTTGGTATAGGGCATGGCAGTGTGCGACTCGGTCGAGGCGTTAGAGATCGGCCAGCAGCGCGGCGAGATCGGGATCCATGGCGTCATCTCCACCGCCAGCACTCGCCGCATCCGCGGAAGGCGCCGCCGGAGTATCGCCTCCCAACGACGCGAGGAGCGCGTCGAGTTCCGCGTCGACCGCGGCCGCCGACTGTTCCGGAGCTGGCGCCGCGGCAGGTTCCGCTGGAGCAGGCGTTGGAGCTGGAGCAGCCGACGCGCCGACCGCCATGTTGGCCGCAACCTGTTCGGCCGACCACGGCCCCAACAGCGGCTTGCCCGTGAGCGACTGAAAACTGGCCAACCGAACCTCGGCTCGCCCCTTGAAGGCGACCAGCGGCATGATTCCTTGCGACGAAACGTACATGCACATGGCTTCGGACAATAAGCGATCGGTGCAGGGGAGGGCGATCTGGTCGCCATCCGAGTCGGTATAGAAGTAGTAGGGCATGTCGTCCACCGTCATGACCTCGCCCAACTTCATGGACTTGAGCCCTCCCGCTTGGAACGTCGCCCCCAGCAGCAAGCCAGCGATGACGGCGCCGTTTCCCCACAGCATCCCCTTCACGCCGCTTTGAGGCGTGAACTCTTCGAAGGCGAAGGGCGCGATGGGCTCGGTCTTTTTCCCATACGGCCAGCGTAGCAAGAAACGCGGCGCGACGAGTCCCAAATACGACGCCTCGGGAAGTCCTCGCAAGTCGTCCCAGGCCTGTTTCACCAGCGGATGCACCTCTTCGGGCTTCTTCTTGGCAATCACATCGTTGCCAATAGCCGCCAGGAATGGAGCTTTGGCCGCGACGGCGATCTTGGCCAAACGTCCTAACAAATCGCAGTGGGGCGGAGTCTGCTCGAAGACATACGCGCCGACCACCGCCGCGAAGGCGCCTTGAGCGGCGTCGAGCGCCGGTTGTTCGACCAGCAACTTATAGAGTCCCGATTCAGTCAGATCGGCCGCCTGACTCAAGTCGGCCGCGATCTCTTCCGCCGTGATGTCGAACAACACGATTTGCAACGATTCGTCGCATTCCAGCCGGCGCACCAACAAGTCGACGCTGCGCCATAACGCCTCAAGCGACTGAAAATCGGGGTGATGCAGCACTTGTCGCATGGCGTCCGAGAGAGCTCGGTCGACCGCCGCCACGAGCTTGTCTTGCTGAGGATCCTTGGCGGCGACCACATGCGGACCGACGATTTGTTTCAGTAAATCCTTGATCGGCGCTTCGTCGGCGTCTCCCGACGTCGAGTGCCCGACCAGGCGAGCGAAATCGGAAAGCTTGCCGACAGGAATCGCGGCCCCGCGAGCCCGTGTCACTCGCGGCCGATCTTCGTCCTCGTCAACGCCTCCCACCCACGTCTGCACTTCTTTCGCCGCCGCCGCGAAGGTGCTGGAGTTCTTCAGCCGCTTACGCAGACTCGACAGCTCACTGAACAATTCCACATTGCCGAACAATTCATCCGGATGCAACTCGTCCAGATTCGCGACGGGTATCTCGATGACGCCGCCATCGGCCGCCAACGGCAACCGTAGCGTCACCTTAAATCGTTCGAAGACGCTCTCGAGATTGTCCGCGTCGACGCGGATCGGTTTACGTTTCGCAAGTTCCTCGCCGGTCGCCAACTGGCCGCCGCTGGCACGCGCCGAGAAATCCCCCAGAATCGCGATGCGGAATTTTCCAGTCGCCGCCTTCAAGGGCGACGACGAGACGGACAGATTGCCAAAGTTGACTTGATATCGCACAGATCCCCCCTGGGGTGCTAGATCATGAAACGCAAAACCACGTTCTTCACCGTAACAAAAGCACTAGCCCGATTTTTCCAGGTATTCTAACGCCTTCAGAATCAGCGAGGGCGGCTCCCAGCCAAAAAACGACCGGGCGAGCCAGATCCCCAACGGCGCCAAGACGAATACCGTCAACGCCACCAACGTGGCGAGCCAATGGAACCAGCGATCCCCCGGAGTCGCGGGAACGGGTTCGTCGCTTTCAAACTCCGACATGATAGCGGTCCAACCTATCCTCGAGCCGTCTGCCTACGTAAGCGCCGCGTTAATGAAGCGCCGGAGCCGATCTTCCGCGGGGTTCCGAGCCAATCCTTCCTGAACCACTTGTTCGGCCTCGACGACCTGATCGGTCAGGCGCAAGAGCGTCGCCAGGTAGATTCGCCATTCGACCTCATCGGGCGACATTGCCACGGCCTTGCGCCAAGCAACAATGGCATCCCCCATGCTCCCCATGGCCTGCTGGAGTTGGGCGAGTTCCGCGAACATGCGCGACTCGTGCGGCATTAACGCCATCCCCTCCTCGATCAGCTTAAACGCCTCGCGTTCCCGACCGACGCCCAAGGATAAGCGAGCCAGACGACCGCGAGCGGAGACCGAGCGAGGATTGATTCGCAGCGCATTCTCCAACGCGCAGCGAGCTTGCTCCAACTGGCCGCATTGCACTCGAGCGAATGCCAGGTTTTCGTAAGCGTCCGACGAGGGTTCTAGCGCAACACACGCCTCGAGCGCCAAGCAAGCTCGGTCCCAACGTTCCAACGCCAGGCAAGCATTCGCCAGATTGAAATGAGCCGCTCCTACGTCGGGGCGCAGTTGAACGACTCGCTCAAACGCCGCCAACGCTTCCTCGTGGCGTCGAGCCTCCGCCAATGCATTTCCCCATTCAAAATGAACTCGCGCATCATCGGGGCGCTGCTCCGCGGCGGTTCGCAGAGCGTCCAAGACCGAGGAGTCGGTTGTTTCCTGTGTCTTATCTTCCGTCACCTGGTAAATCCCTGGACATCAAAACGGCTGAGCACGAATCACTCTTCGGGACGAATGCGTCTCACCGGCGTCGCGCCGACTCGTGATCGACGAGCTGGCAGATTCGACACGGCGGGACCATGTGCTGGATGAGAGTCCACTTCGTAATCTGCCGCGTCGCCGTCATGCCGAATCAATGACTCGCTCTCCAATGTCGACTCGCCGTTTACTTCGTCGTCGTCGTCATGGCCGAGGTACGTTGCCTTGACTTCCTTGTGGTTACGCACCTGCTCCGCCGACCCGTGAAAGAACACCTCGCCCTTGTTGATCACGTAGCAGTGATCCGCAATCTTGAGAATATGGTTGGCCGCGTGGTCGGTGATCAGGATCGAGATGCCTTGTCGCTTCAGCTGCAAGATGATCCCGCGGATTCCCTCGACCGTCACGGGATCGATGCCCGCAAATGGCTCGTCGAGCAGCACGATTTCGGGATTGGAAATCAGGCAGCGAGCAATCTCGAGTCGACGGCGCTCGCCACCCGACAAGCGGGCGGCGTTCGACTTTCGTAAATGCCCGATCTTGAACTGTTCCAGCAGTTCGGCGCAGCGTCGTTTGCGTTCCGCTCGACCAATATTCAATAGCTCCATCATGCCCAAGAGATTCTGTTCGACGTTCAGCTTGCGAAAAACGCTCGAATCCTGCGCCAAGTACCCCATGCCCGCGTCACGCGCACGCCGATACATGGGCCAGTTGGTGACGTCGTTGTCGTTCAGCGTTACGGTCCCGGCATCGGGTTCCACTAATCCGCAAGTCATGCGGAAGCTGGTCGTTTTTCCCGCGCCGTTGGGGCCAAGCAATCCAACGACCTGGCCCCGCTCGACCTGAAAACTGACGCCGTTCACGACGCAACGCCGGCCGTAATGCTTCACCAATCCTTGAACATCCAACAGCGGCATGGCAATGTCCTCCTGACACTCACCGAATTAATCGCATACTCCCGAGATTGGGCAAGAAAGGAACGGGGGAATTCCATGAGTGGGGCCAATAGACCAACACCGCCTTGCCTGTCAGCAAATCACGTTCGACATACGGCGGCTCTCCCCACAACCGACCATCCTTGCTTTGCGGACTGTTATCCCCCATCGGGAAATAATGGTCTGCCCCCAATTCCACTTCGATCGTACGCCGCGACGAAAACACGGCGCTGGTCGCCCACTGCTCTGGGTCGGCGAATAGCGCCTGCAATGCTTCGTCGTCCACGTAGGTCTGATAGTCGTTGTCCGTGTTCGAACTCATACGCACCGCGATGTAGTACACGTCCCGCAGCACTCGCAGGTCTTTCACCGACGCGTTGAGCCCTCGAGCGCCAATGGCGACCGGCGCCAAGTCGCCCAAGTCGTCGACGCTCCAACGAGGCCGTCGATCCTCGGGAGATTCATAAGTGGTCGGCCCGTCAAACTCAATCAGCTTTCCATTCACCCAGAAACGCAACTCGTCGTCGACGTTCGTAAAGCGGATGTCATAGCGTCCAGGACCGCGAATCGAAGTACTGCCTTGCGGAGAAGTCGCGGCGGCCTTCCCTTCCCGATCCAAAAATGGCCGCACTCCACCCAGCACCTCCATGCGAGCCATTCCCGTCGCCACATCCACGCGACACTGGTAATGCTCGCCCGCCTCCACCAACTCAAACACCAACTCGCCAGTGCTACCCGCCACCGTCACCTCGGCCTCCAAGCCAAGATCTCCCACCCAGTGGCTCCCCATGGTGCGAGTGCTGGGAATCAAGCTGCTGCCATGAGCGATGGCATTTTTCGTGGTGTACGCATTGTAAGGGTAGAAGTCGACGATCAACTGCCCGCCCTTGGGACCCGGCTGAGGCGGATCGAGCGATTGCCCCTCTTCCAGATCGAGCCAATCGCCTCCCAAAGGCTGGATGTGACGATATCGGAACCAAGACTCCTGCCCGCCATCACCCTTCAACTCCAGCGGCTTGCCGTCGTCCGCCATCGTCCGCCAACCTGCCTTGCCATCCCCGTTGCCCGGCTGCCAACGCGAGGGCCAGCCACCCTCGGCTAACTGTTGGGGGATATACCGATTATCGTCCACCACTTGCAGCATGGCCGCCAATTTGTGGGGCGGCTTGCGAGCGATCCGAAACTCATTTTCCCCGTCGCGCCGCAAATACACGTCGCCGTGATGAACTCGCACTGTCTCTCCAGGCAATCCAACCAACCGCTTGATGTAATTCTGCTTGGCATTATTCGGGTACTTGAAGACGATGACATCCCAGCGAGTCGGCTCTTGCAAGTCGTAACTGAACTTGCTGACCAAGATCCGATCCCCCGAAAACGATTTCTGATTCGGGTCTTTGTTCCAATCAAGCGCCATCGTGTAACGGCAGAGCGGGCAGGTCGTGGCGACCACGGTATCCTTGTTCCAATGATCGTCGTTCTCGACGCTCGCATTCGCCTGATAGCCGTACCCGCACTTCTCGCAAGTCACATCCTTGTGATTCCCTTGCAGCGTTGGCGCCATCGAACCCGTGGGAATGACAAACGCCTCGCCCACAAACGTACGAAACAAAAACGCCAGCAGAATGGCGACCACAATCGACTCAACCGTCTCCCGCAACGCATACGAGTGCACGACCGATTCGGCCGCGCCTCCTCGTCCTGAACTCCGCCCAGTCGTCGGGGAGGTTGCCGAATTGTCGCTCGCCTTACTCATGAATTGCCCTCTCTGCCCCACCACGGACTCGACGCAGCGTCGCTATCCCGCACTTCTTGGCCCGCACTTCTTGGCCCGCACTTCTTGGCCCGCACACTCGCCCGGTCGTATTCGGCACAAGCGGGCGAATATAGCGAATCTACCCGGACGCCGGAACTCGGATTCCCCCGTAGCATTCGTCTCGGGGGAAAACCTGGGCGATCTAGGAAGAACACGCTCTTTCGCGTTTACCAACGCGGAAAAAAGCCGCCGACAATCGACCAGCGAGCCGCGTCGAGCGAGGTGACCAGCGGCTGGTTATAACGCCCCCGCAGCTCACGCCCCCCTACATTTGGAGTCGGGGAAGCGGGGTAGCTGGCCGCCGTACGCCGTCGAGCCGCCTCCTTCTCGCGAGCATTGTCCTCGCGGAATGCGTCCCGAGCCGCGATCATCTCCTTGCGAATCTCGTCCGATTGCCTCGCTCCCTGAGCCAACTCGCGCCGCTTCCTCGTGATGTCGTCCATCACCTCGCGCAGCGATCGAGCCGACATCTCCGATTTCTGAAACGCTTTCGCTTGCAACTCCCGAATCTGATCGTCCGAGTAAATCGCCTGCACTCGCAAAAACTCGCGTAGCCACTTCTCCGTCTCGCGCCACTCGGGATTGTCCAGCAACTCACGACGCGAAGCCGACTCTTCCCACCATTTCTTCGCCTCCATCGGCGACATCGCCGCGACGCGAGTTCGCAGCTTCTCAATGTCCTCTGGGTGGAACAGCGCTTGCCGCACCGCGTATTGATCGAGCCACTCCAAGGCCTTCGTACGCTCGAAACTCGCCTCGGTGGCTGGCGAGTCCGCGCGACAGACGCCCACGAAGCACATAGCGCAAACAACCATCCAAACGCCGATCCAACCGCGACGATCCAACCGGGGAGATGCGAGGGAAAATAGCCGCATGGCGACACTCCTGTCCACAACGACGACGGGTCATGCGTACTCTATGCGACACGACCCACTTTACCCAGCCTACCAGTTTCCCGGCCTGGGAAATACTGGCCCGGAGTCGCAGGGAACGCTGGAGGCGTTTGGCCTTCCTAGTCCAAGGTCGATTCTCCAGCCACGGCTCAGATATCGCTGAAGTCCGGCTGCCTTACTTGGCGACTTGAGCCTCGGGGGGAGCCGGGACGATGCCGGTGTCCACCAACATGTAGCCTGCCCAGAAGAAAGGATGGTCGGCTCGGATTGGCTCATCCAGCGGTCCCAGGTTCAAGCGAGGCTCGCGCGCCGCATCGATTTCCGACTGCATTCGCAGCAAGACGCTCCGTTGCCAAGCGGCGCTCGCGGACTCATGCGGCAACTCCTGCAAGAATTCTCGAGTGAGATCAAAGCTGGTCTGCCCCCCCACTCGCCAACGACTCAGCAGCGCCGTCTGAGTGCCTGTAGCCATCAGACCGCACACCGTGAGGAACACCTCGTCGCCCGTGGCTGCTCGTTTCGTGCCTCCCGATTCGGTGGGAGTGTGAAAACCGGGGAAGACGACCTGAGTGGGGCCGCCCCAGGGTAATGCCATAAGGGCGCCTAGCGAGCTGCCAAGTTTCTTTTGGTCGATCTGAACGGGCGACCAATCGTAGGGCGCCTTCTCGGAATCATCCATATCGTGGTAGACCACCAGCCGGTCGCAGAACTTCGCCAAGAGACTGGAGGGTCCCGGCAAGCGATTCGGCAGTCGACTGACGTCGGGCAGCACCTGTGCCAGATCGTCGGCCGCTTCGGCACAGACCTTCAAGTCCTCTCGTGGATAAAGTCGGCCCGCCACGACAGCCGTCCTAGTGACAGGCTTGATGGGCCTGCCATCGGGAACAACGAGCGACACGGTGGGTACGAAGCGGACACGGGCTTTCGTCAACAGTGGCGAGTCGTCCTTGCCCACCGGCAACATTTCGAACGGGCAATACCACAACAGGCCATCAGGGACAACCACAACCTCGCGATACTGCTCCCAGGCCTCGGGTTTGGTGTTGTTCGAGAGCGCCGTCGAGACTCGAACGGCCAACGACTTCCAGGAGTCATCGGCGAGTTCCTTGGCGGAAATGGGCTGACTGCGATCGCGAAGCCCCATTTTCTTGAGCATGTCGACCACATCGTTTCGCACCTTGTTGGGCGATTCGATCTTGAATACGCCATACTTGTCTTTGGTGAGTGCGAAGCCATAGAGCGCTCGCGACGCGTTGTAGTAAGCCAGGACGAGCGTCTTGTCGGACATTCTGGCCTGAACTTCCTTCACGGTCAGCAGAGGCGGGAAGCTGTAGTCGGCCGGCAAGCGTTGCAGAGCCATGTCGTGCAGCAACAGCTCCTGCGTGCCCGAGAGCTTGGCGAGCTTATCGTACTGATTCGTCAGCGTCTTGATTCCCTCGCCATCCTCGGTCGTCAGCGGTTCCCGCGCGATGACCGCTCGCACTTCCTCCACCTGTCGCGAGAGTTCTCCGAACTGGGGATACTTGGCGAGAATATCGCGTCGTTGGAGGTTGCCGCGATCACCGATCGATTCCGCCGGTCCGGCAAGAATCCAGCGTAAAGCCAGCAAACGCCCCCCCAGCGGCAAACTGGCGAAGAACTTTTGACGCCGCATGCGTTCGATGATCTCGCACGCTCGTTCGGGTTCGTTGCGTTTCATGACCGCCTCGAACCAATGTTCCATGGGGATGCCGCGAGGCGCGACGGCGACACCGAGCGTTTCTAGCGGCTCGCTGGTCCAATCGTTGGGCTGCGGTTCACGCAACACATCCGAGTAAAGCCCGTCCGCGATCCGCTCGCTGATGACCCCCGACGTATAGGCCGTATCGGTCAAGAAGATATGAAACAGGCGTCGCGAGCCCTTGGCTTGAAAGGCCAGCGCGGGCGCTAACGCCGCCGTTCCCGCTGGCAGGTTAGCCGTCTGGAAATTCGCCTTGGCCAACTCAAAGTGATAGCGGGCGCCGACTTGTCCGGCGAGCGCATCGTGTCGGCCGATCACTCCGCGAGCTTTGGTCAACTGCGCGAACGCTCGAGTGGCGTCCCCCATCGCCAACAGGTTCTCGGCGGACAGAACATACAACGACGCTTGCAGGTTCGTGGATGTACCGTGCGCCCACTCAGCCGCCACCCCCACGGGGGCGAACAGCGTCTTGTTGCCACGCACCAGATGCGTGGTCATCGCCCCGCGAAACGCCTCTTCCACCACGTCAAACTGACCATACACAGCGCCCGAATGCGTCGCTTCCATGAACGACGTCAGCGCGGCATCCCATTGACCGGCTCGAAACGCCAGCTTGCCCAGTTCCAAGAGGGCGATACATGACATGGGATGTTCGAAGCGACCTCCCACAAGCAACGAACGCTGGAGTTCGGAAGTCGCCAAAGCCGGCTTGTTGGCCGCGATGTGGGCAAGTCCGATTTGGAGTTCGATGAAGGCTTGAGTCCAATGGTTGGGCGGCGCGGGACGAGCGGCGAGCGCGGAAACAATCGTCTGGGTGAACGCATCATGCTCGCCTGTCGGACCAAGCAACTCAGCGCGACGTTTCAGCGAAATGGCGATGCAGCGCAAAACTTCCATGGCGCCAATCGGCGCCAATTGCCCCTGCGACAGCGTCCCTCCTCGTTGCATCACCGCGGCATTTTGAGCGTCGGTGTTCCCCATGAAGGTGCGTACCGTGTCGGGATAACGACCATAGACCACGTTGCGCGAGCTGGGTCCCCACGTGGGCGCCTTGGCGGGCTTAGTCAGAATGTCCGGCGACTCCGGAAACTCGACTCGCATCATCCACGTCAAGTGAGCCAGGTAAAGCTGCAAGGCCGAATTATGCTGCTCGAGCGAAGCTACCAAGTCGCCCAACTGATAGTGGCTCTCGCCCAGCATGGTGTGATAGCAAATCGAATCAACCCAACGACCTCCCTCCAACGTCTTGCTGCCTCCGCGCGCCACATCAATGAAGGCGCGGCGAGCCGAGTTGTAGTCGCCCGAGAGGTAGATTGCTTGAGCCAAGTAATAGTCGTCGCCGGGAACGGGCCGGCGCGGCGTCACCGAGTTCGGACCGATCAACGGCACCATGGGTTTCACGGTGCTTAAGTTCCCGCCTGCCTGGTTACCAGCGTTTCCCTGGGCCCACAAGCTCACAGGGCACGCCAACAGTGCGACGACCAAGCTAACCAGCAGAAAGATCGAGTGTCGCTTCGCCGCCGAAATCAGCGGTCGCCGCGAGACCAGCGTCTCCCCTTCCACCACACGATTTTGCCCAATCCGTCGATTCATGTGCCGCGTCCTCGAATGATCATCCGTCGCTATCGGCAACCCCAGCTGTCGCAGACGGACAGGTATGGAGTCGCCTCGCAAACATAGCCGACGCCCAGTCGCCCACGTTGCCTTTGGACGGTCGGCAGGCGTCTTGAGACGAACGAGATGTCTCTTCACCGTTACATTACCTTCACTTACCCTAACGCGGCAAACCAGAAATCGCCACAATGTCGGCGGTTATCCGTACAGAAGTCAGCGAAGCAATGCACCACCTTGTCCACCCGTTTTAGCTGGTAGGCCAACCCGCACTTCCCAGGAAAATCGCTAGTGTCCCAATCTTTCAGGCAGAATTATCTCGCCAATGCCACTCTGTCATTCTGGCTCGCCACACTCTCCCTGACTGCCCCAGTCAGCGGCAACGCAGCCGATTTAGCGTCGGTACGATGGCTGGACTCGCCGGCCCAATCGCGTCCAATCCGCCTTCAGGTCGACCAACGGGGCACGCTCCACCTGGCCTGCGACTCCCCTCAGGGTCCGATTTACTGTGCGTCGCGCAACCAAGGCATTTCGTGGTCCAAATCGATTGCTTTAGTGCCAGCGAACGCCCTCCGGCCAGGGCTGGAATTCATCGTCTGGGACATGGCGGTCGAGCCTGAAGGCAGAGTCCACGTGGCTCTGGGTTCTAATGCTTGGAAACTGAAGCTGCCCCACGAAGAGTGGGGATTCTATTACGCAAGAGTCGCACCGACCGAACAGCAAAGCGTCGATTTCAAGAACATTAATCGTCGTCCGAGCGAAGGGTTTTCGCTCGCCGTCGACGGCAAGGGGAAGGTCGCCGCCTGCTGGCTGGCCGACCGGTTGTACGTCAACTTGTCCACCAACCACGGCGACTCGTTTGGACCTACGCGAGAACTAGACAAGTCGTTGGACCCCTGCAATTGCTGCACCACCAGTTCAGTCTTTGGGGCGGACGGTCGATTAGCCATCCTCTATCGGGAAGAAACCAACAATGATCGCGACATGTTCGTCGCGCTTTGGGATATCGCCCAAGATCGAGTGGACCGTAAAGCCGTCAGTCAAACTCGCTGGAAAATTGACGCTTGCCCCATGACCTATTACACCATCGCAACGAACGGCAATGGCTTCCTCGCCGCCTGGCCAACTCGCAAGCAGGTCTATTTCGCTCAACTCGACGCCCGCGGCAATCTCCTGACTCCTCGCGAAATCCCCACCCCAGGACAAGCGGGGATGCGAACAGGTCTGCTGGCCCTAGCCAACCGCCGCGGACAATTCCTGATTGCTTGGAACGGAGAGAATCAAGTCGGTTGGCAGGTCTTCGATGCTCAAGGCCAAGCCATCGGCCCCGCGGGACGAACCAGCTATCGCGGCAAGGGTGTCGCTGGCTTCGTCAATCAAGAAGACCAATTCGTGTTGATTAAGTGACTCGGGCAGCCACCTCACTTCGCGAGTGCTGGATCGAGCCCCAGCATGCCAGTCAAGTCGGCCAAGTACTGCGGCGAGGAAGCGATTTCCAGTTCGCGACGGGCGACCGCCAAGCGCCGGTCGATCCCCAGTCGAGTCGCCGCGTGACTACGCGCCGAGTCTTGCACGAACGACTCTAGGTACGCAATATGGCGACCTTGCAGGTCGATGTCGTGCTTCTGCTTGGCTTCAAGCCGTCGGCGATACCAGTCGCTCGCCAGCAGCGACTCGCGAGTGAACATTGCGCGGACATCGGGGTGACGCACGCCGCGCCCCTCGTGTTCGCCAAAAGCCATGATGGTCAAGAGCACCTTCAATGGCGGACAAGCCCACTCGATTGACCCATCCTCGAAGTAATGCCGAGCCACCTTGGCATGCGACTCGCAGATGTTCTTGACGCCATCGGCGAATGCGGCGAGATCTTGCGTCTCGGGTCGCAGAATTGCATCGTCAAAGACCTTCGCCGGATTGTCGAAGACTCGTCCAAAAAACCAACGAACGAATCGTTGAGTCATGCGATACCCCAGCCGACTCGCTTCGATCCGCTCGCCTGCCCACTCAAAGTCGGCGACCGGCTCGAACAGTTTATTCTCCAACAGGAACTTGGGGTCGCGTTCTTCCGGCGAGATTCGGCACCAGATTTCCGGGACCAAATAGCTGATGTCGTGATCGACCCGAAAACTGGGACCGATATGACCCGCGGCGGTGGAGAAACCGACGAGTTCCGTGAGCAGATAGCTTACGAGCGTGTTGTTCAAATCGACAATGGGCGGCAGAGCATTGAACGGCCCTTTCGTCAACGCCCCTTCGGAACCCGCTCCGGTCGTCGAGGGACTCTTTCCAGTCAACGAACTGACGAAATCCATGAACAGCTCAGGCAGTTCTTGAAAGTGAAGCGGATTGTGGACCGCTAAGCCGCGAATGCCCGCTTCGACCTCGGGCGGGTTGTTCCGTCTACCAAAGAGGACCGCGTTAACGGGCAGGGGGAGGGGACCGTCGCCAGGAATCGCTCGAAACAAACGAGTTCCCATTTGAGCGACATGCAGTTCGAGCGGCTTGGCCAAATCCTGCCGCAGTTGCAGATAACGCGGATTCTTGCTCGGCTTGCCATCCACCAGTCGCGGCGACGAGGAACAAACCACATACCCTGTCCCCTCGGCGGCGACTTCACGCAGCAATTTCTGCATTGGCGGAGTGAATTTATCGAGATCGACGACGTACTGCACAATCTCTTGAACATGTGCGGCGGTCAGCGGCTCGAAGTTCGAGATGAAATTGTCCGGCCTCGCCAAATCAGCTTCGGCTTGCTTGTCCAAACCACGATGGACCGCGTCATCGGGCCGCTGAAACAAGCGACGTTCACAATTTTCGACAAACTTGAAACTCGGCGCAACATGGTTGGGATTCAGGTTCCTCAGCCGCTCAGCGGGAGCGACGATCGAGACGCTGATGTCGTCTTGCGTCGCGATCTTGGCCGCCGGCGCGAAATCCTGCCGCAGCTTGAATGTTCGCCAACTTAGATCTTTATCCAGCCCGACTCGCAAGTAGGTGCCGACCAACTTTCGATTGCGATACTTCAGCTCGTGGCCAGGTTCGCCGTTGACCATATCGACCGAAAAATCACGCCGCCAATCGACTCCCGGTTCTCGCGATTGAAACCGTTTGATGATGAAGACCAGCGAGTAGATGTAATTGGGGATGGTGGCGAGCCAGGCGTTGTATTCGTCGGTGTACTCGGACGAAGGAGTCAACAACTTGATGACGCTGCCCAGCGAGCGTCGCGGGTCCAACAGAGGACGACTTGCGGTCTTGTTGTAATCGGGCGCCGAAGTGGCGCCTTCGCGCCAACGAGTTTGGTAGTTGCGGTCGAAAATCTCTTGCACCGCCCGCAAGTCGGCCTTCGTGTCGGCGACAAAGATGGGGCCGTACAGCATGTAGTCGACCAGCGACTTGCTGATCTCGCTCTTGCCGCCGCCACTGACCGTGCACGGTTTGTGACAATGCGTCCCTTCGCCAGCGGTTCCAATTAACCGCCAAGTCGGCGCCTCGGGATGCTTGTCCATCCGCAAGCTGTAGCCCGACGGCGCCATGTAGATTTTTCCCGGCAATAACGGGATGGAGTGCTCCATCCCGTTGCTCCGCCACTTGACGTGCTGCTCGAGCAGAGTGGCATGAGCATTCTCGGGAATATAGATCAACTCGGGGAACCGCCGATCAACGCCGTATCCCTCGGGTCGCACATCGATCTGCTCGGCGTAGTCCCGAGCCACGTCCGCGAAAGTTCGTCCGTTGTATCTGCGGCTGTTCGCCACGAACTCATCCCCCAGGTTGAAACTGGGGAAAGCAATGGCGCCGCCCGCGTGCTCCTCTTCGCTATTGCCATAGAGATTCGCCGCGTAGCTGATCTGCGTTTTCACTTCCTTCTTGCAGTAGCCGAAATAATTGTCCGCGATCAGCGTCACGATGACTCCGTCCTTGGTGCGACAGGTCAGCTTGAAAGCTTGCCCTTCGTTGTAGCACTCGTCCTCCGAGCGCCAGCACATGCCATCGCGCCGCTGCCGTTCCGTCGCCGCGTCGAAATGCGGCAATCCCAACTCGCGTTTGTTCGCCTGACACAAATGAGGCGCCAGGATGACGCACCCGGTATGCCCCGTCCAATGTTCGATATCGAGTCCCGCATCGTTCTCGGGAAGAAACGGATCGCCCGCGTTGCCGAAGATCGTTTCGACGAAATCCAGATTGCTGACCAACCCCGCGGGAACAAAGAACCGGATTTCCATCCGCTTCTCGCATCCAATGCCCGGCACTCCTGGAACCACGAGCGGCCGAATCAGCAACGACACGAACGTCTCCACCGGCGTCGGCTCGTTCGCGGTGAAAGGCAAGACCAGCATGTCGCGCGGCGGCGATAAGGCGCGGGTGTACAACTCCGCGAAAACCCGCTGCGGAGTGGCCTTTTTATCGGCGGGGATCGGCAGCCCCCCCTCGGCGACATGGAAAGTGCCTTGAGTCGTCCGTCGATCCGCCTTCGGATTGTGCAAGACGCCGTTCCGCACCCGATACGAACTCAACAATTCGTTGCGGAACACATCGCTGGTCACGGGCAACGACAACTCACGAGCGATTCCCTCGCGATTCAACGTCAATGTCCGCGCGGGCAAGCGTAGGGGCTGAGCAAGGCCCAAGAGAGCGAAGTGCCCGTTGAGGAACCGTTCAATACGAGCGTCCGCAGGACAGCGGACCTCCCCCAACAATCGCACTCGCTCCTGGAGAGTCCCCAAGAGGCGTTCGGCCCCCGCCTGCAATTCGCCCTCCGTCCCCCATTGGGGACGCCATGGGGTCAGACCATCCGCAATCAGTTTGAGTCGAATGTACTGCACCAATTCGGCGCGCGACGCTGCATTGTCTGGCATCTTAAATTCTCCGCCTTGAATTCCGACACCCTCTGCGGCAAACGTCATACCGTAGCGTGTGGTGCATCGTTCGCAATGCCGCCCATTCGTCGCAAACCACGAATTGGCATTTATTTAGCAAAACTTAACAAACGCTCGACTCAGCACGGCGATGGAATCCTGCCCAGCTCGTAGTCGCCAATCGCTCAAAGGCTGGGCGAGCCCCGCACGACGGACTTCCAGTCCGTCGATCGCATTCGTACGACGGACTTCTAGTCCGTCGATCCGGACCGCGACGCAAATCGGCTGACGGCGGTAAGCGCTCGCGAGCCACGCGGCTATTCCGCTCACGAAGTGAGCGGGCTACTACTATCCGAGCCGCGACGAAGAAGGTAGTGGACCACGAATCAGACGAATTTCCCGAATCTGGACAAGTTCAATGGGCTGTTTTTCGCCCGGCCGCATTGAAGAGGCGCTAGACGTGCCAGCCGCTTGCCCGGAGGCACAGGAAAGCGTCGAGTCCGATTCCCAGCAATGCATGCTGCAACATTCCCGAAACGATGGACTGAGTCCGTTGAGCAAGCCATCCCCAAACGAGGCCGCCCAGAATCGAAACGAACATCTCTTCGGGCAAACGCCCCAAATGGCCTAACGCGGATGCCATCGTTTGGATCAGCACCGCCGCAACTAGTCCGTGCGCGGGCGTCAAAGCACATTGCATGAACCCTCGGAAGAAAAACTCCCAGCCGATGTAGTAGGTCAGGTAAGCAGCCGTGTGGAGCGCGAACCAAGCCACCGTCTCACCCGCCCGCGGATTCAATGGGAACATCTTGGCGACATCCGGGTTCAGGGACGAAACATAAGCGCCGCCGACCGCAACGGGAAGCGCGATCAGGAATGAGCGAACCGTTCGAAACCGATTCCCAAATCCCCAGCCATAGTCGCCCAGCGTTTCGCGGAATACGCAGCGTACGAGCAGTGCGGGGATCAAGCCCAGCAACACGAACGAGCCGAACATCGCCGCCAAGCCGCCCGCCCCGCGCGAAATCTCGGGGCCCCAGGCCTTTTCCAAAGCGGCTTGCACGAACGCTGGCTCCAGAAAATAACGCCAGATCCCGATCAACCAGGGACTCAACGCCAGCACCCACAGGGCTCGCGCCTGCGGGGTTTCAGTTCGTGGCAACCACTTCATGGTGAGTAATTCGGCAGGAGAGTTGAATTTAGGCAGAAGATCGAATTGAACGGAGCCACTCTACAGTCCGCTGCAGTCCCTCACGGAGGCTAGTCGGTCGATACCCCAACTCGCGTTCCGCTTTCGCCGACGTGAAACTCCAGTCAGCCAGAAACGTGCGGACCCAGCCGGGGGTGATCAACGGATAAACGCCCAGCCACTCGGCTCGTTGCAATTGCAACCACGAAAAGAACAAGGCGCCAGGCCGAAAAATCGGAATCTGAAAATGTCGTTGGCCCGATACTTCATCAATCAGGCGAAAAAACTCGCGTAGTGAAACGTTCTCGCCGCCCAAAATGTAACGCTCACCCACTCGCCCCCGTTCCATCGCCAAGCAATGTCCCTCAGCCACATCGTCGACGAAACCGTAGCTGGCGACATTCACTCCGTTGTTCAGCAGAATCGGAAAACGGCCTCGGTCATAGTCGTCGATCAATCGAGCCAGCGAATTGCCTTCGGTCAAATGTCCCGGTCCGTACACTCGCGCCGGGTTCACGATCACCAAGGGGCAACCAGCCGCGATCCGCTCGAACGCGAGCTGTTCCGCCTCAACCTTGGATTCTTCGTACGTCGTCAAACAGACGCGACTGGGACGCGGACGAGCCTCGTCGGCAAGTTCATCGCGTCGAGTCGTTCCCAGGGTTACCATGGTCGACGTCCAGACGATCCGCTGAATATCCGCGCCGCGGGCAGCATTCAGCACATTCCTCAGCCCGCCCACGTTGAACTCGAAGAAGGTCTCGCGACGCGGCGCCCAGTTCTTCGCGTAAGCCGCCAAATGGTAGACGCGTTGGCAGCCCTGCATCGCTTGTTCGAGCGTCTCGAGTTGAGTAACGTCGCCGCGCACCCACTCCAGCTGACCCGACTCGCTGGCGGCGCGAGTCACGGGATCATCCAGTCCAGGCGGAGATCGCCCCGGTTCACGGCGAGTCAGCGCACGCACTCGTTCGCCCCGGTCGATCAACTTTCGCACCAGGAGCGTACCGATGAAACCTGTCGCTCCAGTGACCAAGACTGTACTTTGTTCCACACCTAACACCTTGTGCCGAGTCAGGAGATTCTGGCGAATTCCTCGCAAACTCGCCGGGGAATTCCACCGAATTCCGCAACGACTCGCTGCCATCGTAGTTCGCTAGTTCAATCCTGACGACGCACCAGGGTGAACGTCTACCAGTCCTTGGTCGCATCTTCAAATCCAGGAGCGACGGACTAGAAGTCCGTCGTACATCGCAGCAACCGACGGACTGGAAGTCCGTCGCACCTTCAATTCTCGACTGTGACCAAATACTGTCGCCTGATTCTCGTCTTTCCGTGATGGAGAACAAGTGGACGATGTTCAGCGACTCGTCCGGCTGCCAGCAACCAATCACCGGGAACTAGCTCCCGTGCACTTGCCTTCACTACAATGACGCAAATGTAATCCCCTCCGTGTTGCTCAAGCCTCGGGAGCGTTGAACCATGTCTATCTCTGCAAGTCGTCGTAGTTTTCTCGCGACATCGGCTGGCGGCGCCGCGACTTGGTGGGCGATCCAACATGCGTCCCTGCTCCCTGGTCTTCCGACCGTTTCCGCGGAGGAGGCTCAACCATCGCCCGATGGCGTCCGCTTCTCTCCCGACATCGAACCGCTCGTGCGTCAGATCGAGGAAACTCCACGCGAGACGTTGCTCGAGAAGATCGCCGAACGGATCCGGGCGGGCGAGTCCTACCAGCAGATTGTCGGCGCCCTACTGCTGGCAGGCATTCGCAACGTCCAGCCTCGCCCCGCCGTGGGCTTCAAATTTCACGCGGTGCTCGTCGTGAACTCGGCTCATCTGGCAAGCCTCGCGTCACCCGCCCAACATCGCTGGCTCCCCATCTTTTGGGCGCTCGACTATTTCAAGGAGGCACAGGCGCAGGACACTCGCGAAGGCAATTGGACCATGGCGCGAGTCGACGAAACGCGAATGCCGCCGGCACATCAAGCTCGAGCGCTCTTTATCGAAGCCATGGATTCGTGGGACGTGGAAAAGGCCGACGTCGCCGCCGCGGCGCTCGCTCGCTCGGCTAGCTCCGGCGAACTCTTCGACCTCTTCGCTCGCTATGGAGCTCGCGATTATCGCAGCATCGGTCACAAGGCGATCTACGTGGCCAATGCCTGGCGAACGTTGTCCCTGATCGGCTGGCGACACGCGGAGCCCGTTCTGCGCTCCCTGGCCTACGCCATCCTTAATCACTCGGGCGAGCCGAATCCCTCCACGAGCGACCTCGAACCCGACCGAGCGTTTCGTCGAAACTCCGAGCGACTCGTCAAAATCCCCGCTCACTGGACGGGTGGAAAATTGGATGAAGGCGCCACGCGTCAACTGCTCACGACGCTCCGCGCCGGAACTTCCGAAGACGTCGCGCAGCAGGTTGTCGAGATACTTGGTCGAGGCGTTTCGCCTCAGTCGATCTGGGATGCCCTGCTGGTCGGTTCGGGCGAATTGCTGATGCGGCAGCCGGGCATTGTCGGCCTCCACACGCTCACCACATCCAACGCCATGCGGCATGCCTTCGATGCCGCATCCTCCGACGAGGTTCGTCGACTGGTACTGCTGCAAAACGCCTCGTTCCTGCCGCTCTTTCGTAAATCGATGGAGCAACGAGGGGCCATTCAATCCCTCGCCCTCGATCAACTCGAACCTCTACCCCTCGCCGCCGACCAGCCGCCGCTGGACGCGATCTTTGGCCCCTTACACCAGGACCGCTTAACCGCCGCTCGTCGTACGCTGGCTGCGGCTCAAGAGAGTGCGGGGGTCGAGCCGTTCTTTCAGCGCGCGCGAGAACTGGTCTTTCTCAAAGGACGCGACTCGCACGATTATAAATTCAGTTCCGCCGTGCTCGAGGATTACTACCACGTGTCGCCGGCTTGGCGAGCAAGGTTTCTGGCGGCCAGCGTCTATCATCTGCGCGGCGCGGGACTCCCCGATAATCCTCTGGTCGCGCGAACTCTCGCCGCTTTGGACAAGCACTCATGAACCAAGGCGTCTGATGTTGGCAAGGAGTATCACGCGGACTTCAGCAGCGGTACTGTTTTCCCCACGTAATCCGCCATCGACGCCACGGTCGTCACCAAGACGATCCACGACATGACGGGTTCGATCCAGGCATGGCCTGGGAGGAGCGTCGGCCAGAGGATCAGAGTGAATGCGCCAACTCCCTGGACGACCGCCTTGACCTTTCCGCTCCACTGCGCTCCGGCCGAACGATTGGCGCCGACCCACAGGATGCGGCAATACGCCACCGTCACATCGCGAATCGCAAACACAAGCGGCATGTAGACCAGCGTTTTCCCCGCGGCCGCTAACGCCCAGTAGATGGTCATCCGAGAGATGCTGTCTGAATACGGGTCGACGATCGCCCCCATCCGCGACGTTACTCCCCAACGCCGAGCCAGGAATCCATCGAGCCCATCCGAGATTTCGATGATGGTCAGCAATCCCACCAGCGACCAGACGGTTATTGGCCCTGAATCGTCGTTCAAGAGAACGAACGCAAAGAGCACCGCGAGCGGCATTCGCACCAGCGTCACGACCAGGACAATCGCGAATTGACTGCGAGTCGACGAGGCGGCGGTCGCGGGCGAGTCCTGTTTTCGATCGCCTGACATCAAGCATTCTCCGGTGGATCGGCGAGCAGTGGACAGATAGAGAAGCGGAACAAGCCCGCACGGCGCTTCCTCGTCATATCCTCAACCCTATGTGGTGCGAGTGCGAACGTCGAGCGGCCAAGCTTCCACGAATTCGTTGCCACGAAAGACGTGGTAACGATCGTGAAGCAACGTACTCCAGTCGCCATACCCAGGTATCAATTCCAGGCACTCGCCGATCGCGGGCCCTGGTCCTGCCACCACCTCCAGCACCCCATGTTCGGCCGATAGCCATTGGAATCGTAAGTCGTCGCGGCCCTTGACCGCAGGCAAATGCAAATCGGGACTGAGGGATTTCCGCCCCACATCAATGACGGCTCGCCCCTCCGTCGGACGACTCGTCACCGTGGCCATGCACGTCAGGGCGAACTCGAGCGGTTCGATGTGACACTTGTTCCGATAGAACAAATCCATGAAGATCGCGCCTCCAGCCTGAATCTCATTCACCAGTCCCGTATTCGCCGTCATCGGAAAACTGCCCGTGCCGCCAGCGCTTACAATCGGACAGGCGATGCCCGCCGCCGCGATTTGTCGGCGAGTGTCGTCGAGCAACCTCATGGCGGCTTGGATCTTCTCCATTTTTTCTTGCGGGTCCGCAATCTGCAAAAGATGTCCTTCCCACCCCATGATTCCCGCGAACTCCAAGCTCGGCGACTCAGCCACTCGAGTCGCGAGTTGGACGGCGGGTTCACCCGGCGCGACGCCGCACCGATTCATCCCCAATTCCAACTCCAGCATCACTCGCAACCGCACGCCTCCTTGAGCCGCCGCCGCGGCCAAAGCCGCCACCTGATCGGCGTGATCGGCGACCGCGATCGGATCGGCTTGGCGTCGCAAGGCAACCAACCTGGCGAGTTTCCGCGGCCCGACCAACGGACAGGTGATCAGCAAATCATGGATGCCAGCCGCCGCAAACAACTCGGCTTCGCCCAACTTGGCGCAAGTCACGCCTCGGGCGCCAGCGGCAACCACCCGTTGAGCCAGCCGAGTACATTGGTAGCTCTTCGCATGCGGTCGCCAAGCCACGCCTCGCTGACGGAAGTATTCGGCAAGCCACGCGATGTTGCGATCCAGGATGTCGAGGTCTATCACCAGCGCGGGCGTGTCGAGTTGAAAACGTGCATTCATGAAGTCTCGCCCGACAAAAGGTAAACCTGATCCGCGGTCCCAGCTCCCCGAACTGCCTTAACAGCCCTGTTGGCGGCGCCGGCAGCCCGAGCGGCACTGGGGCTCGCTATTCCAAGCCGATGAAACGAGTCGGTATTCTAGCAACTGTCGCTCGCGGCCGTAGCCGCCTAGGATCGGCGAAGAAGAGCGAAAGTTCGTCGAACCTCGCCCAGGGTTGCTCGGAGCCTTGATTTTCAAGTCGCGTTTCCGATTTCCCATCGTCAGGGGGGAACCATTCTGGCCGATGCTAGACCTCTTCCCTTCCCGTCTCTTCCCGATTCAAATTGCCGCGCAGAGGCAATGGTTCACAAGAGAATTCGATCCGAAGTCGTCTGATTGTTGGTGTTGCATCACTGAACGGCGAGGATCGGCAATGTCAGCGGGAGTACCAGGACATGGGGACACGGTTTCCGTGCCAAGGCGGCGGTGATGAGCCTTCGGAAAAGCCAGCAGGTCCACGGCGACCGCTCGTGACGCGACGCGTCGACGAAATCGAAACGTTGGACGAGTTGTTCCAGTTTTGCCTACCTGCTTTTGGCGCGGCCTACTTACGTCGAGTCTACTCGATTCTCGATCAGGCGATCGGCGCCGGTTGCCCCATGACGCTCGCCATCGCCGGCCCCGCCACGGTCTCTGGCCAACATTGGACATGGCTCATCCCCCTCCTGGAAACAGGCTGGGTCGCCTACCTGAGTACAACCGACGCGGTCTGCTATCACGACGGCCATCGCTCGCTGGACGGCGTCGAACCGGACGCATTTTTTGAAGTTCCCATCTTCGGCGACGACGGCGCCCTGCGCGACGACCAGACGATCCGCGTAACCGATGTCGGGTTTGATGAACAAGTCCTGCTCAATCAAGACCGCTTCATTTCCGCCGTACTCCAGCGGCCTGATATGCAGCGCAAGATGACCGGCACCGAGTTTCGCTTCAAACTGGGCGAAGCCTACGCCGAGCAAGAAAAGAAACGAGCAGTGCCGGAAGGATTGCTCGCCGCCTGCCATCGCCTTGCCATCCCGATTCTCGTGGGCGCTGCGGCGGATGGCAGTGCGTTCTTGAATTCCGTCAAGCTGTGGGCGATGGGACAAGCAGGACTCGTCGACGGCCACCACTTCGAACTTGACATGCATGCCGAAGTCTTCGAGGCGTGCGCCTACCATTACTGGGGCCTCACCGAGTCCCCGACCAAAGCACTCGCCACGCTGATCTTGGGCGGAGGCGTCCCCAAGAACTACAACTTGCAGCCCGAACCTGCCCTCAGCCAGATCTTTGGACTCGAAGAAATTGACGGCTACAAGTTCGACGTACAAATCGTCACCGCGCCCGTCACCGATGGCTCGCTATCGTCTTGCCCGCCCGCCGAAGCGGTCACCTGGGGCAAAGTCGATCGCGACACCTATCAGACTCAAACCGAGAGCCTGCAAGCGGACTACTCGCTGGTCATGCCATTCATTGTCCGAGCACTACTGGAGAAACGAGCTCGCTACGAGCGATGGCTGGAACGCATGGGCCCCGAGGCTCTATTCGCCAAACATCCCGAGGCTCGCGGTTACCTGCGGCCCCGCGAAGGCTATCGCCTATTCGCCGACCGCGATCGACTTTGCAAGCGTTTAGTTGAACAGATTCGCGAGAACGGCGATTGGTTACGACAGTCGCTGAAGTACTAGTTCTGTGCCGCGAACTCGCGCAAAATCTCGTTAGCTGCTCGTCGCCGACTCAGACGGCGCAGCGGCTTCACAGGCCACAGCTCGCGCCACGCCATCAGGATCGCGCCTTTCCATGTTGGTCGCATCCCCTTGGGCGCCGCTTCCAAGTACTTGGTTTCCAACTGAGCCAACAGAGATTCTTCGATGACTGCCCGCGCGACAAAATCGATAGCCCGCCCCTGGAATTCGGTATCAATTCGCAGATAAGGCGTCTGTGTTCCTCCACGCTTTCGTGCCACGAATTGATGGAGCGAGTACAGACGAGCGAGATCTTCCAAGCCAGTAAACTGAGTCGTGTGTTCGTTCGGTTTCGCCGGAAACGCGCCCAGTTCATCGGAATTATTGGTCTGCACCACGGTCCCATCGGTGTATCGCCGCACGAACTCGACGTATCTCTTGCGCGCTGTCATCGCTCCTTCGACAATGATGAAACTTGAAATCGCGGAATCTAACGTCCGGCGGTTCACGTAAACGGCAACGAGGGTCCGCACGTTGGGGACGAATGAAGGCAGGAACATCACGTCCAACAGTTCGAACCCTTGAGCCACAAGTACGTGGTAAGCGTGATCGAAGTATTGGCGAGTATCCTCGGGGAGGGGCGTATCCCGAGGGTTGACGGAAATCAGTTCAACCGGGAGGCGAAAACCCAGAGTGGACCTGACGATGAATGGCCCAACGACGAAAGGAAACGCCAAGATCGCGAGTGGTATTGCGACCAGCAGTCCCAAATACCCAAGCCCTGGGATTTCACCCCACACTTGTTCCATCTCATCCTCCCCCACCTTCATTTGTTACAAGCGCAGACTCGTTCGCTTAGCTGATCACCCCAGATTCTCGCGACTCCGTTATCGCATCGCCTGAGATTATGCCAGCCTGGAAGGTTGCGGCCAACTCGCCAATCAGCGACGAAACCCACATGAAACAGGACGACATTCCCACCCACAGATACGAAGTGGAAAGCCAACTCGCTGGGAAAAGACGCGATTCGGGAAAAATTCGCGATTTCCGCGAGTCCTTAACTAGTCTAAAGCGTTAAGGTAATGATTCGAATGGCGTGGGGCGGGTTAGAGTTTGGGGCAGTATGGACGTTTCGTCGACAGGAATTTACTTTCCAGGTTGGGTGTGGCTGAGCGCACTGGTCGTCGCCCTGCTGTGTGTGGGGCTTCTCGTAGCGATTCTGATACAGCATCGCCGACGGACTCTTTGGCTCATGCGCGGCATCAAGCTAGCGGTGCTGGCACTGCTGGCGCTGGTGGGCGCCGAGTTGCTAGGGGATCCTTTGACGCTGCCGGCCGAGGATTGGCGTCCTTGGTGGAAACTGACCGAGGTGGGATTGCTGGTCGCTTCCTCCGTCGCGGTTGTCAGCGCCGCCTCGTGGAGACGGTCGACGCAATTTTGGAAACAGTGGGGGCAGCCTAGCGTCTTGCTCGTCGTCTCCCTCGCCATCGTCGCCATCGCTCACTGGCGCATGGAAAAACCGCTGCGAGACGAATTGGCTCAGTCTCATCGGTTCATGGAGTCGCTGGAGGATGTGCGACACGCACAGATTCGGTCCGAGGGAAAATTTGCGGAGACAGATGCAGGGCGCCGAGTGGAACTGGAGCGATTCATCAGCCCGCCGCCGACGGAATCCGACCAGGGCGATTCCAAGCCGCACGTCCCAGCCACTCGCGAGAAAACCTCACTCCCCGAAGGCTATCAAGCTCGCGTGATCGTCGAAGATGACGCCTCCGACGACTCGCCCGCCAACTGCCACGGCTGGGTCTTCACCGAAGGCCGCTATCTGATTCGAGGACGCTACGTCGATGTCATCCTGCGCGACAACAACTATCGAGTCGTCACGGAACCCGAACCGGGCGACCTGATTGTCTATCGGGATGAAGGCGGCGAGCCAGTACACACGGGGATCGTGAAGGCGGTAGGCGACGAAGGATTCGTGTTGATTGAAAGCAAATGGGGCTCGCTGGACGCCTGCCTCCACCTGCCCAACGATCAGGTCTATTCCCGCAGCTACGCCTACTATCGCAGCTCGCGCCGCGGCCATGTCCTGAAGGGCGCCGAAGGACCTCCTACCTGACCCATGTCTGGATTCGTGACATTCGTTAGATTCGTGGTCCAACTAGGCCGCCCGTCGCGGCCAGCGAGGAGGCCAGCCATCCGCCAGCACCGTCAACGCCACTCGATCTTCGAGATTCGGTCGGAAGATCGTCAGCAACAGTAGAGGCAGATACCAGGCCACATACAGCCCGCCTCCGTGCGGATGCCAGAACTGAGTCGCGACCATGATGGCCGCCGAGCAACTCAGCAGCGTTCCGAGGTTCTTCTGTGCGGGCCAAATCGCCAACGTGCCGCTGATCGCGATAAATGTCGCGAGCACAGGCAGGCGATAAACGGGATCCCAACCTAAGCCCCAGATTCCGCCTAATCCCTCGCGGACAGGAAACCACAGACCGAACATCTTCTGGACATTCGACTGAAATTCGGCCGCATTTGACGACACGAATACGAGCGAGAGAATCATGATCGCAAGCGTTGGCAACAGCCCCGCCAAGAAGCGCCACACTCCTCGCTGCCAATAAAAACTCAACCATAACGGCAGCAAGAACACCGGGTAATACACAACGCCAGCGGCTAAACCAATGAAAATCCCCGCCAACAACGGTCGGCGGTAACACACGATGGCCCACAACAGTAGCGCCGCTGGCAACACATGATCTACTCGCCCCGTCATCAGCGCCGTGTACGGTAGCATCAAGTAGAGCGTGGCGGCGCCGATTCCCATCTTTAGGTTATCAAAGTGCCGATACCCGACGGCGACGATTCCCAAAACGGCCGCAAAGTGCGAGAGAATGGCCATCGCCTTCGCCACCACAGCATAGACGTCTTGAGGATTACGGCCGCCCGTTCGCTGATTCAACAGCGACATCGTCGGCACACTCGGCAGCAGATTCAACACTGCGTAACCAGGGCCATGCCGCGCCAGATCATTTTCTTCCTTCGGCAGCGTCTCGCGACTCAACAAGGCCGCCGCCCCTCGCGCTCCCTGGAGATCATCATCCGTGGGAACGCTTGTGATCACATTCGCCATTAGAAAGATGAACAGCGAACAGGCAATGAAGATCAGCCCGCCCGTTGAGAGATTAGGCTCAAGCAACGGACGTCGAGCCATGGTGGGATCGAGCAACAACCGAATGAGCAACACCCCGCCGCCAACGATCAACCAGATGTACCCCAGAGCGGTCACACCGCGAGCTTTGCGCCATGCCGCCTCGGCAGTCGTTACCGCTTCACTGGCTCGTTCCACCGATGAGGCCACAGGTTCGCCAGTTGCTTGTTCTTCGGTAACAGGTTCGCCAGTCGCCGGAGCGCCAGTCGCCGGAGCACCAGTCGCCGGTTCTCCAGCCACTGGTTCAACAGCCGCCGGTTGGTCGGCCGCCGCAGCGCTTGTGGCATTCGCGACATCCGCCTCTTCCGCTCGCCGAATTTCACCCGCCTTCTCGGCCCGGGCCTTTTGCAGGTCCATCCAAGTCGCCTGGGCGGATTCCTGTCCGTAATAGGCGAGCAGCATGCCTGGCGCTAGGAGAACCAGCAAGGCCAAGTCGAGGTTACGCACACTCCAAAAGCGGCTGAATTTGAAATACAAGCCGATCATCAACAACGACGACAGGTAGGCCCATGTCGTGGGGTTGACCTTCTCGTATTGAAACAGCAGTTCGCTCATGCGGAGTCGCGGGTCCGGTGTTACGTGCGCACGCGATCCTTCCCTGGAAGGAGCATCTCCCGAGACGACCCCTACCCGGCGCAAAATTTCTCCCTATCAAAATACGGTGGGAGGAAGGCTTTGGAAAGGCGTCCCCGGAAATCCTGACCCTCGAAAACCGGCCCACAAACCCCACCAACAGGGAATTCGGACATATTACCCAAAAAGGGCCGGCACCCAACCGCAGAGCTGATTCGCAACACCGTAGACCCCCTTCGGCGTACGGATGTCGCTCACAGTGCACGGCGGGTGCCGGCTTCTTTGCTATTTTTTGTGGCTGAAGTGAGCACAATCCGGCGCGCGGATCGTGCGAATGCGGGCACACCGCGCGCCGTTCGTCGCGCGCCTGCGCGGTGGTGGTTCAGGTGAGTTATTGGTTCCAGGTGAGTCGAAACAGTCGTGGCATTCGAATTGCTCGCGATTAAGACCATCCGTCAAAATCAGGACCTACAAGTCCTGAACCTAAGCGAATCAGTTCTCAAAATCACTTGTCAGAACATCGGCCGGTCCCGCTCGCATGACTGCGATCTACTCCCCTCCCATGCCTGACACGCCTCTCAGGAGCAACTCGTATGCCGTCCGCCACATCGTCGCAGTTTGATGGGTTGCCGCTCGAAGAAGTCTCGCGGCGAGTCGCCAAAGCCCGTGAACTCATTCTCGACGAAGTGCATAAGCGGATCATCGGACAGACGGATGTTCTTGAACAGATGCTGATCGGCTTATTCTCCCAGGGCCATTGCCTCGCCATCGGAGTCCCCGGACTCGCCAAAGCACTCGCCGTGTCAACACTCGCGCGAACCCTCGGGCTGCGGTATCAACGAGTTCCCTTGACGCCCGACATGACTCCCACCGATCTAGCGGGCGAGGAGCGTCTGGAGGACGAGCCATCGTCGGGGCGGCGAGTTCCTAGGTTCTGGCCTGGCCCCTTATTCACCCAAATGCTGCTGGCCGACGACTTCAATCATGCCGCCCCGAAAACTCAAGCCCTGCTCTTGCAGGCGATGCAGGAGAGTCAAGCGACGGTCGCGGGTAAGTCGCATCCACTCGCTCCGCCGTTCTTCGTCCTCGCAACTCAAAATCCGGCCGACCCACAAGCCGCATTCCCCCTTCATGAAGCAACCCTTGATCGCTTTGCACTTTCCATCTTACTGGGCTATCCCAGTCGTGACGAAGAACGCCGCATCGTGGAAACGTCTTCAGCACCTGCGGGCGATGAGGTTCGAGTGATTCTACGAGCGAGTGACATTTGCCAGATTCAGCGGATCGTCCACCAACTGCCCGCTTCGCGCTCCGTGGTCGACTATGCAGTCGACCTGGTCCGCGCAACGCGTCCCACCGAGCCCGACTCGCCCAAGTTCATTCGTCATTGGCTTTCCTGGGGAGCAGGTCCTCGAGCGACTCAATGCTTGCTGGCTTGCGCGAAAGCGCGTGCTCTGTTGAAAGGTCGACACGCCGTGCACGCGGCCGACATTCGTTGGGTCGCCAAACCAGTCTTGCGCCATCGACTGGCGCTCAATCCCACGGCCATCGCCCAGCGAGTGACGCTGGAACCGTTACTGGACCAACTGCTGCATTGCGTCCGCGAAAATCGCTCCGATTCGCCCCTCCCCACGATGCCGATTCTCGAAATGGTCGACACGCCGCACACGAACGAAACGGCGCTCGCCGCGCCAGAACTCCCTCCGTCCGCTCGCAGTTCTCCGCACGATCCTTCGCCGGCCGCCTCCGCCGCGCACGCTTGGCCGCCTAGTCGACCAAGCTCGTGAAGCGCCGCCAACCTCAGAACAGACGATTGTAGCCGTTGAGCGCCGCGACTCGGTACGCCTCGGCCATCGTGGGGTAGTTGAAGGTGGTGTTGATGAAGTAGAGCAACGAGTTCGCGGGGCCCGTCTGACTCAAAATAGCCTGTCCAATGTGCACGATCTCCGCCGCGTTCGCACCGAAGCAGTGCACCCCTAGAATCTCCAACGTCTCGCGGTGGAAGAGCAGCTTGAGCATCCCGACTGTCTGGCCAGTGATCTGTGCGCGCGCGATATTCTTGAAGGCGGCGTGCCCGATTTCGTAGGGAACTTTCGCCTCGGTCAACTCTCGCTCGGTACGCCCCACGGAACTGATTTCCGGACTCGTATAGATCCCCGTCGGCACCTCGTGCACACGCGCTCGCTGCACTTCGCCGCCGAAGCAATGGCCCGCGGCATAGCGTCCTTGCACATAGGCGGCGCTGGCGAGCGACGGGAAGCCAATCACATCCCCTACCGCGTAAATCGTGGGGACACTCGTCTGAAAATCGTAATTCACCTCGATCTGACCGCGGCTATTCGGCACAATTCCAACCCGTTCGAGCCCCAAGTCTTGTGTGTTTCCGGAACGACCATTCGCCCACAGGAGAATGTCTGTTTTCAGTTGCTTTCCCGATTGCAACGCGAGAATCGCTCCATCATCCACGCCTTTCGCCGACGCATAAGTCTCGTTATGCCTCAACAACACGCCCCGTTCACGCATGTGATACGCTAACGCATCAATGATCTCATCATCGAGAAACTCCAGCAGTTTTGCGCGAGTATTGATCAGATTCACTTTGGAGTTCAGATTGCGAAACATCGACGTGTACTCGCACCCCACCACGCCCGCACCGTAAATTGTCACCGACTGCGGCGTAAAGCCCAAGCCAAGAATCGTGTCGCTATCGAAGATTCGCGGATGATTGAAATCAATATCGGGCGGGCGGTAAGGCCTTGACCCCGTCGCGATGATGATCGCTTGCGTCTTCAGGATTCGCCGCCCCCCCGTCGGCTCTTCCACTTCGACGCGGTGAGCATCCAAGATCCGCGCATGCCCCAGGAGAGTCGGTACGTTGTTTCGATCGTAGAAATTCGTCCGCATATCGACTTGCCGCTGAATCACAGATCCAGCCGCTTTGCGGAGTTCAGGGAACGACAGCTTCAGCGATGCGCCTGCCGCACGAAACACGGGATTGTTATTCGTGTCCGTCATGCGGAAAATGGTGTACCGCAGCGACTTCGTGGGGATCGTGCCCAAATGCACGCAGCCTCCGCCGAGCTTCTCGTGACGCTCGATCACCGCCACCGATTTTCCCTGCTTGGCCGCCTCCATCGCGGCGCCCTCGCCGCCCGGCCCCGACCCAATGACCACCAGATCGAACGACTGTTCGCTCACATTCGCCATATCATTGCTGCTCCACCCGCCTCAACCCTGTTGAATGACGAGTATCGCAGCCGCTAAGCAATGCGGCCAGTAGGCAGACGATCAAGAGATCATCGAGCCTGCCACGGAGCGTACTCTTGTTCGGAAGCTCCTCTACGGAAGCTCCGCGGAACCGCCGGCGGGACTCGCGGGGCGGCTGGTCCGCTCACGAAGTGAGCGGGCTACTTCGGCGGGCTACTTCGGCGGGCGACTTCAGCGGGCTACTTCGGCGTCGACGCTTGGCAGGCGTTCCAGAGAGTGATTCGCCAGCCGCGTCCCTGGACGAATCAAGTCGCGGCGAGCAGCCTCGAAGTTTGCCGCCGCCAACTTGACGGCCGACGACCCACGGACGGCTGCGTCCTTCGCATCCACGCCACTCAAGATCTGACCGAATTCTCGTAACCCATTCGGCGACCAACCCGACTCCCCCTTCCGACGCTCGGCCCACATCGCTCGTCGAAGACGCGCCTCGGCGAGCATCAACGCTTCCGCCGCCACGCGGCCTTGCTCGTCTCCTAACTCATACAGGGCAACCAAGAAACTCCGCTCGGCCCACAACCGAAGTCGATCCTCGGAACCAACCAGCGTCTCTTCGCGGGTATAAGCCGAGCAGCGAACCACCCAACAATCTCCTCGCCAATCCGCTGGCGCCCTTAACTCCAATTCCAGCGAGTGAGTCCCCTCCAAGGTCGAGCGTTTCGAGGGTTTGAATTTGAAATAGGCTCCATACCCGCGATTGACCAAGCCGCTGGCGACGCACAATTCCAACTCGGGCGCCTGCTCCCAACTCGACTCCGTGGTCGCCCGCTTCTGCTCGCTCCCCTTCACGTGACCGTCCGCAATCGCCGGATAGACGCCTCGAAGTTGAAAGTCGAGACTCCGCTGCGACTCTTCCTTCCGCTCAAAACGCACGGGACCGGCGCCGGTTGCTGCCAACGAAGTTCGCGGAGCAAAGTCGACCACTCGCGACAGCCGCTCAGAATTCTCGACTCGCACCAAAACTTCTTCCAACCGCCGAGAACTGTCGGGCGGCAACAACACCGACACCGGTAATACCACACGCACTCTTCGGCCCGCTGGGTCATCCAATCGATCTGATTCCGAGGTGACGTCTCGCGCACCCACAACCTGATCGACATCAAACGTCACCCGAGCCTCGGCGGAATCACGGGAATTCGTACCAAGACTGCGCGACAGTCCCACTTGCATCCAAGGTTCGCCGCCGCACAAACAGGGCGCCAGCCATAGAGCGACTAGCCATTGGGCAGCCAATCCGGCCAACGGACGCCATACCAGCATCCGCACAGACATCGCGCTAGTCAGCCAACGTGACAGACGCTCAGGGGCCACCACAGAGTCTCCGGGAAAGAAACCGTCCCTGCGTTACCGTTCGAAATCCCGCCTTACAGCGAGCTTCGAGAAACGCGTCGGTATTCCACTCCTTCCTGGAGCACTCACGCCAATGTCATCCTACGCAGGGGCCGGGTTCGGGCAAGCCCCTTTTTTGCTTCACAGACGCTTGTCGCCGCTGCCAGAGATCCCGCCAGAGAGATGGCGACCACGGAAGGGCGAGAAGGAGCGAGGTTGGCCACGGAACAGCACGGAAATACAAGGATGATGTGTGGGAAGCAGAGGAGAGCGGATCTGGCGAATTCCACTTCCGGCGGACCGGCCCGTTTATTGGGGCAAGTTGTTGATATGTTCGAGCGCTAGCATGAGGGCATGCGTGCCTTTGCGACCATACCCTTGAGCTCGCAAGGCTTCGTACAGTTGCTTGGCCAAGGCGAGTCCGGGAAGACAGAGATTCATCCGCTCGGCTTCCGCCAACGCAATTCCCATATCCTTGATAAAGTGCTCGACGAAAAATCCCGGTTCAAAGTTGCGCGCGATAATGCGCGGCCCCAAGTTCGACAACGACCAACTACCCGCCGCTCCCGGCGTCACCGACTGGAGCACGGTTTCCAGATTGAGGCCCGCTTTCTTCGCATAGAGTAACGCTTCACAAACGCCAATCATGCCCGCGGCGATCAAGGTCTGATTGACCATCTTGGTATGCTGTCCGGCGCCAGGAGCACCTTGGTGGACAATCGTCTTTCCCATGACCTCGAAGCAGGGACGCAGCGCCGATACGACTTCTGGCTCGCCGCCAATCATGATTGACAGTCGAGCTTCCTTGGCGCCAATGTCGCCGCCCGAGACGGGAGCATCCACGCTCCACACGCCCTTGGCTTTCGCCGCCGCGTGGATTTCGACCGCCAGCGATGGATCGCTGGTCGTCATGTCGACCAACACAGCGCCGGCGCGGCAGCCGTTCAACGCCCCGTCGACGCCGAGAATCACCTCGCGGACATCGCGTGGAAAACCGACAATGCTGAAAATCACATCGCTTTGCGCGGCGAGTTGCCGGGGAGTGTCCGCCCACGCGGCGCCTTGCGCGAGCAGAGGTTCGGCTTTCGTTCGCGAACGGTTGTACACAGTCGCCGCGAACCCCTGCTTTATCAGGTGTCCGCACATGCTCGACCCCATCACGCCCGTTCCGATCCACCCGATACGCGTCTGCCCCGGAACAATTTTCAATGCGGCCGTCATGCCAGCTTCCCCTCGTTACATGGCTCTAAACCAACCGTAATCCAAGGCGAGCCAATATAGCAGCAGGGGCGAGC
This sequence comes from Pirellulales bacterium, assembly GCA_046349915.1. Taxonomy (GTDB): domain Bacteria; phylum Planctomycetota; class Planctomycetia; order Pirellulales; family Pirellulaceae; genus CAIXSC01. Next base: position 1,189,909 of record JAXMBL010000004.1, on the reverse strand, counting down.
CGCGGGGACCGGCTAATCCTCGTTCCACTCGGGGCGTCGCAAGATCTCGCCCAACACGAAGGCGAGGCGGATATCCTGAGGCGTTCGCAGCCCGGCGATTACCTCGCCAACAATGCTCGCATCGGTGGCGCGTTCCACGCGAGTCGTTTGGCCCGAGGCGGTCCCGGCCGTCGGCGAGTGGGCCAAACCACTGCGCGGACCAGAGCCAAACAGTTGCCGCTGATGCGCCGAGAGCTCGTCGTCCGCGTTGGCTACCCGCTCGCCGAGATGAGTCGCCCCCTCGGTGACTCGCCGACTGTTCAAGTACTCGGCCACATGCGCCGCCACATCGTCGCCGGTGACCGGCTCCGCCTCGACCACTTCGGCCGAAACCATGGCGCCGCGAAACGTCGTCCCGGCGTTCGTCGGGGCCAGGGGCGGAACAGCGGCCGGTCGTTGAGCAGGGCGAGTTGGGACAGGCTCGCCCCAATGCGAGGGCGGCGCCGCGGGCCGAGGAGGCGCCTGCGGCGCTTGGGGAGGGTGAGGCCCCGCTTGCGGTCGCTGCGGCTCGAGCATGTTCTTCAGGAACTTACCCAGCAAATCGTTGAGGTCGTGATCTTGCACGGCAACGTAACTCCCGAGGTAATTCCCGAATCAGTTCTTCGCCGCCGTTCCTCCGGTCGCCCCGGCCCCTGCGATCGTCTTGCGCATGTCCGTATCGGCCTGAAGATTTCGCAACTTGTAGTAGTCGATGATGCCCAACTTGCCCGTGCGGAAAGCCTCCGCCATCGACTTGGGCACTTCCGCCTCCGACTCGACCAACTGAGCGCGGCTTTCTTCGATCTTAGCCATCATTTCCTGCTCAGCGGCCACCGCCATCGCTCGCCGTCCCTCGGCCCGAGCTCGCGCGACGCGAGTGTCGGCCTCGGCTTGATCGGCGGCCAGTTTTGCGCCGATGTTCTGCCCCACATCAATGCTGGCGATGTCAATCGAGACGATTTCGAAAGCGGTTTGGGAATCGAGTCGTCGAGCAAGCACGGTCTTGGAGATCACATCAGGATTTTCCAAGACAGCTTTATGGTCGGCGGCCGAACCGATCGCACTGACAATCCCTTCGCCCACACGCGCCACGATCGTCTCTTCCGTGGCGCCGCCGATCAGTTGTTGCAAATTCGCTCGCACCGTCACCCGCGCCGTCACCTTGAGTTCAATGCCGTTCTTGGCGACCGCGGACAACTTCACCTGCGGCCCCCCTTTCGCCGGGCAATCGATCACTTTGGGATAAACGCTGGTCTGCACCGCCTCCAGCACATTGCGACCCGCCAAATCGATCGCCGTCGCTTCGCGAAATGACAGGCGAATCGTCTTGGCTTTCCGGGCCGCGATCAGGGCGCGGATGACGAGCGGCACGTTGCCGCGGGCCAAATAGTGAGCTTCCAGCGCCTTCGTGGTCAGCTCCTTATCTTCCGCCAAGCCAGCCTGCACGGCCATAATCTTGCTGCGCACAATGATCCGCGCATCAACCTTGCGGAACGTCATACCCAACAAGTCCCAGATCGAAATACCCGCCTTGGTCAGAGCCGATTGAATCCACAGTTTGAAATAGTTCGCGAAGATTCCCATGAAGATCAGGAACCCCACCAGCACCAAGGCGGCCACCATGATGCCGATCAACGTCGCAGGATCTACTTGTTGCTGCTGCTGCGCAAAAAGCTGAGGGCGAAACATGGCGAGCACTTTCAAGTTGAGGCGGACGGACGAGTAGGATTGGGCGTGACAGCGTCAGCGGTCAATGTCGCGACTGGCGTCTCTAACGGCAGGGGGTGCTCGAACATTTCGCCTCGCTCCGGCAACAGGTGGCGAGGTTCAATTTCGATCGGTTCCGACGCCGCAAAGTTGGGCGCAAGCGGAGCAGCATCGAGCGGTTGGGCGGTCAGTTGTTCGGCGACGAGCGGCTCTAGGCCCAGATCATCCAGGGGGCGAGTCAGCAGATCGTTGCCGTTCGCTTCCCTGGAAACTCCCTGGCCCACTTCACTCGCTCGCGATCCCATTAACTCGTAGGTATCGACCAAACTGACTTCGAGTCGGTTCAGGTCGACGCCGACAATCTTGACCGTCTGTCCCGGCTCAATGGCCTGCCCATTGGCCACGGCATCGTACGACCGGTCTCCGATTCGCACGATCCCGCTAGGCAACATCTTAGTTCGCGCCACGGCGAAAGCCCCCACTAAACTACGCAGTTCGTAGCGAGGATCATTCTCGGGGAGTACCTCGTCGGGCGACTCAGGCGGAGTATTCAGTATCAACCGACCAATCGGCGTATGCGGCCACCACTTGAGAGCCGACGCAATGACCACGGGCACCACGACAATCACGACCACCGTCATCGTCGCGCCAAACGCCCAGCTACTCAAATAGCCCAACACAACGGACCCGATCACGGCGAGCGCGGCGAGCACGCCCAACAGACCGCCCGATGGCACAAACAATTCCACCACCAGGATCGCCAGCGCGATCAGGAGGAGAATAATCGACCAGACCCAGGTATCCATGAACCCTTGGCACTCCCCTGAGAAACAACTCTCCCTATTGTTCTCTGGCGAACCGGGAGTGGCAAGCGGCAAAGCCCTTGGGCCCTGAGGGAAATCCGAACTAATTGCTTGCCGGACCGCTCACATACGACGGCATGTCGCAAATCCATATCGCCTGATGCTTTTCAACGCCCGCCAACTGTCCGATCGCCGGTCCCACGAACACTTGAAGAAGCTGCACGTCCAAATCAAAGAGCCGACGCCCCGTGGGAACATGCCACAGCTGTGCCGGAAACGTGGGGCCGGCTACGAACAAGGTGCGGGAGTCGAGCGAAAATGCGAGCGACGTCGGAATCTCGCTCAAGCCCTCCAGCGATCGCTGCTCCTGGTTGCTCCGCAAGTCCCAAATCTTGATGCAACGGTCGCCGCTCGCGGTCGCCAACAGCCCGCCATCCGCGGAAAAGGCGAACGCGAAGATCGTGCTCGAGTGGCCTTTCAAACAGCGGTCCGCGCTTTGCCCATATCGATCCACCAGCATGACATCATTCATGTGACTAAACGCCAGCCATCGTCCGTCCGGTGAAATGGCAAAGTGATAACTGTCCTCCGCGGGCCACGCACGCTTCCGTTGAGTGTCAATTTCGGTGATTTCGATTCGCTTGCGATCGCTGACAACAAAACTTAGGCCATCGGGAGTTAAGGCCGCGTGCCAAATGCAGAGTTCCAATTGGCTACCAAAATCCACGGACGATCGCGGATCATCCCACTGACCGATGAGCGCCCCTTCTTCAATCGTCCCCAGAAAAAACACTCTGCAATCGCGAGCAGCGGCGACCGTACGCACCGAGCAGAGGGGAGTGTTCTCAAGCACTTGCAGACTTCCCGTCGCTCGCTTCACCACCCCTACTTGGTTCGGATCCGCGAACAACAGATCACCTTCGGACGACATCAAGTCAGCCGCCTCCACGCCCGGATGAGCATAGCGTATTTCCCTTATTGGCTCCGCTTCACGACGCGGACTCCATACGCGCAGAGTTCCTGCCGAGCCGATCGATGCTCCAAATTGCCCCTCGGGCGACATCGCGACTCGGTAGATTCGCTTCCCATCCACTTGCCACTTTCGTTCCGCCGATCCGCCGGCGATTTCCGGCCTCCGCAAGTCGAGATCGTTTTCCAAGATGACGCCGCCGCGAGTGGCAGCGACCACCGTTTTGCCGTCCGACATCCAAGCCAACGATTGAATGCCGTCGAGCGCTTCTCGAGCCATGCGACGCTGTCCCGTGGCAGCGTCCCAAACTCCGAGATCCCCCCTCACAGTTCCCGCCGCCACCAATGCCCCATCCGGCGAGAATGCGACGCAAGACAATCGGCCAGCGTCTCCATCAATGACCACGGGCGTCCGCGAGTTTCGCCAATTCCAGATGCGTATCTTTTGATCGCTGGATGCCGAAGCCAGCCGGGCGCCATCCCGAGTCACATCGATCGCTTCGACATCGGCCTCATGCCAGGCAAACTCTCGTTCCAGCAAACCGCTGGAGGTCTCCCAGACTTTGACCGAGCGGTCAGTGCCACAGGTGGCCAGTCGACGCCCCTCGTCCAGAAAGAGCACCGCAAAGGCTTTTCCCTCGTGGGCGCCGATGGCTCTGACCAGTTCTCGCGATGCAAGTCGCCACAGGCGGACCGACCCGTCATCGCCAGCCGTCGCGAGCAGGCCTGTCGGCTCATGCCAGTCGAGTCCGTTCACTTCACCCTGACCCGTAGCCAGTTCGGTCAGCTTCGTCAGACCGTCCACGGCGAACACTCGCACAAAGCCGTCGGCTCCCGCGGTAAGCAGCTTCTTCCCCGAGGAATCGTATTGCACCCAATAGCCAGCACCTTGATGAGCCGAGGCATCTCGCGTGATCGCCGTCAATTTGCTCCACAAGTAATGCCATTCCCAACCGCGGGTGTCTAATTCGAGTGAAGAAGTCACCGCCGCGGGCCCGCGGATGTCGCTCGCCAGGGAAGGATTGGGTAAATGGCGACGCAGCATGTCGACGGCAGCTCGTGTGTCGCCAGCCTTCCAGAAGCGGTGAGCCGTCGCCATGTCGACGGCATACACTTCTTGCTCCAACGCTACCTTGCGCTGCCGCGCCACCCGCTCGGCCAACGCAGCACGTTGGCTGGATAAACGCGAATCATCCAGCGCCTGTTGCAACTCGCGTCCGTGCCAGATCACACCCACGAAAGCGAGCAGCACGCCTAGAGCCAAAACCAACGTCAGTGAGGCGACCGTGGGATTTCGGCGAGACCACAACGTCAGCCGTTCCCAAACGCGAGGCCGTCGCGCTCGTACGGGCTCGCCAGACAAAAATCGATTCAAGTCATCGCGAAAATCAGCCGCGCTCGCGTATCGCCGTCTTGGATCAGCTCGCAAGGCGTACAGACATATCGACTCGAGATCGCGAGCCAACTCGGGGCGCAGCCGCCGTGGCGACAGGGGCGATTCCGTACGAGCCGCCTCGAGCGTCGCCAGCAAGGTGTCGCGCTGAAAAGGCCGAGAATCCGTCAGAAGTTCGTAGAGAATCAATCCGAGTGCGTACACATCGGTGCGAGGACCAATGCGATCACTTTCACCCGCCGCCTGCTCGGGCGACATGTACACCGCCGTGCCGAGGAGTTGCCCATCGGCCGACAAGGTAGCTTCGTCCAGAAAATCGCCCGCGGCGAGTCCAAAGTCAGCCACCAAGGGCTCGAACGGAAACTCGTCCTCGGCATGCTCCGAAGGCATCAAGAGAACGTTGCTCGGCTTCAGATCTCGATGCAACACGCCGCGCAAGTGTGCATGAGCCATAGCGTCGGCCAGTTGGGCGACGATCCGCGCGGCAAGCTTCGGGGGAACGGGCGACGAACGTTCCTTCAACCAACTTGCGAGCGTCGGGCCGGGCACGAACTGAGATACGATGTAACACCCCTCGCCCGACTCGCCCGAATCATAGACTGGCAAGATGTTCGTGTGACGCAGTTTCCCTGCGGCTCTCGCCTCGCGAAGAAAACGAGCCCGAGCTTTCGTACTTTGCCAATGCCCCGGCAACGGAATCTTCACCGCCACGTCGCGTCGAATCAGCGGATCGTAGGCCAGAAACACTTGCCCCATGCCGCCGCTCCCTAGTCGATGACGAATCTCGAGTCGCCCCAGCATGCGAGGCTGTTCCGCTCCCACCATGCTCGCAGGCCGACTGGCTGGTTCGCGAGCTTCGGGGACGCCTGTCCCAAGCGACGATCGAGAGCTCGATTCTCCCGATCCACTCGCCGGCCATGCCAATGCCAACAGCGCCGCGCACTGATCCGCTCGCCGCACCACCTCCAGCGACTCGTCGCGCAGGGAAGACAGCCCCTCGAGGGCCTCTCCTGGATCAACCGCCGCGTCCGCTCCAACTTCTGCTTGCTCGCCACACTCAATCCAGGCCGCGAGAAACTCCTCGAGGTAAACGTCCCGGAGCGCCTCGTTCGCCGCCAGCGATCGAGCCGCATTCCTTCTCGCCAAGTCGTCGTGCGACGAGTTTGCCGAAGAAGAAAGTTCGTGACTCATGGCGAGCCATCCAACTGCTGCGCGAGTTGATCGAAGGCGCGCAGCCAGAGCATGCGAGCGGCGCCGGCGGTCCGTCCCATGCGTTCGCCGATCTCCTGGAACGAGAGTCCTTCTTTATGACGAAGCAGCAGAATCTCTCGATGATCGGCCGAAAGTTTGTCGAGGTTGTGGCGGACAATCTCGACGGCCTCGCGCCGCATGGCCGCTTTACTTGGAGTCGAACCAGGATCTTCCAATTCCTGCCAAGAGGCGGCATCCTCGTCCAACGATATCTCGCGGCGCCGGTCGCGCATCTGGGTTCCGCGGTGACGCCGATACTGGTTGAGCACATTGTGAACGAGGATTCGCGTGAGCCAAGCCTGCCACTCGGCCGCTGTCGATCCGCGAAATTCGGAAAACGCTTGGCGTGCTTCGTACAGCGTTTCCTGCACGAGATCGGAAGCATCAAACAGCGATTGCAGATCGCGCGGCGTCATCTCGGCCGCGATCCGCCTGAGCTGTGATCGAGCATGGCCGAGCAAACGCCCCAAGTCGGCGATGGAACCGGCGCGTGCCACGTCGAGCATGCGTCGCCACTCGGCATCACCTCCCACGGCCCCAGTCAACTTGGACGCATTCTTCGAATCTTGATCCATCCCGCCTACTCCCTACCCAACCGAACGCATTGTGCGCTGACGATTTAAGAGATGCAACTTCAGGAAAACCGTATTTTTTCACCACCACGCGTACGATCGACGCGACCGTTGGTGCCTAACTCCTTGGGGGATTCTTCCCGCGCGTCACGTCCCCCCATTCCGTCGCCCGCTTTCATCGAGGAGTTTCACCATGAGTCGCCCCACACGTTCACCTACTCAAGTCGCCACTCGTCGCCAACTTGCGCGCCGACGTCGATCGCTCCGAGTCGAATCGTTGGAACGAAGGGAGTTGCTGGCGACAGTTACCGGCGCTTCGTTTTTGCCTACCGGTCAATTGCCGGAAGGAACAACCTCATTAACGCTGACTTTCAGTGAACCGATTAACGGTGGAAATGTGCCCCCGTTTTATTCTCTGCAACGAGCGGGCACGGATGGCGTTGTCGGCACGCTAGACGACATCGTTATTTCTCTCGCGGCGCCCATGTATGTAGCGGCCAATGCGGTGAGCTTATCCTTCAGCAGTCTTCCCAAGGACGCCTATCGCCTCACCGTCCGCGACTTAATCACCAGCAGCGGCGGCGTCTCGCTCGATGGCGAAAACAACGGAGTGCCAGGCGGCAATTACGTGCGCGAGTTTTTGGTGGGGGGAGAGGTCGAAACCTGGGGTAGAAACGACCAGGGGCAATTGGGGGATGGCGCCACCTTCAATCGAACATCTCCGGTCGCGGTCAATGGGTTGTCCAATGTCGTCTCCGTGTCAGCGGGCGACTTTCACATGTTGGCGCTGCGCGCGGACGGGACGGTCTGGTCGTGGGGCATTAACAGCTCGGGCCAACTCGGCGACGGAACAACCACGTCAAAGAACACTCCCACGCAAGTTGTGGGGATTACCAACGCAGTCGCCATTTCCGCGGGCCGACTCCACTCCTTGGCGCTGCTATCTGATGGCACGGTCAAGAGCTGGGGGAGCAATTCGAACTTGCAACTCGGAGACGGCACCAGCGCCAACCGTTCGTCCCCTGTCACCGTCTCGGGACTCGCCAACGTTACTCAAATCCAAGCAGGATTCGAACATTCGCTGGCGTTGCTTGCGGATGGCACGGTTCGTGCCTGGGGGGACAACTTCTATGGGCAACTCGGGGTCGGTCATACCATCGACCTCGCCAGCCCTGCCGCGGTCTCGGGACTCACGAATGTCACCCGGATCGCAGGCGGTTGGTTTCACACCATCGCACTTCGTGGAGATGGAACAGTTCGAGCCTGGGGATTGAACGACTACGGTCAATTAGGCGACGGGACGACGACCACGCGTTCCACTCCCGTTTCTGTAACCTCTTTGACAGGAGTGAGCGACGTTCAAGCGGGCGGCAACCATTCGCTGGCCCTGCTGACGGCTGGAACCGTCAAAACCTGGGGTTTGAACGACAACGGTCAGTTGGGAGACGGGACGACGACTCCTCGAGTGTCGCCGACAACCGTCAGCGGACTGTCAGGCGTCGCCAGCATTGAAGCGGGACGCTATCACTCGCTGGCCAGACTATCGTCGGGCAGCATTCGCGCGTGGGGAGATAACTCTTATGGACAACTTGGCGATGGCACAACTTCCGATCGACTCACCCCGGTCGCCGTCGGCAACACAGGCAACGGCGTTCAGATTTCGGGCGGGGGATTTAGCTCCGTAGTACGTCGTTCAGTAACCAAGGTCGACCTGCCCACCGTCGAGTTCAGCGCCCCTTCGCAATCCACACTGGAAAGTGTCGCCGAAGATTACCCAAAACTGCTCGTCAAGGGAAACGTAATCGGTAGTCAGCAACTCCTGGTCTCGATTTCAGGCGGCTCCGCGACCCACGGAAGCGACTTCACACTGTCGGCGAGCGTCGTGATCCCCGCGGGCACTTACGATGGCACCACTAGTTCCGCCATCTCCGTTCCTCTGACGATCCTGAATGACTCGATCATCGAATCGACGGAGACGATTGAACTCACGTTGCTCAACCCTACCTTCGGCATCGCGATCGGCGACGCGGACAATAGCGGAGGCACAAACGTACAGCAGACCGTCAGCATTCTCGACGATGAGTTTCCACCGACCGATATCCAACTCAGCCAAAATACCATTAACGAAGACGCCGTCGTTGGCACAACCATTGGACTGCTCGAGTCCAGTGATCTTAACCTCGGCGACTCTTTCACCTACGAATTGATCGCGGCGGATGGCGACATCGGGGACTTCGTCATCGTGGTCGATGAGCTACAGATCGCCGCGCCGCTTGACTACGAATCGGCGGCGTCACGCCAGTTGCTCATTCGCTCCACCGATGCTACGGGACTTTCGTTCGAGAAATGGCTAAGCGTCAACATCACCGACGCCAATGAACCTCCCTTCAGTATTCATCTCGACAACTCGATAATTCCCGAGAACGCGGGAATGTGCGTATTCGTCGGCTTCCTCTCGACCGAAGACCCTGACTTCTCCTTCTTTCCGATGTTCACTTATAACCTGGTCCCCGGGCTTGGCGACGACGACAACTCGCTGTTTTACATCGCCGGCGATCAACTCTGGACCGCCGACTCGCTCGACTTCGAAGCTTCGCCCACGCGCACCGTGCGAATCAACTCGACCGACGTGGGCGGGCTCTCCTACGAGCGATCATTCGTGATCACAGTGCAGAACGTCAACGAAGCGCCGACCTCCCTCACGCTCAGCAACGCCACGATCAACGAGAACGCCGGCGCGAACGCGCCCGTGGGGGCATTCTCTACCTCCGATCCCGACGCTGGCGATGCGTTCTCCTACTCGCTCGTCACCAGCGCTGGAGACGCCGATAACTCGTTGTTTCAGATCGTCGGGGGACAACTCCAGGCCGTCGGCTCGCTCGACTTCGAAGCCGCGCCCACGCGCACCGTGCGAGTTCGCTCGACGGATGCGGGCGGACTCTTCGTCGAGCAATCGTTCGTGATCACAGTGCTGAACGTCAACGAAGCGCCGACCTCCCTCACGCTCAGCAACGCCGCGATCAATGAGAACGCCGGTGCGAACGCATCCGTGGGATCGTTCTCCACCTCCGATCCCGACGCTGGCGATGCGTTCTCCTACTCGCTCGTCACCGGTGCTGGGGATGCCGATAACTCGTTGTTTCAGATCGTCGGCGGACAACTCCAAGCCGTCAGCTCGCTCGACTTCGAAGCCGCGTCCACGCGCACCGTGCGAGTTCGCTCGACGGACGTCGGCGGGCTTTTCGTCGAGCAAGTGTTTGTGATCTCCGTTAACGATATCCTGGAGGGAGGCGTTCAGTTGTCTGGGGGACCGGGGAATGACCGCTTTACCGTGGTCTACTCGAACACCGAGTTCACGGTCGACTGGAGCGCCGATGGTGGTCCGGTCACGCACTTTGGTCCCTATGGCGTCGGTACGGCTCTCGCGATCAACGGACTGGGAGGGGTCGATCATCTCACGCTGGCTCTGACGCCCCGACAGATCGCCGATCTCACCACGGCCGACATCACCACGTTGAAAGCCTATCTGGCAAGTCCCACGGCCCAGAGCCTCGCCTTAGATGTTGCCACTTCAAGCCCCTTCGCGGCGACCGATTTCGAGTCGACCGACTTCGCCGCTCATGATGACTCGATCGTCGCTAGCGTCGCGGCCTGCTTCGCCAACATTACCAACGAATCGCAGATTCAAGCCGGGACGGACGGTCCCGACACCTTGGCTGGTACGAGCGCCGCCGACTTGATCTTCGGCGGCGACGGCGACGACCACATCAGCGGACTCGACGGCGCCGACTGCCTATGGGGCGGAGCAGGGCAGGACACGTTGCTGGGAGGCGCCATGGACGACCGTCTCGAGGGCGGTTCCGGCAACGACTCGTTGATTGGAGACCTGGGCTTTGATTGGCTCCGTGGCGGTCTCGGAAACGATTCGCTTGACGGCGGCCTGCACGACGACCAACTGGATGGCGGCCCCGACGTCGACACAATTCTCGGCGGCCCCGGCTATGACATCGTCCGCGTGCGCTACGACGAGGCGGCCTACGATTCCGTGAATGGCGGCGACAACACCGACTCCTTCCTGGCCGACGCCGCCGCGCCAGTGGTGATGGCTGGTTTCAACGCGGCCGTCAACGCCATGGAAGGCTGGATCGGCAACGGCCAGCCAATTCTCGGCACCGAAAGCAACGACGTCTTTACCTTCCAGATCACCTCGTCCTATTCGCTTAACATGTCGGGCGTGCCCTACATCGATGGACGAGGCGGGGATGACATCCTTTATGGCACCAACGGCGTCGACGTGCTGCGGGGAGGCGAGGGGAACGACACGCTGCTCGGGTTCGGAGGAGTCGACACCCTCTACGGCGACGCGGGCAACGACTCGCTGAATGGCGGCGCCGGCATCGACCACCTGTACGGAGGCGATGGCGTCGATACGTTGACCGGCGGCGACGGCCGCGACATTCACTACTTCTCGGGCGACCTCGCAACGCTCGACACCATCACCGACTTCGCTCTCTACTCCGACACCATCAATCTCCAGGCTTACGCCCTCTCCTACTCTCAAGTGTCGTTTACCATCGTCTCGCCAAACACCACCATCAACCTGAGCAACGGCAAGAAGATCCGACTCAATAACTGGAATCGAGCGGTCGGCTCTAGCCAGTTTAGGTTCTGAGAACGCTGCAACGGCTATTCATTCGTGCTCGCCGGAGGTTCAGCTTGTCCTGAATCACTCGGCTCGGCACGCGATTCACTCGGCTCGGCAGGCGGAGCAAATCGCGCCAGCTCTCTGGGCAGTGTCGGACCACTGCCCGAGCTTACCGAACGAGTGAAAGTGATTCCATTCTGCGGCTTGGCCTCTTTCGCTGGCGTTTCAACTCGATAGTGATACCATCGTCCCACTCGCCAGATTTCAATATCGACGCCAGCTCGGCCCCAACCGAAAACTCCTGACGTCGCGGGCCGTTGGACGAGCGAATTGACTTCCGAGTGCGATGTCGTCTTGATGTAGTTTCGCGCTTGCTGCTGTTGGGTCGAGTTGAGATGCTGATCCAAGTCCGACCAAAACTGATGCTCCAATTTACTCAATTGGTCTCCCGGCATGGGGGCGACGTGAACTTGATAGTGACCTAATTCATCATAGCGAGCTGTCTTGAGCTTTTTCTCGATCTCCAAATACTCTCGCCAATGTCGGTCGATCGCGCCGTTCACAAGGCTGGCGTGGCGAGACGTCCAGCCCAAGAATTCCTGCAAGCGTCCATCGACTCTTGGCCCCTGATCGGTCCATGTCAATTCCGTGTGTTGATGCTGCATTGCGCCATGCATCGCGGGATTCGCGACGGTCGCCATCCTCACGGGCATAAGGAAACCCAAAGGGACAAGGACGGCGCAAGGACAACAAAGCAGCGAGAAGACCAAGACCCACCCCCATCCTGGAAAGGCGTTTCCTTGGCGGTGCACCGCTGTAGCGACAGGTGGCGCCGCGGGTGGAGTCCATCCGAGCTCGGCGGCCTGAAACGCTCGATTTGCTTGGGGCCCCGAGTGCCATCCTGCAGCGCGTCGTTGCTCGCGTCGCTTCTTTCCGGAGAAGTATGCCAAGACCGACACTGCGGTACTTACGCCGAGAATGATGAAAATCAAGGACATCATCGCTAACTCGGCCCGTGCGAATCCGGGCGATGACGCACCAAACCCCAGGGCGGAACTCAGAAAACTAGGGCGTTGCATTCCGATTGCCGCTCCTCCTTCAGCGCTCAAGCCCAATGCGGCCCCGCCAACCGCAAACAACCCAACAGCAACTCCCCCCAGGGCAAATCCCAGCCCAAGAGCCACGCCGCCCAGTGCGAATCCCCCGAGCGCTACTCCACCTACCGCAACCAACCCATGAGCGATCCCCCCAATCGCCAAGATGCCGGTCGCTCTTCCTCCAATCGCCAAACCTCCATAAGCGGTCGGACCAACAGCAATGATTCCCTTGGCCACTCGTTCACGCCCCGTTTGAGGATCAATCCCCTTCACGACATGCACCAGCGGCCAGCCAAACAATTGCGAGTCGCTGCGGTAGTCGTACCCGTCTGGAGTAATGCCCGCGATAGATGAATTTCGATAGCTTGGCGTGTTTTCCTCCAAGACGTTTCGCACGGCCGAAACTTGCTCGACATCGACCTTCAGTTCACTGGCCCGCTGATAGCGCTGAGCGGGCTCTCGTTCCAGAGTGCGGAGAACGATATCGTCGAGTTTCGCGTTGACGCCCGACCTCTGCGATGGAACCGGAAAGCGTCCTAGCGGCAGTTCGTTGGTCAACAATTCGTAGAAGACGACGCCCAGCGAATAGATGTCGGCGCGATGGTCGATATCTCGGGCGCCACCCAGTTGTTCTGGCGCCATGTAGCGCGGCGTACCAACCACTTGAAACGTGCCGGTTAAAGTGACGTCCAGCGGCTCGTGCGTCAGCAGCTTCGCCAACCCAAAATCCGCGACCTTTACTCGCCCTTTGCGATCGACCAGGATATTCTCCGGCTTGATGTCTCGGTGCACGACTCCTTCATCGTGCGCGTATTGCAGTGCGTCGCAGATCTGCGGAATGATGTTGAGAGTTTCCCGAGCCTCGAGCCGAGCGACTTGCATGGCTTGTCGCAGATTCACCCCATCGACGTATTCCATCACGAAGTAGAAATAGGGACCGGCGAGGCCGGAGTCGAAGACCGAGACGATGTGGGGATGGTTCAGTCGCGCCAGGGCGCGAGCTTCTCGATGAAAGCGTTCGGCGAATGCGGGATCTTCCGCCGTCGCGGGCGGCAAGATCTTCAGAGCGACCAATCGATCGAGCCCTCGTTGCCGAGCCTTGTAAACCGCCCCCATGCCTCCCTGGCCAATCAGCTCCAGGATTTCGAGTTGTGGGAAGAAAGCGGCCAGCTCGGCTGGAGCAGGCGGAGGGCTGCGTCGAGCCGCCCCGCTGGTCGTCGCCCAAACGCTGGGCGATCTCTCCCCGCCACCGGCGCCCGACGGCGATGCGGGGTTCACCGCGTTGGGACCAAAGGCAGCCGCCGCTAAGGGTTGCTCGCCCTTCGTCTCGGCCGGTTCGTCGGGTCGTACGGCGGCGAAACCGAGTCCCAGAACGCAGCGGGGACAAAGTCCACTCGGTGCGTCGACGGCCATGGGAGCCCCACAATGAGGACAGAATTGGCTCTTCGGTGTCACGGGGCATGGCCCTCCTTACCCTTTCTTTAACCGGTTTTCTCCCCTAGGTTACCGGTTACAGGCAATTTCCGAGAAAAAAGAAGACCCATGTGTAAGCAGCCGCATAAGCAATTGGTTTCGCCGCAACTCCGTCCATGGTAGTTTCATGGGGCGAGAGCGGCACCGCGACCGCTCCCAGGACTTCGCCGCTCCTTTCGCCGAACAACGTCGAGTCTGCCGTGCCTATTCCTCGCCCCATATCTCGCTTGCTGTTCTGGCCCACCTTCGTCTGGAACTACTTGCTGGGCCGGGTTTTGCGAGTGCGTCATTGGTGGGATCGGGTCGACAATCATGTCATTCTGGGGGCTATGCCCCTAACCTCGGATGTAGAGCGGCTGGCGGCAGAGGGAGTGCGTGCGGTCGTCAATACCTGCGAGGAATACCCAGGGCCGTTGGCTGCTTATCGCGAGCATGGAATCGAACAGCTTCGAGTGCCCACGACCGACTTCCACCCCCCGACGCTCGCCCATATCCGCAAGGCGGTCGAGTTCATCCAAAGTCACGTCACTCGCGGGCAAACGGTGTATGTACACTGTAAAGCAGGACGAGCACGCAGCGCCACCGTGGTCCTCTGCTGGCTAGTTGCCCATCGCGGCATGACTCCCGATGAAGCGCAGGCGCATCTGCTGGCTAGACGCCCTCATGTCATGCGTTATTTGACCCAGCGCACTGTCGTCCAGGATTGGGCGGCCGAAGTTGCTGAACACTCTCCCCGGTCCAAAAGTAAGTGATCTGGATCAAGAGTAGCGGGTTTCTACCGGCCCCCACTCCAGGCGCACCCTTACCCTTTACCCGTTCGTTGACAGCGTTACCCCGTGGGTTAGATTAGCTAAACGCAGATACTTGCGCCGCCAGCCGTTACCATCGCTGCAATCCATCTAGTCGCATCCTGGGATCACTCGTATGCCACGCCAGCCTCGAGAACGCAAAATCGCCCGCCGCCCGCTACTTGTCGAATCACTCGAACGTCGCGAAGTGCTCGCTGGCAACATCACGGCTGCGGTCGTGGGCGACACCTTGATGCTGACGGGCGACAACCTGGACAATAGTGCCGTGGTCATCAGTCTGGGGGGAGGGCAGTACGCGGTCGCGGGCAACAATACCACGACCGTGAACGGATCGACCAACAACTTTGTGACCAATCGCGCGGTAAGTCATATCTCCGCCAATATGAACGGCGGCAACGACGCGTTGTCACTCGGCAATAACGCCGCCGCCATCGATACCTTGGCGGGAGATTTGAACCAGCGCAGCGTGCTGGCCGTGCCCAATGTCACCACATTGCAAAGTCGCATCAGTGCCGCGACCAGCGTCACCTCGTTTTCTCTTGGTGGAAACCTGACGTTCCTGGGCGGCGCGGGGAATGACCTGCTGGCCGTCGTGGGCACGATCGGCCGAACCATTACCGCCAACCTGGGATCGTCTCTCTCGACGGGACTCAACGCGATCGGCATCGACGCGTCCGCCACGGCGTCTCGCGGCGCGGTAGGTGGAGCCGTTTCCGTGGTCGGCGGCGAGCAAGCCGATAGCGTGCTCTTGCGAGACATCGCGGTCAACGGCGTTCTCTCGGCGGTGCTGGGCGGAGGCGCCAATTCGGTCGACCTGATCAATGCGAGCGTCAGAGCAGGCATGTCGGTGATCGGCGGAGGCGGAGTCGATTCGGTCGAAATTGATAGCTCGTCGGTCGCCAGAGTGATGACTTTGCTGTTGGGCAACGGCGCTAACGCACTGACTGTCGAGGACTCGGACTTAAGCAATGTGGTGGTTACCACAGGGTCGGGGATCGACACCCTGAACTTTACCAACACCGATATCCACACCGGAATGACGATCAACACGGGTGAAGGCGCCGATGTCGTTTCGCTAAATGCCGTCGATATCGACGGGTTCTTCACGGCTTTCTTGGGCGGCGGCAATGATCGGCTGACAGGCGTAAACAGTCGAGCCAAGATGGCAGTCCTGAACGGCGGCCTTGGCAGCGACCAATTGAGCCTCGATGCAGCCACAGTGGCCGCTATCGATCACTTGTTCCGCGTGCTGTTTGAATCGTAATCAGCCCGACTAACGAGCGCCCGACTAACCAGCGCCCGACTAACCAGCGCCGGGCACTCGCATCTTGTCCAAGTCCAAAAAGACGACGATCGATGGGTTGCCGACCGGCGCGTAATGTCCCGTAAACTTGAGTTCGCCCGTCTGGCGATTCACACGGAACACCGTCACATTGTCAGCTCGTTGGTTGCAGCAGAACAACCAATCGCCCGTGGGATCAAAGGTGAAGCTGCGAGGGTAGTCGCCCCGAGTCCACTCCTCGCCCACGT
Source organism: Pirellulales bacterium (assembly GCA_046349915.1). Lineage (GTDB taxonomy): Bacteria > Planctomycetota > Planctomycetia > Pirellulales > Pirellulaceae > CAIXSC01. The sequence goes on along the minus strand of JAXMBL010000004.1, from coordinate 1,173,642 downwards.
ACGACAACTCGCCCGTTTCACCAACCGCGAAGATGCCGATACTGTCATGCAGCCGGTTGCCCGCATAGACAAACTTGCCATCGGCCGAGACGAGAATCTCCGAGCAGAAGTTGCTGCCGGCGTAGCCGGGAGGAAGCGTGGAGATGGTCTGTCGTTCCTTGAGCTTTCCCGTCGCCGCGTCGTAGTCGAACAATACGAGGGTCGAGCCCTCTTCTTGAATAGAATAGAACCAGCGACCATTGGGATGGAAGTGAAAGTGTCGAGGCCCATCCCCAGGCGGTAACGAGACCGCGGGCGGGTCATTGGGCAGAAGCTTGCCGCGCGCGGCGTCGAACTTCCAGACGAAGATCTTGTCGAGCCCCAGATCGACATGCAGCACGAACTTGCCCGCGGGGTCGGCTTGAATCATGTGGGCATGAGTGCGATCGTGACCACTAATCGCAAAACTACCGGGAGGAGCATTGGTTGCCTTGGTGGGTCCGACCTTCCCCATATCGTTCTGGACATCAGTCGCTTCCCCGAGTCGCCCGTCTTCCAAGATCGGCAACACCGCCACCGACCCGCCGAAGTAATTCGCAACCAGCAGGAAGCGTTCCGAGGGATGCAGGCTTACATAAGTCGGACCAGCGCCACCCGAGCGAACCGTGTTCAGCGGCTTGAGCGAACCATCCGTGCGGTCGATCGCAAAGGACGTGATCGTTCCTTCCCGCGACTCGCCCACCCGATCTGTTTCGTTCGCCGAATAGAGACGAGTTCCGGCGGCGTTGACGGCGAGGCAACTGGGACTGGTTCCCAGCTCGAAGGTGCTAGCCGGCTTGGTCGCCCCGGTGGCGCGATCGACATGCAGAACATGGATGCCTCGCCCGTTGCCAGGCGGCAAATCCACCTGCGTCGGCAGCACGTCGCGGAGTGGCGAACTGAATGTCCCGACGTAGGCCACCAGGGGCCCTCGAGGCGAATCGGCCGCGGCGGCGAGCGCCACTTGAGCGAGGGAGACGTAGGCGAGAGGAATCGCACCAGCGATGGCCGATGTGGTTTGCAGAAACTGACGGCGCGAAGTCGATGTGGGGGACATAGCGGGCACACTCAGTGGGTGAGCGGATGGCAGTCAGCACCAAAACGGCTCTTGATGATCCCTAATCGCTCGGGGAATGCAAGTGGCTGGGACACGACCACGGGTCGACTCGATAGAATCCCAGCATGAGCACACCCCAGCCGACCAACGATTCCGAGGAACCTGAAATGCGACACTTAATTGGCATTGCGACTCTGTGCGCCGTGGGGAGTGTCGGGGCGGCCGAGTACGATCCGCTCGCGGTGAAGCCCGGCGTCGAACCGCCTTCCGCCGTCGATCTCGATGTGGTCGATAGTCGCCGAGAACGCACCATTCCCATTCGTGTTTATGCACCCGCGAAGACTGAGACTTCGAGTCGACCGCCCGTGGTGGTCTTCAGCCATGGCCTGGGAGGCTCGCGCGAGGGATCGAATTTCTTGGGGCAGCATTGGGCGAGTCGCGGGTATTTTGTCGTCTATGTCCAGCATCCCGGAAGTGATGAAGGAGTCTGGAAAGACATTCCTTTCGCCAAGCGACTCGGCGCCATGAAGGAAGCCGCTTCGGCCAAGAATCTGGAACTTCGCCTGGGAGATGTCCCCGTCGTCCTCAATCAGCTCAACACTTGGAGTCGCGACTCAACTCATGCGTTTCACGGCCAGCTCGACGCGGAATCCGTGGGAATGTCGGGCCACTCCTTCGGCGCTCAAACCACTCAAGGACTCAGCGGTCAGCAACTCCCCATCGTCGGCCAGAAATTCCTGGACTCACGGATTAAGGCGGCCGTGGTGATGAGTCCCGGCGCGCCATTGATAGGCTCAACCGAACGGGCATTTGGAGACGTGAAAATCCCCTGGCTGGTGATGACCGGCACGCATGACGGCTCGCCCATCGGCGGCCAAACCGTGGAAACTCGCCGGCAAGTCTTCCCGGCTCTTCCCCAGGGAGACAAATTCGAATTGGTGCTCGACAAGGCCGAACACTCGGTCTTTACAGAGCGTCCGCTTCCTGGCGAGCGAATGAAACGGAATCCCAATCATCGCAAAGTGATCATCGCGCTGACGACGGCCTTCTGGGACGCCTATTTGACGCGGAATGAAGCGGCCAAGAGCTGGCTGACCAGTCCAGCGGCTCGATCTGTCATGGAACCCGACGATCAATGGCAAGCACGTTGACACCTTGAATTCGCTTCCTACCATAGCGAACTTACCTCCGACGAAACTACTGAAGAGGCGGTTTACTCAACATGGCCAAGACGAAAGCAAAAGCGAGCAGCGGCGCCTCCGCGGCCGAAATCCAGCGACGCATTGAACGGCTCGACCGAGAACTTGTGCAGCTTGCCAACGAGCGAGCTCGAGCGGCCTCGCAGGCGGCGAACTTGTTGAAGGAACAAGGCCGGTCGACGTTTGATCCGATCACCGAACAAAGTCAGTTGACGGCCGCCGTGGATTCGTCCAAGGGACCGCTGACTGCCGACTCGGTCCGAGCACTGATGCGGGAACTCTTGGGCGGCTGCCGCGGATTGGTGAAGCCGCTGAAGGTCGCCTACCTAGGACCTCCTTACAGCTATAGCCATCAAGCGGCGATTGAGCGATTCGGATCGTCGGTTGAGTTCGCTCCGGTAGCGACCATCTCGTCCGTTTTTTTCGAATTGAATCGAGGCCACGTCGACTTTGGCATAGTACCGCTGGAGAACTCGACGGATGGTCGAGTCGCCGACACGCTGGAGACCTTCGCGCGGCTGCCGGTCCGCATTTGCGGCGAGGTGCCTCTGCGCATTCACCACAACCTGCTGGCCAAGTGCCCGCGGCACGAGATCGTCGAAGTCTACAGCAAGCCACAGGCGCTTTCGCAATGCCGCGACTGGCTCGCTAAACAACTCCCAGGAGCTCGACTCGTCGAGATGACCAGCACGGCAGCAGCCGCTCAACTGGCCGCCGACAAACCGGGCGCCGCCGCGGTTGCCAGTCTTCCCGCCGCCATGCATTACGGACTGAACATCGTCGCGGCGAACATCGAGGACAAGGGAAACAATGTCACTCGCTTTGCGGTCATAGGCGGCGGCGAGCCGCCGCGACGCACGGGTCGCGACAAGACGGCCGTGATGTTTGAACTCCCTCACCGCCCCGGCGCGCTCGCCGACGCCATGCTCACCTTCAAGAAGGGACGACTCAACCTTACCTGGATCGAATCGTTTCCGTCGCCGAGCACTCCGAACGAGTATCTGTTCTTCGTGGAATTCGAAGGCCATCAATCGGATGCCGGCCCGCGACGCTCCTTGGAAGCCCTGCGTCGCAAATCCGTACGACTCGAAATTCTGGGCTCATACCCCAAGGCAGCCACAATCGACTAGCGATTGGCCTTCAGCTGTACGACGGACTGGAAGTCCGTCGGACAAAGGAAACCACCCCGTACGACGGACGGCTAGCCCTTGGGCTCGTTTCCAAACCAGTCCGTTAACGCCCCACGCAGTCTCGTGAAGGCTCGATCCTTGCAGTGCTGAAAGCCGACCTTCGTTGCGAGTTTCCGGTAAAGTGATGCTTCGTGTTTCGTTTTGGATTTTTTCAGAACCGCGAGCAGCGCCTCTTTGGGACGCACCGGTTTACCAAGCTCATCAAAGGCAAACCCGAGTTTAATAAGCCAATCCTTGAGATCTGTATCACTACCCGTCCACCCTAGGATCGCTGGAGTTTGGCCCGAGCGACCCCAAATCCAGATCTCAAGTTCCGGTTCAATCGTGATGACTCGGCAACGGTCTCCCCAGCCGTTACGAAATAAAGCGTGCTCGATAGACTCTTCAAGTGCTGTCGCGGACTCGCCATCAGCACCTGAGCCCTCGTGATCAAAAACGACGATTGCCCGCTGATATTGCTGAAGAAAGCTGCGCAAAAATGCCGCGCACTCAAGACGACAACCGGCATCTTTGTTGGGATGCACAAAGACTCGTGACGTAATTCGACGAATTCCCAACGCGGCATGCCGCTCGAGTAATCCTTCGAGCGTTTGCTGCATCTGATTATCGGCAGCGAGTATCACAAGATCCTGCAACATCTTGCGATACTCCTTTAGTTGAGCACACCGGCGGCAAATAGAGTACCGAGACTGATGTCACGCTGCCAATCAACTAACGCTGGATGTTCAGATCCTCGCACGATGTCGGTAGCGCCCTCAGGATCCTTAGCAAAGCAAAGCACTTCGCTCGGCTGCACGTTACTCAAGACCACTGGTGAGTGAGTGGCAACCAGAATCTGCGCGTTATCGACGTCTCTAAGTGACTCGATCATGGTCTCCACCGCACGTGGATGAATTCCGTTCTCGGGCTCCTCGATCAGAAGGACGCCGGTCAAATCATCCAAGTACGCAGGCAAGGTAAGAGCGAGCAGCCGGAGTGTGCCGTCCGACGCCATCCACGAGGGAACTTCAAGCCCGCCCTTATACTCTAGCTTCAGATAGCGATGCCGATCATCCTCGCGGTCGACGGACACAACGTCCTCGAGATCGCGGAGGGCGGTCTGAAGATGATCCAACCAAGCTTTGAACCTTTGAGGGTTCTTTTGGCGGAAATTATGAACTACCCACGGCAAATTGGAGCCGTCACGCTTAAAGCGAGTCCCCTGTCCAGGCGGACTGGCCTTTTGGATCGCCACGCTATCCAATTGAATCTTCTCAATACCCTCAAGCAAGAATCGCTTGAACCAAGTTGCACTTGGGAACTTCTCGTGGTCCTCGGGCAGATTTGCCAATGCCGAAGAGCCAGCAGCGAGATCCCATTTGGGCTTCCAACCTTTTCGGTTAGGTTCAGGGTAGTAGTTGGCTCGTCCTTTCTCAGTTCGCCGGAGTATCGTTTGCTTCTTGAGTTTCTGTGAATTCCCTTGGAGCAGAGTAGTTGGGATCAGTCGCGACTCAGGAAATAGCTGCGGCTGTCTCAAATCAACAACCTCGGCTTGTCGAACCAACAAAGACTCCTCCGCGATTCGCATCTGAGAATCGGGAGAATCGAGTTCAATCGCGACCTCATACCTTAATACGTCATGTACATCAGTCGCGGCGTCTCGTTTCAGCGTCTCGGGGAGCTTAACTTCAATCGCTAACTCAAACCCCTTACCCTCGTGACGAAACAACAGGTCGTCGAACGTGGGAGACATTCTGCCAACCGTAGTCGGCAGGCCGTCTTTGACGAGGCCCGACATGAACGCGATCACATCGAGAAACGTTGTCTTGCCGCTCGCATTTGGACCAACCAGTACGTGGAAGCGGTCCATACGTTGCGACACGTATCTTAGACATCGAAAATTCAACGCTTCCACCAAGTGCAACATCCCGTCACTCCGGCTTGACCACCGAGCAGGCGAAATCGAGTCTGGCGGCAAGCTTGCCCTCGACCGTGATTTTACCGGTCATGAAGTAAGCGTCCGCCAGCCGGTCCGTGAGACTCACTTCGATCTGGATCGTCTCGCCGGGGCGTACGATTCGCTTGAACTTCACGTCGTTTAACCGAGTGGCCACGGGCACACCTCCCGACTCGATGGTCTGACGAGACAGCAGAATGGCGCCGGTTTGCAAAGCGGTCTCGCACAAAATCACGCCTGGGATAATTGGATTCCCAGGATAATGCCCCTGACAGAAATACTCGTCCGGTCGAAACGTCTTCCGACAGACGATGTGGTCCGCGGTTTGAGTCACCACTTCGTCGACCAACAGCATGGGGGGCCGATGAGGGATAGCGGCCAGGATCGCTGGATCGAGAGGCGTTCCGGAGGAAGGGATCGAAGAAGCCGCGGACGATTGGGACTCGCTAGTCATACGGTGTCACTCATCACTTCAGATACAGGAAACAGCTTCGCGCCGAGACGTTCTCCACTCGGGCTGGAACCTTACACGGGCATTTTCAGCAGGAGCGAATCGACGTCATTGGCGACGATGACACCGTAGTTGATCGCCCCTAACCAGCCCGACATGATAATGCCGACGCTGCCTGCGTGGTACAACCCGCGCACTTGCTCGGGCAGCTTGCGACTGACCGCGAGCCCTTCGAATTTCGTCCCGAAACTCGCCCCGAAAGCATGGCGAGTGTAGTGTTCGAACGTCTTGGGGGTTGAAGCATCGACCAGATCGATCCGCTCGCGCACGTTCGGCACGTATCGCTCGAGATGGTCGAGCGTCCGTTCGATCAGATCTTGTTTGCTCGCCTCGTATTCTTCCGGCCCCAAGTCGGCCCAATCGCGATAGTGAGCGTTCGTACTGGACACAATGAGACAGCGAGGGCGTCCCTGCGGTCGCGTGTGCGGGTAATAGAACGAGTAGGTGCGACTGGTGATGTTGCGATTCAGCAGCAGATCGGTCCGGAAATGCTCGGCGGTGGAACTAAACAGCAAGTCCCCCGTGCTTTCATCCACTCGTTCATCGGGCTTGAGCGCGATGTAAACCTGAGTGCTCGAGTTGTTCAAGCGGACGGCGCGAGTCTCGTCCACGAACGACCGATCGAAATGCTCGACCCCAACCAGTCCCTCGATGGTCAGTCGCAGATTCGCGTTCGACACCACAGCGCGACAACCAATGCGACGACCGTTCACCGTGACCCCGGCGACCTTTCCCTGTTCCACGTGGATCTGCTGCGCGTCTCCCTTGATTCGCACATCGACGCCGTTGCGAACCAGTTCCTCCCGCATCAATTCGATCAGACGATCCGTTCCTCCCTCGAACGTATAGACGCCTTTGGACATGAAGTTCGAAAAGACAATGCCATAGGTGATGGCGGGGTCTTCCAGCGTCGAGCCGTTCGCGTAAACAATCGGCTCCATGAGCAAGCGGACGATATCCTCGCGTCCTGGAAAGAACTTTTCGAACAACTGCCCCGTCGTCAACGATTGATCGTCGTAGAAGTTCATCCCCCGAGCGGTGTCGAAGAACGCCTTAACCGTCTCAGGAGCGATCTGAAATCGCTCGACCAACAACCGCGTGAAGTCCTCGCGGTTATAAGTCGTGGTCAGCGAGAACATCGGGTTGTCGAAACGGATGCGTTGCAGAGGCACGATCGAGTCGGCGATTTCTTCCGACCAGTATCGTCGGCAACTCTTGATCATGCCGGCCGGGAAACCGTGGAGCGACACGTCAAAAATGTGTCCTCCTGGACGTTTGAACCAAGTCGCCATGCCCCCCAGCTTGTAATGCTGTTCGACGAGTAGCACCGAGTAACCGGCGCGGCCCAGGATGTTGGCGGTGGTTAGCCCCGCCAACCCGCTGCCAATCACAACCACGTCGTACGACGATTTGGCTCCCGCAAGAAAGTCCTTAGGCATGGCGATTCAGTTGAAAGGGGACACCGGTCGAGAAACCGTTTCTTCTAGCACAAATTGACGAAACACCGTAGGGCGGGTCGGTGGATCGGCAATCCAGAGTGGGCGCTGGGGACGGCAAATAACGATCAGCGGAAATCGATGTTCCCAGTACTCGCTCCAGTCCTAGGACTTATTGGCCTGAAACGTCCAATGCCGATCGCTGGTGGCTCGCACCGACTCGCGAGAAAACCCCAGCGACTCCACCATGTCGCGCACTTCCTCGAGAGTGAGAGCTGCATGGAGGGAATCGGCGAACAGGCGTTGAGCCGACTCCGACTCGTTTCCCGCGTAGCGTGAAACCAACGCAGCGAGTTCGCTGGCGTCGGCAGGCCGTAGGAGGTCGCGAAAGAAAAGGAGCCCGCCGCTGGCGGTCACCCGCACCGCCTCCCGCAAAACCTCCAGCGGTTCCGGAATATGGTGCACGATGCTGTTCGAGACGACGGCGGAGAACATCCCATCGGGGTAGGGGAGTCGTTTGGCATCGGCGCGAGCCAACTGGATGCGTTCGCCCAACCCCGCCATCTCGATGTTGTAGTGGGCGAGTTCCAGCATGTGACTGGCGGCGTCAACCGCCATCACTCGACAATCTTCCAACCTCCGGCAGAGTTCGATGGGAATCCTGGCCGTGCCCGTGCCGAGATCCAGAATTTCCGTGGGCGGATTGTCGCAGGCGAGCAAATCGTCGACAAAAATGCGGTTCACGTGCGAGTGGTCCATCGAATCATACTCGACCGCTTCCGTCGCCGTATCCATGTACTCGACTTCCAGCACGCGCGGCAAACTCATGCATCGGCTCCTTCTGCGTGAGCATCGTGACTCGGCGGCGGCGTTTCGTCGCCGAGCCATCGCAAATACGCGGACCAACCTACCCACAGCAAGGCCATGGCCATATAGCCAATGGCAAACGCAAAGGTCGTTGCTCGAGCAGCCTCGGGGATCTGCCAAGGAAAAAAGGCCGGGTTGCCGGGAAGCGGCGAGTGGATGAGTCCGACGAGCGTCGCCGCGGCTGCGACGGCGCTGAAGACGGAGGCTCGCAGCAGTTGTCGATCAATGAGGGCGGCCAGGATCGAGGCCCACAGGAGACTGGTCAGCACAAAACCGTTCGCGACCACTCGTAAAGTATCGATTTCCGCCTGCAAACTGGGCGGCAGAAGGGCTGTCGAACCCGGCGGCGCGAGCGCCCCCTGCATCTTCTCGACATAGATCAAGGCGAGCGAGGCGAGCGCGGGAACGCACGCCAGTGCGACGGCCGAGAAGTGACGACGGGGAGTGGCATGAAAACTCTGTGCGGTAATCTCGAGCCCGATGAAGACCAGAATGGGGAACACCGCCGGCTTGGGAATGATGACGTACAAATAGCCGAAGTACCCAACGATTCCCGCCAGCCCCACGAAGAGCGCCGTGGCCAACGTGTAGGCGGCTCGGCCTCCCATGGCCTTGTAGGCGGGATGACCAATAAACGGCACCGATTGAATCACTCCGCCGCAGAGGGCTGCCACGATCGTCGCCACCGCCTCGACGCCGACGACCATGCCAGTATCAAACTCGTCGCCCGCCGCCGCCGCACTCTCCGTGCAATCAATGCCGCCGACAACGGTCGCCAACGCAAAAGGCAGCACGATGGGCAGGTACTCAAACGAGTCGCGTAAGGCTCGCAGCCACTCGAAGCGAAACACCGTAAGCCACTCGGTGGGAAACAACGCCTCGGCGGGGTTAAGCCCGCCGCTTGCCTCGCCATGCGTCCACCCGGTCCAGACAAGCAGGTAGTGCATGCCGCCGCCGATCAGCAGCGCTCCCAAAGCGCCCGGCAGTCGCAAGGGAAGTGGGACGCGGGCGATGAGTGTGGTCAGAATGACGGCGAGTGCCATCAGTCCGACGACAGGCGAGTGGAGGATCTCGAGCAGGGGGAGGAAACTGATCAGCACCAGGGCGATGGCGGCCAGCGACCCCAGCAAGCCCGCTCGCGGGATCAAAGTACGCACATGGTGGGCGGCGAACGAACAGCCCAGTTTGAAGAGCCCGCTGATCAAGATCGAGCAGATTCCGATGTGCCAAGCGTACGTGGCGGCTGCGTATTCGGACATGCCCAAGGTAGTTTTGGCTTTAAGAAAGGCCGGACCTAGAACAAACAGCACCATGCCGAACGTACTAGGAGTATCCAACCCCAAAGGCATGGCGGTAACGTTGTTGCGCCCCGAAACTCGGGCTACTCGTAAAGCCAGGAGGAAAAAGAGCAGATCCCCGACCAAAACCCCCATGGCGGTGCCTGGGACCATGTGGCGGAGCGCAAATTTTGTAGGAAATTCAAAGACGGCATGCAGCAGCCCGACCATCATCAACAGGCCGGCGATGTTATCTAACATCAAGCCAAAAAAGGCGTTGACATCGCCTGGAGCGGCCCAGCGGTAGCGCGAACGGTTCACGATTCAGCCTGTGGCACGGCGTTTGCGATATGAGTGAACCGTGAGTGTAGGGGGAGCGAATCCAACTGTCAATTTGGCCGTTCCGGCCTTGCAGGATTCACCAACTCTTCTTCATTCGCCCAAATTCCCCAAGGATAAATTCGGGGTCGTCGCTCCGCCTCATTGTGTTACGATGACGCGGCGAGCGTACGGACCGAGCGGGGAAAATGCGTCAGGTTTTTGTTCTCCTGTCGAACCCTTGGCCCGACGGATCGTAGATAAATGTACGCCACACTCGAAATGACAACGGCTTCGACCCTTCCGGAACCCGCGCCTGGCACCGACGAGGAACTCTTCCTCCGGTTCCGGGACACCGGCGATCGGAGCGTGTTCGAGACACTGGTGCACCGCTACGAACGCGAGCTGTTCAGCTACCTGCGTCGCTATTTGGGCGACCAGGAGCTGGCGGCCGACACCTTCCAAGGAACGTTCCTCCAGATCTTCCTGAAGCGGGAGCAGTTCGAAGCGGGACGTAAATTTCGACCCTGGCTGTATGCGGTCGCCACGAATCAGGCGATCGATGCCCAGCGCCGAAATCGACGGCACCGGTTGGTCAGCCTTGACCAGCGGCACGGAGGGGAAGAAGCCGAGGTCGGCAAATTGGTCGACCTGCTGGTAAGTTCCGCTCCCGACCCGTCGGCCAATGTCGCCCGCGACGAACGGCAAGCGTTAGTCCGACAGGCGGTGGAGAGATTGCCTGAGTCGTTACGAGCTGTGGTGCACTTGGTCTACTACCAAGGACTGAAGTACAGCGATGCGGCCCAGGCGGTCGGCGTGCCCGTGGGAACGGTGAAGAGCCGTCTCCATTCGGCGCTCCTTAAACTGAACGAATTCCTGAAGCAAAACCCATCCGAATGAAACCATGAGCGAATCCGTTCGCGAAAACCTGCTCGGTTACCTGCTCGACGCCTTGGAACCCGAGGAAGCCGAGCAAGTTCATCAGGCCCTCCAGCAAACCCCGCGACTCAACGCAGAACTTGAGTCGCTTGCAGCGCACCTCGCCGAACTTGAGTTCGATCGAGAACTGCACCACCCACCTCCGGGGCTCGCCGCCAACACCTGCCGCTGGCTCGCCATGCAACTGGACGACGAATCGACCGGCGACGCCGTCGCCGATGCATTCGATCCGCCGTCGGCCCACGCCTCGCAGATGGTGTACCCGTCCGCGGGGACGGACGAATCAAGTCAGCCTAGACCACGCTTGGCCCCGGTCTCCAGCCGCGAAGGCGAAGCGTTCAGAGACTGGTCGTTCCCGGACTTCTTTGTCGCAGGCGGAATTGCCCTGGCCGCGGCTTTTCTCTTCCTGCCCGCGCTCGCCCACAGCCGCTTCGATGCTCAAAGGCAAGCGTGTCAGAACAACCTGCGACAATTAGGATTCGCCTTAGCCAGCTACGCGGAGGTGAACAGCGGGAGTTTCCCGCGCATACCGACGGAGGGAAATCGAGCGTTCGCGGGGATTTTTGTCCCCTTGCTGAAGGATGGCGGCTTCCTCGCCGACTCCACGAACCTCAGTTGCCCTGCGTCCGATGTCGTCAGCCGCCATCCTCAGTGGAGCATCCCCAAACTGGCTGACATCGACACGGCTCAGGGCGAGTCATGGACCGAGCTCAAGTCTAGCGCCAGCGGCGGGTTTGGCTATAACGTCGGCTGGATTCAGGGCGACCAGTATCGTGGCGTCGTCAATCGACAACGTCCTTTCTTCGCGATCGCATCCGACGCACCAAGCCAACTCGAGACCGACCAGCAAAGCGACAACCACGGCCGTCGAGGCCAGAACGTGTTGTACGAAGACGGCCATTACCGCTTCTTGCAACGCTGCTCGGGCAGCGAGTGCGTTGACGATTTGTTCCGCAATCGAGCGGGTCGAGTGGCGCCGGGACTCGATGAAAACGACACGGTTATCGTGCGCGGCGAAACCAGCATGCTCGATTTGCTTCGCGGCCGCTAACTCTGCTGTAAGTCTCTCCGAGTCCTCGCATGCCTCGCGTTGTCTTCACTCAGAACATCCAAAAGCACGTCGAATGTCCGACGAGCGACGTGCCTGGCGACACGGTGCGTCAAGCGCTCGATCATGTCTTCGCCGGCAATCCGCGAGCTCGGGCGTATGTGCTGGACGACCACGGCGCCGTTCGCAAACACATGATTGTGTATGTGAATGGCGAAATCGTGGCGGATCGAGTAAAACTCAGCCATCCCCTCACGCCCAGCGACACCGTGTATGTGATGCAGGCGTTGTCGGGCGGCTGAGAGAATTTGTCATGCCCCCGCGTATTCTGGCAGCGACTCGTAAAGGTCTGTTCCTGATTGAGCGCACCGGGGGACCGACATCTCCGTGGCGGATCACTCGGACTTCGTTCCTGGCGGAACATGTCATCATGGTCTTGCCAGACCCACGAGACGGTAGTCTCTACGCCGCCCTATCGCTGGGCCATTTCGGCGCCAAGATGCATCGGTCGAGTGATCTCGGGGCGACTTGGCAGGAGATCGGAGTCCCTACTTATCCTTCCCCGCCCGAGGGCGAGGTCGAAAAGGACATGTGGGGTCGCACGCTCGAATGGAAACTCGACCGCATCTGGGCTCTGGAAGCCGGCGGCCCGGACGAGCCCGGCACACTGTGGTGCGGCACGCTTCCCGGTGGACTCTTCCGGTCCGATGACTTCGGCGCGACTTGGAGAATCAACGAACCCCTGTGGTACGAGCCGCGTCGCAAGCAGTGGATGGGCGGCGGCGCCGACCTGCCTGGGCTGCACTCGATCCTCGTCGACCCACGCGACTCGAAACGCATCATCTGCGGCGTGTCTTGCGGAGGTGTTTGGGTCACTGCGGACGGAGGTAAATCTTGGGATTGTCGAGCCGAGGGAATCTGGGCGGAATACGCTCCCCCCGAACACAAACACAATCCCGTTATTCAGGACGTCCATCGCTTGGCACGCTGCCAAGCCGTTCCCGACACACTTTGGGCTCAACATCACAACGGCATTTTCCGCTCGACGAATGCCGCGGAACTCTGGACCGATATCTCGCACCTCAAGGCCATCTCACCGACGTCGTTTGGTTTCGCCGTGGCGGCTCACCCCACGGATCCACTCACCGCTTGGTTTGTCCCTGGGGTGAAAGATGAGCATCGTCTGCCGCCCGATGGCAAAGTTTGCGTGGCCCGTACGCGCGACGGTGGTGAATCGTACGAAGTCTTGCGAAACGGCCTGCCCCAAGAACACGCCTATGACATAACTTTCCGCCACGGCATGGATGTCGACGCCTCAGGGAATCGACTCGCCTTCGGCAGCACCACCGGCTCGCTCTGGGTCTCCGAAGACCAGGGCGATACCTGGCTCACGGTCTCCGAGCATTTACCACCGATTTACTGCGTGCGATTCATGGAATCCCTTTAATTGGACAACTCCATGTTCAACCGAATTCCGCGTTTGACACTCGTGAACCCGGCGAACCTAAAACTGTCTGTTGGCATTCGAGACGCGTCGATCATGCCTCTTCGCCCGCGACTCCACCCTTCATGCGTGCGACCCATTGTTCGAGGTCCTGGAATTGGCGCACGAAATTGTGTTCGGTCGTGCCGTGCGGGCTCTTGAAGAAGCTCGACAGAAATATCAGCAGGCCCCGCTCGCCTTGACGCTGAGCGAACTCGGCAAGCCGAGCCAAGTCAATGACCAGCGGAGCGGCCAGCAGCGAATCACATCCTTGCCAGGTGAAGGTCAACACCATCGGCGTATTCAAGAAGCCGCGGAAGTGGATGTGGTCCCAAGCCGTCTTCCAATCCCCCAAACTCTCGATGTACTCGATGCTGACCAGCGTCTGCGGGCTGTAACCCAAGATTTGATGCAGCAGCCGATCTTTGCTACGCACCTTGGTCTTCTTGTTGGCCGGGTCGTCCAAGACTTTGCCATCCATGTTGCCGAAGATGTTGTGCCCAACCCAACTCATCACTTGCAGGTTGCGTAGAGCAAACATCGGCGCCAAGGTGCTCTTCATCAGCGTCTCGCCGGTCTTGCCGTCATGTCCCATATGGCAAGTACCGCGCTCGATCGCCAGTTCGCAGATCGCTGGCGGCGATGAACCGAGCGAGGGGGTGAAGTTCACGAAGGGCAAGCCCAGGTCGAGCGCCGCGATCGCATAGATCGAACTGGCGGGCAAAGGACATTTGCGAGCCGGTTTATCGAGCAGCTTTTCCAGTTCTTTCCAGCGAGCGGGAAGGGGGTCATCCATGGGCGGTTCGGTCGACGACACGTTGATGACGACCACGTTGTCCAGTTGGTTCGCCTTCTGGAAATGGCGAAGGTCGTCTTGCAAGCGAGCGATCGTCTCGCGGGGCGTTTCCACTCGCTTTCGCAGCGACTCGTCGGCGAACTTCTCGATGGTCGGTCCCACATTGAGCAGCGTGCCGGGGACGATGTTGCGATCGATGCGATCGAGGTCCGCTTTGCAGCGGGCAATGAGCTGGTCGTCCAGCGCATGACTCTCGCGATGCAGCTTCAAAGCTTCGTCATGCAGGGTGACCGAACGGATCTCGTGACCGCCGATCACCAGATCTTTCCAGTCCGCGAGGTCCAAGTCCGCGAAGAGGGGCAACTGGGTGACGAGTCCTTGGTCGCCAGCCAGCCCCTTCCGGAGCGCAATAAGTCCAACGATTACGGTGGTGGCGACGCCACCTTTCGCCCCGATGAGCCAAACGCCAGTCCGCCTGCGAGCCATGATGGGTTTCTAAGTGGGGTAGGGGTCGAGTGGAAGGATGGCGGGGCCTACCTGGAAGGCGACCGCGAAGTTAGCATGATTATTCGTCGCGTACCTGTAAAGCGTCAGACATCAAATTGACACCTCCGCCCACCTGGATTTCTCCCATGTTCGAAGCTCTTTCGATGGCGCCGCCTGACCCTATTCTCGGCCTCAACGAGGCCTTCCGCAAGGACTCCAATCCGCGGAAAGTCAACTTAAGCGTCGGCGTTTACAAGGATTCTTCGGGCGCTACGCCCATTCTGCGGTGCGTCAAGGAAGCGGAACGTCGCCTGCTCGAAACAGAGACCAATAAAGGCTATCTGCCGATCGAGGGAGCGCCCGCCTACGGCAAGCTCGTCCGCGGCCTGCTTTTCGGCGACTCCCACGAGATCGTGACGTCCAATCGGGCGGTTACCGCCCATACGCCGGGCGGCACGGGCGCCCTGCGAGTGGCCGCCGATTTCATCAAGCGAAAGCTGCCGGTCGGTCGCATCTGGTTCAGCAAACCGACCTGGGACAATCACCTGAATGTCTTCGCGTCCGCGGGCCTACAAGTCGATCAGTACGCGTACATCGACGCTGCGGGTCAGGGACTCGACTTTGCCGCCTTGATGAACGCGATTCAGAATATCCCCACGGGCGAAGCCATCTGCCTGCACGCAGGGTGCCATAACCCCACGGGCATCGATCCAACGCCCGAACAATGGCGGCAAATCGCCGATCTCGTGCACGAGCGTCGCTTGCTACCGTTGGTCGACTTCGCCTACCAAGGCTTCGGCGAAGGGATCGCGGAAGACGCCGCCGGCCTCCGCGAACTGGCTCGCCCAGGCAAAGAAATCCTGGTTTGCAGCTCGTTCTCGAAGAACTTCGGACTGTACAACGAACGCGTGGGCGCTCTGACCGTGGTGGCCGCCGATGCCGCGGCCGCGGACATCGCCCTCAGCCACGTCAAAGTCTGCATTCGCGTGAACTACTCCAACCCACCCTGTCACGGCGCCGCGGTTGTCACCACGGTGCTGAGCGACCCCGCGCTGCGAGCCCAATGGGAGGGCGAAGTGGCGGAGATGCGTCAGCGAATCGCCGGCATGCGACGACTGTTCGTCGAGAGCATGAAGATCAAAACGCCAGGCCGGGACTTCTCGTTCATCAGCCGCCAACGAGGCATGTTCTCGTTCTCCGGCCTGACGCCCATGCAAGTGGACGAGTTGCGTTCGAAACACGGCATCTATGTGGTCGTCAATGGCGGCCGCATCAACGTCGCAGGCATGACCGAAGGGAATATGGAACAGTTGTGCGACGCGATCGCCGCAGTGATCGCTTGAGCAGTGAGAAGGTCGCTAATGTACGACGGACCTCTAGTCCTTCGCTCTTCGTACGACGGACTTCTAGTCCGTCGCTCCAGTCCGTGCCCGGCGACGCGGCTTGACTGACGGCGACGGGCGATCGCGGGCCAAGCGGCTAACCGCTCACGATGTGAGCGGGCTACTTAGTACGACGGACTTCTAGTCCGTCGTGCGTCATCTCATAGCCGTGCCAAAGCACTAATCTTCTTTAGGAATTCGCATCGAGTAGAACGAACGCCAAACGAAGACGAACGCGATGGCCAGCATGACCACGCCGATAATGGGCGTGTAGTCCGTGTGAGCCGCATCGGCGGCCCCTTCGCCGTGTTTCATCTTGACGGCGATTTCCACCGCCAACAGACCAAACAGCGTTGAGAACTTGATGATGGGATTCAACGCAACCGAAGTGGTGTCCTTGAAAGGATCGCCCACGGTATCGCCGATCACCGTCGCGGCATGGACCGGAGTGTTCTTCTCTTTCAGATCAACCTCGACCAACTTCTTGGCGTTGTCCCACGCACCGCCCGCGTTCGCCATGTAGATCGCTTGGAATAGGCCGAACACGGCGATCGAGACCAGATAAGCCACAAAAAAGTTAGGATCGAAGAACGCGAACGCCAACGTAATGGCCATGAGGGCGATGAAGATGTTCCACATCCCTGCCTGGGCATATTGAGTGCAGATTCGCACGACCGTGATCGAGTCGTTGAGGTCGGCTTCTTTCTTATTCAAGTTCATGTTCTTCTTAATGAACTCGACGGCTCGGTAAGCACCCGTGGTCACCGCCTGCATCGACGCGCCCGAGAACCAATAGATGACGGAGCCGCCGCAGATGAACCCAAGCAGCACTGGGGCGTCCGTCAGGCTCAATTGGAGTAGACCATCTTTTTCCAACATCAAGATGATCGAGAAGATCATCGTCGTGGCGCCCACCACGGCCGTGCCAATCAACACGGGCTTGGCAGTCGCCTTGAAGGTGTTGCCCGCCGAGTCGTTCGCTTCGAGGTAGTGCTTGCCACGCTCGAAGTCAGGCTCGAAACCAAAGTCTCGCTTGATTTCTTCCTTGATGCCCGGAATGTGCTCCGTTTGAGCCAATTCAAACACCGATTGTGCATTGTCGGTCACGGGACCATAGCTGTCGACCGCGATGTTGACTGGCCCCATGCACAAGAAGCCGAATGCGACCAAACCGAAGGCGAAAATCGAACCGTGCTCGCCCATCACTTGCTCAAGCCCCTGCAGGCTCACAAAGTAAGCACCCGCCATCAGGCCGGCGATCAGCATGCCCTTCCAGAACGCACTGAAGTTACCCGCGACAATGCCCGAGAGAATCGTCAACGAGGCGCCGCCCTCGCGTGACGCGGTCACGATTTCGTGGACGTGCTTCGAGTGGGAACTGGTAAAGACCTTGGTGAATTCAGGAATGAGCACGGCGGCCAGCGTGCCGAAACTAATGATCGTCGCGAGCTGCCACCAGAGCTTGGGAAGAGCGGCGCCGGCGACCGACAAGTCGGCCAGCAGCAGCCAACTCATACCGTACGAAGTGGTGATGCACAAGATCGACGCAATCCAGATGAGTCGCGTCAGCGGCTCTTCAAAATTGAACTCTTTCAACCCGCGATACTTGGCTTCGGAAATCGCCTGATTGATGAAGTACGAGGCGCCCGACATGAAGTCCATCAAGAATCGCATGGCGAAAATCCACACGATCAACTTGGCTTGGATGTCGACGTCCTTGACGGCCAACGTAATGAACGAAATCAAGGCGACGCCCGTCACCCCATACGTCTCGAACCCATCGGCGGTCGGCCCAACCGAATCGCCCGCATTGTCTCCCGTGCAGTCCGCAATCACGCCGGGATTACGCGGATCGTCTTCCTTGACGTTGAAGACGATTTTCATCAAGTCCGACCCAATGTCGGCGATCTTCGTGAAGATACCGCCGGCGATTCGCAGAGCCGACGCGCCCAACGATTCACCGATCGCGAATCCCAAGAAACAGTAGCCGACGATCTGCCGGGGCACAAACAGCAGAATCACCACCATCATGATCAGTTCGAGCGAGATCAGAAACAGACCGATCGACATGCCCGCTCGCAGCGGAATGCTCACCACATCCCATGGCTCGCCGCGCAACGAGGCAAAGGCCGTGCGAGCGTTCGCGTAAGTGTTCACTCGAATGCCGTACCACGCCACCCAAAACGATCCCACGATGCCGACCACCGAAAACAGCAGCACCAAGAGGACAGTCCCAATCGACTCGCCCTGAAGCACCAGGAAGTAGTAAGTCATCGCGGCGCCGATGAGCGCGAACAGCATCATCAAGAACTTGCCCTGCTGAATCAGGTACGTCTTGCAAGTCTGAAAGATGATCTCCGCCACGTTCAACATCGAAACGTGCGCCGGCAACTTATGGATCTGGGTCCGTAAGTAAAGACTAATGCCCAGCGTGCCCGCGATGACTAGCGCACCGCCGAACAGCAAATTCCAAGCACTAATCGTTTGACCAGCGATATTGAATTTACCAGCGTGCAAGTCAGGAATCGCCAAGTCGGCCTCGCCCGCGAACACAGGCGACGCGAACAGCGTCAGGGCAATCGTCGCGAGGGTTAGGTGAGCTAAGACGCGACTAAATCCGAGTCGGGTCGTCGTAAGACTGTGTGTCATGAGGTAGAACTCACTGGCAGGGTTTTGATTACTAAGTCCGCTCGTAGGGCCAAAATTTAGCCCAAAGCCCAAGAGATTGCCATGGGTGGAGCCCTTGAGCGGCCTTCACCACTCACGCCCATCACACACCTTCCGCCTCGTCCCGCTGGCAAGCCGCCCCCTGCAGCGATTGCCGACATGCGGCAAGCTCCTCGAATTCGAGCAACTGAACACCGGGCTAATCTTGTCCCCCGCGATCGAATTGCTTAAAGTGGAGTTCCACATCCGGTTCTCCGCCTATTTTAGCGTTAGCTCGCTCCCTTTCAAGGACCATCACCCATGTCGCTCGCACAGATCTGGGACTACTCCACGCCTCCGACCACGCCCTCCTCGCAGCTCGCCGCCCCCACCACCACGTGCGAACTTGCCCCGCACGCGCCACTCGCTTCCGCGACCACGACCGAGATCCGTCCGGCGCTGGGAATCGTCGAGCGATTGCGGCTGCTTGGCGACGAAACTCGCTGGCACATCATCCAACTCCTGGCCGCGGAATCACGCCTGAATGTCACCGAACTTTGTCAACGCCTGCGACATTCTCAACCGGCCGTCAGCCACCACCTCATGTTGCTGCGAAACGCCGGCCTGCTTGAGATGCGCCGGCACGGCAAACACAACTATTACTCGCTGGTCCACCACGCATGCGGCGAGGTAGTGCGAGAACTGGGAACTTGGCTGACCACTTCCACAACAACCACAACCCCTGGCAACTCAGCAGTCGCCAGTTAGACCACGAATCAAACGAATCGTACGAATAGAAGACGGTCGAGCCTGGGTTCATGACACACAACGAACCGCGACCGCCTGTGAGACGGACGATCCGACCGCGCGACACACCTCCTGAACGAACCTCCCACCTCTGTCCCAAATTCGTGAAATTCGCGAGATTCGTGGTCCACCCCTCCGTAGCTTGCGGCCACGAACTTGGCGCGGTCCCACTCGCGACGGACTAGAAGTCCGTCGTACGTTGTTTCTTGACGTGACAACGCATTAGGGGTCACGGCGGAAATCGAAAGTGCGAGGCGTCTGTTTCTCGGCGTACCACCGCTTCCACGCCGCTTTGTCATACCCGAAGTTGGCGCCGCCATGAATCAAGGCCAGCGCCGACAGAACATTGTCGTTCTGCAGGTCGATCTGAACGACCTTCGTTCCGCCCCCCATGCTCAACCCCGCTCCACCTTCGCCCGAGAACTGGGGAGTAATCGAACCACTTCCTCCGCCGCCAACCGTTTGTTTATGTCGAGTGGTCAGTGCGTCGATCAGGGGCATCGTGGCGGATGGTTCGCCGAACCGTCCTAACACAATCGCCGCCCGGTTCACAATCAGATTGTTCTCGTCCTTCAGTCGATTCGCCACCGAAGACACCAATTGCGGAGATCGGTACTTCTCGAGATAGTCGAGCGCCTTGTCTCGCATCGCCGGATCGTCGTCGTAAATGGCATGGTAAGCCAGAGTGTTGATGGCGCTCGCGGTCCCTAACCTCCCGAGCAACTCAATAACCAGGAACTTCATATCTCTGGATTCATCTTTCGACTCCAGCCACTGAATCAGAGACGCGGCCGCCGCGGGGTCGCGAATGGCGCGGATTTCGTCGAGTGCTCGTTCGCCACCCTTTTTGCCGATCTTGCCTCGTAGAATTCGCAGCTTGCTCTTCCACTCCAGTTCCGCCTTACGAGCGCGGTCCTGAGCAGTCACCATGGCTAGTTCTTGGGGGAGTCGCCAGGTGGTGCCCTGACGGACGTACCCTAATTCGCGGTAGTACTCTTCGTTCGTCGTCCACTTCCCTTGAAGGCGAGTGTACCCCAAGCCGAGTCGCGCCGGTTCATGATTCGGGTCGAGTTCCAGGATGGCTCGCAGGTGAGTCTCGCGTTCAGTATCGAGCGAACGTTCTCGACACCACTCCGCCATCTTCCAATGCCCTTCGATGGTCGCGGGCATTTTGGGAAGCAATTCCTCGTAGCGACGATCGGCGTCGTTCCGCACGACGACACTGGAAACCTGACGGCTTCCCAAGACGATCTCACCGCCCGATTCCAGTCGCACCACATAGTTGACGCGGGGGACTTCGTCTCGGTTGACCAACTCTCCTTCGACTTGCCCTCCCGAATTCAGCAGGAAGACATCGCCGCGGGCCACGATCGGTATGCAGGCCAAGACCAAGCAGACAATCCGTGCAATCGTCACGACGATCACATTCGCGTCGACACGCATCGACGAGTCTCCTTAGTTTGAACCACTTTCCTGTCCTGAGCGGCGAGCGACGCCTCTAAGTATACGCTCCGCACAAGAAAATGACCAAACAACTGGCAGAGACGCCTTAGGATGCGAGGACTGCTCGTGCCGTCGCTGGGACGAAGCACTAGGTATCGGTCAGCCGTCGCGGCGTGTGCCAGGGACGAATATCGATCCAACTCATCCCCGCCCGGCGAGCCGCCTCGATGCCCAAGTCGGCGTCTTCGTAGACGCAGCAGTCGGCTGGGGCGACTCCCATGCGTCGAGCGGCCTCGAGAAATACATCCGGTTCAGGCTTATGCCGGACCGTATCCTCGGCCGTCACAATCGTCTCGAAATCACCCAACAATCCAATTCGATCCAACTGACGCAAAATGACGTGCCGAAACCCGCCGCTGGCCACCGCCATCTTCACTCGACCGCGGTTCTCGTGCACGATTTTCACGACCGCGGGAATGGGATCGACTTGATCCAGCCCCAACAGAAAGGCATCTTCCTTCCGGCGAGCGAGAGCGGCGACGTCGACAGAACACCGTTGTTCGTCGGCTAAGAGCCGGATGATCCGATCCGTCGGGGTGCCAGCCAGCTCGTAGAACCTCGATTCCGGAAAGTCGATCCCGACCTCCGCCAGCGTTTGCCTCCATGCTCGATAATGTCCGGGCATCGAGTCAATCAAGGTTCCATCGCAGTCGAAAATCAGAGCGGCAGGCGGCATAGAGTTCTCGCGAGCGACACCGCATCCCGTCTCTATGCGGGGCCACCCAAGCGTGGCAAGAATGAAACCGGCCGCGAAGAAACTCTTCGCGGCCGGCCGAGATTTAACCTTCAACCAATCGCCCAGTCAACGCTTGGCATCGCCGCCGACCTGGGCCCTGGCATCGCCTAGTGCAGATCGCCTAGTGCAGATCGCCTAGTGCAGATCGACTAGTGCAGATCGACTAGTACATGTCGTGGTCGCCGCCGTGACCCTTCTTGCCGTGCTTGTCGTCCTTCGGCTTCTCGGCGATCAACGCATCGCTGGTCAGCAACAGGGTCGACACGCTGGCGGCGTTCGCCAGTGCGGTGCGAGTCACCTTGGTCGGATCGATGACACCAGCCTTGACCAGGTCTTCGTACGTGTTGGTGAGGGCGTTGTAGCCAAAGTTGCCCTTGCCTTCCAATACTCGTTCGCACACGATGCCGCCGTCCTGACCCGCGTTCGACGAGATCCAGGTGAGCGGGGCGCGGCAAGCACGCAACACGATGTTGTAACCCACCACTTCGTCGTGCGACAGATCCTCGCCCGGCTTCAGGTTCGCGGTGGCTCGGAGCAGAGCGACGCCGCCGCCCGGCAGAATTCCTTCTTCCACCGCGGCGCGAGTGGCATGGAGCGCGTCCTCGACGCGAGCCTTCTTTTCCTTCATCTCGCTTTCGGTAGCGGCGCCAACGTTCACCTTGGCCACGCCGCCCGCCAGCTTGGCGAGTCGTTCTTCCAGCTTTTCGCGGTCGTAATCGCTGGTGGCGTTCGAGATCTCGCGACGCAGTTGGTCAATACGAGCCTTGATGTCGGCGCTCTTGCCAGCACCTTCGATGATCGTCGTGTTGTCCTTGTCGATAACCACCTTCTTCGCGCGGCCCAGGTCGGTCAGCGGCACCGACTCCAGCTTCACGCCCAGCGATTCGAAGACGGCCGTACCGCCGGTCAGGATCGCGATATCTTCCAGCATGGCCTTGCGACGATCGCCGTAGCCAGGCGCCTTCACCGCGACGCAATGGAACGTGCCGCGCAGCTTGTTGATGACCAAGGTGGCGAGCGCTTCGCCATCCACTTCCTCGGCGACGATCAACAGCGGCTTACCCTGCTGAACCACCGCTTCGAGCAGTGGGACCATGTCCTTGACGTTGCTGATCTTCTTCTCGTAGACCAACACGTAGCAGTCTTCCAGCACCGCTTCCATGGTGCTCGGATTGGTCACAAAGTAAGGCGACAGGTAGCCGCGGTCGAACTGCATCCCTTCGACCCATTCGACCTCCGTCTTCATGCTCTTGCTCTCGTCGACAGTGATCACGCCGTCCTTGCCGACCTTCTCCATGGCGTTTGCCAGGAGTTCGCCGATCTCACGATCATTATTGGCCGCGATCGAAGCGACGTTGGTCATCTCCGACTTGTCCTTGATCTTGATCGAAGCCTTCTGCAGCTTCTCGGTGATGTCGGCGACAGCCTTTTCGATGCCTTGCTTCATCTGCACAGGATTGACGCCCGACACAACCGCTCGCAGACCTTCATTGAAAATCGCTTCGGCCAACACGGTCGCCGTGGTGGTCCCATCGCCCGCCACGTCGCTCGTCTTGCTCGCGACTTCCCGCACCATGCGGGCGCCGATGTTCTCGTAGACGTCCTCAAGATCAATCTCCTTGGCTACCGTCACGCCGTCCTTGGTGACGGTGGGCGAGCCAAAGCTCTTCTGGAGGATCACGTTGCGACCCTTGGGACCAAGGGTCACCTTCACCGCCTTGGCAAGCTTCGAGACGCCTCGGCGAATGGCCTCACGGGCCTCCTGATCAAACGCGATAATCTTCGGCATGGAAACAGAACTCCTGGTTCAATATATATGCTGTTTGGGAATGTTCGGCGGTTTGCTCGACAAGTCGCCTTGCCGAGATTGCGTCCGCTCAGCGGACATTAAATTGACTGACGATCAACTTGACTGACCATCGGATCGTGACAGCTGCCGCTCAGCAAACTGACACTCAGCATGCTGACACTCGGCGAACCGTCACTCCTCGAACTGGCTACTCAATCACCGCCAGGATGTCATCTTCTCGCATCAGCAACAGTTCGTCTTCGCCGACTTTGAAGGTCTCGCCGGCGTAGCTGCTGAAAATCACTCGATCGCCCGGCTTCACTTGCAGGGGAACGCGAGCGCCGTCATCCATGAGCCGTCCTTCGCCCACGCTGACCACCACGCCGCGAGCCGGCTTATCCTTGGCCGAGTCGGGCAACAAAATACCGCCCGAGGTCCGCTCTTCCGAGCCTTCCCGTTCGACCACCACCCGGTCGCCCAGAGGCTGAAGCTTGATGCCCGTCGCAGACTTCTTCTTGGTCGCCGTCGCCGCCATGAATGTCCTCCCCAACTGTGCTAACTGAGTTCTTGGCCAACTAATCCCGGTGGAATATTTTGAAATCGCAAACCTGCGTTTGCGGACCATCGAGCCCCTGACTGCTGCCGGGGACGCGACTGTCAAATGTGCGCAAAAACCACCACGCTCCCTGGTTTAAGCAAGTCGCGCGCCAATCTGAACCAACCTGGCCCTAAGTTGCATAAATGCATGCACTTGAGTAGAAATAGGCGGGCGTGGCGAGTCGCGACGTCGGCCCAGGTTGACAGCCCAACTCACGGCGACTCGCTGGACGCTGTCAATTTGGCAGCCGCAGGTTCGCGCTTGTGACTCGCCACAATCCCGTGCACAATGGGAAATCTGAATCGCACCGGTTATCCCGTCGAGTAGCTTTTGCCATGCCCATCAAAGTTGCGTGTCAGTGTGGCGCCGCATTCGCCGCCCCGGATCACTACGCCGGCAAAACGGTGAAGTGCCCCAAATGCTCCAACCCGCTTACTGTCCCGCGACCCGCAGGGGCGACACTGCCGCCGGCACAAGCTTCGGCGCCAGTCTCTTTCGGCGGCGGAGGCATCGCGGACCTGCTTGATGAGGCCGGTATTACTCAAGACGCTGGCATTCGGTGCCCGAAGTGCCAGAAGAACATGCCCGCCAACGCGGTCGTGTGCGTGGCCTGCGGCTTCAATATGCAGACAGGCGCCGCCGTCGCGACGAATTACAAGAAGCGAGCCACGGACGGACACGCCGCCGCCGCCGATACGGTACTGGAACGAGCCGCCGCGGATCTGTCCAAAACTCCCACCGTCGAGACAGAACAGACTTCGATGGGTGTTCTTGGGGGTTACATCATGGCCTTCGGGCTCCTGGTTACCGCACTGGTCACCTTGGGCTTGGCCTATCTGGGCTTCACCAAGATCGAGGCCTCCGGCAATTCACAGTATTATGCCGGCATCGTGATGATCGTGGTTGGCACGCTGATGAATTCCATCTCTCACATCGTGCTGCTCTACCACAATTTCAAGGCCGGAGTTGGCTTTGGAATCGCCAGTCTCTTGATCCCGCTCTTTTGCCCGATTTACGGTGCGCTCAGCGGGCACGGATTCTGGGGCTCGCTGTGGTTCATGGGGATGACAATCTGCTTCATGGGCTCGGGCATGATGTACTTCTATGGCAGTCCGTCGGAAGGCGGCGCTCAAAGCGCGATCCTTTTGCAGAATTACTTTGTCCAGGGATTAGCCCCGTGGACTTTGCTCGGCAAGGGACTGTCTTAAGGGTGAAGCCGATTCGAGCGGAAAGGATGGCAGCATGGCGGTCGCGGAATCGCAGGATCTAGCGGTTTATTGTGAGCAGGTGGCTCGTCGAGCACGTGCGGCGGCCACGGAACTCGCGACCATTCCAGGAGCGACCAAGAACGCTTGGCTGCGCGGGTCCGCGGAAGCCCTGCGACTGGCCGTCGACAAACTCCTGAATGCGAATAGCCAGGATTTAGCCGCCGCGCCGGGCTTCAACCTGACCCCCGCTGAAGTCGATCGCCTCCGGCTCACGCCGACTCGCATCGAATCAATCGCCAAGGCGCTGGAAGAAGTAGCCGCCTTGCCCGACCCGGTGGGCGAGGTGATCGAGTCGACAGTACGACCGAACGGGCTGCAAATCAGCAAGACTCGCGTGCCGCTTGGCGTGGTGTTTTTCATCTACGAATCACGCCCCAACGTCACCGCGGACGCGGCGGCGATTTGCGTCAAGAGCGGCAATGCCGTGATCCTGCGAGGCGGGAAGGAAGCGGCCCACTCCAGCCGCGCGATCGTCGATATCCTCAACGAGACCGCGGTCCGCCTCGGCATCCCGGCCGACGCCGTCCAACTGGTCGAAACCAGCGAGCGAGCGGCCGTGGGCCACTTTCTCAAGCTCTCTCATCTGATCGATGTGGCTATCCCGCGCGGCGGCGAATCGCTGATCAAGCGAGTTACGGCCGAGGCGACCATGCCGGTGATCAAGCACTATCACGGCAACTGCCACGTCTACGTCGATCAGTCGGCCGATTTAGAGATGGCTCTGCGAGTCACCTTGAATTCGAAGTGCCACCGCATGGGCGTCTGCAACGCCGCTGAGTCGCTATTGGTCCATGCCGCGGTCGCTAAGGAATTCCTACCCCGATTGGCTGCGGAGCTGGCGAAGAACAATCCGCCAGTGGAGATCCGCGGGGATGAATTGACCTGCTCGCTGGCGCCAACCGCTCGCCCGGCCACGGAACAGGACTACTACACGGAATATCTCGGTCCCATAATCTCGAGTCGCGTGGTGTCTTCGCTCGACGATGCCATCACGCACATCAATCATTACGGCTCACACCACACCGATTCCATCCTGACCAACGACTTGACCGCCGCTCGCCGCTTCGTCGCTCGCGTCGACAGCGCCGCGGTGATGGTCAACGCCAGCACTCGCTTTAACGACGGCGGCGAATTTGGCCTCGGCGCCGAGATTGGAATCAGCACCGACAAATTTCACGCTCGCGGCCCCTGTGGACTGAGGGAATTAACCAGCTACAAATACGTCGCCTATGGCGAAGGACAAGTTCGGCAGTAGCCCCCGCCAGGCCACAAAATGCTTGCACGGGGAAGTGCGTGGACGGGGAACTGCTGGGCGGGATTGGCCTGTGGGCGAGGGGCGAGCGGGGGGAGGCGGGTAGGAACAGAAGCGCACCCAGGGAGGGACTATGTTGCCGCGTTCATTGTCGCCGGAAGAAGTCGCCAGCTTGCTTGATTCGAGCCCTGCAGCGTCACCCAAGGACATCCCAGCGGCCGCTCAAGAAACAACAGTCCGAGGACTTACGGACGCCGCCCACGCCACTCGGATCGGCCTTGCCACTCGCCTGAGAGCGTTCGGCGAGAAACACGCACGGCTCGAAGCCGAATTGGCCGTTGCGTTGGAGCGACGCCCGGGCGATTCGATCACCGTCCGCTGGCTGGAATGCGATTCAGTCCCTTTCGGTCAATTGCTGTGGACGATGCCGCCGCCGACATGCGTCGGAGTCGTGGAGCGAGATCTGGAGGGGCGAGCCTGGCCCGAAGGGACGCTAGTTCTGCATGTCAATCTCGACTTGCTGTTTCCCCTGCTGGATCGCCTGCTGCAAGGAAGCGGCATGCTTGCCGCCGACTGGCGTCGCCCCTTGACCGAGGTGGAACAGCGATTGGCGCTCCGCATCCTGCGCCCGCTGGTCGCGATCTGGGAACGAGCCATGAATGGAGGTTCACCGAACGCTGCGTCGTGGCGGATCGAGAAAGTGCTTAGTCATCCTCAACGGCTGGCGGGCTGGTCCGCCGAGACGCCGCTGGTCGTCAATCGGTACCGCGTGACCGTGGAAAATCGCACGGGCCTGTTACAGCTTGTCGCGCCGCTCAGGTTCCTGGACGGCTGGCTCGACAACGCACCACAGAGCATACCTAGCAGCAATCGCTCGTCCCATTGGAACGTGCAACTAGCCGACCAAACGCTGCCGTCGGCCGATCTCGCGAACCTGCAAGTAGGCGACCTCCTGCAAACCGATCACCCGTTAACTCATCCGCTCCTGGCCCAATCCGAAGCGGGCGAGGTCGTACCGGTACGAGTGGGAGAAATGGAGAACGAGAAATTCGTGCGGCGCTCGACTTAGCGACGCGACTTGCCCTCGGTCTGCGCCACGATGGCGGCGTCGCGGAATTCTTGAAAGCTGACTTCCTGGAAGGTAGCCAAGTGATCGCCAACTCGCTCCATGCGTTTGCGATCGCTCTCCGACAGCAACCAGTTGGTGAGGTGGCGCGAGCGGACCTCCACCTTCTTCTGGCCGATGCGAGCGGGGTCGATGATCCGTTCCACCTCTTCGGGCAACCAACCTCGTTCGGCCAATTGCTTATTGGTTTCGATCCGCGCGAACGGGGGCAGATTCCCTGGTCGCATGGCGCTCAAGCGAGCCGACCAGTCGGCGAACTCGCGATAACGCGCAACACTTTCCGCATTCTTCGGCGGCGCGCCTTTAAACCGATACGTGATGTGCTTGTTAGCCAGCGAAAACCAACCATCTTCCGTTTCCGCGACCTCGCCGAAATTAGGGTGAGTGGCGGCGTAGAACACGGGATTCGACTCGCTGACATGCGTCTTCAGCGCTGCGGTGAACCCGAGCACTTCGTCGGTCACGAGCGTCGCTTTCCACTTGCGAGCGGGGTCGATCAGCACAATGCGATGCCGATCCCAGTCGTAAATCGTGATCTCTTCGGGCTTCGTCACGCGGAAGTCGTAGACGATGCGGTCCGTGAACAGAGTGAGATATTGGAGAGGCTCGGTTTGCTTGCCGACAAAAATGTCGGTCTCCACCCGAAACGACTCTTGAGCGTTCACGCGGGGAAGAGCGACCGGCAGTAGCTCGACCGACAGCACTGCGAACAGCAAAGCGATGCCCGCCGACCAGCCGAGTCGACCAGCCCTATTCCAAATCATCCCTGACGACAACGCCCTGAGCATCCTTGCACCCTCCGCACATCCATGTTCGGTTTGGGAATCCTCGATAAGTCGCCGAGACTACTCGAAATGCCTTGCGCATGTCCAGGGAAGCTGGTGGTTTTTTTTCGTCCGGCTGCCTAGATTAGGCGTCATGGACAGTCGAATTATTGGACACGAGGCGGTTTTGGAGCGATTCCGACGTGCGTTGAGTCACGGACGGTTGGCGAGCACTTTTCTCTTCGTGGGTCCCCCCGGAGTCGGGAAACGACTGGTCGCGAACCATGTCGCCAAGAGCTTACTCTGCGAGACGCTCCCCGATGAAGCACTGTCCGCTTGCGGGGAATGCCCTGGCTGTACCATGTTCGATGCGGGGACTCACCCCGATTTCACGGTAGTATCGAAGCCCACGGACCGATCCTATATCCCCATCGAGCTATTCATCGGTGATCGCGAACACCGCATGCAAGCCGGACTTTGCTACGACATTTCGCTCAAGCCTTTCCGGGGTGGGCGAAAAATCGCCGTGATCGACGACGCCGACTATCTGAATATCGAAGGCGCCAACTGCCTGCTCAAGACGCTCGAAGAGCCTCCTCCTCGGTCGCTGCTCATCCTGATCGGGACGAGCGAGCAGAAGCAGTTGCCGACCATCCGCTCACGGTGCCAAACCGTACGCTTCAGCCCCTTGCCCAACGACGGCTTGGCGCAGTTGATCGTGAACCAAGGGATCGCGTCATCGCACGAGGAGGCCCTGAAGCTGACCGAACTTGCCGAAGGCAGCTTGCAGCGAGCCGCCGAGTTGGCGGATTCCGATCTGCGCGAGTACCGACTGAAGCTGCTCGGTGAACTGCCTCCCGGATCGTGGAGCGTCGTGGCTTTAGGGAAGGAAATCGCCAAGTTCGTGGAATCGGCGGCCAAGGAGGCGCCGCCCCGGCGAGCTCGCCTGCGAATGCTCCTGAGCTTTTCCGCGGACTTCTATCGGCAGCTCATGCATGCCCTGGCGGGAGCTCCGATCGTCGGCGACCCGCCCCTGCGCCGCGCGGTTCAAGCAGCTGTCGCCAAGTGGCCCGGAACCGATGAATCGGCGGCCGAATGCTTGGAAACCTGCTTGACGATGGAATCGCATGTCGATGCCAACGCTAACTTGAATACGCTGGCGGAATGTTGGCTGGACGAACTCGCCGAAAAAGCCGGCGTCGGCCGCGGCGTTTGATCGATCCGGCGAGTCAGCTGGTAGCTTTTCATCCAGCGGCCTTTTTCGTCCGGCCGCCTCGACCAACTACGCCTGCCCACGCTACGCCTGACCATGAATCGTGACGACGACTCGACGTGAGCTGGCTCGATCCCGGTGCTCGCACAAATAGATCCCCTGCCATGTACCAAGTGCCAGCGCGCCGTGGCGTACGGGGATCGACACGGAAGTTCCCAGCAACGCCGCCTTCACATGAGCTGGCATGTCATCCGGCCCCTCGGCGGTGTGCCGATAGGGAAAACTCTCCGGCGCAATTGCATTGAGTGAAGATTCCAGATCGTAAGGGACGTCGGGGTCAGCGTTTTCATTGACGATCAGGGAAGCGGAAGTGTGCTGCAAAAAGGCATGAAACAAGCCGACTCGCAGCTCCCTGAGTCGAGCAAAGGGGCGAAGCAGGTCCGGCGTGACGAGGTGAAACCCGCGCCGCCGCGGCGCCAAAGTCACGACATCTTGCATCCACTCAGTATTCATCTCAATTTTTCCAAAAAATTTTTTTGCCTTCATCACCCCTGTTCGAGGGCCCAAGGAGGCCTCAAACACATCGCACTTCGTTTATTTGTAGCGATTCGGCAACGGTTGTAGGGGGCAAGCGGCTGGTTGGCGAGTGAGCAGGAAGTGAGCACAGTTCGGAAATTTACTCGTCGCAAGCGAACCTTCGACGCCAAACGGGGCTCCCTTAGAAGGAACTTAACGGCGGAGAAGCAACCACAAACCTGAGGACTCGCCTGCTTAGCGTGTGACTCAGACTGCCGAGCGATCCGCTCGAGTCAATGGGGTATCGGCGCCAGAGCGTTACAGATTGCCACACTCACGGGTTCGTTACGCCAAGCAAACACGTCAAAAAGGTCTTATTTTTCACAACTTAAAGGTGATTTTCGCGCGAACGAAAAACTTGACAATCTACTTCGCACGTCAATAATACACCGTCTTCAGGCCGGCAGGTCTTCCTTCCTGTGACGAGTTGATTTGGATTCGCTTGATCGCTCCTCCGAGCGAAAGCGAACAGCAAGTCGTGCGTCGCGAGACCTTCCTAGCTGGGATTTGCTGAGAAGTGAATCTAGGCGAGTCGAGTCGGCCGATCCGCGAGCGACGATGGCCCCACGCGAAAAGTGGTTCATCGAAAGCTTAGACAACGAGCAGGCGACGGCTCGCGGAGTTCAGCACGACCGAATTGCGGTGGCTTCGTTGAGCCGCCTCACAACATTGCATGGAACCTACGGGATTACCAATAGCGGCCGCCGTGGCGTGGCCGAGTCATTAGTCGCAAATTACAGGGGAAAACACATGAGCAACATCCGTAACGTGTTCGACGCGATCTTGAAGTACGGTCACGACGAAGACTTTGATCCCATCGCCCGCGAAGACTTTGAGCCCACCGATGCGCCTGCTGGCTCGCCTGAAAAGATCGAAATCCTGCGCCATCGCGTCGAGCTCGGCTTGCCCCTGTGGCACGATGAAGATCGCTGCGACTTCTCGGGCTTGACCGGCGCTATCCGTCCTCGCGAGTGATCTCGCTAGCAGGATTGGATGCTTTCGCGGTCGATATCCGCGGTCGATGTCGATAGTCAACGGCGTCCCGGCTCTGGCCGGGACGCTTTTTTTGTGGTGCCTCGCGCTTTTCGCTGCCTCAGGCGAAGAAATAGACCTTCTCCGCCGTCTTCCGCAACAACCACTGACGGTCGTCCCGCGACAGAAAATCGCAGCCCTCGCGAATGAGCGCAATCGAGTCGTGATAATTGTGTTCGCCCACAATCTGATACGGGCAATCGCTGGCCCACATCAGACGCTGAGGCCCAAACGATTCGTACAAGCGACGGATCATCGGCTCCAAGTCTCGATAGGGAGATTTTTTCTTGCCGAGAGCGTAATAGGCGGACACCTTCACGTACGTGTTCCTGTGCTTCGCCAAAGCGGCCAGGTTCTTGAGGTCCGACTCGCGGACTTCGCCGTCCACTCCAATCCGAGCGAAATGATCGATCACGACCGGCGTGTCCGGGAACTTGCCGCACATCTGCTCCACGGCCGGCAAATCTTGCGGATTGATAAGGCAGCACATGGCCTGTCGCGTCTCGGCGCCCGTTTTCCATAACGCGGCCATTCCTGGTCCGTCGAGCCACTTCTCGGGTCCGCGAATCAGTGAGGTGATGCGAATCGCCGTGACGCGTTTAGAGAGCAAGGACCGGAGAGTTGCCTCGGGGTGCGGCTGAGTGTCGTCAATCATGCCGACAACTCGAAATCGATCCGGAAACCTCTTGGCGGCGTCGATCAGGTAGGAATTGTCCCAGCCGTGGTAAATGTGGTGCTGAATCAACACCACTCGCCCAACCCCCTCTTTCCCCACCAACTCCAGACACTCTTCCGCCGTGAAGCTCGCTGGCTTCAGGTCGGCTACCGTCTGGCCTTTGGCGAGCGGAAACTGAGCGACGTCGCGAGTCCAGATGTGCGAGTGAGCATCGATCCAAGCGTCTTTCATCGGTGGCTCCACGGCGCTGAGCAGATTGGTCGGTGAGAAGGTCGCCGCTGCGGCGGAACCATACGCCAAGAGCGCCAGCGCCTCGCGGCGTGTTGGCGGAATGGAAAATGGCCCCTTGGAGGAAGACTGAAGGTTCATTACGAACTCCTTGCGTTGGCTACCAATAACGAAGATTGGCCAAATAGGAAGGATAACAAGACTAGCAAGGCGACGCAGAATAGGCAGACTGATTCAACCACCGCGGACCTTCGCTGAGTTCCTGGTCGACACCTTAGCTCACTGCTTGGTCAGTTTCCAGAAGGAGCCCAGAAGGAGCATGGAGAGCAGGTTGCCGACGAGCCGATCTGTCTTAGTGACGTTTCGCCAGCTGGTCTGCGCGAATGTTATCCGCTAATGGCCAAGGACCGGCCTTCCGCCCGCATCAACGATGAGCGCGACAACTTCAACGCCGCTGCCGGGGCTAACGACCTCGCTTGGGACGAGCGTTCACTCCAATTCAACTCGCCCGCCTGGCCTGTGGGAGGACGTGGAATTCGACCTGGAATTGCGTCATGCCGCACAGGTGATCCAGCGAGTGGAGTCGACGTTGGCGGGTTTTGAACCTGCTCGTTCGCGTGAATCTGCCGCAAACGATTCCTCCCCCACGAAAACCGTTCAGCAGAACTCGAATCGCGAAACACTGGGACAGCCCTTTGTTTCCCAAAGCGCCGAGCCCACGGTTGCTCGAGCCGAACAAAAGTCGTCGATAGCAGCGTTTGTCCTCGGCGCCTTATTGCTGCTGGCCGGCCTAACTTTTCTCGCGATGGCCGTGGTCGACCAACGGCCCGACTGGTGGCAGCCCGGTTTGCCACTCGCACTCCTCGGTCAAGCCGCTCTCACCGCCGGCGTAGCCATGCGACAGGATTGGTTGGGTCGTGATCGCCGTTAAGTGATACCAAGGCTTGGGCAAATTGGATTGAAGGCGAAAAGCTTGCCGTGACGCCCCGAAAACGGAATAATGCCGCAAGTGGTTGCGGCGCCGCTGCTCGGCTTTCATTCATGACCGAGCAGCCTCGGACGTCAGCGACCTCAATGGCACTCAGGAGGTCGTCATGCCAGTCGTACAGACTCAACGGATGCGTATCGCGGTGATTTTTGGGATGGGGATGGCCGCGTGGGTTGGCGGTTGGGCGATCGCTCCCACCGCCCAAGCGTTCCACGGTCATCGCGTGGTGGTGCGTCAACCGGCAGGCATCTCCTACTGGGGCAGCGCCTACGCCACTCGCGGCCCAGGTCGTTATGTGTACCGGCCCTATGTGTACCGGCCCGCCGTCGGCTATTACTCGGCCTACCGCCCACATTACTACGCACCGCGAGTCTATCGCGCACCGGTGTACAGCTATCGATCGTACGCCTACCGGCCTTACACGTACGGCGCCTATCCGTACGGCGTCTACTGCCCGCCCTATTCCACCTACAGGTCTTCGATCTACTACAGCTATCCAATCGATGTGGCGCCTTGGGGCTGGTTCGGCGCGAATGATCGAGCAAACCCGGCAATTGGCGCCGAGGGAGTGGGAATCGAAGGGTTAATGGATGTCGCGCCAGCGGCGCCGCTGGCAAGGCAACCGGTAGGCGTGCGCGACGTGCAGTTGGCCAACGGCGCCCTCAATCCGCTTGCTGATCGAGCGCCGGGGCGTGTAGTTGCCGCAGCTCGCCCGCTTGTTCAGCAGCTCTTGGGTGGTCGGGAAGGAGAAATCCCAGGCCTTGTGCGTCAGGTAGTGAATCAGGTTGCAACCAACGGGCCGCGGCCAGCAGGCGTCGGCCGAGTGGCGGATCGCAGCATGAGCTTGAATGCCACGCCTTCGACCGAGGAGGGGCGTCGACGAGCTGCGAATTACGTCCAACAGGGCGACGAACTGTTTGCTCGAGGTCGCTATCTCGAAGCTAACTCGGTGTACCAAAAGGCAGCTGGAGTAGCGGCAGACTCGGCCGAGCCGTGGTTCCGACAGGGATTCTCCTACCTCGCTGCAGGTCGCTATGAGCGAGCGGCGCAGGCGATTCAGCGCGGCATTGCCTTGGAACCCGAGTACGCTCACAGTGGGTTCCGACTGAGTCGTCTGTACGCAGGCGACTCATCCGCATTCGACAAACACCTGGAAACGCTCGCGCAAGCAGCCCTGGATGCCCCTAACAATCCCGATCTCGTGTATTTGGTCGGGGTCGCGTTGCATTGCGACGGCGAACCCGAGCGAGCGGCCCCGTTCTTTGCGAAAGTTGCCGAGCTCTCAGGCGCGGACGCATCGCACATCGCCGCGTTCCAGGCGCCTGGGTTTGAACGCGACCGTGCACCAGAAGGTCGCCCGGCCGCTCGCACAGCCGTTCGTTAGAGACTAATCCCACCCGTACAACGGACTTCCAGTCCGTCGATCCGGTCCGTGCAGAACGAGCGAAGTCGACGATCGCAGAGGCTGAACGAGTTCGGTGTGGGGCAGGTTTGCAACCTGCCCAGTGGTTCATAAGCCTGCCGGGCAGGTTGAAAACCTGCCCCACGAGGCACCAACCGTTGTACGACGGACTTCCAGTCCGTCGATCCGGCCCGCGCAGAACGAGTGAAGTCGACGATCGCAGAGGCTGAACGAGTTCGGTGTGGGGCAGGTTTGCAACCTGCCCAGCGGTTCATAAGCCTGCCGGGCAGGTTGAAAACCTGCCCCACGAGGCACAAACCGCTGTACGACGGACTTCCAGTCCGTCGATCTTCTTGTGCCAGCGGCGATCGCCGCATCTTGATCGGTTGGCAAGGCGGCTGTTCCGCTCACGAAGTGAGCGGGCTACAAGTGTTTCTGGCCCTTGTTTCCGCGAGTTTCTGAATTGCGATTGACCAAGTCACCATCGCCTCGTACCATCCCGACCCGCGTGGGCCATAGCCCCGAAGCTCAGCATGTCTCATGACCGAGACTTGTTCGGTTGTGCTCGACTTGGCGGGTTTTGCCGATTTTTCCGATTTTCCTGAATCATCGGATTTTTCTGGACGATGAATAGAGGCGGACGGCGGAAGGACACGGACGTTCGCGAAAGGAAGCACGCGTTATGCGAAGGACGCTTTACCACGGTCTCATGATCGCTCTACTGGGCCTGACCGGAGCAAGCACGGGGTGCCGCAGTTGGGGCTGGTCGACTCCCTCGTGGCTGAGCTGGGGTGGTAAATCGAATACCACCACAGGCGCGGCATCAATGGCAAGCCGGCCGAGCACTCAGCTGCCGCCTTCGCCATCGGCGACAATGGGGCCCAACGGTGGTTACGCTTCCGGCACTCAGGGAACGCCCGCAGGCGCGACAGGTTACGCGGGAACTCCCTACGGCAAGAACTACTCGACGCAGCAGGCCTCCACAGCGCCTGGCTATGCGACGGGGCCGTACAACACGGGCGCTCCCGCTCAAACGTCCCCCTATGGGGCCGCCGCTGGCGCTTACCCCACGGGACGTCCGGCATCGACGCCCACGTATGGCGCCCCACAAAACAACTACAACGCGCCCCAGTCGCCTTACTCGGCGCCGCCTGCCGGTTATGGCGCCGCCACAGGTTATGGCGGCGGAGCGGGTGCGAGCCAGCCTGCCTATCCGAATACCGGCGCCCCGTCGGTCGCCAGCTACGGCGCGGGAACTCCCGCCCAAACACCGATTCAGCCCGCGGCTGCTCCCAGTTACCCCAGCACCAACGTCGCTGGCGTAGCCAATCGCGAGGGTGGCTATAAGCCCGGCAGCACGGGCCGCTCGGTGACCGCGGATGGTGCTCTCCGAAACAACCCCACGGTGCAACCGGTCGAATACCAATCGGGCGCGCCGGGCGCCGAATCAGTGCCTGAATACAATCCATCCCAACCGTCAGCCGCTCCCGCCGAGTCCGCGGGCGGCGGTGCGTTCGTCTTGCCGGGCGGCTGATAACGCGAGTTCGGCGCCAGGGCAAGTCAAATGCTGCTGGCGACCAGTGACAACGGCCGCTTGAATCGACGAACAACACCTAAAGGCCCAAAACGTAAGTTTTGGGCCTTTCGTGTTGCCAGGCGCCTCAGCGAGAAACTCTCGAGCCTTCGGCGCCAAAATCGGGAAAGCGTTCCCGCAAGAGCCGCAAGCCATTGAACACGACCAATACGGTGCTCCCTTCATGCCCAAGGACGCCTAGCCACAAGGGAAGATTGGCGAACGACCCAAGCACAAGCAGCCCGATCATCGCAAACGCGAAGATCATGTTCTGACGCACTCGCTTGCGAGCAACTCGACTGATCCAGACGGCGACAGGCAACGACCGCAGATCATCGCGCATCAACACGACATCAGCTACTTCGAGCGCGACATCCGTACCGGCGCCGCCCATCGCAATTCCAACTCGAGCGGCGGCGAGTGCGGGCGCATCATTGACGCCATCTCCCACCATGGCCACGAGCCCGCCGTTTTCCGCGAGTCGCCGCAGTTCGACAACCTTCTGATCGGGCATCAAGCCGGCGCGAACCTCGTCGGCGTTCACCTGCTTGGCAATATTGCGAGCCACTCGTTCATGATCGCCCGTCAGGATGACCACTCGAGCAATCCCGAGCCGCTTGAGGGCCGCGAGTGTCTCGGGCGCTTCCGGCCGCAGTTGATCGGCGACGCCGATCAAGCCTTGCAGGCGAGCTTCGACAGCGACCACCAGCAATGCGGTGAGCCCGCGCGACCGCATGTCCGCGGCCTGCTCGCGGAGCTCTTCCGAGAGAGCAATCTCGTGGGTTTCAAAAAGCCCCTCTCGTCCGACACCGACCCAAACACCATCAATGCGAGCATGCACGCCCAGGCCTGTATGACTATGAAAGTCCTGCAGCGGTGCATCGACAAGCGTCGCGCCGCGCTGTCGCGCCTCCTCGACAATGGGAGCTCCCAAGGGATGTTCGCTGCGTCGTTCCACCGTTGCCGCAAGTCCGAGAAGCCGATTGACATCGCCCCCAGGCGGCGTCCAAACTTCAATCACGCCAGGTTGTCCACGAGTCACGGTGCCCGTCTTGTCGAAGGCGATTACGTCGACTTTACCAAGCATCTCAAGGTACACCGCCCCCTTGAACAAGATCCCATGACGCCCCGCACGGGCGATCGCCGACAACATGACCGCCGGCGAGCTGACGACGACCGCGCACGGCGAGGCGGCCACGAGTAAAACCATCGAGTGGTAGAATGCGTCATACCAGCTCGAAGTGTGGATGAAGCGAGCGCCAAGCAAAACAAGCACCGCGGCCGAAAGCACGCCGATCACATAAGGGCGCTGCCACGACTCGACGAACCTTTGCGTCGGCGTCTTTTGGGCTTGAGCTTCTTGGACCATGTGCACGATACGCGCGAGCGTTGTGTCGGCCACGGCGCGAGTCATGCAGACCAACGGGCTCCCTTGAGTGTTGATCGTCCCCGAGAACACCTCGGCGCCCACCGGCTTGTGAATTCGTTCGCTCTCGCCAGTCAAGGTCGACTCATCCGCCCAAGACTCGCCCGCCTCAATCACGCCGTCCACCGGGAATCGCTCGCCAGGCCGCACTCGGACGACATCTCCAACCGCCAACTCTTCAACGGCCACCCGTTCATCATCGCCTGAATCCGCTCGCACTCGCCAAGCTTCCAACGGACGCAAACGCACCAATGACTCGATCGAGCGAGTGGTGCGATACATCGCAAACGCTTCCAACGTACCGCTCAAGGAGAACAGAAAGAGCAATACGCATCCTTCGATCCAATCGCCGATGGAAGCAGCTCCGAGGGCCGCAAGGATCATCAGTAAATCGACGTTCAGCTGCCGCTCGCGTAGCTTTTCGAGGGCTTGCCGAGCAGGTCCATATCCGCCCGCAAGATAGGCGAGCACCCAACAGGCAATCGCCAGTTTGCGCGCAAGTGGATGATCCGCGTAAGCGATCAAGGCGCCGCTCAGACCGAATACCAAACAGAGCGAAGTCGCCACGACTCCTTCCCAGGGAGGCAACGAATGCTCATGCGCGGAATGCTCATGCGCGACTCCCCCCTGCCCGACCACATCCTGCGAGTTCAAATCGTCGTGGCGTCGACCAATTTTCCCGTCTTCACGCGGCGCTTTAACCATGGTTTTCATTATAGATGACGAGCGGGGAGTCGTCGCGGGCGTACCCGTCGAGTAGACTCGTCGCCGCGGTCGCCTGCCTTCACCACTCCGATGAACCGTTCGATGAATGAATCGCCGAAACTCTTGCGAGTCCTGGGGCCCGCCGGTGCGACAGCCGTCGTCGTGGGGGCCGTGATCGGCTCGGGCGTCTTCTTCAAGGCAAACATCATCGCCAAATCTGTCGGCCGCATGGATTTGGTGGTCTTGGTCTGGATCGTGTGCGGACTTGTGAGCTTCTGCGGCGCGTTGGCGTTGGCCGAGTTAGCCGCAGCGATTCCGCACGCGGGCGGCCAGTATGTCTACCTGCGACGAGCCTACGGACCTCTCTCGGGCTTCCTATGGGGTTGGACTGAATTCTGGGTGCTACGCACCGGTTCCATCGCGGCGCTCGCCGTCATCTTCGCCACCGCGTTTCGGCAATCGCTGAGCGACTGGTTGGTTGCTCCCGTCGACGCGACGGCAGCCGCGACGGCGAGTTCAACGGTAACTCTGCTGGGAATGGCGATTCCCAGCATCTGGTTGGACCGCTCGATCGCGATTGCGGCGATCCTGGCGTTAACCATCGTCAATGTGGTGGGTGCCCATTGGGGCAGCTGGGTCCAAAACGTGACCACGCTGCTGAAAGGCGGAACACTCGTCACCCTGATGGTCCTTCCCTTCCTCTCCAACTCGTCGCAGCCCTCCCTGTGGACATCGACGCTCAACGAGCCGCCCGCGTTAGGACTGGTAGCCGGTTTTGTCGCCGCGATGACCGCCGCATTCTGGGCCTACGACGGCTGGAACAACATTTCGTTGGTGGCGGAGGAAGTGCACGAGCCGCAGCGCAACTTACCCTTGGCGTTGGGACTCGGCATGCTGATCTTGGTGGCGCTCTACCTAGGAGCTTCGCTCGCCTACCACTTGGTGCTCTCGATGCAAGAGATCGCTGCGAGCTCGTTTGTCGCCGCATCCGCCTGCGAAAAAATGCTGGGGAGGCACGGCGGCGCCATCGCCTCCGCGGCGGTAATGATCTCCACCTTCGGAGCGCTCAACGCCAACCTGCTCTGCGGCCCGCGAGTTCTGTTTGCTATGGCTCGCGATCGCTTGTTCCTCCCCTCCATGGGCCAAGTTCACGCGAACTTTCGCACTCCTCACTTGGCCATCATCGCCGAGGCGGGTTGGGCGATTTTCCTCGTGGCCGCTTCGGACCTCTCGCGACTCGTCACAGTCCCCTCCTGGGTCGACCAGTTGCCGCCCGCAATCGCCGGCCCTCTCCGTCTATCACTCGAACAAATGTCGCAAAAGGCGACTTTCGATGTACTGACCGACTACGTTATCTTTGGGAGCTTTCTCTTTTATGTGCTCTCGGTCGCCGCGGTCTTCGTGCTTCGCTGGCGCGAACCGGAACTCGAACGCCCCTATCGAACCTGGGGCTACCCCTTGCTGCCGCTGGCGTTCGTTGTCGTCTCGACCGGATTTCTCGCCCTGATGCTGATCACCAGCCCTGTCGAATCGATCGCGGGGCTCGCGTTCCTGGGAATCGGCGCCGTCGCATACGCCTTCCGACCACGCTAACCACTCGCCCGCTCGTTTCATGCGTTCGACGAGATAATGCAGTCAGTTCACTCGTCGTCGTCTTCTGGCTTCGCTGCTGATTTCGCGTCCGTGGTCGTCTTCTGTTTCTTGTCGACCGGCTCCGGCAACTTCTCGCCTCCCGCCCGCGTTACGTACGCCCGCCTCATTTCTGTCGGCTGATTATCAGCCAACGTTTCGACATGTTCGTCGGCGAAGGCGGCGAGAAACACTTGGGGGTCATCGGCCGCCGGCGGAGCCTTGTCGCCGAAAGGATGATGAGAACGACCACCTTGGGCGACAAACTCTTCGACCGAAAGATCGCGAGGCTCCATCCAGCTGATATCCGAGTCGTGCCATTCCACGATCAGCAGCGTCTGCGACTTCTTGTCAGTAATGTCAGCACGTTTGACGGGACTTTGTGGATCCCAAACACTGCCCGGTCCGACCACCGCCACGTAGCTCGTCTTGCTCGACGGCAGCTGAACTTCCGCATCACAGTGGAATTCAGGCAAGAACTCGCCCACCGCAAGATTCCTGGGACTATCCCACGGTTCGTCGAGTGCGATTCGCTGGTAGAGATTCTCTCGTCCCATAAAGGGCAGGATCAGGGTCCGCCAACTATGCAATTTGTTTCCCGCGGCATCCGTGGTGTAGGCAGGTGGATAAGTGAGATGCTTGTCATGATAGGCTCGCAAGGCAACGGCGATCTGACGCATGCGATTCTCGCAATTCGCGCGTCGCATCTGGGCTCGAGGGCTAATCGCCGGCCCCGCCAGACTATCGGCCTTTCTCCACACCGCGAAACCACCCACGATCAGGCTGCCGACCGCCATCACCATGAATACGATGAGCATCCACCGAGTAACTCGGTCGGCCTTCAGTCGTTCGCGACTTGCAATGACAGGTTTCGGCGCGAACTCGTCAATGGAGGTTCCGGTGGGATGGATCGTCACCTGAACGCCGCAGGATGCGCAGGGTCCCGAGCGACCGACAAAGTCCTTCAATACTTGCTTGGTGACGCCGCAATGCGGGCAGGTGAAAGAAATCAACACGAGTCACTCCTTCCCGAACCCTGCTCCTTGGTTCGGCTATCGCTCACGATTTCTTCTTATCGCCAATCCCCTTGGGAATGAAGCGGAGCGTCTTGAAGACCAACCCGCCCGGGCGCTCCATTCCCTCGACGCTCAGCGTTAGTCGATGCTTGCCGCTACGAGGCGCGGTCACGTGCAGGATGTCCGTGCGAAAGGTCTCCAATCCCCCCGTCGACACAACCTCCGCCGCCTTGGGCTCGCCGTCGTCGACCATCAGCACCCAACGTCCCCCGCGAGCTTCGTCAGTTGCCGCATAAGTCAGCTCGACGCGAAAAATATCAGGCTTCACCAGCCGGAAATTCCAGCTGATCGACTGCGCACTGGGCCCACCCCATCCCGCGACCACTTGATCGTCGCCCCGCAGTTCCAGCGATATTCCCTCACCGGCGATTTCCGCGATCTGCGCGGGGAAGTGCATTTCGCCGGTCCCTTCTTGGACCACTTCGACCGAGCCGAAAGGGTCGTCGATTGTCGATCGTGTGTGCTTGGGATTTCCGTGATCCTCGCGTTTGCCCACCACGATCACTGTGGGTGTTTGCTCCTCGGCCGCATCTTCCGCGAGCCTCGATCCGCCGCGTCCCATCCTACTCGCTATCCCCAGCCCACCTCCGATCAATAGCACCAAGCCGCCCGCGACGATGAGGGCGATTCGCTTCCGCTTTCCCGCCTTACTCTCGCTCGACGCCTCCGCGTGTTCTTGCCCCAACGGCGGCGCCAACGGCTCGGGCATAGTCTCGTTCGCCGAGGATCGCGTCCCTCCCACCGTGGAAACTGGGGAAGGCGCCGGGGGAGGCGCAAGAGGAGGCGGCGGTGCGGGAGGATACGGCGCGACCGGACTAGTGACGGAAGCGCCCATCCGTTGTGGCGGCGCCCCGTAAGGCATCGCCGAGGGATAGGCCAATGGCGATGCCAAAGGGATCGCCATGGGAACGGCGTACGTCTGGGGCATCACCGGAATCGCCATGGGGGCCGCCGAAGGCGACATTCCCATGGGCGACATTCCCATGGGCGGCGCCGCACCGAGAGGCGGCATCGACGCCGGTAACGCCGCGGGTCCAAATCCCGGTGGCAGCGACGGCGGCGGCGACGGCTGATTGGCAACGCCCAGCACCTGCCGCCCGCGTAAGACGGCGTCATACGAAGCCTTCGATTGCGGATTCGTCAAACAGAGCCGAGCGGCGGACAACTCGTTCAGCAGCTTTTGCGTGTACGCGACTCGCGGGCCCGACTGATAACTTCGGACCAAGTTCATCCTCGCATCCGCCGCCTCCTCGATTCGCCGCGAGTCCGGTTCAAACAGCGCGACCCCCAGCAGCCGGTAGTGGTCGACCGGCCGCTCGTGCGGGGGAATTCCGAGCCAGTGGAGATAAGGATCGAACGTGTCGGAGGTCATGCGTTCACTCGGGGAGCAACTGAATCGCGTCAACGACCACAAAGCCATCAGTTTCGTCGTTCGTCACCACGGCCACGGTGCGAT
Source organism: Pirellulales bacterium (assembly GCA_046349915.1). Classification (GTDB taxonomy): domain Bacteria; phylum Planctomycetota; class Planctomycetia; order Pirellulales; family Pirellulaceae; genus CAIXSC01. The sequence goes on along the minus strand of JAXMBL010000004.1, from coordinate 1,131,230 downwards.
CTCCCGCTTCGAATTCGAATGTTCCCAACGAAACAAACCGAGACTCGATCGCAGGTTTCCGCTTCTGGTCCACTCGAACCACGGTCTTTCCCTCGCGATGCTCCACCGTGACAGGGACGTTGGTCGCTCGATTAGGATTCGGAGTATAGGCCAATCTTAGCTCATACCGGCCGTTTTTAGGGATTTTCACCGAGAACTCCAGCTTCTTGCGGCCCTTTTCTTCGTTCGCGTCATGGGAGTAACCGACGCCAACAAAGCCAGGCACCGAGTTACTGACCGCCCATCCCCCGGTCGCCTTGGCCTGGGCATCATCAACGACAATCCCCGCCAGCTTCTTCGGATCGACCCCACCCGGAGCGGGGCCCGTCCACTTCAGAATCTGACCGTCAGCCAGCAAACGCTCCGCCAGCAGCCGATAATCGATCCGCTGCACGGCGACCTGCTGATCGATCGATTGACACGCGGCGGTCGCCGCGGATTGTCCGAGCACCATGAATACGGGTTCCATGCGGATGGAACCGTAGGCGATGTGAGACGCGGCCAAACAGACAGGAACCAGGAGATTTCCACACTCCGTCTCGCGCGGCGTCAGCGACCGATAGGCAATCGGGTAGGGCGGGAATCCTCCGACCTGCACGTCGCCCTCATTGCGGGCAAACCCTTGAGCGTCGACGTAACGTTGAACGTTATGCGAATCCATCGTGTAGGCGGCCAATCCCACCGAATCCTCCGCCACTCGTCGCCCCTGGCAATTGTGCTGAGTCATCACGTAGTCCGAGATCATTCGCCTGGCCTCGCGCACATACAATTGGTGCGACCATCCTCCATGCTCGAGAAACTCATCCTTGCAGTTCCCCCACTTCGACACTTCCTGGCGGATCGCTTCAGGCACACGTGGATGATTGGCTAAGGTCCACATCAGGCCTCGTTGATAGAGCAGATGTTCGCGGAAGATCTTTTCACGAGTCTTGTAGCTCCCCTCCGCCCAGTCGTAATTGAGTCCAATGTTGTCGGTGGAGAACCCAAAGTTATTGTTGACGTCCGTCTTGCGATTCGGCATCAAGAAGAGGCTCCAGGGAATTCGTTTTTCCCCGACCTCAAAGTTGCGAAACAGCAACTCATATCGCAACTCGTCGTATCCTGCCGGCTTCTCGAATGGAATGCGATTCGCTTCATGATCGGTGATGCACATGCGGAAGTTATACGCCTGCACTCGACGATCCCCCGAGCCATCTTCGCCGGGAGGCCCCGCCGTCACGCCGGGCAATAAGCCGCTCGTCGGATCACCTTTCTTCACGTAAGGATCGACGCCCGGCTGTAACTGATGCTTCGTGGCGTTTGCAACTTGCACCCCATTCAGCGTCTCGTCATAGACCGAGTTCGCTTCGCGCCCCACGTGAAAAGCGACCCCCGCCAAAGCCAGCAGGTCCCCCTCATATGTAGCGTCGATGTATCTTAAACCGCGAGCAATCCGGCCGCTTTCGAACTTGATTTCGCCGATACCGCCTTCCTTCTTGGCGATCTTTTGTTGCAGGTCGAGCCGCTCGCCGAAGAGGACGGGGACCTTGGCTTCGTCCAGCATTTCGCGCAGGATTCGTTCAGCCACGCTCGGCTCGAACGTCCACATGGCATCTTCCTTCCCCTGCTCGCTCGCGCGTCCGCTGCGATAGTCCTCGGGACGTTCTCGAGTCCACGCTTCGGCCTTTGCATAGTGCTGTCGCACTCGCTTGTAGAAGTCGCGACTGATGCCGCCGATGGCCGCCTTATTACCGATGTCGGTAGCGCCTAGCCCACCGCTGGTAAGTCCACCGAGATGTTGTCCCGGTTCGATCAGCAACACGGTCTTGCCCATGCGGCTGACTTGGATGGCGGCCGCGACGCCGCCCGCCGTCCCGCCATAGACGACCACATCGTAAACTCGCCCGTCCGTTTGCTGGGCGACCAGCGGAACACTCGTCCCGAATCCGGCCAACCAACACGCCAACCACGCGACGACGCGATACGAATTCGGCTTGCACCCCATAGCAGGTCACTCCCTCTTGCTGGTCCAGCACAACGACGCGGGGTCAATCTACCACACTCGCACAATCCCTGGAGGAAAGGTCGCACCAGTCCCGTCACCTGGACGAAGCCGCGCTGGTAAATTGTCCCACCATGAATACCTCCCTCGAAGACTCTCCGCGTTCCACGCCTCTGGCCACCGCTTGGCTGATCGTCTTCCTCTTGGTCCCCGTCGCCCTGCTGAACTATCTCGACCGGCAAATGCTGGCCGCCATGAAAACCTCAATGATGGATGACATCCCAGACATCGCCACCAAGGCGAACTGGGGGATCGTGATGGGATCGTTCAAGTGGGTGTATGCCATCCTCAGCCCGCTCGGCGGATATCTGGCCGACCGACTCAGTCGCCGGCGAGTGATCGCGAGCAGCTTGTTCGTCTGGTCGGCGGTAACCTGGGCGACAGGGCACGTGGAGTCGTTTCCGCAATTGGTCGCGGCTCGTGCCATCATGGGAATCAGCGAGGCGTTTTACATTCCCGCGGCATTGGCCTTGATTACTCAATTCCACTTCGGCGCGACTCGCTCGCGCGCGGTCGGCATACACCAAATGGGCATTTATGCCGGCATCCTGCTGGGCGGCTTCTCGGGCTACGTCGCCGACAGTCCGACCTTGGGTTGGCGCTGGGCGTTTTCAGTCTGCGGCGTCGTCGGAATCGCCTACGCCTTCCCGCTGTTTTGGCTGCTGCGAGACGCACCTCGGCCAATCAACGAGTCGACTGCATCCCCTGACGCAAGTCATGCTCGCCTGTCTCCTTCACCCTGGATGGCGATTCAAGAACTATTTCAAAAACCGGACTTCCTCCTGCTAGTCCTCTATTTTACGCTTCCCGCAATTGCCGGCTGGGTCGTGAAAGATTGGATGCCCGACATCTTGAAAAGCAAGTTCAGTCTGGGGCAGGGAAAAGCAGGTGTGTCCGCGGTCGTCTACGTACAAATCGCCTCGCTGATTGGCGTTGGTATCGGCGGGTTATTGGCCGACCTCTGGATGAAACGATCGTTGCGAGGACGCATCTATGTGAGCGCGATCGGCATGTCCTTCTTCTTGCCCGCTCTGTTCGGGGTCGGCAATGCTGGCTCGTTGCAAGCGGCCATCGCCTTCCTGATTCTCTTTGGAATCGGCTGGGGCTTCTTCGACTGCAACAACATGCCAATCCTGTGCCAGATCGTGCGGCCAGAACTCCGAGCCACCGGCTATGGCTTCATGAATCTCGTCAGCATTAGCTGTGGAGGATTCGCGGACTGGGGATTTGGCGAACTGCGTGATCGAGATGTTCCGCTCAACGTGATTTTCGGAGTATTTGCCGCGATCGCCTTGGTCTCCGTCGGCATCGTGTTGCTGATTCGGCCTCGCGCCGCCGAGGCAACCGACTAAGGCAGCCGGACGAAAAAAAATTACCAGCAGACCCACATGAAGGCATTGCGCGAGGCCTCTGCAACCTGCCAGACTTGGTTCCAGAATCGACCTTGGCCCGGGAATAGCGAACGCCCAAGATAGCTCCTCGACAAGGAGGTGTCTGATGTGGCGAGTCCGCGGCGCGCCGAGTCGATGTTCGGCTGGTGTCGCCAGGCAGTGCAAAAGGGTTTGATCGAGCAGGAATATCAGGTCGCTCTTCTGCCCCATTTCGCTCGTCGCGGTCGACGGACCTGTGAAGCTCAGTCGCCCACCCTGGCCCGCGTGTCGACCGAATTGCTCGACGAACAATCGCAGGCCGACCCCAAGTTTCAGACGAACTTGCTTTAGTCGGGAATCGAGTGACTTCATTGCGGATGGCATCGAGCCTTACCACAGCAAGTACAATCCGGTGGAACGTTGTTGGAGTTGCCTGGAACGACATTGGAATGGAACGCTGTTAACCGACGTGAACACCGTGTTGCAGTGGGCGCAGACGATGACTTGGAAGGGCCTTCATCCCATCGTGCAGTGGGTGACCACGACCTACGAACGTGGAAAGCGAATCAGCCGCCAGGCGTTTGCTCCCCTGGCGCAACGCCTCCAACGTTCCGAGACGCTCCCGCGTTGGAGCGTCCTGATCGAACCGCTACGAGCAGGCCCGGCGCCCGCGGAATAGAGACAGGCAGCCAAGGCGCCTGCCACCGCTTCGTTGCACGGACAAGCGTTGCGTGTTCGCACTACCGAAGGTCTGCTCGGAACCGCCCGCTCTGCGCTACGGTCGGGCCGAACTGGGTCTGCTGGTAGTTTTTTTTCGTCCGGCTGCCTAAGGCCAGACATCGCGGCTCTCTTCTCGTCGTCCTAGTGGACCGGTACACTCGGGCTCCGAATGGTGAATCGCATCCCTGAATTGCCCGTCGTCGAATTCCTCTCCCTCCACTCACCCCATCAACCGACTATCCATGCGTGATCTCGACGCTCGCAAACTGGTGCTCTTTCCCGAGGTCGATGCGTCCCGAGTCGCCGCGATCCGAGAGGCTGGCGGCGAGTTGGAGGTTGTCAATTGTGCGAATCAAGAGCAAGCGAGCGCGGCGATCGTCGACGCCGATGCCTTTTTCGGCAAGATCACTCCAGATCTCTTGGCCAGAGCCGGACGACTGCGTTGGGTTCAATCCGCCACCGCCAGTCTCGAGCATTACGTGTTTCCCGAGCTCATCGCACATCCGTGCCGACTGACCAACATGCGGGGATTGTTTCACGACGTCATCGCCGACCACGTCATGGGCTATGTACTCAGTTTCGCTCGCCACTTCCCTTACTATATCCGCTGCCAACTGCAGAAGCGTTGGGCGCCGCGCGGAGGCGAATCGCAACGGTCCAATTTCGCGGGCGGCCCTTGCTTTGTCAGCGGCATGGATCGAGCTCATCTGCATCTATCCGACTGCACGCTGGGAATCGTCGGCCTCGGCAGCATCGGCGCCGAAGTCGCGCGGCGTGCGTTGGCTTTTGGCATGCGAGTGCTGGCGGTCGATCCGGTCACGCAGGTTGCTCCGCCGGGCGTTGCCGCGCTCTGGACGCTCGACGGACTCGATCGATTGCTGGCCGACAGCGACTTCGTCGTGATCTGCGCGCCGCACACGCCTCGGACCGCCGGGATGTTCGATCGTGAACTCCTGCGTCGCATGCGCCGCTCGGCGTATCTGATCAATATCGGTCGCGGCGCCATCGTGAAACTTGACGATCTCGTGGAAGCTCTCAGGGCAGGGGAGATCGCCGGCGCCGCGCTCGACGTCTTCGAGATTGAACCCTTACCTGCCGAACATCCGCTTTGGGACTTCGACAATGTCATCCTGACGCCCCACGTGGCGGCTTGCTCCATTCATATCGCCGAGCGACACTTGGCGACGCTCCTGGAAAATGTCCGACGGTACGTCGCGGGCGAACCGTTGATGAATGTAGTCAACAAGGCCGAGTGGTCTTGACGGAGAGAAGCTGATGACAACCGCCCCTCCCACCGACACGCCGCGCGGCACGACTCCAGCGAGTCCGCCGACCAAACCGACGACGGCTCGACCACCAAGTCCGCCGATCGGCTCGCCGCCCCCGTCGCCCTCGAAAACACCTTCAACGCCGCCGGCGCCCCCGACGCGCGGCCCAGCGGAACCGTCTCCCGCAGTCGAGACGCCTCAGCGATTACTCTCGCTGGACGCCTACCGCGGCTTCATCATGCTCGCGATGGCTTCCAGCGCGTTCGGCTTTGCGCAGGTGGCAAAAAACGAGTCCGTTGTCAACGCGTACACAGGACTCAACGGCGACTCGATGTGGCGCTGGCTCTGGGAGACGCTCGCCTACCAGTTCGACCATGTGGCTTGGGGCGGCTGCGCGTTTTGGGACCTCATCCAGCCTTCGTTCATGTTCATGGTCGGAGTGGCCCTGCCGTTTTCGAACGCTCGCCGGCAACGCGAGGGCCAATCGCTCTTCGTGCGCTTCCTGCACGTGTTATGGCGATCGGCCGTATTAGTGCTGCTAGGCGTGTTTCTCTCGTCCAACGGCGCGGCGCTCACCAACTTTACGTTCGTCAACGTACTCACCCAAATTGGCCTGGGTTACCCATTCTTGTACCTGTGCAGTGAAAAATCGGGCCGGCGAGAGAACACGGCGGGGTGGATCAGATTCCAAGGAGTGGCCGCCGGATTGATCTTGGCCGCTTACACGCTGTTTTTCGCCGCCTATGTGCCGCCCGAGGCGGAGCTGAATGAACTGAAGGAAACGCTCACGGCGGCCAAGAAGACCGAGGCCGACTGGACGCAATTCACGGGCTTCGCGGCGCATTGGAACAAACACACCAACGCCGCCGCCGCGGTCGACCGTCGCTTGTTAAACCAATTCCCCCGAGCAGGCGAGTCGCCGGAAAAGCGTTGCTTCTGGTTCAATGACGGAGGTTATCAGACGCTGAACTTTGTTCCCTCGCTCGCCACGATGCTGTTTGGCCTGATGGCAGGAACTCTGCTGCGCGGCGAGCGAACTCCTTGGGAGAAGTTCCGTTGGCTGGTGATCGCGGGCGGCATTTGCTTCGTCATCGTTCTCCCGTTGGACACCACGATCTGGCCAGCCCTTTTGCAGGGAAAAGGCGCTACTTGGTCGCTTTGCCCGACCGTGAAGCGGATCTGGACGCCCACCTGGGCGGTCTTTAGTTCGGGCTGGACCTTCTGGATCTTGTCGGCCTTTTACCTGGTGATCGATTTATGGGGCTGGCGACGCTGGGCCTGGCCTTTGGCGGTCGTGGGAGTCAATTCGATTACCATGTACTGCATGTCGCAGTTGATGCGTCCCTTCGTCAAGTCAGCTCTCAAGACCCATGGCGCAACCATCGATCAATGGGCTCAGTGGGAACAGGGGATCAACTACTATTTGTTCGATCCTCAGTTCGCCTACTCGCCGATCGTCGAACGAGTCGCCGTCTTGTTCGTCTTCTGGCTTGTCTGCGTCTGGCTTTATACTCAGAAGATCTTTGTGAGGATCTAGCGACAAGTCGTCGCGGGTCCAGCAAGGTCCCGGCTCGAGCCAACTCATTCAGGCGCCGCGTACTGAACTCCATTCCTCTTCATATCATCCAGGACCGAGCTTGATGCGCAACATCTTGATCACGGGTTGCTCGACAGGCATTGGAGAAGCGTGCGCTCACGATCTCGCCTCGCGTTCGATTCGCGTTTTCGCGGGCGTACGGAAGGAAGAAGACGGACAACGGCTCCGAGAAGCGGCTCGCGGCCAAATCGAACCCGTTCTACTGGATGTAACCGACGAAGCAGGGGTGGGAAAGGCCGCCGCGACAGTCCGGCAGTCGCTCCAAGAACTCGGCGCCCAAGGGCTCGACGGACTCGTCAACAACGCGGGCATCATTGTGCCTGGTCCCTGGGAGCTGGTGACGACTGACCAACTGCGTCGACAGTTCGAAGTGAATGTGTTCGGCACGCATCGAGTGACTCGCCACTTTCTGCCCTTGCTGCGCCCCGTGAGTGGGCGAGTCGTCTTGATGGGATCGATCAGCGGAGTGGTGACTCCGCCATTCATGGGCGCCTACGCTTCGTCCAAACATGCCCTGGAATCGCTGGCCGACGGGCTGCGAGTGGAACTGGGGCCGTGGAAGCTGCCGGTGTCGCTGATCGAACCCGACAGCGTATCCACCCCGATCTGGGACAAGATGATTGCCGATACGTTTGAGGGAACGGAGTTTTTGGACGAAGAATCGCGCCAGGTCTATGTCGATCAGTTGGAAAAGGTCCGCGAGGCCGCCCGGTCCATGGGCGACACAGGCATGCCCGTGGAACGAGTGGTGCGGGCGGTCAGGCATGCCTTGCTTTCGCGATGGCCGCGCCCGCGCTACCCCGTCGGCTTTCGCACGCGGCTCGCCATCTGGGCTTACGCCAACCTGCCCAACCGCTGGTTTGACTGGTTCATGGCTCATGCCATGGGACTGCGCTAGGCAGTTCGTCAGCCGGACGAAAAAACTACCCTACAGCGAAGCGAGCGGATTGTCGCGATTCTTGAGCGGCAGAGGTACTGGGCCGCGCACTCGCTGCGACTCGAAGACTCCCGAAATCATCTCGATCGTCGTTCTTCCCTCGTACATGCTGCATTCTGGCTGACGGTCGTTTTCGATCGCTGCCAACAGATCTTGGCAGGCCAAAATATTGCCTCCAAGCAATCCTCCCTCCTTCAAGGTCTCAGGTTTTCCGGGACCCGCGGAAGATACGGGAACCCAAGCTTTGCCGCTGCGTCCCGGCGACCATGCGGGATCGGGCAAGAAGTTCACTGCCGGCAGGTGCCCCGTCAGAATCTCGACGATTCCCTTGGAACCATATATCTGAAGACCGAATCGTCCACCCGCCGTGCCGCGTTTAGAGCCGAAATAGGCGGTCGCGCCGTCGTCCAGACCATACATCGCGGAGACTTGGTCGCCCGCCAACGGCCCAATTCCCTCATTGCCCTGTTTCACATTTCCCTTCGAAATCGACTGACCGTCTTGCAGCACTTGCGCGAAGCACCACTGCGGTTCGCCGCCAAAATAATGGATCAAATTCATAACGTGGCTGCCGAGCACCCAGAGATCCTCGCCGCCGCCGCGGGCGTCTTCCTTGCCGCGGCCTCGCAATTCCAAGATGTCGCCGAGCATGCCGTCTCCGATCATGCTCTTCACGACCTGCAGCTTCGGGCTATAGCGAGTTTGGTGGGAAATCGCGAGCTTGACGTCGCGTTTCTCGCAGGCGGCGATCATCTGGTCGGCTTCGGCCAGCGAGCGGCAAAACGGCTTCTCCATGAAGATGTGGATGCCTCGTTCCGCGGCCGCGACCACCATGTCGCGATGCTGGTCGAGCCAGCGGGGGCAAATGCTCACAATCTGCGGCTTCGTTTCGTCCAGCATCTTGAGGTAGTCGGAGTAGACCTTGTCGGTTTTCAGTCGCTTCGCTGCCTGCTGGCGACCATTCTCATCGGGGTCGGCCACTCCCACGATTTCGCAATCCGGGATCTCCAACCACACTCGGTCGACATCATGTCCGTAGTTGCCTCGTCCAGTATGTCCAATGACGGCGATGCGATAACGGGCGGCCATGTTCGTTACTCCCAAGGGTAAACAGAGCGTGAGCTGAGGCCAGTTGATCTCTCCCCAGCTTAGGACGACGGTGTCGTATTCTGGGGCTCGCCGAAGGCAAATGCAATTCCGCTCAACCATCGCCCCGCGGTCCGTCAGTCGCTAGACTACGGGGACTGCCCGCGACGGAGACCAACCCATGATCCAATCGACGTACCTGTTTGTACTAGCTACCTCCCTATTGGCGTGGCAAGATTCGACGCCCACGGCGACTCCTGACGAGCAACGCGGGACGCCGCCAGCGAGTGATTCTCCCGTGCCGCCCGATTCTCCCGTGTCGCCTGTGTCGGCGGAGGATATCGCTCGCGCGGTCGCTGAACTTGGCAGCGATCGTTTGGCGACTCGCGAAGAAGCGTCCCGGCGGCTTTGGCAGGCGGGTCGGTCCGCGGAACCCGCCTTGAAGACGGCGGCAGCCAGCGTCGACGCCGAGGTGCGTCTCCGTGCGCGTTCGATCCTGGAGCGATTCCGGTACGGCATTTTCCCCGACACTCCGGCCGAGGTGGTCAACTTGATCCAAGAGTTCCGGAACGCCCCGACGGAACGGCGAGCCGCCATCCTGCACAAACTCGCGGAATCCAAACAACATGAGGCCGTCTTCCGCTTACTGGAGGCCGAGACGGACCCGGTCACTCGCAACGCCGTCCTCGATCGCTTTTTCAAAGACGCCAATAATGCGTTGGCTGAGTTGATCAGCCAAGGCGATCTGGAGAATGCGGAACGTTTGCTTGACATGAATGCCGCCAACGACGCGGGCATGCTCGCCATTACCGCATTTCACTTAACCCAAGGGTCGCTCGACGCGCGCATCGAACGAACGACTAAGGAGATCGCCGAAAAGCCTCTGCCCCACAGCCGTCGCTTGTTGTCGTACTTGCTGCGAGCGAAAGGGGATTTGACGGCGGCGCTCAAGGTCGCTCGTGAGGGAAATGACTTGGCCATGCAACGGGCCTTACTGCTGGAAGGCCGGCAGTGGGAAGAGTTGGCCCGAATCCAGCGTGAGGTTGGAGTTGGTTTGCCGATGCCTTATACCACTACGCTCGTCCCCGCCGCGAACCAAGTCGAAGCGTTGGGTTACAACCTGGCGGCTGCGACACGCGCTGGTATGAAGGACGATGTGGAAAAGTACGTCACCGAACTCAAGAAGATGGCCACGGACGAGAAGACTCAATCCGCCACTCAATGGAACGTCGCCGAGGCTTTATTCATTAGCGGACGAGCAACGGAAGCGATCGAATTGCTCAAGGTCGCTCAACCTTTGGCCGCATTCGAGCTTCTCACCTACCAACATCGCTACCGCGAGGCATTCGATTACACGGGCCTGAAAGACGGCGTCCTGATCAATGCCGCTTGGCTAGATGCCTTGCCCGCGCCCGCAACTTCCCTGGCCGCTCAGCGTTATCAGCGGTTCCGCTTGGCCCTCTCGGTCGCTCGCGTGCTGCACGTGCTGGGACAGAAGGAACGCGCCGCCGAAGTACTCAATGTACTCAATCGCCACGCTCAAGATGCGGGGCCTCGCGACCGTAGTTCTGGAGGACGAGCCGAGTTCTTGATTCAATTGTCGCAAACCGAATTGAGATTGGGAATGTTGGAACCTGCGTTCGCTCACGCCGAGCAGGCGGTCGACAAGGACACCGAGTTGCCAGGTGTTCTGCGAGGGTTGTTTGGCACTCGTGTCGAAGAGGCCATGGCTTGGCAATTGGTGTTGCTCAAGTCCGAACCCACGATGCCACTGGCAAAATGGCTCGCCCGCATTCATCGCTTGATGCAGGCTTCGTCGCCCGAAGGCTTGGATGCCGAGTTGCAACAATGGCTGCAACCTGCCATGGATCTCGCGCAGACCATGCCGCAGATCGAGACCAAGGCCAAGTTCGTCGAATCGCTGGCTGCTACCTATTTGGCTCGCAACCAGCTTGATTCCGCGCGTAAGCTCCTCGAAATCACGGCCGCTCAAAGGACCAGCAGCGCCTTGAGGCTCGGGGATATCGAGGCGGAGAGTAAAGAGTGGAGGGCGGCGGCCAAGTGGTACCAAAAGGCCGCGGAACTCGACCCTCTCCAACCTCTTCCTTTATTGCTTGCGGGAATCGCCCTGGAGAACTCTGGCGATACGTCGACCGGGCAACAAATGCAGCGTCGAGCTCGACTGTTGTCGCTTGGTAGTCAATTGCGTCACACCCTGGGACAACAGGTCCATCAACGCGGCCACACCGCGAAGGCTCGTGACTTGCTCGACTTCGCCTTACGCACAGGGCCCTGCGAGCATTGGGAGACCAACGACGCCGCCCGGTTGCTCGGCGAAGTGCTCGACGAAAGCGACCCTCTGGAGGCCGCGCATTTGTGGGAACGGCATATGCTGGCTGATTTGCGAGTGATCTACAACTTTTTGGACGTCGAGAGTTATTTGCGATTCCCCTTCTTGATCGCGAAACACAAGGCCAAAGCGGCCATTCTTGCGAATCGCTTCGATGACGCCAATGCGTTGGCGCGAGTCGCTTGGGAAACCTCGCCCAACGACGTCAGACTCGCGGAGGAATTGGCGCCGTTGCTGGATCAAGCCCAGAGACGAGCGGACGCGGATAAATTGTTCAACGAAACATTTGATGCAATGACGCGAGTACTCACTGAGTATCCCAACAGCGCCTTTCATCGTAACAATACTGCCTGGGTTGCGGCTCGCTGCCGTCGCCGGCTCGACGAGGCGTTAGAGCATGCGAGTCGGGCAGTCGAGTTGTCGCCGGAGAGTGCGAGTTACTTTGATACTCTGGCTGAAGTTCATTTCCAACGAGGAAATCGCGAAGAGGCGGTGAAGAACTCGCAACGAGCCGTCTCGTTGTCGCCGCGTTACAAACCATTCCAAGTCCAGCTGAATCGCTTTCAGAACGACCCGCTGCCGAAGTGAGCAAGAATTTCGTGAAACTTCTTTTCGTCGCCGAACATTTTCCACCGGAGATCGGCGGAGTGGCCTCGAGTGCGGCCCGGATCTCGCAGGCCATTTCCCGCCTGGGACACTCCGTGGATGTTTTCGTGCTGGCTCGCGATCTGCCATCGGGGGCCGCGGAATCCACGTTGCTGTCACCAACGGTTGCGTTGCATCGAATGGGCATGGCGAGGAATCTCGATTTTACCTTGCAGCAATCGCTGATTTTCCTGGAGTGGCTGCATAATCAGCGTCGGTTTGACGCAATTTGGGGTCATTACATCGCTCACGCGGGCTTCCTCGCCACTTGGTTTGGAGTTCACCAACGGATTCCCGTGACGTTGGCCGCGCGAGGAAACGACATTGACCGCGAACTATTTCCTCCCGGAGACTTTGGTCGGCTGGAATGGTGTTTGAGGAAGTGCCAGCGGATCGTGGCGGTCTCGCGGGTTTTGGCGAGCAAGATCGAGACCTTGGTGGATCGTGAAGCGATCGTTTTGCCCAACTCGGTTGACGCGGAGAGATTCTCTCCCGGACCGCGCGATGAGACGCTCCGCTCGCAGTTGGGCATTGAAGCGTCTGACGCGGTTTTGGGGTTCTCTGGCGAACTACGAGCGAAGAAGGGCCTGCCGTTTCTCGTGCAGGCTCTTCGCGAAACACACCAGCGACAACCCACTCGCCTGCTGTTGATCGGCGAGGTTCGGCAGCAGGATCGTGGGGAGTATGAACGAGCGACGGCCGACCCAGCGATCAAGGAGAGAATCATCTTGACGGGCCACATCGCGGACGCTGACTTGGTCGCCCAGCACATGCGACAAGTGGACGCGATGCTATTTCCATCGCTTTGGGAAGGCATGCCCAACAGTCTGTTGGAGGCCATGGCGTGCGGCGTACCCGTGATCGCCTCGGATGCAGGCGCCATCCCCGAAGTGCTAACGGATCGAGTCAGTGGTCTCGTCGTGCCCCGTACTCACTTGCACCAAATGGCGCAGCGCGTGGACGAGCTGTTTTCGATGCCAGGCGATACGCGTGTTGGCCTGTCGGAAGCGGCTCGAAATGTGGTTCTGCGTGAACATTCGCCGTCAGTCGAGTTAACGCGGCTCAAGGCGATCCTGGAGGCGCTGCCAGAATCCGTGCGATCGTAGTTTGATTCACCGGTTTAATGACGCCGCGGTCGGTGATCAAGGCATCGATGAGATGCGCGGGGGTGACGTCGAACGCGGGGTTGTAGACCTCCACTCCTTCGGGCGCGAGGCGACGACCTCCGTGGTGAGTCACTTCGGTAGCGGCGCGTTGCTCGATCGGAATTCCGCGACCGTCGCTCAACTGCAAATCGAAAGTCGTCGTAGGCGCGGCGACGAAGAACGGAATGCCGTGAGCTCGAGCGAGCAAGGCGACGCCATAGGTGCCGATTTTGTTCGCGGTATCGCCATTGGCGGCGATTCGATCCGCCCCCACGACGACTGCCGCGACTTTTCCTTCCGCCATCACCTGTGCCGCCATATTGTCGCAAATCAACGTCGTGGGAATGCCATGCTGCATGAGTTCCCAGGCGGTCAGCCGAGCACCCTGAAGGAGCGGGCGAGTCTCATCGACATAGGCGTGCACGCGTTTACCGGATTCGTGTGAAGCAAAGATGACGGCCAGGGCCGTGCCGTACTCGGAAGTGGCAAGTCCTCCGGCATTGCAGTGAGTCAGCACGCCAACGTTGTCGGGGATGAGCGTGGAGCCGAACCGACCAATCGCGTGGCACATTGCACGATCCTCATCGTGAATCCGCCGTGCTTCGTTGAGTAGTTCTTTGGCAATTGAATGCGGCGAACCCGAGCCACGCAGTTGATCGGCCCGCTCCCGCATGCGGTCGAGTGCCGTGAACAGATTGACGGCGGTTGGGCGGCTGGCGGCGAGCACCGAGATGGTGTGGGCGAGCGACTGATAAAGTGCAGATTCTTCAGCAAGCGAGTCTTGGATTCCGATACAAACGCCGTAGGCGGCGGCGATTCCGATCGCGGGCGCTCCGCGTACTTGCAGCGTCTTGATCGCGTGTTCCACCACCGGCACGGTGCGGCATTCAAGTTGTATTGCTTCGATGGGCAAGCGAGTTTGATCGAGCAGACAGAGATGGCCGTCGATATCGCCGACCCACTCTAGAGTGGGAATTGTGCTCATGGGGAGAATCAAGTGCTTCACTTCAGGAGGAAATATGTGCTCGGTCGCAACAAGAGGCAAGGCTCGACGGACTTTCCTTCCGTCGGTTCGGTCCGCGTCAAACGGCCCTAGCGACCTTGTCCTGCGTTGGGACAGCCTATGTCATTACACGCGACAGCGCAGCGGGAATGCCAATACTCTACGTAATCGAGATCGAGGTGTATACGTCGATGGGGAGTCAGAGGGCGATGGATTGAAAGGATGCCTGGCTGCAATCTTTCTTTCGTGGCGCCAACTAAACACGACAAACCATACTACCGCTGGGCCGGCGTATAAGGCGTCTCATCTCCAAGACGGTCAAGGTTGCGAGTACGCGATGAACCGCCAAGCCGCTACGCACCACGACGGCCTCGATTCCAGTAGCTTCTTGATCGATGGCGGCAAGTACGCGTTGCTCTAAGGGGTTGAGTTGTAATTCGGCGGCATGGCGTACCTCACGGCCATCGGCGAGCTTGGCGATGTCGGTGAGCGGCCCTAGTTGTTCGAGCACATCGTCGATCGACTCAACCAAGGTTGCTCCGTCACGGAGCAGTTGATGACAACCGCGGGACATGCGGCTATCGATGCGTCCAGGAACCGCGAAAACCTCGCGTCCTTGCTCCATTGCGTGCGTCGCGGAAACGAGTGCACCGGAACGCTCGGCTGCCTCAACAACGATAGTTCCCAGGCTCAATCCGGTGATGACGCGATTCCGTTGAGGAAACATGCCACCCGATGCGGGCATGCGCGGCGGTGCTTCGCTTAGCACGGCGCCGTTGGCCTGCACATCGGCGGCGAGTTGGGTGTGTTCGGGCGGGTAAAGATTCAAGATTCCGCTGCCGAGGACTGCGATGGTGCGGCCGCCCGCGGAGAGGGCGCCTCGGTGAGCGGCGGCGTCAATGCCGCGAGCCAACCCGCTGACCACTGTGTAACCAGCTTTCACCAAAGAACCCGCCAGACGCTCTGCCGTTTGCAAACCGTAGTGGGTGGCGTGTCGAGTGCCAACGATCGCGACAGCGAGAACATCTTGAGCGAGTAGCCGGCCAGAGATAAACAACGCGCCCGGCGGGTCGGGGATTTGACGTAATCGTTCGGGGTACTCGGAGTCGCATTCGAGTATTATCCGCAAACCATGGGCTTGGCAGACGTCGAGTTCTTCGTTGACATCGATCTCACGTCGAGCGACAAGGATTCGCTGCGCGAGTTTTGTTCCGATTCCGGGAACAAGCAGCAGCTGCTCGCGAGTAGAATTAAGGACGCTAGTGGGATCTCCCAGATGCTCAATGAGTGCACGGCGAGTCAGAGGACCGACTCCGGGAATAAGGACAAGTCGAAGCGCATCGAGTCGCTCTGGAGACGGGTCAACAAGGGGGGCGCTCATAAGGATACTCTTCCATTCTAAGTACGCGCCCCACGCGAGTACGTGGCAATCGTAGGGACTGTCGTATCCAAAGTGAAGCCCCAAATACGCTGAGAAGAGCCAAAAAAGCTCACCCCAAAAAGCCTGATACTCGGAGGATACTCGGAGCCATCGGATACTCGGAGCCATCCATCGAGATACTCGGAGCCATCCATCGATACCCGGGCGATACTCGGAGCCATCCACCGTCTGCAGGCTCGGGAGAGAGACTCGGAGCGAGTTGCAGACTCGGCGGACTCGGAGTCGCGAGAGGTAGGAGTCGCGAGTGGTAGCACCCGCGAGAGGAAGCACCCACCGTTCCCTGAGAATTCATGTTTCGGAGTCGCGCTCACCAAGCGTTACACGGAGAATCGGAGCGGAGAATCGGAGCCACCGGAGAATCGGAGCCACCCGGAGAATCGGAGCCACCCGGAGAATCGGAGCCACCCACCAGAATCGGAGCCGCCCTTTGCCCACCGCCCACTAAGGCAGAGCAGCAGTCTCGTCTCCCACATCCCGCAAGAAGTAGCCTCCCTTCCCAGAGAATTCACGATTCGGAATCGCTCGCATCGAGCGTTCGATCGGTGGATGCTTCCGACTCTGCTGATGCTCCCTACTCTGCTGTTCCTGCTCTGCCCTTCCTACTCTGCTCCTATTCTTCTTCCTGCCCACGCCCCTTTCTACTTGAGAGCTCGGTAGGCGAAGATCTCGGTACATGCATCAACAGTACCGGCATCCAAGAGCCGAACGGCTTAATCCACTAAGACGGAATCGGAGACTCCCACCGCCCACTAAGTCAGAACAGCAGTCTCGTCTCCCGCATCCCGCAAGAGGTAGCACTCACCCTTCCGAGAGAATTACGATTCGAAGGCGTTTGCGTCGTCGACCGCCCTATCGATGGATGCTTCCTATAATCCCTATACTCACCCTTCGCGACACCCCAAGCCCGATACTCGCCACGACGAGTGCGAGATAGAGCGAGAGGTAGGAGCGATAGGTAGCGCCCACCGGTCCCAGAGAATTCACGATTCGGAATCGCTCGCAACCAACGTTCTATCGGTGGATGCTTCCTACTCTCGTGGATGCTTCCTACTCTCCTCTTCCGACTCTCCTCCCGACTCTCTCCCCAACTCTCGTCCTCCCGGCTCACTTCGACTCTCTTGATTAGTGGATGCGTCCCACTATACGCTCTCTCCCTTCCTACTCTCGCTCTTCCAACGCTCTTCTATCTCGGTGGATGCTCCCGACTTTCCCCGACTTTCGCTCTCGACTTTATTATTGGTGGATGCGTCCCAACAGATCCGTCCCAACAGATCGGTCCGTCCCAACAGATCGGTCCCAACAGATCCGTCCCACTAGGTCTCAAGCCCTACGAACTCCGAGAGCAACCGGAGAACTCTCACTGGCGGAACTTGGGTTATTCGCAAATTTTTCCGATTAACCTTGCCCGCTTCGCCCGTGCGTTTTCGAGAGGTGTTGTTAGCGGGACATTACGCGTTGCTCTCAAATTCGATCACTCGGGTGTGATCTCAATACTTGGTGAATCAGCGGGAGTTAACGCATTCCGGACAATCTTGCCTTGGAGGACTTCGCCATGCCTTCTCTCAACCGTACCATCGCTATGCCCCAAACCGAGATTGGCGTCTATCACCTCCACAACCGTTGTGTCCAACAGGCCTATCTTTGCGGCTACGACGCCGTCAATAACATTGACTACTCACACCGAAAAATCTGGATCTGGCAGAAACTCAAACTCCTCATGCGGGCCTTTGCCATCGATCTGTTCAAATGCAGCCTCATGGACAACCACCTTCATCTACTGCTCCGTAATCGTCCCGATTTGGTTGAGCAATGGACCGATGAGGAGGTAGCGCGACGATGGTGGGAAGTCTGCCCAGAACGCGTAGAACCTGACGGATCAGCGTCGGAACCCGAGCCAAAGGAACTGGAGCAGTGGCTCAACAATCCCGAACGAATGCTCGAGCTGCGACATCGCCTGTCAAACCCCTCATGGCTCATGCAGATCTGGTGTTCTTACATCGGCCGTCGCGCAAATCGAGAAACGGAAAAGACCGGTCGATTCTTCGAAGAGAGATTCAAGAGCGTCCGCCTGCTCGATGAAGCCGCCGTACTCGCCTGCGCCCTCTACATCGATCTGAATCCCATTCGCGCCGGCATGGCCGACACTCCCGAAACCTCGGACTACACTTCCGCCCAAGCTCGGATTATCGGACGCAAACAACGCTTGGCCCGCGCACTCGCCATGGGTCTCGACATCTCAGCCCTTACCCAAGACGGCGGCCTACCAGTCGATGTCCTTTGCGAGGACCCCGCGGATGCCGACTCCTGGCTTGGCCGCTTGACGCTAGACGCCGAACAACGACTGACACAACACCTCGCTCAATGGTTCGAAGGTGCTGACTCCATCGAATGGGAACACCTGCCCCCTACCGACCCCACCGATCCCACCGAAACAACAACGACGAACTCCGCCGAAGCCCCTGTTGAATCCCAGGCGCCCCAAACCTCGCTCAACTCCACCCAAAACTCTGCTGAAAACACCCACTCTCCAGCAGCCGAGCTCTCGGTCGCGTCACCGCTGCCAAGCGAAACCGGCCTGCTTGCTCAAATCAGCCCTCATCAGCAACGATCAACATCCGAGCAATCCGCTGTCGCCAAAAGCCCCACTCACTCTCTCGCCCAGAAAGTCCGTCAATCATTGTCTGGACTCTTGCCTTTTCCCGCTCCTCGGGCATCCAACAAAGGACTTTTGTCCCTTACGCTTGACGCCTACCTCGAACTGCTCGACTGGACCGGAAGGCAACTGCACCCCGACAAAAAGGGGACTATCCCCGCCAACACTCCTCCCATTCTTGAGCGGCTGGGGCTCAAAATCCCAGGCTGGCTCGATCTGGTCGACAATATCTCGCGTTGGTTCGGAGTAGCGGTCGGGCGAATCGAGCAATTAGAACAAGAGGCCTCTCGAGTAGGTCGAAACTGGCTCTGGCGTAGGCGCGAACTGGCCGCGGTATACGCCACGGAGTCGCAATCCTAAGGCCGTTGCTCGAAAACACTACCAGTGCAGTTCCAATTCAGGTCCAACTCGCACATCCCGCGCTTCGCTGCCATACACCTGGAGACGAGTGAAATGGCCTTCGTCAATCGTCCGATCGACCACGGGCACGATCGCCAATCCGTAATTCTCACGCTTCCCCTCCAACCACTCGCTCACCAACTTCGTGACGTCCCACTCCAAGACGATCGGCGGGTCGGCAATATCGCTGCCTTGATCAGGAGGCATTACCGTCTTCGCCACTGCTGGCGCCATATTCGTCGACAACAAGAACTCCCCCTGCGGCCAGCGCTCGTTCGCCGTCGCCATCCGCCATGTCACCGCCTGCTCGTCCCAACTCCTATCGATTGCTACGACATCCAACCGAGTCGATGCCATGCTGCTAGGATCCCACACTCGCACTCGCAGAATCGCTCGTGACAATTTCGACTGTCGCCCTCGAAATCGGTCAAGTTCGAATCGAAGCAAAAAAGCGTTTCCTCGTTCCGTTCGACGCAAAGCGTTATCCTTCGGCTCCGCACCTCTCTGGACATCGGCTTGTTCAGGATCGATCAAGGCGTCTCGGACTTGCGGCTTGCCCTGAAGGCGGTCGACATACCGATCTCCCTTGCCACTCGACGTCATCGGTGCAGGCCGACTACTCATCTTCCCGCGGTTCGCGGCTTCAGATTGCGCTTTCGGCATCGTCCCAGCGTTAGACGACAGCGTTCCGATCCGTTCGTGCAAACGAGACATCCAGATTGGCGATTCTCCACCTGCCACCATCAAGGAAGGCAGTGGAACTTGTCGAGCTCGCGGCCTAAACAAAGGTGGTTGTAGTGGCGAACGCTGATTTTTTCCTAGTTCCTGCCCTAATTGCCTTCGGAGCTTCTCCAACCCCAATGGCATCACCCCTTCAAACGCAACTCGCCCCGCATCCTCGCCCCCGACAAAGCCAGTCGCTTCGCGTTTTCCCGCAAGCGGCGCCGCCTCGAGCACCGCGGTGCGCACCTCAGCTCGCGAGGCCTTTTTCTCGCGTTCCCAAATCGCCAAGTACTCAACCAACTGCTCACCGTATCGAAATGCCTTCAGTCGCAAAGAAGGGATCGGACCAGGCCCCGATGCGTGTTTGGCGCTGGCGGGATAGAGCAAGGCGAGCGGATCGCCTTCATCCCAAGAACCCGCATGGCCAATCGTCTGCCACGGCAACACCCCATGCAGCCCCAACAACCAGCCATCCACGCACCAGGCAGCTGGCTGAGTGTTGGACGCGTCCACCGGATTGGCGGCCCCGTACTCCATTAACCACTCGCCGTTGCGTCGCGCCCGCTCCATGACGATCCGCGGATACCTGCGTATCTCGCCATTCACCACGTTGTAGTCAACCAACCCATCAAGCGATTCGCGTTGCCACTGCGGACGAGAAATATCGACACGATACCCAATTCGCGCCGATCCCTTTGTCTGCCGAATCCCCTCATGAAACGCCTCGCCAAACCATCGCAAGGCAAAGAAATCTTGAAAGTTCGCCGGCTCGTCCAACGTCCATGGCGACGTACTACGCGACCAACCGTTCCGCTTGTATTCATTCTTTCCATTCAAGTAGAACTGAAACTGAGTCCCCTCCCAACGTTGCCGATGCAGGTGATCAGCAATCGCCCGACTCGCTGCGACGAACTGGCGGCGATACTCGTCCGACAATGCTCGATCAGCCCAATAATCACCGTTAAAGTGCGGTTCAATCGCCGTCGGCCAATTCTCAAACAACGGCAGGTAAAACGCCTCGATCGGTACTTCGCCGCGAGGAGAACCCGCAAAAGCACTGCCGTCAAACAACGGGCCAAAACGAGCATCCCATTTTCTCCAGTCGAACTCGCGCCCATTCCACGCCGGAGCACATCCCGGAGTGACGCTGCCATTGTGGTGATAGGGGAGCCGATTGAGGCAGGTGCGATGCCGATGCGCCATGCGATACCAGTCCAGCTCCTCGTCGTGCGTCGCGGTCGCTGGCAATCCATAGCAGTTCATTTCGGGCACAAACGACAGTGTATTCGGCAGCGAGAATGGCCACACCGTCAGCGTTACGGGGATCTCCAACCGTTCATTTCCCTCGGCAAAAACGAGTTTCCCTATCCGACGACCTGCCGGAAAATCGCCCGGCACTAACCACTCGACAAGCGAGGCGCCCCAGCGAGCTCCCTCGTCAATTTCTCGCCGTGTCAACAACTCGAGTTTAGAACGAGCCGGGACCGCCGGATCAGGTATCAACCGATCTCCCACTCGCACTCCCACCAGACGACTCGCCTCAATTTGAATCTGAGGTCCCGTTCCCTCCAGAATCAACCGCGGGGTCATGCCGCTATATGGGGCCGAAAACAGCACCTGAAATCCCAGCCACTCATTGCGTGCAGCGAAGAGATCAAGAGTCCCCAAATCTTCGGCAACTGTCGACGCACCTTCGCCCGTGCTCGACGAACGAGCATCCGCGCCCTTGGCCGCTTTCGAATCAACAGCACTCACTCTCTGCCCAGTTCGCAAGTCGACTTTATCGAGCAAGTGCAGCAATCGAACAGGTCGTCCTCGCCAGTTCAGCGACGCCATGGGTTTCGCATCGGCGTTACCCGCCTCCACAACGTTTTCCTGAGTCACAGACTGAGCGATTTGCACTCGCGGTCTGTTTGGCGGCCGAGCTACCTTCAACTCCGCCGCAGGTCCCAGGTTGCCAACCGTATCCACTGGCCGAACCGTCAACGTCAACGAATCGCGATCCGACCAGTCGGCAAGCTGCAAGGCGAGTCTTCGAGTCCGCGGGCTTGATGCATCTGGTTCGATTCCCGAGCACAATACCTGGCGATAGAGAGGTAATCTCTGGCCGTTAACGAGAACGTGATAACCGATGATCCCCGCGGGCCCGACGTCGACGGCCTCATTCCATTCGACCCACATCGCGACGGAGTCCACTTCGCTCGCCGTTGGCGTCGAAGCACGAAGTTCCGGCAGAGCCCCAGGCGGTGTTTCGTCCGCCTCGCCCAGCCGCACCAGCAGGTAAGGACGTCGGTCAATGCGATCCTCGCGACTCGATGCCACTCGCGGCGGCAGCAAGAAGTGCTCGTACTTCTCTCCTTCGCGTTTCCATTCGCTACCCGTATCGTCGAACACGACGAAACCGCCGCTCAATCCAGCCACGCGAGCAGCAATCACTTGAGGGTCCACGGCCACTCGCTGCCAACTATCTTTATCCGGCGGGAACGCATCGGACATCCGCCAAACGCTGCCGCCCGCACCCAAAATGACCGCACAGAGATCGGTTCCGGGACCTGCCCAGGACACATCGGGGTGTTTCCGCCAGAGAAAGCTGGAGGCGCCATCCTGCGGGGTATAGCCGCGATCATTCGTGCCTTCGACCCAGTCGGCTGAAATCGAGCCTACGGTCACTCGATCAAGCGGCCGATCCCCTTCCGAACGCAAGTACAATGTGGCCTGCCGAATCACTCGCCCCTTCAACGGCGCCACATCGCAATCAACCAGCACAAATTCCTGATAGGACTTGAATCGCAGCCGCGACGATCCGCCCAAATTGGCAGCCTCCTCCCCAGAGTATGTAGAAACCCGAGTATCTCGGGTCACCGGCAGCCGAACGAGCGTCGTCCCTGGATCGGCGATCGCCGAGGGCGGCGTCAGCAGCACCATGAAAGCAGCGGTCGCAAGCCACCCCAATCGCCGATCCGTCACGGAGACAGCCGAGAGCCGCTGAGTGGTACGCGACGGAATGCAGGCAGTTCGTCGACGCATCGTAGTTCCCCTTCAAACCGATCTACCCTGAATTCCCCAAACTCGTCACAATCCAACACTGTTGGAGGATAGCCAAGGTGACAAGGAAGTTCATCAAGCAGTCGACCGATTTCGGGGCTTATTTGGCCTTGCGGATCGTCATCTGCCTCATCCAGACGTTTTCGATCGAGACCTGTGCGGCCGCGTCGCGCTGCGTCGCGATCCTCATGAGCGACGTGTTTCGCCTGCGCGGCAAGACGGTCGACGACAATTTGCGGTTGGCATTTCCCCAGTGGACGGACCGCGAGCGGCAAGTCGTGCGTCGACATATGTGGGAACACTTGATCTTGATGGTCTGCGAGGTGGCCCATGCGCCGCGTAAGATCCGTGAGACGAATTGGCACAAGTACGTGAAGATCGTTGGCCGGCGAGAAATCGTCAGCTATCTGCTCGACCGCCGCCCCATCGTGTTAGTTTCTGGTCACTTCGGGAACTTCGAAGTTGGTTGCTTTCTGATTGGCTTGCTCGGTTTCTCGACTTCCACGATCGCCCGCACGCTCGACAATCGCTATCTCGACCGATGGGTGAAGAAGTTCCGGGAAAAGAAGGGGCAGTACATCCTGGATAAAGACGGGAGCGCCAGCCAGGTCGCCGACCTTCTGGCTCGCGGCGGCAAGGTAACGCTTTTGGCCGACCAGTTCGCGGGCCCCAAGGGCTGCTGGGTCGACTTTTTTGGCAAGCCAACTTCTTGCCACAAGGCGGTCGCCCTGTTCACGCTGGGCAGTAAAGCCCCGATGCTGGTGATCTCCAACGCTCGCGACGGACGCCCTCTCCATTACACGGTTCGTCTGGAAGGGCTGGCTGATCCCGCTCAATTGCCTGACGAGTTGGGCAGTGTTCCAGGGCTTACTCGGTGGTACAATCAACGGCTTGAAGACGCCATTCGACGGACGCCGGACCAATATTGGTGGCTGCATCGTCGATGGCGGGGCGATCCGCCGACTCGCAAAGGTGCGAAGGCGACGCCCACGAACCCCGCCGAATCCCAGCGGCCGGCGGCCTGATCGTTGCGGTTCGACCGCGCGGCGGGCCAAAGAGTCCGCGCACGCCGCTCGCCCAACATGTCGACCTGGATTCGTATTGCGTCGATTTCCGACTGTCCTCCTGGCGCCGCCCGCGAATTAGTCGCGGGCGATCGAATCGTAGCGTTGTTCAACGTCGCGGGACAATTTCATGCTCTTGACGGCGTCTGCCCTCACCAGGGAGGCCCCTTGGGCAAGGGGCGGCTTCAGGGTTGCATCCTGACTTGCCCATGGCACGGTTGGCAGTTCAACGTCGAAACCGGCCAGCATCAGACTAACGCGTCGGTCAGACATCCTCGCTTCGCGGTCAAGGTCGAAGCAGACGAGGTATTCGTCAATCTGGAGGCGGAGGCGTGATCGAATATCGACCCTTTCGCAATAGCGATCCTCCTCACTTGGCACGAGTGTGGAATCACGCGTCGCCCCAGCCTGGCCGATTGCCCGGACTCACCGCTCGAATTCTCGACGAAACCGCTCTCGCTCGACTGTACTTTGAACCTGAGGGCATGAGCGTCGCCACTCGCGATGGCAAAGTAGTGGGATTCGCACACGGGAGCTTCGGGCCCAACTCTGACCACTCTCAGCTCGATAAAGCTCGCGGCAGCGTTTCGGCCATCGTCATCGACAATTCGGCGTGCGAGGCAAGCGAAGTTCTGGAGATCAGCGGAAAGTTGTTGCTTCGCGTCGAAGCTTACCTGCGAAGCCAAGGCGCGACCACCGTCGCGGCCGGGGGGCGTGAAGCCGCCGACCCCTTCTATCTGGGACTTCTGGGCGGCAGCCGCTGCGAGGGCTGGCCAGCCGAAGACCGCGATTCCGTCGAGTGGTTTCGGGCGGCGGGTTACACCGAGCAGGGGAGGCGTGTTGTTTGGCGCAAAACGCTACAGGGTTTTCGCGCCCCGATGGACCGAGGCAATCTTCAGTGGCAACGAACGGCGTTGGTCGAACGAAAGGCGGAACAAGCGGCCAGTTCCTGGTGGGATGCCAGCACCTTCGCACAGCACGAACGCAGTCACTATCAACTCCGACTCCGCCCTCCCGCCAAACGCTCCGCCCAAATTGTGTTTTGGGACGTACAACCGTTCTCCGATGCCTCGGGACACCGATTGGCCGGACTGCTAAGTTGGTCATGTGATTCCCAGGCGTTTAGCGACGGGCTGCTCCGGTTTCTAGTCTGCGACTCGCTACGTCGCATGCTCGACTATGGAGTCGCTGAAGTAGAAGCCCAGCTTGGCCCCGAAGACACCGTCATGAGCGACGTACTGCGCTCGCTCGACTTCCGGCCGCAATCGGAAAAACTCCTGTTGGTTAAGCCACTCTAGCTAGAAAGTTCATCGCATGGCCAAAATCCTCATGCCGCTAGGCGACGCCACGGAGGCGCTCGACACGTTCTATCCGTTCTTTCGCCTGCAAGAAGCCGGATATGAGGTAGTCGTGGCTGGCCCGCAAGCCAGACTCTATCACTCGGTGCTGCATGAAATCCCACCCGATTCTTCCGTTCCCTGGGATATCACTCAAGAGCGCCCTGGATATTTCATTCGAGCCACCGCGGCGTTCAAGGATCTCGTGGCCAGCGATTTCGCGGGCATGTTCATCTCGGGTGGACGAGCACCGGAATACCTGAGGTACGACCAGGACCTGCTGCGAATCACTCGAGAAATTTGCTCCGCGGGCAAACCCATCGCCTGTGTCTGTCACGGCATTGAAATCCTGACGGCCGCGGACTGCATTCGAGGTCGTTCGGTCACCACGGTTGCCAAATGCGCGCTCGATGCGCAACAGGGTGGAGCTTACTACGTCAACATGGAAACCGTTGTCGATGGCAACATCGTCACCGCTCGTACTTGGCACGATAACGCCCCAATGATGCGCACGTTCTTGTCAATGTTGCAGGCCCAAGGCTAAAGTTCCCAGGCTGAGGTTCCCAGGCTGAAGTTCCATGGAAGATATCGAGTGGCTTGAATACCTCCGAGTTCGCCCAGTCCCGTCGTTGAGTCTGGAGGAGCTCCGCGAAGTTCAGAGACGAATGGGCGAGTCGCCTGAGTTTTGCGAAGCGATTCTCGGCGACTCGCAATTGGCGCCGGTGGTCGAAGCGGTCATGGCGCTCGTTGAACCCAGCGCAGCCCCTCTCGTTGCTCAACCAACTCCTCGATCACGTCCTTGGTTGCGCGGCATCGTAATCGCCCTACTCGGCGGTCTTGCGTTGCTCGCCCTTGTGGCCGTCATCGCACGACTAGGAGGACATCGTTCTCCAGAGATCGCGCAACAACAAGTCAATGGCACACAGTCGCGTTCCACGGGATCGCCGTCGCCAGCGGACGCCGCCGTCTCCGCCGACAAAACCTCGAGCAATGCCGCTGAATCCTCGGACGAGAAGAAGGACGCCCAAGGACAGACCGCGGTCTCTTCACCTGAAAGCAAACCAGCCGGACAGGCATCTTCACCGCCGCCGCCTTCACCGCCGCCGCCTTCAGCGCCGCCAACACCTCCAGCACCTCCTCCCCCCCCAGCACCGCCGCCACCGCCGCCAGCACCTTGGCAAGCGGTGCTCGAAGACACCGAACCGGCATCCCCGTTTCAAGCTATCTGCTGGGAAGGGTTCGACCCCAAGTTCTCTCTACCCACTCGCGAATCGCTGCAAGCGTGGTTTGAGACAGTTCCGGGACACGGATTGCGTTGGACCGACTTGCGATTGCCCAATGGAACTTGCGGCGCTTTCGAGGGCGTCATGCGTCTGAAGGCGCCGCTTGAAGGGGACCGCGTGCTGCGCCTCGCGCTCGACAATTTCCCCCGGCTGCAAATTCACTTTTTCGCGGGCGAACGCGGCGTCACCCTGGTATGGTCGCAGGATGATCCGCGTTGGGCCGCCTACGCTACCCGACGCGAAAACGGCGCCGCCGTTCCCACTCATTGGAGTCTCATCGCGACCGATTCCGGACGAGCGCGTCGCACCGAGTTTCGCGCCGGTGGACCGTGGGAGCTGCGACATCGCGACGGACACGTGATGATCAGTCGCGGCGATGTGGTGCTGATGCGAGTTCCTTTGGCGGAAGCGTCGACTGATATTCTCTTCCAAGGGAAAGCAACGTTCTACGGACTCGCCTTGAGCCGATCGGCCGATTCTCCGCCTTACGAACCTCAATGGCCTGATCACTCGCCGCTTCCCGACGCGGCCGACTCCTTCGCCTGGCCCGAGCCATCCAAGTGGACCTCGAAACTCTTGGAAAACGTCCGCTGGGAACGTGCCGGTGATGGATCGATCAGTTTGGAATCCCCCGGCACGAAAATGCGCGGCTGGGTTTCCACCTCACTCCCTTCGACGCCAGTACGCGAGATCATCGTGCGATTGAACAACGCTCGTCCCGGCGTGGGCGTGTTTCTAGCACAGGAGAATCAACCACCTCTGCAAGTGCTGCGATTCATGGTGGAACGACGCACGGGACAAACAGTGCTCGCTTGGTGCGGAGACGATGACCGAGTTGAGCTCGCATCCCCGCCTCCCGCCGAGCAAGTCGCACCGCTCACGCATGCATCTCCTTGGCTGCGTCTTGTGGTCGGCTGCGGTTTGATTCGGGCGTGGCAGAGCAGAAACGGCATGGACTGGGTGGAATTGCCGGCGTTGGCTCGTTTAACCACGCGGGGCCTCACGCACTTCGGCCTCCATCATGTGGGTGCGGACCGAGCGACCGGCGTCAGTCTTGGAGGAATCTGGGTCCGCGAATTGACCGATCTCAGTCGCACGACCGACTTGACTCTGTTGAGCAACACGAGCGGCATTGACGCCGCGAAGGATTTGTCCGCGTGGGAACAAGCAGTCCGCGACTCGCGTCCACCGAATTCCAATGAATTGGCGTGGTGGCGAGCGTGTGCGGCCCATTCGTTGGCCAAGGGAGTAGATCCCTCTTGGTCACAAGCGGTGCTTGATCGTTGGCTCGATTCGCTCGACCCACAATCGCCCCGTGACGAACGGTTCGCGGCATTGCGAGCGGCCGCCGCATTGATGGACATCGCCGACTCGCCTCCCATCGCTCAACAATTCACGGCTCGTTTTCATCGCCTCGGCTGGGAGGCATTTCTTGCGGAGGGAGCGCCTCCGCTGTCCACGGTGCGACTCGTGCTGCAACGCGCCTCGTTTCACCAGCGACAGAACGACGTGGCGTTCGAATCCCGTGCGGTGCGCACCGAACTTCTTCAAACGCTTTATGAGGCACGTTGGTCGGAAACGGTCGAGCTTGTTCGGCAACTGCGGTTCTTCAATCAACAGGCTCAAACGCCGCTGCTGGACTGGGTCGACATGATGGCCCGTCGAGCGACCCCTGGACGAGATGCGCCCGATACGGCCGCGACGGTTCCTCCTTCGCGATCGACGGGCCGAGCGACCGCGGCGGATCGAGAAAAATGGTTGCGAGCGCGAGGCGGACGGGGGCGACGCGATGCATTGCGGGGCAAGGATAGCTGGCAACACCCGCTGAACGAGGAACTCGCGAAGGAAACGTATAACGCACTCGCGGAACTGGGCAGCTTGGTCAACGCCGATGCCTATGATGATGCGGCCCGACTTATCACTCAGCTGGACCCCGGTCAAATCGTTGGCCTCGCCCCGCTGGACGAAGACGATGAGTTGCTCGCTTCGCTACCGACCGCGGTCAACTGGTTTTCGGCGCAGTTTCCTCCGCTACGAGAAGCGGTGCGAGCACGTTTCGACAATCTGGCTCCCTTGCGTATGCGCCCCGCGATGCAAACAGGTGAATCCGAGGCCGTGGCTTTGGTGGCATCGCAGTTCGCGGGGACGGCGGCGGCGGCCGAAGGTTATATGTGGATCGGCGACCGAGCGTTGGCCGATGGAGTCTTTCCGCTCGCAAGGGCCGCTTATCGCCGTGCGCGTCAGGGAATATCAGCAACGCAAATGCCCGCACTCGAGTCTCGCTTGCGCTTGGTCTCGGCCATGATGGGCGAGGAGTATGGAACCGCTCCCACTCAACCCGTCGCCTTGGGTTCTCATACCTTGGCCGTCGCGGAATTCGAGGCCATCGTTACCGAACTTCGCGCTCGGACTCGCAGTGGCCAGCGATCGATCGCCGACCGGCGAATCGACGCCCAAGCCCCCGTTGCTCCTCGTCCACCCGCCAAATCGTTTGAGCCTCAACCTCGCGCCTTGTTGGACGGTCCGCTTGGCGAGCGTCCGCAGGAAGAGGTGACTCGCCAGCTCGATAACCTGCAGATCGATTGGGCCGGCCGCCAAATAGGTTGGGTTCTCGAAGGCGACACCCTCTGGCTGAATAACCGGTTCCAAATCGCGGCTTACGACCTCAAAGGGGGACAACGACTCTGGCAGACGTCGGCGTTGGAGGGGAAGAAAGTTCCTCGATCGCGTGAATGGAGTCTGGTGGCGATGCAGCCTCGGATTTATGGCGATCGCATTTACAGTCGCATCTTCTTCGGCGATTCTCCGCTTGTCGGCTGTTGGAATGCGAAGGACGGCAAACAAGTCTGGCTCGCCGATCAGTTGCCAGGAGTCATGATTGCCTCGGACCCCTGGCTCGTCCAAGATCGCGTGATCGCGCTGACGGTCACGCGGCTCGACGGAACAGAGGTTCTGTTGCGGCTGGCGACTTTTGATTCGCTGAACGGCGATCTCTTGGCGCACGTCGAGTTGGCTCAACTTCGATCCAGTTGGCTTGCGCGACACTGCTGTGAAACGACGCTCATTGATGACACCTTGATTGCCGCGCTGGGTGGCGCCGTGTTGGCCTGCGACACTCGCGGGAACGTTCGCTGGATTCGGCGGCAAATAGCATTGCCGACCGACGAAGAGCCGGAGTGGGTGACGCAAGCGATCGAACCACCGCTCGCGAGCGGCGACCGAGTTTACGTGGCGCAGCCTGGCGTGCGTGCCATCGATTGCCTGGAAATTGACACTGGACGCCGCCTCTGGCGTCGTTTCTTGCCCGACGTCCGCCGCGCCGCCGCCATCGTGGAAGGCCGTTTGATCGTGACAACCGATCGAGGAATCGAAGCGCTCGATCTATCGACAGGGACGACGGTCTGGAGGCACGAAGCGACCAAACTACTGACTGGTTTCGTTGCCGGTGGTCCTCATGGGGTCGTCTACTGCCGGTCTGTCCCTGCCTCGGACGCCAAGAAACAACAGCCGGAACTCGTGTGGATCGACGCCCGCGATGGACTGACTCGAACAACGATCGCGTTGGAGACATTGGCCGACGCCGCTCCTCGCTTCGGTCCCCTCGTGCCTCATGGCGATCGTCTGTTTGCCCTTTTCGGACGAGGTCAGGCGGAGGCTCGCCGAGAATTGCTCGAGTTGATTTACAAGTAGTCGGTACGGTGTCATGCCCCTAGAGCGAACTGCACATCGTCGGCGAGGGTAGAGCGCCTCGCAATGAGCGGTTCGCTGGAAAGCCGAGCGTTTCGATGCAATCTTGCCAGATTATCAATGATGGGCTCGTTTCGTTCATCGAGGCCCATCAACGCTCGACTCGGCTTCAGTCGACCGGACCGTTGCGGCGGCTTTTGAGAGCCCTCTCAGTATGGCTCGTCGCTTTCGCGTCACTGCACGCAACGGTTGGTGTCTGCCAGACCGAAGAGCCGCCCGCCAAGCCTAAGGACTCGAGCGATACGGCGGAAAAGCCGAGCAACGAGACCATGATGGAGGCGACGGTCGAGCAGGTGACGCGCGACGCGCGTCCCTCGATCGTGGTCGTGACTTTTCAGGGACGAGAAGGGCAGCAGCAAGGTCTGGGAACCGGTTTTGTCGTCAGTGAAGACGGTCTTATCGCCACGAACTTACACGTGCTGGGAGAAGCTCGACCACTGACCGTCCGCTTCGCCGACGGCAGCAAGCACGAAGTGACGGAGATTCACGCATCGGACCGACATTTGGATCTCGCCATTATTCGTATTCGTCGGCCGGAGAAAAAACTGACTCCGTTGCCGTTGGGGGATTCAGATCGGCTACGAGATGGAATGCCCATCGTGGTGTTGGGCAATCCGCTGGGTTTGCAGCATAGCGTGGTGAGTGGATCCGTCGTGTCGGGAACTCGCGAGGTAGAGGGACGCAAGATGATCCAACTCGCTATCGCCATTGAGCCGGGCAATAGCGGCGGTCCTGTGTTGGATATGGACGGCAAGGTGCTGGGGATCGTGACATTGAAGTCGCTGGTGACGAAGAACCTGGGGTTCGCGATGGAGGTGAACGCGCTCAAGTCGTTGCTGGCGCGGCCCAATTCGATTCCCATGGAGCGCTGGCTCACCATCGGTGCGCTCGATAGTCGCGAGTGGAATCCGCTGTTTGGCTCGCGCTGGCAGCAGCGAGCGGGTCGCATTCATGTGGTTGGGGCAGGTCAGGGGTTTGGCGGCAGGTCTTTGTGTTTGTCCAAACAGGCGACGCCGGAACTCCCTTTTGAGGTTGGAGTCAGCGTCAAGCTCGATCAAGAGTCGGGCGCGGCGGGCTTGGTATTTCACGCCGATGGGCGGGACCGTCATTACGGGTTCTATTCGAGCAATGGGAAGCTGCGATTGACTCGTTTTTCGGGGCCCGATGTCTTTAGTTGGCAAGTGCTCGCGGAACGTCCGTCGGAACACTACCGACCGGGCGAGTGGAATCGTCTGAAGGTTCGCTTGGAGAAGGGAGTGATCAAGTGCTACGTGAATGATGAATTGGTGGTGGAGTCGGACGATGACGACTTCACGACGGGCTCGGTGGGACTTGCCAAGTTCCGCGAGACTGAGGCCGAGTTCAAGCAATTCAAGGTTGGCGCTCAATTGGCGAATGACCGAGTGGCTCCCGAGTTGGCGGATCGCGTCGAGAAGATCATCACAGCCTTACCTCCGCTCGAGAATCTCCGCCCAGACCAGTTGAGCGGTTTCGCCAGCGAGCCAACTGCTTCGCTAGCGGTCATTCGCACGCGTGCCACGGCGATGGAGAAGCGAGCGGCCGAGCTGCGGCGGATCGCGGATGAAGTCCATGTCGGAGAGGTCGTTCAGCAGTTGCGGAAGATGGTCGAGGATGAAGGGGCGAATCGCGGCGCCGAGATGGACTTACTGCACGCCGCTCTGCTGGTCGCTCGGTTGGATGACGAAGAACTGGATGTCGAGAGCTACCTGAAACTCGTCGACCGCATGGCGGAGGAAGTCAAGAAGTCGCTGCCGCTGGACGCCGACGAGCGAGCCAAGCTTGACGCGTTGAACAAGTATCTTTTTGTCGACAACGGCTTCCATGGCAGCCGCACCGATTACTACCACCGAGCGAACAGTTACATCAATCGAGTGATCGATGATCGCGAAGGCATACCGATCACTTTGTCGATCCTCTACATCGAACTCGCTCGACGTTTGGACGTATCGGTGCTGGGCGTGGGATTGCCCGGCCACTTCATTGTGAAACACGTCTCGAAGAAAGGCGAAGAACAACTGATCGATGTGTTTGAGGGTGGAGTGCGAATGTCGCGAGACGACGCGGCGACCAAGGTGAGGAGCGTGGCGGACCTTGAGCTGCGAGACGAGCACTTACATCCGGTGACTCGCATACAGATCATTCAGCGAAGCTTGCGGAACCTGTTGGGATTGGCTCAGGAATCCAAAGATCGCGAGGCGATGCTGCGGTACTTGGAAGCGCTCGTGGCGATCGAGCCAGATAGCGCCCAGGATCGCGGGATGCGAGCCGTGGTCAAGTTCGAAACGGGGAGAAGGGACTCGGCGGTCGCCGAGTTGGATTGGTTCTTCGAACACCGCCCCGAAGGACTCGATCTCGACCGCATCCGCGAAATGCAAGAGTACTTCCGCAACAACCGCCCTCCGACGGGGAAGTAATCGATCAGGCAAGTAATCGATCAGAGAAGCAAGCGATCGCGGATCTTTCGATATGCCGAGCGGATAATCCCATCAATACGGAAACTTCTCGTCGAGCGGCGCATTGGAGAGTTCCACCAGGAACTTGCTCAGTCGTTCGACCACGATTTCCATCATCTTCCGGCCCTTTTCAGCCGAGGCGGCGTGGGGGTAGCCGGAGCCTGAGTTCGTCGTCAGCAAATGCCAGGGGCGAGTGAGCCCGACCCAGCCTCGGTTGATCGCCTCAAAGCGAGTCTTCGCTTGCTTTCCATCGTCGCCGGTCAGCGAGCCATCGGGGTTCTTCGCGACGAGATCCGGGAAGTACGCCAGCCCGAAGCTGGTCTCCATCTCGCCCGCGTGATCGTCCTGGTGCTCGAACACTTCTTGGTAACGATCGGTAAATGTCTGATACCAATTGCACAGGAACACATGAGCCGAAGTGCGGCCGTACAGTTCACGCAGCACGGGCTTCAGGTCGTTCCCTCCGTGACTATTCAGTAGCACGACTTTGCGAACGCCGCTTTGCGCCAACGACTCGACCAAGTCGGTAATCACTCGAAAGAGCGTCGATGGCTGTACGTTCATGGCGAGCGGAAATTGCCGCATGTTGGTTTCCGTCCCGTAGGGGATGGTCGGCAACAACACCACTTTGGCGCCCTGATGGTGAGCCGCCTCGCAGATCTTTTCGCCCACCGTCGTCCCTTCAAAGACGTCGGTTCCATAAGGCAAGTGCAAGTTGTGCGGCTCGGTGGCGCCGCATGGCAGCACCGCCACCTCGTAGGGGTTCGCCTTGGTGTACGCGTAGTTGACCTCGCTCAAAATCCAGGGACGCATGCTTGATCACTCGCTGTTCAGGAGACGTTAGAAGATCCACCAAAAGAAACGGGGCTCGCCGTCGAGCCCCGCAATTGTTAATCAATGGCCGCAACGTGCTTGCATCGTGCTTACTTCAACCAATCCGCTGGCTTACGCCCCTTTTCAGCCCCGTTGAAGCTGAAATTCCGCGGCTTGAACTCGCCGACCAAATCGACCTTCGACTTCTCGGCGATCTTGTCCTCAAGACCGATGGCCCAGTAGCAAGCGTTCACCAGCAGGCGGCGAGTGCCTTCGGTCGCAAAATCGGTTGAAGAACCCATGGTGGTGGTGAAGACGCGAGCCTTCTTGCCCGCCGTACCGGTGTACGACTTGGTCCACGCAACGGGCATCATCGGGTCGTTCTTTTTGCCCTCGACGGGTGCATCCGTGAAATTCATACCCACCAGCACCTGGCCCATCAACAGCGGTTGACTGTCGCCGGGCAAAGGAAGCTTAACGCCGTACACATCGGTCGGTCCCCACACATCGCCATCCTTGATGCCTCGCAGAATCGGATGCGACTCTTGGCCCTTGGCCACAAGCCCGCGAGTGCTTTCTTTACCGTGATGGCCATGGTGGCTAATCCAGGTTTCTCCGAGCACTTGGCGGCCGAATCCTCCGTCAAACTCCTTGCTGGTCCAAGTGTATTTCTTGTAGGACGAGTCGCCCGAAATGTTGAAGGCGTGCGTCGCCGTTCGCAAACCCACCACCGGCTTACCCGACTCGACATAGTCGACGATGTACTTCATCTGCGAGTCTGGGAGGTTACGGAAGCGAGTGAAGATGACCATGAGGTCAGCCGACTCGAGCGCCTCGAGGCCAGGAATATTGTTGTTCACGTTCGGGTCGATCGTGCCATCCTGGGGATTGATGGCGAACAGGACCGTGCACTTGAATCCGTGATGTTTGGCGAGAATCTTGCCCAAAGCGGGCAGCGTCTCTTCCGAGCGGTACTCTTCGTCGCCGCTGATAAGCACGACGTGCATTCCCTTGCCGGGACCTTCGCCGCCCTCGAGAACGATCCAGGGCTTTTCGTCGGCCCGAGCCTGAGCCCCGCCCAAGCCTAGCAAAACACAGCCAATCGCCAGAACCTTCATTGCTTGTTTCATCGCCGCAGCTCTCCGTCTAATTTTGCCTGGGACCGTACGCGGACGTTAGCTTAGTTCGCAGGCGGGGCAGGGGAAAGAGTAGGGGTTGGGGAAGTCCTGGGCGGGGAAGCGGCCGGACTGGGCATCATTGATTTGGCCACCCCACCGGACGGCTATCGTGGTACACTAAGCGACACGCCGCGAGTCGGCAGCGGATGGCGGTCGGGGCGGCGTGCCTAAACGTCTGAGAGAGAAAGCTGAGTCATGGGATATTTCGACGGCAAGAAGGGTCTGATTCTCGGGGTCGCTAACGAACGGTCGATCGCTTGGGCGATCGCCAAGGAGATCATGGATCAAGGAGGTATCTGTGGGTTTTCCCATCTGCCGGATAAGCCGGAGGATGACAAGAAGAAAAACCGCCGCCGCGTCTCGATGTGCACTGACCAGTACCCGCAAGCGGTAAAGTTCCTCGAACCGCTGGACGTTTCGAAGGACCAGGACATTGCGACCATCATGGCCAAGGCCGAGGCGGAGTTTGGCAAGATCGACTTCTTGCTCCATTCAATCGCCTTTGCCTCGCTGGACGACCTGAAACGAGACACCATTGAAACCAGCCGCGAAGGTTTCAAGATGGCCATGGAGATCAGCGCCTATAGCTTGATCGCCGTCACCAACGCCGCCCGCAAGATTCTCAATCCTGGCGCCGCGGTGTTGACCATGACCTATTTCGGCGGCGAGAAATGCGTGCCGGGATATAACGTCATGGGTATCTGCAAAGCAGCGCTCGAAGCGTCCATGCGATACCTCGCCTACGACTTGGGACCCCAGGGGATCCGAGTGAACGCCCTCAGCGCCGGCCCGCTCAAGACGCTCGCCGGTTCCGCGGCCGGTGTCGGCGAAATGCAGACGCTCTACGAAGAAGTTGCTCCCCTGGGGCGCAATGTGACGCACGAAGAGGTGGGACGCACCGGCGCTTGGCTGTTGTCCAACTTCTCGGATGGCATCACCGCCGAGGTGCTGCATGTCGACGGCGGTTACAACGCGATGGGTTCGCCGGGGCGCATGATTGATCGTTGGAAAGCCTCGCAGAAGAGCTAACCTCATTCACCGCCTGATGCGAACCGCGAAGCTTATCGCCATCGCCGTAGTCCAAAACGGAGACCGATTCTTGGTCGGTCTCCGACCAGAGGGAGTTGCTTTAGCTGGCTTCTGGGAGTTTCCGGGCGGCAAAGTCGAGCAGGGCGAGGAGCCCGCGATGGCGGCGATGCGCGAGTGTCGCGAGGAATCGGGCATTGAAGTGACCGTCGATCGCGAAATCGATGTGGCGACTCACGATTACGCGCACGACCAAGTGCATTTGCGTTTCTTTGCTTGCCGTCCCGTTGATCCTAACTCAACCCCAGCGGCGCCCTTTCGCTGGGTCGATCGTCTCCAATTGGCGGAGCTTGAGTTTCCTCCGGCCAACGCATCTCTGCTTGCCAAGCTGCTCCACCCACAGGCCTAGACAACCTGAACTTCCAGCGACCACCTTGCGTCTGTACGCGTCGCGTGCTGCCTCACGTGCTACAATGCGACCTGGAGTGAACGGCCTTTTTCCTCTCTTCTACCGTGTGAGTCGAATCATGTTGCTTCCTCGATTGTGGCTCAAGCCGCACTTGGCGCTCGTCGGTCTGTGTCTCGCCTGGAGCGTGTGGGTAGCGGAGTCCCGCGGATTCGCTCAGGATGCCGACGATCCCAACAGCGACGCGCCCGCCAGCAAGCAGGCGGACGAAGTGCGTCCGAACGGGACGCGGCCTCCCATGAATCGCGGCATCCCCAAACCGCTGGAAGTCTATAAGGGACGTCGGATTGCCCAGACCATGCATTATTTGGGCGCCGAGTGGCTGATCCGAGACACGCGTGAACGCGAGGAACGCTGCTCGATCATGCTGGCCGCCCTGGGCGTCAAGCGAGGCATGACGATCTGCGACATGGGATGCGGCAACGGATTCTATACGCTGCAAATGGCGAAGATGGTTGGCCCTGAGGGGCACATTTACGGCGTGGATATTCAGCCGGAGATGCTGAAGTTCCTGAACGACCGCGCGGATCGTGAAGGGGTCCGCAACATCTCGCCGGTGTTGGGCACCGCCTACGATCCCCGACTGCCGAAAGGCAAGATCGACATGATTCTGTGCGTCGACGTCTACCATGAATTTTCCTTCCCCGAACAAATGTTGCACGCGATGCGCGAGTCGCTCTCGCCGCGCGGAACCGTGGTGTTGGTCGAGTACCGCGGGGAAGACCCGAACGTCCCGATCAAGCCCGAACACAAGATGACCAAAGAGCAGATCCTCAAGGAGCTGATCCCCAATGGCTTCAAGGTGGTGAAGCAATTCGACAAGTTGCCTTGGCAGCACATGATGTGGTTCGGTCGCTCGGATTCTCCCGATTCGGAAGTGGAAGAGGCACCCGCGACTAAATCGGCCAACTGAATCGTGCGACCGACGTTGCGTCACGCGATCGTGTTGGAAGAGCGGAGTTCGCTCTTCCCGCACGAGTGACCAAGCCCTCGGACAATGTCCCTTTCAACCGGCTGAAATTCAGCATGACATCGCCCCACACGACTCGTTTCCGACACTTTGCAAGCGACAATTACGCAGGCGTCTGTCCTGAGGCATGGGCGGCGATGGAGAAGGCCAATTTCGGCCACTCGCCAGGCTATGGCGACGACGCCTGGACCGCGAAGGCCTCGGACATGTTGCGAGAGTTGTTCGAGGTTGATTGCGATGTGTTTTTCGTCTTCAACGGAACGGCCGCCAACTCGTTGGCACTTTCCTCTTTGTGCCAGTCGTATCACAGCATCGTGTGTCACGAATTGGCACATGTCGAAACCGACGAATGCGGCGCACCCGAGTTCTTTTCGAATGGCTCTAAGATTCTGCTGGTTCCGGGCGAACAGGGCAAGATTCCTCCCGCGGGTGTCGCGCGAGTTGTTCAGAAGCGCACCGACATTCATTATCCCAAGCCGCGAGTGTTGAGCATCACGCAGGCGACTGAGTTGGGCAGCGTGTATTCGGTCCAACAATTGCAAGAATTGTGGGAAGTCGCTCGACGCTTTGACCTGCGAGTCCATATGGACGGTGCGCGATTCGCCAACGCCGTCGCTGCACTCGATGTCGCGCCGAAGGACATTACCTGGAAAGTCGGCGTCGATGTGTTGTGCTTTGGCGGCACCAAGAACGGCATGGCGGTGGGAGAGGCGGTCGTTTTCTTTAAGCGCGAGCTGGCTCAAGAATTCGCGTATCGCTGCAAGCAATCAGGGCAACTCGCCAGCAAAATGCGATACTTGTCGGCGCCTTGGGTCGGAATGCTCGAGAACGGCGCTTGGTTACGTAACGCGCGGCATGCCAACGCCGCTGCCGCTCGTCTCGAAAGCCAACTCGCCGAGATCCCGAATCTCCGTTTCCTCTCGAAACGACAAGCCAACTCAGTCTTTGTCGACCTCTCGCCAGCGGCTCTCGCAGCGGTTCGCGCTCGTGGCTGGCGTTTCTACACCTTCATCGGCGACTCGGGCGCTCGCTTCATGTGCTCGTGGGATACCACCGACGCCGATGTCGACGCCCTGGCTCACGACCTGCGCGAGATCCTGACTTCGACCGCCGCAGATCCGGGAAAGGCAACGCATTAGTGCTTTGTCACAAAGTACGACGGACTTCCAGTCCGTCGATTAGGCGAGCCTAAATCCATGCTGTGACAAAGCATTGAACACACTGAACGCAGAACCAACTGCACACGAATCGCACCTAGATCTGCTTCCTTCTTTTCCCAACTCAGCAATGCCTTCCTTTCACGTGATCCTACATGCTCTGCCCGCGGGAGCGATCGCACAGATCCCCATCACGGCCGAACAGATGTTCGAGGGCCGGTCCCTGCCAACGCTGCAACTTTCCCACGAGCAACTGAACCGCCCTTTTCCGGTCTCATTTGAGGAGGCAAGTGAGCGGCTCGAACGCTTCGAGCGGATGTTTCTTGAACCCGACGGTTCATTCGTTTGGGTCGGGAACTCGACCGAATCCTCCGCTCGCTGGCAACTGGACGGAGTCCTGTACGACCATGGCGGTCGAGTAGCCCACTTGGAACTCAAGGGAACCGCGCCGTCCGAAGCCATTCAACAACTGCTCGATGTATTGGGGGACGACAGCACGGAGTTCGTGCTCCAGTCGGTACGACAAGCGACATTCGTCGATGCTCGCAGGTGGCTTGGCCAGCGAGACTAGTTCTTCGTGTACGACGGACTGGAAGTCCGTCGCACATAAATCCGCCGCTAAAATCAGCCCAATCGCTAAAGTCTACCCGGTCCCTGCGCCGATCTAAGTGGTCGAGGTGCAGGGATGGCAATCGCATTACCTTGGGTCGAACACTCCGCGGCAGCCGCCGAACGCGGTCGGGCAGCCGGTATGCTTGAGGCCCCCCCACGTTCTTCCGTGGATCGCGTCGGTTCTTGGAGACTCGTCTCGCTTGTTGGCGAGGGATCATGGACCCGCGTCTATCGCGCCGCGCCTGCTCGACTGAGCGAAGGCAGCCCCGCTGACTATGCGGTGAAGATTCTTCGTCCCGAGCTTCAGCAGGATCCGATTGCTGGGCGTTTGCTCCAACGCGAGGAGTTGGTGGGGCGCCAAGTCACGCATCCGCATCTGGCGCCCGTGCTCTCCTCGCGAATCGATCGAAAACCGTACTTTATCGCCAGCCCGTTTCTCTTGGGCTGGACCCTCCGCGATTGCTTAACGGCAGAACGGGCCACCGAAGCGAATCGAGAGCCCGCCGGTAGCCAAGGCGCCGCCGAATCTCCTCAACAACGTTCCATCGCCGTCTCGTCGGCGCTCTGGGTCGCTCGCCAAGTCGCCGAAGCGCTCGACGCACTCCACACGGCGGGTTGGCTGCATGGGGACGTCAAGCCGAGCAACATCCATGTCGCGTCCAGCGGACACACCACGTTGCTTGACCTCGGTTTCGCTCGACGCCTAGGCCCCCATCTCGATGCGCACGCCGTCCCCTGGGATTCGCTGCTGGTCGGCTGCACTCCCGCCTACGCAGCGCCGGAAATCCATCAGAATCAGCCCAATACCGACCCTGCCAGCGACCTCTACAGCCTGGGAATTGTCTTGTTCGAGATGCTGACGGGCCGTTGGCCGTATGCTCATCATGACATGCGTAAGCTGGCCGCGGCTCACTGCCATGCCCCGATTCCCGATCCGCGTCAGTGGGCGCCCCATGTACCCGCTCGAGTCGTCCGTCTGCTTCACTCGTTGCTCGCCAAGTCTCCCGACGAGCGACCGCTGACCGCCGAATTGATCGACAAGCTAGTCGACCTCGAGATCGCGACTTTTGGCGAGTAGCTTGTGCTTCGTGCGGATTCCCCCTCGGCTTATCTCGCCTTGTGACTTCAGCGAACACTCGCCTAGAATCTCCGCTGGCGGGCACTCATGGATTTGTCGTCGAGTTCCCGAGCCCATTTCTTCTCGCGAGCCAGTTCCATGATCGACGTCCCGCAAATCACGCAAATGCACCGCGAAACGGTCGTCCGTTGGCACTCGACGCCCGTCGACAATCCCTACCAAGGATTGCTCGAAACGGCCTGCCAACAGCACGCGTTTAATTTCTTGCTCTGGCACGAAGAAGATATCGCTCGCAGCCCGGATGTAGGAGATGCTCGAATCGCTCAAGTGAAGCGAGCGATCGATCGCTACAACCAGCAACGCAACGACTGGATCGAAAAGCTCGATCTCGCCATCGACGAACTATTGAAGGCCGCTGGAGTCGTTCCTGCCGCGGATGCTCGCCAAAACACAGAAACTCCCGGCAGCGCGATCGATCGCCTTTCGATTATCGCGTTGCGAATCTATCACCTGGAAGAACAGGTTCGACGTGAAGACGCCACGCCGCAGCATGTCGAATCGGTTCAGGGCAAGCTGGCAGTCTGCTTGATTCAGCAAGACGACTTGGCCCGCTCGCTCGCCGAACTACTCGACGATCTCCAAGCGGGTCGCAAGCGTCACCGTCTCTATCGTCAGTTCAAGATGTACAACGACCCAACGCTCAATCCCTATCTCTACCAAGCTCGACAACGCACGACCTAGAGCGGGTCATCATCGTGGATCGCTCCGCGATCCAACGCTTGGACGCTGAAGCGTTGGATCGCGGAGCGATCCACGACGATGTGAACCGAACGAAAGTGCCTCTCAACGAAACACCTGATCAAAGCGGCGGCGGTTTTCCGCCAGAGTCGCTCGAAAGGCCTCCGCCAGCGACTCAGGGGACGGTTGCCCGAGCAAGAAAGCCAACTTTCGCAGTTCGCCCTCGTCGCTGGGAAAATCGTGGCGAGCGGCCGTGTTCATCAAACGCAATCGAGCCTCGATGTTGCGCAGGAACCGATACGAGCGACTCCAGTAATCAGCGTCAGCGGCGGAGAGGATGTTCGCATTCCGCAGCGATTGTAATGCGTCCAGCGTATTCGGCACGAGCACTTCGGGGTGAGATTGACCGTGGCTCAGTTGCAGCATCTGCACCATGAACTCGACGTCCATCGTGCCACCCACTCCGCGTTTCAAGTTATTGCTGGAGGCATTCTCTTCCAAACGGCGGCGCATGGAGCGTATCTCTTTCGCGTGGGACGATTCCCATGGCTTCGCAAACATGGCTTCTCGTACAACAGCCATCACTCGGGACCGAGCCGCCTCCGACCCATAAACGGGTCGAGCCTTGCAGAGCGACTGTCGCTCCCACAGTTGCCCTCGACCACTCGCGAAGTACTTCAAGAACTCGGCCAACGACACGGCGATCGCGCCATTCTTTCCCGTGGGTCGTAAGCGAGGATCGAGTTCAAACAGTCGACCATGCGGTCCCATTTGCGTGATCGTCTTGATGATCCGCTGACACAGTTGACTGAAGAAGTGCTGATTCGTGGTGCTCGCATCGCGTCGTCCGCGCACGCGCGACAACGTGCTGCCATCCGCCTCATACAGGAACACCACATCCAGATCGCTGTGGTAGTTCGGCTCTCGCCCCCCCAGTTTTCCCATCGCCAACACCACGAACTCACACGCCTTGCCGTCCCGCTCTCCGCCGACGATCGTGGGTTCGCCGTAGCGTTCAGCCAAGCGATAGTACTCGCGTACTGCGATCTGCTGCAAACACGCCTCGGCAATGTCCGCCAGCGCTCGATGAGTACGCTGGATGTCTTCCTTTCCCAGAATATCGCGCACGCCAACTCGCAGGTGATTCGAGTTCTTGAAGCTGTGGAGAATCAAGTCAAGATCTTCCGCGCCGCCGCATAACTCGTTCAATGTCCGTTGCAAGCTCTCAAGCGACGGGAGTTTGTCGAGCACAAGCGAGTCCATCAATTCGTCGATCATTCCCGGATGACTTGTCAGGATGTTCGACAAATAGGGACTCGTCGCGCACAAATGCACATACAACTTGAGCGACGGAGGATTGAAACTGAACAGTTCCCACAGCACTCCCTTGCCACCCAGCGAGTCGCTGACGCGGCTGAGTTCAACGAGCGTCGCGTCAGGGTTGGGAGTCGCGGCGATCGCGCGCAACAAGGCGGGAGCGATCGACGCCAGAAAGTGTCGGCAGCGACGCGTGGACAAGAAAGGAATCCGCTCGTTCGACAGGGCCATCAAGTTCTGGTAGGCCGCGGGCACGTCGCGAAACGAGTATTTCCCCAGCACATCACGCACTGTCGTCGAGCTGGGATCGGGATCAAGCACTAAGTCAATTTCCGGCGCACTCGCCTCGTCATCTGGAAACGCTGAGTGCAACAGGAAGTTGAGTATTCGACGATTAACGGCCGTCTTTTCTTGATAGTCTTGTTTGAACGCATCGAGCGCCGAGCGCTCCGCCGTCTCCGTGTATCCGACTCGAATCGCTACCTTGCGCAGTTCGTCGGGCGTCTCTGGCAAAATGTGAGTTTGCAAGTCAAACATGATTTGCAGACGATGCTCGATGCGCCGCAAGAGCTCGTAATTCTCCGTCAGCAGCATGCTCTCTTGATGAGTCAAGCACCGAGCCTCTTCAAGTTTCGCGATCGCTTCGAGCGTATTTCCCGTGCGAATTCCGGGAATCTCGCCTCCGTGCAATAGCTGCAGAAACTGAATCACATACTCGATGTCGCGGATACCTCCCTTGCCTGTTTTGACATCGCGAGTCTCGCTTCCTTCGCGAATCGCGCGCTGCTCAATGCGGCGTTTGAGCGCTTGAATGCCCGTGATGTCGGCGCGGTTAAGGTAATTGCGGTAAACCCACGGAGCGAGCTGTTCCAGAAACTCGACGCCTAACGGAAGATCACCTGCCGCGGGCCGCGCCTTGACGAATGCCTGCCGCTCCCAAGTCCGACCTGAAATGTCGTAATATCGCAGCGCTGCATCGAGCCCCACGACGGTCGGACCTTGCTTTCCATCGGGGCGTAGTCGCAAATCGACGCGGAAACAGACTCCCAAGTCCGTCGGCTCGCTCAAGAGCTTGATGATCTGTCGCGCCAATCGCTGAAAAAACTCGTCGTTCGTCGAGCGACGAGGCCCTTGGGTCTCGCCGGGGCCGTCGCTCAGGAAGATCAGGTCGATGTCGCTCGAGTAATTGAGTTCGCATCCACCGAGTTTTCCGAGAGCAAGAATCACAAAACGAGCCGTTCGACCGTCAGGTCGCAGCGGCTTTCCCCACTGTTCGACGAGCTTTCGCCACGCCGCCTGAAACGCCGCTTCGCACAGGGCGTCGGCCAAGAAGGAAATCTGCCGCGTGACCGTCTCGATGTTTTGCCGACGAATGATGTCGCCATAAGCAATCCGCAGCGTCTCACGGTGACGGTAGCGGCGCAGCGCGGTCATCACCGACGCCTCGTCGGGCAGCGCCGCTATCTCGCTGCAAATCTCCGCCACCAACACTTCCCGCGAAACAGGCTGACCGTCGGTCATCCGCACCAGATCAAACGTCTCTGGATCGCGGATCAACAGATTTGCCAAATACTGACTGGTCGAAAAAACTTGCAACAAGGTCGGCAAGGACGTGGGGTCGCGTTCGAACAGCGAACCCAACGCCAACGGACTACGCGACGCCGCGATGAACCGATCGAGGCAGGCGAGCACGACATCGGGGTCCGCCAGGCGCGGAAGAGTTTGCTCAAGCTGCGTGACCATGATGGCCAGCAGATCCAGAGTGATGCCCGACCGCGCTAGATTCACCAAATTGCGATGAGCCGTATCTCGGTCGCGAAACCCGGACTCGATCAACCAAGGTCCCGCCAGCCCCGGGTGGTCGAGATACTTGAGCAGAGTCGGGATGTCCATGCGTGGCTCCGTCAGTCACTACTCCCGAATCACATTCGGGCCCATGTCCATGGTAACTCGACGCCGCCGACTTAGCAGCGCCGCTCCCCCCAGCATTCAGACCATTCCGCAAACGAAAAAAGCCCCCCTTCGCTGATGCGAAGGAGGGCTTTTTTACGCTTAACGATCTTCATCGTCTTTACGAGACGACTTCACTAATCAAGGAACCCAACCAATTCTTGGCTTCGGCTAGGCTGTTGCAATTTACGCA
The DNA here is from genome assembly GCA_046349915.1 of Pirellulales bacterium. Lineage (GTDB taxonomy): Bacteria > Planctomycetota > Planctomycetia > Pirellulales > Pirellulaceae > CAIXSC01. The sequence goes on along the minus strand of JAXMBL010000004.1, from coordinate 1,087,365 downwards.
CAGCCTTCGCCTCGATCTGTCGAATACGTTCTCGAGTCACCTTGAAGATATGCCCCACTTCTTCCAGCGTGTAGCTGTAGCCATCACCCAGCCCATATCGCAGCTTGATGATCTCGCGTTCCCGATAGCTCAAGGTTTTGAGCACCCGGTTGATGCGGGAGCGGAGCATTTCTTGCGAAGCGCCCGTTGCCGGACTCTCCGCGGTTCCATCCGGCAGCAAATCGCCGAAATGACTGTCTTCGCTATTGCCTACAGGTCGGTCCAGACTGATCGGGTATCGGCTCATCGCCAACACTCGTCGAGCCTCATCGACCGTCGTCTTCGCTCGGCGCGCCACCTCTTCGATCGAGGGTTCGCGTCCGAGTTCCTGAAGCAATTGCCGCGACACGTTTCGCACTCGCGACATGGTCTCTACCATGTGCACGGGGATGCGAATCGTGCGGCTTTGGTCCGCGACCGCTCGTGTGATCGCCTGGCGAATCCACCACGTGGCGTACGTGCAGAACTTGAAACCGCGGCGGTATTCGAACTTGTCGACCGCCCGCATCAAACCTGCGTTACCTTCCTGGATCAGATCCAGGAAGCTCAAGCCACGATTGCGGTACTTCTTGGCAATCGACACGACCAATCGCAAGTTGCCTTCGGACAACTCTCGCTTGGCTTGCTGATACTCTGAATACACTCGCTTCAAGAACCCGACTCGGTTCCGGAGACTCGTCGGAGTCTCCTGGCAAGCGACCAGGATCATGCGGTATTCGCCGAGCCATTGAGCTCGATGATCCACAGTCGTCTTGTCGGCCTTGCCGTCTTCTTTCAGCGCCGCGGCTCGTGAAGCCGCGATCTTCGTCTTCAACTCGTCGACTCGGCGGCTGAATTCCTCCAGCGTCCGAATCATCTGCTCGATGCGTTGCGTCCGCAGACCGAGTTCTTCGACCAGCCGCACGGCCTTGCGGCGGCGACGGCCGAGTCGAACCCAGGCTTGTTCACGACGAGCGGGGGTCTCGGACTTGCTGAGCGCCATGATGTAATCACGGCGGTTTCGCTTCAGCAGGACTTCGAGCGTCCGCAGGTTGTGCGGGAGTCGACCGAGGATTTGATCTTTTTCGAGTCGGTCGGTGACCGAGACCTGCACGGTCCGATCAAACGGCAACTCGCCCTTGTGCACTCGCTTTAGCACCTTGTAGGCAGCTTGAATCACGTAGTCGCATTCGAGCAGCTTGGAGCGGAAGCGACGTCGAGTGACTTCGATTTTCTTTGCGAGGTGGATTTCTTGCTGTCGAGTGAGCAGCGGAATCTCGCCCATCTGGGTGAGATACATGCGCACCGGATCATCCGACCACGATTCGTTGTCGTCGAGTCCGGCGAGCAGATCCCCTTCGTCGTCTAATTTGACCGAGACGTCCTGGTCCACGGCCCCATCCACCGGCTCCAGCTCATCATCGACCTCCTCAACTTCGACATCAGCCAAAGGTTGAAGGGCAAAGCCCTCTTCTTCCTCCGGCGTGCGAGCGGAATCGTCCTCGAATTCTTCAAGTAGTGCGTCGTACAAACTCAGTACTCCTACACCAAGTTGACTGGACCGCTCAATGCGGCCAAGTTACCCGTGCCGCAAATGGCAGCCAAACTGGAACCGGTCATGAACATCGTAACTTTACCACTGAATCACGGACTGTTCCCCGCGTCGACTCATTTGGCAAAGGATTGCGTTTAGTGAAACTGCGAGGGATCGTGCGAAGGTTCGCTGGGGAGTTTGTTCGAAGCGCGAAGCAGGTTGCTCGCGACGTTCGCCACATTTTTTGCAAACTCGAAACACACATTCCCAATCACGATTCCACCGAAAACGACAGGGTGGAGAATAACACGCCGCCAAACCCGAAACAAGCTTTCGGGATCGTGGTCGTCTTGACAGTTCGCGCCGCTCGTCGCGGCACAGGCTCGGCGAGCCTCTTTCCTTGGTCATTCTAGCGCTGTCACCCCACCGGTAAAGGGAATCGCAAACACTTTTTCTCAAGTCGTGAGCAGGAACGAGCTCGAACACCCCTCGCCAACCAACTTGCTGGGATTTCCTACTCCGTCTAGCATACCCACACCGCCACGATTCGAGCTTTGTGGCCCCTATTTGTCGGTTCCCCAACGTTGAGGCATTCATGTCAGGACAAAATCTCGCGGGAAAAGTGGCCGTAGTGACAGGAGCGAGTTTAGGCATTGGCCGCTCGACCGCCTTAGCTCTCGCTCGCCACGGCGCCGCGGTCGTTGTCAATTACCGCTCGCACGCCGACCAGGCCGAGGAAGTCGTGCGAGAAATCCAGGCCAATGGTGGAAAGGCCATCAAGTTGCAGGCGGACGTCGCCGATCAAGCGGCCGTCGAAAAACTGGTCGCCGACACGGTCTCCCACTTCGGAAAGCTCAACATCGCCGTCAGCAACGCGGCCTACAGTGATCGCGAGCTGTTCCACGAAGCCGATATGGCGGGATTCCGACGCACCGTCGACGTCACCATGTGGGGCGCGTTCTACCTCATGCGGGCCGCCACCCAGCAGATGATCCGACAGGGGGGAGGCGGAGCCATTGTCATCGTCAGTTCGCCGCACGCCTTCATCCCCGCCCCGCGCGCCATGGCCTACAACATGTCGAAAGCTGCCATCGAGCACGCCGCTCGCACGGCCGCCATCGAGGTCGCCGAACATCGCATTCGCATCAACGTCATTCAACCAGGCTGGACCGACACGCCTGGAGAACGAAAATTCGCGAGCGAGGACACTCTCCAGCGAGCCGGCGCGAAAATTCCCCTCGGCCGACTCGGCACGCCCGACGAAATCGCGGACGGCATCGTCTTTTTGGCCGATCCCCAGCATAGCTATATGACGGGCGCTACCCTCCTGATCGATGGTGGAATCAGCCTGCCATGGTGGGCGAATCGAGGCTCCGCCGCCCCCGGCGACTGATAATCAAACTTGTACGAGCATTCGAGCGTATTTGCTCTTGAACGTGCGTTCGTTCAAACTGACTTCAGCTCGCGAGCCGTGCACTTTCGCAGATCGCCTCAACCAAGCAACCCTACCGTATCGCCGCCTAGCAGAGGATTTCGCCGATGAGCCAAGAGTATCTGGTTGAGTGCGTTTGCGGCGAAAAAATCGCTGTCCGCGTGGGGCAAGCGGGCCAACAAGTCCGCTGCGGGTGCGGTCGAGACGTCGGAGTTCCGCTGCTGCGTGAGCTTCGCAAGCTGCCTGTCGCACAGCCCACCGCCGACCGCCCCGCCGCCAAGGTTCGTGGCACAACCCCCTCGCCCGCCTCGCCTGCGGCCTTCTTTGCCGTGTTGCTTACGATCGTCGGTATTTTGGCCTGCGTGGTCCTTCTGTACGCCCGCTCGAAGATCGACACCACATGGTCCCCCGAGTCGCAGAAGGATTACGATTCGGCGCTGATTGACGAATTGCCAGCCGACTCGGTTTACGACGCCTGGTATGCCTTTCGAAATCAGGGGCTTGGCGAAAAGAACCCCACAATTTACATGATCAATCGCGAAACGCATGCCACCCTGGGACGAGTCTTGATCTGGATCGCCGGCGCGACCTTTGTGAGCGCCGTTTCTTCCGTCGTTTTGATCGCTCAAGGTAAATCAAAAGCTCCGTAGATTACGAGCGTGTCGGGGAGCTAGGCACGGCGGGGCGAGATGCGTAAAATATGCCGATCGGCCGGACTAAAGTGCTGACAGACCCCCGAGTCGGCCGACATCACACGTTAACTTTCTAGCGTCAACAGCGCCGTTCCGACCCCTGAATTTTCGTTTCCGCATTGTGCAAGGAGTATCGACTCAATGGCCCACGTCGTTGCCCAACCGTGCTTCGGCTGCAAGTACACCGACTGCGTGGTAGTTTGCCCCGTGCAGTGCTTCTACGAAGGCGAGCAGATGGTGTACATCCATCCGGATGAGTGCATCGACTGCGAAGCCTGCGTGCCCGAGTGCCCCGTCGAAGCGATCTTCCACGAAGACAACTTGCCGGAAGAATGGGCGCCGTTCAAGGAACTGAACGCCGAACTCGCCCCAACTCTTCCCGTCATCACCGAAAAGAAAGATCCGATCTGCGGCGAATAGTTCGCGGAGGAACAGTTGCACGATCAAGAAGAATCGGCGACGCGACTGATACTGCGCCGACACGGAAGAGCGCCGTCGCCACCGTGTCCTCCGTCGCGGAGCGACGGTATGATCGTAGCCCCGCGATTCATCGCGGGGACTTCTCCGGTGGACGATCCTAGCCCCAAAGATATTGGTCGACGTACGCGATACCATGTTTCGTGAGGAGTTCGCGGAACTCGTCCTGAAACGTCTGCTTTTGGTGGTGCTGTCGCTGCTGAAGAATGTAGTTCTCGACGCTGGGAAGGATCGACTTGCTTACGGTAAACGCGCCGTAGCCATCCTGCCAGGCGAATTCGCGCAGTTTCGGAAAACTCTCTCCGATCCAGCGTGACGATCCGCCTTTGAGCAACTGCAAAGCGCGGGAGACAGCCAACGTAGGAGGAATACCGAGAGCCAGATGAACGTGGTCTTCGACGCCGCCGATTCGGTAGGGATGCATACCGTACCGCTTCGCAATACCGCCCAAGTACTCCCAGACGCGACACTCGATCGCTTCCGAAATCCAGAGAACGCGACTTTTGGTACTGAAGACGACGTGATAATCGAGTTTTGTGTGCGTGCGCCCCATCGAGTCACTCCATTCTTCGCGCTGCCCCACGACCACAAATGGTAACGGAAATCCAGCGCGATCGTGTATCGACAAGGGATTGCTCAATTGCCGCAAAGTGCCGAGTTGCTGGGAATCTTCGCAAGTAGCCTCTCTCACGATCGGAAGTTGCCCCCGGCAGTCGCTCCCTCTGTTGCCTCTACGAGTGCCGCTCGATGGCTACCCTCCACCAGTCCCCGTCATGAATGACGGGGCTACGATCAGTCGTGGCTCCGCCACGAAGAGTTGGCATCGCGTGTGAGTCGGCCTGAATGAGTGAGTATCGTTGACGCGGATCTTTTCCCCACGGAGACGGCGTGCCTGAGCGACGATGAATCAGAATTCTTGCGAATTCCGCTTTAGTGGTCAGGCCAGGATTTCGGTGACTACGCGAGCGGGCTGCACGCCGGTCAGGCGGTTCTTCAGACCGTTGCGCAAGAAGAACAACTCTTCGTGGTGCAGCCCCAATAAATGCAGGATCGTCGCGTGCCAGTCGGGCACGCCCACTCGGTCGGCGACTGCCGCAAAACCAAACTCGTCGGTTTCGCCATAACTGAAACCCGCCTTCACGCCGCCGCCCGCCATCCAGCAGACCATCGCGTTCTTGTTGTGGTCGCGACCCGCTTTCTTCTCATCCTTGTCGTCGGGCAGTTGAGCGATCGGCAGCCGACCAAATTCTCCTCCCCACAATACCAGCGTCGTATCGAGCAGCCCGCGACGCCGCAAATCGTTCAACAACGCCGCAATCGGCTGGTCGGTTCGCTCGCACGCCGACTTCAAACCACCCAAAAGATTCGTGTGGTTGTCCCAAATCTGAGCATCGATAAACAACTGCACGAACCGTACGCCTCGTTCCACCAATCGTCTGGCATACAAACAGCGTCTTCCATACGAATCGGTCGGTTCCTTGCCTATCCCATACTCAGCCAGCGTTTCCGCTGTCTCGCGTGACACATCGAGCGCATCCGTGGCCGCCAACTGCATCCTCGCCGCCAACTCGTAACTCGCAATCCGCGACTCCAACTGCGGCTGCCTCGGCCGAGCCGCCTGATGAATGCGATCCAAACGTCCGATCAAGTCGCGTTCCAGACGCGTGATCTCGTCAGGTTCCTCGAAATCCCGCTTCAGGTTCAACACCGGCGAACCCGTCGAGCGAAAGCGAGTTCCTTGAAACAGCGGCGGCAGATAGCCGCTGTGCCAACTTTGCGACTTGTTGATCGGCAAGCCGCGAGGATCATCAAGCACCACGTACGCCGGCAAATCCTGATTTTCACTACCCAGCCCATACGTGACCCAAGCGCCCAATGCCGGGTGCCCCATCAATTCTTGGCCGCTATGAATCTTGAACAACGCGGGTTCGTGCGTCAGGTTCGTCGTGTACATGCCACGCAGAACCGTCAATTGATCCGCGCACTTCGACAGATGGGGCAGGGCATCCGACATCCACAACCCGCTCGCCCCATGCCGAGCGAACTTGAACATGCCACGCATCAGCGATCCCGCCGCTTGAGGGTTCTCCACCTCGCCCGCGATTCGCTCAAAGTGCGCCTGCCCGTGGTGCTTTTCCAACGCCTCCTTCGGGTCGAACAGATCCATCTGACTAGGACCACCGTTCATGAACAACTGAATGACCGATCGAGCTCCCGGTTCAAAATGCGGTCGTCGGGGACGTAGATCGTGCCTCGCCCCTCCACCCGCCAACTCGCCGCCTCGATCACCACCTAGCTCAACGCCATGGGTCGGTGTTTCGTCTCCATAGAGATCTCGGCCAAGCAGTTGGACAAGTGCTCCTCCCAGCAGCCCATGGCCGACTCGATCGAAAAAACACCGCCGCGAAAGCGAGGAGGTGTTGTCGTCTGGTTTTCTATTCTCCATGTCGCCTGACTCCAGAGCACTTAATCGACGAACAACAACTCCGCCGAATTCAGCACGGCATGCGCATAACTCGCTCGCGCACGTCGCTCGACCTCGACGCTCAACTGCTCGCTCACCTGGGTCGTGTCCCCGGAATCGCCAGGGGCCTGCGCAGGAACGTTCTTCGGTTCCTTCACTGCGAGCTCGCTTAGCCATCGAGCACGCAACGCATTTAACGCCTTTTCGCCCACAGCCCGCTGCTCCGCCGTGGGAGAACGAGCGAATGCGAGTCGATGAACGCGATCGATCCAGGCCGCCGCCGCATCGCTGTTGACGCCAACCATCGCTTTCCCTTCAGACGTGCGGCCTGCATTCACGTCTTGAGTCGCTCGCTCGGCCAACGCATCGGCCAGACTCCTGACGAGTTCGCTATTGAGCAATTGGAGCGCCTGGGGCGCGACGGTCGAGGGAAAACGGGACACACAGTTCGGACTCATCGCGGGCCGGTCGAAATCGGCTAGCAACGTTACCGGTTGCGTACGCCGATGCGTCAAATAGATCGCTCGGCGATAGGCGGCTCGTGAACCCGCGGGAACAACCAAGCCATCGGGCCGAGCCGTGATGAGGTCAGGAGGACCGTAAGGACGAACATCCAATTGATCCGCCAACGCCAACAAACAATCGTACAACGACTCGGCTTCCAATCGTTGCAGGGGGAACCGAGAGAGGAGTCGATTGTCTGGGTCGCGTTCTAACTGAGTATCCGTTGTCACTGACGACTGGCGATAGGTCGACGAGGTCACAAGCACTCGATGAAGCGACTTGTTCGACCAACCGTCGCGTTCCAGCTTGAGCGCCAACCAGTCCAGCAGTTGCGGATGAGAAGGTGGATCGCCAGCACGACCGAAGTTGTCGAGCGTTCGCACGATTCCCTCGCCGAAATGCAGCTTCCACAACCGATTCGCGTGCACTCGCGCGGTGAGAGGGTGGCCTGGGCTCGTCAGCCATTGGGCAAAGGCAAGTCGCAAGCCGGTTTTCTTCGCACCAGGCCATGGCGGCGTCGCCGTGAGCGGCGTGCGTCCATCCGACAAGACCGCGGGCATACCCGGTCCCACCAGGCGACCGGGGGTCCGATAATCGCCGCGGACCAGTACGTAAGTCGGCGAAGGCTCGCCGCGATCCCAGACCGCTCGAACCAAGGGCTCGGGTCGCCGCTGTACTTCAAGCGACTTGATTTGCTTTTCAAGCTCCTTCTTCGCCGTCTCGTCGGCCGCAACCACGTTTAAGCGAGTCTTCAATTCCTCCACGCGACGATTCACGTCCGCCGTGTGTCGCTCCCATTCGCGACGTTCTTCCGTGGGCACGTAAGGCAGGTAGCGATCCGAGGTCCCAGGCGGACCGCCTTGTCGAGTGGGTTTGAGCCAATCGTGTTCGTCAAGCGCTCCCTTGAAGATCGCCGCCAAGCGGTAATAGTCACGCTGCGGGATGGGATCGAACTTATGAGAATGGCAGCGAGCACAACCGATCGTCAGTCCCATGATCCCACCGCCGACGATTTTGAGTTGGTCGTCCACAACATCCAAGCGATCAGGGACAAAGCCGGTGATGCCCGCGAAGGTGCCGTCGGCGGTCATTCCCAACATGGCGGTCGCGGCCAGATTGTCAGCCAGTTCAGTCGTGATCGTTTCCGCATGTTCGTAGTCCGCCAACTCATCACCAGCCAACTGTTCGAGCAAGAATCGGTCGTAGCCCTTGTCGGAGTTCAGCGAACGAATGACGTAGTCGCGATACCGATAGGCGAAGGGGCGTGGGAGGTCGCTGTCTTGCACTCCTTCCGAATCCGAATAGCCGGCAAGATCGAGCCAGAACTGCGCCCAACGCTCGCCGTGCCGCGGAGATGCCAACAGGCGATCGACCCAGCGTTCGTAAGCGTCGGGTGCTTCATCCTCGGCGAACTCGTCGACCCACTCGGGCGCGGGCGGCAAACCGCACAGATCAAGAGACAGTCGTCGCAGCAGCGTGCGGCGATCAGCCTGAGGCGCAAGCCCCAATTGCACCATCTTCAATCGTTCGCTAACAAACGCATCGACTTCGTTCCGCGGCGGAGAAGCAAGCGTCGCACTCGACGCAACCGACGTTGCCGGTGCGGAACCGGCGGGGATCTGGGGCCAGCGAGGCGAACGGAACGACCAGAAATCTCGATCCGCGTCCGACACCAAGGGATCGGGTTCGCCGCGGGGCATATCGGGGCGCAGGTCGATTTCGCGAGCCCCTTGCGCGATCCACTGTCGTAGCTTCTCGAGTTCACCCGACTCGACGGGTTTGACACTAGCAGAAGCCAGTTGTTTTTTCGGCGGCATCTCCCCCGCATGAATGCGGCGTACGAGCAGACTTGCGTCGGGCTGCCCTGGGACAATCGCGGGCCCCGACTTGCCGCCTTTCAACAGCGAGGCGAGCGAACGAACATCGAGCCCCCCTTCTTGCCGCTGTCGCCCATGGCAGGTGGCACAGCGTAAAAGCAGAATTGGCAAGATGTCGTGTTGATGCAGCGACGCCGTTGCTTGGGGAGCTGCAGTGGGCATTTTGGCGCCCTGTTCGATCCATCGTCGCAGCAATTCGACGTCTTCCTTGGGCAGCCGTTTGTCGTCTTCGGGCGGCATTTCGCCCGACTCGACGAGCCGCAACAGGGGGCTCTCGCTCGGCTGACCGCCCCGTATGACCGCTCCCGACTCGCTTCCTTGGCTGATCCCGGAGGCGGACGACAGGTCGAGTTCCCCTTTACGAAGGGTCGCGTTGTGGCAACGTCCACAGTGTTTCGCCAACAGCGGCTGCACATCGCGGACGAAATCCACCGCCGCGGGCGCGAGCGGTCTCACGTCATCGGCCGCCCGTTCTTCAGCCGTTAATTCGCCTACGGACGGGGCCCACTGCATCGCCCCAATCGAGACACACAGCGCAACAGCGAGTTGTAGAAATCGGGGCCCAATCACGGCAATTGTTAACGGACGCGGCATACCGTAACTCGATGGGACAACGGAGGTTGGCGTCTGGGGTGGGCAAGCTCTTCGCCTGTGATTGTCGATGCCCTCGGCGCACTACGCAAGAGAGGCAGCCGGATGTCGGTCAGTTCACGGATCTTTTTCGCGTCACATCGGAACCAGAGCCGCGTATTGCCTGCAACTCGCCAAGCCGCTGCGCAGTTCGCGCAATGCTCGCTGGACGAGCGTCAGTCAGACACCAGGGGGATGTCGTCATGTTGCGAAGATACTGTGAAGCGCCTGGATTTCGTGAAGCGCTGGGCCTGCTGGTCATGGCAACTTGTCTTTCGGGACTGGTCGCTTTCAACTCACCTTCCGGAAGTTCACAAGCGACGGCGGACGATCTACCGGCCGACGAATCGAATGACGAAGAGCGCCTATTCGGTCAAAATCCGCACTCTTCAGCTCAGCGCAAGGAGGCTCGCCGTCTTTTTGAGAAAGAGACTTTTGGCGGCAACGGCCGCACGTGCCTGACCTGCCACAGTCGAGAAACGGGGACCGTCTCGCCCGAGGATGCTCAAGTCCGCTTTTTGGATGATCCCGATGATCCGTTGTTCCTGCATGACGGGAGCGACGACTTTCAAGGCAACGGCGCGACTCGCATGTTGGCGGACGCGACGGTGCTCGTACGGATTCCCCTCCCACCCAACGTCAAACTTGCCAACGACCCGACGGCGACGCACGTCACGGTTCGTCGCGGCATTCCTTCAACGCTCAACACGCCTGCATTGGACCCCGTATTGATGTACGACGGACGAGCCGCCGACTTGCCCGCACAGGCTTTGGGCGCGGTCATCGACCACGCGCAAAGCACGATCCTCCCAACACTCGAACAACTCGACCTGATTTCCGCCCATCAGAAGACCAAATCATTCTTTTCGTCAGGTGAACTGCGGCGTTTCGCTATGGGAGGACCGCCGCCCAAGCTGCCCGTCGGCAAGACTCCGGCCGAGAAACGCGGAAAGCTATTCTTCGAGGATGCTCCGGTTGGCCCACAATTAAACCAGCAGAGTTCTCGTCGCGGACTTTGTGCGATCTGCCACAGCGGCCCCATGCTTAACGAGAGCAATGGATTCAACCCGCTCCCCGTACCGCCTTTTTTTGTTCCCAAGGGAACTCGCTTCCAATCCGTACTCGTCTCGGAACTCAACCACGCCAACAATCCTTTACACGAATTCGTTCTCACGAATCCGGACGGCACGACGACCACGATCAGCAGTCCCGATCCTGGCATCTCACTGATCAACGGGAACTTTACCCCCTTTCCGTTCGGCCAGTTCTCGAACTTCAAGATTCCGACGCTGTGGGGAGTCAAGCACACCGCCCCGTACTTTCACGACAACTCGCGTAAAACCCTCGAGGACATGATCGAACACTACGCGATCTTCTTTGCCATCGCGACCGACACGAACATCGACGGCGATCCCCCGCTCATCCTGACGCCGCGCGACAAGGCTGATTTGTTGGCTTATCTCAAGCTGTTGTGAGATTTCTGATTCTCGCCGGTCACAACTTGCTCCTCCCCGCGTACTGCCTTCGACCCGCGATCAAGCATCCCTCGACTCGATCGCTTTTTCGCACCTCTTCTCTGGAACCCAATCCATGTCTTTCCGCCACTTCCTGCAACGCTTCACCCGTTCGCCGCGCCAACGAGTTCGTGCTCAGGCAGCTGCTACCACCCTCTCGGCCCGGCGCCGTCAAGGTTTGCTCCGAGGCCTCTCCAGATTCTCGGGACATGTCGAAACGCTCGAGAACCGCAGCTTGATGGCGGCCGATATCATCGTCAGTCCGACAGGCAACGACCTGAACGGCCTCGGCACGCTTGAATCGCCCTACGCGACGATCCGCCGAGCGCTCGATGCGGCTCAGGCCGGCGACACGATCAGCCTGCGCAACGGCGTCTACGAAGGCGGTCTGAATATCGACATCGACAACTTGACCATTCGGTCGCTCCCTGGCGAATGGGGGGTGATCGAAACACCCACGGATGATCCGACGCGAGGTTCGGTCGTCCGCTACCTGAACGACGTGGAAGGCGGTCGGCTCGAAAATGTCGAGGTCGTCGGGGGATACTGGTATGGCGTCAAGCTCGAAGACTGGTGGGATAACCCCGGCCCCGATGCGGTGCGGCGCGGCGCCAGTGGAATTACCATCATCGGTTGCAAAATCCACGATACGGGCTGGGACGCCGTGAAGATCGTTCCAGGCGCCGATGATATCTCGATTATCGACAACGAGATTTACAACTCAGGGCGACGACTCACGCAAAGCGCCGACGGCATCGACAACAACAACGGCGACCGCATGATCGCCCGCGGCAATTACATCCATAACATTCCGGGCATCGGAATTCTGACGACCGGCGGCACTCACTCGTCGATCATGGAGCGCAATCTGATCGTCGATACCCAAGGGGCCGGTATCACGGTCGGCTTCTACTCGGAACTCGAGTGGATGGAGCAAGACGCCAACCCTGAGCTGTTCACCAGTTTCAACACGATCGCTCGCGACAATATCGTCGTCAACGCGGGACAAGCTGGGATCGGCGTCTATGCGTCGTACCAGCCGGTCGTGGTGCACAACACGATCATCAACGCCGCCGAGGAGGCCCAGGCCCCGATTCAATTTGGCGGAGTCGACATTTGGGTCTCTGATTCCTTGCCGTACCAACATGTGGCGAGCGTCGCCCCCGTGGTCGCCAACAACCTCATTACGCTGGACGCCGACAACCTCACTCGCCTGATCGACATTCGCTTCGGCAGTTACACGGGCGAACTGACGATCGACGGCAACCTGTACCACGCGCCGACGACGATGGGACCGCGATTTATCGATCGCAATACCACGGGTGAGGGAACGCCCGAACAGACCTGGTCGCAGTGGAAAGCGGCTGGCTTCGACACGAACGGATTGTTGGGAGATCCGCTGCTCGATACCCAGTACCATGTGACGGCAGGCAGTCCCGCCATCAACGCCGCTCTGGCCTCCTGGAAAACGTCGTTCGACTTCGACGGCCATGCTCGTAACGATGGCGCGGCGGACATCGGCGCCGACGAATTCGCCAACGCCGTCAATCGACTCGTCCCACCACCCGCGTTCGGCGCTCCGTCGATTCAGTTCACGGCCCGTGCTTTTCACACGCTCGAAGGAAACACTCTTTCGGTCATCGTGAAACGCGAGGGGTTCGCGGGCGATCAGTTGACCGTCGACTACTCGACGATCGCAGGCGGCGCCTTGGCGGACGTCGACTTCACTCCGGTGGCTGGCACTCTGGTCTTTGCTCCTGGCGAGGTCAGCAAAGTCGTACAGATCCCCTTCCTCGCCGATGGAATTGTCGAGGGAAACGAGCACCTACTGTTAACGTTGACGAACCCTACGACCAACGGCACATTGCCCGTGCGATTGGGTTGGCAAAGTTCCGCGTCGCTGACGATCGACGACGGCGAGTCGGAGCAGCCGGTCCACTATCGCACGTTGTGGGTCTCCAACTCAGGAAGCGATGTCTCGGGCGATGGCTCGGAGGCCAACCCCTGGAAGTCGCTCCAGCACGCCGCCAACTCCGTCGGCCCAGGCGACTATGTGATCGTCGAGCCGGGCAACTACTGGGGCTTCCAAATCACGACCGACGGCAAGGAAGACGCGCCGATTACGTTCCATGCCAAACCAGGCGTCTTGATCGATGCTCCCAACCCAGAAAACGAGTTGGATGGCATCAACCTGGAGGGCGCGGATCACGTTGTGATCGAAGGCTTCGAGGTCAACGACATGCCCAGAACTGGTATCCGATCAGTGCTCAACACGGGCGCTGTGATTCGCGGCAATCGGATGGACCACAACACCTATTGGGGCATCTTGACTGGCTGGAGCGACAATATCCTGATCGAAAACAACGTCGCCTCACGGTCGGTGCGTGAACATGGCATCTACGTGAGCAACAGCTCGGACGATGGCATCGTCCGCAACAACATCGTTTGGGGCAATAACGATAGCGGCATTCAGTTCAACGCCGACGGCGGGCTGGAAGGAGACGGCGTTCACTCGCGAAACATTGTTGAAGGCAACGTGATCTTCAACAACGGCGTGGGTGGCGGCGGCGCGATCAACCTGGATGGCTTCCAGGATGGAATCGTTCGCAACAATCTGCTGTACAACAATCACTCCACGGGCATCGTACTGTATGTAGCCTTTGGCGCCGAAGGTTCAAAGGACAACTTGGTCGTGAACAACACGATCGTCCAAGCCAACGACGCTCGCTGGACCGTGCTGATTGAAAACGAGAGCAACGGCAACACGCTGCTCAACAATATTCTGCTCAACGCCAACCCCAATCGCGGCAGCATCTCGATCGATGCGAGCAGTCTGCCTGGCTTCACGAGCGACTACAACATCTACGTCGATCGATTCATCGCCAGCGATTGGCAAGCGATTGACTTCGATGCTTGGAAGGCGACCACGGGACAGGATGCTCATTCGTTCCTCGGCGATCCGGCGAGCTTGTTTGTCGATCCCTCGACGTTCGACTATCGACTCTTGCCGACCGGTCCTGCGGTCGATGCCGGTACTTCGGAACAAGCGCCTGCGGTCGACTTGTTCCAACACGCTCGTCCCGCGGGCAATGGCATCGACATCGGAGCACTCGAGGCTGGTCAGTTCCCCGCTTATGTCAGCTTCGCCGCCGGCGACTTTGTCACCTACGAAGGGAGCGGCATGGCGTTGGTGACCGTCACTCGATCGGGCGACACTTCAACACCTCTGACCGTCGACTTCTCGACCAGTGCGGGCTCGGCGCTGGCGGGGATCGACTACCAAGACGCCGTTGGTACTGTAACGTTTCAGCCGGGCGAGGTTTCCAAGACAATCCAAGTGCTTACGCTGGATGACGCCGAGATCGAGCCTCTGGAAACGTTCACCATCACATTGCTCAATCCGACGGGAAACACGCAACTGGGTTCGCACGCGGATACCACCGTTCATATCGCGAGCGACGATCAATGGCGTCCCGGTAAATTCGCGTTCTCTAGCAAGTATCTGAAGTTCGACGAAACGGCTGGCGTCGCCACGGTGACGGTACTGCGAACCGGTGGGTCGAGCGGACCGGCGTCCGTCAATTACTCCACGCAACTGTTCACTCCCAAGGCGCCCGTCAATTACATCCAGCGACACACCTGGAACCCGCAAGCGACCGACGATGCCGATGCGGCTACTCCGGGCGCGGATGTGCAGTTTGTCGCGGGCACATTGAACTTCGCCGACGGCGAAACCTCCAAGACATTCACGATCCCGATCTTGGACGACGCCTGGTTTGAACGAGATGAAGCGGTGCGAGTCGTATTGTCCGACCCCACCGACGGCTCAGCGCTGGGCAAAGTCGCCGAGACCTTCGTGGAAATCGCCAGCGACGATGCCAAGATGCCCGGCGAGTTCCGCTTTGCTACTCCGCAGGTCACGGTGGTCGAAGGACAATTGACCGCGGCTGTGGTGGTGGAACGCGTGGGCGGCGACAATGTCGCGGCTTCGGTGCGACTGTATGTGTCGGGCGGCGATGGCTCGCCCGCTCATGCCGCCGCTTGGCAGCCGTCCGACTTTGGCTCGCTCCCCGAAGAGTTGTTCTTCGCCCCTGGCGAATCGAGTCGCACGATCTTGATCCCGCTGGTCGAGGACTCGCAGATAGAGAACGACGAGTATTTCCAGATCTCGCTGTACGCTCCCGGTAACGATGCCACCATCGGCAGCCCTTCCCAGGCAACGGTTCGCATCAAGGACAATGATTCAGCGTTTGAATGGGCGCAGGCAGGCGCCTTCACCGTCACTGAAGATGGCAACGCAGTATCGGTAACAGTGACACGCAAAGGCAGTTCTGTCGGCGCCGCTTCGGTCGCGTACAAGACTTACGACCTTTCGGCAGTCGCGGGCGTCGACTATGTCGCCAGCCAAGGAGTGGTCGAGTTCGCGGACGGCGAGTCTTCGCAGACGTTCTTGATTCCCGTGCTGAACGACGCCTTGATGGAGCCAAATGAGTCGTTTGGACTGCAATTGCTCAACCCAGTAGGCGCTGAACTCGGCACGTACGTCTGGGGTTCGGTCACGATTATGAACGACGATGTCGTGGCGCAGCCTGGCGTTCTCTCGTTGAGTCAACCTACCTATTCAGTTGTGGAGAACGCTGGCTTCGCAACCTTCACCGTCAATCGAGTCGGTGGATCGGATGGCACGGTGTCGGTCAAGTATTCGACATCGGATGGAGCGGCAGGCGCAAACTGGTCGAAGACCGCCTGGGCAGGCGGCGATTACAACTCGGCCAATGGCACGCTGGTGTTCGCACCTGGCGAGACCTCGAAGACCTTTACGGTCGGCATCAAGAACGACTCGAATGTCGAGCAGGATGAATTGTTCACGGTCAAATTGAGTTCGCCCGCGGGTGGTGCGACGCTTGGCGCTACCACGCAAGCCGTGGTCACCATCGTCGAGGATGACTCGACCTTCTACTTCAAGGCGGCTGACGGCGCCAGCAACTTCTCCGCCAAGGAGAATGCAGGCTCCGCGGAAATCACGGTCGTCCGCCAGGGCGGTTCAGCGACTTCCGCGTCCGTGACTGTGAAGACCATGGACTGGGGATCGGCTCAGGCGAACGTCGACTTCACTCCAGTGAATACGGTCGTGCAGTTCGCGCCCGGCGAGCAATCCAAGACGCTTCTCGTACCAATCATCAACGATACCAAGATCGAGTCATTGGAGTCGTTTGGCGTATCGATGAGCAATGCGGTCGGAGCGTCTCAAGGAAGTTGGAGTTGGACGGTTCAGATTCAAGACGACGACAATACGCCTCAACCTGGCGTCTTCCAATTCCAGTACGCGACCGTCTCGACTCAAGAGAATTGGGGCTACGCGGTCATCTACGTCACTCGTACCGGCGGTAGTAGCGGGGCCGCATCTGTCGACTACTCGACAACCCCCGGTTCCGCCACGGCGGGCGTCGACTTCCAGTCGGTCGCGGGAACGCTCACCTTCGCCGATGGCGAGACGACCAAGTCGTTCCAAATCCCCTTGATCGACGATGCATTCTCCGAGCTGGATGAAGACCTGCTGATCGCGTTGAGCAATCCACAAGGCGGCGCATCGATCGGAGCCATCGATCAAGCGATCTTGAAGCTGGTCAGCAACGAGTGATTTCGCGGACCGATGTTCGACTTGTACGACGGACTTCAAGTCCGTCGCTCCTTCTGTACGACGGACTTCCTAGTCCGTCGATCGACGATGCTAGGAACGAGCCAGCCTGTACGTTCCGCAGAATCTCACAGCGACGGGCTAGAAGTCCGTCGTACATCAGCTAGGACTTCCGTCCCGATCCTAAGTAGCCGGCGCTAGACTGGAAGTAACGACGACGGCGAGATTGAGCGGACTGGGCAGCTTCCTGCTGCTGCCGCTCGAGGTCGTTTAAATTCGCCGCACACAGGCGGCACCCGACCTTGTGAATGTGAAATTCCAGGTAGTTTGACTCCTCGCTGGGGAGCGTCCCGAGCAAGTACCCACCCAGTTGTTCGCGGGTGAGGCAAGTGAGTTGATGACGACGCCAGATTTCTCCTAGAGTGTGCACGCCTGCGTTCCGCCGTTCGTTGATGCCAGCCAATCGGCTCAACAGATCCGAGTTCTCCCGCAAGGCCGCTTCAATTGCCGCGAGCTCCGTGGTCGGCAGTGAGTCATCGAGATACGATTCTAGTTCGGCATCGGAAATTGAGCGTCGCATCAGCTTCCCTCCTTCTCACGCAACTCTGGGAAAACATCCGCATTCAATCCCTGACGTCGCACCATCTGTCCCATGCGAGCGATAAAGTCGAACTTGTAATTCGCGACCTGCTGCTCCGACAGCCCCAGCTCACTGGCGACTTCCTTGTTCGCCCAGCCGCGAACAAACAACAGTTCCGCGCACTGCACCTTGACCCACTCGCCCTTGCGACGCCATCGATCCAACTGATCGCGCAGAGCCTCAAGGATGGCGGACTCTTCCAGTCGTTCGCGTTCGCCCGAGCGAGCAATGCTGCTGGCGCCTCGCTGGCCCATCGCCTCGAGTTCCCATTCACCACTCGAGTTGGCGCCGGACGATAACGGGATTGCGGGCCGACGTCCCTCGCGTCGCAGGTGGTCGGTCAGCTTGTATGACGCGATGCTGAAGAGGTAATTTTCCAACGCGCGGCGTCGATCGTAGTTGGGGAGACTGTTCAGAAAGCCGATGAACGTCTCCTGAACAATGTCCTCGCTCGCCGCGGAATCTCGCAGCCGCGCATCGACATACGCCAACAATCGGCCCTCAAACCGATTGATCAGTTCGGACCACGCTTGGGCATCCCCCTGTCGGATGCGTTCCACAAGCAGACTATCGGCTTCATTGACGGCCGTCATGGATGTTGCCACGCCCGCGATCGGCGCGCCGCGCCGACGGCTAGACTAAGAGGAGTTTTGCGGCGATCAACGCGCTCACGCCGAGAACGCCCAGTATGGCCGTGCCGGTCGTCAACTTCAAGCTCGCAGTCGACGCATCGGTCTTCTTTCCTCGCCCATGGAGAGCGACTCGAGTTCCCCCGAGCAACAACAGAATCGCGCCGGCAAATACCGAGAAATTGAACAACCGAGCCATCGTGCGAACTTGCCGCCATCGCTCCTCCAACTCCACGCGAAAAGTCGAATCAAACACCAGTTGAGCATGGGCGTCCTGCATCGTGCCCAGTCCCTCGAATTCACCAAATTCCAAGTATATGGGCTCTTTGACGAGTCGCTGCCGAATCTCTTTCGCCGAGTAAACGATTTGCTTCCCCGCGGCGGCCGACTCCAAATACTCCTCGATGTACGCGCTTACCCCCGCCTGCAATTCCTCGTCGAGTCGCTCGAGGGCGCCACGTTGAGTAGCAAAAGGGCCCGAAGAGACGGTCGACGAATGTATGTCCCCGGTGCGAACCGGCGGCTGCTCGACCCACTTCGGTCGCTTTGATCGATCAATGATCACTCGCGGACGATCCACCAAGGGTTGAGACGATAGTTCGCGCGGCTTCGTCGAGTTGTTCGCTGAGGATTCAGTCGAAGAATCTGCGGGCTGCTCTACCGACTCCGTCGCCGCACTGTTCGACGGATCAGCGACTTCCGATGGTTCGGAGGTATCTGACGGCGTCACCAATTCCTTATTTGCCACTTTGGGTGAACTCGCCGGGTCAGAACCATTACCCGCGCCGACAACCGTTGGATTCTCTGGAGTCGTCTGGGTTGGACGGACATCAGACGCTTGCGTCAATTCCGAAGTCCCTCCCGTCCAGATCGCGGCGACGAGCGCCAGCGCCGTCCCTCCGAGACACTCGCGTAGCTTTCGCCGAGTGCGGCGTGCTCGACGAGCTGCCAGCGAGGAATCGGTCGTTGGGGTCAGCGAATTGCCGGTGTTCATCAGATTGCACTCCGATCGCCTCAAAGTTGTTGCCGAGGCGTTATTCGTTCACCACATCGTTGAATTGGCATTTACCCAGAAAACCATCGGTCGTCGATCTTCAACGAACGGCCTTCGAGCGGCTCGATCGTTGTCATCGGCGCCCACGACCTTATGTTGGTGAACCAACGATCTCTCGCAGCTTGGCTCGCTTCGCCTGATCGATCCAAGGCGCCGCCAATTGAATGGTGAGCGACATAGTGCCAGGGATGAGCATGCCCCAGGGCGCCCAGAATGGCACAAAGCGTCCCACGATGAGCGCCGCCAAGACGCACACTCCTGCATCCCACAAACTCAACCGCGTGTACCGCAGCGAATCGGCCTGTCGCCACCAGCGAATTGCCAAGAACTGGAAGCCGAAGAACAACAGATAAGCAGCGATTTGCGGCTGCTGTTGAGCTGAATCATAAAGTTGCCCTTCGAAACCTGGCACTCGAACCGCCGCTTGACCGATGGGCGCGAGACGAACGCCGAGATACTGGTCGACGCCCCAGGCGGTCAGGCCGACACCCATGCCCGCAACGAGCATGACGAAACGTCGCCAGACTTCTTCACCCGTCGAATTCTCCCAGAGCTTTCCGAGTGTCAGCACCGACCAGGCGCCAACTACCGTGGTCGTCCACAGCCAAGCAAAGACCGTAGCCGAATCGATCGACAGCGTCGCCGACCGATCTCCCAGCATGAGAATTACCGCGGAGAGAATCGAGGCAACGACTGCCGCCGCTAACCAAGACGAGGTGAGTTCTCGAGCTCGATCAGTCCAGGGGCGTTGCGCCAACAGGGCGCGAACCGCTTCACTTGGTCGCAGGCGACGCCGTGGCGCCTCGGGCGTGGGTGCGGCCTGTGGAGTAGCGGTTGGAACGGCTTGCGGCACGGGCAGAACTGGCATCGACGGCCCAACTGGGCTCGGCGAAGTTACGACGTGATACACAGGGCTCGCCGCAGCCGGCCGCGCCGCTGCAGGCGGTACGACGGGCGAAACAGGACGAGTCGCCGGTGCGGGGTTAAGTCCGCCCAAGACGGCGACGCGAATGGCGAAGTAAATCGCATACAGGAAACCGAGCGTTGCGGCGATGGGTACAAGGAACGCAGCATTCCACGCGACCAATAACGCCAGCGACACGATCGCCACGGCTCGCACGGAGCTATTCGTGTTTTTGTCGTTCAGCCACATCTTCGAATTGTTCCAAGTGGTCCGCAGCACTTGGTAAATCGGCTCGTTCTCGATCGCCCAAGGCGGCGAAGCAGCCGTGGCGGGCGAGCCGGCATGAGGCGACGCTGCTGCTGGCATGGGGGCGGCGCCTGGCGCCGGGCATCCTCCGGGCACATGGGCAGCAGCCGGCGAGGGCGAACGGGGAACCTTGTGCTTACCTCCCTCAACGATCTGTGCGTCGACAATGGCCTCATGTGCTCTCGGTCGCCCCGTGGCAGCATTCACCGCGGCGCCAATCGCCTCCACCATCTCGCCCACACTGCGATACCGTTTCTCAGGGTCCTTCATCAATGCACGACGAATTGGCTCACGAAAGGCCGACGGCACTCGCGACAGATCCGGGTCGGCCGTCAAGTGCTTCATGATGATCTCTTGCGTCGACTCGCCCTCAAACGGCACTCGACCAGTCAGCATCTCGAACAAGATGATGCCGAGCGCATAAATATCGATCTGCTTGCCGTACGAGCCACGGCCAATCTCGGGCGCCATGTAGTGGAACGTCCCGACGCTTTCCGTCTGACCGCTCCGGCGACTCGCGGAGATGAATTTCGACAAA
This sequence comes from Pirellulales bacterium, assembly GCA_046349915.1. Taxonomy (GTDB): domain Bacteria; phylum Planctomycetota; class Planctomycetia; order Pirellulales; family Pirellulaceae; genus CAIXSC01. The sequence continues at coordinate 1,066,514 of JAXMBL010000004.1, read as the reverse complement.
CCGTAGTCGCCGATCTTCACCATCCCCTCGTCCGAGAAAATGTTGCCAGGCTTCAAGTCTCGATGGACGATGCCCCGGTCGTGCAGATACGCCACGCCAGCGGCTAGGCCCAGGAACCACCGATGAGCCTCGGGGATAGGCATCCCCTCCAGACAGCGATCCAGCACGTCGCGCAGGCTTTCGCCGTTGACATACTCCATGACCACCCAGGCTTCGCCCTGGTCGTCGTACTTGATGTCGAACAAGCTGACCAAGTTGGGGTGCTTGAGATTCAAGCACTGTCCCACTCCGCGCAATTCGATATCCAAGTGACGTTGGATACGCTTAAGCGCCACTTCCTTGCCAGCGTCGCTGACCGCGTAATAGACCTCGCCGAATCCGCCAACGCCGATGCCACGTTTGATGGTGAAGCCCTCGAGGGGGCGTGCGCTGGTGGCGTAGGTGAATTTCATGGCTTCGTATTTCGGCCCCGCGGGCCGTTCGAAAGGAACATTCGACCGATCGCTCGCGGGACCGCCCCAAGGGCCGTTCGGTTTAAGGGTAACGGCGTGTCCGGCCATTTGTCTAGATTCCTGATCGAGGAGGACCACGGTTCGGGGCGGGTTTCCCAGACGAGGAAGCCCGTGAGGAAGCCCGTCCCACAAATCACGTTAGGAATTCGATACTCAACGAGAAATCTTCCCCTTCCAAGCGGGCATTTCCTGGCAACTCGTTCTGTCCAGCGACCGGCTTGCCATTCAGCTCCATCGCTCGCGACGACCGGCAATGCAGCGAGTTGTCTCGACGGAACAAGACTAAGTCGCTCCCCCAATTCCGACAAACCACATGATTCGTCGGCCCCGGTCCTAAGACACACGACTCCGCCATCAGGATCACTCCATCCACATGCGGCGACATCCGATGGCCGCTCACGACATCCAGCCGAGCGGAGCCGCTCAACACATGCGGCTTGCGGAACCGCAAGCAAACTCCCCCCCCCATCTCAAACTCGTCCCCATCCACCAGGTTCACGGGCTGTTCGAGCTTACGACCCGCGAGTCGGATCGGCTGGATTGGAGCGAGTACATACCCTTCTCCGTGCCGGCTGATCGTCGCATGCCGTCGGGAAAGATCGCCTTGGATGGCGACGTCGACCGAACTTCCAGGAGCGGCTTGTCCGATGGCGATCTGATTTCCTCCACAGACCAGGAAACCACCCACCGTATCCACCCACAGGATAAATCGTTTATTGCGAGAGACAGTGTGCATCGGGACCTCGCCTTTTTTACGCGCAAACGGCTGGCCCTGCTGGGGCCAGCCGCAATGATGATGCGAGGAATCAAGTCCGACCATGGCGACTAGTCCAGCTTGACGATGTCTTCGCTCATCGGATGCTCGGCGAAGTACTTCGCCACTTCTTCGCGTACATTCTGCGTGTCCACTTCGTCCAGCTGAATCTGATCCGGCATCGACGTCGTGGTCGCCACCAGCTTCTCGGCCACTTCAATCCGGGCGCCGATGTCTCGCAACGCTTCGCGAGTCCGCGACAGCCGGCTGTCATCGAAGGCCACGGCGGCCGAAGTCGACTCCGCGACCTTCACCATCTCGACGCGAGCCTTCATGTTCTCGATGTCCACTTCCAACTGACGCTTGGCCGCTTGCATGGCCTTCAACTTATCATTGGCCGCCATCAAGCCGGATTCACGTGCAGCCAGGATCTGCCGCAACTTCTCGACCGTCGCCTCTTTCGTCTTGTAACGTTCGAAGCGACGAGCCAGATCGGTTTCGACCTGCTTCTGCGAGTAGCTACGGCCCGCGTAGACAAATGAACCGCTTCCCTCGTCCAGATCTCGCTTGAGTCGCGTGATGTCCGAGCGATCCTTCCCCAGTTGCTTCGAAGCTTCGGCGAACTGATCTCGCAGCCGAACCACTTCCACCTCTTCCTTGGCGATCACATGCATGTTGGACCGAATCTCGGGGTCCAATTCCTTGATCATGTTTCGAGCTCGTTCGAGCTCAAACTCGATCGGCACACTATCCTTGACTGATTGCTTGACCCACCCTGCCGACGTTGAGATGTAGCTGACCGCTTCTCGCCCACAAAGCAGAGTCGACAGCAACAGCACACTACCACCCGCTACCAATGTTCTCTTGAGCATCGCTCAACCTCCCCATGAAAAAGTTGTTCGCTGCACCTCTGCCGCCGCGCTCGCCGCTGTGAGGGCTACCGAACTGATCCCTGCGCCATGAGAAGATTTCGCCCGCCAGCCGACTTTCTTGGAAAAATCCCCAAAAAAGCAAGCCATGGACACGCCAGCGGCGATAAGAAGCCGCAAGTCGTTACGCAAGAGACATTTACAAAACCGACTAGGGTGCGTCAAGCCTCCGGCGCTGACGCACCTTCTCTACCGAACGATTCCCCAACCCGACAAACGCCCGCACGCGAGGCGACGTCACCGAAGCCGCCTCGGGCTTTCAACGATAAGGTGCGTTTTCACCGGGCGGTCGTGGCAGTTTCCCGTTGATCCGATCCCCAAGAACCGCCCGGTTCGACGCACCCTACGGCAATTCGCGAATTCGGAGGTTGCGGAATTCGATGGGCGAGCCTTCCGACTCAAGACACAGGTAACCCGTCTTGGGATCGCAATTCGTGCCGCCCGAAACCTCTTCGCCATTCACCCATAGGCGGACTTCGCCATTGATGGCCCGTACATAGTAGTGATTCCACTCGCCATGCCCCTTCGAGAGCTCCTTCTTCGGGAACGCTCGCATGCCCTTGGGCGCAGTGGGAGGAAAGGGAGTCATCTTGGCGGGACCGGTGGGAAAAACATCACCGTGCGACGTAAACCAATCCGCCTTCTTGCCCGTCGCCTTCTCGTACTGATCCTTGTAGCCCAAGTCGAGCACCTGGACCTCGATGCCGTGCGGCAACTGCCCCGGTTTCAGCGACAACAGATTCTCCTCCATCGCCCAGAGGAAGACTCCCGAATTGCCCGCGGGCTTCAGATGCTTCCACTCCACCACCAACTCGAGATTCGTGTACTTCTTGACCGTGCGAATGACTCCCACGGGCTGACCCGTACAGAAAATGCCGCCATCCTTCCAGGTCCAAGTGTCTTCCGCGCAATTGACGTTCGTAAAATCATCCTTCGTCATCGCTCGCCAGCCCGTTCCCGTGCCATCGATCGACGCCTTCGGCAACCCCAGGGGTTCATCCGCGAAGGCTTGATTCGCCGAGGTGCCTCCGAACAGATCGGACAGAGCCTGAGGGCTCCATGTCCCGAGAACGCTCGCAAGGCAAAAAACGCCAAAAGTGGCGACGCTACGGCGGACAGGAAAGTGTTTCATGGTTTTTGGTTCTACCTTCGTCAAAGAGTAATCGCAAGCGCCGGCTGAAGCGCCGGCTCAATCGCCTCGGAACCAGTCCGCTGGTTCCACCGCTGCACCCTGAAGTTGCAAAGAAGCCTTTCGAGTCGTGTACGCCTGACGCGTTCTGCTCCATAAGGCACTCAATCGTTCTTGATCCAGAGGACGGTTGGCGGCATCAATCACGCGATCCAGCCGCAACGCCGCAGGGCCAGCAACGGCAGCTACATCCGCCAAATCTCCCAAAGTCAACGCACCAGGAACCACCACGTCGTGCGGTACATGAACGAACGGCCCATCAAGAAATGTCGTATAGCCGCCGATCATCCCGCGAGCGAGCACTCGTTCGACTCGGTCATCGAACAAACTGGCCAACAGCGCGAGCACGCCCGCGCCTGGTTCGCCAATCTTGGCTTCAGGGCTCGCATCGTGTGGAGTATCGGTCCGCACATTGGGGCCATTCGCTTCCACTAACGACTCACCCCAGATTCCGACGCTGTCCTGTTTCACTTCGGGTCGGTCCTTCAGCCATAGCAACACGGCGAGCAAATCGTGAAGTTGACCGCCTAAAGCCGTCCCACCCAGCAAAAGCTCGCTGGAGGACAGCGAGGTGGCGGAACTGCGTCGGCCTCGCCCCGCATCTGCTTGCGATGCGCCACACCCACGCAAGTCTGGTAAGCAAACGGCGAAACCGTTGTCGAGCAACTGGGCGATCTCGGCGGTTCGGTGTTTCAGCAATCCGGCCTGTCCCTGCTGACAGATGACAACCACAACCGGCGCCTTCGTCGACGCCGTCGACTTCCCATCACTCTTGCCGTCAGGCTTTTCGGCGGCCTGCGGGGAGTCAGGCAAGAGCAGTGTGACCGGCAGGGTCATCTCTCGCTCCATCTTTAGCCAACCACGCACCACACGCGGATCATCGCCTGCCACCTTGATCGCGGTAAATGTCGGCGCAGTGGACGGCGTCTGAAGCGCTAATCGTTCTCGCCACGCCTCGCGCAAGAGAACGCGACGCTGATCGGGCTCCGCCTTGGCCAACCGTTGCTGAAACGCGTTCCCTCGTTCCATCGCGACCTGCTTTGCCAACTCGACAACGGGCGTCAATTTCACTTCTTTGGCTGCGTCGTTTCCTTCTACGCACCATAGCTGCTTTGCTTCGAGTCGCCTTGTCCATTCGAGTTCGGGAGTGGGAATCGCGAGCCAACTCTCAAACGCCGCGTGAATCGCCTTGCGATGAGGTCGTCCGATGTTCGTGCAATGCGATGCCTCGGACGACGACTGCGTCACTTTTCCCCAACCATTCGTCGACGATAAGTCTCCCGGTTTTCCATACCACGAGTAGATCTTTTCGAGTCGCTTCCATACAGGATCACGTTCTCGATCCCAAGTGAACTCGTGAGCGTAGACCAATGGTCGAGGCGCTATGGCGCCGACGATGACCCAAGGGAAGAACTTTCCCGCACCGGTTCCGGTCAGATTGCGAGTCGATTCAAAACTGCCGCCGCCGACGTAGTTGAAGGAACTCGCCGCGTCGGCCGGCAAGGGATATTCCGACTCAGGCTGCGGCCCACCAAAGTTAAAGGGCACGGCCACCGTGATGCGGCGGTCGAGCGCCGCGGCGACGGCGGCGGGGTCGCCTCCTCCAGCAACCGCTCCCAGTAGAGCAATCCGCTGCCGATCGACTCCAGGTTGAGTAAGCAACCAATCGACGCAGCGTGACAAATCCCAGGCAAACCAGCCCATCAGACTGTCGCCGATCAAATGCAACTGCATGCCGAGGTTGTAGCGAAACTGATAGTCCTGACGATCGATGCGGAAAGCCGTTGGCCAATCGTCGGCAGTACGAAACGGATGCTGCCGTCGCTCGCCATGCCCCAACATGTCAGGCACAATCACCACACACCCAGCTCGCGCCCACGTAGCGCCCATCTCCTGGAGCTCATCTTGCGTCTTCGGTCGATGATGACTGTGACAGATCAGAATGCCTGGCATCGAATCGCGAGCAGGCTGAGGGCGGTAAACGTTTGCCGTCACCCAAAGACCGGGTCGACTCTCAAACACCCAACACTCCACTCGATACCCTTCGCCGTCATGCGTCCGAGTGACACGCCCACGAAGATCGCTGGGCGGGGGTGGAAAATCCCCAATCGCCCGCCGCAACTTCTCCAGACGTTCCTCGCGCAATCTCTCCCAGTCCTCGCGTGACTTGAGCGATTCCCAGGCCGCGACATCTTCGCGCACGATGGCGCGTCTTCGTTCTCGCAGGTCGCGACTCCACATGCCTTGGAGCGGGTTGTCGGCCGGCGCATCGCCTTCAATCGCCGCGTGCCAGCGGGTCAAACGCTCGGCCGTGGTTTTCGGTCGCTCCTTTCTGCTCGGCTGGTCCGCTTCAATCGCGCTCAACTCAAACGTTCCCAAACCGACAATCATGCAGCCAACCGCAATTAACTGCGACATTCGCATGGCGAGTCTCCTGTTAGGATCGGCAAGACCGTTAAAGTCTAGCCGGTCCACCCGCCGATCCAATCAGGGCTCGGTGAATTCATCCGCTCTTCGGAGAGGCCCGTTGAGGGCTTCATGCACCGCATGAGTCCTATCCCCGATTGGTTTTATTCCATCGACTTCGAGCAACCACTCGACGCGACCCAGGCCATCTTGTCACTCGATCGGCCTCACACCGCCGAGGTTGGTCTTGAGTCGCAGGTGGAGATGGTCGTCTTCTCCCCCTCCGGCATCTTGTACGACGACTCCGCGTTCGCTCGCTGGCTCGTGCAACTGCTGAATCGCCTGGGAGTTCGCACCGAATACTCGTCGTTCCGCTGCCTCCTCGAACGCGATGGCCTGCGGTCCGCTTACGTGGGACAAGCGGATTACTGGCAATCGCTGCGCTCCATGCTCGCCGAAATTGGGCTGAGCCGCTCGCAGATCAAGGAGGTTGAGGCGGCTGGGTATTCGCGTTGGCGAAGCCACGAGTCGAACCTGCGTTTGCTCCCCGGAGTCGCAAACACTCTGGAGCGACTCGCCGCGTCCGGTCTCCAACTCGGAGTGATCGTGAACTCGCATGTCGCTCCTTGCGAACTGATAGACCGTTTCGAACGACTGGGAATCTGCCACCACTTGCATGCGATCGTTGGTTCACGAGATACGGGGCATGTCCTGCCCGACGACAACGCCTTCCAAGCACTTATCGCTCAACTGCAAACACCGCACTCGCGAATTGCGTTCGTCTCGAATTGCTCGATGGAACTGCACGCCGCTCGCCAAGCCGAACTGGTATCGATAGCGGTGGGCGCATCCGAAAAACCGCCAGAAGCCATTGCCATCAAGAGACTTACGGACATCACAACGGTGCTACACCGAGGCCAATCGAGCCTTTTGGTCGCTTGATTTGGTGGCAGTCCAATGTACGACGGACTTCTAGTCCGTCGCTTTAGTCGTTCTAGCGGCGATCGCAGCGTGTCCATCGGCTGGCGACGCGGCTTGGCGGACGGCGATGGGCGCACTCGGGCAACGCGGCTTTCCGCTCACGAAGTGAGCGGGCTACATCCGTACGACGGACTTCTTGTCCGTCGCTCCGCCACAGCCCTCGCGGACTGCCGTGCAACCCGTTCGGTAAGGCACGGTTCGACGGACTAGAAGTCCGTCGTACGAGGGGCTTTCTCCGTACGGCGGAAAAATCGGCGTAGTCGTCAAAGTCCACCTCAAGCATACCACCGGAACTGGCCGACAATATCTACAGATTTCCGCCGCGAACTCGTTGTCCAGGCGTTCGCGGCCAGTTTGGGGTTCTATTGAGGCACGGTCATGGTACGCCGCATCGTGTTGAGTGTCGCAGGCTTGCTGCTCGCCGCTTCCACGGGCTGCGCCATTTGTAGCTCCCCGACAGACTACGATTACGGAGCTTATGGCGGTCGCTGGGATCGCATGGATCGCTGTCGCGGACGAGTAGGTTCGGCGTTCGAGCCGGCTGAGATTCAGATTACATCTTTCAATCCGGCCGAGGCGGACGGCGCGCCTGAATTAGTCGAGCCCGGCGACGCTCAACCCGTCGAACCCGCGCCGCAGCCGCCCGTCGACGAAACCGAAACGGAAATGCCTGCCGCCGAGTGAGACAGCCGCGCCGGGTGATCTGGGCTCGCGTTCCCCGAGGTTCGCACTACGATGGAGCAGCGGTCATCACCCTGTAAACCACGTACGAGCGGTCGCCGATGCTCGACCTCTATCGCCTCACCCGCCAGGAACTCGACCAGTTGTTTATCAGCTGGCGGCAGTCGACGTCCCACGCGCGCACGTTGTGGTCGGCGCTCTATCGTCGGCGTATCGAGTCACTGGCCGATCTGCCAACACTTCCGCCGAAGCTAGTCCAGCAGTTGCATCAAGGCGTGCGACTGACGAACTTCCAATTGGTTCGCGAGTCGGCCGCGGACGATCATCTCGCGCGCAAGTACCTGCTAGCGCTGTCCGACGGCCAGACGGTCGAGTCGGTGTTGATGCACTATCAGGACCGCAACACCGTCTGCGTCAGTTCGCAAGTTGGTTGTGCGCTTGGCTGCGTGTTTTGCGCCACGGGACAGTGGGGTTTTCGTCGCGACCTGAGCGCGGACGAAATAGTGGCTCAAGTGCTGTTCGCGCAGCGTGATCTGCTGAGACGTCCCCTGGGCGCCCCCGTCGCAACTCACCCCACCAGCAATCCAGAACTCCACTCCTCCAAATCCAATCAATTCTCCCTGCCGCCGTTGACACAACGAGTGCGCAACATTGTGTTAATGGGAATGGGGGAACCGCTGCTGAATTACGACGAAGTTCTGCGAGCGTGCGACATCATGCACGATCCGGGCGGCTTCGCACTCGGCGCCAAACAGATCACGATCAGCACCGTCGGTGTGATTCCGGGCATTATTCGTCTGGCCGATGAGCGTCGTCCCTACTCGCTGGCCGTCTCGTTACATGCCGCCACTCAAGCGGAGCGAGCCGCTATCGTACCGACCGCTCGCGCGTGGCCGTTGGCTGAACTCATCTCTGCCTGTCGCTATTATTCCCAGGCGCTCGACCGACGCATTTTCTTCGAGTGGACGCTGATTGCGGGAGTAAACGACACCTGCGAACAAGCCAACCAATTGGGACAGTTGTTGCAAGGTTTGTCGGCACACGTCAATCTGATCCCACTCAATCCCACTCGTGGATACTTGGGCGAGTCTTCTCGGGACGAAGCCGCCGAGTCGTTTCAGTCGACGCTACGAGGTTGGGGAATTCCGAGCACGGTTCGCCAACGGCGAGGGATCGAGATCGCCGCCGGCTGCGGACAATTGACGGCCTGATCTTCGCTCGCTCGAGCCGCAAGACGAACATCGCTCATGCCATGCTTGAATTCTGTTTCTCTAGAGCTGAAACTGTCGGCGGGCGTTAGAGGATTAGTCAACCCACCCAAGAAGGGCTAGTACGTGCTACACGGGTTGCTAAGCGACGTGATTTAGAGAAGGGACCACTTACATGCAGATCGCGGAATGGATGGCCAACGAGCTGACAGAAGAAATGGCTATGACTCGGAGGCTCTTGGCAAAGATCCCCCACGACAAATTGAATTGGCAACCGGCGGCCGATCTCCATACGATCGGCTGGAACGCCGCTCATCTCGTCGAGATCATCAGTTGGATACCGGGCATTCTCACTCAGACAGAATGGGATATCGCTCCTGTGGGCGGCGAACCCTACGTCACTCCTCCGGCCGAAAGCACGCAACAGATCCTGGAGCATTTCGACGTCAACCAACGCCAGGCCATGGAGGCTTTGCGAGGAACTCCCGATTCCGTGATGAGCCAACCCTGGTCGCTCAAGATGGGAGGGCAAACCCTGTTTACCATGAAAAAGGGGGACTGCCTGAGAAAGTGGGTCTTCAGCCACTCTGCTCATCATCGAGGCGTCTTGGCAACTTACCTGCGACTCGCCGGAGTGCCAGTCACCTCGGTCTACGAAGAGTAGCCTGGCGACCTCGTTCGCAGCGGTGAACCACGGAAGATAAGCGACCACGAATCTCACGAATCTCACGAATCCTGACGGAGTGATGGAGAATCCACTCGACGCTTTCGCACTTATGCGGATCGTCCTCATCCCAAGCAACAAAGCACTCGGCGCGTACCACGAATGCAACTCAGACCTCTCATTCGTTCGATTCGAGCGATTCGTGGTCCAACCATCACTGCATGGCTCGCGACCGAGTCCTCAGCGGTAAACCACGGAAGATAAGCGACTACGAATCTCACGAATCTCACGAATCCTGACGGAGTGGTGGAGAATCCGCTGGGCGGCATCGCACTTGCTCGGATCGTTCCCATCCCAAGTAACAAGGAGTTCGTCGCGTGCCACGAACGCAACGCTAATCTCTCATTCGTTCGATTCGAGCAATTCGTGGTCCAACCATCACTGGATGGCTCGCGCCCGACTTCACGGCAGTGAGCCCCGGAAGGTAAGCGACCACGAATCGCGCGAATCACACGAATCCTGACGGAGCGGCGGGGAAGATGTGGGACGTCATCGCACCTGTTTGGATCGTCCCCATCCCAAGCAACAAGGCGCCCGTCGCGTACCACGAACGCAACGCTAATCCCTCATGCGTTCGATTCGAGCAATTCGTGGTCCAACCATCACTGCATGGCTCGCGACCGAGTTCGCAGCAGTGAGCCGCGGAAGATGAGCGACCACGAATCGCGCGAATCACACGAATCCTGACGGAGTGGTGGAGATTCCGCTGGGCGGCATCGCACCTGTTTGGATCGTCCCCATCCCAAGCAACAAGGCGCCCGTCGCGTACCACGAACGCAACGCTAATCCCTCATGCGTTCGATTCGAGCAATTCGTGGTTCAACCATCACTGCATGGCTCGCGACCGAGTTCACCGCAGTGAGCCGCGGAAGATGGGCGACCACGAATCGCGCGAATCTCACGAATCCTGACGGAGTGGTGGAGATTCCGCTGGGCGGCATCGCACTTGCTCGGATCGTTCCCATCCCAAGTAACAAGGAGTTCGTCGCGTGCCACGAACGCAACGCTAATCTCTTATTCGTCCGATTCGAGCAATTCGTGGTCCAACCATCACTGGATGGCTCGCAAGATCAGTGGTTTAGCGAGCGGGCTGTAACACAAGCGCTAGTGCATGACTTGGCCGCCGTCGACATTCATCGTCTGGCCCGTGATGTTGCGAGCTTGTGGTGAAGCCAGAAAGACCGCGAGCGCCGCGATGTCTTCGGGCGTTTGCCAGCGCCCGAGCGGCGCGACCTTCTTCACTTTCTCACCCGCCCAGTCGTCGTAGGACCGACGCAACTCGAGTGGTTGACTATCGTGCCACGCTTGCCACACCGCGCGGTTGAGCGGCGTCTGTACCATACCGGGGCAAATCACGTTGACTCGCACGTCGTAGGGCGCTAAATCCTTGGCGGCGCATTGAGCGAAATTGATGAGTGCGGCTTTTGCCGCGCTATAGGGAGGATCGGTCTGCGAGCCGATCTGAGCCGCGACTGACGAGATGAATAGCAACGTGCCGGAGCGAGCGGCGGCGAGCTTAGGGGCGAAGGCGTGGGCGGCATTCACGGCGCCTACCAGGTTCACGTCGAGCACACGGGGCCAATCGCTGGGCGAGAGATTCCAGAAAGGGAAGCCGAACTTGCCGGACCCCATTCCCGCCGCGTAGACCACGTGATCCACTCGCCCCTCGGCCTGCTCCAAACTAGCGGCATAGCGTTCCACGGCCGAGCAATCGGTGACGTCGAGCACGTGTCCCACCGCGCGACAACCCGTTTCGAGAAACAGGTCGGCCGCTCGTTCGGCGACTGTCGGCGAGCGATCCGCTAACGCGACGATCGCCCCCTCCTGCGAGGCGGCACGACCGATGGCGAGCCCAATTCCACTCGCCCCGCCCAGCACAACCACTACGTTCCCTTGGAGCTTCAGATCCATGGGCTTACTCACGCCATCCGTGTGCGTCGCGAACGGCGATCGAAGCGCGAAGGATGTCGTTCCAGGTTTCCTTCTTGAACATCACTTCGTTCGGGAACATACAGCCATCCCAGCAAATGTGGCGGATACGGCGAGTTACGTTGCCGTAGCCGTCTCGCAGCCAGAAACCTGCATGGTGAGCGATATTCAGCTTGCCGTTGGGATCGTTGGCCAAGCAATGCCGTCCTGTCTTGTCGTGCGATCCCGAGCCTTTCACCGTCGCGTCGTTCTGGGCGACGTGGAAATCGATCGTCCAGGGACGAAGGGCCGCGGTCAGCGTGCGCAACGCATCGTCCAACTTGCTGGCGTCCTGCCAGTCGTAGTCGACGGGCAAAATTCGATCCTCGGGAGCGTTGTAGCCCAAGGTGTACAGCAGCGTGTGGGCCATATCCGCCTGGAAACCGAGCGTCCCCGGTCGATCAGTCAACTCGAGCAACTGCACCATGCGTCGCCAGCTGTGCATGCCGCCCCAGCAGATTTCGCCTTCCGCCGCCAGTCGTTCGCCAAAGTCGGCCGCCACATCACACGCTGCTCGGAACGTGGCCGCAATCGTCTTCTGGTTCCCTTCGGGATCGTTGTACCAATCATGCGGGCCGCTCGCCGAGTCAATCCGGACGACGCCGTTGGGGCGAACGCCGAGTTCGCGGAGCTTCTTCGCGATTCGGCAGCCCTTCCGCACTTGCTCGACGAACTGCTTGCGATCCGCCTCGCTGCCCATCGCCGACCCACCGCCTGTCGGCGGCCACACGGGCGCCACGACCGAACCGATGACCAACCCTCGCTTGGTCACTCGCTCGGCCAATCGCTTCAGATCGTCATCGGTTGAGTCGATGCTGACGTGGGGATCGAACAGGAAGAGGTCGACGCCATCGAACTTCACGCCATCCACTTCGGCGGCGGCGGTCAGGTCGAGCATCGTGTCGAGGTCGATGAAGGGTTCCGCATCGGGCGATCCCTTGCCAACCACGCCGGGCCAAGCCGCGTTATGAAGTTTGGGGAAGTTGTTACGAGCTGTGCTCATGTTTCCTGTCCTTTGGATGAAATCACTCAACTGGCCTGACGTCTAACCCATTCGACAAACGAACGGACAATGGATGTCTCGTCGATCAGTCCTTGCTTACTCAAGAACTCGCTGACGACGCTCACCGGCAAGAAGGGGAAAGCCCTGCTATGGGAAACCGCCTCGTATGTCCCCAGGGAACTCGTCAGCAACAGAAAAGAAAGCTCCTCACCGTTCAATCGCCAAATCTCGGGCACGCCCAGCGCCGCATAGACTGACAAGCGATCGACCGAAGCACTGGTGATGTCCACCTCGATCGCAAGGTCCGGCGGCGGATCGCGTCGCGAGTCGTAGTCGCTCTTGTCGCGAACCGCGGCTTCGTGCGCGATATAGTAACACTCGTCGGGTTCAATCCCCTTGGACCGGTCAGCCAGTTTCAACGTCGTCGAACCAATACTCTGGATCGGAATGCTCAGTTCCAGGGACAAGCTCTCTACAAATCTCGCCAAGAGCTTTTTTCCTTGGTCATGTTTCTTGAGGGGCGCCATCATTTCGAGCGTCCCCTCATCGTACGCATGCCGCAGACGCTGGTCGGCGAACAGGTCGGTCAACTGAGTGTACGCACTCCACGAAATTCCGTGAAGCACGAGATGTCCCGCGGCGGACGTACTCATTTCTTCTTGTAATCGCCGACCATCGGGATTTTCTTGTGGCAGTCGGGACCGAAGTAGCGCAACCCGACCAGCGGTTCCGAACCGGTGTTCTCGATCTCGACGCCGGCGGTCGCAGCCTCGTGCGAAATGAAGACTTCGTCTTCCGTCTCTTCGCCGAAGCGGATCATGGCGGGAGTTTGCAGGTTCAACTTGCCCATGCGTCCCTTGCCTTGCACGGTAATCCAGCCGCTGGCGCCCGGATCCTTGAGCACACACTTCGCGCCGGGCTCGATGGTCAATTCCTTGGCGCTGAACAACTGCTTGCTGTCGACGTGCCCGTACACGATCCACTTGTCGGTGTAGCCGTCGCCGCTGGTCTTCTTGTCGACGATCGGTTCGAGGTAGTTGTTTTCCTTGAAGTGCGTGTCGACGTTCTTTTCCCAGTCGAGCATCGAGATGATGAAGTCAAGATCTTGATGCTTGTCGGCAGGCACATCCTTGACCAACAGCGACCACGGAACGTAGCGTCCCTCGACGATCGACTGGAACATACCAAACACATCCGATCCCCACTGGGGCTCGTACGTGCACAGCGAACCCGGCGCATGCAATACGCCCGGCGGGATCAACCAACCGGTGCCGCGCTGTAAGCGATAAGCTCGCGACAGATCCAGAATCCCGTTGTCGCCCTTGTTCCAGTTCTGCAGGCAGCGTCGCACATCGTCCTTGGTGGTTCCCGGCTCAAGCCCCATGAACGTGTAGCTGAAATTATTGTCGACGTTATTGTACTGAGGCGGGAAGTAGTAGCTTTCCGGCTTGCCTTCCTGTCCCGTCAGCTTCGCATGCTCGAAGCTCTGGTGCATATGGTGCGGAATCGGGCCCATGTTGTCGAAGAACTTCGAGTAGACGGGCCAACGGTTGTACTTCTTGAACAACGCCTTGCCGATCAGCCGATCACCCGCTTCCTCGACCGCGTCCTTCAGCAAGAAGTGCTTTCCTTCGAACGAGGCGAAGCTCAACCCTTCGTGCCAAACGCGTCCTTCGTTCGCGGCCTCGGTCGTGCTCGCAAACCACCGCTCGTCGATCCCGCCCCGATCCGCGCCGTAAGCATACAGATCCGCGGGATGCAACTTGATGCGACGTCCCGGATGCAAGAAACTGCGAGGCACCCAGGTTGGAGTGAGTCGGAGAAGGCCGCCGCCTTTATCGAGTGCCCGATCCAGAACCTTGGCGATATTGTCCTTCTTCACGACGTTCGGTGCGATCATGGTGCAAATCAACTCCAAAAAGCGACGAGCGGGCTCGGTACGAATCAGAATTTTTATCCCGTTTCTCCCGAATCCGCAAGTTCCACCGCCTCCCCCCACGACTTTCCCAGGGCGACCGACGATATTGTGACCCTATGGCCCGTAAGCATCGACCCCCGAAACCTCTCAAGAAACCCGAGTTCTCGGATACCCCGCCATCCACCCCAGCGGCGTCATCCACCCCTCCGTCTCCTGTCGGCAAGTCGCAATTGGCCACGCCGCGACGCTGGGGAAGTGCGTTGTGGGCTCTGATCGGGGTAGGAGTTGCCTGCGCGCTCACCACCGTCGCACTCGCCGCCGATTGGTGGACCTGCCTGCCCGACGACGCGCCGCTGGAGTACGTCGGTCGCCAATCATGTGTGCAATGCCATCAACAAGAGGCCCAACGCTGGACAGGGTCGCACCACGATTTGGCCATGGATTTAGCCACCCCCGACACGGTGCTGGGGGATTTCCAAGAGGCAACGCTGACTCACCTGGGCGTCACTTCGCGAATGTTCCGCCGCGGCGACAAGTTCTTTGTCCATACGGAAGGGCCCGACGGCCGGATGGCCGATTTTCAGATCAAGTACGTGCTCGGCGTCACGCCGTTGCAGCAGTATATGGTCGAGTTCGATCGTAAGCCGGATCAACCGGCCCACGAAATCGCTCGCTTGCAAGTGCTCCGCATTTCCTGGGACACGCTCGCTCAACGCTGGTTCCATCTCGACCCCCCCGATGTCTCCGACAAACTGGCGCCCGACGATGACTTGCATTGGACGGGCGTCTTGCAGCGTTGGAACAATATGTGCGCCGACTGCCATTCAACCAACCTTCTCCGCCAGTACGACGCCAAACAGGGCCAGTACCACACGACGTTCAGCGAAATCGACGTCAGCTGCGAGGCCTGCCACGGCCCCGGGAATCTGCACGTACAACTGGCTCAAGCCAAATCTTTCTTCTGGGATCGGAAACGAGGCTACGCGCTCGCAAAACTGAAAGGCCCTTCCAATCAGGGTGAAATCGAAGCATGCGCGCCGTGCCATTCACGCCGCTCGGTGATCGCCAGCGACCATCGCCCCGGCGAGCCCTACTACGATGGCTACCACAACGAATTGCTGGGGGAACTGACCTACCACGCCGACGGCCAGATCCTGGACGAAGTTTACGAGTACGGATCGTTTTTGCAGAGCAAGATGTATCACAAGGGGATCCGTTGCTCGGACTGCCACGATCCTCATTCGCTCCAAGTCCGCTTTCCCGACAATCGGCTCTGCACCTCGTGCCACGCCCATCCCGCGGGAAAATACGACGGCCCCAGTCATCATCACCACTCGCCGAATGGCGCCGGGTCGAAGTGCGTCAATTGCCACATGCCGGTGACCAAGTACATGGCGGTCGACCCACGCCGCGACCATAGCTTGAGAATCCCCCGCCCCGCGCTCAGTGTCGAACTGGGCACTCCCAACGCGTGCACCGGCTGCCATCTCGAAGTCGATGGCTCGCGACAACGTTTGCCGGAATCAAAACGAGCAAAGCTTGGTCAGTACGCCGATTGGATCAAGGCCCGAGGCGATGACGACGAGATTCGGGCCGAGTTGGAGCGAGTCGATCGCTGGTCGCTCACGGCGGCTCGCAAATGGTGGGGCGATAAAGGGACAGACGCGAAACATTACGCTCATGCCTTGCACGCCGCACAGAAGCGTCAGCCCGACGCCGAGCGTCGACTGATCTCGCTGGCCGAAGATCGACAAACGCCCGCGATCGTGCGAGCGACCGCGTTGGAGAGGCTGGCGAGAATCCCCACGCCGGAGTCGTTGCGAGTCGCCGAGAGGCTGCTCGAAAACCCCGACACTCAGATTCAACTCGCCGCCCTCGGCCGACTCGAAACCGAACTCGACGCCATCGAGTCTCAGTTCGATCCGGCGGCTGGAATCGCGGCGGCGGCCAACGTCTATCGGGACGTCGTGCGCCAACTTCAGAAACGCCTCGCCGCATCGAGACGCGTGGTGCGAATCGCGGCGGCCCGCATGCTGGTGCGGGTCCCCGAGCCCGTGCGTCAAGAACTGCTAAACGGCATCGATCGCGATCAGCTCGACAAAGCCCTTGAAGAGTTTCTCGCGGGCCTGCAAGTCAACTCGGACCGAGCGGGAAGCCATTTGGGCGCGGCCATGGTGCACGAAGCTCGAGGCGACTATTCCGCCGCGGTCGACTCGTACGAGACCGCGATCCGAGTAGAACCTCGAGCGACCGGGCCGCGCGGCAACCTGGCTGCCCTGTACGATCGACTGGCCGACGTCGCTCGTCGACGACTGGAAACGGCGGACATTCGAGGCGACCGCTCAGGGGGTGAAGCGATCCAAGCGGAGTTAACGCGCTGCGAATCGGAGGCCAAACGGTTGAGGGCCGAAGAGCTCGTGCTGTTGGAACGCGATGCGAAACTGGGTCCACAGATTGCGGCGGCTCAATATCGCTATGCCATGAGCCTGTATCTTCATGGACGCGAATCGGAAGCCGAGCAGGTGCTGCTCAAGACGACCGAGATAGATCCTAACTGGGAGCAAGCCTGGTTGGCGCTCGCCCTGCTGTACGAGAAGCAGCAGCGATTTCCCGACGCGCTCCGCTGCGTCGAACGGCTACGACAACTCAACTCGCAAGACCCTACCTACGCCGAACTGGAACGACGCTTCCGGATGCGTCCGTAGTCGAACAGCGCCAGGTTCGCCGAGTTCACGGGCGGCGGACACGCAAGTCGGTTGACCACGGATCACATCAATGACACGGATGGTTGTGGACCACGAATTGTACGAATGCCACGAATCTAGAGGGAGAGACGGGCAAGAGACGTAGTTTAGCGAGAGGGCCGTGACCGCCTTCCGCTGTTTCGCCTGTGTTCGATAAGTGGGGTTTACTAGCCGACAACGCGTTCCACGCTATAATCGCAGCGACTTCCGAGTATCCACACTCGTCTCGTCTTCGGTTCCCGTCCATCTTGCGAGAGCGATATCGTCATGGCAGACAAGAACACCCCCGCGCCCATCAGCAAAGATTCCGTCGAACTCTTGAGCGATGCTCGCAAGGGAAAATCGCGCAAGTTTCTGATGCTGGTCAAGGGGGTCGATGTGGTGGCATTGACGCTCTTCAAGAAGGGGAGCCACACGAAGCACTTGACCGAAGCGAAAAAGGTAGGCACGGGACAAGTCTACTTTGGCGTGGTTACCGGCCAAGGACTCGACCTGACCTTTTCGCTCGCGACAGCCGATGGATTCGAGAAAGCGCCCGTCAAGAACACCACGCTCAAGGAATTCCTGTCCGAACACGCGGACATGACGTGCAAACCGGAGATCGAGATTGTCGCGGCGTGCCCGCTTGCGCTCGACGCCGACGATCCTCTGGTCGCTCGATTTTTGGAACTGCAAGGGCGAGCAAAGCAGGTGACAGAAGCTGCGCCTGATCGTGCCGGTGAGTTTGATGCACTGTGCAAGCAGATCATTGGCGTACTCGACCAAGACGACAACAAGGGCGCCGTGCCGCTGCTTGATCAATTGGAGAAAGCGTTAGCGTCGCCCAGCCCTTCGGGTCCGACTCCTCAATCCACCACCGTTAACGACGCACAAACGTTCACAACTCGGTTGGCCGCATTGAAAGAAAAGATCGCCGCCGCGATCAAAGCCAACTTGCCGATCTCGGCCCAAATCAAGCAGTTGGTTGACGCGGCTTCCGCGGCCGCGAAGTCGGGGAAGTTCCCCACGGCGCTCGCCGCACTCGATCGCATCGAGAGCCAACTGACGGCGATCGCCGACATCCGCAAGACGTTGGAGCAACGCATGCTGGGGGCTCGCCCGACCTTGGAGAAGGCGGTTGCGACCGGTGGGACGATCGTCGACGAGTTGAAGCGCAAGTTGTCCGAGGCGGGGGCTTTTCTGCGGTCGGGCGACTTGGGCGGCGTCCTCCGCGGGATGGACGAGTTTGACGGGTTGGCCGCCAAGATGGGTAGCTCCACGTCTCGCTCGCCCGTGGGCGATGTGTTGGCGATCTGGCGAGAGGCGAAAGAGTTGGCCGACGGCCAGTTGAACTCATTCGTCGATGCCTTGCGCAAGTCGGGCGACGAGTATCTGGTGAAGATCGCGGAAGGGGGAGTTCATTCTTTTGTCGAAGGCCCCAGTCGAGTTTACGTCACGCTGCAAGCGACCTTGTTTGAGTATCAATCCGCGTCGGGCGAAGCCAAGGCAGCGGCCGCGAAGAAGGCGATCCAAGCGATGACTGACTATCGCAAGTTCTTGACGACCAGTCAGTTCCTGGAAGTGTGCGACACGAACGAGTTGTGCGGCCCGATGACGATCCGCGATACGCTGGAAAATGCGATCGCAAAGCTCGAACAGCAATTGGCCAGTTAGGCTCCAGCGAGTCGGCGAATGGTTTCGTTACGGTTTCTAGGGATGGTTGGGGAGTAGATGGCGATGAGTAATGGCGAACTGTCGAAATCGTCGAGTGGCACGAAGGTGGATCCGCGAGCGTTGAAGCTCCGACGACGCCTGGGATCGGTCCCCGAAATTGTGCAGAAGTACGGTTTGCCGAAGGAAGACGACGCCCCCGTGACGGTAGGTCGCGGACGATCGTTGTCCAATCTCCCGCCTCATTTGGAGGATGGTCCCGAAGCGACGGAGCGTCAAAAGAAGCGAGAGACCTTGAAGACGACTCTGCGATCGTACGAAAAGATGATTCCCGTTTACGAGCGAACGTTGGGCGACGGCGCGGATGCGAGTTATCGCAACCAACTGCCAGATTACAAGAAACGCGCGATCGCCGTCGACGTCATTCGCAGTCATCAAGAAGCCTGCCAAGTCATGGATCAACTGCTCGACGACCTGAGCGCAGGCTCGCGCGAGATGAATGATGCGGTGGCCCTGGAGCGAAAGAAGACTGGTTTGCTCGACGCGCTGGACGAAGCAGCGAAAATCAACGTTGCCCCCGAGTACGAAGGCAAAGCAATATTCAAATCGACAGGCAAGAAAGAGTTCGAACAGAGCGTCGTGCGTCCCGTGGGAGACTTCCTGCGCAAGATCGACGCGACTGTCCGCGCAGGTCAGCCCTTGAACGAAGCGGAGCAAGGCGAGCTAGCGCAGCTCTGCACGATGTTGCAGCGAAAGAGTTCGGACTACGACGACAAGGCGGATACGGTCGACGAGAAGAAGAATAAGCATACGCATAAGCTTTACCGAGACTACGAGAAGAAGTGCGATAAGCTGCGTGAACACTTGCTGAACATTCAGGAACAGTCCGTCCCGAAGGTGTTGTCGGATTACCGCGAGAAGAAGCGGGCCGCAGCCACGTTGCTGGATCGCTTGGACAAGCGAGTCGAGTTGTGGCAGAAGATCGATCCTGAAGCGCTCGAGTCGTACCGCAATCTGGCCGCGTTGAAGCGGAACGAATTCCAAGAAATCGTCAACGCATTTGACGGAGATCAGAATGCAGGCGTGGCGCGTGACGCCTTAGTCAAACTAATCCCTGATTTGCAACGCACGATTGATGGTTTGTTTGGCTCGGCCGAGAGCAACAAGGCATTGAACGAGCAGGTCAAGAAGTTGGGCCCCAAACCTACTTCCAAGAAGGATATTGAATTCCTCAAAGAAGCGTTGATGGCTCGCTTCAACATGTCGACCGTGTCGGGCGATTTGACGGGCACTAGCCTGGTCGCGTTCTATAACACGATGTCCTTGGTTCCCGACTCGCACACCAAGCTGAACAAGTGGCTGACGGACCTCGAGCGTCACATGAGCCTCGAGGATGTTTCGTCCTACTATTCCGCGAAAGAAAAGAACGTGGCGCCCGAACCGAAGGGTTTGGTGGCCATCAAGGCGATGCGTTCGAGCGGGCCGTTAGCCATGGCTCAGAATGGCCTGATGGGACCGCTCCTGCTGAAGAATGTGGAAGGAAACAAGAAAGTCGACCAATTCACTTGGGTGACGTTGCATGAAATTGGGCATGCGGTGGATCACAGCGACAGTTTCATGAAGAACAACAACGCGGACTACGGCGACTGGAAGAAACACTCGGTGCAAGATGTCCAGAAGATGATGACGGACGATTTGGCAGGCGAGTTCAAGACATATCCCAAGACGTTCATCGCCAAATATGTCGGCTTTGTGATGGCCGGAAAGAAGCCGCAGGACCAAGAAGAGTTGATGAAGGAGTGGAATGCGTCCATCGGCGTGGTGAAGGCCATGGGCGCTGACGAGGAGAAACGTAAGACAGCGCTCCTGAATTCGGCGCCCGTGCGTATGGCCGAGCAAGCACGATTGGGTTACGAGGCGAATGGCTGGCCCGACAAAGGCACTGTCGATGGCGCCATGCTGAATTGCATCAATGCGCAGCCAGCCGTACCCGACGAATACTCGTCCAAGGTTGACGCCCTGGTAAATTCGATCCTCGGTTTGAAGAAGACCGCCGCGGTCGCGGTCGACGAAATGCTCGAAGAACTAGGCAGCGTGACCAGTTCCAAACCCGATTGGGACGCCTTGAAGAAGTCCGACGCCATGGTCTGGTACAAGGCGGCGGTGTTGGTGGAACCCGCGGGAGTGCTCGAGGGAATCAAGCAGATGACCGGCGCCGCGAATTGGGTCCGCGCCGGCGAGTTGCCCCGAAAGGATGGACGCATCTGGCAGGAAGCGTACAAGGGACAATGGCTCAGCTACGACGCGGCGATTCGCACGGATCGAGTGACCGACTACCAGATGCGGGCGGATGGCGAGTATTTCGCCGAAGCCTACGCGGCTTACTTCATGGGCAAACTCCCCGCCACGGCCCGACTGCACGACGCTCTGGTCGAACTCGAAAAGAAGACCGCTTTAGCTAACTAAAACAGCCCCAACACGAATTCACGGATATACCGCCATGTCCTTTTTCCAGACCGAGACTGTCGCCTGCCCCGAATGTGGCGCGAATGTCGAGTTCGATGTGGTTTACAGCGTCAACGCCGTGCTGCGTCCCGACCTTCGCGACGCGATTCTCGATCGCACGTTTCAGCGCGAAACATGCAGCCAATGCGGGCACTCGTTCCGCGTCGATCCCGAACTGACTTACCTCGACTATCTCCGGCGACAATGGTTGCTGGTTCGCCCTCCGCAAGATCTCGCCGAGTGGCTGTCGATGGAAAAGTATGCCCACTCGTTCTTCGAGGCGGCCTTTGGCGCCGACGCGCCGGCATCCTCGCGTAAGCTGGGAAAGGGCCTGGCGGTTCGACTCGTCTTCGGTTGGCCAGCCATGCGTGAGAAGCTGGTGTGCGCGGAACTGGGACTCAACGATGTCGACGTCGAGCTTGTCAAGTTTGGCCTGATCCGCAACCTCGACGCCAGTCTGTTTTCCGAGCAGACCGAACTCCGCTTGGTCGGGATGGCGGATGATCAGTTGGGCATCGCGGTGCTCAATATCGAAGATGAATTGCCGCGAGAAACGATCCCGGTCCCCAAGGCGATCTACGACGAGATTGCGAACGACCAAGAGGATTGGCAAGTTTTGCGCGAACAACTGGCCGCTGGGCCGTTCGTCGATATCCGTCGCCTGCTCGCCCCAGCCGAGATTGAAGCGGGCTAGGCGCCCGCGGTCGGGGGCGTTGTTCATTGCAAAGCGGTCCCATGCCGGGTATCGTGGCCCCACCCTTCACGATGATGACGGAACAACGCAGCGGGAGATAAACACATGGCGGGCGGCGCGAATCGATCTGATTCTCAACCTCAGGGCTGGAATCGACGCAGGTTTCTTCAGACCACCGTGGCAACCGGGTCGGCGATCGCCGCCGGTTATTTCGTCAATCCGTTGCCTGCCCAGCAGTCCAACTCGCCAAACGAGCGTTTGTCGATTGCAGTGGTCGGGGTTACGGGTCGGGCGGGCGAGAATGTGCGGGAACTGTCCAGCCAGAACATCATCGCGGCCGCCGATTGCGACGCTGATTTGTTGGAGCGCGGCACAAGTCGCTTGCAAGGCACGCGCAAGTATTCTGACTTCCGAGTCATGCTGGAGAAGGAGTCCGAGAAGATCGACGCGGTGGCGGTCAGCACGGCCGACCATACGCACGCACCTGCCTCGGCCATGGCGCTGCGTCTGAAGAAACATGTGTACTGCGAGAAGCCTCTGACCCATACGGTCTTCGAGGCGCGAACGTTGGCCAATCTGGCGACCGAGAACAAACTGGTCACTCAGATGGGGACTCAGATCCACGCCGGCGACAACTATCGCCGCGTGGTCGAACTGATCCGTGCTGGCGCGATCGGCAAGGTCAACGAAGTTCACGTTTGGGCGAACGCCAGATACTCGGGGGCGAAATTCACAACCGGCAAGCCAGCTCCCATGAACCTGAACTGGGATCTCTGGCTTGGCCCAGCGCCCGAACGCCCCTACAGCGAGGGCGTTCATCCGTTCCAGTGGCGACGGTTCTGGGACTACGGCATGGGAGCGTTGGGGGACATCGGTTGCCACTACATCGATCTCGCTCACTGGGCTCTCGATCTGCGTCATCCAACTCGAGTAGCCGCTCAAGGCCCCACGCCCGATCCCGTCAGTGCGCCCGATTGGTGCATCGTTAACTACGACTATCCGTCGCGTGGCGAATTGCCGCCGGTGAGGTTGACCTGGTACGACGGCGGCAAACGACCCGACAAATTGCCCGAAGCACTCGCCATGCTGAAGGATGCCAAAGGCGTAGCGCCCGACTGGGGAAGCGGTCAATTGTTCGTCGGCGAACAGGGAATATTGCTTGCGGACTACGGTCGGCACGAGTTGTTGCCGCGCGAGAAATTCGCCGACTACAAGCGGCCTGAACCGTCGATTGCCAAGTCGTTGGGACATCACGCCGAGTGGGTGCATGCGATCAAGACTGGCGGCTCAACCACCTGCAACTTCGATTATTCCGGCGCACTCACGGAAGCTGTGCTGCTGGGTACGGTGGCCTATCGCAGCGGCGTCACGCTCGATTGGGACGCAAAGCATCTGCGAGTGAAGAATTCCGACGCCGCTCAGATGTTGATTCACAAAGAGTATCGGAAAGGTTGGACGCTTTAAGTTGTGACAAAGCGTCGGTCGTTGCTCATGATGGATTTGGTCGAATTGTCGCCGCCGCTAGCTCCCATATCGGCGGCCTTACGTCCCGAATTACTCGCGCCTGCCGGCGATTGGGACTGCGTCCGCGCAGCGATCGAAAATGGCGCGGATGCGATCTACCTGGGACTCGATTGCGGTTTCAACGCGCGAGCGAGAGCGGCGAACTTCGCCCCTCAAGACCTGCCGCGTCTCATGGAGCTGCTGCATTCTCGCGGCGTGCGAGGCTACGTCACACTGAACACTCTGGCTTTCACTGACGAGTTGCCAGAAGTCGAACAGCTCGTGCGGATGATCGCCGCCGCGGGCGTGGATGCGGTGCTGATCCAGGATCTCGGCGTCGCTCGTTTGGTCCGTGCGATCTGCCCCGACCTGCCGATGCATGCTTCCACACAGATGACATTGACCAGCGGCGCGGGACTGGAGTTCGCTCGGTCCCTCGGCATCGAACGAGCCGTGATGGCGCGAGAGATGTCGATTCGGGAGATTCGCAAGCTGCATGGCCAATCACCACTGCCGCTGGAGGCCTTCGTGCATGGCGCGTTGTGCGTGGCGTATTCCGGCCAGTGTCTGACGAGTGAATCGTTGGGTGGGCGCAGCGCCAATCGGGGTCAATGTGCTCAAGCTTGTCGGCTCCCTTACGACTTAATCTGTGATGGTCGCGACGTCGATACGGGCGATGTGAAGTATTTGTTGAGCCCGCAAGATCTGGCGGGATTCGAGCTAATCCCGCAGATGATGGAAGCAGGCGTCTGCTCGCTAAAGATTGAAGGAAGGCTGAAAACCCCCGAGTACGTCGCCAACTTGACGCGGCATTATCGCGAGGCCATCGATTCGGCCGTGGCAGGTCAACCGGTTCGCTTCACCCCGCGTCAGATCGAGGAAATGGAACTGTCGTTTTCGCGAGGCTTCTCGCCGGGATGGCTGGAAGGATGCCACCACAAGCGACTCGTTCCCGGCCAAACTTCCTCGAAACGCGGTGTTTTCCTCGGTCGAGTCTTAGCGGTGCATCGCGGACGAATCGTCGTTCGACTCGAGGGATCTTCCGTAAAGCGAGGCGACGGTTTGGCCTTCGATTGCGGCAAGCCGGTCGACGATCCGCAGGGGGGGCGAGTCTACGAGATTTTTCGTCGCGGCAAGTCGTTGGAGCGGGCGGAGAAGGGGGAGGAAGTTGAGTTGGCGTTTGCGAGAAACTCGCTCGACTTCACCCAGATCTGGGAAGATCAGCAAGTCTGGAAAACCGACGACCCCGAACTGACCAGCCGTCTGCGAGCCACCTTCCAGAACCAAACGCCTCGGCGACAAATGGCCATCGACGTCGCAGTCGCCGCCGGCGAGGGGGAACGGCTGCGAGTCGTCGCTCGCACCGAGACCGGAGTCGTCGTTCGAGTCGTCTCGCAAGATCTGCTCGCCACCGCTCAAAAGCATGCACTCACCGCTGACACACTGCGTCAGCAATTGGGGCGTCTTGGCGGGACGGCGTTCAGCCTGAGACAACTTGATGCTCGAATCGAAGGCCGTCCCATGGCGCCGTTCAGCGTGCTGGGACAGATTCGGCACGAGTTAGTACAGAAGCTGCAAGAGGCGGTCGTGAAGCCTCCCGAGCGACGTATCGATCCAGGACCGACTCTCGCTCGCCTGCGAGCCGAAGATGCGGCGAAACGAACCGTCGACACGGCTGTCGAACAGCCGAACCTGCATGTCCTCGTTCGCTCGCTCTCGCAGCTTCAAACAGTGCTGTCGACAGGCATACGAGACGTTTACGTCGATTTCCAGGATCTTCGCGAGTATCACTCGGCGGTTCGCTTGGCGCGAGAGGCAGACGCTCGAATCTTGCTCGCCACGCCTCGCATCGAAAAGCCCGACGAGAAAGGGATGTTTCACTTGCTGGCCAAGCAAGGCGCCGATGGCGTGTTGGTCAGGAATCTCGGCGGACTCTTGTTCTTTGGCGAACGAGGCATCCCGCGAGTAGTCGACTTCTCGCTGAACGTTGCCAACGAACTGGCCGCCCAACTGTTCCACGATCAAGGACCGCTGCGCATCACTCCTTCGTACGACCTGAACCGCGATCAGCTATTGGATCTTGTGCGAGCCGTTCCGGCATCATGGCTGGAGGTGGTCATCCACCAACATATGCCGATGTTCCACATGGAGCATTGCGTGTTCTGTGCGATGCTGTCGCCCGGAACGAACAAGACAAACTGCGGCCGTCCCTGCGATCGTCATGACGTCAAGCTGCGCGATCGCATTGGTGTGGAACATCCTTTGAAGGCGGATGTCGGTTGTCGCAACACCTTGTTCAACGCCGTGCCTCAAAGCGCTGCGGAGGTGGTCCCTACGCTGCTGGATCGTGGCGTGAGACACTTCCGCATTGAGTTGTTAAACGATTCGCCCACCGATATCGCTCGCACCATCCAGTTGTATCGGGAATTACTCGCGGGCCGCGTGACTGGACGCGATGTGTGGGGACAATTGCAAGCCACGAATCGGGTCGGAGTTACTCGCGGCACTCTGGAAGAACGACGCGATCCGCTGGCGATTTTGTGATAATCAGATCTTGTCCAAGGAGTCGATGGAGATGGCGGTGAAGAAAGTCGTACTGACCGATGTGGATGCCGGGACGTATCTCGACGAGTTGAAGCTCACGCCCGCGGAAGTGGGTGGCAAGGCGACGGGCTACTCCCTCACCAAGCAACGATTAAAGGGAGGTTTGTCGGACGGCGTCGATCTGATTCGCGTCGACAACGGCAAGCTCTCGTTCGCGGTATTGCCGACTCGCGGCATGAGTCTTTGGAAGGCGTGGCACGGCGCCGATGAAATTGGCTGGAAATCGCCCGTGCATGGCCCCGTTCATCCGGCCTTCGTCCCGCTAATGGAACCCGGTGGACTTGGTTGGCTGGACGGCTTCGACGAACTGCTCGTACGCTGTGGACTAGAAAGCAACGGCGCCCCCGAGTTCGATGACGAGACGGGGCGGCTGAAATTCCCCCTTCATGGTCGCATCGGCAATAAACCCGCTCGTCAGGTGAGTGTCGCGGTGGACGGCGACTCGGGTGAGATCACGGTTACAGGCGTTGTCGAGGAAACTCGCTTTCACTTCCTCAAGCTGCGCATGACCACGACCATGACCACTCGCGTCGGCGAATCGTCGGTGCGCATCCGTGACGTGATTGAAAACATATCGGCCAGTCCCGCGGAAGGACAGATGTTGTATCACATCAACTTTGGCGAACCGCTTCTCGACGCGGGCGCTCGCTTTGTCGCGCCCGTCAAGACCGTCGTGCCGCGCAATGCTCATTCCGCTCAGGGACTCGCCACGTGGGATGCCTATTCGGCGCCCGAGCCGGGATTCGCGGAGCAAGTTTACTTCTTGGAATTGGTGGGCGACGCGCAAGGACAAACTCGCACGCTGCTGAAAAACGCTCACGGCACGCGTGGCGTCAGCATTTTGCACAATATCAAGCAGCTCCCTTGCTACACCGTCTGGAAGAACACGACGGCGTCCATCGACGGCAGTGTGACGGGGCTTGAGCCGGGCACGAACTTCCCCAACCCTCGTTCGTTCGAAGGTAAGAAGGGACGCGTCTTGAAGCTCGCCCCCGGCGCTTCAACCACGCTCGAGATCGCGCTCGAAGTCCATGGTTCGGCCGCCGAAGTGACTTCCGCCGAAAAGAGGGTCGCCGACTTGCGAGGCGATGTGAAGCCGACGATCTTCGGCGAGCCACAACCCGACTGGTGCGCTTAAGAGCGCTGCATCGACAGCCCCTGGGCGAGTCGCAACCGAGCGAGTCGCAACCGAGCGATTCGCCCAGGCAGTCGTCCGCGAATGAGGCGTCGCCGATTCACCGAACGTAGACGTCGACGCAACGGCGGCTGGCTGCTCGCCCATGACTTGATCGACGAGGTCCGACTCGATTGCAGGCGAGTTGCCTGCGCTAGGAAGTAAGCTCGCGTAGGTTTCTGCGGAACTTGCCTCGCCTTCCGCGGCGGCGGCGGGGACGCCGTTGAGTTGATTGATGACCAGCAGCGCGTCGAGTGGCGCGACGATCAGGTCGGCGGTGACGTCGAAGAAGGGGGACTGGATGGGCATGGGCGGCATTGGTCCCGCGCCAAACTCATTCAGTTGGTTGATCACCATCAGAGCGTCGAGCGGAGCGACCGAGCCATCGCCGCTGACATCGGCAGGCAGCAGTTCGTTCGTGCCCGCATGAAAGTTGTGCCAGAACCACGCATCGCCAGGGTCTAGCACCTGATAGTTTGTGACGTCTGGCGGCGGATCATTCAGTGGAATGGGGGGACCGGGGACAAAGTCGTAGGGAATGATCCCGACAACACCGCCCGGATAGCAGTAGGGCATCGGCCCGGTCTCGCACTGATAAATCGGCGGCACATCTGGATCGACGACGGGAGGCCCCACGGGATCAGAAGCTTGTTCGCCCACCAATGTGAGCGAAGCTCCTGCGGGCGTGATGCCATCAGGCATCCGAGCGGAAACCTGCACATAGTACTCGCCCGGATCCAACAAGACGCTCGGCGCCGACCGCGTCGTCCCTGCCGTGGAAGCGGCCAAGAAGACAGGTCGATTTTCCGAGTTGTAGATCGCGACCCAGACGGACGCGCCTTGAGAGCCGGGGGCGGGCGTCGACTCGATGGCAAAGTTGAACAGTTGAGTGCGTGCGACATAGAGCTGAAAGCCCTGCAAAGGAACGCTCGGCGTCACCGTGGCCGTGAGAAACGTTTCGCGTTGAACAGGCACATCATCGAATCGAGCCGTAAAGGCGTAATTTCCTGTGGCCGGTCCCGAATCGGTTGAACTCGTTCGAATGGCTACTGTGTAGTCCTTATTTGACTCCACGCTGTCCACTCGCGCCACGATCAGCCCCGAGCCGTTGGAGAGGATCTCAGCAGTGACAGGATTTCCATGTGTGTCGATCACTTCAACCGACCCAATCACGCCGTCCACTTCCAACGATTCGACCGAAACGGTGAGCCCGCGTTGAACACCTTGAGCGAAACTAGGTGCTCGTAGCACGTAGTGATCCGCGTCCGTGCCGTTGCTGATTGATCCCACGTACTGGTATTTTCGCAGCGACTCGCTATCGACGACTTCCTTGAGTCGTCGTGCGTTGCCCGCGTTGTCGTCCACCCCACCATCCTCGTCAAAATGCGAGGGTTCATCCCCTTGCAAGAACGGTCGCACATCGACATTGGCAAATGTATCGTCGGTCAGACCACGCCAGCGAAACCCCTCACGGACCGCTTGGGTTATCTGTGAATCAGCAACGGTATTTCTCGAGTCATACTTCACCACGAGCGAGTAGCCGCCTACGGCATACTCATTGCCTGCCGTTGAATCAACTCGAGCATAAACTCGTTCGGAAAACGGCCCCGACATCGTAGCGGAAACGGTCCCGCCCATCACGCCGTTGAACGTCGCTTGCGCAACCTGAGTTCCGCTTTGGTTGAACAACGTGATACGGGGAGCCAGCAAACTCATTCCCCCCGTATGCACTTCAAACGTCAGCGAGTCGGTGTATCCCGCAAGCACAGGGAGCTGGAAGTAGTCCGAGTCGGACAAGGCGTGCAAGTCCCCGAATTGAACTAACGGCAAAGTGCCATCAAAGCCATCGGTCGTTTCCGAGAACCGTATATGAGTCGCTTTGCTGATGCTATCGTTGTTCTGAGTTCGCTCATTTTCATCGGGGACTCGCGGCCCATAGAGTGCCCGCAGGGCGGCAATATCGTTCGCAGTCGGCGTAAGGTTTCCCGAGACTCCGTGAGTGAACATCGGGGAGTTCGTCTCGGTGCTATGGCTTAGGCCTAACACATGTCCTGCTTCATGCAGCGCCGCCGAAAAGATATCGTTCGGCGACGTCCAGTCGCCTGCGGTATTGAACAGTACATCGCCAGTCCAAGTTCCCGACGTCAGTCGAGTTTGATCGATGGCGGCCGCCAGCGTTTCGGCCGACATCGGAGTTCCCGCGACTCGTAAATCGCCAAATCGATCATCCCCGTGACTCACGCCTCGGACCCCCAAAGGCAAGCCCGAGTCGTTGACGACTCCCACATTGATTTGCGCGTACTGCGCCCAAGTTTGAAACGCGCGGGCCACGGCGGCCTGCCAGACGGCCGTCGATTCGACCGTCGCGAATGTGGCATCCAAGGTACTTAGATGTGAGCCGACGCGTGTGCCATCGGGCGCGAAGCTCAATGTCAACGCTGCCGCATTGTCCCATGCGACCGGCTCCCCATGCATCGCATACCGAGGCTCTAAAGCCTCGAAGGATCGTTCACCGACCCGACGCAAACGACGCGCACCCTCGGATCGACCGCTTCGAACGGCCAGCTTCTTCCACCCGAGCATCTTCTTGGCAATCTTCATGTATTCTCGCGAACTTTCCGCTTGATCCACATTCTCACCGCTTACCTTCGGGCAACGACCCTGCTTCGACCAAGGTCGCTCCCGCCTTCATGAGCCGCTGAAAGGCCTCTTCTTCCCATAAAGCGGACAGATCCTGATCCACTCGCATTTCCACCGCCAGTGTTGGTTGAGCCTTCAATGCCAGCGCCAATAACTCAATCGCGTGCTTCTTCCTCTCGGGTTGCCGGCGTGCAAAAACCGCATAGACAGAAGCAGCCTGATATCGAGTGAAGGGAGATTGAGACAGCTTGAGTGCCTCTTCCGCGTCGGCCACCGCAGCAGTCCAATCTCCTTGTCGAGCACGAAGGACGCCTCGACTGCCCCGCGGCAATGGGTCTCGCGGCTGACACTCTATCCACCGATCCAAGACCTCTATGGACTCGTCGATCTTGCCCAAACGTTCCGACAAGACGTGGGCCAGGTTCCCCAACGCCAGCGTATTACTGGGCTGAAGCTTCAAGGCTTCTCGAAAGTCGTCCGCGGAAAGGGCAGGGGCGGCGGACATGCGATCGAGCCCTCTCGCCACCCAACTGGCCGCATCTGTTGGAATTGTCCTTGCTCCCAACGCTCGGTCCGCTTTTGCCAACTCTACCTGCCCAAGTGCGGCTCTCGAGCGAGCCCTCAGGAAGTAAGTTCGCGTGTGCGGCAATCCGAGCTCAAGCGCCTTATCAAAATCCGCGATGGCGTCCTCGTGCTTTCCCAAACCTTGTGCCGCGACGCCTCGGTGAAAATGAGCTTCCGCGAATCCTGGCGCCTTCTCCAACGTGACATTGAAATCGTCGCAAGCATCCTCGTAACGCTTGGACTCCAAGCGAGCTAGCCCGCGGAAGTAAAGTGACTGGGGCAACGATGGGGCCAGAGCGGCACACATCGAGTAAGCAATTTCCGCTTGCGACAACTGCCCCAGACGCACGCGGCAATAGCCTAGCGCGAGCCACGCGGCGGCGTCTCGCGGCACCGCTTGTAAGCTTCGCTCCAACTCATTGGCCGCGAGTGCATCGTCGCCCGCCTGCATGTGTTCGAGCGCTAAGAGCAACGGCTCGCTTGTCGCCTTCTCGGACCTAGCTTGCAGCGCTGCGACCTCGGCGCCCCTTATAGCCGAGGAGCTTGGCACTGTGGGATTTAAAGCTGCGTTTCCCGCACGATTGGGCGAAGCGGCTAAGACCAAGCGCGCCAGCGATCGCAACTCGCTTTGCAAACGATCGCGTTGAGTGCCATCGATTGCAACGAGCAGGGGCGAGTCGACTCCCATTTCACCGCTCGCGACCGCCGCCACATTTCGGTCATCGATTCCATACAACTCCAGCAGTCGTTGTCCGCGACTCACTCCCTGGTCCGCGATTGCCGGCGCGACCTCGCGAACCCCAGGAATCAACATGACGCGTGCTTCACTTAAGCCCGCTTCAAACGAACGCATCTGTGATTCAGCGGAGTGTCTTTCCAACTGACGTCCACGAGCGAACCAAGCGGCCCCGAGCGAAACAAGTAACAAAGCAGCTACCAGCCCCACGGTCGTGCCCGAAGCAATCCGCGGATGACGCAACATCCATTTTTGTAAACGCTCGCGTCCCCAAGGTTCAGGCGCATGCTTGAGCGGCAGGTGAGCCAATTGACAGCGGAGGTCGTCCGCCAACTCGCGAGCCGACTGATATCGTGCGTCAATATCGACCGCCAAGCACTTTCGAGTGATGGCGTCCAACGCTTGAGGCACAGCGGCATTCACCGATCGCGGAGCCGGACAATCACCGCTCCAGGCCTTCAGCAAGTCGCTGGTCACAGTCTCTAACGTGCCGCCACGTAACTCATGGGGAGTGCACCCCACGAGCAATTCGTACAACACGATGCCGAGCGAGAATAGATCGGACCGAGGATCGTCGACAACCTTGGGATCAGGCATCGCATTTGCCGTTCTTCCTGGCGTTGCGAGGAGCATCCGCAACTGCTCAGGAGCCATGTAGGGCAAGGTCCCTCCCACCATGGCCATGCCTGCCGACTCGGGTCCAGTGCGACTAGCGAGATTAAAGTCGAGAATCAGCGGTTCGCCATCGTCGGCGAGCAAGATATTGGCGGGTTTCAGGTCATGATGCACCACCCCTCGATCGTGCGCATGGGCTAATCCATCGGCCACTCGCGCCACCAAACGCACGACGGCTTCGACATAGGAACTCGATTCCAATTGATCGAGCAGTCGCGAAGTGGGCTGAGCCGCGGTCGCTTCCACCACCGCGGCATGCGAGCCGGGCAAAGTGGAGATGAGTGAACGACGAGCGTTCAACGTCGATACGATGGAACGTCCGCTCTTGGGCGAGTCTCGACGCTGCATTTCGGGCTGCGACACAGAGGCATGGTTCGCCGCTGTCGACTTCGCTATCGCCTCCCCTGTGGTTCGTCGCGTGCGCAAGGGACGCCACACACCCCGCGCCACATCGGCTAACGTGGTGTTGCCCAGGTACGGCATGCAAAGTCCCGTGAGCGGTCCCACGGCATGAGCCGAAAACACGGGCACAATGTTGCCGTGCTGAAGTCGAGCCAAATGTTGCGGCTCGCCCGTTGGCCCCGCCGTGATTTTGAGCGCGACGAGTCGTCCTGCCAGCGAACGTTGTCGAGCCAGAAACACCCGCGCGAACGCGCCTCTGCCTAGTTCGGACAGGAGTTCGAAGTCTGCAAAATCGTCGCCGATTTCGGGTAGCGATCGGCACGCCTGCTGGAGGCGGACCGCGGCGTCCGGCGAACTCCGAGCAAACGACTCCCACGCTTGCTCGCCAGGAGTCAGTTTGGGCCAAGACAAGGAAGCGAACCCGAAGCGTACTTCGTAATCCGTAGGCTCGAGATGCTCGCCAGCTTGAGTTCGCAAACGATACTCTTCAAAGGCCAATGGCTCGAGCGTCGAGTGACTCGCAGCCACCTCGGGATAGAGCGTGAGATATTGATCGATCAAGGGACGCTGACCGCGATTCCATTCCAACTCCAAGGCCACGCGCAACAACTCGACCAAGAGTTCCGTTCGAGCGGGATCGTCGACGCTTGGCAAGTAGTCGGCGATATCGGCCACCGTCGCCGTCCCCTCGGCCATCCGTGATTCGAAGGCTTCGACCCGGGCGTCAAAATCGAGCGTCAGGGCGTCAACCGTCGGCATCGGAATCCTCCCCGGCCGGCAAATCGGAAATATCGTCCGCCATACGGCGACGGAAATTCTGCAAGATGCGTTCCACCGTTCGCTTCGAGCGATTGATAGAGTCCGCGATCTCCTGAACTTCGCGCCCCTCCATGCGTAATTCGATAATTCGACAAGTCGTGGCATCAAACGATTCAAGCAATTCTTGGATCGTCAAACGCAAGTGCGCGACCGCCCCTGCCTCGTCGTTGCCAAGAAGCTGCGTCACATCTTCGCCGCCGATGGTTCGTCGAGCATCTCGTTTGGCGGCTCGATGATGTTGCCCCAATTTGCGAAGCTTGTTCAGGGAGATGACCAGGAGCAGCTTCCAGAGTTCGCTCCCCTCGGGCACATCGTAGGCGCCTGCGGAAAAGCGGCGGAAGAATGTTCGAAAAACGGACTGAACGACATCTTCAGGGTCAAAGCGAGCGGCTAAGTCGGCAGCTGTCTGGCGACGAGCCAATCGCAGGAGGCGGTCGGCGTAACGCAGGTACAGTTCGGTAGCCGCGTCGACCTCGCCTCCGCGCAAGCGTGCGAGAAGCATTCGGTCTGACGTCGCCCCGCTCGTCGATTCCTGCTCAAACATTCGGCTCGCCCAACCTCGCATGACCCAAAACACTCGTGCTCAAGTTTACTACGCATCGCCCCTGTTTGCTGATACCGCTTTCTGGAGGAGTCAGGACGAGTTGTTTGGTCCGCCATCCAGTATGCAAAAATTCTCGAAAAACAGCTGAGTGCTTCCTGTGGTCGCCGAGTCATTGGAACGCAAGCCGGAAAAACTGAGAATTATTTTGGCGGACGACTGCATTCCTTACGGCTTCTTCATTTTGACGGGCGAGCCAATGAAGTTTCTGACACTGAGTCAGAGCATTCGCCTGAAAGTCTTATCGCTTGGGGAGTTGCGTAGTCATGAGCAAGATCACTGTGCGCCGTTTTGTGGGTTCCATGGTGGCGATCCTGATGGGAATCGCGTTGTTTCAAGTGAGCGGCCTGGAGGCTCAGGCGGCCAAGGGCAAGAAGGAAGTGCGAGTGGAAGGGAAGTTGGTCAATGTCGATCTGACGACCGGCGTGCTGACGATCCAAACTAAAGCGGGCAACGTGTTCGTCGGAGTCAACTCGGCGACTAAAATCGAACGAAACGGCTTCAAGGCCACCCTGGCCCAGTTCAGGCTGAACGACTTCACTCAGGCTCGCTTCGCCACCGCGATCACCGACCCAGCCTTGAAGGTCGAAGCCAAGGGCCCGTAAGCACGCCGGCAACTGAGTTCGCAAGGTTTCCGCTCGCAACCGTACACCCACACAGTGGACGCAGCATGGCGAGCGGCGATACCTAGAGACGGGGGCCGAACCGAGAACTTGCGAGTTCGCCTGTTAGAGACAAACGAGGTAACTCGTGATCCATCAGTGACGATCAGCGAAAATCAGTGTTCCTCATTCTCGAACTGCACTGCATAAGAGAGTCAGAGAACACTAATCGCCGCTGATCTTTACTAATCTGGTTAGGCCACAATTGGAACCCCCGATTCCAACTGATAGATCATTCGCCAGATGCGGTCGTCCGACCCGCGCTCGAGGACTTCAATCGTCTTGAGCTGTTCAAATGCTTCATTGGGTGTATTTAACCAAACGCCTCTGCGGAATTCCGCTCTTCCCCCAACCTGCCAATTTTGCTACTTACCGCCCGACTTGAGTCGATCCGGAGATTTTTCGGCAGATTCCGCCGGGGAATGTGGCCCATGAATTGGCAGGCACTTAATCCGCTCCGTCTTGTTTCCGCTACGAAGAGCGGCGTCGTCGCTCTCTGGAATCATCGGCCTCGGCTGACGAAGCGTCGAGTGGCGTGGGGTATGTCGCTCGCCATGCTCTTCTCGGGCGGCGGCTACTACGGATACAAGAAATTTGGCCCGGGTAAAGCGCCCGCTCGCTCGGCCGGATCGCAGCCCGTTCAGTTGGCTCAACTAGGCGGCGGACTCCAACCCATTCCTGATCAAGATCCTCAAGGCGCCCCGCCGGCGCCCGATGCCGCCCCCATGGGGCTGATGGCAGATCCCGCAGGCGGCCACAACAACCAAGTGGATGCTGCGGGACAAGGGAATGGCGGCAGCAGTTTTCAGCCTGGCGGCGAACCCACAACTGGCTCGGAAGGTTCGTTTGCCAGCGGCCCACCGCCTGCGGAAGGCGCGCCGGTGGAAGAGGCGCCAGTGGACGGTTCGCCTGTTGGCACGGAACCGACCTACGCCGTGAATGCGGGGCCTGAGGCGGGCGGCGACGCCTCCACTGGTTCAGAAGGCAACTCGCCGCAAGTCGTCACCATCAACGAGGCGCCCGTGCGAATGGCCGCCGAGTCGCCCGCGGGTGACGGCGGCGAAGTTGCGCCTGCCGCCGATTCCAGTGCTCCACCCGCTGGTCCGCCGCCCGCAAGCTTCGCGGCCGAAACAAACGCTCCTCCGACACCGCCCGCGGCGGGAGAAGCCAATCCTAGCGCCGCCGTTCCAGACACAGCCCCAGGGGCGTCTGCCCCGGAAGCTCCCTCCGCCAACTTGATTCCTGTTCCCTCTCGCCCTCAGCCGGCCCCGCCGGAGGAACATGTTCGCTTGCCTGACGAGGCGGCGCCGAATCTCTCGCCTCGTGAAGGATTCGGCAGTCCTCGAGCCGGTTTTGGCGGCGCATCGCCCATTCCGCCACCGCCTCCTGGTGCGGTTGCATCGCCATCGCCAATCTCGAGCGGCCTTCCGCCTCGCGATTTCCCCTCCGCCCCACGCGGGAGTGATTCCAATCTCCCCGGCGCCGATGTCGGCATCCCTAACGCTAGCGCCTTGGGGGGAACGGGGGCTGGCATGACTGGTGCAGGCGTCGGTGGTCCAGGCGTAGGCGGCGCGGCACTCGCCGCCGCGGGCGTACCGTTGGCGATCAGCGCCGCTCCAGGTCCCAAGCATCTGGAAGGTCCCCAAAGTCCTTCGCTCGAGTTGGAGAAAATCGCACCGCAAGAAGTTCAAGTGGGGCGTCCGGCTCGTTTTGAGATCAAGGTGCGAAACGTGGGTCGCGCCGCCGCCCAACACATCACCGTGATTGACCAAGTTCCTCAAGGAACTCGACTGATCGATGCCGATCCCCCGTGCCAACGAGGCGCCGAAGGCGCGTTGCGCTGGCAGCTCGGCGCACTCGGCCCAGGCCAGGAAACTTCGATCGTCATGCAGTTGCTGCCCGAACAAGAAGGCGAAATTGGCAGCGTGGCTCAAGTGATTTTTCACAGCCAAGCCGCCGTCCGTACCGTTTCCACTCGCCCACAGATTGCCATCGAGCATCAGGTGGTCGAGCAGGCTTTGATCGGCGATCAAGTACGGATGCTGCTCGCCATCACCAACCGAGGTACAGGCGCCACGTCGAACCTGGTGCTGGAAGCAACTTTGCCCGAGGCGCTGGGACATCCGGCGGGCGCTGAATTGGAGTATCCCATCGGCGTGCTGCGTCCCAATGAGACCAAACGAATCGACCTGGCACTAAAGGCGCAGCGTCCCGGAGCGGCGCCATGCCACTTCCTGGCTCGCGAGGAAGGACAAACGCTGGCCGAAGACCGAGTCTCGCTGAACGTGCTGTCCCCTCAACTGCAGGTGGGTGTGAATGGTCCCAAGGTGCGTTATCTCGATCGCCAAGCGACTTACAGCGTCGCGGTGGCCAACCCAGGAACCGCACCCGCAACCAACCTCGAGTTGATCGCCTATCTGCCGCGTGGACTCAAGTACATCTCGGCGGATAACCAAGGACAGTATGATCCGCAACGACATGCGGTGCTGTGGGGCTTGCAAGAGTTGCCAGCGGGCGTGATGGGAGCCTCGCAATTGATCGTCGTCCCCACCGAGCCCGGCGAGCAGCGAATTCGCGTCGAAGGTAAAGCCGACCTGCGATTGGAGCACGCATTCGAACAACCCGTGCTCGTCGAGACTCTGTCCGAACTGCAATTCTCGGTGGTCGACGCCGCCGATCCCATCGAGGTGGGAAGCGAGACGTCTTACGAGATTCGGCTGCAAAATCGCGGCTCGCGAGCTGCCTCGCAGGTGCGGCTGGCGGTCGAGTTCCCCCCTGAACTCGCGCCGATCGGTGGCGAGGGCCCGACGAATGTCGGTGTTCGCGGCCAACAGTTGATCGTCGAACCTTTACCGGCTCTAGCGCCGAATTCGCAAGTCACTTATCAGATCCGCGCGAAAGGCTTGCGTAAGGGAGACCCGCGTATTCGAGTGCTTGTGGCAAGCGATGAATCGCCCAATCCCGTGACGAAGGAAGAAAGCACTCGAGTGTACGCCGACGAATAGTGACGGGTATACGCCGCCGTGGGCCTGAACTGGCTTGCGCGGGTTGTTCGCTCGTTGCGGGTCGGAAGTCTTGCGACTTCCGCTACAGCAGACGGACTTGGCCGCGGGTGAGAATCTGCTGGCGGGGGTGGTGCGACCGTCGTGGGTCGGAAGTCTTGCGACTTCCGCTACAGCGGGCGGACTCGGCGGCGGGTGAGAATCCGCTTGCGGCGGTGGTGCGACCACCACGGGTCGGAAGTCTTGCGACTTCCGCTACAGCAGACGGACTTGGCCGCGGGTGAGAATCTGCTGGCGGGGGTGGTGCGACCGTCGTGGGTCGGAAGTCTTGCGACTTCCGCTACAGCAGACGGACTCGGCCGCGGGTGAGAATCTGCTGGCGGGGGTCGTGCGACCGTCGTGGGTCGGAAGTCTTGCGACTTCCGCTACAGCGGGCGGACTCGGCGGCGGGTGAGAATCCGCTTGCGGCGGTGGTGCGACCACCACGGGTCGGAAGTCTTGCGACTTCCGCTACAGCCGACGGACTCGGCCGCGGGTGAGAATTTGCTGGCGAGGGGGTGCGACCGTCGCGGTCGGAAGTCTTGCGACTTCCGCTACAGCAGATGGACTCGGCGACGGGTGAGAATCTGCTGGCGGGGGTGGTGCGACCACCACGGTCGGAAGTCTTGCAACTTCCGCTACAAAACTCCGCCCACCCCACCAATGACCAATGACCAATGACCAATGACCAATGACCAATGACCAATGACCAATGACCAATGACCAATGACCAATGACCAAAGACCAAAGACCAATGACCATTTGACATTGACCCCTAGACGGGATTCCTTGAGAATACTCGGCAAAGCGATGTTCCTGGCCCCTTGAGCTAGATTGACTCCATGTCCGACCCCGCCGTACCCGTTCCGTCCGATTCATCTCCCGAGGATGCTGGTATTCACGAGGCATCGCGGCGCGAGAAGATGCGTCGCATTGAGGAGTTGGGACTGGACCCCTGGGGTCATCGTTTCGACGATCGCTCGTACATCGGGCCGATCCGCGAACGAGCGGGCGAAGTGCTCTTTCACAAGGCGGATGGGACCACCGTCACGCTCCCCGAAAGTGCGGGGAAGGATCAGAATGAGTTTCGTCAGTGGCTGGGCGCACAAGGACCAGGCGAAATGCGTGGACCGAAGGTGCGGGCCGCCGGCCGTATTGTGTTGAGTCGCGATACGGGAAAGCTGAAGTTTGTCGACATCCTCGACTGGACCGGGCGCATACAGTTGTTCATCGGCAAGGGGCAGGTGGGCGAACAGAACTGGGCGTTGTCGGACTGCTTTGACCTGGGCGACTTGATCGGGGTCGATGGGGAATTGAGGCGGACGAAAACGGGCGAGTTGACGATTTTCGCCGAACAATTGCACTTCTTGACGAAGTCGATCGAGCCGCCGCCGGACAAGCACAAGGGCTTGCTGGACCCCGAACTGCGTCAGCGGATGCGCTACATCGACCTCATCTATGGCGATGGAGTGCTCGATCGATTCCTGAAGCGAACGAAAATCGTACAGTCGATTCGGTCGACGTTGGGCGGACAAGGGTTCGTCGAAATCGAGGGGCCGACGCTCCATTCGATCGCAGGCGGCGCCGCGGCTCGCCCGTTCCTCACGCACCACAATGCGCTCAACATGCCCTTGTTCATGCGCATCGCATTGGAACTGCACCTGAAGCGGTTGATGGTCGGCGGCATGGAGCGAGTGTACGAACTCGGGCGAGTCTACCGGAACGAGGGGCTGAGTCCGCGACACAATCCAGAGTTCACGATGCTGGAGGTCTATCAGGCTTACGGCAACTATGAGTCGATGATGGACTTGACCGAGCGAGTGATCGTGGATGCGATCAAGGCCATCGGCGGCGACTATAAACTCGCTTGGGGCGAAAAGACGATCGACTTCACGCCGCCTTTTCAACGGAAGTCGTACGACGAGTTGTTCCGTGAGCACACGGGGCTCGATCCCGCGGATGCGGTCGCAGTCGCCGCTTACGCGGACAAGATCGGGTTCGAAACCAAGGGCAAACACCCGGACGTCGTGAAGAGCTTTGTGTTCGAAGAACGCGTCGAGGATGCGTTGGTGGGTCCGATATTCGTGACCGATTATCCGGCGAGCATCTGTCCGTTGACGAAGCGCAAGCGTTCCAATCCCGCGGTGGCCGAACGGTTCGAACTGTTCATTCACGGCATGGAAGTGGCCAACGCTTACACCGAATTGAACGACCCTGATTTGCAAGAACAATTGTTCAAGACTCAGCTGGCAGGCATGCCCGAGGAAGATTCGATGGCCAAGATGGACCACGACTTCATTCGCGCTCTACGGCATGGCATGCCGCCCGCGGGCGGATTGGGCATCGGCATCGACCGACTGGTCATGTTGTTGACCAACGCACAATCGATTCGTGAGGTGATTCTGTTCCCGTTGCTCAGGCCCGAGTAAATGCTGGACGACAGGTAAATGCTCGACATCTGGCAAATGCCCGACATCTGGCAAATGCCCGACAAGTGCACCTAGGCGACGGGCTGTTCGATCATGGAAAGTTCGACGATCAGGTTACGCGGAAGCACTCCGCGGCCATTATTTAGCCAAAGGATTGGCGATGTATAAGTTCCTCTTAGCTTGGCGGTATCTCCGCACGCGTTGGATCGCGCTCGCGTCGATCATTAGCGTGACGCTCGGCGTCGCGACCCTCATCATCGTCAACAGCGTGATGGAAGGGTTTACTCAGGAGATGCACGAACGCCTGCACGGCATTCTGTCGGATGTCGTGGTCGAAAGCGTGGGGCTCGGCGGCATCCCCGATCCAGCTTGGCACGAGCGGATCATCCGCGAGGAACTGGGAGACGACTTGGTCGGAGTGACGGCGGCCGTGCGAGTTCCCGCCATGCTGAATTGCCAAGTCCGCGGTCAGTGGCTCACTCAACAGATCATGCTGATCGGCATCGACGAACGCACGTACGGAAACGT
Source organism: Pirellulales bacterium (assembly GCA_046349915.1). Taxonomy (GTDB): domain Bacteria; phylum Planctomycetota; class Planctomycetia; order Pirellulales; family Pirellulaceae; genus CAIXSC01. Next base: position 1,026,270 of record JAXMBL010000004.1, on the reverse strand, counting down.
GAGTGATTTCAGCAAGTACCTGAAGCACCCCGAGAATCGTAAGGAACTGAGCTTCCTGTTGCGCGATGGTGGTTTCGACGAGCCATTGCCCTCATCGGGCTGGGAGCATCGGCGATTGCGAGTGAGCACGGAACGAGCTTACCAGGAAGAGTGGGATCGCGCGGAGGCGGCTCGACGAGCGGCCAGTGGTGAAGTGGGCGGAGGCGAAGTGGGCGGGCGCCCCGGCTTTGTCGGAGGCATCTCCGAACCTGGGTTGGCGGCCAGCGACCTGCCGAACGGCGGCGTGACGGCAAGCGAGCCGGGCGTCGAGACCGCTCCGGCCGGCGATCTTGCTTCCAACGAACCAGCGACCGCTGACCAAGTTCCGGCGAGCGACGTGGCGAACGACGAGACTACGCCTGCGATGCCAGCAGTTGTAGACCCGTTCCGTCGACAAGGGGCGCCGGCGCCGGCGGCGAGCGACTCGCCCGAGAACGTCTTCGATGAAATGCGCGAGCAGCACACGGGCATTGTGTTGGGAATCGCGATCACGAGCGTGCGGCATCGCAATCAGAACGGCAAGGTCCAGGATTACTTCTTGGCTCGCCCCGGCGACGACGTGCAGATTACTTTCCCCAACTCGGGTCAGCCTCCCAAGGCGGTGAGCGACAAGTTCACGATCGTCGACTTGTATGAGAGCAAGATGAGCGAGTACGACTCGAGCTTCGCGTTTGTTCCGCTCAGCCGCCTGCAAGACTTGCGAGGGATGATTGATCCGGTATCGGGGACGCCCGCCGTTACCTCCATCCAGTTGCGGTTGCGCAAAGGAGCCGACCTGAATGCGGCTCGTGATCGCCTGCGCAAGCGGTTTCCCATCGAGCAGTATCAGTATCGAGTGGAAACGTGGCGTGATTTGCAGGGACCGCTCTTGGCCGCGGTGCAGATGGAAACCACGTTGCTGAACATCTTGTTGTTCTTAATCATCGCGGTCGCGGGCTTCGGCATTCTGGCGACCTTCTTCATGATCGTGGTCGAGAAGACTCGCGACATCGGCATTCTCAAATCGCTGGGGGCGCCTAGCGGCGGAGTCATGAGCATCTTCCTGCACTATGGGTTGTCGCTGGGAGTGGTCGGTTCGGGGGTCGGAGTGGTGCTCGGACTGCTCTTCGTCGCCAACATCAATCAAATCGCGGCGGCACTTGAATGGATCTCGGGACGCGAGGTTTTTGACCCGACGATCTACTACTTTCAACAGATTCCGACCATCGTAAAACCCTTTACGGTGGTCTGGGTGACGATCGGCTCGGTGCTAATTGCGGTGTTGGCGAGCGTCCTGCCAGCGTTGCGAGCCGCACGGCTCCATCCGGTTCGAGCGTTGCGTTACGAGTAGCCTGGAAAGTCAACTTCAATAGGTGCCGCGTGATTCATCCATCACCCTCCGCTCGCCAACTCAGCGACTCGTCGTCGATTGCCTCCACGTTGGGCGCTACGGCCGGCTACTCGCTACGACTCGATGATGCTCATCGGCCCGCGGGCCGTGAATTGCTGCCGGAGAGATCAGGAGTCTCCGCGGCAGCTCGTTTGAGCGAACACATTGCCGCTCGCGGGGTAACGAAGAGTTACCGCAAGGGGCAGGTCGCCATCCCGGTTTTACGAGGAGTGGACTTTGCGGTGCGATCGGGCGAGTTTACCGCGATCGTCGGACAGAGTGGATCGGGGAAGAGTACGCTGCTGCATTTGCTCGGAACGCTGGACGCTCCCGACGCGGGGTCGATCCATTTGGCGGGCGAGCGAATTGACAATCTGCCTGCTCGACGGCGAGATACGATCCGGAACCGCCGTTTTGGCATGATTTTTCAGTTCTATCACCTGTTGCCCGAGTTGACGACGCTCGAAAACGTGCTGACGCCGACGATGATCCATCAGGGAGTCTGGAGTTACTGGCGCAATCGGAAAGCGAATCGGGAGAGCGCCCAGCAACTGCTGGAAATGGTGGGATTAGGCCACCGTTTGACTCATCGCCCGCGGGAATTGTCCGGAGGAGAAATGCAGCGAGCGGCGATTGCTCGCGCCTTGATCGCCAGTCCCGAGATTCTCCTGGCCGACGAACCCACCGGCAATCTCGACCGCCAGACCGGCCGGGAAATCTTGGCTTTACTGCGAACCTTGAACGCCGACCACGGTCTCACTATAGTCATGGTCACTCATGACATGGCGATTGCCGCCCAAGCTGATCGTACGGTCCGACTGGTCGAAGGGCTGGTCGAGCAGGCCTAGGGCGATTTGGCCTAGGTCGAGCAGGCTTACGGCGAGCGAAAGGTGAAGTGAGTAGTATGCGGATCAAGTCCGACGGGCGGGTTTGACGCGCTGCGTGGTCGATCAGGTTTGACGAGCAAAGTTTGCAATGGCACTCCAGGTCTATATTGCTGGCAAGTTGTACGACAAGGAAGACGCAAAGATCAGCGTGTATGACCACGGGTTGCTATACGGCGACGGCGTGTTCGAGGGCATGCGGAGCTACAGCGGCAAAGTATTCCGGCTCGCCGAACATCTCGACCGACTCTGGGATTCCGCCAAGGCGATCTTGCTGGAGATCCCGATGACCAAAGAGCAGATGGCTCAAGCGGTCTACGATACGCTGCGAGCGAATCAGATCGAGGACGGGTACATTCGTCTGGTCGTGACTCGCGGGGCCGGCAGCCTGGGGCTCGACCCCAACCGCACCAGCAACCCGCAAGTGATCATCATCACCGACTTCATCGCGCTCTATCCGCGCGAGTACTACGAGAAGGGGTTGGAGTTAGTGACCGCTAGCACGATCCGGAATCATCCGGCGGCGCTCAGCCCTCGCATCAAGTCGCTCAACTATCTGAACAACATCATGGCCAAGATCGAAGGGCTCAAAGCGGGCTGCGTCGAGGCGATGATGCTCAATCACAAGGGTGAAGTCGCCGAATGCACGGGCGACAACATTTTCATCATTACTCGCGGTGAACTGCTGACGCCGCCGATCGACGCGGGGATTCTCGAGGGAATCACTCGCAACGCGGTGCTCGAAATCGCTCGCGATTGCGGCATTACGACTCGCGAGATTCCGATCACTCGTCACGATGTCTATGTGGCCGACGAGTGTTTTTTGACGGGAAGCGCGGCCGAAGTGATTCCCGTGGTGAAGGTCGACAATCGCGTGATCGGCAATGGCCAACCTGGCCCGATCACCCAAGACCTCATTCGCCGCTTCCACGAGATGACTCGCAAGTAGGGTTAGTCGCAAACAAGCAGACTAATCGGCTAATCAGTCGGCTAATCAGTCGGCCAATCACTCGAGCATACATTCGAACAATCAGTCGATCAGGGGTCCGTTCGGTCTCGCGGATCTTGTTTCACGATTTCTTGCGACGAGTTCGAGTGGGACGCGACGCTTTGGTTGTGGGCGATTTCGCTGTGGCCGTTTTGGTTGCGGCCGTTTTCGCCGCGGGCGCTTTGGTTACGGGCGCTTTTGCCGCTGGCGAACGGAGGACCTTCTCCATCGGCCTGCCTTGAGCCAACTCGTCGACCAATTTGTCGAGATACCTGGCCTGTCGAGTCAGTCTGTTCTCGATTTCTTCGATGCGATAGCCGCAGATTACGCCCTTGATCAAGTCGGCGTGTGGATTCAGCCGCGCCTGCTGAAAGAACTGCTCGTAGGTCGCCCGCGACTCCAACAGAGCCTGCAGCTCCTTCTCCGAGTAACCTGTCAGCCAAGTGATGACTTGGTGCAGTTCTTCTCGAGTGCGGCCCTTCTTCTCGACCTTGGCGAGCAAGTGGGGATAGACGGCGGCGAACACTAACTTCGCAACTCGCTCGTCGTGACTCACCGTGCGTTTCATGGTTCGTGCCCTCATTCGCTATGGTCGGGGATTAGCGTTTGCGCAGCGCGGCGAATGTCGTGGTCATGATGTCCTTGAGCAGGCTGCTGTCGTTGGAATGAACTACGAACCGCGACCCTTGCTTGATCGCTCGCTGTTGTTGCTCCAACTTGCCGAACCACGAGCCCGCCGCAATATGTCGCATCGCGCCGGCGTCGATCACTCTTTGCACCATGGCGATGAAGTCGGGATGATCGTACTCGTTGGGTATCCCCATGTTGGTCGTCAGATCATTGGGGCCGATAAACAAAGCACTGACTCCTGGGATGCCGCAGATAGCATCCAGATTCTCGACCGCTCGCACCGACTCGATCATGGGAACGAACAGCGTATCGACGCAACGTTCTTCGGTGACGTATCGTCGAGTCTTCTCGCTGGGCCATTGCCCTTCGCGAATGACTCGCTCCAACGCTTCTCCCTTCAGCGGCCGGTAGACGGCGGCGGCGGCCAATCGCTTGAGTTGTTCGACATCTTCTGCGTAAGGAATCACGACGCCATCAAACGTGTCGCAAACCTTGGCGACGTCGTCCACGTCTCGGCTATGTGTTCTCGCGAGACAGGCGATTCCTTTTGCCGCTAACGCATAACGGAGCGGCATGAAGTCGGCGATGTCCAACGAGTTGTGTTCGGCGGTGACAATCACGAAGTCAATCGAATTCTCAGGAATGAAGTCGACGATTGCGGGAACAACGGCATGCTGGATAAGCGTCCCATAGACCACCTCGCCCAGTCGCAGTTTCTCTTTCAGTCGCTTTCCCGGCTTATCGTTATTGGGCAAATACGCCTGCTTTTGATTCATCGATAATCCTTGCGTGCGAAAGTTCCCGTTTGAGCCCGCGAGCACTCCCCGACTCGCAGCTCGCCATCATGGCCGATCGTAGAGCCTGTCGACAATCACTGGCAGGCAGATTTTAGCTGGCCACTCCGAGCCCGCTGAATCGCTTCCTTGACCCCCATGGGACGAATCGAGAAGACGCTGAGCGCCTTCGAGTCACGGACGACCGTCGGGTTCTTCAGCCCTTCAATAAGATGCCGTCCAACTTCGTAGGTCGAGGGAGTGACGATGGCGAGCCAGAGCCCCGAGAGATAAGGGGTTAGTACGGGGACGAAAATCAGCCAACGGCGAAGTCCGGCTTGGCGAGCGTACTCGCGAATCAACTCGCCATAGCTGACGACATCGGGACTCCCGATCTCGAAGACGCAACTGCCGATTCGCGGGAGGCCTCGAGCGGCCAACAGGTACGCCAGTACATCGTCGATCGCGATCGGCTGCGTGGGAGTGGCCAACCAGCGGGGACAGATCATCACTGGCAAACGATCCGTTAACGACTTCATCAACTGGTACGAGAGGCTGCCGGCGCCGATCACCATGCCCGCGCGAAACTCAATCGTCTCGACCCCCGAGTCTCTGAGAATCTCGCCAACCTCGTGGCGACTGCGGAGATGTGGCGAGAGCTTGGGGTCGGCGTCATCGCCTAGACCACCCAAATAGACGATCCGCTCGACTTTGGCTCGTTTCGCCGCATCCGCGAAATTTCGCGCCGCCTGCCGATCTTGTTGCTCAAAGTCATGGGCACCCGACATGAGGTGCACGAGGTAATAGGCGGTGTGCACCCCGTTTAGACTCGCCTCCAACGACGAGACATCCAGCACATCCCCCGCGACGATCTCGGTAGAATGAGCAGCTAGAGGGCGCAGTTTGCCAGGGTCGCGAGCCAAGCAACGCAAGCGGATCGGCTGCTGCTCCAGGAGCCGCATCAGTCGCCCACCTACGTAGCCCGAGGCGCCCGTCAACAAGACGGTGGGGCTAGCCGAGTTCCGCGAGGCAGAGGGCTCCATAGGATCCACGATTGGCGGTTAAGATCTATGCTGGGCGACGGTGAATACTGTAGCGTCGTTTTCCCAGAAGGCAATTCACACGTTTTTTACTCGGCTAAACGTCTCGGCCAACGGCAGTTAACGAGTTGGGGATCATCATGTTGTCGCTGCGAAAGCCCAACGTTGACAGGCTGCGATCATTCCTAGCCGAACAAGCCGATTTGTCCTTCACTTACACAGCGGTGGGCGCCACCGCCGCGACTCCTCCCGCTGGCTTTACCGTCGATCACACTCGCCTGCTGCTAGGCTCGGGACAAAGTACGTTTCGTGCCGCCAAGGCAGCGCTCGACCGTTGGCAGCAGTTTCGACTCGGCTGGGTCGAAGCCTGGGCGCCCGACATGCGGCTGGAAGCTGGACGAGTTGTCGCGATCATGGGATGGGCCGTGGGCTTCTGGTGGCTCAACGCTTGCCGCATCGTCTACACGATCGACGAGAATGGAGCGACCGACGAATACGGTTTCGCCTACGGCACTCTGCCCGGTCACGTGGAATGCGGCGAGGAGCGATTCTTGATTCAGTGGGATCGCGACACCGACCAGGTTTGGTATGACATCCTGGCCTTCTCCAAACCTAACCACATTTTGACCCGCATCGGTTATCCGCAGGTGCGCCGCAGCCAGAAACGTTTCGGGCGAGAGTCCGCAGCTTCCATGTTCTATGCGGTGCGCGAGCCCACCGCTTCGCTCCCCGCCGTATTACAGCACTCGTCGTTGGCGAGCGGAATCGCTGGTTGATGAGCGGAACCGACAGACTGAATCGACGGACTGGAAGTCCGTCGTACAAGGAAACCACCCCGTACGACGGACTTCCCAGTCCGTCGTACCGTAACGCACCGAACAAGTTGCACGGCAGTCCGAGAGGCTACGGCAGAGCGCGACGGACTGGAAGTCCGTCGTACGCGTGGCCTTCGCGGTGAAACTCAGACGTTTGTTTTGATAAAATGTAATGGTCTCAACAGACCACTCCACTCAAACTGAAGAGGCACAAAAATGGCTCGAGTGAATACTCTGAAGAACCTTCAAACCGCCCTCTCGATGGAACTGTCGGCCGCTCACCAATACCAACTGCACGCCTGCGTCTTGGACGAATGGGGAATGGGGCTGTTGGGCAGTAAAATGCGGGAGGAGATGCAGGAAGAACTGGGACACTCCGAGCAATTCCTGAAACGACTAATGTTCCTCAAGGGAGAGCCGCGAATGGAGTTTGCCAAGCCTCCCGTTCGCGCGACCTCACTAAAGGAGATGTTCGAGACCGATTTGCAGGACGAGTTGGCCGCAATCGCCTTCTACACCCAAGCGTCCATCGAAGCCGCTCAAGAGAGTGACATTGGTTCTCGTCAGTTATTCGAGCGGATCGCCTTGGACGAGGAACAACATATGAGCTGGCTGGAGTTGCAACTCGACCTGCTCAAACGCATGGGCGAACCAGCTTACATCGCCAAGTATATGTCGATGGGCGAAGAGGAACCCTCCGCATCGGCATAAACCACTAGAAGTACAAAGGCTGAAACCTCGTCGACCGAGGTTTCAGCGACGCCGCCACGAACTCGACCACGAACCAGCCGACAAGGATTCGACCACTTATCGCACGAATCACACGAATTAGATGCTAGGAGTCACGTAAGCAAATCTCAACGGCACGTAATTACCTGAACCGTGAACGATCCAAGCGTACACAACGCCCTCCAAGCCCCCCTCCTACTTTCTCCTTCTTCCTTTTTCCTTTCTCCTTTCCCCCTCCTCCTCTCCGGATTCGTAAGATTCGTGCGATTCGTGGTCCACCCCCATCCGTGGTTCACAACTGCCATCCAGGCCGGAATTTAGATTTTTTTTTTCAGAACGCTGTCGGGTCAGCGGCCGTTTCGTGGAGTTATGGGATTGGCGAGTTAGAGCGACGCCGTCGCCCGCCAAGCCGAACTTCAGAAACGGGACTGGGTAAACGATGGCGGCGAGGGACAAAGCACGACGAACGCGGCGGTCATTGGTGGTGGAATGCCTGGAAACCCGCCAATTACTGGCGACCTGGTCGGGCGACATATTTGACACGACCGACGGAGTGCCGCGACTAACCAACTCCGAGGTACATCGAGTTACGGGCAATATCCGCGTCCCGGCGGGCAAAACGCTGACAATTGAGCCAGGAACGATCATCCAGTTCAATTCGGGAACCAGTCTAACGGTCGACGGGATTCTGAAAGCCGTTGGGACAGATGCCGCGCCGATCTACTTCACTTCTCCCCAAGACAATTCGCCAACAGGGGGCGGGAATACGGCGAGCCCAGGGAACTGGGGAGGGATCACTTTCAATGCCGATTCGGACGCGAGTCGTTTGGAGCACATTGTGGCTCGGTACGGCGGTTCGGGAAGAAGCGGCCTGATTGTGACGTCGGCCGATATCCAAATCTCCAACTCAACCATCAGTCACACGCCGTTCTTGGTGGCGGGAGTGAGAATTCAGTCGGCCTCGCCAAATCTGACGAACCTGGATCTGCGCAACAACTATTCGGCGGCGAGCATGGATTTGGCGTCCAGTCCCATGATCGTCGATTCGACCGCGACATCGAATACGGTGAACGGCATGCTGCTCGACTCGGGCAGCCTCACGGCCGACGTCACTTGGAATTCCGCCGACTTTGTCTATGTGATTAACAACCAAGTCACGGTGCCCGCGGGCCGCACGCTCACCGTGGCGAACGGACAAGTCATCAAGGCGACGAATCTCTTTTCTTCCAGTTTCGCGCGGTTGAACGTCGATGGAACGCTGCGAGTGGAAGGAAGCGAGGACCACAGGGTGGTCTTCACCGCCTTTCGCGACGACTCGGCGGGCGGCGACACGAACAACGATGGCGTGGGCATTCCCACGGCGCCAGGCGATTGGGCGGGTATTCGCTTTAGTTCCACCAGCACGGCCAATGTCGTCGATTACGCGGACGTGCGTTACGGAGGAACCACTATTGGCGGGTCGATGGTGGTGGACAACGCGCCGCTGACTCTCACCAACAGTGTCATCAGCAAGACTGCATTCGGAGGATCGGGGCTCCGTCTGCTGGCGTCGCATCCCATCCTCGAGAATGTGGCTTTCCGCGACAACTTATCGGCCGCCATCGGCGCCGACCTGCGTTCTCGCCCAAGCTTCCGCCAAATCACGATGTCGGGCAATCGCATCAACGCCATGTTCCTGGAAACGGGCGTCCTACCCGGCGACACGGTGTGGGATAGCACCGAGGTGGTCTATGCACCCGACGCGGGAACGCTCACCGTTCCCCAGGGAGTCACTCTAACGGTACATCCGGGCGTGATCGTCAAGCCAATCGCAAACACGCAACGCACGAACATGCTGCGAGTGGAAGGGACGTTGGACGCGCAGGGGACCGTCGAGCAGCCGATCACTTTCACTTCTCTGATCGATCACACCGCGGGCGGAGTGACCAACACAGGATCGGTGCTTAGTGCTGGTCAAGGATATGGATTCTTGTTCACCGCGACAAGTTCGAACAATGTGCTCGATCACGTCGACATTCGCTACGGCGCCGAACTGAATTTCGTGGTGAGTGGGCGGCTGGGTACTGTCAACACAGATGGACCGCTGACGCTCACCAACAGCGTCGTGCGAAACTCGGCGCACGTTGGCGTTTTTGTCGGTTCCACCGGGATCGCCAACCTGAGCAACAATCTGATCGTCAACAACGTCTCGGGAATCCAGTCGCAAGCCGGATCGCAACTGACGGCGGTGAACAACACGATCGATGGATCGGCCGTGTTTGGAGTCATCCTGGATTCTCCCACGGCGGTGCTGACGAACAACTTAATCACGAATAGCGGAAACGCGGGCGTTCGTCAGACTGGCCCCACTTCTTTGGTGATGACCTTCAACGATGTTTACAACCCAGGAAGACTGAACTACAGCGGGCTCGCGGATTTGACGGGACTACACGGCAACATCTCGCGTGATCCTCAGTATTTCGATCGAGCCAGTCGTCAGTTCTTCGTTCGTTCCGGTTCGCCCGTGCAAGACGCGGGAACCAGCAGCGGCGCACCGCCGACCGACTTCCTGGGCTTCCCGCGATTCGATGACCCGAACATCAGCCAACGAGGCGACGGATCGGGAGTCGACATGGGCGCTTTCGAAGTACAAGAATTGGCGACTTCGAACGTCGACCTTGCCGTATTCGATGTATCGGGCCCGACCGACGGCCAACAGGGAATGACGGCCACCGTTCAATGGACGGTCAAGAATCAGGGGAGCGCCGCCATCGCGACGAACTGGTCGGACGCTCTTTATCTTTCCGACAAACCGTACTGGACGCCATTGGCCCGCTTGTTAAAGCAAGTGCCCCGAGTCGGGGGACTCGCCGCCAACGCCAGTTACACGACTTCCACACAGGTCACTCTGGAAGGAATTCTGCCGGGCCGACATTATTTCGTCGTGCGCACCAACGACCTAGACGACGTCTTCGAAGGTCAAGCGATCGCGAACAACGCCATCGCCTCCGCAACGCCCATCCAGTTTGCTCTTCCCACGCTTACTCTGAACGAATCGTTCGCAGCCGGTTTCAGCGCGGCGCGAGAGGCCGACTATTATCAATTTGACGTCAGTGGCGGCCAGACTCTACGTTTCGAACTTCTCAGTCAGGCGACCGCGGGCGTCAGCGAGTTGTACGTGAGTCGCGGCTCGCTCCCCACTCGTAGCGAATTCGATTTCAGCGCGACCGATCTTGGCCCGAATCAGGAGATAGTCGTCCCGGACTCGCAGCCAGGAACCTATTACGTCCTCGCCTATGCCAACACTGGCAGCGTCGCGAGCAATTCCTACTCGATCACCGCCAGTGAAGAGGCCTTCGGCATTCAAAAGGTATCGCCAGACGTGGTGGGGAACGCCGGCCAAGTCACGCTGACGATCGATGGTACTCGACTGACCGACGACACAAGGGCATTTCTGATCGCGCCGGATCAAACGGTGATTCCAGCGCTGGACACATTTTTGTCGCACAGCGCACACCTGACGGCGACCTTTGACATGACAGGGCGGGCCGTCGGCGCCTACTCGCTTCGCTTGGAACAAGGCCAGCAGGCAGCATCATCCATCGACGCCGTGACGGTGACTCAAGGCGTCCCTGGCAACTTGAAAGTCGAGTTCCTAGTGCCAGGGCAGATTCGGGGCGGTCGACAGGGGACGGTGACGGTCCGTTACACCAACGATGGCCAAGCCGATTTGCCCGCGCCCTTGTTGGCAATCAAGTCCACCAGTCCGACGCTACGTTTCGTGGGGGATGTCAATGCTCGCGGCGACACCGTCGAGTTCCTCGCCATCAACCCGAATGGACCCGCCGGCGTGTTGCCGCCAGGGGCCAGCGGCTCGATCGACCTGTTGTTCGTCGCGGATACCCAGGTCGACGAAGATACGATTCGGTTCGAACTGCTGCGGCAATCAACCACGGCCGACAACTCGCCGCTCGACTGGCTCGCAGCGAAAGACGCCCTACGGCCCGCTGGCGTCGGCGATTCGGCATGGAATGCGGTTTTCGCCAACTTTCGGGAGGAAGCGGGCGATACGGTGGGCGAGTATCAGGCGCTGCTCGATCGCACGGCGACCGCGTTGAGTCGCCTGGGAGCATATGTTATCGACGAAGCGAGGTTGCTCGCCGCGGTGTTCCAGCGAGTGGGCGATTTTGGAGCGATCGCCCAACGATACACGCTCGGCGCCTTTGGTCGAGGGATGCCCGATCCCACTTCGCTTACCGCGGTAACTGATTCAGATGGCAACGTCCGGTTGATCACCGGCGGACTTGCCCGCGCATTCTTGCTCCAACCCAACAACTCGTATCGCGGCGGCAGCGGCGAGCTAGGGGTGCTGACTCGCGAGAATGGCGTCTACCGCCTACGCGAGACCGACGGCACGTTGGTGGTCTTCCGACCCGACGGAAAACTCGACTATCGACAGGATCGCAACGGCAATCGAGTCACCGCGAGTTATACGGACGGCAAACTGACAACCTTCACCGACTCCAAGGGCGACACGGTAACTTTCGTCTACAACTCACAGGGGCGCATCTCCCAAGTCATCGACCCCGTGGGACGCACGCTGAACTACACCTACGATGTCTCGGGCGAATACCTGCTATCCGTGGAACAAGAAACCGGAACGCAACACTTCACCTACATCACTCAGGGAGCGCCTCAAGTCCTGCACGCCATCGAATCGATCGAGTACCCCGACGGCACTCAGGTGTTCTTCACGTACGACGCCCAGGGGCGACTGATTCGCAGTCGCGCCAACGGCAACGCGTACGAAATCAATTATGCGTACGATGGCCTTGGAAGCGTCACCTCCACCGACTCGTTGGGCAATTTCCAGACGATCCAGTTCAACGAGTGGGGTGCTCCGGGGTACGTGCGAGATTTTGCGGGCCAAATCACTCGACTGCGCTACGACCATCAAGGGAACCTGCTCGAGGTCGTCCGCCCCGATGGCAGCGTGGCGGAAATCTCGCCCGATGGACGAGGAAACCCCGCGACCGTCACGAATGCTCTTGGCTTCGATATACACACGACATTCGACTCCGTCTTCAACACGCTGCAAATCGTGCGCGACGCCGGCGGCGCGGTCCATTCGTATCGCATGGATGCTCGCGGGAATCCAGTCAGTCTTACCTATCCCGATGGAACGAGTCAGCAGTTTCGCTACAACTCGCAGGGTCAAGCGGTGACGTTGATCGACCCCATGGGCCGAGAAACTCGCAATACCTTCAACGCCAGCGACCTGTTGCTTCGTCAGGATTACGCGGATGGCAGTTGGTCCGAGTTCACGTATGACGAGCGCCGCAATCTCACAACGGCGACCAATGACGCGGGAACGACAACTTACGATTATGAACTCGAATCGGATCGGTTGAGCCAGATCACTTATCCCGCGGGCCAATGGCTGCGACTCCGCTACGATGCGATCGGTCGACGGACCGAGAGCGAGGATTCAAGTGGTCTTATCGTCCGCTACGCGTACGATTCCCTGGGACGGTTGGCCGAACTGACTCGGGGCGATGGCGAGAGAATCGTGGCATACTCGTACGATTCCTTGGGGCGACTAGGGCGTCAGGATCATGGCAACGGCAGTTTTACGTTGTATTCATATGACGCAGTGGGACGAATCCTCTCGCAAGTGACGCGAAACGCATCCGACAGCATACTCGCGAGCGAGACCTATACCTACGACGCCATGGGCCGACGCATGTCCATGACGACCCTCGATGGCACGACGCTCTGCCGATACGACGCGATCGGTCAACTGATCTCGGTGGAACTACCGGGCGGACGAACCATCGAGTATCAATACGACGCCGCGGGCAATCGCATATCGGTGTCGGACGCAGGCCAAGAGACATTGGCCGAGACCAATCCATTGCATCAATACACAGCCGTCGGGTCTACTCAGTTGGCCTACGACGCGGCCGGGAATCTAATCTCGCGCACGGTCGGGTCCGAGGTCACGACCTATGAGTACACGCAATTGGGACAACTTGCGGCGGTCCATACGCCGACCGAATCGACTCGCTTCATCTACGACGCGACCGGGACTCGGATTGCGAGCGAATTCAATGGCGTGCGTACTTCGTACTTGATCGATCCGGCGGGTCTGGGCAATGTAGTCGGCGAGTACGACGCCAATGGCCAGCCCATCGCAAGATATGTCCATGGATTGGGATTGACCAGTCGACTTGATGCGTCAGGGGACTCGGCTTATTACTCCTTGGACGCCACAGGCAACACGACGCTGTTGGTGAGCGAACAAGGGACGATCGCGAATCATTATCGATACCTCCCCTACGGCGAGAAGTTGAGCGAGACGGAGACGTTGCCGAATCCCTTTACGTTTGGCGGCGGCATGGGCGTCATGGAAGCGGGCGAGCATTTGTACTTCATGCGAGCTCGCCATTACGCGGCCGACTTGGGGCGGTTCCTCAATCGCGATCCGATTGGCATGGTCGGCGGACTGAATCTCTATGCTTACGCCACCAATGATCCCGTGAATCGAGTTGATCCGCTGGGAACGGATGCCGTAACACTGGGTCTCATGTCAGCAATTATGGATAAGATGATTCAATCGGGATTGATCGTGGACGAATTTGGTCGGAATATCGTAGGCTGGAGGATCGCGCTCTCGCGCTTCACACAATCCGAACTGATTGCATTTGCACGCGCGGAGGGCGTCTCTTCAGCAATTATCGAGAGTTATATCGCGTCGGGGGCGACTGGCGGCGGTGCAGGGCTCGCAACGGGCGGCGGCGTCACGCTCGCCGAGACGATTGTCTCCAGCACGGGTGGGAGTACCGTCGCCTTGGAAGGCGGCGGCTTGGGACTTGGCACCGGCGGCACCGTCGCGATCGAGACCGGAGGGGGCGCAGGGTTGGCGACTCGCGTCGGCAGCGCGATCAGCGGCGCCCTCCCAACGCTCGGCACGGGCATCGCCGGCATTGGACTGGCTTTCATCGTCGCGGACTTGGCGGAGAGGACGGGATTCAACGATGCACTCGCCGACTTGCCATACTTTACGCCGCCTCCTATCCAATACGGTGATTCGATCTTGGCGGAAGCCGAGCGACTGGGATTGAGCGGCGAAGGGTACGTTCAACTAGTTCGCGACGGAGTGGTCCAACGAGTAAGCGCAATCGACCCCAACGATATCGCGGGCCCACTCGGCGTGGGCGCCTCACATTTTGTCATTCCCGATCAGACATTCCCTTACATCATTCACTTTGAGAATCTCCCAACCGCGACCGCCCCTGCGCTCGTCGTAGCCGTCACGCAACAGCTCGACGACAATTTGGATTGGTCGACCTTCGAGTTGGGTGATTTTGGCTTCGGGCCGTACGTAGTGGATGTTCCAGCGGGAAGACGGTTCTACAGCACGCGAGTCGACGCGACGTCGACGGTGGGCGAGTATGTCGATGTCTCGGCGGAATTTGACGCGACGACTGGACAAATCACTTGGACGTTCACATCGATCGATCCCGCCACTGGACAGATTCCCGAAGGGGCGACCGATGGCTTCTTGCCGCCTGAAGACGGCACGGGCGTGGGACAAGGTTTCGTCACCTATCTTGTTCAACCACGCACAGGGCTCGCGACAGGCGACACCGTTCCCGCTCAAGCTCGCGTGATATTCGACGCAGGTTTGCCCGGCGAGTCGTTCTTGGACACGCCGGTGTTTGTGAACACGATCGACATCACGGCGCCTCGATCGAACGTGGAACTTCTGCCCACGACGACCGCGACGCCCAACTTCACGGTTCGCTGGAGCGGAGAAGACGATGTTGGGAGTGCGAACCAAGTCGGGATTGCGAGTTACGATGTCTATGTGTCGGTCGATGGCAGCGCCTTCTCGCTCTGGCAATCGGCCACCACGGAAACGTCAGCCATCTTTGCGGGCGCCATCGATCGTTTGTACCAATTCTACAGCGTCGCTCGCGATCGTCTTGGACATGTCGAGGCCCAACCTGCCACGTTTGATGCACAGACCACGGTGCGAGTTTTTTCGTGGCACAACGAATCCGCCCCCAGAGATGTCGACGGCAGCGGCGGCCATGAACCGATTGACGCGCTCTTGGTCATCAACGAACTGAATGCGCCCGTCTATCGAGACACGCTCGGAAATCTGCCTCCCTCGCGGCCTCTCGAAGTCGTTCAGTTCTTGGATGTCACCGATGACGGAATGGTGACGCCGATCGACGCACTGCTGGTGATCAATACGTTGAATGGAGTCGCCGACGCCGAGGGGGAGGCAGAGGAACGCCAGTTCGTTGCGGACTTGTTGACTCAAGCCACGCTCTTCGACGCCACGAAGTCCTTGGCATCGATATCACCCGCAGGCGCCCCAATGATCGATCAACGCGAGTCTCCGAAACACGACGCGGAGATTGAATTGTCTCGACGAGTCGCCAGGGCGTCTCTTAATACCATGCTTCCGCTTCAAGGCACGGCGCGACTTCCGTCGCCCGAACACACTCGAGCCGCACTCAGCCACGGAAATGACTCGTTATATGACCTCGAGGAGAATGAGTCATGGCTGGATGAGCTAGCCCGGGACGTCGGCATGCACGAGCAAGGAGTTCAGTAGCGAACCTCTTGAAGCGGTTCGCATCACCGTCCACGATAGGAGACAGTTAGACACGTTCGCGCGATGGGGGACGCTACGGCCTGGAGTCGGGGCGAGTGGCTTCCCAATGCCAACCGAACGGCCAACCGTTCAACTGAAACGGAACCACACACTCGTCGATGAAATAGCTCAGGTCTAATTCGCGAACGAATTGGCGAATGACGCGAAAGTCGGCGGCGCATGCCATTCGGGCGCGGAGCAACTCTGCTTGGGCCGTCTGTTGTCGCCAAGTCGCGTTAATCTCGTCGGGCGCTGTCTCCGCCAGCGTCGAGAATCGCCGTATCGTTCGTTGATGAGCATCCAGGATGGAGGGACCTTTCGCCTCGACTTCCAATTGTTCGATCGCCAACTGCGAGCGCCGCGCCACCTCCAGGCGACTTGCCAGATCGAGAGTCCCCCACAGATCCAACCACCAAGGACGGATGATCAAGTCGAACGTCCTGAGGTATTCACAGCATTCACTGACCATTGTCGATTCGCGAGACATCGCGAGGCAGCTAGCCACACCGCCAGGAACCAAGATGTTGCGCAACCAGGGAATTGCGAGCTTTGGTTGCAGTCGCTCGAAACCAAAAACCGAAATTACCGCGTGAAAACTCTTCTCAGGAAGACTCGGAGGAGTATGTCCGATGAAGTCGACTCCCAGCTCCGAGTCGTTCGATTTCGCGACAAGTGGTTCACCCAGGTCGATTGTCGTTATGTCCATCTGAATTCCGCGACGGTTGGCGGCGGTTCTTAACATCTCGCTCGCCGCCTTCGTCCCGATGGCTAAGTCGAGACATCTTCCACCGTCGGGAATTCTCTCGACGAACGCGTCAAACAGCGTTCGCAACTCAGCGTAATCGTAGGTACGACAGAGGGGCTCCTCCACGAACAGTCCAAGGGGTTCGCCCACGCCACTCAAGTCGCCAGACGGCGGTTCTGCACTCCAGAGCCGCACGATCCGCGTTTTTTCCTGCGGTGAAAGTCGCACCTGTATTCCCCAGACTCTAGAACAGAGCCCTCGAATCATCGCGTCGTCAATTGTTAGCAGATTGCCGAGCGCACGATACCGCTCCAGCTTGACCGCCACTTTGACAATTCACTCCGCCTTCAGCGTATTCCCTTCCACAACGCCGGTCGCGCCTTGAATGTCCATGACTTTCGCTGTCGGTAACGCAGATACGGCCGTATTGCCGAAGACATGGCAGGGACTTTGGCTGTCGCGAACGACGATCGCCGCGGTCTGAAATCTCAACACAGTATTCCCCCGGATTACGACATTCGCCTTGGTCGAGTTGACCGCCGATCGGTAACTATCGAACGTGTTGTCCTCGATGGTGGCGTGCGAGTTCTCCCAGACCCAGACGGCATTCCCCTGCTTGTCACCAACACCCATGAACTTATTGCCACTCACCGTAGCCTTACCCTGTACGAGTACAGCGGCTACGCCGCCGCCCGTCAAGCGATTGCCGCTTATCGTTGCCGTCGAGCCATCCTTGATAGCGATCAGGGGTGGCATCCCGCCCGTTCGAGACAGTTCATTATCGGAGATCGTCGCAACCGAACCACGAGTTACTCCAATGGCGACGAGTCGGTTATCGAGGCACCGATTCTGAAGAATCGTGGCAACCACGTCGCCCTCCAAGCCGATTCCGGCCAGTTCATTCTCGTGGCACTCGTTTCCAATCATGATTGGTCTTGCGCCGTCTCGGCTGCCGATTCCCGCCATCTTGTTTTTTCGACAAATGTTGTTGCGCAAGACGGGACTCGCTCCGTCGCGACTACCAATTCCCGCCATCCAGTTCTCATAGCATTCATTTCCCTCGACGATCGGCGACGTCCCTTCCATCCGAATCCCGATACCGGCTCGTCGATTCTGAAAACACTGATTGTCGCGCACGATTGGCCGCGCTCCTTCACGACAGCCAATCCCTGCACGGATGTTCTGGTAGCAGCGATTGGCGATGATCATCGGACTGGCTTGACGGCAACCTATGCCTGCTCGCAGATTTTCTCGGCAACGATTCCCGCGCACGATCGGTTCCGCTCCCTCCGCCACACCGATGCCGCCGCCAAGGTTGCGAAAGACGCAGTTCTCGGCGATCAACGGCGCACACTGTGACTGCTCCTTCCCCAACTCTGCAATGCCCAAGATTCCAATGCCTACGTCGCCGTTGTGATGAACGACGCAATGACGCACAACGCAGGTGACGCCTCGAATACGAACGGCGGGTTGAGTTCCCTCGGCATGAACAGCGCCCTCCTCGTCCCCAAGTTCTTCACCCTGCGAGTCGAAGTGTTTCTTCCAGAGTGCGTCGTCGTAAAGCCCCACGTTCGTGATGGTGAAGCCATCGAGCGTACTTCCTTCCGCCATCTCCACGCCCGGAGCCATCATCTCTGTTTTTCCACCTCCATCAATGATGGTCGACTCGGCTCGCTTCAGCCCCTCGCTTCCAGGCGAATCATCTCCTTCACTACGCACGGTAATGCCAGGCTTCAACACAAGGCGTTCGAGATATCGTCCAGGAGCGACTAGAACTACGTCCCCAGCGCTCGCCGCATCGACTGCCGCTTGGATCTTCGAGTATTCTCGAGGGACATGAACGGTAGCGCCGAACGCCAAAGGAGACAGGCTCGCAGCCGAGATAATGAGGGCCGCCCCACCGAAGTACAGCACGTGAGCAGTGAAAGATCTCAAGTTTTGCCTCCTGTTCACGGACTTAATTTCATGGTGATCGTGGCGTGCAAACACACCCCGCGTTCCAATCGATTTCTACGGATTCACGGGACGCGGATACGTGTCCAAGATCGCCCTTAACTGAGCAACAACTTCCGGCGCGCTATCGGCCCGGTTCACGGTCTCCAGCGGATCTTCTTGATAGTCGTATAGCTCCAACTCGGCTGTTTCGCGCGGCGCATCCACGTCGCGCCATTCCACCAACCGATACCGCTCCGTGCGAATTGCTCGCCCTAATTTCGCCTTGGGAAACACATGAAACGCGTGATCACGCACTCGCGACGAGGGATCACGGACGACCGACGCCAGACTGACGCCATCCAAAGGCTGAGGGCCATCGGGAGTTGGCAAGCCTGCGAGTTCCGCCAACGTGGGAAACACGTCAACGCTCTGTGCGATCTGCCGCGTAACCGCTCCCGGCGGGTGCAACTCGGGAGCAGCAATCAACAAGGGGATGCGGTTCGCTTGCTCGTAGTTCGTGTGTTTCGTCCAATACCCATGGTCGCCAAGATGAAATCCGTGGTCGCCCCACAACACCACGATGGTGTTGTTCGTAAGCTGCTGCCGATCCAATTCATCCAGTACTTTCCCGATCTGCGCATCGACGTAGCTGACGCTGGCATAATAACCGTGCGTCAATCTCCGCCCGAGTTCCGCGTCGACCTCGCCACTGGCGGGAACAGGCGAGTAATTGGCCAACTCTCCGTTCGTCTTATCCGCAACCTTCGGGGCCTTTAGAGGTCTTTCGCCAAACTTGGGTTCGTCGAAATGAGTTTGGTTGTAAAGATCCCAGTATTTTTTGGGAGCACAGAAGGGCAAATGAGGTCGAACGAATCCGACGACCATGAAGAACGGCTGTCCCTCTGATTCTCGACGCAGCCGAGCCTCGCGCAATCGTTTTACTGTCTCCGCCGCAACTCGCCCATCCGCATACGCATCATCCTCGACGACGGGCGACTCGAACGCCGCGCCACGCGGCAACTGACGAATGCGGTCGAGTTGTTGATTCGTGAAGAACGCCTCTTCTCGCGTGAGCTTTCCGCCGTCGGTACTCGCGGAATCCGCGTACTCGATCACCTTGTCATGAAAATGCTCGACCGAGAACGACTGCGGGTCGCCTTGGTTCCCGTGACCGATATGAAACACCTTCCCGAGCGACTCGGTGCGATAGCCATGCTTGGCGAAAAACTGGGGAAGAGTCACCGCCTTGGGCAATCGACGTCGGAGCTGACTTCCTAGCCCATAGAGCCCGGTAGATGTTGAGTGTGAACCGAGCATCAACGTGAATCGCGATGGTGCACACACGGCCTGATTGCAGTACGCCAACTCGAATCGCAATCCTCTTGCTGCCAACCTATCAATATTCGGCGACTTGGCGACGGAATCTCCGTAGCAGCCAAGTGTCGGCTTGAGATCGTCCACCAGAATCATCAGGACGTTAGGGCGAACACCGGGATTTCCATTTCCATGCGACAACTTGTTCGCTTGAGACTTCGGTGCGGTCTTCCTCGTCGCTTCTTGTCCCAATGCTGGCCCATTATCCGCGGGCATCGATTGGTGCCATGCTACCACCGCCGACGTTAATCGTTCGACCACTTCTGGCTGTTGAGCAGCAAGATTCTTCGACTCGCCAACATCGTGGTCGAGATCATACAATTCTGGGTGCAAACCATCGTAGTCGCACAGCAGCTTCCATTGTCCGTCGCGAACCGCCAGATCCGGCTGAGGATCAGCAAGGGCGGGCGGCGAATTCTTGCGATCGGGCGGTCGTCGCCAAAAAATCGGCGACGACCTCGACGCGTTACTCTTGCCAATCAACGTCGAAGCGAGGCTCTCCCCATCGAATCGCACTTTAGCGGGAATCGGCGCCTGCGCTAACTCCAGCAGCGACGGCGCAAGATCAAATGCTGCAAATACGGACGTGCTGTTATGCGTCCCTTGACTGGCTTGAGGAATCAGCCCTGGCCCCCACACGACGAGGGGCGAACGTATTCCACCCTCATAAAGTCGAGTCTTCGCCCCTCGAAGCGGTCCCGCGCTCCCCGCTCCCGGTTCAGGTCCATTGTCAGAACAGACAAGCACCAAAGTGTTGTCGCGCAACTTTGGATGGCCTCGCAAGTAATCGAACAGCTTGCCGAGTTGTCGATCCATTTCTTCGAGCACGGCCAGATACCGAATTCGCTTTCCCTCTTGCCACTTCTCGACCGGCGGCCAAAAGGGGCTATGAACATCATCCGGCCAAAGGTTGATGTAGAACGGCTTGCCCCCTTCAACCGCTCTTTTCGCAAACGAAATCGCCGCGTTGACAAAACCACCGGTTATTTCGGCACGCTGCATCCATTCAATAGGTTGCCCCAAACGCTCGGCATCCGCCCAAATTCGCCCCGGTTGCTTGTCTCCGGGTTTCATAGTCAACGGTAGTAGCTTCGCACCCATGCCTTCAAAATTCGTCAACGATTGATCGAATCCGTAGGCCGAGATGGGTGGTGCATTATCCACATCGCGCTGTCCGCCGAGATGCCACTTTCCAAAATGCCCCGTCGCGTATCCTTGCTCGCGCAGAATGCGAGCGACGGTCGGTGCTTCTGGATCGAGCCAGTCAGCGACTCCACGCCGAGCGTTGTCCGCACGATGGTTCAAATACGAAGTGATGCGCCATCGCTGAGGATATTGACCGGTCGTGAGTGCGCAGCGAGACGGCGAGCAAATCGGCGCATTGACGTAGAACTGCGAGAAACAAAGCCCCTCTCGCGCCAGCCGATCGATCTGTGGAGTCTCGGCATCTCGATTGCCAAAACACGAGAAGTCGCCCCACCCCATATCATCAATGAATACCATCACGATGTTGGGACGCGGCCCCTGCTCAGACGCCGAAGCAACAGAGACCACCGCCAGCAGCCCAACGATGGCCAGCAAGACAGTTCCGACCTGCCTGGAAACGACGGCACACAAACGACTCATGCAGCAGATCTCCCTACCTCAAGAGAATCAAGGATTACGGGCGCCAACTCGTTTCCAATGATGGCTTTTCTGCTTACGGAATCCCTGGAGCTGAATCGTCCCCTGAGAATCGATCTCCAGGAGTGAGTAGCCGTTGTTCTCAACGCCCGATCCCTCGACCATCGCCACCAGCGTGCAGTAGTGGATTCCCTCGATCTCCGACAGATCGTTCTGATGACTGTGTCCCTGAAACACGGCCAAGATTCGTCCTGAATTCTCGAGCACCTTGCGCACCTCGACTGAATTCTTGACGCCATGGTTGTTGCTGACGTCGAGTCGTTGGTGAGCAAACACGATGGTGGGTTTGGCAGTCGCCTGCAAATCTCCCTTTAGCCAATCCAATTCAACCCGAGGAATGTTGGCGTCGGTCCACTGAAAGTTCTTTCGGCCATACGACTGGCCATCGCCGCGGAAACAGGCATCCAGGACGATAAAATGAAAGTCGCCCTGGTCAAACGAGTAATACGACTTCTCACGCTCGACACCGGCTAGAAACTCTTCCTTCTTCAGCGTGTCGACACAGTGATTACCAAGTACATAGTGCCGGTGCTTGCTGATCGCCGCGAACTCGCGGTTAATCGTCTTCAAGTAACTCTGTTCAACCTCCACGGAATCGGCGGCATCGATGAAATCGCCAAGTTCAACCACGAATGCAGGCTTCACGTCCGCGAACTTGCGAGCAGCCTCCTCCAACTTCTTGAGCGTCTCTCGGTAGTGCCGACTTCCGCCTGGCGCTTTGTCGGCATAGTGCATATCCGTGACCATACCGATTCGCAAGCGATCAACCTGATCGTCTGACCCAAGAGCGATAGTGTTCAGCGAAGCAGCCGACAGTACCAATGTACCGTGTTTCAGGAACGCTCGTCGCCCAAGCTGAATCGTCTCGTCCTCAAAAACCATGAACTCTACCCCATCAATATTACGAAAGTTCTCATCGGCTGCCTGAGAGGAGGGGCCATCTGATCGCTTGCGATGACATCGAACACATTCCTCCCTCTTTCCTTATTCGTGCGATTCGTGCGATTCGTGGTCCCTCACCATCGTCTTCCAACAACAGATCACTTCTCACGCTCGAAGATCACCAGGATACACTCATTTTGTGGTGTCGACGAGAATTGAACGGGACGTTCTTTTCCCGCCGGCGCGAAACACAGCTTCCGCTTCATGTCGCCAAGTTCATAGATCCCCAGGAAATCACTCGACTTGCCCGACCCATCCGTGATCGTGAAGTCAATTTCCTTGGGCGTCTTCGTCGGTTCAAAGCGGTTGGTTCCTCGAGCAACTTCCTTTCCGTCGGACACAAGGCTCCACACATTTCCAGGGCCATTGACGACCGCCAGCTTCCTGGCGTCAGCGTCCGCAACTTGGTTGCCATTAATCTTGAGTTCGACAATCCTCCAAGTTCCTTTGATCCGTTCCTGATCCGACTGGCTCGGCGCCGACTGTGACTCATCGGCAACGGCGTCAGAAGAGAATCCGCCAAACTGTGCTGCGACCAGGAACACAGAGCTTCCTAGCACCACGACGCGAACGAGGTTAGAAAACGTGGCTCTCATGGGACACCTCCACTAGCAGTGAAGACTCGAATCCAATCCCTCTCACCACGATCTCTATTCTAACGCGACGACGTCCCTTTAGCGACAGAGCCAGTCGCACGCCTTCCTCAGCTTAGTTGGACAGCGTCAAGTTCACTGAGTTCACGCGGGTGTCAGATACGGAAGGTAGTGGACCACGAATCGCACGAATTCCACGAATCCGGAAAGAGGGAGGAATGAGTTTGATGTTATCGCGAGCGATTGGATTGCCCGCTATCCAGATAGAGAGATCACTCCGACTGGACCTCCATCTCTGACACAATCGACCAGCCATTCTGTATGGGAAGATCGTTTGCAAAGCGAATTGCCGGTCGATCTTGCCAGGGGTCGCGAATCCCCAAGCCCAACTTGTACGTACCTGGGCGAACAGTGACTTTGATTTGCGTCTCTTCCGAGAACGGACCCGGCTGCCACTTGCGGATGTCCCAATCGGTCTTCCACATGGCCGCTGGCTTGCCAGCGCCGTCAAGCAGCGTCCACTCGACCGACCAAGGATAATAGAAAGGAGCAACCCCGTTGTTGACTCCCTTCAGCGAGATTCGTGCGAGCTGATTCACTTTCACCGGAGACGAGTGCACGAGTTCGTTGATTTGATACTCATAACCCAGCTTGCGGACAACGTCCTCGCTACGCTGGCTGAACTGTAGATCTCGACGATTCTCCAAAGCTGGACAATATGGTCCGATCCAGGTGAAGTGAGAGCGTTCCAGCATGGATTGTGTCGTCTCGTACTCCTTGCCTAGCCAGCGAGTCGCCTCGCCAGGCACCATCTCGCCGCCGACGACCGATACTCGCCAATTCTCCGACTGCTTTTCGCGACGCAAACCGGCCAGAAAGCTCCAATCTAGCCCGTTGTCGGTGTCTTGCGGAAACATGTCGTCGTGAAACCCCAACCATTCCTGCTTACCGGCATATCCTCGAGCATAACGGGCCATCAGGCGTTTGTTGGGAAACGCCTGGCGGTATGCATCGATGACTCGACGTTCCGTCTCCGGGGGAGCGTAAAGTTTCGTTTGCGGGTAAGTGTGCCACTCGCCCCAGAATCCCAACAATCCCAACTGAATGAAGGCGATTCGAGGATGGTGGTTGTATCGCTTCCCCAGCGCCGCGATCAAGCGTTCTAGCCCCGCAATCAGGCGAGGATCGTCGTAGTCGGGCGATTTACCACCGCCGTAATCGGTATACGGAGTCTCTTTCACTCCCGCCTTCCGCAGCCAATCGGGAAGCCCCGAAGGCTTCGATGGGTAGTCGACGTAGACACGGAAGATAATGTGCTTTCCCTGCGCGGCGTCGACACTCCATGACTTCTCCCAAGCATCAAAGCGATAGACATTCTCGGTGGGTTCCAGTTCACGCCAGGAGACATACTGAAACACCATGGAGTAAGGCTGACGAACCTTGCCCGCGTCGGTATAGGGGCACCATCCTTTGAGTGGATTGTCTAACGGCCCAGCTTTTGGACGGGGTCGTACCACGACTTCTTCGGCGGCGGACACGCTTGCGCTGAACTCACAACTCGACAGTGTCAGACACAGTGCGAGACCGAACCAGGACCGTGATGGACACATCTCGAGAAACTCCTTTTGTTCACGGTGCTCGACCTTCCCCGCGCGGAAGAAAAGGGAACACTGATCGTCGCTGATCTTCACTGATTGGGACCGGCCGAGCTAACGCCAGCCAGCCGCCACTCTCCTAAGTTCCCAGACGCAGATACCTCATCTATCGCTTGTAACGATACACCCACACGACGCCATCATCTCGACTGTCTCCGGCGACGTGACAGAAATAGGCGTTCAACTGCGAGTCAAAGCAGGTATTGGCAGCGAATGAAAATCGCGGACCGTCAGCTGGAAAACGAAGCGAGCCCAACCAAGCGTTGGCCTTGGGGTCATACACATAGACGCCCGCGGAATCCCCCTTGAACAGCATCGCCACGACAAGGTCCAGGCGAGCGTCGTACTCGTAGAATGCGGCGTTTGTGTTGGCGGGTGGTGGAGCGACTCCCGAGGGCTTCAAGTGACTCCACGAATTGCTCTCGATGTCGTACGCCATCAGTCCTTCTCCCTGAGAGCCATCGCCGTCATTTCGATAGAAGCGATTTCGCTTCGAGTCGTAACAGCCGCAGGCATCGTAGCCTTTGGGACTTGGTCCCTTGGGTTTGGCGTCAAGCCACAACTGTTGTGCTGGATCGTAAATTGCGACGGTGTCGGAGCCAACAGCGAAGAACTGCTTCTTCGATGGCAGATAATGAAACTGCGGAAAACCACCGGCTTGGACTGGCGAAGCGTTGTTCGCCAATGTTCGCTCGAATTTGCCGGTTGCCACATCGTAGAACCACGGCGAGTAAACTCGGTCCTTCTTCTCCTTCAGCGATTCTTCCAGTAACTTCAGACCTTCATCCATTTGCTTCTCGCCGCCCAGAAAATAGCGGGGAATCTTGTTGCCGAGACCATTCCAGCTCAGGAATGCAAACTTCTGTCGGTCGGTGTCGTAGGTCAGATAGCCCCAGGCATGCACCAGCGGATGCAGGGGGATTGGCTGTTGATCTCCATCGATCAACTGCCCGTGTTCGTCGAGCGTCAGTTGTTTCTCTTTCACTCGATTGTTGAACGTCATGGTGTTCATGCCGGGATACAGACAGATCCAGGCGTGAGCGTGAATATCGTAGAACCACAAGTCGTCCATGCTGTATCCATTGGGCTTCACGTATCCGTGAACACCTTCGCCATACAGAAAGGCACCTCGTTTCGTGGGCGTTAGAATCAAGGCCTTCGCACCCCAAGAACTCCCGCGAGCCTTGCCCCACGTCGAGTCCGCGGCGGGAGCGCCAAGGTTAAGCCATTGATTGTCCCCCAATGCCTTGATCTTCTCGATATGCTCTCCTGGTGGACTCGGCAAGTTCGCGAGCGGTCCTCGCTGTACCTGAGCAATCACTGGCGCAGCACAGCTCAGAACCCCGACGAGCATTAAAGAGCAACGAAGCATCGCGAGACTCCTGGCGACTATCTTGGTGGACTGAGGCTGCATGGCGACGAACACTCGGGCACTTTTCTCTCGCCCCATCGCAGGATCATAGCCACTCGACACAGCACAAGACACTCGCGAGAATCGCGAGAGTTCGCGAGAAAGGCAGAAATACGGAAGGAGAGCAGGGAGTGAGTTGGAAAGAATGGTATGACTCGTTAGTCAAACCCTCATGGACGCCGGAACCAGGGACGATCGGACTGATTTGGCAGATTCTCTATCCGATCATTTTGTTGACGTTTGGTTTCGTGTTCGTTCAGACCATCCGGAGGAAAGTGCCCTGGAAGCTGGCTCTTCCCTTCGCCATCAATCTGACGGCAAATCTGGTTTTTACTCCGATCCAGTTCGGGCTCCGGAATCTGCCGCTGGCGGCAGTGGACATCGTGATCGTGTGGGCCACCATCCTCTGGATGATGCTGGCCATTAGGAAGCGATATCCATGGATCGCCGTTGCTCAAGCCCCCTATTTCGTCTGGGTGTCGCTCGCGACCATTCTTCAGCTCTGCATCACTTGGTGGAATTAGCTTGCCGGAGGCGGGGCAGGTTTTCAACCTGCCCAGGCGGGCTGAAAACCTGCCCAACGCACAGAACCAGTCAGGCAGGGCAGGTTGAAAACCTGCCCCACGAGGTGACCAATCGCCCAGGCAGGTTGAAAACCTACACCACTCACGCAACCCATCGAGCGGGCAGGTTGAAAACCTGCTCCACGGACCGGACCTATGAACGTCATTATTCGCCCGGAAGCCCCACTCGACCTACGCCGAATTTGGACCGTCAATCAGTCGGCGTTCGCAAGCGATTCGGAAGCCAACCTCGTGAATGAACTACGAGACAGCGGCTACGTCGAGTTGTCACTCGTGGCCGAGTTCGACGGGGAAATCGTCGGACATATCTTGTTCAGTCGAGTTATCGTTGCGACCAATCAAGGAAGCTTGAAGACGCTCTCGCTGGCGCCATTGGCCGTGTCGCCAAGTCATCAACGACAGGAAATCGGCAGCAAACTGGTGCAGACCGGCGTGAGTCTCTGCAGCCAGCGAGGCTATCAATTGATCCTGGTGCTGGGGCACCCAGATTTCTATCCGCGTTTTGGATTCTCGGCCGAACTCGCTCGATGCATCGAACCTCCATTCGGCGGCGGCGAGTCGTGGATGGCCCTCGAGTTGGCGCCGGGTGTACTCGATGGCGTCGAAGGTCGAGTGGAGTTTTCACCGCCTTTCATGAAACTAGAGTGAACGGCTTGTGCATGTTCGAGAGGTGATCAGAAGATGCTTGGCGCTCGCAACGTCAAAAGCTCAAACTACACTCAGGTCGGCTTTCCATGAACCGAGTTGCGGCGACAGAAGTAACCTGCGTACGAGGTAAGTAAACGTATCGCAGCTTGGGTAGCTTCGCCAGTGAATCAAGACATCGGTCCGACACCAACGTACCTGCAAGATAAAGCTGCTCAAGGTTGTTCATATCTGATAAGAGCGCGACTCCAGCGTCCGTGATCTGCGTATTGTTCAGTCTCAAGTTGCGAAGTTGACGGAGCTCCGCCAGAGACTCCAAGTCGCTATCCGTGAAGTCCGTTTCAGCGAAGTCGAGCGTCTCGAGATTGGGATAGGCTCGCAAGTACGGCAAGAAGTCCGCGGAGCCCACTCGGCAAAGACGGATTTCCGTGACTCTCGCGGGGCTTGTGGAGCGCTGGTTGTGGATCTGCTGTTCGAGAATCTCCACGATCTGCTGCGGCGAGAAACCAGCATTCGCTCCCAAGACCCGGGCCCAGTCTGACCGCCGGTCTCCCAGCCCAATCACCCCAAAGAAACGCTGGTCAACATTGGTCGCCCACAAGCCAACATTGTCAAAGATTCGCCGCAAAACTAAACTTTCTAGATCAGAAAGTTCCTCGGGGCGAGTATTCTTCGTCAGCGTCTTCCCTTTGAACACGGACTTGACGATCGGCAACACCAGCGAATCACTCGTGTGCACAGTGGCTCGATCGAGGTAAGGCAACATGGATCGGAGGCAGTATTCACGATCAGCGACTTCGCGATCCACCAGCAAATCGATGATCCGAAAGCTGACCCACCCACTTTTCCACCGCGTAGTCCAAGGAAACTGCATATCCTCCTGCTTTCCTCGGTCGTCACTCGCCTTAAACTTGCCAAGAAACTGGAGCATCGCCCGGCCGATCGGGTGATGGCGAGTCTCCATGGGAGGCTGTTCTGGCTGAAAGAGATGATCGGTTGCCTCGGGATTTGCTAAGTTCGCAAACAAGAACTCTTCGACGAGAGTCGGCAATATGGTGGTGCGTTCCGCATAGCTAAGCGCGGCAGCCATCCTAACTGCGGACGATTCAGCTGTAT
Organism: Pirellulales bacterium; assembly: GCA_046349915.1. Taxonomy (GTDB): domain Bacteria; phylum Planctomycetota; class Planctomycetia; order Pirellulales; family Pirellulaceae; genus CAIXSC01. The sequence goes on along the minus strand of JAXMBL010000004.1, from coordinate 997,673 downwards.
CGGACACTCGCTCGAGAAACCAGTTGTCAAGGTCGGTGGCGTAAGAAGCAAAGCATGCGAGTCCGAATACGAAACTGGCCCTCACCAGCAAGTGCTGCTCAGCGAGGAACTGCGTTTTCATCTGGTGCATGATGTCCGCAATGATGACCTTCTGACTCTTCACGTCCCAAGCAATGGAGCCGAGCAAATAAGGCACTTGAATGCGGACCTGCGGCAGCGAGTCCACAAGCAGATCCGTAAACACGTCAATCCCTTGCAGGAGCTCGCTGTTTACATTCTGGTTCACTTCGCCTTCCGACGCGGTCTCCACCTCTGATTCTTGGCCCGCAACAAAGGCGATATCGGCCAGTAGTTGCACGATTCTTCCACGACAGCTCACGTTGGACTTGGCGATCAATTCGATCAAGAGCGGAATGGCCGCAGCAGTCGCTGGATAGATCGAACACATCTGGTGGCACAACGTGTCGTAGAGACCTCCCATCGCTCGAACCCAGACTGCAGGATCAGACGACTGGAGGGCTCGAATCTTCTCTGGGATATCACCCGCGGCGCCATATGCATGCGACAACTGGTTCCAATCGACTCTACCCTTGGAGTTATCAGCCATCTCGCGGCTCATGGGCTCAGGTGCTTTCTAACTCTTAATCGCATTTTCCATAGATTCCGGTTATGGATAATATTGTAATCCCGTTTTTTTCTGGTAGAACAGCGCACGAAGTGCATCAAAGGCCCCGAGACGCGATCAGACAACTTGTTGGGACCATCGAGCGTGTTGGTGATGACGCTCGCGACCCACCAACATACCTGAATCGTGGATCGTTTGCGTTCAGCACCTGCTGGCTGGTTACGAGGCGAAAACCGGCGTCCATTCGACACGCAAATGCCTGAAGACACTCGATGAGATTCGACCCTGAGACGATTGACTCCTCGTGGTAGTCCAACTCGATTTAGATGGGCTGCATTTGGACTGAGAAGAAGGTCGACGACCGAGCCAAAGCCTCAGTGAGCTCGACTCTCCCCGCGACTCACCGCCGTTCATGTCCTCTTGCGCAAACCTGAAACTTTCCGACAGTTACTCATGTAAATAGTTCCTTTAAATCCTCGGGGCTACTGATGCGCGATGATCAATATGTCCTCAACCACTGTACCGCGTTTCTCGCTCGCCTTAATCGAGATCGCCGACACGATTTTGGGTTCGGGCATTACGAAGTAGGGGACGCTAGAGCACTTATTCGCGAGGCGTGGCGATTTCCGATCATTGATACCTGTTCGGATCATTCGAACGATCAAGCATCGCGATTCAATGACGTGACCTTCGTCTATAGGTCCGATCCCGGAGTCGATGTACAAGCATTCGTAGTCGGGACTTTCGCCAATCTGCACTCGCCACTCAAGATGAGGCGAGTTCTCTTTAATGGCGAGCCAACAGGTTACTCGGCCACTACCGTCACGGTCCCCAAATCGGGAGTCTTCTACTACAGGTTCATCGTGGACGGGTTGGTGGCAATCGACCCGATCAATCCACAACGCAAGTCCATGGATAACGGGATTACTTGGTCTCGATTCTTCACATGGGAATGTACGCAACCAATTGTGTTTCAGCGTTGGGAGCAAGGCATTGTCGAACGATTATGCGACCATATCCTGCCCTTTAGAACGAAGGAGGCGCAACGCTTTCTTTCGTGGTACTACGATGGATTGAGCGCCGATGCTCGTCGCGGCGTGATTCGCCGAGCGTACCGACTCGATGACTCGGCGGGAGCGGCCAATTACATCGACAAAGTGCTCGCCCGTGAAGAAGCCCACCATCTGACCGACTATCGAATCTGCCTGCGGCAAATAGAACGTATCTTGAGGCAGCGGGAGCCTGGGCTCGAGCCGCTCGACATGCCGCGAGATGTTTACAACGCCGTGCTGGAGGAAATGAAGAGCAACAATGTCGCAGGCTGGGACTATGCTGCCTACGGTAGCCCTCAGTTCTTCCTCGATATACTCCGTCGGCACGCCTTCACCGGCGCATTCTCGCATCCTAAATACGGCGGCAATGCCTCTGCGTCAGGCTGGGCTTACTTGCAGAGCCGATTCCCCTTCGATTGGCAACAGAGTCTCGAACAACCATTGGGAACCAGTCAGGCCTATTGGGGGTAGACGCAATGCAAACAGATTTTGATGTCGTGATCGTGGGCAGTGGCGCCGGTGGGTCGCCAGTGGCATACGAACTGGCTCGAGCCGGATATCAGGTTCTCGTCCTTGAGAAGGGCCCCTTGCTTCGGCCACAAAATGATCCAGCGGGCATGCCGTCGGACTATAAGCGTGACGAATTGTTTGCGACGGGGCCGGAGAAACGCCTCACGGTGGATCTAGCCAATCGTGGCCAAGCAATTTTCTGCAGTCATATCGAACCTGACTTGAACGATGAACCGCACGTCTATCGCGAACGAACACAGAACGGGGAAGTCGATAAGGCAACGATCGAGGGCTACACCGCTCAAGCCGTTGGCGGCGGAACTCAACTGTATGGCGGCGTATCGCTGCGGTTTACGGAACTTGACCTGAAACTAGCCGACTTCAACGCGGGACGAGTCCTCCAGGCAGATCCCGCGGGGGATGTCGAACGAGAGTCTCGCAATTGGCCTTACACTTACGATGAATTGGAGCCGTACTACACCAAAGCCGAACGTCTCGTAGGATTGAATGGGCAACAAGCGGGCCAGTCCAAGAAGTTCAGCGATCCTGGCAGCTATCAGAAGCCGCTGCAACCGAATCCCATCAGTCAGTTCGCCCTGACCGGCATGACACAGCTCGGCATGAGGGCCTACCGAACTCCGTTGGCCGTGATCACGGAAGATCACGCGTCCAGTGGTCGATTGGTGCCGCGCGATGCCACGGGAAACCTTGATCCTGAGGCTGCCAAGACCGGTTTCGTAAATCGGTACGGTGATCCACTGGGATTGAAGTCGAACACTTATGTGTCGCTGCTTCGCCCGACTCTGAACGACGCAACTACGGCCCCGAATCTTCATCTCTGGCCCAACTGCGTCGTGACTCACCTCACTCAATCCAATGGTCGTATCGACCAGGTTCATTTGCTCGATCCCTCGGGATTTCACCGCAAGGTGCGAGGAAAGCTGGTCGTGGTCGCTTGCTCCGCCATCGAGTCGGTTCGATTGTTGCTTCTTTCTGGCCAGATTGACGCCGAGTTTGGCCGGCGTCTGCACGCGGGGCGTGATGCCGACGCAAGTCTTGTGGGCAAGTACTTCCTGACTCATTGCTTTGGCGGCGCCGAGGGTGATGTTCCCGTGCCGTGCGACAAGTCAGTTTCGTTGGACAGTGACTATGCCACGGATTTCGCGGGGACTCGCGAGTTTCTCGATGCTCATGGCCTTTGGGCAGGCGCAGCCATTTACAACAACACATCGGATCAGGCATTGCCGATCTCGCTGGGCAGGACCCATGGCGCTCAAGATATGGACACCATGTGGAAGTCATTCATCGACGATCGAAGCATTACCGGCGAAGGATTCCTAAAGTGGCTCGAAGGCAATTTCCAAAAAGGACTCTCGGTCAGCTTCATGGCCAATCAAGTTCCCATGAAATCCAATCGGATCGAGCTGCATCCCACAGTGACCGACAAGTGGAACCGGCAATCGGCTTACATCATTAAGGATTGGCACTCTCACGACCATTATCTGATGCAGAAAATGGCGGAAACCTGCCGAGACATTCTGGTCGCGGGTGGAGTCAAAGTTGCTGGCTTTGGTCACGTCGGCAACGACGCACGAGCTCGCATCGCCAACCATATTCTGGGTGGCTTGCGGTTTGGAGATGACCCCTCCGACTCGGTTCTCGATCCATACTGTCGACACTGGGAGTTCGACAACCTCTACGTCACCGATGGATCGTTCATGCCAACCTCCGGCGGCGCCAATCCCACGCTCACCATTCAAGCCAACTCATTCCGCGTGGCAGACCACCTCAAGACGAGGCTTTTCCCATGACCCAACCACCGAGCCGAGGCTTTTTCCAGCAGCGTCCGCCATCCGCGGAAGAATCGTTTCGCAAACTCGTGCGGGAGCCGTCGCTTCCCGCGACGAAGATGCGACGATTTCCCATCAGCGATGTGTCAACGCTTGAAGCGGTGTCCGTCGAGGAAACACTTGCTCGGGAAACGGTCCCGCAACTGAGCTTCGAAGAGATCTATAGTTCGCCCGAGAACCAGGTCTTCAAGGTCGTCTTCTTTCCCGATCGCATCTTCCATGCGCAGTACCTCAACGCCAGTCGAACCCATCCGAGATATCGCTACAGCGTCTCGGACGCGCGGAGCGTCCTGGACACCAGCGTTCTCAAGGCACAAGTGTTCATGGATGGCAAGAAACTCGCCAATGTCCTGAGGATCGAGTATCGAGCTAGCCGCCTCGTGGAGCTGGCCAGGGAAAGCGGTCGCTTCTTGCGTGAAGAGGTGATCGCTTGGGTGCAGCTCGTCGGGAAGGTGACTGTGCGAGACGATCACGGCGAAATCGTCACGGATGACGATGGCACGCCTAAACTCGAAGAACGAACCGTGGACAGGGCGATTAAGCTGCACTTTTGCCCCTGGATCAACGCTTATCAGGCAGAAGTCTGGTCGACCTTGGAACCTCCTTCGCGCGAGATGCGTCACGACTTTCAGGTCTTGGCTCAAATGGGGCCAACGAACTCGATCACCCGAGTAAGGGCCTTCTCGCCGGTGCTCGAGCACATCAACGACTTGAACATCGTGGATCTGGCATTCCGCGAAAATGACGTCAACCAGCCATTCGGTCATCCGATTAACGATCCACGCTGGGACAATAACAACGAGCGTTCATTCCAAGCTCCCAACTCGCCTATCCCAAGCAACAACGCAGCGAACACGATTCCTGTGGGAAACTATCGAGTCAGTTTTCAGAAGGGATGGTATCTCGATGCCCGCAGCGTGGCGCCGGTCCGCTATCGCAACGCGATGATGGATGAGAATCCGGCGAATCCAGAATTCAAGCCACGCAATCCCGCGGAATCGACCAACTGGACCGGGAGTGTTTCAGCGACGGAGTTTGCGTCCGCCAATGTGATTGAAATGCGTTGGCTGCTCCAGCGAGAGTTTGGTGGGTCGGTCGTTTTCTTTCACGAGGTCACGATTCCCGTCGGAACCGTGGAAGGCACTCACCAACACATTGGCTCCGAAGAACTGTACTACATAGTTGAAGGTGAAGGAGAAGCCTACATGGCCGTGGGCGATGATCCCGCGACCGCTGGTTTCCCCAAGGTCAATAGACCGGTTTACGGACTGTTCGAGAAAGAGTGCGTGGCGCTTCCTGTGAAACCGGGCAATGTCATTTTCACGAAAAGCGGCGGCATCCACGGAATCCGCAATACGGGCGACAAGCCACTGAGATTTGTTGCTTTCCTCTATCACAGCGTTTGACGCGAGACCGCGACATGCAAATCAGCAATCGAGACACCGTCATCCCCGTCGCACCTGGTAGTCAACCAAACTACGACGACGATAATCCGCTGCATCGGCTGATCGCCGTCTTCGAGTCACTTGAGTTAGCCGCGGAACGAGAACACTATGCACACGATGCGCTGCAAGTTCTGTTTCCCTACGAAACGCTCGAGCTGTACGGCCCTTCGGGCAATAACAGCCAAGTTCTGGACGCTAAGCAACAGGACTTTGTCGATTTCCAGAAACAGAACATCAAATCGTTCACGCTCGGCGACACAAGCATCACTCGCGGCTGGGTAACCGTCGACGACTGGACAGGCCCTTTCTTGCGGATCTCTTATCGTGGGGGTCCCGACTCCCGACTCTCGCAAGCGGCGAATCACCAGTTAGGACCAAGCATTCGACTCTACTTACAAGTCGGCAAGACCAGTACGTCGGAGTTACTTCAGGTCCCATACAACGAAGTCAGCGACCGCTACGAAGTCGAATTATGGTCTTATCCTGGCAATGACCTTGCTTCTCGACTGGATGTCGTGGGGAAGTCCGCGCTGGCTCGCGGTGAAATCCTTTTGCGCCCCGACTTAGTGAAAGGAGATGCCGACGATTTTCGACGTGAAGCAGTTTCCGACCAGCCGATCCCCAGTGTGGCGCCCGAGCATACGCTTCACCCAACCAATCCCTTGCGAATCGAACTTGCATGGGCCAACCACGACCTCACGAAGTGGGATTCTCGGAACGGCCAGAACTATGTCTACGAGTTCTCGATGATTGTGCGTGGCTGGGACAACTTTCTCAAGGTTGGCGTTAGCTTGAATCCCCATGGTGGATTCGGGCAGTTGGAATACCGAAATCTGCTCTCGAACTACTTCGAGTTTCAAGGCAGTAGCGAGCTCGGGCGCACGCCAGCTCCCTGGAGCTTCGATGCCTTTGGTTCGAAGAATCACCAGGGGCGTCGCGAACCCTTTCTAGCCGTGGACTACATGGATCTGCATATCGTTCGTCCCAACGCGGGCATTGGCATCCACCGCCATCGCGACAATCAAGAGATCTTCATGGTGCTCGAGAACGAGGTCCTGATGATCGAGGGAGATTGGTGCGAGATGCCCACTCGCCAGCGGGCCTTCGAAATTCGCACGCTTCGTTCTGGCCATTTTGCTTTACTGAAACCAGGCCAACTCCATGGACTTCTCAACCCCACGGACGAGAATATTCCACTTCTGATGTTTGGCGGATACGACTGAGCAACAAAGGATGAACTACGATGCCGACCACCTCCACGCGAGCTGGAATGGGAGCGATTCCCTTCCCTGGCGGAGTTACCTTCCGAGTTTGGGCGCCTTTTGCCAATCAAGTGACCGTGGCAGGGGACTTCAACGGGTGGAATGAGCACGTTACGCCGTTGGTATCCGAGGGGAACGGAAATTGGTCCGTCGATGTCGCCGGGGCGGCGTCCGGTCAACGGTACAAGTTCGCTCTGGATGGACGCTGGAAAATCGATCCGCGCGCGAAAGATGTCACCAACTCTGTCGGAGACGGCGTGATCGTTTCCGGCGACTTTCCATGGCAAGTTCATGATTTCAAGATGCCTCCTTGGAATGAATTGGTCATTTACGAAATGCACGCGGCGACATTCCCCGATAACCCCGTCCACAAACGAGAGCTGTTCGACGCGGTTGCGCGAGATATGCATTATTTGCGTGATCTAGGGATCAATGCGATCGAACTAATGCCGACCCACGAGTTTCCAGGGGACGACTCGTGGGGATACAACCCCTCCCATCTATTCGCCGTCGAGGACTCGTACGGCGGTCCTGAATCTCTGAAGCGACTGGTGGATTCCGCACACGCGCATGGAATCGCGGTGATTCTGGACGTCGTCTACAACCACTTCGGGCCCAACGACCTCGATACATGGCAGTTCGACGGCTGGTTTCAACACTGGAATGGCGAAGCGATGGGAGGAATTTACTTCTACAATGACTGGCGAGCTTGGACGCCCTGGGGCACGAAGAACCGCCCCGACTTCGGACGGCCGGAAGTTCGGGCATTGATTCGCGACAATGCACTGATGTGGTTGGAAGAGTTCCGTTTGGACGGCCTTCGGTTCGACATGACGCCGTACATTCGCAACGTCTATGCACACGATCACGACCCGCCCGACAATCCCAACAATCTCGATGGTTGGGGCTGGAACCTACTGCGATGGATCAATAACGAGATCAATCACCGCCAGCCGTGGAAGATCACCATCGCCGAGGATATGCGGCAGAATCCAGCCATCACTCGCTCCACGTCAGCCGGAGGCGCTGGTTTCGATTCGCAATGGGACGACCAGTTCCATCACCGAGTTTACGACATACTTACTACGCCCAGTGATGCGGATCGCAACATGGACGTAATTCGACACGCCATCGAGCGACGTTACGACGGCGATGCATTTCGGCGAGTGATCTACACCGAGTCGCACGATGAAGTGGGCACAGCCAACGGGGGACGTCGCCTCACCGAAGCAATTCATCCCGGACATGCGGACAGTTACTATGCCAAGAAGCGGTCTACGCTTGGCGCCGCATTGATGCTGACGACGCCCGGAATTCCGATGCTGTTTCAGGGGCAAGAGATTCTCGAGTGGATTCCCTTCGGCGACACGAACCGACTCGACTGGGATAAGTACGATCGGTTCCGAGGAATCCATACACTCTATCGCGACCTGATCCAGCTTCGCCGCAACTGGTTCAACAACACTCGCGGCTTACGCGGCCAACATGTGAATGTCTTTCATGTGAACAATCGAGACAAGGTGCTAGCGTTCCACCGCTGGCAAGAAGGCGGTCCCGGAGATGATGTCCTCGTCGTGCTGAACTTCAGCAATCGCGGCTTCAACAACTACCGCATTGGCTTTCCCCGATCCGGCCGGTGGCAAGTTCGATTCAATGGGGATTGGCAAGGATATGATGCGTCTTTCTCGAACTGGAATGTATGGTCCGTTCACGCCGAGAACCCGACGATGGATGGATTGAACTTCTCGGCAACAATCGAGGTTCCTCCCTATAGCTGCGTCATCTTCTCGCAATGACCGGCGACATGGCGTCGGGGATCGATCCAAGGTTGGCGTGGAACTCATCGACTACGGCAAAAGAGCCGCGGCTGCGGCAAACTTGCCGTTCGCGAGCAAGGATGCGATCTGATCCAACTGCTTGGTCCGATCCGCGCTCGGTTGTTTGCGGCGCTGCTGAAACAACCGTGCGGGAAGCCGCAAGTGATCGAGCGTCGACGCACTGCCAGAGGACGGCGTGTACTGACGACGGAGTTGGAGAACCGTTTCGAGATCGCGGTAGCCAAACTCGTGACTTGGTTCGATCATTGTCCCTTCGCCCCAGTCATTCCATGTCGCTATTGGGATGATGCGAGCTTTCGATTGGAATGCTCGCTCCAGCATTTTGCGGAACGACTTGCCCTGACCGCCCTCAAAACGCCCATAACTGTTGCCTACTCTGGCTTCCGCGTAAATATCCACGAAGCGAGGAAAGGTGACCAGAACTCGATTCATCCGCGCAAAGCGGAGTCAGAATCCCCGCGTTGACGACCCAGGGCCAGGGCAAGCAATAGCAAGCGGCGAAGGCTTGACTGGCACATCAGATTCAAATTCCTCGTTCGGGCGGACTAAATTGACGCATCTGACGAGTTTATTGGCTTCGCTGCCTGTCCTTGCTCTCATGCGCGGCTTCTGTAGTCGACTTTGGGTGTTCAACGCCTCCGAGGAACATCTAGAAGAACCTTTCTTGAAGAACCATCAAGATCTTCACTCGTCCGCCCCATTTGTGAACCGTCTCCATTCCCGTAGCACCCACTCCTCCCATTCAGGAAGAGCCTCTACATCGGCATCTTGGTCTAGGGGCTGCCGCGCGTGGAAAGGCGTAGGATGCGCGGAATGCCTGAAGATCAGGTCTTTGCCGGCAATCTTCTTGAAACCGATCTCGGCTAACTCTGCTTCCGGGAGACCACTGGTATCGAGCCACATCAACGCTACAGACTCCCTGCCAAATAGGTCGAATGCCGCATCGAGGATACTTTTGCGGAACGAGTGTATCTCTGGATGGAACACGGCGCCGTAAAGGAACATGACGTGATTGACGTCCTCGTTGATGCCCAGATCGGGTCGAAACGTGTCGTGGCCGTTGGTCAAAATGACGTGGGCGTCGTGAAGCCCTTGCGAATCGCCGTCGCAGATTTCCAGAAGAGGTACGCCGTCGGTCAGCGCATTGGCCCAAAGAATCTGATCAAGCGCCAACTTGCCGACGACAATGGATTCGAAGTTATGGTCGAATGCCTCCACCGTGATGGCCAAGTGACGGACGTAATCATCCACGTTGGATCGGGTAACAGCCGTCAAGAATTCGCAGCGTAAACGCATTTTAGATTTTCTGACTCCTTGGTCGGGCGACGGGTGGGGACTGAGTTGATCCTGTCGGTGATGATTAGACCACGGATCTTACTTATCGGACGAGTGGGTGTTCGTAGTTGCGGTCGTGGTGCACACGCCTGAACGTGACGGCCGAAGACGGAGGAGCCCCAAGTAAGCGTGGCTAGACTTATAGGGATGGGTCCCGAGTTCTGCGCCACGTCACTTCAGAAGCGGATCAACGATCGAACGCATCTTCGCGATGCACTTGGAGTGGTGAGCGACCCAGGCATTGTCTTCGCTGTCATTGCCCCAGCGTACCGCGGTCGGAGTGACGCACCACATTTCCGGTAGATGCTTGACGACTTCATGGCCGGGTTTGCGGCTGTACTCCGCTTTATTCACCCAGGCCCTCTCCGCCTCCGTCAGCGGCCAACCGGTCAGTTGCGGATCCATCCGGCCCTCGTTGTAGGGCGCATACGGATAGAGGAGCGACTTGCCATCAGGGGATTTTGGGGTCGCCTTCAGCATTTCGGGAGCGAGTTGGACCGTAACGGGTTTGGTGGCAGTCGAAGTGGGAAAAGTCGGTGTGGGAGCAACGGGCCTGGTCGTTGACGCGGATTTCGGCGTGACGACGGCCCCACCCAGCCCCTTTCCTCCATGCAACTTATCGAGCAACGGTTTCAGGCGTTCGGCAAAGACCGCGTAGCCTGCCAGCGACAGATGGATGTTGTCTGGCGTGTATAGATCTTTCTTGAGGGTTCCATCGGCGTTCGTGAAGTCACTCGTGAGATCCAACATGCTCACCTTGGGATCGCTGTGCAACTGCAGCGTATCGAGCACCGCGTTCGTCTTCTTGATGTCCTCGTAAAAGGTATTTCCCGGGGCATGACAGGGGAGAATCTTCGTGACAATGATGGCGGCTTCGGGGAATTTGTCGCGCAAGTTGACCACGCACATCCGCACGCCCTTGGCCGCCGGTTCAATCCCGGTCTCTGGCGTGAAGAACATATTGTTGTTGCCGATCATCACGATGACGACCTTCGGCTGCAGTCCATCCACCCCGCCGTGGTCGAGTCGCCACAAGACGTTCTGCGTCTTGTCGCCGCCGATGCCGATGTTGATCGTGCGATAGTTCCCAAAGTGCTTCTTCCACGCCTCATTGAGGACTCCCTTGTCGAGCGGACTGCCCCACTGTTGCGTGATGCTGTCGCCGACCAACAAGACGTCGCAGGGGCCAGGATTGGCCTTTAGGTACTCGACAAGTTTTACGTGGGTGTCGAGCCAACTGCTGCCGCCCCAATGCCCTGCGCTGGGCACGACGGGCCACAACTGAGGCAGATGCTTGCTGGCTTCTCGTCCCGGACGTCGGTCGTACTCGGGTTTATCGACAACATAGCTGCGTTCCGCGGGCGTCAGCGGCCATCCCGTTTTCTGGGGTTCAGCCGTTTCGTACGGATAGTCAATCGCACTTGCCGCTAGCGGCCACAAGATCACAACCGCGACGAGAAAGATGGCAGATTTGGTCATTGGTAAGAGTCCGAACTTCGTTAGGTATGCTTGATCAGGTTGAGTGGAGATAATGGGACAATTCGCGAATTCCAGTGCAGCGTTGTGAACACGACCAAGGGAACCAATAGAAATCCAAATGGCGACACGATACAAGGACTCCGGTGAGTACGCCGGTCAGAACCACCGCCGCCATCTCGGCTGGTCTGGAAAGACTCAGCAGTTGGCCCAGAATGCCAGGCGCGAGCGACCATAGAGCTCCGTAGATTGCGATCCACACGAGAGTTGATCGTGGCTAGGCGAGTCGACCGTGCGGTTGGCTGTGTGTTATGGAAAGGATTTACTGTGCCGATCTTTGAGTGCCCCACATGCGGGAAACAAGACCTGAAGATGCTCGCAGCCTGTGAGAGCATCCTCGATTCGCTCCCCTATTTAAGGCACGACGCTCAGAATACACCCATCTACCAGCTCGTCTGTTCTGACTGCTCTGCTGTTGCCGACGCGACACCCCCGCGACGTCCTGTCGTAGAGATCATTGAAGGCGATCTGCTCGATCAAGAGGTGGATGTGATCGTCAATGCCTGGAACCGCAACATCATTCCGTGGTGGCTGCTTCTGCCTCAAGGAGTGTCCGGGGCGATCAAGCGGCGAGCCGGCACGGCTCCGTTCAAGGAAGTCGGCGGACATGGTTCGATTCCTCTTGGCGGCGCAGTGCTGACTTCCGCGGGCAAACTGCCCTTCAAGGGCATCATTCATGTCGCCGGAATTAACATGCTGTGGAGATCATCCGAGCGGTCAATTCGGGACTCGGTGAGGACCGCCATGCGTCTGGCCCATGAAAAGGGCTTCACGTCAATTGCCTTCCCGTTGATTGGCACCGGCTCCGGCGGCTTCAACCAGGAACAGGCGAAGGCGTTGATGCTTGCGGAACTGCACGTGCTCGACGTTCCGATGAGGGTCAAGATTGTGGTATTCAGAAGCTCGAAGAAGTGATCGACAGCTGATCACGGGTTCATTGCGGATACTTCAATCGTCCACTCGATAGACTTGAGCGAGTTGAAGACGAGTTACCCAAGCTGGCGTCCACCTTAAGACGGCGTCACGGCATCTGCATGCCGATGCTCGTTCCCAATGTGCAATTTGTCCGTACCGCCAAGCCATGTTTACAATCCGACGGACTTTTGGCTTCCGACATTTCTCATATTGCTCGAGCGCCGCCCCAATGTGTTGTCCGCCGCCGAGCTGCTTTGCAAGAGCGAATCCATCCTCGATCGCCTGCGCCCCACCCTGGCCCAGGTTTGGCGTCATGGCATGTGCTGCGTCACCCACAAGCACTACTCGTCCCGCATGCCATCGAGGAATCGGCACGAAGTCGAATAGATCGGTGCAAATGATATCCGCACTTCGAGTCGCGGCGATGATCTCCGGAATAGGCGGAGGGAAGGAAGCATACGCTGCTGCGAGTTCGGTCGTATCTGAAGACGTGATCGGGCCCGCGTCAGCCGTAGTGGTGACCGGCGCGAACCAATAAACCTTGGCGGGGCCGATGGCCGAGAACCCAAACCGTCGCCTTCCTCCCCACACTTCCCAGACAGTTTTCGCAAGCTCGGCCGGTAGAGTGATGTCAGCCACCCCGCGGTAGCACGTTTGCCCGCTGTACCGCAACTCGACTCCGGGGCAAACCGCCTCGCGCGTGGCCGAGCGTATGCCATCAGCCCCAATAAGTAGGTCACCGACAGCCTGACTCCCGTCTCGGAATACCGCGCATGCTTCCGAGTTGCGAACGACGACCCGTTGAAGCTTTTTCCCAAGTTGCAAAATCCCCGCCGGGAGCGCGTCCAGCAGCACGCGTACAAGTTCTGCTCGCGCTATAGAGACTGTGGTATGGCCGTAAGTCGCTCGCACCAAATGTAGATCAATACTTGAGATCAGCCGACCCGTACGATCGCGGATCTGGATCGCATCCAACTCAACGCCTGCCCGTATTACATCTTGGGCCAATCCCAGACGATCCAGAACCGTCATCGCGTTCGTCGGCACCCAGATTCCGACACCGACTGGAGCGATTTGCTGGGCAGCCTCGTAGATGGACACATCCCAGCCGTTTCGACACAAGGCAAGGGCTGATGTCAGTCCACCAATCCCCGCTCCCACAATGACGGCACGCTTCATGATCTGCCTACCACTCTTGCGGCCGACAACGTCCGCCTGCCTGTGCTTGAGGAGTCACGCTCGAAATCGACGTAGATTCGCCTCCTCACACGCCCTCAACATTTTCGCCAATGGCAACGAGTCGGCAAGCCGGTGATCGGTACCGACCTCGATCAAAATGATCCCTGAACTTCAAGCCAACTCTTCTGAATCGGCAAACGGGATAACGTCATCGGCCCGACTGAGCAAGATAACTGTTCCAGGACGGTGTACCGGATTGGTATATCGAGCAGGTCTGTAAAGTCATGGAAATGGCCAAGTGGCACACATTTCAGATGCTTACCAAGCGATCCGATCGTATGGCTGAGATGCTGCGGGGGATTCACTGGGTGATCGTCGGCGGCGAGAGCGGTGCAGGCGCACGGCCCATGCAGGTAGACTGGGTCCTACGCATTCAGGCCGATTGCAAACGCCAGAGGGCGACATTCTTCTTCGACCGGAATCACGGAGGGCTTCCACCTCCGTATACTGGCAAACAGCTTTCTGGGAGCAACCAACGCCATCATCTGGTACGGTAATCAACGACTTGCTGATGGTCTTAGTTGATTCGAGAAGAACCGACGAATGCATCCACTCGCCAAACAGATCGTTGAATGTGCTCAACAGGCCAGCTCTTCTGACCCCACGGCCAAAGAACGTGCCTTACCGGTAGCCGTTCTATCGCCTTGGTCTCTCTGGCTCCTGATGTCGCTGGTGCGCCAAGTGGAAAGACAACGATGGGTTAGCACCATCCTCGTGTCGAAGCTCGGCGTCGACATGGACGCCATGTCACTGGCGGGCGCAATGGCGCATCCACCGGTCGCGTCATCGGGACTGGTTCCAGGCTATTCCGACTGGGAGTATTACTTTCACGGTCGCGGATGCTGTCTCTCCAATCGGATTACGGGAGAAGCCATCGATGTTGACTTCTACGATGGCATCTCGGACTGGATCGACGACTTCTTCTTTGTTCGCTTTCTTGAATCACTGAAGGCTCCCGAGCCGATCGAACAGCGACTCATTGAACTGCACCCGACGATTGAGACGGTTGGCTTGGGTATCGAGCAATTGCTTGAGGAAGGACTGCTGGAAAGACATCCTGACTCCAGGGTGTTCAAGCCATCGGACGAGTTCCAGCGGCTGGCAGACGAGATTGAAATCGTGAATACGGCTCTGGGGACAGAGTCAACGCGCAAGTCCGTGGCGAGCCTTCTCGGAGACTGGCTTCTCGCTTCAGAATTACTCGATGACTCCGCGACCGCCCATAAGGCGACTGCTCACTGTATCTCCGAGAGACGAAAGTACCTGGAGTCCAAATTCGCTGAACCGAAATCCGAGCGACTGGCACTCTTGGCTCTTTGCGATCTGGCGCCGAACTTGAGGGAATACCTCATCAGTGCTTTCGAAAAGATGCCGAGCGCGACGACGTCAGCGGCACTGGACATTGTCTCTCGCCGTCCGGACGACGACTGGTCCGCGCCGGTTCTTGCCCTGATGCGTCGCACGGACCCCCGTGGAGATTTGCCTCAGCCCTATACCTGGACGAAGTGCGCCGAGTACCTACTGAGACGCGGCGTTCACATCGACGAGGTGCGTTCGCAATTCGCCGGAGTTGGCAGACGTTGTTTGGGAGACGCCGCGATCCTCGGTTTGGAGTACTTTCCCGATCTGGCGGTAGGACTCTTTCGGGGAGCATTGAGATCCGATGTCCCCATCGATCGAATTACGGTTTCCGCGGCCTTGGCGATCCTCGATCAACCGTGGTCCCACAATCTCTTGCTGGAGATCTTGGAGGCCACCACAGACCAGGAGGCAACCTCCGAACCACGAGCCGCCCTGATGGCGACTCGCCACCCACACCTGCACGAGGCTGTGGCCCAATGGGAGCAGGCCAACCCTCACGAACCCGAGAACGGCCCGTTCATTACCCTGACGGAAATGTCGCTCCGCAACCGTGATTCACGCATTCAGCACGAAATCGAAAAGCTCCACGACCGAGTCATCCTGCTGCGTTCCATTGTCCCGCCCGAGGCGCCCACGCCGCAAAGTCCAAAACGACGGCGGCCGTTCTAGTTCGCATCGCCATCGATGACATCAAGAGTGAGTGGAGATCTGTCGCCATTAGATTCTTCGCATATCAGTTGTCGAAGAGGAATCCAATACTTCGCAGCATTCCCTCTTCCCGACCCGAAGATGTCGAGCCTCAGAACACCACCACCTTGCTGCAGATACCACCTTCTGCGAAGAATCGGATTACTTGGACTGCTCTTGAAAACGGTTTGCTCAAGCACCGCCGTTCCACCGTTGGTTGATTCCACGGCGACGTACTCGCATACATGCTTCAAACTTCCCTCGATACTCTGCCACTTGGCGCCTGGCCTTTCGCCACCCTTGATGAATGTCACCCATATCGGAGACGGATAGATCTGCAGCAGCATTTCCACATCTTGTCCGACACGCCGTATGGGGAGCATGTCCGTGCCGAATTCACCCGAACACTCAAGGTCGCCCTGGCGATTCTGTCCGTAGATTTTGACGACATGTACATCGTCATCGAGCTTGTTACTGCGAATGAACGGCTCACTGAACTCGACTCGAATCAATCCTGGACGAGTCGTTTTCTCAACGGTCTTGTCTGCACTTCTCACCAGAAATGTATTGTCCTCGTAGTTGCGATCCGGCTGTCCCTTGAGGGGAATCATTCCGGGATGCAGCGATGTCGTCGCCCCAAGTCCGAACAGGACGAACAGCAGCAGAGCCAAGCATCCGCCGCCGCCCACTCCAATTGCCAATCGCTTCGGTGTGATCCAAGAACCATCTTTCAAGACGGACAAGCCGTCGAGTTCGTCGTCCAGTATCGCAAGTCGAGCCACGACGTCGGCAATAGACTTTACGAGTTCATGCGGTTTGGGTTCATCCGGTCCACTTGCGCCTTCATGCCTGTCGTACACTGCTTTGCCGAGTGTTGCGAGCAACGACGACTGCTGGAGCGATAACTTTTGTGCCTGAGCCGTCTTCATCGCTTGTCCCGCCATCGCCTTGGCTTTGTCGCCGAGACTTTTCGCCTCCACGGGACTTCTGCTACTGATCTCCATTAGCTCGTCTTGCACTTGATCGAGTTGCTGGAACAATTCAGCGAACTCGGTGCGATAGGTTGGCGACGAAATAGCATGCCGACCGAGTGCCTGATACAACTGGGGCAACGTCAAATTAATCAGCTTTGTTCGTTCTGTTTGCTTTGCCGCATACAGCGCAGCTCCTTTTGCCGTCTCGACAAGAGTCTGCTTTTTAGCTGTCTCAGGTACGGCTGGCGGCGATTCGACTTGAGGAGAAACAGGGGATGGCTTGGGACTCTCGGCTGTTGCCACGGGCTTAGCTGAAAAGAGCCCTTTGACGTTGCTGGCTGGTCTCCACTCGGCCATGCCATCCTTCCGAATCAGGTCGGCCGGTAGGAGTTCGCCGGATTTCGCTAGATTCTTGAGGTCAGATGCTGAAACAGGCCCGTATTGCTGACCGTTTTTCGAGTAGTGCCATTCCGCGGTCATCGCGTTCTCCAGTCGTCAGGGGTCGGTTCATGCAGCGACTCTAGGCAGTCGGGATACTCCCTCTCATCTCAGCCTTGCGAGAACGAGGGCCGAAGTGGGCCAAGAATCTGAAGAGGAATTTTCTTGGCCCATTCCTGGCTCTCCTCTCGCAAAGCCCTGTTGAGGCGAGACGGCGCCTGCTTTTTCCGGTAAAATGGGTGAATTTCGTTGCTTTCGCCATGCCGCCAGGAAATCGTCATGCCGCAGCCGCCGGCAGTCGGGACCGACACCCAACTGCAAAACCTGATCGACCAAGGGTTAAACGGGGACGCTGCCGCGCATGACGCTCTGCTCAATCACGCCTGCGACCGGCTGCTACGGCTCACTCGGAAGATGTTCCACGGCTACCCCGACCTGCGTCGGTGGGAACAGACGGACGATGTGTTCCAGAATTCGATGGTCCGGCTTCACCGAGCGATGGCGGAGGTTCCCGTGGAGTCCGTGCGACACTTCTTCAACTTGGCCGCGGTCCAGGTCCGTCGTGAGTTACTCGATCTGGCGAAGCATCACTTCGGGCCGGAAGGTGGCGGGGCCAATCACCACACGGACGGACAACCTGCCGACAACAAGGGAGGCGCGTTACACCAAAACGCCGAGGAGCCGGACGATCTCGCTGGATGGAGTGAGTTCCACGCTCAGGTCGAAAGACTGTCAAAAGACGAACAAGAAGTGGTCAACCTTGTCTATTACGAAGGGCTTACCCAGGAAGAAGCGGCGAAGGTGTTGGGCATCTCGTTCCGCACTTTGAAGCGGCGTTGGCAAGCAGCCAAAGTGAATCTTTACGAGGCCTTGAAAAGTGACAGACAAGGATGACGACATTCTGGCTGACCTCTTGCTTCGGTGGGAGGAACTGCGTGAGCAAGGTCAGGATGTTTCGGCCTTGGAACTCTGCCAAGCGTGTCCGCATCTTGCGGCTCAACTTGCACGCCGCATCAACGCTTTGAAGGTCACTTCTTGGCTCGACAAGCCGGTAGACTCTCCTACTACTGATGCCATTGCCTTCGAACTTGAAGACCGTGAACCTCGCATACTGGTCGGTCGTTACCGTCTCGATGGACTTATTGCCGAAGGAGGCTTCGCCCAGGTTTGGCGTGCCTACGATTTGGAGCTTCACCGTTCGGTCGCCGTTAAGGTCCCCAAGTCCAGCCGTTTGGACTCAACAGATGCGTTCATGGCCGAGGCTCGCCGTGTGGCCCGACTCAAACACCCTGGAATCGTGTCGGTGCATGACGTGGGCCGAGAAGATGGAACCTGCTTCATCGTTTCGGAGTATGTAGAAGGCGGCAACCTGGGCGACCATCTTGCTCAAAGGTCGCTCGATCCGCGTCAGGCAACCCAGTGGGCCGCTGAAATTGCTGAAGCCCTGGAGTATGCCCATGCGAACGGCATCGTGCATCGGGACATTAAGCCCGCGAACATTCTGATCGACCACCACGAGCGAGCGTTACTTGCTGATTTCGGAATCGCACAGTCGGCGAACAAGACAGGCAAATTCGCTCCGTCCATCGGTACGCTGCGATACATGTCGCCGGAGCAGTTTGAAGGCAAGGAGGTTGATGCTCGCAGCGACATCTACAGTTTGGGCGTCGTCCTGTACGAGTTGCTGACGGGAAAACTGCCATATTCATCCACCGACCCGAACGTGTTGCGCCGGGAGATCGTCGGTGGAGCGACCGTTGGGCCAGGGAATATGTCAGCCGAGCTGCGCCGAATTTGCGTCAAGGCCCTGGAGCGTGCCCCAACGGCACGGTATTCATCAGCAGCGGAGTTGGCGAGTGATTTGCGACGCAACATGGCGGGCAATGCAACTCGATGGAGGACATGGGGATTCGTTGGATCGGTCATTATCGTGACGGTCGTCGGCTTGGCACTTTGGTCGCCGAAAAGGGAACCGGCGTTTGAACAATTCCCCATACAGGCTGACGTAAGCACTGAAGATCCTTGGATTGAGCAAGTCAGGACGCTGCCGGCGCCAGAGCAAGTCCAGGCTGTTGCAGCTAAGCTCCAGGAACTCAACGAAGGCTTCAACGGCGATGTAACCCCTGCGATCGAAGCTGGCGTGGTCGTAGGGTTGGAATTGCGGACGGACAACGTAACTGACATCTCGCCACTGCGAGCGCTCCCGGGATTAAAGACTCTGATGTGCACCGGAAGCGGCGAAAACAAGGGGATGCTTGCCGACCTAGCGCCACTCAACGGAATGCAGTTGAGCGAACTCCATTGCCATTACAACCCCGTTGCGAGCCTTGCACCGCTCGAAGGAATGAAGCTGAAGATTCTCAGTTGCAGCTACACGCTGGTATCGGATTTGACGCCGCTTGCCCAAATGCCGCTGGACATTTTGAACCTGCATACAACTCGAGTCAGTGACTTGTCGCCGATCCGAAGTTGCCCGATTACTGTGTTGAACATCGCCGAAACGCCGGTATCCGATCTCACTCCGCTACGAGGCTTGAAGCTGGTCGCATTCTATTGCGAGCGGTCGCAGGTGAGCGACATCAGCGCACTTAGTCGAATGCCGCTGACGACGCTCGATGTATCGGAAACGGCGATAACCGACTTGTCGCCGCTCAAGAATCTGACCTTGGAATGGCTGCGTTGCGATTTCGAACGCGGGCGTGACGCAGACCTGCTGCGTTCGCTCAAAACGCTGTTGATTATCAACGGGAAACCAGTGATCGAATTCTGTAAGGAAGTCGATGCGGATCGAGAATGATTGTCCTGAGCGGTTGATGGCGAGACGGTGAAAACGATGCCAGGAGCGTGAGGAATTCTACCAAGGGCGGAGAGGATTCGAGCAGCTTCCCCTTGCCGGGAGGCCGCCGACTTCGAGCGACTCGATTCTTGGATTGCCCACCTAAGTGCCGAGTGGGATCAAGCGAGCATTTGGGGCATAATGCAGGGAATATTTGCGAGGTTTTCCGATGAGAATTGCCCTGACGTTCTTTCTGTTCGCGGTCTTTCCGGCGTTTGCGGCGGCGGGAGGGATCACCCGTATCTGGTTGACTCACAAGACGAACGACTCGAGCAAGATCGTCGTGAACTGGATGAGCGACGAACCGGGCGACTCAGTCGTCGGCTTCGGCCTGACGACGGAGTACGAACAGGAAGTGCGAATCAACGAGAATACGACGCTGCATCATGTCGAGATTCCGCTCAAGCACCGGGACGCCGTTTACCATTACTCCGTCCGAACGGGCGAGCAGCGGTCAGCCGACGCCACGTTCAAGGGGGATCCGACCGACGTGCTGCGCGTGGCCGTGGTTGCCGACTGGCAGGGCAAGCCCGATCTTTCCGTCATCGTGAAGGACGACGTGCATCTGCTGCTGACGGCGGGCGACAACATCGCCAGCATTTGGCAGACTTGCGGCGAGGGACAGAAAGACTGCGTGAAACCCTACGCCGCCCTGATCGACGCCTACCCCGAGTTGTTCCGTTCAACGCCCTTCATGCCCGTCTTGGGGAACCACGACCGAGAGATTCGACCTCGTGGGGACAAGCCGCCTGCCGAGCCGGTTTACGATGTGGATGCCACCGCCTTCCGGCGGTTCTTCGAGCTTCCGGACGACGAATGGAAGTGGTACTTCGAGGCGCCTGAGTTCGACTTGCGATTTGTGGCCCTCGACTTCAACCACATCTCGGACTTCGGCACGACGTGGCAGACATGCCATGCGTTCGACGAAAGCTCCGAGCAGTTCCACTGGTACAAGAAGCTGATGGAGAAGCCGCCCGGCTTCGTGGTCACGCTGTACAACGAGCGGAATGCCAACATCCGCACCCAAGCCCAGGAACATTGGCACGAATTGTTCCGTCGAGGCGCCTGCTGCATCACGGGCTTTGGATACTACGCGGAGCGGGCCGAGGTGGACGGGTTCCCCTACTACAACACGTCGCTGAGCGGGAAAGGGAATCAGTATCCCGATCCGCATTCGAAGTTCCTGGCCGGTGAAGACAGCTATATCCTGCTGACGCTGAGGCGGGGCGGGCTGATGACTGTCGAGGTCAAGAGCCTGAAAAACACGGTACTGGATCGGCGAGAATTCAAGACCACAAAGCAGAAAGCGTTCCGATGAAGCGAGTAATCATGTTGGGATGGCCGTCGTGAAAGCTGGCGAGAGGGGCAGAATTGTCCGTGATCTTCAACCAATAGGTGTATCCGCTGCCGGAGTGACGACTCTCGGTTCCACGCCCGTTGAGTAGAATCACCATGTCGATGTCGTCGAGGAGGCGAATCTTCGTTTTTCGGGCGAATGATCCGAATGAAAGGTAGGTCGACCGGCCAGTTCTTCTGACCCCACGGCCAAAGAACGTGCCTTAGCGGTAGCCGTTCTATCGCCTTGGTCCCTCTGACTACTGATGTCGCTGATGCGCCAAGTGGAAAGACAGCGATGGGTTAGCACCATCCTCGTGTCGAAACTCGGCGTCGACAGCCCTATACATGGACGAAGTGCGCCGAGTACTTACTCAGACGCGGCGTTCACATCGACGAGGTGCGTTCGCAATTCGCCAGAGTTGGCAGACGTTGTTTGGGCGACGCCGCGATCCTCGATCAACCGTGGTCCCACAATCTCTTGCTGGAGATCTTGGAGGCCACCACAGACCAGGAGGCAACCTCCGAACCACGAGCCGCCCTGATGGCGACTCGCCACCCACACCTGCACGAGGCTGTGGCCCAATGGGAGCAGGCCAAGGCCGAGACGAACTTTGTTGACGTGGTCCCGCAGGCCAAGCGCCTGCGGCTTTCGCTCAACATCGACTTCTCCGAAATCACAGACCCTAAGGGCATCGCCAAAGACGTCACGAATCTCGAACGTTGGGGAAATGGCGATGTAGAGGTCTCGCTTTCATCGCTGCAAGAACTCCCTTATGTCCTCGGTCTGGTCCGTCAGGCTTTCGAGAAGCAAATGGGCAATGGAACCGATTTGTGATCGTGGAACGATCTATCGCGGCTATCGCCACACCACGCCCAGCGAAATTGTCGAGTTCTCTTCAAGACAGCTCTCATAAAGGCAGGATTAAGTTCGGGTTTCGTCTGCCGATCTGTTTTCGACAGTCAATGGTTCACTTGACGCCAATGTGATGTTGATGTAATTTTGACATCATGATTCGCACTCAAGTCCAATTCCCAGACCCACTGTATAGGCGGCTCAAGGAGATCGCAGAACAGCAGGACTGGTCCCTGTCGGAAGTCATGCGGAAAGCGGCAGAGCACTTCGTAGATCGCTTTCCTTCTCGAAACGAGGGTAAGGACACCTGGCAGTTTCCGTTGCTCGATTGTGGCGGCGATTTTCTCAGCGATCCGGCTACAGTGAACTGCGAAGTCGAAGCAATCAGGGAGCGAGCATAGAACGTGATTTTGTCTGCTGACACGAATTTGTTTCTATACGCGGCGAATCCGCAATCGTCCCATCACGTACAGGCCCAACGTTTTTTCACTGAACACGCATCCGGCAAGACGAGATTTCTGCTGTGCGGTCTGGTGCTGGTTGAGATCTACATGCAACTGCGGAATCCCGCGGTATTTCGAACTCCCAAGACGTCTTCGGAAGCTGCCGCGTTCTGTGCCGCACTGCGCAGCAACCCCAGGTGGGAATTTGGCGATTATGAACCCACCGTCGCCGAGCCGCTGTGGCAGTGGGCGGAGACGACAACAGCCGGATTCCGGGCCATTATCGATGCTCGCCTCGCTTTCACGCTGCGTCACCACGGAGTGACTCACTTTGCGACGGCCAACGACAGGCACTTCGCCGGTTTCGGCTTCGAGAAAGTCTGGAGCCCCCTATAGCGGGTGCGCGACCGCGCCTTGTCGTTTGGGGAGTTGCCAATAACGAAAAGACCCGAGTCAGTTTTGGTAAACTGACCCGGGTCAGTGGAGGCGGCGGGAATTGAACCCGCGTCCCGCGGCATTTCCATGCGTGCTTCTACGTGTGTGTCCGAATGATTTAAATTCGCCGCCGCGGCGCCCATTCGACAAGGCTACGCGTCGACTAGCTAGAAACATTTTTTAGGCGCGACCGTTTCCGGCGTGGGTCGCACCGATCTGGATTTGGCAACTGACTTTTGGGCCTCTCCAGCTAAGACCCGCAGTCAGGGCTACACTATGTTAGGCAGCCAGAGCGAGGTTACCCTCGGCACTTACAGTGTGGTCAGCTTTTAACGTGGCCAACTGACCAACCACGACACGCCACCCGCACTTCAGTCTGTCCGGTCGATTCCAATTCGCCCCCGAAGTGTGGTCTCTACACTTTTTCATCGGATGTCCCTCGAGGAATTCTTCAATCCCTAGGCGAGGGTGCTTTTCCAATGACATCTACATTCTACTCGCCTCGGCGTTCGGCGGGAACTCCCTCTTGTGGGAGTGAGGGTTATCGGTGATCGCAGCGGGCGCTCGCCGGCCACGCGGCGGTTCCGCTCGCGAAGCGAGCGGGCTACGTAGCCGTCTCGCTTCGCGAGACGATCAGCCGCACTACCCAATACGCCTCAAAAGCAGAGACACGTTCGAACAAGGACTCGGAATTCGCTTCGGGACGATTGGCGTTGACGCACCGGGCGCTCGCCGGCCACGCGGCGGTTCCGCTCGCGAAGCGAGCGGGCTACGTAGCCGTCTCGCTTCGCGAGACGATCAGCCGCACTACCCAAGACGTCTCAAAAGCAGAGACACGGTCGAGCAAGGACTCGGGCGTCGCTTCGGGACGATTCGCGTTGATGCACCGGGCGCTCGCGGGTCACGTGGCCGTTCCGCTCGCGAAGCGAGCGGGCTACGTAGCGAGCAGGCTACTTCGCGCAAACAACTGCTCCGCTGGAGGCATTTACGACTTTCGAATAAATTACGTGATTCTGGAGCGCATAAGCTTGTTCTGCTTTGACCAATCGCTACTAATCCCATCGCTCGATTTGGCGGTCGATTCCCGCCAACGACGTGCTCGCGGGTTTATCTCTCACGCTCACTTCGACCATTTGGCCCCGCACGAACTCGCCTTTTGCACGCCCGTCACCGCCCGCTTCTATCGCCAAAGAATCGGCGGCAATCGCACGGTGCGCGAACTGCCGTTCCGCGAGCCATTTGTCTGGGACGACCACCAACTGACCACCTTTCCAGCCGGTCATATCCTCGGCGCAGCCATGCTGCTGGTCGAAACGCCCGCCCAATCGTTCCTCTACACAGGCGACTTTCGCCTGCGTCCGTCGGCGACCGCAGAACTGGCAGATCCCCCTCGGGCCGATGAACTGGTCATGGAGTGCACGTTCGGTTCGCCCGAGTTCCGAATGCCTCCTCGCGAGCAGGTCATCGCCGACCTACTGGGCGTTGTCCGGCAATCACTGACCGCTGGCCTTACGCCTGTCGTCTTCGCCTATGTCTTGGGGAAAGCTCAAGAAATCACTCGCATCCTCACCTCGGCGGGTATCCCCGTTCGACAACATCGCACGATCTACGAACTCAGCCAACTCTACGAGCAATCCGGCTGCCCACTCGGCGACTTCTCACTGTACGACCCAGCGACCGACGCAGCGTCTCCCACGGCACTCGTCCTACCTCCTCCCGGCCATCGCTGGGGCGGCCCACCTCCACCACCCAACTCGGTGACCATGGTTGTCACGGGCTGGGGCCTGGAACCTCGGTACAAGTTTCGCATGTCGGTCGACTATGCCTTCCCACTCTCGGACCATGCCGATTTCGACGAACTGATCGAGTGCGTCGAACGCGTCCAACCTCGACGAGTCTACTGCTGGCACGGACAGCCGTCTTTTCCCGACCAATTAAGGCGTCGCGGCTGGGATGCGGTTTGGCTACCCGAGGCGAGACGGTCGCGAAAGTAGCCACACTGACGCAGAACTTTGCTTGATCTCTTTTCTTGGGCAAAAGGCAAGTTTACAGGGCGAGGTGAGATGCTGCGGGGAATGAAGATGAATAGCCGTTTAGGACCGCCAGAATCGACGGACTGGAAGTCCGTCGTACCGTGTGGGCCTCGTCTGGCGGCCCTTTCTGCCTGCACCGAACCGACGGACTGGAAGTCCGTCGTACAAAGATGCTCTCGCTCGGTCCGAGGCGTTTATGGAGCGACCGGCTAGGACGACTGGACACGGCTAACTCGTATGGCAAGGCGGCGGATGCTTGCGGGCGACGTTCGCTCCCCCTACCATGCAATCGCGTTTTTCACCTCCTCCAGGAGATTTCCCATGCGGAAAAGCTGGCAAACGATCGGTAGTGGCCTGTGTGGCCTTGTATTGTCCTTCTCGCCCGTGCTCGCCCAAGAAGGCGATGCGAAGCAGAATGCGATTCGCGAGAAGGCCGAAGTCATCTCACGCGAAATGAAGGAACTTCAGGCGGCTGGCAAGACTGAAGAAGCAAAGGCGCTCGCCGAAAAACTGGAAGCCATGCGTCGCGAATATCGCGAACTGTTCGCCGAACGCACCGAAGCCACTCGCAACGAGGCGGCCGCGAACATTCGAGAAAAGGTCGAAAATGCGGAGCGAGAAATCGCGAGACGCAAGGCTCAAGCGGCTGAACTTCGCGAGGCGGGCAAGGTGGACCAAGCCGAGCGAGTCGAAGTTGAAATCAAAGTGATGACCGAGAAAATCCACCGGTTCCTGGAGGAACGTAAAGAGCGGGCCGCCGCGGGCGAACGAGCTGAGCGAGAAACGCCTCGAGATCAACCTCGTGAACGCAGCGCCGAGCGGGAACGTGAAGGCGACCGACCTCGTGAAGGCGCCGACCGTCCTCGTGAAGGAGATCGTCCTCGTGAAGCAGTTCGGCGAGACGGTGACCGGCCTCGCGAGGGTGGCGAACGTGCTCGCGAGGGAGATCGACCGCGAGAAGGAGACCGGCCGCGTGAAGGTGCTGATCGCCCTCGCGAAGGCGTTGCCCGTGAAGGCGGCCCTCGTGAAGGCGGCCCTCGTGAAGGCGCTGCTCGTGAAGGCGACCGACCTCGAGCCGCTGACCCGCGAGACGCCGAGCTACGAGAGCTGCGACAGAACGTGGAAAAATTGCGAGCGGAGATGGAAGAGATTCGCACCTTGTTGCGGCGATTGGCGGAACGCCGCGAGGAACGCTAAGCCAAATGCTTGAGTATTTCGGAATGCCCCTCGAACCGGGATGGCTTTGGGGGGCGGGCGATCATGGGGCTCATGGGGGCCCCGTGACGTGGTTGACGTACATCTATGTCTTGCTCGCCTTGGGACTCGTGGTTCTCAACGGCTTCTTCGTGCTCGCCGAATTCGCGATCGTGAAGGTTCGCGCGAGTCGGCTCGAAGAACTCTCCCGTCAAGGCAATTCGCGGGCGCGCGCGGCCAAGCACATGGTCTCGCAGCTCGACAACTACCTGTCGGCCACTCAGCTCGGCGTGACCGTGGCGAGCTTGGGACTGGGCTGGGTAGGCGAGCCCGCGTTTGCGTCCTTGTTCGCTCGCTTGTTCGACGCCACTGGTTGGTCGCAGGGAACTCGACAGACGTTGTCGATCACGTTCGCGTTCCTCCTGATCACCTTCCTGCATATTCTGCTAGGAGAACTGGCCCCGAAGAGTATGGCGATCCGGCGAGCGGAACAGTGCTTGCTCGCGATAGCCACGCCTTTGCGCTGGACATACTACTTGTTCTATCTCCCGATGACGGTCCTCAATGGGGCATCCAACCTGCTGTTGCGTTTGGTTGGCATGCAGCCTGGACACCACGAAGTGGCTCATACGGAAGAAGAGCTTCGCCTGCTGCTATCGACGGCTCAGACGACTGGCGGATTTTCGCTCAATCGTATGCTGATACTCGAGAACATCTTTGACCTCGGGGGACAGACCGTTCGAGAAGCGATGATTCCCTGGGCTCAGGTTCATTATGTGTCGCGAGCAGCGACTCGCGACCAAATCTTGCGAACGGTCGTCGAGACTCGGTTTTCTCGCTATCCGGTGATGGAGGCTCAAGGCCCACCCACTCATTATTTGTTGACCAAAGATCTAATCGTGCAATCGGGCGATCAAGTGACTTGGACGAACGCGTTACGGCCTTTGCCCGCGGTGGGTCCCGATGAGAATCTTGAAATCGTCATGCAGAAGCTCCAGGGCGATGGAGCGAACATGGCGGTCGTCGTGCTGGACCACAAGCCGATTGGCGTCATTACGCTCGAGGATATTCTCGAGGAAGTCGTGGGACGAATCGAAGACGAATATCCCCGGCTGCCTCGGCTATACCTCAAGGATGCACTCTCCGTTGGCGGAGTGGTTATGGAGCTGGAGGCACGTTCGTCCGAGGAGGCAATCCGCGAGTTGATGGATGCGGTTCCTTCCAATCGATTGCCCGCCAACGTGAATGTGACCAGCTTAGCTTTGGCTCGCGAACGTCAGATGCCCACCGATGTTGGCGATGGGGTTGCGATTCCTCACGCTCGCTGCCCCGGCTTGGCGCTGCCGATCATGGTTGTCGGCCGGTCGCCCGAGGGTATCGTGTTCAACACGAAGACGGGCGACGTCGTGCGACTCGTTTTCCTGTTGCTAACGCCCGCGGAACGTCCTCAAGTGCAGGTTTTCTTCTTGGCTCAATTGGCGAACGTGGCGAACAGCGAGTTGGTCCGTGAACGGATTGCTCGAGCGACGTCGGCCGACGAGGTCATCAAGATCATCGCCGCCGCTGATCCCGCGGTGACGGGCTAGCGAAGCAGCGAAGTAGCCGTCTCGCTTCGCGAGACGAACAGCCGCGTCACAAAAAGCGCTCGCAAAGCTGAATTAGCTCACCTGCCGGGCAAAGAGGCTTATCCGCTCGCGAAGCGAGCGGGCTACGTAGCCGTCTCGCTTTGCGAGACGATCAGCCGCGCCGCGAAAAGCGCTCGCAAAGCTGAATTAGCTCACCTGCCGGGCAAAAAAGCTTATCCGCTCGCGAAGCGAGCGGGCTACGTAGCCGTCTCGCTTTGCGAGACGAACAGCCGCGCCGCGAACAGCGCCCGCAAAGCAGATTCTTGCTCGCCTGCCGGACAAAGCGGCCTGTCCGCTCGCGAAGCGAGCGGGCTACTTCGCCCGCTGATGCTGCTTTGCAGCAGCATGTTGCTTTTCGGAAACTGTTGCCTGCAACGCGGCTGCAAAAAAACCACAGATTTTCTGTTCCGCGACATAGCGTTGCAAAAACGCGCAATTACTCTAAGACCCTGAGCCGAGTGCCTTTAGGCGCGAGACCCAGGCGGAACACGTTCCTACTGGCACTCGGTTCGCTATCCGCTAAGCATCCCCCTTTCCCCTTAGAGTCCCAGCAACTCGGAGCATCCTTCCCATGTCTTCGACGTTCCCACGTCGCGGCACGGCCCTCCCCACCGCCGTCGCCGACACACTTGCCCTTCCTGCTTCGCTCGTTAACGAAGATTCCCCTGCCTCCACCTACCATGACCGCAAGCAATGGGTCGATCGCACGTTGGCTCTGCTGATGCTGATTCCCGGACTGCCGATGATCGGCATCCTGGTGATTTTGGTTAGACTGACATCGGCCGGCCCAGGTATTTTTCGCCAAGTGCGTAGCGGCAAGAATGGCCGTCCCTACACGATGTACAAACTTCGCAGCATGCGTTGCGACGCCGAGGCCAAATCAGGGCCCGCTTGGTCGCAAGCAGGCGACACTCGAGTGACTTTCGTGGGTCGAATCCTGCGCAAGTTGCACTTGGACGAGTTGCCGCAGTTGTTCAACGTCCTCAAGGGCGAAATGGCCTTGATCGGCCCTCGACCCGAACGCCCTGAGTTCGTCGACATTCTGGCCGAGGCGATTCCCGATTACACCAAGCGGCTCGAAGTCCTCCCCGGCATCACTGGACTCGCTCAAATCAACCTTCCCGCCGACACCGACCTCGACAGCGTCCGCCGCAAATTGGTGCTCGACCGCGAATACGTGACCACCGCCACCATGTGGCTCGACTTGCGTATTCTCGCCTGCACGCTGCTCCGCATTTTTGGCCTGAGCGGGCTGCGAGCGATGCGAGCAACCGGACTGGAACGCAAAGTCGATCTGCCGGTCGCCACCAGCGATGATGGTTCCGCCAAATCTCCGCTGCCGCCTTCGGTCGCGATCTCGGAACTGGTCGCCCGAGCGCGTACGATGCGAGCCAGTCGCTCGTCCATCTCGAACGTGGCCTAACGCACCACGCAAGTCGTATCTCGCCCATCGCCAGAATTCCCCCGCTCCGGGAGACTTCTGGCGATTTTTTTTGAATCGCGTGAAAGGTCTGCCCAAAAACTGCCATTTCTCTCCTGAGGTGTCTGCGATTGTCGCAGTTACATGTCTTCTGCGAGGAGAAGCGTCATGGCCAGTTTCCGTAGTACCAACATCGGTCGAGTTCTATGGCTCGCAACCATCTACGGCGGCCTGCTACTCGCCAACTCAGCAATGAGTCGACTTACGGTTGCCCAGTCGAGCGGTCCTGACCCCGCGGACCTGTTGCGACAGTTTGACGTCGATGGCGACGGCAAAGTGACCGTCGCCGAGGGAGGTCCAGGCGCCCAGCAGTTCGTGCGGCGCATGCTGGAGATGGCCGGCAAGAACGCCAACGACTCGCTGAATCTCGAAGATATTCGTCGGGTCGTGGACCTTCATCGTCGCCAAACTCAACGCACTGCCCCTGGGGCCACCGCTAACCAACCTGCCGCATCCAATCCCTCACGTGATGCCCGTCCTTCCGCAGCCCCTGCCACTCGCTCACGAAACACTCGTCCAGATCGCCCCGTCACCCTCTCTGGTCCCTTGCAGTCGCGGCTCGCGGGCACTTGGCGAGGCTGGGTCGTGGATGGTCGTGGCGAAAACCCCGACGGCGGCCATATGCAAATGGAGTTGCGAGTGGAGGGGAATCGCATGTTCGGACGCGAGATCGGCACACAACGAGCGCCGCAAGGACTGGGCGATGGCGAGTTCACTATCGCCGGTTCGGGCGACTCCGGCACACTCGATGCCGTCGCGACCACCGGTCAACATGCCGGACGCGAATACCTTGGGATCTTTCGCCTGGAAGGCGACACGCTGCACTGGAGCGTCAACAATCGCAATGGTGCTCGCCCCACCGAACATGAAACTGGCCGAGGCAACTACTACATGATTTTACGGCGTCAACCTTGATGCTTGTGGGTTGGGCAAAGCGACGTTGAGTCGTCATCGCACCAGCCCTCGAGTTGCACGATCACGCAACTCGAACAGTCTTCGTTCTCCCCTGCGTCACCGATCGCGATGTGCGGAGACTTCGCGATTCCTTTTCTCCACGCGGCGGTCCGCCGTCCCTCGACGACCGCACTGCGCACCGGCGTCCCGCGAGACGCTTACCTTTTCTTTTCGAGGAGTTCTGCCAATGTCATCGTTACGCAAGTTCGTCGCCCACATCCAAGATTCACTCACTCAACTCACACGACAGGGGAGTCGACGTCGCCAAGATCGACGAGTGCGCAGCGCCGCTCGATCACGAGCCAGCAGGACATTTCGCCCTAGCGGCGCGATTTCGCTGGAACGTCTCGAGGCCCGCGAGGTAATGGCGACGGCGATCGGCATGAACATTGACCGCATTGCCGACTACAGTCCTGCCTGGGTGTTTACCGACGCGTTCCAGAGTTCACGTAGCTGGGTCAGTTATTCGTATAACACGGCGACTGGGGCGATGAGTCAATCGCCTCAAGGGACCGCGATCCAGGTCGACGCACAGGGCTGGCCTACTTCGTTGTCCGAGTGGTGGAATGAACAGGGCCAGTTGATGCAACAGCGACTGGGCTCGGGGATGTTCACCGCGATCGATGGTCATTACCCGGCGGGCGTTTATCGAGCCGAGTGGAGAGGGACGGGCACTCTAACCTTCGGTGGTGATGCTCGCGTGACCGCTCGCGGCGACATGGCCGACGGCACTCACTACGCGCTACTTGATGTTTCCCCCACTCGCGCGGGAATCTCGCTGCGTCTCGACTCGCTTAGTCCGGCCAACCCAGTCCGCGATATCCATGTTTGGATGCCTGACTTTCAGGGCCAGAGTTTCGCCGGACAAGACTGGACGCCTGGCGCATCGTACTCGCCATTTCATCCACTCTTTACCGAGCGACTCGATCCTTTCCATACGATTCGCTTCTTGCAAGCCGAAGCCGGCAACTCGACCGACGAAGTTCAATGGTCGGATCGCAAGACGGTCGATGCCGCTCGCCAGTCAACGTTCGCAGCCGACTTTCAGAATGGGTTGGCAATCGAGTATCGCGTCGAGTTGGCGAACCAACTTCAGTCGAACGCTTGGTTCGCGATGCCCTACCTTGCGAACGACGACTACATCCGAAATTTCGCGACCATGGTGCGTGATCAACTCGATCCAGACCTCAAGGTCTACATCGAGTGGTCCAACGAGGTGTGGAACTTCTCACCGGGCTTCGAGTCGCATGTCTGGGTCCGCGATCAGGTAGGTCTGCCGACGACTGATCCCAATTTCTGGCCGACGTTCTATCGCATCGTCGCCCAGGAGGCGCGACGCGACTTTGATATCTGGAGCGAGGTCTTTGCCGGGCAGACGGACAGGCTTGTGCGAGTGGTCTCGGGTCAAGCGGCCAACCCATGGGTTGCTCGACAGATTGCTCAAAACATGCAGGGCCATTTCGACGCGATCGCCAGCGATAGTTACGTTACCTTTGCTCGTCCCCAGTTGGAACAGTTCAACGCATCGACGACCACCGATCAGGTTGTCGCCGCCCTGTTCGACGTCGCACTCCCGCAAACGCTCAACTTTCTCCAGCAGCATCAAGCGCTCGCCAACGAGTATTCGACGGCGCTGGGGCGAGACATCCAGATGCTGGTTTATGAAGGAGGCGTCTTGTTGCCCGGCGCGGGACGACCGTATGAACAAGTCTTCCGAGCAACATCGCGCGACCCTCGCATGTACGATCTCTATACCCAATTGATCGAGGGCGTGAATGACATTGGCGTCGATCTGTTCAACGCCTACGTGTATACCGACACTTCTCCGTTCGCGGACGCGAGTCACTTGCTGTATCAAGACCAACCGTTGAGTGACGCCCACAAGTATCGGGCCTTAGTCGATGCGATCCATAGCGAAGAGCCGCCACCGCCGCCACCTGCCGAGAATCTAGCGCCCGTCAACACCGTTCCTGGCGAGCAAGTGGTCGCCGCCGGAACTTCCCTGACCTTTGCGGCCGCTCACAGAAACGCTATTCAGGTTGCAGACGCCGATGCCGGCGACTCGCCGCTTCGAGTCACCGTGTCCGGAACAGGCGGCGTTTTGCGACTCTCCACCACCCAAGCACTCGACTCGGTGATGGGTGATGGTACGGCAAGCGTCGAGATTGTCGGAAGTTTGCCCGCGATCAACGCGGCACTCGAGGGACTTACGTTTACCTCGAGCCTAACGACTCGCGGGACCGTCGTCTTGCAAGTGACGACGGATGACCAAGGGCATATGGGCTCGGGCGGCGCCAAGCAGGACACCGACGAAATTCCCGTTACAGTGGTCGCTCCGGCACGAGTCGCCAGCGTCGTCATCGACAACGGCGGCAACCAACGATCGATGGTGCGACGAGTAACCGTGAATTTTGACCAACCTGTTATGGTTGATGCGGGTGCATTCATACTCACTCGCAATGATGGACGGCTCGTCACCCTCAGCGGTTACTCGCCGGGGCTGTACTCGTCGTTGACGTTGTCCTTCTCCGGAGAACTAGTCGAGCGTAGCGGCTCACTGGCGGATGGCAATTACCGGCTGACCATCTTGAGCTCTCGGATACACGATCGAACTCTGGGACTCGCGCTCGACGGCAATGCGGACGGGCTAGCGGGCGGCGACCGTCAGGATGCCTTCTTTAGACTGTTTGGCGACAGCGATGGAGATCGCGACGTCGACACGATCGATGCTTGGCGATTCTTCGCGTCGATGGGAAAGCGTCGCGGCCAGAGCGGTTATGTCGATTATTTCGATCATAACGCGGACGGGCAGATCAACGGCCTCGACAACGTGGAGTTCACTCGACGATTGCGGCGGCGGATTTGATGAGTGGTTTCGAGCAGAGCAGGGCGAGCAGGCGGGTGGTCCACCTGATTCGCAATTGACCGGCCTCTAGGGGCGAGGGATGATGGCTCCCATGGCCGAAACTTCTGCGAGTTTACTAGAAATCCTGCGGGATCGCCCCGACGAAACGAATTGGCGGCGGCTGGTTGAACTCTACTCGCCGCTCATCTCCCACTGGTTGCGTCGCCACTCGCTGCCAGTGGGGGAATTGGACGACTTAGTGCAAGAAGTCCTGCTGGTCGTCGTACGGAGATTACCCGAGTTCCAGCGACAGCCGCACTCAGGCGCGTTTCGCGGATGGCTGCGGTCGATCACCGTCAACTGCCTGCGCGACTTTTGGCGAGCGAATCGAGTTCGTCCACAGCCCACCGGAAATAGCGATTTCCAGGCCGTGCTCGATCAACTCGCCGATCCGATGAGTGGGCTGAGTCGCGAATGGGACGTGGAACATGATCGCATCGTCACGCGGCGGTTACTTGAGTCGTTGCGTCCCTCGTTTCAAGAGAACACTTGGCGAGCGTTTGCAGGCGTTACGCTGGAAGGACGATCGCCCGACGAGGTCGCCGCCGAATTAGAGATGACAGTGAACGCCGTGTTCATCGCCAAATCACGCGTGCTTGCTCGACTTCGTCAAGAAGCTAAAGATCTACTGGATTAGTTTCCATGAATGCAACCGGCGGCCAAACCTCGCGACGAGAACCGAGCGTGTTGAACACTTCGGAACATCCCACAGATGAGATTCTGCGTCGTTTTGCGCTGGGTGAACTCGACGCCGCTGGCCACGACGAAGTCGAGCGGCATGTCGAGGCGTGTGATCGCTGCTGCGCCGTTTTGCGGACTGCGCCTGATGATTCGTTGGTCGCGAGTCTGAAGCAGGAGAGTGGTGCGGCGGTGTTGCAAGATCTTCCACCATTAGGATCGGCCGCTCCCTCGTCGCCCACGATTACATCGCCCATCCCGGCGGAACTGCGAGATCACCCTCGCTATCGCATTATCAAACAGGTGGGCGCGGGAGGCATGGGGGTAGTTTATAAGGCCGAGCATCGTTTCATGGAGCGTCTTGTTGCCTTGAAAGTGATCAACCGACGGCTGCTCCGTAACGCGAATGCTCTCGAGCGATTCCGACTCGAGGTCAAAGCGGCTGCACGATTGTCTCATCCAAATATCGTGACCGCCCATGACGCTGACCAGGCCGGAGATTTGCATATCCTGGTCATGGAGTATGTCGACGGAATCAGTGTGGCGAGGCAGGTTGAGAAAGCTGGGCCGATGCCGGTGAAGCACGCTTGCCAGTTCACTCGGCAAGTAGCGTTGGGCTTGCAACACGCCCATCAACGAGGGATGGCGCATCGTGATATCAAGCCGCAGAATTTGATGCTGACGAAAGATGGCCGAGTGAAGATTCTGGACTTCGGTCTTGCTCGGCTCGTGCGAGAACGTGAATCACCGTTGGGAACCGACGAAACGTTGGATGTCGCGGCGCAAGGCGGAGATCTCACTCGCGACGGCGCCACCCTGGGGACTCCGGACTATATGGCTCCCGAGCAAATCCGAAGCGCGCGGGATGCCGATATCCGTTCGGACATCTACGCGCTCGGTGGCACGCTCTACTTCATGCTGGCCGGTCATTCGCCGTTTCCGCATGGCACGGTCGCTGACAAATTGCTGGCGCATCTCGACCATCATCCACTCGACCTTTCCCTCGTCCGTCCCGATATTCCGACGGGCCTCATCCGCGTCATTGAACGCATGATGGCAAAGCCCCCCGACGAGCGATTCGCGTCTCCCCAACAGGTCGCCGACGCCTTGACGCCGTTTTGTAGGTCGAGTGGTGCGGGCACATCGGGAGGAACGACGGTCGTCAGCGACGCCGGGCAAATGCCGACGTTCCCCGAATGGCAAGCGACTCCGACTGTCGCGTTAATGCCACCGTGGAGTCAGGGCGTCACCGAAGCGATTGACTCAGGTAGCGTTAGCGATCGTGTCGTGCGTTTTGTAAACGAAGCCGTTGTCGCACGCGCTCGGTTGTTCATTGGCATGGCGGTTTTCGCAGTCGTATCGGCCCTCCTTTTGATCGGTGGCTTGACGTGGAACAACGATCGTTCGTCGGCGCCTTTGGTCAGCAATGTCGCCCCCGCGCCGCTGCATCAAGACTCCCTGTCCGCTTCAGCGACGCTCGACGAGCGGTCGCGAATGTCGCGCGTACTGATTTTCGTACCGTCCGCGGGTTACTCGGCCTATGAACTGGAATTGGCGAGAAAAGCAACTCGCTACTTTTTCGGCGATTGCGAGGTGACGTCGACGATTACGGGTGCAATCAGGTCTTTACACAGCAATGAATCGAGTGAAGGCGTGCTCGTGCGAGTGCCAATCCAACAAGCGAGGATCGATGACTACGCCGCCCTCCTTGTGCTGGGTGAGTCGCCGAACAACGTCTCGAGTTCACCGCTTTCGACGAGTGGTTCCGACGCGGCGCGCGGTACGGTTACAGACGATCGATCTTCGCTTCGCCGCGTGGTGTTGGAGTGGAGTCAGCATGGTCGTCCAATTGCCGCGATCGGAGCAGGGGTCAACACGCTTGCCGAATTCGATTTCCTTCAAGGTCGCTCGCTTGCAAGCACACCCGGCGGCCTAGTGAATTCAGGTTTCGCCAGCCAAGACCGCCGGCAGACGCCCCGGGTGGTGGTCGACGGTCCATTTGTAACCGGCGCCGACGCCGCCACCATGAAGGAGGTCGTGCAAAGAATGGCAAGCATGGTTGCCGACCGCCCTTCGGGGACTCGCTAGACTGAATAGCGATTGACGCACCATGGCTGACCCAGGACGCAGGTACTGTGCCATCTGCGTACGACGGACATCCAGTCCGTCGCTGGAGTTATGTACGACGACTTCTAGTCCGTCGGTTGGCTCGTGTACGACGGACTTCTAGTCCGTCGATCCTGTCGTTCCAGCGGCGATTGCAGCGTCTCCATCGGTTGGCGTACGCGAATTGGCTGACGGCGATGGGCGCACGCAGGCGACGCAGCTTTCCGCTCACGATGTGAGCGGGCTACAAGCGTAAGACGGACTTCTAGTCAGTCGGCACCGATCGTACAAAACGGGCCAAATCACCTCCGATCTCCATTTTGCCTCGCCGCTTCTTTCATGGCGGTGCCAGAACATCAAACGCCGATTATCCCAGGCGTTTCACCGAGTCGATCTCGCCCCGACTCGCCTTGCCACAAAATCACCCAAACGCCCCGGTCGACGCGTTTTTTGCATTTGTCGCAATTAACGCATTTGATGTGGCCCGCTCAGTTATGTTCCGCCCATGGGGTGGGATGGGAAAAGTCCCCAGACGGTCTGACTTTCGCGTCCAGACTGTCTGGATCAAGACGGCTCGACGGCTCCAGACTTCCTGCATCTCAATCCAGACAGTCTGGATTTCGCGCCAGACCGTCTGGTTCTTGGCCCCAGACAGTCTGGCAAATGGTTCAGACTGTCTGGTTTGGGCTTCAGACAGTCTGGGGGAATGCTAAGTCGAGGCGGTCTCAGACTGTCTGGTTTTCTGGGGGTGGGTGTGAGTGCGGGTTTGGGCGGGTTAGTGAACGTGGGGCAAATGACTGGTCTGCGTAAATCGCCACTCACAAAGTCTGGGCGGTCGTTGGTGCTCGCCCAGCGACGGACTAGAAGTCCGTCGTACAGGAAGCAGAACACCCCAAACGCTGTACGGCCCAAAGCTCGGCTTCGGTCTAAATCCGCCTTGTCGCTGGGCCCCGTCTTCGCCTATGCTCCGCGACACTCAAGGATGAGATCAGAGGGCGGGAGGGAATCTGCGATGCTCAGTATTTCTGTGGTTGTGCCGGTTTACAACGAAAAACAGAACATCCGCCCGCTCTGGGATAACTTGACGCAAACTCTTGTTGCGTACGGACATCCTTACGAAATCGTCTTTGTCGATGATGGGTCGCGAGACGGCTCGACGGACGAACTGCGAGCGTTAGCGGCCGAGGATGCTCGGGTCAAACTGGTGCTCTTCCGCCGCAATTACGGCCAGACTGCCGCCATGCATGCGGGGATTCAGCACGCGACCATGGATGTCGTGGTGACCATGGATGGCGACCAGCAAAACGACCCGATCGACATTCCCATGATGGTCGAGAAGTTGGCCGAGGGATACGACTTAGTGCATGGCTGGCGCAAGGAACGACAGGACGCATTAGTCAATCGCAAGATTCCCTCGAAGATGGCCAATTGGCTGATTTCCAAGGTCACTCGTTTCCCGATCCACGACTTGGGGTGCACACTCAAGGCGATTCGACGTGAGATCGCCCAGGAACTTGAACTTTACGGCGAGATGCACCGTTTCATTCCCATTTTGGCCCATCAACGGGGAGCTCGGTGCGTAGAAGTGGTCACTCGACACCACCCACGACGCTTCGGGCAGACAAAGTACGGCATTTCACGGACATTTCGCGTCGTGCTCGACCTGATGACGGTCACCTACTTGCTACGGTATTTCGCCAGCCCCATGAAACTGTTTGGAATGGCGGGGCTCGCGGCTTGCGCGTTAATGATGGTGTCGGGATTCGCCACACTCGCGATGAAGGTGGTGGGCGGCGTCGATATGACGGGCAATCCGCTCTTTCTGCTAACCGCCATGTCGATGTTCGTCGGCATCCAGTTTTTCAGTCTCGGGCTCTTGGGTGAGGTGAACGCCCGAATCTACTACTCAGATCCCGCCAAACCGAGCTATGCGGTGCGGGAACGAGTGAACTTCGAGACAGCCCCGGAAACTCTCCGTTTCCCGCGAGCCGCTTAAGGCACTGGAATCAGGCAGTCTTTGGGTTAGAGTGGCTGATTGGCCAGAAGGTCCCGGTTGCGGGACTTCCTGGGCCAGAGTCCCTTTGATCCAACGAGGATTCCATGCGCGGAATGGGTCTATTGAGCTGCCACGCTAGCGGTTACCTGGATTCAAAAACGATCAATAGCGCCGCCCAGGTTTGGCGTCTGCTTACCTTCGTGTCGGCAACGTTGCTGGCAGCGGGAATGGCGACGGCTGCTCCGCCCGATTCCACTCGTCCTCTCGACGGACTCCGCGAGCACAATCCCTCCTTGCATGCTCTGGTCGGCGCAAAGGTAGTCACTTCGCCTGGCGAGTCGATCGAAAATGCGACCATTCTGGTGCGTGACGGCGTCATCACCTCCGTGGGCGCGAAATTAGCCGTTCCACCGGACGCTCGCGTCTGGGACGTGTCAGGTAAGACAATCTACGCCGGCTTCATCAATGCGTACTCAGAGGTCGCTTCACCCGACGAGCTTCGTTCGGGAGCTCCGCATTGGAGCCACCTGATTACGCCTCAGCTTCATATCGTCGACTACCTGAAGCGAGACGCGGGTCTGCAGGAGAAGCTTCGATCCCAAGGGATCACAGCCGAGTTGGTCGCGCCGACAGCGGGGATCTACAAGGGAATGAGTACCCTGGTTGCGACTGGCGAGGATCCACTGGAACGAGCAACACTGCGTCCGCAAGTCGCCCACCACCTGCGACTCACCCTGTCGCGAGGCTCACGTCGATCCGGTTTCCCCGGCAGTCCCATGGGCGCCGTCGCCCTCGCTCGCCAAGCCATGCTCGATGCCCAGTGGTATGGCGAAGCGTGGCAGGCTCATCGAACGCAAGCTTCGCTCCCCGCGCCCGAACGCAACGATGCACTTGCCGCCCTCCAGGCCCTTATCGCTCAGGGCGAGCTTGTCATCGCCGATTCGTCGGACGAGCAGTTCGCGTTGCGAGCGGATCAGTATGCCCGCGAGTTCAACTTGCGGTTGGCGATTTGTGGATCGGGCCGGGAGTATCGTCAACTGGAAGCAATTCGCGCACTCGATCGCCCCTTCATCCTGCCACTCGATTTCCCTCGGCCACCCCACGTCGGCACGCCAGAGTCGGCCGCCAACGTCGCGATTGAAGATCTGATGCATTGGGACATCGCTCCCGAGAATCCCGCTCGATTAGCGCGAGCGGGCGTCAAGTTTGCCTTTACGGCACAGGGGCTGAAAGAGCCCCGTGACTTTCTCGCCGCCGTCCGCAAATCAGTTGAGCGAGGTCTATCAGCTCGCCAAGCTCTCGCGGCACTCACCACGATTCCCGCCGAGTTGTTTGGCGTGAGCGACCGAGTCGGCACGATTGAGGCAGGGCGGGTCGCAAATCTCGTGGTCGCCGACGCGGATCTCTTCACGAACAAGAATGCTCAAGTCACCGAGACGTGGGTTTTGGGACGTCGCTACGAGATCAAGCGCCAGCCCGCGATCGACGTGAAGGGAACTTGGTCGCTCAAGCTCGCTCAGCGAGGCCCAGCGCCTACCGACTCGATCACGCTCGAGATTCGTCGCAAGAAAGATGACTGGGAGGGGGAACTCACCTGGGAAGTTCCCGCAACTCCCGAGCCCAAGCCGACCACCACCGACGCTCCCCCTGCCACGGAAAAGCCGAAGAAGAAAGGCAAGAAGAATAAGAAGAAGGCAGCCGCGGAAAAAGCCGAGACGAGCTCGGAGAAACCGACGGAAAAACCGGTTGAGAAACCCGCGGAGAAGCCCAGCGAAAAACCGGCGGAAAAACCTAAGGAGTCAGCAACGGCGGAGGCATCGAACACGAAACCTGCCGAGAAACCGGCGCCTCCCAAGGCGCCTCTCCAGCAGTTTTCCGTACGAGATGCTCGGTTGGCTGCGCTGTTCGATTCCGAGAAGCTTGGTTCGCCAGGCAAGGGTCAACTCTCAGCCATCGCCACCCACTCGACAAACGATCAACTCATCCTGACCGGCGAGTTGGTTTGGAGCGATGGATCTTCGAGTCGCTTCACGGCCCAACGCGTGGATCGACCCGCCAGCCCCGAAGTTCCCAACGAGTCGAAAGGCACGGCCGAGAAAGCGGGCGATAACTCGACGAAACCCGTCGAAGCGAAACAAGAAAAACCAGTTGAGCTCGCGTCGTTCCCCGTGGTCTATCCGCTCGGCGCCTTCGGTCGCGAACAACCGCCGGAGCAGCCGAAAGTCGTCGTATTCAAGAACGCGACCGTGTGGACGTGCGGCCCCGCGGGCGTCATCGAAAACGGCATGATTGTGGTCCGCGAAGGAAAGATCGAAGCGGTCGGACGCGAGTTGCCCGTACCCGCGGGTGCGCAAGTGATCGACTGTCGAGGCGGACATCTCTCGCCAGGGATTATCGATTGCCACTCGCATATGGCCACCGATGGCGGAATCAACGAAGCGACGCAGTCGGTTACCTCGGAAGTTCGAGTGGGCGATTTCATTGACGCGACCGATGTGAACATCTACCGCCAGCTGGCCGGCGGAGTTACGTCGTCCCATATTCTGCACGGATCGGCCAACACTATTGGCGGCCAGAGCCAAGTGATCAAGCTGCGGTGGGGAGGCTTGCCCGAGGAAATCAAGTTCCGCGAGGCGCCTCCCACGATCAAGTTTGCTTTGGGCGAGAACGTCAAGCAAAGCAATTGGGATCGTAACTCAGGACGTTATCCTCAGTCACGAATGGGCGTCGCCGAAGTGCTTCGCGACACCTTCCAAGCCGCGCGCGAATACCAAGCTGCCCACGCTCAATGGGCTCGCACTCGCGAGGGTCTCCCGCCTCGTCGTGATCTCGAGTTGGACGCTATCGTCGAAATCATGGAAGAGCGTCGTTGGATCCACTGTCACAGTTATCGACAAGACGAGATCCTCGCCTTGCTCCGCGCGCTCGAGGGCTTCAACGTCAAGGTGCAGACGCTGCAGCACATTTTGGAAGGCTACAAGGTGGCGGATGCCATCCGCAAACACGGGGCGGGCGGTTCGTCGTTTGCCGACTGGTGGGCGTACAAGTTCGAAGTGATCGACGCCATTCCATTCAACGGCGCCTTGATGCGAGACGCGGGCGTCGTTGTCTCGTTCAACTCGGATGACCGCGAATTGGCTCGACACCTGAACCACGAAGCGGCCAAGGCTGTCAAATATGGCGGCGTGCCACCGGTCGAGGCGCTCAAGTTCGTCACGCTCAACCCAGCCATACAACTGCGAGTAGACAAGCTGGTCGGATCGCTGGAGGCTGGAAAACACGCGGACTTGGTCGTCTGGTCCGGTTCTCCACTCTCCACGATGGCTCGCTGCGAACAGACTTGGGTGGATGGCCGCAAGTACTTTGACCGTGAAGAGGACAAGGCGTTGCGTAAGCGAGCGTCGGTGATTCGAGCGAAATTGGTCCAGAAGATTCTCGCCTCGGGCGAATCGATGCGTGAACCTGGCGAATCTTATGTTCTCGAACGAGACCTTTGGCCGCGACACGATGAGTACTGTGGCGCGAGTGGCTCGGCCCAGTAACTCAGTGGATACCTTTCACCTTTCGCACGATCACTGAAGGACCTTCGCGTATGTCGCGACGTTTTTACCTAATCGCTCTCGTCTGCCTGCACTGCATCCTTCTTCGCGAGACCGCACTGCGGGCGAATCCCGAGGTCCCTGGCGCGCCGCAGACGAAGCCCATCGCACTTGTCGGCGGCGAAATCCATCCCGTCAGTCGTCCGACAATCCCTGACGGAACGATCCTCTTCGTTGACGGCAAAATTGCCGCGGTGGGACAGCACGTGGAACTACCCGCGGGCTGCATCAAAATCGACATCCGCGGCAAACATGTTTATCCCGGCCTGATCGATGGCTACAACAACGTGGGACTCGTCGAAATCAACTCGATTCGCGCCACCAAGGACGATGTCGAGACGGGTGAGATCAATCCCAACTCGCGAGCTCAAGTGGCCGTGAATCCCGATAGCGAGATCATCCCCACCACTCGCAGCAACGGCGTCTTGGTCGCGTTAACAGGCCCCAGCGGCGGGTTGCTCTCTGGCCGTTCGGTCCTCCTGCAATTGGACGGTTGGACCTGGGAGGATTTAACTCTCCGCTCCGATGTCGCCCTGCATATTCGCTGGCCGTCGATGAGCCCCGTGGGCGACTTGTTCTACACCGCGCCATCGCGAGAACAGACGGATGCTCGCGACAAAGCGCTCGAGCAATTACGCCGAACATTTGAACAAGCGGTGACGTACGCAAAGGCCCGGTCCGCGGCGCCCGATCAACATCCGGTCGATCAGCGTTGGGAGTCGCTTCGACCAGTGCTTGATGGCTCGCTCCCTGTGATCATTCACGCCGACGAAACCCAACAAATTCAAGCCGCCGTCGCGTTCGCTCGCCAGTATAAGCTCCGCATGATCCTGCACGGTGGTTACGACTCGCCTCAGTGCGCCGACCTGCTGAAGCAGTACCAAATCCCGGTGATTGTGGCGGGCACTTATCGGTTGCCTCTACGCCGATCGGACGACTATGACGCGGCATACACGGTCCCCGAGCGACTTCGAGCGGCGGGCATCAAGTACTGCATC
This sequence comes from Pirellulales bacterium, assembly GCA_046349915.1. Taxonomy (GTDB): domain Bacteria; phylum Planctomycetota; class Planctomycetia; order Pirellulales; family Pirellulaceae; genus CAIXSC01. The sequence goes on along the minus strand of JAXMBL010000004.1, from coordinate 955,132 downwards.
GCGTCCGCCAAGGGGCACGGCGCATCGAACGCTCGCAACTTACCGTACCAAGCCGCGAACGCCGTAGCTTACGGCCTATCCGCCGAAGAAGCCTTGAAAGCGATCACGCTCTACCCCGCCGAAATCCTCGGAGTGTCCGACCAACTCGGCACGCTCGACGTCAAGAAAGACGCCACGCTGATCGTCACCACTGGCGACCCGCTCGAAACCCCCACGCAAATCGAACGAGCCTACGTCCAAGGCCGCGAAGTATCACTGAACGATCGCCATAAGACGCTATGGCGCAAGTATCAGCAGAAATACTCGCGGCAAAAGTGACAGTTGGTCATTGGTCATTGGTCATTGGTCATTGGTCATTGGTCATTGGTCATTGGTCATTCGTCATTCGTCATTCGTCACTGGTTTTAGGTTGTAGGTAACCTGTCATCCAAACACCCGCACGCTCAACAACTAACAACTAACAACTAACAACTAATGACTAATGACTAATGACTAATGACCCACTTTCACGGCCGCATTAGCTTTAGTTCAACTGCTCGCACTTCCATCACTTGGTCGCCGGGGATTTCTAGCGCTCGCATGGTTAGTGGGCCGCGGGCGGCGGGTAGCTTTAGGACGCCTAATCTTAGTGGTCTAAACGGTTTCATGATCGATTCCGCGGAAGGACGTGGAATGACGTCTTGATCGCGGATCAGGGGTGGATCCCAGGCAGGCGAGACTTGCCCCACCAGCTTCGCGTCTTGGAACGCGAGTTCAATCTTGGAACCGACATCGCGTTCCGAGCAGGTGTACTGAATCGTCACCTCGTATTCGCCGGCCGTATGCACTTCGATGTCCCAGGTGAGTCGATCTTCGAGACTCTTCCAATGGACGAAGTAAGAGCAATTGGGCGCTGGGGCGCTGCGTTTTACTTGCCCGGATGGGACGCCGTCGCGAGCCGGTAAATTGGTCAAGGGACGTTCGGCGAATCCCACAGGGAACGGGCGATTGTCGGCGTCTGTGATGCCTGCGAGCGTCTCGGTCCGCCAGCGAGCGACTTCGGCGGCGAGTCGCTGCTGAACGTCGGGTTGTTCCTTCGAGATGTCTCGTTTCTGACTCGGGTCAGTTCGCATGTCGAACAATGCGCCGCGTTGATCGAGTCGATAACGATCGGTACGCACGCTCACTCGACCGCCAAAATGGGAGAACAGCGAGCGTTCCGGCCATGTATTCGCTTGCCCTCGTAGCAACGGCGCGAGGTCGACTCCATCCAATGGCTTATCGCCCACTCGCGGGATGCCGGCGAGTGAAGCGAGAGTTGGGAGGAGGTCTATCGCGCCGCAAATCGGTTCCACTCGTTTGCCAGAAGGCAACTTCCCTGGCCAGCGAATGAAGCAAGGCGCTCGCACGCCACCTTCGTCCACCGATCCTTTGCGGCCCTTCATGTCGCCATTCCAGCGAGCGCTATTGGGACCGTTGTCCGAGAAATAGACGACGATGGTATTCTCCGCGAGTCCCCATTGTTGGAGCTGCTCGAGCACTCGTCCAACATTCGCATCGAGATTCTCGACCATTGCCAGCGCAGCGCGAGTAACGTCAAGCGTTTCGCGATCACCGTCGGGACCGAGTTGCTCGATCTTCTTGTCGCGAAAACGACTCCAGTACGACTCGGGGACACAGAACGGAGAGTGAGGCGTATTGAAGGGGAGGTAGCAAAAGAAGGGTCTATCGCGGTGTCGACGCATGAAGTCGATCGCTTTCGTGGTAAAGTCGTCCGCGATATATCCTTCTCCGCGCACCGACTGTCCGTTTCGTTCCAGCGGCGCATCGTAGTACTCGCCCCAATGCCCCGAGGTGAATCCGTAGTACTCGGTAAAGCCGCGAGCGTTGGGATGGTAGGGCCATTGGCTACCGTTGTGCCATTTTCCAAAGGCGCCCGTCGCATAGCCTGCCGCGAGGAACGTATCACCGATCGTGCGCTCGTCCAGATTCAATCGTTCTTGGCCCGTGGAAACTCCGCGAACTCCTGTGCGAGGATGGTATCGGCCCGTGAAGAACTCGGCGCGAGTCGGAGCGCACACGGGACAAACGTAGAAGCGGTCGAGTGAAACGCCGTCGCGCGCCAGCGAGTCGATATGGGGGGTCGCGAGATTGCGATTGCCATGCACACTCAAGTCTCCCCAACCTTGGTCGTCCGCGAGAAAGACGACAAGATTCGGGCGACGCGACTCCTCAGCGTTCGTCACGCCCGTCAGCGTCAAAACGGCGCCTAGGACGGTGAACATTACGACTCGAAAGAATGGCGGCAACGCGATACGCATGACAACGACTCCCAGCGCGATTGAGAAGCATTGAGAATGCTTGGATCGTCCAGCAATCCCAACCTACACGGTACTGCGATTCGAACACGAGTCCTACGGCTGTGGGCTTTTCTTGGTCGGTTTGGTCAACTGCTGTGCGGCCCAGACTGCTAGCTTTTCGCGGAAGATTTTCGCGTTGTGTCGAATATCCACGGGCAGTGACGGATGAATCAGGATGTCGAGGATACCCGCGGTCATCGGATGAGAGCTGCCGGTTTCCAGCAGTTCCAGCACCAGTTGTTTTTGTTCCTCGGGTGTGCGACACGGCTGGTCGGGCCATGTCTCGACGATGATCACAGGGCGTTGATTCGGCGGAGTCCCGACTCCAACCAACGCTGATCGGTAGACTCGAGGATGCTGATTGAACACAGCCTCGCAGGGATCGGTATAAAGCGTCCCCGCGGCCGCTCGCACTCGATGCGATTTACGACCGCAGTACCAAAACCGACCTGATTCGTCGAGATATCCGACATCTCCCATGCGATGCCAGAAGCGATCTCCATCCTGCACTTTATGGAGCGGATTCGCGTCCACTCGAGTTACATACTCACGCGTAACGACGGGACCGCGCACCATAAGTTCGCCGATTTCGCCGCGTGGCAGTTCCTCGATTTCCTCGATCGACGGCAGCGGACCATCGTCGATGCGAATGACTTTCCATTCGATGCCGGGAAACGGATAGCCGACACAGGTGCCAGCGCCGCGAGCGGTCTTGGCCGCGGTTTCACCCAACACTGCCTCGTCGGAGGTTGTCGCCACTGGCAGCGCCTCGGTCGCACCGTAGGGCGTGTGGATTCGTCCCTCGGGATGAATGGCTTGCTTCATTCGACGCAGGACGTGCGGCGGGACAGGCGCGCCTGCCGATAGCACTCGTTTTAAAGTGGGCATCGTCGCCCCTGTCGACTCGCAGTACTTCCCCACCGTATTCCAGAGCGCGGGCGAGCCAAACGCTTGAGTGACATTCCAATCGCGAGCCGCTTCGAGAATATACTCTGGATTGGCTTGGGCGGGTCGAGTGAAATCCATGTCGGGAATCACCGTGGTGACTCCCATGGCGGCATTGAACAATGCGAACAGAGGGAATCCCGGAAGATCGACTTCACCGGGCTCGATGTCGTACGCATCGCGAATCTCGTCGACTTGTCGCGAGAAGTTGCCGTGTCGGTAGAGCACTCCTTTGGAAGGACCCGTGCTGCCCGTGGTAAAGATAATCGCCGCGGGATCGTCGACCGTGGTCGCGGCAGGCTGATAATCGGCGCAGGCATCCGCACGGATCTGATCGAGCGTCTTGCCTCCCCAGAACCAGCGTTTGCCGACGGTAACGTTGAACCGCGAGTTGGGAAAGCGATGCTTCATCAGAGTACGCACGGCATGCGCCAGCGGGATGGCCACGAAGCCATCTGGTCGAACTTCTTCCAGACACTGCAGCATGTTGCGTTTGCCAAGACCTGGATCGACCAACACCGTAACGACGCCTGCCTTGAACAGGGCGAAGACCAACGAGATGAAATCGATGCTGGGTCGAACCAACAACACGAGTCGCATGCCAGGTCGAACCCCGTATTGGTGCAAACCGGCCGCGATGCGCAGACTGTCGTCGTCAAGCTCGCGGAAGGAGAGCGAGCGATACGCACGTTTTCCTTGAGCATCATGCTTCAGCGGTTGAACCACGGCGACTTGATTGGGTCGCTCGCGAGCCATCTCGGTCAGACGCAGGCCTACATTCACAATCTTCGACCCACTGTGCGGCCCACTGTTCCCGCGCATCTCTTCATGCATGACCAACTCCTACGGCGCCGCTCACTCGCCGTTCAACGTACCTCCACACTCGTTCCGCGATGTCGATGCCCGTGGCGTTCGCGAGTGCTTTCCATCCCGGGACCGCGTTCACTTCGATCGCCAACAAACGACCATCGCGGCTCGGCAACAGATCGACACCCGCGACAGTCGCGCCGACTGCATCAGCCGCTCGCCTGGCCATCTCAATCAAAGCGTCATCAGGTTGGAAAGCTTCCCCGACTGCTCCGCGGCTAACGTTCGTACGCCAATCGAGTGCATTGCGACGACGCATGCCAAACGTTTCGTCGCCAATCACCAGCAAACGCAAGTCGTACCCTTCGTGGGAAATGAACTCTTGCAAATACAGCACAGCGCCCAGTTGCGCCAGCATTTTGAAAGCACGCAGCGCCAAATCGGGATCGGTCAGTCGAGTGATGCCTCGCCCTTCGCTTCCGAACAATGGTTTAAGCACAATGTCGCCGCCCAGTTGATGGAAGGCCTCGAGCGCGTCGTCGGGGTGTTGGCAAACGATCGTGCGCGGGATCGGTAAGCCCACGGCTTGAAGTTTGGCCGACGTCAGATATTTATCGACCGCCGCCTCGACCGCCTTCGCGGAATTAACCACGACTCCGCCCGTCGATTCGTAGCGAGCGAGCGAGTCCATGCGAAACACGACTTGCTCGAGCGACCCTGGGGGCATGGTGCGCACAAGCACCGCGTCGAACTGACTCCAGGGCTCCGCTTCACACGATAAAGACTCGGCGTTCGCCAGCCGTCCCACGATGCGGTCGAATGCGATCGCGACCACTTCATGCTTGCCCGCGGCGGCTCGCTTTAAGTCGCGGAGATACCAACTATCGGGCGAAGCAAGTACGGCGCAGCGCATCGGCAAGCTTTAACCAGCGAAAGATTGAGCAAGCACGGGCGAGTTGGGCTCGCCGTAACGCAGGCAGCGCCCCGTATCGAGATTGACAAAAGTCACGACGGCTGGGCTGAAGAGCAGGGGATCGATCTTGTAGAAGTCACGTCCATAACGCTCGAAGGTATCGATGAACGGACGCCCATAGTCGCGCGAGGAAGAACTGGGGACTTGCGGCCCCAAGGCCTCGATGGAATCGTCGTCTCCACGCACCCAAAGCGTCACTTCGCCGCCGTAGAGCACCGCGTCGTTCGTGCGACCAATTCCACGCAAGTCATCCGCCGCGACTGGGGGCAAGGGAGCAAATCCGCAACCGCCGACCACTCGTGCTAAATCGAACTTCAAGGTGTGCAACTTGTGCAAGGCGGTTTCAACGCTGCGAGCGACGACTTGGATCGAACCGGCGATGCTGCGAGTGGGCGCGACTAGCAACGTGAGCCGTTCCTCGTCGACGCCGCATTCGCTGGCCAAATGTTCGCAGACCGAGGCGGGTGGGATTTTCCCCGACTCCAACACGCCAACGGCAACCGTCGGTCGCTCTCGATGTCCGATGTCGTCGAACAACGCCTCGCGTCCTCGAGCGGCTCGCATGGGGCCAGACCCCATGGCAAAGAACTTCTCACCCGACACTTGCCAACCAGCGTACTGCGAGGCCATGCAAGCCGCGATCGGATGATCGGTCCGCACGGAAATGCCTGGACCGGCCCACACATCCGCTCGTCCCGGCACTAACTCCACTCGCCCAAGTCCGGCGAGGCAAACTTCGGCGAGCGCCAAGCCTGCTTCAATTCCGCCCGCGGCGAAAACGCCGCAGTCAATGACCTGTGCTCCCCCCTCTTGTCGCGACACCGAGACGTGGTGCAACGCGGAGGATTCGATGAGTGGTTGGCAGCGGCGCCAAGCAAGCTCGTTCAGATTCTGACTCATGAAAAGTCGCCAGTCCTAAATTGCCAACAAGCCAAAAGCGCCAAAGACGCCCCCACCCGCAATGACCAATGACCAATGACCAATGACCAATGACCAATGACCAATGACCAATGACAGAATAATCATCGATTTGCCCCCCCTTCGCAATGGGCTACAATGAGCGTTTAGACTTGACCGCAACCTTGGCGTGGGGGACAGAGCAGTCGCATGGCGAGTTTGACCATTGAGAATTACGTAAAGACGATTTACCAGTTGTGCGCCGACAACGACAACCATCCGGCGTTGACGGGTAAGGTCGCCAGTGCGCTCGCCGTTTCTCCCGGGACGGTGACCAGCATGCTCAAGACGCTCAGCGATTCAGGGCTTGCGGTCTATACGCCGTACGAAGGGGTACAGTTGACCGATGCCGGTCGCATGCTGGCGTTGCGAGTCTTGCGGCGTCATCGCTTGATCGAGTTGTTTTTGGTGCAAACGTTGCGATTGAGTTGGGATGAGGTGCATGACGAAGCGGAGAACATGGAGCATGCGGTCAGCGACCTGTTGATCGATCGCATCGACGCTTTCTTGGGACATCCCAAGACCGATCCGCATGGAGACCCCATTCCACGGGCGGACGGCACAATCGCTGGCCCTGTGGGAATTCCCTTGGTCGACTGGCCGCTCGACAAGCCTTTTCAGTTGGTGCGAGTGGTCGACCAGTCGCCGGAGTTTCTCCGGTATTTGGTGGAAGTCGGCATGCCGCTTGGCGCGGTCGCGAAGGTCACCGCCAATCGCCCGGCGGTAGGCGTCATTCAAGTGAGAGTCGGCGAGCAATCAATTACGCTCGCCTCGTCATCCGCGGTTAAGCTGCACGTCGCCGATCTGGACAACGCAGCAGCTTTCGGTGCAAATTCGTCAAGCTAGTCGAGTGCGGCTACGAGTCAGGAGGTGCGTTGATGACAGCCAAAGTTCAACCGTCGAGATATCCTGAACGATTGCGAGTTGCTCGACTCGCAGGGCTACAACTGCTGACGCTCGCCCTGGCCATCGAGATGGCGTCGTTCGCGACCAACGTCTTGGGTCAGACGACCAATGATTCGGCGGCGGATAGTCCGTCCGCGATCCCGCGTCCGCTCGTCCTGAAATTTGAATCGGCGGAAGAACCCTTGTCGCCCAAATCGATACTTGAGCCGGGCCCTCGTCCGCCACTTTATCCAGGGTTTCCCGACACGAACCGTTCGCTGAAGTTGGAAGCCAAATCTTCGCCGATCGTCATTCGAGATGGGGGCGCACGCACCGATCTAAGGTTCGCACTGGGGGACAGCCTGACGATCGAAGCATGGGTCAAAGTCGATGATCTGCCTCTTGGGGGCTACGCGTACATTATTGGGAAAGGTCGCAATGGCCGCGAAGGATATCCCGATAACAATCAAAACTACGCGCTGCGAGTCAAAGGGGAGGCGAACGGCGCCCGTTTGACCTTTCTGTTCGGTAGCGTCGACGAGCAGGGCGGTGATCGACAGTGGCACCGTTGGACCTCGCGTGAGGGACTACCGCATGACCGACCGTTGCACCATGTCGCCGTCTCCTATACGTTCGGCCAAGCGGACAGCTTGAAGGGCGTGATCGACGGGAAGGAAGTGGCTGGCGACTGGGACATGGCGGGCAAGACGTCGCGTGGTCCGATCGTCGACGACGACGATGTGCATATCGGGTCGGGCAATGGCGGCGGCGCGGGGAATCGGCTGGTAGGACAGATCGACGAATTGATGATCCACCGAGGCGCATTGCCGGTCGACGAGCTTAAGCGGCGATTCTCGTTCTCGCCGCAACCTCCAGTCGTGGATCGAGCTAAGCTGCCGCGAGGCAAGGTCGTGGTCGATATTTGCGAAGCCGGCGTGTCGAGTAGTTCGACGTGGCCTGCTCTGGCCCCGCTGGGTGAAGAGCGGTTCGAGACGCCAGCGTTCGGCATCGTGGATATTCCCCGCAAGTACGTCGACACGGGCGTGCGTGGCGACCGGGCGAATCCGCTGTTGTTGCGAGCGGCCGCCGTGGTCGAATTGCCGCCGGGCAAACATCGTTGGCTGCTGCGAGCTCGCGGGTTGTCGCGAGTTTTCCTGGATGGTCAACCGCTGTTGAGTCTTGGCTCGACCAAGGGGGATAGTGGCGGCCACGGACTCGTCCCCAAGATTGACGAGTATTTGAATTTGGGGCCCACGTTCCGCTTCGCACCGCCAGGAACTCAAGAGGCCTGGAAAGAGTTGGCGATCGAGGGGGGCGAGCATCTCTTGGTGTTCGAAACGATTCTAGGCGGCGCACTCGGCGGTTCGAAGCTGCGTCCCGAACTAGGCGAGACGGTACTCGCCTTCTCGCCTGAAGGCTCCACCGATTGGCGGCTGATTGTTCCCGTGGGCGGCGAGTCGCTTGATTTGCCTCAGTTTACGTACGACGACGCGGGCTGGGAACTTTATGCCGCGAGCCAACGCGAAGCGCTCGACCAACGCGATGCGGCGACTCGCGCCAAACTGCGCGAGCAATTCGCGGATGAATTCCGTCGTCGGCGCGACGAGGCTGAGGCATGGTTGCGTGCGACGCCGGAGATTGTAGTGCCAGAACTGCCCGCAGGTTACCCCGCCTTCAATGCCGTCGACCATTTCATCGCCGCGAGAATCACGGAGATTCAATCGCAGCGAGTTGCCTCCCAAGCGGGAACGGTGAACTTCTTCCGTGACATTCAACCCATCCTGGAGGCGACCTGCTGGGATTGTCACAAAGGAGGAAAGTCGCAAGGCGGTTTACGACTCGATTCGCTAGTGAACGCTCGTAAAGGAGGCGACTCGGGCGAGGCGGCGATCACTCCCGGCAAGCATGACGCCAGCGAGTTGTTGAAACGAGTTCGTGCGACTGATCCCGACTTGCGGATGCCGCCGCGAGGGGATCGCTTGACCGAGCAGCAAATCGCCGCGTTGGAGCGATGGATTAACGAGGGAGCAAATTGGCCGGAGTTGCGAGTCGAACGATTCAAGCTCACGCCCCTCTGCGATGACTTGACGTTTCTCCGCCGAGTGACCTTGGATACCGTGGGCGTCGTGCCGACTTTGGCCGAGTGGGAAGCGTTTGCGGCGGACAATCGTCCCGACAAGCGCCGGCACGCCATCGACCGATTGCTGGCCGACCCGCGCTGCGCCGATCACGCCATGGGCTATTGGCTCGACGTGCTGGCCGAGAATCCCAACATTCTGAACCCGACGCTCAACAACACGGGTCCATTCCGCTGGTGGTTGTACGAGTCGCTGTTGGATGACAAGCCACTCGATTTGTTCGTCACCGAATTGTTGCGGATGCGCGGCAGCGAGCGATTTGGGGGACCGGCAGGATTCGCGGTCGCCTCGCAGAACGACGTACCGATGGCGGCGAAAGCGACCATCGTGAGTTCCGCATTCTTGGGAGTGGAAATGAAGTGTGCGCGGTGCCACGACGCGCCCGCTCACCGCAGCCGGCAAGAGGAGCTGTTTCAATTGGCAGCCATGCTGGCGGCGCAGCCTGTCGAGGTGCCGGCTACGAGCAGCGTGCCGCTCGACAAGCTGACCGAAGGGGGGCGCAAGCCACTGATCCAAGTCACTCTTAAACCCGGCGCAAAGGTGGCGCCCGAGTGGCCGTTCGAGGATTTCTGCGACCCGGAGATCCTGGCGCAAGCCGACCAAGCGGCCAGCGACTCGCGTGAACAACTCGCTCGACTCATTACCACCCCGGCCAATCAGCGATTCGCGCAAGTGATGGCGAATCGAGTATGGCAACGGTTGATGGGCCGCGGCATTGTTGAACCCGTTGAGGACTGGGAGAAAGGCCAACCGAGTCATCCCCAATTGCTGGCTTGGCTGGGACGCGAGATGGTGCGCGGCGGTTATCAGTGGAAACACATCGCGCGACTCATCCTGAACTCGCACGCCTATCAGCGATCCATCGATCCCGCGTTGACCGAGCCAAGTCCTCTGGCGATCGCTCCGGCTCGTCGGCGACTAGCGGCCGAACAAGTCGTGGATTCGTTGTTCGCTTCGACGGGTAAACCCTTTCGACTGGAAGAGGTAAGCCTGGACATTGATGGGCGGCGCGATCTCAAGAACTCGATTTCCTTAGGCGTTCCGCGACGCTCTTGGATGCTGACGTCCACTTCGAATGAACGGGATCGTCCCAGTTTGGCTCTCCCTCGAGTTCAGGCGATTGTTGACGTCCTGCAAGCGTTTGGCTGGCGAGGCGCTCGACAAGACCCAGCCAGCCACCGGGAATCCGCTCCAAACGCCCTACAACCCGCAATCCTTGCCAATGGCGTCGCCGGAGTATGGCTCACGCGTCTGAGCGACGATCATGGATTGACTAAGCTCGCGCTGGAGGACATTTCACTCGAGGAAATGGTGGATCGACTTTATCTTCGGATGCTGACGCGTCATCCCACGGACGATGAATTGCGTAAAGCGGTCGATTACCTTTCCGAGGGATTCGAGAATCGGCGAGTGGCCGAGACGCGAAACACCAGAGAGAAGGCCGGTGAGAAGCATGAGCAAGTAGTCCGACAACCCGAGCGGTATGTGTCTTGGTCGAATCACCTTGATCCCGAGGCGACGGTCATCCGTCAGCTGCAGGAATTGGCGGCTCGACGAGGCGATCCTCCGACGACTCGCTTAACGCCCCCCTGGCGGGAACGCATGGAAGACGTTGTCTGGATGCTGGTCAACTCGCCAGAGACCGTCTTCACTCGCTAACCGCCACCACCATCCTCGCATTGTTACCTTCATTGCCTTGAGGGCATCGGCTCATGACCAATCACGAGAATCACTCGATTTCGTCGTCCCAAGACCGTCGCGAATTCTTGCGCGAGTCTGCGCGAACGCTCGCCGTAAGTACCCTGGCGACTCGTGCCGCGACCGCCAGCGCACTCGCGGGTTCAGGATTCTTGGGCAGCCTCGCGTCGAGCGGCGGCGGTGCGATGGCGGCCGAGAGTCGCCCAGCGTTGGGAAAAGCGGAACATTGCATTTTCCTTTGGCTAGGCGGAGGAATGGCTCAGATCGACACCTTCGATCCCAAGTCGTTGGGGGATGCGAAGTCGAGTCCCAAGCGGGCGGGCTCTTACTATCAGTCGATCGATACGGCCGTTCCTGGAGTTCAGTTTTGCGAGCATCTGTCGCAGACCGCGAAGTTGGCGGAAAGGCTGACAGTGCTCCGCACCGTGAATCACAAGGTAGTCGACGAACATGCGTTCGCGACTAACTTGGTGCACACGGGTCGCATGATCAGCGGGAACGTGGTGTATCCGTCGATTGGCTCGATCGTGGCGCATGAACGAGGAGCGGTAAATTCGGAGGTCCCCGCTTACATCCTGATTGGCTATCCCAACGTGAGTCGTGGGCCGGGCTTCTTGGGTGCGGCGAGCAGCTACATCTATCTGGTCGACACTCAGTCGGGCCCCGCCGGTTTTACTCGCCCCGATTTCGTGAACGCCGCTCGCCAGTCGGCACGCGAGCAATTGCTGCGAGGCAATGCGTCGGCCGCGCCGACAGGCACGCCGCTCGCCGATTATCTGGCTGCCCAAGACGATGCCTTACGGTTGGCGGGGCCAGAATTCATGCGCAATTTCCGCTTGGAAGATGAGTCGGGCGAGTTACGACAGCGGTATGGGGGCGAGTTTGGTCAACGTTGTTTGCTCGCCCGGCGACTAGTCGAGTCGGGCGTGCGATTCGTGGAAGTGTCGCACAACTTGAACTTCATCAATGGCACGGGCTGGGACACTCACAATCAAGGGCAACTGCAGCAGCATGTGTTGATCCGTGAACTCGACACCGCGTTGTCCGCGTTGATCAGCGACCTCGAATCTCGAGAAATGCTCGACAAGACCCTGGTCGTCGTGGCGACCGAGTTTGGTCGGCCGGCGGAATTTGACGGCGGCGGCGGCCGCGGTCATCAAGGCACTTGCTTCTCGATGGTGCTCGCAGGCGGTGGCTTGCGTCATCGCGGCGCCTTCGGCGTGACCGATAACTTGAGCAAGAAGATCGTGGAAGGCCCGGTGAGCATCCCCGATTTCCACGCCACGATTCACGCGACGCTGGGGATCGATCCTACCCGAGAATTAAAGGATGGCTCGCGCCCCGTCCCGATCACCGACGGCGGTCGACCAGTTGCAGAGCTTTTCTAGAGCAACCCGAAACCCCGTCCGACGGACTTCTAGTCCGTCGATCCGGTCCGTGCCGAGCGGACTTGGCGCTCTCGTCACCGCGAAACACAAAGGTCGGCAAAGAAGACGGGAAAGGGTCAGCCGGCGCGATGGGTACGCCCCAATTCGACGGACTAGAAGTCCGTCGTACATCAAACAGAGCGCCGCCGTGTTGGCACGCGCGCTGCTCTATTAGGCAATCGACGTGTGAAACGGGTAGAGATCGGCAGATTCTTGCCCGAACACCGTGCGGAATCGCTCAGCGATAGCATGACATGCACACTGAGCCGCTCCAAATTGTCACACTCCCGAGCCTACGAACCAACGGCCCTTGGAACAAACTCGCACGGTCCATGGAACTCCTTAAGGAACTGATGCCATGAACGCACTCGAGAACATTGTTGTTGCCGCGGCACTCGACCGGCGTGACGCCACGACCATTCGCCATGCCGCTCGCCTTGCGAATGCATTCCACGCCAAGTCTGTCACAGTCGCTCATGTGGAGCCGCCCCTGGACTGGGCTCATCAAGTGCTCGGTTCCTCCGCGGGTGGGAATCATCATGATCGGCCGGCGGAAGAGAGGCTGCAGCGGCTGGTCGACGAAGCGCGCGGCAGTTTTCCAGTTTCCACGAGCGTGCAAGCGGCGATCCGATATGGGGCGCGCGTGCCGGAACTCTTGAAAATTGCCGCGGATCAGCATGCCGACCTATTGGTGCTCGGCCGCAGGCCGCGAGATGAACACGATGCGGTCAGCGACGCCGTCGTCAAACTCGAATGGAAGTCGCCCTGCTCGGTGTTGATCATCCCCGAGGACTTCACCACTCAATGCGAGAGAATCTTGGTGGCATGTGACTTTTCGGAACACTCGCGTGAAGCGTTGGCCGTGGCCGCGGCGCTCGCTCGCACCACTCCCAACTGTTCGCTGGTGATCGAACATGTCTATACGCTGCCCGCGGCGCCCTTGATGTCGGGACGCAGCGTCGCCGAGATGTCGGCGGCGATTCGCGAGGAGGCTCAACGCCGCTGGAACGCATTCATCAGTTCGTCGCCGCTGGTGGACGTACGCCACACGTTACGACTGGAAGAGGCGGATAACGTGCCGGACGCGATCACTCGAGCGGCCATCGCCACCGACTCGCAGATGATTGTGGTCGGTTCGCATGGACTTAGCCCACGAGCGGGCGCACTGTTGGGCCACGTCGCGGACTCCGTGTGCGCCAGGACGGCTCGCCCCTTCCTTTGCGTCAAGCGCAAGGGCGAGGTGGTGGGACTATTGCAGGCGTTGTTGGGGATCTTCGAGCGTTGATCAGGCTTGTTCGGTCAGCCACTGAAGAGCGGACTCGCGGGCGTCGGCCAGATGCCACAGCTTATCCGCTTGGATCAGGCGAATCAGTTCCAGGGCATGTGGCGAGTAGTTGACGACGGCCATTTTGCCCTTTTTGGTCCGCGCCCACTTCCACAGCTTCATGAAGAAGCCGACTGCTGAAGAACCGAAGTAATCAGAGTTCTTCAGATCGAGCAGGACGTTGCTTAAGTCCTGCTGTTCCAGCCACGTCGACACCTTCTTCCCCTCCAGCTCGATTTGGGCAAAATCGAACTCGGTGAGGCAGGTTTTGGGGGTCACAACGACCGTGCGCCCCTCGACGAGAATGTCGAAAATGTGGCTATCGCTGACCATGATGGAGGCTCCTGGGCGGGAGACGGAATTCAGGTGGGAAACCGGCCGACTCAAACCGTCTCTGTCGTACCGTCACTGGCAGGACACCGTCATCATGTGCAATTCCGAGGGGAAATGCAATCGGTGTAGCCGCCACTCTGGCGAGGGGATTTTTAGATCAACCTGCCATCCTCGATGCGAATAATCCTATCCGCGATGTCCAGGATGCGGCCATCGTGAGTCACCATCAGGATGGGGATCGCCTTGGATCGCGAGAGCTGTTGCAGCAGTTCCACGACTTGACGACCTGTCGATTTGTCCAGTGCAGCCGTAGGCTCGTCAGCCAGAATCAGATCAGGCTTGGTCACCAAGGCTCGAGCAATGGCGACTCGCTGCCTCTGCCCCCCCGACAATTTCGCGGGGAGCGATTCGAAATGATTCTGCAAACCCATGGCGGTCAGCATCTCCTCCGTTCGAGCTCGCGCTTCGCGTCGATCAATCGCCGGATGAAGCTCAAACATGACCTCAACGTTGCGTCTTGCGGACAAGAAATCAAGGAGATTGTGGTGTTGGAAGATGTAGCCGACGCGTCGCCTGAGCATTACCAGTTCGTGCTGATCCGCGCCGCAGATCTCGTTGCCGAACAGCTTGATCGAACCGTCATGAAATGACCGCAGTCCGCTCAGCAAGGTCAGAAGAGTGGTCTTTCCCGAACCTGAGGGACCTTCGAGTATGACAATTTCTCCCGCGGCAATCTTCAAATGAACATCATGGAGGATCTGCCTACGGAGTTCGCCGCTTCCGAAGGCAAAGTTCAAACCAGTCACTTCGACGATGGGAGCTTGCATGACAACTTCGCCACCCGTTTAGAAGACGCTCGCGGGCTCGGCTTGCGTGATCTTGCGCACCGCGATCAACGCCGCCACAACACACATCACGATCGCTGTAATCAAGACTCCTGCCGTATTGCTCAGGGTGATGTCGACGGGCAACAGCGTCGCTTGTTCCGCGAGCCAGGCGAGCTCGAGCGCGACGATAAATCCTGGTCCAAATCCAAGCAACGAAAGAATAACGCCTTCAGCAACAATAATGCCGAGCAGGAAGGAGCCGGTAAAACCGATGGCCTTGAGGGTCGCGAACTGAGGGAGATGATTCACCACATCGGTATAGAGAATTTGGTAGACAATGATCATTCCCACTAAAAAGGCAACCGCCGCAATCATCCCCATGATGTCGTCGACTGGGTCGTTTACTCTCATGAACTCACGCTCGGCGACTATCATCTCCGCGCGAGTCAAAACGCGCGCCTCGGTTCCCAACATCTCTCGAACTTGACGAGCTACCTCTGGGCTGGACGCCGACGGCTTCAACCGAAGTACGCCGATGTGGCTTCGAGAACTTCCGAGCATCGGGAACAATCGCTGAAAGTTGGCATGGGTGGTGAAGACATTTCCATCAGCCGCGATCGACACCCCCGCCTGGGTCAGGCCGCAAACCTCCACTCGCCTGCCATTAATCTCTGTTGCAAAGCCTTGACCGCCTTGGAACCGCTGGGCCACAGGTCCGAACTTGGGACGCGAGGAGGCGTCAAAGACGAGCGTATCCTTCATCTTCAGTTGCGGGTCCTTGGGATTGATGCCAGGTAGAGCCAAGACATCGAACTCGAGATCCAAACCAAACACCCGAATCGGATGCTCTTGGCGAGTCTCGGGATTAATCCAACGAGCGTTCTCAATCGCCACCGACGAAACGGCGGCGACTTGATCGATTCCATGCAACCGATCCAGGAAGCGCCGAGGGAAAGGGGCAGGACGCATGATCGTCTGCGTGCGGGCGCTCAGAATGAAAACGTCCCCTCGGAGGCTCTTGGGCACTTGAAGCGTGCTGTCAATGACCGCGTCTTTCAAACTCAACACCGTCAAGACCATCGCGACGATGACACTCACGCCACAGACGGCGACAACAACGTGCAGATGCCGGTAGTAAGCCAATTAGTTTTCATCGGCAGACTCCGCGGTAGCGTAGGCCTTCAGGAACATATCGATCGCGGCGGTGATTCGTTTCTTCAGCTCCGCGTCGCTCGGAACCACTTGAGTGACAAGGATGGTGAGAAAATCCGCACCGGTCAGCAGGCCAATGAACTGTCGCGCCGCCAGCAGAGAATTCTGGCAGCAAAGTCGTCCTGCTTTGGTTTCTGTTTCCAAGTATTGCTGCAGGACCTCCTCCAGCTTTAGCGGACCGACGCCCAGCAGCGGTGCGACTAGCTCGGGATGTGTTAGCGTTTCAACGATGGCGAAACGATGCATGCGAATGGCTGCGGGATGCAGCATGTTCTTCAAGAAGGACTTGCCGAAACTGGTCAGGTCCCGACGCACATCGCCAGTTGAAGCCAAAGTGGGTGAAAACAGCGTTATTGCTCGCTGCATCTGCTGCTCCGCAACCGCCTCTAGAAGCCCGATCTTGGAGCCAAAGTGGCTGTAGACCGTCGGCTTGGTCACGCCCGCTCGAGCCGCGACTTTCTCCAGATTGGCTCGTTCGAAACCAACATCGAGAAACACTTCCAGCGCGGCTTGCAGGATCTTCTCGCGAGTCGTGTTGGCGGCAACCGTTCGTGGATCTGACATACCTATTCCTTTCGGAAGCAACCGCGACTTTCCTTTACGGTAAAGTAAATACGGCGTCAAGTTCGAGATGCTTGGAGTTTGATACCCGAAGCCGAAGGCTACGTAGCCGTCTCGCTTCGCGAGACGATCAGCCGCGTGGCCAGCGTGTTGGCGATGGCGACTGAAAGAACTTGACTAATTGAGGGACCACACTCGCCACCCGGCAGTTCCGCTCGCGAAGCGAGCGGGCTACAAAAAAACCGCTTCAACTCGCCCAGCTTTTTTTCAAAATTATCGATTTAGAGGATTTTTCCGCCAACCCTTCGCGAACCGGCATGCGTAGAACCATCAGAGGATTATTGCCTCACCGCATGGGAGCATGCGGCGGACGACCGTTGCGTTGACGGTCAAATGTCCGTAAATCCGCAAGGAGGGGTGAACCCTGCATAAGGAAGTGCCACCATGTTCGTCGAACTAGATCGCGAGGAAATGTGCCTGTTGCAGCGACTGGCTGAGAGCCGTATCTCGGAATTGCACACCGAGATGCGCCGAGTCCGCGGAGGCGAACTCCGCAAAGAGCTCGACCACGAACACGAAGTGATTGAGCGAATACTGCATCAGTTGCATGAATGCGAATGCGACGTGACGGCCTGACGTTCGGTCACAACGCGGAACGAAAGCTGTGTGAAGGGGGAGCGGGTCAGTGCGTTCGTTCCGAACGCACTGAATCGACGGACTAGAAGTCCGTCGTACGGTGGATCAGATCGACGGACTAGAAGTCCGTCGTACAAGGGCTCCCTACTTCAGGATGTCGAACAAGTTGCTGAACTGGTCGGTCCAGAGCGGGCCGGACATGTCGCGCTCCGAAAGTCCATGGCCCGTGGCGAGAATCCGCGGGTGACTGACGAAGTCCTCGCTGGCGGTCACCAAGATCCAGTCGGACGTGCACTCCATGGCGCCTTGCTCCGACGCATTGGCGACCTTCACAACTCGCAGTCCCGTTTCTTTGGCCAACGAACCAACGACGGGGACCAAGTCGAGATGCCGGTTGCTGACGTGTATGGCGATCACGCCTGTCGGCTTTAAGTGTCGCTGGTAAAGTCGGACCGCCTCCAGCGTCAGCAAGTGGACGGGGATCGCGTCGCCGCTGAATGCGTCGAGCACAATCAGGTCATACTCCTGCGGCGACTCGCGTTCCATCGAAAGTCGCGCGTCACCCAGCACGACCTGGACCTCGCCGGGACAATCCTTCAGATAAGTGAAATGTTGCCGAGCAAACTGCTCCACCTGTGGATTAATCTCATAGAACTTGAACAAATCGCCCGGCTCGCCATAGGCCGCCATCGTTCCCACGCCCAACCCCACCACCGCAACTCGTAGAGGCTGCTCCCCAGCAAAGTTCCGCGGCGATTCGGTCGGCGACGGGTTCACCTCGGGAAAACCAGATTCCTCGGGCATATCGGGCCCATCGGTCGAATCTTCATCCTCGAAGGCCGAAAGGTCGGGCGAGAAGAGACCAAGCTGCGAGCTGAGATCTCCCGCGCTCAATTGTCGTAGAGTTTCGACCGCGACCCCCGCCCCACTACGGCGAGTGTAATAGGTTGTGGGGATGCGTCGTCGAGCGACTTGCAGAAACTGATAGCCGTGCAGAATGCGACCGTTCAACAATTCGCGCCCGTGGTATTCGGGCGTCTCTTCATTCTCTTCCTCGACATGCAGCACGCCGTAAAAGCTACGAACAGTCGCAATGTCGTCGGTATCGAACGCATCGTATTGAGCTCGACCGACAAGCCCAGCGCCCGAACTGGCAACCAGTAAAACGATGCCCCAGGCTACCGCTGCACTCTTTCCCTTCCACGACTTGGCGGATGACCAGCGGGAAATGACGACGACAAACAAGGTGATCGTCGCAACGAGGTAAGCGACTGACAGCGCACCGTTCAATTCCAGGTAGGTCGGGAACACGGCGGGACAAACCAGCGCGACGAAAATACCGCCGAGCGCCCCGCCCGCCGAACTCATCAGATAGAACGAGGTCAGATAGCGAGTCGCGGGCCGACGCCGCACCATCTCGCCGTGACACAGCATGCAGATCGAGAAGAGCGCGAACAGATAAATCAGCGAGTGAGTTACGATGCACTCGTTGAGCGCATCCCCCGAGAAACTCTGCAATCCGATCCGATCAATCACCCACCGCAGGTGTACCTTTTCGAGCCCATAGAACACATACGACTCGGCCTTCACCAGCGCATCTGTCCACCCGCGCCGAGCGATAAAGCCAGCCAGCAACGTATGCTCCTGGAGCACGCAGACCAGCAAGACGGCAACCGCCGCGGTTATGGTGAACAAGCGACGCGAATACCAGATTCCGCCCGCGAAGCAGAGGATGAACGTCAGCAAATAAAGACTCAGCGGCGCGACCCACATGAAAGGCACGACCGCGACGTCTTGGCACAAATGGTTCGTGACCGCTAGCAACGTGGTCGAGGCAAGGGCAGGCAGAAAGAGCCACAGCAGACGATCGAGTGGTCCAGGCGGCGACGACTCGCTGGACGATTCCTCCGCGTCGCCAGCCGACGCGGCCTCCTCGCCTCGCTCGACCGCATGTCGCCACGCGCGGATCGCCAAGGCGCCGCAACTGATGGCGAAGACCGCGAACGACACGCTCCATATCAGCCCTTGCGTGCGAGTCATCCACATCGGCTCGAAGACGAAGGGGTAGGTTAAGAGTGCGGCGAGCGATCCGATGTTGGAGAGGGCGTAGAGCCAATAGGGCGACCGCCCCACACAGACTCGCCCAAACCAAGCCTGCACCAAGGGCCCCGTCGACGAGAGGGCAAAATAAGGGAGCCCCACAAAGACTCCCAACAGCACGAGAATTCTCGACGTGGGATGGAGACTGTCGATTGGTTTCCAGGCATCACCGGGGATGATGGGCAACAGCAAAATCGCGATGGCAAGCATTCCGACATGGATCGCCGCCTGCCGTCCCGCCGATGGCATTTGCGTCAACCAGTGAGCGTAGGCGTAACCACCGAGTAACAAGACTTGGAAGAAGAGCATGCAGGTGGTCCAAACGGCCGGGCTCCCGCCGAACCACGGAAGGATCACCTTGCTGATGACCGGCTGCACCTGGAACAACAGAAACGCGCTCAACAGGATGACGAGCGCGGAGGCTACGGCAAAACCGGCGGTTCCCGCCGGCTTGTGGTTCGCTGCGGACATGTGCTCACTCTTCGGGGATTAGTTGAACGAGCACGCACTTGAAGGCGGGCGTCTTCGATTGCGGATCGGCGTGACGAGGAACCAGCACATTGGCCTCGGGATAGTACATCATGGCGTTCCCGGCTCGAATCTCCGCGAACGCTCGCGCCCGGATTCCCTTCATTCGCCCTGTCTCGCTAACCACGGTAACTCGTTGTTCGTGGCGCAACCCGAGCCGAGTCATGTCATCGGGGTTCAGCAGCACGATGTCGCGGCGATCCTGACCTCGATACAGATCTTCTTCTTCGTAGACGACCGTATTGAACTGCCCTTCACTCCGCACGGTCATCAAGCGCAAACGGCCTTCGGCCTCGACAAGCGCGGGAAGCGCATGGGTGTGGATGATGGCACGGCCGTCCGCGGTGGGGAATCGCGGAGTGTGCAGCGTTCGTCCCTCGACGTAGAACTCTTCCTTGGTCTGGCCAATGGTGGCGAGTTTTTCGAATCCAGGAATAACTTGCGCGATGGCTTCTCGTATCCGTCCCGTGTCGCGCATGGCGGCCCAATCGACAGGCCCCGGTCCCAACAACCGGCCTCCCAATTCCGCGACCACTTCCACCTCGCTCTTCGGTCCTGCGTGCCGTCGCGGCCCGCCGTCACTCAGTCGAATGAAGTTGAACATCGACTCTTGCGTCGTCGCCTGCGGCTCCTCGTCCCGCGCCAACACCGGCAAAATGATCGACTCACGGGCCAATCCATGTGCATGCCCGGTGTTGAGCGACGTGTTGAGAAACACGAGCATCTCGAGTTTTGAAAGAGACTGATCAGCGAACGTGGCATCGGGATTTGATCCGTACAGATTTCCTCCCAGACAAAATCCGACCTTGAGTTCTTGGCGCTCCGCCCCTTCCATGCAGGCGAGCGTGTCGAGTCCTTTATCGGTCGGCAGCTTCACTCCAAAGTGATTCTGCAAACGCTCGAAGACGGCATCCTTCAATTGCGGAGTCACACCGACGCTGCCGATGCCTTGAACATTCGAATGGCCGCGGATCGGCATCAAGCCAGCTCGCGGGCGACCGACCATCCCGCGCAGCAGCGCCAAGTTGGCGATCGCTTGCACGTTTTGCACACCGTGGGCATGGTGAGTGATCCCCATGGTCCAGGCGAATACAACGTTCTTGGCCTTCGCATAGCGGTTCGCGATCTCATCGATCGTCGCTTTCGACACGCCGCTCTTCCGCTCGATCTCGGACCAATCGAGTCCGCGCAGGTGCGTCAACCATTCACTCGATCCTCGACAGTGAGCCGCGAGGAATGCGTCGTCGCGTGCGCCCATTTCGTCGATGCGTTTAGCGATGCCGGTAAGCAACGCCAAGTCGCCGCCGATGTGCGGCTGAACGTAGAGCGACGCAATCTTCGATCCGAACAGAAGGCTGCGCCAATCACTCGGAATCCGAAACTCGACCATCCCCGTCTCGCGCACGGGATTCACGACCACGACTTCGCCGCCGCGACGACGAATCTGCATCAGCGTGGTCATCAGGCGGGGATGATTCGACGCGGGGTTTCCGCCAATCACAAAAACCAGATCGGCGTGTTCGACATCTTCCAGTTGCAAGGTCCCGGTGCCCGTGCCGACCGAAGTCTGCAACCCCACGCCACTAGCCTGATGACAGTAATAACTGCAATTGTTGACGTTATTCGTGCCGAACATGCGGGCGAGCAGTTGGAGCAAGAATCCCGCTTCGGTCGAACTGCGTCCGCTGAAGTACCAGAAGGTCTCGCGAGGAGCGGTGGCTTTTAGCTTGGCTGTGATCCGCTCGAAAGCCTCCTCCCACGAAATGACTCGGTAGTAGTCCGACCCTCGTTCGTAGAGCACGGGATCGACCAATCGACCGCAGGTCTCCATCTCGCGGGGCGAGAAACGGGCTAGTTGCGGGACGGAATAGGTCGACCAGAAATCGCCGCGAATCGCCCCTTGCATGTCGGCCGCCATCGCTTGGAGCGATTTCTTGCAGACTTCCGGGAACGACCCCAATTCGTTCACCAACCCGCCTTGCTGGCCTCCCATGCCGAGTGCGCAGGTCTTGCAGGCGTTCTTGGTGCGCAGCGCCTTCCAGAACTTCCACATGCCGCCCGCTTCGCGAGCTTTTTTGAAAGTGTATCGGATCGCGGGCCAACCACCGCCACTCGTCACTCGCTTCATACCCGATCCCTTACGCCTGGAAATTAGGCGGCGTGTTGCCTGTTGCACTTGGTGAAGTCGTGTTGGAGGCTCCTGCCCCCAAACGCCCCGCCTTCTTCTCGTTGGCTTCGTATTCATCGTAAAGCAACGAGGGACACACCTCTTGCTCGCCGCACTGCTCGCACACAATGTGAATCAGATCAGGACCGGCTAACTTGAGCCCTTCCTGCTGGCACAACTGGTATAGCTTCTTCAAATGCACGCACGTCATAAAGCACCTCCCTGGGTCAGCGTTTTTCGCGATGAAAAAGAAACGCGAACAAATCGACCACTTCGTCGGCGGTTAACTTGTCGAGCAGTCCATCGGGCATCGCGGACTTGACGACTGGCATCGTCCGCTGCACCTGCTCGCGATCCAACATCACCTTTTCGCCATTGGCAAGCAACACCGTCACCTTACCTGCCGCTGCATTCACGATCCCAGTGTGGACCTGCCCTGATGTCGTCTCGACCGCCACCGCTCCGTAATCATCGGCGATCGACTGCGAGGGGAAGAGCAGCGCTTCGAGCATTTCGCTTTCTTGGTAGCGATGCGGGGTCGAGGTCAAGTCGGGCCCCATCGCTTCCCCTCGTTGTCCCATCCGATGGCATTTAGCACACAGCGCCGCATCGAACAGTCGGCTCCCGCGAGCCACATCCCCCTTGGACAGATCGGTTTGGATTCGCCCCAAAAGGTCGGAATATTTGTGCTTCGCGTCGGGCGGATCGATGGCGAGTTTTGCGGGCGGCAAATCGGGATGCGTCTCGTTAAACCAAGTGCGCCAGATCTCGAGTCGCTCGGCGGGGGACTTGTCGGCCGACGCCTGCTTTCGTCCCGTCCAATGCTCCATCAGCTTGACCGCAACTTCCCGATCCTCCGCGGGCAGACGAAGTCCAGCCAGCAACACCTCGCGTTGCCACTTGGGTTTGCTGCCGCGTCGCGGGAAGGTCGCTAGCGACGCCATCACGTTTCGCGAAGCGTCTGGATCAAGAATCGGCAGCGCACGGAGCAGAATCTGCCATTCTTCCGTCCGTCGACCATGCTTGGCCGCGTACTGAGTCAGCGCCTCGGCAACATCCTGGCGACGCGATGGCTGAGCTTCAAACGCTTCGTACAGGTAGTGCAGCGAGCGAAAATCGCCGACTCGACCGAGCACGAGATAGATCTCACGCCGTAGAGCACGTCCAGCCGCGTCGGCCTTGTACACGCCCGCTCGGTCATGCTCGCGCAAGGCGGAAATGACCGACTGGGGCGCCGGCTGCGGCAACTCGGCCAGAAGCCTTCGAGCCGCCTCGGGATCTTCCCCCGCCTTACTCAGCGCCGTCTCGACTCGCTGAGTCCACTGCTGGATCGCCGCCTCGTCGAGTGGTTCGTTTTCACTTGCGGCTGCGCTGTCGTCTTGATCGACGCATGGCAATGCCACCGGCGTCTCTTGAGCCAACAGGGTAGTTCGCCCGAGGAATCCAGACAGAACTCCCCCGAGCACGACTGCCACTAGCCCCGCGAGCGCTGTTACGGGCAACTTTATGGAACAGAACCCGCATACTCGTTGAGTCAGCGAGGCCATGACGTGGGACTCCGGCGAATTATCCTTGGGCGACGTTCATATATACTTTGAGCGCCGACTTTTCTTCCACCAACAGTCTCATTAACTCTTGGTAGTTATCTAGTCCTTCCACGGGATTGGTCAGAATCTTTTCGACCACTCCAGGGTACATGACCTCGCCCAGCGCCAAATCGCGTATGCCCGATTCAAAGTGCTCGCGGTTGGCATTGACCGAACCGAGCAGCAGTTTGTTGCCCAACACCCAATCAATGTTGATGCGGTCGGACGGGACTTCGACGTGGTGATTGCCGCCAGTAATGCTGGTCCACACCAACACACCGTTGTGCCCTAGCACCTTCATGGCGTTGAACGCCATGGCGCTCGAACCCGTGGCGTCGATGATCAGGTCGGCTTTACCCACCTTCCGAGCGAACTCCTCGACGGGCGTCTCCGAGGTGCTGACATAGGTCGCCTCGAATCCTTCGACGATTTGGGAACTACGAGTGGGCGCCTTGGAACGAGCCAAGGTGTAGACTTCGAGCCCCCGCAGTTTCAAGACCAACGTGGCCAGCAAACCAATCTGACCGGCGCCGAACACGTAAGCGATCTTCGGCCGCCAGACCTTCATGCGTCGCTGCACTTCGAACGCCTGTTGGACCGCCTTCGCGGCACAGCTCATCGGTTCCATCAACACGTGCAGATGCTTCAAGCCCGGTGGCACCTTGACGATGTACTCCTCGGACTCGACATAGTATTCGGTCAAGAAGCCGTGTAGGAGATTAATACCACGTTCGTAGTACGTCTCCTCGCTGGTCATATCGCAAGTGCCGATGACGTCGTAAATCGAGCCGCCGGGACGTCGTACGGTCGCCGTGACGTAGTCGCCGGGCTTCACGCCGCGGACGCCTCGACCGACTTCTTCAACCACGCCGAATGATTCGTGGCCAAGGACCAAGAAGTTGTAGCCCGGCGGGGCGTTTCCATACAATGCATCGTTGATTTCGCGGTCGGTCGCGTCGACTCCGACCTTCAGCACCCTGACCAAGACCCCTTTATCGTTGGGGATATCGTGCACGCTCGGCTTCGGTAATTCGGCCAGATGGACACTGTTGGGCTTTCCAGGCGTAACGGCGACAGCTTTCATGGATCGGCTCTACGGACGGTACTAACTTTTGGATTAAGAAACGGTTACAGAAGAACAGCCTACCCGCGCGGGCGCCGCCTGGAAAGGAGGACAGACCGTCGGTCCTGGTAGGGCAGTGGAGTGAAGCGGTCCGAGTGTGGTATCCTCCAGTCATGAATACGGTCGTCGAAGATGTCGCCTGCACGCTTTGCGGTTGCGTTTGCGACGATTTAACCGTCGAAGTCGCCGAGAATCGGGTGCACCGAGTCGTGCGAGCCTGCCCGCTAGCTGAACCGTGGTTCCTGGGGCTAGCTGACCGTAAATCGCCGGTCGCACGAGTCGCGGGGCGAGAAACGTCGCTGGATGAAGCCCTCGCCGCCGCCGCAAAGATCCTGGAATCGGCCCATTCGCCGCTCATTTACGGGCTATCTCGCAGCAGCACCCCCGGTCAGCGAGTGGCAACTCGGTTGGCGGACCGTCTGGGCGCGACCATTGATACGACGGCCTCGCGATGCCACGCCCCTTCCATTATGGCCTTACAAGAGGTCGGTGAGAGTACGTGTAGCTTGGGCGAGCCGCGGAATCGGGCCGACTTGGTGATCTACTGGGGCTCGAACCCCGTCGTCAGCCATCCTCGCCACAGCGAACGCTACGGAGTCGATGCGCCTTCGACCTACTTTCCCGAGGGGCGAGTGAGCCGTCATCTGGCAGTCATCGACTCCCAGCAATCCGAGACCGCGTCGATCGCCGACACGTTTCTGCAAGTGGCGCCCGATCGCGATTTCGAGTTGATCGGAGCTTTGCGCTGCTTGGTGCGCGGCATTCCCATTCCCGCCGACGATTTTGCTCGCTGGAACTGCGGGGTCGCTCGCGAAGCGGTCGAATCCCTCGCTAACCGCATGATGAGTTGCCGCAGCGGCATCATCTATTTCGGCTTAGGCTTGAGTCGTGGGGCGTCGGGACATCGCACCGTTGAGGCATTGCTCCGCCTCGTCACCGACCTGAACCGACATACTCGTTTTTACGCTCGGCGCATGCGAGTCTACGGCGACGTGGCGGGCGCCGACAGCGTTCTGTGCTGGCAAACCGGCTTTCCGTTCAGCGTGAACTTGGCTCGCGGTTATCCTCGCTATAACCCGGGCGAGTATTCGGCGAGCGACGCGTTGGAACGGGGCGAGATCGACGCATGCCTGCTGGTGGGCAGCGAAGGGATCGACCAACTTGCTCCGGCCGCCATCGAACGTCTACGCGAAATCCCCGTCATTGCGCTCGACTATCCGGGGCTCGAGTGCCCCTGGCCCGCCGCGGTTCAGTTTACAACGGCGATCTACGGCGTCCATGTTCCAGGCACCGCCTATCGCATGGACGAGACCCCAATTCCCTTGCGACAATTCCTAGCGACCGATCTCCCGGCTGATCACGACGTGCTGAAGGCGATATTAGACCGCGTTCCTTATACGACGGACTTCTAGTCCGTCGCTCTGCCGCGTCCACTCGGACTAACGTGCGACGTGTTCGGTGCGTCACGGTTCGACGGACTGGAAGTCCGTCGTACGGCAGAATACCGATGGGATCACTTTCGCGAGAGCGAAAACAACGCATCTTCGAACGCGAACAGCACCGCGTCGAAATCGACATGCGGCACATCTTCCAAGACGGCTCTCAACGACTCGACTCCTTGGCGGTTCAGCGTGTCGGCTATTTGTCCCGAGACTTGCAAAGGATCGGACGACCGCGTTTCTTTCGTAAGCAGAAAGTCCCGTAAGGTCTCGCAGCACCCCATGAAGGCGGCGCTGCGGCGACGGCGAGTCATGTTGCGGGTCATCACGACCGCGTATTGTAAATAGTAATCGAACGGGTTAAGTGTTCCGCCGCTCTTGAGAAACAAAGTAAACGGGGTTACTCGATTGTCATCGACGTCCTCGTAGATGTCCCACAGATCATCGCCCAGTTGATTGAACAGCGAACGGCTGAGCCCTCGATCCAGCGTGGCGTCATCCACTTCGATTCCACATATCTCCATGGTGGCGAGCCGCACGAGCGCCGCCTTCAGCGCGGTGTCCTCGAGAACTACTTGCTCGAAAGCAGCGCGGTCATCCGCGTTCGTTGGCACATCCGCGAGCCGGCGATGAGAATCACGCCGATGAGATTCGAGGAGATTGGCGAGTGCTTGTCGCGCGTAAGGCAATCGCCGCTTGGGGATCAAAGACATGACCTCGGCCAATCGTTGTCCCACTTCCTGCACCACCAACGAATCGGAGGAAACCTTGTCGGGCTCGCCACCCGCGAACACCGCGACCAGCACCTGCATCAATTCATCCCGCACTTGCGCGGTCGTGGATTCACTATCCAGGACGTTGTCGACCAGCGGATAGGTGATTCCCCACGAATACGCCAACCGCAACGTGTTGAAGATAAACTCCTCGGTATCAGCCTCGTGCTCCGCTCGCACGGCGACTCGGCCAACGACCGTTCCAAACGCGACTTTGAAGAGCTTCACGAAGCCGTGATTCGCGACCGATTCCGGCGGCATCGCACGCCACAAATGGGCGATTCTCGGCACGAAAAACTCTTCGAGCCGCCGTAGCAGCCTGAGCCACTCGTCTTGCTTAAGCTTCTTCGTTTCGGGAAAGAGCATCAGGAGGCAGATAGCAGCAAGTCGCCGGAAATCGGGACGTTCGATCAGCCCACTGCTCGACGCGTTCCGCCCCGTCCCGGATGCTCGCCGCATCATGCGACGCCCGAGCAACTCGACGAACTTCGAACGAGCGTGAAAGCCGGCGACATGCCACAACCGAGCCAGCTTGTCTTGCCAGTGTTCTGAGTTCTTACGTCGCCCGAGCACTTCGAGCGCGTAGAGTTTTCGCAAATCGACGAGGGGATCGAGATTGAAGAAAACACGCCAACGTCCCCAGCCCAAGCGGACGCCGCAACTCGAACGGCGGCCGGTGTTCCGCAACATCTGAGCGATCAAGAGCGGCGCCTGGGTTTCTTTCTCGGTAGCTCCCTCGAATTCTTCCCCTTCCTGGACGCTCAGATAAGCCAGCACATAGCTGCGAATCCGCGACAGGAGGAAGTACTCGAGTAACGCATGTTCCAGCGGCGACTTCACGGAGATTCGCCGACGAAACTCCCCGAACCGCCGTTTGCGAAACAGGTCGACCAGTCGCTCGCCTTCGCGGTCGTCGCCGAGTCGCGGATCGCGTTGAGCGATTTCCTCCGCGACGTGATCAATCCAGTGCCGAGCGACTTTGCGCAATTCCTCGTAGTCGCGCGTCGGCCGTTCCGCGGACGTTGTCGATGCAGTGGCCATGGTTCAGCTACGTCCAGGCCCACGCATGACGCTGACGCATGGACCAATCAGAAGTTGGTCTAAAGGCGTTACAGAGGGCCGTCGCCTCCGCCCCCTGGATCACAGCCAGGGCAGCAAGCGATCGGGCCGCTGGGATGAAACGCGTCGAACTGATTCAAGTGATTACTGGCGGCCTCAAACAAATCCTCGATGCCCGAGGTGTATGCCACATACGATTCGCGACACAAGCAGAATTGCGAACTCAGAATGGGCAGGGCGGCGGTGAAGGTGTTCGATTGAAACGCTGCTAATCCGACATCGGAGCAACTAGGACCGCCGCGCACCGCGGCCGCGGCACAGCGAAATCCCTTCCGCTTCGATATCCAGCGGCGGTAAAACTGAACCCCAGCGAGTGCCACGAGCGCTAAACCGCGGTCGAAGGGCCAGCAGAGCACGCGCACTGATTCCTTGAGTGTCATTGCGTCTTCTCGGGGTGAAATGAGGGAGGGAAACGAGGGGGAACTTGTGATCGCCCGAACCTGAATTGTGGAGTCAGTCTGCAAGGGCGACTTGCCGCATTTGGTTCGTCGCTTCACAGGCCTTCTGACGAGCACGCATTTTCTAGCACCGTCATTCGGAGGTGGGAAGCGGTTCGACCAATAGAACCGTGAGTCGTAACTCCCGGCTCAAAATTCACGCGTGTATTCGAAATCGCGATTCAGCCGCGGCACGTGAATGGTGAGCTTCGAGTCAGTCACTTGATACTGGAACCGTCGTTCCACCGGGATCAGCACGTCCTCGTTCTTGCCATACACAAACTCGGACCAAGCAGCCCCGGGCGCCGAACTCAACACCGAGTAATTTCCGTGGGTCGCACTCCCTTCCTTGAGTTTCGTCCATGTTCCATCCTCGCGAAACTCGAACGTTTCCATGCCATATCGCCAGCGTCCCGCCAGCTTGGGTTTCACGCGACTCATTCGATACAGACTGCCAATCGCGAGATTCTCACGAGACACCGAAAATGGAAAACTGAGATCTTTCGTGTTCGAGAAAAGCCGCAGTTGACCGTTGTCCAATCGCTGATAGCCGCCCAGCTTGACCACTCCCTGAGAGGTCTGACGCAGCGAACCGTTCAAGTAGAACTCCATGGTCAGTGTGGGCGATGTCCAAGTTCCGACCAAAGGGTCGGCGCAGATTGTTTCAACTTTCAACGCATCCGACGACGCCAAGGCCGCCAATTGACTATCGCGCAGCGAGTGCGGTTGCCAACGCGGTTGCGTCTGAAACGACCGGCGAAGCAGCTCGAAGGCACTGGAAGTATCGCCAGCCAAGGCCTTGGCCGAAGCGTAGTCGTACAGGACCTGCGCCTTCACATAAGTGGCATCCCTTTCCCCGGCCTTTTGATCGAGGCTGGCGATCTCTCGTTCAAAGGCCGAATACGAATCGGTCATTTGGCCGACGATGGCGTGAGCTCGAGCAAGCACCATTTTCGTGGGTAAGGGGAGAGTCAGTCCGCCATCCGCCAATCGCTCGCAAGCCAAGCGGTGGTACTCGATCGACTTAAGCGCAAGTTGGCGGTCCGCGGGCCAAGTGCGCCGAGCCGCTCGTTCAGCCAGTCTCGCCGCCGTGAGATAGTACTCGGCTCGATCCAGATCGAAAAAGTCGACTCCGCCGTCCGCGTCCCGCGGCACCAGTTCAGCCGCTCGAGCGAACGATTCCGCGGCTCGCTGGACATCGTTCGAGGCCCACTGGGCGCCGAGCAGCAGATGCACGAACGGATCCTGCGGACGACGGCGAAGCTGTTCGTCCAGCGGGAGAGAATCGCTGCCATCAAACCCCACTCGTTCGCCCCAGCCGTACTTGGTCTCGCCCGCGAGAATGCGAGCTTGAGTCTTCACGCTGGTGACGGTGGATTTGAGGTGCAATTGCAAGAGCCCGATGAGTTCGCGTTTCGCGGCTCGCGCTTGAGCATCGATATTCTTGTTCTTCTCGATCGCTTCCTGCCCTTCCACGACCCAGCGAACGGTCCCTTCGGCGGCGCCCAGCACCGCTCCGACGGGCGCTCCCACCACATTGCCGATCACTGGGCAAAAGACCGTTCCCGCCAAGAAGCCGGCGCCCGCACCTGCGCTCGCCCCAACGCCGACTCGCGAAACAAAGTCGGCGTCATTCGATCGCGAGATCCCCGCCGAGAAGTCGACCATGATCACATCCCGCAAGTACTGCTCGTAAATCTCTAACAGCTTGAGGGTGTCGTCATAGGCGGAGACAATAACCGGCTCGGACCCATAACTTTCGGCGCCCTTCTTGAGACGAATCAAACGATCGCGAGTCGCGAAGAGCCAGTCACGTAGCTCGGCCGGGGTTGTTTGCGTGGGGTGCCGCCAAGTCGCGAACGTGTGCTCCAGATTACGGAGCAGGTAGATACGGGCCGCGTCGTCGTACTTGCCGGTCGACTGGGCCGCGGCCTGCGAGGGGGCGCCGATCACGAAACCAGCCACGCAAACCATGCCCCACAAAACTCTTCGCAAGAGCATTTCGCCACTCCTGTTTTCCTAGTTGGACTCGCGCTTGGTCGACGCTTTCCCCGTGACGAAATCACGTCGCCCGAGATGATAATGCACGTCGGCCTCGAATTTTCTCAGTGTGCGGTGGGAAATTCCGCGGCTGTTCAGCGACAGTAGGTCTTGGGACCGATATTACGGACTGTCGACGCCTCGCCACCCTGCGGCTCTCGGCAGGTGTACGCTTTACGGGCAAGCGGTGCCGGGTTTCCCGGCAACCATCACGAGCCCTTCAAAAACGTTCGCCGTAGATTTCACGCAAACCGTTTAAAAACAATAACTTATAACAACATAAACAAGTACAAATCGATCTCCGGCACGAGGCTTGCCCTAGATAGAGGTTGATTTTCACCTCCATGCCAAAGGCCAGCTAACCATGATTGAACGTACCGTCCCCGTCACCCTCGACGAACTTGCCCATCTTGTCTCCGGGCGACTTTCCCCGAGTGATGCGCTCGGCCAACTCGTCCAGATGATCCAGCAAGCCTTCGAGTCGGACGTATGCTCGGTCTACTTGGTTGAAACCAATCGAGCTCACCTCACGCTCGCCGCAACCGTGGGCCTGAAGGCCGATTCAGTCGGTCGAGTTCGTATGCCCTTGAAGGAAGGGTTAGTCGGACTTGTCGCGGAACAAGTGCGGCCGATCGTGGTCGAGGAGGCGGAACGGCACCCACGCTTCAAGTATGTGCCCGAAACCGGTGAAGAGATCTACCGTTCGTTCCTGGGAGTCCCCGTGGTCGACATGGGAGTTCTCCAGGGAGTTCTCGTCGTCCAGACCGCGAAAGCTCGCCTGTTTTCGTCCCAGGAAGTCGAACTGTTGATGGCCACGGCCACCCAGGTGGCGCCGCTAGTCGGGGAACTACGAGCTCAATCGCAATTCTCTCACCAGACTTACGATCGCGCTCGCGGCCTGTCGCGTAACCTCTGGTGGAGTTGGGATCGCGAGTCTAACGACTTGTTTCGCGCGCTTTCGCCCGGCAAATGGCGAGAATTGAATCACAATCCAGTTCCTCTGTTGACCGACATGTCGCTCCAGGAGGTGGAACAGCGAGCCAAGGAACTCGTACTGCACGGTCGCGTAAACCACGCCTACCGTCGACTTCAGGAATACAAGGCGTCAGGCGCCACCTGGGGCGCGCGACAGGCCGGAGTATTGTGGGCGAGACCAGTCGCTTACTTCTCCGCCGAGTTTGGCTTGCACGAGTCGTTGCCAATCTACTCGGGTGGTTTGGGAGTGCTTGCGGGCGACCACCTGAAGAGCGCCTCGGACCTGGGCGTTCCCTTGGTCGGAATTGGCCTGTTCTACCGCCAAGGTTACTTCCGCCAACGTTTGGATATCGACGGGAATCAGCAGGAAGAGTACATCACGAACGATCCGACTCAGCTACCGCTGGAACTAGCGGTCGACCAACGAGGCACGCCGGTTCGCATCTCGATCGACACTCGCAGTGGTTCGATCCATGCTCAAGTTTGGAAACTGCAAGTAGGACGAATCACCCTGTTGCTGCTCGACTCGGATGTCGAGGGCAATTCGCCCGAGGACCGCATGCTCACCGCTCGCCTTTATGGCGGCGATCATCGTGTGCGGATTCGCCAGGAGCTGCTGCTGGGAGTGGGCGGCGTGCGTGCATTGCGAGCCCTGAAGATTGCTCCGGGAGTGCTGCACTTGAACGAAGGGCACAGCGCCTTTGCGACGCTGGAAGAAGTTCGACATCGGATGCACCGTGAGGGGATTGGCTTTGAAGAGGCCAGTCGGCGAGTGACTCCGATGGTGGTCTTCACGACGCATACCCCCGTTCCCGCCGGCCACGACCGCTTCAATGCTCATCTAATCGAAGAGCACCTTGGACCTCTACGCGATTCGATGGGCGTGTCGCATGAAGGCTTGATGGCGTTGGGGCGAGTCGACCCGTACAATCCGGCCGAGGACTTCTGCATGACGGTCCTCGCTTTAAAGCTTTCGCGACGAGCGAACGCGGTTTCGTGCTTGCACGGCCAAGTGTCGCGCAGCATGTGGATTCCGCTGTTTCAGGCGAGGTCCGAAGAGCAGGTGCCGATTGGACACATCACGAACGGCGTCCACGTGTTGACTTGGCTCGCACCGCAAATGCACGAGATGTACGACCGATACTTGGGACCCGACTGGGAGTCACGAAGCGCCGAGCCGCAGGTATGGGAGCAAGTCGAATCGGTGAGCGACGCGGAATTATGGGAGACGCATCAGGCCCTGAAGGGACGTTTGATCGACTTTGTGCGACGTCGCGCGGCCGCCGACGCCGAACGACGCGGCGAGGCGCCGTCGGTTGTCTCCACCATCAGTCGTTCGCTCAACCAAGATGCCCTGACAATCGGCTTCGCTCGCCGCTTTGCCACCTACAAGCGAGCGGACTTGATCTTCAAGGACATCGAGCAGATCGCGGAATTAGCGGGCGACCCGCGAACTCCCATTCAGTTCGTCTTCGCGGGCAAGGCTCATCCCCATGACGTGCCTGGCAAACAGGTGTTGCGTCGAGTGGCTCAACTGGCGCGCGACCCGCGATTTGCCGGTCGGTTGCTGTTCGTGGAAAACTACGACATCAACACGTGCCGCCACTTCGTCCAAGGGGTTGATGTGTGGTTGAACAATCCTCGCCGACCGCTGGAAGCTTCGGGAACGAGCGGCCAGAAGGTGGTGCTCAACGGCGGCCTCAACTTGTCAATTCTTGACGGCTGGTGGGCGGAAGCGTACGAAGGCAACAACGGTTTCGCGATCGGCGACGGCGAGACCCATTCGCAAGAGCATATCCTCGACCAACGCGATGCCGAGTCGCTGATCGATGTGCTCCGCAATGAGGTGATTCCGCTGTACTACGATCGCGATCGCGATGGCCTGCCTCGACGTTGGATTCAACGCATCAAGAATGCGATCCGCACGTTGGGCTGGCGGTTTAGCGCGAATCGCATGGTCATGGACTACGTGAATCACTGCTATATCCCCGCGGCGGGCGGAACTTCGAGCGAAATGAACCGCCGCTAAAGCGGAGGGCGAGTCGGTTATTTGCTCGCGGCGAGCGTTGCTCTTTGCGACCTCTTCAATCGACATGGCAAGGCGATGCGGCCAAGCGATAATGCTTGGCCGCTTGCGTTGACGGGGTAACCTCGGCCGCACGGCGAACGCCCCTCTGGCCGCGGATCGCTCGTCTAACCGTTGCCAAAGCTGTGAGCGACGACTTACCATAGACGGACACGCCTTCCTTCGGAGCCCGCCTATGCATCGCCCGCTCGCGCACCTCAATCCCTCGCGCCGCGCGCATTCGACACTGAAACCCCTCGCTCGGTTCAACCGTAACCGTTGTGTTCGGGTCGTCACTTCAGTGCTTGCGGCACTGGTGAGTTGGCTTTCGATCGCCGCCCAGGTCCTCGGACAGGATCAACCGAAGAGTGTTTCGACGGCCAACGCCGCGGGCATCGAGTTCTTTGAGCGGAAGGTGCGGCCGATTCTGGTCGACCATTGCTACGAGTGCCATGGGAAAGACCCCACTCAACTGGAAGGCGGGCTCTCGGTGCTTTCCCGCGAGGATTTGCTGCGCGGTGGAGATTCAGGACCCGCGATCATCTCGGGGCAACCGAGTAAGAGTCTCTTGATCGGCGCCTTGAATGGCGCGTTCAAGGACTTGCAGATGCCGCCGAAGCCCGCGGAACGACTCACGGCTTCCCAGATCGCGGATCTTGAAGCGTGGATTCGCATGGGCGCGCCCGACCCGCGTCAATCCATGGCTCTCGCCAAACTTGGCTCGCCGCAGATTCGCCCCAAGTACGGTATGTCGCTCGAAGAAGGCCGCAAGTTCTGGTCGTTCCAACCCATCGGAACGCCCTCCATCCCCTCGGTCCAAGATCAGACTTGGCCGCGGAACGACATTGATCGCTTCATCCTCACTCGCCTTGAGTCTCAATCGCTCGCTCCCGCCCCAGACGCGGACAAGCGAACGATCTTGCGTCGAGTCACCTATGATCTCACGGGCCTTCCGCCAACGTACGCGGAGTATGAGTCGTTTCTCGCCGATACTTCCCCCGAGGCCTTCGATCGAGTTGTCGACCGATTGCTCGACTCACCGGCTTACGGCGAGCGCTGGGGTCGCCACTGGTTGGATGTCGTCCGGTACGCCGACACCAGCGGCAACGCCTCCGATTACCCTGTCCCACAAGCGCACCGGTATCGGAATTGGGTGATCCGCGCGATTCAGCAAGACATGCCTTACGACAAGTTTCTGCGCGAACAGATCGCGGGCGACTTATTAGGCGGCGAGGATGAATCGCAGCGATACGAACGCATCGTCGCCACCGGTTACTTGGCGATCTCGCGAAGGTTTGGCGGCAGTCGGTTTGGCGAACATCATCTGACGATCGAGGACACGATCGACAATGTAGGGCGAGCGATCCTGGGGCAGTCGCTCTCCTGTGCTCGCTGTCACGACCACAAGTTTGATCCGTTCACGATGAACGATTACTACGGACTTTACGGAATCTTCGAGAGCACTCGCTATCCCTTCCCCGGCGCCGAGGCGGCGAAGAACCCCGAGGACTTCGTTCCGCTAATGTCGGCCGAGCAAATCGAGGCGTTACTGAAGCCACATCGCGAACAGCTCGCGACACTCGACGCCGAAGTCAAGTCACTCGAAGCCAAACTGGCGGAGGCGAAGAAGGCGCCCGATGGCGCCGAGAAAACAGCGGCCGTCGACGCCGCGACGAAGGCGCTGGCCGACGCCAACAAGCGGCGCACCGACTTGCGCAATCAAGCGCCGCGGATCGAGGACGCTTACGCGGTCGCCGACGCCAAGCCGGTGAACGCCAAGATCCAACTGCGCGGCGACCCGCAGCGAACGGGCGACGAGGTGCCGCGACACTTCCCCACGATCCTGGGAGGACACAGCCTTCCCGCGGGCGATTCCACCAGCGGACGACTCCAACTCGCCAGTTGGATCACCGACCCGGCGAATCCGTTGACGGCGCGGGTGATGGTCAATCGAATCTGGCAGTATCACTTCGGCAGTGGAATCGTCGCCACTCCCAACGACTTTGGGCGCCAAGGCAAGGCGCCCACGCATCCTGAGTTGCTCGATTACCTGGCCAGACAATTCATCGAGAGCAACTGGTCGATCAAAAAGATGCACAAGTTGATTCTTGGTTCGCGGACGTGGCAGCAGGCGAGCATCGATCAAGGCGACTCGCTAGCTCGCGATCCTGCCAATGAGTTGTACTCGCGAGCTGAACGTCGCCGGTTGGATGCCGAGCAGATCCGTGATTCGCTGCTCCTGATCGGGGGTGGACTCGATTCGCCGCCATCCGGTCCGCATCCGTTTCCACCACGGCATGCGTGGGGTTTCACGCAACACAATCCGTTCTTCGCCACCTATGAAACTCGCAGCCGCAGCGTCTACCTGATGCAACAACGGCTCCGCAAACATCCTTATTTGGCGTTGTTCGATGGCGCGGACCCGAGCTCGAGCACCGCCGTCCGCTTGCCGAGCACCACGCCGCTTCAGGCGCTCTTCACCTTGAATGGAACGCTGGCCCACGAAGAGTCCGCGAAGTTTGCCCAGCGGATCGCCTCTGCCGCCAGCGACGACCAGGGGCGGATTAACTGGGCCTATCGCACCGCGTACACTCGTGATCCCACGTCGGACGAGTTGGCGGAGTGCGCGACGTTCTTGTCGACGTATCGCGAACGGTTGGCGAGCGTCAAAGTCCCGGCGGGCGAAATTGAACAACGAACGTGGAGCGCGCTCTCCCGAGCATTGCTCGGGGCAAACGAGTTTGTTTATATCGACTGAACGCGTTGGATCGCGAAGCGATCCACGACGATGAAGGAATTGAACATGTCACAGGGCTTTACCCATACCTCGCGACGCACCATGCTCCGCTCGTTGGTCGGCGGCTCGTTGCTGTTGCCGGGCGTCCTCTCCGACTTGATCGCCAAGGAAGACGGACCGTCGCAACCGACCGATCCGTTGGCGCCCAAGAAGCCTCACTTCGAGCCGCGAGCCAAGCGAGTGATTCTGCTGAATATGAGCGGCGGCGTCTCGCATGTCGACTCCTTCGATTACAAGCCGCGACTGTTTGCCGACCACAACAAGTCGTATCAGGTCCCCGAGCGAATGCTGGAAGCCTTTGCGCTCAACAATCGCTCGATCGAAAAGTACTTCAAGAAGCCGCAGTGGGAGTTCAAGCCTCGCGGTCAGTCGGGCTTGTGGA
Source organism: Pirellulales bacterium (assembly GCA_046349915.1). Taxonomy (GTDB): domain Bacteria; phylum Planctomycetota; class Planctomycetia; order Pirellulales; family Pirellulaceae; genus CAIXSC01. The sequence continues at coordinate 918,539 of JAXMBL010000004.1, read as the reverse complement.
TCAGCGAGCTCTTCCCACATATCGCCGAATGCGCGGACGATCTGTGCTTGATCCACTCGCTGCGCAACGATCACGCCGACCACTTTCAAGCGACGCTCGGCATTCACACGGGCTCCGTCACGTTCGCTCGTCCGAGTATCGGCGCGTGGGTGAGTTATGGACTGGGAACGATTAACCAAAACCTCCCGTCCTTCATGGTGCTCGCGCCGCACCTGCCGTACGCGGGCGCGCAGGTTTGGGCCTCGGACTTCTTACCCGGCTGTCATCAGGGGACTCATGTCGCTCCGGGCCCCGAGCCCATGCCAAACATTCGTGCTCGCCAACCATCCACCGATCTTCAACAACTGGAGCTCGGTCTCACTCAGTCGCTCAATCGGCGACATTTGCAGAGTCGCATGCATGACGCCAACCTGGCGGCGAGGATCAAATCGTTCGAGACGGCGTTCGGCATGCAGTCTGAAGCGCCCGAGGCTTTCGACTTGTCGAGCGAGACCGATGCGACGCTCAAGCTGTATGGATTGCCGCGAGGCGGCGTGAAGGGCTTTGGTTGGCAGTGTCTCGTAGCTCGACGACTAGCTGAACGTGGAGTTCGCTTCATCGAATTGATCGATACAGGCGCGTCGAACAATTGGGATTCCCACGGCGATATGGCCGCCCATGGTCCTTTGGCGAAGAACGTGGACCAACCGATCGCCGGTTTGCTACGCGACCTGAAGCTGCGCGGCTTGCTCGACGACACCCTAGTCGTGTGGACGACCGAATTCGGTCGAACTCCGTTCAATACCGCGAAGGACGCGAAGGGACGTGAACATCATGCGGAAGTGTTTACGTCGTGGATGGCCGGAGCGGGCGTCAAGCCGGGCTATCGCTACGGGGAGAGCGACGAGCATGGTTGTGCGGTGGCGAAGGACGAGGTCCATGTGCATGATTTCCATGCCACCATTCTCCATCTCTTGGGACTCGACCACGAACGACTCACCTACCGTCATGCGGGTCGCGACTTCCGCTTGACCGACATCGCGGGCCATGTGGTGAAGGACATTTTGGTTTAAGGGGTTTGCACGTGGAAGGAAATCCTTACGCCAGCCCACAGGCGGAATCTCACGAAGCGCCAAAGCTCCCTCGTCGACGCCTGCGAATCGTCGAAATGCTCCTCGTAGTGGCGATCATTGCCATCCTTGTCGGCCTCCTATTACCTGCGACGAGAAGCGTGCGACCGGCGGCGAGACGGACACAATGTGCCAATAACCTGAAACAGATTGCCTTAGCACTGTCTAAGTATGAGGACGTGTATCGCCAGTTGCCGCCCGCGTGTACGGTAGATGCCAACGGCCAACCGCTGCATAGCTGGCGAACCCTGTTGCTTCCTTTCCTCGAACAAGAGGCGTTGTACCAAAAGATCGACCTCGCGAAGCCGTGGAACCATCCGGACAACAAAGAAGCGTTCGAGACGGAAGTCCTCGTCTATCGCTGCCCAACGCTCGATGCCTTCCCGAACCACACGACGTACTCGGCGGTTGTCGGTGAAAACTACTTCCTCCACCCCACGCAGTCTCGTCTCGTGTCACAGATCACCGACTCGGCCGCCTCCACCCTCGCAGTGGTGGAAGTCGACAAGTCACTGAGCGCACCTTGGATGCAGCCGAAAGACACCGGCGCGTCCTTCCTGCTGATCATGAATCAGTGTCAATCGTTGCCCCATCCTGACGGAATTCAGGCCATATTCTCCGACAACGCCGTGCACTTCATTCGCCGCTCGACCGACGTCAAGTCATTGAAGGCTATGCGGACGATCGCGGGCGGCGATGACGACGCGATTGTCGATCGAGACTAGCCCCAAGCTTGCTTGGGGAGGGTGGTTGCGTTGGGCGTGACGCAACGCACAGAGTTTATGCAGGCTGGTGCTCCACTGCCCATTCGCTCCGCCCCTCATCCCCCGGCCCCTTCTCCCCAAGCAAGCTTGGGGCGAAGGGGAGAAGTGGATGACGCGCGTCGAGCAGAGTACGACCTGGTCGTCCTGCGCATCCCGACGGCCACTTCAATCGTTACGGCGAGAGACCATACCGAGTTCCGCGTTGCACAACCCAGGACAGCTCGTGTGTCATGGAAACTCGCTTGCCTTCTCTTGGAATCAGCGAAGCAAGGCACTCATACAAGCGTGCCCACGCCCGATAAAGAAGCGACTCGAGGCCAGATAGCTTTGACAAGAACTCTGATAAATTGTCTTCAGTGACTGGCATTTGCATTTCTGTACTGCCGCTCCGATACCGATATTCCCCGATCTTTTGCATTCCGAGCAAATCAGACGCGAACACGTAGCGATCACTACCGTCGCATACGGAAATGGTGTCCAGGGCGACACATTCAAAGAGCAGATGAGACAGAGCTTTCGGAGCCAGTTTTCTCAGATCGTTCCTCAGCTCGCGAAGAAGGGCCGCCAACTTCTCTCGTCCTTGCTTTTCACAGAACCCTATACGCGATATCCGCTCGCCATCAGCCAGCAAAGTCACCCAAGCCATCGTGCCATCTCTCCAGATAGCGATTTCAGGCGGGTATGGCTCAATCGGGTTCTCCGATTCCAGCCTGCCTCCAAAGGCCGCTCCCTCGGGGTTTTGAAGATAGAATCCATCGTAGCCCGTTTCCAAGAACTCAATCCGCAACGATACCCACGCAGTTCCCTGCGATTCTAGGTATGGCATCAAGAATGGCTTGGATGCCGATTCCGAAGCGTTTGCCTGAATGTCACCCAAAGACGCGTCCGACGATCGTGGGCGGCCACACGCTTGAAGCAAAGGCAAAGAGGCAAGCTGTGGCAATAGGAACCTGCTCAAGAAAGCTCGGCGAGGAATGTTGCTTGTCATTGTCTTCTCACTGTATTGACCTGCATGACAATCTAGCAGATGCCGCGAGCGCTGATGCAGCGTAATAGCCGCGACGCTTGTGCAACGTCATCTCGCCCGCATGGTGCGTCTTCACCGGACGGTGGGAGAATTGGTTCGTTGACGCCAGAACTTACCCAGGGCGGCGCTCCACGGCTGCGCCGTGTCGCTCTGCCCTGGGCTATCTTGTCGCTGCCCCCTTCGGGGCGGAGGACATCCGCTCGCTCCAAGCTTGCTTGGGGAGGATGGTTGCGTTGGGCGTGACGCGACGCACAGAGTTTATGCAGGCCGGTGCTCCGCTGCCGGCTTGGTCCGACCCCTCATCCCCCGGCCCCTTCGCCCCAAGCAAGCTTGGGGCGTAGGGGAGAAGTGGATGACGCGCGTTGAGCAACTCGGGAAGAGCGGCACTACCGACATCAACAACTATTCGCCTGCCTTGTTAGACGAAAAACTGCCCGCGGACCACAGGTAGAGCTCGAGCAGAGCCAAGGGGACGCACCAACTGAACCACGTCGAGGCGGGATAGAGCCATTCTTGTTCGTAGTTCAAGACCGTGGCCGTGCCGCCTATAAGTCGTAACACCACCGCGGAGACCAATAGGACTAACGTCCGAGACATCCAGCGTTGATGTCGCGTCCAATCCCGCTGCCATGCCGCTCGCCAACCACACCAGGCGCTGATTGAGGTAACCAAGGCCAGCGAAGCCAATGCCACGGCGGAAACCACTCCTGAAGCAGCGTACATTGCCATCCACAGACCGCTCGGCGCCACGCCAAACAGCACGCAGGGAACTTGTATCCGTCCCAAGCGTCGATGCCATTGAGGCCATCTTGCTCGCAGCCAAGATGACGCAAGCAGGAGTCCGCACACGAGCGACATTGGCCCCGTCGCCAGATGCACATAAAACGCCAAGCTGTACACTCCCCAGAAATATGACTCGTGATCGCGCAGGAACCCATCGTCAAATCGAGGAGGGAAATAGTCACGGTACTGCCAGAGAATCTCAACGATTACTTTCAAGACCAACACGTAGGCGCAGACGGTGACCACACGAATAAGCGTGATTCGAATTGGACTCGACGAACTAGCGGGGGTTGTGGCGAGTTGCGAGGAATGAACTTCCGTCACTTGACAGACTCCCATGCTCCTCGGCAGCGAATGGCTTACATGTCTCGTGACTCGGTGTCGAACGCGCTAAAGTCGACAGGGCGAGTGGCGGTGGCGAGCGACTCGGTGATGCGCCGCACTCGATTGTGAGCGAACAACGCGACGGCGGTGCCTGCCAGCCCGACGACGATCAGCAAAAGCGCCGCCAACCGATTATCGATCCCGCTGCCGACCAACAACAGCAATCCAAGCAAAGGAACGCCGCTCGCGGCAATCAGATAACCGATTGCATGTCGGCCCAGGGCGAGCAATGATCGACGTTCGTTTTCATCGACAGCGTCTTGGCCAAGCAGGGCAGGGTAGAAGACTCGCAATGAGACATCCGAAGCGGCGAAGAAAGGGAACGCAGCCGCGACCGCTCCACATACCACCATCGAAAAGAAAAAGTGAACGTAGGCCGACATTGGGAAATAGCCCAACCCCCAGTGCATACAGAGTGGAAAGGCGAAACCCGCCACAAACCACTCGACAATGCCCACCTGAGCGGCCAGATGCCCCATTCGCAGCGCTCGCCGTCGAGCTCGTGTGAGCTCGGATTCCGTCGGCTTCGGAGTTCGCTCAAGCCCACGGACCGCACGCGCCAGCGGCCACACAACCAGCAGGAGGATGGCGAGTCCCACGGGAAACGCCAAGCCATTGATCGCCCCGATCACCCAATAGAAGACTCGATAAGCTGGTTCGCCGAGCGGCTCAATAATCGCTCGCTCGTTGTACCAGTAGTTGAAATAGCCCGCCAAAATGTTCGGGGGCATGATCGCCAACGCGTACGCCAGCACCGGATGTCGCCCGAGAAACTCGCGTAATCCACGAGCGGGCGCGAAGAGCAGATCCCAAGCCTGCGGCTGCGAGCAAAGATAGAGTTCACGTGCCAGTTGAGCGCCGGAGGCTGGTCGCCGATTCGGGTCCGCGTCCAGGGTTCTCATCAACACTCGACGCAGCCGTTCCGCCATCACGTCGTCGCTCGCATCGGGCGGTACGTGCCATTGATTCGTGCAGCGGCGCTCCAGTAAGGAGTCGACCGTGGCCGACCAATTCTCACATAACCCTTCGTCGCGAAACGGACGCTCTCCGTGCAATAGCTCCCACAACAAGACCGCGAGTGAATAGAGATCGCTGCGGGCATCAAGATCTTCCGGCCGTCGCGTTTGCCGCGGATGACTCGCCTCCAACTGCTCGGGCGACATATAGGCCAAGCTGCCGCCGAAATAGGCGGCTGGCGAAGCATCCTGCAACGGCGAGGCGAAGCTGATGTTGAAGTCAGCCAGCTTGGGCGCCCCCTCGCCACTCAGCAGCACGTTGGCCGGCTTCACGTCGCGATGCAAGATTCCCTCGCGATGTGCATAGTCCAACGCCTGCGCGAGCGGCACCGCCAAGCGACATACGGTCTCGGGCCACGACAGTGCCGTGAGTCGTCGACGGATAGGCGAGTGCTCGGGAGGCAACTGACCGACGCGATTCATCGCGGCGTCGATCGCCTCGACCACAATCCGGCCGGTACGTTGAGGCGGGCGAACTTTTCGTAGAGCTTCGACGACATCCTGGAGCGTCCCACCCGCGGCGAACTGCATGTAGAGCAGTCGTAAGCCTCGGTCAGGCAGAGTTCGCTGATCGTAAACTCGCACAATGTGAGGATGATCGAGTTGCGCAAGGGTCTGGTGTTCGAGTCCACGATCGGCGGAGACTTTCAGCGCAACCAACCGCTGCATGGAGAGCTGACGAGCCAAGAAGACACTCGCAAACGCTCCACGCCCCACGCTTGCCAGCAACTGAAAGTCGTCGACCTGTTCGCCAGCCGCCAGTTGTTCGTGGGCCCGTGTTCGCCGCACGCTCGCTTCCGTGCGGGGCGCATTGAGTTTCAGGAGGTTGCGCAGCGCGTCGGCGTGCCGGGGATAACGACTCAAATATTCGCCCGCCGTAACGTTTTCGCCGCGTCCCACTCGCACGTGAAAGTCTTCGTAGATCAACGCCACCGGCGGCTCGCGATCGACTGCCAATTCAGGAAAATCGGCGATGTACTCGTCAAGCGGTCGCAGCAGGCCCACTCGTGCTCGTTGCTCCAGGTCAGCCTTGACCAGTTCCTCTAGCATGAGCCGTCGTACGGCGGCGGGATGAGCGGGTAGAAAGTCAGCGATCGCCGGCGGACTATCTCGCTCGACCCACGCGGTGAGGAAATCGTCGAGACGTACGGCGATCTCGTCCCACACTCGCGTGGCACTTTCAACACTCAGATCCAAACTCAAAGCGAGCGACGATTCCATAATTGGCTAGTTTACGGAACCGACACTCCCTAAACTATTGGTCAGACTGAGTTTCGCGCCCGCAACTTGCCGTGCCCCCCATGGCTCAGTTGCCCCATGTCCGAGCCAGGAAGTCCCGTCATGGAACCGCCTCATCCGTTAGATGCCGCTATCCGTCGAGGCGATACGGAAGCTCTCGCTCGCTACTGCGAGGACCACCGACATCCTTTGACGGCGTTTATCGACCGGCGAGTGGGCGCGGCTCTGCGTCGAAAAGTGGAACCCGAAGACCTGTTTCAAGAGGTCGCGGTGGAAGCCGTGCGTGCTCTTCCATCCACCTCACTGGGTGATCGAGACCTGTTTGGCTGGCTCTGCCAAATCGCCGAGCACCGCATTATCGACGCTCATCGCTTCCATTTCGAGGCCCAAAAGCGTGACGCGGGTCGCGAGGTTTCCCTGCAAGGCGCCGCTGCTCCCGCCGGTTCGTCGGAAGCGGGACTCATTCACCTGTTGGCGATGAGTATGACGACCCCGAGCCAGGCATTTTCGCGTAACGTACGCGAACAACGCATGTACGAAGCACTTGCCAGCCTCCCGGAAGACCAGCGAGAAGCTCTGCGACTGCGTTACGTCGAGAATCTCCCGTCGAAACAGATCGCCGAAAAACTTGGCCGAACCGACGCCGCCATCCGAGTCCTCCTAACTCGTTCCCTCAAGAAATTACAGCAATTGCTTGGGGAATAGTCATTCGTCATTGGTCATTGGTCATTGGTTGTTGGTCATTCGTCATTGGTCACTGGTTGTTGATTCTTGGTTCTTGGTCATTTTTTCCTTCGACCTTTTTCCTTTTTCCTTTTTTCCTTGTACGTTAGAGAGTCAAGCAAGCCGCAAAAAACCACTCCCCACATGCCCATCAAACCACCCACCCGCCCGCAATGACGAATGACGAATGACGAATGACCAATGACCAATGACCAATGACCAATGACAAGAGGCGGTGTTGATGATCACGATTGGCAATGGTTTAGTCGGTCCCGTGCCGAATCGGCGGCAAATGCTGCACTTGGGCGGTCTTCCACTGTTGGGGCTGGGGCTTCCTTCGTTGCTTGGCGCTCGCTCGGCGCTGGCCGCACCCTCGCCGGCTCAGGCTCATATCGTCCCCAGCAACGGTAAAGCCAAAGCTTGCATCGTGCTGTTCTTGATGGGTGGCGCCCCTCAGCATTCGACCTTTGACCCCAAGCCCGACGCGCCGGCGGAAGTGCGAGGCGATTTCGGCCCGATCGACACGAATGTGCCAGGGATTCGAATTTGCGAATTGCTGCCGCGACTGGCTCAAGTCACCGACAAGTTGTGTTTGCTGCGAGCGGTGTCGACGGGCGACAACGCTCATTCCTCGAGCGGCTACTACATGTTGACCGGTCGACCTCATGTTCCCATGAATCAGGAGAACGCCAACCCGGGTGCTCCGAACGATTGGCCGTGCCTGGCGGCGGTCGCTCAGCGTTTGCTACCTTCGCGAGGCCAGCTTCCCGCGGCGATTCGGCTGCCCAAACAAATTTTCAATACGGATGGTTCAATCTGGCCGGGGCAAGACGCTGGGTTTCTCGGCCGTAACGCGGACCCGTGGTTGTTTCGCTGCGAGCCGGCTTCCGCGAATTACCACATCCCCGAGTTTCAACTGCCGGTGGATGTCCCCGCCAACCGACTCGAACAGCGGCATTCTCTGCTGCGTCTTTACAACCAGCAGCTCGATCAAACTCAACGGTCGGGCGCGTTGGAGGCGTACGATCACCAGACGCAACGAGCGTTCCAACTGTTGAGTTCCGCGAAGTCGCGCAGCGCGTTCAATTTGGAGGACGAGCCGGCGGAAATACGCGACCGATACGGTCGCACTCAGTTCGGTCAGAGCACTTTGTTGGCGAGGCGTTTGGTCGAGGCGGGAGTGCGGTTGGTCCAAGTGAATTGGTTCCGTGGTCCCGAAGAACCTTCCGACGCTCCTTGCTGGGATTCGCATGCACGCGAGTCGGATCGGTTGAAGAATGTACTGGCTCCGCCGCTGGACAACGCTTTCTCGGCGCTAGTCGAAGACTTAACTCGCCGTGGTTTGCTCGACGAAACACTCGTGGTCTGCTTGACCGAATTTGGCCGCACACCGCGTTTCAATGGGCGAGCGGGTCGAGACCATTGGGGGCCGGTTTTTTCGGTCGCGCTGGCTGGCGGCGGCGTGCGAGGCGGTTTGGTTCTCGGAGCTTCGGATCGAGTGGGTGGACAACCGCGCGACGGTTTGGTGCGTCCCGAGGATATCACGGCCACGATTCTCCACTGTCTCGGTTTTCAACCGGGTACCTCGCTGCTTGACGCCCAAGGTCGTACCTTGCCAATCACCCGCGGCAACGTAATTGAGCCGATACTGGCGTAACCGCGAGGTCCGGCTGCCCTGACTTACCGGGGTGGTCGAGGAGTGCCCAAGAGTTGAATCAACAGGGGCAGCAGCACGAAGCAGAAGAAGAGTAGAAAGAGCCCGACCACCCAGACCGCAGTCCGCCGGTCGTGACAGTCGGGACAAACATCCCGTTGATCCTGGTCAGGAACGTACATTTTCTGGCAGGCCGAGCATGCTCGTTCGGCGAGCGACTCTGGTTCGACCGAGTCATTCGTGTCCGCAGGAACTTGGTCCGAACCGTCGGATTCATCTTTAAGTTCCGGCATGTTGAATCCTCCGACAAACGGCCCACCCAACAAACTCAAGGGGCTCAACCATCCAGCGAGTGCCTTGGGGTACGACGGACTTCCAGTCTGTCGGCTGTGGCTGCGGCAAAGCACGAGGTTCCATAATAACTGGTCCCAACCTCTCCCATCAGTCCGATTGACGCTAGAATCCCGAACTGATATCAATCGGCGCGGTGCGCTGCGGCTCTGTAGAGCCGTCGAACGGTCTACTGGTACAAGGAGGCACAGAGATGCAAAAGTTCGTTTCGAGCGTGATTTTGACTGGATTCATGATCCTGCTGACCCTGGAGACTGCTGTGAGCGAGGAAAAGAAAGAAGTTGCATTCCCCACATTGCCGCGGGGCGCCGGGAAGATTGCCGCTGATGCTCCGAAGACCTTTGCCCAAACCACCTCGGGTTTGCAATATCGAGTGTTGCGAGCGGGCAATGGCGCGAAGCCCACGGCCGCTCAGAAGGTGAAAGTCCACTATCACGGGTGGCTCGACGGCGGCAAAGTGTTTGATAGCTCGTACGATCGAGGCGAGACGATCTCGTTCGGCTTGAATCAAGTGATCAAGGGCTGGACCGAAGGGATGCAATTGGTTGGCGAAGGCGGCATGATCGAACTGACGATTCCGGCTGACTTGGGCTATGGCGCTCGCGGTGCGGGCGGCGTGATTCCCCCGAACGCCACACTCCATTTCCTCGTTGAACTGATTGCCGTTCAATAGGTTGAGTTGCTTCCCAGCCGACTCGTCTTGAGAGTCGGCTGAGTCGATCTGTCTTCGGCCTTTGTGTTCTCTCGCGAAGGCCTGCGCGGTGATTTATACTCAGGGCCGCGTGATCCCGCCTCGCTTCCTCCGCTCCCTCGGAGCCTGCCGTGATGAGTCAGTATGTTTCTCGCCATTCGGTGCGATTCTTAAGCGTCGTTGGTCGATCGTGGAACGGCGTCGCGGGCGTTTTGACCGCGTTGGCCTGCTCCGTGTTGACCTGCTCCATCGGCAAAGCGGCGGAACCGTCGCCGACGTTCGATGCTGCGGCGATCGAGTTCTTCGAGAAAGAAGTCCGGCCGGTCTTGGTCAATCGCTGCTACGAATGCCATAGCCATACGGCGAAGAAGGTTCAGGGCAACCTCTGGCTCGACAGCCGCGCTGCGGTGTTGAAGGGCGGCGACACGGGTCCGGCCGCGACGCCGGGCAAGCCGAAGGAGAGCTTACTGATCGATTCGATCAATTATGGCGAAACGTATCAGATGCCGCCCAAGTCGAAGATGCCGGCCAACGAGATCGCCGCGCTCACTCGCTGGGTCGAAATGGGACTTCCTTGGCCGAAGGAAGAACCCAAGAAACCGGGAGAATCGTCGGTCAACGCCTTCGATCTTGCTGCTCGCAAAGCCGCTCATTGGTGCTGGAAACCAGTGCGTAAGCCCGCACAGCCCGCGGTCAAGAATACCGCGTGGCCCGCGCAACCACTCGATCGCTTCATCCTCGCGAAACTGGAAGAGGCGGGATTGTCGCCGAATGTCGAGGCCGACAAACGCACCCTGCTGCGTCGACTCTCGTTTGACCTCATCGGACTTCCTCCCACTCGCAGCGAGATGCAAGCGTTTCTCGACGACAACTCGCCGAACGCCTACGAGAAGGCCGTGGATGGCTTGCTGCGATCGCCTCACTTTGGCGAACGTTGGGCGCGACACTGGATGGATCTGGTCCGCTATGCCGAAACGTATGGCCACGAGTTCGACTTTGCGATTCCTCATCCGTCGCAGTATCGCGACTACTTGATCCGCGCGTTCAACGAAGATGTTCCGTACAACCAGTTCGTGGTCGAGCATCTGGCGGGCGACTTGCTCGCCGAGCCTCGTCGGAACCGCGAGCAGGGATTTAACGAATCGATCTTAGGAACCGGCTTTTGGTTCCTGGGCGAGGCGACTCATGCTCCCGTCGATGTGCGAGGCGACGAACAAGGGAGACTCGAAAATCAGTTGGACGTGATGAGCAAGACGTTCCTCGGCGTGACCCTGGCTTGCGCTCGCTGTCACGACCACAAATTCGACGCCATCTCCACTCGCGATTATTACGCCCTGTCCGGTGTGCTGAAGAGCTCAAGGCGACAAGAAGCGTTACTCGATCCAGGCGACCGAATCAGCGAAGGCTCGCACAAGCTGGCCGAGATTCGCGAGCGCACTCAACAATCGTTCGACCGCACTGCACGCGAGATCGCTGCGAAGTTAGGGGCGCCCGCGAGTGGTGAATCAGCGGCCGAAAGTGAGACGGCTCGACTCTTGCAGGCGACTCGCGACGTGCGAGTTCGCGGGCCCGATTCGCTGAAAGCGGTGGCGGACGAGCGAAAAGTCGACGCCGATCTGCTGCAACGCTGGCTCAAGGCGATGGAAGACCCCGCGGCTCGTCAGCCCACGCACCCATTGCAACCGTGGCTCGAATTGACGGGCGCCGAGGAACCTGCGGCGGCCAAGGTGGAAGCCGTTCGGAAACGACTGGAAGGCGCCGCGAGTCGTGGCGCCGAGTTCCGCGAAAAGTCGCCGTTGGTCGTCGACTTTAACCAGCCCGACTACGATCGATCGTGGACCAGCGGCTGGGCCTTTGGAAATCGTCCGACACAGTCTGGCGACTGGGATGCGAGTTCCACCGAGCCGCGTTTGGCGGCGCCGGGGGTCGCAAATAGTCGGTTGCGATCGAACCGCGAGCAAGGCGTGGTCCGTTCGCCGACGTTTACTCTGACTCACCGCAATGTGCTCTACCGACTCCGCGGACACAATGTGCAGATTCGGTTGTACATCGACAACTATTTCATGGACGTTTACAGCGGCCTGTTGTTCGGCGGCTGCAACCAAAAGGTGGACAACCGCCTAACTTGGGGCTGGTTGGTCCAAGGCGGGGACGTGAGTCGCTACGTGGGCCATCGGGCCTACTTCGAGGTGCTCGACTTAGGCGATGGCTACGCGGAAATTGACGAAGTCCGCCTTTCCGACTCCGGGCCGCCGCCTGATGCGGAAAATCCTCTCGCGTTGCAGATTCTGGCAACGAGCGTGAAGGAAGGCGAGAGTTCTTGGACTACGCGCGAGCTTGCGAACCGTTATGGTCAAGCGATTGATGCGACGATGCGCAACTGGTCCACGGGGAAACTCGACAGCGCCGGAGTTGAATTGATCAATTGGATGCTGCAACATCGGCTGGTGGGGTCGAGTGAACAGCTAGCGAGTCTCGGGGATATCGCGAACAAAGCCACCGTCGAGTTGGAGCAGCAGGCGAAGCTGCTACCGGCTCCTCTGCGAGCACTCGCGATAACCGACGGCTCGGGGCAGGATGATCGCATCCACATCCGCGGCAATCATCGCACGCTGGGTGAACCCGCGCCGCGACGCTTATTGGAAGCGTTGGAGTCGCCGATCGTGTCCGAACAGGCTCCGGGGAGTGGCCGGTTGGAGATTGCGAAAGCCGTGGTCGATCCTGCCAACCCACTCACTTCACGCGTGATGGTAAATCGCGTGTGGCACCATTTGCTCGGCCGCGGGATCGTGGCGTCCGTAGACAACTTCGGAGTGCTGGGACAAACGCCCACGCACCCAGAACTGCTCGATCATCTAGCCTCGCAATTCATGGCGGAAGGCTGGTCGGTCAAGCAACTCATCCGCTCGATCGTCCTGAGCAAGACTTATCGCATGTCGAGCGCCCCGGATGGAAAAGGGGACGAAATCGATCCCCAAAACCTCTTGTTGCATCGACAGCGCATCCGTCGTCTGCAAGGTGAAGCGATTCGAGATTCGATCCTGCGCATCTCGGGCCGGCTCGATCCGAAGCCCTATGGCGGCAGTGTTCCCGTGCACCTGACCCCGTTTATGCAAGGGCGAGGTCGTCCGGGTGGGAGCGGTCCGCTGGATGGCAATGGCCGACGCAGCCTTTACACGGAAGTGCGACGCAATTTCCTCCCCCCCATGATGCTGGCATTCGACACGCCGATTCCGTTCAGCACGGTTGGCGCTCGCAACACGTCCAATGTCCCGGCCCAAGCCCTGATCCTGATGAATGACCCTTTGGTCGTGGAACAGGCCGGTCTGTGGGCGAAGCGTCTGTTGGCGGTGGGAGAGGCGGCGGCGGAGGTCCGGATCGGTTGGCTGTACGAGGATGCTCTTGGTCGGCCGCCAACTACGCAAGAAACGGCCGCGGCGCTCGAGTTTATGGACGCCCAAGGCCAGGAATTGAAGCTGTCGTCCGAGGCCGCTCGCCGCGACCCACGAGTCTGGGCGGACTTGGCACATGTCATCTGGAACGTAAAGGAATTCGTCTACATACCTTAGGTCGGTCAAAAATGTACGACGGACTTCTAGTCCGTCGCTCCGCAACTGGCCGACAACGCGGCTTGGCTGGCGGCTGGGGGCGCTCGCAGGCCACGTGGCTTTCCGCTCACGATGTGAGCGGGCTACCTCGACGGACTTCCAGTCCGTCGCCTAGGCCGATAGGCCTGGCTAAGCCATCTTCTTAGTTGATGGACCGCGGAAGTCGGGATATAGTCGAGGATTCATCGATCCTTGTCGATGTTTCGCGGAAAGGCAGGCGAGCGCATGTTTAGCGGTGATGATCACTTAGAGCTGGGGCGAGCAACCATGGTATTGGCGAATCCAGCCATTGGTTTTCGACAAATAGGCAGCGGGACGCAATCTGTCGTCGGCATGCTGACTCGACTGATTTTCGGACTATCCGTCGCGACCAGCGGTCTGGCGGCAAGCCAGGCATGGGCCGACGAGCCAGCGGGCAGTGCGGCCGAGGTAAGTTACCACAAAGTGATCCGACCGTTATTTCAAGCGAACTGTCATGGTTGTCATCAGCCAGCCAAAGCGGGCGGCAACTACGTTATGACGTCGTTCGAGTCGCTGTTGAAGGGCGGCGAATCGGGCGAGGCGGCAGTGATTGCTGGCCAGCCCGATAAGAGCGAGTTGTTGTCGCAGATTGTGACCATGAATGGCCAAGCAGCGATGCCGAAGGGGAAGCCGCCGCTGACACCGGCCCAAGTCGATCTGGTCCGGCGTTGGATTGCGGCCGGCGCCAAGGACGACTCACCCAAGTCGGCCCGTCCGCAGTACGACAGCGAGCGGCCGCCGGTCTACCAAGCGCCCCCGGTGCTGACGTCGGTCGATTATTCGCCCGATGGCCAGTTGCTCGCCATTTCTGGCTATCACGAGGTGTTGTTAACCAAGGCGGATGGCTCGGAACTGGTCGCTCGCCTGGTTGGCTTGTCGGAGCGGATTGAATCGGCGAAGTTCTCACCCGACGGAAAGCGACTCGCCGTCACAGGCGGCTCGCCGGGACGGATGGGCGAGGTGCAGATCTGGGATGTCGCGACGAAGAAGCTGACATATTCGCTGACGGTCGGATTCGACACCATTTACGGTGCGTCATGGTCGCCTAACGGCAAGTATGTAGCCTTTGGCTGTCCCGACAATACGGTTCGTGCGATCGAAGCCGACACGGGGAAGCAGGTATTTTTTAACGGCGCCCACAACGATTGGGTGCTCGACACGACCTTCTCGGTCAATTCCGACCACGTGATTTCGGTCAGCCGCGACATGTCCATGAAGTTGATCGAGTTCGGTACTCAGCGATTCATCGACAACATTACCAGCATCACGCCAGGGGCGCTCAAGGGAGGCCTCAGTTCGGTGTGCCGACATCCAACGAAGGACGAACTGCTGGTCGGTGGAGCGGACGGGGCGCCCAAGGTGTACAAGATGGTGCGCGATAAAGCTCGTCAAATCGGCGACAACTCGAATTTGATTCGCGAGTATCCCGCGCTGCCGGGTCGGCTCTTCGCGGTGACGTTTAGCGCGGACGGACAGCGCATCGCCGCGGCCAGCAGTCTCGACGGGAAGGGTGAAGTGCGAGTCTATTCCGCGGCGGACGGGGCGCAAGTGTGGAAGGCTGAATTCCCCACAGGCGGCATTTTCTCCGTGGCGTTCAGCGTCGATGGCAAGACGGTCGCCTGCGGCGGTTTTGATGGCCAAGTCCGATTGCTAGATGCTGGCACTGGCCAAGTGCTCAAGTCGTTTTTCCCGGCGCCCATCGGTCCCGCGGTGGCAGCCAAGTGAAGCCCACGTTCGCCGCCTGAGTCAGACGACGTCGAACGGGGCAGGTGTGGAAGTGTCGATTCAAGTTTGCCGGTTGGTTAGCGGACCGGCGAGATGTGAGTGCGAGGAGTGCAAGGCATGTGGGGATCGAAACGGCTACTGAATGCTTGGAATGGGTTGCTGATCGTGACATTCGCTGCGAGCTTGGCGATTTCGCCGACAGCGAACGGCCAGGCTCCTGCGAGCCAAGAGCCTAGTGAAACACTGCCCGAAGGCGTGCGAATCGTCTCGGTCGAGTCGTATCCTGCGAGTGTCGAGCTTCGACACCGTTTCGACTATCGCCAGTTGTTGGTGCTGGGTCGCACGGACGCGGGCGAGTTGGTCGACTTGACGCGGATGGCGAAGCTGGTCGGCGAACCGAAACATGTGGCCGTCTCATCGACCGGTTTGATCACCGTGAAATCAGATGGGTCGGAGCAGTTGGTTTTCCGCTACGGCGATCAGTCATTGCCGATCGCGGTCCAGGTCACCGGCGCGACTCAACCGTACGAGCCAGGTTTCGTGCGTGACATCCAACCGGCTCTTTCGAAGATGGGCTGCAACCAGGGAACTTGCCACGGTGCTAAGGATGGCAAAGGCGGGTTTAAGTTGTCGCTGCGCGGCTACGATCCGATCTACGACCACCGGGCACTGACCGACGACATTAACGCTCGCCGCTTCAATCGCGCCGCACCCGACCAAAGCTTGATGCTTTTGAAGGCGACCGGCAGCATTCCGCACGTAGGAGGCGTGCGCACCCAAGTAGGCGATCCGTACTACGAATTGCTCCGGCAATGGATCGCGTCGGGAGTGAAGCAGGACCTGACAGTGCCAAGAGTGACCAGCATCGAAGTGCTGCCCAAGGACCCGATCGTGCCGCGAGCGGAAATGAAGCAGCAAATGGTGGTGCTCGCCACCTACTCCGACGGCGCCAAACGCGATGTGACTCGCGAGGCGTTCATCGAGAGCGGCGACATTGAGGTTTTGGAAGCCAATTCGTCGGGCGTGCTGAAGATGCTGCGCCGCGGTGAAGCACCGGTGCTCGTTCGCTATGAAGGCGCTTATACCGCAACGACGATTATCGTGATGGGCGACCGCAGTGGCTTTGAATGGCGACAGCCGCCTGTCAACAACTTCGTGGATGAACTGGTCTACAAGAAATTGCAGCGGGTGAAAGTTGCACCCAGCGACCTGTGCTCGGACGAGGAATTCTTGCGGCGAGTGACGCTGGATTTGACCGGCTTGCCGCCATCCGTCGCGGTGACTCGAGCGTTTCTGGCCGACACTCGCGACACCCGCGTGAAGCGAGACGAACTGATCGATCGGTTGATCGGCAGCCCCGAGTTCGTGGAACATTGGACGAACAAATGGGCCGACTTGCTGCAGGTTAACCGCAAGTTCCTTGGCGAAGAAGGTTCAGTCGCCTTGCGGAACTGGATCAAGGGGGCGGTCGCGTCCAACATGCCGTACGATCGCTTTGCCAGCGAGATTATTACGGCGAGCGGCTCGAATGTGGAAAATCCACCAGCCGCCTACTACAAGACGCTACGGCAGCCCACCGATCTGATGGAGAATACGACGCACTTGTTCCTTGCGATTCGGTTCAACTGCAACAAGTGCCATGACCATCCGTTCGAGCGTTGGACTCAGGATCAGTATTACCAACTGTCGGCCTATTTCGCTCAAATCGCCCGCAAGGAAGATCCGAATTTCGCGGGACAGAAGATCGGAGGATCGGCGGTTGAAGGGGCGGCCCCACTGGTCGAAGTCATCTACGACTCGGGCAGCGGCGAGGTGAAACATGACCGCACAGGTCAGTTCACTCCACCGGCATTTCCTTACCAAAGCGATCTCGTGGCCAACCAAGGTTCACGACGAGAACAGCTCTCCCACTGGTTGACGTCGAAGGACAATCAGTACTTTGCGAAGAGTTATGTGAATCGCTTGTGGGGTTATCTGTTCGGCCGCGGAATCATCGAACCGATCGACGATATTCGAGCGGGAAATCCTCCGACGAACCCCGAGTTGCTCGACGCCCTCACTCGCGACTTCATCGCCAGTGGGTTCGACATGCGACATGTGTTGCGCACCATTTGCCGTTCGCGAGCCTATCAGCATTCGGTTAAGTCCAATCGCTGGAATGTCGACGACGAGTTGAACTATTCGCGGTCGATCCCTCGTCGGTTGCCGGCGGAAGTGCTGTTCGACGCCATTCATGCGGTGACGGGCTCCACGCCGCGAGTGCCGGGAGCTCCTTCAGGCTTCCGAGCGGCCGAGTTGCCGGACGCCGGCGTGTCGGTGCCCTTCTTGGAAGACTTTGGTCGCCCCGTTCGCGAGAGCGCTTGCGAATGCGAACGATCGAGCGGCATGGTGCTGGGTCCCGTGATGAAACTGATCAACGGCCCCACTGTCGCCGACGCCATTGCGGACCCAGGCAACCGACTCACCAGGTTGGCGGCCGAACAGCCCGATGATCGCTTGCTGATTGAAGAGGTGTTCCTGGCGTTCCTCGCTCGCCGACCTACACAAGCCGAATTGGAGCTTGGGCTCGACGCACTACGGAATGCGGGCTCGGATCATGAGAAACTAGTGGCCGACTTGGCCGACTATTCCAAGCAACTTGATGCTCGCCAAGCGGAGTGGGAAAAGACCGCCGGTAAACCGACTCAGTGGGTCGAGTTGGACGTGACCGACTCCAAATCGCAGGTCGGTGCGACGTTCACGAAGAAGGAAGACCGGTCGCTACTGGTCTCGGGCGCCGAAGGAAAGGATGTCTATACCGTTGTGGCCTCGACCGATTTGGTCGGCATTACTGGCGTTCGCCTGGAGGCGATGGCCGATGCGTCGCTCCCCGCGGGAGGGCCAGGCCGCGCGATGAACGGCAACTTTGTGGTCAACGAGTTGCGTGCATCGATTGGGGCGAAGAGCGATCCGTCCAAAATGGAAGCGGTAGGTCTGAAGAACGGCGTCGCGAGTTTCGCTCAGGAGGGCTTCCCGGCAAACAACGCCGTGGATGGAAACGACGGGACGGGCTGGGCCGTATCGCCCCAGTTCAACAAGACGCACACGGCGATTTTTGAGACCGCAACCGCAGTCGGCTCGTCGGGCGGCTCGATTTTGACGTTCACTCTCAGCCAGCAATTCCCGGATGGAAAACACCTTCTCGGTCGCTTCCGACTGTCCGTCACCAATTCGCCTCAACCCTTTGATGGTGGGCAATTGCCGGGCGACATCGCGGCCGCGTTGGCGGTGAGTGGTGATAAGCGGACGCCGGAACAGCGAGCAGTGTTGGCCAACTATTTCCGGTCACGCGACTCGCGTTACAGCGAGATGCAAGCCGCGGTACAGCGGTCGGCCGAGTTGATCAAGAACCGACGACTACTGGGCGTGCAGGACTTGGCCTGGGCATTGATCAACAATCCCGCATTCCTGTTCAACCGCTAGCCATTTCCGCAGAATTGAAGGAGTGGAGAGCGGAATTCCGCTCTCCCAGGTAGCGGAATTCGCAAGAATTCCGTCCCTCTCCTGTAGCGGATTTCGCAAGAATTCCGTCCGTTCCGCGTTCTTCCGCGACCAATATTGATGACGGCGCTGGCTCCCAGTGCGGCTGTTCATCTCGCGAAGCGAGATGGCTACTTCCCCACAATCCACGCCAACTTCCGTGCCGTTCCGTGTTCTTCCGTGGCCATTATGTTGGTACGTGGTGCGGCTGATCATCTCGCGAAGCGAGATGGCTACTTTAGCGAGATGGCTACTTCGAGATGGCTACTAGCCGCGGGGGAATTGGCGGCAGAACTCGTATAACGCCATGTCGGTGGCGGAGGCCACGTTGTAGCTGTAGGGCATACCGTAGACTGGAATCTCGACCGCGTGGTCCAGCAGAGCGAGGACCTCTTCTTCAAGGCCCAACCGTTCGTTCCCTACGACTAGCACCGTTTTCCGTTCGAAGCGGAAATCGTAGATGCTGGACGAGCCGGTGGTTTGTTCCAGTCCGACCAGCCGATACCCCTGGGACTTCAGAGTCTTGAGAACGGGTGGTAAAGTGCGATGAGTCTCGAGTTTGACGACGTGAGCCCCATCGCGAGCGATCTCGGGGTCGAGCTTGGGGCGCCCGCACGCGATGACTCGTTCGATACCGCAACAGCCCGCGGTCCGCACGATCCGCGACAGGTTCACGTTGCTTCGGAACGGGGCGCAAGCGACGACCAGCTCGCGAGGCTGGTCGAGCGTGGTGGGCGGTCGATGACGAACGTGTTCGAACCCAGACATGATCCCCTCGGCTGGAAACTAGCTGCCGAGGCAGATTACCGCTTCGCCCGTCTTGATGACAAGGCGCTCCCCTGGAGGCTTGTCGACGATTTTTGCCAAGCCTCGGGGAATTACCGACGGTCGACGCATCGAGTTGACTCGACGGCTACGGCGACCCGCCTATATCAACCGCCGGCGGAGCGGGCGGCAAGCGATCGGTCGCGGGCGAGACGTGCGGCGCCTCGGCCGGAATCAAGCTCGCAGGCCAGAAGCTCTGGAGCACCTCGCGGTACTTCGCAAACTGATCGGGCTGCAAGTGATAGAAGTTGTGCTTCCCCTGGCGGCGCATTTCGATCAACTGAGCGACCCGCAGCAATGCGAGGTGGTGGCTGACCGCCGGCTGACTTTGACCGAGCAAGTCGCACAAAGTGCCGACGTTGAGTTCCCGCACCTGCATCAGAAAATGCAGGATTTGCAGGCGAGTTTCATCGGATAGAAGCTTGAACAACTGCACCAATTCGCTGGTGGCGCCGGTCGGCAGCGATTGCACCTGGGGCATCTCCTTCGGCTCCGACCGCTGGGGATTAACCAACATCAGCTTGGCAGTCGTTGCCTGGTCCAGTACTGCGGTAACCATGGAAACCTCGTCGGTGCGCGACGTTAACGCGACGCGAATTCCCCCTGAACCCGCACGCGTCGGACGGCGCCGACAGGGTCGGTACGCAATCCGACAACGGACCGGCGGAACAACGCGGCTCGTGGTCGACGTGTTTGGGACAAGGGCGATAAGCCAAATTCCATTTTCACTCGTCGACATCCCCCGCGAACGCAGGTGGTTCCGAACATGAGTCGACGAAGTCATCCTTGAACGCCCATGATTGTAATCGGGGGCGCGAGTTTGGGAATAGCGTTCGCCCCACTCTTTTGCGAAAAAAATAGTAATTTCCGGTACTTTTTAATCTCCTGCCCAAGTGGCGACGCCCGCTTGGGGCACTTTCAGTCACTCACGCCAGAAACTACGATGACTCGCATGATGCAGCGCATGCGTGAGATTTTCATCTACGTCCTCCCGGTCTTTCTGGCCGGGGCCATGCTTTGGGCCGTGTCGTTCAGCACGGTGCCACCGGCTGACTTCACCTTCAATAACGACGACGAAGTCAAGACGGTCGACCCCGCCAAAGCGACCGGTCAACCCGAAAATCGCATCATCAATGCACTGTTCGAGGGACTGCTGCGATTGATGCCCGCCCCCAACGCCACGCCCAACGACGAGGGAATCGTGTCGATGGTGGCCGCGGCGGGCTGCGCGGAACTGCCCGAGGTCTCAGCCGACGGCAAAACCTACACCTTCCGGATTCGCCCCGAAGCACAGTGGTCGAACGGCGCCCCCGTCACCGCTCACGATTTCGCCTGGTCCTGGCGGAGAATTCTACATCCCGAAACGGCCGCCGAATACGCTTACCAGCTCTACTACGTCCGCGGCGCGAAAGCGTACAACCGCGGCGACCTCGAGTCGGGAGACCGAGTCGAAGTAGAACTCGACGACCGCCCCGACCCGCTCCAGGCTTTTCCCCGCGGCACGATGATCCACGGAGTGCTCGTCGAAACCATCAAGCCGCCCGTCGAACCGCTCGCCGATGATGCTTCTCCAGAAGCCAAACAACGAGCGGCCGACGAGGCCCAGCGGAAATGGATTCACATCATCGAAACTCGTCTCCCGGCAGCCCCTGGAAAAGACGCAGGCTCGGCGACAGCCGGGGCGGAACCGCCGATCGACTGGAGTCAGCCAGGTCCCCGGCGAGCGTTCTCCGAACAACCCGCCCCGAACGCGACGGTGCAAGGGCTGAAGGTGGAGCCTTGCCGACGAGTGCTGATTGACTTCTTAGCGGCTGGCGGCGTACGAGTCGTCGACGATCGGACGCTGGTCGTTGAACTCAACAACCCCACGCCATTTTTCAACGAACTGGTCGCCTTCTACCCTTACTTCCCCGTCCACCGAGGATGCGTCGAGCGTCATGGCTCGCCTACCTGGACCAAGCCCGCCAACATCGTGAGCAATGGGCCGTTCATTCTCCAGTTCCGGCGGATTCGGGATCGCATTCGACTGGCGAAGAACCCGCATTACTGGGATGCCGCCAATGTGCGACTCAACGTCATCGATGCCTTGGCGGTTAAATACCAAACGACGTCGCTCAACATGTTCCTCAACGGTCAGATCGACTGGATGGCGAAACCACCGAGCGCCGTCCTCCCGGAACTCAAGAAACGCGACGATTTCCGCAGCTCCACCGCGCTGATCGTTTACTTCTATCGCCTCAACACTGCTCGCAAGCCGCTCGACGATCCGCGAGTTCGTCGCGCGCTGAACATGGCGATGGACAAGCAAGCGATCTGCGA
This sequence comes from Pirellulales bacterium, assembly GCA_046349915.1. Lineage (GTDB taxonomy): Bacteria > Planctomycetota > Planctomycetia > Pirellulales > Pirellulaceae > CAIXSC01. Next base: position 896,781 of record JAXMBL010000004.1, on the reverse strand, counting down.
CCATGTCACGAAAGCGGGCGAACGACCCGCTCGACATTTGGTGCCTCCCGGCTTAAACGGGTACATCTCGCCCCAAGGGCCCGGCTATGACGTCGACGCCGCGCGGAAGCTACTCGCCGAGGCCGGCTTCCCCGGTGGTCGCGGCTTCCCACGACTGCAAGTCCTCTTCAATACCCACGACGCTCACCGGGACATCGCCGAAGTAATCCAGCAACAGTGGAAGACGAATCTGGGGATCGACATCGAACTGCGAAACTTGGAGTGGGGCGTCTATCTCGACAGCGTCACCAAGACCGATTTCGATATTGCTCGAGCAGGTTGGGTCCCCGACTATTCCGATCCCAACACGTTTCTCGACATGTTCTTGACCGGCGGCTCCCACAACAACACCAACTGGGGCAACGCGAAATACGACCAGTTGATCGAGGCGGCGGGCGCCGAAACAGATGTCCAAAAACGCATGCAGTTGTTCCACGACGCCGAACAGATTTTGCTCGACGAGCAACCGATTATCCCCATTTACTTCTACACGATGATCAATCTGGTTCACCCGCGAGTGAAGGGGTTCACGCTGAATGCCCAGGACGTTCATCCGCTGCACTTGTTGAGCATCGACGGTTCGGCCAGCGCCGAGTCAAATCACGAGCGTTCAGGAAACTGACCATGAGAGGCCTTGTCTTCCTGCTCCGCCGTGCGTTCTTCGCCGCACTGACGCTGTGGATCGTCTACACCGTGACGTTCTTCTTGATGCGAGTCGTGCCGGGGGGACCGTTCGCCAGCGAAAAGAATCTCCCCGCGGCGGTCAAACGCAACATCGAAGCTCGTTACAAACTCGACCAGCCTCTCTATCGCCAATACGCCTCGCATCTGAGTTACACACTCCGCGGCGATCTAGGTCCCAGCTACAAGTTGGAAGACTACACCGTCAACGAGGTCATCGCTCAAGGCTTTCCTGTCTCCGCCTCACTTGGCATCCTGGCGCTCGTCTTCGCCCTGACGCTGGGCTTGACGGCGGGCATTGTCTCGGCGGTCGAGCGTCACACGGGCTGGGACTATACGTTCATGGCGATCGCCACCATCGGCATCGCGGTCCCCAACTTTGTGTTGGCCAGCTTGGCGGTGATCGTCTTCGTCTTCTATTTCAAGATCTTTCCGGCAGCGGGTTGGGGCAGTCTCCAGCAATTGATCCTTCCACCTCTCTGCCTGGGCGCTCCTTTCGCGGGCTACATCGCGCGACTGGCTCGCACCGGAATGCTGGAAGTGCTCGGTCTCGATTACATCCGCACCGCCTATGCCAAAGGACTGACTCGCCCCCGAGTGGTGCTCAAGCACGCGCTGCGTGGAGCGATCCTGCCCGTCGTCTCGTATCTGGGACCGGCGATCGCCGGCATTCTTACGGGATCTTTGGTGGTCGAGCGCATGTTCGCCGTGCCGGGGATGGGCAGCTTTTTCATCGAGGCGGCGACGCAACGCGACTACACGCTCGCGATGGGAGTGGTGCTGGTCTACAGCGTGCTCCTGCAATTCATGAATCTGGCGGTCGACTTTTCCTACGCCCTGATCGACCCGCGAGTCAAACTCGAGTAACCGTCCATGACCGGCCCTTCCCCCCAAAAGCTCGACAACTCCGCCGTCGATGCCGCCGATGCCGCCCATCGAGCGTCGTCTGAATTAGGCGGCGTAGATCCTAAGGTTCTATTGGCCGAATCGCGGCAACTGCGAGGCGTTTCGCTGTGGCAAGACGCCTCGCGCCGCCTCCGTCGCAGCTTGACGGCGCGCTGGTCGCTTCGCTTGCTGATCGGCGCGGCCTTGCTGACCATCGTCACCCCGATCCTACCGCTCCAGTCGCCCGTCTTGCAGAACTTGAAGAAGCGGCAATTTGAACCGCCGAACATGCAGGCGGTTCGCCTGGGTTTTTCGCAATGGAAGCAAGACCTCGCCGAATTAGACAGTCGACTCGCCGAAGCCTCGGCCGCGGATCGGCCCGCGCTTGAACAAAAGCGCGAGCAACTGGCCGACTCCGATCCCTTTCGCACGCTCTGGCATCGCCCAGGATTCCTGACTCGCAAGATGATCGAAATGCGCCTCGCTATCTTCGGCGATTGGTGCGTTCCTTCGATCTGCGGCTGCGACAGCTTGGGGCGCGATGTCCTCGCTCGCATCTGCTGGGGAGCTCGAGTCTCTTTGGTGGTGGGAGTCGTCGCCTCGCTCGTGTCGCTGCTGATTGGCGTTTCGTATGGAGCGACGTCGGGTTACCTGGGCGGCTGGGTCGACGACGTCATGATGAGAATCGTCGATATTCTTTACTCGATTCCCTTCATCTTCGTCGTCATCTTTCTGCTGACGATCCTCAGCGAACCCTCCATCAAGAAGACACTCAACGAATACCACATCGACCAGATGGTGATCTTCTATCTGGTCATCGGCGCCATCTACTGGCTCACCATGGCACGCGTCGTGCGAGGCCAGGTGCTATCGCTCAAGAACGAACAGTTCATCGAAGCGGCTCGCACGATTGGCGCCAGTCGCACTCGGATCATTTTCCGCCACATCGTGCCCAATGTGATGAGCGTCGTGATCGTCTATCTCACCCTCACGATCCCCGCGGTGATGCTGTTCGAGGCATTCCTGTCGTTCCTGGGGTTGGGCGTCTCCCCGCCTGACGTCTCGCTGGGACTGCTGATTAACGAAGGCATTCAAGTCATTACGCCCGTGAAGACGTTTGCCTGGTTGATCATCTTCCCCGGACTCGCCCTCACTCTCACCTTGTTCGCGCTCAATTTCCTCGGCGACGGCCTCCGCGACGCGCTCGACCCCCGTCTGAAGAACCGCTGACCCCAAGGACCTGTCATGTCCGACGCGTTGCTCGAAGTTGACGACCTGCGAGTGGTCTTTCACACGGACGAAGGAACGGTGCGAGCCGTCGATGGACTGTCGTTTCGCCTGGGTCGTGGAGAAACGCTGGGGATCGTCGGCGAGTCGGGTTCTGGCAAGTCAGTGACCAGTCTCGCGATCATGGGGCTCGTGCCCCAGCCCGCGGGCGTGATCGCCTCGGGCGCCATTCGCTATGCGGGCGAGGATCTGCGGCACGCGTCCGCCCGACGGATGCGGGAGATTCGCGGACGACGAATCGCGATGATCTTTCAAGACCCCATGACCGCCCTGAATCCATTCCTGACGGTCGGCGATCAATTGACCGAGATGACTCGCCTGCATCTCGGCCACTCCCTGGCCCAAGCTCGTCAGCATGCCATCGAGATGCTCAAACAAGTCGGCATCCCTGGCGCCGAACGACGCATCGACGACTATCCTCATCAATTCAGCGGCGGGATGAGGCAGCGAGTGATGATCGCCATGGCGCTCTCCTGCCGTCCCGATATCTTGATCGCCGACGAACCGACCACCGCACTCGACGTCACCATCCAAGCCCAGATCCTGGAGCTGCTCAAGAAGCTCCAGCGTGAACACGGCATGGCGGTGCTGCTCATCACCCATGACCTCGGGGTCGTGGCGAACATTTGCCAGCGAGTGTTGGTGATGTACGGCGGTCGCGTGGTTGAAGAAGCGCGGGCCGCTTCCCTGTTCGCGGCCCCTCAACATCCCTACACCAGCGGACTCCTGCATTCCATTCCTCGCTGGGATGGCGGCAAGACCAACCGTCTCCGCGCGATCGAAGGTCAACCGCCTCACATGGCTAATCCCCCGTCGGGATGCGCCTTTCATCCACGCTGTCCCTATCGCATCGAACGATGTGAACGCGAAATCCCCACGCTCGACGCCCGCCCCCAAGGCGACGGGCACAAAGCGTGCTTCGTCGAATGGACGACCCTTGAGACCAAAACACCACGAGCCGAGTCATGACATCTAACTCTGGCGTCAGCAACATCCCCGTGGGCTCGCGGGCTACTCCGTCATCCACCGGCAAAGAGGGGACTCCTCACCTGCTATCGGTGCGAGACTTGAAGGTTCATTTCCCGGGACGGGGCGGTTTGTTCTCGCCACGGTCGGTAATTCGAGCGGTGGATGGCGTCAGTTTCGACATCAAGGAAGGCGAAACGTATGGGTTGGTGGGCGAGTCAGGTTGCGGCAAGTCCACGACCGCGCGAGCGGTCGTGGGACTCGTACGTCCCACCGCGGGCGAAGTCCACTTAAACGGACGACGGATCGACGGTTTGTTCGATGCGGCCATGCGACCTCATCGAGCCACCGTACAGATGATCTTCCAAGACCCCATGGCGTCGCTCAATCCACGCATGACCGTGGGGCAGATCATCGCCGAACCGATGCAGATCCTGGGACTTTGCTCGCGCGGCGATCAGCAGTTGGAAGCGTTACGTCTGATGCAAATGGTCGGACTCAACCCGCGATTTCTCAATCGCTATCCGCATGAATTTTCGGGAGGACAAAGGCAACGAGTTGGGATCGCTCGCGCGCTGGCGGTCCGGCCGAAACTGATCGTATGCGACGAGCCGATCTCGGCGCTCGATGTTTCCATTCAAGCGCAGGTGATCAACCTACTGATGGACCTGCAAGATCAACTCGGTCTGGCCTACCTCTTCATCGCCCACGACTTGGCGGTCGTTCGCCATATCGCTCGTCGAGTTGGAGTGATGTATTTGGGACGGATCGTCGAGTCAGCCGAGGCAGCCGAGTTGTTTTCCCAACCGAAACATCCCTACACGCAAGCGTTGCTTTCCGCGGCGCCGCTCCCCGATCCGCGGCAAGAGCACGCTCGTCAGCGAATCGTCTTGCAAGGCGAGGTTCCATCGCCTGACCGCGAATACTCGGGCTGCCCCTTCGCTGATCGATGTCCCATCGTCGAAACTCAATGCCGTCAAACGCCTCCGACGTTGATCGGCGAATCGCACGCAGTGTCCTGCTTCCGCACTTGATTTCGCGAAGTTGATTTGCAGTGGGGCGGGTGGTTCGCCCTCAGACAGTCGGAATTCTTGCGAATTCCGCTACAGGAGACAGTCGGAATTCTTGCGAATTCGGCTACAGGAGATGGTCGGAATTCTTGCGAATTCCGCTACGGAGCGTTAGTCGAACTGGCTGCTGCCTTCGTGGATGCGCCAATAGCGGTCGATTGCGGGACCGGGTAGGGATTCGATCTCCCCCCAGGGCCATGCGATTTCCACTCGCTCTACCTTTGCAGAGGACCCGAGGCCAAACAGCAGACGCCGGTCGGGACTCGACGCAAAACTACCGCCGCCTTTCGCAAAACGAGTGATCTTCTGGCCGTCCGCCTCCACGGTCACTCGAGCGCCGGCGATGCAACGTTGATCGCGGCCGACAAGCGTCAAGCCGAGCCAGTGGTTGGACGAAGGAAAGACATTCCGCAGCACGACGACGGGCTCATTGAGGTGAACGACCACCAAGTCGACGCGGCCGTCGTTGTCGAGATCGGCGAGCGCCGCGCCACGCGCGTTATGCGCATCGCGAAAGTAATCGCCGCAACTCTTCCCCACTTCGATGAATCGCCCCTGCTCGTTGCGAAACAAAATGGGTCGCTGTTCGCGTGGAGTTTTTCCGACCGGGAATCGGATCGCGTGTCCGTTCACGATAAACAGATCTTCCCAACCACGATTCTGAAAGTCGGCGAACCCAGTTCCCCACGAAACCCAAGTCTGGCCGATCGAAGCAATGCCTGTCTGCTGTGAACAAAACTGAAACAGCTCGCGATCGTCCTTGCATTCGTTGCGATAGAGCGCGCTCAACTCGCCTTCGTAGTTCGTGACGATGATCGAAGGGCGTCCCGTTCGATTGTAGTCGCCGACGTCGACCCCCATGCTGCCATTGGGAGTGCCTCGGTCGTCTCGAGCGACACCTGCGATCAAGCCAACTTCTTCCAATCGCAGTGAATGGTTCTCGGAGCGGTTCAGATACAGAAAGTTCTCGTCGGTATCGTTGGCAACATAAATGTCGGGACGTCGATCAACGTTCATGTCCGCGATGACAACTCCCAGTCCTCGCCCATCCGCTCGTAACGACTGTTCGGTCGAGACATCGGCGAACGTCCCGTCTCGTTGATTCCGATAGACGCGATGCGGCAGCGGCTTGAAGCGACGAGGCGGGCAGACATCTCTTTTCGGCGGCGCATAGTAGCAGTCGGTCGGATGGTTCTTTTCAAAAGACCAGTCGCCATATTGGCAGACATAGAGGTCGGGAAAACCGTCGCCGTCCAGATCCGCCCACGCCGCGCTGCTCGACCACAGCGATTCCGTGAACCCCGCCCGCGGCGTCACCTCGACAAATCGTCGGCCGCCCTGGCCGTCCTCTTCGTTGTGATAGATCGCCAAGGGGCCCCAACCGGTCACGACTAAGTCGAGCCAACCATCACGGTCATAGTCACTCACGGCCGCCCCATGGGAGTAGAACGGGCGTTGGCCTAGTCCAACGGACTTGGTCACATCCTCGAATTGAAAATCGCCGCGATTGCGAAACAACTTGGGAGGATGCCCGCGAATCACTTTTTCTTCGAACCAACCACCTCCTGGAAAGAACAAATCAACGAGGCCATCGTTGTCGTAGTCGAAGACCGCCACGCCTCCGCCGAGCGATTCAAGAATTGCCAGATGGTTGGCTTCTTCACCGTTGCGATACGTGAATCGCACGCCGCTCGCCGCCGTTACGTTCTCAAACCATTGCGGGCCCGTGGGCCGCTCCTCTTGATCCGCGCCGTCCCCAGGAGCCGTACCTTTCGCCGCACTGTGATCCGCCGACGACTTACCAACGGACGCGGTTCCCGCGGGTCGCGAGAGAGCAGAGTTCTTCGAGTCGCCGCAGCCAACGAGTCCCAAGGCGGCCAGTAAAATCGCCCCGCAATGAAGCGAGCACGATATCGATGACCGATGGCCCCAGGGGTCGGGCGCGGAGGAGGATTGTCGACATCGCATCGTTCAATAAGCCTATGGCGAACCGGGGTTACTCGAGGGAGGAGTGGATGGGCGGACGGACGGGGGCAGGGGAGAGGGCGGACGATCACGAAGCAGAGGGCTCATGAGGTTCGCCTCGTCAATCTGTCGCATGGCTTCGCGATGCACGCGAGCTCGATCCGGTTGACCGCGACGTTCGTAGTGTTCGGCCAGTCGCTGATGAGCGGCGATGTGCCGCGGATCGGCGCTCAACGTCATCTCCAACCAACGAACTCCATCCTCCTCGACCCCGTTCCGCAGAAAAATCTCAGCCCCTTCGAATCTCAGCGCCGCATTGTGAGGAGTTTTGGCGAGCCCGCCGACGATCTCGCCCATGCGGCGGCCATCGATATCGACTTGCTTGAGCGTGGCCTGCACCTCCTCGGCCTCGGCGACTTTTCCCAACCGCGAGAGTGTTTGTTGGAGTCCGTACAGCACTTCCCGCTCGCGAGGCAACTTGGCTATCGCCTGGCGGAGGAATTGTTCGGCATCCTCCAGTCGTTCTTCACCCAGCGCCACCAACCCCAATTCAGCCACACACCGCGGATTCTCGGCGACTCCGGGAGGCAGACGAGTCATGGTTTTGCGAGCGGCGGCGAAGTCGCCGTTTTCGCGGTGACAGCGCGAGAGAGCCAAGAGTCCATCGACGTTGCCGGGCTGGTCGTTCGTGAGTTGTTCGAGTTCGGCAATCGCTTCGTCGAGCTTACGAATCTTGAACAAAATCTCCGCAACTCGCAGTCGAACGGGAAAGCGAGCGGGCTCCATCGCGAGCACTCGACGGTAATCCGCCACCGCGGCGTCGAAATCGAGTTGACGCTCCGCGACCCAAGCTCGCCGCACCCAAGGTTCGACATCGTCGCCATCGAGTTCGATCCAACGATTCAGGATGGCGCGAGCATCGGGCAGGCGGTAAAGTCGCATGTATTCGCCCGTCAACACCTCGGCGATCATCGCATAATCGCTACGAGTGGCTCCGAGTTGTTCCTGGAGCAGGTTTTCCAGATCGGGCGTGAGACCTTGTTGAGCGGCGCCGAGGAGTCGTTCGAGTCGGATATCGCTGAGTCGAGCGCCGCTTTGGTCTGCCTTGCGAAGTCGTACGGTCCATTGATCGAATCGCCCTGACCGGCGAGCGACGCGAGCGGAGGCGAGCCAAGTGGCTGGGTCGCTCGGCCAAACTCGGCGGCACCACTCGAGTTGTTCGTCGGCCTGAACGAATTCCCGGCGAGCGACGTGTTGCTGAGCAGCGTCGAAATGACGGCGCCACAGGTACCAAGTCGTGGCATACCAGAGGGCGAGACCTACAAGGAGTAATCCGACTGCCCAGGCCGCCAAACGGCGAACACGAGATGAGCGAGGGCGAGTCTCGAGCGGTTGAGGCAAGGATGAATCGGGCGACTCAACCCGAGGCGTCGACGAGGTTGCCGCCGAAGCCTCGACGGCGCCCGGACGACTGGGATCAGGCTTTCCCAACGGCGGTGGGGGACTCATGAAATTCGGAACGATCCCCGGCGAGTAAAGGTGGTGTAGGACAACGACTTCGAGGGTAACTTTCCGCCAAAAAACGTCAAGCGTGACCAGTCGGATGGTCGTACGAAAGTAGAGGCGTGTTTGGTTCGCGAAATTCTCACAAGAAATTCTCGATTCAACTTGATTCGCATAGGCGACGTGTCTATTTTTAAGTAGCTCGCGCGTCTGGAGGGTAGCTTGCCCTATTTCTCCTTATTTTTCGGACGTGAAGGGTGCTTATGCGCCCGCCGGATTTCATTCTATTGAAGGAGAGTCTGTATGTCGGTTCGCCCCCGCTGGGTGAAGACGAAAGCAGGTTTCACGTTGGTGGAACTGCTGGTCGTGATCGCAATTATCGGAGTTCTTGTTGCGCTACTTTTGCCGGCAGTTCAGGCTGCCCGCGAAGCGGCACGTCGCTCGCAGTGCAGCAACAACATGCGGCAGATTGGCATTGGCATGCACAACTGCCACGACACGTACGGTCGGCTGCCGCCGCTGCTGGGAGTATTCCCGGCGACGCAGAACCATCCTCAGTTCTCGTTGTCGTGGGGCAACCAGTTCTATCACTTGTTGCCGTTCATTGAACAAGGCACGACTTACGATGCCACGTACGATGCGTCTAACCCGGACGGCAACGGCGCCGCTGCTGGCAATCGTCCTTGGATCGGCGGCTACTATCAGAAGCCAATCAAGACGTACATCTGCCCGTCGGATGCGACCGCGCCGAACAACGGCATCGCGTCTCACTCCTATCCGTGGGCTGACAGCTGGGGCGTCACCTCCTATGCTGCAAACTCGCAAGTGTTCGCTCGCGTGAACACGGACGGCACAATGAACGGTTCGGGCGGACCGAATTCGTCGCCTTGGTATGGCGATACCAACTTTGCGAAGTTCCTGGATGGCACCAGCAACACCGTGATGATTGCTGAACGCATTGCGGTGTGCGGTCCGTCGGCCGACAGCGGCGTGGGCTATTCCCAAGTGAATCGCTGGGACTTCTGGTGGGCCGGTGCGTGGCACCCCATGTACGCCAACTCGGCCGCTGGTCAGCCGATCGGCGTCGCGTCGATCTTCCAGCCTCGCGTGAACCCGCTGACCTGCAACCCGCTCCGCCCCTCGTCGCAGCACGGTGGCGGCGTCTGCATGCTGTTGATGGGTGATGCGAGCGTCAGGCCGGTCGCCTCGACCATCAACACGACCACGTGGTGGCAGGCTCACACCCCGCAAGGCGGTGAAGCGTTGGCAAACTTCCCGTAGTTTTTCGGGAAGCAACGGGCATTTGCCCCGCCTAAAGTCGCTTCACTTAGCTAAACGAATCTCCAAGCGTGCTCACGAAACCTCATTCGGAGCACGCCGGAGTCTCTGTTTGCCTGTCCCAGGCCCGCTGCTGTCCTACTCGGCTCACCCATGATCCGATCGCTTGCCCTGAGCCTCACACTCGTCGCGTTGGGTGGCTGCGCCCCTGTTGTCGTCGAGGAAAACGTACTCACAGGGGTCGTAACCTACGACGAAGTGCCGGTGTGGGAGGGCAGACTCGTTCTGCTCGGCGGCAAAAACCAAGTTGGCTTGGCGCCCATCCAGCCTGACGGCAGTTTTCAAATCACCAACCCGCCCCTTGGCGAGGTGCAGGTCGCGGTCACCAATCACCCGATCAATAACGGCACGCGTCCTGACCCCATCACCGGCCTCTCCGGCCAAGCAACTTGTGACGCACCGCTCAAAGTAATCTGTACTCTGCCCACTCGTTTCCACTCGCCGGAAACCTCGGGACTCACCATCCAAGTCGCCAAAGGGATCAGTCGCGTCGACGTGCGAATCCCGCGTGAGGAGGGCGATCCGTTGCCAGTCGCTCGGCCCGAACTCATCATCGGAGCGGATGTCGGCGAGACGGCGCCCGAAATTGCGGGTGACGATCTCGACGGGCAGCCAATGAGTCTAGCGGAGCATCGCGGTAAAGTCGTCGCACTCGTGTTTTGGGCTCACTGGTGTAGCCTGTGTCGCGAACAGTTCTCGCATTATCATGACGTCGTGAATCGCATGAATGGGCGCCCCTTCGTGATGCTGGGGGTCAATTGCGATCCCGACAAAAGTTTGATTAAGCGGGAAAATGGTCCACGGGGCATCAATTGGCGATCCTGGTGGGACGGAGTGGCTGTCGGCGGCCCAATAACCTATGCGTACAAGTTGGATGGTTTGCCGAGCGTTATTCTCATCGATCCGACGGGAGTGGTGAGAAGCAAGAATCTTCGAGGCGCCGAACTTGATGCGGCGATCGACGAACTAGTTCGTCAGAGTCCTTCCTTGAATCCCGCAACGAACGCAACAACCATCAGCAGCTCACCGAATTCTGATTCGCTAACATCTCCAGAGGGTCAGTGATCACAAACGGTTTTCGAGTACCTCAAGTGTAAAGGAAGTGTCGTCAACATGATTCGTCGACTATTTGTGGCGTGTGTTGGGTTTGGATTCCTGCTCGCCGCTGGCTGTGGCCCTTCCGAGGCGCCTCGGGCGGAAGTTACGGGCAAGATTTCCTACAAGGGAAAACCACTGACCGTGGGAAGCGTGAACTTTATCGGCGGCAATATCGTGGCGAGCGGCACGATCGAGAACGGGCAATACAAAGTTGCCGACGCTCCGGTCGGGGATGTGCAAATCTCGGTGCTCACTCCCGCCTCGACCGCGGCGCCCATGCAAATGAAGCAAAAGGTCGAGGGCAAATCGTTTACTGGGACCAACGTCGAAGTCGTGCCCGTTCCCCCGGCCTTGAACGATCCCGCGACGTCGGGGCTGAAGTACACGGTGAAAGCCGAGTCGCCGCAGACCTTCGACATCGCGATTCCTTAGTCCCCACGAAGGACGTGTGCGCGAGATGAGTGCCATGCGACGCGTCCGTGAACTGCTGAACGCTGTCATCTCCGCCATACCACGACCAGTGCTCTATCCGCTGGTCGTGGTAGCTATCGCGTACACTGCCTACACGCTCATTCAAAATGGGCGATTCGAGTACGCTTACTATCGGGCAGGGCTCGCTCTCGACCGCGAAGCGTTCGACGAGGCAGGCGACTATTTGGCGGAATGCTTGCGATTAAGCCCCGATAGTGGGCGAGCTCGCTTTCGCGCGGCCCAAGCCGCCAGGCGCTCCGACCAACCTGAGTTCGCGGAAGAGCAACTGGCGTATTGCGACGAGTTGGCATGGCCGGTCGAGGCGGTCGAGATGGAACGCCGGATGCTTGAGTTTCAACGCGGCGAAGGCAGTCCGGGTTGCGAGCAACTGATTCGGATGTGCCTGTCGCCTCTAAATCCCGATCGTGAATTAGCATTCGAAGCACTCAGCAAAGGCTACGCTCGCACCTATCAACTGTACCAAGCGCTCGAAACTTTGAACGCTTGGCTTGAGGTAAGGCCTAAATCGCTCGGCGCTCGCATGCGACGAGCCTGGGTGCTCGAAAGACTCGACCGGCACGCGGATGCCGCCGCCGACTATCGCTCCGTACTCGCCGATTTCCCCGCCGACTCGCAGGCCAAGCTACGATTGGCCCAGGTCCTACGGCAACAAGGGAAGACGGTGGAAGCAGCCGAGTTGTTCCAGGAACTGAAGGCCGAAGCGCCGCCCTCCGACGCGATTGATTTGGGCTTAGCTCAATCGTATCGCGTGAGTGGGCGCGGCGACGAGGCGAAGAAGCTACTAGACGAGTTGTCGTCCCGCACGCCGAATGACCATGTGGTCTGGCTTGAACTCGGCAAGCTCGACCTGGACGAAGGGCGAGATCAAGAGGCTCGGGAGAAGCTTGAGAAGGCCGTGAGGTTAGCAGCGGAAGAGTACGAACCGAATTATCAGTTGTTCCTGTGCTTGCAGCGATTGGGCGACAAAGAGGGGGCCGCGAAAGCCGAGAAGAAATTTAAGGCGATCGAAGCGGACTTGAAGAAGATGGGCGAGTTGACGGAGGCATTGCAGACGAAGCCGCACGATCCCGAAATCCGCTTCCAGATCGCCCAGATTTTCATCCGTCGAGGCGAGATTGCGGAAGGGACGAATTGGCTGGAAGCCGTCGTTCGACTCGACCCAACCCATCGCGAATCTCGCCGGCAGCTCGCCGAGTTCTACGAGCAATTAGGCAAGCCCGATCGCGCTCGCCTGCACCGGCAAGCCATCCCGCCGACGCCAGGCTCGTAGTTCGAGACGACTCGCCCTATTTTGCTTTCTTCCTTTTCTTCTTGGACTCGTCCGCTCTGGGCTGTTTTGCCGCCGTATTCTGGGTTGGCATCGGCGCGCCAATGTCGCGTCGCCACGCGTGCAACTTCGCTAGCAGCTCTTGGGCTTTCTCCGGCTTCTCTTGGGCCAGGTTCTTGGTTTCGCCCAGATCGTCGCCCAAGTGATAAAGTTCGAGGCGATTGTCTTCAAGAAACTCCATCAGTTTCCAATCACCCGACTGAATGACGCTTACAGGCGTCGTGCGATAAGCGCCCGCGCCGGCTCCTAAGTACCCCGGAAAGTGTTGGTAGATGGCATCGCGTTCAAGTCGAGCGGGAGGATCGCGAATGACAGGGACGAGACTGACGCCATCGAGCGGTTGATGATCGGGTCGCTTAGCTTGGGCGATCTCGATCAAGGTGGGAAATACATCGACATGAATGCTCGGCACGTTACAGACGACTCCCGCAGGAGCGACACCGGGCCACCGTACGATGAACGGATCACGAATACCTCCCTCGTAGAGACTCCCCTTACCGCTGCGTAGCGGCGAGTTATCGGTGATGTCGCCAGACTGCTTGAGCCCTTCGCGAACATAACCACCCACACCGCCGTTATCGCTGCTGAATATCACCACGGTGTGCTCCGCGAGTTTGAGTTCGTCGAGCAACTTCATCAGGCGCCCAACACTCTCGTCCACACTTTGGATCATGGCCGCATAGGTCGGGTTTTGGTGTCCACTCACAGGCGGCTTGTCCTTAAATCTCGCCACCAGCTGAGGCTTGGCTTGAAACGGCGAGTGAACTCCGAAATGCGGCAAATACAAGAAAAAGGGACCATCGCGGTGTCGACGGACAAAATCTTCGGCGCGATCGGTTAACCAGTCGGCCAAATAGACGCCTTGGGGAACATCGACTTTCGGTTGCGTGACGAAGTCGAAGTGTTTGCCCATCGTCACGATGGCTTCATCGAATCCGCGTTTCCCAGGATGGTACTCGGCTTTCTGCCCCAAGTGCCATTTGCCAAAAAGGGCCGTCGAGTAGCCCGAGGCTTTGAGTTGTTGAGCGATCGTGACTTTATCGAGCGGCAATGATTCGACGTTGTCCACGGGACGCAGAGGTCGCGAGCGCCAATCGAAGCGATCGATGCCGCCCACGGTATAGACGCCCGTACGAGCCGCATACTGTCCCGTCATCAGTGCGGCTCGAGTTGGCTGGCAGTTTTGACAATTGTGATAGTTCGTGAAGCGAACGCCTTGTTGAGCCAATCGATCAATGTGCGGCGTCTCGTAGTATCGGCTGCCGTAAACGCCCGTATCGGTCCAACCGAGATCGTCCGCCAAGATATAAACAATGTTCGGCCGTCGCCCCGATGACGCGCAAGCTCGCCGATCCAACACCAAGCACGAAGCAAACACCAAGACCAGTGCAAATCCGAACAATACCCCTCGAAAGCGCTCCCCAAAAGCGATCGTCTTAAAAGAATCCAACATCATCTCCCCCCAATAAAAAAAGCCCCCGCGCACGAATGACCAACGACGAATGACCAACGACGAATGACCAACGACGAATGACCAACGACGAATGACCAACGACGAATGACCAACGACGAATGACCAACGACCAACGACCAACGACCAACGACCAACGACCAACGACCAACGACCAATGACCAATGACCAATGACCAATGACCAATGACCAATGACCATTGACCATTGACTAATGCCCCCGCACTCGATCCAACGCCGCCTTCACATCCAACCGCCGGAATGTCAGCTGAGTGGCCGGGTCGAGCACAGCCACGCCGCTCGCCTGAAAGATGGCGAGCATCGCGTCGGGGAGAGTTTTTCCGTCGCGTCTCCATTCGTAGTTCCACTTGTTAATCGCTTCTCGCAGCAAGAGAACAGCGCCGCAGACGATCGCGTTGGAAGAAGAGGTCGCGGCGGCGGGGACGACGAGGTCAATTTTCGCGTGGCGATCGAGATAGACCTCGTCTTTACCAGCTTTCACCGCGCCGATCGCGAAACACTGGGGCTGGCAAGCGGGCCAGGAAATCCCTCGAGTGAAATTGTGATTGCCCGCGGGAGCGCTCACCCAAACGCCGAGTTCGCGCAGACGTGCGAGCGGCTCGTCGATCTCGGTCGGAACTGGCGCCGCATGCTCCAGATCATCCACGGGCGCTAGATTCACGGCGGTAATGCGGTATCGCTGGTGGTTGTCGATCACCCAGCGCAGACCGGCGGCGAGTGTCTTGTGGTCCGCGATCTTGCAGTGGCAGCACTCGAGCGCTCGGACGATCGTTACTTGGTTGTTGTACGCCACTCCCCAACGTCCTTGGAAATTAAGCGACGACGGGACGCCGATCGTCGACCCGTGATAGCCTCGTCCTTCATGTTTGGGATCATCGTCGCCATCGACGCTGTCGTGAGTTGCCAGCACCTTGGGCACGCCATCCACCGGCGTCGACCACTCGGGCATGCTGAGTTTGCAGCCATCATCCAGCAGGGCGAGCGTCTGTCCTTTGCCAAACGTCAACTCGTCGCGATACGCTTCCCACGCATCGATCACCCCCGCATGTCGAAAAGCGGCGGCATCCGTGGGCTGCCCCCGCTCGGCCGCTACGAGCCTTCTGGACGTGGCGTCCATTCCAGCTCCGGCGACAACGCCGCCAAGCACCAAATTCGTACCGACTTGCAGAAACCGACGACGAGTCGTCGAGGCGCTTCGGCTCGGCGAAACACGAGCAAACGTGCGTCTCCCATGTCGCTCGCGTTGAGAACTCGCGACGCCAAGCGCCATCGCTGTAATCCCAGGGGAGTCGTTGTCAGTGAACGTCTTCATCTCGAGTGACTCCTCAAAGCGATCAGGCAAGAATCAGAGGAATAGTCAGGAAATCAGTAGTCCGAAATGGAACCGTCGGGGAGCCGCCCACGAGTCGGCCACTCCGCTGGACTAGGATTTTTCGCCAGTTCTTCCAGCTTGGCTTCATCGATCTCGCAACCAAGTCCCGGCCCTATTGGCAATGATGCGTAGCCATCTTTGTCGATCGCCCAGTTCTTGCGCACGAGGCCCGGCGGGGAAATGCTGGGATAATATTCGTGAATCAAGAACAGAGGCACGGCCGCGCTGACATGAAGACTCGCCGTCGCCCCCAGATCGGTCGTGACGCAGTGGGGAGCGATCGGCACTTGATAGGCCTCGCCTAACGTCGCGATCTTGCGTAGTTGAGAGATGCCGCCCGTGTGGGCGCAGTCGACTTGCAGGATATCCGCGCATCCTTCCTGCAAGTAAGTAATCACATCCCAGATGGTTCTCGCCTGCTCGCCGACCGCGAGCGGAATGGGAATGTGTTGCTTGAGTCGCTTGAAGACTTCGATGTTGCCCGGCACCGCGGGCTCTTCGATGTACAGGACATCGTACGGCTTAATAGCGGCCGCCAATTGGATGAGAAACGGAGGCGGCAAGGCGCAGTGCGCATCGAACATCACGATGCCGTCGGGGCCAACTTGTTTC
This sequence comes from Pirellulales bacterium, assembly GCA_046349915.1. Classification (GTDB taxonomy): domain Bacteria; phylum Planctomycetota; class Planctomycetia; order Pirellulales; family Pirellulaceae; genus CAIXSC01. The sequence goes on along the minus strand of JAXMBL010000004.1, from coordinate 880,655 downwards.
CGAGCATTCTCGATATTCTTCACATGCTGCTCGATCAATTGCGGAGTGCCGGCGAAGGGTTGCGGTCCCGCGCCCACTTTGGTGGCTTTGGGCGTGGGGTACATCAGCACTTTATCGCGAGTATTTCCGCCCAGCAGGCGATAGACGGGAACGCCCCACAGCTTGCCCGTGATATCCCACAACGCCATATCGATGCCAGCCAGCGTATGGGTCATGAAAGGCCCGCCGCGCATGTCGCGATGCGAGCGATAAATCTTCTGCCACAAGTGTTCGATTCGAGTCGGATTCTCGCCCTCCAACAATTCGAACAAGGAACGAGCAAGGGTTGCGGCAACCTTGGTTTCTAACTGATCAATCTCGCCCCAGCCCGTCACCCCATGGTTTGTCTCGAGTTTCAGAAACACCTTGCGCTGGACTGGCGTGGCGGTCAGTCGAGTGAGTTTGATGTTGCTGGTCCGATCGGCAACGCCAGCCGCCGCACTCGACGCGTCGAGCGCTCGCACCGCTTCATCTGCTTGAACGGACGACCGCAAGGCCTGAGTCGCGAGCCCCCCCGCTGTCAACGCGCTTAATGTCGCCAACCAATCGCGCCGAGTCGTCATGGTGTTTACCCGCGGAAATCGTTGATTGTACCGGGGGAAAACACGCCGAGCGACAATACTGGTCGAGCCAAACTGGCCGAACCAATCCGTGACTAAAAAATAGAGCCGCCTGCGTCAGTTCGACGCAGGCGGCTGCATGAGTGCTTCATGGTTGAGTCCAACCCTGGCTCAGGGTTGCTTACTTGGCGGCCACCTTCGCACCGTCGAAACCGACCTTGGATAACGCCTCGACAGCGGACTCCGTCTGGAACTGCTCGCTGGCTTCGACGTACACCACCGGGTTATCGATCGAGTCTTTGTCCTTTTGCGGCGCCAGCGTCACCTCACCCACGCCCGCCTGCGACTCCAGCGTCTCCTTGACCTTGGGCCAGCACGCAAACGGGCAGCTCATCGTGGGAACTTCCAACGATACTCGCGTGTACTTGACGTTCGGGTCTTTGGCCACGCGCGACGGCGTCTCGACCGCAGGTTCCTGGCTTACGCTGACGCTCGCGGTCGTCTCTTCCTGGACGGACTGCAGGCACCCCGCCAACATCATCGCCACCACCAACGTCGACGCACTAAGCCAATTGCCGAAACGCATACGATGTCCTCCTTCGAATGAACCAAGTTTCATTCCTATAGCGTATGCTGCCCAAGCGATTTCGGGAAGCCTAACCCGGGCCACGGCAGTATGTAGCCATCTCGCTAAGTAGCCATCTCGCTTCGCGAGATGATCAGCCGCACCGCGTACCACCGCCGCCCTCGGTATTGGCCACGGAACAACGTAAAGGGATTTACGCTTGGCGTTTACGCGCTAGCCACCACTCCCACGCCATGGGGAGCAACGAAACGAAGATGATGGCCAGAATGACGAGGCTGAAGTTCTTCTTGACGAACGGTTGGTTGCCGAACCAGTATCCAGCCAGCACGAACCCCACCACCCAGACTACGCCTCCGAGCACGTTGTAGGCCAGGAAGCGGCGATACTGCATCTCGCCGACTCCCGCGACAAACGGCGCAAACGTACGCACGATGGGGACGAAGCGAGCGAGAATGATGGCCTTCGCACCATACTTCTCAAAAAACTCGCGGGTCCGATCGAGATGCTTACGATTGAAAAACCGGCTATTTTCGCCGCGCAAGACGCGCGGCCCGAAGTAGCGACCGAGATGATAGTTGACCGTATCCCCGAGAATAGCGGCTACCAACAACAGAAAGGTAAGCAACCAGACGTCAAGCGAGCCGAGGGCGGCGAGCGCCCCGGCGGCAAATAACAGCGAATCGCCGGGCAAGAACGGGGTGACGACCAATCCGGTCTCGCAAAATACGATGGTGAACAGGATGGCGTACATCCATACGCCATACTGTTCAGTCAGTTCGTGCAGGTGTCGGTCGAGGTGGAGGACCACATCGACCAGCTGCACCAGGGCGTCCCACATGCATGCGCCTCGGCGGTTCTTACCGGCTATTCCGGCAGCGGTTTACCCTTGGTTTCGGGCAGGAATGGCAGCACGAACAGCCCTAGCAAGAAGACGACGCACATCGTCATTCCCGCATAACGCAGCGGTTCGTCCGTTCCCTGGAACAAGTAGTTCAAACCAATCTTCACCAACGGCCCGAAAGCCGCGATAAATCGGCCGACGTTGTAACAGAAGCTGGTGCCAGTCGAGCGCAGTCGAGTGGGGAAGAGTTCGGGGAAGTAGATGGCATAACCGCCGAACAACGAGAGCTGACAGAAGCCCATGATCGGCACGAGCACCCAGATCTGCCAGAATTCTTGCAGAGTGTAAAACACAGTGACCGTGCTGACGAATGCCGCCAGCAAGGCGATCGTGAATGTCGGCTTACGGCCGATGCGCTGCGACAGCGCGCCGAAACCGAACATGCCGCAGAACGCGCCGATGTTGATCGCGATCGACGTATAACTCTGGTTGACCGTCAGCGTCTGCTTAATCTCGGCGTCGATTTTCCCCTTGATCTCCTTCAAATCGTCGGGAGTCTTCGACTCTTGGCCCTCTTTCCAGAGTGCATGAATCGCCTCCAAGCTCCCCACTCGCTCGGTATCGCCCGCACTCTTGGCAGCCGCGATCTCGCGTTCATAGACCAAGTTCGTCAGTGGTTTGGTCTGCACTTCGCGGATCAGGTCGGGGGTATAGAAACCGACGGCCCACAAACCGATGACGCCCGAGCAGGCCAGGATGAGTCCGAGGATGGCGTGTTTGCGCAACGTCGGATCCCGGAACAACTCGCTATAAGACCCCAACTGCTTCTGCACGGCCCCATCGTGCGAAGCGCTTTGCCAGCGTTCGGGTTCCTTGAGTCGTCGGCGAATTACCAAGGCGAGCAAGGCGGGCAAGGCGCCGATGCAGAACATGATTCGCCAGGGACTGGTGGGCAACCCTTCGCCTTCGGCGAGTCCGAGTCCGAGATTGATCAGGGCGGCGCTGATATTGCCAAAAGCCGAGAAGGCTTGCAGGAGAGACAAAGCTTGCGGACGAGCTCGCGCGGGCATGATCTCGGCGACTAATGCCACGCCCACGGCAAACTCGCCGCCAACGCCCAGCCCCGTGAGGAAACGATAGAACGCAAAGTCGTAAACCGAGACCGACAAGGCGCTCAAGCCCGTGCAGATCGAATACATCAAGATCGTGATCAACATCGTCTTGGCTCGACCAATGCGATCACCCAACATGCCGAAAATCAGTCCGCCAGTCGCCCAGCCCGCAATGAACACACTGGTGGAGATATCACCGAATGTACGAGTCCAGAAGTTGAATTTGGCCGGGTCGCTCTTCAAATGCGACAGCAGGTCAGCCATCGCCTGGGGTCGGGCCAGGATGAACAATTGCTGGTCCAGGCAGTCGAAAAGCCAACCGAGCGCCGCGACCGCCAGTACGAACCAGTGGTACCGATTCATCGACGAATACCAGCGCCCGCCGCTCTCGGCCTGCGAGTCACCCGAATCGGATGACGTATCGAAGTGATGCATGCCCATGCCAATTACCTCGCAAGTTGTGCTGCTGACACGTTTCAGGACCGATCGTCGTTAGTGCCCCTGTTCGGCGAGCCAGCGCTCGGCGTCCAACGCCGCCATGCAGCCGCTGCCGGCCGACGTGATGGCTTGTCGATAATAGTCGTCCGCGACATCGCCCGCCGCAAAAATCCCCTCGACGCTCGTCCAAGTGCGAAAAGGTTTGACTAACCGTATGTAGCCCTTGTCGTTCGTCTCCAGCTTGCCGTTCAAGAAAGCCGTGTTCGGCGTATGCCCGATCGCGACGAACATCCCCGCGACGTCGAGCTGACGAGTCGCGCCATCGACCAGATTCTTCAGGCGCAGCGAGGTGAGTCCCTGCTTGTCGTCGCCTACGCATTCCTCGACCACACTATTCCACACCGGCTCGATCTTGGGATTATCGAGCGCTCGCTGCTGCATGATTTTCGACGCTCGCAGCTGGTCGCGGCGATGAATCAGGTAAACCTTCTCCGCCGTCTTCGTCAGGTAAGTCGCCTCTTCGACGGCCGAATCGCCGCCGCCGATTACCGCCAGCGGCTTGTTGCGAAAACGAGGCAAAGCCCCATCGCAAACCGCGCATGCACTGACGCCACGATTTTTGAAGTCGTTCTCGCTGGGCAGCCCGAGGTAATTCGCGCGAGCCCCGGTGGCGATAATGACCGTGTGGGTTTCGACCGAACCATTATCGCGAGTAATCACTCGCAGCGGTCGGCTGGAAGTATCGATGTCGATGACATCGTCGCCGATGACTCGCGTGCCGAAGTTGAGCGCCTGCTGCTTCATCAATTCGACCAGTTCCACGCCTTGGACGGCGTAATGAGGCTGGCCGTCTTTCACATGCCCCTTCGGCGCTGGAGGCAAATTCCAATGACGATCCGCCGACACAGCCGACTCGATGAACGCACGGACGTTACCCATCGGGAAACCAGGGTAATTTTCGACCTCCGTCGTGAAGGCTAGTTGCCCCAGCGGAATCATGTCGGGCTGTGGCGTTCCCTCGAAAACGAGTGGCTTCAAGTTGGCGCGTGCTGCATAAATGGCCGCCGACCAACCGGCCGGTCCACTTCCGATAATCACGACATTCTCTGCCACGTTCTGCCTCGCAAGGATCTTCGTGTTCGCTCGTTTGCCCAAAACCCAGGGGCCGCATTATACGGGCTCGACGAGCCAGTAGGAGAGGGAGCGATATTGCCTTAGCGGCGCCGTCGCCCCCCTCGCGCTAGATGATACACCAGACTGACCAGGACCATGATCACGACCGGCGAGGCGAGGGTGAAGAGCGTAAAGGCCAAACGAGAATTTTGCCCCCCTTGGAGCGACCGGGCCAAGTAGTAGCCGCCCGACGCGATACAGCAGAACACAAAGGTGACCAGCATCATGCCGCCCAGCGAAAAACGCGGCATGAGCGACGGAACCGAGGGGCGAACCGCCGGGGCTTTCGGCTTTTGCTCGTCAGCCGGAGCTTGGGGAGCGGCCGGGGGGCCGGTGCGACGAGCGGGTGGGCGGCGTGAACCGTGCACGGCAAAACTCCGATCTTAACGGTCGCAACGATTCGTTTAATTTTCCGGCCTGTATGGGCCGATGACTCAGGTAGCAAGCTTAGGCCCAAACGCACAAGGTACGTGACCATGAAACGTTTCGTAATCGCTATAATCCCGCTGGCTGTCGCATTTCTGGTCGGCTGCCAAGGCGGCGGCCGCTACAACGGATGCCCCCAGTGCCGAAACGGCGGAGGCGCTCGGTTGGCGGATGGAATCATGTCGGGCCAATACGCCCGCGGCACGCAGCCCGAAGTCGCCGAGGATCCCGGACCGGCCGCGGCCGCGGTCGCCTACCCCTACTATACAATGCGAGGTCCGCGCGACTTCTTGATCAATAACCCGCCCACCATCGGTCGGTAGTCGCCAAGATACCAGTCACCGCCGAGCATCGCTCAAGAAATGCATGCCGGCGGTACATCACGCTCGACGGTATCGCTCTTGCCGGTATCGCGAGCGAAGTGATTTCCAGGTCCGCTCGCGCTTAGTCGCGGAATCTGCCGACGGCCAACGTAATGTTCTGGCCGCCGAATCCGAAGCTGTTATTCAGCGCCACGTCGCAGCGAGCTTCTCGCGCGACATTGGGAATGTAATCGAGATCGCACTCCGGGTCGGGATTCTCGTAGTTGATCGTGGGCGGCAAGACGTTATCCCGAATCGCCATCAAGCATACGATCATCTCGGTCACACCCGCCGCCGCGATCAAGTGCCCCATCATGCTCTTCGTGCTCGAAACTGGGGTCTCTTTCGCCCGCTCGCCAAACACCTGCTTGCACGCCACCGTTTCCACTCGATCATTGACCGATGTGCTCGTCCCGTGCGCGTTGACGTAATTCACGCTGGAGGGATCGAGTCCTGCGTCGCGTAGCGCCATCCGCATACAGCCAATGGCGCCTCGCCCCTCGGGGTGAATGTCCGTGATGCGATAGGCGTCGGCCGTCGAGCCGTAGCCGAGGATCTCGCCGTAGATGCGAGCGCCACGGCGTTTAGCTCGTTCCAGCTCTTCCAACACGACAATCGCCGCCCCTTCGCCCAATACGAAGCCGTCTCGCAGCCGATCGAACGGACGCGAGGCCTTGGTCGGCTCGTCATTGCTAGTGGAGAGAGCGGTGAGCAAATTGAATCCCGTGACGCCCAGGGGATGGATCATGCTGTGAGCACCGCCGGACAGCATGACATCCGCGTCGCCCCGACGAATAATATCCGTCGCTTCTCCCACCGCCTGGCTGCTGGCGGCACACGCCGTCAAGCAATTGAAATTAGGACCTTGAGCATTAAACAAGGAGGCCACCAACCCGGCCGGCAGGTGCGGTTCCTGTTCCATTTCAACTTGCGGGTCGAGTGTTTCGAGACCGCAGCGAATGAAGCCGCGCATATCCAACGACTCGCCCTGTATCCCCGCGACCACCATGCGGGAGAACGAGTTAAAGTCTTGATTGCCTTCTCCCGCGCCGAGATAGACGCCCAGTCGAGTTGGATCGAGGGAAGAATCGAGAATCCCCGAATCGCGTACGGCTTGGTGAGCGGCGCCGGCGGCAAACCTCGAGTGCCGACCTCGCTTGCGCCAGTTGTCGACATCTTGAGTGAATGCACTAACATCCCAGTCGCGAATTTCGGCGGCGATGCGAGTGGGCATGCGGGAGGCGTCGAAGAGGCTGATGTAGCCAACCCCCGATCGACTCTCTTTCAAGCCGTTCCACATCGTCTCGACGTCGTTGCCCATGGGGTTGACACAACCCACCCCGGTGACCACCACGCGTCGTCTCATGCTCTCCATCCCCCGAGTCACTTCGCGACTTCGAAAAACCGCCGTTCCGCCTCAGCCAAATGTTCCGGAATGTCGATCGGCGACCCGTCTTCTTTCACCCCGACAGTAAACAAGTGCAGAGTCCTCAGCAGTCGCAGAAACTCCGCCGGCTCAAACAACTCTCGCTGATTGCGCTCATCCAAATGCGCAAACATCAACTCGGCTTCCGCTTGTAACTGATCGCCAATCATGCTGCGACAGTGACAAACCGCGCCGTCTCCCTTGATATCGTCGAGCACTGCGGTGTAGGTCAGTGTATCGCCTGGGAGCGCATGGCGATGAAAAACCGCCTTGGCGATCTTGGCCAGCACGACTCGTTCGCGAAACCCGCGATACTCGCCGATCAGCAATCCGCCCGTCTGAGCTAACCCTTCAACGATTAACGACATCGGCAAGACCGGATAGCTGGGGAGTTCATCCTCCATGGCTTCCGACCCCAATGCGACATTCTTAATCGCGACCGCCTTACGCCCCCGCTGAAACTCAACGAATCGATCTATCCAGAACCAACGCATTCGTCGCAATTCCTGGTGTCAAAAAGCCTCGCGTTAGCGCGAGGCGTCGGTTCTTTGATGAACAGCCTGGACTAGCTCCACAGGCTGTCTTTAGGCCGAGCACACGGGATACGCGCGCACGACCGATCTTAGCAGGTTACGCAAGCAACCCAAACTGGGCTCGGTCGACTAATGTTCGACGGTGAGTCCTTACGGGTGCGTCAGGCTCCGACCTTGCTCGCCACGAAATTGCACAAGTCGTTGACGGTCAGCAGGTTGCCGAAGTTCTGCACCTGCGGATCAGCCTCGAACTTGGTGAGATCGGCGAACGGCATGCGCTTCTTCAGTTCTGACAAGCCGAACGGGGTCACTCGACCGTCCTTGACGTATTCGGGATTCGTCAGGATGTCCTCCGCGGACAACTCCGACGTGGAAATCTTGATGTTGAATCCCTTTTCGAGCCGGAACACGATGTCGAGGAAGTCGATCGATTCCGCGCCCAGATCACCGATAATGGTGGCCTCAGGCGTCACTTCATCGTCATCCACGCCCAGCGCGTCGACCAGCGCCTTCTGAACCTTCTCAAATACTTCGTCTTTCGTAGGCGCCATGGCCTCATTTCCTCCTTCTCGGGAATGACCCCTGCCTTCGTCGATCACACCACCGTTTGGGTAATCGGCGCAGACTGGTAAAGCAGTTGGAATATCTCTCGCATGCGTCGCTCTGCATAGAGGTCCGCCGCCAACATGCGGGGATTCTCGTCTGCAAGCCTTTTTCGTTCGAGCACCAAGCGGGCGCTCACCGCAACTTTATCGCCTACCGACCCTTGCGTCTTGAATGTAACTAGCGAACCCTCTTGCTTAAACAGGGTCGCCTCCAGAACCAACACCTCGCCCGGCTCAACGAAGTCCGCATACTTCACGTTGCGAGCTTCTTTCAACAAAATGCAAGGATGAGCAAAGTCTTCCGAGTGATACAGGAGCCAGCGAGCCGTTTGGAACATGGCTTCAAGCATGAAAACGCCTGGCATCACCGGAAATCGCGGGAAATGGTCCTGGAGATACTCTTCGGAAAGACTCAAGGCCTTGATCGCCTTGATTGACTCGCCGCGACGCAATTCAAGAATCCGATCTATCAGCGAAAAACGCATGGGGAAATCGTACTCGTAGGATTCCGAACTGGTTCTAGTTTCTCGTGGGAGGAGGTAACGACGGAAAGGCGAGTATAATGGGGGGCGGTCCGACCCACAACCGATGGTCACCCCTCTTCCGGCGGCCGTTTGTCAATCGTTACGCCCCCTGGTAGATTTGAGAACATGCGTAAAGGAGTCGCCGTTTCGCCGGGAGTGGCCGTCGGCACGGCTTACTGCATCCACGAAATTTTCGTCAATCCGGACACTCAACGTCTGGAAGATGGAGAAGTTGCGTCTGAACTGGCGCAATTCGAGGAAGCTCGTGAGAAAGCGGGCGACGAGCTTAAAGCCATGGCTCATAAGGTCGCCAGCCAAATTGGCGACGATGCAGCTCGAATTTTCGCCGTCCATGAGACCATTCTTCGCGATCCCGTTTTTAGTCGAAAAATCCGCCACTGGATCGTCGAGGAGCGTCTAAAGGCTCAGGCCGCCCTGGTGCGGTTTCTTGACGAGTACTCCGCCTTGGTCGCCAAGACGGGCGACGACTACTTCAAAGAACGGATCAGCGATATTCGCGAAGTTGTGACGCGAGTCAGCGCTCACCTGACCGACGTACTCAAGCCTGACCTCAATCCATTTACCGGGGCCTTGATTGTCGTCGCCGACGAACTGCTGCCGTCGCAAGCCGTGGCTCTGGGCGATGTCGACGTCCGGGGCATCGTCACCCAGGCTGGCAGCCAGACCAGCCATGCCGCCATCGTCGCTCGCAGCCGCGGCATCCCCGCCGTCTGTGGGGTTGCAGGCGTTCTACGCCACATCAAGACGGGCGACACCGTCGTGGTCGATGGGCGCGAAGGCCATGTGCTCGTGAATCCGCCGCCCGAAACAGCTTCCGCCTACCGGAAACTCGAACGCGAATTCTTCCACCTTAAAGACCAACTGGCGGCCAATCGCGAACATCCCGCGGTCACCGCCGACGGCGTCAAACTCGACCTCCTGGCCAACATCAATAGTGTCGCCGACGCCAAGGCGGCCTGCGCCATGGGAGCGACCGGCATCGGACTATTCCGCACGGAATACCTCTACCTGACTCATGCCAGCGTGCCCGACGAGGAAGAACAGGTCGCCGTCTATCGAAATATCATCGACGCTAGCCCCAACCATCAAGTCACCATCCGGACGCTCGATATCGGCGGCGACAAAACGGTCCCCTACCTGGGACACACGCACCAAGAAGCGAATCCGTTTCTGGGCTGGCGGAGCATCCGACTCTCCTTCGAACACCCTCAGTTCTTCACGATCCAACTGCGAGCCGTGCTGCGAGCGGCCGCTCATGCTCAAGAACGTGGCGGCGCCGTGCGGCTCATGTTCCCCATGATCACCACGATCGAGGAAATGCGGCGAGTGCGGCGGATGGTCCGACAGGCCGCGATCCAGCTGCAGGCGAGTCGCAAGCCGTTTGCGGAAGTGCCGCTCGGCATGATGCTCGAAGTTCCCGCCGCGGCCGTTTCGATTCATTCGATGCTGCGGCTCGCCGACTTCGTTTCCGTCGGCTCAAACGACCTCGTTCAGTATTTGATGGCAGCCGACCGCGATAACCCCAAGGTCAGCCATCTCTGCCAACCACTGGCCCCAGCCGTGCTGCGAATCCTGAACTACGTCATTCGAGCTTGCCGCCAGAAAGGCAAACCCTTGACCGTTTGCGGGGAAATGGCGGGCCAGCCGCGAGCTTTCGTGTTGCTGCTGGGAATGGGTCTACGCAGCTTCAGCATGAGCCCCGCATTCATCCCCTCGATCAAGGAATTGGCCAACCACGTATCGACGAGCGACGCCGAACGCATCTTGCAGCAGGCCTTGCGGCGTTCAACCACTCGCGGAGTCCAACGCCTCTTGGGCGAGGAACTTAAGCGACTCGCCCCAGATCTCGCCTTGCTGGATATCTCGACGCCTTAGCGATCTTAATGTACGAAGGACTTCTAGTCCGTCGAGCCGGTCCACGACGCGGCTTGGCTGGCGGCACATGGGCGCTCGCCGGCCATGCGGCTGTCCGCTCACGAAGTGAGCGGGCTACGTACGACGGACTTCTAGTCTGTCGATCCGGCCCGCGACGAGGTTTGGCTGGCGGCAAGCGACGCTCGCCAGCCACGCGGCTAACCGCTCACGAAGTGAGCGGGCTACGCGCGACGGACTAGAAGTCCGGCGTACAGCAGGAAAACGTCCTACTTGGCGGCGTCGAGTGCGGACTGAATGCGAGTCTTACCCTGCACGCCCACAAAACGACTCACCACTTCCCCACCCTTGAAGACCAACAGAGTGGGGATACTCTGCACGCCGTACTTCTGGGCCGCGTCGGGGTTGTCGTCGATATTGACCTTCCCGATTACCGCGGAACCTTTGTTCTCGGCGGCCAGTTCTTCGAGCAGTGGAGCAATCTGACGGCAGGGGCCGCACCACGGCGCCCAGAAGTCGACCAGCACTGGTTGGCTGGACTGAAGCACTTCCGTCGAGAAGTTCTGATCGGTGATTTCCTTCGTATTCGCGCCCATGTTCACTTCCTTCTCTTCGTGCCGCCACTCGACGCATCGCCGAGTCCGACGGATCTTCGTGGTAATTTCAAGAATTCTAGGACGATCCCCCCAAGGTCGTCAATGAACCCTCGGTCCTACCACCACTGGTTCGCTCGAAATACCGAGTCTTGCCGTCTGTCGAGCCGAGTCGGACCATGGCATACTGAGGGACCGCGAACGAGTTGAAAAAAGTCCGAGTGTCCGCAGCCGATCGACAACTATCGAGACCATGAGCGACACCGCCTCTGCCCCGACAGCCCGACGCGTGCCTGGCACGCGTATTCCCACCTTCGTCTACGACACCCCCGGCGACCTCTCGCGACAAGTGGCTCGCGCGATCGCCGTCTTGATCCGCGAGCGAAACGCTCAAGGACAGGACGCCGTGTTGGGGCTCCCCACCGGATCCTCTCCCACCGGCATCTACCGCGAGCTGGTGCGAATGCATCGCGAGGAAGGGCTCGATTTCTCCCGAGTCGTTGTCTTCGGCCTGGATGAATTCCACGGATTGGGAGCCGATCAACCGCAATCGCATGCCGCGGCGCTGCGCGAACATCTATTCCGCCACGTCAACATCAGCGAAAGCAACATCCACGTCCACAACGGCTTGGTATCACTCGAGCAAGCTGCGGACAACTCGCTCGAATTCGAATCGCTGCTGCAAAAAGCCGGCGGACTCGACCTCGTTCTCCTCGGCGTCGGACGCAATGGCCACATTGGGTACAACGAACCGTTTAGCCCGCGAGCCGGTCGCACTCGACTTTGCACCCTGGAACCGGCCACTCGGAAATCGGCGGCTAGTGACTTCTTTGGCGAAGAGCATGTGCCGGCCCAAGCGATCACCATGGGGCTGGGGACCATTTTGTCCGCCCGCAAAATCCTGCTCGTGGCGCTCGGCGAACACAAGGCGAAGATCATCCGTGCGACGCTTGAGGAAGGGGTGACCGAACGGATCCCGGCGAGCTACCTGCAAGAACACACCGATGCCGTGGTGTACGTGGATAGCGCTGCCGCCCAACAGTTGAAAGCTTGCGCCACTCCCTGGCTCACCGGCCCCCAAACCTGGACCGACGCACTCGTCAAGCGCGCCGTGCTGTGGCTCTGCGAAAAATCGGGCAAGGCTTGCCTGAAGTTGTCGGATGACGACTTCCTCGATCACGGCCTGCATCAACTATTGCGTGAACAGGGGCCCGCGGAACGATTAGCTCGCCGAGTGTTCGATGCCATGATGGCGACCATCGAACATCATCCCGCGGGCGTCGCCGCCCAGTCGTCCCGCAAGCGAGTCATCTGCTTTAGCCCTCATCCAGATGACGATGTCATCAGCATGGGCGGCACACTCATCCGGCTGAACGAAGACGGGCACGAGGTTCATGTCGCGTACATGACCAGCGGCAACATCGCAGTCTTCGACCATGATGCTCACCGAGTGGCTGACTTCGTCGCGGAATACAACCGCATGTTCCATCTGGAGACCGACAAGTCGCTCCAGCTGGAATCCGAGGTCATGCAAGCCATCCTGACCAAGAAGCCCGGCGAGCCGGATATCGAGAACGTTCGTCGGATCAAGGGGTTGATTCGGTGGAGCGAGGCGAAGTTCGGCGCCTTTGTGGTCGGGTGTCGCGAGGAACACCTGCATAACTTGCAACTGCCGTTCTATGAAACCGGCACGGTGACAAAGAAGCCGGTGGGGCACGAAGATGTGCGCATCATTCGCGAATTGATCGAGCGAGTCGATCCACAGCAGATCTATGTAGCCGGCGACCTATCCGACCCCCACGGCACTCATCGAGTGTGCGCCGAGGCGATCTTTCGCGCCCTTCGTGAAATCGAAGACGCCACGGGTGCTCGCCCCGAAGTGCTGCTCTATCGCGGCGCTTGGCAAGAGTACGATCTGCATGAGATCGAGATTGCGGTTCCGCTCAGCCCAACCGACCTTCGTCGCAAGCGAAAAGCCATCTTCATGCACGAGAGCCAGAAGGACGACGCACTGTTCCCTGGCACCGATCCTCGCCAGTTTTGGCAGCGAGCCGAAGATCGCAACAAGGGAACCTCGGACCGCTACAACCAGATCGGTCTCCCCGAATTCTACGCCATGGAAGCGTTTGTACGCTGGAACGGCGTCCCGATTTAGGGGTAGCCATCTCGCTTTGCGAGATGATCCGCCGCGCCGCGTACACGCTCCGCCCTTGGATTTGGCCACGGAACGACACGGAAAAACACTGAAATGGCGGAAAGTGGGGCAGGTTTTCAACCTGCCGTATGGTGGGGGTACGTTGTCAATCTGCCGCTCGTGGGGCAGGTTTTCAACCTGCCTCATGGTGGGGGCACGTTGTCAACCTGCCAGCTCGTGGGGCAGGTTTTCAACCTGCCGGGCAGGTTAAAAACCTGCCCCACCATATCTACCCCACTGGCGGCTTTACAGGTTGCCCGACAGGGGCTGGCCGTCGTCTCGCACGCATGCTCGCTGGAAGACCGTTTTGTCGACCGTAAAGCTCACATGTCGCACCGAGCCATCGCACAGCGTGAAGTTGACTCCGCCGGGATGCAACCCGCCGAATAGCACTTCGCATTGATCGAACCCACGGCGATCGGGCTGCGGCGGATCATTGCCCCAACGAATGATGTCCCAGTCCCACCCCGACGCGTAGCCTTCATTGTCGTCGCATTGGTAGGTTCCCATGGCGTAACGATCGAGTCGTTTCTCGCCCACGAACACCACGTTGGAAGTGCCGTCGGTGATTTGAGCGAAACCGACTACCGGTTGAGTGTTCCGGACCACAACGCCGTTATAGCCATCGCCCCAGGAGTAGCCGGTCGAGGTGTAGGTTCCACCGTTACCCGCGTAGTCGTTCACTCCTCGGCTGCCGCCCAGCAGTGTCGCGGGCCGACGAGACGGGCAGAAATAGGTCTTGATCAAGGCCGCCTGGACGGTGGCGTCGGTGGCAATTTCCCATTGATTTTGCTGTTCGATGAACGGCAGCAACTGATAGAGCCAACCCCAATCCTGTCGATTGGTCACCTCAGGCTTGCCATTGGAGAACGTGCGGGCGGAATAGTAATCACGACCGCCTGTGGGAAAAGCGCCATAGATATCGTGGTGATTGTGCAATCCCAAGCCAATCTGCTTCAGATTGTTTTGGCATTGCGAGCGGCGAGCCGCCTCGCGGGCCGCTTGTACGGCGGGCAAGAGCAGGGCGACCAACACGCCGATGATCGCGATGACCACCAGCAACTCGACTAACGTGAATCCGCCTCTCCGCGTCTTCATGTAAGGACCTCCCAAGAAAAGGATGAAGGAAAAAAGTGAAGGAGAAAAAAAGTGGGTCGTTGGGAAAAATCCAGAACAACGAAAATCAAAACCCTAGCTCTCTCGCTCTTTCGGTGATTCAGTTAGGGCTTGTGTCCCTGCGGAAAATTGGCTTCTTTGAATTCGTCAGGGCCCATCAGCATGACGCCCATCGCTGTATAGACGAATCGCACGCCGCCTAGCCCTTCTTTCTCGTAGGCGATCACAAGCGGCTTCAGTTGCATGCCGCTGCGAGGGTCAGCGCCCCACACCACCACATACGGTTGGTTGTCGTTGGGCGATTTCAGCAGCGAATTCACGTCCTTGCCGGCCGGCGCATTCGCAGCGAGCTCTTCGACGCTCTTCGGCGGCCGACCTAGCTTGTCGGTCGCTTGCCGATAGACCGTGCCGAAGTCGTTGAGCGGGCCGACTTCCCCTTTTTGCACGCGCACCGGACCGCCGCACCCCGCCACGAACCCGAGGGAAGCAATGAATACTATGAAGAGCCGGCGTACCGCAGATTCTTTCGACATTTTCCGCCTGTCCTCGAATTACCGGGCAAGCCGCTCGACTGCCCCACCATTTTGGCTTGATGAACACACTTAAGATATAAGTCGGTCATTCTCGCCCGTGCGAACGCAAATGCAAGAGAGAAATCGTGATACCTAGCCTCTCCGGGGCGTCATGCTCTTTGACTCGCGCCCCATAGAAACTCGACATTGGCGTTCGCGTGGACTTTGCCAAGCTGCCTATCGCCAGCCACTCGCCTTCAGCCATTCGGCCGCCCGCGACGGCCAACTGGCCGCGGTATGGCCTTCCAAACGCATGCCGTAACCATGCCCGCCCGTCGGGTACACATGCAACTCGCCAGGCACCTTGGCGCCTTTCAGGGCCAGATAGTAGTACACGCTCGATTCCACCCGCACCGAGTCGTCCTGCGTCTGCATCAAGAACGCGGGCGGCGTTTTCGCCGTGACGGTGACTTCCGGCGCGAGTCGTTCACCTTTGTCGTCGCGGACGGTCAGGTAAGCGGGGTAAATCAGGAGCGAAAAATCGGGTCGGCAACTCGTCTGGTCGGCTTCATCCACCGGCTCATACTCGCGGCTTTCAAACCGAGTGCTCGCCAACGCCGCCACATGCCCACCCGCCGAAAATCCCAGAATACCAATGCGATCGGGTCGCAGACCGAATTCCGCAGCCCGATGCCTCAACAGGCCCATCGCGCGCTGAGCATCCTCGAGTGCGGCGGCGTGTCGGGGACGGTCCTTGCGAGCCGGCACTCGATACTTCAGCAACACACCGGTGATCCCTAAGGAATTAAGCCATTCGATGACTTCCGTCCCCTCCTTGTCGACCACCACATAGTTGTATCCACCGCCCGGACATACCACGACTGTCGAGCCTACATCCAGTTCCTTCGGCGGCTTGTAGATGGTCACCGTCGGTTCGGTAACGTTCGTGATCCTCGTCGTCTTGCGTTCGTCCTTCCGCGGCACCTCCGCCTCAGCTCCCACATCCCCCTTTTCCTGGGGCGCCTGCTGGGGCCAGAGTCTCACGGTGATCGGCTCCACTCGATTCAGTTGCTGCCACAAGAACGTGTAAGCGAGTGCCCACATATGGGCCGTTTGCGGGTTGTCGGCCGCTCCGCCGTGTCCTCCTTCAATGTTCTCGAAGTACGACACTCGATGGCCTTGCTCCTGCATCTTGGCCACCATTTTCCGAGCGTGACCGGGATGCACTCGGTCGTCGCGAGTCGAGGTAGTGAAGAGGGTAGGTGGATACTTGGCCCCGGCGGTCAGGTTGTGATAGGGCGAGAATGTCTTGACGAATTCCCACTCTTCCGGCTTGTCGGGATCGCCATACTCGGCCACCCAACTCGCGCCCGCCAACAGCTTGTGATAGCGACGCATGTCCAATAGCGGCACTTGGCAAACGATGCCGCCAAACTTCTCGGGATAAAGCGTCAGCATGTTGCCCATCAGCAAGCCGCCGTTGCTGCCGCCCATGGCGCCGAGTCGTTGGGGGGAAGTGACCTTGCGCCGCACGAGATCGTCGGCGACCGCCGCAAAATCCTCGTACGCTCGATGTCGATTTTGCTTGAGCGCCGCTTGATGCCATTTGGGCCCAAATTCGCCGCCGCCGCGGATGTTGGCCACCACATACACGCCCCCTCGCTCCAGCCAACCAGCGCCAATCAGGGGCTGGTATCCAGGAGTAAGGGAGATTTCGAAACCGCCGTATCCGTACAGCAAAGTCGGATTGTCGCCGTTCAGCGGCAGATCGGCCCGCGCCACCTCGAAGTACGGAACCAAGGTTCCATCCTTCGACTTCGCTTGCTGCTGCCGGACCACCAGCCCCTTCGCGTCATAAAACGCGGGATTCGACTTCAACGTCTCCAGCGAGTCGCCGCCAACCGAGCCCAGCTTGAGCGTAGTCGGAGTCAAATAGTCCGAGACCGTCAAGAAGAACTCGTCCGATTCATCGGAGTCGACGGCGGCGATTCCTAACGATCCAAACTCCGGGGCGCCTCGCAGCGGCTCGCGACGCCAAGCACCGTCGGAGTGAGTCAGCACCTGGACTCGATCACGGACGTTATCCAGTTCCTTGACGAGAAAATGATGACGAGTGGGAATGACCGAGACCAGTGAGCGTCGTTCGGTCGGTTCGAACAGCATGTCGAACTTGCGGTCGCCCGCCAGGAACGACTCGAACTTAATCGCCAGTTGAGCGCCCGCAGGGTACGTCTTCTCGCCGACCGTCCAATCAGTCCGCAATTCGATCAGCAACCATTCGCGATGAGTCCAGGCGTTGGCGTCGTCGGGCTTATCCAGCTTGACCCATTTCCCCTCTCGCTGCACTCGCACTTCATTGGTCCAGAATGTGATCGCCCGACTGACAAACTCGCGTTCGAACCCACGAGTCAGATCTGCGCTTCCCCCGACGCTCACATCGGTCGCTTGTCCTTCGAATACCAGCTCGGCCTTTTCAAGACTCGTCCCACGCTGCCATTGCTTAACCACTCGAGGGTACCCCGAATCGGTCATCGATCCTGGACCGAAATCAGTGGCGACAAACAGGCTATCGGGTCCTCGCCAGGCCACTCGGCTCTTCGCCTCGGGCAGGGTAAATCCCCCAGGCACGAACTGTTTGGCGACCACGTCAAACTCGCGTACGACCGTGGCATCGGCCCCACCCCGCGACAACGACAAGAGAACGCGGTCATGGCTTGGCTCGAGAAAACTAGCACCTTTCCAAACCCAGTTTTCCTTCTCGGCTTCGGCGAGCGCATCCAGATCCAGGACGACCTCCCATTGAGGCGTCTCCTGGCGGTACTCGGCCAATGTCGTTCGACGCCAAAGCCCTCGCTTGTTCTTCCCGTCGCGCCAGAAGTTGTAGAAGTATGAGCCGTGTTTGGTGATTAACGGTATGCGAGCATTCGAGTTCAAAATGGCGAGGAACCGGTCGCGCAGCGGCCCGAAATCGGGATTCGCCGTTAACGGTCCTTCGCTTTCGACATTCCGTTGCTTGACCCACTCAAGCGCCTTATCGCCCATCACTTCTTCCAGCCAAACATGCGAATCAGCCGGTTCGGCGGCTTCGGCGAGGCGGTTGCCCAGCATCTTGTAGACACTCCATGACAGAAGAAAGCAGGCGGAAACGACAAGTATTCTGTTTTTGTCCACGAACTAGTCTCCGAGCACTTTTCGCGGCAACTTCCTAACCAGAAACGGTTTTCGCCAGGAAGCCATCCCACGTCCGGCGGCCATCATAACAGAGACCCTCAAGTTTACTCGGCTCTGTCACCGATGACGCCTAGGGAAGATTTGCCGATTGTAGCGATTGTCGGGCGAGTGGGCCTGACCAGCGAGCGTGCGCGGTTATTGGTAGCGCGTTGCAGGGTAAATCGAGTGGCGGACTCGGTTTGGGCGGCCGGGTTTAGCTTCACGGGAGTGAAACAAGAATATGCTCGGGAGGATACAACGGCGAGCCTGGGTCGTCGCGCTTGTCGTGAGCGTTGGCTGTTCCAGCGCGCAAAAAGCGCCGGACGTCCCCAGCACCCCACCTCCCCCAACTTCCGCAAACGCCGGCAACACCACGATCGTCGCGATCGCCCCTCCCGCACAAGCTTGCTGCAAGAAACAGACACTCCCTGAGTTCCTCGGGCTAACAGGGTTGTTCAAGGGACTCGGCGGCGTGGGAGGACATCTGTTCTCACGCCTTCTGCGAGCCACCGACCTCACCGGCCGCTTCCCGGCCCTTCAACCGCAACCTCCGTTGTTGCCCCTGACCGATCCGGCGAATCTGGCGCCAGACGCCCCCCCCGTCGTGCAAGCGGCGGCGGAAGCGAAACAAGAAGAGGACAAGGCGGCGCAAAAAGTCATGGCGCTGCGATATCTGGCGACGCTGGGATGCGGCGGCTGCTACGACAAAATCGAAGATGCGTTGATCGAGGCGTTGAACGACTGCACCGAAGTCGTCCGCTACGAAGCCGCTATGACGTTGACCGAGAATTCGCGATCCGGCCGCGGTAAGTGCGTCTATTGCAGTTCTGGCTCGTGCTGTAGCGAAAAGATTCGACGCAAGCTGCAAGAGATCGCCGAAAAGACCGACGCCAAAGGCGAGTTCCTGGAGTCGTCCGAACGAGTGCGTCGAGTCGCTCGATTGGCGCTCGACAACTGCGGCGGGGCCCCACCCGCTCAGCCGGATGCCCCCACCGAAGGCCCCGCGGGCCCTCAGCCCACCCCCGCGGTGGCTCACGCCGTGGGACAAAGCCGTTCGTCCGACTGGATGGCGGATATCGCCCTCATTGCCTTCTATCAAACATCGCAGGACGCCAACTCGCCGGAGGTGATCCTCGCGCAAGTGAATGGCCAACCGATCTACGATCACGAAGTCTCGCCCTTGGTGGAAGCACGGTTGGCGGAGTTGACGGCTCAAGGCGTACCCTTGGACCCGAATCGTACTCGCGACTTGCTCGCTCGTGAGTTGCAGCGAGCGATCGACATCAAGTTGCTGGTCCAGGCCGCTCGTCGAGATCTTCCGACCGCGGTTGCTCAAACCAGCAATCAGTCCGAAGCTGGCGAGGACGCGGCGTCCGCCAACGCACTGGCTCAGTTGGACTTGGTCCAAGTCGAGAAGTGGCTGGCTACTCAAATCGACGTGCCCGACCACGTGTCGATCCTTGATTTGACGAAAGAGTTCACCGCCCAGAAACAACGATTCAGCACTCCTCCTAAAGTCCGCTGGGAGAAGATCACCGCCGATGTTCGACGTTTCGACTCGAGGGATGAAGCGTACGCGGCGCTAGCGGCCGTGCGAGCCAAGGCGGCTGGCCAGCCGAATGCCACGGTGTCCGCGGACAAGCAGGCCCTCCGCAATGAGACTCTATCATGGACCTCGCCAAGCGACGTTACCTCCCCGCTGATCGCCAAGACTCTCTTCAGCCTGCCAATTGGTAAGCTGAGCCCTATCTTGGAAGAGCGGGATGAAATGCACGTCATTCGAGTGCTGGAGATTCAGCCGGGCGGATCAAAACCGTTCAACGAAGTGATGGACGTGCTGCGCGAGGATGTACTTAAGCGGCGACGATTGGAGGCGGAGCGACATTTCCTGGCTCGCTTGCGCCAAGGGGCGGAAGTCTGGACCGTGTTTGAAACGGAACAGGGAAACGAGGTCCAGAATGTCTCGGGAACGAGCCCGCATCCGGTGAAATAGACGAGGAAAGAAGTGTATGGGGGTTGAGCAAGCGACGAGTGGACGGGCAAGCGAGCCGCGACGCGGCTGGGCGGGCGCCGTCGTCGAAACGTCGTCAGCCACTCCAACTCGCCAATGGGAGGGCGGGGCGGCGCCCGGCATTGATCGCCACTTCCGCGCCTCGCGCCGCCGCTGGCGACTGCGCATCGCCTCGTTCTTCGTCCTCGTGCTGGCACTCACCGTCGCTTACCTGATCCTGCTGCTCCACTTTCCCCAGCGCACGCCCCTGGTGGTCGCCGCCGCGTATCAGTACGACTGGCCGTTGGCGCCCAACGCCTGGACCCGGGAAGATCTCGCCAACCTGCGTCGACTCGACGGACAAACGGTCGAGATGCTCGATACGTCGCTCGCCTGGAAGTCGCGGCAACACATCTTGGCCGACTGGGATCGCACACTCGCCAAAATCGCTCGCCGTCGTTCCGATACCCACTCAGCGGTCTTTTACCTCAGCCTGCATGGAGTGGTTTCCGAGGATGGCGTTCCCTATCTCGTGCCTCCCAAGTCGTCCCCGTTCGATCGGGAACAATGGGTGTCGGTGCGCGAGTTGTTGGAGCGAGCGATCAACACGCTTCCTCGGGAATTGAACGTTCTCGTCATTCTCGACTGCAATCGCCAGCTTGATAATTGGAACGCGGGCCTGGTTCACAATACATTCGCGTTGCGATTGAGCGAACTGGTCGCCGAACTCGGCGCTCCCAACCTCGCGGTTCTCAACTCCACCTCCGAAGGCGAGACCGCTTGGTCGTCGTCGGACATTCGCGGTTCCGTATTCGGCCGTGCTGTACTGCTGGGGCTCGCGGGCGCTGCGGATCGCAAACGTTCCGCGACGGTCAAGACGGCCGATTGGAGCGAATCAGGCGACTCGGCAAGCGACTCGCCACGCGACGAACTCGGTGGAGATGCGAACGGGGTCGTCAGCGCTCAGGAACTCGAACGCTATGTCGCTCGAGAAGTAAGACGCTGGTCGCGAATGCAGCGTCACTCGCCCCAGACGCCGCGTTTGCTACCCGAGAAAGCCGCCGACTTCACCGTCGCCTGGACGCTTCACCCCACGACGCTCGCCAAGATCGAGCAAGAACTAGCGAGCTTGCCGGCGGCCGCCGACAGCATAACGGCGGAAGAGATTGCTTCCTTGTGGTCGTCGTTCGATGCGCTGCGCGACTTGAAACTTGAACGACACGATCCCGTGCTGTGGCATGATCTAGAACATCAGTTGATGTGGCTGGAACGGTTGGCGGCCAGTGGCGAAGGGTACGGCGAAACGACCAAGATAACTCATCGCTCGCTGCGTGAACGTCTGGAGAAGGCGGTTCGAGCTGCCGCGCAAGTGAAAGCTCGCCCCACCTTGGCCGGCCGCCTCGCCGTGCTCGACGAAAGACGAATCGCTTGGCCGCGCACGTTGCCCGTGGCGAGCTTTCCCTTGAGCGAGAATTTAGGGCTGTTCGATGCTGGGCAGAGCGAGTCGATTGAATCGGCGATGCGCGCCAGCGCCACGGGCGACTCCGAACCGATCCCCGTGGGCGACAATCCGCCGCGTGATCGAGTGGAACGGCTGTCCGAAGTTCATCTGCAACAGTTGGCTCGAGCGTACCGCTTGCGAGAGCTCTGGACCGATGTCGGCATGGCGCAGGAAATGACGAACGAACGCCTGCGATTTGAACGCCTGATCTCGCAAATTGACTTCCGAGCTCTGCCGCTACTCGAACCATTCCTCCTTGAAGCCGACCAGCGGCGACGACTGGCCGAAGACCAATTCCTAGCCGGCGAGACGGCCGCCGCCGCGGACCCCGCGTCGACTCTGCGAGCGGCCTACGATCAGTTGGCGGGGCAGCCTACTTCCCCGGTGCTCGTCCTGGAACGAGCGTGGACCGTACGCGACCGCTCGCTATCCGAGTTGCCTTACTGGGCGCGCTGGATGGCGGGCCAGTGGCGTCGTACTGGTGTAAAGACGACGTCCACGAGCGCCGCGAGCGTGAAGCGCCCAACCGACCAGCCGGCCTCGGAGGAATCCTCGAACAATGCCTCAGAGACCCCAACAGCGGTTGGCGCGCAATCCGCGGAGACTTCGCCGCCAAGCGATCCCACTCAGATCATTGAACTCGTGGTCGCCTCCATTGAGCTGGCCGAGGCACTGGATGCCGCGACGAACGCCGCCGCGAACAACTCGTTACGCGAAATTTCCACGCTCGCCCAACAACTCGAACAACGACTCGATGACTTGCGCCGCGACTATCTGGCTCGTTGCGACGAGATGGACAAAGATCCCTATCCCAGCGGCGACGTACTGAGGAACTTGGAAGACGCGTTGGAGCTTCCATTCCTCCCCTCCGAGCAACGATTGAATCTCCGCAGAGCACTCGGACGAACGGCTCGAGAACTACACGCCAAAAGCGCGGACAGCAGCGGAGCCTCGACGACTACGGGCGACTCGCCGACACGAGCCGCCAGCGCCGCCGCTCTAGTCGCGGCGGATTCGGCAGGCGTCACCGAGACTCAACGGTTGGCGAATTGGCGAGTTCATCCGTTGATGTCGATCTTGTGGTCGGAAGAAGAGCGGCGAGCGATGGAACATGGCGGGACGCAGACGTCGCTGGAGAGCAAATCTGAGCTCGCCGCGCACTTGGAGCGAACGAGCCATCGCTTGCGGCTGCGTCTCTTGGAAATCGCCTCCTCATCGCGCGGGTTGGGTCGAGGCATTTCGATTCCAGCTGAGGCAAAGTCGAGTTCGGATGGAACGGCGGTCGAGGAAGCCGTCGATAGTCAGGATTTGCTGCAACGATCTCCCACTCGGCGTATTCAGTTGTTGGAGCGGCGTACGCGACTGGCCGCCGCCGTTTGGTTGCCTCCTGCCAACGACGATGCCATCCAAGTTCGTCGTCGCTTCGATTTACAACGACTCCTGCTGTGGCAAGCGGAACGCTCCCTGGAAGATTGTTGGGGCGCCGGTCCGAGCGACCCACTGATTGCCGCTCCCAAGAAACCGTTTTTTGAACGAGCCGTTGCGGACTATCTGCGCGCGTGCGAGATGGTTGGACCGATCGAGTCGTCGACGGCTGGCGACTTGGATCAGCTCCGCGGAAAACTCGCGAGGCGCTCGAACGCCTTGACGAATTGGGCGTCGATCCGATCGCGTCGCGATGAAGCAACGCCGTCGGAGAATCAAGTCAACTATCTCACCACAATCGCGCCGCAACGAGGCGCGCCGCAACGAAGCGAGTCGAAAGCGGCCGCGAGCCGCGGCGACGAAAACGATCGCACCACGAATACAGTCGTCCCATTCCCCAATGGCCTTGCAACCGTTGCATTACGGACGCTCGACCGACGTCCCGTGGGCATTCGCGCCGTCACTCCCGTGCCGCTGGAGGACCGCGACACCGTGGTAATGCTTGCCGCGCCAGCGGTGGAGTCAGGCCTCGAAGCGGTCTTGATCTTCCGCGGCAATGAAGTTCCAGAAGCCGTTGATGATCGCTTGGCGACCGGCGTCGTGGTCGATGTGCGACCGGTGCACTCGCGTGAAGCTCGCGTCACGCTGTTTGGCGATCGCCGCCAACGCTCGTCGGTAGTCTTCATCCTCGATTGCTCCGGCAGCATGGCCCGCGAAATTGCCGTCGAAGCGACGGGGCCGTCGACATTGCCCCGACTGGAACTGGCGAAATCGGCTCTGCAATCTCTGTTGGATCAATTGGCGCCGCGTGGCGAGGCTCGAGTCGGCGTGCGATTCTTCGGACATCGCGTCGGCTTCTCGACCGAGAAACCGGTCAAAGTGTTGCGTCAGGAAGCGTACCCCGCGCCCATCCCCGACGATCTGCACCCTGGGGAAGATGTCGAGTTGTTTTTGCCGCTGGGTCGATTCGATTCGGTGGAAGCCAGTCGAGTGGCTCGACGTCTCGAGTCGCTCCAAGCTTGGGGCCAGTCTCCCTTGTATCGCGCCTTGTTGCAAACACGATCAGACTTCGACGCCGAACCCGAGGATACTTACAAGAGCGTGGTCGTGATCACGGATGGAGAGAACTATCAGTTCGCGGGAAACGATCCGACGCTGAAGGCGCCCCAGGCGACGACCGCGAACGATGTGCGAGCCGCCTTTGGCGAACGCAAGATCCCCATTTACATCCTGGGTTTTGGGCTCTCGGAGAATGAAGATCAAGCCACCGAACGTGAATTCTCGGAACTCGCCAAGGCCACTCAAGGCGAGTACTTCTCGGTGCAAAACGGGCGCGATCTCCTGAAAGTCCTGCGGACGCGTCTCGGAGTAGGAACTTACTCGCTACGAGACAACCTGACCGCAACGAGCGGTGCGACGGCCGAGTCGCTCAACTCGCCAACCGCCGCTAATCCTCCGTCGGCGAACGACCCATCTCGAGAAACTCGCCTGAACCTCCCCATCGTTGTCCCTGGTCTTGGCGACGGAGTGAAGCCGTACGAAGTTCGCTTCGAATCCGCGCAAGCCACCTTGCAATTGGAGGGAGGCGAGTCCGTTGCGCTACGCACTTCGCCCGACGGCCGCGACATCTTTGCCATCCCTTACGAACAGGGACTGCCCGTTTCGGATTCGCTGTCGTCCACGGGTCACCGAGAACGATTCACGCTGCGAGCACACCGACCCTTGTTGGCGGGCCGAGTTGTTCGGTTCCGGGTCTCACTGCAGGACGAGGATTTGCGGTTCACAGCTCGTCCCGCGGAAGTCTGGATCGAGATCAAGCCAGTGATCGAGGAAGACACAGGCGATCCGCAGACTTACGTCTTCTACGATCGGTATTTTTCGCCCAATGAACCCGTTCCTGTCATCGATTGCACGGCCAATAATTGGCCCTCCAACGCTCGACGAGCGGAAGTCCGCGCATGGTGCAAACTAGCACCGACGCCCGCTGCCCAGCACGTGTCGGCCGCGGAACTGCTGAAAGAGGTGGAGCGGTTCGCGGAACCGCGAACGGTTTCGGGCGTCGATGGTTTTCAGTTCCGCGCGTCGATCCATGAGGCGACGGCGATGACCGCGAGTGTTGGCGATGCTGCGAGTGAAGCGGGCAATGTGGCCGCCGCCATGGCATGGGAATTACGAGTGGTAACGCAGGTGGCGGATCAAGGACCGGATGTGGCTGGGCTGAAAGTGGATTGGCAGGCGGACCGAGCGGCGAGTCCCATTCGAGTCGTGCATCGATATGAACCAACTCGACGACAAGCCATCCATTCGTTCTGGTTCCCCGTGACGACCACTCGAGAAGCACTCGCTCGTTCCGCCGCGACACTCACCTTTACTCCTCGCCAAGCAACTCGCAATGGCGCGTTCCGGACCCCAAACGACCGCCCCTTGATGGTAGAGGTGTCCGGTTCCGATGGCACTCTACAGCTAGATGCCGCCACCGGCCCGCGATAAGGCGTACGACGAACCGCTGGCAATGCACGACGGACTTACAGGCCGTCGATCCGGTCCTCACTGTACGACGGACTTCTAGTCCGTCGATCCGGTCCGCGACGCGGCTTGGCTGGCGGCAACGGGTGCTCGCGGCCACGCGGCTAACCGCTCACGAAGTGAGCGGGCTACCTCCGTACGACGGACTTCTAGTCCGTCGATCCGGTCCACGACGCGGCTTGGCTGGCGGCAACAGTCGCTCGCGGGCGACACGGCTGACCGCTCGCGAAGCGAGCGGGCTACCTGGCGATCAAACACTCGCCATTGCGACATTGCAAGTCGGTAATTTCGCCGCGGTCGTCGAGTTTCTCGACACGCCTATTCCTCGCCGCCCCTTCGCCAACGAGGCTGCGGCAAAACGAATCGCTCCTCCAAGGCGAGGGGCTGCTGGCAGGTGATCAACGGCCGCGATCGACGGACTGGAAGTCCGTCGTACTACAACGATCGACGGAGAAAACGTTTGGCACAGAGAGTGCTGCTACTGGCTGCTCGTTCCGTCGCCGCATAAAGTCGTGCGGGAATAAAGCGTCGCTTACCGATCGTTCGCTGGCTTGGGAGGATAAATCATGTCGCAGTCACTGAGGGGCCGTGTGGGAGCTAGTCTTCTGGGGGTGCTCGCAATCCTGGGCTCAGCGCATGAGCGAATGGCAGGCGCCCAAGAGACTGGTGCTCAAAAGGCGAGCGCCGAATCGCTCGACAAGGCCTACGAACGGGCGGTGGAACGAGGGATCGCCTACTTGCGCACCAAGGGACAAGTCGCCGACGGTTCGTACAGCTCGCCGGTGGGACCCGGCGTCACGGCATTGATCACGACAGCGTTGCTGCGACATGGCCGCGGCCCCGACGACCCGCAGGTCGCGAAGAGCTTGGCGTACCTGGAGGCTTTCGCTCGCGAGGATGGCGGCATCGCAAAGCAAGGAAGCCGTCTGCCCAACTACGAAACCTGTTTGGCGGTGATGTGCTTCAAGGAGGCGAACCGCGACGGGCGCTACGACAAACTGCTGAAGAAAGCTGACGGCTATTTGAAGGGCGAGCAGGTCAGCGAAGCGGATGGTAAAGACAAGTCGGACGTGAACTACGGCGGCGCGGGCTACGGCGGCGATAGTCGGCCCGATCTCTCCAATACCGCCTTCCTGGTCGACGCCCTGAAGGCGACAGGCAACGCGGCGGACAGCGAAGCCATTCAGCGAGCATTGATCTTTGTGTCTCGTTGCCAAAACTTAGAAACTGAATTGACGGTCAATCCGTCGGCGGTCAAAGATCCCGATGGCGGGTTCTTCTACACCGTCGCAGCGGGCGGGGCGAGTCCCGCGGGAAAGACCGAGGAAGGGGCTTTGCGCAGCTACGGCGCGATGACATATGCAGGGCTGAAGAGCATGGTGTACGCCGGGCTGACGAAGGACGACAAGCGAGTGAAGGCGGCGATGACCTGGATGGCCAAGAACTACTCGGTCAGCGAAAACCCCGGCATGGGTCAGGCGGGAGTTTTCTATTATTACCAAACGTTCGCCAAGACCTTGGATGCGATCGGCGCCGAGGAATTCGAAGACGCGAAGGGAAAGAAGCACGATTGGCGAGCGGACTTGATCGCCGAGTTGGTGAAGCGACAGCAGGAGAACGGTTCCTGGGTCAACTCGGATCGTAAATGGATGGAAGGAGACGCCAATCTCTCGACCGGTTTCGCTTTGCTCGCCTTGTCGTACTGCAAGAAAAAGTAACCGACCAGCTTCCGGGGTTCGCCCACAAACGCGTGGCTGCTTTCTGCCACAGCTTTACCGCTCCTATGTACGACGGACTTCCAGTCCGTCGTACAGAAGTAGCCCGCTCGCTTCGCGAGCGGAACAGCCGCGTGGCCGACGAGCGCCCACGGCCGCTAGCCAAACCGCGGCGTGGACAGGATCGACGGACTAGAAGTCCGTCGTACGACAGTAGACACAGTACTCCTTTAGCCCCCGAGCGGCCGTCGAAGCTAGATCAACGGGAACCAACCCCGCGGCTCTGACGAGTCTCGGACTCCCCTGATACTCGACCCAAGCATAGGGCTCCTCGACGTTCGCCGTCTCGCGATGCGAAACACGCTCCCACGCCAAGAAAGTGGCGACGGCGGAACGTCCCGAGTTAGTCAGCAAGACGGGAAAAGGCCCCCGCACCTGCTTGCGAAGCCATGTCCGCCAATCGCGTTCTCGCCAACGTCGCTGGTATTCCCGTCGAGCGGCGTCGGAAACCTCCCAGGGATCGATATCAAGGCCCAACCGAGCGTGATTCAGGTTTTCCAACAAGAGTAGCGGCGGACCATCTAACTTGTTGACAAGTAGAGTAAATCCCATGAGAAATGCCGCCGACGTCATGGCCGCATGACCAATAGTCGCATGACCAATGGCCGGATGACCAACATCGGACAAGTCCGTTGGAAGCGAAGAGGGGGCAACAAAGCTGGCGAGAATCGAACCGCGCGAATCTCTCCAAGAAATCGCTTCCGCGACCGCGAGCTCCCTGGCTTCGAACCAAGGGGTCGTCGCACGTCGCAACGGATGCCACGACCGCAACGCGACGCCGAAACGAGTTGGATGGCCAATCTCGTAGAGCCCCAACTTTGCTTGCTTCCAGCGAAGCACCGTGGCGATGATGGACGGCGAGTATTTCGGGTTACGCGTCGCGAGAAACGCATCCAAGGGATGAGACTTCAGCTGTGGGCTGCCGTTCCAGAGAAATTTCTCGAGGCTCCAATGAGCAATTCCCGGTAATTGTCGGAGCGGACCTGCTAAATACTCACCGCGAAAACGAGCCTGAGCGCCATTCCACTCGGAATGCTCCGCGATGAAATCAAAATAGTCGATCGCCGCCGACTGCAATTCGGCAAGAAAGGCCGGAGAGTCAAACGGAAGAAGCAACCGCTCGGAGTCGTTACCGATACTCCAAGGTATCGTCGCCTCGACAGCCTCAAGCGAGCGTTCCACTTCGTCCCAGGAACGCTCGATTGATTCGAGCGTAGGATCACGCACACAATCGTCGAGCGGGATGTGAAAGCGGTGCTGCATCCGTGCCATTTGCGGGGACTCCGTTCGCCATGGGAAAGTGCCGAAAGAACAGATAAAGCCCTCGGCACTGGTAGCTCAACATAATTCGCGATCAGGACGAGTCCAGCACTTTCTGGAACGGAATTTTTGCTGCCCGGCAAGACGCCTGGCATGGCGATGAACATCAGCGCTAGGCCCAACCCTGATAGGCCCAACCCTTGCCCTGCGGCATCTCGAGGCTCATCATGAAGGTACGAGCCCGGAACCACTTGGGCTTGGGACGGGTCCGTTCGAGGAGAAGTGATGAAGATGCGAGCGACAATACGCCCACCGCAACACCGAGCTGGAAATCCTCGTTGTTTCCAACTTGCCTCCCTCTGGATCGCCGCCATCTGCACGACGCTCGCTGGCACAGTCGGCGCGGCCGTCGCCCAAACTCCTGAGGCCGATGAGTTGGCGAGATTCGAACGAGAAGTACGGCCGCTTCTGATCGACGCTTGCGGCAGCTGTCACGGCGCAAAGAAACAGGAGTCGGGCTTACGAGTCGACTCGCGAGCGGCACTCGTGCGCGGCGGCGATAGCGGACCCGCGATCATTCCCGGCGATCCCGCTCGCAGCCTGCTTCTCCAGGCGGTGAAGTACGAACATGAGATCAAGATGCCGCCGGATCGCAAACTACGATACGATCAAATCGCCGCCTTGGAACGGTGGATCAAAGCGGGCGCTGCTTGGCCCGCCGAACAGGCGGCGAATGCCACTCGCGGAGGTCCGTTGACCGAGCAGGAACGTAGGTTCTGGGCCTTTCAGCCACTCCAGCACGCCGTCCCGCCCGAGATCCAGCGGAACGCCCTGGCCGACTCGCCTCTCGATCGCTTTGTGGTGGTCGAGTGGGATCGGCAGAAGCTACGAAGCGCGGGATTAGCGGATCGCCGCACTCTCGTGCGACGCATCACGTTGGACCTCACGGGCTTGCCACCCACCCCGGATGAAATCGCCGAGTTTCTGGGGGATGAATCACCCGACGCCTGGGTTCGGGTCGTCGATCGGTTGTTAGCATCGCCAGCGTACGGAGAACGATCAGGCCGACACTGGCTCGATGTCGTTCGTTACGCGGATACCGCGGGCGATGGAGCTGACTATCCCGTTCGCGAAGCATACCTGTACCGCAATTACGTCATCCGCTCGCTGAACGCCGACAAGCCCTACGGTCAGTTCCTCCGCGAGCAGATCGCTGGCGACATCTTGGCTCGCGAGGCCGCCGAACGAGGCGAAATTAGCCCAGAGGAATATGGAGACCGAGTCACCGCGACCGGTTTTCTCGCGATCAGTAAACGCTTTGGCTACAACATCACGCCTGAATTCCAGCACCTCGATATCGCCGACGCCATCGAGGGCCTCGGCCGATCGGTGCTGGGCCTGTCGATCGGCTGTGCTCGCTGCCACGACCACAAGTACGATCCCATCAACATGGCGGATTACTACTCGCTGTACGGCATTTTTGCGAGCAGTCAGTTTTCATTTCCCGGCGGCGAGGAATACAAGCGTCCTCATCAATTGGCGCCGCTGGTACCTCCAGCCGAAGCCGCTCGGCGAGAGACCGAAAAGCAAGCAAAGTTGACAGCGTTGGACGAACAACTGAAGCGATTGTCCGACGAGCGAGCTCAATGGATCACCAAGTTGCCGGGCGGAGTCTCGTCGCCGACACTCCAGTTCGAGGATCAACCGCTTGGCAAGCCGCCGCAGAAACCGTGGTTTCAAGCCGGACCAGTTCTTGTTCTCGCCGAGTCGCAAAGCCCCTTCACCGACCTTGTCCCGCTGGGGACGCGCGGCGTGCGATTGGAGAGTGGCGAGCCTCATGACGGGTTACGGCACGAAGCGAAACCAGGATTCGCGAAATCGGGTCGAGTTTACTTCAACATCGACTTCTGTAATCGAACGGCTCGACCAGATACGGGGACCAGCGACACTCCGGGCGCGTACCGCTTTTATTTGGGACAAGGCGCCATTGCGTCACTGGCCTGGGAAGCCAGCGTTACCGCTGATTCACTCCACTTGCGCGACGGCGCCACGTTTCGCAAGATCGCAGGCATCGAATTGAATCAGTGGCACAGTTTGCGACTTGAAATCGATCTGGCGACCGCCAAATATTCGGGGCAAATCGGCAAACCCGGCGCCTGGACCAAGTTCGAGAATCTCGCGCTCGCTCCAGGTTGGAACGGTACGATCGATACCTTCTTCTGCGATGGAGTGGGTCAAGTTTCAGGTCTTCGCCCCACGCGCGATCTCGACAACTTGTTCCTCCAGTCCACTCCTCTTCCCAACCGAGACAACTCACCGCCGTTAAGCGACAACGAGCGGGAACGAATTCAAGAACGAGTTGCGGCGATCGATGCGGAATTAGCCGCCAAGAAGGCGGAGCGGGATGCGGAAGCCAAACGCACACTCTATCCCATGGCTTATGCCGTCTCCGAAGGAAAGCCCACCAACGCTCGGATCCAAAAGCGAGGCGAACCTGATCGACCGGGTGACGAAGCGGCGCGCCGCAATTTGGAGATCCTGGGTGCTCATCCCATCTCCACCCCAGACAAAACGAGCGGCCGACGAGATTTAGCGGAGTGGCTGTCGAGTCCCCAGCAGGCCTTGACCTGGCGAGTGATCGCCAATCGCATCTGGCAGCAACATTTTGGCGCGGGAATCGTGGCGACGGCGAGCGACTTTGGCACTCGCGGTGAACTTCCTTCGCACCCCGAACTGCTCGATTATCTCGCACAACGACTGCTGCAATCCGAAGGGTCGCTGAAGACGCTGCATCGCGAGTTGGTGTTGATGCGTTCGTATAGACTGGCGAGCATTGACGACCCTGAGAATCTGGAGGCAGACCCGCGGAATCGTTGGCTCTGGAGACGGAGTCGCAAGCCGCTGGATGCGGAGTCGATCCGCGATGGAATGTTGGCGACCAGC
Organism: Pirellulales bacterium; assembly: GCA_046349915.1. Lineage (GTDB taxonomy): Bacteria > Planctomycetota > Planctomycetia > Pirellulales > Pirellulaceae > CAIXSC01. The sequence continues at coordinate 849,092 of JAXMBL010000004.1, read as the reverse complement.
GGCGACTTAAACCGCGCCATGCCAGGGGCTCACCCCTTCCCACCAACCGAATCGTGGGGATTCACGATCCACTATCCATTCAGCGCTCACTACGACTCCGCTCACCGCAGTGTCTACTTGATGGTTCAACGAGCTCGCAAGCATCCCTATCTTTCGCTCTTTGATGGGGCTGATCCCAATTTGAGCACCTCCGAGCGACTCGCCACCACCACGCCCACTCAGGCTCTCTACTTGATGAACGACCCGTTCGTCCACGCTCGAGCGGAGTCGCTCGCCAAACGGGCTCTGCGCGAGCAGACCGACGAGACGGAACGAGTGCGGTGGCTGACTGAACTAGTGACCGGCCGCGAACTCTCCGCCAGCGAAGCGGCGTCGGCGCATGAGTTCGTCAGTCGATACCGCGATGCCTTTCGGACTCGTATGGCTTCAGGCATGGTGCCCAGCGGCGACGCCGATGTGGCCGCATGGGCTGCTTTGAGTCGCGTGTTGCTGACGAGTAACGCGTATCTGTTCGTCGATTAATACACCGAGAATACTCCGCCGGGTTCCCGCACGATGATGACTGTCGCCGAAATTCAAAAGTGGTTCGATCACTTCACGCCGCTCGCGCTGGCGGAAAGCTGGGATAATGTCGGCCTATTGATGGGCGATCCCGCGGCGTCCGTTCAACGGGTCATGACTTGTTTGACGGTGACGGAGGCGAGCGCCGCGGAAGCGGTACGCGAACGAGTCGACTTGGTTGTGACTCACCATCCGCTGCCGTTCAAACCCTTGCCCCGAGTGACGACCCTGACGACTCCCGGTCGTTTAGTCTGGAATCTCGCTCGTGGCGGCGTCTCGGTCTTTAGCCCTCATACGGCTTTTGATTCCGCGGCCGAGGGGATCAACCAACAGCTCGCGGAACTCCTCCAACTAGAGGAAATCGCACCTTTAATGCCCACGCTGGCGGGCTCGCCGCCAGGAGGCACTGGGCGGAAGGGACACTTGCCGAATCCAATCGAATTGCAAGAACTCGCGAGCCGCGTATGTCACAGCCTGCGAGTGCCCGGGCTCCATCGAGTCGGCGAGGCGAGTCGGGTGGTGCGGAGCGTAGGGATCGCCTGCGGGAGCGCCGGTTCCTTGCTCGGTGCGGCCAAGTCGGCGGGCTGCGAAGTCTTCTTGACCGGCGAAGCGACTTTTCATACGTGCTTGGAAGCGGAAGCGCTGGGAGTGTCGCTGCTGCTTCCAGGTCATCATGCCACCGAACGCCGCGGCGTCGAAAAACTCGCCGAGCGACTCGCCACCGATTTTCCTCAGTTGACCGTGTGGGCCTCGCGCGACGAACGCGACCCGCTGGAGTGGACAACGGAGTAGGGGGCCCCTGTACGACGGACTTCTAGTCCGTCGATCCGGTCCGCGACGCCGTTTGGCTGGCGGCAACGGGCGCTCGCAGGTCACGCGGCTAACCGCTCACGAAGTGAGCGGGCTACATCTGTACGACGGACTTCTAGTCCGTCGATCCGGTCCGCGACGCCGTTTGGCTGACGGCAACGGGCGCTCGCAGGTCACGCGGCTGACCGCTCACGAAGTGAGCGGGCTACTTCCGTACGACGGACTTCTAGTCCGTCGATCCGGTCCGCGACGCGGTTTGGCTGGCGGCAACGGGCGCTTGCAGGTCACGCGGCTAACCGCTCACGAAGTGAGCGGGCTACTTCCGTACGACGGACTAGAAGTCCGTCGTACATGTCAGGAACCACACAGCGTTCAACCCGAAACGGCGTCGAGCGTCAGTAGATCCGACAGCAGGCGTTGGCACTGATCGGCCTGTTGATCCATGCGTCGAGACACGGACTCGGTTTGGTTCAGTTCTTCCGCGCTGCGGAACGGCTCAACGGCCGAGCACAGCGCGGCGTCGATGCGACGATTCAAGGCGGAAGTGGCCGCGGTGGCGCCGCCATGGCAATTGGCGTCTTCCCGCAAGGCGGCCTGGAGCGAGCCGATCAGTAGTTCCGAGGCGGCTGAGTTCGGCAAAGCTCGGCGTTCGTCGACCAGGTCGTCGCGGAAGTCAGACATCCGTTCGGCATCGATCGCCCAGGTGGCGACTGCGTCAGGATTCGGCAGGTGAGCCAACAACAGGTCGGTCCAGCGTTCCACTCGACGGCGTTGCAGGGCGATGTTCTTCAGAATCTCGGCGGGGAGGCTGAGTTCATTGAACAACATGGCCCAAACTCGATTTCGCACGTCGACGTGAGCAATCAAGATGTTGCGAGCAATCGGTTGATAGGTCGGTTCACGGAATGCCTGGTCATGGACGTCCGCGATGGCGCTCCACACGCGAGTCAGCAGTTCGCTGATCAGCATTTCGTCGATGATCGGCTTGATCTCGTCGAAGCGTTGAATCGCATCAGCGACCGAACGCAGCGAGCGACGCCAATCCGACATGATTCTCCACCAAGTGGACTGACGATCGCGAGACGCCTCCCAGTACTCGGCCAGGGCACATTCGGAGATCAGGTGGTGCTTACGAATGAGGAACTGGCTGTTCAGTGCGAGATGTGCGGCAAGGTCGGCGGAATCAACTGCGTTCATGATGACACCAGGGGAGTAAGGAGTATCAGTATCCTGAAAACCATCCGGTGGGGATCGGGTAAGAGCCTGAGGGGACTTAGGCTCGTACCCGCTAACCACCTCGCTTGAATCTGGCTTAACTCTCCGAGTCAGCCGTCATCGTTGCGAACGGTTTCCAGTAAAAGCAAAGTCGATGCCAATTCCCGAGCCGGCAGGTGCCTATTGAACGCAAGCAATTACCTCACAATCACTTAATCGCGTTTAACGATGATAGTGATCGTATCGAGAGAAGCGGTTGTGTGGACTATTCGCAACAGGTGTTGCCCAACGTTTTCTCCGAAACGCAACAAGGCAACATTGTGTACTGCCAGTACGACGGACTTCCAGTCCGTCGCTTCGGTCCACGCTGCGGCTTGCCTGGCGGCAAGGGGCGATCGCTGGCCACGCAGCTATTCCGCTCGCGAAGCGAGCGGGCTACCAACGTACGACGGACTTCTAGTCCGTCGCTTCCGTCCAAGCTGCGGCTTGGCTGGCGGCAAGGGGCGCTCGCTAGCCACGAGGCTATTCCGCTCGCGAAGCGAGTGGGCTACCAACGTACGACGGACTTCTAGTCCGTCGCTTCCGTCCACGCGGCGGCTTGGCTGGCAACAAGGGGCGCTCGCTGGCCACGCGGCTATTCCGCTCGCGAAGCGAGCGGGCTACCACCGTACGACGGACTTCCAGTCCGTCGCCAGGGCCCATGTCGATTAGCCATACCCCCCCAACGTCGCTCTCGTCGCTCGCCTTCCGCGACGATATACTCTGATATCAGTACGCTTCGATTTGATGCCTGAGCAACGGTGAGGTGTGTGATGTTGGAGATCTTGGGACAGCGACGCCCCACGTGTGATGGCGCGCATCGTCGAGCGTTCTTGCGAGCCGGTTTTCTTGGAGTCGCCGGCCTGACGCTCGCGGACTTGCTGCGAGGCGAGTCGGCGGGAGCGGCCAGCGTACCGGTGGGTCGAGCCAAACGGTCGGTCATTCTCATCTGGCAGCATGGCGGACCCTCGCAACTCGATACCTTCGACATGAAGCCCGACGCGCCCGCGGAGTATCGTGGGCCGTATGAGCCGATCGCGTCTTCACTGCCTGGGCTGCCGGTCTGCGAGAAGATGCCGTACCACGCTCGCATCATGGACAAGACGACGGTATTCCGTGGATTCACGCACGGAAACGGCGACCACTGGGCGGCCGCTCATTGGATGCTGACAGGTTTTCTGGGCGCCAACGGTTCCGACCGCGTGCCTCGCAGGCCTTCGATGGGCGCCATCGCTTCGCACTTGATGGGGCCGACTCGCAAAGGCGCGCCCGCCTCGGTCAACTTCAATGACGGCGGCTTCGGCTTTCATGGCGCGTCCTACCTGGGAGTGGCCAGCAATCCGATTCGAGTCGGCGAGTATAGCTATGGCGACGAAGCAGGGCGGTTGCCGACCGCGGAAGCGAAGAGTTTTCAGTTGCTCGGCGAATTGACCCAAGAGCGGTTGGCCGGTCGCCTAGGGCTCACTCAACAGCTTGATCGCGTGCGTCGCGAGGTCGATGCGAGCGGCACGTTCGACAGCATGGATCGGATGAACCAGCAGGCGTTGGACATTCTGCTTTCGGGACGCACGCGCGACGCGCTCGATATCTCGAAGGAAGATCCCAAGATCCGCGAGGCTTACGGTCCTGGTTGGGGCGAGCAGACGTTGATGGCGCGGCGGCTGATCGAGGCGGGAGTCCGCTTCGTGACGGTCAACACGGGTTACTGGGATGACCACGGCAACATCAAAGGCGCGCTCGACGACAAACTCCCGCGACACGATCGAGCGGTCGGAGTCTTGATCGACGATCTCGCTCAACGCGGCCTGCTCCAAGACACGCTGGTAGTGACCGCCGGCGAGTTCGGACGAACTCCACGGATCAACGACAATGCGGGGCGCGACCACTGGCCGCAGGCGCAGAGCATCTTGGTAGCGGGCGGCGGCTACCGGCACGGGCAGATTGTCGGCAGCACCAACGACAAGGCCGAGTACCCGACGAGTCGTCCGATTACACCGAACGACTTCTGCATGATCTTCTACCACGCCTTGGGCTTGTCGCCTGATCTGACGATCAATGATCACTCGGGCCGCCCCAACAAGCTGCTCGCGGGCGGCGAAGTCCCTCGCGAATTGCTGTAACCCCGTAGCGGAATTCGCAAGAATTCCGACGCCACGCATCTTGTAGCGGAATTCGCAAGAATTCCGACTCGGCCAGCTTGTAGCGGAATTCGCAAGAATTCCGACCCTTCCGATCAGCACGAGCGCCGCACCAACTCAACGTCCGACGCCAGGACTCAACGAGCGGCGAGCAATCCCTCGAGATGAGTCGCGACGCACAGAGGCAGCACGTCGATGTTGTAGCCGCCTTCGAGCAGGCTGACGACTCGACCTCGCGCGTGCTGGTCGGTGATCTGCCGGACCACTTTGGTTAACTCGGCGTAGTCTTCGGTCTCGAGTCCGAGGGAGCCGATGGGATCGAGTCGATGGGCGTCGAAGCCTGCGCTGATCAGCACGAGTTCGGGCCGCACGTGATCCGCGAACTTTTCAACCGTCGATCGAAACGCAGCATGAAACGCTTCGCGCGAGCCGCCGAACTTCAGGGGCACATTGCGAATCATGCCGAGCCCAGGTCCTGTCCCTGTTTCGTCCGCCGCTCCGGTGCCCGGATAGAAGGGCGAGCGATGGATGGAGTAAAAGCCGACCTGCCCATCCTCGTAGAATGCATCTTGGGTGCCGTTCCCGTGGTGAACGTCCCAATCGACGATCAGGACTCGTCGCAATTGAAACTCCTGGAGCGCGCAGCGAGCGGCGACCGCCACATGATTGAAGAGGCAAAAGCCCATCGCCCCTCTTTGTAGGGCATGATGACCCGGCGGTCGGACCAGACAGAGCGCGTTTTGTGCCTTTCCCGTGAGCACTTGGCGAACCGCGTCGCACGCCGCGCCCGAGGCTAGGCGAGCGGCGTCGTACGATTTGGCCGAGACGACGGTATCGGCTTCGATCTGCCCTCCCCCCATCGCAGCGAGCTTCCGGACTTCTTCGGCGTATTCTGGGCAGTGAACTCGGACCAGTTGATCGTCGGTGGCCGGCTGCCAAGTGGGGCGTTCGCAACGCTGGTCGAGCTTGAGTTCTTCGAGATGTCGGATGATCCTGGCCAGCCGAGAGGGCCGTTCGGGATGCATTCCGGTTTGGTGTTCCAGAAAGAGCGGGTTGTAGTAAAGCAGGGTCATGGCAGCGAAATGGCTCCAAGTGCTTTGTCTCAGCGGGGAACGGCGTTGAACGCTGACTGGGATTCGCTCGGTTCCCCCAAGAGAATCCTGGTTAGCCAGCAACCTTGCCCCCGGAACCCCGCCATGGCAGACCCAGAGCGGTTCGGAGGGGCGGTCGTGAGTTCCCTGGAGGATCGTTGTAGGGGTCAAAGGGAGGCCGGTCAACGCGGCGTGCGGCGGAACCGGGGCCGAAAGATTGACAATCGTAAGTCCAGACAGCTACAGTTGAAGTCGAGGATCTATGGTTGCTCGGCGAAAACTGGAATCGCCGGCCCCGAGGCGTTCGTCTCGCGGTGGGAAGGAAGCAGCGTCTCGCAGAGGCGTCCGCGGCACATTCAATCCTTGAACCCGTACACTTGAACTGAATTGCTTCTGAGGGCTCCGTTGGTTCGATTCGGAACCATCTGAATCCTCGTTGGGCGAATAGAGTTGGGGAGACGTTTTATGCGTCGTGAACTTCAGCCGCGGCAAGGTCGCTTGCTCTGGGGTTGCGTATCACTAGGCTGGCTCGCTTTGCTGGCGCTATTGGCATTACCCGATCAACTCCACGCTCAAGATGCGGCGGCGGACGCCGCAGAGCGTGATCCCAATGCGCCTCAGTACGATGAATTGCCAGTCCCCGCGGTACTGGATGATCGCGGCAAGCAAAAACAAGAACTCGCCGACGTCCGTCGACGTCAGCAAGATTTGACTCGGCAGGTCGTCAATGTCATTAACGGATCGGCGACGCTGGCGGAGAACCAGAAGAAGTTTGACGGATTCTTCCAGCAGTTCTACTTCCCTCAATTCACTTGGCTCGACAACATCGAGAATCCCGCGAACTACAACGCACTGTACGCCAAACGCGATCTGTTTTTCCGACAGTATCTGCGGCGAGCGACATTGCCTGATGTGCGGTTGGCACTGTTGAAGGTGACATTGGCCAAGATGAAGGAAATTGCCACGGGCAATTACCATCCCGCAGCACGCGTGAACGCCATGCTGATTATCGCCGAGTTGAATGCTCGGGAAATCGTGCAAACAGGTCAGGCCACTCCGCCCGAACCCTACATTGAAGCGTTCCCCGTAATGGTAGATGCACTGGGAGATGCTCAGCAGTTGGACGCGGTCAAGGTCGCCGCCATGCTCGGGATCCTGCGGCACTTGCAGTGGGATAGTCGGCAGCGCGACCCGCGTAACCCGCAAGCTCGCAAGTTGGACGACGCCGCTCGCGACCGCGCTAACCAGCTTTCGCTCGCTCTAATCAACGCGAAACAGCCGCCTCCGGGACGAACGATCGATGGCCACTCCTGGATGCAGCGGCGAGCGATCGACATTTTGACCGTGATCGGCACGCTCGGGACCGATGTCAACGCAACTCAGACCGTCAATCAGATGGTGTCGGACGACAAGGCGCCGTTGTCGCTCCGCATCTCGGCCGCCGAGGCCCTGGGGCAATTGAACCTGCCGCCAGAAACTCGACTCGATCCCATCGACACGGCCCGCAGCCTAGGCGAATTGGCCGTGTATGTGTGCAAGCGAGAATCGAAGCGCTACGAGGATGAAAAGGCGTTCTTGGAAGAAAAGCGTAAGGTGCCGGGCGGCATGGGCGCCGGCGGCATGATGCCGGGCATGGGCGCAATGATGCCCAATACGAAGGGCGGCGGAATGATTGACGACGCACCAGGCATGCCTGGAATGCCCGGGATGCCGGGTATGCCTGGGATGCCGGGAATGGCAGGGGGCGCGGGAGGCAAGGCGGCGCCGCCTCCGCTCGACCCTCGGCTCGTTGTCGCACAGCGTCGAGTTCGCGGGCAGTTGCACAGCCTGAAGATTGGACTGGCGGGCGTGCAAGGTCGCACCACCGGCATCCATGGACTCGCCAAAGATGACAAGCAAAAGGCCGCCATCCAGAAGCTGGTCGACGAAGTCAAAGCGATCCGCGATCTGTCGGAAGATGAATCGATTCGAACGGTCGACAAGTTCATGACCGAGGTGAAGACAAAGACCACCTCGCTGGAGAAAGCCATGAAGCTGGTTGCGGCCCAAGGCAAGCCAGCCGCTGCCGCAGACCCCGCAGGCGCCGGCCCTGCTGACGATGGTCCCGGTGGAGCGCCAGCCGCCAAGCCAGTCGTCCCAGGCAAACCAGGGGCTCCCGCCAAGAAACCGGCGGCCGCGGCAGCAGCCTTGCCCGCCGCCAAACCCGGTGATGATCCGGCGGGCGGCGGTCAGTAACCACATGTACGACGGAATTCCAGTCCGTCGATTCAGTCCGTACGAAACGAGCCCAACAACGCGGTTTGGCTGACGGCAGCGGGCAATCGATCGCCACGCGGCTAACCGCTCGCGAAGCGAGCGGGCTACTTCGTACGGCGGACTTCTCGTCCGTCGATCCGGCTCGTCTAAGGATAGCGCATTGCCCGCTTTGGTCGAGCAGACCTTCAGGTCCGCTCATAACGACCTCTGCCGGACTGGAAGTCCGTCGTACAGCGGACACGACCGCGGGAGGTGGTGATCGAAGCGGCCACGCTCGCTCAACGAGATGGTGCGTCTGCGCCGATCTTTGACGCTCGTTCGCTGATTCGCGTTTGTTTTGATCGGCTTGACGCACCCTACGAGGCTTTCGACGGACTAGAAGTCCGTCGTACCAGGGCAGCTTTCGACGGACTAGAAGTCCGTCGTACTTGGCTTCTACCCAACCCTAGGCGGCAGCTTCGCTTGTCGATTCGACCGATTGGCGTCCGAGCACTCGGACGAGGCCCAAACCGGTGAACAGCGCGAACGAGAAGAAAAGATCGCCCGCCAGCGTGTAGCGGAAGAAAGGAAGAGCCCGCACGAAGCACTGACTCAGACCCGCCGGCGAACTTTCGTACATCGAGCCAAGAGCCCAGACAGCGAAATTCGTGGTCACAAAAAACAGCACCGACGACGCCAAGCTAGCGCCAACCAATGCACTGGTCGATCGCAAGGTAGCTCCCAAACCGCCCATCTCCAACCGAGGCTGCAACCACTGTCCCACCAAAGCCGGGACGGCCAGCGATGCGTAAACAACCGCCATGATGCGGGCATCGTAGCCGCCAATCACCAGGTCGCTAATCGCCATGATGGCCAACGGCACAAGAAGCGAGACAAATCGAGGAGCGTATTTACCACGCGTTCCGCCCAGGGTGGCAAACAAATAACCGGCAAACAACCCAAGCGCAGCCACTGGCGCAAAGTTGGGAATATCGCGCAGACTCAATCGCACGACGACCCCCATGGCCACCAACGCCAAACCCACTACGGGAACCAACCAGTTCGTGCGAGCATTCATCGCGTCTTAAATCTCCATCCCCCGCCGTCCTAAACAACTTGCCCAGGAGCGGCTAACCGGGTCGGATAGTGTACGGGGTGGCGAGCGACGGCGAAAGAGAGTGAAAATAAGTTCAGCCGCCGAACTTCTCGAACTTCCAGACAATCCGATCGCCTGGCGCCACCCTGTGGACCCCGAAGCTCTCCTCGCCCTTCAAGTCGTTGACCCGGTAAAGCCAGTTACGGCCTCGACCTTCATTCTGAACCTGGTCGATTTCGGTCAAGAACGCCGTCTCCGCTCGCCCTCGGTACTTGAACGACACCCCACGCGGATGCATCTGGACCGCTTCCATCACTTGCAGCAGCGTTGAGCCTTCACGATACGGCAGGACGTAGCGACGTTGAGCCCCATCGCCATAGTCCACCGTCACTTCGATGGTCTTGGCATCCTTGGTCGAGGGCTCTTCCGCCGCGACTCGGCCATCCCGGCTGACGTCGCCCGCCAACCCAGCCACCCCCGCCAATACGGCGACCACCGCGGCGGCGAACAGCCGACACCAAACTCGACGGCTTGCCCGAACTTGCACTCGTGCGGATCCCGTAGGGAGACCTACCAACGCAAGCCCTCGAGAACTGCTCGGCGATCCGTCCAACGATTGCTTCTCAAATTCGCGGTTCACAACGATTCACTCCACCCCTTAAGGCGACCATCTCGGCCGACCTGGAATCACCCCATCGACCGGACTACTCGCCGTCGCATACAGCCGCTTCGGTATCCGTCCCGCTCGATACGCCAACCTTCCCGATTCGCAGGCTAACCGCATCGCTCGAGACATGGCCAGCGGATCGCGAGCGTGGGCGATCGCCGTGTTCAACAAAACGGCGTCGACTCCCAGTTCCATCGCAAAGGCCACATCACTGGCCGTCCCCACGCCCGCATCAATGATCACGGGATAGTCTGGATCGCCATCCTTCAGATACTCGAGGATGATCCGAATGTTATTGGGATTGAGGACGCCTTGTCCCGATCCGATCGGACTGCCCGCGGGCATCACGGCCGCCGCGCCCGCTTGTTTCAAGCGGCGAGCGATCACGGGATCGTCGCTGGTGTAACACAAGACTTGAAAGCCGTCCGCCACCAGTTTCTCGGTCGCTTCCAGGGTCGCCACGGGATCGGGCAGCAGCGATTTACTGTCGCCCAGCACTTCGAGCTTGACCCAGTCCGCACCGGGATTTTCTAGCCCTCGCAGAATCTCACGGCCTAGACGAGCACACCGGACGGCATCGATCGCGGTGTAGCAGCCAGCCGTGTTTGGCAGCAAGATGAAGCGCTGAGGATCGATGTGGTCGAGCAGGTTTCGCCCGACGCCGTCGTACAGACGCTCGCGACGAACCGCGACCGTCACGCAATCGGCGCCCGACAATTCCAGCGATTCCCGCATGAGTTCCAGTGTCTCATACCGCCCCGTGCCGACAATCAGCCGGCTCTTCAGAGTATGACCTCCGACTCGCAAGGGGCCGTCGGGACCGGCCAAGATCGACGGGGATGAGGGCTCCAAGGGTTCAGTCATCATGCATCTCGAACTGGGGCTGCTAATTCTAAGGGCGTGAATCTCACCGCGTTCATTCACGACGCGGGGACAGGCATTAGCCTCCGCCGACGAGCGTCACGACTTCCACCTGATCTCCCTCGCGGAGAACCGTGTCCGAGTGACGCTCGCGCGGAATGACCTCGTAATTCACTTCCACCGCGACATGCTTCGTCGTGACTTTTAGCTCGTTCAGCAAAGTCGCGACGGTGGTGTTCGCGGCTAGTTCTCGGGGTTCGCCATTGAACGTGATCTGCATGGCTTTTGCTCGGTTTGCCACCGAGGACTCGAGCCAGCGAACTCGTCCGAAATCGGCGATCGTCTCGCAATCCTCAGCGTAAGCCGTTCATCTTTACTCGTTACGCAATTCCAACTCGCGAGCCTTGCCGAATCCGACCTTGACCAGCGTTCCGCGCTGCGGGGCGCCGGTAGCGCCCAACGTTCGGCTCCACGGCAAGCTATAGGCGACCCAATTGCCCGAGCTTGCATCGGCCACGTACAGGATGCAATCGGCCGGTCGGACATCGCCGCCGCCCGTGCGGAATTGAGCGAGTCCCGTGACCATGAGGAATTGAGGCTTCTTGGTCGCGCCTGGCTCGACGCCCAAATCGGCCATGACGTTGTACTTATAGGCGCCGCCGACGCTGCCGGTCCGCGAATTCGGAACCATGCATTGGAGATCGCCCGACAGGTAATCCAGGAAAAAGACGCCTTCCATCCCTTCCGAGATGGGGCCGGTGCACATGGCGAACGTATCGCCCGAGTCGGTGGCGACCGCCTTTAGTTTCAACGCGTTGAAGGGCGAGGTCGCGTCCGTGTTCGTGCGACCAAACCAAGCTACCCCGGAGGCGCCCGCGACGGCGCCAATGGCGACCAACAACCCCGCGCTGCACCCCATCCAGAACGCCCGCCGCGACCTCTTTGAATTCCACCCGATCATACGCCCGGCTCCTTAGACTCTTGAGACGACGCAACCCCGATTCCGACGACCGCCCCGCGACGCGGCGACGCCCGCGCCACCGTTGCCCCTCACAGCGCCCAGCATCGTACCCCTTTCCCGCAACGCGTGCCACTGTCCCGTATTCGCTTTCGCTCGGCGAGTTCGCAGAACGATTAGATTGCAAGTCACGGTTCCGTCGTTCATGGATTTCTCTCACTATCGAGCTAACGTCATTTCTCACCCGGCGTTGCCAAGCTCAAAACTCGGCGCCTCGCGCTGTCATCGCACAAGCAAATCCTTCATGCGTTAGGTGATGGCGTTCGCATACGGTTTCCGCGTCTTCTAAGTGTCCGTCTAGCAACAACCAAGACGACAACAATCATCGCAAGCACCCAATACCATTTGTAACTGCCGTTCGTCTGGTAAACGACCTCCGCGTCTAAACCGTCAGCAACTAAGTTCTGGACGAGCGCATCGGCAAGTTGTCTGTGCCTTACCGTCGGCGTACTGACATACAATTCAGCAAGTTCAACACCGACCGGCTCGCCCAATTTGACCGTCAACCAAAGATGAGGGTTTTGCCGCATCTCTTTCTCGCCGAACGAAACGTCAGTCTCTCGCCGTCCTACTTCCACCAATCCGAACTGAGCCGCAGTGTCCAGGGATACTCGAGTAACGTCGCATGCAATCTCGGAGGGTGCTTCCGACGAGTATGAACCTTGCCGTACGACAATCTGAGTACTTGAAACAGCGTCGCACCCCATCGCACAAGCGATCAACGTAAGGAGCAAACCTAGCCGAGTCATCATGGACATCGAATACCAGCCATACGCTGCTACGTTTTGTTCCAATCTTGCCGCGAAAGCCAGCATACCATCGTTCTTTCACAGGCTCACGCTGCGGTAGCCAAACTCTCCACGCTCTGATGGCGAAACGCGCTCAAGCCTGTATTACACTCCGCACCGTCTTACCCTACCCTCCTACCTTTCGCGGTAAGTCACCCAGCTAAAATCACTTAAGGCGATCTCCAATTCGCACCCCAAGTCGTTCAATTCAGCAGATTCGCCCCCGTTCCCCACGTTGAGTGGACCGGGGGGCTCGGATAAACTCGTGCCTCATACACGCGTATCGCCTCGGACAGTATTGAGTTCTTACAGCACCTCACGGAGAAGTTCGCGATGGCCACCAATGGAGCGTTGAGTCGAAAACTGCGCATGGGACTCGTGGGAGGCGGCCAAGGCTCGTTCATCGGCCGAGTCCACGCCACCGCCGCGGTGCTAGACAATCGAGCCGCGCTGGTCGCGGGAGCTCTTTCGTCCAACCCGGAAAAGTCCAAGGCCTCCGCGCCCGACTACGACATCCCCACGGCTCGCGCGTACGGCTCCTACCAGGAACTGATCGACCAAGAGCTCGCCCTCCCCGCCGACCAGCGGATCGACTTCATTTCGGTCACCACCCCTAACCACACTCACTACGAAATCGCCAAGGCCGCGGTTCAGGCCGGCATCAACGTCGTGTGCGACAAGCCCATGACCTTCGACCTGGCCCAGGCCGAGGAGCTGGCTAAAGTCGTCGACAATTCCAACGTCGTTTTCGCCCTGACGCACAACTACACCGGTTATCCACTCGTCCGACAGGCTCGCGAAATGATCCTGAACGGCGAACTGGGCGAGATCAATGCGGTCCGAGCGTTCTATATCCAAGGCTGGCTGCGGACTCGCTTGGAGCTGAGCGAGCAGAAGCAGGCCTCGTGGCGCACCGATCCCAAGAAGAGCGGCGCGGCGGGTTGCTTCGGCGACATCGCGACCCATGCCTACAACTTGGCTCGCTACATGACGGGACTGATTCCCGCGGACGTGAGCGCTCACCTCCGCACCTTCGAAGAAGGTCGAGCACTCGACGACTACGGAACCGCGATTATTCGCTTCGACAACGGTGCGCTCGGCACCGTCACCGCCTCGCAAATCAGCCACGGCCGCGAAAACGATCTGTTCATCGAGATCGACGGCACCAAGGGTTCGCTCCAGTGGCGTCAGGAAGAGCCGAACGTGATGATCGTGCGATCGAACGGCCAGCCTCACCGCATGTACACTCGCGATCCCAACGCTCCCTTCATGAACGAGTCGGGCAAAGCGGCCTGCCGTCTCCCCAGCGGACACCCCGAAGCGTTCTTCGAGGCGTTTGCCAACATCTATCGGTCGGCTTACGACGCCATGGTCCTGCGAGCCACCAATCAGCCGTTTGAGCGAGTGAACACGGTGTATCCGAACGTTCACGATGGCGTGGATGGCATGAACTTCATCCAGCAGTGCGTGGCATCCAGCGCCGGCAATGGCGACTGGCTGCCGCTCAAGCACAGCCGCAATCGCCGTTAAGATTTCGTTGATTCTCGGGACTCGGGTACGCATTTCCATGGCACATCGCACGTTTCTCGCCGTTGACCTGGGCGCGTCGGGAGGTCGAGTTGTCGCGGGACAACTCGACGGTCGACAACTCACGCTCGAAGATGTCCATCGTTTTGAGAATGGCGGCGTCGCCGTCGGCGATCGTCTCTATTGGAATCTGCTGGGACTTTGGAGCCACGTCCAGGATGGACTGCGAGTGGCGGCGGGCCGCTATGGTCGGCAGATCGCCAGCGTCGGCGTCGACACGTGGGGAGTCGACTTCGGACTCTTGGGGCGGAACGACGAACTGCTCGGCAATCCATCGACCTATCGCGACCGGCGCACGGCGGGGATTTTCGAACGAGTATTTCCGATCGCCAGTCGGGAAGAGATCTTTGAACACTCGGGACTCCAGTTCATGGAGTTCAATACGCTGTACCAACTGATTGCCATGAAGTGGGGCGGTTCTCCGCTGCTCGACATGGCCGAGTCGTTCTTGATGATCCCCGACTTGTTCCACTGGCTGCTGAGCGGCGAGAAGGCGAACGAGTACTCGAATGCGTCCACGACCCAGTTCCTGAACCCGCGCACGGGTCGCTGGGCCGCTCCACTTTTCGAGCGATTCGATCTGCCAACCCGCATCTTGGGCACAATCGCTCAACCGGGCACGAAACTGGGACCGGTGCGAGCCAGCGTGGCGAAAGCCACCGGACTCAGCAACGTCGAAGTGATTCTGCCGGGAACTCACGATACGGCGAGCGCCGTGATGGCGGTCCCCGCCGCGAGTCGCCCCGGTCATAAACCCGACTGGTGCTACATCAGCAGCGGCACTTGGTCGTTGATGGGCGTCGAAACACCACAGCCCGTGGTCAACGAATTGTGTCGGTCGCTCAACTTTACCAACGAAGGCGGCGTTGGCGGCACCACTCGCCTATTGAAGAACATCGCGGGGCTCTGGCTGGTCCAGGAGTGCCGCCGAGTGTGGAATCAAAATGGTCAGTCGTACGACTGGCCGCGACTTGTGGCCATGGCCGAACAAGCGCCGTCCCTTCGCTCGCTCTTTAATCCCGACCATGGCAGTTTGGTGGCGCCCGCGGATATGCCCCAGGCGATTCGCGAACTGTGCCGAGGCGGAGGCGAGCCTGTCCCCGAAAACGATGGGGCGGTAATTCGCTCGGCGCTCGAGAGCCTCGCGCTGCGCTACCGCATGGTTCATCGATGGTTGGAGCAGTTGGTCGACGGCTCACTCGACACCATTCACATCGTGGGCGGCGGCACTCAAAACCGACTCCTTTGCCAGATGACCGCGGATGCGTGCGGCCGACGAGTGGTCGCGGGGCCGATCGAGGCCACGGCGATTGGCAACGTGATGATGCAAGCGGTCGCGACGGGCGACGTCACGTCGATCGCCGATGCTCGGGAAGTGATCCGAGCGAGCTTCTCGGTCGAAACATTCGAACCGCGCAACACTCGTCCTTGGGACGACGCCTTCGAGCGTTTCCAGAAACTCGTCTGACTTCCTTGGACGCGACAGGCCAGACATCGCGGGGCGACTATCGCGAGGAAGACTCCGAGGTAAGACATGCGGATCGAAGCGTTGGCCCGCGTGCTCGAACTCGGCCCCGACGACGTCGAGCCGTACGGGTGGCATAAAGCCAAGCTCGCCTTGGGCCTCGATCAGCGCTTACAAGATCGGCCTGAAGGACGCTACATCTGCGTCACCGCCGTTAATCCAACGCCCCTAGGTGAGGGCAAAACGGTCACCGCGATCGCGTTGTCGATGGCGCTCTGCCGTCGCGGCAAGCGAGCCATCGTAACTTTGCGAGAGCCTTCGCTAGGTCCTCTGTTCGGCGTCAAGGGTGGTGGAGCAGGGGGAGGGCGTGCCACGCTATTTCCCGCCGACGATATCAACCTGCACTTCACTGGCGATATCCATGCGGTCGCGACCGCAACCAATCTCCTCGCCTCGCTGGCCGAGAATCATGCTCGCCGCCGCCTAGAACCACTCTTGGCCCCAGCTTCCCTACGAGTTCGCCGGGCGATGGACCTATGCGATCGTTCGCTCGAACGCATCATCACCGGACTTGCCTGGAACGACGATTCCGCTCGGCGGGAAACCGGGTTCGATCTAGCGCCCGCGTCCGAGATCATGGCGATCCTCGCGCTGGCTCGCTCACTACCCGATCTGCGCGAACGCCTGGGTCGCATCGTGGTCGGCGAGTCGCCCAGCGGCGAGATGCTCACCGCCGAACAACTCGGCTTCGCGGGCTCGCTTGCCGTTCTCATGCGCGACGCCATCCGCCCGAATTTGGCTCAAACCTGTGAAGGCACGCCCGCGTTCGTTCACGCCGGTCCGTTCGCCAATATTGCTCACGGCAATAGCTCCGTCGTCGCGGACCTCGCCGCCATCCGGCTGGCCGATTATGTCGTCACGGAGTCAGGATTTGGCGCCGAGTGCGGCGCGGAGAAGTTGTTTCATATCAAGTGCCTGGTGAGTGGACTACGACCCGCGGCAGCCGTGCTGGTTTGCAGCGCGCGGGCGTTGAAGTATCACAGTGGTCGATTTGATGTGCGACCCGGCCGACCTCTTCCCGACTCTCTGGTCGCCGAAAACTTGGAGGCCTTGGAGGAAGGCAGCGTCAACCTTCAAGCTCACTTAGAACTTCTGACTCGCTTCGGCGTCCCGACCGTCGTCGCCATCAACCGCTTTCCTCACGACACGACGGCCGAACTGCATCGACTTCACACACTCGCCCGAAACTACGGCGCGCACGAAGTGGCCACGAGTGATGGCTTTGTGCAGGGTGGTCTGGGCGCCTTGGAGTTAGCGGCCGCTGTGGAACGAGCCAGCAGCCAGCCTTCTGGTTTTCATCCGCTTTACCAGCTCGAGGCCTCCCCACTCCAAAAGCTCCAGTTGATTGCCACGCAGGTTTATGGCGCCGAGGGGGTCGAGCCCTCCCCGACAGCTTTGCGCCAGTTGACTGAACTGGAGCGAGCTGGGTTCGGCCAGCTCCCCGTTTGTGTGGCCAAGACGCAGTACTCACTGTCTCACGACCCCGCTCGCTTGGGACGTCCCAGTGGATTCCGCGTCCCGATCCAAGAGGTGCGGCTCGCCGCCGGCGCCGGCTTCCTTTACGCCTTGGCCGGCGACATCCGCACAATGCCGGGATTACCCTCGCGCCCGGCTGCTCTGCGAGTCGACATTGATGACACTGGCAATATTCGCGGTTGGTGACGATTCTCCCGGCGGCTCGCCGCAATGGCCTCATCATTCGAGAATCAAGCAATGCTTCCTGACACTTGACCAGCCCTCTCTGCTAAGCTGAAGTGCAATTCCAGCGGCGGTTTGTCGCGGTTGAATGCGTTGAAGTCGAGGAGCATTCTTGAATTGGAATGCTCGCCGAGAACGCCAGGAGGTTCTCCATGCGAAATCTGCGAAGTTGGGTGACGAGCATCCTTCTGCTTGTCGGCGTTAGTACGTTGGCGACGGGGTGTAATCGAGCGGCGGCGAAGCCCGCGCCCGCCGAACCACCTAAGGTGACCGTGAGTCGTCCGACGGTCCGAGATGTTGTCGACGAGGACGAGTACGGAGGATGGTTGCGAGCGGCCAAAACGGTCGAAGTGCGAGCACGTGTTCGCGGGCATATCGACAAGATCCACTTCCAGGATGGCGACTTCGTCGAGAAAGATCAGTTACTCTTCGAACTCGACCCTCGCCCGTTTCAGGTCCAAATCGACGAGACGGTCGCCGCGGCCAACGCTTTAAAGGCGCAACAACTGGCTTCCGAGAAGGACCTTGCTCGAAATCGCGAGCTCGCTCGCAAGGGAGCGGTCACGCAGCAAGAATTGGAAAAGTCCGAAGCAGACGCTCTATCCTTCGCCGCTCGCTATGCCTCCGCGCTCCAACAATCCGAGCGCTACAAACTCGACCTCGAATATGCTCGAGTCACGGCGCCGATCGCGGGTCGTATCGGCCGAGCGATGTTGACCGAGGGGAATCTGGTGAATGCGGGGGGCAGTGATCCGTTGCTCACGACGATAGTGAGCGTCGATCCGATCTTCGCCTACTTTACGGTCGACGAGCGTTCCCTCCAGCGGTATCTGCGCGAGCGTCGTCCCATCGAAGGCGAGACGACGAAAACGACGATTCGTGAACGGCAGATGCCGCTTCGCTTCGCCCTTGATTCGGACGAGGGGTTCCCACACGAGGGAGTGCTCGACTTCGCGGACAATCAAGTCGACTCGACGACAGGCACGATCGAAGTGCGTGGAGTGGTGGCGAATCCACGTGGGCAGTTGGTCGCGGGTTCGCGCATCCGAGTCCGAGTGGCATCGGGTGAATCGTATTCGGCGACTTTGGTCCCCGATGAAGCCATTCTGGCCGACCAGGAAAAGCGCTTTGTGTTGGTGCTAGGTCCAGACAACATCGTCTTGCGTCGCGACATTCAACCGGGGCGCTTGCTCGATGATGGTTTCCGAATCGTCCGCGGCGCCGACAACGGCCCCGAGTCGTTGAAGAAAGACGACTGGATCATCATCAACGGACTGCAACGGGCTCGCGTGAATTATCCCGTCACGCCGCTGACCGCTGACGGCCAGCCACTTGGCAATTCGAGTTCGAATGCGCCAAGCAGCACCGGGGATGCAAGCGCAAACACCAAGGGCGCCTGACCGACGAAAAGGTTGGGATTCGCACGAGTGTAGCCGCACACACGAGAGGACTTCCGATGTTCGCCCGTTTCTTTGTGGATCGACCGGTGCTCGCCACCGTCCTCTCGATCGTCATCGTAATCGTGGGCTTGGTCGCGCTGACGCGACTCCCTATCGCCCAGTATCCCGACGTCACTCCCCCGACCGTTCAAGTCTCCGCCATTTACCCTGGGGCCAATGCCGAGACGGTGGCGAATACGGTCGCGACTCCCATCGAGCAGGAGGTGAATGGCGTCGAAGGCATGATCTATATGGCGTCGCGCTGCACCAACGACGGCCAGATGCTGCTCGACGTTACCTTCAAACTGGGCACCAACCTGGATACGGCGCAAGTGTTGGTGCAAAACCGAGTGGCGATCGCCGAAGCCAAGTTACCCGAGGAGGTAAAGCGGACGGGCGTCGTAACCAAGAAGAAGTCGCCCAGCATCTTGCTGTGCGTCAACTTGGTCTCGAAGAAGCGAGCTGACGGATCGTCGTACTACAATCAGCTATACCTGAGCAATTATGCGACGCTGAACGTCAAGGACGCTTTGGCTCGTATCGAAGGAGTTGGCGACGTCTCTTTCCTGGGCCCGCGCGACTACAGCATGCGAGTGTGGCTGGATCCTCGCAAACTCGCCTCCTTGCAAATGACCGCCGCCGATGTCATCAAGGCGATCCGCGAACAGAATGTGCAAGTCGCCGCCGGTCGCCTTGGCCAACCGCCGGTTCCCACCGAGGCGAACGTCCCTTTTCAATTGGTAGTCAACACTCAGGGGCGGTTGAGCACGGAAGAACAGTTCGGCGATATCGTCGTCAAGCGAGGCGATAAGGGACAAATCGTCCACTTGCGGGAACTGGTGCGCGACCCGACCTATGCCGCCGACGGTGTTCCCACGGAGAAGGGCATCGAGTTGGGCGCGAAGAACTACGACGTGAACAGCTATCTCAATGGCGAACCTTCGATCACGCTCGCCTTGTTCCAGTTGCCTGGCTCGAACGCACTCGACGTCGCCAAGACGATCCGCACTCGCATGAAGGAGCTCCAGCGAGACTTCCCCGAAGGACTCGACTATGAGATCGTCTACGACACGACCGTGTTCATCGACGAGTCGGTGCACGAAGTGTACAAGACGCTGTACGAAGCGTTCATTCTGGTGTTCATCGTCGTCTTGATTTTCCTCCAGAATTGGCGAGCGACCTTGCTGCCGATGATCGACGTCCCCGTCTCGCTGATCGGCACGTTCGCGGTGATGGCTGCGCTCGGATTCAGCCTCAACAATCTGACGCTTTTCGGACTAGTGCTCGCCATCGGCATCGTGGTCGACGACGCGATTGTCGTGGTTGAGAACATCGAACGGTGGATGGCGACTGGTCTGCCGCCGCGAGAAGCGGTGATTAAAGCAATGGACGAGATTACCGGCCCCGTGATCGCCATCACGCTTGTGCTCAGCTCGGTATTCATCCCGACTGCGTTCCTGGCGGGAATCACCGGCGAGTTTTTTCGACAGTTCGCGCTGACGATCGCCGCTTCGACCATCATCTCGGCCATCAACGCGATGACGATGGCGCCAGCGCGAGCCGTCACGCTGATCAAACCTCACGCCGCCGATCATCACGGACCGCGTGAAGTTCTGCCGCCGCTGGGCATTGGCCTGCTGCTTGGCTTGATCGTGTACAAGCTGGCTGGCAGTCACTTGCTGCATGCCTTGGGGCTCGCCGCCAACGCACACGACCCCGACGCGGAACCACTCACTCTTTCTCAACAGGCGTTGGCATGGGCGATCGCGGCGGGCATCGTCGGCGTAGTCGCCTTCGCGGGTCGCTTCCTCGCCAACCCCATCAATCTAGTGCTTTCCAAGTTCCTGGCCGGCTTCAACTGGGTTTTTGAAAAGCTGGCGGCTGGCTACGGCGCCACCGTCCGTCGCATGGTGCGCATCAGCCTGATCCTGGCGATCGTCTACGCGGGACTACTCGGCTGCACGCTTCTCGGCTTTCAAGTGGTGCCCAAGGGGTTCATTCCTGATCAAGACAAGGGTTATTTGCTAGTCAACGTACAACTTCCCGATGGCGCGAGTCTCGCTCGCACCGATCGGCTGGTGGAAGACCTCAGCAAATTGGCTCGGGAAACACCGGGAGTCGCTCACACCATCGCCGTCCCCGGCTACTCGTTGCTGCTCAGCACAAACATCAGCAACGTCGGCGGCATGTTCGTGATCCTCGATCCATTTGAGGAGCGAAAGTCGGATCGAACCTTGCATGCCCAACGCATCGCGGCTGAACTGCGCAAACGATTCGCCGCCTACCAGCAAGCGACGATCGGCGTCTTTGGAGCTCCACCCGTCGACGGCCTGGGCACGACGGGCGGCGTGAAGATTCAAATCCAAGACCGACGAGGCGCCGGGCTGCGCACGCTGCAAGGTTCGGTGCAAGCGATGGCGGAACAGTTGACTCAGCAGCCCGCGATCCCCGCCGCTTTTTCCACCTTCACGGTCGCGCAACCTCAGTTGTACGTCGATGTGGATCGGGAAAAGGCGAAAGCGCAAGGTGTTGCGATCGACGAGATCAACGGCACGTTGCAAGCCTACCTGGGTTCGGTCTATGTCAATGATTTCTCCTTCCAGAATCGTAACTGGCAAGTGAACGTACAGGCCGACCCGCGGTTTCGTCTACGAGTGGAAGACATTGGGCGGTTAGAGGTGCGAAACGCGGCAGGCGTGCGAGTGCCACTGTCGACATTGATCAGCGTCCGCGACACCGCAGGTCCGGCCGTGGTCAACCATTTCAATCTTTACCCCTCGGCCGAGATCACCGGAATCAGCGCCCCCGGCGTGAGTTCTCGACAAGCCATCACGGTGTTTGATGAAGTCGCCAAGAACTCGCTCCCCACGACGCTCGGCAGCGAATGGACGGAACTCAGCTATCAGGAATTGGAGGCCGAGAAAGATCTGCTCGCGAAGCTCGTCTTCCCACTCGCCGTACTCTTCGTTTTCCTGGTCTTGGCCTCACAGTACGAAAATTGGACGTTGCCGCTCGCCATTCTGCTGATCGTGCCTATGTGCTTGCTCTCGGCCTTGGCAGGTCTTTGGCTCATGCGACTCGACAACAACATCTTCGCGCAGATT
The DNA here is from genome assembly GCA_046349915.1 of Pirellulales bacterium. GTDB lineage: Bacteria > Planctomycetota > Planctomycetia > Pirellulales > Pirellulaceae > CAIXSC01. Next base: position 827,220 of record JAXMBL010000004.1, on the reverse strand, counting down.
GGCTTCGTCGTCTTGATTGGCCTCGCGGCGAAGAACGCGATTTTGGTCGTCGAGTTCGCGAAGCAGTTGGAGGACGCGGGCAAGGATCGACTCGAGGCCATTATCGAGGCCTCGCAAACTCGCCTCCGTCCCATTTTGATGACCTCGTTTGCATTCATCCTGGGCGTCGTGCCGCTCGCCTTGGCCAAAGGCGCCGGCGCCGAAATGCGAGTCCCTCTGGGAGTCGCCGTGGCGTCGGGCATGTTGGGCGTCACCTTCTTCGGCTTGGTGTTCACGCCCATCTTCTACTGGCTCGTGATGAAGCTCGCCGGCAAGAAACCAGCCCCTCCTTCGAAAAGTACGACGGACTTCTAGTCCGTCGATTAAGTCCGTAGGAAGCGGAAGTGGCGCCTTGGTGCGCGACGGGCATGCTGCTTAGTTAGTACGATGACACCTTGGATTCTCCCCTCAGATCCTTATCAGTGTCATCGGTGTGATCCGTGGTTGATTGCCTTCCTTGTCTGATACCCGTGAACTCGGTGAAACTGTCGTTGAGCAACCCATCGACGGACTGGAAATCCGTCGTACATCAGAAAATCTCTACCGAGGTGGCGGGTTGCGTCTTCGGTTTACGGGCCAAGCCTGAGTATCGCACGCCAAGTGCGACTCGGCTTGCCCCGGCCGACTTTCCTCGGGGCATTCTTACACAAAGGGCAACGTGGATGAGACACTTTTGGAATCGCAGGAACTGGATGGCCAGCTGCATGTTAGGCGTATTGGCAAGTTCGGTGGGGTATGCCCAAGAGCGTGGCACTCCGGCCGAAGTGCTGTTACAGCCGCACGGAGGCGCCACGAGGTTTCCCCAGCTTTATCGTCGAGCGTTGACGGTATTAATCAACGCGGAAGATCGGTATTTCCAAGGACAGCACGCGCAGGCGAATGCCCTTTTGGAGCAAATATGGGCAGACTTTCCCCCTGGTTCGGCGGCGTGGGCCGAAGTCGAGAGCGAGGGTCATGACGCGATCCAAGCCAGTGGGCTCAATATCGGCTCGCCACCGTGCTACTACGCCCTTCGAATGCTGAAGGAGTGCTGCGAGTGGAAAATGAATGGCAGCCCCGCGCCTGAGCCGACAACAGTAACCTGGCGAGTATTGCTGGTCGGACATCTCCAAGGGAAGCGACCAAGAAACAAGGCCGAACGAGCAAACGGGCGTGGACCGATCGTCACGTGTGATCTCGATCCCCGCATCTCCCAACGCGACCATCAGGTAGTGCGACAGTCGACTCGACTATTTCGCGAGTACGTGTCCGCGATTACGCAAGGTCGGCTGAACGTCGAGCTAGAATTCCTGCCGCTCGACGAGTTGACTGTTCCGGGAATCGTCAACGCCGAACCGAACAGCGTCGCTGGGATCACGGACGAAGGTTTCGCTCAGATTTGGCAATCGGTCCCCATGGACACTCGACGCAATACCGACTGGTGGTGGATTCTCTACCCATCCAACTTGCCCGAGATGCACGAAGACTTCCGCAAAACAGAGTTCGTTACGGGCGGCATGGGAGTTGGCCCAGACGGTCGCTCTCCCTGTTTCATCATCGATGATCGTTGGCTGGTGCGCAAACCACCCCACTTGGGACACGGCGACATGCATCCGCTCGAGCGTCGTGCTTACTTGCCACAATGGCTCCAGCACGAGTTTTTTCACCACCTGTACCGGACCTATCCCGAGTTTGGACTGGAAAGCGACAAGGGGCACGACTGGTTCAATCGCAGCACCTGGCCTGCCGACTTTGTCGGCGAGTTTGAACCTGACTATTACTATGAATCGCTTCACAAGCGCCTGCAGCAAGCCGCCAAGCCGCTCCACGTCGCGCTCAAGTACACAGTCTCGGACCTCACGGGAGTCGTCACTCCCAATATGCTTGCAGGCCACTATCGCCGCGAACCGGTTGAGAACGGTTGGCATCAAGGAGAATTGACCAACATCGGCACGCCCCGGAGACCTAAGTTCCGTTGGACGAACGAAGCGGAGGTCGCGTGGAGCCTCACTCCCAACTACGCCCAAAGCGCATTGGACTGTGAGGAAGCGAGCCCGTACTTCGATGCGGAAGCTGGCAAGCAGTTCGTGATCGAACTCAAGCCGCCACGAGGTCAGCGACCGCGAGAAGTTGCCGGCTTCCATTACAACGGCGACTTCTACAAGCGAATCAGCGGACGATGATTCGGCGATCATCGCCACTGTCGTAATCCGAAAGTACGACGGACTTCCAGTCCGTCGATCCGCCTCACATGTACGACGGACTTCTAGTCCGTCGCTCCTGTCCGTGCGAACCGACCCCAACAACGCGGCTCGGCTGACGGCGACAGCCGCTCGCTGGCCACGCGGCTGACCGCTCACGAAGTGAGCGGGCTACTTTGTACGACGGACTTCCAGTCCGTCGCTCCTGTCCGTGCTGAACGAAGCCCAAACCTGCTGACACCGCTCCTGCAAGAGTTTCCGCGACGATTCGGGCAACAGTTCGAGCGTCAACGTAGTCACGCGAGTGTCCTCGACATCCGCACGGCCGGCGGTTCGCGAGTACTTGTAGTCCGCGGTTAACCCTCCATCAGCCCCGAGCATCTGTTGAGGTACGCTGGGACTTGGAACGGATATATAGATGCTCTCCAAGTGAGCCACTTTCTCGGCATCGGGACCGACCGATTGCTGGCGGCGATCAGTGAACAACCGTTCCTGAAATAGACGACGAAACAACTGGACCGCCGTCAGTTCCCCTGGATCTACCAGTTCGACCGTTTCAGCAATCAAGCCACGATAAGGATAAGCACCCTTCGTATCGCGGTAGTTCTTCAATCGCGTCAGAGTATCGGCGATCCGAGTCGCCTCGTAGGGATAGTGTGTGCACCCAAGCACCACATATCGGATCGGTTTACTGGCGCCCGATCGTCGATAGTTTTCGACCATCGTCGTCACATCGTAACGCACGTAGTTGCTGACCGAGACGATTTGCCAAGACTCGGGTTTGTTGGGATCGCCCGCGAGGCCGGCCGGTTCGAACGCGTACGCTTCGACCAAAGAGGGATCGATTCGAGCGGCCTCGTTCGCCACCGTCGGTCCCAGATAAGGAACGGACTCGGTTCCTGAAACCGAGTTGCCGCGCACATAAGCCGGGTTTCCTTCGATCGCACCCGCCAACCCCACACTCCCTTGCTGCCAGACGTCGGGCAAGCGTCGCCCTGCCTGTCCCGCGGCTCGCGAGATGGCTCGAGGGTACGCCTTGCTTCCGCAGGTCCCCACGGTCGCGAGCACCGCAACAGCTTCTGGTTCTCCTTCACGAGGCAATCGTTCCACGACTGAATCAGCGCCCGCTTCCACCACTCCAATCACGGGAACGGGAAGTTTCCAGCGATCCATGGCGGCTCGAATATCTTCCAAGCCGTAAGCGGTCGCTGTATTACAGGCGATGACGATCGCCTTCACGGGCGGCTTATCGAACAAAGGCTGCTCTGCCTTCGCGGTCGGCCAATATCGATTCCCCACCAAGAACATCGCATCCTTCAGGATAAGCTCCCGCAGGTAATCCTCACGCTCTACTGACGAGTAGTTACCGTAGGGCATGTTGGCTTGATCGCCCAAATAAATGAAACGCTCGCCTGCAAAATCGGGCACGCCATCGGCCCCTGGCTTCCCCGTTTCGTTCTGATGGCGATCCAACGTCAGTATCGCCTCAAGAACCGCCAGTCCGCCGATCCCCGAATCAAACACGCCAATGGGAAGCGAGCGACGTTCTGACAAGTCTTTGGCGAGTGGAATCGAGTAGAACTCCGCCGTCGTCGAGCCCGCTTCGCGTTTCTGAGCGATCCGCTCGATCAATTGTTCGACCGGCTTCGGTTGAGCTACCTTCAAGGGCTTTCGTCGAATAGAGCGGCCTGCGAGCGCTCCGGTGGGCTTCCCTTCGTGGACAGCCGGCGTCCCCGCGACAAAGACATAACGAATTCCTTCGGCTAAGCGATACGGCGAATCGAACGTGGCTCGATCACGAAACGTTGAGGGATCAAAGACGACGATATCGGCTGCCAATCCTTCACGGAGATAGCCACGATCCGTCAGGCCGAGAATGTCAGCCGGCAGACCCGATGAACTGCGAATCGCGGCGGCGAGCGGCAACACCTTCGACTCAATCGCGTAGTGCCCAATCTTGCGAGGAAACGTTCCATACGATCGCGGATGAGGTTGGTCGGCCGAGGGAATCTTCGCCCCTCCGTCACTTGCCGTAGCCACCCAAGGAAACTGCATCGCCAGTCGCACATCCTCTTCGTTCATACTGAAATTGACGACGCCCGCTCCACCGTTGCGTTCAATTTCCAGCACGATCTCCGCGGGATCTCGCCCTTCAAGCTTTGCGATCTCGGCGAGCGACTTTCCGATCCAATCTCGACGAGCTTTATATGAAGCGATCTGCACGCGAACCGATGACTTGATCTTTGCCGCCACTTCAGACCGAATCTTCTCCGCGGTGGCTTGATCCTTCAGACGTTTCACCAACTCCGCTCGCCCTCCTTCACGCGACCAGCTTGGCAGCAATGTGGCCTCCAGCGAAGTACTCGACGCAATGTAGGGATACTGATCCGCCGTAATCTTGAGTCCCTCCGCGCGAGACTTTTCGATCAACTCGGCGGCCACTCGCAAGGTCCCCCAGGCATCTCGCCCCGCGGCCTTGAAGTGTGAGACATGCACGGGCAATTGCCCGCGCCGGCCGATCTCAATCGCCTCATTCACCGCCTCCAGCAATCCGGTCCCTTCGCCACGGATATGGCTGGCATAGAATCCGCCATGACGCCCCACGACCGTCGCAATCTCCACCAGTTCGTCCGTCTCGGCAAACATGCTGGGAACGTAGATCAAGCCCGTAGACATACCGAACGCGCCGTCTCGCATCGCCTTGTCGGCCAACTCGCGCATGCGATCGAGTTCCGCGGGCGTTGGTTTGCGGTGCAACTTGCCCATGACCTGATCGCGCAGACTCCCTTGGGGCAGGATATGGATGACATGCGACCCCGCGCCCGCTTGGTCGACCTTGTCGAGATACGCGGCGACATCGACCGGCCCCGACCCACAATTGCCCGTGACAACCGTGGTGCAACCTTGCATCAAATAGTTGACGTTCGCACGCGTTGCGGGTGAAACAATGGCCGAGTCGCTGTGCGTATGCAGGTCGATGAAACCCGGCGCGATCACCAGCCCCTGGCAGTCGATCACAATCTCCGCTCGAGACGGATCAAGCTTCGCTATCGCGGCAATCTTGCCGTCGCGCAAACCTATGTCGACCTCGCGCGGCTCTCCTCCGGCGCCATCGTGTACCACGCCGCCACGCAGCAAGAGGTCGAAACGCTGAGCCGACTCCACTTGAGCCCACCCTGGCCGGACAGAGAATCCGATCAGGCCGAGAAACCCGACGAGTCCAACGATACCGTGGAAGACGAACAGCCGACGCAAGCTCGTCAGATCACTCAGGGGCATAGACCACCACCGATCGGCGCAAGAGTCCCTCAACTTGCAAGTCGCGACGAACGGACGCCGCTTCACCGAGGCGCAGTTTACCGCGCCGTCGGTGCTGAAGTCGAAGAGGGAGATTTTCCGATCAGCGTTCCTCTAATCGCTTACGAGCCGTCATGCGTTTGACCGTCTCGTCTGCGATCACTCCACCAAGAATCACCACGCCGATGATGGTGTATTCGAGCGTCGACGGGATGCCCAGCATGCCAATCGCGTTGTACAACACGCGGACGACGGTGGCGCCGATAATCACTCCGACGATCGACCCCTCGCCGCCCCGGAGACTGCAAGCGCCCAAAACGGCGGCTGCGATCGCATACAACTCGTAAACGCTGCCATGACCCGAGGGCTGCACGGAGTTGCCGTCGAGCGTGAAGAGCACTCCTCCCAGACCGGCAGCACCACCGCACAGCACATAGGCCAAGACGACCAGTCGGTCCGTCTTGATGCCGCTGAAGCGAGCGGCCTGTTCATTCCGTCCCAGAGCGAGCAAATACCGGCCGTAGATCGTTTGATTCAGAAAAATCGCGGCGATCACGGCGACGACCAGCATCACGAAGAACGGCGCCGGCACTAGCATCTCGCCGAGCAAGGTATCCGCCAGCGACACCTCTCCCATGCGGCGACTGACCAACCACAGTACGGAGGTCGTCCCCGCGGCCGCCAACGGCGTTTGCACCGCGTCGCCGCCGCGCAAGGCCGAGCGCCCAAACCACGCGATCGCTCCCATCAAAATACCGAGCGACAAGAAGACGCTGGCCATGCGGATGCGAGCCGCCCATGCGGCGCCCCCGACAAACCAACCGTCATCTTTACCTACGACCCACAACGCAATAATCAACAGCCCCGCGCCCACGAGGACACTTAGCAACGGCGCCAGCAAGCGTTGACCATTCAGTCGGAACGCTGTGACTAATAGCCAAAGCGTGGCCGGCACGACCAGCCAACCAAACACATTCATGACGGCGCCTGGCGCCTTGTTGGCCGCCAATCCTCCCAGCACTCCGTCGGGCGCGAATCGTACGGCCGCGATCAGGGCGATGGCGAGTCCCGCAATCACTCCGAACGCCAGCAGCCCGCGTCGCGGACTTGTTCCATCGGGCCTACGTTCCATCAGCATCCGCCAGCCACACCAAATGCCAGCCGCCACGCCCGCGATTGCCACCACCAGCGCGACACTGCAAGGTTTCCCCGTCGCCAGGAGTCGCAACGAGTTGTCGTAGGCATCGCCGAGTCCCTGGGGTTGATCGTCCGCGAGATAGCGAGCGAGCCCGCGGTAGATCAAGAAGCCACACAAAGTCACTACGAACGGTTGCAGTCTGGCTTGCGTAACCAAGAGTCCGTGCACGAGCCCGAGATGGAGCGAGATCCCCAACACCCAGATCAATACGCACGCAACCGAGACCCACGCGGGAAGCGTCACTGCTCGGATCACTACCGCCAGCACCATTAACCCACACCCAACCGACAGCGCAAGCCAAGCTCGCCGCGAATCGTCTTCGCCGTCGCTTTGCGCGCGCCACTTCGCAAACCACCAACTGCCGCCTACGACTAAACACTCCAGACTCAATAGAAACGCCGTCAGCGACGCCACGGACGATGGCGGCCAATCGCGAGTGCCTAGCACCATCATCGGCAACAGACAGCCAATCAAGCCCACCACCGACCCGATCGAGAGGTCAATTCCTCCCGTGATGATCACGAACGCGACGCCGATTCCCAAAATGCCGAACATGGAACTCCAGCGAGTCATGTTCTGCATATTGAAGGCGCCGATGAATCGCTCGTTCAGCAACGTGGTCGCGACGCACACGTAGACCAAGAGCAGGAAGATGCCGGTGATTTTCTTCATGATGCAGCCATCCGTCCGATATTGCCGGTCGCGAGATGCATGACCGATTCTTCGCTAAGTTGCGTCCGGGACAATTCGCCGGTGATCCGGCCTTCGTGCATGACAATCGTACGATCCGACATGCCGAGCACCTCTTCCATTTCACTCGACACAAACAGAATCGCGACGTTGCGTCTTGCCAGCTCTTCCATCAGGGCGTAGATGTCTTGCTTGGCGCCAATGTCGATGCCGCGAGTCGGTTCATCCAGCAACAGCACTCGCGGCTCGAGCGCCAGCCATTTTCCCAATACCACCTTTTGCTGATTACCACCCGACAAATACTGCACGACTTGCTCGGCGTGCGGCGTCTTAATCTTCAGTTTGGCGATCATCTCCGCCGTGTCTCGTCGCTCTACGGCGAAATTCAGAAATCCCGCCGCCAACCGATTCCTCAGCAATCCCGCTAGCCCCGTGTTCTCTCGCACCGTCATTTCGAGGACGAGTCCTTGCTGCTTCCGATCCTCGGGCACCAAGGCGATCCCCGCCTGGATGGCATCATGAGGCGAGTGAAGTTGCAACTCGCGACCTGCGACTCGCACCTTCCCTCCCAAGATAGGGTCGACGCCAAAGATGGCTCGCAGCATCTCCGTCCGACCCGCACCCACTAAACCGGCAACCCCGACGATTTCACCCGCGCGTACCGAGAACGACAGCTCGCGGTCAGGCCACGAGGTGGTACGCAAACCTGCAACCTCGAGCGCCACCTCGCCCGGTGGATGCGGTTCGTGGGCGTAAAACTGTGAGAGCTCGCGTCCCACCATCAAACGCACCATCGAGTCGTGATTGATTTCCTCTTTGCGCAACGAACCGGCGTTACGTCCGTCGCGCAGCACCACCACTCGATCCGCCAGCTCTTTCACTTCACCTAGGCGGTGAGAGATATAGACGATGCAGACGCCGCGCGATCGCAAATCCTTGACGACCTCGAACAAGCGAGCCGCTTCGTGCGATGACAGGCTCGACGTTGGCTCGTCCATGATCAAGATCCGCGCGTTCGAGGAAAGCGCCTTGGCGATTTCCACCAACTGCTGCTGGCCGATTGCGAGTTCCGAAGTGATCGTCCGCGGCGAGACCTCCAGCCCCACTCGATCGAGAAACTGCTTCGCTTCAATTTCAATTCGTTGGCGATCGATCAGCCCTGCTCGTAACGGTTCGCGTCCCAAGAAGACATTCGCGCCGACATCAAGATTGTCGGCGAGGTTCAATTCCTGGTGGATGAGCGAGATCCCCAGCTCGATGGCGTCGCTCACCGAATTGATCTGAACCGCTCGTCCCTCCCAGTAAAGCTCTCCTTCGTCCGGCTGTTGGACGCCGGCGAGCACCTTCATCAAGGTGCTTTTGCCCGCGCCATTCTCCCCGAGAATGGCGACTACTTCGCCCGGATAGAGCTCAAGATTGACGCCACTGATCGCCACAACGCCGGGAAACCGTTTGGTGACGGCGCGAACTTCGAGCAGCGGGGTCGGCATGGTGAATCGATCGAATCATCGAAGAAGACAAACGGCTACCTTCCACAACCGGCAAGTTGCGGCGCGACAGCCAGAATGTGGATGCCGCGTGTGGCCGGGAGGCTTAGGAGCATTAATTACTTGGCGTCTGCGGGCTGAGTGAGTCGCTTTAATTCAGTCCAGAACTCCTCAACGTTATCCTTCTTGATCTTTCGAGCATCGATGTTCATGAACGCATCCTGCGGAATCACCGACTTATCGCCGCGGGCGAGCGATTGCAGCATCTTCACCGACTCAAAGCCGTACTGATACGGATTTTGCACGACGGTGCCATAGCAGTGTCCGTCCTGGATCGCCTGCAACGTCTTGTCATCCTCATCGAAGGCGACCACCTTGATCTGTCCCAGTTTGTTGGCTTGCGCCAAGGCTTCGAGAATGTACGGCGGGTTGTAAGCAAACAGCCCAATCATGCACTTCAAGTCGGGGTGTTTGGCAATCGCGTCCTCGGGCAACGCCTTCGCGGCGCCGAAATCGAAGTTGTCGGTGCGAGTATCCAGGATGGTGTACTTGTCACCCTTGATGACCTCGCCCGGCTTGTCGTAGCGCGTGTTGTCCTCGGAGCGGTCCAACAGTTCGTCAATCAAACCTTGGCGACGCAGGCGGGCGTTGAGTTGTTCGAGTCGACCGACGAAGATCATGATCGATCCTCCCTCGGGCATCGCCTCTTTCACCAGTTGACCGCACATCCGTCCCGCTCGGTAGTTGTCCATGCCGATATAGGCGAGCCGCTTGCTTTTCGGCGCGTCGGCGTCGTGTGTGATCAGGCTGGTTTCGCCCGCCACCGTGTTGAGGATCTCGGTCTGATTGTCGGGATCAATGGGACTCACGGCCACGCCGTCGATTCCGCTGCTCAACAGCTCTTCCAGAATTCGCTTCTGGTTAGCGACCGCGCTGTCCGCGGTGGGCATTTTTACCACGACGTCACAATCGAATTCCTTCGCAGCCGCCTCGGCGCCCTTCTGAGCAATCGTCCAGAACGAAGCCACGCCATTGGTGACATAGGCCACCTTGGGCCGCTTGCCGCTGGCGGTCTTCGCGGCGCCGCCCTCTCCGGAGGCGCCGCTTGTCGCCTCCCCACTGCCGCCGCTCGTTGCCTTGCCTCCGGCCGCTCCACCACCATTCGACCCGCCACACCCCGCCAGCGAGGCGAGCGAGACGCAACCCAAAACGAATAACAGTCCCACGATTCGACGACGAGGCAATGTCACGGCCGGCACCTTTGTGAGCAGATGGAGGAACGACGCAGCGACGCGTTTAAGCTCAAAATTTTAGTTTCGCGGCACGCATCGAAGCAAGGGACCTAAGGCCGCTCAACGACGGTTTGGGGGCGAGTCTTTCTGGACTACGCCCCTCTGGTAAGCCATCGACTACGATCTGAGGGCTCGGCTAGGCAACCTTGGCGATCGCCTCGCGAGCAACGGTGATGCAGGCCTTCATCTCTTCCACCGGATTGGCGGGGTTGGCTTCGTATTCCAGGGCCAAATCGCCGTCCGCGGGGAACTTAACTTCCCTAAGCGCCTTGAAAACGCCGACAACGTCCAAATTCCCCTTGCCGATGACTACGTTCTGAGAGCCGCCGTCCTGCTTGATGTCGTCCTTAAGATGGGTCGCGAAGACGCGCGGCCCCAGTTCGCGAATCCACTTGACCGGATCTTCCTTTGTGCGAATCACGTGGCCCGTGTCGACACACACGCCAATCATGGGATGGCGATCCTTCAACGCCTTGGCAACTTGCTCCAGCTTGTCGTAACGATGTCCCGGGCCGTGGTTATGGATCGCGATCCGAACGTCGAACTCCGCGACCAGCTTTTCGAGACTGTCGAACGAATCGGGTTGGGGGTCGGCCGTGAGGTTGCGAATCCCGGCACGCTTCGCGAACTCGAATACCTTGCGATTCTGCTCGTGATTCTTGCTAAAACCGTTGACCCCGTGAGCGACCAACTTGATGCCGCCGTCCGCCAGCAACTTCAAGGTATCCTTGATCTGCGAATCGCTCGCGTCGATGGCCAGGTGCTTGCTGTAGAACTCAGCGTAATGCACGCCGAGCGCCTGAATATGCCGTACAGCTTCGACCAGATTGAAGTTGCGGAGCGAGTAGCTCTGCACGCCGACGGGAAATCCGCCGAAGGAATCGTCCGCCAGCGCCCCTAAAACTCGCGGCAAGTCAAACCAAGCCACTCCCGCCGCGCCGGCTGCGGCGACGGTGAGAAAACGACGACGGGACACGGAGCGGGAAAGCGACGGATTCATGTGAGTTTCTCGGAGTAATCTGGAGGTGAAGCCGCTCGGGCTTGCGAGTCAACGCGGGCCCATTATGGTACCGGTAAGGGTAAATACTCAAGCCAAGTCATGGGACATAGCGTAGTAATCTCGGTTGACTCGAACTAGCATTGTCATTCCTCCGTGACCGACCCGGTCGGCATGTATTCCTGGATTTTCCCTGAACCGTCGAACTACCGCAGTAAGCAGTAAGACGGTTCCCTGAATGGGCGAGGCGTGCGCCATGGCGATCGATATCACGTGCACCCAGTGCAAAAAACTCCTCCGACTGAACGAAAAGCTGGCGGGTAAGCGGATCAAGTGCCCGAGTTGCCAGACGGTGCTGCAAGTTCCGGCAGCCTCATCGGCTTCGTCCCCTAAACAGCCTGCCGAACTCTGGCACGTGAAGACCGAAGACGAACAGTATCACGGGCCCATGGCACGGCCTGAACTGGATCATTGGGTCGCCGAGGGACGATTGACCATGAACTGCCAGGTGCTGCGCGACGGCGCCGACCAGTGGCAGTGGGCCGACGAAGTCTACCCGCAACTTGCCGGAGGAGGACCAGCGGCGCCTGCGCCCACTCCCACTGCGGCGCCCACTCCAGCTCCAACTCCCGCGCCGCCGTCACCTACTCCAGAGAAATCTTCGCCTGGAAAGCCAGTTTCCCCATCATCGCCATCCTCGAAGGCGACGGGAAAGCAGAAGTCGAATTCAGGCATCCCGGCCAATCCACCGGCGCCGCCTGCGAGCGAGACACCGTCGAATGCCGACATCATGTGGGGCAACGCCTCGGGAGAGATGTCGAGCGAGATGTTTGGGGGGATGTCCGGCGAGTTGTCGGCAAGCAGTGGGGACTTGGCCGCCGAAACTCAATCGGGACAGGACTCCAGCACCTTCCAGTTCGGCGCTCCGGAAACCAACGCAGACAGTCTGAGCGGTATCGGGCAGGGGGGCGGGCTGGCGGATGGGCAGGATGGCGGACAGGGCGGCGGGGACGAGGGGGAAAGCACTGGTTTTTCCTTTGCCCCCAAGAAGGGCGTCAAAACCGGCAAAGGAAAGAAGTCGGCGAAAGCATCAGCGATCGGCACGAAGTCTTCGTCAGTTTCCGCCCCGGCGGAGGCCGACGGCGAACTCAGCGATCGCTCGCGTTTAACAGCGGGTCTCCTAGGACTTTTCCTGGGAACGGTCGGTATGCATCGCATCTACCTAGGCTACGTACCGCTGGGACTGATCATGTTCGCCACCTTCGGCGGCTGTGGCATTTGGTCGCTGATCGATGCCATCATGATCCTGACCGGCAAAGTCCCCGACGCGCAAGGTCGCCGCCTTCGCGGCTGATGACCAACGAAACGAGCATCACCCCAGCCGTTGCTCATCGATCCCAACCAAGAGCAGACTGTCTGAAACTGTACTTCCCCCTACTCTCGCTCCTCCCACGACATCTTCTGACACCAGACTGTCTGCACACGCAAGGTTTCAGACAGTCTGATCCAAACTGAACGTGACCGCGGGACAGTACGGTAACGCGAACACGGTAAAGCGATTACGGTGACGGGAATACGGTAACACGAGCACGGTGGCAGGTACGCGGCGGCGCCAAAGTGCGAAAGAAGCAAAAGATACGGAAAATCTACAGCCCGATCATCGACGCCGCCTTTGTTCGCCGTAAGCAGGCAGTAATTGGTTCGTCTCCAAAGCCTGCGCCGGAAAGCCTGCGACGGAGACTCTCCTCTAATTGGACTGCGGCAAGCTTATCCGGTTAAGTCAACGATAAATGGCGGTAGCGTTGATACTTAGCATGAATCTACGATCAGATTCATTGCGTTGACGCCCAACAGCCTCCTCCTCGGTCCTTACCAGCGTCATCCGCTTGATCCTTGGTTAACCGACATCTTACCGCGACACGCTCGTCATCAGTGGCCACTCGTCCTCCATTCCACACTCGCAAGAAGTCGTTCCGCATTCCTTCCGCCTTTCTCGCTAAGCGGTCGAAGCGACGAGCAGTGCGCGGATAGGCATCTGCCCAACGCGATTCATCAAAATCCAGCCGCCGCAATTCCTCGGGCAGTTCAGCAGGAACACTCACCCTCACACCGACGACGTTCTTCACTCGCTGGCAACACCTCTTCAGCACCCCGTCGAACAACTCGCGATCGATCGCCAAGTGACTCTCGTTGCTAAGCCTCCGTTTGGCCGCTACGCCGTCATATCCATCCCCGCTTGCCCCCCAGGGCGTCATCCACCCCGCCTTGGGACGCCGAACTTTCTCAGGACATTTGCTTTGTCGGCCACACGACGATCGTTTGGGCAAACAAGTCCTCGCGTCATGCTCGCAGGCCACTGCGCATGACGTCTGCCGAGGTTCCGCGGAAGTCTTGCCGTCGAGCTCATCCGGCAACTCAATACCGACCGCTTCCTGTACCGCGTCACTCTCCCTTTCGACCAGATTTTTGCCCATACATACCTGCCCATCCTCCCATCGGTCACAGTAAGAAGAGAGTCCCACTAACTCAGATGGCTCCGCTAACCCTGAACTCACCGATTGAGCATGAATCTCAGTAACGACCTGCAGAATCTCCTCTTGTGAATGCAACCGAGCACACCCAAACCGTTCCGCGAAAGCATGACCCGATGCGCCATCTTCCTGATTGGCGGCCAATGAAATCGGTTCCTTAAGCATGATCATGAACCAACTGAGATCACTCAATCGCTTTCGCTTATCGTCAACATAATGTGGATTGTCGACTAACTCCTTGAACTCCTGCTCAGGCAATTCTCCAACAACCAAATCGAGTTTCTTACGAGAAAGCCGAGTCCAGCGGCGCACGACTTCTTCGTCACTCCAACCGGCAGCGATATCGGGACGAATCGTGAGCAGACTATTCACGGTATGATCGAGCACACCGTACTCGTGTACCTCAATGGCAAACACACTGGCCAGAGCTTCCAAACGCTGGCTGAACCAATACCGGCGTTCGGGATTCTCGGTCAACGGACCGCAATCTCCGCCATCGAACTTCAGTCGCCGCACACAGCGACTCCAGCAATGATAGATGCCGACCTCGTTGGGATCGACTAAGTCGCGTCGAATGCGCGCAGGCATTGTGGGAGCCTTTCATCGATTCTTTGAAGGCCATTCCCCACGAGCGTTAATTGTTCGAGCAGTTGCTCGGACTGCCAGTGATTCCTCGCCGAAAACACCGCTCAACCGACCCATTCTTCGAGTGATCGCTGAAAAGGCAAGAAGCAATTTCGAAAAAAGTGATGATCCGCCCGACTCAAACTAAGCTGCTACGACCTTTGCCCCCGTCCCGAGCATCCATGTCGCCCCTGCCGTTCGTTGCGGGTTGTGTCGCCACCCAGGCGAGGTTCTAATCCATGATTATCCCTGGAGCTTCGTCATGATCCGGCCCCAAGACCTTACTCGGCCCCCACAGTCACACACCTCGGTGGAAAACTGTGTCACATCTCAGCCGATGCGAAATCTTGCCTGCGTACACATCGCGGGCGTGGCAATCTTCATGACGTTGACTGGCTTCATAACGTCGACTGGTTGTGGCCCTTCCGCGAACCAACCACCCGAGTCGCAAAAGCCAGACACTTCCGCCACCCAACTCGATACCGACAAGAACTACCGCCCCACGAAAATCGCCGCCGAACACCTGCCGAACGCCTTTCGCATCCATCAAAAAGTCATTTCCGGCGGCCTGCCGGAAGGCGAAAAGGCTTTCCAGGAACTCGCCGCGCTCGGCGTGAAAACCGTGATCAGCGTCGATGGCGCCACCCCCGACGTGCAGCTAGCTCGCCAACATGGCATGCGCTACGTCCACTTACCCCACGGTTACGACGGAGTACCCAAGGAAAAGATCGAGCAGTTAGCGAAAGCCGTACGAGACCTGCCCGGCCCCATCTACATCCACTGCCACCACGGCAAGCATCGCAGCCCAACCGCCGCAGCCGTCGCTTGCGTAGGCGCCGGCCTTTTGCCCCCCTCGCAATCGCTCGCCGTATTACAGACCGCCGGAACAAGCGACGGATACAAGGGGCTTTACGAGTCCGCTCGCGAAGCACGTCGATTTGAAACCTCGCTGCTGGACCAGTTAGACGCCAACTTCCCAGAAAAGGCCGAGCTACCTCCATTCGCGGAAGCCATGGTGGAACTCGAACACACACACGATCACCTCAAACGGATCGCCGCGGCAGGCTGGAAGACTCCCGCTTCTCATCCGGCTCTCGAACCGGCACACGAAGCCTTGCTGTTGCGAGAGCACTTTACGGAAATGCTCCGCTCCGAATCCGCCGCCGGTCGGTCCAGCGATTTCATCAGTTCTTTGCAAACCAGCGAATCGGCAGCCCAGCAACTGGAAAAAGCCATCGAAGCGAAAAACTCGTCGAAGACCAACCAAGATTGGACTATCATCGCTCAACGCGCCTTCGATCGAGTTTCCGCCGAGTGCAAGGCCTGCCACACTCAGCATCGAGACGTCCCGCTCAGCAAAAAGCGACAGTAAACGAAGAAAACCGCCTCGACGGGGACTCAACGCGACACTCGCCCGCTCACCAAACCCCAGAGCCCCAGGCGCGAACACGGATTCCGACGCCCCCTAGCCATTGTCCAACTTTGCGTTGGCCAATGCCGAGTTCACATCGCCCACTCCTCGCTTGACTCAAAACGGTGTACCGTAAGTGACGGAACCCCGAGCGGTTACACCTTTTGAAACTAGGACAAATGGGCGAGCAGGGGAGGGGACCATGAACAACCAACAACCGACTTTGGTCGACCTGGGAGTCACCGATCCCGTGGGGCCACTCTGGGTCGGCTTCGATGTCGGTGGAACCTCGGTCAAAATTGGCGTCGTCGACGACCAAGGTCGGCCGCTTGTCAAAACCAGCATTCCCTCGCACGCCGAGAACTCTCCCGCAGCCACCATCCCGGCCATGGTCGAAGTCGCCAGCCAGTTGCTGAGCCACCTCGGTAAAACCTGGGACGACGTCCCTCGAGTAGGCCTCGGAACCCCCGGCACCATGGATATTCCTCGAGGCATGATGTTGGATCCCCCCAACATGCCCGGCTGGCATTTCTATCCCGTTCGGGATCACTTGAGTCGCGAGTGCCAAAAGCCGGTCAGTTTCGCCAACGACGCCAATGCGGCGGCCTTCGGCGAATACTGGGTGGGGAGCGGCCGCGAATACCCCAGCATCGTGCTCCTGACCCTGGGGACCGGCGTGGGCGGCGGCATCATCGTACACGGCCTATCTATCGACGGCGAAAACAGTTGCGGCAGCGAGTGCGGTCACATCATCATCGATCACCAACAGACCGCTCGCCTGTGCGGCTGCGGCCAACGGGGGCATCTCGAGGCCTATGCGAGTGCCACCGCGGTCGTCAAACGCTGCGAAGAAGCGTTGGCGGCCGGCCGAGAGTCGTCGATCCGCTCGCGGATCGCGTCGGGCGACAAGCTAACCGCCAAACTGATCGGCGAAGAAGCCGCTGGAGAAGACGTTCTGGCCTTGGAAATCGTACTCGATACCGCATATTTTCTCGGAGTTGGCATCGTCAGCCTCATGCATACGATTGACCCTGGGGCCGTGATCCTGGGGGGAGCGATGAACTTCGGGGGCCAAGCCGATCCTCTGGGAAGGCGTTTTTTGGAACGGATTCGGGCGGAGGTGCGAGCGCGGGCCTTTCCCGTTTTGGCCGCGAAAACTACGATCGACTTTGCACGACTGGGCGGCGACGCTGGCTTTATAGGAGCGGCTGGCATCGCCCGAGAGGCCGCGCAAGCGGGTTCGAAGTCGTCCCAACCTGTTTCTGGCTCCCCCCCCAACCTCACAAACTAACCCCAAAGAAAATACCGTTCGGCCGCTCGCCATCCGAATCGACGCATTTGCCGAGTCGCCGCATTAGACTGGGAAATCCCTTGGTGGGATTCCTCACATTCCGCCCACTCTCTCCTTTGACCGCCGAGAGTCGTGAATCGCATGCCCGAATTTGATTGTCAGCATATCCGCAACTTCTGCATCATCGCCCATATCGATCACGGAAAGAGCACCCTCGCGGACCGCTTGCTCGAATTCACCGGCACCGTGCAACGCCGTGAACTCAAAGAGCAGATGCTTGACGATATGGCGCTCGAACGCCAACGCGGCATCACGATCAAGGCCCGCGCTGTTCGCATGCAGTACGAGCGCAACGGCGAGATGTACGAACTGAACCTGATCGACACGCCGGGCCATGTCGACTTCCACTACGAGGTATCGCGATCGCTGGCCTGCTGCGAAGGCGCCCTGCTGCTGGTCGACGCGTTCCAAGGAGTCGAAGCGCAAACAGTAGCCAACGCCTATGCGGCCATCGACGCGAACTTGACCATTCTGCCGGTGATCAACAAGATCGACCTCAAGCACGCACGCGTCGATGAAGTGGTCGCCGAAATGGAACAGACGCTAGCCGTCTCGCCCGGCGAGATCCTCAAAGCCAGCGCCAAGGCCGGACTGGGAATCGAGGAGATCATCCACGCGGTGATCGAACGCGTACCGCCTCCCAGGGGCGATGCGTCCGCCCCGCTCCAGGCGATGGTATTCGACTCGCACTACGACGATTACCGCGGCGCGATCATCTACATCCGCATGATGAATGGCCGAGTGCAGAAGGGTCAGAAGATTCGGCTGCTGCGAGCGGGGACGACTCATGAAGTGGTCGAAATGGGACAGTTCGTGCCCCAACAGCGGGCCTGCGACTTTCTCATGGCGGGCCAAGTTGGTTACCTGATCTGCAACATCAAGTCGCTTGATCTCGTCCACATTGGCGACACGGTATCCGTTCCTGGCGAAAACGCCGCGCCGCCGCTCGCTGGCTACAAATCCCCGAAACGCATGGTCTACTGCGGTCTCTATCCGTCCGACGGACAGGACTTTGAAGAGTTGCGCGACGCCCTCGAACGGCTGCACATTAACGATCCCAGTTTCGAATTCGAGCCGGAAACGAGCGAAGCCTTGGGATTCGGTTTCCGCTGCGGGTTCCTCGGCCTGCTGCACATGGAGATCATCCAGCAGCGGTTGGAACAGGAATCCAACATCGACCTGGTGCAAACAGCGCCCAACGTCACCTACGAAATCATGCTCCGCACGGGAGAAGTCAAGGAAATTCATCGCCCGCAGGAAGTGCCCGATTCGGGCTCGATCGAGGAGTTCCGCCAACCGATCGTCCGCGTCAACCTGATCGTCCCCGGCGACTATATCGGCACCGTGATGAAGCTGTGCCAAGACCGCCGAGGAGTGCAGAAGAGTATCGAGCATCTGTCGGCCACTCGAGCTATGTTGGTCTACGACCTGCCGCTCGCCGAAGTGATCTACGATCTGCACGACAAATTGAAGAGCGCGACTCGCGGCTACGGCACGATGGACTACGAAGTCATCGGCTATGAACAAGCCGACCTCGTCCGCATGGACATCCTGGTCAACGGCAAGCGAGTCGACGCACTCAGCGTGATCTGCGATCGCCGGGACGCGGATCGTCGCGGCCGCGCGGTCTGCAAGCGATTGAAGGCTGAGATCGAGCGACACATGTTCGAAGTGGCCGTGCAGGCGGCCGTCGGCAGCCGCATCATTGCTCGCGAAACCGTCCCCGCCATGAGAAAGAACGTCACCGCAAAATGCTACGGCGGTGATATCACTCGCAAACGCAAGTTGTGGGAAAAACAGAAGGAAGGCAAGAAGCGCATGAAGTCGATTGGACAAGTCGACATCCCGCAGAAAGCCTTCCTCGCCGTGCTCGACACGGGCGAAGAGCGATGAGTGGCGATGGTCGAGAACCGGGGGAAGCGTCCCCGAATTCCCGACTTGCCGTCTGCTCCCCATCTTCTCCCGAACCGCCGCAGCCCGCGTCGAGGCATCTCGTCCGACGCATCGCTTGGCCGATCTGCATCATAGTCGTCATGGGGCTAGTCGCTCGCGTGGCATGTCTGCGCGGCTGGCCAGCGCCGGCTTACATCCAAGGCCCGTCGATGGCCGATGCCTATGTGGGTGAACATTGGCAAATCGGTTGTCCACACTGCCAGTTCATCTATCGCTGTGCGGTCGAGCGCACACCCGTGGACGAGCCACTGATCTGCCCTAATTGTGGTCTCACGCACTCGCTCGCCTCAAATGCCGAGTTACGACCAGCGGATCGAGTGTGGATTGATCGCTGGCCCACACTCGTCGCGCCCCACGCACTCCCACGCGGCGCCGTCGTCGCGATGACCGATCCAAACTCGCCGGATGAATTCGCCATCAAGCGACTCGTCGGCTTCCCGGGCGAATCGATTTCCATTCGCCAAGGGGACCTTTGGGTCAATGACAGTCCTTGGAGAAAAACATGGAACGAGTTCACGTCGCAGTGGATCGTGGTGCATGACGACCGTTTTCGAGCGAGTCGCGATGCGCCCATGCCCAATCGCTGGCGACCTGACTCGGCGAACCAAGGCTGGACCATACAAGCAACGGGATATCGGTTCACTCCAGTCAGACATGCAGAAAACGAAAGCCGCGAGTCGATGAGCGCGGCAGAACCAACCCTCGCGGACGAAGCGTTCGCCTGGTTGCGATTTCATCCCGTCGCCGGATTCGCTCGCCCATCATCGGCTGCTGCATCGGTTCCCATCCGCGATCTCGATGTCCACACGCCCGATACGTCCCGTCCACTGCATTTAGTGTCCGACATCGCACTGCAACTACGACTGAACCTGGGCACTCGCGCCCGCTTTGTAACCCAACTACGCAATGGCCGAGAATCGCTACGCGTTGAGTATGACGGCAACGAACATTGGCAAGCTGGCCGTTGGGAAAACGGTCGTTGGCTTGCCCCCGTTCGCTTTTCGCTACCACACTCGCGAGAAGATCACGATTGGGAATTGGCTGTCGCTCAATGTGATCACCGCTTGTTCGTGGTCGTCGACGGTGATGTGTACGTTCAGCAATCGTTGCCGCTCGAATCGGCCATTGTAAAGGCGGAAACTCACCCGTGGTCGATCGGTGCGGCCGACGGCGATGTGGAAGTGCGAGACCTGCGAGTGTTTCGCGACATTCATTACTTGGCAAGCTCACAGGCCCCCGAAGGCGACGACCGTTTTCCAACCTGGACATTGCATGACGACCAGTGGTTTGTGCTGGGCGACAACCCCGCAGTCTCGATCGACAGCCGAACCTGGACGAAGCCAGGAGTACATCGGAGGAATCTTTACGGTTGTGTACAGCGGTGGACGAAGCGCTCCGAGTCTGATTGAGACGATCGTCGCTTCCGTTCGCTAGCCTCGACGCTCGTCGAAAAAGAAAGCCTATCCATCGCCCGTGGTTTTCTCGCACCTGCTTGCCTTATCATGAGTTCGTTGAATCAACCTCCCTTGTTGTGTGGGAAGAAACTGATGACGACTCGCGATGCCTGTTCTGTTTCCTCAACGAAGCTCTTTGTCACGCGAGCGCTCGCGGTGATCGTCTTCGCCAGCATCGCCACGCTCGCGCCACAGGTTTTCGGCGAGTTGGTCCGATTGGAAGTTCAGTCGCGCCAACCCTATGCGGGCGGTCGCGAGTTTCCCGGCGTGGGCGCTTATGAAACACTGCGAGGCAAAGCGTATTTCGAAGTCGATCCAGGCCTGCCAGCCAATCGCACGGTCATCGACTTGGAACTCGCTCCTCGGAACGCCCAGGGCAAGGTCGAGTATGCGGCGGACGTCGAGATCCTCGCACCCGTGGCGCGCGATCGTGGCAATGGCGCGATACTGTACGACGTCAACAATCGAGGGAACAAACTCGCCCTGGGACAGTTCAACACAGGGGCCGACGAGTTCTTGATGCGCAAAGGCTATACCGTGGTTTGGAGCGGCTGGATTGCCGAGACCGCTCCGGGCGGCGGCCGATTGCGATTGACAGCGCCCGTCGCGATGGAAGATGGCAAGCCGCTGACAGGCATTGTTCGCGCCGAGGTGGTGGTCGATGCACCGACAACCAAACAGAACTTGGGGCAGTGGGCGAACCAAGGGAGCTACGAGCCAACCGAGCGCGGTGAAGCCGAAGCCACTCTCACTTGGCGGCAACGCGAGTCCGACCCACGCGTCGCGATTCCTCGATCGCAATGGAAGCTCGACAAGCAATGGCCGGAGGCGGACGGCGAGCGAGGTCAGTTGCCCCTCATTAGTCTCGAGGTCGCTGGTGGACTTCAACCCGGTTACATCTACGAACTGATCTATGAGGCTCGGGGTTCGATCGTGCAGGGACTGGGATTGGCAGGCATTCGCGATCTGGTCTCCTTTCTGAAACATGATGCTACTGATCGCAATCCCTTGGCGATTAGCAAAGAAGGTCGCGAATCACGTCGGTCCGCGATTCAATGGGCTTATGGATTCGGAGTATCGCAGAGCGGCCGTTGCTTGCGGACGTTTTTGTACGACGGGTTCAATGCCGACGAGCAAGGTCGCAAGGTATTCGATGGGGTGATGCCGCATGTGGCGGGCGCCGGTTTGGGATTTTTCAACCATCGATTCGCTTCCCCCACTCGTCACAATGCGCAACACGACAATCACTTGTATCCAGCCGACGTGTTTCCCTTCACGTATGGCGATGAACGCGATCCGTTCACGGGACGAGAAGATGGCATTCTGCGTCGTAGTCGTGCGACGAACACAGTCCCCAAGGTGATGCATACGCAGAGTTCCAGCGAGTACTGGCATCGCTCGGGTTCGCTGGTGCACACCGACCCGGAGAGCAAACGCGACTCGGTGCTGCCGCCCGAGGTGCGAGTGTACGCATTCGGAGGAACTCAACATGGTCCCGGCAACGGCGTCCCCGCCAAATCGCCGGGCAATGGTCAGTTGATCGGCAATCCGGCCGATTATCGGCCGCTGGTCCGAGCGTTACTGGTGGCGCTCGATGCCTGGGCGCGGGAAGGAGCGGAACCACCGCCGAGCGTCTATCCGCGATTGGCGGATGGGTCGGCCTCGTCATGGCGTGAGTCACAGAGTGGCTGGAAAGCGTTGCCGGGCGTGCGTTATCCCGAGGTCATTCAGCGTCCTGAGTGGCTCGACCGCGGCTCCGACTTTGCAACGCTCAGGCGTACGACCATTGAACCTCCCAAGCGTCTCGGCACGTACGACGTGCTTGTGCCCGCCTACGGTCCGGACAACCGCGAGCGAGGCACGTTGGATTTGCCGTGTGTGGCGGTCCCACTTGGGACCTACACCAGTTGGAATCTACGCGCTCGCACGATTGGCGCCGAGAATGAACTATTGTCGCTCGCCGGCGGCTACATCCCACTGGCTCGCACCTTGGAAGAACGTGAGCGAACGGGCGACCCGCGCCCTTCGCTGGCCGAGCGATACGCGAATAGCGACGCGTATGTCGCGGAGTATATCGCGCATGCGAAGCGACTGATCGCCGAGCGGTATCTATTAGAAGAAGAGCTACCATCGCAAGAATCCGCCGCCCGAGCCGCATGGTGAAAGAACCCCTTTGGACTGCGGCAGCAGGCTGCCGCAGTCCAAGGACGGCGACGGACTTCTACTTGGTTCCCACCCTGCCCAGAACCGGCCCTTTTGAGGTAGGCTGTAGGGTTGTTCGTGCCGCCACGCTTGTGAAGCACGCGCAACACCACGTAAGGACCTTCCAGGTCATGCTTTCGGGAGAGACAACACCATGCGACTGGGACTCGCTTTTCGCGCGTTCTTTCAAGCGTTGGGCAACGCCGATTCAGCTCGGCGCATCGAGCAGGCCTTGAGCGGCTCGGGGTTGCCCGCGCCCGAAGCCAAACCCGCCGAGAAGCCTGTCGAAAAGCCAGCCGCGCGACATGCTCCGCCGAAACCACCCGCTCGCAGCGAGGCGCTCACGCTCTTGGCCGCCCTGCAGCGAGAGGCCCGGTTCGTCGACCTCGTCCAAGAATCACTCGACGGCTACTCCGACGCTCAAATCGGGGGAGCGGCCCGAGACGTGCTCCGCGACTGTCGCAAGACGCTGCAACGCATGTTTGAGCTCCAACCGCTGCTCGACCAACCCGAAGCCTCGCCGGTTGAAGTCCCGGCAGGCTACGATCCCAACCGCTTCAAGGTCACGGGGCAGGTGGTGGGCGAGCCGCCTTTTCGCGGACAACTGGTTCACTCGGGTTGGCGAGCGACCACGTGCCAACTGCCCACTTGGTCTGGCACGGACGACGCGGCCCTCATTGTCGCGCCAGCCGAAGTGGAAGTGAGATAATGGTACTGCGCGAATGGACCTAAGTGACGTGGCGCAGCCAACTCGACGGTAGGAGGAACAGTTCGCAATGAGTGCCAAGCACATCATCGGTATCGATCTAGGAACCACCAATAGCGTTCTCGCGCACACATCGCTCGAGGGCGAACGACCTCGCGTCGAGTTGCTCGCTATCCCTCAACTGGTCGCGCCCGGCACGATCGAATCGCGTTCCACTTTGGCGTCGTTCACCTACTTGGCCGCGCCCCACGAGTTGGCGAACAACGCGTTCGATCTACTTTGGAGTCAAAACCCCGATTACGCCGTGGGCGAGATCGCTCGACGGCAATCGGCCGACGCACCCGAGCGCACCGTTGGGGGCGCCAAATCGTGGCTTTGCCACAGTAAAGTCGATCGGCACCAGCCGATTCTACCTTGGGGCGCCTCGGACAAAGTTGCGAAGATCTCGCCCGTCACGGCATCGCGCCGCTATCTCGAGCACTTGGTTGCGGCTTGGGAGAACGCCTACCCGGACGCTCCGTTTCGCGAACAGCAGGTAGTGCTGACCGTGCCAGCGTCGTTCGATGCCGCGGCGCGAGAACTGACTCGCGAAGCCGCGCTCGCCGCTGGCTTCCCGGCTAACTTCGTACTGCTCGAAGAACCACAAGCCGCCATTTACGCGTGGCTCAACGCGATGGGAGACCGGTGGCGCAAAGCGTTGAAGTTGGGCGATCTCCTGTTGGTCTGCGACGTGGGCGGCGGAACTACCGACCTCACACTGGTCGGGGTGGCGGAAGAGCAGGGGGAGCTTGTACTCCGGCGAGTGGCCGTGGGCGACCATCTCTTGGTGGGTGGCGACAACATGGACCTCACCCTGGCTCACTTCGTCTCCAAGGAGTTTGGAGAGAAGGGGATCAAACTCGATCCCTGGCAGTCGGTCTCGCTCTGGCATTCGTGTCGAGCGGCCAAAGAGACGCTGCTGGCCGCGGACGGTCCCAAGAAGCATCCAATTACCATTCTGGGACGAGGCAGCAAGCTGATCGGCAATACCGTGACCGTCGATGTTGATCGCAAGCAAGTGATCGATCTGTTGGTCGAGGGCTTCTTTCCACGTTGTGCGGCGACCGAGCGACCCGCTCGCCGTCGAGTGTCAGGGTTCCAAGAAATCGGTCTCCCCTTCGAAACCGATACCGGCATCACTCGACATGTCGCGGCGTTCCTGCAAGCCCAAGGGAACGAGTCAGGTATGGCTCGTCCCACACACGTGCTTTTCAACGGAGGCGTGTTCAAGGCTGATCCTTTGCGAGCCAGGCTGCTCGATACGATTGGCGAGTGGGCGGGTCAGGGAGCTCGTCCTCGACCGCTCGACGGCGAACATGATTTGGACTATGCGGTGGCGCGCGGCGCCGCCTACTATGGCTGGACGAAGCAGCGAGGAGGCGTGCGCATTCGCGGCGGGACGGCGAGATCGTATTACGTCGGTATCGAGTCGGCTGGACTGGCGATCCCTGGCGCCCCGCGGCCCCTCCGAGCTTTGTGTGTCGTGCCATTCGGCATGGAAGAAGGGACCGAGACCGAGGTGCCGTCGAACGAGATCGGGTTGGTGGTAGGCGAACCGGCTCACTTCCGCTTCTTCAGTTCGAATGTCCGCAAGCTCGACAAACCGGGGGACTTGCTCCCAACGTGGTCCGACGACGAATTGGCCGAGACCGATTCGCTGGAGGCCACTCTGCCCGCCGACCCCGTGCGCGACGAACACTATGTGCCGGTCCGTTTCGAATCGAAAGTGACCGAGTTGGGAATGTTTGAATTGTGGTGCGCGAGCACTCAATCGGATCGTCGCTGGAAGCTGGAGTTCAGCGTAAGAGAAGATGCCGACGAGCCGAGTTAACGACTCGCAGGAGACTATGCCATGACCGATCCCACATCTGCATCGGCTGCCAATCCTTCAGCAGCCAGCGCCTTAACCGGCCCGGATTTCAGCCGAAACGGCGGCTTGTTGCCCGCCATCGCCCAAGACTTCCGGACGGGTGAGGTGTTGATGGTGGCGTGGATGAATGCGGAGGCGTACGAGGAAACGGTACGGACCGGTCGAGCGGTCTACTTCAGCCGTAGCCGCGGGAAACTGTGGCGTAAGGGCGAGGAGAGCGGCCACCGGCAGCGAGTCGAGAAGATCTTGGTCGACTGCGACGCCGACACGATCTTGCTGAAGGTGGAACAGGTGGGAGCAGCTTGCCACGAAGGCTATGCGACCTGCTTCTTCCGCGAAGTAACCCCAGACGGCTTAAAGGTAGTCTGCGAACGGTTAGTGGACCCGAACGAGGTGTATCGAAAAAAGTAGCCATCTCGCTTCGCGAGATGACCAGCCGCATCGCGTACCAACCTTCACCCCACAAAACCCTGCCCGCTCATGCAAGCCTGGTACGCTGCACGGCACACCGCTCGCGAAGCGAGCGGGCTACTTCGTATACAGCGGCCCAACGAGCTGCACGGGTGAAATATCGACGTGGATGTTCGCCACTGTATAGTCGTCGCCGCCGAACGCTTCTGTCTGCCAACCCACGCTATCTTCGCCTCGATAAAAGCGAAACTCGAAACCACGAGTCGGTCCTGTCAGCGCCGCGGCGCCATCGAACGCGAGCCCCAACCCTTCGTCGCCGCGATTGTCGATCAGTCGCACCATCAGGTCATGGACCGCCATGTTGCCCAGGATGTCGTTAAAGATGGGGCGAGTGCGAAACCGTGGGCGGAATTCTGGCGTTCTTGGATCGACCATTCGGCCGGCCTGTTTCTCGGCCGAAGGCGTGATGCGGAGCGTCCGAAGATTGATCGTGTCGCCTCGATCAAGGTAACTCAGACGAGCGTTCTTCAGATTGAACGTCTTCTGTTCAGCATTCGACGTAGCCGCTGAAAGATCGAAGACGAGAACACCTCGATAGCCAATCACTCGCGCCTCGTCGCGTTCCACGACTAGCGCCGTGTCTTCATCGATTCCAAAGCCATAGCCAAACCCTTGGTTGTGCATGGCGACGAGCGCTCGGGCGAAGCGACCACGCACGAGGCAGTGCTGATCGATAAACCAATCCTCGTCCAAGAAACCGAGTCCATAGTCGATTTCGCGTCCCATGCCGACGCCGTTCAGCATGGTGTTGAGCACCGACTGAGCGCTGCGAAACATGATGCGACTCATCACCGCCGCCCCAGCACTCGTTCCCGCAATCACGCCACCCTCGCGGTAGACCGACCAGACGGCTTCGAGTAGCGGCGTATTGTCGCCTTCGGGCGAAACGAGCGCCTGACGAATACGAGCCTGTTCGCCTCCGACGAAGAAGACGCCTTGAGACTGGCGCACGCTTGCGACCATAGCGGGGTCGCGAGCAACCTCGCGATAGTCGTTCTCGAAACCGCGAATTGCGAGCGGGACGAGAAACGCGTCGGCGCCAAGATCGTTCAAGACTCGCACCACGTCCTCGCCATCCACTACCGGAGCACCGCTGGCTGTGGGGAAGACCGCGATCCGACTCCCTTCGCCGCCCGCTTTCTTGACGATTTCGGCCCAGACAACTCGATTGTCGAACCGCTCCGATCCACCCATGATGATGAGCGATCCGCGGGTCTCTTCACGTTCCAGTCCCGCCGTCGGATCTCGATCTGGAATCGGCATTTCAGCCAATACACGATCGCCGCAGAAGGTCGCGAAAGCCACTCCACCGAGGAGTGCAAGTAATAGAGTCAGGAGGGATTGAGTGGTGAGGTAGGGGTCCCGGAAGGACTTAGCGGCAGGCGAGGAATACGATAATTCCCCAGAGACGGGATGACAAATCATTTCGCGAGGACCTCCCTTTCTGTTTTCCCGCGGACCTGGCCACTCCCGCTCGAAAACGGCCTCGGTCGATATCGTCAGCTACAGGGAACGAGCACTCCACTCGTCCCCATCCATTCTCCAAAGGGTGATGGGTTTTGCCTGGGCCGAGCCGCCTTCTCCCGGCAGCTCAATCGCACAAGTGTACCTACATGCGTTCGTCAGGTCGAGAGCGCAAACGAAACAGTTTCCACTCAGCGGCCCGATCGCGTAAACTAAAACATGGTGGTGGCTTGTTTGGGTCTTTGTCGAGTTCGCACAATATCGCCTAATCCAGTTCCGTTCGGAACCGCCTCGAGTGCTCCGGGAGCGTCAGCAGCATGCTCGAATTCCGGGAAGAAAACACCTTCGACGCCGCTTCTCCTGGCGGTCGCATAGCAGTTCAGGTTGACCCTGGCCAAACAATAAGCGGTCGATCGAGTCGTGGCATCAGGCTACTCCGCCACCTTTCGATGCTTGCGGCACTCACGTCGTTCGCGTGGTCTTTGTGTGCCGCGGTAATCGCCGAAGAAGTTTTTGTACTTGAGAATGGCGGTCGAGTAATTGGAACTCTGATCAACGTTAAGCGACGAGCCAGCGACGATTACCAGGTCGCGCTCGAATCAGGCGGTGAAGCGACGTTGAGCGCGAATCAGGTACGCGAAGTGATCCGGCGACGTCCCATCGAACTCGAGTATGAACACATTGCTCCAACCTTTGCCGATACGGCCGAAGGGCAGTGGGAGGCTGCCGAGTGGTGTCGCCAGCGACAGTTACCCGCTCATCGCCAACATCACTTGCGTCGAGTGATCGAGTTGAATCCGTCGCACACCAAGGCGTGGGCCGCTTTGGGATACACTCAGATTAATGGTCAATGGAAGCGGCCAAATGACGTTCGCGAGGAGGAAGGTTACCAACGACACCAGGGCCGTTGGCGTTTATCTCAAGAGATTGAAATTGTCGAACAGCGACAGGACGCAGAGGCCATTGCGATCGATTGGTCGAAGAAGATCGCCAAGTGGCACCAACTCACCAAAACCGCGGACCGTGCTTCGGCGGAAGCTCATCAGCAGTTGTCGGAGGTGCGCGATCCACTGGCCGTCCCCGCGCTCATTCGTTGCCTAGTGAATGACCGTCGCCCCGTCTATCGGATCTTCTTCCTCGATGTGCTCGACAAAGTTCCGAGTCCAGCAGCTTTGGATGCCATTGGTCGAACAACTCTTCTGGAGCAGCATCCCGAGGTTTTTCACGCCGCCGTCGATCGAATTGTGCGGCGCAAGTCGCCTCAATTGGTTGAAGCCTACTGTCGCATTTTGGAGGACCCCAACAACGAGATCGTCAATCGAGCGGCCTATGTACTCGGACGACTCGAAGATCGCAGTGCCACGATGCCTTTGATCCGCGCGTTAGCCACTAATCACGTGGTGTGGCGAAAGCCGCCTAAATCGCCACAAGGCATGGGCATCTCGGTGTCGATCCCCAAGGACGGGAGCGCCCCGCTGATCGGCCCAGGTCAGGAAGAACCATCAGAGCCTGTCGCGATCCCAGTCCGACTGTTCAATCAAGAAGTACTCACCGCACTGACCAAAGTCACGGGCCAGGACTTTGGGTACGATGGCGAGGCATGGAGTCGTTGGTACGCGGCCCAGGCGAAGGAAAACTCGCCCAAAGTGAAGCCTCGCGAAGATTGAGTGCGGGAGTGCGGGCGCACGGTCGGTCACGAGTTCCGGCGAGCAGCCACGGGTCGTGCAGTGAATTTTAATCCTCGGGAGTCATTTGCTATGCCCACGGTCGCCATCCTTGGTGCGAGTGCCGATCCCTCGAAGTACGGCAACATTTCGGTGCGAGCTCATCAGGCGAAGGGTTTTCAGGTCTATCCCGTGAACCCCAAGGGCGGCGTCATTGAGGGACTCACGGTGTACCGTTCGCTGTTGGAGATTCCGGTGGAACGGTTGGATCGAGTGAGTGTGTACTTGCCGCCCGCGGTGGCGCTCACAGTTCTGCCAGAAATTGCCGCGAAAGGCTGTGTCGAGCTGTGGCTGAACCCAGGGGCCGATTCGCCAGAGGTTATCGCTGAGGCGCAACGACTTGGGCTCGACCCAATTGTGGCATGCAGTATCGAAGCGGGTTAATGTCGATAAGCTTGGCTTGGACAATCAGCAGGAGTCCAGGAAGACCTCTGTAAAAGGGGCTTGTCGGGTCGGATGAGGCTCATAAGGTAAGTTCGGGGGCGTTTGGTTCGCCCCGCATCGTTCTCAATTAGCCTATTCGCTTGCAGCACCATTCGCCTTGACTGCCATGAGTTATCGCCTAGTACGCGAACAGTGGATCGACCGTCCGACCGATGAAGTCTTCGAGTTTTTCGCGGATGCGGGGAATTTGGAAACGATCACGCCGCCCTGGCTGCGGTTTCGCATCCTCACGCCTCGTCCGATCGTGATGGCCTCGGGCACGCTCATCGACTACACGCTACGAGTGCGTGGGATGCCCGTGAGTTGGCGGACGGAGATTATTGATTGGACGCCGCCCGTGCGATTCGTTGACCAGCAACTGCGGGGACCTTACCGGTTATGGCATCATTTGCACGAGTTTTTTGACGAGGGCGATCGGACTCGCATGGTCGATACGGTGGACTACCGGCTGCCGCTGGGTCCGCTAGGCCGGTTCGCTCATTGGGCCTGGGTGCGGAAAGATCTCGACAAGATCTTCGATTATCGACGACATAAGATCGAAGAGCTGTTTCGCGAGCCGCTGGGTTTGGCGGCAGCAAAGTAGCTGCAGCGAAGTAGCCATCTCGCTTCGCGAGATGATCAGCCGCACTGCGTACCAGCCCTCCCCCCACATACCCACTCCCGCGTATTCAAGCCTCGTACGCTGCTCAGCACACCGTTCGCGAAGCGAGCGGGCTACGTAGCCATCTCGCTTCGCGAGATGATCAGCCGCACCACGTACCACCCTTCCCCACACAAACCCCACCCGCTCATTCAAGCCTCGTACGCTGCTCAGCACACCGCTCGCGAAGCGAGCGGGCTACCGCAAACGATCGGCAACTTGTGTTGTCGCTCGCGTGCGCAACTCCACTAGCGACTCGACCGACACGAACGCCACATGCGGCGTCACAATCACCCGCGGATCGTTGTACGGCGAGATGCTCAAATCGGGCGGCTCGGGCGTTTGGACGTCGAGCGCCGCGCCGGCGATTCGGTTCGCCGCTAATGCGTCGGCGAGCGCGGCGTGATCGACCACTGCCCCGCGAGCCGTATTGATCAGGTAGGCCGTCGGCCGCATCAGCTCCAACGCACGTTTGTTAATCATTCGCTCGGTCTCTGGCGTGTGGGGAACATGCAGCGACACAAAGTCGCTCCGCTCCAACAGCTCGTCGAACCCGACAAACTCAACCCCAGGCCAATCGATAGGCCGGCGAGTATGCGCCAGCACCTTGAGGCCCATGGCAATCGCCCTCTGCGCGACTTGCCGTCCAATTGCTCCAAACCCGATGAGGCCTAACGTCTGCCCGGTCAGACGACGCAGCGGGCCGCCACTCTTCAAGTCGTAACGACCCGCTTTGGTTTCCGCATGATACCAGGCTACTTTGCGAGCTAGACCAAACAGCAGCGCTAGAGTGTGTTCCGCCACCTCGTTCAAGCAGTAATCGGGCACATTGGTGACCAGTATCCCGCGTGACTTGCAGAAAGCCACATCAATATTGTCTAACCCGATGCCAAATCGCGCGACGTGCGAACAGCGGGCCGACGACGTGATCACTCGCGATGTCACTTTCGCCCAGCAAGTCATGATCGCGTTGACCTGATGGGCCGCGGCGAGCGACGCCAGGGTCTCTTCGTCCCCCGCGGGAGCTACAATCAGCTCCGCGCCGACCGCGGCGAGTATCGAGCGTTCGATCTCCAAGTCCAACCACGGGTAATCAGTCAACAGTACTCGAGCTTTCGCATCTTCCCCTCGGCTCATGAATCGCTTATCTCCATTACTTGACCTTCCAACCAACGATCCGCTACAGCAGCACGTAAGTGTCCGTGCACAAGCCAACAGACTCAGGTCGATCGTGCTTGCGTTGTTGCTCGCCGCTTGTTCGTTCTTGCGCCCGGCGGCGGCGGCCGATCGCGATCTGAGATTGAACCAGATTCAAGTCATCGGCACTCACAATTCGTACCATCGAGCGCCGCCCGCTCAACTGCTAAAGTGGATTGCACTCGCCGGCCAATCGTCTTCGGCAGCGTTTGACTATACCCATCGCCCGCTGCCAGAACAGTTTAGTGAACTGGGAATTCGTCAGATCGAGCTGGATGTCTTCGCGGACCCCAAGGGCGGACACTACTCAACACCCGCCTTCCGCCAAGCGTTGAAGGACGGAGGAGAAGACCCTGGGCCAGACCCGAATGCCGACGGACTTCTCGATCAACCCGGACTCAAGGTGCTTCACGTTCAAGACCTCGATTACCTTTCGACGACCCCGACCTTCCGGCTCGCCTTGCGGTTGATACATGACTGGTCGCGAGCTCATCCCACCCACGTCCCGATCCTGATTCTCGTCGAATTGAAGGACGATCGACACGCGCTGCTACCGACGAAACCAATCGTGTTCGATCAGGCAAGAATCGAGGAGGTGGATCGTGAGATTCTTTCGGTATTCCCGCGCGATCGAGTGCTTATGCCGGATGATGTGCGTGGGTCGCATGATTCACTACGAAAGGCAATCGCCGAGCGCGGATGGCCGCGGTTAGAGGAGACGCGCGGCAAGGTGCTGTTTGCACTTGACAACGAGGATGCCATTCGCGATCGATATTTGGCTGGTCATGAGGCGCTGAGGGGACGAGTGATGTTTGTATCGGTCGACGAAGGGAACTCGGCGGCTGCTTGGTTCAAGATCAACGATGTGATGCGCGACTTCGATCGCATCCAGCGGCTGGTGCGAGCCGGTTATGTCGTACGCACTCGAGCCGACTCGGAAACTCGTGAGGCCCGGCTGAACGACACGATTCGCCGCGACCGAGCATTCGCCAGCGGTGCTCAATGGATCAGCACCGATTTTCCCGAAGCACGAGTCGATTTATCGCAGTACGAAGTGCGTTGGGAGAACCGAGCCGAATATCGGTTGAACCCAATCGTTCCCTAGCGTTTAGAGCTGTACTCAAGTACGACGGACTTCCAGTCCGTCGATCAGCGTAACTTCACCTCTCACCCTGCCGCCAATCTTTCCGACAATCTGACGATGGTTTCCCAATCACAAGCCAGGATGTCTTGCGAGTGAGCCAAGTTATTGCGTAGTTGCTCTAATCGCTTGACCATTTCCTCCGCCTGACGTCGCGAGGTGAAGATGGTCCGACTTCGAATCGGCTCATGCTTCGCCACAATTTGCCCTTTGTCCGAGAACTGGAGACAATCGAGCAACGAGAGATCTTGCTGACGACGGCGACGCTCGTCGAGCAGCGTGAGTGCCTTCGTAAGTCGCGTCGGCGAGATAAGCGTTCGCCATTCCTCGCCTGCGAACTCACCGCGTATCATCTCGGTGAATCGCATTTCGATCAGCGTCACAAAACCGAATAGCCACATGCGAAAGGGAGCTTTCTGCAGGTCGGACGGAGTCACGATACCCTGGAACGTCCCTAACGACTCGACAAAAAGACGCGGCTGCTTGACCAGCTTCAGCACCACCTCGACCAGCGGAGTCGCTCCACCGATCCGAGCTTCGGTAGGGCAGGGACGGATGTAGGCGCCGAGTGGTCGATCTCCCAGATCGGCTCGCAGCGCGAATCCCGCCACGTGCCCGCTCCTACGCACTCCCACCGCACAGAATTCGCGCTGCTCCAGCAACTCGCGTACTCGAATACTCGCGGCTTCTTCGTCGAACGAAACCAAAGACTCCGCGATATCCGCCGCCGTAAACGCCTGCGTGAACACTCGACGTAAGGATGTCGAGAGCGTGTTGGACAGTCCTGTCGTCACATTGCCTGCAGAACCGCTCTGGACAATCGGCTCCAAGCGACTACAGGCATCCAGCATTGCGGCCAGCGGCGCTGGGTCGGCCAGTCGATGATCGTCGCCCACTTCAACGAGCGCTGTTGGGTCGAGCCCACTGGCGCTGACAAGTTCTTCGCTATCCGCGAACGGTATCACCTCATCGGCCCGTGAATGCAGAATGATTGTTCCCGGCGAAACGGTTGTCGCCGTCCCCCAGCGCTTCCAGGCGGGGCAAAGCAGCACCAGCCGCTGCGATTCGCGCGGCTTGACATTCATCGCGACCGCGCCGCCGCGCGAGGAACCGACAATCACTGACGGTTGTTCGCGATCAATCAATTCTTGAGCGATCTGCACCGAGGCCTCGAAGTTGTCATCGGGCAGGGCAGGGTTGAGCACTTCGTGACCGTGGCGGGCCAAGTACGAAGGCTTTACTCCTCCTGTGACGCTTCCCCAACCATGCAAGAACAGAATCTTCATTTCGACGTCTCTTCGATCGCAAGTCGCTGACTCGCACGGTAGAGGCTCCAACTCAACGCGAACACCATCATAATGATGACCGTCCCGAGGAAAAGCCAGTTGTTGACTAGCGACTTCAGATTCAGCGATTGCGAGTTGGCCGCGCCCGACGCTTCCGCTGGCTCGCCCAACTGGGCAGCAACCGGCTTAAACTCCTCCCGTGCTAACGCAGCGAGCACCACGGGAGTTTCGTAAATGGGCGAGTTCGCGGTCTCTGAGTCATACGCAACTCGATAGGCACGGTTCTTGCCCGCCAAGAATACCCCCTGATAGACCGTACCCGTCGCCTCGACGTCGTCGATCTTTAACGCAGGATTGTCGTCGTTCTCAATCACCATTCGATAGCTGGCCTCCCGCGTCTCAGGTAGGTCAATCGACAGCGACTCGTGGCGGTAGTTGCGAAACGCGACACTCGAGATCGTGCCGGCGCCAATCTCACGCCATTGAGTTTGCACGCCTCGCGTGACCGGAACTTCGACTCGCACTCGTCGCGAGAAATTTCGGCTCGCAGTGATCAATCGGAATCGCGTGATCGGCTCTCGCCCCGTCGTCACCATAATCAACGTCTGTTTGCGACTCTGATCTTCCGACACATCGACCGATTTCACCTTGTATGGCATGGAGACTGGTCGACGAACTCGCCGTTCGACGCTTGTCTTCCATCCTTCGATCCGTTCAATGCGAAACGATCGCTTCTCGACGATCGTACTCTCCGAACGTTCTTGCTCCTTCCCATCGCGAAGAGTGCGAGTGAGTTGTTTGAGCGTCGACTCACGCTCGTCCGTCGCCTCACGAATTACCACTTTGAATCGAGTGAACTTGTTGGCGGGAAGATCCACATCCATGCGGCGTAGATCGAGATAACGTGTGTAATCGAACAGCACGGCGTCGGTTACCAGGCTGCTCCATTCAACACCGTCCGCTGATCCCAACACACTGACTGAGCGTTCGAAGTCGCGTTGAGGCGATTGGAAAGTCAGCCCGTCGGTCACTCGCCCCTCGGCGGCGTGCAACTCTAATTCGATGGACGTCCCTTGTTCACGCAACGAGACCACTCGCAGATCATGACGACTTTGGCTGCGTAGCTCTTGAAGCTCCTGAGCCGCGGTTAACTGAAATGGCACTTCCTGACTGCGTTCATCGAACACTCGCACATCGGGATAACTGGCATGAGTGTGTTCGAACAGGTGCGAATCGAGTCGGAAGGCGACGATTTCGTCGTCGGCGATATCGCCGAGCGTAAGCGACCTGGAATAGCGGAAGAGCTCTGGCGACTCACCGCTCGCCTGACTCCCCAAACTCATCGCGAAGAATTGCGCAACACCAACCAGCCACGCGATCAGTTTTCCTGTAGAAGTTTGCATAGCCTGCGCCTCCCCGAGTTCAAGTATCCGTTGTCAAGTTCACGCCACGTTTCCCGTCGACTCTTCCTTGACAGCAAAGGAGGAACGGTGTTTCAAGTAAATGAATGATCCAGCCAGCACGAGCAGGCCGAGCACTCCGAAGGCGACGATGCGGTAGACCTGATCGAGTCGTGCGAGATCCGAGAAGAGCACTTTCCAACCAACCACCGCAAACAGCGTCAGCGCGATGTAGCGCAGCGTTCGGAGATCTCGCCAAATTCCCCCAAGCAGGCAACCGATCGCAAACAACGACCACAAGATCGTCACACCACCCGCCCGCAAGCCGGGAACGAAGTGTGCCAAGAATGTATTGACTTCAAGACTGAGGAACAGGAACAACAGTGCGAGCCCGACGAAGCCGGCGAATTGGCGAGCAACTCGTGCCGAAACATCGCCAGCAAGCGATCGGAAGACAAACCAGAAGAAGCCCACAATCAAACTGAAGTCGAGCAACCGCATGCCCGCTTCCAGGAACGAGTAGGACTCGCGATCGTACAGCATCCGATACCCGACGTTCCAACTCGGCAGATCGAACACGAATAACTTGCCCACGGTGACGCTGGCCAAGATCACCAGAGCGAACAGCAGCGGCTGACTACGTCGCGTCGAGTATTCCCACAACAGCAGACCACAGGCTGCGATCCACAGGGACGTCAGCAGGGGTAGGCGGAGAGGTGGAAACAGGTAGCCCACGGTTCGATGAATCTCGAAGTTCAGGAAGACGAACGCCATCGCGGCGCCACCTAAGACCGTGGCATGGATGGCCCACCGATCCCTGATCCACTCGCCCATGTCGCGAGTCCGGTCGGCGATCGACGTTTCGGACGAAACGCCTCCTTCGACTTGAGTCTGTCGCAACAACCGAACAGCGCCTGCCAATGAAGCGATCGGTGTGCCAAGCACAACAACTCGTTCGAGCATGATCCACAGATAATCAGCCAGCGGCATCGCATCGGTAACGTCGGCACTCCCCGAGTACTGGCGTCCCAGGTCGAGGAAGCAGAACCGCCCGACGACCAACAGATACAACAGGTACGCCGCGTGCCGCAGGAAGCGACTATCCAACTTGCCGGCAATCCACAGCATGACCAGCGCCTGCACTGCCCAGCTTGCCGTGATCCATTGTCGCGATAACACCAAAGGTATAGTGATGGCCACGAACGTTGAAGCCAGTCCGAGAAAGCTGAACATCAGGTCACGGTCGAGCACCTTGCGAACCAGGCAGTACCAGACGTGAGCAGAATAGAAGGCCGCCAGCGAAAGACTGACAACCGCCACCCACCGATATCCGTGAGCATTACTCACCAGCCAATAGCTGATGCCGAAGAAGACCGCCGAGTTGAGTAGGAGTGCGAAGACATCGAGTAACGAACTCTTGGCTCGATTCACGAATTGATAGAGGAAGACGAGCGTCGAGTACAGCATGAAAAATCCAACCAGGAACGGCTGGACTTGCCAGAAGTACTCGACCTGATACTGTCGAAGCGAACCTACGACGAGCACATAGTTGCAAAGGAAACTCAAGTAGTTCAGCAAGTGCCAATGCTTGTAGTAGCTGATCCCCAGCACTCCGGCGCCCAGCAACATCATGTAGGCATAGAGGCCGACGAAATTCACTTCGCCCGTCGACAGCATGAGCGGCGTGCCGTAGCCGCCCAGGATGCCCAGGATCGCGATCAGCATCGAGTTGACTCGGATAGAGAGCGCACCCGCGAAGACGGTGACCAGAGTCATCAGCGCGAACGCGGGTCCCATCTCAATCAAATGGTAGAAGTGGAACGCCGCAAAGACGGCGAAATAGAGTGTTGCAATTCCACCGCCAATCAGGCCTTGGCCCATCGCATGTAGTTGCTTGCCCAGCATGCGGACGCCTACGACCAGCATGCTTATGCCGATCAAGATCGATATGGCGACTCGCCCCAAGGGACCGACATAGTCGCGTTCAATCGAGTACTTGAGGAAGAAGCCCACGGCCATGACCAGGATCAGCACACCAAGGCGGAGGAGCCAAGTGCTGGCCACGGCGAACTCCATCGCCACCCCCTTCGGCCGATGCTCTTCTCCCACGACAATCCAGTTCCAGATTTTCCCCAGGATCTCTTGCGCCGCCACTTCAATGCGACTTGGCTGACGCAGGGGACGCGGAACGACTGGTGCGACAGAGACAGGTTGGGAGGAAGCGAGTGGGCGGTGTGCGTCGGACGCCAAGGGTGGCGAGACGGGAGGCTTCTTCGTTGCAGGACTTGCGACCAAGTCAGCCGTATAAATCTCGTCGGTCGGAAGCTGAGGCTGCGAGGGAACAGGCGAGAACGGATTGACCTCGTTCGAGCGAGTTGACGGAGGGGGAGCCACCGCGGGGGTCAAGGAGGCCTCCATTGCAGGTTGCGGGCGAGCGGTCTCGGTGGTCGCTGCGCGAGTCGGTTCAACGACCGGCCGAGAAACCTCGGACGAAAGGGGCGGCGGCGTCAACGGCCCCGTACGCTCGAGAATCGCTCCCAGCATCCTTCGCTGTTCGAAAAGCTCGCCAACAATCAGCGAGAGACGCTGTTGCAGCAGGGTGCTCAACAGGTTCTGAGATCGTCGAATCCCAATAATCAGGAACAATCCCGTGCCCAGGATGCCCAGGAAGAAGAGCCACGCCAGCAGCTCAAATTCGGAAATATAACCGTACAGGAACATCGCTTTTCTCCCCCGCAATGGGTCCCATCGTGAGATCGCCTTCTCCTAGAGAGACCATCGCGCGAGAAGTCATGCGCCGTTTTCTGAAAAAAGTACGACGGACTCCCAGTCCGTCGCGTGCCTGACTGTACGACGGACTTCCAGTCCGTCGCTTGTCCGACTGTACGACGGACTTCCCAGTCCGTCGCTTTGTTCTGGGCTGTGGTATTTCGCGGGGTGCTCGCGGCGAGGGGCTCGACGGACTAGAAGTCCGTCGTACATAGGAGGAGCGACGGATTGGAAGTCCGTCGTACGAAAGGTACGATGGACTCGGGTCGCAAGGTCAGGCACAATAAAAGGCCCCGCTCCCTCCCGCCTACCCTGGGGCAAACCGCGATGCGCGACCGATGCACTCATGCCCGCTTTGACCTTTACCGGTGGGGAATCCTCTGTGGCGCCATGGCGGTCGGCCTGACGTGTGCCGAAGCCAACCACCACAA
The DNA here is from genome assembly GCA_046349915.1 of Pirellulales bacterium. Classification (GTDB taxonomy): domain Bacteria; phylum Planctomycetota; class Planctomycetia; order Pirellulales; family Pirellulaceae; genus CAIXSC01. Next base: position 788,932 of record JAXMBL010000004.1, on the reverse strand, counting down.
GCTACCGGCCGCTGAACCGTCGAAGCCCAACACGAAAATCACTTTCGAGACGCACGTTCTGCCGATCCTGCGGGCCAAGTGCGTCAAGTGCCATGCGGGCGCCGAACCGGCTCAAGGGCTGCGACTCACCACCCCGCGTGAGATCGTACGGGGCGGCGAGTCGGGACCCGCCATGCGAATTGGCGCCGCTGAATCGAGCCTCCTCTGGGAAAAACTCGCATCCAACCAGATGCCGAAAGACGCCCCTCCCCTGTCCGCCGAGGAGAAAGGGATCATTCGGTCATGGATCAACGAAGGAGCGGCGTCGAGCGATCCGCTGGATCGAGACGCGATCGATGCCGAGAAGCCGGGCGGCAAACAGACCAGCACTCATTGGGCCTTTCAGCCGCCCGTGCGAACACTGCCGCCGATCCCGACGCCCGGCGCTGCGAGTTCGCCGTCTTCGACTACCGTCATCGACCGAGTGACCAATCCCATCGACGCGTTCGTCGTCGCGTCCTTGCAAGCCCAAGGAATTACGCTGTCGCCCGAGGCGAGTCGCGAAGTGCTGCTGCGTCGCACGACGTTTGACCTAACCGGTCTGCCTCCCACGCCGGACGAAGTGCGTGACTTTCAGGACGATTCGGACCCACTTGCCTACGAGCGGCGAGTGGAGCGACTCTTGGCGAGTCCCAGTTACGGCGAGCGTTGGGGACGGCATTGGCTCGATGTCGCCGGTTACGCCGACTCGGCTGGAGTCTTGGCGGAAGACCGACCACTCCAAACCGCGTTTCGTTATCGTGATTATGTCATTCGGGCGTTCAATAGCGATAAGCCTTACGACCGATTCCTGCAAGAACAGATTGCGGGCGACGAATTATCCGACTACTGGACTGCCTACGAGACACTCGACCAATTACCTGACACGGTGATCGAAGCCATCATTGCTACAGGTTATCTTCGCTGCGCTCCTGACTCGAGTCGTCCCGATTTCTCGACCATCAAAAACGCCGACGCCCAGTACTACTATCCCACGCTGCAAGACACTTTGCAGATCGTCGCGTCGTCGACGATGGGGCTGACACTTCAGTGCGCTCGTTGCCATAGCCACAAGTTCGATCCCATTCCACAGGTCGAGTACTATCAGCTGCAGTCGATCTTCATGCCCGCTTTTCGGCCCAAACAGTGGATTCCTCAAATGGAACGAAAACTGTTGGTGGCGACGGCCAAGCAAAAGCGAACGGCGGACGAACACAATAAGAACCTGAATTCTGAAGTGGCCAGAATCCGGAAGGAGTTGGTCGAGCTGCGCACACAGTATCGACAGCGACTCTTCGATGACCGACTGGCGGCTTTACCCGAGCCGATTCGCGCCGACGTCAAGCAAGCGATCGAAAAACCCGCGGATCAGCGCACAGCCGTCGAAAAGTACCTCGCCGAGAAATTCCAATCCCAACTACAGCCCGACGACAAAACGCTCGACACCTTACTTCCCCAAACATTCGCCGACTATAAGTCCGTGATCGAGCAACGCAACGAACAAATCGCGGCTCTGGAGCGGACTCGCAGGGGCTTTGACGAGCTGCGGGCGCTTTACGACCAACCCGGCCCTGTGGTCACGCCAGTACTTCTCCGTGGCGATGCCTTGACCCCTGGCCCACCAGTGGAACCAGGCGTGTTGACAGCGTTGACCACGCCTCAAGCCTTCCAATGGACTCCCTCGGCCGCCAATTCACCCACCAGCGGCAGGCGACTCGCGTTTGCTCGCTGGCTGACTCAACCCAACCATCCGCTAACCGCACGCGTGATGGTCAATCGCATTTGGCTTCATCACTTTGGCGAGGGTTTAGTCTCCACCCCCGAGGACTTCGGCACGCTCGGCTCCCCTCCCAGTCATCCTGCGTTGCTCGATTGGCTTGCCTGCGAGTTGGTCGAGAGTGGCTGGAGCATCAAACATATCCATCGCCTGATTTTGACTTCGAATGTGTACAAGCAAAGCTCTCGCATCGATCCAGATTCGGCCGCCCACACCTTGGCAGCTCAAACTGATCCTGACAATCGACTCTTGTGGCGGCAGCGATTGCGGCGGCTGGATGCCGAGCCTTTGCGCGACGCGCTGCTACACGTAAGCGGCCTACTCGACCGACGTTTCTTCGGTCCTCCCGTGTCAGTCGCTCGACGCGGCGATGGCGAAGTGAACATCGCGGACGGACAAAATGACCGTCGTCGGTCGATCTATGTCCAGATCCTGCGAGGCAATCCGCTGACACTGCTGCAATCGTACGATCAGCCGGTCATGGAGACCAATTGCACGCGTCGCAGTCGATCGACGGTTTCGACGCAAGCTCTGACGTTGCTCAATAGCGATGCGACAATCGCCTACGCACAGGCTTTGTCCGAACGAGTACTGGGCGAACGCATACTGGGCGAGCAATCACAATCGCCGCTCGATCACCTCTTACTCGTCGCTTTCGGACGCAAACCCACAGCCAACGAGTTGCAAATGCTTGGCACTTTCCTGTCTGACCAAGAGAAGCGATACCAAAGTCATGGCGACTCCACCGACGAAGCTCGACGAAAAGCGCTCGCCGACCTTTGTCATATGCTGCTAGTCTCCAACGAGTTTGTTTATCTCGATTGAGTGAGCCAGTCGAACGAAAATGCCAACGCACAAACGGCGCGTCGTTGTGGAGAGAAAACTCCACGAACACGCCAATCACAACGTCCTCAGCGATACAAGGCCAAACATGCGACGAGAACAAACTGGATGGAAATCGCCGTGTCTTGCGGTGAATCGACGCGAGGCCCTTGCGCGTTTGGGGAGTGGCTTCGGAGGATTGGCCTTAAGCACGCTCTTGTGCGATCCGTCCCGATCAGAGGCCGCAACCGAGAACCAGCGATTCCCTTTGCTACCCAAGCCGCCGCACCATTCGCCGCAGGCTCGAGCAGTCATTCAACTCTTCATGCATGGCGGACCCAGCCAAGTAGATTTGTTGGATGAAAAGAAGGAACTGAGTCGGCGAAGCGGGCAGACGCCTCCGGCCGAAGTTGCCGACGACGAAAATCGCACCACTCATCTGCTTGGCAGCCCATTCAAGTTCTCGCGATATGGCGAGAGCGGGTTAGAGTTCTCCGAAGTTCTTTCCGGCATCGCTCAACACGCCGACGACATTGCCGTGATCCGCTCGATGTTCACCGAGCATCGCAATCATGAACAAGCAATCTGGATGGCGAACACGGGCCTTACGGTCTCGGGTCGACCGAACATTGGTGCGTGGGTCGCTTACGGATTGGGAACCGAGAACCAGAACTTGCCCGCGTACGTGTCGCTGCCCGATCCGTCGGGCATGCCCGTCGATGGTGCTCGCAATTGGTCGAGCGGATGGTTGCCTCCCGTTTACCAAGGAACAGCGATCCGTTCCGAAGGGATGCCGGTCTTGCATCTCCAACCCAAAACTCCACGGAAGGCGGATCTAGATCAAGCGAGGCTGGATTTGCTGAGGCAATTGAACGCTCGCCATCAGCAATCACGGCCGCAAGAACTTGAGTTGGATGCCCGCATTGCCAGCTTCGAACTCGCCGCTCGCATGCAGCTTTCCGCAACCGACGCTCTCGACCTGAGCCAAGAGACGCAGTCGACGCAGCAACTGTACGGAATGGATCGCGACAAGACTCGATCGTACGGCAAGCGTTGCTTGATGGCCCGACGACTCGTCGAGCGGGGCGTGCGTTTCGTACAGATCTATATGGCGGGCCAACCGTGGGATACCCATTCGAACAACGTCGCGGGCACTCGCAGTTGCTGCGAGCAAACCGATTTACCCATCGCGGGATTGTTGACCGACCTGAAACAACGAGGACTCTTGGAGTCGACTCTGGTTTTGTGGGGCGGCGAGTTCGGACGAACGCCCGGCGCTGAGCAGCGTGATGGCAATAAGACTCTTGGCATCGAAGGGCGAGATCACCACCCCTACGGTTTTAGCGTCTGGATGGCGGGAGGCGGGATTCGAGGCGGACAAGCGTACGGCGCCACGGATGACTTCGGCTACCGAGCGATCGAACATCGCACACAAACAGCCGACCTGCACGCCACCATCCTGCATCAATTGGGACTGAATCACGAGCACTTGACCTTCAGTCACAATAGCCGCGAAGAACGACTGACCGACGTCTACAAAGCTCGCGTCATTCAAGAACTGGTGCGAGTCGCCACCTATGCGATTGGCCGAAAATGTACGACGGACTTCCAGTCCGTCGAACAGTCCTAATGTACGACGGACTTCTAATTCACGAGTAAAGGCCTTGGCGGCGAGTTTCTTCGCCGGAACAGTCGTTGAGAAGTGCGCGCCAACGATCGTTACACTCCAACACCAACCAGTTCATGGCACGCCTCTGGGCGCCAAGTTGCCTTTTGCCTCGATCCAAGTCCTCGGTCTCAGATCCTCCCACGTCGACACACTCGATCCCCAGACGCTTCAGGTGGTAGAAGACTTGGCCGTTCGCGAAGTTCGAGACCGCGTCGAATCCACGAAGGTTCTCGCCTGAAGGGGCGCCTCGTAAGAGCGGCTCGATCCAAGTCCTGTCATAGTTGCAGACGCCCGCGTAGTTGCCAACCGCTCGCTTTCCGTTGATCAAGCCGATTCCTTCGAATGCAAAGAATCCGAGAGGGCGCCTTGTCGCGGGTTGATTCCGTTTCGCGAGAAAGCCAAGAAACAGGTATAACTCAGGTCCAGCGAGTGCGCGCGAAGTCGTCAGAATCCCCTCGTAGTCAGTCGCCGTAGAACCTATAGCTTTTCCCAGTTGACGCAATCGTCGAAAGTGTTGGCCGATCAGATTGCGGGCGAGACTTTCGCCGCGCCATCTGTTTATCGCGTCGCGATCTGAGGTGAGTGCCACATCGTCGGCTACTTCGTACTCTATCTCGGGTTCATAGGTTTCCAACGAGAATTCCAAGTCGTTGTGCAGCAAGAACCGCTCGAAACTACGATAGTTCTTGCGAGCACGATCACGAGTCTCTCGCCCGCAATGAGGTGCGTTGCGAAACATGCCCTCGATTGGATGGCTAATAAAGTCGACTAAGTCGATCACAGCATGTTCGTAAGTCTCATCCTCCTGCGGAGCGAGCGGCTCCCACGGTCGATAGTCGATCGTCTTCCATGAACGGCCACTGGTACTTGGTCGGTCGACCTCAGTGAGCAGATTCAGGTCGAGTTTGACCAGCTCGCGAGTTTGTTCGAGCGACAGATGTCGTACATAAAAGCAGGAATTGTGCAATTCACCCGTTACTCGAGCGGTGAACTCGTCGATTCGCTCGGACAGCTTGTCGCCGTGAGGCGCGACAATGCTGATGATGGGCGTTGCTGGATCCCAAGGCCGGAAAAACACACCTACGCCGAAGAGAATTTCACCGTCGTTGTACAACAGGCCGCGCGGGCAGAGTCGACTGCGAGACGAAGCGTTATGGCCATTGTTGTACAAAGTAAATGAAAGGAAGCTGCGACCGAACGTTCCATTCTTGCGAGCATCAATGGCAGGAATGCCGGTCTCGTCGAGCGGCGTCAGTACATCGGTGGGAAAGCACTGAATCAATCGAGATTCAACCGTCTCGCGCTGTGTCCTGTCGCTCATCGGTGTATTCGACTGCTTATTCTGGCTTTGAATTCCACTAGCTAGAAATCGCACCCCACGCACCGGGGCGACGCGATAACATCGAACCTCGCAAAGTGTTGCTTAGGTGAAAACTAGTGCGAGATTGGAAAATCCGCGAAGAGCATAGCCCCAGAGCGTCGCCTTCCTTTCACCAATCGAGCGTCGCTAATCTCAACATCATCTCCTCGATCACAGCAATGAGAGTGAGGTACGGCTCCCAATCTTCGGGAACGATGTGCTCGAAACTCTCGATGCGTTCACGACCATCAATCGCGCCAGGCGCTAGCCGCTTGACGCCGAAAACGTTCTTGAAGACCTTTCGTTCCAACAGTACAGCCTTTCGCGAACGATTTCTCTCTCGTCCGGGATAACCAATGGCCACGACGTTCAGTCCCAACAGATCCATGGGGAATGGGACGTGGAACGCTAAAAATGGTAGCCAGCCGAAATGTCGCTGGCAAGCGATAGAAGTACTTGCAGTGCACTTCGCGAGGGGCCTGAAAAACTGGGGGGGGGAACAACTCACGACATCGTGCAAGGATTTGCGGTCCCGTCTATTCGTTCAAGGGAGCGTGGTCGCTCACGGATTGAAAATCGTGAACCAGAAACTGCCTGCGTACTTGTCGCCAGCCGACCCGTCGAGCATTCTCGTCGATGGCACTCGCAATTGGTCCAGCGGTTCATTGCCTCTTGTCTACCAAGGAAAGTCGGCCGATCACAGATCGCACCGCGAACACCGATAAGGGCTTACTGAGGAATGAGTTAGGCGTTATCGCACTGGCCCGAACCTTCCCCCTGTCGAGCAGCCACGGCCAGTCGCGTACCACTTTCCAAAAAAACTATGGCGGGTCGGACGGACGGTTTACGGGCTCTGGGTATCACCCTCCATCACCCACTTGCCCAAGGAACCTGACCATGATCCGCCTGCTGAAAACACTGCCCCTCGTCATCCTGTTCGTGACCCTCCTGTCAGCAGCCGCTGCGGCTCAAGATCTGGTCACCGTCACCTTCGCGAACCGCACCAACTCCCCGGCCCAGGTCTTCTGGATGAATAACGGCGAACAACGCCATTATCTCGACCTGGAACCCGGCGAATCGCGACAGTTGCAGACCTACGTCGGCCACAGGTGGACTATGTCGGGTCCCCAGGCCTCGATGCGACGAACCGTGGTCCGAGAAAACGAGGTCTTCACCCTCGGCCGGACCTCTCCTCGCCCCACGCCGACTCCCGCACCGGCACCGGCCCCGGCGCCCCAGCCCGAAACGCCTCGCAACAATGGGTCGGTGAACCGCCAAGTCCTCGACTACGCCCAGTCGGTCGTAGGCCAGTGGGTCGGCAATGGACAGTGCACCGAGTTGGCGATCGAGGCCTTGAAAGTGGCCGGCGCCCGCCCGAATCAGGGTTACGTCTGGGGCACGCCCATGACGTTCGAACAGCTACAACCCGGCGATATCGTCCAGTTCCACAGCCCCACGTTTGTCTTGGCCGACGGCTACGAGTTGAAATCGGTAGGACCGCACACGATGGTAGTGGAGTCGGTCGAGGGGACCAAGATCCATGTCCTGCACCAGAATGTCGTGGGCAGCCCGGTGCAAACCGGCACTTACGACCCGACCCAATTGATCGCAGGCGTCATCGAGTACTACCGCCCCATCCCCGCCAGCAACTCCAACCGGTCCAGCACCGGCTCGGTAGGTCGCTCGGGATACAGCCGCTCGCTGCGGGCTGAGTAGGACTCAGCCATGGTTACGACCGAGGGTTACGAACGAACGTGAAACGGACCCTCAGCTGGACACCACCAGATTTGCCAAGTTCATGGGAGCCTGACACGGAAGTCGGTCGAACACGGATCACACCGAGGACACGGATAAGGACAGAGAGGGAAAGGAGTTAGGCAACATTGCACTGACTCAAAACTCCCCCTGTCGAGAAGTCACGGCCAGTCGCGTACGACTTTTCAAAAAATCCGTGGCGGGTCGGACGGACGGTTTACGGGCTCTGGGTATCACGCTTCCATCACCCACTTGCCCAAGGAACCTGACCATGATCCGCCTGCTGAAAACACTGCCCCTCGTCATCCTGTTCGTGACCCTCCTGTCGGCAGCCGCTTCGGCTCAAGATCTGGTCACCGTCACCTTCGCGAACCGCACCAACTCCCCGGCCCAGGTCTTCTGGATTAATAACGGCGAACAACGCCATTATCTCGACCTGGAACCCGGCGAATCGCGACAGCTGCAGACCTACGTCGGCCACAGGTGGACTATGTCGGGTCCCCAGGCCTCGATGCGACGAACCGTGGTCCGAGAAAACGAGGTCTTCACCCTCGGCCGGACCTCTCCTCGCCCCACGCCGACTCCCGCACCGACCCCGGCCCCTGCGCCCCAGCCGGAAACGCCCCGGAATAACGGGTCGGTGAATCGCCAAGTCCTCGAATATGCTCAGTCGGTCGTAGGCCAATGGGTCGGCAACGGACAGTGCACCGAGTTGGCGATCGAGGCCTTGAAAGTGGCCGGCGCCCGCCCGAATCAGGGTTACGTCTGGGGCACGCCCGTCACGTTCGAACAGCTACAACCCGGCGATATCGTCCAATTCCACAGCCCCACGTTTGTCTTGGCCGACGGCTACGAGTTGAAGTCGCCAGGACCGCACACGATGGTGGTGGCGTCGGTCGAGGGAACCAACATCCATGTCCTGCACCAGAATGTCGTGGGCAGCCCGGTGCAAACCGGCACTTACGACCCGACCCAATTGATCGCAGGCGTCATCGAGTACTACCGCCCTATCCCCTCCAGCAGCAACACTGGCTCCGCGGGTCGCTCGGGATACGGCCGCTCGCTGCGTGCTGAGTAGATCTCGGTCACGCCCGAGCAAGAAGCTGCCGCTAAGGAGCTGGTTGGTTGTTGACCCGTGGGGCAGGTTTGCAACCTGCCCAGCAGCGGTTACTCGCCCGCAGGGCAGGTTGAAAACCTGCCCCACCAGACTAAGTCCTTGCAAAGTGAATTACATCAGTGACGATCAGTGAAGATCAGTGTTCCCAGCACTCGCCCTGAAATGCATAAGGGAAAAGCGAGCAGGGCTGCCGCCCTGCACCCGCTCGGTTGGGGCTCACTGCCTACGTCGCTCGCTACGGCGATTCGCTTACCTGACCTTGACTAGCTCCCCGAGACAGGACTCAGGGCAAGGCGGAAGCCCAGGGAGATGCCCCGGAAGCGCGGCGAGAACCCGAGGCGGGACGCCGACCGGCAGCGTCTAGCGGGGTCGTTCCAGCTCCCGCCCCGGTACACCCGGTACGCGCCCGATTTAGGTCCTTCTGGATTGGCCCCTCCCGCTTGTGTCGACTCATACCAATCGGCACACCATTCCATTAGACTTCCGTGCATATCGTGAAGGCCCCACGCATTCGGCTTCTTGGTTCCTACCGGGTGATTCGTATCTCCAGAATTCTCGTCATACCATGCGTACTCGCCCAATCGACTCGCGTCGACCCCAAAGCAATACTTAGTCGTGCTACCCGCACGTGCCGCGTATTCCCACTGCGCGGATGTCGGCAATGTCCCTTCCCAATTCCCGTTCAGTTGACCCGACTCCCGCAGCAAACTTGTTACTCGCCGACCAAACTCCACCGCGTCATCATGGCTCACGCAATAGGCTGGGTACATGTCGCCTCGACCTTTATCCCAGTCCCCAGGCTCGCCAATAACGGCCACCCACAACTTCTGCCAGCATTCCGTCTCCATCAGCCAGAATCCCTGGGTCAACGTGACCGAGACTTGATTCTCGTCTTCATACCTGCCCTTCTCCGTTGTCGGGCTTCCCATTTCGAACTCGCCCGGAGGGCACCAGCGGAAGCGTACCGGGATTCCCTTGACTGTCAGCGTTCGAACGTCACCAGCTTTCGCACCTACGTCAAGTTGAGTCGCCACACTTGACAATTGCGCCGACAAACTCCGCTCCTTCGCCAAAGCTTCTTGACTCGACTTCAAGCTGGCTTCCAGTTGAGGCACTCGATCCGCCACCCCCTGGGCCGCCGCTAACTTGGCCTCCGCCGCCTTGCGTTTCGTGGTCTCCCCCTGCAATTGCGTCTGCATCGCCGACATTTGCGATTCGGCCGACTGCCTCGCCAGCCGATCGTCCTGGTTCAGCTTGGTCTGGTTGGCAATCTGAGTCTTGAGCGTGTCGATTTCGCTGGCCAACTGACTATTCTTGGCCTGAGCGGCGAGCAACTGTTCGGCGACAACTTTCACCTGCGCCTTCGTCTCCTGCAAACGAGCAGACTTCTCCTCCGATGATTCTTCCGCGTCGAGCCAATCGGTCAGCCGCTGCTGAGCACTGCCGAACGATTTGTCGGCCAGCTCGAACTCCGCCACGGTGTGGGCCGCATGCCACAGCTCTTTCGCCTTGGCGGCATCGGCCTTAAGCTCGCCGTATCGGGCCGCGGACTGCAAGCGAGCGGGAACGCCGCCGAATAGTCGATCAAACTCGGCTCGCGACGCACCAACCGTTCGCGCTCGCTCGTTCGCTTCCCAGCCCGAAATCAGTCGGGCCGCGAAATGGGTGAGTCGCGGTTCCGCTTGATCCGCGTCTCCCGCATCCAACAGCTTGCCGACCGCCAGGTACTCAGACTCCAATTCAACTCGCATCGTTTCCACGCCGCGAGCATCGGGTTGCCAGGGAATCTTGTTCAGGATTTCGCCCAGGGTCGTATACCGCGGCGTCAAGGCCTCGAGTCGCCGCCCTTTCTCCAAGGCGCGGCGCAGCACATCCGCAGCGACGCCCAACCGACGACTTCTCTCCAAGGGAGTCCACCCGCCGCCTTGCACCTCGACTTCCCGCAAGTTGCTTTCCGCCTGCTCCACCAATTCCTTGACCCCGGTCGAGTCGCGTTGGGAGAGTTTGCCTACCTGTTCAAGCAAGACGCGAGCCGTTTGCCATTGTCGCTCGACGACTGTCGCTTCACGCTGCCACCACATCGCACTCATCGCGGCCAACGCCAGCACCAATAGCGGCACGAACAGCAACGCTTGCTGCATCCTGGTGCGTCGCAGCCGCCACATGCGCAGCGCCGCGACCACCTCGTCGGCGGTCGAGTAGACAGAGGGATCGACCGCGACCTTGCCGTCGGGCTCGCGCAGCCCATTGAGAATGATGCGGATGACGCCAGCAGGCACGTGCGACGCCTGCAACAGCCGCTGTTTTTCTTCAATGTTCAGCGTGTCGTCATGGCGCTGGCCGGTCAGTGCGTCGAACGCGACCGCGGACATCGCGCGAATATCGGTCCATACCGCGGCCTGCTCGGTTCCCAAGAGCTGAGATTTCGGCGCATAGCCGGGGGTTCCGCCCACGGCCATCGTCGACATCATCGACCGGATCACTTTGCCAATGTCGCGAGCGCCCCCAAGATCGACGAACCGCACGCGATGATCTTTTTCGACCAAGACATTGCGCGGCGAGGGATCGCCATGCACCAACCCGCATTCATGCAGACGCGCCAACGCCTCGAACAAACACGAGACCAACTCGAGTCTTTCCGACATCGCCAACGGTCGATCACCGCCGACATATTCGTGCACCTCGCGCCCAGGGATTCGGGACATGACCAAGAACGGCTGCACGCCGTCGGCCAAGTCGTTGTTCCATTCCGCTTCGCCCGGCAACTTGGCTTTATGGGCCATATAGCAGTAGGGCGCCAGGTCGGCTGGAATCTTGCCCGCGCTCAGCACTTGGCACTCGCGCAGATGGCGTTTACGCGATTCGCGGTCGCTGGGATTCTTGACGATCTTCACCGCCAGCGGACGCTGCATCGAATCGGTGGCTTCGAACACCGCGCCGTACGCGCCTGCTTTTCCTAAAGGCTTGAGCAACTTGACGCCCTGTTGCCGCAGGAACTCGCGAGTCGCGTCGTTCACCCAACGCTCCGCCTCGGCAACGACAGTACCCGTCGCGGGGCGCACGTTCGGCAAGCGACTGGAAGGAGGGACGGGCGTCGTCATGAATGGTTCTCCAAGTGCGTCACGCACGGCTGACTCGAGTTGTCGCGGGCCAACTGCCTGAGCGTTTCAATCGATTTTCTCTTGAGACGCCGGATCTGCTCGGCGGACAACTCCATCTGGCGTCCAATTTCCTCGTACGTTTCTCCGTCGACATAGTAGTACCGCAACACTTCCCCCATGGGATCGCCCGCGTTGTACCACCGTTCGGCCGCTTCCAGCACGTGATCGAACTCCAACTGGTGCTTTTCCCAGAGGTGCTTCTCGCGAGATTCGACCAGCGGGCGAATCTCGTCCTCGAGTATCCGTTCACCCTTCTTCCGACGACGCAGATAGTCGCGAGCTCGGTTCGCAAGCGCCACCGAAAAGAAGGTGGTAAGCGCCCGTATGCTCGATTCCCGATGCACGCCGTCCAGTCCGCGGCGCAGAGCCCGTTCAACCACGTCGTGCCAGATTGCGGTGAACTGCAAACTGGTGTCGCTCGTCACCTGAGAGCCGAATGTGCGAAACATGATCGCCTTGAGGTTGACACGCAAGTGCTGTTCAACCCATTCGAGCAACTCTCGTTCGACCGTCCGACGGCCCTCGGAACTCTTTGGCGCCGCATGCAAGCTGGTGAGCAACCTCACGAGTTGCTGTTCGGGGTCCGCCGGCGTCGGCGTGTTGTCCGATCGTCGAAACCAAGCTGCCGCATTCATCCGCGAAACTCCAGGACCAAAATCCAACTCTGTCTTAATGATGACTGTAATGCTATTCAGCGTGATACTTCTTCAACTCTTCCAGCCGGTTCCATTGGCGAGCAAGCTGATTGGTCGACTGGCGGCCAGCGACTGGCGCCATGCCCCGCTTCGCGTCGTTCTCGGACTCAAGGCGAGACACATCCGTTCGCAAGCGGTTCAGGCTCTTGCCCACATTGTCGCTTGTCACAGCGCTCGCGGAAGCCACGGAGGCCACCATGTCGAGCGTTTGCGACTCGGTCTCGGCCTGTTCCCTACGGCTCTTCAAGACAGCGACCTCTTGTTCCGCCGCATCGAGCGCCCGGCGCATCTCGGTCAACGCCAATTCCCCTTCCCGTTCGCTACGTTCCAGCCGCGCGAGCCCCGATTGTTTGATATCCAATTGTTTGGTTTCGCTATCCTGCATGGCCAACAGGTCGTCGACCTCGCGCTGAAAGTCGGCCAGTGGGTAGTCAGCATTGGCGAAGCGAACCTGAGTCACGTTATCGCGAGTCGCCGCTTCCAGGATTGGATACGCTTCGGCCAGCAATCGCTTCCGCACGGCGAGGCTCGCTTCGAGCTTCTGCACATCATCGCGCAGTTGAGCAATCTGAGTCTTCGACTGACTCAACTTAACTTGTCGCTCAATAACCTCCTTACGGACCGTCGTCAGGTCGTGAGCGAGCTTGCGATCGTGAACTTCCTGGGGCAACTGCTCTTCCAGTTGCGCCACCGTCCCGTCGGCGGAAGCCCGAAAATACCCCGCCAATTCGCCCAAACTCCTTCCAGCCACCACGTACGACCCCACCAAAGCCAACAGCCCGCCGCCCGCGATCTTGAACCACCTGTTCATGACGTAACCCCTTACCATGCAGGATCCTAGTCGTTCTCCGAGCTCTCCAACGAGCTCGGTCGTTCTGCATAGATCACGTTCAGCGTGGCGGAAACCGTTGGCCACGTTCAAGATTTTTCCCGATTTTTGTACGACGGACTTCTAGTCCGTCGATCGCCACCCCGCGAGCGCCGCTTGCACCATCACCGCCCCGAACTAGGACGGCCGAAACCTGACAGATGCTTCCAGCCGAGTTCGGCACGGCAAGGATCGACGGACTAGAAGTCCGTCGTACGGTGGTAGCCCGCTCACTTCGTGAGCGGTCAGCCGCGTGGCCGGCGTGCGCCCATCGCCGACAGCCAATTCGCGTCGTAGGCCAATTGATGCGAAGAAAACGACGTGCGACGGACTGGAAGTCCGTCGTACAAGAGGAACGTCGCCGGTAATTGCTTAATCGATGCCAACCTTTAAGTAGTTTATGATAGTGCCAATCCCCCTTGATCATGCCGTTCTTCAGCTTGCACTTAACCGCAATACAAGGACTTCCGCATGGGGTTCTACACTTCGATCATCTTCAACAACATCGTGATTCGACATGAATGCTTACTGCCTATGCGCGACGATGTGCGGAAGCGAATGAGCGACGAGTCGGAAGTGTGGCCGCAACTGTTCGAAAACCTGTTCCTCGAATCCGACGACGGCGAGGTCATTGATTTTCAGCTTTCGAAGACACTCAAGAAACGTCTGTCCAAACGCTTCAGCGGGGTGCTCTCGTTGGACTACGCCGTCAAGCATCTCGACAGTTGGGAAGGCGCCGATTCGGACTCGCCCCCGAGCTTCTCGCTCGCCTGGTTTCCCCTGGCACAAGGGGAAATGGGAAAGTGGTATCGCATGGAAGAGTTCGCGAACTGGCTGGGCCAATACTCTGAGAGTGGCCAGCTATTTCAGTACACCGAGGAGATGGGTGGCGGCCTCTGGGGCTGGCAATTCAATAACGGCAAAATACGCGATTTGGTATTGGTATCCAAAGGTCGGTTTAAGAAAGTCGCACCGAGCTGAACTCGAAGTTATTCCGCGGCTCTCCCAAGCTCCGCAACCATCGCCCGCAAAATGACTTGCGACCCCCGCGCCGGCAGCCGCCCAGCAATCATTCGCATTTCCTGGTAAGAAAGCCCGTGGTCGTTTGTGTTGACCTCTAGGAGCCCACGATGGAAATGCCGCCGGACACCAACGAAAGCCTGATTGCGCGGGTGAAAGACCCCGCGGATGAAGCGGCTTGGGTGGAGTTTCTGGCGATCTATCAGCCCGTGGTGCAACGGATGGCTCGCAATCGCGGCCTGCAAGCCGCCGACGCGGACGATCTCGCTCAAACTGTCTTCCTCCTCTTGTCCAGCGCCATCAATGACTGGGAGCCCAAGCCTGAAGGGCCGCCGTTTCGAGCGTGGCTCTTCACGATCACTCGTAACGCGATCATCAACGCCTTGAAGTCTCGCCAGCGACATCAAGCCGCGGGCGGCACGAGTGTACTGGAGTTGCTCGATCAGATTCCCGACGAAGCGAGTTCGGCGGAGTTCTATCGGGAGAGTCAGCGCGAGGTCTTTCGCTGGGTCTGCGCCGAAGTGCGTCCCGAGTTCAGTCCGGCCACTTGGAATATCTTCTGGCGCACCGCGGTGGAAGAGACGCCCGCCGAGCAAGTCGCCGCTGAAATGAATCGCAAGGTCGGCGCCGTTTACGTGGCCAAATGGCGAGTGCTGAAACGGATTAAGGAACGAGTCGCCGACTGCACATTCGGCTGGGAGCCATCGCAACCGCCCCAGCAAACTCCACGGCGTGAAAGGACACGCGATGAAGCATAGTCACACTTGTCTCAAATGCGCGGGTACGGAAATTGTTCGCGTCGAAATAATCCATGGAGCATATGGTTCGGTCAATGTGATTCCCACGGACGGTCGCTGGACCAAAGTGACTCGCTACGTCTGTCTTCACTGCGGCTATTGTGAGATGTGGATTGATTCGCCGGACGACTTGAAAAACTTGCGCAGACTTGCTGGCCGCCAGTCATCCGGCGTCTGGCACAAAATCCGAGCATTCCTCGGCTGTCCAGTTTTCGAGAAGCTCGATTCAGCGCCCAAAGGTAACTCGCATGGCTAAATCGATTGATCCCAGCCGCCGAGCGATTCATCCACCATCCGACGAGTGCCTGACCGTGCAGCGGATTCAAGCCTTATTGGACGACTCGCTTTCCCCCGCGGAGGCAGCCGTGGTCGAAGAACATCTCTCGACCTGCAATCATTGTCGTACGCACTTGGAAGCGGAGTTCGGCGAGCCTCGCTGGTGGCCTGTTGCCAAGGATTCGTTGAGCGAGCATTGCTCGCACGAGTCGGGAAGCCGCATTGAGTCGCCGACTTTCGCGGATTGGCGCCAACTGCTGGGTCCGACCGACGATCCCAATAGTCTCGGCCGCATTGGCAATTACGAAGTCGTCGGCATGATCGGTCGCGGCGGGATGGGAGTTGTCTTCAAAGCCCTTGACGACGCCCTAAATCGATATGTGGCGATCAAGATCCTGGCGCCGCATTTAGCCTCGTCAGGCGCTGCTCGTAAGCGTTTCGCCCGGGAAGTACAGGCCGCGGCGGCAGTGGTCGACGACCATGTGCTCCCCATTCACAGCGTGGATCAATGGCAGGGAATCCCTTATTTCGTCATGCAGTATTCGCGTGGCGTCACGCTCCAAAAGCGAATTCAAGATCAAGGACCGTTGGAACTGAAAGAGATCTTGCGAATAGGAATGCAGGCCGCCAAAGGGCTGGCGGCGGCGCATGCTCAAGGGTTAATCCATCGCGATGTGAAACCGTCGAACATCTTGCTCGACGGCGCCGTCGAGCGGGTGCTGTTGAGCGATTTCGGTTTGGCTCGAGCCATCGACGACGTCGGCCTCACCCACACGGGAACCGCCGCCGGTACGCCTCAATATATGTCGCCCGAACAGGTGCGAGGCGGTAACGTGGATGCTCGGTCGGATCTATTTGCTCTGGGGTGTGTTCTTTACGCCATGTGCACCGCTCGTCCCCCTTTTCGCGCCGCGAATAGTTATGCCGTCATGCGGCAGATCACCGACGAGGAACCTCGCCCCATTCGCGAGGTCAACCCCGAGATTCCCGAGTGGTTGTGTCAACTGATCGCTCGCTTGATGGCCAAGTCGCCCGGTGATCGCTGGTCTTCGGCCGCCGAAGTCGCCGTGTTACTCGAGTCATGTCTGGCCCATGTCCAACAACCGACGGCGACTCCATTGCCGCATCAGCTTTTCAGCACGCACTCTCGCGGCGAGCGAAGAAAGATCGGCCGCTGGATCGCGGTGAGCGGAGCGGCGGCGATTGGCCTCGTGGGGCTCGTCTGCTTGGTGATCAGTCTTTCATCGCGGGACGGGGGCCGTGAGAGTGACAACGTGCAATTGAGCCAAAGTAATCAAGGAACCGCTCAGCGGAGTCGCTTGCGCGAGAGCTTTAGCGTCGGCGACATCGCTGCTTCCGCTGGGCAGGTTGAAAACCTGCCCCACCTATCAACGCCACAAGTTCAGATTGCGCTCGCTTTGCCCACGATCAATTGGC
This sequence comes from Pirellulales bacterium, assembly GCA_046349915.1. Taxonomy (GTDB): domain Bacteria; phylum Planctomycetota; class Planctomycetia; order Pirellulales; family Pirellulaceae; genus CAIXSC01. Next base: position 772,160 of record JAXMBL010000004.1, on the reverse strand, counting down.
GGCAGGTCTATATTGGGCGAGCGGTGGAGCCGCGGTTAGCTCAGTGGCATCGAATCACCACCGAGCAACTACAATGCATGCACGAGATTTCCCAGAAACTCGTGCGCGATGCCACGCCAATGAACCGCGCGATCGAGGAGAAGCGAGCTCAGTCGGCAATCCAGGATCTTTTGACTACCGAACAAGATCAGCAATTGCGAAAAGAGATTTGGCTGGCCATCAACGCCACCAGACTGCGAGCGCAAGCGACTCACGATCAACTGCGGCTAGAATCTCGCCAGCAGCGGAAGATCGAAGAAGTCTGGCGGAAGTTTGAAGACGAAGTTCGGAAGAACAACGGCTGGCTGGCTGACGGCACCGACTCGTATCAGCATGTCTTCGACGATAGCCTGGCCGTACTGACCGAGGAACAGCGTGAGTTGTATTTCACCGAGTTGCAAGATCCGGTGTTCGACAACGGCTATCTTCCTGGAGCAGTGTTATATCCTCAGACTCCTAGCGCAGAAGACTAGCCGCTTTGCCACAACTAACAACGAAGGTTGCCCAGCGATGAAGAAGTCCGTTTCTCTGGGAGTTCTCTGGATGGTCGCGTTGGTCGGCGCCACGGAGATTCCAGCGATACTTGCCCAGTCAACCGAAGCACACACGCCGCGATCGGACCACGTCCGACCACTGCAACCAGGCGGCTTACTGAGTGACAAACTCGGAGAGTATCAGACCATTGAGGGAGTTCTCTCCGAAGGCCTCAAGACCGAATCCGGCACACTTCTTGTCGATACCGTCAATGGCCAGAAACTCGCCAAGCCAATTCCGCTTCTGATTCGCGGCGCTGTTATTGTGAACCATAACCTACAGCCGGCCAGCCTGAGTATTCCACCCAAGCAGCGCTGCAAACTCAAAGGATTCGAGTTGGGCGAGATGATTGGTGTTGCGCCCGCTGTCATGAAAGCAGCGAACGAGCAGGGATGGAAGGAAACTCCTCTGAGTCCGGTGGCGTGGCAATGGCGGCCGTATTTCGTTGCCCTCGTGGTGGTTGAGCCGCAGGGTCTCAACCTATCTAGACAGTAATGCCGGCCAACATGGAAGTTTTTATTGGAGCGAGATAGCGTCATGAGATCATACATTCCACTGATCATCACTCTGGCAATTGCATTCATCAGTCCCGAACCCACCTTAAGTCAGGACTACCTGAACGAAGAACAGACCCAAGCACAATTTGGAAACCTGAATCGACCGGCGGAGGTACTGCTGGCCGAATTGGAAGCGAGAGTGTCCAGGGCTCATCTTGCCGTGTTGCTTCAAGAGCATTTGCAAGGCAAAACAGCCCTGCTGGAACATCGTCGTAAGACTCGAATCATTTTACTCGATCCACAAGCAGTGGAACTCGACGAGATCACCAAAGAGGAGAAGCGACTCGAGCAATTCCTGAAGCAAACGGAAAGTCAAATCCGCGAGTCCAGTGAGAAGCTTGACTCATCTTGGCTACTTCCGGTCCAGACTAATATCGACGACCAAAAGTGGTTCGCGATGGTGAACAAGGCGCCCCTTGTTCTTGTGACTCTCCGCTCGACGTCCGGCAGCGTCCTCTCCCCCGTGAAGCTCACACTCACATCTCGCTCCGAAACGGCCATCGGTTTCACCGAGATTCGTCCCGGTGCTTATCTAGCAAGTCCACCCGTTGGCGAATATCAGCTCGCTTGGCAATTGACCGACAAGTCGATTGTGCAACGTAAGACAGGCTTCAAAGTCGAGAAACCAGTGTGCCTTGTTTACGAAGTGACGCTTGGGTCGCCGGACATCACGATAACAAGCGAAGAGCGAGCCATCACGCTGCCTCCGATGCGAGCGGAGAGATCAAGCACCGAGTCAAGTGATTTACTGGAGAAGTAGCATGCTACATCAAGCGTGGAGCGATGGCAGTTTCTTCCCCGTCATCAACCGCTCGGCGGCCAAGCAACTGGAGCCGGGCGCGACGATTGTTTGGTCGGTCGACGCCGCCTCCTGGAATGAAGCGATGACTCTGTACCATCAATGGCGAGGCTGGAAGCCGTACATCCCCATGGACGCAGACGACGTGACATACACACCCGAACAAGAAGCGGCCGCTCAGGAGATAGACGGTAATTGACCCGTGGGGCAGGTTTGCAACCTGCCCGGCACAAGTTACGCGCCCCGTGGGGCAGGTTTTCAACCTGCCCGGCAGCGGCTACACGCTCGCCAGGCAGGTTAAAAACCTACCCCACGAAGCAACTCCCACGCGTCAACCAACCGGCCTGCAACAAGTGGGGCAGGTTTTCAACCTGCCCAGCACAAGTTATTCGCTCGCCGGGCAGGTTAAAAACCTACCCCACGAAGCAACTCCCACGCGTCAACCAACCGGCCTGCAACAGGTGAGGCAGGTTTTCAACCTGCCCAGCACAAGTTATTCGCCCGCCGGGCAGGTTGAAAACCTGCCCCACGAAGCAACTCCTTTATCGAGGTATCCAATGAACCGTCACTTGTGGCTTGCTGCTGTACTTTTCGGTTGCCAGATTGGCGCCACGGTCGCGTTTGCTGCTGGCGGCGACGCCTATCTGAACCAACAAACGGAGGCCGCACCGAAGACGCCCCAAGAGAAGCCAGTCCAGAACATCGAAAGTGTGCCGCGCGAGCGTCTGTTGGATTATCCCATCCTTTGGGACGAGGAATGCTTGCTAAGCTACGACTGCATTGGCCTACGAGTGCGTGCTGAATTCAGCGACCGGATCGTGTTCTACTACGGACAACCAGGGCAGAAGGCATCGGAAGGCCAGCCGATCTTGGCGGCGATGGTGGATATTCCTCTGCGGGACGGCAAACCCCATGGCAAAGTCCGACGCTGGTCCGAAAACGGCACACTCTTAGTCGAGATCCCCTATCGAGCCGGACAAATCGACGGTGAATGCCGTTTCTACAATCGGCAAGGAAAACTCCTGGGAACCTCGAACATCAAACAAGGCAAGGGCACATATCGTATCTGGGACCGCTCGCAAGCATCGCCCGTCTTGGTGCGCGAAATCGAGTATCCCGGGGAAACTAATTCCACCCCTGAGAAGTGAACTGCATTAGTGAAGATCAGTGAAGATCAGTGTTCCCACTACTCGCCCTGACTTGCGTACAGGAATAGGGAACACTAATCGCCACTGATCTTCACTGATTGAGTCAGTCTGTCCAGATTTGGTTTCTGTAAAATAGTCGAGGCTTTTTTCACATCTGATCCTCGTCCGTGTTTTAGTGTTTCCCATCCGCCTGGGCTGCCCATGAAACGTCTGGTTCGAAACGTATCGCTGCGTGAGCTCTTAGTGTGCGTCACTTGCTTCGCGATTGGATCTTCCCATGTGATCACATCGTTGAGACTGTCACGAGCGAATGCGGAACTCGCCGCGCTGCGACAACGACTGGAGTTGATCCCGGTCGATGACACGAACCACCTCGCGGCTCGGAGGCTTCCGTCGAGCGACAAACAAACAAAGCGCTGGACGATTCGCATACCGAGCACGGTCGAGAAGCAACTCTATGTGAACTGGGGATCGGGCTCGATTGCAGCCATTCGAGATCCCAGATCCCCCACCGTTCGATCTTTTCCACTCAAACCCGATCCAGCGACCCACGAGACTTCGATTGCTATTCGAGTTGAACTCAACGAAGCCGCCCCGAGTCGCGGCACGTTGAAGATCGAGTTGCCAGGGAACACGCAGATCATCGCGATCGACGCGGAATTGGCTTCTCTCTTGCTGGGTAGAACGGCGAGTGGTTCCGAAGAGATTGGCGACAAGCCAGTGGTACGACAGGCATCGTCCGCGATCACTCTGTTCGCGACCGAGGCCAAAGGCGGTTCACCGTTTAGCTTTTGTATCTGGCTCGACCAACCGCCGCTATCCGCCGGCAGATAGCCAATAAGGTTTGTCGACAAACACGCGAGCTTGAATCAAGCAAACGAGGCGTTACTCGCAAGCGAAGCGAGCAGGGTTGCCGCCCGAAGAAGCGGCCAACTGCCCCAGTTCGTAGATTTGGAGTCAGGGTTCCTGCGGAGACAAGAGTGTCTTTTGCAGGCAGACGACTAATCGCAAGTCCTTGCCCTGCAAAGAATAAGTACACCCAACTGGATTCGAACCAGTAACCTTCGGTTCCGTAGGTCTCTACTCAAACCTCAGGCTGTTTGCTCGAAAAACCCCTGTTTTTCAGCCATTTTCGTCACATGGGACGCCTCTCGGGGTCGTTCCACGATTTCCATATTCTCCACGTTTTTGCAGGCTTTGCAATCGGTTCTGTGACGCATCTGTGACGCATCTGTGACGAGTTTCGGGGAGACACCCAGCACCGAAGGTTTAAGCCTAGGTCACTGTTTGTCACAGATGCGGTTTGCCGTTCAGAGCGTCCGCTCTAAACTCGGTAACGAAATGGAGTTGATTGCTCGCAGCCTTCCCATCGTAGCGGCTCCGCAAGGTTGTTCGCACCGGCGACTCCACCTTGCGTTTCGCCGCTAGGCCAACAGCGGCTGCGGAGCAATCCGCCACCGCTTTACTTCCTCCCAACACTTTCCCATGGCCATCCCCGTCACCGTCAAAAACTGGATGAAGGCACGCCGAGAACACGAACGCGATCCGCTCAACACGCCGCGCGTTTTGCCCATCCTGAAGATCGGCAACAAATGGTACTTCGAGGACAGTCGCTTGCAGGAATATCGGAACGTCTGCAACTTCATGGACACGATAAAAATGTAGGAAATGGATCAGGGCGGCATCCGCGAGGGTGTCGCCCTTTTTTCATGCTCGCTGAAAAGTCGTTGTTCGGACCAGCCCACACCGTTTCGACGCAAATAGCCCGAGGGAGTTGTTTGCTCGCAGCCTTTTGAGCGTAGCACGTGCTCGCCCTATGCGCACAAGAGGCGCTCGCGGAGCGACCGCGCAAGAGGTTTGCCGACGCCCCATTTTTTGATTTGCAGCGGAAGGGGCTGCAAACCTGCGGGATCGCTACGCGGCTAGCGCCGCTCCCGCTCGCTTCTCTTGGCGCGGGCTGTGCCGTGCTGTTTTTTGGCTTGCTGCGGAGCAATCTCCAGCACCTCTACTTCTTACCCACACTTGTCATGCCAAGAGCGCCACCATGAGGAAAGCGAACCAGCCTTCTTAGCTCTGATTCTCTTCCCCCAATCCAAATGGACTTCACCTTATCACTCGACCATCGCACGATCGACTTAATTAATCAAACACTCGCAGAGAAGTTACCAAAAGTCAAAGCGATGATCGCCAGGGACTTTCCAGGTCATTCCGACCCGACGAATGATCTCGCTTTGCCCCGGGACCCAGCGTTGATCGACTACATCAACGACGCGCTTGCCCGCGAGTTGCCAAAAATACAAACCATCATCGACCGACAACAATCTTGCCGATGCGGAGCACCACGAACGTGGGATCACACGGACAAGGTCTGGGCCTGTGAAGCGAATTGTTCTCTCTAACGCCCGGAGCGGGGCAGGGGCTTCGGCTTCTGCCCCGTCCTTTCTACTTCCATTCCACCATTTCCCATGTCTTCTCTTGAACTGAAGCCCCAGGAGGTTCCTCTCGATTCACCACAGTCGAACTGTATGTTCAGGCCGAGTCCGGCAAAACCGTTTGTCGCGACGAGGGCCGCCGTCGAAATGCACGGCGAAGACATCCTCTTTGGTCTGAATGAGCTTCAGGCACTAGCCATCATCCACAAGGGGCTCGACTACCTCCAGGTATTCGCCGCCAAGGGACGCCCCGAACCGCTCTGGTTCATCGAAGACGGCGAAGGCGGAGCCATCACGGCGCTACTGCCATCGGACTACTAGCCGTGAGCCGCGCCGGGACGGCCAATTCCCGGCTCTTTTATTCCACTCCTCACTCATTCTATGAACCGCTTCCGAGTCACTTATATCGAGATCATTGAACGCGAATCCATTGTTCGGGCCAATTCATCTGAAGAAGCGAAGGAAAAGGTCCGTGCAGAATTCAAGAATGGCGAACATCACCACATGATTGACGGTTGGAACGGCAACTGGCAATCAGTGCCGCGTTCCGAAAAACAAACCAAGCGACTCCCATGTTTCGAATGCGGTCACTAGAAACGACCGCCGCCCCCGATGGTTCGCTGTCGGGGGTTATTTTCATGCGCCGCTTCGACCCTATTCAACCAGCGACTCCGCCAGAACTTTGGGGTCAATGTTCTGCTCGATTTCGCGTTGTTTCAGTACTTTCGCGATCAACGCCTCCGCATCATCGCCATCGAGTACCTTGTAGCCGCCAACAGGCGCGGATTGCAAAAGACTCACCACCTCGTCGCCAAAAAAAGCACGCCGCCGCTGGATTGCTTCGTAGTTATCGCGGACCCGCTCGTAAAGCGTGTGCAGGAAACGGCCCCGCATCAGAAGCAGACGCATTTCCCGATGCTGCTCGCCGACGCCATCCGGACCGAAGATGAATTCAGCGGCTCGTTTGATCCGACCCTCAGCAAGGTTATTCGAGATAATCACATGGCCACGGGGCCGTTGCTTCTCCCCGAATACCGCCGTCCGGTTTCGCCGCAACTTCTTGACATAATTGACGACCTTTCGCGCCTCCTCAATGCCGAACTTGTAGCCTTTCGCTCGCATGGAGTACTTCGAATCGTAGCTCCAGTTCCACGAACCGACTTCCTCAATCGAATTGGATTGGTAATGCGGGATGCACACGTACCCATCCGGTTCGATGTTGCCTTTCTTCGCCAGCTTGTAGGAATAGGGGAACAGGCTCCGCAGCAGGTTGAACACGTCAACTTCATAATCGTCGCCGGTAAGCTTGGCAGTCGCGTCATGCAGCCGATCGTAGGAAAGTCGGGCAGCCTTGAGCAACCGCTCTTCGTGGTTCCGCAGAAGTCGCCGGAGCGTCGATTGACAGAGTTCCTTGCAATCTTGCCGTGTTGCTTCGGTTTCCTGTGCCGAGAGCAAGTAAGACAGGCTCACATGCCCGATACCGTCATCATCCACGTAAACGTGCCGAGCGTCTGTCTGTGTCTGAACGAACAGGAGCGGCAGTCCAGTGCGCTCAAAAACACGTCGGGATCGCTGAGCGGGGCGATCAGCAATCAGCATACAAAGCGTGTCCTCACGTCCATCCGGACGGCGGCGATGCAATTCATAATACGGCTGCTTGTCGAGTTCGCTCGTCTGCCCGTTGAACTTCCAGTCGTCGGCATCGTCGAAAATATTCGCAACTACACTGGCAATCCGCTCAGGATTGCCTTCCAAACGGTTCACCTTCCAGTCTTGCAGTTCCCGGTCACATTTCGCGCAGTTTACCCGCGTTGGATCCGTCACCGGCGAATGTCGTTCGCTGCAAAGATTGAACGTGCAGGCGCGTGCCTCAATTGGCTGCTTGACGATGATGCCGCGCTCCAGCAGCAGATGCAGCGAGTCTTCGTGATAGGGCTGAACCTGGTCTTCGTTTGCGATTCCAAGAAGGTACGCATACATGCCCATCGATCCGAGAGACGCCTTCGCGGGATGCAGTAGCCGGTTGAGCGGAACGCCCATCGCCTGAAAAAATGCCCGGTCGAACTCATCTTGGCTCGCCGTGTCCCACCCCGAATTGTCATAGGAGAAGCGAACAGCACCGCCATCAAGGACCGCCGACGTTACCCGAATGGATCGTCCGCCGAAGGTGACCGTCAATGCGGAAATATCGGCCGGCCCGTGAATCTCAATCAGGTCGTTTTGTCTTAGAAACTCTAGTTCCGTACGAATCGACGGCTGAAGAAACGGCTGATTGAGGGTAATTCCGCCATGATTGCCGAACCCGCAGCGGGCGAAGCTCACCGACACAATCTCGATGCCCTTCCCGGCAGGATAGCCACCCAAAACCTGATCGCGGAGCGCCTCCGTCGTGTACTCCGAGAAAACCTCGTCGTGCCGCAGAGAAAGCTCAACGCTGAATCGGGCCTTGAGGAACACTCCCAGTGCATGGGCGACGGCGCGGTTGCCCGACTTTACAAAAATGCGGCGCTGCTCGCGGTCAATTCCAAACAGCACCAAGCCGCAACCGTGATGCACATTATAAGCTGCGCGGAAGTCTGGTCGGACAACCGGCGTGTATTCCCGAAAAAATGTGAATACCGTAATTCCTTCGCAGGTCTTACGCGATCCGGTGAACTGCACACCACGCCCACCAATTGCCTTGGAAATGGCAGTGGTCAATTCCGCAATATGCTTGAGAATAGTGCGCTGGGCGACAGTAGGAAGCGGATTGCTGCATTCAAACTCAAAGGAGGTTGGTCGCGACTGCCAAAGAGTTTGAGCGAACACCTCGCCCAAGTGTGTGGGATTACTTCTATAAAGCAGCAGCAGTTTTGTAAGCGGTTTGAGATTCTCCGGACGCTTCGGGGACAGTTCTTTAAGTGCTGCCTCAAAGGCAGTCCGTTGCCGACCGCGAAACGCCTGGCCGTACACCGTTTCAATAGCTTCAGTTCGTCTTCGGAGGAACTCACGCAAATGCACAAGCGTTGCCGGGTCGGACTCTGAAAGTAACAAGCCGGCGAGAGTTCGATCCGACGCGCCATCGGGCATCGGTACTTTGGCTTGCTCGCACAACAGTCGCAAATTGCCGACGCCGAGCCCCGCAAGCGTCGCACGGGCATCATTGACCAGATTCTGCAGCCGACCGAGCGGGGCGAGCGCTTCTGGAAAAATTCCTAGCTTGTGCCAAAAGTCTATCGGTTGTGCCAGGAGCAGTTTGCCGTTCGCTTTGTGCGGCGTCACAGTCGGAGCCGGTTGCGCAACTGCCGCTATTGGGCTTCCATTCCCAGATGTTTGTCCATTCACCGAGCGGCCGGAGGGTTGGGACTTCGTCGAAGTCCGGGCGGCTCCGCCGCGAATACGTTGTGGCCGCGTCATGTGGTTATAATCACCTCAGTCTTAAAAGGTCTATGCCGTCTTCTCCTCCCCCCAATAGAACAAATCAACGCCCTGCATGCAACACGAATGCTAGCGTCTCGGGTGGCCGCTATCGTGCGCCAAGCCCTTATTACCAAAGAATTAATGCAATCACGGCCGCAATTACAACTTTCACTGAAAGTTGGCAAGGCAACAGCCCCACACTACTTGCCGGTATTCAGTTTGTGGGTGTTTCCAAAATGGCGGAGCTTCCGGGAAACTGTGTTACACTCGCATCCGCATGAATGAGCAGCCACAGGGCCGTGTCATTACGGTTCTCAACCTCAAAGGCGGCGTGGGAAAGACACATACGGTGTGGCTTTTGGCTTCGATTTGCCACGAACGCAACCTGCGGATGCTCTGCATCGACACTGACGCACAAGGCAACCTCTCCAACAGCTTTGTGCCCGACCGCGGCGACGCACCGGGCATCGAGCAGCTGCTGAATCCGGCGTCGGACGGCGACATCTTCCCGCTCATCTATCCCACGCGCTACCCGACCATCGACATCGTGCCGGCCGGGCCGACGCTGCGGCAATTCGACTTGGCCGATCAGCGTGCGTGGGAAGAAGCGGAATTGGAATTGTCGCTGGTCGATGCGGTGAACGCGGCCAGAAAGAAGTACGACTTCATCGTCATCGATTGCCCGCCGCGGCTCAGCTTGGTTTCATTTGCCGCACTCACCGCCAGTGACGCAGTGATCGTCCCACTAGAGGCCGCCGATTGGGGCGCGCAAGGCATAGTGCAAGTGGCCAAAGCAGTGGAGTACGTGCAGGAGAATTTCAACGCCAAGCTCCGAATACTCGGCTACTTGGTATCTCGTTTCAAGGCGACGCGGGTGTACCAGCGAACGTACCAGCGGGAGCTGCGCAAGGCCTTCGAATTCGGCGTGTTTGACGAAGTCATTAAAGATACGTCAGACTTCGAGCGTGCCGTTACCGACGCCGTCCTCATCACCGAGCACGCCCCCAATAGCGCCAGCGCCGGACTCGCCCGCCGATTCTTCGACGAAGTCCAGCGACGCCTTGCGGAACTCGGAGGGGGCAGCGAGCCAAGCGTTCGCGAGGACGCTCGAACGCAAAATCAACCTGTCGCTGCGTAGCGAAGGGGGAACGGACCCGGAACAAGAAGGCCGCACGCGCCTGCGCGGAGCGTTTAGCATTGTCCTCACGCGCATCCGCCCGGACCCCGAACAGCCGCGTCGTGAGTTTGACGAGGAGAAGCTGCAAGAACTCTCCGCATCGATCCGTGAGAGGGGAGTACGCCAACCCATCCGCGTCTTCTACCACGCCCAAGACAAGATTTACCAGATTGTCAGCGGTGAGCGTCGCTTCCGAGCGTCGCAGCTTGCAGGACTCCCTGCCATCCCGTGCATCGTCGATGACATCACGCAGCCACTCCCCGTGGTGCGCAAAGCGATCATCGTCGACCAGCTTGTGGAGAACTGGCAGCGTGCCGACCTGAACGCCTATGAGTTGCACGATGCCCTCGTCGCGCTCCGCGATGCCCACAGCATGACCCAAGAAGAGATTGCGCAGCTCACCGGCAAACCGAAGAGCGAAGTCTCGCGACTCTTGTCGCTGGAAAAGATCAAGCCGGAGCTGCAGGAACGACTGCGGCAGGATACGACCGGCAAACTGAGCAAACGCCACCTGCAAGCCATCGCCCGTATCCCCGAAGATCAACAAGAAGCATTCATTGTCGAAGTCCGAGAGTCGAAGCTGACCGCCGTTGAAGCCGAGCGATCGGCGACTCGAAAAGCCGGCAGCAAGCGTGCGAACCAGCCGAACTACACCGGCGGAACCGTCCGCCGCTTCGCTGTTCCGGGAGCAACCGTCGCGATCACTTTCCGCCGGAAAGAGGTTTCCGACGCCGACGTGCTGGAGGTTTTGGACAAGGTCCGGCAGATGGTCGAGGGACGCACGAGTTAAATCGCCGTTTTGCGCATATGGTAGCGGAGAATTGCAAAAGTTGCTCGGCGCAACTGCTCCGGACGCTACGGGCTAACCGCAGCCCGACTTTGTCAACGCGTTTCACGCGGAGAGAGAGGGGAGCCGCGCCTATACTCGATGCCAACCTGTTCGCATGTTGACGCCGCCCGAGAGCACCGGCCCGAAACGGAAGCAGAGCCGCTTGTATCTGGCTCGTGCCCAGTTGTCGTTGGTCGAGCACAGTCTCTGCCCGCTCGATACGGCAACCTCCCTGCAGCCGGGATTGCAGCACCGCGTTTCGTATTCCTACACCGACAAGAACCACCACACGAAGCAGGCGAGCGTGACGGTCTTTGGACCGCAGGGACTCTCCCCCGCCGACGAACTGACCTTGTGGGGACTTCTCTCGCTCACGCTATCGCGGCCGGAGCCGCAGGCAGAGTTCATGGCAACCCCGCATTACTGCCTGCGCATGCTGGGAGTGATTCAGGACAACGACCACAAGGGAGGGAAGCAGTACCAGCTCTTCCGGGACACCATCCGCCGCCTGGCTCGCGTCGTGTACGAGAACACCGCCTTCTACGACCCCGTCCGCGGCGAACATCGCGACGTGGCGTTTGGTCTCCTCAAGTACAGCTTGCCCGTGGACGCGACCTCATCCCGTGCCTGGCGTTTTTATTGGGACCAGCAGTTCTTCGAGTTCTGCCTGGCTGCCAAGAGCACGCTGCGGTTCGACCTCGACATGTACCGGCAACTGGACTTCGCGAGCCGACGACTCTTTCTCCTGCTCCAGAAAGTGTTCTGGCGCAACGAACACTCCCCGCCGTTTGACCTGCGAACCTTGGCGGTGAGCACTCTCGGCTTCGCCTCCCACTTGGAGACCAAGAACCTGATGCAGAAAGTCATGCACTGCACGCAGGTTCTGCTCGATCATCAGATCCTCGCCCTTCCGGCGGGCATCGAAACGCCCAAGGGACTTGTGACCAAACTCGCCCCCGGCAACTACTTGGTTCGCTTCCATCGTGGGAACTACTTCGAGAAACCGTTTCACACGAAGAAAGCGGCGACGCCGCCCGACTCACCCCTGCTCGATCCGCTGCGAGCGATTGGCTTCGACGAAGCGGCGATCATTCGCATTCTGTCGCAGTACCCGGAACGTATTCTGTCGGAATGGGCGGACATCACGCTCGCCGCCCGCGAACGTAACGGGGAAGAGTTCTTCTCCAAATCGGCCGCGGCGTATTTCTTGGACAACGTCAAAGCGGCCCATGCCGGCACGCGCACCTCGCCCGATTGGTGGCGTGAACTTCGTCACCAGGAGGAACGCGAACGCCAGTCGCAATATCGCGAGTCCCGTGAACACACGACTCGCCAGTCCGAGGAGGCGGCGTTCAACGCCTATCTCGCCGCGGATGCTCGCGACGCCTTCGAGCGGGTCATGCAACGCCTGTTCGCCGACCTGCAAACGCAGGGCATGAACGAATCGCAAGCGCGCGAAAGCGCGGAGCATATCGCCCGCACGAACTTGCGAGCCCGGTTCCGTCAGGAGCATCCCGAATTTCGCAATGCGTCTTCCTTCTAAGTTGTCCCTGTCGCCGCTCCGCCGGCGACCGTTGTCGTCCGTCTTTCGTTCTTTTCAAAAGCAGTCGGCTTTGTTTAACAATATATCTTTGAACCAATATCTTTGGCGCACCGCTTTGCCGGAGGAGTTGAAGGGACGTTTTCAGCTTCGTAAAGCCAACTACTCCCAAAATTGCGCGGAGCAACTCAGCCAGAAACGTAATGCGGAGTACACCAGGTGGAGGGCAATTCGTAATGCCGAGTACACCTCCCGAATGAAAAAAGCGTAACGCACGGTACACCACTCGACGAAAAATCTGCTTGTTGTGCCGTACCTGTTTGCAGAATACGAGAACTGTGTTCCGTGAATGTTCCAAGCTGCCGCCAAAGGGGCGCTCCACGAACGCCGCCAGAGGCGAGCGGGAGGCGAACGACCGGCGAATGGAGTTCGACCGACAACGGGGCTTGGGAAAGCCCGGAGAACGACACGAAGAGGGCCGCCACGTCGCGAGGGCTAGCGCCCGCGACCCCCGGCGCTGCGACAGGCTGCCCTCGTTCCTCGGAGCTACGCCGCTTCGCGCCGGGGGTCGCTGCCGCCTTCGGGGCCGCGACGTGGGGCCGCACTACACGCCCTGCGGCGTACAACGCCGGAGGCGAACGACGCTGCGCCGAGTCGGCGCGGCCACGGAGACTACTTGCTACGCCGGCGTCCGGTGCGTCCGTGCCCGCAGGCACGGCGGACGCCGGCATCCACTCGGCAGCACCGCCGGAGCGGATGCTCCTTGCCATTTAGGGTCGCAGCGCCCCGCGCAATTTGTCGTCCCAGGTATCGCGCGTCAGTTGTTCCGGTTGGGTTCCGCGATACGCTCCGCCGTGCATGGCGTGGGACCACGCCAGACGCACGTCGAGGTTCTGCTGCGCAAGCAGCCACAATGCTTCTTTTGCACCTTCGTCACCGTGCGAGTCGCAGTCGAGCATGAGCAGCACCTTGCCGGAGGCAAGCTGGACTGCGAAGCGTTTGATCTTCTCCACTTGTTCGGCGGTAATTCGGTTGCTCATCAGCCCCACGGCGGGAATGCTGATGTTGTCGAGTCCGATGACATCATTGAACCCCTCCACAACGACAATGCCGTGGGCCGCGATGAATTCCCGGTAGCCCGGTTCTTTCAGGCGGCTGGCGTGCTGACCGTACAGTTCCTGTCCGCGGTGAAAACCCTTGGGAAGTTTGTGCTTCATGGGAGCCGCTTTGTCCTCGCGTTCCGCCGGGGCCAAGGACTGGAAGGCACGCTCCTTCTCTTCGTAGGCCGGATCACGACCGATCCACGAGAGGACTTTCCCCTCTTCGGACAAAAGTGGGTAGAGAATGTGCCCGCGCAGGCTCCAGCCCCGTTTGTCGCCACCTCCATCTTGCGGCATGTAGCCGCAACGCCACTTGGTCATCGACTCGAAAGAAAGGGAGGGGTGCTTGCGGACGTAGGCGGCCGCGGCCGGGTTCATGGCGGCGATGTCGCGGACTAGTTTTTGGTCGATGGTCGCCAGTTCGCGGACCTTCTCTTCTGCAGCATCTTCCAAGGGAATGTTGCGCTCCGGGGCAGCGACCGCCGCAGGCGCAGCCTGGACTTGGGGCTTGGCTGGCGTGGGAGCGACGGACCCTTGCGCTTGCAGCAGTTTCTTTACGCGGTTGAACTCCTCTCCCTTCAACTTCTCCCCGGCGGGTCGCTGACCGGTGAGCCAGCCATGCATCAGCGTGAGCAGGTTGCCGCGAAACTGGCAGCCGTAGGCATGGCAGCAAAATACCTTCTGCGGATTTTCCGTGTTCACCGAAAGTTCTTTGCGTCCCGCGTGATCGCCGGCACACCCGAAGCAGCAATCGATTCGCACTTCCTTGCCGGTTCCCTTCGTATCCAACGAGACACCGCAGCGTGCGGCAGCAGCTTCAACGCTTGTTTGTGCCTGTAGCGCGTCGACATTCACATAACCAGAATTGTTCATTGGGAAAATAGGAACTGAGTGGCGAGAAATGTAGCGTGTGCCGGATCGGAATGGCAAACCCACGCACTCTGACACCTCGCGACGAGGCGCTCTTGAAGCTACTCTCGCGCACGCCGGCCACGACGCCTCTCATCGTGAAAGCGAGTAGCTCGTTTCCGGAGGCTGCCTTTCGCGACGAACGCCGAGCCCGCGAACGCTTGCAGGCGCTCGCCGCCAGTGGATTTTGTCGAGCCTTCCCGCTCGCCCAAGCCGGCGGCGGACTTATGAACTACTACAAGGCGACCGTGGCGGGAATGACGGCCGTGCTGCCTGGCCATCCGGTCCCGCACAAAAACTGGTTCGGACCCATTTCCCCGACGCGGCTCCAGCACACGCTGGAGCTTGCCGAAGTCATCGTCCACACCTACGTCGCCAGTCACCAGTCCAAAATCACTGTCAGCCGTTTTCATCGGGAGGGAGAACTGACGCTCACGGCCGGGCAGTATTCCCAGCAGCCCGATTGCACGTTTCAGCTTCTCACCAGCGGTAGAGTATTCAACGTGCTGTTTGAAATCGACCGCAGCACCGAGTCGGTGGATTCACCGTATGGCCAGAGCATTCGCAACAAACTGCTTGGCTACGAAGCGTACCAAGACAGCGTATGGCAGCAGTGGAAGGCGGGCGGAGAACGTGGACTGCGACCGTACTACCGAGTTGTGTTTCTCACGCGGTCAATCGAACGCGCCTATCACATTCTGGCGCTCGCGAAAACCACGGCGAAAAATCCCGATCGTCGCCTTTGCTACGCCGCCACCCAGGAGAGTTTTCTGGCCACGGCCGATGCGATTCGCGAGCCGCTCTTCCTCGATCATCACGGGCACTGGCAAGCCCTCGCCAACACTCATCCCACCTCAGCGTTTCGTCGCCAACCGGTTCGCCTGCCAAAGCCCATCGAGCCGCAGCTTGTCCTCTGCTAGTCTGTCAGTCCCACCGTGTTCTGCCGGCAACTTGCAGCGGGTATCACGCCGCTGCCCTACTCCGATGGACGAGGAAACAGGCGGCCGGAATCGAGACCGAGGGGCCGCTCCGGACGAGTGAACGCACGCTTGAAGGGAGCGGTTTTCAGTTCATCGGAACCTTTGGTATCCTCCCCCGGTGTATGCCCTCTTTGCCGCTCCATCGCAGAATGATCGCACGCCGCGGTACATGGAGAAGGCACTCGCGGCTATTCCCGAGGCCGACCGCCGCGACTTCTACTTGTACATCGACGAGTTTCAGAACTTCGTCACCACTTCGTTTGAGACGATCTTGAGCGAGGCGCGCAAGTACCGCTTGAATCTCACGGTGAGTCACCAGTACTTGGCGCAACTCAACGAATCCACCGCCGCGGCGATTGCCGGGAACATCGGCACGATGATTTCGTTTGCGGTGGGAAGCGAAGACGCCGAGTGGCTGGCCCGCGCGATGGCGATTACCCCCGGCCAACTACTGCCGCAGGACTTGGCAAATCTGCCGAAGCACACGGCGTATGCGAGGCTCCTTGTGGACGGACTGCCCCGCCCGCCGTTCTCGATGACGACTCTGCCCCCGCCGGATATTCAAGACGACCGTTCCGTCGCCGTGCTGCAGAGTTCCCGTCGGCAGCACAGTCGGCCGCTACCGGCAGATGCTTCGGCTCTCAGCCGAAACTCAGGAAGATAATACTTGCCAAATGGCTTCTTGAAGCGCTAAAGTCCGAACGATCACCCCCTTTCGTTCTGGCCAAAGAACAGTTCGCCTACCGGGAAACCGAACCGCTGCTCAAGACGTTGGACACGGCTGCGCACCGATCCGGCGTGAGTCGCGGTCAGGCCTTCGAGGACTTTCTGCACATGAGCATCTGCTCGCTCTCGGGCGGAGTGATGGAGGAGCAGTATCTGCAAGTCGTGAAAAAGCATACCGATGGCGAGCAAGGGAATCGCGGATGCGACCGGCTGGCACAACTCTTCGGGCAGCTGGTGGACACCATTGAGGAGACGCGCAAGGACATTCTCGGCGACCTCTTTCAAGGAGCAATCACCTACGGCGAAGCGGGACAGTTCTACACGCCCGAAACCATCACGCAGCTGATGGCCGAAATGACGTTGGCCCAGGCTGAATCGGAATCCGGCGAGTCGAAGCGGGTTCTCGACCCGTGCTGCGGGAGCGGCCGCATGCTGCTTTCCGTTGCCGAGCGAAATCCGCACTGGGAGTTCGTCGGCCAGGACATCGACTTGCGGTGTGTCCGCATGACCGCGATCAACTTGGCACTGTGGAACCGATACGGCTACGTGATTTGGGGCGACAGTCTCCGGGAAGAACAGAAGCTCATCTACCGCACGGGATTCAACGGACGAGGATTCGTGCGCGAAGTGCCGTTGGCGGAAAGCCCGCGACCGGAGACGCCTGCGGCAGCAATACCTACCGAACCGAACGAGACCAAGCAGCCACAAGTGCCAGACGCCGTAACGCCGACGATCAAACCGACCGGCCCGTCGAAGCAGCTGCGGTTCTTCTGAGTCCTTGCGCGGCGACGCTTCCCTCGGGCAGCATCGCCTCACTTCGTTCTGTGAACGAAGTCTCGCAACTGGCGAGCGATCCTTACCGTTACTCAGGCTACACCGGAGGCTCCCGATGGACCCGCAAGCGACCTGGAATCAACTGCTGGAGGCGAGTGTCGAACGCGATTTCGACCGTATGGAAGAGTTGGCCGAAGCACTGCTGCAATGGCTTGAGCGACGCGGCGGCCCACCCAAAACCGTCGATCGTGACGACCTTCCCCGTGGCTGGCACAAGGCCATCGCGCAGTTCGTGTGCTACATGGCCAAGAGCGATGTTTCACGCGTGCGAAAACGTCGTAGCCGCCGAAAGTCGTAGCCAAGACAAGGCACGCGATTGCTCGCCGGCAGCCCACCCCTGTTCTTCGGAGCAGGGGTTTCGCTCGTTCCCTAAATCTGCTTTTTGCGGCCGAAAACGTAATCCAAGTCCGTGTCAGGGGCCGTCCTCTGGGATTCCGAATTGCCGTTGGAGTGAGTTTTGACGTACAATAACCATATGGAGACGATTACCCGCAACGTGAAAGACATCGGCAGCGACGACCGTCGTGCGCTTGAGCACGTCATTGGTCGGCAGTTAGCGGAAAATCAGACCATCATGATTTCGGTCACCGAAGTCAATCTCCAGGCCGAACCTCAAGTCGCGGCGGATGGAAAACTCCCCGGTTGGTGTAACGTGTTCGATGGCTTGAGCGATCAGGAAGTCGCCGACATCGAGAAGATCGCGTTGACGCGAGCCGACCTTTCCCGGACCTTCGAGTAACGCATGGATGCTGCGCTGCTCGACACCGACACGCTGATTGAATTGCTGAAGCAGAAAAATGCAGTAGTGGCTCAGCATGCGGCCGCTTATTTGCAGCAGCATGCCGGCTTTACATTCTCGGCAATCTCACGCTACGAAATTCTTCGCGGGATCAAAGAAAAGAATGCCTTGGTGCAGGCTCAACGGTTTGCGTTGTTCTCGCAGCACTCCACCGTCTTGCCGATTACGGA
The DNA here is from genome assembly GCA_046349915.1 of Pirellulales bacterium. Lineage (GTDB taxonomy): Bacteria > Planctomycetota > Planctomycetia > Pirellulales > Pirellulaceae > CAIXSC01. The sequence goes on along the minus strand of JAXMBL010000004.1, from coordinate 754,188 downwards.
ATCGATTCTCGATCAAACGGCTGCCCTGTGGGTCGCCGCCCGACGGGGCGGTCATCCCTGCGGTGATGCGGACCTCATGATCGCTGCGACTGCCTTAGAAAGCGGGCGAGTGTTGGTGACAGGCAATACCGGTCACTTTGCGTGGATTCCGGGATTGCAACTCACTGACTGGCGGCAGCCGTAATTCCTCGTGCAGAGCGGGTATCGCACAAGCCCCAATTCAACGAATTGGGGCTGGCTTCCTGCCTAGTGCATGCGAGGTTCACTTCGCTTCGGCGCTGTTTTGCAGGTGTGCGATGTATCCGTATGCCTGGCTCAACAACTGAATCAGGGTAGGGACATCGTCGCTGCGAAAGCCGACCGCCGTCCGGTAGGCGTTGTTCTTCTTATAGGTCCGCTTCGCGGTCACGTTGTAGGCTGGGAACGAACCTTGATCCGTGGCCACTTCGCGGCTGAAGATCGCCACTTCGATTGTTCCGTTCGCAGTCCACATGCGTCGCGACCAGATTGGCGGAGCATGGCTTTCTGCGTTGGACGAACTTTCGGTTGGCGGGGATTCCGGCTGAGTCGCAGCCGAGCGTTGGCGATTTTTCGCCATGGGACACCTCACTCTAGGAAGGAACACAGGCTGGAGAAGTTCCAGCCGGCAAAACCGTACCGAAGGAGGTTGCGTCGCGCAATCAATTGCTGTTTGAACAGAGAAGCTGCCGAGTGTCTAGTTTCCGGCCCCGCAGTCTTCCTCAATATGTGTTCTGCCAGAGATTTAACGATCGGACAAGGGCTATCGCTGTCACCCGATATTCACTTCTCATAATATGCTTTATGCGTAGTCTTTATTGGTATGCCCCGCCGCCGCCCACCCATCACCGGCCGAAAGATAACAGCGAACGAAAAAGCCGTGTCGGTCAACCGACGCCCGCAACTTCCCGCCATCCCGCGTGACCTGTCAAGTGAAGGACGCGTCGAATCGTTCCTCTCGAAACTCTTGCCGGCCGTCGGGCGAAAGGAACCGGCCGCAGCGTTGGTGCCATGGGTCTGTGATCGACTGGTCAGTCCCCACTCGCGCAAAGCGTATGCATCCGACCTGGCACGCTTCGTCACGCACTTACGCAAACAGGGCATCGACCCGCTCCGCGTCACCGGCGACCACGTCCGCATTTATAAAGAGGCTCTGCGAAGCCAAGGAAATGCCGCCGCAACCACAATCAGCCGGGCTCTTTCAGTGATCCGTGGCACCTATGCACAGTTTGGAAAACGGGGCTTGATTGACTGGGAAACGGTCGGAGATATTCAGGCGGTGGAAGCGCCGCGAGTGGAGAAGAACCTCACGCCCGCACTTTCTGAGGCCGAGGCGCGGCGACTATTGCACGCTCCGGATGAGAACACTCCCCGCGGTGTTCGCGACTACGCTCTACTCTTCACCTTCTTCGTGACTGCGTGCCGCGTGAGTGCGCTCGTGAATGCGAAAGTCGGCGACATTGAGAAGACCGATACGCACTGGTATCTCGTAGTTCGCGAGAAGGGAGGCAAGCGCCAGCGAAAAGCGTTGCTGCAATCCGCCGATGCCTTGCTTCGCTACGTTGAGTGGTCCGGCATCAGCCATGATTTGGAAGGACCACTCTTTCGGCCGCTCGCCAAGGACCGCAAATCATTCGAGCCACGGCACCTTACCCGCCGAGCCATGCTTCAAATTGTGAAGCAGTACTGCCGCGAAGTCGGCATCAACCCCGACCGCCTTGGCCGCCGCGGACTCGGCGTGCATACGCTGCGCAAGACGGCACTCACGAACGCCTTGGAACACGGTGCGAAGATCGAACAAGTTCAAGCGCTCGCAGGTCACAGCGATATTCGTACGACGCAGCTCTATTACCGCGCACGCGAGACTGATGCTGAAGATGCGGCACGGCACATTCAGATTCGTTAGTCGTTGGGCCGAGCCCGCTGAAAGGCCAATCCGAACAGCGTCCAGAAAAATAGGAGGGAGTCTTTCATGCTGAGCATGTCTCGGTCACGAAGAATTCCGGCGAACCTAAACAGCAATCCCACCATTTGTAGAACGTAACAGCCAGTGATGAAGGCAAGGAGCATCCAGATCGTGAACCACCAAGGCGGCGTCACAGGATTGTCGTCAATGTGGACAATGGTCCAAAACACGACGGGGATCGTTGCCAGAAATGACATGCTTCCCCAGGCGACCAGGAGCATGAGGCACCGTGCTGTCTTACGCTTAACTTCTGGCAGTTCTTGAGCCTCAATAATCCCAAGCGTCTTGGCCACATCACCGCCCGTGAGTCCGACCGCAATAGCGACAAGGGAAGTGAACAACGCCGCCGTGCCCACGACCAACGAAATGACGCCAATAAGAATTTCCATTGCAGATTCCTTTCTGCCAGCAACTTGTAGAAGTCCAAAAACACTCGGGCAATAGCGATTCGCTGCGGCCCCCGAAATCTTGGTGCTAGCATTTGCGAAGTTTGCTTGACGAATGGAATTCGATAACGGCTCGCGAATTGCGCACATCGCTTCGCCGTGCCATTCTCTCATGCCTGTTTCGCTTCGAGGTAGGCACGTCGAGAATCGTTCATTCTCATTTTCGTTGCGAAAGGAGGTGGCAATTGACCACTCTCACGCATGCCCACCGGGAACTGTTTCGTCGCTCCCACGACGAACGGTTCCCCACGCTCCAGGCTTTGGCGGAATACTGCCGTGACCAAAAGCGTGCGTCCCTTGATCGCTGGTACCCGCCGCAATTCCTGCGGCCGATTGCTCGCGAAGATGAACTGGTCCTGGCGACCGGCAATGATGGCGAGTTCCGTCTCAACGACTGGAGCTTCAGCCAACTTTGCAAACTCGCGGGGGTTTCCCGCGATACCGTCAACCGGCTTACGCCCGAAACCGCGGCGCAAGTCTTTCGTGAGACGATGCCCACCGGCCAAAAGCCGATGCAAGTGCTCACGAATGAGAATACCGTCCGCTCGGTTCACGGCGTCAGCTACACGCGGCTTTGGAATCTCGATTTGGTGAATCTCGTTCGCGAGTTCGCCGTTGACTTCCAACCGCCACAAGCTGCGTCAAATGGTGGCACGGGACTCTATGCAGGGGAGCAGGACATGTTTTGCTTCCTGATTGATCCTGAAGGCTGGGCCGAGATTGACGGCCAAGCGTTCGCGCCCGGCTTCTTCGTATGGAACAGCGAAGTCGGCAAACGATCCGTTGGCATCAGCACTTTCTGGTTTCAGAAGGTCTGTGCAAATCACATCGTGTGGGACGCCACGGAAGTCGTCGAAGTGACTCGCAAGCATACGGCCGGCGTCGGGAATGCGTTAACCGATATCCGCCGCACGCTCGACTCGCTCATCGCCGCTCGCGACCAACGCCGTGATGGCTTTGTCGCCGTGGTGCAGAAAGCAATGCGTGAGACACTTGGTGCCGACAGCGAAGAGGTCATGAAGAACCTCTTGAAGAACGGAATCCCGCGCGGTCTTGCCAAGGAAGCGATGGAAATTGCCCGGCAACATGGTGCGTTCACTATCTTCTCGATCGTGGACGCCATCACCCGACTGGCTCAGCAACAGGTCAACATCGGTGACCGGTTGGAACTGGATCAGAAGGCGGCCGCTTTGCTCGCCCTCGCAGCGTAAATGAATTACCGCGATTCTCCGCACGCCCAGCGTGCATTTTCAAACCCCAGGCCACGGATGGCTTGGGGTTTTGAGTTACGTTGTTAGACGTTTGGCTTAATCATTGAAGACATCTGATCCGCAGAACTCCCAAGCATTGGGGAGTTCTGGTAGAATCCATCTTTTTGAAGTTTTTTAGTAGCCGTGACCAGACTAGTCACGGCCATTTGATTAACTGTCGGTTTCGCACGTGGACTTCCCAACGCGGCAGGCGGATACTTGGCACACATCCCATGAAGGGAATCTATGGCTCGCAAGAAAGCGAATTCATCTAACGGCACGGGAGCGAACCTGGGCTTTGAGGAAAAGCTATGGTCGGCGGCCGACAAGCTCCGCGGGCACATGGATGCGGCAGAGTACAAGCACGTCTTGCTTGGCCTGGTGTTCGTGAAATACATCTCAGACGCATTCCAGGAACTGCATAATCGGCTGGCGGCAGACAAAGACTCTGATCCGGAAGACCGCGACGAATACCTGGCAGAGAACGTCTTCTGGGTTCCCAAGGACGCTCGCTGGACTTTCATTCAAGAGCACGCCAAATCCGGATACACCGATCCCAAGACTGGTAAACGTCGGGACGTCGGTCAGCTCGTCGACGATGCGATGACGGCGATTGAGAAGGACAACCCTAAACTCAAAGGCGTACTTCCCAAGGATTACGGTCGCGCGTCGCTCGATAAGCAACGCCTTGGTGAACTCATTGACCTGGTTGGCACCATCGGACTCGGCGACGCCGAAAGCCGCAGCAAGGATGTTCTCGGTCGCGTTTACGAGTACTTCCTTGGGAAGTTTGCGAATGCCGAAGGTAAGGGCGGCGGCGAATTCTACACGCCGCAATCCGTCGTGAAGTTGCTCGTCGAAATGATCGAGCCGTACAAAGGCCGCATCTACGACCCATGTTGCGGCTCGGGCGGTATGTTCGTGTCATCCGAGAAATTTGTTTTGGCGCATGGTGGCCGCATCGGCGATCTCTCCATCTACGGGCAGGAAAGCAACAACACGACGTGGCGACTGTGCAAGATGAACCTTGCCATACGCGGAATCGACGGCAATATAGGACCGCACAATGCCGACACGTTTCACAACGACGTGCATAAAGACCTCAAGGCCGACTTTATCCTTGCCAATCCCCCGTTCAACATTAGCGACTGGGGCGGCGAAAGGCTTCGTGAAGATGCCCGCTGGAAATTTGGCGCTCCGCCGGTTGGTAATGCCAACTATGCTTGGGTGCAACACATGGTCCACAAATTAGCTCCCAGCGGAATTGCGGGCTTCGTGCTGGCCAACGGGTCAATGAGCAGTAATCAATCCGGCGAAGGCGAAATTCGCCGCCAGCTTGTCGAGCAAGATCTTGTCGACTGCATGATCGCGCTCCCCGGTCAACTCTTCTACACGACTCAGATTCCCGTCTGTCTCTGGTTCATCGCACGCAACAAAAGGAACGGCAAGTTTCGTGACCGACGTGGTGAAACACTTTTCATCGACGCCCGAAAGCTCGGCGCACTTGTGGATCGTACGCATCGCGAACTTTCCGACGACGAAGTAGGCCGCATTGCCAAGACCTATCACGCCTGGCGTGGCGAAAAAGACGCGGGCAAGTACGCAGATATCGCTGGATTCTGTAAAGGTGCCACCCGCGAAGAGATCGCAAGTCACGGCCACGTCCTCACGCCCGGTCGCTACGTCGGGGCGGCGGAGACTGAAGACGATGACGACATGCCGTTCGAAGAACGAATGGAGCAGCTGACCTCAAAGCTGAAGTCGCAATTCGCCGACTCCGGAAAATTGGAGAAGACGATCCTCAAGAATCTGGCAAGCCTCGGCTTTACCGGAAAGGAATCATCATGACTGAAACCTTTCCGCACCGGCTCCAGCCGATAGTTCGCGAGGAGACCGAATGAGTATTTCACGTTCCCACTCGCCGGCAGCAGCGCAGATTCTTGCCGAGGTTGGTTTTCACTCGATTCCAGACGGCTGGGGGATCGTTCGAATCGAAGAGTTGCTGTCTGATGACCGAGGTATTTCCGTAGGAGTCATGTATCCAGGCACGCACGATCCAATGGGGATTCCACTGATCAAAGCGGGTGACTTGGCTAACAACCGGATTAATCTTCGGCCAGATTTTCGAATCACTCCAGCAAAGCACCAAGAGTATCGCAGAACCGAGTTTCAGGGCGGCGAAATCCTGCTCTCCCTGGTTGGTGACGTCGGCCGATGTGCGATTGTTCCTCCAGAGATGGCTGGCTGGAATTCGGCACGAGCCACGGCGTTAATTCGGCTGGCTAATCTGTCAGATGCACCCTATGTGAGATTGTGTCTTCTTAGTGCGCCGATACAGCATCTTATGCAGGCGTGGTCAACCACAACGGTGCAAGCGACGCTGAATCTAAAAGAGATTCGCCAAATCCCAATACCTTGGCCTCAAAGAGCGACGCGAGACAAAATTGCAGAAAGCGCAGGCGCGTTGGACGACAAGATTGAGTTGAACCGGCGGATGAATGAGACGCTGGAGGCGATGGCGCGGCGGCTATTCAGAAGCTGGTTCGTCGACTTCGACCCAGTTCACGCCAAAGCCGCGCTCCGCCGCGAGCACCCCAAACTCAGCAACGCCGACCTCTCCCGCCGCGCCCTGCCTAACATGGCCCCCGAAATCGCCGAACACTTCCCCGACATTTTCGAGAATTCAACGCTCGGACCGATTCCGAAGGGGTGGAAGGCAGGGACTGTTCCAGACGCAATTGAGGTCAACCCGTTACGTTCACTCGCCAAGGGAACCGTGGCCCCGTGGCTTGAAATGTCGAACATGCCGACCCGCTCGGCACGCGCGATTGCGTGGGAGCATCGCGAATTCGGATCGGGCACAAAGTTCGTCAATGGCGATACTCTCGTTGCTCGGATCACACCTTGCTTGGAAAATGGAAAGACTGCTTTCGTCGACTTCCTCGAAGAAGGCCAAGTCGCAGCAGGCTCTACCGAATACATCGTTCTCCGCCCAAAACCACCACTGCCGCCGGTGTTCGCATACCTGCTTGCACGAACGGACGACTTCCGCCAGCACCTGATTACGAACATGACCGGAACCTCTGGCCGCCAGCGGGCACCGGCGGAGTGTCTAAACAAGTTGCCGCTCGTGGCTCCTCCGAAGGACACTGCGCTGCATTTTGCAAATGTAACCACAGGTCTTTTTGCGCAGATGAAAACGATCGACGAAGAATCTTCATCTCTCGTAGCAGTTCGCGACAAGCTTCTGCCTCGCTTGCTCTCAGGCGAACTTTTAACGTGAGAAAGTGTCACTTCATACTATGACCACCGCTCCATCCCCAACCCACCAAAACACAATCACCGAGATTACTCGGCGAGACATTCGACGCGCGCTAATTCGTGAAGGCATTTCTTGGAGTGGCGAACTCAACGACGTTGAGTTTCTCAATCGGCTTTACGACTTGAGCTCAATGCCATCGACAGACGGTCGCTTCGAGAACGCCGAAGGCGATATTTGGCAACATCGCATCAACAATTTGGACTGGGACGACAACTGGGTGTTCTCGGATGAGCGGTTGCAACTCGCTGACGGACCTGACGAGGTTTTCCTTCAGTTCCTTGCGGAGATTGCGCATCCAGTCGTTTGTGAAGATCGCGAAAAGGCCAAAGCCATTATCGCAATGCTAAATGCTCTTTTGGCTCCTGACGGTTGGGAGTTGGTTGAACGCAGCACGATTTCCGGTCGTGCGATCTATGGTCCGCGCCGCTTAACTTCGTCGCAGCATGCGATTCGTTCGACGAAAATACTTGCGCAGCAGGTCGATGCCGACTACGTCCATCGGCAGATCAATCGCATGGAGTCCGCGATCGAAGGTGACCCAGACCTGGCAATTGGAACCGCGAAAGAACTGGTCGAGACGGTATGCCACACGATCCTGGATTCGTGCGGCAAACCGGTCACGGATCGCCCGGACCTACTACCACTTGTACGCCGAGCGTTGGACGAACTGAAGCTTGTACCCGACGGAATTAAAGATGAAGTCAAAGGCGCGAAGTCGGTAAAGTCCATTTTGGGTAACCTCTCGACACTGGTCCAAGGACTCTCCGAGCTTCGCAATCTCTATGGAACCGGGCACGGCAAGGGGAAAGAAGCGAAGGGACTCACACCGCGGCACGCCCGACTGGCGGTCGGGGCCGCCACGACGTTGGCGATTTTCTTGTTTGATACCCACGAAGATCGCAAGGTGCAGCCATGAGTTCACTCAAGACCATCGATCGGCAGCCGTTTGAAGACCTGCTCGGCATGTCCAGTGGCTACGTCCTCGACTTTAGTGATGCCACTTTCGCTTCGTTCTTCGCAGAGTCTGTAAGGCGAAACATCCACGACGACCCGTACACGAAGTATGGCGGATCGAAGGCAAAAAAACTGCGCGCGTTCTGGGACGTTGAATCCGATGCATTAGTCGGAAAAACACTTGGAGAACTTGTCGATTTATGGGAGTACAAGAATCCGGATGCAAGCGACAAAGACAAGGCGACGGCAAAACGGTGTCGAGACATTATCGCACGCTTGCTTGGGAAGGCGGCCGCACCGGCACCGGAAATCACCGAAGAACAGTTCCTGAATCGCGATTTCAGCGAAGTTTCAATTGGCAAGGTGCCGATCGAGGCCAGCCTCATTCCGATTCTGGAGTCGCGGTTTCAGGAAGCCGTACGCTCGCTCAAGGCTAAATGCCCCCTCTCGGCGATTTTTATGTCGGGCAGCGTGTTGGAGGGCCTGCTGCTCGGCATGGCATTGGCCAATCCGAGAATTTTCAATCAAGCAGCATCGGCACCGAAAGACAGTTCAGGGAAGAGCAAGCAGTTTCCTGAATGGACGCTGGCCCAAATGATCGATGTTTCTTGTGAACTCGGTTACTTGAAGATCGACGTAAAGAAGTTTGGCCACGCACTTCGAGATTTTCGCAATTACATTCACCCGTACCAGCAGATGAGTTCACGGTTCGCGCCCGACGAACACACGGCCGCAATTTGTATTCAAGTGCTCCGTGCAGCCATCGCGAGTCTTGGCGGCAACAGGAATTGACCGCATCCCTTGCCCACAGTTTCAGAATATGGCGCGATGACATCAACTATGAGAGAATGAAGAGCATTCAATCCCATGACCACCAAATTCACCGAATCCACCGTTGAAGAAGCCGTTCTGGAATGGACGGACGGTCTGGGATACTCCGTTCTGAACGGTCCATCGATTGCGCCCGAGGAGCCAGCCGCAGAACGGGAATCGTTCGGTGAAGTGCTGCTTGTGGGGCGGCTGCGTGATGCGATTGCGAGAATTAATCCCAAGGTTCCCACAGAGGCTCAGGAGGACGCACTGCGACGTGTGATCCGCACCGACACGCCGAACTTGCTCGAAAACAATCGGCGATTTCATCAGATGCTCGTCGATGGCATCGACGTCGAGTTCCAGGCCGACGGGCGGACGGTGCATGAGAAGGTCTGGCTGGTCGATTTCGCTAACGAGGACAACAACGACTGGCTGGCGGTTAATCAGTACACCGTCATTGAAGACAAGCACAACCGACGACCCGACGTGGTGCTGTTCGTCAACGGACTCCCGCTGGTGGTGATCGAACTCAAGAACGCCGCTGACGAGAACGCCACGACGAAGAAAGCATTCGATCAGCTACAAACATACAAGCTGCAATTGCCGACGTTGATGACGTACAACGTCTGTCTGGTGGCCAGCGATGGCATCACCGCCCGCATCGGCACGCTCACCGGCGGCTGGGATCGGTTCATGCCCTGGCGAACGACCGATGGTCGCGAAATCGCTTCCAAGGGGCGGCCGGAGTTGGATGTTCTGATCCAAGGCGTCTTTGAGAAGTCGCGATTTCTCGACCTAGTTCAGCACTTCGTCGTGTTTGAAGTTGATGGCGGCACGATCATTAAGAAGATGGCCGGGTATCATCAGTTCCACGCAGTGAACAAGGCGGTTGATTGCACCCTGAAGGCGATTTCTCCCAAGGGAGACCGCAAAGTTGGTGTCGTCTGGCATACGCAAGGAAGCGGCAAGAGCCTCACGATGGCTTTCTACGCAGGGAAAGTCGTCCGCCATCCGAAAATGCAAAACCCGACCCTAGTGGTCATCACGGATCGAAACGACTTGGACGATCAACTCTTCGGTACATTCTCCGGTTGCCACGAGCTGCTCCGGCAGAAGCCCGTACAGGCGGACGACCGCGACGGAGTTCGCGAACTACTCAAGGTTGCGTCGGGAGGCGTAATCTTCACCACGCTGCAGAAATTCGCTCCCGACCCTGGTGCGTCGTATCCGCAGCTTTCGGACCGGAGAAACATCGTCGTGCTGGCCGATGAGGCCCATCGAAGCCAGTACGGACACTACGCCAAAGCGAAGAAGACCGGTGAGATCAGCTACGGCTTCAGCAAGCATCTGCGCGATGCCCTGCCGAATGCGTCGTATTTGGGATTCACAGGTACGCCGATTGAACTCGGCGACAAAAACACGAAAGCAGTTTTCGGCGACTACATCGACGTGTACGACATCAGCCGGGCGGTTGAAGACGGGGCCACGGTCAAAATCTACTACGAAGGCCGACTGGCGAAGCTGGAATTGACGGACTCCGAACGGCCGAAGATCGATGAAGAGTTTGAGGAGGTGACGGAAGGCGAAGAGCAGTCGTCCAAAGAGAAACTGAAGACCAAGTGGGCGGCGCTCGAAGCGCTCGTCGGCAGCGAAAAGCGAATTAAGCTCATCGCCCAGGACATCGTAAAACACTGGGAAGAGCGTCTCGCCACGATGGACGGCAAGGCGATGATCGTTTGCATGAGTCGCCGCATTTGCGCGGAACTGTACAAAGAACTGGTCGCGTTGCGACCCGACTGGCACAGCGAAAAGGACGAAGAAGGCACGCTCAAAGTGGTAATGACGGGGCAAGCCAGTGACCCGCTCGACTGGCAAAAGCACATCCGCCCCAAGCGCGGCCGCGAGGAAATGGCCAAGCGGTTCAAAAAGGCTGACGATCCGCTGAAACTCGTGATTGTTCGCGATATGTGGCTGACAGGCTTCGACGCGCCTTGCATGAACACAATGTACGTCGACAAGCCGATGAGCGGCCACAACCTGATGCAGGCGATCGCTCGCGTGAACCGGGTATTCAAGAATAAGCCTGGCGGATTGGTTGTCGATTATCTCGGCCTTGCTGCAGAACTCAAAAAGGCGCTAGCCCAGTACACGCAAGCCGATCAAGAAGATACCGGCATTCCCATCGATCAAGCGATTGAAGTGCTGTTGGAGAAATACGAAATCGTTCAAGGCATATTGCATGGCTACGACTATTCGAAATTCTTCACGGGAACAGCATCCCAAAAGGTTGCCGTGATTCCGGAGGCCATGGATTTCGTCCTGCAGCAGGAAAACGGCCAGCAACGATTCGTGCAAGCGGTAACGGAGCTTTCCAAAGCGTTTGCACTGGTGGCAACGCACGACGATGCGATGAAATTGCGCGAGGAAGTCGCGTTCTTCCAATGTCTACGGGCTCAGTTCGCCAAGTTGGGCAGCGGGGGCGACGGGACCGGCCCCACCAAAGAAGACCTCGACGCGGCAGTCCGGCAAATCATTTCGCGGTCGGTGGCTTCGGAGGGGGTAATCGACATCTTTGCGGCCGCAGGAATGGATCGGCCGGATATTTCGATTCTTTCCGATGAATTCCTTGCCGAGGTGCGGGACATGCCCCACCGCAATCTTGCGCTGGAGGTACTGCGAAAACTCTTGAGCGACGAGATCAAGTCACGCTCGCGAAAGAATCTGGTGCAATCTCGGTCTTTCGCCGAAATGCTGGAGAAGACAATTAAGAAGTATCAGAACCGCTCCATCGATGCGGCAGAGGTCATCAATGAACTCGTCGAAATCGCCAAGGAAATGCGGCAAGCCCGCCAACGCGGTGAAACGCTGGGGCTCAACGAGGACGAAGAAGCGTTCTATGAAGCACTTGAGGTAAACGACAGCGCAGTAGCGGTTCTTGGCGACAAGGCGCTTTGCACCATTGCCCGTGAACTCGTCGACACCGTCCGCCGCAACGTGACAATCGACTGGACCGTGAAAGACAGCGTCAAAGCAAAACTCCGTGTGATGGTGAAAAAGATCCTGAAGAAGCACGGCTATCCGCCGGACAAGCAGGAAAAGGCAACGCAAACTGTTCTGCAGCAAGCGGAGTTGCTGTGCAGGGACTGGGCGGCGTAGTCTATTTCACTTGCAGCGATCTCCCTGCTAATTACGTACCTGCTCTCAACTGCCATCCTATGAGACTAACTCACGTCAACATTCGAAACTTCCGGTCACTTCAGGATGTAACTATCCAGTTGGAACCACGATGTCGCGCATTGATCGGAATCAATGAATCAGGTAAGTCAAATATCCTCAAAGCACTTGCTCTACTGGACTCCACCAGAGAAGTGCAAAACGACGACATTCGCGATTTTTCGCCCGACGAAGGCTTGGACCAACCGGCATTCGTCCGTTTCGTGTTCTCCGTCGACAAAGATGAACGCATCGAGTGCCTCGAATCCATTTCGGCCAAGATCCTCTCACCCGATAAGTCGACCCCGATTATCCGAAAAGATGGCCGAGGATTGACCCTCGCTCAGTTTGTCGACAGTCGTGACGAGGCGCTTTATAGAGTCGACCTTCGCACCAGAAAAAAACACGCAACGATTTGGGGGCTCTCTGACAGCTACGAGATTGCTGATGGTTGGTTCGAACCTGTAGAAAACGCGCCGCCAGAGGCGATCATTACCTTGAAAGATGGAACGACGAAGCCGCTCAACGAGCTTTCCGCCATACATCGCTCATTTCTTAAAGAGGATCTATCGCACGTTTCGCAATTGTCACTCACAACACTAGATTCACTAGTTCGCGAGGAGCTAACGACCCTTGTGGAGGAGAGTAAGCCAGAGTGTCTCTACTGGACCTACTCCGATTCACAGCTACTTCCGGGCCAAATCGTACTCGACAGCTTTGCAGCCAAGCCCACAACGTGCGAACCGCTTCGCCAAATGTTCGCGCTTGCCGGCTATGGAAACGTGCAAAAGGCCGTTGCAGAAGCCAAGAACAAAGCAAATGGCATTCGCAATCTGCTCAATCGCGTAGCTGAGAAATCCACGGATCACATGCGAAGCGTCTGGAAAGACTATCGCGGTATCAAAATCGAATTGGCTCCGAATGGCCCGCACATCGACGCGAGCATAAAGGACCAGTACAACCTCTACAACTTCGATCGCCGGAGCGACGGATTCAAGCGTTTCATATCGTTTTTGCTGCTAGTTTCCGCGAAGGTCAAGAACGATGAGCTTGAAAACACCCTCTATCTCCACGACGAGCCCGACATTGGTCTTCATCCAAGCGGCGCAAGGTATCTCCGCGACGAGTTGATCAAAATTGCCAAAAAGAATTATGTAGTATTTTCAACTCACTCCATTTTCATGGTCGATCGTGAAAGAGTCGGTCGCCACCTTATCGTGACAAAGAATAGCGAGGTTACATCCGTCGCTGAGGCCGACGGATCGAACATCGCAGACGAAGAAGTGTTATACAACGCTTTGGGGTATTCGCTCTTCGAAACCCTTCGCGAAGTTAACTTGATCTTTGAAGGCTGGCGCGACAAGCAACTCTTCCGCACGGCGCTGAATGGGAGTAGCCCGCGTGCAAAGAAACTCAAGCGTGACTTGCGGGACGTTGGCCTATGCCATGCTAAGGGAGTCAAAGACATCGGCCGAATCACGCCGCTGCTGGAGCTTGCTTCTCGCCAATGGCTCATCGTCAGTGACGCGGACAAGCCTGCTCGCGAACAACAGCGAAACTATCGCGGAGATGGGAAGTGGTTCCGGTACGACGAACTATTGAATGGAAGTACGGCGACAACGAGCGAGGACTTTATCAAGCCCGATGCGTTCAAGCCGGTACTAAACGAAATTCAGAAGCGGAACCCCTCGTTGCCGAAATTTGATGTTTCGGCTCTTTCCACATCCTCGCACCGAATCCATACCATACGCCAATGGCTTGAAGCTGGCGGAGTGACCGACGAGCCGCTTCGTATCCTTCTCGATCAGATTAAAGAGGGGCTTTGTGAGAGTCTGAAGCCAGCTCAAATCGAAGACAAGTATTTGGATTTCTGCGAGGCTTTGGTTTCCAAGCTTAATGCAAAGAATGCGACATGAATGAGTAATGAGTCCTTCTGAAAGTTACTTGGCCGGATTCGTTTGCATGAATTCCGGGATCGCGTTCGACCACTTTGTCAGCAGACACGTTCTTGTCCGAAGCCAACGATCTCGACTTGCCCAGTACTTAACCAGGCAGTCGTAAACTCTCTTCGCTGCCGGCCGTAGCAGTTCTCCGGGACGGGTATAGACCGCATCGTATGCCGTGACAAGTTGTTCCTTCAGCGGAACGCCGACAAAGTCACCATTCGTTGGAATTAAATCTGGTGTGGCGACTCCAATGGCAAGCCCTTTCGACACCCATGAAAGCATTTGCGCAATGTAGTTCATTGTGTAGATGCGTTTGTATTTCACATGGTGCCTAGCCATTACGGCCGAGAAGCTAACGGGTGCGATAAAGTTGTGAAGGCAAGCGATACTCGCATTGCTCAATTCCGAGAGAGACACTGGCTGTCCTCGCGTTCGTGCAAGCGAATGGTTTTTGGGAACAATCAGGATGTGTGGACGCGCAAGGAACACATGAGCGTCGAGGCTTGAATCAAACTGCCATGTACCGATTCCAAAGTCGGCCCGACCGGTGGCCACGTCAGTGGTCACTTTCCATGCTTCCCGTATTTGGTAATCAATATCGAGAAACTCGTTGTCCTTCTCAAAGAAGAACTGCGACTCCTGAAGTGCCTCTGGCAGCCAGACGTGGTTGGCGACGTCGATTCCGCTTATGAACACAGTGTCATGCTTTTCGGTGCCCGGCACGACATTTTTGCAAGTGCGCACTATTTCGAGGGCTTGGGCGTAGAATCGCTCACCATCCGGTGTCGCCACCAGATTACGGGTGCCGGATTCCGGACGTGTGATCTGGACTTCGAACATGTCCTGAATTTGTTTGAACGCACGTCGAATATGCTTCGCCTCGCTCTTCGCTAGTTTCTTGAGATCAGCTTCCGGTGCATTGGGTGTAAGAAGTTCCGCTCGTTCGCGTCCCATTACAGCAATGCCTTTCCCTTCGAGAAATGCACGGTACTGCTCACAAAAAGTGACTAATCCATCGTAGGTCTTCTTAAATCCTCCCGGCTTGCTACCTTGTTTCGCTTTGCTTTTCTTTGTTTTCGCCATGAGACACGAATTTGGGACTCGGGGGTCAATCTCGGGAACTGGGAATTTCGTGACTTTCCAATGTCTGGCGTAATGGACCGCGGATGCGGGAGACCAGAGCGAATGAAGCAAGTCTCCAGCACCTTCGCGGAACACGCCGCTTGCAATGTCGCAACGGCGCGAGAAATCGCCCTCCAATTTCTTTGCCTGCTGGTACCAAGGCGAGGAAATCCGGCTGGCGCTCTGCGAAAGTGACCCCAGTTGTCGAAAGCAACTGGGGTCGAGCCATGCGGAAGCAAGGTGTCCATCCGCACAGCGACCAATCCCTGAACTTAGAGCCTGGATCGCTACGCGGCCGTTCGATTTTACACCGAACATTGGCCATTTTCACTACTTCCGCATGGTTTTTCCTCCGACCCAAACAAGGTGAAATCATGCCCGTTTCTTCATTTGATCGTATTCTACATGCCAACGAGTTGGACCAAGGTGCAATCCCGTCGGAATACGACGAGTTGGTAAAGTATGTCCCCCCTACTCATCCCGCCTTTGCTGCCGCCACCTGTCGAGATACCGACAGTGGTCTGCCTGACTGTGAATTCTGCGAACGTGTGCGCGATGGGTTGCAAGCGGCCTCTGGCCTTTCGCGTGACGAATTCGACCTTTACCTCCTCATTAAAACTGGCGTTCTGTCTCTTCGAATCATCTGCGGCTTCTATAGTGTTGAAGAGGGGCGAGTGCTCATTGACCCGTCCACACTCGCTCGGCGCATTCAGGTGGTCGATGCTCGGATTCGGAAGAATTTCGACTGGGATCTCTACTGGTACGCTTAGGACTAGTGTGCTGATCATTTGATTCGCTCACGAGGAGTGAACACTAGCAGTGTGCGGCACAACTTCAGTCCGCACACTGCATTCTTCTTTCCACGAGTAAATCCGTGGATGAATGCGATTGCGAACGCATGCAACAGCGCAGGCAGTTTGTAGAGGTCCACTTCCCGGCCTCAATCGTTAACTCAATACCCAATTCGGGTTTCCTGCCGGAGTTGCGTCCATGCTGTTTTATTGCTTCCTTCGCTGGTTGAGCACCCCAGCTCGAATCGGCCTTGGGATCGCTCTGTTCGCGGTTGCAGTCACGGAACCAGGTTTCGTTTATCTCTACCTATTCCTGGCAATTTGCGACGGTCTACTCGCCGTGCTCTACGGAATCGGTCTCCTCGCCGCCGGTTGCGGCCGTGGGTTATTTGCATGGGCCACCAGTCCATCACCACCCAAGCCGCCACGACCACTGCCGCCATTACCAAGCCGCGATGCACTTCAAGAGCTTCGCCAAGAGATTGAACGCCGCAAGGCGATTGTGCTTCGTACGGAACACGATCCCGAAGTGAGAGATTCAATGCTTGAGGGATTGAACGAACGCTTTCGGCAGGCAGTCATGGAGCTCGAATGAGCACCAGTTCATAAACACTACATCGCAGGCGACAAAATGCTTCACTCTTCACATTTCGAGAATCTAGCCAAACTGAAAGCTCGTAAAGAGTTCTTGGCTCAATTCGTCAGCGCAATCAGAAGCGGAGCCACTGGCAGCGGCAAAACGGTTCATTGCTTGTACGAAAACGCTCCGTTGATCGGACAACGCAATGCGCCCGCACTCGTGGTGATTGATCCGCATGGGACGCTTGCGGAGTCCTTTGCATTGAAGGCCTTGGAGAAAGGGCTTATCGGCTCCGACAGATTCGTTTACGACCCGCTAAGCAAGACAGCGAATGTCCCCGGTTACGAGTATCTGAAGCCAAGCACTCATCAAGATCAGTTCCAGCGTGCTGCCGAGAACCGTGAAAGGATCGAAGAGGCGAAAAGCATCCTTTTACGGCATCGCAACGTGATGGACGCAAACAACAATCCAATGATCGATGAAGGACTTACAAATGTCCTCTCTCTTTTCATCAATCAAAAGAGTCCAGTGCCGTTCGCATGGATGATGCACGCGTTTTCTCGCGAGTCAGACGTACACCACTATCTGATTGCAAACTGTGCTGACGCAGAAACACAGCGGGTCTTTGCCTTTTATCAAGGCCTGCCACCGCGCGAGTGGGAATTTGCCTGCGGACCTGCCGGCCGAATTTTGCGAAAAATTTGTCAGTCTCCCCAGTTTCAAGTTCGCACGCAGGCAACGTTTTGTCTGGAGACTCTGCTTAACAGAGGAGGCATGTTGCTTCTCGATGGTTCCAGCAAAGGAAACTTAGCCCGTACGGATATGGCCACAATTATGGGAATGGTCATTCTGCAAGTGATCCAGCTTGCCCGAAATGGACGGCTCGGCCGCCATGTAATTCTCATCATCGACGAAGGCCCCAATGCGGGATTGATTGATGGAAACGTAGCCCGAGCAATGGCCGAGGGGAGGAAGTGGAATCTGTCGTTCGAGCTGATGGTGCAAAACCCACTGACGTTTTCACCCGATCGTGCAATCATCGAAGGCGTTTACCAAAACGCGAGACGGCAGTATTGGTTCATGCAAATGGACTACGAAGCCATCCGACATGCCGCGTCGGTTTGTGCGTCGGCCAACTACGACCCACACCTGATTCATTCCGTTCAAACACGCACTCGCCTGGAACACGCCGGTTTCGAAGAATTTGACGTAGTCAACACTAGCTCTTGGGAATCCAACGGGCGAGCCGGAACCGGCACTTCCAAGAATCGCGTTTCGCGTCCGCGTTATGCGGAACGCGAAGAGGAGACCGTTCGCTACCTGTCACCTGCGGATCAGCAGGCGATGTTCATGCGCAAGTTCCAGTCGTTGGAGGTCGGCTGGCACTTTTTTCGGTTCGAGAACTTTGTCTCGCCCGAGCCAATTTACACCCCGATGGAGAGAACACTTTGGCATGGTCTTTCTTCCAAAAACCCAAAAATCAGCTTGGCGGTGAAGAAGCTTCACGACGCACTGGATGCGATCAAGGACCGCCCGGAATACCAATCACGAAATCTCCCCGAACTGCCCAAGTTGGAGACCCCCCAAGGCCGCGGAATCAACCGGCTTGGGCGGCAATCCAAGCGGCAATCATAACCCTGCTTCGGATGTTGGGACCGCTCACTTCCCATGAAATCGCCGACTTGTTCCTTAATGGAGATCACGATGCAGCCGGACACAAACTCAAACGCATGGCCGCCCGCGGCAAGATCAAGCGGGTGGGTTTCATCGGCACACTCGGTAGGCCCCGATTGCTGTATGGCACCTGGCATATCCGCCCCGACCGCGCCGAACACGAGTATGCGGTTAGCTTGGCGCTTTTGGGATACCGCTTGGGTCATATCCTGAGAGGCTCGCACGTTGACCAGAAGTACCGTCCCGATGCTGAATTGCAATTGAAACTGCACTACATGGTGGAACTCGACCGTGGCACTGAATCGATCACCTTTATTCAGCGAAAGCGTATGCCGCTTTACCAGAGCTACGACGGCATCGTGCTGTGGGTTGCCGAGACAGAAGTTCGCCGAGAGGCTCTGCGTCACGTTGCCGCGGCCGTCCAAGAGATATCACTTTTCGGAACCCTTTCCGACGTTCAGAAAGACCCCTTCGGCCCGATTTGGCTGGCCTATGGCGGCAGCCGAAAGGCCATCGAATAGCACCGACTTTTCGGAGGTATTAATGTCGCGCACTACATACCCCTATACACCGCTATATGCCCGCCCTCCCCCCACCCCGCCGGGAGATTGCCTTCGCATCGTAGCGGCTCCGCAAGGTAGTACGGAGTCTCCACCTTGCGTTCGCCGCTGTCGGCAAGGCATCTATCTCCTCCCCCCTCACCCCATGAACTCCTACCGAGTTCGGTATCTGGTTTATCGAATCCGTGCCAACTCGCTCGACGAGGCACACGCAAAGGTCTGCAAGTTGTATGCATCGAATGCGAAGCAGTGGATCAAAGTCGAACCCGACAGTCCGAAACGCGGCGTCCTTGGAATGCTGTTCTTCGGCACTAAATAAGCAAACCGCTTTACTCACTTTCCCACCCATTCACCATGCAGACATATCGCGTCGATTGCGTTGTCGTCCAGGTACAGGCCGACTCACTCGACGAAGCCCGGAAGCTAGTAATCGACCAGGTGTCATCGAATGCGAAGAGTTGGATCAAGGTTGAACCCGTCATGCCGTCGTGGCTGACGGGAGAAGTTGATCCAGATACGGGGGCGTAAGCCCCTTTCCCATACCACCAAGAACCCACCCAAGGAGAAGTCATGCAGCAAACTAAACGTTTTATGGTTGGCCAAGACGGTCAACTCATTCCGATGAACGGCCAGCCTCAAGGCTTGTCGGTTCCGCAGCCACAAGGCGGTGGCTTGAGCATTCCGCATCAAGGCGGAATGAGCTTTCCGCAATCGAGCGGCCTGCAAATGCCACAGTCGTATAACGTCCTGCAACCTGGTCAGGTAATCGAGATCATCAGTTCACACAACCAAGTGTGCAACAACTTCGCTCAGGTTATCGCCAGCCTGCCGAAAGACCATGGCGTTCGTTTCTCTTCCACTGTGGAGATTTACGAAGAGGACTGAGGTTCTGTTCCTGTGTTCCGTTTTACTTTTTTCAGGAGAATTGAAATGCGTCGAGGTTTCAAAAGTGAGATTGACTTCAACTCCACCGAATTGCCCAGTCGAGGAATGGCTGGAAAGGACGATGCCGAGAAAATGCGACTGCGTTCCGATAACGCGGGTCTAACCGTCGCGATGGGAATTGCAGTTCCGTTGCTGGTGTTCTTCTTCGTGATGATTTTGGTCGCCATCGCATCGAAGGGGCACTAATGAAACGTACAGCCATTGTCACCGAAACCATCACCGTTGGTGAATTGCCAAAAGACGGCGAATCGTTGGAAGCTCTTCGCGCTGAGGTGCGAACGCTTCAATCGCGGAATGAATACCTGCTATTCATTCTGCAGATGTTCGCCTGTTCCACGATCGGTGCCGTACTGCTGGCCTTGCTGTTTGTTTCCCCGTGGTCGGCATTTTTGCTGATGCCGCCGTGCGTGGCGTTGGCTTCGTTTCTCTGGTTTCACTTTCAGAAAGGAGCGTGATGAATCCAAATCTCAAACAATGGCTGCTTATGGCTTCGGCCTGCCTTGTCGCAGTTTCACTCGCCTTCGGGGCGCAGTGGTACATGGGCAAGTCGAAGGCAAAGCAGCAAAACACCCAGACAACACCATACGTTTGGGTGTGGGATGGCTGTCGCTGGCGATTGGCGCGGGAGGAGGAGTGACATGACTGTCATGTTTCAACCTGCCCGCGAGTATTTGGAGAGTGGGAGGTCTCTCATCGTTTTGGCCGAGAACTCCAAAGTACCGCCGAAGGGATTCAAGTGGACACCATACCAGGCGAGACAGCCGACGCTCGGGGAAGTGGTCAACTGGTTCGCTCATGGCACCCACAACAATGTTGCGATTGTGACGGGAGCGGTGAGCGGGATCGTCGCCGTGGACTTCGACACAAAAGACGCGGCGGCGAAGTTTTGGAAGGAAGTGTCGCAGACGACGGCGATCAACGTTACCCGTAAAGGAATGCATTTTCTGTTTCGACATCCCGGAGTAACTGTGAAGAACGGCGTGCGAGTTTGTGAAGGGACGGACATTCGCGGGGACGGTGGCTACATCGTGGCTCCGCCGAGTGTGGTGGATGGACATGAGTACCGGTGGCTTCCAGGTTTCGAGCTTGGAGACATCCGTGACCTGCCCGTGTTCAATCCCGAGTGGACTCCCAAAGCAATGCCAAACGCTGTGCGGGTCGAGCCAAGAGCGTACGACTCCGTGCGGAGCTATGTGCTGAAGATCGAGTCTGTGCAGGGGGAAGGTGGTTCCCGCGGTCTTGTCCGCGCAGCGGCGAAGTGCCGAGACGCGGGACTTACCGAGTCGGAGGCAACCGCCCTGCTGTTGGAATGGAATCAGTCGAGTGTGGTTAACCCACCGTGGCCCATCCCAGAACTGACGCGGGCTGTGTCACGGATTTACGCAAAGCGTCAGGAGGAGAAAGCATGTTGAGTGTGAAACTTTCGGACAAGCCCTGTCTGTTCTGCGGCGCGAAGGATGACACCATATTCACCAAGAGCAAAGAGCAGGACTTCAGTGGCAATGTCTGCTCGAAGCACCTGATCGGTTTGCTCAAGCGGTGGGAGGAGGCACCCGTTGCCGGAAAGGAGGGAGACCATGCTCACGATAAGGGACGTGAGCCTGCGGTTGCGGGTAAGCCTTAGCCTGGCTTATCAGCTTGTGGAGAAAGGAGCGTTGCCGCATCACCGAATCGGCGGCTGCATTCGAGTGAGTGAAACCCAGCTCGCGGAATATCTTGAGCAAACAAAAAGGGAGCGTGAAGAATCATCCCCGGTCAAAGGAAAGCCTTCACGCCCCCGAACTGAACTCAAGCATCTTCGAGCGTAGTTTGGCGGCGGCACGGAAGCCGCCGTTTTTTATTGCCTACCAATTCATCCTACCGCCCGCTTCGCCTGCTGCAACATGTGCGTCGGATTCAGAGACAGATGCTGGTACACCTTGGACAACATCGAGGGATCACTGTGACCCATAAGAATTGCGACGGTAAGGGGGTCTACGCCTCGTCTGAGAGCGGTCGTGGCCCAAGAGTGCCTAAGACCATAAAGCGACCATTTAGGTGCCAAAGAAGAGGCCAGCTTGTAGGTCAGCTTCCTTTTGGCTTCCTCTCGCAGTTCCGCAGGTCGCTTGTTGACAAGTTCCCCTTTGATCGTCTTTTCCGCCTTGAGGGAAGGAATCAGCTTCTTGATGGCTTCGTCGGAAATCGACATGCCCCTCTCCCGAATCAGCCGCATGCCGATCCGCATTTGGATTTTGATGAACGAGCAGTTCACGGCCGAGGGCGTCCACGGCTTACCGTGGCTGTTGCGAAAGAGCTTGCCGGTCGGATAACGCTCGACCAACTTGGCGGTGATCGCAGCTGCGTCGTCGTTCAGGTACACGACCCGCGACAGCTTTTTGTTCTTCGACTCACCTTTCGGGAACACCCACCTTTGGTTCGCCAAATCAACGTGTCGGGCCTCGACCCGCAAAGACTCCTGCGGCCGGCAGCCTGTTCCAAGCGTCACCACCACCAAGTCACGCAAGCCTTCGTCTTTGATCGTCGCCAGCAGCAATTCAATTTCCTCTTGAGACATCAACCCCTCGCGGTGCTCGGCCGCGGGGATTTCCAAGTCGGCCACAGGGTTCACTTCCAAGTAGCCTTGCTTCTTCGCCCACTTGAGGCACCGCTTCACCGTCCGCATGTAGTTGCGGCGGGACGTGATCGAGAGCTTGTAGCCGTTCACCCAGTCTTCCACATGGAAGGGTCGGACTTCCGAGGCCCGCAAGTCGGGATATTTCCGAAAGAACCTCTGCAAGCGGTACTGGTACCAGACGTAGGTATCCGGCGAGCGGTTTCGCTGGACCCATTCGAGAAAGGCGTCAATGACGACGGCGAGGGAATCCGACGCCCGGCGGGCTTTCGGTTTTGGCTCAGACAGGAGTTGCTTGTAGAGGCTGAATGCCGCCTCTTTGTCTGGACCCAGATTGTGCTGGTGACCGTCGAGAGTGACGTACCAGACGCCCCGTGCGGGACGGAACCACGGCTTGGCAAACTTCTTCACGGATAAAACCTCCCTTGGAGTTCGGAAACACCCGAACGAGCCGAGAGGCTTGTGGCCCCCGTCACTGTTTGCAGCAGTGGCGGGGGTTTTTCTGTGACAAAGTTCTGTGACAGGGCAATTTTCGCAGGACTCGGACTTGTCGTAAGTCGTTGTCCTGCTTGAAGTACACCCAGGAGGGCTCGAACCTCCAACCTTCGGTTCCGTAGACCGATGCTCTATCCAATTGAGCTATGGGTGCACGCCAAACGGCAAGTCTTGACACAGAAACCACTTAACGCCGCAAGAGCGAAGGTGAGTTCGCTAAACGACGAGCGATCTTGTCGCGACGAGACTTAATCTACCCGAGCCACGCTTGGGTTTCAACCCGCTCACCGCATGCTCGCACATTCATGCTCGGCGATTTTGCGCGACGGGGGAAGTAGGAAAGGACGACTTCGGGGGTGGTGACTCTTGGGTTGTTGTGGGTTTTGGACGAGAAGTGGGGAAAAAGACGGGACGGGTACGTGGGCCCGTGAGGCATCGCCCAGAGCGACGGACAAGAAGTCCGTCGTACAGGAGGATCGACGGACTGGAAGTCCGTCGTACGCTAGAATGATCGCGGGCTCAGCGACTAGTTGGCGCTGACCGCCTCGCCGCCTTGAGCGGTGCTCATCGCTCGCCACGTATTCAGGTCGATCGTGTTCGCTACCGTTCGCACCGAACCGTCGCACATGGCGGCCTGAACGATGCCGGGGTGACGACTGCGGGAGGCGAACATGGTGGGATCGGTCGAGCTGGCCACGGCGCAGGGCAGTTTCAGGTGCGGCAAGTTGTTGCAGTAGACCGACGTGTAGATGCGGTCAGGCAGATTGCTGTTCGGCGCCAAATAGGTGGTGAAGCCGCTGGCATCGCCCCACCATGTAAAACCTCGCAGGTCCGAACCTTGCCCCTGAAGCACTTCGGCGACCATCATCGTGTTGCTGGTGCCGTCGGTGATGTAGGCCAAGTTTCGCCCCTTGAACCGATCGTTCACCGTGTTTTGGCTCTGACCGAAGGGTGCTTGACCGAACGTGACGCTGTTCAGGTTGGTTTGGCCATAGTGCGTGTTGCCCCAATTCACCGAGTAATTGTGATTGGTCAGGCCGCCAAACGGCGTATTGTCGCGATCGCTGGGGCAGGTGAACGTCTTGAACCGCTTGTTCGTCACGTTCGTCGTATTCGGGGCGCCGCTATAGCGAGCTCCCGACGCATCATTTCCACCCCAGTTCTGATACAGGTCAAACACGTTGCCCTGTTCCACGAACTGCAGGATCAACACCTGCCAAGTGCCCCAGCAGCAACCACTCGGTCCCATCCCCGCAGGCAACGCCAAATGCACATCGTGGTGATTGTGCATGCCGATCGCGATCTGCTTGAGGTTGTTCGAGCACTGCGACCGGCGAGCAGCTTCTCGAGCGGCTTGCACGGCGGGCAACAATAACGCCACCAACACGCCGATGATCGCAATCACGACCAACAGCTCCACCAGGGTAAACCCTGATTTTCGACCCCGGACCATAGTTCACCTCGAAATTAGGAAATGTAGAAAAGACAGAAAAGCCTAAAGAGCCACGAAACCATCCGAGCCATGATCCGTATTGGAACGAACTTTACGGAATATGAGTCAAAATTACGGAATATCAAAATCAAACTTGTTCGCGCCGCCGTCGGTTACATCGGCTGTTATCTTGCTATTCAGGTTGTAGTCTTCCGGAATTAGCTCTTTCGCGACCTGATTGGTGTTCTCCGGCCCCGGCGGCGGAGGCGGTCCACCCGCGGCGCCATCATCGGTCGACGAAATCTTCACCGTATACTTGCCCGGCTTCAGTCCCTGCTCGGCGGGCACCGAGTACTTCCCCTTCTCGATCGTCGCCCCGGTCAATTGAGAACGGTCGCTCGTGCTGAACTCGATCGTCCCTTTTTCCAGCGGCTGTCCCTTGAACGTCACCGTCCCGCTAATCGGATAGCGTCCATCGACCGCTTGGCCGCCACAACCCGCGAAAACCAACAGACTGAACAGACAGAATCCCGTTAGGGCAAACCTCTGTGACTGTTGCTTCCATCCTTCAAAGCAAAACTTCCCGGGTCGATGACCTGTATAAGCCTCACAATCCTCAGCCTCGCGTTCCGGTGCGTAAACTCTCGCTGCGCATTCATTGCGTTCGCTCATGAAAACCCCATGCTCCAACATAAATGACCTGATCATGAATCGAGCTAACCCGTACTCGCCTCGACTGCGAGCCCGTGATTCCAGCCCTAACGGGCCATTCTACGCCCGTGTCTTCACATGAATCAAGAAAAGTTGTCGCCGTTGTGGAACAATCCGAACATGAACTGCCACCACAGACGGGGTCGCCTACCACTCCGACAAACCTTGTCCAAAAGCCGACTTGCGCAATGAGTGATCGAGTGTGAGTCGCCTGCGGATTATTGCTGTTTGATACGCCTCGAATCGACGGACTAGAAGTCCGTCGTACAGCAGCACGAGAGGCGAGAAGAGCGCCCTTAGCAACAGAACAGGGGGGGCCCGATCAGCGCATTCGGGTTCATACTTTTTTCC
The DNA here is from genome assembly GCA_046349915.1 of Pirellulales bacterium. GTDB lineage: Bacteria > Planctomycetota > Planctomycetia > Pirellulales > Pirellulaceae > CAIXSC01. The sequence goes on along the minus strand of JAXMBL010000004.1, from coordinate 728,988 downwards.
CGAGGTATTTCCCGCAACCTGATCATGACGAGCTGGTTAGTTATCCTGGAAGGTCGCTTGAGTCCTCACCGCGTTAACGATGAAGGAACCCTGGGTCATGCGTCGCTCAATCGCTACCCTCAACTTACTCCAGCCGTCCACCATCCAGTTCGCACTCTGGACGCTCGCCGCCGGCTTAACCCTGGCCGCGCTCTGTGGAGCATTTTCCGGTCCCCTTTCGCTGCCCAAGGCAGCTGGGGCGGAGCGAGCGGAGGCGAAGTCGCCAGCCGCCGCCTCTTCCGCCGAACAAGGTCAGCGAGCGGCTCAAGTCGCGGCGGAAGTCGATCGCTTGCTGGCCGAAGAAACGCTGGGAGCCGCTCCTCCCTCCACGCCCAACAAACGCATTCCGTTGGCCGATGACGAAGCGATCCTCCGCCGCCTGTCGCTCGACCTGATTGGACGAGCCCCCACGCCCGAAGAGACTACCATCTATGCACTCGATACGTCCCCGCACAAGCGTGCCGCCATCGTCGACAAATTGCTCGACGATCCTCGCTACGGCGAAAACTGGGGACGCTATTGGCGAGACGTGATTTTCTACCGACGCACGGAAGACCGAGCATTGATTGGCGCCGAAACGTGCGCCGACTATCTCGCAAAACTACTCAACGAAAACGCCTCGTGGGATAAAGTGGCCACCGCCTTCGTCACCGCTCAAGGCGACGTCCAAGAGGATGGCGGCACGGCGCTGATCTTCGCTCACCGAGGCGAACCAGAAGCGGTGGTCGCCGAAGTCACTCGCATCTTCAACGGCATTCAAATCTCGTGCGCTCAATGCCACGATCACCCGACCGATCGCTGGAAGCGCGACGAGTTCCATAAGATGGCGGCGTTCTTTCCTCGCATCGCGCTTCGCCCCAATCCGCAACAAGGACCACTCAGCTTCACCGTTGCGGTGACCGATGTCGAACCACGATTCCGACCGCGCAACGCGATGCAACGAGTGCGAGGCACTGTCGAGCACTACATGCCCGACTTGAAGGATCCGCAGGCGAAAGGGACGCTGATGCAGCCGGTCTTCTTCGTCTCGGGCCAATCGCTGGAGATTGGCACTAAAGACGCCGACCGCCGCAGTCAGTTCGCTCAGTTCCTCACCGCTCCTGAAAACCCCTGGTTCGCTCGAGCGCTCGTGAATCGACTTTGGTCGGAGCTGGTCGGCGAAGGCTTCTACGAGCCGGTCGACGACATGGGTCCCGACCGCGAATGCTCGGCCCCGAAGACGCTCGACTATCTCGCCACCACGTTCACCTCCAGTGGATACGACGTGAAGCAACTGTTTCGCACGATCACCAGCACCGAGGCGTATCGACGCGAGAGCCGCAGCCGCCGTGAGTCCGACGGAACGCCGTTCGCCGCCAACACCGCCCAGCGTCTGCGCGGCGACCAGTTGTTCAATCAACTCACCTCGCTGCTAGGCATCGGCGAGCCTGAGGCGCTGCGTCGCGGAGGTCAGGGCCAGCAGGCTCTGCGACGAGGCGTCCGATTCCAGTTCAACCAAGTCTTTGGCTACGACCCCAGCAATTCGCGCGACGAGGTCACGGGCTCCATCCCGCAAGCGCTCTTCCTGATGAATTCGCCCGTCATCAACAACGTGATTAGCGCCCAACGCGGCATGCTCAGTCGCTTGTTGACTCAAGTGAAGAAGGACGATGACCTGACGGTCGAATTGTATCTGCGAGCAGTCGGACGAGAGCCGACAGAACAAGAGATTTCCTTTTGCCGTGACTATGTTCGCGAGGTGGGTAATCGAGGCGAAGCCTATGAGGACATCCTCTGGTCCCTGATCAACTCGACCGAGTTCCTCCATCGCAAGTAAGTACTTTGTCCAATCGATGTGACATCGAAGTTCCCATTCAGCCGAGCACAATCTGAGTCACCACGACAGCAGGAGAGTGGCCATGAGTTTGGTTCACCATCGACAATCGCAAGTCTCTGCGCGGCAAGTTCCCATGCAACGCAATTCGAACGTGGATCGCCGCGACTTTCTGCGAACGCTTCCTTTGGGCGCCGCGGCCGCGGGCCTTCTTGGCTGGCGCGACATGCTATCGCTGCAAGCCGCCACGCTTCGCAAACAGGGCAAGGCCTGCATCTTGCTTTGGATGCAAGGAGGACCCAGCCAGTTCGAGACGTGGTCGCCGCTGCCAGGTCACGAGAACGGCGGCGAGACGAAAGCGATCTCCACTTCCGTTCCGGGAATTGAAGTGTCCGAGAACCTCCCCAAGCTGGCTCAATCCATGCGCGATCTTTGTGTCGTGCGTTCGATGACCAGCAAAGAGGGAAGCCATCCGCGAGCCACGGTGCTGCTGCACACCGGCTATCTTCCCGTCGCCACGGTGAAACACCCCACGCTCGGTGCGATCGTCTCGAAGGAACTTGGCGATCCGCAGTCCGAGTTGCCGGGATTCGTGCGCATCGGGCAGGCTCGCAGCTCCGATGGCGGCGGGTTGCTCGGCGTCGAATACGATCCGTTCTTGATGAATGATGCAAGTCGCATGCCGGATAATGCGACGTTGACAACCAGTCAGCCTCGCTTTCAACGACGACTGAAATTGCTCGGCAAGGTCAACTCCGAGTTTGAATCGCAGGGCGGGAAGCAGGAAGTGTCGGATCAGCAGAAGCTGTACGGCAAAGCTGCTCGACTGGTGCTCAGCCCGCAAATGACAGCGTTCGATTTGTCGAAGGAGTCTGATGCGATGCGCGACGCCTATGGGCGTAGTCAGTTTGGCAATGGCTGCTTGTTGGCTCGACGGCTCGTCGAAACCGGAGTGCCGTGCGTCGAGGTGAGTCTGGGGAACTGGGATACTCACGACGATAACTTCGATCGATGCCGCACACTCAGCGAGCAGATGGACCAACCTGCCGCACAATTAATTGCCGATTTGAAGCAACGCGGATTGCTCGATTCGACGCTGGTGATTTGGATGGGCGAGTTTGGTCGGACGCCGAAGATCAACCCGCGTGGAGGCCGCGATCATTTTCCGCGAGTGTTCAGCATGGCGGTTGCGGGCGGCGGCGTGAAGGGCGGCCAAGTGATTGGCTCGACCGACCCCAGCGGCAGCGATGTGCGCGACCGACCCGTGGGAGTATCGGATCTGTTTCGCTCGTTCTGCCACAGTCTGGACATTAACGCCGACAAGGAGAATATGAGCAGCATTGGTCGCCCGATTAAGATTGTCGACGGCGGCGAAGTCGTGCGTGAGATGTTTAGTTAGTAGCCGTCTCGCTTCGCGAGACGATCAGCCGCCTAGCGTACTCGCGCTGACTACGGAAGAGCCTCTCGCCCAAAGACGGGATTCGCTACGGCCACGCGGCGATTCCACTCGCGAAGCGAGTGGGCTACGTAGCGAGCGGGCTAACAACTCCCGCTCCGATTGCGCGGACCGTACCTTGTATGCCGATCACGGAAACTTAGGCAAGTTTGCCAAACAACTGGTCCGATCTTGGGAGTTGAGTAAGATGCACCGTCGAACCTGTTGGGTTCGAGGTTGACGACTCCGCCGTCGAGAGGGGCTAGCATGAGCAACGACCAGAATCCGCAAAACCCGCCACCGAATCCTCCCGAAGGCGGCGGGCCGCCCAGTGAACAAGTGCGAGTGCAACACATTACCGCTCGAGTGCCTGAGCATGTCAGCCGCGGCGCGTTTAGCACGGGCATGATTGTCATGACGGGTTCGACCGAGTTTATTCTGGACTTCATCCAGAACATCGGCCACCCCCCCCAGGTAGCCGCTCGCATTGTGATGCCGCATGGAACCATGCCGCAGTTCATTCAGGCGCTCAAGACCAATCTCGAAATGTACACTCAGCGGTTCGGCCAACCACCCGAACTGCCTCGCCCTCAGCTAGGCGCCAAACAGCCTACCGCTCAAGAGATTTACGACGAATTGAAAATGCCCGACTCGCTGTTGAGCGGCGCTTATGCCAACGGTGTCATGATCGGCCACACGGCCGCCGAGTTCAAACTCGACTTCCTGACGAATCTCTTCCCTCATTCCGCGGTGTCGAGTCGCGTCTATCTGTCTGCGCCGCAAGTGCCACGAATCCTGGAGTCGCTCTCTAACACCTTCCAGCAATTCCAACAGCGACTCCGTCAGCCTCCGCCTCCTCCGCCTGCTGAGGGCTAGCGGGCGAGGGCTGAGCGGGCGAGGGTCGAGTAGGCGCGGACTCGGGCGTTAGAGATTGCGAGCGCCGCGCACAGACTTCACGCATTTCACACACAATCTGCACTTGGGAGGGCAAGCTAGAGCGGCGAGGGTCCGCTGGGTTGGCGGCAACGTGAAAACCGCGCGAACGAGAGAAGTTGGCCCGAGTCTCCCTCGGAGTCGATGCTTACCATCATGCCCGCCGCCGACTTGCGCCGCCTTACCACTGCTTTTGGGCGAGATTCAGTAGGGCGAACTGCCCTGATATTCGCTCTGCTGGGCGCGGCCTTGTATTCGGCGTCGTGGGCAGGCGGTTTCATCTGGGATGATCGCACGATCTACATCGTGCGGAACGCTCTCTTGCGACTTCCCGACGGTCTCTATCGATTCTGGTTCACTTTGGAACCGGCCGATTATTATCCGCTGACCTATACGACATTCTGGCTGGAGTGGCGGTTGAGCGGCGAGGATACGCGTCTCTACCACACCACCAATATCTTGCTGCATGCCTTGTGCGGCGCCGTGTTATTCCAACTGCTGAGGCGATTAAAATTCCGTTCCGCGTGGCTGATTAGTGTTCTGTTCATCGTGCACCCGCTGCAAGTCGAGTCAGTGGCGTGGATTTCGCAACGCAAGACGATTCTCTGCGCGCTCTTGGGATTTGCCTCCGCGTTGGATTACCTGGGTTATTTGGAGAGTGGGAATCGCCGAGTTTACGTGCGATCCATGCTTTGGTTCGTGCTGTCGTTGGCCGCGAAGCCAACGCTCGTCACGCTGCCAATCCTGTACACCGTCGTCGAATTGTGGCGTGCCGACTCGAAGGAACGTTGGGGAGCGAAGGTCCTGACCGAAACCGCTCGGCGAGTCGCTCTGCCGTTCGCGCTTTCGTTGGCGTTTGGTGTCGTGGGTCTGCTGTTTCAACAGAAGGCCATGGGCGGAATTGATGTCCGCGGACAAGAGCCGTTGGCGCGATTGGCAAGTCTTGGTTGGGCGGCTTGGTTCTACGTATTGCGTATGGTGCGAGTGTGGGACCTGTGCTTTGTCTATCCTCGCTGGCAAGTTGATGCGAGCAACCTACTCGTCTGGTTGCCCAATTTGGCTGTCCTCGCGACATTCGCGGCTCTCTGGCGAGCACGATTTCGAGTGGGCGTGTGGCCATGCGCCGCGTGGGTCGTTTATTTGGTCACCATGTTGCCGTCGTTGGGGATCGCGGACGTATTCTTCTGGCGGTATTCCTACGTGGGCGACCATTATGTCTATCAGTCGCTGCCTGCTTTGTTGATCCTGATTGTGGAACCGCTGACCCGATGGCTGGAGAAGACGCGGCATCCCCAACGTTGGATTACCGTCGCGGCGTTGGCGTTGGCGATTCCATTGGGCGTGACGACTCACCGACGCGCGGGAGTATTCCAATCCGAGGAACAATTGTGGCGCGACACGCTGCAAATCAATCCGGGCGCCGCGCTCGCTTGGGCCAACTTGGGTGCGGGCCAAATGCGAACCGGCGAATTGAATGAGGCGGAAGCGAGTATTCTTCGGGCTCTGGCAATCGACCCCAGTCTTTTCGAGGCCTGGACCAATCTGGGAGACCTCCAACGGACGGCTGGCCATTGGCGGGACGCCGCGAAGTCCTACGGGAATGTGTTGGAGCGAGCGCCGATCGGCACGCTACACCGTCGGATGGCATTCGCTGGATTGTCAGCCGCTCTTTCGCAACTCGGCTCGCCTCGGGAAGCGATTGAAGCCAACGATGTCGCCATGCGCGAATTAAGTGCCGCGGTGCATGCACCAAGCTGCAACGACGACTCGAGGACGCTTGCCCGCGCACTCGTGTACCGCCTGGTCACTTGCGTCAACCTGGGTGACGCAACGGCCGCCGATACGGCTGGCGTTGCCTTGCGAGCGCTGCTCGAAGCCGCTCCTTGCCTTCATCGGGACGTCGCCGTCGCTTCGCGAGAGATGGGACGACACGACGTTGCATTGAAGCACTGGGACGATTCGGTGAGGAATTCACCCAACGACGGCGAACTCTTGTTTGAAGCAGCACTTTCGGCTGATTCCATGGGGGACTTGAATCGAGCAATCAAGTACTTTGAAGCCGCGAGTCTATTGCGCCCGAACGATGTGGGCATCGCCACCCGGCTAGGCATGACATGGCTCAAGAAGGGTAAACTTGAGAGTGCGGTCGAGTCGTTCCGAAGGGCGACGCAACTAGCGCCGACCGATGGCCGTTTGTGGTCCAATTTGGCGCTCGCCCTGGCGACTGGCGGTCAGCATGCGGACGCCGCCGCGGCATTTCGTCGAGCAACGGAGTTGAATCCGGACGACGCCAGCGCCCTGCGCGACTTGGCGTGGATCTTGGCGACCACCTCGTTGGCTGATACCCCAGACAATGTGCGGGAAGCTCGGCGAGTAGCGGAGCGTGCCTGCGAACTCACGGAGCGACTTCGCCCCGAACCACTCGATGCGTTGGCCGCGGCGTATGCCGCCGCCCATGACTTTGACGCCGCCGCGCGAACCATCGCCGCGGCGCTGGAAGTCGCGCATCGCGCGGGAAGCCCCGACGAACTGGTGCGGGCATACCAGCAACGACAAGCAAGTTATTCCGAGCGGCGAGTCTACCGCCAAGAGGTGGAGATCGCTCCTTGACGCCATGATCGATCAAACCGCGCAAACCGAATCGGCGTACTTGCCTCAACGTCGGCAGTTCTTGACATCAGCCCTCAGCGGATGTGGCTTGGCGGCGATGGCACATTTGACTGGCGCGGGTGAGCGTACCGCCATCGATGGCGCAGTAAAGGGCGCTGTCCACGGAGGTAGTTTCACGCGTGTGTCTCATCCCGCCAAACGCTGTATCTTCATTGGTTTGCTGGGTGCTCCAAGCCAGCATGACATGTTCTGGCACAAGCCCGAGTTGCAAGCGCGCGACGGCGAGTCCTTGCCGGAAGAGCTGCTGAAGAAACATCGTTTTCCAGGCGGAGCCGCGGCGCCCGCTCGAGTGCGACTTATGGCGTCGCCATACAAATTCCAGCAACATGGATCAAGCGGTCTCTACTTCTCGGAGCTTCTTCCCCATTTAGCGCGGCGGGCGGATGATATCGCCATCATCCACACCATGCACTCGCCGCAGATTACCCACGCGCCAGCTCAATTGCTGACGATGACAGGCTTCCCGCGCCAGAACCGACCGTCCATCGGCGCCTGGGTCGCCTATGGATTGGGAGCGGAGAGCCAGAACTTGCCCGCGTTCGTCGTCTTGTGGTCTGGCATCTCCACGTACTCACTCTCCTCCTTATGGTCGAACGGCGTTCTGCCCGGCGAGTGCGCAGGGGTGCAAATGCACACGTACTCATCCGAGCCTCTGTCGCGACTTACCCCGCCATCGGGCGTGACCATGACCGATCAGCGGCGTTCGCTGGACGCGATTCGACGTCTCAATGAACTGCGGCTCGATCAACTACGCAAAAATCAACAAAGTGAACCCGACATAGAGTCGCGGATTCATGCCTACGAGCTGGCTTTTCGATTGCAGTCGGCGGCCCCAGAAGCGGCCGATCTTCGCGGCGAATCTCCCAGCGTACTCGCCGCCTATGGGGTGAATCGCGAATCAGCGCGGGCAAGTGAATTCGCCAAACATTGTCTGTTCGCGCGAAGGCTCATCGAACGCGGCGTCCGTTTCGTCAATCTGTTTAATTCGAGTTGGGATCATCACGACGATATCTTTCAGAATCTTCCTAAACGCTGCCTTGATGTCGATCAACCGATCGCTGCCTTGATCGCCGACCTAAAGGCCCGCGGTCTACTCGACGACACGCTTGTCGTCTGGGCGACGGAGTTCGGGCGTACGCCTTTCGCGCAGGTTCGACTGACGGAACCCGGTCGCGATCACCACCGGCTTGCCTTTCCAATCTGGATGGCGGGCGCCGGCGTGAAAGCCGGCTTCGAACATGGCGAAACCGACGATTTCGGGTGGGAACCCATCGGCCCCAGCTACGACCTTAATGACATGCAGGCGACGTTGCTTCATCTCCTCGGTATCGACCATACGCGACTGACGGTGAGACATAACGGGCGTGATCTGCGCCTCACGGATGTCGGCGGGCGAGTGATCGAGTCGATACTGGCCTAGGGATCCTTCCGATCAGAGATCAAGGGTGAACATCCGTGGCCCATGAGCATCAAGAGCGGGATTTCTGGCGAGTTTTACTGCGCGGCGTCTGGATCATTGTCGTATCGACTTATCTGTTGTCGGCGCAATGGTGCTGGCCAGCCGACTCGGTGGATGGGGCGAGCCTCTTTTCGGACGTCGTCGCGCCGCTCTTGGCTCGTCGCTGCATTTCTTGCCACGGACCTACTCGTCAAGAGTCCAACCTGAGGCTTGACGATCGCGCCAGTCTGCTGGAGGGAGGCAAATCGGGCCCCGCCGTGATCCCCGGTCGCGCGTCGAGTAGCCTGCTTTTTCAGATGGTAGAGGGAGCGGGACCAGTCACGATGCCACCGGATGGCGAACGACTCACGCAAGAGGAGGTGGAGTCACTGCGGCGCTGGATTGAGGCCGGAGTTCCTTGGACGGCGGCGAGCGGCGAGTTCTTGAAAACGGCTCATTGGGCGTTTCGTCCCCTCCTCAGCCCGCATTTACCTTCCGTGTCCGCCACCGGTTGGTGCCGCTCGCCCGCTGATCGCTATGTTCTCTCAAAGATGGAGGCACGAGACGTCGCGCCTTCCGCCGAGGCGGATCGCGCAACCTTGTTTCGGCGATTGAGTCTCGACTTGCGCGGCTTGCCGCCACGCGGCGACGAACTCGAGGAGTTCCACGCGGAGGTTGCCGAGGAGGATCAAGCCGAAATCCAACGCGATGTCTTGGATCGTTGGGCCGACCGATTTCTCGCTTCACCCGCGTTCGGAGTTCACTGGTCCTTTCCCTGGCTCGACCTCGCGCGCTACGGCGACACCGACGGCAAGTATCTCGACGCGGACCGACCGTCCGCCTGGAGGTTTCGCGACTGGGTCGTGAACAGCATCAATCATGACCAACCCTACGATGAATTCACGGTCCATCAATTGGCGGGCGACCTGCTGCCCAAAGCCAACGCTTCCACGCGGATTGCCGCGGGGTTTCATCGTCATACGGTACACGACAAGGACTCGTGCGTGGATCAACGCGAGGAGTTGTACGAACGACATCTCGATCGAGCGCGAGTCACCGCCATGGCGTGGACCGGCATCACGCTCGGATGCGCCCAATGCCACGATCACAAGCTAGAACCATTCACGCAGTCGGACTTCTACCGCCTGATGGCTTTCTTCGTGCTGACCGACGAGGATGATGTCTCGCTGGATGATCCCGCGGAACAGGAGCGACTTCGAGACAACCTAAAATCCCTGGACGATGAGATTGCCGAACGCATCAAACAAGCGAGGTTGATCGCCGCGCAACCCTCCTCCGAAAGTTCCCAAGCCTCGACGCCGCGTTCTACGATACGCGAATCCGCCAACCAAGAATCAACCAGCCTGGGACGCTATTTCGCTCGGCTAGCGTGGGGCCTCTCGGCCTCGCTGCTCACACTGTTGGCGATCGTCTCGCGACGAATCTCGATCCGATGGCGAGCACTCATGGGCGGGGCTTCGATCGTATGCCTGGCCATGTTATTCACGACAGCCGAGTCGCCCGTCACGCCGGACTACTCGCCGCCGCCAACGATTCGACGACGCGCGGCCAATCAACCACCGACGGAAGCAGAACTCGAACGAATCGCGCACGAACGCCTGCGTGGCGACGCAAAATTTCAGCAATTACAGCGACAACGGCAGGAGATCGCCAAACGCCTGAAGGAGTTACCGACAGTACTCAGCTTTCGCGCGCCGCGGGAAACTCGACAGGCGCGTCTGCACATTCACGGTGAGTTTCTAGAACCTGGACCGTCGATTGAGCCGGGAGTTTGGGATTGGTTATTGCCCTTCACTCCTCGAGGGGATCAAGCCGATCGACTCGATCTCGCTCGTTGGCTCGTTGATCCACGACACCCGCTCACGCCGCGATTTGCGAGCCTGCAAATCGGTCAGTTGCTCTTCGCGGCGCCGCTCGTTCCGACGCCGGATAATCTTGGGGTGAGCGGCGAGGCGCCAGAGCAGCGAGCGTTGATCGATTGGATGGCCCGCGAGCTGATCGACTCAGGCTGGTCGCGCAAACACGTCGTGCGGCGAATCATCGGGAGCGCCGTCTATCGGCAGGCTTCCAGGCGGCGCGCCGATCTTGATGCATTGGACCCCGACAATCGGCTACTTGCGCGTCAGAATCGACGTCGACTCGCCGCCGAGACTTTGCGCGACTATCAACTCGCGGCTTGCGATTCACTCAACGCATCGTTGGGAGGCGCTCCCTTCCGCCCGCCTCTCTCCGAGTTGCAGATCCAAGTCGGCAACCGACTCGCCGAAACTTACACGGCGGACCAAGGAGGCCCGCTCTTCCGACGCACGCTCTACATGTACCGCAAGCGGACGTTTCCCGAGTCATTTCTGGTCGCATTGGACGCCCCCGACCGTTCAGACGCCTGTGCGTCGCGAAACGCGTCCAACACTCCCATTCAAGCCCTTGAGCTTCTCAACAGCCCTATTCTTTACGAATCGGCCCGCTACAAGGCTACTCAACTATGCGCCGCGCCAAGCGGCGATCGACGTTTCCTCGCGAGACAACTGTTTCGGGATGTACTGGGACGTACGCCCAGCGACGACGAGTGGCGGATCATCGACGAGACATTCGCCAACACGCTCGCCTCAAAACACAATCTGACGGGCCGCGAAGCCGAGCTCGCGGCATGGACAGAGGTTACTCGAATTCTGCTTAATCTCGACGAGGCGGTTACGCGGGAATGATCATGGTCGTCCGGCCGCCCATCCTCAGACATCGACGACTCGGGGTTCGGGCAAAGGGACAATGAACTTTCCGCGATAGCCGCGCGCGCGGAGCTTGGGGATCAGTTCATCGGCGATGTGCCATGACAGCAGCAGCGCGTAATCGGGCTGGGACTCGAATAACAACGATTCATCGAGCACGGGGATCACGGTGCCCGGCATATACTTGCCGATCTTGTACGATCCTTTCACTTCCAGGACCGCGTCCAGGATACTATCGTCAATCGCCAGATAGCTGATCAGCGTGCTGGCGCGTGACGGCGCGCCAATACCCACGATCGACGCGTCGTGCTGTTTGACTTCGCGGAGCAGGGCGAGAATGTCGCGTTTCGAACGGCCCACGCGACGACGAAAGTCGGCGTAGACGGCGCCATCCAGCAAGCCGGCGGCAACCTCTTCGTCCAGCATTCTCAGTACCGAAGCATCAATGGGCGCCTTTCCACGACGCGCGGCATACACTCGAATCGAGCCGCCGTGCGTGGGAATTCGTCGAGCACGCACGACCTCTAGCCCGCGTAGCTCCAATAAGAATTTCAGACTGTGCAAACTATAGTAGCGTAGATGTTCATGATAGATCGTATCGTACTGCAGCGTCTCGATCAGACCAGCAAGATAGTGGGACTCGGAAATAAAGACCCCCTGGTCGTCCAGAAGCTCGACGATTTGGTCGAGTATCGTTAGCACATCCTCCATGTGCGCAAAGACGTTGGTCGCGGTGACGACTCGCGCGGGCCCATGTTCGGCGCGACAACGGCGGGCCGATTCGGCGCCGAAGAAGTCGATGATGGTTGGAATGCCTCGTTGCTGGGCCACTTTGCCCATGTCCGAGGGTTCGATCCCGCAAACTGGTTGGCCATGCTGTCGGAAACTCTCCAGCAGAGTGCCGTCATTCGACCCCACGTCGACGATCAAGTCGGTGGGACTTAAACCGAGCACCTCGACGACTTCCTCCCGCAGTTGCGCGAAATTATCCCGCAGGATTTTGGTCGTCCCCGAACTATAGGGGTACTCAGGGGGAAACAGCACTGCTGGGTCGACGGTCAAACCAAGTTGCACGAGATGGCAATGTGCGCAGCGCATCAACATCGCTGGGTAGGCCGGTTGCTCTCGGGGCGTCTCGCCGATCGCACGCATCTGATTGACGGGCGGCAAATACCCCAGAAACACGACCGGTTCGAGTCGCTGCGCGCCGCATACCTGACAGCATTGGACCACCACGCTTGAGCCCGTACCGCGGGCCAAGACACTCTTGGACATTACTCGTAACTCCTCGGCATGGTTTGGACAGCGCGTTCAGGCGCCGCCGCGGCGTTCGCGACATACCACTTGACGGTGAATTCCAGGGCGGTTTGAAAGTCAGCCTGGGAAGTAAAACCCAATCGCTGGAGCTTGCGAGTATCAGGGCAGCGGCGGCGAGGTTCGCCCGCCGGCGCGGGCCCCGCCACGACACGCACATCTCGTCCCACACATCGTCCGATGCGATGGGCCAATTCAGCGACAGTGATTTCACTTGGGACGCCCACATGATAAATCCCCAAGTGCTCGCCCCTGTCGATCACGGTCAACGCCGCTCTGACAAAGTCGCCGACGTACATAAACGAACGACTCGCTTGGCCATCTCCCCGGATGGGAAATTCCAAAACGCCGTCTGGTTGGCGAGTCGCCAGGGAATGGGCGCGAAGCGCAAGCTGAGGAATCACATGCTCCCACCCCATGTCTGGACCAAAGACGTTGTGCGGACGAATGATCGACACGCGGTCGAAATGCTTCCGACCGTAATTGATCGCGAGCAACTCCGAGATTATTTTTCCGCCGCCATACGAGTAGCGAGGGTTGAGTGGATCAGGGACGACTAGCGGGACGGTCTCATCCGTCGGCACCGTAGGCGCGTCTTGGTAGACCTCCGAGCTGCTCACGAGCACCAGATCGCGCACGTTGTGCCGTCGACAAGCATCCAAGACGTTCAGCATCCCGCGGACGCCGACGTCCAGCACTGTCTCGGGCATCGAATAAAAGTACTCGGTGCCATTCACATAAGCGAGATGGCAAACGCCATCGACGCCCGCCACGGCGGACGACACCGCGTCCGCGTCGCGGATATCCCCGCTGATCGCCTCCACTGCCGACCCCAGATCCTCGATTCGATCGCTCCTGCCGCGAGCGTGGTTATCGAGCGATCGGACGCGATGTCCCGCGGCGACGAGTCCGCGGACTAGGGCGCTTCCTAGAAAGCCGGCGCCGCCAGTGACCAAGTACATCCGGGACGACATTCACGCGTCCTTTCCAGCATTGCAGTCGCGGAGCACAACCGTCTGGGGTCCGCGACCAAGGAATCTTGTGCCCATCGCGTAGGCGACCCAACGCAGATAGCTGGGCGCCCACCGAAGGATGCGAAATCGGCTTCGTCCCACCTGACGTTCATACCACTCGGCCGGATACTCTTCAATGCTCCAACCCAAACGGTGACACTTCACGAGCAACTCGAGGCTGAACGCGAAGCCAGCCTGTGTTTCGACAGGGATCTGCTCGACGACACGGCGGCTGAAAAAACGAAAACCATTGGTCGGATCATGACACGGAACTGCAGCAATTCGCCAGAGAAAACTCGCGGCCACTCGGACGAGCATCGATTTGGGCCACGCGCAGCCCACCATGCATCCGCCAGCCATGAATCGCGAGGGACAAACGACATCGATGCCCGCGGCGACTCGCGCCGCCATGGCGTCGAGTCTGGGGGCGTTGAAAGTATCGTCGGCTGGAATGACGAGCACGGCGGGCGCCGTCGAGCGACGGAAGCCGGTCAATATCGCGTTCAGCACTCCTTGCCCTTCATTCTTGACGGCGACGATCTCCAACTCGGAGGCAAGTCGAGCAACAACAGGCAACGTTTCATCGTCATCGCGGTCATAGCACACTAAAAGGCGGTACGGAGTGCGCATGCACCGTCGTAAGGACTCGACCAAGGCGAGTAGATTCTCGCCCTCGTTGTAGACCGGGACGACGATATCGAGTTCATGCCGATTCATTCGCCACCTCGATCCATCCGCCCGTCTGATCCGAGCGAATCAAACAATCCAGCACTTGACTGACGCGAACGCCGTCACGCAGATCGGGACGCACGCGTTCGCCTGAGGACACGCTTCGCAGTAGTCGTTCGGCGATACAACCGGTCGATCGAATCCGTGCCTCGATGCTGCTGGATGCCACCGTCTCCGCCTCGCTCCATTCGACGCCATCCCGCGAACGCAACGTCGCGCGAAAGCCGGCCCCGAGGGACGAGTCGGTCAGTTCGAGCATTCCTTCATCGCCATACACCTCAAGGCGATGGATGCCGCGCCCCGGGCAATTCACAGCGACACTCAACGTCAGCGTTAGACCAGATTGAAAGTCGAGCCACGCCTCGACTCGCGGCCCCGTTGCCGACTGAGGCAAAACGCGAGCGAGAACACGCGCGAGCGGACCGAAGAACCACTCGAGGTAATAAACGCAATGAGAGACAAAGTTATGCAACGCCCCTCCGCCCTGATTCGCCTCTCGCTTCCAACTCATCGACAATTTGTTCGAGTACGCAAGCGACTCCACATGCCACGTCAGCAGCGCCAATCGGGCGGGACGTCGCGGTGCGATCGATGTCAGCCAGCAACGCGCTTGAATCCACGCCGGGTGCTCGGGGAATCCCCAATTCACCGCGTGAGCGATCCCTCGTTCCTGGACGACGCGGCACACATGTTCCGCGTCGGCCACGTCAACCGCCACGGGCTTTTCACAAAAAACAGCGATGCCGAGCGACGCCGCCGCGAGGATGATCTCAGGTTGAACCGCTGGAGGCAGGGCGATCGAGACGACATCCAGCGCGGCCTCGTCAAGCATGCGTCGCCAATCGTCGAAAGGAGATAAGCGGGTGTGAGTTAGCGTCTCGAGTTGTCGAGCCGCATCATCGACCTTTCCACGATCTCGTCCCGCCAGCGCCACCAATTCACAACCTTTCAAGTTCG
Source organism: Pirellulales bacterium (assembly GCA_046349915.1). Classification (GTDB taxonomy): domain Bacteria; phylum Planctomycetota; class Planctomycetia; order Pirellulales; family Pirellulaceae; genus CAIXSC01. The sequence goes on along the minus strand of JAXMBL010000004.1, from coordinate 713,900 downwards.
CGAAGGCAGGTGCGTGCACTCGCGCGCCGAAGCCGAGACCCACGATGCCGACTCGGAGCCGCCTGGCGGACTCTGACGCTCGATTGCCGCTCACGGACACTCCGCTCGCCGTCATTTCGCACCGCTCAACAAGCCACTTTCGGCCGACAGGGCGCCCCAGATATCGATCAAGGGCTTGCCCTCGGTGCGGAGCGAATGAAACTCGGCGTGGGGAGCGCACAGAATCAACAGGTCACTCTGCTCGACCAACTGCTCGGTCGAAACCAGATTGGGGTCGCTCGTGACATGTGGATCGGCCGTCAGCACTCGTGAACAGCGCATGAGCAGCGACTTTTTGAGCTTGTAACTCAAGGAGGCTCGCGTATCGTCGATGTCCGCTTTGAATGCCATGCCCAGCAGTCCCACCGTCATCGTGCTCAGCGGAAACTTGCGAGCCAGTTCATTGACCAGCCACAACACGATCCCTTCGTTCACCTGCATTGCGGCATGTCCGAGAGAGAAATGGTTGCGGGCGAAGGCGGCCAATTGCATCGAGTCTTTTAACAGGCACGGACCAGCCGCGAATCCCGCCGTGGGGAAGTCGCGCATTCTCGGGTAGTGCTCCTTCATCCCACGACACACGCGTCCAAAATCAACCCCCGCCTCGGTCGCCATCATGAAGAACTCGTTCGCCGACGCGAACTGAATGTACCGATAAGCATTGCAGAATAGCTTGGCGAATTCGGCTTCCAGGGGCGATAGCCGGACAATATGTGGTGAGACTTGCGACCAAAACTTCGCCGCCGCCTCCTCCGCGGCAGGCGTGACGCCCGCGACAATCTGCGCCATCCCCGGCAGTTCCCGAATCGCCTGTCCCTGGACAATTCGCTCGGGGCAGAACGCCAACAACGGTTTACGCCCCTTCGCGCGAAACTGCGCATCTAGCCAGTTGGTCGTACCAGGGTAAAGCGTCGAGCGCAGCATGATCAATTGCCCATCGTCGACGTGCGGCGCGATTTCGTCGACCCATTGTTTGATCATGCGGGTGTTCGGATTGAGAAACTCGTCGATGGGAGTTCCCACCGCCACGATGACATTGTCAACGCCTTTCAGCGCGGCGGGATCAGCCGTGAACTCCAAGGTGTTCGCGTCCAGCGCCGACCGCAGGAGACCGCTGCTGTCCGCCTCCATGAAAGGCATCTCGCCTCGCTTGATGGACTCAAGCACTTCACGATTCGTATCACAAATCAAAACTCTTAGGCCGCAATCCGCCAACACTAGAGACAAGGGCAAACCCACATGACCAGCACCACCGACCACGCAGACATCCGTACGTAGACTCGAAGTGCGAGACGTTTCGACGACAACGACCGAATTCGGTTTTCCAGCATTTTCGGGCACTGACGGAGGCAAGTGACCCTGCCGCGGAAACAAGTCAAGCTTTCCGTGAGCGATCGCTAACTGAAGAGCCGCGAGGTTCTGAGCGTGGTTGAATTCCCCTGTGACAATCAGCCTTTGCAAATCCGGCAAGGCGACACGCACCAGTTCCGCGGGTTCGTCGGGGTCCCGAGTCGTTTGGACGCAATCGAGTTCCGTCGCGAAGAAGCACCAACTGCGGTTCATCATACGGCCAGAATCAGGATTCAATACCCCCAGCAATTCCATGTGGCCCGCTCGATAACCAGTCTCTTCAAGTAATTCCTGGGCAGCAGCCTCGGCGGGTGTCTGATTTGACTCAACATGGCCCGCGGGCAATTCGAGCGACTCCCGGCCTATCGCGGGACGAAACTGCCGCACAAGCAGGATCTCGTCCTCTCGGGTCACCGCCACGATCGATACATAGTCCTTCGAACGCAGCGCGTAATGCGGCGCCCCAGACTCACCCTCCGGCAGAATCGCCAACAACTCCACCCAAGGCGTGGCAAAGCAAACTCGCCGACGGTCGATCAATTCTGTCTCGGCGGTCATCCGTCAAATTCCCACGCTTGGAGGCAACACTCAGGGAACGCTCGATAAGGGACCCAAAAAAAGCAAGACAGTACAGTTAGTGATCCCCAGTGAAGAACCGATTAAGAATTCACTAGGATTCTCTTACTCGCCCCGGCCCGTCCCAAGGCTCGGCCATGGCGGTCGACGGTGCTGGGCCCCCCTCGCCTACCCCTATTACTGGTTCGCTTGTTTCACGCCGACGAATGGGTGATAATTCGGGATTCCGTGCCTCGGGACTGCTCTTCCATGGAATCACCGCCGCCACTCGCACACCACAAGCCTCGATTACGTAGGTTATTGGCATCGTTGAGTTTGGACATCGAGTATTCGCGTGGCGCGGGCGACTCTCTCTACTACGACTCGTGCGATGGAACTGCCATCGAAGTGCTCGATCTTGTAGGCGGCTACGGCACTACTTTGCTGGGTCATTCTCATCCCAAGTTGATCGCTCGCATGCGCGAGTCGTTGGAGAGGGGGCTTCCGTTCAGCGCTCAAGGCTCGCGTAACGTCCACTCCGAGCAACTGGCAGTACAGCTTTCGGAACGAGCCCACGGCGATTACTGCTGCGTCTTTACCAACTCGGGCGCTGAATCGGTCGAGGCGGCCCTCAAGCATGCACTGCTGGAGACCAAGGGGCGAACCATCATTGCCGTCGAAGGCGCATTTCATGGCAAGACGCTGGGCGCCGTCCAGACGATTGGCAACCCGGCCTACCGCGAGCCGTTTGAACTGAATGGCCTGCGAGTGGTGCATGTTCCACGTAACGATGTGGCGGCTCTCACCAACGCCTTTCAACAAGTAACCGATATCGCCTGTTTCATCTACGAGCCGATTCTCGGCGAAGCGGGCGTCCGTCCTCTCTCAGCCGAGTTCATCTGCACCGCGGCGAAACTTTGCCGTTCCGTCTCGGCGCCGCTGATCGCGGACGAATGTCAAACGGGCTGCGGTCGGACCGGCCATTGGCTTGCGTCCCAGGCCTGGGATGTGTCGCCCGATTACATATTGCTTTCTAAAGCTCTCGGCGGTGGCTTGGGAAAAATCGGGGCGACTCTGATTCGTCGCGAGCGATATCGAGAAGAATTCGATTGGCTACAGACTGGCACTTTTGCAGCTGATCCTCCCACGTGCGCGATTGCTCTCGAAGTCTTGCGGCTGATCGACCAGTCCCATCTCCAACGGATATCGCAACTCGGACAATCGGTTCGCGACACGCTGCAAGAAATCGCCGTCGAGTTTCCCGACGTGATCCGCGAAGTGCGGGGCAGGGGACTGATGTGGGGCGTCGAATTCCATCCGCAGCATTCTTCAAGCAGTTTCGCACTGCGGGTGCTTACGTCGCAAGATCAGTTGCTCCATCTCGTGGCTGCTTTCTTGATGCGTCGACATCGCATTCGCGTATTGCCAACTCTGAGCGATCCGTGGACGCTACGGCTCCAACCGCCCTCCTGCACTCGCGACTCGGAGTGGAACCGCTGGATCATGGCTCTGCGCGACGTCTGCCGTAAACTGCAAGCCGGCGACTGGCCCGGTCTCAGCGATTTCCTGCTGGAACATACCACAGCCAATCTGAAGGAAGCCGTTCGCTGGCACGACACGCCTCGCATTTGCGCCTTCGACAAGCATCGGGGCGATGAGATCCAGAAGCAATCGGTTGCTCGCCGAGTTGCATGGCTCTGCCATCTGATTGATGTCGATGACCTGACTCTCCAAGAGCCTCGGCTGCGCGATCGCCCGTTTGCCGTCCGTGAGCGACTCCTGGAACGCTTCACGCCACTCGCGTGTCCCGTTGTGATGAACGGTGTCGACGTGCAGCCACGTTCTGGGCAAACAGTTCGGCTGTTCCCGATTCTACTTCCCTTCTCCTCCCGAATTGCTCGCCATTGGTCGCAAACTCGCGAGACCCATCTACCTCGCACATTGATCCGCGAAGGCCTTAACATCGCGTCCCAATTGGGTTGCTCCGTCGTTTCGCTGGGACAATACAATTCGATCCTCACTCGCGATGGACTGGCTCTGATCGAGGAAGTCGACCGAGCGACCGACACAAGCTCGTTGTGGGTGTCAAGCGGCAACAGTTACACCGTGGCGCTGGCCGTGGATTCCGTCGAACGGAGCCTCGTCGAGCGCGGGTTGCTCGCTGAGCGATGCACTTTGGCCATCGCGGGAGCACTCGGCAACATCGGTTCCATCTGTGCTCAGATCCTCGCGCCACGTTTTCAGCAGACGTTACTCCTGGGGAGCAACCGCCGCGGCATGCGCCGGCGATTGTCCGAATTCGCGTCTCGATTGCCGCGCACTCACATCATCGATCAGCCTACCCAAATGATCGATGCCAACGTGGTAGTGTCGGCGGTCAGTTCGGCGACCAGCACGTTTGAGGTCGAGCATTTTGGCCGAGGCGCCGTGGTGTGTGATATTTCGGTCCCCTCCAGCGTAAGACGCACCGATTTGGATACTCGTCCCGATCTACACATCTTTCGTGGCGGCATTGCTCGACTTCCTGGCAACGAAGATCTGGGAATTGCAAGCTATCCCTTGGCGGTTGGTCAAGTCTTCGGCTGCTTGGCCGAGGCCATTCTCTTGGGAAGCGATGAAACTCTTGCCGAGCATTTCGCTGGTCCCGTGACGGTTGAGCGAGTCGCGCGGACGGCAACGTTGGCCGAGAACTTCGGGATGACATTGGGAGAACTGAAGCTCGACTGCGTCCTCGGTTCGGATGTCCTGGAGGCAGCGTATGGCGAGCCGTAACGAGAGGCGGGACGAGAGGCGAGAAACGATGCCTGACCTCGCCGCTCGCCGGGCTCAACTGTCCGCCGCACGCGACAAGCTTGGCGGCAAAGGGGCAGCGTTGTTTGAATTAAGCGACGCAGGTTTTCCCGTGCCGCCATTCGAGTCGGCCGCGGATGATCCAGACATCTTGGCAGAACAAGCTGCTCGCCTTGGATTCCCGCTGGTCGTCCGCTCGTCGGCCACTGCCGAGGACGGTGAGCGAGCATCGTTTGCGGGACAATTCACCAGCTTTCTCAATCTTCATTCTCTGGGAGAAGTACGGGATGCGATCGCCGCTTGTCATGCCTCACTGCAATCGGAAGGACTGAGGCAATACTGTTCGCGGCACGAGATCGATCTACGATCGTTGCGCATGCGTCCGCTACTGCAGCGGATGATTCAGCCTGAGATCGCGGGGGTCGCATTCTCTATTCATCCCACAACCGGCGCGGACGAAGTGGTGGTTGAGGCTTGCGAGGGGCTTGCCGACGATTTGCTCGCAGGACGCGTCTCTCCCTTGTCTCTCGATCACCCGCGGCTCGTCGCACATCTGCCGAGCATTCGTGAATTGGCTCGAGCGGTTCAGCGGTACTTCGGCTCGCCGCAAGACATTGAGTTCGCAATTGATGCGACGGGCTTGCATTTACTGCAAGCACGCCCCGTCACTCGCTTGCAGTTCGACGCGGATATCGGCGAATGGACGAATGCGGACTTTCGCGACGGTGGGGTCTCCAGTTCGGTTTGTTCGCCCTTGATGTGGTCGCTTTACGAGACGATTTGGAACGACTCGCTGAAGCGTTGCCTGCGCGAGTTGCGCATGTGGGAGAGCGATTTCGAAGCGGGACGGATGTTCTTCGGTCGACCCTATTGGAATTTAGGCGCCGTGAAACGGGCCGTATCGCGAATCCCTGGCTTCGTCGAACGGGACTTTGATCAAGACCTCAGCGTGCAACCAACGTACGACGGTGATGGATTACGCACGCCGACTAACTTGCGAACGATCTTGCGAGCGATCCCGATCATCGCCGCCTTGCCGGGCTTCTTTCGTCGTCGACAGGCAGACGCTGAGTCGTTGCTGAACTCGTTTTCGACGATCGAGTCGCGTTGCGAGCAAGCAAGTCTCGAACGAGTCGACGTCTTTCGCGAGTTGATCGAACGCGATTACCGCCACGTGGAGGGAACTTACTTCCGAACAATCTATGCCGTCTCGCTCGCGAAACTCGACTGGCAAGAGTCATTCCCAGATTGCGACTACGCCGCCCTCGTCGCGGCCTTGCCTCCCCTGCGCCACATGGCGCCAGTTCGCAAGTTACGTGCGATGCAGCTACAAAACGCGGTCGACCCCGCGGCACTGGCTCGCGAATTTCGACACCATAGTCGATGGGGCATTGATGTGCGTCATCCGCGTTGGGACGAGGAGGTCGAATTTGTCGCGAAATGGGCCAGCAACTATCGCCCCTCGGAAACCAGCGATCCTCGGGGAATGTTCGAACAGTCGTATCTCGAAGCCGAGGCACGCATTTCCTGGTGGAGGCGGCCAAGTTGGCGACGAAAGCTCGCTCGACTGCGACACTTTGTCTGGCTGCGAGAAGAGCTACGAGACCTCTCGAGCCGCATGTATTATTGGATCAGGCGGCACGCACTCGAGTTGGGCCGCCAACGTGAATTGGGCGAAGACATTTTCTTTCAATCGTACGCGGAGGTTTACACTGACCGGCGCGAGCAAATCGCCGAGCGTCGCGATATCTTCGAGCGATTTCGCAATTTCGCCGCTCCTAATGAAATCGGGGGGCGTTTTCACTTCGACTCCAATCGACCTCCCGGAGATCTCCATGGTATTGGCGCTGGGGGAGGTCGAGCCCAGGGAGTGGCGCATATCGCCCAAGATGTCAATCAAGCACTGACGTCTCGGCCAGGCTCGATTCTGGTCTGCCCCTTTACGGAACCTGGCTGGACCCCGGCGCTCGAACGCGCCGCCGGAGTTGTCACGGAAACTGGCGGTCAATTATCGCATGCGGCCGTCATCTGCCGCGAATTTGGCATCCCCGCCGTACTAGGCGTCCAACAAGCGACTCAACGAATCCGTCCCAACGCCCCGATCGAAGTGGACGGCGACCGAGGCGAAGTCCGCTTGCTCGCCTCCAGCAGCCCAGAACATCATCGTACGACGGACTTCTAGTCCGTCGCCCTTATTTGTACGACGGACTTCCAGTCCGTCGCGCACATCTGTACGACGGACTTCTAGTCCGTCGGCGCATCTTGTACGACGGACTTCTAGTCCGTCGGAGGCCGCCGACCTCCATGAAGCTCCGAATACCACTCGATGTACAGCGATCGAACTTGATCACGTCGCATCGACGCCTCCTCGACTCCCCACTGCGAAGTATCGATAGGCTCGCCGAAGCGAACATCGACGGTTCCCGGCCGAATCGCATAGAACTCGCCCGAGTCCCACGGCCCGGGATCGACTTCATTAGGAATCAAGATATAGATCGGGACGATGGGAACTCGCAGGCTGGCGGCTAAATGAAACGCCCCCTTGTTGAACTTCCACACCTGCTGACCTTCGGGCGTCAGAAACACCGACTCGCCAGTGGCTCGCAGGGTTCGGTCGGCATGCTGAAAGATTTGAGTGCGTCGCTCTGGATAGCACTGCTTCACGGTCCAGAACATGCCGAGCAGCCATCCGATCACCGCCAGCGGCGGAATCTTCTTCAAAAAGCCGCTCATGAAGTATCGCGAATTGGGCAAACCGAGCGCCACGATCACCGCCACATCGAGTGAAGATGTGTGATTCGCGATGAAGACGCACTGACCATTCGGGATGCGTTCACGGTGGTGCTCGCGGATCTTGACGCCAAACAGTGCGAGTCCCATTCGCGCCATCGATCGAATCAGAACTTCCCGAATCCAGCGGCGAGCTCGAAATAGACTGATGATCGCAACCAAACAACCGATGACGCTGATCGCGATCGATAGTGCGAAGCAACCAAGAGTTGCCAAGATGATTCGCACTCGCCCCAGCAACGAGAGCGGGCCGCGAGGTTCGCGAAAGTCCGAGCGAAGCACTATGGACGACGACGACTCAACCGTCATCCTGGCCTCCTACAGATAACGGTCTGCATCGCCAGATTGAGCTTGCGTTCAAACAGCAATACGGGAGTGAGCAACACTTGTCCGAGGAAGTAAGGGTAAATGGCTCGACCGAGATTGAGTCCCTTACCGCGCAGCAGTTTGAACGCCGCGCCGGTGAACAAGTAGAAGTAAGGTGGAAACGCTCCATAGGGCAAGTACTCAACTACTTCGAGATTGGCCTTGGCCATAAACCGCAAGAGCGTTTCGCGAGTGAACAACACGGTGTGCTGCGGCGCTTGCAGCCCCGGCCACCGCTCGCGATAGAGCTTGAACGAGACGCTGTCGAGCCTGGGGACTTCAATGACCAGCCGACCCTCGGGCGACAATAGTCGGCGAGCCGTGTCGAGCGAGCGGAGGGGATCGTAACAGTGCTCGAGATAATGCCACATCGTGATCAAGTCGTATGCGTTGTCAGGCAAAGGCTGCTCGTAGAACAATCCCTGGTGGAATTGAAACTTCGAGAAGCTGGGCAACGACGACAAATCCTTGAAGTCCACGCCTTCGGCTTGCACATCGTGGTGACGTTTGAGCCAGGCGAGAAACGTGCCGGCGCCACAACCTACATCAAGCACTCGACTGTCAGCGGTTAGCTTCACGTAGCGTGACACGAGGCGGTGCTTGTCGCGATCATGCTTGTCCATCCCTCGTTGATAGAACCAAGTGAGCGGTCCCCACTGCGTCTTTTTCCGATGCGAAATGTACTCGTCGTCATACCACGCGGCGATTTGATCGATTGGTATCCGAGGGTTCTGGTACGCCAATCCGCACTGATCGCAGGTGACGAAGCGAAAGTTTCCTGGCTTGCCAGTCAAGTCGTCTTGTGCGATGACGAGCTGCGTACGCGAGGTGCTGCCGCAGTCGATGCATGGGACGTCATCAGTAGCTGCGGTTTCAGGCGTCCACATGAGATCTCAACCTCAATCTATTGCGACCACAAGCGTCGGCCGTCGTGTTTGCGTTGAATATTAACGGATGAAGGAGGAGGTCGCTAGCAAGCACATCAGGACGCAAATTAGCGTTAGAGCAGCGCCTGCCATCCAGTAACGCGAGCTTGGTTCTTCACGTAGATCTCGATCATCCCAATACTCGAAAAGACACAGCCCGCAGTAAGTCGCGGCGGCCGCCGCGACAAGCCGCTCACCTATTGTCGGCTCACTGCGCATGGCCAGCACAACGACCAACAGAGGGTATTTGGCGAGTACAAAGTGCGAGTTGCCACGTCGCCCCATTTTTAACTTATCACGGATCGCATACCAGCCGAGGAGATAGGCATGAGTGGCGAGAGCTACTAGTAGAACAGGGTACAAGCGAGTGGCAGCGACCGTCATCGTTGCTATCAGCGAAGCAATGACTCCCAGCAGCAACACGGGTCGTACTGACGAATCATCACATAGCACTCGGGTCGGTTCTTTCAGACAATCGCTCTTACGATCCGCCATATCGTCGGCAATGCGAAACGCCAGCACGTAGAGGCAAGCGATCGCGAAGTCGACGACGATCGGTGCGTCGAGATTATTTGGATCGGCAAGCCATTTGCCGAAAAGAAGAGCGATCGGCAACCCGAGGGCGACTCGAGAACCGAAGCGAGTTGTCAGGTAAGCGAGCCAAATTCGAGCCATCTCAGATATTGCTCGCCGCAAGGTAGAAGAACGAAACAGTAGCCATCTCGCTTCGCGAGATGATCAGCCGCACCGCGTACACAGCCCAAATCAAACAAGAAATCACCCACCAAGCCCCATGCACACTCGCCCGCCGCCTTTCCGCTCGCGAAGCGAGCGGGCTACTTCAACCGCACTTCCCCTCGATCGCCGTCGACTCGCACTTCTGGCGAATGTGCGAGCAACTCAGTCGCGTCATTCACGCCCACCACGGTCGGCAGCCCATACTCTCGAGCCAGAATGGCGCCATGCGACAACATGCCGCCACGTTCCATGACGAGTCCTTTCACTAATGGGAATACCGTGGCCCAGCCTGGATCGGTTTGTCGCACCACCAAAATGTCGCCCGGCAGCAAACGTTCGACCTGTCGCACGTCATCCAGCACACACGCTCGCCCATCGATTACTCCTCCGCACGCTCCTGTTCCGGTAAGCACATCGGAAGCCGACTGATCGGCTTCCGCCAAAGGTGTTGTAGCGTTCGATTGCCCCTGGGCCACACTCGAGTCAGCTCGCCAAACCTCACCTCGCTCCAGCACCAAATCTCGCGGCGGCGTTCTAAGGTGATCGGATTGCCATTCCGCACGCCGCACCGCCGCAATTCGACTTGCGGTCGTAAACATGCCACTGCCGCCCGCCAACAGTGATTCGACTTCCTGCCAATTCAAGAAGAAGACATCGTCGGGTTGCTCGATCACGTACTCCGTTTGGAAGCGAGCACCGATCTCGAGCAGGAGCCGACGTAGTCGCTGATAGAGTAACGCTTGCTTCAGTCGAGCACGTTCTCGGCAGATAATCGACTGTTGAGTCCAATGGGCCAGTCGTCGAACATACGCCTTTCGCGATGGCCAGGGAAGGCCTCGCACGAGTGGACGCGATGCCAACACTCGCAGAATTCGCTCGGTCTCGTCACTCCGTTCCTTCTCTTGTCGAATCAGTCGCTCTTCGGGCGACTCGCCTTCCATTCGCACATATGTCCTCAGCAGATCGGTCACAGCCTGAGGCTGCTCTTGATAACTCGGCACGGTCAGTAACAACTCGCCCGAACAACGGAAGCCCCACTTTTCAAGCCAGTTGTTTAATTGACCTCGCAGCTCGGTCAGACGAGCGTCCGTGTTGAGCTGCTCCCAGGTCGCTTTTCCTCCCTGTTGCTCGGAAATCCATTGACTCCAATCAGGTGTTGAACGCACCAAGCGAGAGATTGCCCACAGCGATTCGGCGGGCCCAACGCTCACGACTTCTCGCAGTCCTCGCAAGAGACTGTTATGGAGCGATGCTTGTTCCTGTTCCGGGAAGTCGTGCCGCAGCGCTCGCTTGAGCAAAGCGTAACTCACCATGCTCGCCGCGTCCGCCAGCGATCCGGGCAACCAACGATGGAAGCGAATGTCGGCAAACTCGCGCCATAGGACGAGCAATTGATCGCGAGACAGTGAAGCGAGTCGAGTTGGGTGGGCTCGCTCGGCAAATTGGTCGGCGTCGCGTTCGAATTGGGCAAGTCCTCGCTCGAGCCCATACGCCAACCGGCAGACTCGACCAAAAACTTGAACGGTTTCCCATCCATCGTTGATGCGACGCCAACGAGAAGGGCGAGTGGCCGATGGCGATGGTTGCGAATTCTCATCTTGCGCCGCTTCATCCGCCTGCGTTTTGTCACTAGCGCCAATGAAGTCGAGAAATGCGTTCACCAGCCAATCGCCGTACGGAGCGGAAGCCAGCACAATCTCGATGTTCGACAGGTTGTAGTAGAGGCGTCCGGCATGCGTTCCCACCGAGAAGCGCAGTTCGTTCTCTACTGCCGCGATGCGTCGCGACTGAATTCCCAACGCCACTCCCAGATTGCGAAAGTAGTGGTAGTAGCACTGTTGAGCCAACGAAGCCAACAAAGGCGTCACAGGCTCGGGATAGTTCTCGTTCAGATTGGCGTTGGTCCAATGCTGCTGCACGCCCGCTTCCGTCGACCGTGTCAAGCCCGCGGTCGATGGCGATGAGGACATCGTCAATGGACTGGCCGATTCAGTTCTTGCCGATAAGGGGATCTTCCCCAGCGTAGTCACGGGACGAGACTGCAACCAATAGACCTCTCCCTCGGCATCGCAGGTCCATTCCACATCTTGAGGCCCGCCGAACAACAGTTCCAAGCGATCCGCGGCGATACGCAACAATTCCAACGTGCGAGCAGACAGTTGACCGGCGCCTCGTGACACATCTTCATGGCGATCGCACGACTTCTTCGAGGATGTGCGGTCCGCAGCGATCGTCATCGACTGAAAACCATTCGTTGCCGACCTGTGAATGACCTGCGAAATCGGCGTCACTCGTCCTGACACGAGATCTTCTCCCAACCCTGGACAGTACTCGACCAAGATCGAGTCAACTCGAGCAGTCTGATGGTTCGGTGCAGGATGTCGAGTGAACATGACTCCCGAGAATTCGCCGACCACCAGCTGCTGGACGATCACCGCCATTCCCTGCAACGCTTTGCCGCGCGATCTCTGGTACTCGCGAACAAGAGAACTGTCGTATGACGACCAACAGAACTGGAGAGCTTCCAGTACTTTCTCCAGCGTTGGCTCGACGCGCAGCCGCGTCGCCAGCAGTCCGGCGAACGCCGCCTCGCGCGAGTCTTCGCCCACCGCTGAACTGCGCACCGCCAGAAGGTGCTTGTCACCGAGTTGCCCCAGCGACTGGCGGATCGCATCCACAATCTCGGTTGGGACGGCGCCAAGCGAAGAGGACGCCGCAACCGTTCGACAAAGTTCAAAGGCGTTCGTGGTCACGACGAAACCGCGAGGGACTCGCCAACCTTCGGCCATCAATCGCTGCAATGGAAACGCCTTGCCGCCACACTGGCGGATCTCCAAGAGCGTTTCGAGCGGAGCGACCAACATTCAGGCAGACCTCTTCTTCACGCCGAGAAGCCACAACACGACGTTGAATAGCCAGTGAACCACGGGCCCGGCAACCACCAGCAATACCCACGTTTGCCACGGAACCGAGACGAAACAGATCAATGCCAAGAGTGCGCCCACCACCGAGTCGGCCTGATCCGCGATGAAGCCAACATATTGAAGCCACCGATCGCGCGGCTTCTGTCCGGGGGCTACATCGTAGCGGCGTTTCAGAAATGAGTTGGGTAGCTCGCCCAACATGAAACCCAATCCTGCCCATGCGCCGAGCAGAAAATACTGATGCCATGCCAGGGCCCACCATCGCCCCGTCTCACTCTCGCTCAATTCGCCAAATCCCCAAGCGACACCCCAGAAAGCCATCGCGGTCGCCGGGATCATGACGACGAACCCCGTCCAGGTCTTATGGTCGCCAAACAGCCTGCGGCCGCGCCACAGTTTTCCGCCATCCAGCGGCTTGGCCCAACGCCGCGACCACGAGCTTCGTAGCCAAACCGTCTGCATCACTCCGGCGGCGGTGAACGCCAACAGTAAATAGAGCGTGCAAAAATACGGATCAGGGCGCATCACAACTCCGTGGCTTCAGCACGCCTCCCATCGTCAGATGGGGTAGCCTGTCTGATCGCGATTCTGAAACAACAGTACTTCGCCGCGAATTCTACGAGCGCGCCATACCCACAACCACCAGGGCATCGAGTTGCGAGTCGGTCGCGATAACTCGGACAAGTAGTATCCCGGCACTCGCGGGTGTGCATGATGGAGTTCGTGGGCGTCTATATTGACCAAGATCCACTGAGCGAACCAGCGAGGAAACACGAGCGACCTGGTGTACTCCTCCTGCTGTTCCGCCGTCCAAGGACGTACTTTCTCACCGCCGCTTATGGGCATCGGAATATGCGTGTGCTGACTCAGAATGAGCAGATCTTGCGCGACGAAGGTCAGTAGTAACGCTAGCCCAACTGTCTTTGCTACATCCATTGGGCCGCAGAGGAACGTCAGCAAGAAATACAGTGCCAGATAGACCAGAATGCAAAGGGAGACCTTCGACCGAGTCGCTCGGTCGGGAAACAACCTCCACAAGCGTGGAAGATTCCAGTAATTCCCGAGCCGATAGAGTAACGCAAATAGCGGAATCCAGCAGAACCAACAGGCGTTCACAATCCAGCGCAGGATGGCAGGTCGAGTTCGTGGAGTCAGCACTGAAGTCGTTGGATCGAGGTCCTGCCAACCTGTCCAGCGATGATGCAGTTTGTGGATTGGCTGCCAGGAAGAGTAGGGGATCAGCGCGAGAAATCCCGCCACATGGCCAGCCAGCCAATTCGCTCCTCGAGATCGAAACAGCGTTTGATGTCCCGCTTCATGCAGGAGCGCGAACCACAGCAAGAACGCCGCCGCCAACAACAACTGGCCGACGAACCACACGATTCGGTAGTCCGAAAGCGAGCACAACACCGCCGACGTGGTCAACAGGACCGCGAAACTGAAGTGAAGGCTGCCCCACAGATTCGTAGGTCGCAGTTGGCGACATCCTGCCACTTGTCCATTCATTGGCATCACGAGGCGTCCATGTCATCGATTACGTTGAGGCTGCCATTGTTCGTCCGCCAGTCCAAAGTCGACGACTTCTTCGACCACTGCGTCCGAAGGCGACTTCGCCGACGCAAGAGGCGTGCCTACCTTGAGTACGCTCCAATCGCCCAAGCGCGGATAGAGCAAATAGTTCAAACTCGACAATTCCGACTCGTGAAACGAATGACCGCTATTCAGCACCCAGTAACGATGCTGCGAACCGGCAATCGGCCCCGGAACGATCAGCGCAGGCAGGTGGTTCGCCGCCGAGTACTGTTGGCCGGCGACCTGAAGCGTCTCGCGATCCCAACGAATCGGGAGCTTCGGCAAGGCCTCGCGAATCCAACGATTACTTCCTGGGTCGCCAAAGAGAATCAGATTGGCGGACGCCATCATGGCCGCATCCACTTCGGTATCGTTCACCACGGGCAACTGGCCACGAAAGTACCGCCGCCACTCGTAAGCGAACCGCCGTAGCGACGCTTCGGCGGCAGCAGCGGCCATGGGATTCCAAGGAGTTCCAGTGCCACGTACGCAGACAAAGCGACTCGTAAAGGCGTCGTCGATAGGCCCCTGTAGTCCGGGCCGTTTTCCCCTCGCCTCGCCTCCCGCGGATTCATCCACGGGCGACACGTCAACCGTCCATTGATCACCAGCACGCGTGAAACACCACGGCCTGTTTCTTTCCGTCTCCTTTCGTGACGGCAGAGTCAGTTCCCGACCTGCCATCACAACACGTGGCCGATCGCCAGCAAGCATCGGCGGATCGATCGCAAACTGCACCACGTTGCGAGACTCGTCGATCCGCAACGTTCCCTCGTCATCCAGCCGAGCCGAGAACTCCGTTCGTTCATAGTGGCGTTGTAACTTCAGCAATCTCAACCAGTGACAACGACCATACCTTAAAGACCAAGTGACGAAGCGAAGCGACTTGGGCGCCCGATTTAGTCCCGCGCGAGCGTATTCGTCAATGCGTCGCATTTGCTCGGCATGCGTCTTGGGATCAACCACATGGCCGGTGCCGGGCGAGATCAAGTTCACCATCGTGAGCCCCTCGCGCTCCATCGCCTTTCCCATAATCACATGAGCATCGAAGAAGACATCTTTCTCTCCCATACACGCAATCGCGGGCGTGATGCCTGCATTCGCAGCGTAGTCCACCGAATCCAAGAGATGCAGCATCGCCTCCTGCACCGGCGGGAGAGGCCCCACTCGCACAAAATTCGGCAGCGGCGTCTCCGAAAACCGATGAGTGTCGACATAACCGCAATAGGGTCCCAAGGCCACAAAGCGATCGGGATTTTTCAGTCCCAGGTGCCAAGTGCCCGAGGCCCCCATCGACATGCCCCGCAACACGATTCGGTCGCGATCAATTCGATACTGCCGACAAACAGCCTCGATCGCTTCGAACACATCGGTTTCGCCCGCCCAACGATAACCATTCTCCACTCGCCCCAGCGGATGCAACTCGAAGTAATCGACATCCGGAGCACGCTCGTTGGTTGCCAACGTGTCGCCAGCGTCCCATCGATCCATGAATCGCAGTTCGCTCATGCCGACAGGTCGAGTGCTTCCGTGCAAGACCACATCCAATCGCCAGGCGCGAGAACCGTCGTAGCCAACGGGGACAATCAAACCGTAGGGTTGCGTTGAGCCATCGATTTGCGACGCGTATCCGCGGATCAGCTTTCCCTTCTTGCTCGCCCACGGCGGAGACATGCGACTTTGATTGAGCAACTCGAGTCGCTCGTTGGCTCGTCCCACCGCCTTTGTGAGCAGCGACACATCCTTGACCTCAAACTTCTTATCGAACTCGATGGCCCAGTCGACGCCTTTCAGAAAGATCTCGGCGTCCGCGAGATAATCGTTGGCTCGTCGCTTCGCTTCATCGTTCTCGCTGGCTCGCTTGTATTCCGACGATGCGTGACCTCCTGCGCTGCCTGTCAATTCACGATAGCGATCGACGACCGTCTGTCGACGCTGCTCCCAAGACGCCCACTCGTCGGCTGAAAATCCCGCTGGCGGCTCACTGGCGCGCAGCGGTTGTGTTTCCCACGCAATCAAAGCGCATGCCGATATTGCAACGAGGCGAGCTAAGTGACCAAACGCCGTCACGCCGATACAGTACGTCTTGCCTTGCGACCTACCGCATCGCCCAAGTTCAGATTTTCGTACCACTGCGTTACTCCTTAACGCAAGAATGATCCGTCTGACAAATCCCAGTTACTTGATCTGCCAACTGTGCAGCTTACCCGCGGAATCACCAGCAATCACTCGATTGCCGTCGGAAGTGATCACGACGCGTAGGGGAAACGTCTTGCGACGTTGCCCTTGAGTATCCTCCTTCGGCAATTCAAACGTCTTCATCAACGAACCATCCGGCGACCAGACTCGCACGCTCTCATCACGACCGCAGGTTGCCAGCTCTCCGCTGGCTCCAAAGGAGGCGTCGAGGACTCCGTTGGCAATTCGCCCAAACGAGCCGGGCGGCCGCTGAGGTGGATGGGCATCTGGCTTAGAGACGGAAGGCCACCCCTTGACCACTTCCCACCAAACGACTTGGCCATCCTCGCCGCACGATGCCAGAATCTGACTATCCGACCGCCACGAAAGCGCTCGCACCGAGTCTTTGTGTTCCGCGAGAGGCAAGACAACTCCACCACTGGCGGCATCCCAAAGGTGAATATTCCCCACGCGATCCGCGGTCGCGAGTAGTTTTCCATCCGGACTGAACGCAATGGCCGTGATCCAGTCAGTGTGTTTGACGAGCGTATGCTTCAGCATGCCATCGACAGTCGAGAACACCTTAACTACACGTCCCGAACCTCCCAGAGCGACGAATCGTTCGTCCGTGGAGATATCGGCGGCGAGCACCGCATCGCTCTCGTCGCCCATCTCGGCCAAGCGAGCACCATTTCTGACGTCAAACAATACTGCGGCGCCGCTTTGAGCAGGTCGACCACCGGCTGCCAGCAAGACGGAGCCCGAAGGACTGAATCGCAGGACTTGCGGCTCACCCTCCGGGAACGAGAGCCCGCCGAGTAACTGCTGCGTGTTCGCATTTCTCAACTCAACTTGCTCGTAACCTGACGCCGCGATGAGCGGTCCGCGAGAGCTGGCCGCCAACGCAAGCACTGGAAAAGGGCGAGCTGTTTTCGCGGGCGCGACGGGCGGCAGATTCACCGGCATCGCCGGCGGTCCGTTATTGCGAGCGGGCGTCGAGGGCGTGAAACTCAACGTGCGAGTAGGCAAGGCCGCGCTTCCCGCATTCTGTCGTAGTCCGCCATCTATCCAGGCCTTGATCAATGCGAGTTGGTCGTTGGGTAGTGGATCATTCTCGGGAGGCATCCGTTCGGCGGGATCTGGAGCAGACACAGCCAGCCAGAGTCGACTTGCGGTCGACCGCCCAGAGGCAACTACCGCGCCGCCGCTGCCTCCCTTCAGAGTGTTCGCATAGGTCGATAAGTTCAGTCCTGCTTCTTGCTTTCCATCTCCATGGCATTGCCAGCAGTGGCGTTTGAAGATGGCCGACACATGCTCGTCGAACGTTACCGGCTTCGCTTCCTGAGCCAGGACCGTCGCCTGCGGGAACGCCATTCCCCCAAGGGCCAACACGATTCCGTGGGCGCACGCCTGAATGACGCCAAAGATTGTCGTTCGATTGAGATGCAAACGAGACATGACAGGCATTCCAGCAAGACGACTCAGTGGTTGAACGAGAATTCCGTCGAGTTTAGTAAACTCCAAAAGATATCCTCGTAGGTTGCCGCATCCTTCGACTTGTCACCGACAAGTTCGATCAGCGATGTCTGCTCCTCGGTGGTGGGTCGACGGCCGAGAGCGCGAATGAACAGCTCTTCCAAAATCTGCTCGGGCGTCGCCGATCGCTCGATCAGCTTCTTCCATTCTCCGGAAGCACTTAATCGATCACGGACCGTATCACCGACGGCGAGATGCAACGTCTGCGACAGTGTTGGCTCGCGTTTCGTCTCGCAGGCACAGATCGTGGCGCGACTCGATCGACCAAACGTCGAGAAAAACAGGTCGCCAAACTGCGGCCCCTCGGTCGCGCCCGCCAATCGTGGATAGTACTGAATCGCCAGAGTTCCCTCGGGGAAACCATCGAATCTGCGTGGAGCGCCGGTCGCCACCGTGACCGAGTCCAAGAGCACATCGGCTCGTAGCTTACGCAGGTGAGCATGTGAGAACTGTCGATTATCTTGCTGGTTCGTTGCGTTGGGTTCGACGCTCAATTGATAGACACGTGAGTTGCAGATATCACTGACAAGAGTTCGCAGGTCGAATTTCACGTCGACCAGTCGCTTCGAGAGCGCATCCAGCAGCGGACCATTCACGGGCGGATTGCTCGCCCGCACATCATCCACGGGCTCGATGATCCCGCGACCGAGCAGTTGAGCCCAAATGCGATTCGCCAAGTTGCGCCGAAACAACTCGTTTTCGGGCGAAGTCAACCATTGAGCCAAGACGGGTCGAGGGTCGCCTGCGGCCACGTTCGCTGGAGTTCCTCCTAAGACAGTGGCGGGCATCGGTCGGCCATCGACGACATGCCGAGCGGGTGGCGCGGCTACGTCGTAGTAAATGCGCCGTTCTCGCGGTTCGACCCCAGGCTTGCGTCGCATGCCTGTGAAGAAGCTGACAAACCCATAGTAGTCATCCTGCGTCCAACGATCGAACGGGTGGTTGTGGCATTCCGCACACTGAATCTGTACTCCCAGGAACAACTGCGAAAAATCCGCCGCGAACGCTTTGGGATCGAACTGAGGCTTGTGCACCAGCATCGTGTAGAGGTTCACGGGACCGTTGGTCAGATTGCTGCCCGACGAATCGACCATCTCCGCGATGAACTCATTCAACGGACGCCGATTTCGCATCTGCGTGTTGATCCAGCGGTAAAACGTATCGGCCGCTTTGACATCGGTGGCGTCGGGCGCGTAATTGCCGCCCATCACGCGCAACTGCTCGGCCCACAGCGTCGTCCAGTAGTCCGAGAATCCATCGCTGGCCAACAGACTGTCAATCTTGCGCGATCGTTTATCAGCGCGCGTATCGGCCATGAACTCGCGATACTCGGCGACCGTGGGAGGTCGAGCCACGAGATCCAACGTCACTCTGCGCAGAAACGTCTCGTCATCGCATAACTCGGAAGGTGCAATCCTCAGTTTCCTCAGGCGATCAAAGACCAAGACATCAATGTAGTTCGTCGTGGGCGGATTGGGCCATGCAAAGTCCTGCGACAGCGGTAGGACAATCACTTCCACACCCACGGTAAAGCGACTGAAGCGAGCGAACACATGCGTGTCGCCGGGGCCGGTAGCCGTGACGTTTCCCAGCGAGTCGATCTTGGCGACACTTTCGTTGTTGGAGAAGAACCGCGCGAGTCGCGTGACGTCGCGAGTCGTGCCGTCGCTCGCCTTGGCGGTCACTTTCAGCGACGTCGTCTCGCCGACACGTTCTAGTTGAAGTTGCGAGACAGACAGCTCGACCGCCACTGTCGCCGCCACTTCCCCAGCGTCATCGGGCGCGCTGGCCTCGATCCACTTCAATAGGGTTAGATAGTATTCGCTATCGACAGGAAACAGTTTTCCACCCGAGTGCGGCACTTTACCTGTCGCTTTCAGGAGCAAGAGGCTTTGTTCGGGAACCGCGGTATTGATCCGCCTGCCGGGTATTTGCTGAACGATGCGTTCATAATCTCCCTTCGCGTCGTACCCGAACAGCGAGAGCATGAAGCCATCTTTGCCCCGAGCCGATCCGTGGCATGTGCCTGCATTACAACCTGCTCGAAACAGAATCGGCATGACTTCGCGACGGAAACTTGGCGTCTCCTCTGCGCGTGCCGAAGCGAGCATCAAGAATATCACCGTGATCGCTTTGCAAATGTGAGAACTTGAGCGGGTTCGTTCACTGTGAGCGACTGTCATGAGCAACACTCTCTGGTTCTGTCCCGAAAGGATCACAGACGACTCTGGCAAGTCGAGTCGTGACTCCACTCACTCCAAGACGGGATCAATGCGTAACGTGCCATTGCCGGTGCGTTGCCGAATTTCTTGCCCGGCCGTCTTGAGCGTCACTTCACAAGCGATGCCACGGACGCTGCCAAGTAGTGCTTCGTTCGTCGCTTCCAAGGTGAAGGCAATCTCTTTGGACTCGCGAGTCAGCGTGGGCAGTGGCTCAACCAGATTCACACCTTTAGGCAATCCGATCAAGCGCACCGTCGCAGCCCCCTCAAACGGGCTCTTATGCGTCACGTTCCAGACGAACTGCTTGCGAGTGCCACGGCGAATTGCCTCGGCCGCGCTCGCCAATTCCACATACGGCTCCGCGATGTTCAGATCAACTACCTCAGACGATACGCGTACTCGGCCGGTGCCTAGATAAGCATCCAAGTCCTCGCGCATCGTGCTGGCGGTGATCACCAACGGCGTCTTTCCCAACGGAGCGTTCACATCCGCGGTCACTCGCAATACTCCGGTACTCTCGCCACCCGCGATGATGGCTGTCGGCGGAACGCCCACCCCAGGCGGAATCCAATCGCATTGAAACTCGATTGGTTCGTTGAATCCAGGCCGCCGTTTGACTTTGAAGGGAATTGCCAATTCACCGCCGCGGACGAGTGCCGCGGGTGGAGTGGGCATCTCGATCGCGAAGGACGCCGCCTCCGTGACCGAAACGATGAACTGATTCAGCTTGACGGTTCGCCAGGCGTCGCCGCCCGAGTGATTGATAAAGGGAATCGCCTGGAAACAGTAACTCTCCAAGGCCTTCGCCCTCTCCAAGGGGCGTGCTTCGAGCGTGATGAGAGTGCTGCCGAGACCGACGCTTGCCGCGGCTTCAAACTGAATGGGCCACAGAGTTCGTCCCGTTGGCACTCGATTGGACAGCAGGCGCACTCCCTCGGGCAAACCATGAGCGACCAGTTCCAACTCACCCTGGTACTGGCTACCTTGGCCTTGAGGCAAACTCACATTCACCGTCCAGCGGTTTCCTTGAGGCACAACCAAGCCGCTCGTTCGAATGCACTCTTCCCAATCGAACGCAGTGCTGGCCAACAGAGGATAGACGGAGTCGGGCGCGGGCTCCACTTCAATTCGATAAATGGCCATGGGGCCCGACGAACCAGTCGTATCTTCAACCTCGATGAAGTAATCGCCTTCCTTCTTCGGTTCCCAAATGACCGAAGGATCGAGGATATCTTTCAGTCCTCCGCCGCTACGGAAGGATGTTCCGAAGATATCGCGGTCTGGCAGACGACAGTCATCTGCTTCGAGTTCAAACGGTCCCGAATCGGCGGACGATTCCACCGATCGGATGCGTAGTTTCGGGTCGATGGGCGAACCCAGCGCCGCCGCATAAACTCGCACTCGCAATCGATCTCCCTGACGAACGGAGACTCGAAACGCATCGGCGTCGCCGCGTTGGTCGATGCGGCCGTTAAGTGCGGCGGGGAGTTTCGCCACCACGGTCGCGGCCACGGAAGTCTCCTCCAGGACATTGGGATAAGGGCTGGATCGAATCAGCAACGGCGACGGCGCTTCACCAAAATGTTCGAACGTCCCTCGCTCCTTCGGCACGCTCAGTGTCTCGCTGTAGACGCCCAGTGGGTCGCCAAGCATCTCAAAAACTTGAGACGTCCCAGACTGCCCGCCAGGCGGCCACGCTACCCAAGGTCGACGGTTGACGCCGATGTGAACTGAGTAATCTCGATCACTGGGAACGAAGAGTGATCGTCGCACCTCAACAAACGCGAAGCCATCGCGAGGCATTCGCGCGGCTACTACCGGATCTTGCAAATGGAGCGAGTTATCGTCGTTCGCCGCGATTTCTCGACCTTGGTCATCCAGGATGCGAACCGCCAAGTCGTACTCTGAGTCACCGTAGTGCACATCCGCGATGCGCACCGAATCGACTTCGACCGCCAACCGCTGTCCCGCGACGACGGGTACTTTGTAAATGTCCAAGTCTCCACGGCCACTCGGCCCCATCTTCCCGCGCACCGTCACATTTGGCTCGACGAGTAACGCGGTCGCCAATGTGTCGTTGGTGTTGTAGCCCTTCTCCTCTTCATCAATGACCACGAAGGGCGAGACATGAAAAGTCCCGAGCGATGTGATCTCCGTCGAGGTGCGAATGCGGAACGGATGTTCCCCTGGCACACAGTCGTGCGCAATCTCGAAGCGACAACGAATCTGCTCCTGAATTCGTCCCCCGTGAGCCAGTCCAATGGGTTGAGCCAAATCGGGCAAGGGCTCGATGCTGATCGCACGAATTCCAGGCTTATAGAAAATGATCTGTTGAGCCTGCTTGAGGCACATGCCCTGGATCGTCACTTCAACCGTCTGCCCTCGCTGGGCAACTCGCGGTCGAGTGGCGCCGATATGCATGAGCATGGCCGCTGGGGCAGTCGCGGCCATCGACCCCAGCACCATCGTCAACAAGATGAGTCTTAACTTTGCCACACGCCTGGATGCGAACCAACGCTGTGCTCGAAGATCACCGTTCACGCGAGCACTCCCTTGACAAGTTTGCCGTCCTTGACGATCTCGATGGGGCGAGTGCCAAAGGCGACCAATTCCTTGTCGGCGTCGATGCCCAATTGATGGTAGATCGTGAAGAGCAGATCTTCGAGCACCACGGCATCACGAGCTGGCTCGGCGGCCGTCGAGTCGCTGGCGCCGTAGATGAGACCGCGGGCGAAGCCGCCGCCCGCCAGGAGATTTGAATAGCAACGAGCCCAATGATCGCGACCGCTTGTCGCATTGACCTTGGGCGTACGTCCAAACTCGGTGGTCACCCAGAACAACGTGGTGTCGAGCAAACCGCGTTGGTCCAGATCCTGCACCATGCCAGCGATCGCGGCATCGAGCGCGGGCATTTGATCGAGGCAGTTCTTGCGAACGTCGACGTGCGAGTCCCAAGAGCCATAGGTAACCGTCACGAATCGAGTGCCTGCTTCCACCAAGCGACGCGCGAGGATCAGTCGTTCGGCGAGCCCCTTGGGATGAAAGCGATTGTCGGGTCCTCGTAAACCGACCACATCGCGCCCGTACAGCTGCATGGTTTCTTCGGTCTCGCCCTCGAGCGTGAAGGCTCGTTGAGCACTCGACGAAGTCAGCAACGTGTAGGCTCGCTTGTAGAAATCGTCCATGGTGTCGATCGTCGTGGGATCGGCCTTCATCTTTCGCAAGCGTTTTTCCACGACGTCGCGAGCCGATTGACGACGACTGAAGCTCTCGGGCGAAACACCGTTAGGCAAGGAGAAATCGCGAACTTTGAATCCCTTCTGTCCGGGATCGGCATTCAGATCGAATGCGCCAAAGGTGCTGCTCAGAAATCCCGTACTGCCCGCGAAGCTGTGGTTGTTGGGAATCGCGATGTACGGTGGAAGCTCGCCGCGTCCGCCGAGCTCGTGCGAGACGACTGATCCCATTTGCGGATAGTCGATCACAGCCGTCGGCGTGTAGCCCGTGAAGAGATGGTAGGTCGCCTGTTGGTGGTCGGGAATGCGTCCGACTAAACTGCGTACGACCGTAATCTTGTCCGCGATCGCGGCCGTCTTGGGCAGGTTGTCGCTGAAGACATCGCCATTGTTCGTCTTGGTCACGCCGAATGACCCGCGGTACTCGACCGGCGCCTCGGGTTTGGGGTCGAGCGATTCTTGCTGTGGCCAACCTCCACCCAAGTGAAGTTGAATGACGCTGAGCGCCCTCGGAGCAATCTTGCCCTTCGAGCCCGCCGCGGAGAATGCTTGCGTCCCCGAATCGGCGGCCTTCTGTCCGTTAGCCTCTGACCTCGCCGCTTCTTGGCCAAGAGACTCCCAGCGAAGCAGGTCTCCCAGAGTCAAACCGAGCGCTCCGCAGACGCCGACTTGAATCGCCTGTCGACGATGGAGTGAACGAAACGCGGCGCAACCTCGACCGTCCACTCGCGGCTGACTTTGTCTGTGACCATGCATTGTATTGCCGTCCTAGGAAACCCGCTCCGCCTCTACAGTTTTCGGATCAACGGACCGGAAGTCCGTCGCTCCCCGGTTCGTCGATGTGACAACTCAACAGTCTACTCGGAATCAACTCAAGACGGGGACTACCTAGTACGACGGACTTCTAGTCCGTCGCTGCCTCCCGTACGACGGACTTCCAGTCCGTCGATCCGGGCAAAAATGCTCAACCACTTCCTGCTGGACGCTTCCCTGCCGCTAGCTTTGGTCTACAACCTCTGACAATGTCGCCCCCCTTTCATTAAGCGAGTCGAGGAACGCCGCATGGCAGGCGTGAATGATTCCGAGTTGCTGGCAGCCCTTCGAGTCTGCTCGGGGAAGAAGAAAGAGGTGCGGGACATTCAGACTCAGGCGAGCAGCGTGCTCGACCTCGCAATGGCATGGATGCTGAAGACTCGCGGTTCACATCCACAAGAAGATATCGTCTCTCGCCCGCCTTCCGTAGCGTCGCCTTTGTTCGATAAGGTGGGTCTGCTGGTAGTTTTTTCGTCCGGCTGTCCGACACTACCACTACACAACTTCAACTAACCGAAAGACACACGCTTGCCATGGAGCGAGATCCAAGTACAGTCCCTTCCCGGTCAAGTCATCGCCTTGCCACTCATAGCTCGCCCCTTGAAGCAGGTCATCGAGTCGCCATTTTTTGCCGGCGAGTCCTGCGAACGGCAATCGCACGTGACATTGACTCTGATGGTCCGCGTAGTTGACGGCGACCACGAGCGACGGGCCGGTTTCCTTTTGCCAACCGAAAACCACGCAGCAATCGTGCGTCCAATTCCCATCCCAGCCGGGCGCGCCGTCGAGTAGTTGCCAGTGCCCATCCCGCACCATGGGCAATCGGAGAATCTCCAGAAGGCGTTGATAAAACCGTCTGAGTTCATGATCCACGGGCTCCACGGGACCGCGGACCAAGTGGGGCGAGATCCGTTTCTTTTTTCCTTCGAACTGCCCTTGGTGGAAGAAACGCAGGCCGGGTGAAAGATACGAAATGACGGCGGCGGCCTGCTGAACCTCGCGAGAGAATACGGTCGCCGCTCGCGGTTCGTCATGGTTCTCCAAGAACCGAGCCAACTTGTCCTGGTAATCGAGGCCCGCGTGAAGATGTGCTCGCACCGGCGCGGGGCGACCTTCCCGCAGTCGGTCATACAACCGCTTGTCGTAGGCGTAATCGAACCCTTGCTGTTGGAGGGTCCACTCCAAATCCCAGTAGACCTCCGCCATGAACAGAAATTCTGGAAATTGGTCGCGCACGCATTGGGTTGCCGACGGCCAAAACAGCGGCGCCTTCTTGCCCCATGTACGCTCAAACACTTCGGGCAAGACCAGCATCGCCATGTCACAGCGTACGCCGTCGCATTGTCCGGCGATCCTGGTCAGCTCGCCGATCATCGCCTCTTGGAGAGCTGGATTGGCGTAGTTCAACTGCAAGGTGTCTGGCCAGCCAGCAAAAAAAGGATCGCGCCCATAGGCCAGGATGACGTCGCCGCCGCGTCGATGAAGGCGAGTATAGTTGTGCGGCGCGCCGACCAAATCGGCCTCACTCCCTTCCACGAAATAATCGAGGTGATCATCGACCCACGGATGATCGAGTCCCATATGATTGGGGACGAAGTCGAGCATGAGCTTTAGGCCCCGTTCGCGCAGACGTTCGCGCAAACGAGCCAGCGCGTCGTCTCCCCCAAGGTCCTCATGCACGGTGTAACCGGTGATGGCAAAGCCCGAGCCGGCGATATCCTCATCCCGTAAATCGGGCAATGTTTCGTGAAACTCGCACCGCCACTCGGGGTTGGCTCGCGACACTTGGCGGGCGCTAGGCCCGGTTTGCCAGACGCTAAGGAGCCAGATCCAGTCGAATCCCCATTCGGCGAATTGGTCGAGTGCCGCATCGGGGAGGTCAGCCAGCGTGGCTCGTCGGCCAAGCTCAGCGGACAGCTCCGTCAGCCACACGCGAGTATTGACTTGATAAAGCGCTGGGTAACGAGGCGTTTTCACGGAAACACTATCCTTTAACTTGCTGGAATCCCGCCAATTTGCCGCCTTCCAAGGCGTGCTTCGCATCTAGTTTGCCGTAGAGCTGAATGAACTTTGCCGCCAGCCCCGTCCAACCCGTCTGGTGACTCGCTCCCAATCCGGCTCCATTGTCGCCGTGGAAATACTCGTAGAACAGGACGTAATCGCGCCAGTGGGGATCGGACTGAAACTTCTCGGCGCCCCCGTAGACGGGTCGCCGACCATGCTCGTCGCGAAGAAAAATCTTCGTCAGTCGGTTGGAGAGTTCCTGACTCACTTCAAACAGGTTCATCAGGTTGCCTGACCCGGTTGGGCATTCGATCTTGAAGTTGTCTCCGTAGTACAGATAGTACTGCAAGAGCGCTCGAATGATCATGGCGTTCACCGGCATCCAGACAGGACCTCGCCAATTCGAGTTGCCGCCGAACATTCCCGTATTCGACTCGGCTGGCAAATAGTCGACTCGATACTCTTGACCGTTCACATGAAACACATAGGGATGTTGCTCGTGGTACTTCGAGATCGAGCGGATGCCATGCGGGCTGAAGAACTCGCTTTCGTCGAGCATTCTCGCGAGGACTCGGCGGAGTCGCTCGGGGTTGAGGACGGCGAGCATTCCGCGTTCATCGACGCCCCAAGTCCCCGGTCCCGTAGGGTGCATCGTTTGCGATAATTCCGGTATGCGGCGCAGCCGGTCCAACATGCCCTTCATGGCGTGCGGCACTTTTTCGCGCTGCCACTTCTCGAAGACGGTTGTCGCGCAAAGAGGCAGCAGTCCCACCAGGGAACGCACCTTGAGGCGAGTGGCGCTGCCGTCAGGCAAGCGCAGCAGATCGTAGTAGAAGCCATCCTCCTCGTCCCACATGCTGTCTTGTCCGGGACGATTCATCGCCGCCGCGATGTAGTAAAATTGTTCCACGAATTTCAGGACCATGTCTTCGTAGGTGGGATCATGGGCCGCCAATTCGATCGCCAACTCCGTCATGTTCTGACTGAAGAGCGCCATCCATGCCGTGCCGTCTGCTTGCTCCAAATGACCGCCCGTGGGGAGCGGCGCGCTGCGATCAAAGACGCCGATATTGTCGAGTCCGAGAAAGCCGCCTTCGAAAACGTTCTTGCCAAAGCGGTCCTTGCGATTCACCCACCAAGTGAAGTTCAGCACCAGCTTATTGAAAGCCGCTTTCAGGAATTCGATGTCCGTTTCGCCGCCCAGCGCCTGCGCGGAGCGATGTAAAAACAGCGTCGCCCACGCATGCACGGGTGGATTCACATCGCTGAAATTCCACTCATACGCCGGCAATTGACCGTTCGGATGCAGATACACGCCCTTCAGCATCAGCGTCATCTGCTCCTTGGCGAAATCGGTATCCACGATCGACAGCGGCAGCGTGTGAAAAGCCAGATCCCAGGCCGCGTACCAAGGGTATTCCCACTTATCGGGCATGGAGATGACGTCTTTGTTCAGCATATGGAACCACTCCGAGTTTCGGGAACTGCGGTAGCCCGAGTGGAGAGGGTTCGAGTTATGCTCATCCAACCAATTGTCGCCGTCAAAGAAGAAGAACTGCTTGCTCCACAGCATTCCGGCCAACGCCTGACGCATCACGTTCGCCGCGTCGGCGCTTACGGAAGCTGGCGTGACCGATCGATAAAAGTCGTCCGCTTCGCGCAACCTGTCGGCGAAAATCTGGTCGAACTGCCGGCCAAAGGGGGCGTCGCTCGGGCTCGGAGAACCCATGGTAAGTCGCAGCCGAATCACATGCGTCTGCCCGGCGCCG
This sequence comes from Pirellulales bacterium, assembly GCA_046349915.1. GTDB lineage: Bacteria > Planctomycetota > Planctomycetia > Pirellulales > Pirellulaceae > CAIXSC01. The sequence goes on along the minus strand of JAXMBL010000004.1, from coordinate 686,092 downwards.
ATTTGAACACGGTAATGACCCGCGACTTTCGTTCCCTGTTTCTCTGGATTGACCGCGTTCTCGCGGCCCTGAACCACAAAGTCATTGATCCCATCTTTGACGAACGGACTTTCGTTCGCTTGTCCAGGGAACAACCGCTCGTGGTTCGTTTCGTTCTCGGTGAAGAGCAGGGGAGCATCCCCTTCACAGCACCAAGTGAATTCACCGAGCGCCGGATGAGTTCCCTTAACCGTCGCCGCGCCCGCGGATGCGTCAACTTGTTTGAGTTGAGGTTTATGGGGGGATCGGTTCGATGGGGCAATCCACTTCGACCAGTCGTTGCGAAACCAGAGCGTCGGCAACAAATGGAGTTCCGCCGCATCGGGTCCGCGATTGACGGCGGTGATACGCACCAAAATGTCCTCGGGCCCCGCCTTGGCATATTCGACGAAGACGTCGAAATAGCGATCCTCCTGAAAAACGCCCGTGTCGAGCAGCTCGTACTCCATGTCGTCGCGATTACGACGTCGGTTGGTCTCCACCAGATCAGCGTAGGGAAACGCCGCTTGAGGATACTTGTACAGATACTTCATGTACGAGTGGGTCGGCGTGCTATCGAGGTAGAAATAGTACTCCTTGACGTCCTCGCCGTGATTTCCCTCGCTGTTGGTTAAACCAAACAAACGTTCTTTCAAGATCGGGTCTCGACCGTTCCAGAGAGTCAGGGCGAAGCATAGCTGCTGCATCACGTCGGAAATGCCCGCCAAACCGTCCTCGCCCCAGCGGTAGGCTCGAGAGCGAGCGTGATCGTGGGTGAAGAAATTCCAAGCATCGCCATTCTCGCTGTAGTCCTCGCGCACGGTGCCCCACTGACGCTCGGACAAGTATGGTCCCCATTTTTTCCAAGGGGCTTGATCCTTGCGAGCTTCTTCGAGTCGCGTCTTTTCGTGAATCATGGTGCAACCTCAATCGTCGATGAGCCGTGCGAGTTCGCGCGTCAACCGCCAACTCAATGTTAGTCCACTGAAGGCAAGCGGACTACGTTTACCCGAATAAACAAGAACGAATGCTACTTTGTCTCTGGTTCCTCCAAACGGACCATTAACCATTGCTGAGTCTGACCGTCCGCGAAATGCAGCAGCGCAGGCGCCGTGTCCTGGGTCAGATTCGAGATCCCCGTTTCCATGATGGGGCGATTCTTGCCGATGACGTTCCAGGCACAGCGTTGCGACTTCTTGTCCACCACACCTTCGACCGTCTGAGTGCTGTTGGTCGCCGAGTTGTGCAAGGAACCCGAGATAACGCCATCCTTGCTGACAGCCAACTGCAAGAAGAGCGTCGGATCCGGACCAGTTCCCTGGCCGTCGGGAGTCAGTGCAAACACGCCCAAAGGCATCCATTCGCCATTCTCAGGCGCAACCTTCGGCGCACTCGCCAGCATCGATTCCGCTTGCTGCGCGTACTCATCCGCGGAGGCGACCACTTGATCGCCGTAATAGACCGAACCATCTTCATAGTAAACGTTTTCGCCATAGCTATAGGGAATCGCATCCGTCCAGCCGTAGCCCACCCACCCCGTGATCGCGGCCCATGTGGCCCAGCGATAGGGGCGATTGATGCGCCACGCCGCCCAGTTAGGATGATCGGACCAGAAATCGAGTCTCGGATGGTTCTCGCGAACTTGATCGCGAACTTCGTCCCGCCGCTCAAGCCGATTGTTTTGCCACTGTTGGCGATTCTCAATGCGAGCAGGCCGGTTTCCGGCCGCCGGTCGATCCGCGATTCCTGGTCGCTCACCAATACCGGGCCGATCACCGACGCCTGGTCGCTGACCGCCAGCGGGAAGCGTCGCCGCTTGCGGCCCGCCGCCGCGTAGGAACTCGGCCGCTGCCCCGCCTCCGGCCGCCGCATTCACTCCGCCCCCTGGTCGCGACGCGGGAAGGTTTCCGGCGCGAGCCGCTCCTCCCGCTGGCACATCCAAAAAGTTCTGTAACTGACCCGCGGTCGGTCGGGTTGCGACGCCCGTGCTGGGTCTCGCGCCGCCGCCGCCAGCACTTGGCCGCGAGGGACTCGGCGCCGCCGGTCGATTGATAGACGGCGCAGGTCGGCTGACCGACGGAGACCGACTGATCGAAGGGCTGGGGCGACTCATACCTCCGCCCCCTCCTCCTCCTCCCCGTCCACCGCGCGCCCACGCATCATCAGCGCTGAACGACATGACAGCCAGCATTGCGACGCTCGCACAGATGAGATTTCTCATGGCTCGGTTATTCCTTGTGGATTTTGACTTCGTCGATGTTCGGCAGCAGCTCGCCGTCTACAGTCCGACTCACGCTCTGCAGCGTGCACGTGTTGGCATCCAACCGAGTCATGATGGTGATGGCTGAAGTTTTGCGGCCATCCGCGAGAACACCCTGGAGTTGGATGTGCCAGCGGTCGCCCTTATTCGTCCAAGTTCCTTCCCCGAATCCACCATCCGAATCGAAGACCCACGAACGAACTCGTTTGGCTGCCGGATCCCAGCCGACGACCTGTATTCCGGCCATGTCGATGCGATCGCGAATTTGCACGGTGAACGAACGCACGAGGAAATTGTTGTTCTTCGCCCAGTGGCACTCGGTCAGCACGGTCGCTTGATCATCTTGATCGGTCCAGCGTCCGACGAGCCACTCCAACGGTTTCAGTTGTTCGTAGTGGGAAGGAGGCTCGACCAAATCCTCTTCAGTGACGCGGTCCAACAGCCATTGGCCATCGCGCTTGACATAGATAGCCGTATAGCTGGATTGCTCCACTTCTTTCCCACCGCGCAACAATTTGGCAGTACCGTTCTCCACGGCGACTCCTGGCGAGAGAAAGCGGATTGATTCAGTCGTCGCCGCCAACTGGACTTTTTGTTCATCTGCAAAGATGCTTGCGAACTGCTTCTCGATCGCGGCGCGGCCAACTACTAGCATCCCGCTCAGAGGGTTCGTGTAAACCGCCTCGGGAGACCACAGTGTCGCGAGCGCCTTCGCGTCGCCTTGATTGAAGGCGACCACATAGGACTCGACGGCTTTACGAATTGCCGCCTCCTCGTCCCCCTGCGGAATTCCTTCCGCGCTGTACGCGGCCGCGGCACTCAAGGCGACCAGCAGAATTGCCAACAATAGCGTCCTCATGGGTCACTCCTTCCAAACGAATACTCGGAGCGTCTCCGAAAGTAGAGACACTCGACGAAGACCGCGAACACCCGCGAGCAAGCGTCCAATCTTCATGCCCCACCTCCCCTTACGACGGCACGGACTCACCGCCGCCGATCGCGTAGGCCGAAACCAGGACGGAACGGTCGAGGAAGCGTTCCGAGCCGTTGAAACATTATCCGGCGGAAATACCGCGGCGGAACATTCGCAAAACTACGGACAGCGGACTGCGCATTGCGCAATACCTAGTGGACTAGTGGGCGCTTTCAGAACCTTCACACAGAAATGATGCCGTGCCGAATGGCGTACTGAACTAGCTCGGCGGTCGAAGCGACCCCCAGGGCCGCCATCACGTTCGCCTTGTGCGCCTCGGCCGTCCGGACCGAGATATCCAGCTTGGCGGCAATTGTTTTCGCCGAGCACCCCTCGGCCACTAACTTCAATACCTCTCGCTGTCGCACCGTCAACAAGCGTTCCTCGCTCTCCGACGATTCACTTTCACGATAGGCCTGAAGCAGTTCGCCGGCAATCAACGGCGTCACGTAAGTCCGACTCTGCACTGCTTCGCGAACAGCCGCGATCAGTTCGGCAGAGGCGGCGTTCTTCAAGACATACCCCATCGCCCCAGCCGCCAGCGCCCGGCGAGCGTAGGAAACATCCCAGTGTTGAGTCAGCATGACAACTCGGGCCGTCACGCCCAATTCGCGCAGACGCGCCACGGCATCGATCCCGTTGAGCAACGGCATGCTGACGTCGGCAACCACCACGTCCGGTTGAAGCGCAACCGCCGACTCGACCATCTCTTTACCATTCCCAACATACCCCACTACCTCGAACTCCGGTTCGAGTACGGCGCGCAATCCCTCGGCGAAGATGCAGTGGTCGTCGGCGATCAAGACTCGATAACGGCTCATGAGTTCTCATCTTCCCACGGGACGCTCACTACGATGGTTGTACCTTGGCCTGGCGCCGAGGTGATCGCGAGATTGGCCCCCACGAGGCGAATTCGCTCGCGCATGCTGGCCAACCCAATCCCCGCTATTTGTCGATTCCTGGTCGGATCGAGGCCGATCCCTTCGTCCCGGACCGTCAGCTCCAGTCGCTTGGCGACTACCGCGAGGGTCACCCAGCACTTGGATACCGCCGCATGCTTGGCGAGATTGCGCAGGGCCTCTTGAGCCACTCGATAGATGCAAAGTCCCGCGTCGGGGGCGACAGCGCGCGTCAGCGAATCGGCCTGAAACTCGACCGCGATCTGCTCTCGTCGCGAGAAGGCCAAACACTCCGACCTCAACGCTTCGACGAGGCCAAGATCCTCCAGAATGGCCGGGTGCAATTGCCGAGACAGATCGTGCACATCTCGGGATAAGTTAATCAACCGATCCTGAATCGTGCGAATCAAGGGCGCCGCGACCTGACGATCCCCTAGCGACTTTTCCAACATCGCCACATCCAAACCAAGGACTGCGAGTCGCTGAGTCCAATCGTCGTGCATCTCGCGGGCAAGCCGCCGCCGCTCCTCTTCCTGGGACGCGAGCAGTTTCGCGGAAAGAGCCCGCAGAACTTCATCGGTTTGCTTGCGAGCCAACGCGTTGGTAAAGATGTCGCCAATTAAGCGAAGTCGCTGGACCAACTCGTCCGGCCACTCGATCCGAGTTCGGAAGGAAGCAAATCCGATCCCGCCCACAATGGACCCTGCCGCTCTGAGGGGAATTGTCAATTGGGATTTGAGCCCAGACCGCGACAGGTACTCTCGTTCCGCCGCAGCCTCGGGGATGTCTTGTATGTCATCCGGCAACCGGATCGGCGCGCCCTCGTGAATTTTCCGAGCATATACAGGAAACTGGAACTCCAATATGCCCCCGGGAGTTGGAGGCACTCCTTCAACCTGATACGAGTGGGTTATTAGTATGTTATTTTCACCCGGCACAACTTGCCCCAACCCGCTACGGTCGATCCCCAGGAACTCCACGATCTGCCGCAGCCCGACCATGATCTGACTGTCGACTTGGTCGGCGGAGACGTTGACGAACGTCGCCGACAAATCGGCCAGCAGCGCCTCGAACCGCATACGCTCCCGCATCGGCGGGGCAAGCGGACAGCCCGCATCCTCCAATCGTTGAAACATGATCTCGGCATTCGCCCTCGCCTCAACAACGACTGGGACCAGGGCGCATGCGGACTCCGTGCGAGGAGCCGATGGAGTCTCCAGCGAGCGATTTCGGGCGACGAGATTCATGCGTCATGTCCCCACACGAGCGATTATGGCTGTCGGACCGCGGTTCCAGTCGCTGTCCTGCTTTCGTCTCACTTCAATGGCAGGATGAGTTGCGAAAGAGCATCGGGCTGGTGATGCACTTGCTCGTTCGCAACCGCGGTCTTGCCGCTGAAAATGCCCTCGGCCGTATTCGGGTTACGGTCGTGCAGCGGGAACAGTGAGCCGCAAATATCGACTCGCAATTGATGCCCCTTCGCAATCGTCGCCGCACAGGGCCCGAGATCGACCGTGATCTCGTAGATTTCGCCCGGCTTCATCAGCTCGGGTTCGAGCAGCGAGCGACGATAGCGTCCTCGTTGGATGCCCATCGCTAGATTTTGCGAAAAGCCGTCGGGGTGAACGTCGACCAATTTCACCACCCAATCGGCGTCGACCGTGTCGGTGCTAACCGAGAGTTTCGCCGCCACATTGCCGGCAAACGTCAGCGGTTCGGCGAGCGGTCCACTGCTGTAGACCAAGACATCTTCTCGGTCCTCCAACTTAGATTGATCGACAGGCCCCCACACCGCGGCTTTGACAGGTCGAGTCGCCGTGACTGGGCACGCGGGGACGGGATTCGCGGGATCGGCGCGAAAGCGATCCGCCGGCTGCTCACCAGCCGGCGCCTCGCGCGATAACCTTCCCGTGCCGCGGCGCGAGTTGGCTTTGCCATCCGAGTGCAAATAGAACGACGTCGGCACAACCCCTTCCGGAGGCCATTGCTGAGCGTCGCGCCACACGTTGTCTCCCATCGAAAAATAGAGCACGGGTGGAAATGGCTTGGCCTGCGCCGCTTTATCCAGTTTCAGATGCCGATCGAACCAATCCAACTGAATGGCGGCGATGTCCAGCGCCGCATCGGCGCCGAAGTCGACCTCCGCTACCTGCGACTTGCCGATCGTGCCGTGATCCCATGGCCCCAGCACGAGTCGCTGTTGTCGTCGAGTCTGAGGATCACGAGCTTGTTGCTGCATCATCACAAAGTTGTCGACCGACTCGCGCGAAAAGAAATCGTAATAGCCGACGACATGGAGTACGGGCAGTTTCAGTTCAGGTAACCGCGAGGTCAGATCGAGTCGTGTCCAGAATCCATTTGGCTCGGGATGAGTCAGGTAGGCGTCGAGCCACGGCATGGGCCAACCGATCGCTTGATCCACCTCGTTCAGCGGCAACCGCAGCAGGGCTTCATCCATATCCGCGGGCTTGAGACCGTCTGGCTTGGGCGTGTTGCCAGCGAGCCAATTTGCGATCAACGCCAGGCGCACCGAGCCGCCTAGGTACAGGTTCCTATAGAAGCTGCTCCAAGTGGCCTGAGGAGCGATGACCACCAACCCTGGCGGATTCTCGGCGGCTGCTTGCCACTGCACGGCGCCGACATACGAGCCGCCGATCATTCCCACTCGACCATTGCACCACGATTGCCGCGTGATCCACTCGATCGTATCGAACCCATCTTGTCCTTCGTTGTTGTAGGGGGCCAACACGCCCTCCGAGGCTCGCGTGCCGCGACAGTCTTGCGCCACGAAGACGTAGCCCGCTTTAGCCCACCGTTCGCCCACCGCTTTTTGTTTCGTACGATCGTACGGGGTGCGAGTGAGAACGACAGGCGCCGGCCCCATCGCATCGTCACGGTAGATATCGGTCGCCAGCTTGACCCCATCACGCATCGTGATGGCGACCGTCTCGGTCTTGACCTCGGCCAGCAGCGACGTGCAACACGCAAACCAGACGAGAAATGTGCCATAGGTTTTCATGGGTATAACCGAACTCCCGAAAGGCCTCGCGGGTCAAACTGGGTAGCCTAAGAAACTGGCATGAACAGAAAACGGCCTGTCTGTCATGATCGGGGTGCTTACCTCCTTAGTCAAGGCAGCACTGGCATTCGTCACAGGCGCCGCTAGCGAGACGAAGTCCATGTACGAACTCGACCAGAAAGTACTTGGGGATGTAGAAAAACAGATTCGTGTTCTTTGGACTGCGGCAGCCTGCTGCCGCTCTGGTCTCGGCAGCCCTCTGCCGAGGAACGTGCGTGGCGGGAAACATGGTCCAGGTTGTTCCGCAGCAGGCTGCGGAAAGGTAAAGCGGCAGCAGGCTGCCGCAGTCCAAAGACTGGCGTCTGCGCAAACAAATCGACGCGGAGAACGTCTATGATGTAGCTTCATGCGACTCAGTGAAGCATCGCCGCAATGACTTTCGCCAACTATCTGCCCCATGAACTCGCTGGTCTATCACATCGTCAGCGGTCACGCTTTCTTTAGCGGAATCGCTCTGTTGATTCTCGCGATCGTTGCGGCCAACTCGACTCATGCGATTATCCGACGCATCAGTCTGTTGTCATTTCTACTGGGAGTGATCGCCATCGTCATCTCGTCGACGGCGATTCCTTATTGGCTCTACGCAGCGGGAACCGTGGTGACATTGTCTTGGTTCGTTATGCGTTCCAAGCAGACATGGCGTCGACCAACCATGTACGCCACGATAGCGGTATGGTTGCTGGCTGCGGCGATGGAAGTTCCGTATCACGTCATTCCGACCATCGCGCCCGTGAGCGACAGAAAGCTCACGATCCTCGGCGATTCGGTTACTGCCGGAGTGGGGGGAGATGAGAAGGCCGAGACCTGGCCCACGATTCTTGCTCGACAACATCACCTGCTGGTTCAAGACATTTCACACATGGGCGACACGGCCGAGTCCGCGTTGAAGCGGGCAAAGTCGCATGCCATCGATAACTCGATAATCATTGTCGAGATTGGCGGGAATGACATTCTGGGGTCGACAACCGCGGCCAAGTTCGAGACCGATTTGGATGCGCTGTTGTCTTACTTGGTGCGTAAAGATCGCCAGATCGTGATGTTCGAACTGCCTCTTCCACCGTTCTATCACGAGTTCGGCCGCATTCAGCGAACGTTGGCGGCGAAGCACAACGCAATCTTACTGCCGAAACGAATCTTCCTGTCGGTAATCGCCGGCGGTGACGCAACGCTCGATTCAATTCATCTCTCGCAGTCCGGCCATCAACGCATGGCGGACACGGTTTGGCATATCGTCTCCACCGCTTACTCACCTAGCCGGCACGATCGTTCAGGCGATTCACTGGGAACCGTTAAGGAAGAGTGAACTAACGTTGGTCGATGAAGCTTCATTGTCGGCTAGACTAGCGTAAAGCCGCGACGACATCCGCTGCCAGTTCGTCGATCAGTTCTTCGAATTCGCTGACGTTCGGTTGAGCGTCCTTGCGATTCAAATGCCGTGGACGAACGACTAACGTGGATTGGTCAGAGTCGACTGACCAAGCCAAGGTGCCCTGAGTCGCTAGCGGAGCGGCGGGCAGTTGTGATGAGGAAGCGTGGGTAGGGGACGACGCGTCGACGCTCATCGCGGGGGACTCAGCCAACCAAGTCAGCCCGGCATCGAGGCTTCTAAACCAGCTTGTGAGGCCCTCCGCCTCGCCCTCTGCTTCGCTGACTCCATTGATGAAGTTGATGACCAGCAGAGCGTCCAGCGGCACGAGGAACCCATCGCCCGTCACGTCCAGATAGAACTGCTGTTCGGACATTCGATAGACAGGCATGCGTCCCGACGCATCACGGATCTGGGGATCATTCAATTCACCAATGACAAGCAGGGCGTCCCGCGGCACGACGGAGCCGCTGTCATCGACATCCAAGGGATTCCTGGGATTGCGCCAGGGCGAGGCAGTGACCAAGACCTGAGCGTCAACCGTTCCGGGCGTCGGCTCGGCATGACCAACTCGATCGTACGCCACGCTGAAGAACCGATACTCGTGATTGATTTGTCCCGAGTAGCTGGCCGTAGTCTGCGCTGTACGCGATTGCCATAAGACGAATGGCTGGCCGTTGTCCGAAACATAGACGTCGTAGCTCGCCACGCCGCTGCCATTCACATCGCTGCCCGCCCACGAGACGACAAACGTGGTGTTCGAGGTGGCGGCCGGTAATGCGAGTACCGCGCTGGTGGGCGGAGCCGTGTCGAGTTGGTTGCTGTAGATGTTCGTGACGATCGGGTTGTTGGTGTCGAACACAATCGATGCCTGCTGGTCGATCGCGGTTCCGTTCGGCCGATCGGTCCGTGGAAACACTTTGTAGGTGACGAACCCATTGCCGCGCCCCGTGGAGTCGTTCGGCGGCAAAAACCCAGCGAACGCATCTTCAGGCAGCAGCCCCGTCTGGGGATCGCGACTACGGAATGTCCAGATCACTCGACCGTCCGCCGCCACAAATTCGACCGTGACATCCACGATCAGCGGACTTCCGTCCAGGTTCGCAGTTTCGACGCTCGTGATGAACGACTGCAAGCCGTCGGGCACATCGACCGTGACGCCGCCCCAGCCGAAGTCGCCCAGTTGGAAGGTGTTGAAGTCGAGATCGGCGTCGAGTTGGTGCGTGACGAACACCTCCTGAGCCGGAGCGGTCGCCGTGGAGATATTTTCGAACCGAATCGTGTAGGGCATCGGATCGGCCACTCGCACGAACCGTTCGGCGCCAACGCCCGCTGGGCCGGTGATGTCGTTGGGATCGAACGCGCGGATGATCGGGGAGATCCAGTCTCCGAATGGAATGCGAGGTACGGCGGGTGGTGGAGGAGGAAGAGGAGGAGATGGCGGTGGAGGGGGAGGAGGAGGGGCAGGAGGCGAGCCCCAAGGCCGGAAATTTGGCAAGTTGAGGAATCCGTCAAATTGGTCGGTGAGTCGTTTCTGGTTCTTCAAGAAGCCTTCGCCCTGCGACTTTGCATCAGGGCTAGTTGGGAAGTCGTAGTCCCGCCCGTCTGTCGGCTTGTCATCCACAATCTTTTTCTTCATCCATTCGATGAGGGGATTGTCGGGCTCTTTGACCAGATTCCCGTTGGCGTCGACGTAGTAACCGTCTGTCCCTTGGGGATCGACAAACTGAATGGGCCGGTTACCGACGAACCGCCTCACATTCACATCTCCGCCTGCGATCCCAATCGGGTCGTCGCTAGTGAACTGCCCCGACAAGGGACTGTAGTTGCGATAGGTCATCAGTTTCAGACCATCGCCGGGCGTCTGTACGCCGAATTGGCCGACAAACTGAAACAGATTCGGCACGCCCGCGCTGACAACCGTGGTCTCGCCAAAGGGCAAGTACGAGTAACGATTGACGTACACGCCCGCGGCGTTGGTCAGGCCGACGGTGTTACCCATGGCATCGAAGTCGTAGTACGAAGTCGAGCCGCCAGTCGCAACTCGACTCGCCAAACCCAAGCCAACTCGGTAATTCGCCAAAAGCGAACCGCCTGCACCATACTCAGCCGCCACGCGATTCACGGATGTTGGATCGATCAGAAACTCAGTGCGCACTCCATCGTGAGTGAATGCGTCGCGAACGCCGAATGCGTTGTATTCGTACCGGAAAGAACCATTCGGACCGTTCGACGCGATCAGTTGGTTCTCGTCGTCGTACGTGAAGCTTGTGACACTCGTGCCGTCGGAAATACGGATCAGATTGCCATCGGGATCATAGACAAACGTCGTCTCGCCAGCGCGAGTCACCTGGTTCAGAACATTCGACTCGTAGTCGGTCGTTCCTAACAGGCTGTCGACCACCCGTGTCCGATTGCCATTGACATCGTACTGGTACGCGATCGTGCGACCATTGGGCAGCGTGATCGACGTCAATTGCCCGATCGCGTCATAGCCGTAGGTTGTCGTACCGTCGGCGGTGGCCGCGGTATTGTCGGTAAGCGTGCTGCTGATTCGCTGGCCATCGACGTCGTACGCATAGACGAACTTCGAGTTCACGGTCCCGCCCGGGGCGAGATGCGTCAGCTCGATCAGTTGATTAGCCGAGTCGTACACATATGTCGTGGCCGTGCCATTGCCGTTGGAGCGGCGAGTAATTATTCCGGCCGGGTCGTAATCGTAGTCGACAACCAAGGCCCCGTTGCCGTCGGTCAACCGGTCGAGTCGGCCGAGAGCGTCGTAGGCGTAATTTGTGGTAAACCCATCTTGGTCGACGCTCGATGTGCGTTGTCCCGCGCTGTTGTACTCAAATCGCAGGAATCGACCGTTGGGGTAGGTCACCTGAGTCAGGGTATCGTTGACCGAGTCGTATTCGAACAGCGTATCCTGGCCGTCTTCGGTCGCCTTGATCAAGTTATCTCGTGCATCATATTCGTAGGTCTGCATAACGCCATCGGCAAAGGTCTTTCCCGTCAAACGCCCGCGAACGTCGTACTGATAGCTGATCGCTCGCCCGCGACGGTTGCTCGCCGCGGCAACATTTCCCAGCGGGTCGGCCGTGAAGGTCTCGCGCGATCCGTCAGCGTACGTGATCGCCGCCAGATTCCCACGGTCGTCGTACCCATAATTGGTCGTGATTCCCTTGGCGTCAGTGAGCGCCACGAGATTCTGATACTCGTCGTCGTAAGACATACGAACCGTGCGTCCGAGTGGATCGGTGATGCTGGTCGGCACACCACAGGCGCAATAGGTGTAGGCATAGGTCGCGCCGCTGGGAATAATCAACTGAGCTAGCTGGTCGTTCGCGTCGTAGTCGTACCGAGTGGTGCGGCCAAGAGCGTCGCGGACAAGTTCTGGCCGCGCGGCGTCGTTGAAAAGAATCGAGACTGGGCCGCTCGCGTCAGGCGTGATCGCAACTCCCCCCGCGGCATCGTAGGCGAACGACACTCGTAGCTGATCCCCATCTTGCTTCTGTTCGATCACTCGACCCAGCGTATCGTAGGCGAATCGCAGATGCGTACCGTCCGCGTAAGCAATCTCGGCCAGCGCGTGCTCACGTGCGTTACCCTGACCAGTCACATAGCTGTAGCTGTGCGAGCCATAGCGATCGGTGTAGCCCGTCAGGTGCTGGCCTGCGACGTCGTACGCGTAGGTTACGGTCCGACCTGTCGACTCGGTCAGACTCGCAATCCTCCCCGCGGCGTTGTACGCCAAAGTCAGATTCACGCCGGCCGTGTTGTGAGAAAGCGTAACGAGCCGCCCGTCGCCATCGAATCCAGCGGTGACGCGATTGCCGTTGCGGTCCTCGACGAAGTCCAATCGCCCGTCGGCGCGAAATTGAGTCACGGTTCCGTCGGCTGCTCGCAGTTGATACCTTCCGGCGACGACTGTCAGCACAGCGGTCTCGGCAGCGGCGCCGAGATAGCTGCCATCCGCGAGCCTAGAAAAGTATCGGTAGCCACTCCCTTGGCGAATCGTGACGTTGCCGCCTCCATCCGTCGCGGCGACAGTATCCCAGTTGTGAGACCAGCCGCGACCGAAGGGGCCAACTTGATAACGTCCTGCGATATCGCCGCGGAACGAGCGGACAAACAACAGGTCCGCACCCGGAGTCGCGAGCGTCGCATCAGTGACGGTGACCGGCTGGACGCCGATCAGCCCCGCGCTGGCTTGCAGCATTTCGAACGCGATCAACCTCCCCACGTCCGCCGTGCGGATGCCCAAGTTGCCGAGATAAGTGGCATTCGCTCCGAGCAGCCGCACGTAGTCGCCAGTCGTGGCGCCAACTTCATTCAAGAAGTTCGCAAAGATCGCATCCCAGGCATCAGTTGGTACGGTCGATGGTCGCATCGCTGCCTTAAACGCATTCCAATCGACGGACGTCGCTCCTTGAGGATCGAGAATGTTGACAGAGAACTGAATATCAACTCCACCCTCGCCCGGCTCGGTCTGAAAGAAGATTCGTTGCTCACCCGTCTGCCCGGGACGCAATACTCCCGCCGGTCCGTCCGATGCAATCGCCAAGAAGTCGATGCCTGATTCGACGTTGAATGCGCCGCTGAACGACGCTTGCTCGGCCAGCCGAATTCGAGTGTTCGCTCGCAATTCCAACAAAGGCGCTGGCTGGTCGACGTTTGTCGTATTCGTATAGCGGACCAGCACCGAACTGGTTCGACCTTGTCGCAGAGCAGCCGGAGTGATCAATCGAATATCGTACGGATTCACCACGGCCAGCGGCGGCGAGGTCGCCTGAAACGCCGCCGACAGCACTGACTGGTTGGCGCCATCGACCGCTCGCAAGTCGAACGTCGCCGGCGTCACGCTCGTTAGATCGAACGTCACGTAGGCTAACCCCGAGTCGCGGAAGTCGACGGTCGCGGCGGCGATGCTGACGCCGCCGCGCACGAGGGTGAAGACAGTCGACGGCGTGAACAGGTTCCCGCGAACTTCCACGGTCACTCGTCCGCCCGCTCCACCGGTGGGCGTGTCGATCCCAGTAAGTCCAAACGTGGCGGCCGTTGCACTCAATGTGAAAGCCGCACTCGCGGCTCCACCCGACCGGCCACGCGCGAGTACATAGTAGTCGCCAGGCTGAGCATCGCGCAGGACGAGCGTCTGGTCTGGACCTGGGACGACCGATATGTCGTCGAAGTCACCGAACGACGGCAGTCGGTTGCGGGCGAGAAACAGTTCGGTCGCGCCGCTGGCCGACGCGCTGTCGAGCGTCAGTACTACCGTCTGACCGCGAGCGACGCTCACGCGGAAGTAGCGATTCGCATCGGTGGGCGCAAACACTCCCGATGTCGACGCCCCAACGGCCAAAGTCGGGACACTCACCGCCATCGTCGCCGACGACGCTTCGATGTTGTTCGCCCGATTGTTCTCGTTCGGCGTCTGATAGCGACGATCCGCCACGACAAATACGCGATACGAGCCGGACGCCACCGCGGGCAGCTCGAATGTCGCCGACCCCGAATAGATGTCACCCGCCGCGAGGGGACTGCTGCGAGAAAATGTAGCGACCAACAGGTCGGACGAATCGAGTGTATCGTCCGCCGATAAGTACACCGCGTCCTGAGTGGCCGCCGTGACGGGCGAGTCGCCCGCGTTCCGCACTTGCCACGTGACCGTCACCGGTCGACCAGGCGTCGCGGTCGCGGGGGCGGTGACCAGCGTCACGTCCAAGTCGGCCGGCGCTCGTTGCACAAAGAATGTGTTGTCGGACGAACGGCTGGCGTCGGTTGACAAAGTGACCGATCGCGACCGCAGGTCGCCCAGCGGCGCCGTCTGCCGGAAACCATTCGGCAGCACCGCTCGCACCGAGTAGTTTCCCGCGGCCAAGTTCGTAAAGCGGTACTCGCCGTACGCATCGGTCTGCACGCTCGTCTCGCCGGGATCGAACAACCGATTGCCGTTGGCATCAAGGTAAACCCTCCAGTAAGCGAGCCCTGGCTCCAGGTTGGCTCCACCAGCCTGACCCGCAGGCCCCGTGAGCGGCGCAGTGGACGCCAATCGCACCGGCCCGCCGCTCAACGACGTGTATCCAACGAACTCGCCGTCGCGTCCCTTCCCCGTGCGATCGACCACCGCCCGCCCGTTCGACTCGGCAAACGTATAGTAGGCCGACAGCCCCGTCTCGGTTCCCGTCAGTTGCCTGTTGAAAGTCGCTTGAATATCGCTCGCCGACCGTGCGATGTTCCATACTTGCACCTCGTCCACCGTGCCTTCGAGGCGCTGGCCCAAGAAGCGGATCGAACTGCCGCCGATCTCCAGTGGGTTGCCGCTCGCCGTACGCGTGATGCCTGGAATGGCGACCGTTCCCTCCAGTTGTCCATTCACGTAGAGTCTGAGAGAACCGTTCGCGGTGTACGTCCCCGCGACGTGATACCACACGCCCGCTTGGATCTCGGTGGTCGATTCCGCGAAGATCGAATCCGAACCGGCGTAGAAGCGGAACTTGTTCGTCTCCGGGCCTCCGATCAGTTCAAAGGCTTGATCGTATCCAGGCGTGCCAACGATCGACATCGTTCGGTTCAGAGCACTCGGCGTGTAGTCAAACTTGACCCACGCGGACAACGTCCCGGCGGCCGTTGGATCGATCGATGCATGATTTGGTACTCGCACATAACCGCCGCTGGCGCTGAAGAGTAGCGCGTTGCCTGGCCCAGGACCTGCGTCCGAAGAAACACCGTCGCCATTGGGATCAGATAAAATCGAACCGGCGATTACTCCACCACCGACAACCTCGAACGCTAACAAGTCCGATTCGCCGTTCCGATCGCCGTTCACCAGATTCGCGGCGGGACTGTCGAACACCACGACTGGCTTGTTGGCGGCAATAAAGTAATCGCCCGCGCGTCCGAATTGTCCGGCGGCGATGCCTGCATCGGCCCCGGTTGTGCCGGTGTTCGACGGGCTAGCTAATACGGTCCGACCGATCGCCAAGTCACGGAGAAACAGATCCGCCGCGAAGCCGCCGTTCGCGTCCACATATTCGGTGGTCAGTTCATCCGACTCGCTCAAGAACGCGACATACCTCCCATCGTCCGTGATGCGTGCCATGGGACCTGACGTGGCGCCGGCGCTGGAATCTCCGGCCGCACCCGCGGTCCCATCTACTCGCACGGTGACCAGCGACGTTACGGGCGTGGCGCCGCCGTAATCGCGAGCGTATACCTGTGTGCTGAACTGCGGGATCGGGATTGTCACCAGGTCGGTGGCTCGACTCTCGAAGATCACCACTCGACCATCCCCACTGATCGACGGCCACCACGCCGCTGAGTTGGCCGCACCACCCTCCATATCGATGGCGACAAGATCCGTCTCCCCCGTAACGAGGTCACGACGGTACGCCGTATCGTTATCGTTCGTGTTGATGCTTGTCAGATTCGACGCACGGGACTGAAATGCGACGAATTCTCCGCCGCTCGCGAGATCGAAGAGGACCACTCCCAGATTTCCCGTCGACGTGCCTGCTGGGGTGACGCTGGCATACCTCACCGAGCCATCAGCCCATGAGAATATCGCGAGATCACCTTCGCCATTGACATCGGTTACTCCCGCTTGAACGTTGGTCGCCGCTGTCAGAAATGCCACTCGCGAACCATCCGCTGAAATCTGTGGGCTAAGCGAAGTGCCATCGCCTGAGGCGGTCAAGCTTGACGCCGCATGGCTCGCCAAACGAGTCACACCGAGTGCCATATCGCGGACGAATACATCCACCCCGGCGCCATTGTTGTCGACGAATCCTGGGATCAAGTCGCCAGCATCCGAGTGCCAAGTGATGAATCGACCGTCCGCGCTCATCGCCACCGCTTGTTCGCCGCCAAACGAAGAGATCACTGATCCCTGCTCTGGATTGGTCGACACAGTGACCATGACCGTCGTCCTCGTGATCAAGTCGCGCCGATAAAGCTGAGGCCGACCGACGGGATCAACGTCGGCATTGAGCGCCGCCTCGCTCCAGAAGGCAACGAAGCGACCGTCCGCGCTGATCGCGGAAGCCGACCCCACCGAACCCGCGGCCGAACCGTCGGGCAGGAGAGAAACTAGTTCGATAGCCCCAGTCGTGCGGTCGGCAAGGTAGAGATTCGGAGCGCTGCTATTCTCGATCTCGGGCGCTAGCTCAGGACTCAAGGCGGTGAACAATACGTATCGTCCATCAGGCGTCACCGCTTGCAGCGATTGATATCCGTCTGGCGGCACGATCTCCGTGGGAAAGAAGGGCGAACGCACCGACGCCAGTTCCGTGACGTTGATGTTCAAATCGCGGACCAACACATCCTTCCGACGATTGCCGTCGGTCTGTCCAGGCGCTAGGTCGTCGGCCAGACTTTCAAATGCGACGATCGATCCATCGGCACTGATGACGGGCGTGTACGAACCATTGTTGCCGCTGGTCGTGCCACTGGGCGAGATGCTGACATAACGAGTCTGCCCGAGCAGCGTGTCGCGGACAAATACGTCGCGGCGAAAGTTGCCGAAGGCGGCCGTGAAACCGTCATTCGCGTCGGTCACGCCCGACGCCAAGTCGGTCGCGGACCCTTCAAAGACGACGAAACGGCCGTCAGGCGTCGCTTGCGGGAAACCACCAGAGAAGTCGAACGGATACTGGCTCTGCCCCGAATGGTCGTTGCCGCCATTGTTTCCGGCCGCATTCGCGCTCACCAGCCGATGCGTTATCGCCGACAAGTTTCTCACGTCGGACAGAATCACATCGGTATTGTTATTCGAATCGTCGACGCCCGTAGGTAGCTCGGGCGCCCCGCTGAGAAACGTCACCCATTGGCCGTTCGCGGTGATGGAGACGTTCATTCCATCGGTTCCAGAGTCGCCATCGACGTTTGCGCTCAACAGAGTCGTCGTTTGCGTCACGCGATCAAACAGGAATGCGTTCCGCTGAAAGGCCGTATTCTGAGTGACCGCGGTCGTCTCGAACGCGTGATAGACGACATAGCGACCATCGGCCGAAATCGGCCGCGGACCGATCACCGGCTGACCGCCCGCTGCCGCCGAGCCATCGGCACTGACCGTGACCAGTCGCACTTGACGAGTAGCAACGTCGTAGGCGAACAGGTCGCTCGCTGTGTTGGCATCGCGAGGATCGAGGTCGTCGGCGTCGGTTTCGAACACCACGGTCGAGCCGTCGCCGCTGATGCGTCCCTCGCCCATCCCTCGGTTCGCGAATTGTCCGGCGGCGGTGCGACTGACCAACTCGGTCGTACCCGTTGTCATATCTCGCAGAAAGTACTGACTATTCGAAGTCATCCCGGCGGAAGGAGTGATGGCGTTCCCCTCGAGACTGCGGAACAACACATACCGACCGTCGTCGCTGATCGAGGCGGAGTCGGCGGCGCCCGTGTCCGCTCCGTCTGGCGTCACGTTTACTTGACGCACCTCGCCGGTCACCAAGTCCTTCCAAAAGATACGGTGCTGGCCGAAGAAGAAATTATTGATCGGGTTCGAAGTCATATCGTTCGAGTCGGAGCGAAAGACGACATACCGTCCGTCGGGCGTCATGACCGCATCAAACCCGCCTCGCTGCGACGCTCGCGTCCCTTGAGCATTGCCGGTGACCAGCGTCACCGCGCCGGTCCCGCGATCGTAAAGAAATACATCGGTGGCGTTATTGAAGTCGTTGGGCACAAGATCGGGAGCAGCGCTTTGGAATAAGATGCGCTGCCCGTCGGCGGTCACGGAGGGGCCAAGGTTCGTCGCGCTCGCCAGCACCGAGTCGCCTCCCGAAGTGTCGCCGAAGTAACTTTCGTCGGCGAAGTTGATCGCGGAGACGGTCGCGAACAGGTTTCTGTTTTCCAATCGTTCTAAGAAAAGGGATCGGCGTTCGAGCAACTTACGTTGAGTACGACGAGTAGCGTGAGGAACTCGGCGGGCTGAATACTTGTTGGATGGGCGATGCATGATGAGATCCTTCCTGGAGATGGACGGCTGGAGTCGCCTTGGCCGTCAGCAGAGGCCAAGGGTCCGCGTCAGCCGCGGAAGCGGCTGGAGTGAGCGATTTCACTAGACGATCGGCTACGGCGTCGTGCGGCGCAGTCGAGTCGTATCGACGCCTTGGGCGAGCGGTTCATCCGAGATGATCCGCCATTGACGCGGGTCGAACTGCCAAGGGAGCAGTTGGCGAGAATTCGCGTCGGAGGCCGAAATCTTCTGCAATTCGGCGAGGTCGGCGGGGGTTGCACCCAGAAGAAATCCACCGTCCATTTGAAACCAGTTATCGTCGCCCGACCACCTCTTCGCGATTTCCGGGGCGCCAAGGAGGCATAGCGGCGCGATGTAGATTGAACGGCGACTTTCGATCCGCGTCGGGGTCCGCGTCGTCAGGCTCGTCTGCATCCACGTGACCGTCTGTTCCGGCTGGAACAGCAAGCAACGTTCGATGAGCAGCGTTGCGGCCCGAGGGGCTTGGTCGAGCTTGGTCGTCTCGTCCTTGCCAATCGTCGTCGTCGCAATCCACGCGGCGACGCAATTCCGGATCGCCGGTTTATTTGCTGGCTCCAGTAACAGTTCGATCGAGCCCACGCTACAGTTCAACAACTCGGATTCGAGCCGTGCCGTGATGTTCGAGTCTGCTTGAATAAACTCGCAGTTCATGGCCCGAATCAACTTCGCCGCCATTGGGCTCGATGAGTCGTTCTTGCCCGATGTCGGAGGCGAGTCGTAAACAATGAGCTGGTTCTGGATTACCAGCCCCTCCAACTCGACCTGCGCCCCGTCGGTAAAGGCCAACGAGTCGAATTTCGGTCGAAAGCCGGGCGCCGCTCGCAACACGATCCGCCGGGACTTGCCTTCGACCGTCTCCACGGGGAAGGGGCCATCTCCCCGAATTTCGATGATGACGGGAGTGGCCATTTTGGCGGGCGTCTCGGCCAGTGCCGCGGTGATCGACGAAAACCCGCGGGGCTCGGCGCCTTCCACCAGCAACCTGAAAGGGCCGCCCGGCAGTTGTTCTGGCCGCAGTTCGTCCTCCGCGACCGGTCGGCCCGCGGCTGCAAGTGCTCGAACGTACGCGTCCCCGGCCCCGACGAACGACCAGTCAGGACCGATCGCTTGCGATTCGGCGCCAAACAACAGCGGCTGGACCGCGCGAGCGATCTCGGCCAGTCGTCCTTCTCCCAGACGCTGAATGCGTCCCCACTCAAGGGCCAACAGCGGTCGTTCAATCGAATCGCGTTCCGAGCCCTTCAGTTGCTTCTTCCAATTGGCAAGTCCCTCGGCCAGGGTTTTCCAACTGCCGTCAGGTTGTAGTTCGCCAATGGCCGAGAAGTGCCCTGAGAAACAGTTGTTATTCCCATTCCAAGTCACTCGAGGCAGATCGCCGGGAACGATCAAGTTGGAGTTCTGTGAATAGCGGTGAAACACACAGTGCGACGCTTCGATGGAGGCCATCGCGCCTTCAGCGACCCGAACCATACTCGGTGAAAAGCCATCCACTTCGTAATAGGTGCAATGGCGTAGGACTAACTTATGCGTCCCCTGGCTGACGGTAAAAAACCAATACCGATTTTGTAGAGCGCAGTTTTCCAGGACGACTTCCGATTCGAGACGCGGCGAGGAATAGAATCCGCCCTCTGAACTAAAGATCAAGATGCAGTCGGTCGCGGTGAACTTCGCCCAGCCCCCGAATGCGCCCCCCCACACGCCGCAGTCGACAAGCTGACACTCGGCCGCTCCCTCCGGCGAGTTGAGAGCGAGTTGCACTTGGCGCAGATCCAGATCGCACCCCGCGAAGCTCCAGCGCGCCGACGCCGGAATGGCCGTACTGCTCGCCGACGGCTTAAATCGCAAGCGCGGCCGGAATCCCGATCCGGCTCGAATTGACAACAATTCGGGCGTTGGCGAGGGAAGTTCGACGACCAGCGCTTCGTTGGAACGCACCTCGATCACGTCGCCCGATTTCTGATCGGCGATCGCGCCCATCAGCGACTTGAATGCTCGTATCAACTGGCCGTCACGGACCAGCACGAAAGGTCGATCACTCGCCACCGCCGCCTGGGAACGAGTGGACGCGGGGGGATCTTTCGCTTTCATCACTGATGTCGTGGGATCTGCATTGCCGCTCGCCACCGCGCTGGTGGCGTTCGTTGCGTTCGGCCGCGTCACTTCCGCCGCCGGCTTCTTCACGTGTACTTCGACAATCCTGCGGCCCATGCGGGAAACCTGGACTCGCGAGTCTTGTAGCTCGAAGCGATCGTCTCCCCCTCGCACCTGCAACTGATACTCGCCATTCACCACTTTGGCCGACCATTGGTTGTCGGCTTGCAGTACTGCCACCTCCTCGCCGCCCTGAGCAACCGCGACGCGAACATCGTCGGGAAGCTTGCCATCGGGCGATTCAATGATCACCGTGCCGTGACGAGTCGCCACGGCCAAGATGACTCCCAACGCGACCAGTGCCGCGGCGCCGAACGAAAGCGCAACGGCAAGTGGCGCACGCGGTCGACCACCAACTCTTCCTTGCGAAGCGTTTCGAGTTGGCGCTGAGGTCGGCGATTGAGCCGGTGCATGGGTCGGCGCGGACCGTGCCTCGCGGCTCGGCGCAGTCGCGACGAGCAGGGCCCCCAGGTCGGCGCCCTCGCAAAACGGCGCCAACGCCGTCACGACTTCGGCGGGCGTCGCAAATCGTTCGTCGGGCTGCTTGCCCAGCATACGGTGCACGATCACGGCCAGCGGCGCGGGAATGTCGGCTCGCTTCGACTGCACGGGCGGTGGGACGCTGGCCGCCATCGCCATCAATCGCTGCATCGGCGGCTTATGCCCGTATTCGGCAAAGGGAGAATGGCCCGTCAGTAATTTGTAGAGTGTCGCACCCAGCGAATAGATGTCCGCGCGAATATCGACTTGATGCGCATCGCCTCCTTGTTCGGGCGCCATATAGTCGAGCGTCCCCATGACTTGGCTGGTCGCCGTCAACTCGACAGCGCCGTCCTTAGCAGTGGGAGCGTCGGCGAGCGCCCGAGCAAGCCCGAGGTCGAGAATCTTGACGTGCGCCGATCCGTCGGTCGTCGAGTTGCGATGGGCGACCATCAGGTTCGACGGTTTAATGTCGCGATGCACGTAGCCGTGCTCATGAGCGTATTGCAGGCCAAGCGCCGCTTCCGAAATCGCCCGGCAAGCGTCGGCGATCCTCAGCGGCCCCTGCGTCTTGACAATCACGCCCAAGTCGAGCCCCTCGACGTACTCCATCACCAAGTAGTGCCGTCCATCGTGTTCGCCTGCATCGAGCGCTTGGACGATGTGGGGATGATTGAGCTGCCCGAGCACTTCCATTTCGCGCTCGAATCTCGCCACCGACTGCGGGTCGGACAACCGGTTGGAAGGCAGGATCTTCACGGCCACGGTCCGCTTCAAACGCAGATGCTGCGCTCGATAAACGGCGCCCATGCCCCCTTCACCCAGCTTGTCGAGCAACCGGTAATCGCGGAGTCGATCCGGACTGTTCGCATCGCCGCCCCGAACTGGGACGGGGTCGCCCACGGTTGGGCTGCCGGCGGCGGCCGGGGCATGAACCAGCGTCGCGTCCTCGACCAGCGTGTTGAGCAGCGCCTGGCACTCAGGCTCGCCCGCATAGGACTGCTGGGAGGCCGAGCGGCGTAAGCGATTGACGACGGTATCGCCTTGTCGTTCCAAGCCCTCGACCGTCGCTTCGCACTGTGGACATTCCTGCAGGTGGGCGTTGATCGCCTCCAACTGCGATTCCGGCAGATCGCATCGCACGAACGACTTCAGTTCGTTGGCGGCTGGGCAGGACTTGATTTGCATCGGAAACCTCCGCTCGTAGTTCTCTCGAAGTCGCTCCACCATGGGCTCCTCAGGAAGCTCAACGGAGTCGTGTTACGAGAAAATTTCCGGGCCGTGCTCCCGGTCGTGCGAATCAGAGATCGATGAGGTCGCCGAATTCCGCCCTAAGTCGTTGTATGACTCGGAATTTGGCCTGCCGTACGCCATTGGGAGTCAACCCGAGATCCGCGGCCACTTCAGCCGCCCGCTCCCCCCCGACCGTCATGCGCCAAAAGGCCTGCCAGATATGCGGCTGAAAGTCGTTGCGAATCAGTTCCAGCGCCCGGGAGAGTGCGAGGCCGTCCGCCACGTCGAGAAGTAATCGATCGGCTGTGGGATCAACGGGCGGATCGACCGATTGATCAACCATCCGCTCGGGCGTCGGGGAGGCAGGTACTTCATGCAACTGCAAGTTAAAGTCGCTCCCACCCACGGCGGGGGGAAGACGTTCGGACCGACGATGGTGGTCCCGCACTTTATTTTGAGCGATCCGATAGAGCCAGCCGCGAAACGAATCTTCGGGCCGTTGTTTGCGAAACGACTTGATTGACACCGAGACGGCGTGGAGCACTTCCTGCGTGACATCGTCGGCGTCGCTGGGCTGGATTCCCGAGCGGCGACACAGGTCGTAAATAACGGGGGCGTAGAGCGGCACGAAACGACGCCAAGCATCAATGTCCTGGTATCGAATCCGCTCGAGTAAACTGGTTGATGTTCCCGTCGGCGCGTCGCCATTCGCATACTGGCTCATAGTGACTGTCGATTTTAGAAGCGCCTCGGCTGACTTGCCACTGGACTTCGCTTTTCGTTGTTCACACGTCGTGGGCGATTGAGCCTCACGCGGTCACTCGACATAGTCTCCCACTTCATAACGCGGGAGGACAAGGTGCATGTTGGTGCCGTTCTTCTCGTCACTCGTTACCGTTAGGGTCCCGCAACATCGTTCAACAAGCGTCTTAACGGCGGCCAACCCAACGCCCATACCGTCGACGCGAGACGACACGGCACGACATCCCAGATCGAGCATTCTCGCCGATTGAACGTCGGAAATACCGATGCCATTGTCTGTCACGTCGATCTCATAGGACTTGGGCCGCAATCGAAAAGACAGCCCGACGCGCACCTCTCCCTTATCGCGATCGGCGTATTTCAACGAGTTGGAAATGACGTTCTCCAGAATGTGCCGCAATCTCACTGGGAACCACACCGCAAACTCGCAGTCCAGTTCCATGCGGAGCACGGCATGCGGCGCGCAACTCAACCGTTGCTGCCAACGAAAGATCTGTTCGACAAACGGCCGTAAGGGGATTTCGGCAACCTCATCAAGCAGCGGTAGAAAGCCGGGCGGATCGCGCATATCGTCCAGCAAGCCTTGCAACTCTTGACACGAGGCGGCCAATTCGGCGACTCGCTTTGACGCAGTCTCCGACGGCAAATCACTGACCAGCAGTCGACAGGCCTCGGTCATCTGCGTCAACCGCTCCCCTGCCTCGACCATCCAGTATTGGTCGCGCCGCCGCAATCGATCGACCTCCAATTCTAATTCAGTCGCATACAGCGACATGGATTGCAGATCGTCCGAGACTGTCGGTATTTCGTGTAACATGGCTTGCGACTCCTTGCGCACCGTTTTTGCGAGACCGTTTCATCGGCCTTATTCAGACATAACACTTGGACACAGAACACGAACATCGATCTCGCCCACAAGACGTGACAAATATTCGTCGGCAACATGCCTACGCGTAGTGCTTCCGCACCATCTCAACGACTTGCCGACCGGTCATCTTGTCCGCGGTCTGCATCGCTTCGAGATTGACGCGAAGCTTCTTGTCCAGGATGCGCGAGCGCAACTCGCTCTTCGCTTCGCCCGGCCCGACGATCAGGATGGAGTCGGCGTCCAGCAGCGATTGAATCACTTCGTCGTAGAATCGTTGCCGCTGCGTGGCGTCCTTTCGTTCCCGACGATCTTCGGCCACGAAGTCATTTCGGTTGTAAGACGGCGGTCCGGCGCCTTCGCCAGCGGCCACGGACTTTTCGACGCCCTCCGCAAGCACCTCCCGCAAGTCCTCGACTTGGTCGACAATCCGCACGACGACCGCCTTATGATGGTCGATCCAGATTCCAGCGTTGATCGTCATGACTGCACCCTTTCATTCGCGCCTTTGCGCCCCACATACGATTCCGAACCGGCGAAGCACGCCGGCGAGGCAAGGAAGAGGGCCGCAAAAGAAGGCCTCGGACTTAAACGAACCACGAAACACAGATTTCCTGACGAGAAAATCCCCGCCGCGATCAACTGGCGGTGGAACGTTCCGCTCAGGAGTAACTGACAAATGGCTGGTTCACCAAGAAGTGGTCACAATCAGTCCCAAGAGACGATCCAAGAAATCCGCCCACTTCGGTAACGGACACTTGTTTGAACATGGACCACTGCCTGATCATGGACAATTGTCAAATCCAAATTCTGATTGAGTCCCCGCCTTGCAACTCAAGATTCTCGAAGGCGGGCATCCAGCAAAAAGCGAGTTGTAAGAACCAAAGCGGACATTTCACTCCGCTTGTAAGCTACCCGCGTGTATTCTACGCATCTCCCGAGCGAGGGACAAGGTAAATCCAATCTTTGTGGCGGAATGGCAACGTCCGCTGGCACGCTGGGCAGCCGGACGAAAAACTACCAGCAGACCCTCCCTATCGAACATCGCCCAGGTGTACAACTCGCCCACGGCAATCACGGAGACGTGCAGGCGACCCGCATACTGAACCAATCGATGCGTCAGGCCGCCTCGCTGTTTGATGTGGGCCGAGCAGATGTCGGTATCGAGTAGGAAGCTCATGACGGGTCGCGGGTGCGCGTGCGCTTCCGTTGCTCGCGATTCCATTGTATCCAGCGATGACCAGTCGTGGCAGCGATTCACTTTCAGCGAACAGGCCCTCCCCCGCTCAGTTCGCTCCGCGCGGCCAGAGGACCACCCGCAAAGAAGGACAGAGTTTCTTTCGCCGGGTCGGATTTTCTGTCGCTCTTCGTTTACTATCCGACGGTCCGCTTGGTTGCGGCATGGCGCCATCACGCTGACGCTCGACACCTATGGGCACTTGCTACGATGTCAAGAATGCGATGCGATAGGGTAGTTGAGGCGCCTGCTCGCCCCGAGATTGGAAGCGGCCCCTGAATCGATAGCGGCGACGGGGACGGACGGAAAGGCGGGGCGGAAGTGAGCCTGTCGGGGCTCGAACCTAAGACCTACGGATTAAGAGTCCAGGCGGACTGGCCAATTCCTCCGCGAAAAACGCGAATTTCGCGGTGAGCGCAGCAGTCACCCCACCCGAGCGCGAACGGTGTTCCAGGCGAAATCGTCAAGGTCGGCGGGCTCGAGTACAATGGGGGCGATTCTCAGGCTGGCCGAGGGCGAAGGGGAAAACCATGTCGACGCCACTTGATGCGTTCCTGGTCAAGACACCCGGCAATTGCGGGGGACGCAATCGTATTGACGGAACGCGAATCACCGTCCACCGGATCGCGACACTGTACAAGCAGGGGCAGCAACCCGAGGAAATCCTCCAAACCTATCGACACCTGACACTCAGCCAGATCTATACGGCGCTGGCTTACTTTCACGCGAATCGCGACGAAATCGAGCGAGAATTGGCCAGCACAGATGCTGACTACGAGCGGTTGAAGCAGGACTTGGCGAGCTAAGGAGGGCCCGATGACGGTCGTTCGTCTATATGTCGACGAAGATGCTTCCGAGTCGGCGGTGGTTGCGGGGCTTCGTGCTCGGGGTGTCGATCTGGTAACAACGGTCGAGGCGAATCGATGTGGCGCATCCGACACTGAGCAATTGGAGTAAGCGACCGAACAGGGGCGGGTGATTTACACGTTCCATGCCGGTGACTTCGCCCGATTACATCGTGAGTTTCTCCAAAAGGGTCGGCCACACAGGGGAATCGTTGTCATTCCCGAACAACGCTACTCGATTGGCCAAAAAATTCGGCGGTTGGCCGCATTCATCCAAGCCACCTCGGCTGAGTCGATGGCGAACCGCATCGAGTTTCTGTGACGGCTGTTTCGCCGCAACTCGAGAACGGTTGCGAGGTTGTACGACCGGGTGCGATTCCCGGCGAGAGAAGAAGGAAAGTGAGCCTGTCGGGGCTCGAACCCGAGACCTACGGATTAAAAGTCCGTTGCTCTACCAACTGAGCTACAGGCTCCCAAGTGCTTTTCACCAAACGAATTGCAGACTAATCGCACGCGGCATTTACGCCGCAGTCAATCCATCCTTCATCTTTTGGCCTCAGCACTGCCCGAAGGAACCGTTGCTTTTTCCCTCGGGCAACTTCGAATGCCAGCTTGTTACTACCAGCAGTCGAATAGTGCAGTCTACCCGTACGCTCGCTCCCCGCAAGCCCCGCCCATCAATCGATCCGACGAACTTTCTCGACCGCTCAATGTCCTTGCCCTTAAACTCCGCCAACTTTTCCGTGCCGTTCAGTGTCGTTCCGTGGCCAATCTGGAGAGCGGCGGTTGTACGCGGTGCTGCTGTTCATCTCGCGAAGCGAGATGGCTACAATTCGGTGGCTACAACCTGGGTGGCTGCTGACTTGATTGCGGTGCGGAAACAGCAGACAATACGAAGGTTACTCGCTAGACGCTTGCCCGCCCACCTGAACCACTCGACGACCTTCCACCGTCGTCGCCCACCTGAAAACGCGAATTGCCTTCGCACCTGGAGACTCGCAGGTGTTGTCAACTCATAGCCCTTCGTTCGTTCGCAACCGCATCGCCTTGGCGAGCACTTTCGGCATTCTCGCGAGCTGGAGCTTGCTGACGGCGACTCCCGCATCCGTGGCCGCCGCCGACTCGCCGGTCCCTGATTTCTCGCAGGCCGTTCGCCCCTTCCTCGAAAAGCACTGCCTCGGTTGCCATGGGGCGACCAAGCCCGAGGCGGAACTCTCTTTGGACCGCTTCCGCGACGCGACGACCATGATCAAGTCGCGTAAGGTCTGGATGAATGTCGTCAAGCTGGTTCGAGCCGGCGAGATGCCGCCCTCCGATAAGCCTCAACCAACCACCGCGGATGTCGAAGCGTTCGCCAACGCGGTCAAAGCCATCTTCGATCATGCGGACCGTACCGCTAAGCCCGATCCTGGCCGAGTGACCATGCGGAGGCTGAACCGAGTCGAGTATCGCAACACGATTCGCGACTTGGTGGGAGTCGACTTTGACCCGACCGAGGATTTTCCGGCCGACGACATCGGTCATGGCTTCGACAACATCGGCGATGTGCTGACGTTGTCACCAGTGTTGATGGAGCGTTACCTCGCGGCGGCCGAAAGCGTCATGTCGCGAGCGATCACGCCCAACCCGCCCGCTCCCCCTAAACGCCATCTCTCGTCACGCTACACGGAACCCGCTAGCGCCAATGTGCCGCTCGAAGGCGACTACCGAGTTGTACGTTCCGATGGCGACTCGCCGGTCGCCAGCGGCCCCGTCCACACTCAGTATCAATTCGATCCGGAAGGCGACTATATCTTCCGTTCGCGAGTGTACGCGAAGAAGCAGGGCGATCAGCCGGTCCGCGCCGCGGTGCTGGTCATCGGTAAAGAAATCCCCAAACCGTCGTCGGACGACGAGGCGGCTCAAGTGGCGGGCCAAGCAGCGATGGGTCTGCGTCCGTTCCGCATCGTCGAGACGATTGAGATTACCGCGGACGATCCGAAGAAGCCGCAACTGGTGGAAGTCAAGATTCCCGCCAGCGTCGGACGGCAACGCACCGCGATCGCGTTGATGAAACCCGCCGAGGGACAACCGGCAGCCACGCTGTATGTCGAGCACTTGGCGCTCGAAGGCCCACTCGACACTCGCCCCTCGAGTCACCGACGTCTGCTGGCGATCGATCCAGCGAAACCCGCCCCCGAACAAACTCGCCCACTGCTCGAGAAGTTCGCAAGCCGCGCTTATCGACGGCTGGCGACGAACGACGAAGTCGATCGATTAACCAAGTTGGTCGAACAGTCGTTGTCGGCCGGCGAGAGCTGGGAATCGTCGATGCAGATAGGTTTCCAGGCCGTACTCTGCTCGCCCAAATTCCTGTTTCGCGTCGAGCTGGATGATCGGCCCGAGGCGCCTGAGTCACGTCCACTCGACCCATTCCAACTCGCTTCGCGCCTATCGTATTTCCTCTGGAGCAGCATGCCGGACGACGAGTTGTTCGCGGAGGCGCGGGCGGGAACGTTGCTCCAGAATATCGAACCGCAAGTGCGGCGGATGTTACAAGACCCGCGCTCGGATTCGCTGGTGAGGAACTTCGCTCTCCAATGGCTGCAAGTCAAGCGACTCGAAACATTCGCCCCCGACGCTCGCATGTTCCCGCAGTTTAATGATCGGCTGCGAGCGGCGATGTTCAAGGAGACGGAGCTGTTCATCTCGTCGGTTATTCGCGAGGATCGCAGCATTCTCGAATTGCTCGACGCCGACTACACGTTCCTCAACGAACCACTCGCTCGCTTGTACGGCATCGCCGACACTCACGGGAACCTGGTCGGAAAGAAGCAGGAAAAGCCGGGGGGTCAGCCGATTCGCGGCGAGCAGTTCCAGCGAGTGGCTTTACAAAGTCGAGCGCGCGGCGGATTAGTCACCCAGGCCAGCGTGCTGGCGGTCAATTCGAATCCCACTCGCACTTCGCCCGTCAAACGCGGACGCTGGATCTTGGAGCAATTGTTGGGCGAACCTCCTCCGGTCCCGCCGCCGAACGTGCCAGAGTTGCCTAACGACGAGAAGGCGGTGGCAGGCGCCTCGCTTCGCGAACGACTGGAGATTCATCGTCGCAATCCAACCTGCGCGAATTGCCACGAAAAGATGGATCCGCTGGGCTTTGCGTTGGAAAACTACGATGCCATCGGCGCATTCCGCACGAAAGACGGCACGTTCGACGTCGATCCGGCCGGTCGTTTGCCCGACGGAACTACGTTTCAAGGGCCTGAGGACTTGAAGTCGATCTTGAAAGAGCGACGCGGGTTGTTCTCAAGGTGTCTGGCGGAAAAAATGCTGACTTATGCCTTGGGGCGGGGCGTCGAGTACTACGACCGACCCACGATCGAGAAAATTGCCGCTGACTTGGAGGCCAACGAATTCAAGTTCTCGCGGCTCGTGCTTGGCATCGTCACTAGCGAACCCTTCCGCTTGCGGCGAGGAAGCAACGAACAATGAGGCCACGGTAAATCGAAGCCAGCGGAGTTTCAGACGAATTCTACCGCGGGCGAATCCACAAAGTCATCCAGCGAAAAGTTATCCAGATAAAGGGTCCACTCAACCATGTTTCCTGCCAAGAAAATCTCGCGTCGAACAGTGTTGCGGGGGTTGGGCGTTGCGGTATCGTTGCCGTGGCTGGAAGCCATGGGGCCCTCAATATCGTGGGGCGCCGGCGCGGACGCCGACCCGAAGCAAGCCGCTCCCAATCGACTCGCCGTCCTCTACGTCCCCAACGGCAAGAACATGGCCGACTGGACGCCTGCGACCGAAGGCTCGCAGTTTGAGTTGACGCCGATCCTACAGCCGTTGGTCAACGTCCAGGATCGACTCATGGTCCTGACCGGCCTGACCGCCGACAAGGCTCGTCCGCATGGCGACGGCGGCGGCGACCACGCTCGCGCCTTGGGCGCATTCCTCACCGGCGCCCAGCCTCGCAAGACCGATGGCACCGATATTCGCGCCGGCGTTTCGGTCGACCAAGTCATCGCGTCGCGTATTGGCGACAAGACTCGCCTTGCCTCTTTGGAGATCGGCTGCGAAGCCGGTGCGATGGCGGGCAACTGCGACTCGGGTTATAGCTGCGTTTATTCGTCCACGATGGCGTGGCGGTCCGCGACCCAGCCGCTGCCGAAGGAAGTGAATCCCAAACTGGTGTTCGAACGCCTGTTCGCCGCCACGCCAGATGCCAGCCGAGTGAAACGGGATGCTCGTCGCAAGAGCGTGCTCGACTTCGTCCGCGGCGATTCGTCCGATCTCGCCCATCGCCTGGGCGCGAAAGACCGCCAGAAGCTCGACGAGTATTTCTCGTCGATTCGGGACATCGAGCTGCGGATCGAACGATCCGAGAAACTACCACCCGTGAAGACGCCCGACTATCCGCAGCCGAACGGGATTCCAGCGAGTTACGAAGAGCACATTCGACTACTCTGTGACCTGATGGTGCTCGCGTTCCAAGCCGATGTCACTCGAGTTTGTACGTTTGTGCTGGCCAACGAAGGCAGCAACAAACCCTACCCCTTCATCAACGTGTCCGAAGGCCACCACGACTTATCACACCACGGTAACGATGCGGCGAAGAAAGCCAAGATCCGCGACATCAACACCTTCCACACTCGCCAACTCGCTTACCTGCTCGAAAAGATGAAGTCCGTCCCCGAAGGCGATGGCACGCTGCTCGACCACGCCATGGTCGCTTACGGCAGCGGCAATTCAGATGGCAACGCTCACAACCACGACAACCTCCCCATCCTGCTCGCAGGCGGCGGCTGCGGCACGCTCACGTCAGGTCGCCACATCCGCTACCCCAAAGAAACCCCGCTCAACAACCTCTGGGTCTCGCTACTCAACCGCATGGAAATCGATGTCGCTCAACTGGGCGATAGCACGGGCGCGTTGGCGGAACTTGGCTAACTGTCGCCTTTTGCTCCGCAAAAGGAGCGGGTGGGTGTGGTCATTGGTCATTGGTCATTGGTCATTCGTCACTGGTCATTGATTGTTGGTTGTTCGTCATTGATAGCTTTGGGAGATTGGGTTTCGTAATGTCGGCTCGACATCGTCGAGTACTCACACCTTCCCGCTTCACCCGACTGAAGTTACCTCAGCAACCAAAACCGGCGCGCCCCAACTAATGACTAATGACTAATGACTAATGACTAATGACTAATGACTAATGACTAATGACCAGATCCGCTCACTCTTGGGGCGATGTCATGCGCCAGGCGTCTAGGGCTTCGCGGAGAGTGTTGTCTGGGAGGATGCCTTGTTCGCGGACGAGTTCGCGGATGGTCTTGCCGGAGCGGAACGCCTCTTTGGCGAGTTTCGCGGCGTTTTCGTAACCGATCAATGGCGTCAGGCTCGCCACCATCGATAGACTCTGTTCTACCGACGCCTTGCAACGTTCCACATTGGGCTCGAGCCCCTCGGCGCAGAACACCACGAACGCGTGGGTGACATTGGCCAGGAGATGAATACTGTCGAGCGTAGCGTGAGCCATGACGGGCATCATGACATTCAGTTGAAACTGACCGCCAGCCGCACCACTCATCGCGACCGTCTGATCATTGCCCATCACGCGAGCGGCCACTTGCATCATGCTCTCGCACATGACGGGATTCACCTTGCCTGGCATGATGGAGCTGCCGGGTTGGCGATCAGGGAGCATGATTTCGTAAAACCCGCATCGCGGTCCGGAGCCGAGCCAGCGGATGTTGTTGGCGACATTGAACAACGTGGTTGCAATCGCCCTTAGCTGCCCGTGGCATTCGACTAACCCATCACGTTGCGCATTGGCTTCGAAGTGGTTGGAGGCTTCGACAAAAGCAAGTCCCGTTTCCTTGGCGACCACCTCGGCCACTCGCCGGCCAAACTCGGGGTGCGTATTCATTCCCGTTCCGACCGCGGTGCCTCCCACGGGCAGCTCAAGAATTGCTCGCATGGCCGATTCCGCTCGCTGCACCGACAAAGCCAACTGACGAGCGAAGCCACTGAACTCCTGACCAAGTCGTAGCGGAGTGGCGTCGGCCAGGTGAGTGCGTCCGATCTTGATGATCTTGTCCCACTCGACAGCTTTCTGAGCGAGCACATCGTGCAGGCGTCGGAGAGCGGGCACGAGTCGATTCTTGATTTCGACGCCTACGGCCACATGGATCGCAGTGGGGAAAATGTCGTTGGAACTTTGCCCCATGTTTACGTGATCGTTGGCATGAATCGACTTTTCGATGCCGAACCGATCGCCGCCACTTAACTCAATCGCCCGATTCGCGATCACATCATTACAGTTCATGTTGCTGGAAGTGCCCGAGCCGGTCTGGAAGACGTCGATGGGAAACTGACTATCGTGCTTTCCTTCGGCGACTTCACGACAGGCGGCCAGCAGTGAGTTAACTCGCGATTCGTCCAGCCGCGCGGGGCCGGTTCCTACCAACTTGCCAAGGTCGCGGTTCGCGATGGCGCAAGCCAGTTTTACCAGTCCAAAGGCGTGGATCAGCGGTGGACTTAACGTCCAGCCAGACACCGGGAAGTTCTCGACGGCCCGTTGAGTTTGGGCGCCGTAGTAGGCGGCGGCAGGTACTTGGACATCGCCCATCGAGTCCCGTTCGGTTCGGAATTCACTCATCGGGTCCATCCTGGAGGCGGAGGCATTTGCGAGGCACTAGAGAGATGATACCGGTCCGTGCCACAGCGTCCAATATCGAGTGTCATGCTTGACACGCCGCTGGCCTCGCAGGTCCGTGGCGGCTATCCTTCTCACCACCAGAATCGGCGTTAACAATTGACGGCAAACCCTCGGTTGAACCCCTGGGTGTTTCGGCGAAACTCCCCACGCGTTTTTCATTCATCCTGAGCTGAATCTGAGCACCCCGAGCTATACCTAAGCGTTCGCCTCCCATGAACGACTCGCCGACACCATCCCGTAGTGGCTGCCTACCGCTCCTCACAAGCGCGATTATCGCTTGCTTGCTGCTGATTCCCAACGGTTGGGTGGCGGTGGTATTGGTGAACTCCTATCGGATGGCCGCCCCAGAGAAGCTGGAAAACGCCAAACTGGTGCAAGCCATCCTCTTCGTTCTGCCCTTTCTCCTCCTGCTGCTCGAATGGTGGCTCTTCGACCGGCTGCGGGACTTCTGCGCTCAAAGATTCTCGAAGAAGTAAGCCATGATCCCGTTCCTGAAACAACGCTGGTTCTTGATCCTGTTGGCGATCGCCATGGTGATCGGAATTGGCGGCGGCCCGCAGCTTAAGGGGGTCGTCGAACACAAATGGCTGCGAGACGCCGACGTCGCCTTTGTGCTCTTCCTGATGGCCTTGCCGCTGGAGGCGTCGGCCATTTGGCAGACGATTCGCAGGCCCTATGCCTCGTTACTCGCGGTCTTCGTGACTTTTGGCATCTTACCTTTGGTGGCGTGGGGCGTCTCATTCCTGCTGACGGGCGGGCAGGGGCCTGGGTTATTGATTGCCGCAGCCACTCCCTGCACAGTGGCTTCGGCCGCCGTCTGGACTCGCCGAGCAGGCGGCAACGACGCCGTGGCGACGATGGTCACACTCATCACCAACGCAATCTGCTTCGTCGTGACGCCGCTATGGCTGATCATCTTCCTGGGGCCCGACGCTCGGTCGGACGAGTTGGAATTCCGGTCGGCGGTGCTTCAACTGGGACGCATCGTCGTCCTCCCTATGTTCGCCGCTCAACTAATCCGGCTGTACTCCCCGATCGCTCGCTGGTCGTTTCGACACAAGCTGGCCCTCAGCATTGTCGCTCAGTTGGGCCTGCTGTTCATGGTGCTGTCGGGCGCGATTCAGACCGGCATTCAGTTGAGGAGCAACGGGGGGAATTCTGCAACCACTCCCGGTCTGTTCGACTTCTTGCTGATGCTGGCCGCTGTCCTCTTCGTGCACGTCTCGATGTTCTATTGCGGGCTTAAACTCGCTCAATGGTGCGGTCTGCCCCGAGCGGACCAGATCGCGGTCGGCTTTTCGGGCAGCCAGAAAACACTCATGATCGGACTCAAAGTGGCGCTCGACCTGAACCTATCGATCCTGCCCATGGTCACCTACCACGTTGCTCAACTGCTAGTAGACACGGTCATCGCGGACCGGATTGTTCGAGCAGACGCAGCTCGTAAGGCAGCCGAACAGAAAGAAACCCCCAGCAGTCGCTCATCTTGAGTGAGTTTGGCTGGCGCGTGGAAACTGGGGCGGCCGTACTCGGCGGGAAGCAAACCAGTTTGGTTTTTGCGACTTTTTTCGCCATGTCTTGTCCGTTCTCCGGCGAGAATTTCGACTGGAGGAGGGCCCGATCAATGGGACCACATTGAGTGAGAGTTTTGGATGTCGCTGCTGTAAGGCCGAATTGAGTGCCGTACGAGCGTATGGAGGACCAGTGTATGGATGCGAGGACAACCGAGGAAACGAGGGCTGGCGAGGTTGTATATCCGACGGAGTCGTATGCGATCATTGGCGCCTGCTTTGAGGTGTACAACGAAAAAGGACCGGGGTTTCTGGAGCAGGTGTACCACGAGTGCCTGGAGATTGAGATGTCAATGCGTGGGATTCCGTTCGTGGCGCACCCCGAACTGACGTTGGAATACAAAGGGCGCACGCTGACGAAGAAGTTTCACCCCGACTTCTTGTGTTATGACAAAATCATCGTGGAAATCAAATCGGTCTCCACGTTGAACGACGCGCTGAGAGCTCAGGTTCACAACTACCTCAAAGCCACCAAACTGCGACTGGGGCTACTCGTCAACTTTGGCAACAAAGATCGACTCGAATACGAACGGATCGTGCGCTGAACCACGATCTCCGCCCGTTCGGAGGGGGGGGACCACGAATCGCTCGAATCACAAGAATTTAAGGAACAGAAGGGAAGGGAAGATCGGCCAAGGAAGTCTGGAGTTGAGATCTGTGGGAATCAGCCAAACTTCTGAGGGAAGCAGGCAAAGGACGCTCCTTCACTTTGTTATCTGGCTCTTATCCACAGTTTCGCGGTGCGGTATCGACTTCTCTGGATTCGTGGAATTCGTGAGATTCGTGGTCCCCACCGGATTCAGGTTGACTCGACCTCCAAGCCCTCTTAACCTATAAACTTGCGTTGATTACTCAACGCGACTTTTTGGGCCAACGCGGCTCAACAAAGCTGAGATCCCACCTTAATGCTCGACGCGCCACGCGATCCCCAACCCGCGGCGCGGTTGACGGGAGATTCCATCCTCTGGAATTGCCCCGTCGAGGAGTCGACATGATGAGACGACGAGACGTGACCGGCTGGAATTGGGTCGGCAAGATGCTGACGGCCTGGGCAGGATGGCTAGCCATCAGTACCGGGGCAGCATTCGCGGCCGATCCCCTTCCCACTCGAATCGACCAGATGGTTGAGGCTGCGGGCACAGTTGGGTTGGCGCCTGTGGCGAACGACGCCGAGTTTGTGCGGCGCGCCTACCTGGATCTGACGGGCCGCATTCCGTTATCGACCGAGACTCGAGCCTTCCTGGACGACGCCAACCCCGAGAAGCGAACCGTTCTCGTTGATCGACTGCTTGCTAGTCCCCAGTTCGCTCAGCATATGGCCGAGACTTTCGACGTCATGCTTATGGAGCGCCGGGGCGACATGCGAGTGCCGGCGGTGGAATGGCGAAAATTCCTGGTCGACTCGTTCGCGGCCAACAAACCCTGGGATCAGTTGGCTCGTGAAATACTGAGCGCCGACGGGGTCGAACCGCAAATGCGACCCGCCGCCAAGTTCTACTTGGATCGAGATGGCGAACCCAACCTGCTGACTCGGGATATCAGTCGAGTCTTCTTCGGTATGGATCTGCAATGCGCTCAATGCCACGATCATCCGTTGATCGATGACTACCTGCAGAGCGACTACTACGGCGTCTTCGCCTTCTTGACTCGCGGCTTCATCTTCACCGACAAGAAAGACAACAAGCAGGTCTTTTACGCCGAGAAAGCGGATGGCGAGGCGAAGTTCACTTCGGTGTTCACCAAGCAGGCGGGGCTGATGGGGCCGCGCGTGCCGGGTGGCGAGTATGTCGTGGAACCGGCGTTCGCGAAGGGTGAAGAGTACTCGGTGGCGCCCGGCGACAACATTCGCCCCGTCCCCAAATACAGCCGCCGTATGGAGCTGGCCAAGCAGGTCACGAATGGATCGAGCCGTCAGTTTGCTCGCAATATCGCTAATCGACTGTGGGCCAAACTGCTGGGACGTGGTTTGGTCGAGCCGGTTGATTTGCATCATTCGGCGAATCCCCCGACTCACCCGCAGTTGCTCGATCTGCTGACCGACGAGATTATCGCAAACAAGTTCGACATGCGTTCGTTCCTGCGAGGAGTGGCGTTGTCGAGGACTTATCAGCGTTCTTTTGAGTTGCCAGCGATTCCCGCCGATGCAGCTGCGGCAGCCCAGCAACTCGCGGCACTCGAAGCCGAACAAAAGCGATTGGACGCGGTCGTGGCCGAACAGGCCACTGCTTGGACCAAGGCCACGACTGATCGAGACGCCGCCGAGAAAACGCTGTTGCCCTTGAACGAGGAACTCGAGAAGGCGCAGGTCGCCGAAACCAAGGCATTCGAGACATCGAGCAAAGCGGCCGCGGCACTCGCCACCGCCCAGCAAGCGCTCGCCGCCAAACAGGACGTCGCGAACGTTGTCGCCGCGGCCGCCTCGAAGACGGGAGAAGCGGCGAAGAAATTGCCTGACGATAAAGAGCTGGCCGCCGCCGCCGAGAAGTTCCAGGCTCGCAGCCAGACGCTCGCCAACGAAGTCACGGCCTTGACGAAAACCGCGACCGACTTGGCTCCGCCTGCCAAAACAGCGGCCGACGCACTGGCTGCGGCTCGAGGCGTTACCCAAGCCGCTCAAGCCAAGATCACGGCCGCACGAGCAACGGTCGATCCGCTGCGCAAGCAAGTCGCCACGGTCGAAGCACAGTATCGAGCGTCGCAGTATGCGGCGAGCCAAGCTTCGGCCCGCTTGCTCGATGCCAAAATGCTCTCGCATTTGGCCACTCTCACCAGCACCGTGCAAACATCAACTGCCGCCGTTGCCAAGACTCAAGCCGATGTCGCCGCCAATAAGGACCTCGTCGCACGCTTGGCCGCGGAGTTGCCGAAGCGGCAAGCCGAGATGGCGGAACTGCTGAAGGTGCGGGATGAGTCGGCCAAGCAGCTTGCCGACGCACAACAGCAGTTTGCCAACATGGAAGCGATCGCCAAGACTTTGGTTGAAGCCTCGACGCAGGCGGAAGCCGCCAAGCAGAAACTCGCCAACGACGCCGAAGTGGCGGCTGCGACAGCGAGCGTGAAGGCGAAGAGCGACAAAGCGACCGCCGATTTGGAGCCGCTGAAGAAGTTGGTCGCCGACCGCACTCCAGTCGCCACCGCGGCCAATGAAAAGTACACCGCCGCTCAACAGGCCGTAACGGCCATGCAAACCCAGCTGGCCGCGGCTCAGCAGCAGACGCCTGTCCTGGAGACGGCGGTCAAGCCAGCCACGGACAAGCTGGCAGCCGACCAAGCCGCGTTGCAGGTCGCTCGTCAGGAGTGGACTCAGCGTTGGTCGCAGAGGTTCTACGCCAGCGGGCTTCGTCCGCTGG
Organism: Pirellulales bacterium; assembly: GCA_046349915.1. Taxonomy (GTDB): domain Bacteria; phylum Planctomycetota; class Planctomycetia; order Pirellulales; family Pirellulaceae; genus CAIXSC01. The sequence continues at coordinate 648,315 of JAXMBL010000004.1, read as the reverse complement.
CTCCTGAGCAAATCGCATGGAGCGTCATGCAGGCGACCGGCGTCGTCGCTGCTCATCAAGCGGCCGCCGAGGCGGAGATCGCCAAGACCACGCCGCTGACCGACGCCATCAAGAACGACCCGGCTCAAATGGCGGCTCGTGAGAAACAGATCGAGCAGTTAGTGCAGGACAAGTTGCGAGGCAATGTCGGCACGTTCGTCGGTCTGTTTGGCGGCGGCCCTGGCCAAAACCAAACCGACTTCTATGCCACCGTCGACCAAGCCCTCTTCTTCGCCAACGGCGGCGCGGTGCTCGGTTGGCTGGCGCCCGGCGGTACGAATCTGACGGGTCGACTCGTGAAACTGGACGATGCGCAAGCGATCGCCGATGAATTGTTTTTGAGTGTCTTGACGCGGCGTCCGACGGCTCAGGAGACGGCCGATGTCGCTCAGTACTTGGCGGGACGAGCGGCGGACAAGCCGGTCGCGTTGCAAGAGATGGCGTGGGCTTTGATCACGTCGGCCGAATTTCGATTCAATCACTAAATCGGGAATCTGGAAGGAGCATTAGGGATGAAGTGCAACTACGCTTGCCAGTCGTCGGAGCATACGATCGCTCGTCGCCAGTTTCTCGGCAACTTGTTCAGCGGTGCGGGCGCGGTCGGCGCGGCGGCGATGGGAACGAGCGTCGTCGGTGGACTTGGCGCATTAGCTCAACCGGCCGTGGCCAATCAGCTGTCGAAGGATCAGAAGCGAGTTCTGGTCATCAATATGCATGGCGGTTTGAGCCAACTGGAAAGCTGGGACCCGAAGCCGGGGACCAACACGGGCGGCCCTTTTCGAGCGATACCGACCTCAGTGCCCGGCACTCACATCTGCGAGCTCTTGCCCTACACGGCCAAGCAGATGCATCATCTGGCGATCGTGCGTAGCGTGAACACCGCCGAAAATGATCACGGCAAGGGCGCGTACATGATGCTGACCGGGCGACGTCAGGCGCCTGGGCAAACATTCCCCGAAATCGGCGCCGTCTCCGCCAAATGCCTCTGCCCAGACAACTCGGCGCTTCCAGGCCATATCCGTATCACGGCAGGCGGCGGCGGTGGACGAAGCAACGACTCGGCCTACCTAGGTCCCAAGTACGCCAGTATCGCGTTGGGCAACGGCAATCCTCCCGCCAACTCGGCGCGTCCTGGTCAAGTGACGCCCGCGTCCGACGACGCTCGTCAAGCGTTCCGTCGCAAGGCCAACGACTACTTCTCGATGAAGCGTCGCACGGCGATGACCGACGCCTATACGTCGAACTACGAACAAGCGTTGCAACTGATGCAGCGCAACGAAGTCTTCGACGTCGCCAAGGAACCCGAGAAAGAACACGACCGGTATGGCAAGCATGACTTTGGTCGCCATTGTTTGCTTGCCAGACGCTTGCTCGAAAACGGCATCTCGTTTGTCCAAGTCTCGCACTCGAACTATGACACTCACAACGAGAACTTCAATTTCCACATTGAACAGCTAGGCGAGTTCGATCGGACGTTCGCGGCGCTCGTTGAGGATATTGCTCAACGAGGCATGCTGCAGAGCACGCTGATTGTCGTGCTGTCCGAGTTTGGTAGGACACCGAACATCAATCAGCACTACGGTCGCGACCACTGGGGAACCGCTTGGTCCGTACTGATGGGTGGCTGCCGCGTGCAGCCAGGCGCTGTCATTGGCAAGACCAACGACAATGGGACGGCCGTGGCGGATCGACAAGTGGACCACGCGGACTTGTTCCACACCTACCTGCAAGCAGTCGGCGTGGACACGACCGGTTCGTTCGATATCGGTGGGCGAGCGATGCCGATCGCGGACCCCGCTGCGAAAGGCATCAGCGAACTGTTGGCGTAAACGCAACAGTTGCCTTTTGCGACTGTTGCCTTTTGCTCCGCAAAAGGAGAGTAGCGTTCGGCCAGCGAGTGGGAAAGGCTCTATTTGGGCTCCTGCCACTCGTTGACGAAATCATACCTGCTTTACGTTGACAATTTCGACCAGCATCTCAGCCGTGTCGATCGTATAGAACGCGCGTAATGGCTCGCGGTCGATGAAATACAAACCTTCGCTCAAGAATTCCCCTGCGGCGGCCGGATCCGATCGCAATGCGTCTTGAATCTCTCTTGATGCCTTAATGACGTCCGATTTGGCGCCGCTCTCCATCGTGATGCGCAAAACATCCTCCACCGCGTCCAACGACAACAAGACTTCGTAGATCACAGTGTCTCGACTTTCGAGATGAGTTCATCGATTGTGAACTTCGGCCCAGTGCAACCGACCCGGGACTTTGCCAACTTGACTTCCTCGTCAGTTGGCGGTCGCCGCACGACCCCAACACAGTTGCCATGGTCATCAACCAACTCGATCCGACCGTCGGAACGCCGAATCTGATCGGCAACTTCTGCTTGAACGACGATTCGTATCATTTCCGATCTCCTTTGAGGCCCGTAGATATTGTAGCATTCCGACCATCACGGTCGAGTGTTGCCGCTGGACAGGGCGAGACCGGACCGATCAACGCGCAGTAGATTCCGTGGATCAACGGTTGGCATAAGAGTCGGCTTGCGCCGGGCCTGCTCGCACAACTCTAGCGTTGTTTCGTCCAGCCGCCGGTGACGAAGCGGATTAAGAGCAGGCTGCTGCGCAGCGACACGTCGAATACCATGGCCCACCAGGCGCCATGGACGCCCCAGTCCCAGCCGTCGATCGTCCAAGTCGTGCCTGGCACTGTGAATTCGCTCCACGCCAGCCAAGCAGCGCCGGGCACTCGGATCAAGGCCAAGCCGGTAAAGGTAACCGCCAGCGAGCAGAGAGTGTCCCCCGCGCCGCGCAGCACTCCGGTCAGCACCATCGTGATGGCGAGGAAGGGCATCGAGAACGAGACGATTTTGAGGTAGTTGGTGGTGAGCGCCGCCGTTCGCGGAGATGACTCGCCGACAAACACGTTGGCCAGCGATCCGCCGTACTGATGAAACAAGGCGCCCATGGTCGACATGAAGACGACGCCGACCAGAATCGCCCACAGCACCATGCGTCGAGCTCGACCTAGCTGATTCGCGCCCAGCAGTTGCCCGGTCATCGTCGCGGCCGCGACGGCGAAGGACGACGCCGGCGCGTAGGCCAGCGCCTCCAGTTCGACTCCCAGTCCATGCGCGGCCGCCGCGTCGGCGCCTAGCGTATTGATGATCGAGACATAAGTCAGGTGGCAACCCAGCACGGCCAACACATCCATGCCTCCGGGGATGCCGATCTTCAACATGTGACGAGTGAGCGGCCCATCCCACGTCAGTTCACTCAACCGCCACTGCATTCCAGCTCGTCCTCGCACCAGCACCGTCACGAGAATCAGCGCTCCCACGATGTGTCCCACGCTGGTTCCGATCGCCAGTCCGATCCACCCCAATTGCGGGAACCCCAGAGCGCCTGTCAGCAACACCGCGCTCAGCGTGGTATTGACGATGTTGACCACCACCTTCGCCATCAGCCCCGTGACGGTATCTCCAGCGCCGCGCAGGATCGCGATTGCGACTTGTTCGAGCATGATGGCGGGAATGGCTGGCAACACCCAGCGCAGGTACTCCCAAGCCAACGGAGTCGCCTCATCGGGCAGTTGCAACAGACGAATGAAGGGGAGTCCGCCATAGGTTGCCGCCAAGGTCGCGATCAGCGCGATCGCGCTGCCCACCAGCAGCGCCTGATGAGCCACTCGGCGAGCGGACGCCGCATCTCCGGCGCCTACCTTGCGAGCGACGAGGGCCGTCGCGCCGATAGCCACCGCCGCGAACAAACTTGGCGCCAACCACAGCAGGTAGGCCAACAGTCCCATGGCCGCCTGATAGGCGGCGCCTTCCAGGTAATTGCCAGTGAGCCACCAGTCCGTGTATCCCACCAAGAGATTCAACAGCTCTTCGGCCAACACCGGAAGCGCAAGACGCAACAAAGGACGTAGCGTGCCAGCGGACGAAACGATCGACGAATTCATGACGCTCGGCTGCTACAGCAGCAACACGACCCCCTGAATTCGTTGCAAACGAGCATACACCGCGAGCACTCGTTCGGCGTCATCCAGATGCGGCTCCAGGGTAATCGCGATATGTCGGCCTCCTCGCGCTTCGCGCACCACATACGGAGGCATTTCGTCCACGGTCATCTCGATTCTGATTTCCGCCACGACCTCGTCCAGAAACGTCGCCCGATTGTCGCCGATCACCTTGATGGTCACACGAGTGGGAAATTGATGCGTGGCATTGAGCAGGTCAAGGCGATGTTGACGCTCGGCTTGGGGATCGCTCATCGGTTCAATCCACTCGCGCTTCGAGTTAAATGACTGGCGGCAGCGGCTGTGCTGAATGGGTTATCATAGGCAGAGACGCGTGATCTGGCGAGTCGCTTCGGGGAAGCGGCCAGTTTGAGCGTCATCCTTCCGGGAGTCCCACCATGCTCACCGCCGAATCTCGCTCTCGTGATTTTCCCTCGCTCGCGGGAAAAACCTATCTCAACACGGCCGCCGAGGGAATTCCGCCGCTTGCGGTCCGTGATGCGTTGCTCGAGTACTTCGCCGACAAAGAGCTGGGCATGGATGGCCGTCCGCGACATGCCGCCCACTGGGAAGCCGCCAAAGTTCGAGTCGCCGAACTGTATGGACTCTCGCCTCAGGAGGTTACTCTCTGTTCGTGTTCCTCCGAGGCCTACAATCTCGCCGCTCAAGCGTTGCGACTCCGCGATGGCGATGAAGTGGTCATTAACGACCTGGACTTCCCCGCCGGCGCCACTCCTTGGCTGCAACACGACTGTCCGGCACGCGCGCGAGTCTGGCGACACCGCGAGGGGATTCTGCACTTCGACGACCTTGTCCCGCTCCTCAATTCGCATACTCGACTCGTCACCACTTCGCTGGTCAGTTTCTTCAACGGATTCCGAGTGGATTTGGCCGAGTTGATCGCCGTCGTTCGTCGACACTCGCCGGCCTTGATCGCCGTCGATGTCACTCAAGCGTTGGGACGAATTCCCTTGGTGCTGACGGGCGTGGACTTGATCGTCAGCAGCACGCACAAGTGGATTCTGGCGAGTCACGGCGGGGGACTCGTAGGCGTCCCTCGCGCGGCCGAAGCGGCGTGGACCGTCCCGGCAGGCGGCTGGTTCAACTTGCATGATCCCTTCGGCCCCCAGCGGTTCACCAAGGCGATTAGCAAACCCGGCGCCGCCAGTTTCACGGTCGGCATGCCCAACTATCCGGCCGTCTATGCCATTCGCGCAGCGCTCGATTATCTCTGCTCGATCGGCGTGGACAACATTGCACGAGTTGCTCAACCGCTTGTCCAACAGTGCCTGGATGAACTCACTCAACTGCCCGTCGAACTTCTTTCCCCTCGAGTCCCCCAACAACTGGCCGGCATTCTCGCCTTCCGTCATCCCGACTTCGAGCGAATTCACCAACGGTTACGCACTCAAAACATCCATGTAATGAGCCACGCAGGGCGACTGCGAGTGGCGTTCCACGGATACAACACGCCGGCCGATGTGGAACACTTCGTGAGGGAATTACGAGCCGCGATCGTCTAGGGCAGCGTCAAGTTGAACCACGAATGGTTGTACCACGACTGTCTGTACCACGAATCGCACGAATCGCACGAATGAGTGGATGGTGACATTCGTGCCATTCGTGGTCCACTACCTTCCGTGTTCCGTGAACTCGCGGAACCTGAAACTCTCCAACAACAGACAACGGATGGCCCTCCGGAGCGGTCATCCGCTGTGTAGTGGTCAGAAACTCGTTCGACGAGAGAGCACTTACGATTGCGCTGCCTTTAGTGGTTCGTTTCGACGATTAAGGACTGGAATCCAGCCGATCGCGATGAAGCCCAGGTGAGCGAGCACGACCATGGATAGAGTGAAAAGCACCCCTTCGGTGAAACCGTAGGAATGCAATCCCACGCCCAGTTCGTTGACTCCGAACCAGGACCAACTGGTGACGATATTGCCGCCGACCGCCAGCATGGCGAGTCCACGGTCGCCGACCATGCGATCCCACAGAGCGTGCAGAACAACCGCGTTCCACAGCACAATGATCAACGCACCGTTCTCCTTGGGATCCCAACCCCAGAAGCGGCCCCACGAGTCATCGGCCCACAGTCCTCCCAGCACGGTGCCCCAGAAGCTGAAGAACAGCGCGAAACAGACGACTCCATAGGTCATCAGTCCCAAGGCCTTTCCTAGACTGAGATCCGCGCCTTGATGTCGAGCGATCGGCTTTTCGATCACGCCTGGTATGAGTCGTCCCACCAAGTACACAATTCCCAGGAGACCCGCCACATAGGTTGCGGAATATCCCAACGTGATGCAGACCACGTGCGTCGACAACCAGAACTGAGTGTCTAGCACCGCCTGCATCACCGCCATCGTTTCGCCGTCGAGCGCCAGTTTATCGGCGATGACCAGCGTCACGAATCCCGCGGACGAAGCCACAATGTTGCCGATCCCCAGCTTCATGATCTTCTCCAACACCACGCCGAAGACCACGCACCCCCAACCGATGAAGACGGCCGACGAGTACAAATTGGTCACCGGCGGTCGACCGGAGATCACCACGCGAGCCACGAGCGCTCCCGTGTGCACCACCAAGGTACAGACGATGATCCAGAACGCCAGTCGATTGAAAGGACGATGGAATCCAAAGATCCACATCAGCCACGCCAGCGCCGTAAAGGCAAAAGCCAGCACATAGGTATAGGCGGTCCACGAAAACGGCGCGAGTTGATTGAAGCGAGACTCGAACGAGGTGATCGAGGCGCTATAGAGATCGGGACGCAGCTTCGCCAGCAGTTGCTCGTAATCCTTCATCGCGACGTCAAATTTACGCGGCTCATTCTCGACGTAGGCCTGCAAGATCCGACCAAAGGCAGCGACTGCTTCGTCGCCTTGCTGCTTCTGCCCCAACGCTTGCTGGAGGTAATCGAAGTTCGCCGCCGTGGCATAAGGCTGCCATTCGCCATCCTCGCGCTTGAAAGGAATCGCTCGCGGCGGCTGCATCCGCACCAACTGTCGATCCATTTCCGGGATCTGCATCATCATGCGTTTGATGCGATCGAGTCGAGCGCGAGCCGCCTCGGGATTCGCGTTAAACTCCTCTTCCGTCGGCAAGGAAGGCAGATTCAGCGGCGTAAACGAAGCCTTGACCAACGTAAACGTTCGCACACGACCGTCTAATTCCAAGATCTTTCGCTCATAGGTCGACAGATCTTCCGACTTCATCGCGCGAGCCTTCTCAACTCGCTCTTCAAAGTCCTGGATCTTTTGCAGCAATTCATTCACCGAGTAACGGAATCCCGCACGTCGTTCAAGTCCCAGCAGATTCAACACATCTTCGTTTTCGATCCGGAAGACGTTGTAATCGTGAGCCACGATGGGCGGATTGCCGTTCAACGAGGTCGCGTTGGGCGACTCTTTCTCGGTGATGACGTCGATGAACCAACGAATGGCGGGCTGAGTCTTCCCGTCCAAGTCCTTGAACGTCTCGCGATTCGATAACACTCGCATCGTGTTGCGAGCCAACGTATCCAGCGGCTTCACTCGCCCCTTCTCCAGCACTGGCAGTCGGCCAAAGCGAGCCAGATCGAATCCATCTTTTCCCGGCTTGGGCGTGCGCGCCATGTAGGCAACGATCACGACAAAACCAGCGATCACCAGTCCCGGAATAACGAAACGCAGCCAACCGCGTCCGAGCAACGTCCCGACCGGAGTCGCCTGTTCCTTTTCCGCGCTGCGATAGACGGCTTCATGCTTACGCTTGCCTCGTCGACCTCCCCTTTCTTGTGACGATTCAGTTTCCTGAGCATCAGCAGCCTGCGCCGTGACCGGCCCGCCGACGATCAGCGATTCATCGGCCACCAGCGCCAAACTGGCTTGTTCGTTGGCCGTCAGCCGCTTCAGGAATCGCACCAGAATCTGGCAGAAGTGAAACATCATGCCGATCACCACCAGCATGCAGGCGACATAGGGGATCATCCAGCCTGTGTTCGTGACGACCTGGAGGTCAGTGACCTCGACGCCGTCCTCGTCCATCCTATAGCCGCTCTGGTAAAATGTCTCACCCGCGTATCGCAGCGGTTCGTTCATGCGAATGTGGATCGCGTCGTCGAACGAGCGGGCCGGGTCGGTCAGTTGAATATCGGACGAGTAATTCTTGGGAATCGTCGTACCCGGATAGTCGTCTTTCTTCACGTCCTTCAAAGCGATCGAGTAGGGCTTGTAAGATCGCTTGAATCGCAGCGAAGCCTCGTAAGTCTTACCGCCCACCGAAATCTTCTCGACATAATGCTGCTCAGACAGCACCTGTGAGAACAAGTACGTGCCCAGATCTTTGCCCGACGCTTTTTCCGTGAACTTCACATAAGCGGCCGCGATATCGACGCCGCCCGCCGCACTCGCCCCATTATTCTGCGGCAGTTCCCCCACGCGGTAAGACAACCCGACTCCAGCCGTCGCGAGATTCTCATCACCGCTCTTTACCGGCATCAGCGAAGTGGAGTTCTTGTAGAAGCCAACCACTTCCACATCAAATGGCAACTGCGATTCCTCGGCGCCCGCGGGCCCCTTCACAAAGCGGGTCTGCTTTCCTTTTTCCGTCAACGGAATCGCGATCACTTCGTCGTGGTCGGCATTCGATGGATCGACCACCGCCAACTCAACCCCGCGGATATCCTGCACGTAGTTGACCGTTTCGCCTTCGCGGATCGTCATTCGCTCTTCCACCGCGAACAGGCTGACCATCAATTGGCCGAACATCAGCAAGCCGATGCCGCTGTGCAACAGCACCACGCCGCCTCGCTTGCCGAACACCAGGATGCAGCCCCCCAGCAATACGCCGCCCGCGAACGACGCTTGGATCAACTGCCACAGAATTCGCATCCCCGCGTCGCCCAAGAATTCGCTGGCGCCCGGCAGGAACAGCACGACGACCGTCGCGGCCAACAACAGCGTTCCCGTCCATAGCAAGAAACGCTCAGCGCGACGCGTACGTTCGATAACGTACAGCCCGTAGCCGCAGACGCCGACGGAACCAACGAGTGCGATGCGCAAGAGATTCCACAGGGCCGTCCACGAGAAGGGCGGCTTCCCTTGCAAGCCGCCATGATTGTGACCGCTCAAGATCACAAGCGTCGTGAGAACAACTCCGGCAGCGATCGCCGCGATTCCGATCATGAGGTTCCGGCCGCGTGCTTGCGCCTTGAATCGAATCACATGCGCTGCAATCAGATTGGCCATCATGACGCAGCCAATCAGTTTTCCGCCAAAGAAGGGGAACTGACCCGAGACTTTCGCCTTGGGAAACCAAGCTGGCGGCAGTAGGTCTTCGATATGGACGATCGCAATCCAAGCATCAAAGTAATCGGCGATGACGTCCCACATGTCCTTGCGGGCCTGGGCCAACGTCCCGATGAAGACGATCACGATCGAGATGGCCAGCAACGCAACGGTCAGTTTCAGCGATGCAATAAACTCGACCGCCCCGCGAGCAATCTTGGCGACATCGACGCTGGAACCTGCCACGGGCTCCGCCGCATACGGTCCCGAGTTTCCAAGTCTATCCGTGGCCATGTTCTTCGCTCCCTATCATCAGTCCAGTCGAGTCGAATCCGAACTACCGCGATTACTTGAACCGCACCGATTTTACGAACTCATCAAAACGAGTCTTCTCCCGCTCGATCAGCGGACTCGGTCCTTTGAATTTGAAGAACCAAGCCTCCTCGCCGCGGACCGCCATCACTCCCAAAATCGACTCGCCGCCCTCGCCGGTCCCCTTCAGTTCCACATAGGACCCTGGCGAGTCTCCCAGGGAAATGGGCTGCACTAGCTTGGCCAACCCCGCTTCATCCACCGCGGGCAACTTCACTTGCTCCCGCCAGCGGTTAACGTTCGACAATAGATCGTTGACGGCGGCCGGTAGGCTGATGACCGTCACCTCGCCGGCTTGCCCCTCGTGCGACACAAGGTAGGTCAGCTTTCTCAAGGGCTTCGGCGGCCCCAACTTCCAACCTTCGGGCTGACGATGATCGAACGGAGGAGGACCAGCGGCCGCCTCGTCCCCGCCCATGATCGGACCGCCCGGTCCCATCGCCCCGCCTGGGCCCATGCCGCCCATCCCCATTCCCATGCCGCCCATGCCCATGCCTCGTCGAGGCGGCGACATCGTGCCGACCAAGTCGACGACGGTCCACTTCTCTTCGCCCGCGGAGGCGATTTCCCGCGTCTCGTTCTTGAACTGGCTCGACGTCAAAGGCCCCAACCGAATCTGCTGCCGCCAACGGTTGACGTTCTCCAGCTTATAGTCTTCCAATTTTCGTTCGGGAATCGGCAATTTGGTGACAGTCAATTCGAGCGGCTTCTCGCCCCCCGGCACCTCAATCGTCGACACGCGTTCCCCCGAGCCCGTCCCCTCTTTCCAGCCTTCTGGCAACTTCCAGGCCGGCTTCGCCGCCCCCGCCTCCACTCGCACCGACTTCAGAAACGACTCAAACGCATCTCGCTGGCGAGCGACATCGGCACGCGGACCGGAGACTTTCAAGAACCAAGCTTCCTTGCCTTGAGGAAGCATTGCCGCCAACATCCGATGGGGCGGCTTCTCCACCGAGTAGCGACGAATTGGTTCTGGCTTGGAACACCCCGCTCCGATCAACGACAGCAGTACCAAGAGACTCGCCCCAGCCGGCAAACGGATGCCGCGGAGACAGGAACACCAACGAATCATTGACTTCATGCGATCGAGATCGACAGCCAGCCTCAGCCAACCTCGCCGTGATAGACACGTCGGTGCGGACCCAGGTGGAGCCGGAGTGGAGGGAATGGAACGCGAGATCGAACTAGGAAGGGTTTCCCAGCCGACGCACCAGATTATAGGTGCCGAGCGTTCGAAAGGTAGTACAAACTACCGACGAGGGGCCGACTTTGGCATCCAACCCGATTCAGAACGGCCATTTAGGGGAGCTAATTGGTCGAAACCGCTCGGGTCCAGACTGACCGAAGCGGGTGGACTGGGCACGTTCGCGCGCCCACTGCCGCTGGCAGCCCCACCAGGCATCCCAAACGCCAAGGGCTGACTGGGGTTGGAACCACTGAACAGCGAGCCGCTGCCACCCGATCCGCTGGCCATCTTCCCTGGCCCCGTCCCGCCGTTCGACACCCCAGCACCAATCGGTTCGGGACCGGTAGAAAAGCCGCGAGACGCCCCGCTACGAGCCAGCGGGCCCGCGGGGGACGACAACCCACCCCCCGCCGACGCCAAACTGCCGCGCGAAGGATCATAGAAGCGTGCCAGCTGCTTCTCGGCGTCCGCCAGCTTCTGGTTCGCCGACCGCAACTCGGTGGTCAGACTCTCGGATCGCTTCTGCTCCTCGACCACACGCGAGAGCAGTTGTTTCTTGTCGGCTTGGCAACGTTCCAATTGGCCGACGTTTGTCGCGGAACAGCCAGCAGCGAACAACAGGGTCCCAGCGATGGCGAATGGGGACCAACGTTCCAGCGATCGTTTCATTTCCGCGACTCCTTTCGCCACGTTGCCGACGCCCTCCTGGCGTCGCCCGTTCATCATTCGCTTACATCTTGAGCGAATCGATGATCATATCCATGATGCTGGTGCTCAGCGTCGCTGAACTGTCGAACGCCCACATGTTGCGGAGGACGTCGATCATCAGCGCGCCGGTCAGTCCCATCACCATGAATACCGCCAACAAACTCAACACATTAAAAATCGAGTAGGGAGCTTCCAGCGGCGCCGGAGCAAACTGCTGCGGCTGTGCCTGCGGCTGCTGCATTCCCTGAGCGACAAACTGGGGCCCGCCCGCAGGTTCGCCGAAACCGAACTGAGCGTCGGCCACGGGCGCTTCTTGCAGCAGCACACCCTCGTCCGCCGCGCCCAGCATCGTGGGCGAAGCCTCGTCGAATGCTTCCGAGTCTTCCAGGGCGATGACCTGCGAACCGCTATCCGAGGAATCCTCGGCGCTCAGATCGGCCACGGGCGACAAGGCGAATTCTTCGTCCTGCTTCAGCATCGTTGCCTGGTCAGGATCGGCGGCCATATCGGCCAGCGAGACCATTTCTTCGTCTTCTGGCAACTCCAGCGACTCGACCTGCGAGCCGCCCAGTTCCAACGGTTCTTCCAGCGACAGCCCCGAATCGGTCGGCTTGGCGATATTGATGCCGCTGCCGCCGGGGTCAAGCGACACATCGCTGCCGATGCCGCTGCCGCCCAGGACCAGATCATCGCTGTCTTCGCCCAGCGACAATGCTCCGTCGCCCAAATCAAGTTCGTTATCGAGCGACAATGCGTCGGACCCAATGCCGGGAGGTCCGTCCGAGGCAAGTTGCAATTCGCCCGTGCCGCCCGACTCAGGCGACTTCAGTTGAGCTTCCTTGCCGCCTAGCACGCCCGAATCGCCCGCCAGTTGGAGATCGCTCGAGCCAGCATCCAACAAGCCGAGGCCGCTCCCCGCCTTCGACTCGTCCGCCAACTTGATGTCGCTATCGGCAGCCTTCTCGCCGTCTTTCTTCTTTCCAATGATCGTGCTCGACGATGTCGGCGGGCTCTGACCTAACGACTCGTCGCTGACCAGAATCGAAACCGAGTCGAGTTCGCTGCTCGCCTCGTCCTCGCCGCCGACGCCCGGCATCAAATGATCAAAGGCCAAATCGTATTCCGAGTCGCCCGCTCCGCCGCCCGCGGCCCGCTCCGCCTTTACTCGCTCCACTTCGTCTGGCTTGAACTTCCAGCTGCCGCCATCGCGGTAGCCGTGGATCTCGCCACGCTGACGCAACTCCATCAACTCGTCTGGAGTCATGCCGAGCATCTTCGCGGCTTCGATCAATTCGACGAACTTGGACATGGTGCGGTCCTTACCTTCTGGCCTTGGAGAGGCCGAACGTCATCGGGGTGGCAGCAGCGATCTTATTTCCTGTGGCGACGGTATGCCACTGTTAAAGTCGTCCATCGACAGGTCCGCCTGCACGTTCCTCACGCACTTCAGTACGACCTGACCTGTCCCGCGATCGACGTGATACACGCCAATCACTCGAGTCCGCGCGTCGACCAGCACCAATTGCTGGCCGCCAACCCCCGAGTCGCTCGCGAGCGCCATCAAGTCGCCGGCTTGAGCGGAACGGGTCGCGGGCGGCGCCGCCGGTGTCGCCACCGGAGCCGCTCGTTGGCCCGACACGGTCGGACCATCCGCTTGCACCATTCCAAACCCTACCGCCAGACCTGCACCGAACATCAGCGCCAACACCACGCCACGCATGTCTCACCCTTGTAGGTTACGAGTTTCGAGGTGGCGGGAATTGGTGCCACCCTAATTATAGAAGCAACAATTCCCAATTCAAGCTGCACCGAATAGAGGAAATAGGACGACCCGAAGCCCGCAAACTCGCCCCGTCCCTCGTCCCAACCCGTGACGAGGGGGGAGTTTATCGACGACCGTTGGACCCGGCAATAGCAACGTGAAGCCGTCTGTCGACGTAATCGTTCGAGCCGCGATAGCTGCCACAGCCCCCACGACCAACAGGCTCAAGAGCCCTTTCGCGTCCCAAACTGATCTTGCCTCGCTCGCGACTTTTCTGGCAAACTCCCTCCCCGTTCGACTGCGCCAGACTCGACCGACGCGTCCCGACGCCGTCGACCGATTTCTGGTCGCGTCGATTGTGCGGATTCGTCCGGCGGCAAAACGCCGCACCACAAACCCGCAACGCCCGAACCCATTCAGTCCTCGGTCACTTCGCCCCGCGTGGATGCCATGAAACTTCGCCACCCCAGCCTGATTCGCATCGCGAGTTGGTTGACGGCCTGCGCGCTGCGTCCATGGCTAGCGACCTTGCGAGCCGATATCGACTCAGGTCCCTCGGGTCCTCATCCGGCCGATCCGACCCAGCGCCGGCACCTGTATGTCTTCTGGCACGAAGGCCTGCTGTCGCTTTTCCTTTTCCGCCGCTACCCCGGCCATGTGCTGATCAGTCAGCATGCGGACGGCGAACTCATCGCCCAAACTTGCGGCTGGATGGGCGTCAGCGTCGTGCGCGGCTCCTCGCGAAAAGGAGGCGCCAAGGCCATCTTGCAGATGTACCGCTTGGCCCAATCCTCGCATTTGGTTATCACACCCGACGGTCCACGCGGTCCGCGACGGCAACTGCATCGCGGCGTCGTGCAACTTGCTTCCCATGTGGGACTGTCCATCGTGCCCGTGGGCGTGGGATTCGGCAAGGCCTGGCGAGCCAACAGCTGGGACCGCTTTGCCGTTCCCCTTCCGTTCTCGAAGATTTACTTCCGAGGCGGCCCATCCATCGAAGTGCCGCCCAAACTCAACGACCAACAGATCGAACAGTATCGATTGCGAGTCGAACAAGCGCTGCTCGACACCACCGCCTGGGCCGAGGCCAATGCTCGCGGCGAAGCCTATTCCCCCGAGACAACGGACTCACAACCCGATCCCGTACTCGACGACGCCACCCAAGCGTCTTGTGAACCATCGTCCAAGCGACCAGTCCACCGGATGGCCGCGGGATGAACGTATCCCTGTTTCCATGATTTCTCGTGCTAAGGAGGGCACTCAATGGACCGCGAACAACTCAAGCTGGAACTCGCTCAGATTCTCGAAGAGAGCGTAGGCGAGGAATATCCGGATCTTCAGGAATCTTCGTCGCTCATCAACGACCTCAAACTCGACTCGGTCGACATCTTGTCAACCACCATCGAGATTCAAAGCCGTTACGGCATCGTGATTGAGTCGTCCGAGATCGGCAACATCTCCACGGTTGGCCAGGTGCTCGACATGATCACCGCCAAAGTGGAGTTGGCTCGCAAGAAGGCGGCGTAAGCTCAGCCGCATTTGCCCAGTTGAGCTTCGTCCTGCTGCACTTGCCCAGTTGAGCTGTGCCTAGCTGCGATTTGCCAGAAATCCCGTGAATGCATATTCGCCAGTCTTCCTCTCTAGGGGAATTCTGGCGAACGTCCGAGCAAGACGCTTTGACGACCGCATGTCGCCACGCGCGACACACAACGCCAAGAAAGGCGACTGAGTCATGACCTTTGATCTAAGTTGCAGCGTCGCGGCCTGGAGCCATGCCACGGCGCCTTATCTGGGGTTCGATGAGTGGCGAAAGCAACTGGTCGGACTTCGCTCATCGCCCACGCTGGCGCAAGTCTGCAAGTTAGGCGACGAGCAGACCATTGTGTCGGCGGAAGCCATGTACCGAGCGATGGATCAGGCGGGCTGGTCCGGCAAGAACCTCGACGAGTGGGGCATTGTCTCCGCGCCTCAATTTCTCGGCCGAATGCGGATGGCCGCCGCCGTCGAACGATTCCGACTGCAAAATGTTCGCGGCGCATCGCCTCGACATATTCCGACCGTTTCCCAACACGCCGTCGCAGGCACACTCAGCGTGCTCTTCGCGTGCCGTGGACCCTGCTTTGGGGCCGGCGGTTCGCAAGGCTCGCTTCGTGATGCGCTGACGACCGCCGTCAGCTTGGTCGCCGGTCACACAACTCCCGGCTTCTGGGTCACGATCTCGCAGTGGACTCCCGAGTTACTGCCGAATGTTCCCGACGAACAGAATGCCTCGTGTGAGTGTCACGCGGTGGCGATGGCCATCGTCCCGGAGGAATCTCCCGAGGCCGAGTTCGAACTGGGCATTCGCTTTCAACCCACCTACTCGCCTGCCGAAAACGAACCCCAGGTCGCGGAATTCCGCGACTTCCTGGCGACTCAGTCACCTGTCGGCAGCGTCTGGGGGCGCACACTCGCCCCAGGCCTCTGGCTGGGAATTCGTCGTCGCCGCGAGTTCGTTCCCTCCGCTAATCCGCGAGTCGCTTAGCTCACCCAACACCCTCTCAAAGTCTCTCGATCAAGGTCCTCTCGATGAATCCCTCGGAACCTGTCTGGATCACTGGCGTTGGGTGCGTGTCGGCTTTAGGCTCGACTCCGCGAGAATTTCACGACAACATCTTCGCGGGTCGTTGCGGAATTCAGGCGATTCGGCGCTTCGAAGTGCCTGATCACCCCAGCCAGATTGCTTGCTGCCTGGAAGAAGTGCCTACTCCCGAAGGCTGGAACGCGCAAGAGTTCGCCGCGCATCAACCTTGGGAACAAATCTTGATCTGGTGCGCCTCGAATGCCCTGCGCGACGCGGGACTCTGGGAAGACCGGCAGTCCCGACGCATTGGACTTGTCCTGGGCGTGGGCGGCGAATGGATCGTGCGCTGGACGCAGGATGTCGTCGACAATATTGGCAGCATTTACTCGCCGCAGATGGACGAACTGGGACTTGCCCGCCGCTCGCTCGGCTGGCTCGACATCAGCGGCCCCAGCACCACGGTGGCGGCGGCCTGCGCCAGCGGAAACTACGCTCTCGGAGTCGCTCGACAGTGGTTGCGTCAAGGACTGGTCGACGTCTGCATTGCGGGTGGCTGTGAGTACTCGGTGACATCCATGGGACTTGCGGGTTTCGGCAACCTCGGCGCCCTCTCGCGACGCAATCACGATCCGGCGCATGCTTCGCGTCCTTTCGACAGCGGCCGCGATGGCTTCGTCATGGGTGAGGGTGGCGCTATGATGGTGCTGGAATCAGCCACGCATGCTCGTCGACGCGGCGCCCAAGGTCGTTGTGAAGTCGCCGGCTTCGGCGCATCGAGCGATGCGTTCCATGCGGTCATGCCAAGCGATGACCCCGAACCAGCTTCCCGAGCCATCTCGCTCGCCCTCCGCGATGCTCGAGTCGCTCCTGACAAAGTCGACTACGTCAACGCTCACGCCACGAGCACACCGATCGGCGATGTCCACGAAACCAAGGCGCTCGACCGAGTCTTCGGGGATGCCATTGGCAAAGTCGCCGTCAGCAGCACGAAGAGCATGACGGGTCATATGCTGAGTGCGGCGTCCGCCATCGAGGCGTTGATTTGCCTGGGCGCCATCGAGCGTCAAGCGGCGCCGCCCACGATCAACCTGGACGACATCGATCCCGCCTGTGCCCACTTGTCTCACGTACGCAATGTATCGCGCGAGCAGAAAGTGGCGGTCACCGTCTCCAACTCCTTCGGCTTCGGCGGCTCCAACACCAGCCTGGTCCTACGAAAAATCAACTAGCGCCACCCCGCCGCCAGTCTCCCACCGTACGACGGACTTCCAGTCCGTCGATCACCTGTTTTACCCAAAGTAAATCAGGCTCGTCGAATTCAGGTGCTCATCCGCGATTTTTCCAACCGGCGCGCCGTCGTCCCAAATGCGCCGCACAATGGTCGCCTTTCAAGCGTCCATGGAAGCAGAACAAAGTGCCCAACCCCCCGCGCGCAACCAATGACCAATGACCAATGACCAATGACCAATGACCAATGACCAATGACCAATGACCAATGACCAATGACCAATGACCAATGACCAATGACCAATGACCAATTGACCAATTGACCAATGACCAATTGACCTAACTCCTCCCGCGGACCACCACCCGATTCCCCATCGCCTCAACCACCTCGACGACGGTTCCGCGTTCAATCAACTCTCCCTCGCTCAGCACGTCGATTAGCTCATCGCCGAAGCGAGCTTTACCGGCGGGTACGAGCGGCGTGACGGCGAGCCCTTGCTGGCCGAGCAGCGGCGAGCGATCGACAATGGTCTCGCGACGCTCCAATTCGGCCAGCTCTTCGGACTCGGGCGGTGCGAGCATGATGTGCTTGAAGAAGGGAGCGTTCGGCAAGAAGCGGCGCAGCAAGGCCAGGGCGCCAATGACTCCCGTGCCAGCTCCCACGACGGTCCAGAGCGACGTGGGCAACTGGGAGAGTTGGTACGAATTCTGAGGAATCACGAAGGTTTGACTCGCTAGGACCAGCGAGGAGATCACGAGCGCGCCTCCCACGAGTCCAAAGATCCCAAACCCAGGGATCACGAAGATCTCCAAGGCGAGGCCGGCGAGGCCGAGCAGGAACAGCAGGACCTCGAGCCAACCCGCGGTCCCGTGCAGGAATTGGCTCCAGAAGTAAAGCACAAAGCAGATCGCGGAGAGGAAGCCGGCTCCTGTGAGTGACGGCGTCATGATTTCGACCATCAAGGCGAACCAAGCCAGGAACAGCAAGACGCCGGCGATTTGCGGCGAGGAAAGACTCTCGATCAACTGATGCGCCCAGTTCGGTTCAATCGTTTCGGGATCGCCTTCGAAATGGTAAAGCTGTCGCAACGCTTCTCCGTCGGCCGCCACGTAGCGAGCCAACTCGCATTCGACGGCCCGCTGTCCGCGGATTCCGGTCGAAACATCGAGCGGCGCGGCTCGCTCCCAGTTCGCTCGATCTTCCAGCACTTGCCATTCGTCCGCGCATAACCAACGCCGACCGTCCCCGTCACGGCGACGATACTCGAACAATTCCACGCGCGGATCGACCAGAGCCGCGGACCACGACCAAGGACGATGTTGAGCGGCAGCGATGCGTTCGAGCGGGCCACGGATTTCCGCCAGCATTTCAGGTGATTCTTGCTCGGCGCCGGGCCCGCCAAGCACCGCATCGGGTCCGACCACCAGATGGTCGCAGGCCAGAGCGATCAAGGCGGCGTCCCCACGAGCCTCCGCGGGTACGAACGCCACCGTTCGCACTTCGTCCGAGAGTTCCGATACGAATGCGGCAAACCCCAGGCTCTCGACCATGGCGCCGCCAGGACTCTCGATCCACAGCCACACCAGATTGCGGTCTCCGCGACTAAGGCGAGTCTCCAGACTCTTGCGAATCCAATTTAGTTGTCGCGCGTTGATCGGGCCGCGTAAGTCGACTCGGATCGGCTTCCAGCCATCGCGGAGCGAGGGGTCGCTTTCCAGCTTCTGCACCGGCACTCGCAGGGCTCTGGCCAAGGACTGTCGGTCTTCCGCTTCATGACTGGCAATTGCGTACTTTAAACGCAAGTCTCGTCCGGTGAATTTTCCCGGTTCGCCTTCGCGTTTCACCGTTTCGATTTCACTGACAGCGCCGTCCTTGCGAAGCTGCTCGAGTTCCTTGTCGAGCACATAGCGAGATTCGGCGCCCACCTTGACTCGATACACGGCGAGTTGCGGATCGAGCATGCCGAGGGCGACTGGAATGGGGACGGTTCGCCGCCTGCCAGCAATCTCTTCGTACCCTCGTCGAAGAGTGGGATCGATAAACGACTCACCGGCGCCTGCGTCCCCCAAGATCGCCTCGGGCGCCGCCACCAATTCCTCGCACGCCAACACGGGCAGCACGCTATGACCCGTGATGTCGCCGGAGATGAACGCGACCGTGCGGACATTTCGCAACGGATCGCTCGTCAGGTAACGTGCCAGCGCCAGCGACCGTTCGAACTGACTCAAACCGCCCGAAGACGGTGGATCATCATCGCCCAGTCGAGGCGGCTCGGCATTCTGGCCCGCTGGCGTCGACGTTCCACGAAACTCAAGGATGAGTAGCGGGCGAGTGGGGGCGGGAGCGGGGGCGTCTCGAGCCAGAGCCCGATCAATCAACTGGATGACGCTGGTATCGACGCTGCCCGTGATGGGCAACGGCACGGGAATCCAAATCACGGCCGGTGTCGGATCTTCGCGGCGAGCTGCGGCATCACCTACCGGCTTGGCCTCCCCCGCATTCGGAGTAGGTGCTGCCCCGGAGCTCGCCGGCGCCGCTCGCTCTTGGGGATCGTCGCCACCCCAACCGACGCTGCCGTCAGCTCCCCAGTGAGCAACCGCGAGTAGGGTCGCCAGCACGAGGACGGAGAATCTCCATCGCCATGGGAAGCTCTTCGAAACGGGGTCGGATCGCCTGCGCGAGCGTTGTTTCATAACTGCCGTATTATAGAATCCACTCGGTGAGGGGGAATAGATTGGATTCGACGCAACGAATCTCTCCTTGGGAAAGTCGCTCCGATCTTGCAATTCCTCATGACTTTTATAAGTTGAGCCGCATGAAATCCACTCTGGACGAATACCGGACGTTTTTCCGCGAGTTCCGTCAGACCTTCAAGACGACTGGGGCTATCGCCCCGAGCGGCAAGTCGTTGGCTAAAGCCATCGTCACGCCGCTCCGCGAACATGATAAACCCTCTCGTATCCTAGAGATCGGCGCGGGCACCGGCGCTGTGACCAAGGAGATTATTCGGCACGTCCGCGAAGGCGACCACTTCGACGCCGTCGAACTCAATGATCGCTTTGTCGATGTGCTGAATTACCGGTTCGCCAACGAGCCGTCGTGGAAAAAGGTGGCGTCCCGCTGCAGCGTTCTGCACATGGCGGTTCAAGACCTGCACCCAGAAGAACTGTACGATTTCATCATTTGCGGCGTCCCGTTCAACAATTTCTCGATCGGATTGACTCGCGAAATCTTTCGGCACATGACCAAGTTGCTGAAACCGGGCGGAACCCTGACCTTCTTCGAATATAAGTGGATTCGACGCTTCAAGGGCTTGGTCGCGAATCGCGACGAACGCAAGCGTCTGAATGGCGTCGGTCAGGTGCTCGGCCGATACCTGCAGAAATTCGAGTTCCAGTGCAATACGGCGTGGGTGAACTTCCCGCCAGCTATGGCTCACCACCTGAAGCTCGATAGCGAACGCCCCGTCCGCCGCCGCAAGAAACGCTCGACCAAGGCCTAGGTGCTGAGTGGGGCGTTGAGTATGGGGACCTTTTCCGGCTCGGGCGAAACTGGGTCGCGGAAATCGTCAGCGGTTCGGGTGCCGCGGAATGCTTGGTGAGCTTTGCGGCGCTGGTGCTGGCGCTCGACGGCGGAATTCTTGCGAATTCCGCTACACGATCAGTGTCTTGTCGCGGACGTGCAAATCGTCAGCGGTTCTGGCGCCGCGAAATGCTTGGTGAGCTTTGCGGCGCTGGTGCTGGCGCTCGACGGCGGAATTCTTGCGAATTCCGCTACAGCGCTCGACTAGACGTCGCACCACCGGACGGCTTCTCGAAGACCAGCCAATGGATCACGAGTCGGAATGAACTCGTGGCCCACAAAACCTTGATAGCCGATCTCGACCAGCTTTCGCATGATCGGCGGATAGTTGATCTCTTGCGCATCATCCAATTCCGCTCGGCCCGGATTACCCGCGGTGTGCACATGGCCGATCACGTCTTTGCACTCCTCGATGCGACGAATCACGTCGCCGTTCATGATCTGCACGTGGTAAATGTCAAACAACAATCGCACGCGAGGCGAACCAACTTGGCGCACAATGTTCGCCACATAGTCGATATCGTCCCCTTGATACCCAGGGTGACCCTTCATCGGATGGCTACCGTCGCGCGTATTCAAGTGTTCCAAGCACACTGTGACGCCATGCTTTTCGGCGACGCGAGCCAGTTTCTTGAGACCCGCGACACAGTTGGCCGCCCCCTCTTCCAAGCTGATCTCGCCGCTCTGCGGATCCTCCGCGTCCTTCCACTTGTAACCCGTGAAGGCGATCACCGCCGGCACGCCAGCTTGTTGGCACTCTTCGATCGTCTTGGCCGTCGTCGCGATCACTTCGTCCTGATATCGCGGATTGTTCAAACCCTTCATGAACGGCGCGCCCGGCATGCCGTTCGCCGCCAGGGCGCAAGTCAGGCCGTGCTTCTTCAACGTCGGCCACTCGGCCGGTCCACAGATCTCCACCGACTTGCAGCCAAGATTCTTGGCGTGCTCGCAGGTCTGATCAATGCTCCACATGTCTCCCGCGATATTGAAGCACCAGAAGACCACCGAATGCTTGATGTTTCCCTTGAGTTGCATTTCCTGTGCTGACATAACTGTCGTTCCCGAGTGAAGGACCGCCGCGGCAATGCCCGCCGCGGCAGAGGTAGTAAGAAGTTCTCGACGCGTAAGTGTCTGGATCGCGACCCCGACAGCATAACTTGTTTCACGACCAAAACGAGACGGGTTGGCCACTCGGGCAGGCACTTTTCACCGGCCAATACTCACTCCGAGACGCGCGCATTTGATCAAAGACAGATCGACGAAGTGGACGGTCGCTTGAGACATAACGTCCGGCGGGCAACCGTCGGAATTCTTGCGAATTCCGCTACAAGGCACTCCCCTCCCCGTTCTAAATCGAATCTGCCAGAATTCAGCTCGATTCATCTTGGGCCGAAACAACTCGACAACAGGGGCTTTCCGTGATGCTCTGTCCGCTCGACGCCGCGCTGCTCGATCATAGTCGAGTTCCCCTGCGGACCAGCCCCGCGGCGGGCATTCGTTTTTGGGAATTCGGACTGCTCTTGGCGGGCGGAGTGGTTGCGATCGTACTGTCGGATCTGCTGGAGTTCAAACTCAAGCTGCCAGGACATGCCATCATCCGCTCGGTCGTCCCGCTGTCGCTTACCTTGGCACTCGTGCCCCGCCGAGGCAGTGGTTCCGTGTTGGCGCTGGGAGCGGCGATCGGAGCCGTGGCTCTGCGCGGTTCAGGTTGGAATACCGGATTGGGCGCCATCACGAGCGCCGTACTGTTCGGCCCCCTCATCGACCTGCTCATCCTCTGGACTCGACGCGGTTGGCAGTTGTACCTCGTCTTCGGCTTGGCCGGCCTGACAACCAACCTTGGCGCCTTCCTCGTCCAACTCTCTTCCAAATGGTTGGCCAGTGGAGGAGGAGGAGGTGGTGGTGGTGGTGGTGGAGGAGGAGGGGGGGGAGGTGGCGGTGGCGGCGGCCGTATGTTCGCCGACTGGCTCGCGGTCGCATCCTGGTCCTATCCCCTCTGTGGGTTTGTGGCGGGGTTGGTGAGCGCCGCGATTTGGTTTCGCTTCACCGATCGCAGCCCGTCGCCCGACGCGACAACCACGGAGACGACCCACTAAGCCCCCACCCAAAAGGCTCCCGCGAAGAAAAGACAAAGGTGTTTCCGCGTGATCTACGTAGGCATCGACGACACAGACACGCTGGAAACTCGCGGCACCAATCAGTTGGCCAAGGCGCTGGTACGTCTATTACGACCTTGGATACGTCCCGTAAGCATCGTGCGGCATCAATTGTTTTTTGACCCACGAGTGCCTTACACCTCCAAGAATGGCTCCGCCTCCATCCTCTGGGAACGCGAATCAGACATCACGCTCGATGAATTGTTCGAGCGACTCGCGCGCGCGATGCTTGACGACTTCATCCCCGGCAGCGATCCAGGGCTCTGCGTCACCGAGCGGGTGAGCGAACGAGTGGTAGAGTTTGGCCACAAGTGCCAACGAGAGCTTGTCGAACAAGCCGAGGCGCGAGAAGTCGCCGCATCGGAGGGCCTATTACTACGGGGACTAGGCGGCACTTGCCAAGGAATCATCGGCGCGGTCGCCGCCGTCGGGCTGATCCACACCGGCCAGGACGGACGATTGGTGCAACACGCCGAGTTTCCCGATGACTTAACGGGCCCCACGCCCTTAGCGATGTTGCGCGCACGAGGCATCAAGGTCATCGACGAATCATCGGGCCACGAAGTCAAAATCGACTCGGCGGTAATTGACGTGGGAAAACACCTCCGCCCCAACGTCCGCGACGGGCGATACGTGGTCTTTGTTCAACCGCTCCCCCACGATCGCCTCGACGCTCGCTGGCAAGCGATCAAGCGAGTCTAAACGGACAGTTGCCTTGTGAATGTTGCCTTTTGCTCCAGCAAAAGAAGCTCTCCTCTCTGTCGGCGAACGACCTCACCACTCAAATACTCGTCCAACACTCGCGAGGCAAAGCCTCGTCACTTCCTGCGAACCTCGCGTTCCACGTCTTTCTCCAAACCAAAGCTAACAACTCGCCGCCTCCCGCCGTTCACTCAGTACGCAACTCCGCCGCCGACGCTCAAACCCACGAAGCCGAGGTTTCCATCCTCGGATGTCGAGTTGCCAGCGCCACCCCAAATCTGCCCCTCAAACGCCAGGCGAGCAAATGGCTGGAAAGCGCCAACCGTAGACATCGGGGTCCAGTCCAGGCCAAGCCTGAGGTCACCCACCGGAATGACTTCGGTGCGAGTGTCAACGCTTGTGGTAAGGAACGGGTTGGCCAAATCCAAGTCCTCGCCTGCATCGAGTCGAGCGTCGGCGCCCCCAATCAGTAGCGTGCCTCGGGCGGACGCAAACAGGCTGACCCCCGCGCTGTGAGGACGTCGAGTTTCCAAACCAATGGTCGGCCCAAAGCCCTTGAACTGATGCGAGTAGTCAATTCGACCAGCGATGACCTTGGCCGCGTTGCTCAAAGTGGCGCTGTAGCCCTGATCGAGTTGAGCGAAACGCACTCCCGCAAAGGTGACCAAATCCCATTCGCCGAATCGCACGCTCTTGGTGATATCCAAATCCACGGAGTGAAGAGCCAGATAGGACGATGCGGAAAACGTCTCGGCGGGAATCGTCGAACCGATATCCACGCCGCCAAAGGCGGGATGTGCCACTCGGCCGAATCCGTTCGCGGGCGGATTGACGGTATAGGCCGTCGGATCTTGGTCGAACTGCCAGTAGCTCACCCGAGCCCCTATCTCGTTGTTGGCCTGGTAGGTCAACCAAACTCGAGGAGCGACTTGAAAGTCGTAATCGAATTCTTGGGTCTGAATGGATTCGAACGTCGCCCCGTCGGATTCAGTCACCGTGGCAACCGGATTTCGCTCCCAAACAGGTTTGGCGAACACGATGTCAAAGCCACCGGTAAACACCGGCGTCGTCGCTGTGTAGACGGTCTCTTCTTCAGTCTGAACAATCGTGTCCCATTCGTCGGCGAGCCCCCTCCCGCAAAGAAGGCTAACCAACACATACGCCGCCAGAGTGAGACGAAGTGTTGAATTCATGGAGTCACCGCCTGGTGCCTTGTTCTGAACGTTTCTTGCAGACAGAGGAGTTCACTGGGATCCCACGGGACGACGGAACCGTGGCCACATCCACCTTGAGCATCTTTCGCTCCCAATGGCCTGAAAGCGCTAGACGAAGAACGCACTCTACCGGTTACAGTGACTTTGATATCGACACTGACTTTGCGGATTATTCAACCCCCAATCCTACTACCCGCACAGCCTAAGCAGCCAACCCACCTTAACACGCTCTTCCAAGCCCAATTGCCCGGCCGCCCAAGCCATACAACCCCCACAACTTGAGTGGTTTTTACGAAATTGGGCAACTAAACTCTGGGCTTGCTGACACCCCACCTTTTGCTTGCCTCGCCCCAGACGAGCCGCCCATGCCACTTCGTTTACCTCGCCGCCGCTCTTCCATTCGCAAAATGCGGACTCCCCGAATGGAAACGCTCGAATCGCGGCTGATGTTCTCCGCGACGGACGAAGCACAGCTTTTCAATTACCTGCTCAATCGAGCTCGGCAGATCCCCACGGTCTCAACGACCCTCGAGTCTTCCCGAGCGGTCGACGGCGCCCAGCCTTTGGTGCTAGACCAGAGACTCAACGACTCGGCCGCCCAGCGACTTTTCTCTGGTTTCGCGGCTGGCGAAGGCGTTCCACAGATCGCGGCGAACGAAGCGGTGCGTCAGACTGGCTTTCCTCTCCCAATGGACTGGCCCTCGGCCGAGAATTTCGTGGAATCGACGATCGCGGGAGCACGGCTTGCTGGCGGCAGCGCCGCCCTCGACTCGCTGTTGAATCCCGTCACGGCAGCCCAGTCCGTGGTTGCCGATCAATTGCTAGGTACTTCCCCGGCATTTGCCGCCATCACTTCGATGGGGCTAGCTCGACATTCCGCGGTTGGCCCCTCCCTGGAAGATTGGTGGACAATCCATGCGGCGCCGAACCGTTTGGGAAGATCAAGCCTCACGGGGGTGGTGTTCGACGACGTCAATCACAACGGCGTTTACGACCTGGGGGAAGGTCTGGCCGATGTCACGGTCTCTAATGGTCGAGTGGCTACGAAGACCAATTCCGCGGGCGGCTGGTCGCTTGAAGTCCCCGCTGGCGTTCATTCGCTCGTGGTCTCGGGGGGAGCATTCCAGGGCGACAGTCAAGCGTTCGTCACCGTAACCGACCGAAACGTCGCCGTCGACTTTATCTCGGGGCGATCGGTTGGCATTGTCAGTTTCGCGACTTGGCGGAACGCGCTGGCGTCCACGGATGTCGATAACAATGGCCACACGAGTCCCTTGGACGCGTTGCTGCTGATCAATCAATTCAACAGCGTGGGCTCGGCGCCGCTCGACGACAGCCGACTCGACCTAGCGGAATCCCAACACTTCATCGATGTCTCCGGAGACCGCTACCTGTCGCCGCTCGACGCATTGTTGGTGATCAATGAGCTGAATGCGCGAGGCTCCTCGCGGTACGATCGAGCATCGACGTCCGATTTATTGACGGGCGCCACGTTTGTCGCGTCCGCCCAGGGACTCGCCGAATCCGAAGGGTCGGTTGTCTCACCGGTCGATCAAGAGCGTCTAGTGAACACCTTGGTCCCTCGCTTGCAGACCAGCGAAGCGGAGTCGACCGCGATCGCGACCAACGCCGCAGGCCAGACGGTGATGACCTTCACGGGGCGCGGACCCAATGACACCGTGGCCGTGTTCGCTCGGCGATTCAATTCCGACGGCGCCCCGCTGGGCGACGCCTTTCAAGTCAATACGACGGTGCGTGAGGACCAAAAGCGTTCCTCGGTTGCGATGGATGCCGCCGGCAATTTCGTCGTCGCTTGGGAAGGACGAGGGCCCGGCGATCAGTATGGCATTTTCGCCCAATGGTTCGCGGCCGATGGCAGTCGATTGGGCTCGGAGACGTTGATTAACTCGACCACGGGCGGCCAACAACAGGACGTTGCGGTCGCCATCTCCGACGCCGGCGAAGCCGTGTTTGCGTGGAGCGGCGTGGGCGCCGGGGATTTCGACGGCGTGTTTCTACGACGCTTCACCGCCAGCCGCTCGCCTCAAGGACCAGAGCAACTGGTCAACTCGACGACGTCAAACCAGCAGGCCTTCCCCAGTATCGGCATGTCGGCCGATGGACGCTCCATCGTGACCTGGGCCAGCAAACACCAGGACGGCAGTGATTGGGGCGTCTTTGGTCAGAGCTATTCCGCAACGGGAGCGAAGGTCGGCGGCGAGTTCCAGATGCATGAGAGCAAGCAGGCGAGTCAATATCGTCCATCGGTCGACATGGCAGACGATGGCTCGTTTGTCGTGGCTTGGAGCGGCTATCAGACCGCCGATCGGTCGTGGGACATTTTCGCTCGCCGGTTCGACGCCGATGGACAACCTCGCGGCCGCGAATACACGGTGAATCGTCAGTCGGTCGGCCATCAGAAGGATGTCAGCGTCGCGATGTCGGGCGGCGGGAGTTATGTGATTACTTGGACCAGCGGCGTCGCGGACGGCAGCGGTTGGGAGGTTTACGCGAACGTCTATGACGCCACGGACGTCTCTCAAGAAGAGTTCCAAGTGAATACGGTGGTCGTAGGCGCCGGTTCGGGGCATCAACAGTTCTCGGCCGTGGCGATCGGCGGCGGCCCGCGAGCACTGATTACGTGGAGCGGTCGCGGCGTCTTGGACCGCAGCGGCGTCTTCCGCCGTCCCTTTGAAAGCGAAGTCCTGCAAGCGTGCCAATTCGCCAGCGACTTTACGAATCTGACCATTGTCGAAAGCGGCGGTTCGCTCGCAAATCGAGGTACGGTGGTCGATGACGATTGCGGAGTCAAACTAACCGAAGGCGATTCTTTCCTGGTTGGACTCGAAATGTCGTTCGTCGTGCCGGATCGCCCGACGGCGCTGACCTTCACCTACGACCAACTTGACTTTGACACGACCGATCAAGGTTTTGTCAGGGATGCCATGGAAGTTGCGATTGTGGATGAAGACGGCAACTCGCTCGCGGCGCCTTTCTCCCTTGGGCGCGATGCATTCTTTAACGTGACCGAAGGTCTCGCGCCCTTGGCGGCCGCGGGCGTGGAGATCGATGACGAAACCATTACCGTTGGGTTGAACGGAATTCCCGCCGGCATCGCCGCGAAGGCGATCGTTCGGCTGATTAATAACGATCGAGACCAAACAACGAGCGTTCGATTGGAGGAGATTCGCCTCATCGACTCCAACTTGCGCACCGCGACAACAAGTCAATTTCTGTCGTCGAGTAACTCATCCGCGGAAACATCGAGAACGAACGGTTCCAACAATTCAGTTAGCAACTACCCTGGCCTTGTCGCATCCGCGTCATCGGCAACAGGGGCAGACGCCGCCAGTCGTCTCGATGTGCCAGTTACCGCCGCCGCTACCTCAGAGTTCCTTCCCGTATTGAAATGGTCTTGGACCTCGACCAACACTCTTCCCACCTCGCTGAATGTGATGATGACGCCCGCCGTTTTCGATCTGAATCGAGACGGCGTGCCCGAGATCGTGTTCGGATCATCCGCGAACACGACCGGCACTAATCCGGTGCCTGGAGTGCTGCGAGCGTTGAATGGCAGCGATGGCAGCGAATTGTTTACGGTTACGGACTCGGCTTGGAGCATCAGTGCCTCAGATAGTCTTGCCGTCGGAGATCTGGAAGGAGATGGTTCTACCGAAATCGTCGCCATCGATTCCTCTGGGACTCGGGTCCTTATCTTCGAAAGCGACGGACGCCCGCGATTGAGAAGTTCCCCTATTGAGCAAACCGGCTTGGCCGCCATCGCGCTCGCGGATCTTGACCACGATGGCGTTAGTGAAATCGTGATCGGGCGCCAAGTGCTCAACGCCGACGGTTCGATTCGCTGGTCCGGCGCCGGGGGTCGCGGCGGTGTTGCTGCTCGCTACCAGATTTCGCTGGTCGCGGATATTGACGATGACGGCGACCAAGAGGTGATCGCGGGAAATACGGCCTACACGTCGACAGGCGCCATCAAGTGGCAATCGCCCAATCCGGACGGGTACAACGCGATTGGGAATTTCGATAGCGATCCACTGCCAGAAATCGTGCTGGTTAGCGGCGGCCGGATCTGGCTGCTCGAGCACACCGGGGAAACGAAATGGGGACCCGTAACCTTGCCCGGCGGAGGCAACGGCGGCCCACCAACGATTGCGGACTATGACAATGACGGCTTGCCGGAGATCGGCATCGCTGGCGCTCTGCGATATGTCGTCTTGGAACATGACGGCTCTGTCAAGTGGCAGGCGACCATCCGCGACAGCAGCTCCCATGTCACCGGCTCGTCGGTTTTTGATTTCGACAGCGATGGCAACGCGGAAGTGATCTACCGCGATGAGACGACTTTCCGCATCTACGACGGGCGCGATGGCACGGTTCGATTCGCAACGCCGCTTAGCTCATGCACTTGGTCGGAAAACATCATCGTGGCCGATGTCGATGCCGACGGGCCCGCGGACATCGTCGCTCAAGCGAACAACAACTGTGGGTTCGGTCCCCAACAAGGAGTTTTTGTCTACGAGAGCGGGAGCGCCCCGTGGAGTTCTACTCGGCCACTCTGGAACCAGCACACCTATCACATCACCAACATCAACGACGACGGTTCGATCCCGCGGTTCGAAGCCAATAGTTGGGAAGTCTACAACAATTATCGCCGCAATCTGCAGACGACCGGCACGCAATTGGGTCGACCGCTGATCTCGGCCTCGTCGCCAGCCTCGCAATTTCCAGCCCTCTCGACCACCATCGTCTCCGGGTTCGCGTCGGCGCAGGGAACTCGATCCGATGGCTCGCCCAACCGCATCGAGTTGGTCCAAGTCAACGGACGTCCCGTCGATGTATTGGATGAAGCGGGGAGATTTTTCGCCGCCATCGAGATACTTCCGGGCGAAAACGAACTGACGTTTGTCGCCACGGACTCGGTGGGGCAAACCGCCTCGACGACTCTCAAACTGCTGGGAACCACTGGCAACGTCAATCCCATCGACTTTTCCCGCTATGCCGACATCACTGGCAGTTTCAGCGGAGCGTACTTTCGCACGTCGTTCAACGAAGCGGCCAAGCAACTACACGTCGACTTGGCGACGCGGAACAACGGGCCGTTCGATGCCGATGTGCCGCTGCTGGTTGGCGTGAAGAACATCAGTGATCCAACTGTCACTTTAGTTGGAGCGGATGGGCTGACGCCGGAGGGGATTCCGTTCTATGACTATACGGCAAGCGTCGAGGGTGGACGGTTGGCACCGGGCGAGACGACCGCATCGCCGACGGTGTCGTTTTACAACCCCAGCCGTCGTCCGTTCACGTACGAGCTTGTCTTCTACGGCAAATTGAACGAAGCGCCGGTCATCACGACGCTGCCAGACATTGAGGCTCTCCTGGATCGACCGTACCGCTACGATGTCGACGCCACGGACGCCGACAGCGACTCTCTAACCTACTCGCTTGCCGTCGCGCCCACGGGCATGTCGATCGACGCGACCAGCGGCGAGATCACTTGGACGCCCGCGGCCACGCAACTCGGCCTTCACGACGTCACCGTCCACGTCGACGACGGTCGCGGCGGTACTGCCGAACAACGCTTTACGGTCTCCGCCATTCCCGCGCCGCCGAATCGACCGCCGGTGATTACGAGCACGCCGGTGACATCGCATTTCGGAGTTGTCACGCGAGGGGACGGATTTGCGGACGTGGTGCTCGACTATTTCGCCGCCGGAAGCAGCGGAATTGCGGAACCTTACGGCGGGAACGTCAATCCGAATCGTGTTCTCGGGCGAGTCGAACCGGTGGACCCAGTGGTTGCGACCGGCTCTCCCGGCCTCGGACCTTTCACAACGCAGAATGTCAACGCGGACTGGTTGGCATTGCCGCGCGGATCGTATGTCACTCTCGGATTCACGGATGAAATCGTGATCGATGGTCCGGGTGACGATATTTTCATCCGCAGTACAGACCCTTTCGATTCGGCCGGCGAGCGAGCCATCGTATATGTCAGCGACAACGCCAGCGATTTCGTCTTGCTGGGACAAGTACGGCAGCTTGGCAGGCAAGGCCTCGACTTGGCGGAAATCGGTTTCACCAAGCCCGTCCGTGCGATTCGCATCGAAGGCGTCGACAATCTGGGTTGGTCGCCTGGTTTCGATCTATTCAGCGTTGAGGTTTTTCCGAACAGCATCGGCAGCCAGGAGGATTACCGATACGACGTAAACGCGATCGATCCTGACGATGACAGCTTGTTGTATTCGTTGGCTTCGAATCCAGTTGGAATGCAGATCAACCCAACTACCGGCGAAATCCGCTGGGCGCCCGCCGCAGACCAACTCGGCGATCATTCAGTAAGAGTAAGCGTTGCAGACGGCCGCGGAGGCGTAGCCGAGCAAGAGTTCGTCGTGTGCGTGCACGGTGATCCAGAGAATCACGCGCCGGTGATTGTATCAGAGCCAATCTCGACGACACGTCCCGGTGCAACATACGATTACCTGGTACAGGCGCTAGATTCGGATTCGGATGAATTGACGTACTCTTTACAGACGCCGCCGATCGACATGTCCATCGACCCACAGTCTGGTCGAATCACTTGGATTGTTCCACAAGCTCCTGGGGAGAACATAGTTCCAATCAAAGTTCAAGTTGTAGATGGCAAAGGCGGAGTTGACATTCAGAGTTTTAATCTACTCGTCGAGCAGGGCAGTGGCGAGATTCACGGCACGAAGTATGAGTCAACATTAACTGTGCCTGGACAGGCCGTTCCTGTGTTGCTAGGGCCAACTCCCTACCATAGTGTCCTGGACTCGCCATTCGATGTATCAGACCTAGGTGTATCGGCCTTTCTCGAGGACTTCGAGGACCACCTTGCAAACGTTTCGGGAGTGACCTTTACCGGAACTGGCGTCGTAACATCACTGCAAGGCTTCCCGGCGAGTCGCTCCGATTCGGTCGACGGTGATGACGGCGATCCGGCCAATGGCACGTGCTTGAACTGTGATGCCTTGTGGGCCAATGGCGTCCCCGGATTTACAATTACTTTTGACGATGGAGTGCTCGGAGGATTGCCGTCGCAAGTCGGCGTTGTCTGGACCGATGGTTTTGGAACAACGACTTTCGAGGCGTTCGATGGCGCGGGTGTCTCGCTGGGTGTTATCGGCCCGATTGCGATAGGTGACGACGTCGCAACGGGCACCACTGCGGAAGACCGCTTCTTTGGCATCGATTACGCGGGAGGAGTTGGGTCAATCCAGATTGGCAATTCGAGCGGGGGCATCGAGATCGACCATCTCCAATTCCGAGGCATTGTGCCCGTGAGTAAAGTGAAGGTTCCCGGCGTCTCCGATCCGTATTTAGCTGGAATGCCAAACGGCGCGACGGCAAGTTCAGGCGACATCGCGCCGGGGCAGTCGCCGATTCAAGTTTCAACTATTGCTGTCGCGGCCGGAGACGTGCTCTCGTTTTCGGCTAGCGGGCTCGTGGCCAATGGCCCCACGGAACCTCGCCGCGCGCCTGATGGCGGGCCATTTACCGGACATGCTGCTGCCGCTCAGAACGGGATCGCGGATGTTTTCGCGCCGATTAACAGCCTGATTGGCGTGTTTCTGTCCGAAAGTAATCCAATGATTGGAACCGTTCCGACGGCGTTGGATTTCCGTCAAACAGGGAACGTAGCGGGTGGTGTGAATTATGAATCGCTCCAGCCGATGCTTAAGCAGCCATTCTTCATTGGCGACGGCACGACAGTCTCAGGTACACGCCAAAAGATCGTCGCACCTCCAGGCGCGACTCGACTGTTTCTGGGAACGATGGATGGCCAAGGGTGGCAAAACAACAACGGCGAATTCAGCGTTGCCATACAACATCACGACGCTGGTTTATCGGGCTGGACAATCTATCTCGATCAGAACCAAAACGGGCAGCGGGATGTGGGGGAACGGTTCACTGTCACCGACACAGACGGGGATTATGCCTTTACAGGCCTTTCTCCAGATACCTATATCGTTAGAGAGGAACTGCGGCCGGGTTGGTCACAGACGTTTCCATCCATCGTCGGCAATCCACTGCCCACCGGCGATGGTTTTGCCGACGTAGTGTTGGAGTTCTTCGGCAGCGGATCTGCTGGACGCGCCGAGCCGTTCGGACGGAATGCGGGGCGAACTGGTAATCCGCCACCGGAAACAGTTGATCCAGCCATCGTGCTAGGACCACCGCCTCCAGCACCAATTATTGGACCCGCATCTACTGCGAATTGGCTTACGTTGCCGGCGGGATCGTATGTGACCGTTGGATTTCAAGATGAGACGGTGATTAATGGTCCCGGCAACGACATCTTTATTCGAAGCCTTGATCCAGCCGATTCGGCGGGCGAAAGCGCGGACATCTTCGTTAGTTCCGATCTTGAGACATTTGTTCTGCTTGGCCGCGCGCCACAAGGTGGAAACGTCGGCCTAGATCTCTCGGCGATCGGGTTCAACCAGCCAGTGCGTGCGGTTCGTGTTCAAGGTGTCGACAATCGAGGTCGTTTCCCCGGTTTTGACCTCGTGAGCGTGGAGGTCTTGCCGGGTAGTATTGGTCCAGGAGATGGCTCGTATATTGTCGTGCTCGGGGACGGTCAAGTCGTTACGGGGCGAGATTTCGGAAACACGCGCTCGCAAGATATGGAGAATCAAGAGCCGGTCTTTTCTGGCTCTCTTCCAACGACCGCTGTCGTGGGAAGCCTTTTCCGCGAAACAGTTCAGGCCAGCGATCCAGATAACGATCCAATCACCTACGATCTGCCTCTAGCGCCCATTGGCATGACGGTCCATCCGACATTGGGAACCGTTGTTTGGTCGCCAACAAGAGAGCAGCTTGGGTCACACTCGGTCGTGCTGCGAGCGAAAGACGACCGTGGTGGTATCGCGTTGCAGCAGTTTACGATCAATGTCGTCAATCCGAATGCCGCACCGACGATTGTGACCTCGCCGCCATCTAATGCGGCCGCCAACACGGCATTTGCCTACGACGTCGATGCTCAAGACGCCGATGTCGATACGCTCAGCTATCGACTGGAGTCTCCACTTGCCGGAATGAGCATCGACCAGGGTAACGGAAGGTTCACCTGGACCCCGACAGTGGCACAAGTTGGTTCACGTGACGTTACGGTCGTCGTAACGGATGGACGCGGGGGCGAGGCGCGGCAAACCTTTACCGTCGTAGTCGCGGCTACCGGAGCAAATAGCCCGCCTGCATTCAATTCCACTCCGCATCTTAGGGCGTTCGCAGCGTTGCCGTATGGTTACTCCGTTTCAGCCGCCGATGCTAATGGCGATGCGCTGACCTTCACTCTGGAGTCTGGTCCTACGGGCATGACGCTCGATGGCCAACGCCTGTTGTCATGGACTCCCACTTTCGATCAAGCGGCGACGCACACCCACTCGGTACGACTCCGGGTGTCTGACAGCAAGGGTGGCTCGGCGGTCCAAGAGTTCACCATCGTAGTAGGCACGGAATTCACCAACGACGCCCCCCGCATCACCTCTAACCCACCACTCGTCGCCGTCGAAGGTCGCACGTATGTCTACGACCTGCTCGCCGTCGATCCCGATGCCGATCCGCTGCTTTGGCGATTGGACGTCGCGCCGGCCGGCATGTCGCTCGATCCACAGCGAGGCACCTTGCGGTGGGAGCCGCGCGAAGACCAGTTGGGCGAACAGTCCGTGGTTGTCTCGGTGCAAGACATAACACTGCAGGAAGACTCACAGCGGTTCGTGCTCGAAGTGCGCTGCGCGAACACGGCGCCCGCTATCATCTCGATCCCCCAAACGGCCGCCGTCGCGGGACGCACCTATCTGTACGCGTTACGCGCCAACGACTTGGAACGCGACAACGTTCGTTTCGCGCTGACCTCGAAACCCAGCGGCATGTCGATCGACGAAGACACGGGGCTCATTCGCTGGTCGCCCACATCCAGCCAGATCGGCTTACATAACATCGCGATCACCGCCACCGATTCGGCCGGCGCCATCGGCCGTCAGACGTACTCAATCAAGGTGAGCGCCGCCACCGATCCACTCGATCCGAGCAATCCCAATTCTCCATCCGCCGGGAATCGAGCGCCCCTGATCACTTCCACGCCCGACTTCACCGCCGAAGTCGACACCGCATACGCCTACCAGGTGACCGCCGTCGATCCCGATGGCGACTCGCTCACCTATGCCGTCTCGCCAACATTGCCTGGCATGACCATCTCGCCGACCGGGCTGATTGAGTGGACTCCGTCGAGCGACCAGGCCGGCAGTCACGCGCTGACCGTCACCGTTCGCGATAGCAACAACGCCATCGCGACGCAGGGATTCCTGCTGTCGGTGGAAACCAACCTGCCGCCCGTCATCAACTCGACCCCATTCACCACGGTCACGGCGGGCGCCGCCTATCGCTATACCGTTCGCGCTACCGATCCCGAACGTGATCCGCTGACTTACCGTCTTGAGACCGCTCCTAATGGGATGACGATCGACAACCTCGGCCGCATCCTCTGGCAGTCGCCTCCGACCGATACCACGCCGCAACCTGTCACTGTCGTCGTCACCGACGACCATGGCCACGACGCGCGGCAATCGTTCACCATCACCACCACCGCCGACTCGGAAGCGCCCAGGGTGACGCTGCTGATTCGCTCGGGGGACCAATCATTCGCGGGCGATGGACAGATTGATCTGGGCGTTGACTACATCGTGACGGTGTCCGCGACCGACAATGTGCGAGTCGTGGACGTGGGACTACTGGTGGACGGTCAACGAGTGCCGCTGGACGCAAACCATTCGGCGACCCTTTCGGCGACTGCGATCCGCACCTTGCGATTGGAAGGGACCGCCAGCGACGCCGCGGGCCTGCAAGGGTCCACAAGCGTCAGTTTAGCCATCGTGGATCCGTCTCAAAACAATTCCCCGGTTCCCTCGGATCCCAGCCTTCCAACGCACCCCGGTTTTGACCCGACCGACAACCGACCTCCCACGGTTATCATTACCAGTCCGGCGCCAGCGACGACCGTCACCAACCTGACGCCAATCATCGGAACCGTGGACGATCCCGAGGACAACCTCTGGTACTACCGCGTCTACATGAGTCGCGCGGATCGAGTCTCTCTGACGGGTATCGACCTGGACGATCCCGATTGGACGCTCTTGCGGCAAAGCAACCAGGAGGTGATCGATGGCGAGTTAGCTGTGTTCGATCCATCCATGGCGACCAACGATCCCTATGCGATCGTGGTGGCGGCGTTCGATGGGAACGGACGCGGCTACATTCAGCCTACGTTGGTCTATGTCGAGGGGAATGTCCAAGTCGGCAATTTCCGTTTGGAGTTCACCGATCTCACCGTCCCGCTGGCCGGCATTCCGATCCAGGTTACTCGCGTGTACGACACGGCGAATGCGGAAGACGAAGGCGACTTTGGCTTTGGCTGGTCGCTCGGCATGCAAGACGCTCGACTGTTCGAAGTCGCGGCGGTGGGAGCGGGCGGGGCTTTTAACCCCGGCAACGACAAGTTCGTACCGGACAAGACCAAGGTCTATCTGACCAATCCGTCGGGCCAGCGAGTTGGATTTACTTACAAGGAACAACTGGTCGCCGCCAGTTTCTTTGGCGGCATGTGGCGACCTTATTTTCAACCCGACCCCGGAGTCTACGTCACGCTGACCATCGACGAAACCCAGGTCGCTCGCGGCGGCTTGGTGGGTGCGCTGTCACAGGGAATTAATCCTAGCTTCTACACGCTGACCACGAAGGATGGTCTCAAGTACCGATACAGCGACACCGCGGGCCTGCAAACGATCACCGATCTGAACGGCAACGTCGTGACGTTCACCTCAGCGGGCATCACGCATTCGTCCGGAGACGCCATCCAGTTCGTGCGTGACTATCGCGGTCGCATCAAAGAGATTGTCGATCCGTCGGGCAACAAGCTGACCTACACCTATGATGCCGCGGGC
Organism: Pirellulales bacterium; assembly: GCA_046349915.1. GTDB lineage: Bacteria > Planctomycetota > Planctomycetia > Pirellulales > Pirellulaceae > CAIXSC01. Next base: position 611,553 of record JAXMBL010000004.1, on the reverse strand, counting down.
GACCTGACTCGATTCGCGAACCAACTCGACTTGGAAACTCGCTACGAGTACTTGGTCTCGCCCGCCCATTATCTCGACCAAGCATTCGACGCGTTGGGCAAGCGCGTGCTCAAGGCCGTCTACGAACTGAACCCGGACACGCGACAACTGGAATACAAGGGCGTCATCGACGCCTCGGGCAACCGCATCGATAGCCGGGAATTTGATACGGAGCGTAACACGGGAATCGTCCGCGACGCCAACGGCAACGCCACCACTCTGCTCTACGACGACCGAGGGAACGTCCTGACCGAAACCGATCCGCTGGGCCATACCACCACGCGCGAGTACGGCGACGCGCGTCACCCGGATCTGGAAACTCGCATCATCGATCGCAACGGGAACATCACCGACCGCGAATACGATCCACGCGGCAACCTGACCAAAATCGCCGAACGCGGCAGCGCAGGCCAGCCGCTCAACCCGCCCGTCGTCACGGAATTCCAATACGACGCCGTTAATCGAGTCACTTCGATTAAGAACGCTTCGGGCAAGGCCAGTGTCTTCGCCTACGATGCGCAGGGCAATCTCACCAGAATCACCAACGCGGAAGGAAACTCGTCCAGCTTCACCTACGACAACCAAGGCCGCCGACAGTCATTTACCGACTTCAACGGCAACACGACGGTGTTCGAATACGACGCCGCGTGCCCCTGCGGTTCACCCAGCAAGACGATCTTCGCCGATGGCGCATATCAGACCTTTCGCTACAACGGCTACGGGCAAGTCATCGAAGAAGCGTTCTACGAGGCGAACGGTACGCTGGCCGAGATCAAGCGGACCGCGTATGACCTTGCGGGCCGAGTGACCGGCGAACAAACGGGGCTTGTCGGTGGTCCCAGCGGCCACCCGTACACGTTGGTATTGAAGTTCTACCAAAGAAACCTGTTGGACTACGAGGCGATCGTCCATCCAGATACGCTTAACCCGAACTTGACCATCACCGAATCGCCCGCCACACCGGTCAGTCAGCGGAAGAGCCGCATCACGGACTACGAGTATGACGCGAACGACCGGTTGATCCGCCAGACCGACGCGAACGGCGGCGTGGTCGAATTCCGCTACGACGCGCAAGGAAACCGTATCGCGCTGATGGACCCGGTCGGGAACATCACCACGTGGGTTTACGACTCGCTGAATCGAGTCGTCGAGGAACGCGATCCGCTGTATTGGGACGAAGTTAAGACTCGTGACGCGGTGTTCGCGTCGTTGTCCGACTTTGACTTCTTGAATCAAGTGGCCCCGGTGACGCCTGGCGCCGTGGCCGACCCGCTGTATGACGATCCCAGCGGCGTTGACGCGGCGCAAAATCGCGGCGCACCGCATATTCGAGTGACCGCGTATGATCCCGAGGGCAATCAAGCGGAAACGATCGACCGCAACGGCCGCCGTCGCGAATTCGACTACGACCAAGCAGGCCGCTTGACGGAAGAACGTTGGTACAACGAGCCGACTCACGCAACCGCTCCCGGCGCGCTCGTCGAAACGATCACTTTCACGTACGACACGCTCGGCAACATGCTGACGGCGAGCGACTCGAACAGCAACTACCTTTACACGTACGACACGCTGAACCGCCTGCGTTCCGTCGACAACAATCCCGACGGTTCTCGCGACGTCCCGCGAGTGATCCTGACCTACGGCTACGACAAGCAAGGCAACGTTATCTCGACCAACGATGACGCCGGCGTGACGGTCGCTTCGACCTACAATGCCCGCAACCTCCTGGCAACTCGCAAGTGGTTCGACGCGACGCCAGGCACGACGCCCGACGTCGACAACGCTCGCGTCGATTTCCGTTATACGGCCGCCGGCCGCGAGGCCGAAATCCGCCGCTACTCGGACCTGACCGCCACCACCCTGGTCGGCACAACCACTCGCACCTATGACCTCTCCGGTCGCTCGGACAGCCTGATCCATCGCAACGCAACCAACTCGCTGATCGCCGGCTACGATTACGATTACGATTTCGCGGGCCTCTTGATCCACGAAGCTCGCACTCATCAAGACCCCCAGTACGCCCAGACGATCGACTACGCGTATGACCTGACCGGCCAATTAGTGTTCGCCGACTTCGATATGCAGGATGATGAGCGGTATGTCTATGATCTGAATGGTAATCGAATTACGTCGCAGGCAGGCACAGAAACTCGCACCTATAGCACTGGCTCCGCTAACCAACTTATCAGCGAAGGGACTTTCACTTATGAGTATGATGGTGAGGGCAATACCATCTTGCAGCACGACGTTCTCCTTAGCCAATCGCGTAGGTTTGTATATGACCATCGCAATCGGCTGCTGAGTATTAGCACCTGGTCACAGTCTGACGCAAACTCTACTACTGAAAGCGACGCGGTCATATTCATTAACGATGCATTTTCCCATCGTATCGTCGAGATTGCGGGGACGGACTCTGATGATTCTGTGAAATACTTCGTACACGAGAGTGGCAGCGTATGGCAAACAATCGGACGAGAAACAGCATCTGCAAGGTACGTAAACGGCGTAGAACCCCGGAATATTCTCTTGGCGTCTCGACAAAATGGGCCGGCTTGGCAAATGACAGACAAGCTCGGCACTGTCCGCGACAGTTCAGATGGTGCGCACTTTGAGTTCAGCGCGTTCGGGTCTCAAATCATCGACTCAAGCGGCGCCGTTGCCAGTACATCATTGAGTCGAGGCATGATGGATACTGCGGGTTTCATTGACTTAGAGGCACGCACCTTTAGCCATACGGCTGGTCGATTTACATCGCAAGACCCTATTGGATTCAATGGTGGTGACACGAATCTCTATCGATATGTTATGAATTCACCCACTAATGGCATTGACCCGACCGGCACCATTGCCATATTAGAGCATGCTGGATTATCGGCATCGCTAAACGGAATGCCAATGGCGTTCTTGGGGTTCTTTAGTGGGTTCAGCTTTGCAACGTTCACTTTCCTAGGCCATTTCCTTGCAACCGGTTCTCGCTTCGCTGCTGCGGATCGACTTGGTGACGAATTAGTAAATCTGCTGCTAATTGATTATTCGATGAAAACGTCGGGAACAGGGCTGTCAGCTATCAAGAATTTCACAAACATCCCTTACATAAATACAGTTAAAGCGCCCTTGGACATCGGGGGAACATTTCTGCATGGAATGTCAACGTCGGGCGGTGGCCCGTCTGGATCTGTACTAAAGGACCTTGAAGGCGATCTCGCTTTCGTTGTATCGGAACTACTTAAGGCAGAGAGTTTTATTTCTGGTGCCACTAAAACCCCGGAGCCTCCTATGCCTCTTGAACCCAATTCAAACGCAGGCGGCTTTATTAATGGTATTCGAATGTTCTTGCATCTCCTCGTTGGCAATAAGTACTCGGGAGCAGGCACAGGAGGAGGTGGTGGCGGCGGTCACTAAAGACCGGCGATAGATTAGCATTGGGCGGAGATGCAAGTTGGACGCAGATTGTCGAGCCACCGTAAGTGTTGCAACGAAGGGACTCGTCATGTTGACGATTCCCGTAACCGTAAAGATTTTCGTCTGCTTGCAGCCGATAGACTTTCGCCGCGGCTTCGATGGCCTGGCTGAAATGGTGGTTCTTTTGAATCTCCAGTGGGTGGGCATCAAACGAGTCGCAGGGTGCGGCTGAGCGAGCGAGTAGGATTCTGGTCGGTCGAAAGACCTGAATTAGCTTAGCTTCTACTTCAGTTTTAGTTTGTGAGCGACCTGCGACTGAACATTCATGAAGCGAAGACTCACCTCTACCGCTATTTGAACGAGCTGGGAGACGAAGATCGGATCATACTCTGTCGACGAAACCAGCCCGTCGCCGAAATTCGCCTTTTGCGGCGATCTTCCGATCAATCACATCGATTGGGACAGGCCGAGGGCGAATTTGTCGTGAACGATCAGTTCTTCGAACCGCTGCCCGATGAACTGTTGAGCGCGTTCGCGAGCAATTCGTGAAAATCCTGCTCGACACGCATACGTTCCTGGGGCCTGTCAGGTGTATCGTTTGCCAACGATCCACCGCGATCCTATTGATCGGCTGCTTGTCGCGCGAGCGAGCGATCCGGTGGTGTCGCTTCGCTCAACCACCGGCTAATGGCTGCGAACCCTCCGGGTTCAGTGTGGCTGGGGAGGGAAGTCTCAGCAGAGAAACGTGGCGGTCTCTAATTGCGGCGAGTCGCCAATCGCCCTTCCAGCCAGCTGGGGCTGGAAGCCTCTTCGTTGCCAAAATCTCAAGAGTTTTCTCGGGGAATTCAGCGGTCTGACACCAGCCCTATTCTGACGCCGGGGAACGCGAGTTTTCGGCCTACTGTCGAGAATTTCGCGGCATCGCCAGGCATCGCGCCGCGACAGCTCGACCAACTGCCGCCCCGCCGCACACGCCGCGCGCTGCGCATCGCGCGACGAGAACAGTTGCGCCATGGCGCGCGACGGGCGAGTGGGGATCGCACAGCGAATAAGCGTGTTCATGTCGGAGGGCGGCGTCCCGGGAAAACGCCTGCCTGCTGCAGCAAACGACGATGCTCGACTCGGATGGGATCGTTGATATTGAGCACCTGAAGCGTAACGCGACCGATGGGCGACTTGCCACGAAGCTCCGGACCCATCCAATCGAAATGCTCGGTCCACGAGTCAGTACGCGGATGGAATAACCGGGTGATCTGGCCATTGTCAGGGTCAAGCCCCGCAATGTTCGGTCCCTTATGCGTATTGCAGCTTAAGCAGGAGAGGGCCAGATTGGACTCGATCGTGGGACCCGCGTGCTGCTGGACGATGATATGATCGATGCAGAACGGCAAGGGATCCCAATCGCTGGGCATCGCGCAGTATTCACACTGGCCGCACGCACGCTGAATGACGAGTCGGCGAAGCGCGGCATCCATGGGCTGGTTTACCTGGGTGATTGGCCGGCGTGCTTGAGCGAAAGTCGAGCCCGGGCGTGCAACAACGCCAGGAAATTCCCCACTCGGCGATAGCTCTCCATTTGCTCGTGTTCCGCTGGGGAAAGCTGACCGCGGTTATTCTTGTCGGCGAGCTCCAACATCTGAGACTTCTGGGATTCCGAGAACCCAAGACTCAACACGGCGCGTGCGGCATCCGCATCAAAATCCGGCGTCCCGCAATTGATCACGTCGGAGAGAATCTCGATATCGCCGAGAACAGCCGTGAAACTCATGTCGACCTCCTCCTCATTCAGAATCCACCTCAAGAATAGGACCCCACGGCGCGGAAATCAACGCGTGCGCGGTGCACGCAAAACCCTTCTCCTCGGTCACATCAGCGCGGGCCGCCGATGGCGAATAGCTTCGAGTAGGTTCGTAGGTACATCACGCCGCCGCTTACGGCGGGGGTGCTGCTGCTGGTTTGGCCCAACGAGGAACTGCCGAGTTGTTCGAACTTGTCGGCGGCGGACAGAACCACCACGTCGCCCGCGTCCGAGATCATATACAGCTTGCCATCCACAATGATCGGCGAACCCGAGTAGTTGCCGCCCACTCGCTTCTGCCAGGCTTGCGAGCCATCCTTGATGCGCGAGCACGTGACCACTCCGTTGTCCGCCCAAGTGAATACCAGCCCCTGATACGCGATCGCCGTCGGCATGTGGTTCACCATCCGGTCTTGCCGATACGCTTGCTCGACCGACGACGTTTCCTTGCCATCCACCTTGCTTCCACTCGGCCGCAACCCCACCAAGATCTTCTTGCCCGCCGTGAAGCCGCACGAACCAAATACCAGTCCGTCGGCAATGAACGGCGAGCCGATCGCTCGCTTGTCCTCCTCGTCGTTGTCGAACAGGCCCGACTTCTCCCAAGCAATCGCCCCCGTGTCGGCCGAGACAGCCGTTACTCCATGGTTGAAGCTCGTGAAAATCACCTCCGTCTGGCCCGCCGCATTCGTCAAAGCACACGGCGTCGAATAGCTCGCCTTACCACCCTCGCGAGCGACCTTCCATTTCTGCTGACCCGTCCTGCGATCGACCGCCAGCAGATAGCTGTTGCGTTCCTGGTGATTGTTCAGGACCACCAAGTCCCCAACGACCACGGGCGAAGTGCCGCCGCCGTGTCCGCTTTGGTAGGGCCCCATGTCGTAGCTCCACGCCGGCTGGCCGTCGTGCGTGAACGCCAACAGCTCGGCTTTCGCTCGCGAGGTCCACACCACGTACACTCGTTCGTCGTCGACGGCGGGAGTGGCGGTCGCGTACGAATTACGAGCATGTTTTTTCTCGCGTTCAAACGGGAACGACTTCGACCACAGCTTTTCCCCATCCGACGTGCGGTGGCACAACAAATACCGCTCGCCCTTGTCCTCGTCGGCGCTGGTGACAAACACCTTGTCGTTCCAGATCACCGGCGACGAGATGCCTTTGCCGGGGAGATCGGCGGTCCAGCGGTAGTCTTTTTCGGTGAATGTCACGGGGATGGAACGAGCGTCGCTGATCCCCGAGCCGTTGGGACCGCGAAAGCGAGTCCATTCCTGGGCCGTAGCCGTCACAGGGACAGCGCACGTCACGAACCAGCCTCCCACCCACAGGAGCAACAACCGGGCGGACGCGATTCGAAGACTTTCAGGGTGGTTTCGCGGCATGCGGGGAATCTCCGAGTGTCGGGAGGTAAGCTAGATAAGTGGTTTGCTGGGAAGAGGAACGGTTCGTCAGAGAGCCCCGAGTCGGCCCGAGGGGGCATTGAACGATTGTGCGAACGATGCGACGATAACGGTCCATATCCTTTCCGCGAATTTTGTCACACGGCCGGTCGAGTTTCCATGGGCAGAGATTTCGAAAATCGTAAAGCTTCGATCTTCAAGACCGCGGCGGTGAAGTCGAAGGTCTACTCCAAGTACGGCAAGCAGTTGTACGTTCTAGCCAAGAACGGGGTCGCGGACCCAGACGCCAACCCGGCCTTGCGCAGTTTGATCGAAAAAGCGAAGCGCGACCAAGTGCCGGGCCACGTCATCGAAAAGGCGATCGAGAAGGCCAAGGGCGTGGGCGGCGAAGACTTCGTCTCCACTCGCTACGAAGGCTTCGGGCCCGGTAGCTGCATGGTTATCATCGACTGCCTGTCCGACAACAACATGCGGACGATCACCGATATCCGCAATTGCTTCACCAAAACCGGCTCGAAGATGGGAACCGCGGGCTCGGTCGTGCGGTTTTTCGACCATCTGGCCGTCATCTCGTATAAGGGATCGAACGAGGAAGAGGCGCTCGAAGCGCTCATGCTGGCCGACGTGCAGGTCGAAGAGATGGAGACCGGCAACGGTTTCGTCACGATCTTCACGCCTCCCAGCGAATTCTTCAAGGCCAAGACCGCTCTCCTGCAAGCCTTTCCTGGCTTGGAGTTGGAGACTCAGGAAATCACCTTCCTGCCTCAGAGTCGCACGAAGATCAGCCCGGACGACGTACCGATGTTCGAAAAGTTCATGAACATGCTGAACGACTGCGACGACGTGCAAGAGGTTTACCACAACGCCGAGCTGCCAAGTTAAATGTACGACGGACTTCCAGTCCGTCGTACCTCCCCGCACCGAGGCCCTTTCCATGCAGCAAGCGGCTCACCACGCAAACTGCCTAGCGGCGAAGGACGCTCGCACGTCGCGCGGCTGACCGCTCACGAAGTGAGCGGGCTACCAATGTACGACGGACTTCCAGTCCGTCGATCCGCTCCGCACCGAGACGTTTTCCATGCAGCACGCGGCTCGCCACGTAAACTACCTGGCGGCGAAGGGCGCTCGCACGCCGCGCGGCTGACCGCTCACGAAGTGAGCGGGCTACCAATTGAAGTCCGTCGTACTGGCGAAACGACCCTCGCTCAATTCCCTCCGCAGCATTTCTTGAATTTCTTGCCGCTGCCGCAGGGGCACGGGTCGTTGCGGCCAACCCGCTCGGGACTGGTGAGTCGCACGGTAGTAGTTTTAGGAGCGATCGGCTGCTCGAAGCCGGTCGGTCTGCTGGTCGCCCGAGGCGTCGAGGGCTCGGGAGCCATCATCATGGCGAGCGTACTACGAATCACCTCCACCACATTGTCGGTATTCTCGCGCTTAGGCGGCTCACTCCGCAATTCATCGTCGACTCTCGCAATGCGAGTCGGGGGACACTTTGACAGAGTGAGCTGGACCCGTTTGTCGCCGCCTTCAAGGCCCGACAGAATCGATTTACGATCGAAGAACGCCTCATCCACTAACTCGTCCTCGAAAGCACTTTCCACGAGGTCCCGACACTCCACGGCCGCGAATTGAGAGAGTTGAAAGACGCTCAGAGAAACCAAATAGCTGTTGCATTCCGCGATCACTAGCCGGAGCAGCTTGTCGAGTCGCCAGACAAAGTCATCACGCGTCACCCGCTCGTCGCGCACGAGATGAATGAAGGAGGCTATCGCCGCGGCACGAACTTCATCGCTCAGATTCGTATTGGCGGTCAGAGCCTCCAGTTCGTCGGGCTGGTCTCCGAGGAACTGGGCCAAAATGGACGGAAGATAGTCGCTCAGAGAATCGCTGAAGGCCGCTTCGAGCGTTTTTTCGGGAAGTGAAATCGCTGCGAGAATCGCGGGAAGAGCCTCGCGTGTGTCCAGTTCGGAGAATATTAGCAATGCCATGATCGGCAGGTGGCCTATCTCTGCGTCAGGCTCGCTCGCCGCTCGCAACTTATCGCGAAACTCTTGAATGAGTCGAGGCACAACGATCTCGCGATGCTGCCGAACTTCGTCGGTGGCTCGCAAACGTATCTGCGGGTCATCGCAATCCAACTCGCGAAAAATGCGAGCCAGTTCGGAATCCAGCAAGTGGTTCGCCGCCGCCGCCAGCGAGTCAAACGCCTTGCGTGCATCCTGCTCCGAGATTTGGCTATACTCGTCGGCCGTTTGGCAATTCCACTTTTGCAGAACCTTGTTGATCGCGATAAGTTCGGTTTCAAACGCTTCGCGCGAGGCACTCCCCGGCTGAGGCATATTCACCCCGTTGAGCGCATCGAGTCCTTTCGCCAACCGTTGCCACTCCGGCAACGCCAAATCCGCGATGACTTGCTTGACCTTCTCAACTCGATGAACGGCATCCGACATCGTATTGACTCCTCCCTGAATTCCCGGGGCGATTCACCATCGCCGAATTCTAGCGACAAGCCCGCAACTCCACACTCGCGGCAGCTCGCTTAAGCTGGGCGAACCACCCGCTCATCCTCTACACTATCAAATGACAAAAGGGCGAAGACGGTATTGCAGTCCAACGCCCAAGGAACGTCCAGGGGGGAGTGGGAGCGGATGGCGAAACGTAGTGCGGCGACAAACACGACCAATACGACAGGCACCCCCGGTGCGGCTCAACCCAATGGGACCGCCGCCACTCGGTCGCGCAGCGAAAAGAACCGAGCCGCACTACCCTTGGGTCCGCTGGTGAAATCAGTCCTGAAGCTGGCCTATCGAGCTCGCCGCCCGGTGCTCCTGGAAGGTCCTACCGGCATCGGCAAGAGCGAACTCGTGGCCCAAGTGGCCCGCGAGCTGAACATCGATTACCAGGTGCTCGACCTCAGCCTGCTAGAACCACCCGACTTGATCGGCCTGCCGGTCATTGAAAACCATCGGACGTCGTTCGCCGCTCCCTTGGCGCTCCCTCAAGACGGTGCGGGAATCCTGATGCTTGAGGAACTGAATCGAGCCGAGCGTTACATTCAACAGCCTGCCCTACAATTGCTTACCGCTCGCCGCCTCCATCAGTACCTCTTGCCCGAGGGGTGGATGACCTGTGCGGCCATCAACCCAGAGAACGACGAATACCAAGTCACGCCGCTCGACCCAGCCCTCCGCTCGCGATTCTTGAACATCGCAGTGCGAGCCGACCGCAAGGAGTGGCTCGCCTGGGCTCGTACGAACGATTTGCATCCCGCGGTCATCGAACTCGCGGACGAGCAGGATCGATTTCTCGAGGACGTCCCCCCGCGGACCTGGACCTACGTGTCGCAGATGCTTCAAGCGATGAGCGCCGAGGAACTTCAGGAGCCGCGGCTGCTGCACGCGGCGTTAGGCGGATATCTCTCCACGGCCTGGCGAGAAGTTCTTGCCGCGAAACTCACGGCGTTCGCTTCCCGCGAAGGCGTCGATATCGCAAGCATGCTGCGGGCTTATCACGAAGACCCAACGTTGCGCAAAACCGTCACCCAAATGGCCGCTCAAGGTCGAACCGACTCGTTGGAAATGATCTCGCTACGAGTGCGTGAGGTGGTAGCCGGCCCCGAGATCGCTCGCCTGATCGGACGCGACGAATTCCGCTTGGAGGCGTTCGAACGCTTGCTGCAAGATTTGCCAGGGGACTTTCGCGAATCCTTGCAAGACGATTTCAGTCGCCAGTTAGCTGCTTTGCCACTGCTTAACTTCCGACCCGAGGATGCAGTGGCGCGAGACTATCCGGGCAGCCCGCTGGCCGCTCGCATCCGACAACTCGTCGCCGACCCCATCAAACAGCATCGAGTGCGTCTGATGGTCCACGCCGTTTGCCGTCACCTCGAGAACGACGCCAAAATCTATGAACTCCGTCGCAACCACGGCGCCATGCTGGCCTTGGGGATCTTTCTCCAGCATGTCGATCGTTATGGCGATCCTCTGCGAGAGTCGATGCGGAAACTCGAACTCGAATTGAAGTCGTCGAAATGAACGGCAAGACGGGCAATCCGACCGGCGGTTCCCTCGCCAGACAAACGGTGATCGAACCGCTGCGTCAGTGGTTCGATGGTTTCTTGCACGACTCCGGCTTCGCTCGGCAGTACCCCTACTACGCAGCCGTTCTCACGCGACTCGATCCGATCGACGATCCCGGCGTTCCCGTCATGGGAGTCTCGGCGTACGGACCGCGGTTTTATCTGCATGTGAATATCGACTACTTCACTCGCCCCGCCGACAATGCCCGCTTCCTTGCGGGTGTTTTGCAGCACGAAGTACATCACATCGTTCTCGGACATCTCGCCGACCCAAGGTTTCTCGACCCTGCTCATCCCGACCTCATGGAGCTCGCCATGGAGATGGCGGCGAACGAGCATATCGTGGCGCCGCTCCCCGCGACTCCCGTGAGATGGGGCGACTACATGTCCTACGGAATCCGCGGCGGGCAAAGCACTCGAGAACGTTACGAATTGCTGGTGGCGGCAAGACTAACAGGCAAACCGATCCCTGGCGGGAAGTTCATCGATGATCATCTGGCGGGCGGCGTTGGTCGACGCAATGTGGACCCCTCGCTGGACGAACGCATCACGCGCATGGTCGAAGAAGCGGTTACCTCCGTGGAAGGAGACAACCATTCGCGTCTGGCAGGCAAGACGGCCGGTGAATGGCTACAACACTTGCGAGGCGTGACGGAGCCGCCGCGGCGCTATCTCGACTGGAAAGCGGCGCTGCAGATGTTCACGGGATGGCTGCGAACGCCTCGGCATACTTACTCGCGCCCCAATCGGCGCTTGCCGGGCTTGATTGGCGTCGTTCCTGGTCGAACCTATACCAAAGGCGCCGCCGAACCTCGATCGTTAATCGTGGCCATCGACACATCCGGCAGCATGTCGCCCGAGGAACTCGCCGAAATCGGCCGTCACCTGCGGATGTTCGCCGACCAACTGAAAATCACCATCGTCGAATGCGACACGGTGATTCAGCGAGTCTATCGCTTCGAAGGAACATTGGCGAATGTCGCGGGACGCGGCGGGACCGATCTCCGCCCGGTATTTGAGCCAGATTTCTTGCGATCCCAGCAAGCCGAAGGAGTGATCTATTTCACGGACGGCGCGGGACCCTATCCGCCGCACGATCCCCGCATTCGCACCTTGTGGGTACTCTCGAAACCATGGGACTTCCACTGTCCCTGGGGTGTCAAATCGATCATGCCCGACATCGCTGAAAACAGTGCTCCAGCGGTCGCTCCTCCAACTGCTCCACCGACGCCATCCGGTATTGCTCCAACGTCGGACACGACTCCATAAGTTTGGATTCCCAAGCGGTCTTCTTCGCACGCTGCTGCCTCTGAGACAACGAGTTCCTCCGCATGACCGCAAAATCAATGATCCTTGCAGCCATTGCTACATGGGCTTTCGTTCTCCTGTGTGCGGACCGTCCAAGCGCAGCAGCCGATGTCCAGCGAATCGACCTGAATCAGGACAATGGACGAGGCGATGTGATATCGCGCGGCTGGGAAAACTGGCGAGTGACGGAGGGAGAATCGTCGAGCTTCCGTGTGGGCGATATCACGTGGGAGCTTCGCGCAAGCGACTCACAACATCCCATTAAAACCTCGTGGTGGAAACCCGGGTTCGATTACCCCGCGACAATGGCCTCCGATGGCGTCGTCTGTCAGGGGCCTATACGACTCATCATCCACGGGCTACCCACTGGACGGCATTCCCTGGGAGTCTGGCACAACGCATTGACTGACTCGGCGCCAACTCCATTCCACATCATTGCTCCCACTGGCTCGACGACAACTGTCACCCCATCGCACCGCGTGCGGCACGATGATGACTCAGCGGCCGCCTACCTGACCTTCGACGCAATCTCAGGCAAGGACGTAGAGATCCTGTTTCGTTCGGCCGAACAAGGAGAGTTGGTCCTCAATGGCTTCGAATTGAACCACCCGCATCCTCTACGTCGAGCGAGTCACCCCGCGCCCGCGAACGACGACGAACATGTGGCCGAACATCCGACACTCCGTTGGCAACCTGGATCTAACGCACTTAAACACCGTGTCTTCGTCGGTCGATCTGCCGCCGCAGTCGCCGCCGCCACTGTCGACTCGCCGGAGTTTCGCGGCGAATTCACGACTCCCGAGTATGACGCCAAACCATTGGCACTCGATCATCAACAGGCGTGGTACTGGCGAGTCGATGAAGTCGGCGAGCAAGGCGTGGAACGCGGACAAGTGTGGCGATTTCAGGTTCGCCGACTCGCGTTTCCTGGCGCCCAGGGTTACGGCCGGTTCGCTCGCGGAGGTCGAGCGGGCCGAGTCATCGAAGTCACCAATCTGGACGACGCTGGCCCTGGCAGCTTGCGCGAGGCGGTGGAATCGACAGGACCGCGGACGGTGGTCTTTCGAGTGGGCGGACTGATTGAACTTCGCTCAAAACTCGTCGTCGCGAATCCATATCTGACCGTGGCTGGCGAAACCGCGCCTGGCGACGGTATCTGCCTGAAGAACTATACCGTCGGCTGCTCGGACACCCACGATATCATCATGCGGCATCTGCGCATCCGAGTGGGCGACGAGTCGAAGACGACTCAAGACGGCAGTGGCGCTCGCGGCTGCGACCATGTAATCTTCGATCATTGCTCGATCAGTTGGAGCATCGACGAGGGATTCAGCTCCCGACAAGCTCGCAATCTAACGGTCCAGTACTGCCTGATCGCCGAAGCGCTGCATCTGGCCGATCACAAAAAATACGCCCCGGGCAAAGGTCACTCCTTCGCTGCAAGCATCTCCGGCGACATTGGCAGCTTTCACCATAATCTGCTCGCCCATTGCACGGGCCGAAACTGGAGTCTCGCTGGCGGCCTGGATCGCACCGCGAATCGACTCGCGGGCCGCCTCGACATTCGCAACAACATCGTCTTCAACTGGCGCGACCGCACGACCGACGGCGGTGTGCTTGGCCTGTGCTTTGTCGGCAATTTGTACCTACCCGGCCCAGCAACTCGCGTTTTCTCGCTACTCAAGCCCGACACAGGCGATGCCGCTCGCGGGATGCAAGCCTACATGACGGGCAATCGCGTCGAAGGTAAGGCAGGAATCGAACAAGACAACTGGACGGCATTCGTTGGCAATCCTGAAGATCTCGCCCAAGTCCGAGTGGATCAGCCTTTGTGGGAATCGCATGTCACCATGCAATCCACCGACGAGCTGCTCGAATTACTGTTGCCAAATGTAGGAGCGACTCGTCCTCGTCGCGATGCGGTGGATCGTCGAATCATCGAGGATGTCGTCGCACGTAAAGCGACATTCAAGGGAAGCCGAGGCGGTTTGCCCGGCATCCTTGATAGTCAAGCAGATGCGGGCGGCTGGCCCGCCTATAGTTCGGCCGAGCCGCCTCTGGATTCCGATCACGATGGCTTGCCGGACGCCTGGGAAACCGAGAAACAACTCAACCCACAAGATCCGCACGACGGCGCAAGCTACGCGTCCGACGGCTATACACACCTAGAACACTACCTGCATCATCTGACACGACAGAGCGCACCTCGCTGAGAAGTGAATTCCATCAGTGAGGATCAGTCCGCAGGCTGTTGCGGCAGTCGAGTCGCTCGACCCGCGGCCCAATTCCGCAAGGCATGCAAATGCCGTTGCCCGGCGAGAAAATAGAACGAGTCGAGCGATTCGAGGTGCGACTGAAACACCTGGTCTCGTTGCACCTGCCAACCCTCTCGTGGCGCGACTACGTGAAGCCTCACCATTTCATCCAGCAGTGCGTCGGCGAGCATCTGATGCCCTTTAATGGACGGATGCACATGGTCCACCAGGAGATAATCTCCCGGAATCTGGTCGCGACAGGCGTTCGAGAGAAGCGCGCTGGCGTCGACGCAAGGCGTCGCCGTTTTGTCCGCCACCTGCAGCACCGATCGATTCATCGCCGCACGAATCCGCAGCGGGCAGACATCCAGTTCACGAGCCAACTCATAATGTGCACGAGCGTCCTCAACCTGCCCCAGCGAGTCGCAGCACTTGGCCAGCTCATAGTGAATTCCACCGTGCTGATCGTCGATGGCAAGCGCCTGCCGCAGCCGCTCGACCGCCCCGGGCAAGTCCTTTGCATAGCGTTGTCGAGCCTCTGACCAAAGGTCATCCCAACGTTTTTGTTCTTCACTGGAAAACCCTCGCCGATGCTCCGACTTGAAGGGAGGGCAATCACGCAGATTGCAGACGGGATTCATCAATATCAGCGGCACTTGCGCTGAATGGCATAATGCCGCCATCCGCCGCAGATTTGCCTCAAAATGACGTTCGACTTCCTCGCGCCAGGCATCGTCGCGATGATACTTGGCCAAGCCTCCTTGGAAATCGAGTCGAGCGGCGACCTCGGCAGGCAATTGAGGTCGATCGTCGCCAGCATGCGATTCCCATGCCTCATCCTCACTGGCGTTGAACCGCGAATTGCCGCCTGCTCGCGGTTGCCCTAACAATGAGTATCTCAACCAATGAAACGTTCGCGTGCGAGCGGCTTGGTCGACGAGCCACAAGAGAGTCGAGGCTTGTCGCTTGACTTGTGCGTATTCCCGATCTTCCAAGAACTCGTTGTGCCCCGTGTAGACAACAATCAAGTCAGGCTCATACTTCAACACCTCTTCCAAAATCGGGACAACTCGGTAACTCGCATACGAAATGCCACCGCAGTTGATCACATCCCAGTCGCGCTGAGGGTCAGCGGCCCGCAGATTAAGTTCCAACCACGAGGTGAACGAAGTCTCGATTCCCCAAGGATTCCCCTGAACCGTCGATCCCCCCAGTACGAAAACTCGAAACTCACGAGGGTCCTTACGTGCTCGGAATGAATCTGGACGGAAGTAACCTTGTCGCCCTCGAGCTATCTCATACCGTCCTGTCTCCGTGTTAAGTTCAAAGAGTGGACGAACCGCCGCAAAGCTAACCCAAGGGTCAACTCGCGGATCAGGCTCACCCCATCCTCCGACCGCCAATACCGCTTCCAGTAAGGCCAGCGGCGATAGCCCAATCAGGAGGGCAGCGAGTCGAAACGCGACGGCTCGATAACGCGACATGAGGTCGAATGCTAACGCGAGTGATCAGGGAGAAGACGATCGATCATCATGCCGGATTCTCCGGGCATTGTCGAGCGTTGAGGCGGATGACCCTCTTGGCAATAGGGACGCCTCCGTATTTCAATGAACGATCGGCGTGCTAGACGACGGCTCGTGGCCGCGTAGCCATTCACTAACCTTCGCAAGGAATTCTCGTGCATTTTCTCTGTTCGACCTACGGTAGTTCAGGCGATGTGTACCCGATGCTGGGGCTTGCCCTTGAGTTGCGTCGCCGAGGACATGAGATCACACTTGCAACGAATGACTACTACGCACCGGTCGCCGCACGCCTTGGCGTCCCCTTCGAACCGCTAGGAACCGCTACTGAGTTCGAAGCTTGTGTCCGCAATCCTGACCTTTGGCATCCACGCCGTGCATTTCGTCATGTTTTTGAATCACTGAGCTCCTCGCTGCGTCGACAGTATGAGATTCATGTCGCAGCCGCCGCTCGCGGACCAGTTGTTGGAGTCACTCAGTGTTTTGGCATGGGTGCGCTCCTGGCGCGAGAAAACATCGGCATTCCTGTCGTTAGCCTACATGTGCAACCCGCGGTGCTGTGGAGCGATATCGATCCCCCGTCGCTCCCCGGCGTCTTCGGGCCTCGCTGGCTGCGATCATGGCTGTACGGAGTGGGAGAAAAGTACTTCATTGATCCCGTTGTCTGTCCGTTCCTGAATGGTTGGCGAGCGGAATTGGGATTGCCACCCGTGAAAAAGATCACTCGCTGGTGGCACTCACCGGACGGCGTGATCGCGATGTTTCCCCACTGGTTTGCCGCACCTCAACCTGACTGGCCTAAGCCACTCTGGCAAACCGATTTCCCCCTGTGGAATGATCGAGCTGATCAGCCGCTCGCCGACGACGTTCAACGGTTTCTCCAGAGTGGTTCACCACCACTCGTTTTCACGCCGGGTTCGACCAACGTGCATGGGACCACATTCTTTCAAGTGGCTCGCGAGACCTGTGAGAGACTCCAACATCGCGGGATCTTCTTAACCGATTTCCCTGAGCAGATTCCCACTTCACTTCCCGACTCGATCGCACACTTTCGTTACGTGCCGCTCGACCGCTTATTGCCCCATTCCGCGGCCTTCGTGCACCACGGCGGTATTGGCTCGATGTCTCAAGCTCTCTTGGCGGGCATCCCACAAGTACTCATGCCCCTGGCTCACGACCAATTTGACAATGCGGAGCGAGTGCGGCGAATGGGAGTGGGCGATAGCGTGCCTGCGTCAAAGTTCACCACTGGCCGACTCGTGCGTGCTCTCCAGCCACTGCTCGACTCGCCCGATGTGACCACTCGGTGCCAAGCCACTGCACGCAAACTGGCCAGCCGCGACGGTATCCGCTTGGCGGCAGACGCGCTCGAACGCAACTTCGCCACAAAATGACGTAGCCATCTCGCTTCGCGAGATGATCAGCCGCACCGCGTACACGCATCGCACTCAGTTATTGGCCACAGAACGACACGGAATCCCACGGAAGGGAGAAAGGGGGATCTGGTAGCGGAATTCGCAAGAATTCCGACATGTGAACCGGGGAACTTACAAGCTAACGCTTAGCCGTGACGCGATGACGAATCCTGGGTCGCGGAATTCACCGGCGAGCAATCTAGTCGACTTTCGCTGGCGGACCCTGAATTCGCACCACGGCCCAATCGGACGAATTTTCATCCTTCACGACCGTTCCGGGCAGTACGAGCTTTCCATCGGGCGCTCGCACCATCTCTCGCAATGTCAGTTTGGTCGACAACACTTCTTCGTTCGGCAAGCCGTAGTTCGCGAGTAGCTTGCCATCTTTGGTAAAGAGGACTAAGCGAGCAAAGCGAGGGTGGGCGACGATCAAGTTTCCCTCGGGATCAGAAACTAACCCAATACTGGGAAAGTCGAGAATTGTGCTACCCGCTTGCTCGCCAAACTGGTCATCGATCGAGCCGTCATTAAGCAGACGTACAAGTCGACGGGGCTCGCTCTCCACCTGCAGAACGGCCTTCTCTCCCTGCAAGACCAGGTGATTCGCTGAATCGTGTTCACCGAAATGCAGAAGCAAACTGCCGGTTTCGTTGAGTTCGGAGTCAGGTTGGCCATCGGGCAACAATCGCATGACGGCGACATCCTTAACCCCTTGTCCCGCCGCTCGACCAACCACCACGATTCGGCCGTCCTCGCGAATATCTAGATCTGTCACTTCTTCAAGGGTGCCTGGAAAATCGATAAACGCCTTTCCGTCTTTGCCAAATTCGCGATCCAATGATCCGTTCGTTAAGAAGCGGGCAATCGAGAAGAGCTGATTCCCCTCGCCCAGATGTGTCGTGCCCGCGGCGACCAGTTTTCCATCAGGCTGAAGCACCATCGCTTGTAAGTCAGAGGTCCCGTTATTGATGTTCAACGTCACGAGCCCGCGACGACCAAACGTCTCATCCAGTTCTCCGTCTGGTCGCAGGCGAGCGAGTCCGAAGTCATAGCCAACCGATCGCACTTCCGCTCGCCCTCCAATGACGATGCAGCCATCGGGCTGAATGACCAGCGATCGTCCCGTGATCCCATCATCAAATGGACCAAACCACAGCAGCAGCTTGCCGGTGCCCGTGAACGACGTATCAAGCTTTCCGTTAGGATGAAAACGGGTGACCGCCATGTAATACGATCCGCGCACGCGAGTAACCTGTCCTGCGACGACGATCTTTCCGTCCGGCTGCAAGGCGGCCGTGTATGCATCATTGATTCCCTCGGCGGTCCCCAGCGGCAACCGCACCAGTCCTTGCCGGCCAAAGGACGCATCCAAATCTCCCGGATGACGTTCCTCTCTCGACAATGGCAAAACAATGGGCGGAGGTAGCGGGGGAGCCTTGGGTGTTTCCGTGACGAACGGGGGAACCGAGGGAGGAGGGGATTCGGGCACGTCAACCGCATCAGGGTCCGCGAAGACAAGAATGATCGCCCACGCGACAAGTAGTATCGCTACTCCGCAGCCCAGAATTGCCGTTGCCAACCAACGACGGTTTTTTCCACGAATCTTCGAGCGAACCGGCGCTGTCGGCGATTGAACGTAAGTCTCCAGCTCTCGCTGCAATTCGTCGACCGTCGCATACCGTACATCAGGATCCTTCGCCAAACACCTCAAACAAATTTGTTCTAACTTCTCGTCCAAGTCGGGCCGCAAGTCAGACGGAGGAACTGGCGATTCGTGCAGTACGGATACGATCGTCAAAATGGGTGACGCACCTTCGTGAGGCGGCCGACTCGTCAACAAAGAATAGAGAATTGCGCCCAGCGAATAGACGTCACTTCGTCGGTCCACTCGCTCCCAATCGCTGCGAGCTTGCTCGGGCGACATGTAGCTAGGCGTCCCCAGCACTTCACCCGCCTGAGTTCGCTGGCCCGACGACTCCATGCGTTTGGCGAGTCCGAAGTCCATGACTCGCACTCGACCTCCTTCGCCCACAATGACATTCGAGGGCTTTAGATCGCGATGCAAAACTCCTCGCTCATGAGCAAAATGCACGATCTCCGCGATCTGCCCGACAAGCTCGGCGATGCGAGTCGGCGACGACTGCTCCGAGTTCACATATTCGTGGAGACTCTGCCCTTTCACATACTCCATTGAAAAGTAATGCAGCCCCTCGCGCTCGCCGATTTCATAAATCGGCACAATGCCAGGGTGGTGCAGGGTGGCGGCCAATTGTGCTTCGCTCACGAATCGTTCGATCGACTGGGAAGTCGCTTGCGGCCCGGACAAGATGGTCTTGATGGCGACTACGCGGTCCAAGCTTCGCTGATGCGCCTTATAGACCACCCCCATCCCGCCACGACCGATCTCTTCGATCAGATCGTAATCACCCAGTTGTTGACCTTGTAACGAAGGCCTCGCTACAGGCACAATCGGCTCTGTGTCCGAATGACCTGTCGTCTCGCCCCTTGCGACTCGCCCCCGCATGAACTCGGACACCAGCGAGGCGAACTGCGGACACACTTGTGCGTACCCGTGCGTCGTGAGTTCTTCGCCTCGCTGACGCCGATAGGCAATGTCGAGCGGCAACAGTTCTTCTAGCAGCGCCTGTTGATCTTCGGGCGGAACCTGTGCCAGAAACGAATCGAGCGCAGGAACGGCTCCCGCTTGCCACTGCGACTCAAACTGATCGCACAGCGAATCGAGCCGCCGAAGTCGGTCAGGATCTTGCGAAGTGATCCGTGCAAGTGGTTCTTGTGGCATCACTTCCCTCAATCACTAAGACCCCAAATGACGCAAGGCCGCAAGCGGCTCTCTTCTCTGCCTCCGCAAATCACTCGTCAACCCGACAGCCATTTTGGCGAATGGTTCGATTTTTGGGATTTATCCTACCCGCTTTGCTTTGGATCAGTACGCGAGTTGCTAAGACGGAGGACATGGTCACTAGGCCGGTTTCGCACGAGGCTTTACTCACGGACTGGATCGACGGACTAGAAGTCCGTCGTACAAAAATACTTACCAGCGCAATAGCCTTACGCGTCTTTTCCCTCTTGCGACCAGATCTCGCGAATCAGCCGCAGTTTGCGTTCGATCGTGCGAGTTTGCACGTTCAATTGCTGGGCGATCTCGTCGTTGGTATACCCTTCCATCTTGGCGACCGCGATTCTTCTCAATATTTCGTCGCCTAAGCGATCAAATAACTCGCGACACTCCTCGCTAACTTGGCCCGCGAACTCAGCCGTCGGGACCGCACCCGCGATTTGGTCGATGCCTCCCAGTTCGTCATCTCCCACCATAAAGACCGATTCGCCCCGCAATCGCCCCTCGCCTCGGCGTTGCCGCTGTTCGTGTTGGCGGTGGTTTGCCGCCTTGCGTGCGGTGAGCATCACGAGGATCTGCCATAGATCGTCGCGATCCTCCAGCTTGGGAAACCGCCCCTGTTCGACCCCCTTCAAGAACGCGCTGAATGCGATCACCACCGCATCTTCCTCGTCGGCCATCCGCCGAGACGCACCCCCTAGCTTCTGGCTCGCCAACCGCACCAGCCGCTCGTAGTAGCGGTCCCACAGCGACGCCGCCGCGAAACTCTCTCCCGCTTGCAACCGCCGCATCAAAAACGTGATGGAACCTTGTTCTGACATATCTTTTCTCAGGCGAGGCAACTCCTTGTCCGCCAGACGAT
Organism: Pirellulales bacterium; assembly: GCA_046349915.1. Classification (GTDB taxonomy): domain Bacteria; phylum Planctomycetota; class Planctomycetia; order Pirellulales; family Pirellulaceae; genus CAIXSC01. Next base: position 590,622 of record JAXMBL010000004.1, on the reverse strand, counting down.
TATAGTCAGACGACAGGTTCGGCTAAGGGATCTCGACACGCCTAGTTTTCAGTTTTTTTCGCTCCGGTGTCGGGCGGCCGCGGGTTTCGTGGAGTTCAACGTCGGTGGCGAGTCGTTCGATACCCGCCAGCATAAACCCCGACCCCTCTCGCCGGAGCCAACCTGATGTTCTCTTTCCTGAAATGGCCTGCGTCGACTCACCGCAATCCCGCCCGCCAGCCCGCTCGTCGCCTCTCGCTGGAGAACCTTGAACGCCGGGAAGTCATGGCGGGTAGTGTTCTCGCCTCGGTTGTTTCGGGCGAATTACGCATTACGGGCGACGACGCCTCGAACGGAGTAGTGGTCTCGCGAGTCAACGACTCGACAATCGAGGTGCGTGGAATCACGGTCAACGGCGTCGATACCAAGCTGAATGGCACGGCCAATGGAAGCAAGACTTTCAACAATGTCACTCGCAGCGTCTTTGTCGAAATGCTGGGTGGAAACGACGTGGTTCGCTTCCACGGGACCGACGCTCAGCGGCCCTTGAAACTTCCTTCGTCCTTGAACATCCAGACTCATGGCGGAAACGACTCCATCTCGCTTTTCAATACCAAGGTGGGCGCCGACCTTTCGATCTACTCGGGAAATGGCGTCGACGAAGTCTATGGCGTTGGAATCCACGTCGCCAATAACGCGTTTGTGCGGGAATTGACCAACACCTACTCCCAAGGCGACCGGGACTTTGTGAACATCTACGATAACAGCGTCATCGGCAAGCAACTCAATGTCAAATTCAACGCCGGAAATGATACGCTGAAGGTGTCTAAGACAACGGCCGATTCGCTCTGGATCGATGGCGACATGGGTAACGACTCATTCACCTTTGACACCGTCACCACTTGGAACGACCTGATCGTAAACCCGGGAAAGGGTTCCGATACGACTTCGGTACTTAACAGCGTCATCGGCGACGATCTATTCATCGAGGAGTTGGTGGATTCGCTGGCGAGCGACAAGAACAGCGTGACGATCCAAGACACCAAGATCAACGACGGAACCACCGTCTTGGGCAGTGCGGGCGTCGATACGGTCGCCTTCCGCCGCTCAAATACCTTCCGGCTATCCGTCAAGCTGGCCGGCAACAACGACTCGCTCAACATCGTCAACTCGACGATTCGCGATTCCGCATCGCTCGACGGCGGCGCCGGCACGGATAAGTTCAACCGCGCCAAGAACAACAAGACGCTCGGCTCTAGCGGCTTCGAATCGTTTTCCAGCAACGAGTTGCTGTAATCGATTACTCGGCCGACAAGCAGAACAAGTGATTCTCGCCGCGGAGCAGCAACCTATTGGCGAGCGGAACGGGCGACGCAATCACCGGCTCCGCCATGACATTCTCGGCCAACAGTTCAAAACGATCGCCAGCAATGCTGGCGACAAACACCGTCCCATCCTCGCGCGGAGCAATCAACTTGTCTCCCGCGACCAACGGCGATGCATAGAAGTTAGCCCGTCCCTTCGGGAATTCTCCCTTCCAAACCGTCTTGCCCGTCGCCGGTTCAATGCACTCGACTTCGCCCCGATCGCGCACCAAAATCACTCGTCCCCGATAAGCAACCGGAGTCGGCACGAACGTCCCGACGTCGTCCCGCTTCCACACGTGGTTCGACGACGTGACGTCGCCTTCGCCGGTCAGTCGAATTCCGTGCAAGCGCGGAATGCCACGGTCATTGCGACCGTAAGCGATAACCACCATATCCCCCACGACGACAGGCGACGCAATCGACGGCCAGAGCTTATTGGCGTCCGGATTGAAGTTGCCGCACGACCACACCACCTTGCCGTCGGCAGCGTCGTGGATCGTCAGATGCTCGGCGCCCCACGCCAGAATCGACTCCTTACCCTGATAAGGCATGACCAGCGGTGTCGCATAACCATGGTCGCATTCCACGGGCGTCTGGTAGTTGCGAGCCACCTTCCAAGCCAGTTCGCCCGTCCCCTTGTCGAATGCCGCCAACCACGACTCGCCTTGGTGCATGCGAGTCATGATGACATGCTTGGTGGTTAGGACAGGCGAAATGCCATGGTCCCAGAAGAGCGTATCTTTGCCGTAACGCTCGACCAAATTGGTTTGCCAGCGGATCGCGCCATCGAGCCCTACGGCAGCCAGCGTTCCACTCTTGAAAAAGACATAGACCGACTGACCGTCCGTCACAGGCGACGCATTGCTCCCCGAACCATTGCGATGCTTCCCGGCATTCTCCTTGCCGAAAACCGCTCGCCACTTCTCCGCCCCTTGCAGGTCGAACGCCAGCAGCGCGTCATTTCCCTCGACCGGCGCCGTCAAGTAGATACGGCCCGCCAGCAGGATCGGGGTCGAACAACCTTTGCCCGGCAGCTTTGTACGCCACAGGTACTTCTCCGCGCCAAACTTGACGGGGTACGAACCCGATTCGACACTTCCGGCCGCCAGCGGTCCCCGCCAAGCTCGCCACTCAGGCTCTTCCGCCCACGCGACGCCGACCACGAGGCAAACAACGATTGGAAGTAAACAACGGAGGTGTGTCATGGTAGGCTAGTTCCTGAAGGTGAGCATTCGAAGAGTGTTTTTTAATCTCTGGCAAGCCTCCAGGGAATCAAGGATCGAAGCGCCAAAGAGGAAATGATGCGACGAGGCCTGATCGTATTGTTGGTGTTGATGAGTACGACCGCGGCATCTGTGTTGGCTCAAGAGGGTCAAAAACCTGGGCAACGCCAGGAAACCGACGAGCGTCAAAACAAGCCAGAACGCCAGTACTCGCGGATGCCCTGGCACTTGATCGATCTCTGGTGGGATCTGGGCGCCGACGTCCCGTTCGAGAGTTACAGCATTGATGCGACATTCAGCGAGGATGTCCCTTCCACCACAAATCTCTACGTGGCCCCCGTCGGACTCGGACACTTGAGCAAGACCCCATTCTACGGCGGCATCCAGACTCAAGCCGACGGCAACACGAAAGCCGACAAACGGTTGAGAAAGATTGGCCCTGGCTTCTTGATGTCGATGTGGGGCGAGCGGAGCTTGGACGCCATCCGGCCCGCCCAAGGTGGACTCTGCCAAAGCTCGGGGCACGAAGGCGATTTCGTCAGCGTGCGACGGCCGTACGAATGGAAGAAAGGGACCTACACGTATCGAGTCGTGAAGATGGACAAGGAAATCGTCGAAGGCAAGCCGACCACCTGGGTCGGCGCCTTCGTTTATTCTCACGAACGCGACGAGAACATCTTCGTCGGCGCGTTGCGTTTCCCCGGCGAGCAGTTGACGCTGTCGCGCAAGATCGCCAGCTTCGTCGAAATCTACGGCGCGAGAATCCCCGTGGAGCAAATCCCCAAGCTCAACGTCACCTTTGGCAACATCAAGGTGAATGGAGAGCCACGCCCCTCGCCGCCCGTCGATGCGATCTACCCCAAGGGAGTTCCCGACTTCGCCGACGCCTCCTGGAAGGATAACACCGTGGTCATTCAAGTCGGCAGCGAGGTGGAAAATCGCACTGAGCGTCGAGTGCGTTTGAAGGCAGAATAGTGCTTTTCGTTTCTTGTAATCCTGCACGACGGACTTCCAGTCCGTCATTCAGTCCACGACTCAACGCACTTTGAAGATTCGTCGCAGCGAGATACTGAAGGTGGTGGACCACGAATCGCACGAATGTCACGAATCTGGAAGGTGGGAGGTTGAACCTGGTGATGCCCTACGACGACTGCTCACTCACCTCACACATCATCTCGCAAGCAGCGACTCAGCCACGGGTCGCGTTCCACGGCGTCGCACAACTCGGCCGTCAGATCGCGAGTCGAGAAGATGGTGTGGAACTTGTGCTTCATCGTAGGGGCCAGTCGTATGGCCTCGAACCACAGTGATCGCGAGAAGGGATTCGCAATCACCTCGTCCCAGAAACCAGTGACTTGAAACAGCTTGGCGATCTCCTCCGAGCGGTTCTGCTGCACCAGACTCATCAAGTAAGTCGCGATCCCCACCTGCAGTCCATGGAGCCGCGGTGGGTTGCTCAACGAATCCAGTGCATGCGAGATCAGGTGTTCGCTGCCGCTGGCGGGCCGTGACGTGCCACAGATCTCCATGGCGAATCCGCACCAGAGCAGGGAGGTGGCCAACGTACGCACTCCTGCTTCATCCAGTTGCGGACAAGCGAGGAAGGCTTGGATCGCTCCCGTGGCCAACAGTACCGAGAAATCGTCGATTGGCTCGTTCGCGTTGCGATACGCCAACTTCCAGTCATAAATCGCGGTGATCTTGGCCGCCAAGTCGCCGACGCCAGACAGCGTCAGAGACTTGGGTGAATGCTGACAAACTTGAGTGTCGACGATGACGCCGTAGGGCATCGCAGCCGCGAGGGTGCGGCGGCGGCCAGCAACCGTAAGGCTCGATAGCGGACTCGAAAACCCGTCATTCGACAGGGAGGTGGGGATGGCAAAGTAAGGAAGTCGGGCGAGGAACGCGACGTATTTGGCGACGTCGAGCGCTCGTCCTCCGCCAATTCCGATGACTGCCGTGACTTCACGCGGAAACGCCTGGAAGTGAGCGACAGCTTGCTCGAACGTGGATTCGGTCACCACCGCGCGACTGGCGACCTCGATCCGCTCGTTCGCCAGCCCGTTATCGAACAACGCTCGAGGCTCATCCGTTACGTGCGAGCCTTGAAACACGACCACTCGCCGATGGTTGGCTCGCGAGAGATACACCCCGGCTCGCCCGAGCGCTCCGGGCTTAATGCGAACGAGCGAGGGAATGGTGACGCGACTTTGCAACATGAAGCAACGTCCCGCCGCATGCCAACTGGACGAGTCGACAGGCGGGGAAGGAGAATTAAAAACCGAGGGACAGATGAAGCACGCCCGCGCGATTGTAGCTCAATTCGCACGGATCCGCAGCCTCTGGGCGAGGACTTATCAACACCGTAGTCACGGGCAACTCATGGTAAACTCGCTTTAAAGGCGAGGTGAATCTCATGAGACTTACGATTCGGTCGGTTGGTGTTTTGTCTTTGTTGGCGTTGAGTTGGCTGACAGCCAGCGCGTGGGGTTGGAGTGACCAAGAGGGTGGGCGCTCGTCGTCAACGGAGCGAGTCTCCGTCGACGAAGCTCGTCGGCAAGCCACAGCGTTACACTCGGCGATGCATGCGACTTTGCAACTGGTGCATCATCGCTACTACCGCGAAGACGAAGGCCTGCCGATTCCCGCGGCGGTGGTGAAGCAGGTTTTCCAGGAGATCAAGGTCGAGCGGGGCATCGAGTTGCGTTGGCTAGTGGTCGAAGGGCAGGCGATGAATAGCGACCACAAGGCGAAGAATGACTTTGAACGAGCGGCCGTGACGGCTCTTCTGGATGGCAAACCGTCGCATGAACAGGTTGCCGAAGGAATCTTCCGCCGAGTGGGCCCCATCCAGTTAGGAAACGCATGTCTGAAGTGTCACGTCCCCGACCGGAAGTCGACAGCCGAACGACGAGCCGGACTGCTCATCAGCATTCCAGTAACAGGCCCTTAAGCGAAATGGGCGGCACCGCTTTTCGAGGGCGAGCGCATCGGGAGCAGGACTAGATTTGGCCGTTTCAGACGCGCGAGTAAATGCAGCTTCAGTAACTCGGGCGAGAATTGGGGATGGAATTTGAGAATCGATGTTGGTGCATGAACACATACGGCTCGAGCCATTACCGTCTTGCCATCTAGTCTTCCAGCCTAACGGCGTTGGAGCAACGCATCGATATCAGTTGGAGATGACCGACCATCGAGGACGGCGATTACTTCGACGCCTGCCGCAACTAATCGGTAATAAATCCGAAATGGATGGCGACTTGCGATCTTGCGATATGTGCTTCACTGCGAACGTCTACGTTCATCGACAATCCGCTTTACCGCGGCCTTGGCTTCAGTGACAGACATGTTGGGTTGGTTGCTGGGATTCGCCTTGCGGTATGCAAGAACATCCCGATGCCAAGCAGGGGAATCCAGTGCTCGTGAATCAGCAGCCAGACGTTGCCAAAGAAGATCAAAGGCAGCCTGCTGTTGCTCGGGGCTCAGTGTGTCAATGAAGGCTTCAATTTCCATAAACTGTCTCCCCTCCGCGATCTTAACTTTGCCTATCGCTACTGTCGACACACAATCGTGGCAGTGCAAGTGCACTAACGGCGGTATTCTTTGGGCCGCTGTGAATGGTGACGATGCCTAGCTTGGCTCGCCCCAAAGATCCGCATTCAATGGGTTGTTTCTGCAAGCCTCTGCGCGATGCACGCCATCCTACCGCTTTCTTTGCTTCTTTTCCAGCTCAACGCTCGGGCCACGATAGGCGACAAGAACCTGTTGAACTTAGCTACGGACGTTGGATGTGGATCGAGCGAGAGTGGAAGTCCCAAGTAAACTAAACGCCTAACTTCGAGAGAATCTTCCCGAAGCACTGAGAGTCTACGGTTGCATCACTCGGGAGCAAATCAACACTTTACTTGCCGCTTCCCACCTGAGCCGAAACCAAGATCAACAATTCCGTGGCCTGTTCGTTGGCGACGCTCCTCGAACCCGAGACCAAGACCGTCTGGCCCGCGGGGATGCGGACGGTTGAATTTGCCGTGAGCGTCACCGTTTGTTGTGGCTCCACCTCGGCCGCCCCGTCCGCTTTCGATTTGGGCAACAGCCGAGTTCTCTCGATCTTGAGATTGACCACCACTCCGCCACCCTCCTCGCAACTGGGCGTGGCGCGAATCATCGTCCCTGTGCTCACCATCGTATACACCGTCGACGCGGGAAATCCTCCGCCCGTCCCGGCGCCTCCACCACCCCCGCCAAATCCGTTAGCCGGAACGCCTCGGCTCGTCCGCCCCGAAACAGCGGGAGTCGTTTCTCCTATCTGAATCAACGCTTCCTCCTTGTGGAGACTCGTCATGCGAGTCTGAGTAATCAAACCTACCTGACCCTGGGCCGCCAGTTGCTTCAAGCGATCCGCGATCGATTTGTCACTCGCTCCGACTCCCAACGCAAGTTCCGCCTTCTCAGGAGCCTTTAACTCGGCAATCACCACCTCCATCGTGACCGCTAGCCCAGCCGCTTTGCTGTCAGCCACCTTGTCGTCGGCGCCGCTCGCACTCAACGTGGTCAATGCCAGCAACGCAAATCCGATCAATAGCCGCCTGCTACCCATGAGTTCAGCCCCGCTTGAAGATCTGTTCGAGCACAAGACGGCGTCAGCCCAATCCTTGGCCACCGCCAAGGACGAACGTTGCCCACGCAATCGAACGAACCTCCAAGTTCGTTCAATGCTCAGTTTCAACTCAACATCAAACGAGAAGTTGCGGTAACCTGCGAAAACTCAACTAATTCGCCGTTAGGAATTGGTAGCCTTAGCAGACTTGGACGAGTCGGCTGCCAGCACATCCAGCAAATCATCCCAGGCTTCCAGCGCCTCCGTCAAAGCCCAGTCTTTGCCGGACTCCACTCCAGCCCCGGACGCTCGACGCAACCGATGTCGCCCTGTAAAGACTGCGGCCAACTCCCCCAGTTCATCCACCTTGGTGGCGCAGGCTCCTTCCCAAACCACATCAATTTCCTCACTCGCTGTCGACTCCCGCCCCGATGTGTAGGCTGACTCCACAGAGTCGCGAGCTGGATTCACCGTCGGGAAAGCCACCGCTTCCACAGGCGTAGGCTCGGCCGCCAACGCCGACTCGCCTTCGCCGCCCGCCAGGCTGTTCAGATAGTTGATGATGATCAACGCGTCGATCGGCAGGACAAAGCCATCACCCGTCACGTCAAAGAACGGTGGTGGTTGGAAATCCGGGCTGAGCGCCGGAAGCTGACCGATCGCGCTAGTCAATGTCCGCTGATTCAACTCGTTGATCACCAACAGCGCATCGAGTGGCACGACTTGAGTATCGCCGTTCACGTCGAGCGAATTCGCATAGTTCTGCCACTTGTCCGCTCCCACCGCCAGGACGAAGGTCACCGGCTGGCTGGACGATTCATGCGGATCGCCATCCAATCCGTTATCGACAAGTCGCACCGAGATCGTGGCGTTGCCGAACGTGTTCGCCAGCGGCTGGTAGGTCAACTGGCCCGTCACAGGATCAATGTCCGGCGCCACGGCGAACGCCAGATTGCGCGTGGTCGAGACGACTTCGAGAATGAAGTCGAGCGTCTGCGTTGACTCGTCGGCAGGCCCCGCACTGATGTCCGTCGCGAAGTCAGCAACCGTGCGCAAACTCGCGTTGGCGACAATGGACGGCGGATTCCCGGAGAGCGTAAAGGTCGGTGGATCATTCACCGCCGTGACCGTCAGTTGGAAACTCTCTTGAGTCGTTTGCTCCCCATCGTCGACCGTCACCGTGATCGTGACGACGCCGTTACAATCAGGCAAAGGCTGCACCGAGATCGTGCGACTTGCCCCTGTTCCACTCAGGGTAATGTTGGCCGCTGGAACCAAGCTCGAATCACTTGACGACGCCGTGACAATCAAATCGGCGGCGGAGGTCTCTTGATCGCCGATGGTGAAATCCACGGGCGCCAACTGCTGGTCTTCGAGAATCGTACGATCGGTCAACGTCGAAATGGTGGGCGGATTGCCAGTCGATTCTTCAACCGTCACCGTGAACGACGTCGTGTCCGAGCGGGAGGGCGAGCCATCGTCGGTCACTCGCACGTTGATCGTATGGAGGCCCACCTGATCGACGGTCGGAGTCCAGAGGAAGAGGCCAGTCAGCGGATTGATCGAGGCGCCCGCGGGAGCGCCGCCGTCCAGGCTGTAGGTCAACGCGTTGACTGGCGCATCCGTGTCGCTGGCACTGGCCAGGAACGCGAGCGTTTGACCGATGCTCACCGAGCGATTTGCAATCTCGACCAGAATCGGCGTGGCGTTCGTTTCCAGAATCGTGAAGATCAGGGACGTGGTCGACGACAGCGCGGGCGAGCCGCGATCCGACGCACGGAGCGTAATCGTGTAGACGCCTGGGCCTTGAGCTTCCGTCGGCGTCCAACTGAACATGCCCGTGGTGGGATGGATCGATGCGCCCGCTGGCACGACGCCCATCAAGTCGTAGTCGATGGCGCCGAGTTCGGGGTCGGCGGCAGTGAATATCGTCTGGAAGGCGACTCCCTCGGAGATGCTGCGATTCGCCAGCGTCGGCCACTGAGGCGCCTGATTCTCTTCCGATACACTCACCTCGAAATCAACCAACGAAGAACGACTCGGTTCGCCATTATCCGTAACTCGCACGACGATCGTGTAGTTCCCTGGGGATTGAGCTTCCGTCGGAGTCCACTGGAATACGCCCGTCGTCGGGTGGATCGACGCGCCCGCCGGCGCGGAATCGAGCGAATAGGTTAACGAATTAAGTTCAGGATCGATCGCATGGATCGTGGTCGACGCCAGCACGCCGTCGCGAGCCGTGAGACTCTCGACCGGATCGACGATCGGCGGATCGTTTACCTCGCGAGCTGTAATGGTAAATATCCGTGTCGCCTCGAGACTGGGCTGTCCATCGTCGAAGACGCGAATCGTGATCGCGTACATGGCCGGCGCCTGCGACTCGCTGGAGGTCCATTGGAATCGCCCCGTGCTTGGATCAAGCGTCATGCCCGCCGGCGCATCGACGCCCAGTTCGAATCGTAGCGTGTCGGAGTCGGGATCCGAGGCAGGGACAACAAAGTCGATGGCCTGTCCCTCATCCACGACAATGTTGGCGATTGGCAACATAACCGGCGACCGATTCGCGCCGACGAAATTCCCGCCTTCCTCCTGATCGCCGTCGCCGTCTAGCCGCAGTCCCGCTAGATCGTGAATCGTCGAGTCGCCGTGGACGATCAACTGATAACGGCCGCTGCTCAACACCGTGCCAGTCGGCAACACATCCAAGACCACTAAAGTCGTGCCAGGTTCGTAGCGCGGGCGAACCGCGATGATTCGGTCGTCGCCATCCCCCAAGAGTCCATTGGGTCCCGCTTCGATCAACTCGTAGTTCGCCGTCGCCCTCGCGTCGATCGGATCAACCGCCTCGCTGAAGCGGACATAAATCTCGGTACGCGGCGACTGCCCGTCGATCACTCGCAATTCCGTACCGACCACGACGGGAGGCGTTTCATCAAGCGACGAACCTTGGAATTCATACACGCCTCGATCCACGAAACTGGGTCCGTAAGTGAAGACTCGTGGAGTCGCTCCGACCAAGGTCGAGCGCTCGTGATACGAGCCGAGATAGGCAGCCCCGTCCCCGCGCGACAAACCGATCGTCGGCGAGTTGACTTCGCCGCCCTCGTAGTCCATCCGCACTCGACCGTCCGCAAACAGAGTCGCCGCGAATCGGAGATCGTCGCCGTTCGCCCCACTCGTGTCCCACACAATGGTTACCTGACCAGCCACTGATTCATCGATATAGATGTCGTCGCCTGACTCGGAATAGAACCAGTCGCTCCAAAGCAGCGCGATGCGCCGGTTCGCGGCCAGCGCCTCGAAAGACGCCGAAGCCCCATTCGGGTCGTCGGGACCGGCGAAGTGCAGGAAACCAGCGGTCGACACCTGCACGGTTGAAAACGAAGCATCTCCGAGCGGAAAGGCGAAAGGGAGATCCAGCGAGTAGGCCGTGTTGTAGTCGCGCCAGTTCTGCGCCGAGCCGATCATGGCGGACTGCAATATCACCCCGGCTCCAGCCGCTTCGTGGTACGTCAGACGACCGCTGTTAACCGTACCCAAGTCATCGCGTCGGACATTTCCCTCGAAGTCGGTGGCGGGGACGCTGACCGAGTCGCCGCTGTCGATCGCTGGCGATCCCTTCGACAGATGGAAGTTATCGTCCGCGCCGCCGTCCAACTCGTTAAGTGGATCGTAGCCCAATCGGTTGTCGGCGCCGTTTCGGTCGATGAACAACGGATCGCCCTCGGTGGACGCCGCATCCTGCGAAGCGCCCACTTGCCAATCAGCCAGCAGATCGAAGGGCTCGTCGTTCCACAGGCCGATGCGAGCGTTGGGGTCGCTCCCTTGGAGGAACTGGTTGTAATCGCTGTGGAATTCTTCTTGACTATTCGCGGCGACTGAGATTGCATACCCCGCCTCGACCCACAACACGTTATTCACCAACCGCGTCCCGCGACTCATTCCTTCAATGCGAATGGCGTCGCCAACCGTCTGAACGATCGTGTTGTTCACCAATTCGACGTCGAACCCGGCTTCAACTCGCACACCCCCGTTGCTGTTGTCGTACAACAGGTTGTTCGACGCTGAGGGACTGACCTGGGTGCTCGAATTGGAGACACCTAAACGCAACCCGAGCGAATTCGAGTAGATTTGATTTCGCGCGATCGTGGCCGAACCAAATCTTGTCAGAACGCCTACGCCGTTGTCGAACAAACGGTTCTCGACGATCAGAGTCGTGTCGCGACCACCCGCTCCTTCGACTCCCACATCGTTCGAATAGATGACGTTGCCGCGAAGTTCGACGCTGTCCGCATAAACTCCAATCGCCGTCCCCGCGGTATTGCGTTGGTTGTATACGCGGTTGCCAACGATGGTCGCCGACTGATAGGCGTAGATCCCAATCTGCTGGTTGTCGTGGACGATGTTGTCGACGATTTCGCCCGTGGCATTGCCTCCTGGCAGACTGGCATGGATGCCGTAATCGTTGCCAAAGACATCGTTCCCCAGAATGCGAACGCCAGCTCCCGCGACGCTGATTCCATAGCTCGCGTTAACCCCATCGCCGTTATCAAACACACGGTTGCGTTCCAGATTCGCATCGGCATTGCCCACGCCGATCTCAACGCCGCCTTGAAGATTGCCGTAAACCTGATTATTCCGCAATTGCAGTCGGTCGCTATGCGACTCCGTTCGCACCCGCACAGCCCAGTGTGCACCAGTCATGGACAACTGTTCGATCGACAAATCATCGGCGCCGACGATATCAAACAGTTCACCCGCTTGCGGCCCATTCCAGTTGCGATTGAGGATCGTCGCCTGGACGCTTGCGCCGACAATGCGGACGCCCGAATCGCTCTCGTCGATCGTGATGCGACGCAACGCCTCGTATTGGCCCGCGTCGACATAGATAACGTCGCCTGGTTCCAAATCGTAGCTGCTGAGCAGCGAGTAGAGATCCCGCATGGGCTTCGCGGGCGACTTACCGTGAAAGGCGTCATTCCCAGCAGCCGTTGCAAATACATCGCCCACCGTGGAACCGTCATTAACATAGAACGTGTTCCCCGCAGGCGCGATTTGGAAGGGCGAGTCCGAGAGATCGACCGCGGATGTCCCATCGACTGCAACTCGCAGCACTGCCGTATCTGACTGCCAGTTCGCGGGAACATTCCACACAAACTGACCGACGCCGTTGCGATCCAAGGGAACGTTGTCAGCGAGCCGAGTCCAGGTGACGCCCGCGTCCAGCGAAACATCTAAGTCGGCGACAGCCGCGGGAAGTCCCAGCGGATTCACTCGACGTACTTCAATCCCCGATAGCACGGCGCCGTAGTCCGCGCGGCCGATTATGTCGAGCGATAACCCCGCGCCGTTCGCCACACTCGTCGAAAACTCGCGCACAACGGCCTTATTGGTCGAGCCCGCGGCGGCAAAGAGATCCCAGGATTCCAGCCGAGTTTCGCCTTGCAAGCTGACGTCGAGCAATCGCCTGCCGCTCTCGGTCACCCAAGGCTCGATGAAATGCAACCTCACTTCGTATTGGCCGTCCGCGAGCGGCAGGTAATAGGCGATGCGTGGATCGACGCCATTGCTCTCGAGGTACGAACGATAGACGCCTTCCGGCGCCGCATGGGCCGCGCCGCTGAGATCTAGCGGTCCCACGACCGTTCCACGGGACGGCGAACCCGCGGCAAAATGGTCGGCCAACCAGACCAGCGCAGTTGCGTCGGCCACATTAACGCCGCCCGCATTGATCAGCGCGACAGGCTGGACTGATGTAACGCTATCCGACGTCCAGCGCACAACCGTTGACTCGCCTGCTTCAACTTTGTTGTACGTGCTAGGCGTCGTCAACGTGACCAGTGGGGTCGACGGCGAGATCGCGGCGCGGTTCGTCGCGCCATCCGCGCCAAGATTCGCTCGCCCACCGTTCGGCGCCGGTTCGGCCCACGCGGGAGTCGTCGGATCGGCTCGGTCGATGAGCGGGGCCCCCGCCGACACACTGAAGTTATCGTCGCTTCCCCGATCCACGCCGCCGACAAATCCGAGCAGTCCGTCGGCGCCGTCGACATCGACAAACAGTGGATTGGCCGTCAAGCCATGGCGATCGTTTCCTAGGCGTCGAGCCCACTCGTCGAGCGTCGTAAAGTCGACGGACTGCCATCGGCCAAGTTTTCCGCTGCCCGTGATGTGGAACAGGTTGTAATCGCTGTCGAAATTCGTCTGACTGTCGGTATCGACCGACAACGCATACCCGCCGCCGACCACCAGCACGTTGTTGCGCAAGCGTAGGTCGGTCGCGACCATTTCCACGCGGATGGCATCGCCCGTCGGTTGGTACACCGTGTTGTTGGTTACTTCGGCGCCGCCGATTGTCCGCCGGAGTTGAATTCCTACGGTCGTATTCGCGTAGACAAGGTTGTTGCGAATCGCCCCGAAGAATTGGGCGTTTGGTGAATCGATGGTCTCCAAACCCAAGCTGTTCGAGTAGACTCGATTGTCGGCGATGGTCGTCCCGTTCAAGGCCGATATGCCGATCGTATTGTGGAACACGCGGTTGTTCGACGCCGCGCCCAAGAAGCCGCTGGAGCGAATACCCAGTGTGTTGTCGTATACGGTATTCCCGACGACCATCGCGTCATACACATTGATGCCAACCGAGGCGATTCCCTGGTGACCATACACCCGGTTTCCTTCGATTCGCACATCGTTGTCGCTGGCACTCACACCGACGTCCAAGTTATCGAAGATGGTGTTGTCGATCGCCAGGCGCAACTCGAGGTTGTCGCCATTCCATGGCAAATCGATTCCAACGCGGTTCATCGAAATCCGATTCTGTCGCGCCTCGCCGCCGGCGCCCGACAAAGTGATGCCGTACCACCCAGCGTCTCGCACGTCGTTGTCCTCGATCACCGCGTCGTCATTCGAGATTTCGATCTGAATGCCGGCGCCGGCAAACGCTTCTACGTCGCCCACGTCTTCAATGACGTTCGACCGGATGAGCAGGCGATCGCTATCGGCGCCGACGCCCGCGAAAATGCCGATACGGGCGCCAGTGATCGTCAAGTTCGACAGAGTGACGTCGTCGGCGCCCGCGAACTCAAACGCGTAGGCGCTAGTCGTCCGATTGCCGCGATCGAAGACGGCCGCGTGCGAACCATTCACGGGACCTTGGATGACGACTCCAGAATCGTTCGGCGTCAACAAGAGATTCGTGCGTAGCGAGTAGACTCCCGAATCGACAAAGATTGTGTCGCCGGGCTCCAGATCGTAGGCTCTCAGCAGCGCTCCCAAGGAAGCCATGGGACGGTCAGGCGACTTACCGTCGTTCGCATCATCGCCCGCGGCGGTCGTATACTCGTTGTCCGAGAAATCGCCGTCCCCCGCGATGTTCACATAGTAACTGGCGCCGCCATTGGTGATGGTGAAAGGTTGGTCGGATGAATCTTGCCTGCCTGCGTAGCGAACGCGAGTCAACGCGGCGGGTCCGTCGGACTGCGTTTGCGCGGGAATCACCCAAGTGACCGATCCCCGTCCATAGCGATCCAACGGCACGCTGGTCGCAATGGTCGTCCAGCTTTCGCCCCCGTCTAGCGATAAGTCAACATCAGCAACCGGATTGGCGACGCCCGCGGGATTCGCGGCGGAGACTTCCAGCGCCGACAGCAGGGCCGGGTAGAACGACTCGCCATTGACAAGATCAAGCGTTATTCCCGCGCCGCCGGTCGCGGTCACCGTAAAACTCTGAATGTCTACAATCGCCGATCCACCCGTGGCCGCGACGATATCGTAATCATCGACTCGCGTCTCGCCTTGCAACTGAATATCGAACACTCGGTCGCCCGGCGACAAGGTATTCGGTTCGACAAAATGCAAGCGGACCGTATATTCCCCATCCGGCACGGGCAAGTGATACGACAGTTGTTGGCCGTCGCCAAACTGCGCCATGCGGTAGGAACGATAGACGTCTGACGGCGCGGCGACCGACGCGGCCGGCAACTGTAACGCCTGCTGAGCGGGAATCACGTCCGTGGACCACGATTCGGTCGAGTAATCGTCGAACAGCCAGTTGTCGATGGTTTCGCCGCCGACATTGATCAAGGCCACCGGCTGTTGGGCGACGACTCCCGACGAGATCCAATCGACTTGCAACAAACTGCCCGCTTCAATCTTCTCGCCGCCGTTGGGAGTCTGGACTTGCAACGTCTGAATGAAGCTGACCGCCGCGTCAGCCGTATTGCCGTCGTAACCGATGTTCGTTCGAGCGCCATTGGGAAGACGTTCGCCCAGGTAATAAGCTCGCGGATCGCCATAATCAATCGCGGGCGAAGAACTCGCCACATGGAAATTGTCGTCTTCGCCGCGATCTCCGGCGATTGGTCGCACTTGAACCGCGTCGGCCATGAAGTGCGTCCCCGCCTCGCCGCGCATCTTTACGCGGAACTCCGAGTTTACGGCGCGGTAGTAACCCAGGTTGTCGAGTCCCTGTCGCAAGTTGCTGGGAGACGACGGATGCTCCGACTGATTCAGATAACGCATGCCGACGATCGTGTCGCCATCCCACACTTCGTAACGCACCTGAAGTCCCAGATCGTTGAACGGCTGCCATAGAGCGTGCAGCGCGTAGGTTTCGCCCGGCGTCAGACCGCCGATGGTCCACTCCGCTGACTCGTCGCCCAACGCGTCATGCACTCGATGCAGGTCGCCCGCTACATACCCGTTGCGCCACTCTTCCGACAGCACGGTTTCCGAAGCACCTGGTCCGGCCAGGGATTCCAAGAAGAGCATCGCTCCCGACATCGTCAACGTGATCGTCGCTTCTCCCTGATCATAGGCCGAGTAGGTGATGGCGCCCGAGGTGGAAATCGTGTTGGCCTGCTCGACATAGGCATCGCCCACCAATTCCGCGCTGATCGGCCCGGAGGAAGTGACTCCAAAAGCAGCAGTGCCAAGTCCCGGGAAAGTGGGCCAATTCGCCGAGTAACTGAAGTCGCCCGTATCGAGATCATTGACTTCAAACGGTCCGAAGGTGATCGACGCCTGCCCCGCCGTCGATCCCGTTTCATGGAAGCCGTTGAGGCCGCCCTGCAGCGCGTACCAGAAACCTGTCGTGACAAAGTTCGGTCCCGAATCGTTGACATCGAACTCTGCCCCGATGCTGGCGGCGCGGAAGCCCAGCCCATTGTCCGCGCCATCGACGTCCACGAACTGGGGATCCACCGAGTAGCTATGGGGATCTTGCCCGACATCGTTGGCGAAGTCGTTGAGCGAAGCGTACTCGGCGCCTCCCCAGCGAGCGACTCGTCCGCTTCCGACGACTCGATACAAATTGTAGTCGCTCTGAAAACCAGTCTGACTATCATTGGCCATGTCGATCGCGTCGGCGCCGTCGACCCAAAAGATGTTGTTCGTCACTCGCACACCCGCCGACTGCGATTCCACTCGCAGCGCATCCCCGGCCGACTGGCGGAATGTATTGTTAAGCACCTGGGTTCCCGCGCGAGCGCCCCGCAACATTAGCGAGACCAACTGATTGTCGTACAACAGATTGTTGGCAATCCGGCCAAAATAGCCAGTTCCCACGTCTCCCGCTTCGACGCCGGTATCATTCGAATAGACGAAGTTCCCCAGCAGATCGACGCCCCAACTGATGTGAATCCCGACCGAGTTATCGTAAATGCGGTTGTTCTCGAACTGGCTTTCAAGGCCATCGGCGATGATACCGTATGAGTTGCCGAAGACGCGATTGGCTCGCACCGTCGCGTCCGAACTGCGAATGCCAGTCGATCCAGGAAAAGAACTCTGCCCGTAGACCGAGTTATCTTCGATGATCACGTCGGCAGAACTAGCTGAGATGCCGATCGACTCGTTGTCGAAAACGATGTTGTCGACAATTCGACGAGTGGCGTCCAACAGGCCTGTCCAGTTAGCGACAATCCCCGTGTTGTTCCCGAACACTCGGTTGCCTTGCACGATCCCGCCCTGACCGTCCAACTGTACGCCAAACGATTTGTTGTCGTGAACGACGTTGTCGATGATCGCAGCCTGAGAATTACCCGATCCAATGTCCACGCCGCCGCCAAAGGAATTCGCCTCGTCTCCTTGGCCGAAGAGGCGACTATTACGCAACGTAAAACGCTCGCTGCCCATGTCGCGCGCCGCATAGACGCCGATCGACGCGCCCGTGATCGCTAAATGATCCAACTCGACGTCGTCCGCGCCGAGAAGCTCGAAAACATAACTTCCCAACGCCGAGTTGCCGCGGTCGAACACCGCTTCTCGCCCCGCGCCTGTCGGTCCTTGAATGTGTACTCCCGAGTCGTCCTCTTCCAATCCAATATTCGCGGAGAGTTCGTAACGACCGGAATCGACGTAAACGATATCGCCCGGCTCCAGATCATAGGCGGCCAGCAGCGCGGCGAGCGATGCCATGGGCGTGGCGGGCGTAAGACCGTCGTTGCCGTCGACCCCGGCCGCCGTCGTGTACTCGTTGTCGCCCAAATCGGAGTCGTCCGCGATGTTCACATAATAAGCCGACACCGGCCCGCTGATCGTAAACGCCGCATTGCTGCGATCCGTCAGTCCTCCGTTGGAAGTAGTGACGCTCAAGTAATACGCACCGGGAACGATATTCGCCGGGATCGTCCACAGGAACTCGCCGTCGTTCTCCGTATCGTCGGCCAACAAGTCGACCGCCGTAAACCCTCCCGCGCCGTTGTCAACCAATAACTCGATATCGGCTGTCCCGGTGAAGTCGCTCGCTCGCCAACGCACCGCAAATGTCTGCTCGGCGGGCCAACTCTCCATACCATCCGGCCGGAAAACGGTCACGAACTCCAGGGGGCTAAGCGATGCCTGAGCGGTTCCGCCATAGGCGCCGAGATTGATGAAGCCGCCGTTGGGAGATGGCTCGAACACCGCCGAGTCACTCGCACGACCACGATCGATGGCAGGCGAAGCGACCGGATCGCTGGTCAATGTGAACGCGGGAAAGACCGGCAGGCCGGTGGTCGCACTGATTACCGGAGCAAGCGACCCGCCATGGAAACTGCCGTCGACGCTCCGCTCATGGAAATCATCGTCGCGTCCATCCGCGACGGGCGAAACGTAACCCAGCACGCCATCGGCGCCATCCGCGTCGACAAACGCCGGATTCTGACTCAAACCATTCAGATCTTGCAGCGCCGCCGCCTGCCATGCGGCCAGAGTCGGCCGAGAGCTGTTCTGCCAGCGAGCGACTTTGCCCGAGCCGGTTGTATGGTACAGATTAAAGTCGCTGGTGAATCCCACTTGACTATCGGACGAGACCCAGAGCGCGAAGCCCGAGTCGACCGAGAGAATATTATTGTGCACCGCCACGTTGCTTGAATGGTCCAGCAAAGCGAGTGCGTTGCCCACCGGTTGGACGATGGTATTGTTTTGGATCGTCGCGCCGCCCGCCGCGTGCCCAAGTTCCACGCCCGAGGTCGTGTTCGCATAGATCAGATTGTTCGTCAACTCGACCGGTACGCTGAAATAGGACGAATTCATCAGCAGACCGTGAGCATTCGAGTAGGAGACGTTGCCTCGCACGACGGCGCCAGCGTCCAGCAAGATGCCCGCCGCCGTATTGCGATAAACACGGTTCTCAACGATTTCGCCCGCCAGCAGTCCGGCTCGGATGCCTTGGTAGTTCGAGTAGCTCACGTTGCGAGCAGCCGATGCACTCCCCCCGACCAACACGCCCGCGGCGTCCGTGCTTTGATGCCCCCAGACCGTGTTGCCCGCGACAACGACTTGTCCATCCGCGTCGATCCCGTGGCCAAGATTATCGTGAACGCGATTGCCCAGCGCCGCCGATAGATTGAGTCCGCCGATCGTGGTCAACGTTCCCACTCCGTGGTTACGGACCGTGATGCCGTTGCCCAGGTTCTCGAAGATCTCGTTCCGCTCGATGGCGGTCGTGCCCGGCTCAATCAATAGCACGCCGTCGCCGCGGCTTCCCGACACAATGCTGTTGGTCAGACTCCCCAGCGTCCCTTCAACAAACACTCCATGTCCGCCGCTGTTGGTGATTACCAGATGATCGAGCGATACGGCGGACGAACCGCCTTCCAAGTAGACGCCCGCGTCGGTGGGCGAAGGGATCGTCAAGTAGCGACCGGTGAAACTCGTGCTTCCATTGTAGGCCCACAGTCCGCGAGTGCCGCTTTGCAAAGTCATATGGGCCAGTGTGACGAAGTCGGCGTCGTCCAATTCCAGCACGGATCGACTGGATGGCAACGCGTGCCGCAACAAGGCGGTGCGAGTGGACGAGGTGGGTCCGGTGAAAACAAAGCCCTCGTCGTCGCTGCCGGTTCCCGCGCCTGACAGTACGATCGCCTCGAACAGGTCGTACGCCCCCGTGTCTACTCGCAGTTCATGCGTGGGGCCCAGCGAGTAGGTGCGCAGCAGATGCGCGGGCGATGGTTTGGGCTGGGACGCCAGCTTGCCGCTGTTTCGATTGTCGCCGACGGCTGTCGTGTATTCGTCGTTCGTCGTACTGCGGTCGTTCGCGAAGAAGGTCGTCGTGTTCTCGGGCACGACAAACGGTTCGACGCTCCGAGTATAGATCATTGGATTGTCGAGCGAAGTTACTTGCACGCGCAGGCCGCGGGCGCCGTAAGGGATGGCGTCGTTCGCGGGCGTCCAACTGAATGAACCATCGTCATCGGTCGCGGTCGCAATGTTCGTCAGCAGCGTCGGTCCTCCGGGACCATCTTGATACAAGTCGATGCGAACTTGCGAGTCGATGGAATTCCCGACCGAGCGCCAACGAATATCATGCGGTACATCTCGTTCCCAATCGGTGTACAGGTCGGGATAAATCATATCGAGATGAGCAGGCGCCGCGGCGACCACATCGCCAACCGTCGCCCCCCAAGCTCCGATATCAGGCGAGTACGATTCGGAATAGACGTAGACGAAGGCGTTGTCGAGCGCCGCATCGTTCGTCGTCCCCGATCGTCGCGTCCCCGTGAATTCAAATCGTACGCCGCGGGCGCCCGCCGGAATGGCGACTCGCCCTCCCGACAACTCCCACCGCTCGGATTCGTCGGAGGTCCGCGGCGAAATGGTCGCGATCGTTTCCTGCGCGGCGTTCAAGAAGACCAGACGCAACTGACCGTAGTCGCGGATCGCTTCGTCCCGCGTGCGGATACGGCCGCCGAATGCGAGCGTCAAGTCGCCCGAATCCAACTGCGTGGGCGTGAAACCGGCCGACACGAGATCGACCGTCTGTTTCGCCTCGAACACCGCCGTTTCGCCGCCCGTCAGATGCTTCGTTCCTTCATACGCCGGCGCCGTTGACGACCCCGAACCCACGGTCGGACCAGTCACCCAACTCGTCGCTCCATTCTCGAAGCTCGGGTTCACCAGCAGATTCAAGGCGCCCGAGTAATGGACCTGATCAAGCAGCAAGTCGGACGCATCAATCGTCGGACTGCTTCCGCGTTGTCGAGCCAACGGTGCGAATACTCGCAGATCGCCGAACGACTTCGCCAAATAAGCGGGCGTCGCCCAAGCGGGATTCACCACCGTCGTGCCGATCGAGTTCATGTCGAACTGAGCCACGTCGGCCTGCCAATCCAACAAATCGGTGAAATCGAAAATCCAGTGGACCAGCTTTCCGCCGGCCCGCGCATGCAACGCGTTGTAGTCGCTAAAGAACCCTTGTCGACTGTCGTCGCTGACATAGATGTCGTAGCCGCCGTCGGTCCACAGCGAGTTGCCTCGCAATTCAACCTCGCGGCTCCCGCCGACCACTCGGACGTTATCGCCTACGGCGGCGTAGAACGAGTTCTGCAGAATGCGCACGTCCTCCCGGCCATCCACCTGGATTCCCACTCCAAGATTCAGATCGAACGTGTTGTGTGCAATCGTCTGCCGATCCGACGCGATGATCGCGATGCCATTCCGCGAGAATCGATTGAACTGAATCGCCCCGGCGACCCTCGCTCCCACCGAGTTGCGTTCGATCACGTTGGCGAGTTCCAGATCGTCGCCGACCAATCCCACACTGCTGACGACGCCCGTGCTGTTCAAGAAAATGTGCTGGTTTTGCAGTCTTCCTTGCACAATCTCCACGCCCACGGCATTCCCGTAGATCTCGTTCGTCGATCCTGGATTGACGAAGCCTAGCCCTAGTGACGATTGAGCAATGTCGACGAGAACGCCCACTTCATTGCCGTGGATGCGGTTGTCGAAGAGATTCGCAGCGGCCGAGTAGACGACTCCCGTCTCGCCGCCGTGAATGCTGTTGCCGCTGATGGGACCCGAGAAGGAAGCGAGGATGCGGAGCGTCTCGATGTCGTTGCCGACAATCTGACCCTCAGCCATTCCATTCAGGCGTAGCTCGCCGACGCGACTGGCGCGTACCGCGATATCGACCACGCCCGCATTGATGAAGAGCGACGATGTGGTCAGATCATCGATTGCCAAAGAGTGCTCACTGGCGACCGATGTCGAGCCTTCCACGACGACTCCTCGAACCAAGCCATCTTCCCCGCCTCCAATACTCAACGAGGCAACCTGGGAGTCGAAAAGGGCGAATCGCGGCGATGAACTCGCCGAGAACGAGCCTAGTACGGTCAGTCCCTGTACCTGCACGTCTGTCGCATTGTTGATGACGAACGAGCCATCGATCAGCGAGTTCGCGTCGCCTACAATCGTCACGCCCGAGTCTGCTGCTCCAACGACGACAGGGCCGTGATGCCCGCCGCCGCGAACCACAATGGTGTCGCCCGGTTCGAGATCTTCGGCGTCCAGAATATCCTGCAACGTCTCCCCGACGGCGCCCGTGGCGACAAAGCCCCGTGCTGCTTCAGTGATTGAGCGGACCGTGCCGCGGGCAAATACCTCAGCTTGGGTCGATGAGGAAGCGAACCATGCGACCGACGACCGGCCGCTGGCATCCATGGCGGCCGCCAGACTGCGAACTCCCTCGGCCGATCGCCCGGTTCCCGAGCCTGTGGCATCGCCGAGAAGTTCTTCGATGAATTGCGATCCAGACCAAAGACGCACGGCGAGCGTGCGACCTTCGCCCGTGCGACTCTGCGCCCGATCGTCGATCCAGTGCAGTTCCAACCGCCCGCTCGCCGACACCAGTTGTGGTTCGACCGCGTTGCCGCTGGATCGAGACACGCCGCCGCCGCTTTGGGCGCCCGCTCCAGCCGGAGACCAATTCAGACCATTGAAGCGCACCGCGTAGACTTCGGCGCCCGGAGTTTCGAGCGCCGAATCGTCCGACCACGCCACGAACAATTCGGAACCAAGATAAGCGGCCGTGGGCGAAAGAGCCGATCCGGCCGTACCGCTGATCCCGGTTCCCGTCGCCGACCCGGCCAGTTCGTTCCAGGCGCCGCCCGTCGACTCGCGGAGCCGAATCTGAGATCGCCCGCCCACCACTTCGCTCCACACAATCGCCGTGCGACCCGTGCGAGCGGCGACCGAAAAATGTCCCACGCCAACTGTCGATCCAGTGATCCCACTGCCGGACGCCGCTCCGCCGGAGGTTGTCCAGGTACTGCCATTGAACGTGCGCGCATAGACGTTGGCGGGTCCCGCGGATCGATCGAGCCACGCGACCAGCAAGCCGGCGTCGGTGCGGATGATATGCGGCGAGTCGGCCGCGCCGGTATTGCTCAGGCCGCCGCCCGTCGCGGAGCCGGCGAGTTCGACCCACGCGCCTCCTCCAGGCGCCGCTGCATCCCAGCGTCGCGCGAAAATGTTCGATTGGCCATTCTGAAACTCGGTCCACACGACCACGGGCTGGCCGAGGGAGTCGATAGCCAACCGCGGGCGACGCGACGAGCCGGTCGTGTTGCTGACGCCGCCGCCCGAGGCGCTGCCAGCCAGTTGTTCCCAACCCGCCGCGCCCAATCGGGCAACATAGATTTCGAAGTTGCCGTGTCGCGCGTCGGCCCACGCCACATAGGTTCCGTTGGTCCCCGCCACGATCGATGGTTCGAAAGACATCACCGCCGCGTCGCCGCTCAGACCATCATGGGTCGCGGACCCAAACAAGTCGCTCCATCGGCCGCGGCCCGCCGAGCCCGCGGGCAGGTCGGCGGCGGTGTTGATCAAAGCAGGCGGCGCTGGCGACAAGGCGGGCGGCGGCGTGGGAGTGGGGGGAACGAAGTTGGCAGGCGTCGCGCTCTCGCCGGAGCCATAGTTCAACTGGTCCCCAACGCTCGCACCCGCATCCAGCAGGTCGTCGTCCCCTTCGCCAAACAACAGGTCGGCGCCTCCTTGGCCAAACAATCGATCGCGGCCCGATCCCGCTTCGTTATCGTTCGTCCCCTGATCGCCGTACAACTGATCGACTGCTGCGTCATCTGCGTCCCCCTCGGGTCGATGTCCGTACAGTTGATCATGTCCGGCGCCGCCTACCAAGAGATCGGCCCCAGCATCGCCCGCCAACAGATCGTCGCCCGCGTTGCCTTCGAGAAAGTCGTCTCCTTCGCCGCCGCGCAGTTCGTCGTTGCCGCCGCCGCCCAAGAGACGATCGCGACCGGCGCCTCCTTCCAGCCGATCGCCGCCGTCGTCCGAACCGCGCAACACATCATCACCCGCTCCGCCGCGGAGCAGGTCGCCTTCGCCGCCGCCGCCGATCAGTTCATCGTCGCCTGCGTCGCCATCGAGCGTATCGGCGTCGGCGCCTCCATCCAGCCAGTCGTCGCCATCGCCGCCAGACAAGACGTCCGCGCCCGCTTGTCCGTACAGGCGATCGATTCCCGGACCGCCGAACAACTGATCGGGCGTTTCGTTGGAGCCGTACAGCGTATCGTCGCCCGCTTCTCCATGGATTACGTCGCCCAGACCACGACCCGCGAACACGACATCGTCGCCTGTTCCGGCCTGAACGAGGTCGGCGCCAAGGCCCGAGTCGATCGTGTCGTCGCCATCGCCGCCAAGGATCAAGTCGGCGCCCGCCAACGCATAGATGCGATCGTTGCCCGAGCCGCCATCGAGTCGATCGCCGAACAACAGAGCGTCGAAGAAATCGGGATCCGTGTCGGCGCCATCGTCCGAGCCGATCAGGATATCGTCGCCTGCGTCGCCATACAGCACTTCGCCAAGACCAGCACCCGCGAACAAGTAATCGTTCCCCGCGCCGCCGCGGAGAGTGTCGCGATCATCGCCGCCCTCCAGGTAATCGTCTCCGTCGTCGCCCCACGCTTCGTCGAAGCCCGCGCCCGCGAAGACCTGATCGTTCCCTTCGCCGCCCCAGATATCGTCGTCCCCGGCGCCCGCTTCAATTCGATCCGCGCCGCGTCCACCGTTCAGTTGGTCGTGGCCGTCGCCTCCGTCCAAGAAATCGTCGCCGCCGCCGCCGTGGAGTTCATCGTCGCCTGTCTCTCCATATAGATTGTCGGCGCCTTCCAGCGGATGCTGGGCGTCGACCAGCAGTTCGCCGAATAGTCGATCTTTGCCGCTTCCGCCCCAGAGATCGTCGTCTCCGTATCCGCCAACCAACAGATCGTCGCCGCCCTGGCCATGCAGACGATCGTATCCGGCGTCGCCGTGCAACGTGTCGGCGGCGCCATCGTCCCCCACGCCGCTGGCTTGATGCCCGTACAGTCGATCGATGCCATCGCCGCCAAACAGGGTGTCGACTCCCGCAAACCCTTCCAGCACGTCATCGCCGTCGCCGCCGTACATTTCGTCGGCGCTGGCGCCGCCATCCAGTTGATCATTGCCAGCGTCGCCGAATAGTTGGTCGTTCTCGGTTCCGCCGATCAGCACATCGTCGCCCGCGCCTCCTTCGATCCGATCAGCGCCCGCCCCACCGTCCAAGGCGTCCGCTCCGTCATTTCCGAGCATGAGATCGTTGTCGGCGCCGCCAGCCAGCTGATCGTTGCCTGCACCGCCGGACATATGGTCGTTGCCCGTGCCGCCGACCAGTTGATCGTTGCCGTCGTCCCCAGACATCTGATCATGGTCGGCGCCTCCATCCAATTGATCGTTGCCTTCGCCGCCGAACATCTGGTCGTTGCCCGCGCCGCCATCCAGGAGGTCGTTGTCGGCGTCGCCGTGCATTAGGTCGTTACCTTCGCCTCCTTCCAATTCGTCGTTGCCGCCGTCTCCGAACATCCGGTCATGACCAGCACCGCCCACCAGTTGGTCGGCCCCTTCGCCGCCATGCAGTTCGTCATCGCCGCCATGACCATGCAATTCGTCGTTGCCATCGTCGCCGTAAATCAGATCCGCGGCGAGATCATCCCCCGCCCCCGACTCGGTGTGGCCATAGGCGAAGTCATTTCCCTGCAAGCTGCTGATCTGATCCGCGCCCGCTCCGCCGATCAGCATATCGCCGGCCGAACTGCCGAGCAGAATGTCATTGCCCGAGCCGCCATCGAGATGCGAACCGTTCATGCCATTCGGCGACGCGCTGCCGAAGAGATGGTCGTTCTGGTCGCCGCCGATTAGCGTGTCAGCGCCCGAGCTGCCGACCAGCGTATCCTCGCCGGTCCCGCCCTCCAGATAGTCGACGCCCACGCCGCCTGTGAGGTCGTCGGGGCCTGTTCCGCCATAAAGGTGATCGTCGTTTTCACCGCCATCCAGCAGGTCGTAGGCGATCGAATCACTCTGTCCGCGAAAGCGTCGCAGCGATGGGCCGCTAGGCCCGCCGTACAGGCGATCATTGCCTTCGCCGCCGTACAACGCGTCGTTGCCGTCTCCCGTCGCTTCGTAGTTCTCCAACAGAGCACCGACTAACAAGTCGGCGCCTCCGTTGCCTCGCAAGATGTCGGCGCCGCGACCGCCGTACAGCTCATCCGCGCCGCCGCCGCCGTGCAGGACGTCGTCGCCATCATCGCCGTGCAGAGTATCGGCGCCAGAGCGGAGTCCGTCGACGTCATCACCATACAATTGGTCGGCATCGGCGCCGCCATGCAGTACGTCGTCGCCGCCGCCGCCAACCATCATGTCCTCGCCCACGCCGCCCGTGATCGTGTCGTTCCCCTCGCCTCCCTCCAGGTAATCCGACTCGAACGCAACCACATAGACGAACAGGTTCGAGTCGCCTGTCAGAACATCGGCGCCCGCGCCGCCGATCATATAGTCGACGCCCGCGCCGCCATGCATCTGATCGACGCCAGGCGATCCGATCAGACTGTCATCGCCCGCTTCTCCGTGCATGACGTTGAATTCGGCGGACCGATCACCGACCGCCCCCAACACTTCTTCGCTGAGATAGTCCTGGTCATCGCCTGCGTAATAGGTATCGTTCCCCAGCCCGCCGTAAAGCTGATCGTCGCCAACACCGCCTTGTAATTCGTCGTTCCCAGCGCCTCCCAGCAAGCGGTCATTGCCCGTGCCGCCGACCAACGTATCGGGACCGCCGCCGCCAATTAGCAAGTCATCTCCGCCAAGACCGTAGATGGCAACCCCGACCGGTACGCTCGCATCGACGCTGATCTGGTCACTGCGATTCGAACCGCTGATGATGATTTGCGTGATGCCAGCCGCTGGAACGGACGCGCGATTCGGCTGTTGAATGTCCGTATATCGGTACTCTTTGTCACAACCATCGATGCAATCGTATTTGCGAAAGGCGATCGCTTCTTCCGTCACAAAATCAGGCGCGTCGATCACATACTGTCCGTCCTGCAGAACCACTTGAAACGCCGCGGCTTGGTCGTCGTCTTGATCCAGCAAGTTGTAACTGGGGGTGACAACGAGCGAATCGAATGGATTCACCGTGGGCGGCGCCACATCGATCCCATAGCGTAGCGACGGCGCATTCGTCAATGATTCTTGACCGTCATGACTCGCTGCGGGAAAAAACACACCCTGATACGTCACGCCGACTCTTGGCGTTAGGTTTGTATTCCCCTCACCATACTTGTAAGCGACTCGACCATCGTGATACACCTCGGCCGCGAAGTTCACGTCGCTTTGGTCGCGCTTGTTCGTCGCGTTCCACCGCACCGTGTAGTACTCAGGAATCGCCGTCAACACGGTCTGAAGACCCAGCAGGGGAATCTCCACCTGAGTTTCGACATAAACCTTTGATTCCGAACCCTCGACGAAGACGTCATCGCCGAAACCGGCGGTTGTCAGGTCATCTTCCAACACCGAGAAGCGACGGCCGTCAGGCAACGCCAACCAACCGTTGGGCGATACACCGATGACTGGCGTCGCGTATCCTTCCGACAAGGGTATATTCCAAACCCCCTCGTCAGCTCGCAAGTTTCTCCCCGCTCGATGACTCTCCAGCCAGTTGACATACAGAGTGCTTCCCACCACCTCGGTGGTAAACGTCGGCGCGCGAGGTTCCGGGTCGATCGACTCCCATTCCCCTTTGCCGAAAACAGTTTTCAGTTCGTCGATCGATTCACCTAGCTTGCCCGCCGCCGCCACGATCCCCGCGCCGATCTTTTGGCCGAACTCCAGGACGTCGTCGGCAATGCGCTGGGCTTCGGCCGCAGCTGCCGCTCCCAGTTTCTCCGCAGACGCGACGGTTTCATCCCACCGGTCTTCCACCCAGTCCACCGCCTTGTCCACCATCACGGCGATGTCTGGCGCCAAGGTAATCCCGCACATGACGATGGTCACTGGATTGGGAAAGGCGACGGCCACCGAGCAAGCGACGATCTGGCTCACTCGCCGCTGCATGTCCTCGCGCATGCCCTCGAAACGCGACGTATCGACCTGCCTGCCTCCCACTCGAATCTCGTACAACCGATGACTCAGAATCTTGTACTCTTCGGTCGAGAACGAGAGGTTGTTGAATGCCAATACGCCGACCTCGCCCTTGACCGTGACGTTCAGGTCGAGCGCCAGTCCGAATTCCAATAGCGTGGTGTCGATTTTGCCGTCGTGATAAAGTTGGTTCCCGCGAATTTTCGGGTTCAATGGATCGGGCGACACCACGTCGACTCCGCCTGTCGCGACCAGAGACGCTTCGCCCGTGACTCGCGCAAAATCGACGCCAACCAAGTCCCCCTCGATGATTATCTCGGCGCCAATCGATCCCACCACGCTGAACACATCGACATCCGGCTCGTCCGCCAAATAGAAGCCGGACGTATCCAATCCCACGCGAACGTCCAGCAGAGCGCCGATGCTGTAAACGAGATTCACTTCGCCCGTAAGGTTGACGATTCCGAAGTAAGTCGCCATCACCGTCTCAGGGATCACGGGAATCGACTCGTCGATCCCCTCGAACTCCTTCTCAATATCCAGCGAGAACAAATCGGCCGGCTTCCCCAGCAACAGATTGATCACGCTGGTCGGAGTGGCGAAGTCGTAATTCAAGCGAACGAACTCGTCGCCCTCCTCTTGATTCGCCTCCTCCGCCGGTCGTCCCATATAGGCCCGCGGATTGATGAACACCTCGACGTCGCTTAGCCCCATCAAGTCGGCCAGCGACTGGTCGCCGAAGAAACCGATGTCCATCGTCAGGAAGTCGCGGAAGTTCTGCGGCAGGGGATTGTACTGATCGACCAACACCAAGAACTCATCCTGCAACTCCTGCTTCAAGTTCGCGAAGTTCGGCAAGTTGTTTTCGTCGATGGTGTATTCAGCCACTCCCGAGTCGACGTTGTACTGGATCATGCCGCTCCAGCTAAGCGCATCGTCCAAGTATTTGCCGATCACCGGCAGATCGTTCAAGGGCGTGTCGGCCGTTAACTCCACATCCAACGTGAACTGACCCGACGGATCGGCCGCCTGAGGCCGTGAGTTCAGCATGGCGCCGACCGTGAACTGGCCCATCGTCAACTTTTCGCCGGCCGTCCCGTCAAAGTCTCCCAAAACGATCGCGGCCGACGTCGAAAACGACGCCGCGGCGTCAAGCTGAATTCCTGTCAGCAATCCCACGTCGAATTGGCCCGACAACTGACCGCTCACCGGCAGGTTGGCCGTGAT
Organism: Pirellulales bacterium; assembly: GCA_046349915.1. GTDB lineage: Bacteria > Planctomycetota > Planctomycetia > Pirellulales > Pirellulaceae > CAIXSC01. Next base: position 561,586 of record JAXMBL010000004.1, on the reverse strand, counting down.
CCCGCCTCCCTCGACAAGAAACACGCCGTGCTGCAAGTCGACGCCGAACTCCAAGTCGAACGTCAAACTGGGCGTCAACGTCAACGAGCCATCGAGATCCGCCGACGCCGACACGCCGTTGGATTTGAATCGCCAAGTCGAATCGACGGCGAGCGTCACGGGCGCGGGCGCGACCGTCCGCTCAAACCCCAAACGGATCAAATCCTGCGAGGCATAAGAGCCGTCCAGGAAATGAATGGGGTCGATGACCGAGACAATCGAGATGCCGCGATCCGCCAGATAACTGCGCGCCGTCCCCAACTCATTGTTGTACGTCAAAGTGTCGGCGATGATCGGGGTGAGCGCCTCGGTCAAATCGTCGCCAATGATTGGGATCGACTTACCCATGCGCGCCAGCGTGGACGCCTCGGACGTCAACTGTTGAAAGCCGGCCGCCGCCAAGTCCGCGAGCGAATCGAGCAGTTCCTCGGAATTGAAGCCTGACACGTCCGCGTCAAGCGAGAAGGCGCCCGCCGACGGATCTAGGTCCCAGATCCAGACGCCGCCGAACGCTACTTGCCGAGTATCAATGATCGGCATCGAGACATCCAGACTGACTCCCGCTGATCCATCGAGCCTAAGATCGGATGAGGCGGTGAAATTAGACGCGAGCGAGGATAGACGCACGCGACCGTCCGCGGCGTTCGTCTCCAACAAATTCTCGGCGGCGAGTCCGACGGAGGCGTTGCCGGCGATTTTGCCCCCTCCGCCCAACGACGCCTGTATGTTGCCGCTCGCCGCGACGCTCGCCCATACGCCGTTGCCCGGCGCCAGATAGAAGCCCGCCGAGTCGACGCCGAAGGCGATGGTGAAGTAGATGTTCGCCAACACGTCGAGCGAACCGTCTAGACCGACGCTCGCCAACTCACTCAATCCCGACAAGCCCGATGACTGAAGAGAGCTCGCGCGGACGATCTGAGCCAACGAATAGGTGCGGGAAGCGCGAATGAAGTCGGCAGGTTGATTGGCCGGCGCGGCGGAGAACTGAGCGTCCGACAGCGCTGAGACGATCGTAAAGCCCGCCGACGACAACTGATTCTGCAAGGCGCTCATCGTCGTCGCCGAATCGACATTGATCGCCGCAATCGCCGACGAGAGCGCTGATTGAAGACCTAGCAAGTCTCCCAACGAACTGTCCAACAAGGGCAGGGCGGATGCAGGAAGGTTCAAGCCGCTGGCGAAGTCATCGAAGAAGTCGGATCGCAACGTGTTGAAGCCTGTCTCCAGCGACGCGGCGACCTGGTTAGCCGTCGTCGTGCCACGCAAACCTTGGGAGGCCGCAGGTAGATTCGTCACTGGAGTCGGCGGCGGGTTGGGTTCGCCAAATTCCAGCGAGTCTCCGTACGTGGCCTTATAGGGCGGAGGGGCCTGCACATCGTCGTTCGGCACCGTCTCCTGATGGAAGACGCCCACCAGATTCTCGCGCAGCGAGTCATGCACTTCCGTCCACGCGTTGACCGTTTGATAGCTGCTCCCCAACTCAGGAGTGCCGACTTCCATCGGGTGCGTATCGTCATTCAAGAAGCGAGCCAAATCGGGGTTCGCCAACTTGGGATAGTTCATCAAATGGTGATACTGATTGGGCATGTAGATGTTGGTCGGCGTCGAATCGACATCGCGCAGATGCCCCAGTCCCCACAAGTGTCCCAACTCATGAAGAATCCCAAACGCGATGTTGTTGGTGAAGTCGACCGAAGTGAGCTTGGAGGTCTGCTTCCAGGGATACTCGCCCCCTGCGAGAAACTCCTTAATGGGCCGAGCGAATACATAGCCGTAGAACTCTGAATTCTCACCCTGATACGCTTGGTACGCTAAGCCAAGGTCGTCGGGAATACTGGCGGGTGCATCGCTGCCGACATAGATGACGTAGGTGTTCTTGAACGACGAGTTCTGTCCGATTTCGAGCTGCGACTCGCCGACTCCCGGATCACTCGACGCCGTGACATTCGTCGTGTAAGCCACTTCCAGGTCGACGTCCGACAGGCTGGCGAATTCCTTGAGCAGGACTGACACTCGAGCGCCGATCTTCCTGGTCGCGAGCTTCGCGTCGTCGGCATCGACCACCGAATCTCCGTCGTAATCCAAGAAGCGGTTCGAAGCATTTACCGCGGCTCCATTGAACAGTTCCACGAATCGTCCGACGGAGTATTCGCCCGTGATCACGTCAGGGGTGAAGTCAATCACCACCCGATTGGTCAATAACCGTCGATCTTCGAGATACTCGAGCGACAGGCGAGTCGTCTGTTTGTGTAAGGCGGTCCGAGAGCGTTGCGTTGCAGTAAGTCGACGACGGGGCTTTTGCTTCGGCATGACAATCAGCTTTGAGTCAGATTTGAAGGGGGTGACCGCCTTGACGACGTCTCAGTTGCACGTCTTTCAAGATGGATCGGACGGTGCGCCACGATCGCTGCGCTATCGATGCACCGAAGGGCCCAAGGGGTACTCGCCGCTCACTTCGGCGCGCCTGCATGGTGCACCAGTCATGTCGATGCGAACCCGCTCATCAGCCGCGATCACCTGGGCAAGAGTCAGAGTATAGCCGCATGACCGCGCAGCAAGAAACCCAGTCGGTGGAGAATCGCGAAAAACAACGCGCCTCAGAGCTCGCGTCCAGAAAGGACAAGACTAGTTGATTTTGCCGAGCGCTATCGTCCAACATTAGGAAGTCAGGGCCCTGCAGTCCAGCGATGCACTGCCCTCCCCAAGCGTCAATTCATCCACCGGAGTTTAGTTTGTTGATCCGGAGGGCTTCCGTCTCATGCATGACCACGAAACTTGGCAACATCTGCCGCCCGCGATCAAGGGCTCAGGACTACCTCTCCCCGCTTGGGCGCACGTGATCGCTCGCCATCTTCCCCGAACGGCCGCGGCGATGCTGATGCTCGATTATGCCCAGCGAACGCTAAGCCCCCTGCGGCCAGTGCTTCGCGCCAAAATGCGGCTGGTTGTCGCAATGGCAAATCGTTGCGACTACTCCACAAACGCGGCGATTGCCGACATGAAGCGGGCGGGCGAGTCAGAACAGTCTGTCGAACAGGTCTTGGGCGGCCCCGAGCTTTGGCCGCAGCAGGATCAACTTGCGTTGCAGTTTGCTCACGAACATTCCATAAACGCTCCACAGATCGACGATCAACTGTTCGAACAACTCCGAATCCAGTACGGCGAACGGCAAGTCGCCGCCATGGTGTTGCTGGGCGCCTACGGCAACTTCCAGGATCGTCTTCTCTTGGGGCTAGGGATCCAGCAAGAACAGAACAAGCCGCTCCCTCCGCTCGACATTGAGTTTGCTCCAGACGCTTTTCAGACGGCGCCCATCCTGCCGCCGAATCAGCCCACGTCCGAGTTGCCAGCCCCTGGCGATCGAGCCGCGAGCGACGACGATGAGTGGTCGACGATTTCGTACGACGAATTGCAAGCGAGAATGCAACGCCAACGACAGCGACGACAGCGGCTCCCCACTCCCACCTGGGAAGAGATTGTCAATCGCCTGCCGCCTGGCTTCAACAGTCGCCCCACTCGCATCGTCTGGAATCTCGTCTGCCTCGGTTATGTCCCAGAACTCGCCGTCCCCTGGTCACGCACCACTCGCACGATGTGGGCGGAAGCGCAGCAAGACCGAGTGCTTGAGGAGAGCCTGTTCTGGGTTCAAACGCGGGCCGTTCAGTGCAATTACTGCATGGGGCATTGCGAGATGCTCTTGGAGGTCGCTGGCCTCAACACGCACCAAATCGAAACTCGACTGCGTCATCTCGCTAAAGGCGACTGGTCCGCGTTCCCGCCTCACGAACAGCGAGCTTATGCCTATGCGAGTAAACTAACGAAAACCCCTTGGCTGCTCACCGCCGCCGACTACGCTCAACTGGAATGTGATTTTGGCGCCAAGGCCGCCATGGCGATCTTCTTCTGGCTGTGCCGCGGTCTCTATATGACGCGAGTTTCGGACGGCTTCCAGCTACAACTGGAATCAGACAACGTCTTCACCGAGTTTGCACAGCCGTCCGTTCGCCAATCCTCGCAATAGTCGCCCAACAGAGGTCGTAACGCGTGACGGCGGCGCATCTTGGCCCTTCGCTTCCGCGGTCATCCTCTACTCGCCAATGGTCGATTTTTTTCTTAGGCAGCCGGACGAAAAAAAACTGCCAGAATTGGTTCCAGAATCGACCTTGGCCAAGGAATGGCGAACGCCCAAGATGGCTCCTCGACAAGGAGGTGTCTGATGTGGCGAGAACTTCTGCAACAAGGCAAGGACGTCATCCAACAGTTCTGCAGTCGACTGCGTGGCGCGGACCGACGAGCGTTTCAGGCGGAGGTCGCCACGGAGGTCTGCGGCGGAAGTCCGCGGCGCGCCGAGTCGATGTTCGGCTGGTGTCGCCAGGCAGTGCAAAAGGGTTTGATCGAGCTGGTATATCAGGTCGATCTTCTGCTCCATTTTGCTCGTCGCGGTCGACGGACCTGTGAAGCTCAGTCGCCCACTCTGGCCCGCGTGTCGACTTCATCGCGGATGGCATCGAGCCTTACCACAGCAAGTACAATCCGGTGGAACGTTGTTGGAACTGACTGGAACGACATTGGAATGGGGCGTTGCTGACCGACGTGAACACCGTGCTGCAGTGGGCGCAGACGATGACTTGGAAGGGCCTTCATCCCATTGTGCAGTGGATGACCACGACCTACGAACGTGGAAAACGCATGAGCCGCCAGGCGTTTGCTCCCCTGGCGCAGCGCCTTCAGCGTTCCGAGACGCTCCCGCGTTGGAGCGTCCTGATCGAACCGCTACGAGCAGGCCCGGCGCCCGCGAAGTAGGGACAGGCAGCTACGGCGCCTGCCACCACTTCATTGCACGGACAAGCGTTGCTTGTTCGCGCTACTGAAGGTCTGCGCGGAACCGATCGCTCCGCGCTACGGTCGGGCCGACCTGGGTAAACATGGCTGGAAAGGAGGATTGGGCGGCCACAGTCTCACGCCCATCCAAACTATCTCTAGCCGCCCAATTCCGTATTCCAGCCATGCTTACCCAGGAGTGGGTCTGCTGGTAGTTTTTTTTCGTCCGGCTGCCTTACCGCCGCCCCGCGACGAGACGGCATATAATCGCAGATGCAGCTAAGAACGAGCAATCCGGAGGACGGCCCATGGCTGGTTTGTCACCCCGCGGCGAAGCCGCCGAATACTCGCCAGGCGTCGCGTACGAGGCCCTTTCCGACCGAGAACTACTGACACAGTTTCTTGCGGGTGAGCAGGAGGCATTCACGGCGTTGGTACAGCGGCATGCAGGCCTGGTAATGTCCGTATGTCGTCGAGTGTTGCAGAGGGCCGACGATGCGGAGGATGCATTTCAAGCAACCTTCTTCGTCCTGGCGCGCAAGGCCAAATCCCTTTCGTGGCAGGAGTCGATCGCCGCCTGGTTACATCAGACGGCAAGGCGTACGTCGCTCAAGTCACGCGCCCTTTTGCTGCGTCGTCGCGAGGTGGAACAGCAAGCAGCCCAACAAGGTTCAGCGAGTGTCGAATCACCTGCCGCTAATCCCTCGAACGAAGCCGCGTTGCGCGAACTCGGAGAGATTCTGGACGCGGAGTTGGAGGCCCTTGCCCCGCGCTTCCGTGAAGTCATCCTTCTCAGTCAAGCTCAAGGTTTGACTCGCGACGAAATGGCGGAACGACTGGGAATCACTGTCGCGATGGTCAAGGATCGGCTTGAGCGTGGGCGAGAACAACTCCGAACACGACTGCTCAGTCGAGGCATCTCGCTCACAGCGATCGCAATCGCCGCATGGATCGCTCCGGGAACGGCGCAAGCGGCCAGTTTAACGACGTTGGCAACTTCAACCTCTCAAGCGGCCGGAGTGTTCGCAACTGGTTCCGTGACAGCCGGCGGTTCTTCCTCGGCCGTGACTCTGGCACATGGAGTACTAAAGATGATGGGCTTTGAAAAATTGAGGTTCGTTGCCGTCTGGTTGCTTTCGTTGATGACCGCCGGCGGCATTGCGTTCGGCATGTTGCGTGATGAGCCGACTCGTTTCACCAAAGGTTTGCGCGGCCATGTCGTGGCTGTGAATGTAGGCCCTGCCTCGACGATCACCGTCGCGCTCGATGAGTTCGATGCTCTGTTGAACTTGGACATACTGCCAGAAGCAACGGTGTGGATGGCATTTGAACCGGGTCAACTTGCGGACTTGAAAAAGGGACAATTCATCTCGGTTAGACTTGCCAGCGACCACCGCACCGTGAACGAAATACACATTCAGGGAAAGACTCGTGAAGCGGCCATTCAGTCGATATCGTCCGCGGGGAAGATTGTGATCTCGGGCGACGACGATGCAGACGACAAAGGCCAAGCGCCCCGAGAAATAGAACTCGCTCCAGATGCCATCCTGCGAGTGGGCGGGTTGCCAGCTGCTCGTGGCGACCTGAAGCCAGGCATGGAGGTGCCCCTCGAGTTTGGTCGCGATGGAATGGTGGTCAATGCGATCGAAGCGGGAGCGGTGGATGGAGCAATGATCGAAGGCGAGTTGCTTCAAATCGATCTCCCCAACAATCGTTTGTATGTTCGCTATGACGATGACGATGAAGACCAGAAACAGGAAAGAGCCCTCACAATCAACGCGGAAACCATCGTCACCGTCGATGGCCGAAAGGCAACGAGTAGTGATCTAAAGCGCGGTTCGGTGCTTACGCTTCGCCTCGCGGATGACGGCCGCTCGGTACGAGCTATCAAGGCCGTGAAACCGGTTCAAGATGACGAGGACCCAGCCATTCGAGGCGCAGTGCTGAATGAGACGTATCGAATCGCGTATCCAACCAGCCCAGCGGTCGTCAATGTGAAGCAGGCGCCCTACCACGCCAAGGGTGACGGAGTCACTGACGACACTCAGGCGATTCAGCAAGCACTCTCCGACGTGATGGGGCAACACAAGCTTCTGTACTTTCCCAACGGGACCTATCTCGTTTCGAAAACGCTCGTCTGGTCGAAAAAGAACTCCGCTGGCAAGGATGCCTGGGGCAAGAACTTCATCCAAGGAGAAAACGTTTTCAAAACGATCCTGCGGCTGAAGGATGGCGTCAGCACCGATCCAAAACAGCCGACCAGCATCATGTGGTGCGGCGGGTTTGGTTCCGCCGATTGGTTTCACAACTACGTGCAAGATCTCACGTTCGACGTCGGCGAACGCAATCCTGGCGCCATTGGCCTTCAGTTCTATTCGAACAACTCGGGCGCGGTGCGGAACTGTCGTTTCGTGGCCAACCCAGAGAGCGGGCTCGTGGGACTCGACCTTGGCCATCGCGACATGAACGGTCCCCTGCTGGTTCGCCATTGCGAGATCATAGGCTTTCAGCGTGGCATCAGCACGGCGCGAGCCGTCAACGGTCAAACCTTCGAGCACATTACTCTGCGTGGACAAACGCAGTTTGGATTCTCCAATGAAGGTCAAGCGATCAGCGTGCGTGGGCTCGTCAGCGACAACTCCGTGCCCGCGATCCAAACGTATGGCACATTCTGCCTGGTCTCCGCCAAACTCACGGGCCGCTCGGAGGCCAGTCGAGTTCCCGCGATTGTGAACTTCAATGGCGGTCGTATCTACTTGCGCGACGTTCACACGGAAGGCTACAAAAGAGCTCTGGGAGATGTGACAACTCCAGATTCCGCCGCGGCATTCCGGATTACGGGCCAAGACAAGCCAGGCAGCGAAGGCCCCGTGATTGTTGAATATCACTCACACCCAGCCACGAGTCCCTTTGATTCGACGAAGAAATCCCTGCGCCTCGCGGTCGAAGAGCCTCCCAGTGTTCCACAAGACGATCCAGCCTCCTGGGCGAATGTGGATCAATTTGGAGCGGACCCCACTGGCCAACGTGACTCGTCCGCCGCGATCCAGCGCGCCGTCGATTCAGGCGCGACCACGCTGTTTCTTCCTGGCTCGTACACCTTGCAGTCGACCGTGGTAGTCCGAGGCGCGGTGCGTCGACTCGTGGGCGTGGGTGGAGTGATCGATTACCACGCAAGAGTGAAACCCGATTTTCGCATCGTCGACGGCGAATCTCCCGTCGTGTCGCTCGAACATTTCGCGTACATCCATGGAGGGCTGGAGATCGATACTCAGCGCACGGTTCTACTTCGCAGCGTCGCGGACTGTGATCTGACCTTTACCGAGAAAGCGACTGGAAGCCGGCTCTTTCTCGAAGATGTCGTCACTCACAATCTACGATTGAACCAACAGCAAGTATGGGCTCGTCAGCTAAATGTCGAGAACGAAGGGACGCACGTACTCAACGATCGAGGCTCTCTCTGGGTATTGGGGTACAAGACCGAGCGAGGCGGTACGTTACTCGAAACGCAAAACGGAGGTCGCAGCGAAATCCTGGGTGGCTTCAGTTACACCACCACCGCGGGCAAGTTAGCGCCGATGTTTGTCACCAACAACGCATCGGTCTTCGCCTTCTTTGGAGAGGTCTGCTTCAATGGCGACCCCTTCGAGACTTTGATTCGAGAGACGCGCGGCGCCGAAACGCGAGTCGTGAAGCGGGGCGATGGCGCCACCTCGCCCTATATCGCTGTTCCGGCGGGGAATTAGCTAAGCGAGGATGCCCAGTCTAGGGACGCACTCACTTCGCACCAGGCCACTGGCTCCACCAACGCTTGAATTGCTTCCATTGGCTATGCAGGTACTCGCGTTGGCTATCGCTTAACCGGTCGGATTCGTTGAAGTGCAATCGGAACTCGTGATGCCCCTCGAGCACCATTAACTCTTTGTAGTAGAGGACCAGATCCGGTCCCTCGTCGAAGGTCGACAGGACATCAAGCGCCTGACCAAGCTCCGTCGCCAATCGTCGCGACTCTTGGTTGCCGCTGACCGCTTGCTCGCACAGCTCAATCAGACGCAGCACTTGAGTCGGCAGAGCGTTGCCGACACCCGTGATGGCGCCTACCGCTCCGCAGTTCAAGTAGCCGTGCACTACCTGCGTATCGACTCCGACCATGAGCGTCAGAGTGGGATCGCCGCTGGTGATATGTTCCGCGGCGTAACTGAGCGAACGAGCGCCTCCGAACTCTTTGAAGCCCACGAGATTCGCGTGCTTTTTTCGCAACGCGAAGAACAGGTCGGCCTTGGTTTCAAATCCATAGTAGGGACTGTTGTAGATCACTGCGGGCAAGGGGTTTCCAGCATCTAGCACCGCCGAGAAATGCGCGTGCTGGGCGGCAGGCGAGGTGCCGCGCGAGAGCACGCGGGGAATCACCATCAGCCCACGAGCCCCGACGGCCTTCGCGTGAGCGGCATGCGCGGCCGCGATGCCTGGGTTTTGAGCCCCTGTCCCCACCACGACTGGAACACCGGCTTCCACCAAGCGTCGCACCCCTTCCTGGCGCTGTGCATCGGTCAGCAAAGGCCAATCTCCCATCGACCCACAGTACACCACCGCTCGCATGCCAGTCTCGATCAGCCGCTTCCCCGTGCGAACCAACGCGTCGTAATCGGGCGTGCGATCTTCGCGGCAAGGAGTCATCAAGGCGGGAATACAGCCGCGAAATACGCTGTCTGCGCTATTCACATCCATCTCCGTTCTGGCAAGTCAGTGTGACACCCGAGTAGAAAACTCGCGTGGAATTATTTGGCGTTTCGGCAAGAATCTACCTTAAGCGCGGCGCGCTGACCATTGCCACCCGAGGAACCGACAAGCATGCACCACGCACCCCACGACGACAACCCTTACTCGCCTCCGACAGGACCACCCGTCGTTCTGCCCCAAGCCCCCCATCGACAGAAGTCGCTGGCGGCATTCTGCTTCGTCGCCGGTTCCGCCTGCATCCTGGGCACGCCGCTACCCTTGTTCATCGTAAACACTCAGCGAGTGGCAATGGGGGAAGGAATCTCTTGGCGAGCATTGATTCTCGCCGCCACGCTGCTCTTCTGCGGCATTCTCCTGTTCCTTGCCGGTTGGAAAATCTGGAGAATCCATGAAGCCAATAGGCGGCACTCTTCCTGAGTTAGTTATTGCGGAGCGCGCAGCGTCTTCAGAAACAGCACGAGCATCTGCTGCTCGCTCGCGGGGAGTCGGCGAAACTCGTCGCGTGACTCGGCGGCCTCGCCGCCATGCTGGGCGATGGCCATCTCGAGCGTCTTGGCGCGTCCATCGTGCAGGTAGGGCGCCGAGTCGGCGACGCCCCAGAGCGGCGTCGTTCGCCACTCCTGATGCACGGGGGTAAGGATATCCACGGTACTCGCCAGTCCGACCCCACCGAAATAACCCATCGGAATCGGGCCATGAGGCGCCGGCATCTGCGCTGGATTCGCTGGTATGGGATCGCCCAAGTCAGGCCCCATGTCGTGCAGCAGCAGATCGCTATACAGCCCTTCGACATTGCCCAATTCAGGAACATGGCAAGTCGCGCAGCCGACGTTACGAAAGGCGCGGGCCCCAATCGCCACCCTGGGCGCCAAATCGGGCGAGTTCGGAATCACCTGTACAGGTCGAGGCAGTTGTCGGACGAATTGAATCAGCTTCTCACACTGATTCTGATCCAGATCCAAGCCCGGCGAGCGATACTTGGCATCGAACGGGTCAGGCGGCTGCGAATGGTTGGGAACCTCCAACCCCAGTTCATTCGCACACGCTCCCAGGACAAACTCGCGCAGCGAACTGGTCTGCCCTCGCCATCCAAACCTCCCTACTCCCGATACCGCATGGTTGTCGGGATCGTTGCCGGGGAGGAAGGGATTCGCCAACTCTCCGTTCGCTCGCGCCACTCGCCCCGAGATCCGTGATTGCTTAGTCGTTTGCAGTTTCGCTTGCAGTTCGGCCTGCTCTTGAATCACCTTGTCTGGAATGGCGTCGATCAGCCCCGCGCCGAATAGTGCGGGAGTACTCCGGTGACTCAATCGAAACTCGACACCCGACACCTCGTACTCTTCAATGGAAGGCGATGTTCGCTGCCGCTTCGCAAGGCTAGCCCACATGCGAGCTCTAGCCGCCGCGTCACTCTCGGGAGGAACCTTGACGCCCAAGACCGTCAGTCGCAACGTGGAATAATCCGCGGACGTACCCTGCTTGTGCAGCAGAATAGTAGTCGCCGCCGACGCGAAACCCGCGTGCAACTGCTCCACCTTCTTGCGATCTCGATCATCCTTTCCATTGCGGGATGGCCGGATAATGGGCGTTACGAGATCGATATTCGCCTCCTGTGGGCCAGCTCCTCCGATCCCTCCTTGAAGATGACAAGCCACGCAAGAACTCGCATTGTGCACAGGTCCAAGTCCATCCCCCGCGGGACTTTGAGCATCGCGAGCCTTCCAGGCGTGCTCGAACAATTCGCGACCCGAAAGGACCTTTACCTCGGGTTTCTTGGGCTCGCCTCTCAGCGTGGGACTCGCCGCCAACCAGACCGCCGCGGCGCCACTGAGCACAAATACGGTGACTCGCTTCATCGTACGACTTCTTTTGTCAGAGATTTTGCGTCACGCTCCCTTCACTCATTGAAGGCCCCTGCCCTGAGGATGTAGCAAAAACCCCACTCACTTGGCAAGCATTCGGCCAGAATCGCTCGGAAATCGCAAGATTCTAACGAACGGGCAATGTACGGCGACCGACGGAGGCCCAGGTGAGTCGATGACTTGACGCATGGTTGATCGGGTGCGAATACTACGCGTTCCTTTTTGCGGAACTTAGCGGGAGCGAGTGTTAGCGGCTTGCCTCGCGGGTTGCGGGACCTCGGTGCCTTCACGTGAATGAAATCGCGCAGATCACTTTCTGGAGCTTGATGGCACTGATCGCCGGTCAAGCCGTTCTGGTAGCTGGATTTGTGCGAAAGATGCTCCGTCCGGCCGATCCACCGCTCGCCGACGATCAGTGCCCTCGTGCGGCCGTTGTACTCTGCTTACGTGGCGCCGATCCTTTCCTGCCACAGTGCGTCCATGCCATCCTGAACCAAGATTATCCGAGCTACCAAGTCCACGTCGTGGTCGATCATCCCGCTGATCCGGCGTGGCAAGTCGTCACGGATGCGGTCGCCCAACAGCCATCCTCCCACGTCTCGATCACTTGCCTGGCACGCCCGCTAGCAACTTGCAGCCTGAAGTGCAGCAGTCTCGTCCAGGCAGCCGCGGAACTCGATCCCGCTGTCGAATTTCTCGCGCAACTCGACGCGGACGTGATACCGCATCGCACTTGGCTCAGAGAACTCGCCGGAGCACTTGCCGACGAAAGTGTCGGAGCAGCGACGGGCAATCGCTGGTACATGCCCGACCAGATAAGTGTCGCCGCCTTAGTGCGCTGTATATGGAACATGGCAGCCGTGGTGCAGATGTATTGGTACGGGATCGCTTGGGGAGGAACGCTGGCGGTTAAGACTCGCCTGTTTCGCGAAACCGATTTACTCGAACGCTGGAGCCACGCATTTTGCGAAGACACCATGTTGTTTTCCCAATTGCGACGCTCGGGCTTGAAGGTCCAATTCGTTCCCTCGCTGCTGATGGTAAACCGCGAATCGTGCGATCTGGGCGGCTACTTTCGGTGGGTGCGACGGCAACTGCTGACCGCGCGTCTTTACCATCCGCGTTGGCTAGCGGTAGCAGGTCACGCCTTCGTCACTTCACTGGTTCCCGCCTTGGCTGTCGCGCTGCTGGGCGTAATGTGGTTGCAGCAAACGAGCGAGGCAATGAGCGCCACGCTTTGGGGCCTGTTGATCTACCAGGGTTCGACGATCCCGCTACTTGTGGTCTTGGAACTCACGGCGCGCCAGGTGATCGCGAGGCGTGGCGAACCCACCCGTTGGTTGTCACTGAGCGGCTGGCTGGCGATTTTCGCGACTATCCCGATCACTCAGGTAGTCTACGCGTTTGCGATGATCTCGGCTTTGGGTTTGCGGCGAGTCGATTGGCGAGGAGTCGAATATCAGATTGACGGCCCTTGGGGCCTTCGATTGCTCGAATACCGTCCCTACGTCACCCCAACCGACTCGCCAAATCAAAGCCAAGCCTCGCTTTGAGCTACGGACTGCAAGTCGGTCGTACGCCGTTTCTTCATGGGACTAAGCACTTGTTTCGCGGCGCGGGTTGCATCCATGGGCATGCGGATGCAGAATGTCGGGCTTGCGCGAGGCACAGAGATTCAGGTGAGGGTTACGTGAACACCCAGGCGACGCCTCCTCTCGTTAGTTCGAAGAATTCCCTCAAGTTTGCCTGCGGAGTGTTTAATGATCCAATCCTTCGCTGAGGCGAACGGGACTAAAACGGAAAACGTTCCTTTAGCCATTGTGGGAATAGGTTGTCGGTTCCCCGGTTCTGTAGACGACGTCAACTCATTCTGGAAACTACTTGCCGAAGGTCGTAGCGGAATTCAAGAAGTTCCCAGTGATCGATGGGATGTGGGGCGTCACTACGAGCCCGATCCCTCCGTGCCCGGCATGGTCATCTCGAAGTGGGGCGGATTCGTTCGTCATGTCGACCGATTTGATGCTCGGTTCTGGGGCTTGTCGCCGCGCGAAGCAATGCGGATGGACCCTCAGCAACGCTGGTTGCTGGAGGTAGCCTGGGAAGCGTTGGAAGATTCCGGCGCCGTCCCCAGTCGGTTGCGTGGCACGAGCGTCGGGGTCTTCGTGGGCATTGCGAGCAACGACTATGCGTGGTTGCAGATGCCGTTCCACGAAGAAATCAATGCTTATACCAACAGCGGAAATACGGCCAGCATCGCCTCGAACCGCATCTCCTACTTGCTGGACCTGCGCGGGCCAAGCACCTCCGTCGACACGGCCTGTTCGTCCGCCTTAGTCGCCGTGTGGATGGCGTGCCGCAGCATTTGGTCGGGTTCTTGCACGGCGGCCCTCGCAGGCGGCGTCAACGCGCTCATTACCCCTCATGCTTCGATCGGGTTTAGTCGCGCGTCCATGCTGTCACCCAGCGGTCAGTGCTTTGCGTTCGACGCGCGAGCCAACGGGTACGTTCGCGCCGAAGGCGCTGGCATGGTCTATATCAAACGACTGGACCAAGCGATCGCGGATCGAGATCGAATTTACTCGGTAATTCGCGCGGCGGTTGTGAATCAAGACGGTCATACGTCTTCGATGACCGTGCCAGGCGTCGAAGGACAGTCGGCCATGCTGCGAGAGGCCTATCGCGAAGCGGGCCTGTCGCCAGCCAGCGTCATGTACATGGAAGCTCATGGGACGGGAACCCCCGTTGGCGATCCGATCGAATGCACGGCCATCGGCCAGGTGTTGCGCGAGGGACGCAGCCTCGACAATCGCTGCCTGATTGGTTCCGTGAAGTCCAACATTGGACATCTCGAGGCGGGATCTGGCCTCCCCGGTCTGATCAAGGCAGCCCTCGTCCTGCACAAGGACATGGTGCCTCCCTGCTGTAACTTCGAGACGCCCAATCCGCACATCCCCTTCGACGCACTGCAACTCGAAGTCGCCTCGCGGCTACAGCCGCTACCGCACCGTGACGGCGAGCGTCCGATCGCGGGAGTCAACTCGTTCGGCTTCGGCGGCACTAATGCGCACGTGGTACTGGAGGCCGCTCCGCCGCCTCCGCCAGCCGCCGTCCCCCAAGGACCACGAACTCAACGCCCCTATGCTCTGCCAATCTCGGCGCGTGATGAAATCGCGTTGCGAAGCTATGTCGAGTCGTATCAGCAATTCTTGTCAGAGTCGCCCGACAACTTGGCCGACATCTGCTACTCGGCGGGCGCACGTAAGGAACCGCACGACCATCGATTGCTGGCTCTAGGAAACGACGCCGATCAATTGCGTTCAGCGCTCGATGGATGGCTACGAAATGCAGCCGACGAAAAGCGAGTGATTGCGACGCGAGCCGCTCGTACTCAAGCCCCGCTGGTCTTCGTCTTCACGGGCCAAGGTCCCCAGTGGTGGGCCATGGGACGCCAGTTGCTCGAGCGCGAACCGATCTTCCGCCAGACGGTCGAATCGATTGACGAGCACTTCAAGAAGCTCGCCGGTTTCTCGCTGCTCGACGAGATGACTCGCGACGAAAAGGACTCGCGGATCGACCGCACCGACGTCGCGCAACCAGCCATTTTCGCCGTTCAGGTCGGGTTGGCCGAGTTGTGGAAGTCGTGGGGAGTACGCCCAGCGCAGGTGATTGGCCACAGCGTCGGCGAGGTCGCGGCGGCCTACTGCGCCGGAATTTACTCGCTGAAAGATGCGGTTCAAATCATCTATCACCGCAGTCGTCTCCAGAACATGACGGGCGGCCACGGACGCATGCTCGCGGCGGGGATCACCGCAAGCGAGGCCCGTGAACGGATTGGACACTATGCAGATTGCGTACAAGTCGCCGTACTGAACAGCCATTCGCTCGTCACGCTCGCGGGCGACACTCAACCCTTGGAAGAGATCGCGGCGGGGTTGGAAGCGGCTGGCAAATTCAATCGATGGCTGCGTATCAACTATGCATTCCACACGCACCAGATGGAGCCGATTCGCGACGAGTTGCTCGATGTGCTCGCCGACATTCGCCCTCAACCGGCTCGCGTGCCATTCATCTCGACGGTCACGGGAGGATTGCTCGACGGCGAACAACTCGACAACGTCTACTGGTGGCGTAATGTGCGGCAACCTGTGTTGTTTGGCCCTGCCATCGCTCAGCTATTGCAAGCAGGCGAACAGACGTTCTTGGAAATTGGCCCTCATCCGTCGCTCGCCAGTTCACTCGAAGAATACGTATCGGCCCAAGGCTACTCGGGCTGCGTGTTCCACTCGCTGCAGCGTAAGTCCGATGAAACGCTCGAATTGCTCGCCAATCTGGCCGGGTTGAGCGCACGCGGCGTCGAGATCGATTGGGCGGCGGTCAATCAGAGCGGCGGCGATTTCGTGCCACAGCCAAGATACCCGTGGAACCGGGAATCTTTCTGGTTGGAATCGAAACGCGCCGCGCGACAGCGATTGGCGCCCGCCGAACATCCGTTGCTCGGCTTGCGGACAGGCGCCGCTCAACCCACCTGGCAGTTCATCCTGCATCCAGGTCGATATGCCTACCTGAACGATCATCGTTTCTGGGACAGCGTCGTCTTCCCCGGCGCTGGCTATGGCGAAATCGGACTGGCACTCGCACGCTTGTTGTTTCCAGATGAACTTCATGCAGTCGAAGATCTGGAGATCAAGAAGGCGTTGTTTATCGACGCTGATCAACCGCCTACCGTCCAAGTAGTTTTCGATCCCACGGAGAAGACGTTCTTTGTCCATAGCAGCATCGCCGAGAGCGATGATTGGGAACTGCACGCCCAAGGGCGGTTGGCGCGCATCGTCCCGGCTCAAGCGTATCAGGTCGATTTGGCGGCACTGCAGAGCACGCTTCCCGATCACTTCGACCATGAGCGTTACTACGCCGAGTTCGCCGCCGCCGGTTATCAATTCGGCCCCAACTTTCAGCACGTGCAAAATGTCTGGCGGCGCAAGGGAGAGGCTCTGGCGGAAATCGTCGTCCCCGAGGCCGTAGCAGTCACCGTGGGGCAGTATCACTTTCATCCCGCGGTGCTTGACGCCTGCTTTCATATCTTCAAGGGCGTCCAGGTCGTACCCGCGGACGCCGTGCCCGAAGACTACTTCTATCTGCCCCAGGGCATTCGCCGTATTCGACTCGATTGCGACAAACCTCCCACTTGCCTCTGGGCACACGCTCATTTGAAAGTCGATGATGGCAACGCGCTAGTTGCGGACATCTTCGTGTACGACGGCGAAGGACGTCGTATTGCCGAAGTGCTCGACTTCCGAGCCGATCGCGTGGAACAGAAGCGATCGGCTGACGACATTGACAATTGCTATTACCAGTTTGCATGGGAAGCATGCGAGTTGCGTGGACGCGGCGTCGAGAAGCCCTTGCCGTTCGCCACCACCGCGGAGATTATAGAGACCGCTCGCGGCCACGTCCCGGAAATTTACCGCCAACACGCGTTGGATGTTTATCAGCACGAGTTTGTACCGCGCATCGAAACGATTGCGGCTCAGTTCATCCAAAACGCCTGGCTCGACCTAGGCTGGAATCTCCCGGTCGGCGAACGCTTCACGAGTGCTTCGCATCTGGATCGATTGCGAGTCGTCGAAGCTCACCATCGACTCGCCCTCTCCCAATTGCGTTCCCTGGAGGATCGCGGTTTTCTGCTCCGCGTCGGTGACGAACAATGGGAAGTAACGCAGTTGCCGCGCCGCGCTGACGTGACTCATCAACTCGAAGCACTCGCTCGCGAGTACCCGCGGTTCGAGACCGAGGTGGAACTCCATCAACGCACGGGGTCTCATCTCGCGGCGATTCTGACGGGTGAAACCGATCCGCTCCAACTGCTGTTTCCCGGCGGCTCGCTCGAATTGCTCGAACGGTTCTATGTCGAGGGCGCGGATCTGCCGGTTTACAATCGGCTCATGCAGTTGGCGGCGAGCCGTGCCATCGCCGCGCTGCCCACTCGCCGTGCGCTACGAGTGTTGGAGGTTGGCGCCGGCACCGGATCGCTGACGAAAGCAGTTTTGCCGTCTTTGCCCAGAGAGCAGACGGAATACGTTTTCACAGACGTGGGCCCCGCGTTCCTAGCGGCCGCCAAAACGCAATTCGCCGAGTACTCAGGGGTCGACTACAAGTTGCTCGACCTGGAAAAAGATCCCGTTGCCCAGGGCTACACGCCGGGTAGCTTTGATCTGATCCTGGCCACCGATGCGTTGCATGCCACCTGCGATCTGCGCCAAACCTTGACACACCTGCGCACCTGCCTCGCACCAGGTGGGCTGCTCATGTTCCTGGAAGTGCTTACGAGTCGCCATGCCTGGAATAGCATCTTCGGGTTGCTCAAGGGCTGGTGGCGATACACCGACACCACGCTGCGCACCAACTCGCCGCTGCTCGATCGCAACACGTGGCACTCGTTGCTTGCCGATTGCGGCTACGAGAATGTGTCGTCGTTTGGCGGCTACATCAATGATGATGAAAGTGAACAGGCGGTCTTCTTGGCATTCGCGCCGGCAGCGCCTGCCCAAGCAACGATTGCGCCAGCAACTGTTGCAACCGCAACTGTTGCGGCGGGAACTGACGCTTCAAGTGCCGCCAGCCAGGGGTCGGAACAAACATCCATCGCTACGGCGACGAAGGGATATGTCGTTTTCGCGGACCAAGGAGGCGTGGCCGATCAATTGATCGCACGCCTCCAGGAACGTGGTATTCCCGTGGTACGAGTACGGCCGGGGACCGCTTTCCAACAAGCCGCGGATGGCGAGTTTGTAGTCGCCGTCGATTCAACGGACGAAATGCGACGTCTGCTTGGCGAAGCACGATCGATGATCGGCGAACTAGCGGGGCTGGTTCATTGCTGGAGCCTGGATCACCCCACGGCCTCGACGCTGGATGCCGATCGTTTAAGTGAGGCGCAACGCACGGGTGTTTTGAACGCGCTTCATCTGGTCCAAGCCGAAGAGGCGCTGCCATCGCACGTTTGGTTCGTGACTCGAAACGTGCATCACGCACAGCCGGGAGATCTGGCCGAAGGACTAGCTTCTGCCCCCTTGGTCGGGCTGCTGCGCGTCGCCAACAACGAATTGGCTCAAACACGACTGATGATGGTTGATCTCGATGCTTCGAGCACCGCGGAGCTAGCCGACGATCTGTTCCATGAAGTCGTCAGCGGCGATGGCGAGGTCGAAACGACGTTTCGTGGCGGGCGCCGCCGAGCGCTGCGATTGAAGCGAGTGCGCACGGAAGATCTGCCGGTCCGGAAACGAAATGCAGTCGGGCCCCAGGGTTCGTTGATCCCCTTCCGACTCGAAACCGACAAGCCAGGCATTCTCGCCAATCTCCAGTGGCACGAAACACGCCGTCGTGCTCCCGAGCCGGGAGAAATTGAAATTCGCGTCCGCGCGGGCGGCATTAATTTCCGCGACGTCATGAAGGCACTGGGAACCTATCCTGGAAATCCCGTCGACGTGTTGTGGTTTGGGGACGATGTCGCCGGAGTCGTCGAGCGGGTAGGGGCCAACGTCCATCACTTGAAGCCGGGTGATGAGGTCGCGGGGATGGCGCCCTACGGCTTCCGCGCCTTTGCGACCGTCGACGCGCGGATGGTGTTCAAGAAGCCCCCGCAATTGACGTTCGAACAAGCCGCCACGGTTCCCACCGTGTTCCTTACGGCCCATTACGCGCTGCATCATCTGGCGCGAATGGAACCTGGCGAGAAGGTGCTCATTCACGCCGGCGCGGGCGGCGTCGGACAAGCGGCAATCCAGATCGCCCGACGACTCGGACTTGAAATCTTCGCCACCGCCGGTTCCGAAGACAAACGTCGCTTGCTGCGCGATCTCGGCGCGCATCATGTCATGAGTTCCCGAACACTCGAGTTCGCGGACCAGATTCAGAAGATCACGGGTGGTCGCGGCGTCGACGCGGTCCTCAACTCGTTGGCGGGCGACTTCATTCCCAAAAGCATGTCGGTGCTGGCGCCGTTCGGTCGATTCCTGGAAATCGGCAAGATCGACATCTACAAGAACTCGAAACTCGGGCTCGAGGCGCTCCGTAACAACATCTCGTACTTCGTCATCGACTTGGCGCAGCATCTGCCCCATAAGCCCGACTTCGTCGCGAAGTTGTTCGCCGAACTCGGCGAGCTGTTCGCCAAGGGAGAATACCAACCGCTTCCTTATTCGGTTTTTCCGATTACGAAGGTGGCCGATGCGTTCCGTTTCATGGCTCAAGGAAAACACATCGGCAAGAACGTTCTGTCGTTCGACGTCGACGAAATTCCCATTGGGCCGTGCACCGAGGATCAGCATCGCTACAAGCCCGATGCGACCTATCTGATCACGGGAGGCGCGGGTGGATTTGGGTTGGAGATTGCGAAATGGATGGCTGCTCGCGGCGCTCGGCACCTAGTCCTATCGAGTCGTAGCGGGCCGCGCGAGGACGCGGCGAAGGATATTGAGCAACTGCGAGCCGCGGGTGTCAACGTCGTGGACGCTCGTTGCGACGTCACTCGCTGGGATGAAGTCGCTGAGCTGATTCAACGCATCCGCGCCGAGATGCCGCCGCTCAAGGGCATCCTGCACGGCGCCATGGTCTTGGACGACGAGTTTCTGTCGGTGCTCGATGAATCCCGGTTCCGCAAAGCGCTCGATCCGAAAATGCTGGGAGCGTGGAACCTGTTTGCCGCCACGCGCGATTTGGAGCTCGACGAATTCATCGGTTTCTCGTCATTCTCGTCCGTCATCGGCGGCCCGAAACAGTCGAACTACAACGCGGGCAACTTCTTCCTCGAAGCACTCGCCCAACACAGCCACGCGCAAGGCCAGCCAGCCATCACCATTGCGTGGGGCGCGCTCTTGGGAGCGGGATTTGTCGAACGCAATCAGAAGACCGCGCAGTACCTGGACAAGGTCGGCATGAAGGCGTTCAACCTCGACGAGGCGCTGCGAGTCTTCGGACGACTTACTCACTACGATCCCGTGCAAGTCATCGCCTCGCGAGCGGATTGGCGAGCAATCTCGAAGGCGAGCGTTGCGGTCGCTCGCAGCAATACCTTCGCCGCACTCGCACAGGAGAATCGTGAATCCGAGGGTGGCGGCTCGATCGTGGGCCGCCTGCAAGCGACCAGTCCCGAATCGCGTCAACGATTGATTGAGGATTTCCTCGCGGCTCAAGTGGCAGGCGTGTTCGGCGCCGTCGAGTCGGCGATCAGCCGCGACACTCCACTCACCAGCCTCGGCCTCGACTCACTCATGGCGATCGAACTCACGAACCGGATCGAGCGCGAGCTGGGCATGGGCATTCCCATGGGCGCGTTGCTGAACGGTCCCAGCATCACGATGCTGGCCGAGACGGTCATGCGGCTACTCGCTCCAACGCTTGCCACCGGCGCGGATTCGTCCGAGTCGGAATCGACCAACGTCGGCGCGACCCCGCTCGAAAAAGTGGACATTCCACAAGCCGAATTCCCGCTGTCGGCGAGTCAGCAGACGATCTGGCAGCAGTCGCGCACAAATCCCGGTAGCTCGCTTGGCCATCGCGTATGCAGCGTACGACTCGCTGCGACCGTCAACACGGATCGATTGCGGCACGCATTCGAGGCGCTGTTCAAACGGCACCCAATGCTAACCGTCGTCATGCGAGAGACTCAGGGACAAGTGGTCCAGAGTTTCCGCAAGGACGTCGTCCCCGAGTCCCAAGAGGTCGTGCTTATCGGCGCGGCCCAGTCGCAGGTAGACGCCGCTCTCGCCGCGGAAGTCAATCGTCCGTTCGACTTGCAGCAGGGGCCGCTGACGCGGTTGAGCGTATTCCGCCTGCCGGATCAGTCTCTCCAGTTGGTCTTGACCTCGCATGCGATCGTGGCCGACAGTTGGTCGATGTCCCTGCTGATGCAGGACCTGCTGGAAGGATACGCCTCGCAAGCCTCGGGAGCATCGTGCAATTCCCCGTCAGCCGATTACTCGTACGAGGACTTTGTCGCCTGGGAAGAGAAGCAAGAATCAGCGGCGTCCATTACTCGCTGCCTCGACTTCTGGAAACGCGAATTGCAGGACGCGCCCGCACAATTGGCCCTGCCCACGGATCACGCGCGCCTCAAGGTGCCATCGCTGAGCGGCGGCGAATTCGGCTTCCAGCTCGACGACGAACTCGCCGTTCAGTTGCTGGCCGCTTCCGCCCAACTCGACGCAACGCTCTTTGCAACCCTGCTTGCCGCCTTCGAAATCGTGCTCCATCAAGAGTGCCAACAGTCCGATCTGTTGGTCGGAACCAGCGTGGCGGGACGACCGCATGCCGAGTTGCGGGGGATGGTGGGGAGTTTTTCGAGTCTCGTGCCGATTCGCAGTCAGTTGCCAGATTCACCGACGTGTGCGGATGTCATTCGACAGGCAACTCAACGCGTCTCAGCGACTCGCGACTATCCGCCGCCACCCTTGTCCCGCCTCTTCGCGGAACTCAAGAAACGGCCTGACGCCAGTCGACCGCCGTTGGTACAAGCCGTTTTCCTCATGGAACGACCCTTGGGCATCGACCCAACCGGCCTCGCTGTATGTCAGCTTGGCCAGAGCGGCCATCGCTTCCACTGGGGAGATCTTGCCATCGAATCGGCTGCCTGCCCCACCGCGCCGACTCGACACGAAATCAACCTCGCGGTGGAAGAGGCGAGCGGGCGAATTATTGGCGTCTGGCGATTCCCGCAAGATTTGTTCACCGCCGAGACGATCAAGCGATTGCATGACAACTGGGTTGCCGTGCTGGAGCAGATCGCCCGCGATCCACTCCAAAGCATCTCGTCAGTGAAACTCGCCGAGTCTCCTCTGGCCATGCAACGGCCCGAGCGTTGTGACACGATTGCTTGGCGCGAGTCGGGAGCGGCAGGTAGCGCCGCCGAAATCGACTACTTCCGCGAAGCTCAACTGCCAGCCGACATCACAACATCCCAAGTTTCACCCTTCAGTCCCGCGAAGCGGGATCGAGTCCTTCTGACAGGCGCCACTGGGTTTCTCGGCGCGTTCTTGTTGGACGAGTTGTTACGTCGCACCGACGCCAAGATTTATTGTTTGGTCCGAGCGAAAAGCGAAGCGCAAGCACTCGAACGTTTGCAAACCAATCTGGAACGCTACGAACTTTCGCCGGACGGTTGCGCGCAGCGAGTGATCCCGGTGCTCGGTGATCTCTCGGATGTTCGACTGGGGCTATCCGAAGAGACATTCCAACAATTGGGTCGGGAAATCGACGTCATCTATCACAATGGCGCCGTGGTTAATCTGGTCTATCCCTATCCTTTGCTGCGCGACGCGAACGTTCGCGGAACTCAGGAAGTGTTGCGTCTCGCGGCCCTCCACCACGTCAAGCCAACTCATTATGTTTCGACATTCTGGGTCCAGTCGGCGGACGACGGAACGGGACGCGAGGTGGTTACCGAAGAGGATTCGTTGCCGCCCTGCGAAGCGCTCCCCATCGGCTACTCGCGTAGCAAGTGGGTCTGCGAAACGATGATCGCCGAGGCGCGAGAACGGGGTCTGCCAATCACCATCTACCGACCTGGCTATGTGACGGGAGACAGTCGTACCGGCGCGTGCAAGGCGGACGATTTTATCCATACGGTCGTGTTGGCATGCACTCGAGTGGGCTCGCTGCCCGCACTGGACATGAATCTGGAAGTGACGCCCGTCGATTTCGTCAGCCAGGCGATCGTGCAGTTGTCGCTACAGCCCGAGCACCTTGGAAGTACTTATCACTTAGTGAATCCTCAGCCGCTCCCCATGACGGTATTCGCCGAATGGATGCAGGGTCACGGTCTTGATGTGCGTCTGCTTCCGTACAACGAGTGGCGCGAGGAATTGGCTCGCCTGTCGCAAGGAACGCCAGACGAGTTGCTTGGTCCCTTGATGAGTCTGCTTGGCGCGGGCGAGGGGGATGAGCCAGGTTGGCATCCGCATTACGACTGCCGACTCGCGACGACGCATCTAGCGCCGCATGGCATTGTCTGCCCGGCCGCCAACGACGAACTGCTGAGCATCTACCACACCTTCCTGCAACGCACTGGCATGATGTGGACGTACGAGCAGTTGAGTGGGGCGACTACGGCTGTGGATGCGGCAACCGCGACAACCGCCGACTCGCCAGCGAACTCAGACGACAAATAGGACGGATCGCCTGATCCGTTAACTCAGGGCAGCCGGCTCGTTCGCCAACCGTTCCAGCGCCGGCCATTCCTTCGTGCCGTTAGTCAACATGCGTTCGACGATCATCACATGCGGCCACGACCAGAGCCGCCCAACGGACAACAACCAACTGCCGATTCCAAGCCGTAGTCGCGTCGAGAGTTTCGGTTGAGGATCGGTGGTTATTCGAGCCAGCGCTAATGGATCCCAAAACCAACGACTATCGACGGGTGTGAGCCCATAAGGCTTGTACAGTCGGCGAACGTCGCCGCTGAATCGGCGATTGGCGGCCAAGTGCGTTCCCACTTTGGGCGACAAGTACCAGAACGGCGAGTGCACGATTAGTTGTCCGTGGGGCGTCAATGCCGCGACCAACAACTCCACGGTCCCTGGAGGGTCTGGCACATGTTCCATCACGTCGAGACAGACAACGACGTCGAACATCTGCTCGCGAATTTGCGACACGTCGGTCAACATCTCGACATCGCATTTCGTGGCAGCGAACAACTGCTGAGCGAACTGAACGGCCTTCCGAGACACCTCGAAGTAACTGACTTGATGACCCGCCAAAGCCAGAAACGCGCTATCAAACCCTAGACCGTCCCCGAACACCAAGACACGGAGCGGCCTCGAGAATTGCCGTTTCAAAAAGTCGGCGATCCAGCACCGCATCCCCTGCTTGAGCGAACAGCGATTCCACACAATCGATTCAAAGACAAACGCATTGGTCGACGCGTAGAAATCGGTTAGCTCATCGGTCCACTGGTACGGCGTAATGCGCCGTTCTTGCAGTTCCCGCCAAACGCTGGTTCCCAGATTACGATACTCCGTGAGCAGACGCTGAGTCGTCTCGGTTGGAGAAAGTCCCGTCACCTCCGAGACGATTTGCACGAGTTTTTCGGCATCGCCGTAGAAGCCGCTGAACGGTTCAGACACAGAATCGGCGAGGCCGTTCAGTGAGGTCATGGCGCCAACAACTTTGAAGTCATGGATCTGCTTTTCTCATTCCCAAGATACGCCGCGCGCGAACGCTCAAACGACCGACTCCGTCCACGCATCCTCGCCAGCCATTTGATACGGTCGATAATCGAGCAGGCGAACGCCACTGATGCCTTGCAACTCGTATTCGACTCCTCGCCACGATACGCGATTACGGAGGCACGCGCCAATCAGTAAACGCAAGTAAACGAAGTGAGTGGCGACAATACCTGGAATAATCCAGAGGGCAGCGCGAGTATTCAACCAGGGCGAGGGAACTTCGTTACGGCGAAATATACGTTGCATGGAGACTTCGATGGCGAGCGTCGAGAGGATCGCGCCGCCCCAATAAGCCGCCATCGCCCCAAGCGCCAGCGGAACCAATTGCCATTCATCCAGCACGAGTCCCGCCGCAAGCACAGCCAGGGGAGCCAATAGGCTAAAGGCCACACCAGCCGCATGCGACAGCACGAGGGACCACCCCGATCCCGAGGAACGAGCGGCGATCATCTGTCGTTCGGCCCAAGGAATGAACTTTTCGAGCGCGATGTTCTCGCGATTGGCCATGATCGCCGTGGGTACGAATCGCGTCTGGTAGCCGAATTCGCGCATTTGAGCGACCACGGCCGCGTCATCCACGAACGACTTTCGCCACGCGGCAATCAGCCCTGCCTTGAGGATGACATCTCGTCGCAAGGCCATGCTGCCGGCCCAGGTAATGTCATTCAGCCACACTTGCACGACAGCCCCGGCATTCCAGAAATAGCGGACCATGGTCCCCCAGCCGATCTGCGAAGGCGTGTACCAACGATTGCCCGTGGTCACGCCTACGGCGGGATCATCCAAAGGTTCCACCAAGTCGCGCAGCCAATTTCGGTAAGGTGGCGCGTCACCGTCCAGAAAAGCCACTACTTCGAACGAATCGTCTAGCTGCTCGACCGCCTCGGCCACGGAACTGCACTTCAGACTGCATGTGTGAAGCGGCTTCTGCAAGACGAGTGTCTCCACTTGATCGGGTGCAAGGTCGCGCACACGCTTGACGAAAGGCCACGCCGCGTCGTACTCGCTGTCGACAATGATGAAGACCCGAAAGTCGGGATAGTCTTGATCAAGCAGCGACGCCATGTTCGCGTCGAGAAACGGATCGGGCCCGCGCACGGACAGCACCACGGCAGCCTTCGGATATCGCGTTCGCGACGTCTTTTGTGGTCGTGAACACAGCTGCCGAACATACGCCGCCGCGAATACGGCCTGCATCAAGGCAACGCCCATCACCCCCGCGCAGACTGCGCAACCCACATAAAGCGACATCGATATCGCACCCTCGTGAAGAGGGGACAACATCAAGCCATCTCAGACAAAGAACGTGTCCCCTGTACCGCGTTTCCACTCTCGGTATCCGGTTTTCCTCGGGGGAGGCTTGCGGAAAACAGCGAAAGTACGGGTTACACGAGGGTAATGATCGGAGATGAATCACCTTCGTTTCGGAAATCCTCGTCTTTGCCTCAAGGGACGACTTCTGATTCGCCGAGCTCCCGGCCGTCAGACACGTAAGTCGGTTAACCACGGATCGCACCGACGACACTGATGAGGACGGACTCCACTACTGCTCGCGAATCACTTCTCCGCCGTCTCGTGAACCCATGGCACGCCAGGTCTGCAAGTCGATCGTATTTGCCACTCGACGCACCGAACCATCCATAAACGTGGTCATCACGATCCCGGGGTGATAGCTGCGAGCGGTAACCGCGGCGTACGTGGGCGCCGTGTTGCTCGAATTCTCCGCTTTTGAAATCAGATCGATGTCGTAGGTGACGCCACTGACGACCAACGGAACTTTGGTATTCGGGGTCAATGCCGTCGTCATGCCCGTTTCATGTACTTTCCCATCGACCCACTCGGTATGCCCATTCCCGCTGACGGTCGCCGAACCAGCGTACGCCGCGACAGCGGTCGCATCATTGGGGAGAGGAACGTTGAAAGCAGCCGGCGAGTTGGGCTTGATGTTCGGCTGATACGCCTTCACTTCGGCGAATGCCAACGTATTGCTCATTCCATCGGTGTACGAACCATCATGCAGTGGTTGATTGTAGACGAAGGCCCCGTTGCCCAATTGCCCCGTCACGGGATCGTAGACCTGCCAGTTGCCCAGGTTGGCGGCGTACGAGAGAGGAAAGTGCGTCACTCCGGTCGGTGTGGAGGGAGGACGCGGCACGGCTCGAATTTCACTGGGACAGACGTAGGCCGAGATCTTCATGCGAGTGACATCGGCGTGCTTGGGTGCGTTGACGACGTCTGAATAGGAGAACCGAAAGTCGATCAAGTCCTGCAGGTTTTGCTGTTCCATGTAAGGGAGCAGACGAGCTTGCAGTGACCACACAGCGCCCGACTGACCGGCGGGTGGAAGGCAAGAGAAGGGCGGCACGGCTCGGAGAGTATCCATGTAGTTGTGCGTGGCCAGCACGACCTGTCGCAAGTTATTCGAGCAGGACGCCCGACGTCCCGCCTCGCGAGCAGCCTGGATGGCTGGCAGCAACAGCGCCACCAGAATGCCGATGATTGCGATGACGACCAACAGTTCGACCAGCGTAAAGGCACGGCGGGATGAATTGGCGTATCTCATGGATTGAAAGCACCTTAGGCGGGATTTCTCGTCAGTCGGCAGGATGCAATGAATGTGAGACTCAGTATCAACTGACAGTACAGATCCGCCCCTGGAGCGTCAACGAGCGGCCGGCTTGTTAACTTATTTGTAATCTCGCTTGCAGCCGAGATTTGGCTCGCTGAGCATTGGCCCAGGGACAGCCGAGACGTTCGAAACGGCCCAACGTAAAGCCTCACTCATGGTGACCGTGCAAACCTCAAAGAAAGGGCCTCCATGCATTGCGGTAAGTGTCAACAGCCGACCACCCCATCGGACTCGATCGTCCTTTGGGACAATCGCACTTACTGCCGCTCCTGTGTTGAAGCCGTCTCGCCCGAGCTTTTTCTATACGCGGTCGATCACCCGAGCTTTCAGGAAGAGGTCCCCTTTCCCAAAAAACAGCTCGTGCGGCGTCACCTTTTCTTCTCCCTCAAGTTTGGCGTCGGCGTCGGAGTGCTGGCTGCTGTTTTCCTTTATTCGTCAATAGGATTATTGAATTCTCTCTTCGTCTTGCTCGTGACCATCACCCTGGGACTACTCGTGTTTGCGATCCAGGTGTTCCCCAATATCTGGGCAGCCGGGGCCGCTCTTCCCTCGATCACCATCGTGAACGGGACAGTCGAGATCCGTCGTAAGATACCGTTGGGGCGACCTACGCCAATCGTCCAGGTTTGGCCGCTGGAGCAAGTACGCTGGTCCACGGGAACTCCCCAGCACGACTCGATGCTGTCGAATCTTCACTTTCCCAAGACGCCTGTCATCATCTTGGAAAGAGCGGGAGAACGAGTCGCCTGTGGTTGGACCAGTGACTCGCAGAAACTACTGATCGCCTTCTTTGAGTTAGCAGGAACCAAACCCCGAATTCGCGGTTTGTTCTCCTAGCCCGATTGTACATCGCATTTCGAAGGTCTTACGTACTTCTTCGGCACGTCATCACAAACTAGACCTTTTGAGTTACCGACGATTCACAGCATGGTGAAGCACATTTGTGTTCAAAGCGGATTCATAACTGCCCCACAAAGTGAGTTCAGCGCATGGGCTTCCGCGGTTCTTCGGAGGCTATTTGCCTTAACGACTCTTCGCGCGCCACATCCTTACTTTACGGCCGCTCCGCGCGCGGGCGAGCGATGGAGCGTGACCTTCTGTACGTTCAATCGAATACCTGCCGGCACACTGATTCGAAAATCGGCTTCACCGTGCTGACGGTTGGCGAATCGGGCTTGAGGCAGTTCAAATACGCATTTTCGGAACTCGGGGATCAACGGATACTGCGCATTCGGCGAGGTCGAATATGCGTTATCTTGGCGTACCAAGATTGGGTGCGAGTCGTACTGTACGCGAATCGCCTCGTGGTGATCCATGGTAGCGGAAGTGTGTCGGAAAAAGACTTCGAGCCAAAACTCGTCGGATTCGTCCACTGGCAACTCCCACGCGAACGTATCGGCCACTCGAAAATAGAGATACCTGCTTTTGGACTGCACAATACGGATTCCACCGTCAAGCAGCAATTCGAATGCACCTTCGTCGGGCGCGACCAATTCGAGTCCCAGGGCGCCGTCGGGGCTCCACGCGGCGGTCGCCAACGATTCGGTTTTTAGATCAGCGATTTGCCCGGAGGACGGCGGCATCATTAGGTTACGCGCTTCGCTCCAATTCGTCCACCGCCCATCGACTTTCGCTCGCACCTTCCAAACACCACTCTGACCGCCAAAGGGTGGATCGCATAAATCGAGCCGAGGTCCCGCGACATCGACCTTATTAAAGCGTGCTTCCTGACGTCCTGCTATGGTGCTCTCGGGCTCAAACGCGAAATGATACGACTCGGCTCCTTCCACAGGCTTCCATTGAAATGGAATGCGTCTACTGTAGGCGACTTCTCGCGACATGATCACCTTGAGCTTGCTGTTCGGCGCGGGATAGACAAGTTCCGGCGGAGGAGCGGGGGAAACACGCGAACGCAAGAACACTTCATGCTCGTCTTGCGATCGTTCCTTCTGCCACAGTTGGATCTCGACCTGGCGGCACATCCACTCGGTCAGAAGCCGTTCGTACCATAACGTTGGCGACAGCTGACTAGGCGAATGAGGCGATTGATGCCACATTAGATCGATTCCCGCAGCATACTCTTCAATTGCCTGATCACGTCGGTTCTCGGCGAGTTCCACGAGCGACGTGACAAAGTGCTCCATGACTTTGAAGTCGAGATTGGGGCCCGCATCACGCACCGCCTCGGCAAGATGACGCTTTGCTTTCGCCTTTTGGCCGCTTCTCCATTCGACCAGGCCCGCGATTAAATGATGCATGCCGTGGCCGCGGATCACCGGATTCTCATACAGCACGATTTGCGGCAGCTCGACTGGCGATTGGCCCAAAAATTCGCCGTTCTTGCTCAAGGCCAGTACGAGAGCCAATCGCTCTAGCACCCAAGGCTCCTTCGAACTCCCAAAGTGCTGGAACATTTGATTCGCCACGCGGACGTATGACGGTTCGTCGTCGAGGTACGCGTACAGAATTGCCAATTGAAAGAACGAATCGAAATTGGCTGGACGACCGAGACACGCGTCTTCTAGCTTGGGCACGACCAACTCCCAGCGTCGATCGCGAGCGAGAACTTGGGTTTCGCTGTTGAAGTTCGTTGACTTCCGTCTTGTCGGACTGTCGACTAGATTCGTAACATCAATCTTGGGGGTTGGCCCTATGGGAGCGGGTTCGAAGGGAATGGCGTCGCACTTCCAATCGAGTCCGAGTTCGCGAAGATCGCGACGAACTCCACAAAGGTCGACATAGAGCAAACGACCAGCTTCCTCGGTCCGCGCAATCAAGCCCCGGCCATCGGGCGTGAATGCAACCGCGACAACGCGCACTTGATCTGGAATCTCCAAGCGACCGACCGTGCGCAGCGACATGGAGTCGATTAGAGACAATCGGCTTAGGCCATCGTCCACGACCAACAACTTACCATCACGCGTAAACGCGATACCGGACCCGGGCAAATCACCATGCCGCTTCCAGCTCTCAACCTGAAACAATACCGCTCCCCCCGTAAAACGCCGAACAGCTAACCATGCGCCGTCAGGGCTGAAAACTGCACTTCCCCCTTCGTCGAGCAATTCGGCAATCAGAGTTCCGTCGCCGGCTGAATGTACAGTAACCTTGCCATTGACATGGCTTCCCAAAGCGACCCATCGTCCGTCGGGACTAACCTCCGCGGAGCGAACGTCGTTTTGCGGTCCTGCGCTAACGGTGCGGATCGATTCGGATGGGTTCGAGGGCAGATGCAGAATCGAAGCGCCAAGACCGTATTTCGGTATCGCAATAACTCGCCCTTGCCGATCCATACCCCAAGACTCGCGCATCGACGAATAATAATGGGTCTTGACGGAACTCTCGTCGATTTGCCATCGAGTCGGTGTTTCAGAGTCGTGTTCGAGTTTGATTTCCCTCAACGTTCCTTGGCCGTAGAGCAGCAAACCGCGGTCGTCGGCAGTAAACCCCAACGGCATGTGGCCCCAGAACCTCGTGTTATCGAGGACCTGAGCGCCCGATGGCAAGTGGAAAATCTTGCATTTATTCGGCTCAAGACTGGCCGCAAGTAGTTGTCCCGAGTGACTCAATGCCAAGTGTTGCGTGGCATACAAACCGAATTCCTTCATTCGTCCTTGGCGAATTCGCAACAACTGGAAGTCATTTTGGTCGTACGCCATCGACAGCGTGCTCTCAGACCCGGTGCATCGCGGGTAATCGAAAAATCGCGACTCGGATTTCAAGAGCGACCGTCCGGTCCCAGCGCTGAACAACCGCAGTGATCCAGACCAATCAGTAGATGCGAACACGTCTGCCTGTGATGCTGGAATCGGCAGCACTCCCGCGGCATCGACCAACATCGGCGGCAGCAGTTGAATCCCTGTTTCACCATCAAACGCCAACATCGATCGATCGGTGGAAGCTAGCAACTGTCGACCGTCATGACTCCAAGCCACATTGCGAATACTAGGCAGGTATCCAACCTCCCAGACCATGCGGTTCTCGGCAAAATCGAACAGACGCAACTTGTCATGCATCGTCAACGCCACCCACGGACGAAATGGGTGGCAGGGGAAGCCAAAGGGTGGGATTCCCAGGTTTGTTTGGGCGAGGCTAGCCCCATCGTTGACGCGTTGGAACAAGGTAGTCGTAGTATCCACTCCCGTGACCACGACGCTTCCATCGGGAGTGAGCGAGCCGACTAAGTGCGGAGCGCGGACGGTGCGAACAAGTTTCGGCGAGCCGCTGAGATCCCAAACATGCAGTTGATGGTCGGGAATGGAGGTCAATGCCAATCGTTCGCCGTTGTCGGAAAAGGCGGCCGAATGAAAGGAGGCCCCGTTGGGCGCCGCGATGCGATCAAGCGGCTGGTCGTCGCCAAATCGACAGATCTCGGCATGCGTTGCGTTTGCCGCAATACTCACATAGCGTCCGTGCACGGCATCGGTCGCCACATAGCGAGGCAGTTCTGCTCCCTTACGAGGCCAGCGTTGTTGCGTGAGCAGATCGGGAACCAGAAGAGCACTGGCCGCTTCGTCGCGCAACTCGTCCCAATCTTCCTGGTCGACCATCCGACCCCTGGCTTCGAGTTCGAGAAAGACCTGGCGAGCCTCTTTCACTTTGGCCATCGAATTGACGAATTGCCCCACACGCTGACTGCGTCGGAGCATACGAGCTTCATTGACCAGCGAACGTCCCAATTCCAGGCGAGTTTCGAACGCTCGCTGGTTGGCAAGAGTGCTCGCTTCCTTCGCGACGATCTCATTCTGTTCCGCTGACTTGGAAACGCCTTCGAAGCGTCGAGTTACCACGACAGCCACGACGGTCACGGTCACCAACAGCATCGCCAGAGCGAACGAGGGGCCCGCGATCCACGGATTACGACGGCACCAACGCCACGTCCTGGCCAAGCCGCTGATCGGCCGCGCCAGAATCGGTTCGTCGCATAAATATCGCTGTAAATCGTCGGCCAACTCGGCCGCCGTCGTGTACCGCTCGGTGGGACACTTGCGCAAACATTTCATGCAGACAGTTTCGAGGTCGATCGGCACCGACTGTTTCACGCTACGCGGCGTGACCGGCTCGCGCTCGCATATATCCCGCAACAGCTGATGCAGATTCGACGCCTGCAGCGGAGGTCGCCCAGTCAGTAGCTCGTACAGGATGACTCCCAGAGCATAGATGTCGGCCGCCGGTCCAATCCGCGAGGCCTGCCCCTTCGCCTGCTCGGGAGCCATGTACTGTGGTGTGCCCAACAACATCCCGCTGGCGGTTGCCGCATGATCCGCTGCCAACTGTTTCGCTAGTCCGAAGTCTGTAATCTTCGGCTCTTGGTCGCGAGTGAGCAACACGTTGGCGGGCTTCAAGTCCCGATGCACAATTCCCGCTCGATGAGCCTGATGGATGGCTCTGGCCAGGGTTTCCACCAGTCGAGCGGCATCTCTGGGCGACTGAGGCACGTCGGCGATTTTTTGAGCCAACGTTCCCCCTTCGACAAGCTCTAGAGCAAGATAGGGGTGCCGGCCATTCTCGCCCACATCGTAAATCTGCACGATGTTCGGGTGCTGCAAGCGAGCGATCGTTACCGCTTCCGCACGAAATCTACGTACTTGCTCCGGGCCGCTTGTCAAAATCATCTTCAGAGCAACAATTCGGCCCAGCTTGACTTGCCTGGCCTGATAGACCACTCCCATGGCGCCACGCCCGAGTTCACCCAGAATCTCAAACCCCGGCACGACTGGCGTTTCGGACGTCGGCGGCGATGAGCTGCCTTTGGTCGAGTCCAATACGTCTAGTGTTTCCGTAAGCGATGCGAAGACACTCCCCAGGGATTCTGCATTGAACCAGGGGAATCGCCGGGCGAACTCCTCGGCGCCAACCAACTCCCCACGCTGCCGACGGTGGTGTAGTTCAATCGGCAACAATTCTCGCAACAACGAATCGCGGTCGGACGGAAGCGCCTGGTCGAGTATCTCTTCCAGGCTTCGTGGCTCGCCCTTCTGCCAAGAAGCCTCGAACTCATCGCACCAAGCATCGATACGGTGGGCTTGAGCGAGGCTATTATCGGAATTGGGATCGAACATGGGCATGGATTCCGTACTTGCTCAAGGGCCGGATAGGGTCGTGGTTTAGGCTTCCAACGGATCGAGTTCGTGGGGCATTTGCACTCAACACAGTTCGTCAACAGGAATTATAAACGATGTTTCGCAAAGAATTCTCCCTGGGCTCAACCTACCTAGCCCCGCTTAGCCCAACGGTTGGGAGGCATGCTTGAGTACGTTGACAACGTCTGAGTATGATCATCGAAAGTCGATCAGATCTTGCAGGTTCTACGGCTCCATTTAGGGAGCAGCCGTGCTTGGAGCTGGTTTCCATGAATTGCGGTAAGTGTCAGCAGCCGACCACGCCATCGGACTCGATTGTCCTCTGGAGCAAGTACGCTGGTCCACGGGAACTTCCAATCACGATTCGATGTTGTCGAAGCTTCATTTTCCCAAGACGTCGGTCATCATCTTAGTTGGGCAGCGCCAGGTTTATCCGCTTGAGTCAACTATAACCAGTTACGGGGGGAGTACTTGAAACTGATCGAGCAAATGACTGCATCGGCCTGGATCGCTCCGTGAGCAAACATCGACAAGACGACGATTTCTCTTCGCTCGACAAGGAACTCCATCAATGACGATCAGTGAAGATGAGTGTTCCCAGGAATCGTCCCGCCCCGCGCCCAAGAAAAGGGAACACTGATCTTCGCTGATCTTCACTCATCGGGTCAGACTGTCCGAACTAGGTTTCTAGAAAATGGCCGACGCACTCGATCTAAGCTCATTCAAGAGTGATGACACCGTGAATCGCGGGAATCGGACGAAGGGGTGGTCGGAGACGTGTTCGTGGTAAGCAACTGGCCGTTATTGCCTAAGCGGGGGAAAAACCGAGTCAAGGCATTGACGCCCAACGGCCTCCTCCCCTCCATCCCTATCCGTGTCATCGGTGTTATCCGTGGTCGACCGACTTCTGTGTCTGGCATCCGTGATTTCGGCGAACGTACGACCACGCCACAAAGTCGGCGTTTTGCTTAATATAAAGGCAATGACCGAGGACCGATCTCCCCCAATACCTGAATCCCACCAGCCAGCAACGTTTCGCACAACACGTTGGTCGTTGGTGTTTGCCGCTCAGGGAAAGTTATCCCAAGCGGATGCCGCCCAGTCACTCGAGACACTCTGTCGGCAATATTGGCCGCCCCTCTACGCCTACGTGCGCCATCGAGGTCATTCCGTGCATGACGCGCAAGATCTGACTCAAGCGTTTTTCACCCGCCTGCTGGAAAAGGACTGGCTGATGGCGGTAGACCGCGAGCGGGGCCGGTTTCGTACCTTTTTGCTGATGGCCCTCAAGCGATTCCTCGCCAACGAATGGGATCGGACCCAGTCCCAAAAGCGAGGCGGTGGAGTCAAGTTCATCAACATGGAGGCGGCGGAGAGTATCTCGATTCCTGATCCGCGGACCACGACTGCCGAGTTGCTGTTCGAGCGCCGCTGGGCGTTCACTCTGCTCGAAACCGTAATGGAGCGACTCCGCGATGAGCATGTCGCGGCGGGGCGAGCCGCTCAGTACGAGCAGCTCAAGTCCACCCTGACCGCGGCACGCGGCGGCATCGACTACGACCAGTTGGGCGTCACCCTCGGAATGCAACCTGCTTCCGCGCGAAGTGCGGTGCATCGGTTGCGCAAACGCTTTCGGGAGTTGTTTCGCGACGAAGTGTCCAGCACGGTCGCCGATCCCGCGGAAGTGGATGACGAAATGCGAGCCGTCATCGCCGCTCTGGGATCGGACTGATTTTTTCCGCCACAAGAGTCGCCGAACGCTTATTTCTTGGGTATGAGCAATTCAACATCCACCATCTGCCCCCGCTGCGGTTGCTCGCTAAAGAACCGTAGCGTCGACAACCTTTGCGCCAAATGCTTGGCGGGACTCAACTTCGTCGCGGATACAATGGATTCCGGCGAGTTTAACGCCGACTCGCCGCCGCCCTTTACCCTTGCCGAAGTCGCCGCTCTATTTCCGCAACTGGAAGTTCTGGAATTCCTGGGACGAGGCGGAATGGGGGTCGTCTATAAAGCCAGACAAAGAGCCTTGGGACGGCTGGTCGCTCTTAAGCTGCTCGCCCCAGAACGAGTCGCCGACCCGCGGTTCGCGGAACGTTTCGCTCACGAGGCTCAGGCGCTCGCCGCATTGAACCATCCCAGCATCGTGACCATTCACGACTTTGGCCGAGTCGGCGACGTTTACTACCTGCTGATGGAGTTTGTGGACGGAGTGAACTTACGACAGGCGATTACGGCCGGTCGCTTTTCGCCCGAGCAGGCATTGGCCATCATCCCCCCCGTGTGCGAGGCGCTTCAGTACGCGCACGAGCACGGCATCGTGCATCGAGATATTAAGCCCGAGAACTTGCTCCTGGACAAAGCAGGTCGAGTGAAGCTTGCCGATTTTGGCATCGCCAAAATGCTGCGTGCTGAAGGTGACGCGACCGCACATGCTGTTGAGCAGCCTAACAACATGTTTACCTCCGTGGCCGGTACGCCTCAATACATGGCGCCGGAACAGACAAAACAGCGAGTCGCCGATCATCGTGCCGACATCTATTCGCTCGGCGTGGTGCTCTACGAACTGCTCACCGGCGAACTCCCCGCCGACAAAATCCAGCCGCCTTCGCAGAAGGTGCGGATTGACGTGCGGCTCGACGAGATCGTGCTGCGTGCGCTGGAGAAGTCGCCGGAACTCCGCTACCAAACGGCGAGTGAGTTCCGTACGCAGGTGGAGACGATCACCAACAGCACGAGTCCTGTTCGAGTCGCGCCGAAGAGCACAATGCGTTTCTCGCGAACCGCCATTGTGGGAGCGTGCATGGTGGCCATGGCGTTGCTTTCCTTGTTTTTTGTATTGTTTGGGGACGAGATCGCCGCACAACGCGCGTTGCGCGAAGGCGTGTCTCTTGCCGACCACCCTGAGATGTCGCTGACGACTCCCATGCTCGGCGCCATGGCGATCTATGCATTTGCCGCCACGATTCTAGGCTGGATTGCCGTCACACAGATTCGCCGCTCACCCGGAAAACTCGACGGACTCTGGCTGGCTGTCTTCGACGGCCTGTTTTTTCCGCTACTCGCGCTCGATACGTTGATTCTGGCTGCTTCAGGTTCGATCGTCTTCCTGTTTCGCCAGTCTTCCAACACGGAAGGGATTCCGATAGAGCTGATTCTATTGCTGACTCTCCCGGGAATACTCACAGTCGCCCTGATCGCATGGATTGACTTCGTAATCATCCGCGCCGTTTGGCGAGCCGTACGTTGACCAGCAGGTCCCGCGTAGCACTAATCAAGGCAAGCAAGTACGACGAACTCGTGGGGCAGGTTTGCAACCTGCCTGAGCATCCTCGTGGGGCAGGTTTGCAACCTGCCCAAAGCATCTTCGTGGGGCAGGTTTGCAACCTGCCCTAAACCGCAAACTATGCATCTCGCCGAAAACCCAAGCCACCACAACCGTGTTGCCTAGAACAAACCGGCTCCTAGTTGGATAGCCCCAGGTTCGCCGAAATCACGTATGCCAGACACAGAAGTCGGTCGACCACGGATAACACTGATGACACGGATGAGAATAGAGGGAGGAGCTCATTAGATGTTTGTGGACTACGAATCGCGTGAATGCCACGAGGTTAGAGGAAGAGTCCCGATGAGTGAGGATCAGCGAAGATCTGTGTTCCCTTTTCTTAAACGACGCGTCGTCGCCACGATCAGACCATCATCGGGTCTCGTCCCGCAGATCGTCGACAATCGGCCAGTTGTCCACGGTGGTTCATCCAATGCATCGCTTGCATCAGTAGGATGGGTAGTTGTTTCCTGTTGGTTCTGGCGTCGAGCCACCCCCGAACAGCGGCGTGAGTTGTTCCACCGGGTTGGCAATTCCCCGCATCATCGCCACTCGTGGGGCAGGTTTTCAACCTGCCTCAGCAACTTAGTGGGGCAGGTTTGCAACCTGCCCGGAAACACCAAAAACGCCGGCTCGTCGAGAAACAAAGCCGCCACAACCATCCTGCCAAAAACAAATCAGCCTCGATGGCGAACACTCGGCAATACTACCGGAATGGCTCGGTTTATCGCCTGCAGGGCAGGTTGAAAACCTGCCCCACAACTGACTAGGCAGGTTGAAAACTTGTGCCACGACTGGCCGGGCAGGTTGAAAACCTGCCCCACGACTGACTAGGCAGGTTGAAAACCTGCCCCACGATTCGCTCAGCCAGCGTTGAGCCGTAGCTTGCATTCCTACGGACGGCGATTGGACTGGACTACTTTTCCTGAGGAGCCTTTTCCTTGGCACCCGCGTAGCATCTCCACCTGATCTGGCCGTCTTTTTGCCAACTGCACCACACGTGAGTAAAAGGCTCGGGAAGTCCCGGGTCGCCAATCACTTCGGGCGCATCCCCGGCATGCCAACTCAATTCTTTCATCGCCTGCGGTAGCTCGATCAACTGCGATGAACCCGGCTGGATCGAAACGCCGCCTTGCTTCCCCAGGACTTTTATCGTGCGAGAGACATCGATCGCATCGGAGGACTCAAAGACCAACGCCAGTTGTTTGGCCGCGATCGTCTCGAGTACGGTCGAGTCGCTATTGGCCGGCGCCGCGACCTGCTGATTCACCCTCAACTCGATCTCGCCCGTCTCGAGAAGTTCAGACTTCTCGGAAGCGCAGTTGTTAACCGCGAACCGTAACCGGTAGCTCTTGCCCGCTTCAACAATCGCCAGAACATGTTCGAGCTCGTCTGACTCGGCTTGATCCTGGTTCGCTTTCGAGGTCGACGAGAAAGCCAGCGACACGCCTTTCTTAAACGTCGGCTCGCCCACCAGACGCTCCACTTGCGCACCGGCAAGAATAGGCATCCTCGGCAAAATGAACTCGATTTTCTTGCCACTCTCGTCTTTCCCTTCAACGGCATAACTCAAGACATTCGGGATGGTGGCTGCGAGCGGCTTCGTGAGAACATTGCGATAACAGATAACGACATCGACCTTTTGTCCGATCGAGTAGCTCTTCATGGGCGGCTGGACTCGTACTCCGACTTGCAGGCCATTCGCTGCCGGCGCTCCCCAGTGAATCTCGCCCGCGTCTCCATGTTTCACCGACACAAACTGTTCGCGAAGAATGAACGCATACGTCGCCCCATTTGTCTCTGATTCATTTCGAGGAAGTCGTATACGAACAGACCAAATCGCGAACGTCGGGCCATCCTCGCTGCCAAACGTCGGAATAACCTCGATCTCCGCTCCCTTCGAAAGCGTCCTCGTGCGAGCAATATCTTGAAATCGCTGAAACAACTCGTCACTCACATCATGAAGATCGCGGCGAGTTGCTTCGTGCAGGATGGCCGCGATCACCTCGTCTTCCGTAAGCGGCAATTGCTTCTTGCCATCGGCCCGATTGTATCGAGCGTTGAAACGTCGGATCGCCGCCGACAGCGAGCGTTCTCCCTTGACTTCGCTACTCGAATCTGTCCTCTTCCATACAGTTATCGGCGCGATATATCGCGTTCGAACTATGAACTGCTCGCCCGAGTTGCTATGTCGCAGGAGAATCCGAAAAGCTCTTACGGGCGTCGCTTCGGTCGGTAAATTGACGTACTCTCCGTTCAACGTCCACCCTTCCAGCAATTGATGCCGCTGAGCGATCGCGGCCAGCAAACCGCTCACCGATTCGCTGAGATCATCTTCTCGGACGTTCCAAGAAGCACAGGCGATCAGCTCATCCTTAGTCAATGGCGGCTGATCATGGTCCGTGTGCTTGCGCCTGAACTCGCTGTTGAAACGATCCACTTCAGCGGCTAGTGGATCACTGGCTTGCGATCCGTTGACGCTGACATTCCCACCCGCGGCCGGTTTATCGTCGACGGCGTCGCGTTTGACGATTCTGACAACCACTCTGCCGCCACGACTCACGTCGATTTGATTATTCTCGATCTGAACGCCGTCAACGGCGCCTTCGAGTTCGACGCGGTATCGTCCCGCGGCTACTCGAATCGATTTGCCGGACTTGGACACAGCGAGCTTGTCGACGATCTCGTCGCTTTGAGTCACCCGAACTGAAATGTCATCGACTTCGGACTCGATCGAAAGAGTGCCTTTGTTGAGTTCAAGCGTAATGACCACGCCCGCAATGAGAAGCAAGAAAGCAACCGCGGCGATCCCAACCAACTTGGCAATGGATGAACGTCCCTTGAACATACTGTGAGTCGCCAAGATCGACTCGGGCAAGCGATGAATGGTCGGTTGCTGCACATGGGCGAGGCATTTCTCCAGCAGCAAAGCCACTTCCTTGGCGGACTCATACCGATCTTCTGGTCGCTTGGCCATGAGTCGGCCAAGGATGGCGCCTAACCACTCGGGCAACTCTGGATTAAGTTCTCGGATGGGACGTGGTTCTTTATCGCTGATCAGCCGAAGAATGCCGTAGCTTGAGTCGGCTCGAAACGGTGCTCGGCCTGTGCACATGGTGTACATGACGCTGCCGAGACTGAACAGGTCGCTCCGATGATCGACCGATTCACCTCGAGTTTGCTCAGGGGACATATACTGCGGCGTGCCGGCCAGTGTGCCACTCCGCGTGAGACTCGCATCGTCGACTGCGCGGGCTAGTCCAAAGTCCATGAGTTGGACGCGGTCGACGTTTTGGTCGAGAAAAATGTTCGCTGGCTTGACGTCGCGATGGACGATCCCCTGCGCATGAGCCGCGGCGAGTCCTTTAGCGATTTGCATACCGATTCGTAGAATCTCCGGCAATTCCAACAGGCCGCTGTCACTTAGTCGCCTCTGTAACGAGACGCC
This sequence comes from Pirellulales bacterium, assembly GCA_046349915.1. GTDB lineage: Bacteria > Planctomycetota > Planctomycetia > Pirellulales > Pirellulaceae > CAIXSC01. The sequence continues at coordinate 521,416 of JAXMBL010000004.1, read as the reverse complement.
GCGCGAGTAAGTCATCACTAAATACGGCACGCCTTGCCATTCGTCGACACAGTGAATCGCCATGACGTGGTCATCAACGACGGCCGCAACCGCTTGCCCTTCGCGAGCGAATCGTCTGCGTGCGGCCGCGGACGATGCCAAATGAGGCAGCATCATCTTGATCGCGACGAATCGATTGAGCGAACGATCGAAGCCCTTGAACACGACTCCCATACCGCCGGAACCCAGCAGACCGACTATCTCGTACGGCCCAATACGCCCCAGCATGTTGGGATCATCGGTCGGACCGAGCAGGTCGAGAAACTTGGACGGCGATCGACTCCCGGCGAGAGAGCTCTCTGACGAGACTTGTCGATCAAGGCCCGGCTCTCGCAACACGCTCTTCAGATCGGTCCACCATTGATCCGGACCGATCGTTTCTTCGACACGAGTGCGACAGTCTTCACAAGCAACCAAGTGTTCTTGTGCGACCGCACTGTCGTGTGGAGTCAAATTGCCTTGCAGCAGAGAGTCGATTTGCACGTCGTTGAGACATTGGGCCGTTAGATTCATGGGATCTCGCTCCAAACTTCGGATACTTCGAGCACTTTTTCTTTGATGCGCTGAGTCACTCGGTAGCGAGCCATATAGACGGCGCCGAGTGTTTTCTGATGCAGCGACGCCACCTCGGCAACGCTCTTCCCTTCGATGGAAGTCTGCCAGAACATGGACCACGTCACGTCGGTGAATTCGCTGCGGATTTCGTTCGCCGCCCAGCGCATCGCTTCTCGACGACTCTCTGCCAGCAACTGCTGAGTCGTCTCGTCGTCGGGACTTGGCAAGTCAAGCAGCAGTTCTTGCACGCTGGTCGATCCACCTGCCGCATCCGGCTTGCGACGCGTCAACGCGTTAACGATTGCATTGCGAGCAATCCTCGCGAGCCAGACTCGAAATGGCGGCCGACCGGGAGTCGGTTCCCAGTTTTCGATCGCTCGAGCAACGGACAGGAAAACCTGCTGAGCCAGATCATCGGCGTCCGCGTGCTGAAGACCTCGCCCACAGGCCATCCGCACAACCACCGGCCGATAAATTGCCAGAAAGTCGGACCACGAAGCGGCATCCGCCGAGTCTTTGACCCGGAGAATCAGACTCTCGTTCGTTTCTGGCCAATGGTCCATTGCAGTGCCTCGACAAGTAACACACAGGACTCCGTCCTGCCTTTCAGAAATTCTCTCTGAGCAAATTCCAAGTACGACGGACTTCTAGTCCGTCGATTCCCCTGTACGACGGACTTCCAGTCCGTCGATTCCCAACACCTGATCAGATACCATGGGACAATCGTTACAAGAGGCCCAGTTTCGACTGGGAATCCGATGTCTTCGACGGCTAGCGATCCAAGTCCGGCGGACGATCCACCTGCCCAGGGGACGGTGACGCATCTTTTCTCGTTGGCTCGGCAGGGAGACGTTGGGGCCTTTGAGCCTCTCTGGCTGCACTTCTTTCCTCGACTCGTAGGACTGGCGCGGAAGCGATTAAGCGGTCGAGCGGGAATGGCCGAGGACGCCGAGGACGCGGCTCACGCGGCTCTTCTAAGTTTCTGGTCGCAAATCCGCTCCGGGGAATATCTGCAAGATCTTTGTCGAGGCAGTCTCTGGAATCTGCTCGCCACCATCACCGCTCGCAAAGTTAACAAGCGGCTCCGTAACGACGCGGCCGTGCGTCGAGGGGAGGGGCGAGTGATTCCGGCTGCGGATTTGGCCGGCAACGAATCTCTTGCCGACATGCTCTCCGTTTTGCCCACGCAGGAACTCGACCTACTGGCCGCGGAACTGATGGAATCGCTTCCCGCCGAGTTGCAAGAGGTTGCCATGCTCCGCTTGTTCGGCCATACGACCGAGGAAATCGCCGCACAACTCCAATGGACTCGACGTAAAGTCCAACGCAAGTTGGAGATCGTACGCCTGCGCTGGTCGGAAACCCTGGGGCTGGACCGCGAGGAATGAGACGGCGAGGGATGAGGCGGCGACTTCCCTCGGGCCGATGCGCTGCCCAGAAACCAAGATTTTTTTCGCGCGAGGCGTCGCGGACGGCGAAAGTTGGGCATTTCCCTCTTAACGGCTAGTCTCAGCTTCCAGACCGATGCTTTCCCAGTGAACCTCGTCAGGCATCTGCTGTCTGAGAGTGCCCCGCACAACGGTGATCATTAAAGGGTTTCCCCATGCCGGATCGTTCACCTCAACTGTCGCTGGCGGAACAAATCGACTCGCAATGCGATCGGTATGAAGAAGCCTTTCGCGCTCACGACAAGCCGCGAATTGAAGCGTTCCTGGCGTGCGCCGACGATACGATCCGACCTCTGCTGTTGAAAGCATTGCTCGAATTGGACATTGAACTCCGTCGCGGCCTCGGCGAAACGCCGCTCGTATCTGACTACGACAGCCGGTTTCCCGCGGATCGCGGGACGATTCAGGCCATCTTTGAGGATGTGGCTCGAGCGGCGTCACTCGCCTCGTCGGTCAAACTCACGGGAGTCGAGACCTCGGACAGTCCCAAGGCGAAAGGGGCGCCCGCGAACAGCTCCGCGACTCTGCCGCTCACGCAACTCGGACGGTTCGCAATCCGCTCCACTCTTGGCGAGGGCGCTTTCGGCACAGTCTATCGGGCGTACGATCCTCAGTTGGATCGCGATGTCGCCCTCAAGGTCCCTCGCTTTGCGGGAATTCAATCACGGGAAGAGCGCGAGCGTTTTCTGCGGGAAGCCCGAGCGGCGGCGGGACTCCATCACGCTCACATCTGCCCGGTGCATGAAGTGGGAACCATTGATGGCCGCGATTACATCGTGCTGGCGTTCATCGACGGCAAGCCGCTGTCGAAGTTATTGCAATCACAACCCAAATTCTCTGGGCGACAGATTGCCACCGTGATCCATAGACTCGCCTTAGCTCTTCAGGAAGCTCACGATCAGGGAATCATCCACCGCGATCTCAAGCCCGCGAATATCATGATCAACCGAAAAGGCGAACCAGTGATCATGGACTTTGGCTTGGCTCGTCGGGAAAACGCCGGCGATGCACAGATCAGCCACAGCGGCCAGATCATGGGAACGCCGGCCTATATGTCCCCTGAACAGGCTCGGGGCGACAGCAAGGCCGTTGGCCCGTCGAGCGACATCTACAGTTTGGGAGTTGTCTTGTACGAACTGCTCTGCGGTCGCCGCCCTTTCGAAGGGACCGTGACCGAAGTAATCGGGCAGATTCTCCACGTGGAACCTTCACAGCCGTCTCAGTTCCGCAAGGATGTCGATCCTCGGCTCCAGGAAATCTGCTTGCGGTCCATCGCCAAGAATCCGGGCGATCGCTACGCGACGATGAAGGAGCTTGCGACCGCCCTCACGAACTATGCACAAGCGGTTCCCAGCGAAACGCGACCGCCCGCACCGATGCTCGAGCCTGGAAAGGAACCCGCCTCGAATCAACTTGTCGAAATGCTCGCGGCCATCTCCTCGGATGTCGAAGCGAAGGTAGAGCGTGCCGTCAATAAAGCCGCGCGTTCCCACCGCATGCCGTGGTGGACCTATTTCGTCGGGTCCGGACTGATGGGTCTCATCCTCCTGCTCGGAATCTTCTTCTTCATCAAAAGAGACACGGTCACCGTGATCGTGAATATCCCGATCGAGAACATCAACGATCCATCCTTGTCGTTCCTGCTCGACGATAAACCGATCGCCGCCACGGCCTTTGCAGCGCCCATCGAACTCAAGGCTGGCAAGCATGAACTAGTGGTTCACAAGGACGGCCGGCCATTCAAGCGGTTCGTGTTCGATGTGGGGGCAAAGCAAAGCGACCCCGTAGTAGTCCGCGATGTGACGCCGCCACCGCAGCAGCAGCAGCAGCAGCAGCAGCAAAATCCGATCGTCGACCAAGAGAAGAAGCCGCTCGTCAACGAGAACCCCTTGATCGGGGACTGGGATTGGGGATGGGGAGATGTCGAACCGGGAAAAGAACCGGTCTACCAGAATCAAATCAAGATTCATCGTGACGGCACGTGTCTCTCCCAGGCCGGCGGCCTATCGGGATCATGGGTGCAATCAGGAAATCAGGTCGTCATCAGTTGGGCGAATAATGCGAAGGACACCGTGACGCTTTCCGAGGACGGAAGGTATCTCGCTGGCGTGAATCGAGAGGGGACGATGCCTGTTCGCGGGAGAAAGAAGCTCAGCCATGATTTTATTTCCCTCTTCAATGGCAAGGATCTTGCCGGCTGGAAACCCATCGGTCCCGAGGCCTGGAGCGTTCGTGAGGGAAGCGTGTTTGGTTCGGGAAAGGGATTCGCCCATCTGATCTGCGACCAACAGTTTCAGGACTTTGAACTGACCGGCGAAGTTTACGCGTCTCCGAAAGGGAACGGTGCGATCTGTTTTCGGGTGGTGGATGCCATCCAAGGCCGCCTGCAACGAGGGGGCTACGAGTTCCAGGTTGCTGGCTCTCAAGGTGATCCCGGCCGGAATTATACCGGCGGCTTGTACGTCGAATGGCAACCAGTTGTAACGGTCCAACCGCCTATCGTCGCGGACAACACCTGGTCAAAGATTCGCATCCGAGTGATTGGAAATCACTTTCAGGGATGGGTTAACGACCGGCAGACATTCGATTTTCAGGGTCAGCCACAACGCCTACAAGGGAGATTGCTGACATTGCAGTCGTTCTCGCAGGGTGGCGAGGTGGGATACCGAAACCTGCGGATTCGACCGTTAACTGAAAAGCCTGAAGTGCAACCTCAGAAACCTGGGGATGCCAAGCAATCACTGCTTATCGAGAGAATCGAGCAGATGGGGGGCACGCTCACTCGCGACGAAACGCGGCCTGATCGGCCGGCCATTGGCGTCAGTTTCTATTCCGCCAAGTTAAAGCCCAATGATCTACTGCTAGCAGAACTGCAACATCTACCCGACCTACAGACACTAAACCTCTGGGGGAGCGATCAAGTTACCGACGACGGATTACGTCATGTGGGTTTGCTGAAATCCCTGCGGTCTCTGGATCTCGGACTCGTCCCCATCGGCGACGCGGGAGTTGTTCACCTGGCGCCGCTCAAGCAACTGACCAATCTCAATCTGTCGCACACACGCGTAACAGACGGCGCGCTCTCCACCGTGGCTTCACTCCGTGCTCTACAGAGCTTGGCCCTCGATAATGTCCCGATCACTGACGAGGGAATTAAGCCCCTGGGAGAACTGACGGAACTCTCCTATTTGAACTTGTTGTCCACGAAAATTCACGGAACCGGCTTCAGACACTTAGCGAGGCTTTCCAAACTCAATCAACTCTGGCTGAACGGCAGTCCTGTGAGCGACGAGGGCGTAGAGCACATCGTCGCACTCGCAGCGGTCTCGCAACTGTATCTCGCCAAAACCAAAGTCACCGACAAGAGTCTCGTACACTTCGCGAACATGAAGAGCCTGCGAGAACTCACTCTCCGAGAAACTGTGGTGACCCATGCTGGTATTGAACAACTACGTAAGTCGTTACCTGACTGCCTGATCATACGCGAGTAAAGGACCCAATCATGAATCGGACTGAACATTGGCTGTGCAGTACCTGCGTGATCGCTTTCTTGCTGGCGGGGTGTAGTTCCAAGGCGGACAATGCTCCACAGCCCGCCCCACAGAGTCAAATGACCCCCTCGCCGCCTCCATCTCCGCAGACCAGCAACGTCGTTGTGGAGAACACTCCAGACCCCGAGGAAGCGCAGGCCAAACGCGATGCAGCCGTCAGCGCAAGTTTGCAGGGGCGATGGCGTTTAGCCCCCGAGGCAACCAACAAGGCAGCGCCTCAGATGCTGCAATTTGGCCGTGAAGGTAGGTTGACTTACCTCGGCCGAGCGTCGTTGGAGGAACCAGCGACCGAAGAGGAAGGATCGTTCTCGTTTCTGGAGGACGGGCGAATTGAAATCGACGCTGAGTACTTCAATGGCGGGAGTCAGACTTTCCGCATTCGTGTCGAGGGTGATCGCTTCACTCTGAACGATAAGTACACATACCTCCGCGATAACTCCACCACGCCCAGATCCGAACCGATCGCGTCGGCGCCGTCCGACAGTCTCAAGGTTACTACGCCGCCGCCGGTCAATGCCGGTCCGAGTAAGACCACCGAGAACTCAACGGTATCGGCGTGCGAAGGGGTTCGCTACCTCATTCTTGGACAATGGACCAACATTGGCAGGCAGCAGCGGGGACCGCAAGCGAACTTTCTTTGCTTTTTTCCCGACGGCACTTTCCTGAGCGGCCCACAACAAAACGGCGAGGATCGCGTCGTCGGACGCTACGAACTGACCGAATCCGGTTTATTGTCGCTCGATTCGCCCGCTTTTCCGCCAACCACTTCGCGCTACCAAGTGGAGTTCGCCCGCGAACAAATGCTGTTGCATCCACCAGGTGGGCCGACCACCAAAGTCAAGCCCGTAGCGGGCCCGGATGTTCTTCGTTATTCGACGCGTCGGGGCGACATGACGCTATCCGAAGGACTGACCGAATTGCGAGCGAAGAACCGTAAAGTCCCCGGCGTGCTGACGCTGGGAGAGGCCATCCGGCATCAAATCGTGGAGATGATTGTGCTGCCGGAACCAGCCGACGCAAAAGGCCGCTTGCAGGTCATGCTCAAGAAAACCGTGGAAGCTCATTCGGGACCGCTTACTCTACGGATTCAACCCGGCAGCATCCTTTCTTACCGCGGCAAAGCTGACAAGCAAGTGACTCGCACGCAAGCGGGCGGCAAAGGCAGCCTCTTCACCACGGTCGAACTAACGCCGGAATGGCTGATAGTCTCCCATCTCGCACCTAAGTCCAAGTCTAGTGACGCGAATCTCGTCGTGCGACTTCCCACCTCCGAGGCGGAAACCTGCTGGCTCACCGCATATTCCCTCCACGCACGTCTCAACGCTTCCGAAGTAGCACCCAAAATGGTAATGCTCAAGGCCCCGGAGGATCTGTATCTTCCGCCCAGACTAACTCCCTTCATGCAACAACAAGCGTCGAGTGTATTCCGTCCCGAGATTCAAGAAGCGCTATGGATGGTTTCCGCCGCGTGGATGGAACGCAATTCGCGTCCCATCGCGCGGGAATTGGAAGCGGCCGGAAGCGGCGGAGTTGATTTCAAAAATGGCATGGCGCTCGCGCAACACCTTCTCGGACTCGACCCAACAAGCGGTCCAGCGACTGACCTGGTGGGAGTCTGGTATGCGGATCCACAATTGAAACTCGAACAGTTCTTCAGTAATGGACGACCGACCACTGCCTCGCGCCGAGGGGAAACACTGGAGACGTTTCTGCACACTCGCTGGATCTTTCAACCCAATGGACAGTTGGTTTTGACGTGCCAAGCTCAGGACAGCCAACGCGAAGGAGGCCCGCTACATCGCACAGGCAAATGGCGATTGTCGGACCAGAAAGTTTCGATCACCTTCGATCCGCCCGAAGGCGTGCCCCATCAACGCGAGTTCTATCGGCAAGTACTGGGCAATATTGGCTTCGAAATGGACTCGCTGGAACTGGTCTTGGAGGGGAAGCAACTCAAGGACGTCTCGGGACTCCATTGGCTGCGATACAATTTTGGAGTGCCAGCAGCGAGCCCATGACGGCCAGGGTAGACGGACGAAAAAGGCTACCAGCAGACCCGCCTTGTCGAACAAAGGCGCTGCTGCGGCAGGCGGTCAGAAGTGGTAGTTGGGCCACAACGCCGCGACTCCGTACACGATCACGTGCCATGTGAAGACGGCGGTGAGACCGTAGTAGCCGATCGTGAGGAAGCGGTTGCGCAGATAAGGTCGAGCGTCGAAGACGAAGAACTCGATCAACAGCCGGATCAGCCAGAAGATCGCCACGTATCCGCAAAAGCACCGGGACAAAAGCGTTCCTGACAACAATTCCTCGGCGCACAGCAACGTGATGATCCCGAACGCGACCAGATTCAGGACGATGTAACCGCCCGCCGTCAAAATCCAGTGACGTAGCAGCGGCGACACCTTCGGCAACTCCTCCCGAAACCTCAGTTCACGCGGGACCTGAGCACTACCCAGCAGAGTGCAAAGATGCAGCACGCCAGAGATACGCAACAGGAGTTCGAGCAGCGACATGTCAGCCTCCAATCAAGGGCAAAATCAGGCGGCGCACAAACGCCGGATGGAACAACCAGTAGGCCGCCGGCGTTGTGAAGAGAAACGTGTAGCACCAACCCCAACCGCTATGTTTCGCCAACGGCAGACGTCGTTCCAGCCAGACTCCGCAGCCCTGCAGTAGGAAATACGCCAACGGCAACCCGTAGCCCGCACCCGCCGGGACAGAGATCGCCAGTTCGTGGACCAAACCCGAAAACGCGAATGCTCCCCAATCCGCCAACCTGACCCGGCGTCTTCTCACGAGAGGCCGAAAGACAAACATGTGAGCGAAATCACGAAAGGCCAGATTCCAACGACGACTCCAGAACTCGCTGAGCGAAGTGGCGAGAATCGGCGCTCGCATGATCGGCACGACATCCCGGCCGGCCCGCCGCCAGGCCAGCGCGAGAAGGTGAAACGCTCCGAAGTGAAGCGCGAAGACCAAACCGATCATCGCCACCCAGCCTGCGAGCAACTCGTTAAGCGCCAGACAACGCGGCGCCGCAATGAACAAGAGCCCAAGTCCCAGCAGCAGTTTTGACACTCCCCAAAACCACTCGCTGTTACGCGGTCCTGTGGCGGTGCGTCGGGTGAAGAAGGCCGCCGGATCGAGCCCGACCCACAAGAACAACCATGCGATGAGCTCTCTTGCTGTCGGTCGCGCCTGCGTGGTCGCAAGAAAGTGGAGAGTCGACTCGCACTTCACGACCGCGAATATCGACAGCGAGACGGCGAACAAAGTCCATGTCGGTGAGAGCCCAGGCACGAACGTCCAGACTGCGCAAAGCGGTAACAACACCAGCCAGCGGAGGCTCGGCTCGTGGGACCTTGATGGAGCGGCGGAGAGGTTCATGGGCGGGACGCCTGCCAGCAGCCGGAGACAAGTGCCTGATGATATTCAGGTGTCATGCTGCATGCATGTCGTGGCTTTCGCGAGATCGGCGCACACTACGCTCATCGCAGCAACGTCACACCCCATAAGTACCGCAACACGTCGGGGGATTTAACCCACCCGACTCCGCTTCGCGGTGCAGACAGTTGGTATCGAGACGAGCGACCCTCTGGTTTCGGCGGCTTTCTTCGTGGAAACGCAAAGAAATAATTGACTATACGGGGGGGAGGCACGATAATTCTCTCCGGCATCCACCCTTTTGGATACATGAACGTGGCGAGTCTCCGCACCGCACTTCCGAAGTTTCTCCTTGTCGCCGCATGCCTTACGGCGGCCTTGGGGACTTCGTGGGCTCAGGCCGGTTGCGGTAGCTACTTGGTGATGCGTCGCGGCAGTTTGTCTTCCCACTTGAGCGCCATCCAAGCGGGAAGCAACGTGTCGCAACCTGTGCGAGTCGACTCGACGCTGCCGTTCCGACTGTCGCCCTGCGTTGGTTCAAATTGCTCGCAGTCCCCCTGGGAAACGCCGCCCTGCAATGGGCCTCATTGCCAGTCACGCTCGCGATTGCCCTTTACGCCGCCGACCGGTAGGGTGGTGGTGATCACGGGGGAAGAGTTAATAGGAATTCCCGCGATCGGCGCCGTGAGTGGCGGCACGCCGCGACCAGCATGTTGCGACCAGGGATTGCGAGTACCGTCGGTCACACTCTCCGGGCTTCTACGCCCTCCGCAAGCCTAGTCGCCAGTCTTCTCGGCCAGGCATCGTGATCACGGCATCCTGCTCTCCGCAACGTGGTCTCGGAATCGTGTTCTACGCTAATGACTTGCGCTGTCCGTCACGGCAATTTGCCCTCGGAATCGACTGAACGCCTTAGTGCGATTTGGGTCATCGGTTCTTGGGCCGCCCTAATGGTCGCCAGTTAACGCCTCGATCCGATCAGCATGCTCATCGGCAGGAAGACGATTCTTTTCGATTCGCTAGCCCGGGGTACGGTGCGATTCTGCGCCAGTCATCCCGCGGCCTCGTGAGTCTCTCGATTACCGCAGATCGTTCGTGGACATTTTCGGCCATCGTTTCGAACTTGCTGGTTGGTCCATTTTCATCATTTGCAATTTTCATTTGCTGGCTGACACGGCGCGGGCCACTTGCATCCGTCGCGTCGTGCTTGCGCCTCAGTTACATCAAGGTGAAACCATGAAACGCCGCAACCGCGGATTTACGCTTGTCGAACTCTTAGTCGTGATTGCCATTATTGGCGTTCTCGTCGCCCTCTTGCTCCCTGCCGTTCAGGCCGCTCGCGAAGCGGGTCGGCGAGCACAGTGTGTGAGCAACATGAAACAACTCGGACTGGCCATGCACAACTACCACGACGTGCACGGCGCGCTGCCGCCAGGGCGTTGGGGTGGAGTGGGTGGAAAAGTGTGGAGTCAGAATGGTCCTTTGCTCCCGTACATGGAGCAACAGAACATTTACGACAACGTCAATTTCTCGGTGCTCTGGAGCGATCCACCCAACGTGGCGGCGCTCGCCATGACGGTCAAAATCCTGCTCTGCCCCTCCGACCCCACGGCTTCCGGCCCGCCCGGTTGGGCTGCGACCAATTATCAAGGAAACGAAGGGAATCACCCCATGAATCAGACAGGGGTTTTCTGCCACGCCAGTTCGACTCCCTCCATGCGATTTGCCGACATGGTGGACGGCCTCAGCCAAACGGCCGCGTTCAGCGAACGGCTGAAGGGGGACTGGAGCAACTCGATCGTGACCGTGCGCTCTGACATTTTCCGACCGGGCGGCAGCCCCACGACCGCGGATGCCGCGATGGCCGCGTGCCGAGCCATGAATCCAACGAATCTGTCGTTCCAATTCGGCTCCAACGGCGGCGCGCCGTTCTTGGCCGGGACGGCTGACAACTTCACCGGCTATTTCCACGTCTCGCCTCCCAATGATCCCTCGTGCCACTTCCCTCCGGGTTCACAAGCCCGTACGGCTGGCAGCGCACATCGCGGCGGCGTCAACTTGCTCAAGTGCGACGGTTCGGTGTCCTTCGTTCCCAACACGGTCGACTTGCGAATTTGGCGAGCTTACGGATCTCGAGCGGACGGGGATATCGCGTATGAATAGTTGGCGTTACTTCGTTCTCGCGTTCGTGATCGGCGCTAGTGTGTTGAGCGGCGGCTGTGGGCCCAAACTCCCACCGGTCGCCGATCCCGAGCTAGCCAAACAAGCTTTGCAAACCGCTCTCGAGGCCTGGAAAAACGGCCAGACGATTGAATCACTGACCAAACAAACTCCCGCCATCTACTTCAACGAAGAGGTTTGGCAGGGCGGACAGACTTTATTGAAGTACGAACTTCAGGAAAACCGCGCCAGCGGACGTGGCTGGCAGTTCGACGTCCAAATGACGCTCGGCAATGCCCCGGACTCCCCGCGAGTTTTCCATTATTTGGTCGACACTGATCCGGCCATCGTCATCGTTCAACAACCTTAAATGTGAGCCGACCGTTATGACTCGTTCCTTACTCACGCTGACTATTTCAGCCCTGACTAAATCGGCCCTTTCTAAATCAACCCTGGCCCTTTCGGCCCTCGCGCTCGCGTTGATCGCTTACTCCGCGTCTTGCCACGCGGAGGAAGCGTCCAGCGACGCTGCGCATAGCACAAGGAACGCGGAACCTGATTGGGTCCGTGTCGGCCGTTCGCGCTACGACTGGGAATGGCTCGCGAAGAAATGCGATCGCAACTCGGATGGCGCCGTCACTCGCGACGAATTGCCACTTTCGCAAGACGTATTCGCTCGACTCGATCGCACCTGGGACGACAAACTCACAGCCGCCGATTTCGACTGGTCGAAGGAAGGCGCCTTGTGCCGTCAGAAAGAAACGACCTTCGCACTTTTTAAGATCGTCGACAAAGACAGCAACGGTCGCATTTCGCCGGAAGAGTGGCAGGCGCTATACGAAAAGATGACGGCGGAACGGGAGTATCTAAGCGAAGAACAGCTCGAACGGCTGATCTTTCTGCCGCGAGTGCAGAAGTCCGCCAATGAAACGAAGCTGCGACTAGGACGATCCGAATACTCCCCGGGTCGCTTGAACGATCTGACGAACTTGCCATCGCCGGGCGATATGGCGCCGGACTTCGAGTTGCGAACGGCCGACACAACTCGCACGATCAAGCTGTCGTCGTATCGAGGACAAAAGCCGGTGGTGCTGGTCTTCGGCTGCTTTACCTGCGGCAACTACCGCACCTACTCGGAATCGATGGAACAGTTGTATGCCCTGTGGAAAGATCGCGCCGAGTTCCTGCGAGTCTACGTGCGCGAAGCCCATCCGGTCGCCGCGGACCAACCGGCCACCTCGACGAACGCTCGCGCTGGTCTGCTGATCAAGCAACCGACGACATTCGAGGAACGGTGCGACGTCGCGCTCAAATTCACCTCGGCCATGCAGTTGAAGACGCCGCTGGTCGTGGATGAAATCGACAATCGCGTGGGCAAAGCGTATGGCGGATCGCCCGATCGCCTGTATCTGGTCGACCGCGACGGACGCATCGCGTTTGCGGGCGGCCCGGGTCCGTTTGGATTCAATCCACGCGAACTGGAACAGTCGCTCGCCATGCTAGTCATCGATCAGGGTGTCGACGCGAACCGTTAGTGGTTTGTGGGACACACACTCTACGATCCTATCCTCTCGGGAGATTTACACGTGAGATACCTAATCGTCTGCGGCCTCATGTGCCTCGCGGGAGCGATGCCCGCGGCGACTTATGGTCAAGGCGCCGCGAAGCGACCCGACCGACCACAGCGTCCAGCAGCCCGAGATTTCGACTCGGCCAAGCCGACGATTGGCGAGGCGTTTCCGGCGTTGAAGATCCATGCCGCCGACGGCAAGGAATTCGACACAGCGCAGTTGCGCGGAAAATACACGCTCATCACACTCGGCTGCTTGACCTGCCCACCGTTTCTTAACAACGTTCCCGAACTCGAGGCCATCTATCGCGATTACCAATCGCGCGGAGTCCAGTTTTACTTCGTCTATCGCGCGGTCGCTCACCCGGAACTGCGAGGCAGCTATCTGCAAACGTTCACGCTTGACGAACGAGTGGCCCATGTACGGCAAGCGACCAAGCAATTGGGAACGACGATCCCATTTCTGATCGACGGCATGGACAATCGCCTCAAGCACGCCTTGGGCAGCCGAGCGAACTGCGAGTACCTGATTGATCCAGAGGGGAAAGTTGTCAGAAAACGGATGTGGAGCGATCCGCGAGCCGTTCGCCAAGATCTGGAGACGCTCGTCGGCAAAGTCGAGAAACCGACTTCGTCGCAAGATCTCAAGCTCCCAGATCAGACGCCGCTCAGCGATGCGGCGCCGCGCGGGTTTGTCGAGCGCATCCCGCGAGCAGGCATGTGGCCGCTGGCGACCACACCGCAGATTGAAACCGACGGTCAGCCATTCTACGCAAAGCTGCGAGCGGAAGCCGACCTGGGCGTGATCGACTCAGGGCGTGGGAAACTGTACATCGGCTTCCACCTTGATCCACTCTATCAAGTGCACTGGAATCGCTTGACCGACCCAGTACAGTTCGAGATTGAATTACCGAAGGGTGTCACGTTCTCGAAGACGTCGGGGAAGGCCGCGCGGCTCGACGCCGAAAATGATTGCGACCCCCGCGAGTTTTTGATCGACGTGTCGGCTTGGCCCGTGGACCTTCCCATCACGTTGAAGGTCAACTACGCCGCATGTAGTGACAAAGATTGCCACATCGTGACGCAGACCTACGTCCTGCAACGCGAACGCGACGCCGATGGCGGACGTGCGGCGCCAGCCGGCTTTCGCGGAGCGATGACGCCCGATGCACTTGTCAAAATGCTGATGGAAGGCGACAAAGACAGCGACGGTCAACTCAAACGAGACGAAGTTCCGTCTCTCATTCGCAACTCGTTCGCCGATCACGATCGCAACGGCGACGGTATCCTGTCTCCGCAGGAACTGCGAGCGTTGGCCGAGGAACACACGAAGTTTCTGCCCGCCGAGGCGGAACGCGCCTCGCCGGGTGTGAAGAAGTGAGTGCCGTGGGTAAAGGGAACACTGATTCTCACTGATCGTTACTGATCGAGTCGCTCGAACGAACCGTCGGGTCCGTTCAAGACAACGCCAAGCTCCAGGGCTTCAGATGGGAAAAGGCCGTGCGGGCCATTGTCGTGGATCGCTCCGCGATCCAACGCTTTGCCCCCGAGGCGTTGGATCGCGGAGCGATCCACGACTATGGAAACTCGGACTTATGTCACTTACAGAGCAGGATCGAAGGCGAGGAACGACGACGACCAACGCGGCAGGTCGAGCGTCAACCGAGCCGTCCCGCTGGCGTCGACACTCAGCATCCGCGCGTCGAGGACTTGAAGTTCGTTTTGGGGCGCCCCTTCAGGACGATCCTCGGCGACATCCCAACGGCTCGAATGCTTCTCGTCGACCTGCCAACGAGTCAACTTCCAGGGGCTGGCAAGATGCCATCGAGGGCGTATTGAACGAACGAATACGCTCCGGTATCGGGCTTGGACTCCTTGCCGCGGATCGCAGGCCCTGATCGTCCCGGCCCGAACTCGTAGTTTTCGTCGACCGGCGGCTTCTTGCTCCAGTCGTTATGCAGTCCGAGCAGATAGCCGCCTTGAGCTTCGATGGTCGCCGCACGTTAGGTCTTGCCGACAAGTCCCGTCAACTCTTGGCGGGCGAAGAGAACCGGTCGCCCGTCAGGTGCTCGTACAATAGCGACGAAAAATGGATATTCGCCGCGAACCCGGACATTCCGGCCGTAGTGCCCACTCAAAAGAAATTCGGAAGCGGACTGCTGTTGTTGAAGTGCGACGCGCCTTGATGAGTCGGGGCTAGCGGCAAGTCGTATGCTTGACGATGCAGAGTTGTAAAGAATGACTCGTCGGCCTGCGCGAGCCAACAGCGCGGCGATCGCCAAGCCGCCGATCCCTGATCCTATGACGGCAACGTCAAAGTCGTGAAGATGACACGAAGCGTTCATGGATTCGGCGAGTGACTGTTTCGCCCCTTCGCCAGCCCTCGCTCGTCGATTATCGATTGTCGCCGAGCCCTATCGAAGGCCTGCTCGCATCGCCGCGAATTACAAGCTTCCGCGATCCGAATCTCTGTCTTTATCCTCGCCCATGAGCCAGATTCGCGCAACTGCTGCGCCACAAAAGGAGCGATCACACCCGATGGAAGCAACGACTTGCTCTGCCGGTTCGTACTCTTCAAGGGAATTGTCGCGTCTCCCCTTTTCGGTCGTTCACTTTGGGAGCACGATAGTAGCGGAAGCAAAATGTCGCGCGGAACGTTTTAACAAGGAGCAGAATCATGAGTACCAAAGCGAGCGTGTGGATTGATCATCGCAAAGCGGTCGTGGTTCTCGTGGCTGGCGAAGACGAGGCGGTGACGACCATTGAGTCGGGTGTCTTACCGCCCAGCCGCGTCAATTCGCCGGAGCATCGCTTGACGGCCTACTCGGCCACGGACAAATTGCAACGCGCCGAGATGGGCAAATTGAACAAGTTCTATGACCAAGTGCTCGCCTGCATCCGGAAAGCGGAGGTGATTCGCATCTGTGGTCCCGGCAACGCGAAAGTCGAACTCAAGAATCGCGTGAAGAGCAAGACCATGCTGGCGCGCATCGAAGAACTGGAGGGCGCGGACAAAATGACGGAACGCAAGTTCGTGATCAAGGTTCGCGAAATGTTCAGCGAAAACGGAGAGCCCAACGGACGCCGTAAGCCAACCACGCGACCGAAACTCGCCAGCACTCGCCGAGCGGCCACCGCGGGCAAGACGAAAGCACTCAAGTCAGAACTGGGTGCGCGACCACGGCGCAAATAGCCCTCGTGAAGATTGACAGTCCGAGGCTTGTACAATCGTTTGCAGAGACGCAGCTTGTTCTCCTTCATTCGGAGCGGCGACGATGCGGGCCACTCATCTAATGTCCCTCCGGTTGTGCTGCATCGCGATCTCACTGTGCGCCGCGTCCGCGTTCGGCCAACCGGCGGACGACGCGAGCGAATGGTTTGTTACGCCGCTGCCGTCAGGACCTCCGACGCCCGAAGACTCGGCCGCTCGACAACAAGTCCTACGGCAGATCGACAAACGGCAAGCCGCCGACTTCCGCAAGCAGGTCATGCACAAAACGCCCGCAGTGGCGACAGGCTTGCCCGCCGACTACGACATCGTTGTGTACGGCGAGTATGCCGGTCGAGCGGATCGACTCGAGATTCAGGTTCGCGGCAATCGAGCGCGCGGCGAGTACTTTGGAACTCACACCGAGCGACGATGGGCAGGCGAGGCGCCCGCGGACGCACTCGGCCCGTTGACGCGTCAGTTCATCTACGGCGCCCTGACCAACCACATGCCAGTCGCCGCGGCTCGGCTGCTGCTCTGCAAGACCGACGACGACGCAGTGTATCGCAATCTCTGCCAAACGGCGCTCGAACCCGTCAAACTAGATGGCTCGGACGTCGATTCGCCTGTAGCCGACGCGCTGTACGCGGTTCTGGCTCACACATCCAAGACGCCGCGCCGTCGAACGGAGACAGCCGAGCTGATTCGCACATTGCTCGATCGCATCCCCTCCGATGCGCATGAAACCTACAGTCGCTGCGATGTGCTCGCGGTGTATCTCGGCAAGTTCGGCGACCGGCGCGATTTGGACCGTCTGGAGTCGTTTGTCCGCCAGCGATCTCCTTATCTGGCCGATAGCGCTATCGCTGGGATTGCGTACTTGGATGGTCGCCGAGCGTCCGAGCTGGCGAGACAGCAAATCGTACGCCTTTTGGAAAAATCGCAGGAGGACGCGACTTTCCGTTGGTCGGTGCTTCCTTACATGGAACTGTTTTTTTTTGGCGGCGGGACCAAGCCGCCGTGCCTCTCTTGGAGAAAGCGCTCGCAGTACACCGGAGCGATCCGGTTTACGCCGACGATGAGCGGCCAGCAGAACGAGCATTGCTGGCTTACCTGCGAGCGGACCGGATCGAGGACCGCGCGGCGGCCGCCGTGCGATTTCACGAACACAGTTGGAAGAGCAACCCCGAGTGGTTCGACGCCGTCGCGCGCGATCTGATCGCTGCCGGCGCCGACCCCGCTGTTTGCCAACCGTTGCTCGTACCGACGAACACCGTCGATCGCAACAACAAATAGATTCGTTGTGACACCCCAATCCCGTCTCGGTACAATGCTCGGCAAGTAAGAATGGTACGTTCAGACACGCCTTGACCACACGACGCTTCACCACCTTGGAGTTGGCCGAATGTTGATTGCTCGTCCACTCGGTTTGGCATTGATGATAGTAGTCATCATCACGCCTGAACTGCTGGCTGGCATGGCGATCCCGTTGCCCGATGACTGGACGACGATCGCGCGGTTCTCGGAAAATGGAGCAGGGCGGTTACAGGCGATCTCATTCTTCGCGGTGACCATTCTCTTGGCGACCTGGATCGTAAAGGGATTGTGGAACTTCATCGCCTCCGACTCTCAGTGGCTGCCGCGGATCTCGTTCGCCAAAGCGGCGGCAGTGGTGCTCTTGTGGGGAGTGGCTTTCGTGGTGGTGTTGACCATGATCGCAGGCGCTCGTGAGTTGTTGACTCCCGGCGCCTGGAAGAAGAACGGCATCACCTACACTCTGGAGAGTGACCGATGACAAACACTCCCCGCACGATAAGTGGTGTACGTTTTGGGACAATCTTGGCCGCGATTCTCGTCGTCCTTGTGCTGTTGTTCACAGAACTGGATCTCGCCGTTCAGATGCTGTTCGGATGGACGAGTTTCCTGGCTCAAGTGTTGCCGAAGGTTCACGTTCGCTGGGACGGCGTCATCGTTTTCGGAGTCGGCGTAGCCATCCTGATCTGTATCGCACACTATTTGCTGGCATGGATCGTCAGAGAACGGAATGCTCGTCGATCGGACGAGGCGCCCATCGTGTGGCGGTTTCGCAGCAGCATCGGTCTGGTGTTTCTATCGCTGCTGGTCTTTGTGGTGGGGATCGCCATGACAGGCATCACTCATCAGGTCGCTTGGCTTGCGACCGAACCGACTCCGCTGTACGTGGACCGAGTGCAATCGTCGGCTGACAGCGAACAATCGGTTTACCGTCCTGGGACCGTTGCCGAGACCTTGGGGACGAGTTGGATCATGGAAGTTCTTCCCTACTTACCATTTTTCCAACCCGACGTTGATCGCTCGCTGGCGTGGAACTCGCCCCGCAACGCTCCGGGATTCAAGAAACTGGTTCCGATGACAATCTGCCCGTCGCAGGGGAATCCGCTGTGGTCGCCGGATGGATTCGGCCTGAGTCAAGTGGCGACGAACGAGGAGTTGTTCGCGGCGGGGAAGCAGTCCGGCTCGCGAAATCAGGTAATTGGCTCGCACGTGTTCTTGCTAGGCGAGACGAATGCCGGGTTCGTGCCGTGGGGAGACCCACGTAGCGGCCGATCTGCTTCACTTGGCCTACGGCGGAATTGGACAGGCGTTCCGCGGGGCCAAGTCGGCTTCGGCAGTGTTCACCCCTCCGGCGCCAACATCTGTCTGGGAGATCTGTCCGTGAGGTTCGTCAGCAACGGAACCGACCCTCGCGTGCTCGAACAGTTGAATCAGCCGAAGTGAGGCAACCGGACGAGCCGTCGCTTCGTCAATCGAGCACTAAAACAAGAACTCCCCTGGTTGGATTGCTTCAACCAGGAGAGTCTTCAATCTCCACGGATTGTCTTTTCGCCGTTCAGAAGAGCTCAGCCGGGCGGAAAACAACGCCGCCATCAACAAACCAATTCCCCACCGCCCGGTGAAGACGCACCATGTAGGCGAGAAGACGTCACACCAGCGATCTGCATCCGTAGGGTGCTGTCGAACCGGGCGGAAAAAAACGCCGCCATCAACTAACCAACTCCCCACCGCCCGGTGAAGACGCACCATGTAGGCGAGTAAACGTCACACAAGCGGTCAGCCTCCCCTGTAGGGTGCTGTCGAACCGGGCGGAAAACAACGCCGCCATCAACAAACCAATTCCCCACCGCCCGGTGAAGACGCACCATGTCGGCGAGCCAACATCACACCAGCGGTCACGGTGCTTCCCGCCGCCGCAGCCTTCGCTCCGGTGTAGCCCAATCTCACGTCCGATACATTCCGCGGAAAAAAGTTGTGACCTGCTCGCTGGCTGCCAATAATAATCTCCTCTAGGGCTGTATACATCCAACAGAAGAGGGGTGGCCATGAGGCCCAAACTTTGCAAGTGGCTCGTGGTCGCGATGGTGCTGGCAGTTACCGTCCCGGCGCCTCGCGTAGTTGAAGCGCAGCAGTCTGGCGCACCGAAGTCCGACCCACCGCAAACAGCCGTACTGCAGCCCGAAGTTCGGATTATCTCCGCGAGCCGCGTCGAGGATGGTGCGCCGAAGGCCGGGCTGGGAGATGAGATTGAGGTCCAGGTGGACGGCTTTGACCGAGTGCCGAATGCGACCAGCCGGAAATGGATCTTATTTCTCAACGGCATCGCGCTGACCGGCATTGAAAATGAAAATGCCGATATCGCCGATGGCAAGTTGCGGTTCTTTCTGCGGCGCGAAGGACTCGATCCGGCGACTCGCGAAGCCTCGCTTCTGGCCTGGAAAGCCCTGCTCCGTGGTTGGACGTGGTCACGACCCGTCACCGTGGCATTGGGGACTAGTCAGCAAGGCATCGAACCAACGATTCATCCCTTGGCTAATAAGTTCCAATTGATTGTCGTCCCGCGTAGTGTGCGATTCATCCTGTCGCTGGTGTTGGCTATTGCCGTTGCCGGGGCCGTCATCTCCCTGGGGTACAATTCCAATCTGTTGCGAGACCCGCCTGTCATACCACTCGCCCCTGGCGTGCGGCCGCCGTTTAGTTTGGGACGCGTGCAGTGGGCCTGGTGGATTCTGCTCATCCTGACCGGATACCTGGCGATCGGGTTGGTGACCTGGGACTATGTCAATGTTTTCTCGACCACCGCGCTGACGCTGCTGGGTATTTCGACCGGCACTGCGTTCGGCGCCGGGATGATTGGTGGTGGCCAGGCAACTCGACGAGCGACCCTGAAGCAGGACGTCGCAGGGCTGGAAGCCCAGACGCAAGCGGCGACAGATCCCAATACCAAAGAGAAACTGCGTGTCGAATTCGCTAAACGAAACAGCGAACTGGAGAAACTTGACGCACGACTCCAGCAAGGCACACAAGGATTCATCCTCGACATCCTGAGCGATGAGCATGGGGTCAGTCTGCATCGTTTTCAGATCGTGATCTGGACCGTCTCGCTGGGCTTCGTCTTTGGCATTGGTGTGTGGAACGAGAAGAGCATGCCGGAATTCAACGTGAACCTGATGGCCCTGATGGGAATCAGCTCCGGCGCCTACCTGGCGTTCAAAGTGCCCGAAGTTCGACAGTAGTAGATGAGAACGTTGCCCGCGGACCGCTGAGTCCGCGTAGCGGATTCAGCGCCACCAAACGCTCTTGAGTTGGCGGAGCATCCACACAACGAACCTCCCACCGATTGCTCGTAGCCCTCAATGATGAACTCGAAATCGTTCGCAATCTAGATCGAAGAGTTGACCGAGTATCGGGTACTGGCGATCGGAGCTGGTTAACGCTGGTCGAAGAACACCGCACGTGACACCGTCCAGCGTAGCATCTCCGAAGCCACTCTCTATAGTCGAAGCAGGAATCAAGCGCTGGTCGGCGACAAATTAGGCAGTTCCAAGGTGCGAGTCCAACTGGCCTTGGCGAAATCACATATCTTGTCTCCGGGGCAATTTGCACCAGGCGGCGGATTCGCTTCAATAAGATCAACAAGTCGACGTGGTGTATCCAATCGCGAACGTGCGTAGATCACTGTTTCCGAGGCCATGAAGGGTTTGACATGCCGACGACGGCGAGGACTCGCACAATCAGAGCAGCGACTGCGGAAATTTCGGAGTTCCGTAAGGCAATGCGTCGCTGGGCAAAGCTATGGGGAGCCGCTGCACTCGTCGAAACCGCAGTCGAATGGAGTCCGCGGCTCTCGCGCTCGGTCGGCCGCGCGTATCCCCAGCGAATGTTGATCCGGCTCCATCTCGGCTTACGCGAACCGCGTCACACGTCGCTGCTTCGCGAGGTTCTCTGTCATGAAGCGGCACACCTTGCCGTTTTCATACTGCCTGGACGCCACCGATCCCGACGCCCTTACCGATCTGCTGGATCTTCAAGGCGATCTGCAACTTCGCGTGTTTGAAGCGGGCCCTATGTCGTTTCATCCGAAGGCGTACATTTTTCATGAGTCGAGTGGCGACGGCGCCGCGTTCGTCGGTAGTTCGAACCTGACTCGGCCCGCGCTGCACGGCGGCGTGGAGTGGAATTGCCGCGTCTTTCGCGCACACGCCGATCAGGGCTTTGCCGAGATCGTCGATGCATTCGAGAGTCTGTTCACTCACCCGCGGACACGCCCCGTCGATCTGGAATGGATCGACAGCTACCGACGACGCCGACGTCCAACCTCGACCAAACAGATCATCGTCGAAGTGGCTGAAGACGAGCCTACGCCGCCGCCCGAACCGCACGTGATCCAGCGAGAAGCACTTCAGGCGCTCCAGGCAACTCGGCACGGCGGCAACCAAGCGGGGCTGGTTGTGCTCGCCACGGGCCTCGGAAAAACCTGGCTGGCCGCGTTCGACTCGACCGACGCAGCCTTTCGCCGAGTGCTGTTTGTGGCCCATCGCGAGGAGATACTCGATCAGGCGATGCGCACGTTTCGGCGAATTCGTCCGCAAGCTCGGTTGGGGCTGTACACAGGCGATGAAAAGAACCCGAACGCAGATGTGTTATTTGCATCAATCCAGACCCTGGGGCGACTGCGACACCTGGAGCGTTTCGCGCCGGACGCATTCGATTACATCGTCGTTGACGAATTTCACCATGCGGCGGCCAGGACGAATCGACGTCATCTTCGCCGTCGACATGTTTAACGAAGGGCTCGATCTGCCCAACGTCGACACGGTGTTGATGCTTCGCCCGACGGAGTCGACGATCCTGTGGCAGCAGCAGTTTGGTCGTGGGCTGCGTAGGTCGGAGGGCAAAGACCACCTACGGGTGATCGACTATATCGGCAACCACCGCTCGTTCTTGGTGAAGATCCGAGCGATGCTCGAACCGCTCTTGAACGCCGGCCATTCCGATGCCGCGATCTCGGCAGCCCTGCGACTCCTGCAACAGGGGCGCGCGGAAATGCCGCCCGGTTGCGGTGTGACGTACTCTACCATGCCGGGTATAACCCGCGAGCCTTGCGGCGCACGCACGGGTCATGGCCGCAGTTCCTCAAGACACACGGCGATCTGACTGCCGGCGGAGCGACCGTGGTCGATGCCGCAGGGGAATTCCTGAAAGCTGTCGAAGCCACACAGATGACCAAGAGCTTCAAGATGCTGACGCTCTTAGCCATGCTCAACCGCAACGCCATTCCCGGCGGCATCTCAATTGCCGATCTCATGTCGGAGTTTCGGCGGATTGCGCGCCGATCGGACAAACTACGAGCCGACGTAGGGAATGCTCTGGAGAATGACGGTCAACTGCGAACGCTCATTCTGGAAAACCCCATTGCCGCATGGTGTGGCGGCCTCGGTACCGGCGGCACAAAGTACTTCCGTTACGACGGATCAACTCTCGAGTCCGTGCTGAGCGTTCCGCCAGAATATCACGACGATTTCCAGAATCTGTTGCGCGAGATCGTGGATTGGCGATTGGCGGAGTACCTGCAACGAGGCGACTCAGAACAGCCGGGTGGCTTTGCTAGCAAGGTGATTCATGCCGACAGCCGACCGATCGTGAAACTTCCGAATCGCTCGAAAGCAGTTGGCATCCCGGAGGGCTGGACGGAAGTGACGATTGACGGCCGAGTGCACGTCGCCAACTTCGCCAAGGAATTCATCAACGTAGTTCGGACCGACCGAGAGTCCGAAACCAACGTGCTCGGCGACATCCTGCGAAGTTGGTTCGGCCCCGATGCTGGCATGCCGGGAACAAGACGAAGCAGAAGAGCAAACACGGTCGGCTTATCAAGGACCATCGGGCGCTCGGCATCCAAGTTCATCTTTTCGTCCGGCGTCAGAAAGTCACGGATGGCAAAGGCGCGCCCTTTATCTACTGCTGGCCGGTCGAATTCGCGAGTTGGGAGGGAGAGCAGCCGATCGCGGTCAAGTGGGACTTGCGCGAGGAAGTGCCTGGGGCGCTACAAGCAATTCTCCTCGGCAATTCACACAATAACGAGGACTAGGGGGTCAGCTCATCTTGGCGTAAACTGATTTGGGAAAATGCTTGGGGCTCCGTTCCGGGGTGATGTTGCCAGACCGAGAAAACAACAGAATTCGCAAGACATTTCTGGGACGGTCCTTACGAGTTTCCATCGGGTTCTTTTCCAAGCAAGGTAGAAAAGAAACCTAACCTGGGATCGACTTCAGGAAGCGAGTAGCCTCAGACGATTGGACCTGCGTTGAGATTGTTCCGTCGACACAGTCTGCTCTGAAGGAGCGAGTATCTCGCCGACCCCCCGGTCTTTCGGCAAGCCCTCTACTTCGTGGTCAGTTCAAGAACAACGCAGCCCGCCTTGTCTGTCGGTCGCTTGCGCTTCGACGTCTGGCCCTGCGACGACTTCACAACAATCCGGCCTCCCGCCGCCGTAAGCGCTCGGACCAGTTGATCCAATGAAACGTCCGACGCGGCCCTTTCGATCTTGGCCACTCGCGGCTGGCTCGTCTTGAGCTTTTCGCCGAGTTGCTTTTGCGACATCTGACGCAATTCTCTCTGTCGGCGAATGGCCAGCGCCAGTTCGACTCGTGCATCCAGTAGCTGCCGTTCCTCGTCGCTCATCTCCAGAAACTCGGCCGTGTCGCCGACTTTCCAGCCTGCGGCTTCGAGGGATTTTCGTTTAGCGGCGTCCATTGTCGATCCTCAATCGATATCAAGAATATGTTGCTACCGTCACTCCAAGAAAAGCACTGCTCAATTGCTTCCGATTGGCGGTCATCGCTTTTTCCTGGACCTTGCCACGCTGTCGTATAGCTTGAGCCGTTGTTTGCACCTATTGATGACTTCGTCTGGAATCTTGGGCGTCTTCTTCGAGTACACTTCCAGAATCAGAATTGCGTCCGAGTCAATCCGATACATGATTCGCCAATTGTGCTCCGCACTCGCCCGGCCTTCGTTTCTTTCACCATTCCACGCTCGCTCCTTCGACCCCGTGTGAAGTGTATCTCGGATACGATATACCGTCAATTCAAAGAAACCATGCTTTTGAGAGCGAGGCTCAGGTAGAGCAAAGGCGCGTCCAGTAATCTCCAATGTTCCACGAGCAGTGTCACCAGCAACCGCCCAATGCGGCCATTTCCGTCGAGGAACGAATGAATGGTCTCTAATTGCACATACGCCAAGCCAGCCCTCACCAGCGGCGGCAACGGGTGCTGAACGAAGGCGCGCACCCACTCGCCCCCGTGGTGGATATGCGATAGGCGACTGTAATGCGTGACATGGCTGGTTAAGCTCTCGTTCCCAGTCGATTTGGCTAGTAAAGAAGCCTTTCCTAGCAGACGGCGTTAGTCAAGCCGAGTTTACTAGCGTTCTTCCCTCACCCGATGCCCTGAAGACTTGCGAGTGAAGCTGCAAATCGCCACCGCTAGTTCAATAGTCACCGTGCACTTTGAATTCAAGGATGTCCCGGTTACGCAGCAGTAACGGCCCAGCCTTTACAGAAGCTGGGCTGTTTCTCCATCCCCAAGAAAAGACCTTCGACATTTTTCTGTAAGATTGCTGCTTCGGTCTGGTTAAGCCTCTTGGCGAGCGGGTAACAACAGGCAACGGATGTCCGGCTGCCAGGTACTTGGGTGAGGTTCGGATGGATAGTCAGCCCACAACGCGACAAAGCCTGCTCGATCGACTCCAAGGGAGTCGCGACGAGTCGGCGTGGGGCGAGTTCGTGCTGATCTACGAGCCCTTGCTCATGCGTTTAATGCGTTCACGAGGATTGCAAGAAAACGATGCTCGCGACACAACGCAGCAGGTCTTGCTGCGCATCAGTGGAGCGATCGAGCGATATCGGCCGGATGGCGGCGACGCATCGTTCCGACGCTGGCTGTTCCGCATCGCTCGCAACGTAGCAATGACCTTTTTGTCAAAGCAGTCGCGGCAACCCATGTTGCTCGACGATTGGCAGGCCGCGGAACAATTGGAACCGGCACTGGCGACCAGCGACGAAATGAAGTGCTTCCAGCACGAATACGATCAACAGGTTCTGGCCTGGGCCATGGAGCAAGTGCGCTGCGAGTTTCGAGAAGCAACCTGGCTGGCGTTCGTACGAACCAGCATTGAAGGTCGTTCGGCTGTACAAGTGGCTCGGGAATTAAAGATGACTCCAGGGAGCGTCTATGTGGCTCGCAGTCGTATCGTCGCTCGACTGCGAGTGAAGGTCGAGGAGTTTGAGGCGAGATCATGAAACCAAAAAGCACTCACTACGATGGCGATTGCCTGCGGAAATTGCTCGACGACACGCTGGAAGAGCCGCTATCGACTCAAGTTGCCGAGCATATCGCGGATTGTCCAGCGTGCCGCGATCGTTTGGAATCGCTGGCCGGAGAACCGCAATGGTGGACGCGAGCCTGCCGCGGCGTCGAGGCAATCCTGGCAGAGCCGCTGGCCTATTCGAGCAGCGAAAACGTCGCATCCGCGGGCCACGATTCGGAATCTATCCGAACTTCACATGCCCAATGGCGCGGCGATCAGTCATTCACCACGGACTTTGCCGTTGACTTCTTGGAGCCCAGCGATGCCGGCGGAACGCTCGGACGGCTCGGCGACTATGAAATCTTGGAAGTCATCGGTTGCGGCGGTATGGGGATCGTACTGAAGGGTTATCAGCGCGAGTTGAATCGCTACGTCTCGGTCAAGGTGCTGGCTCCCCATCTGGCGACCAGCGCAGCGGCGCGGCGTCGGTTCGAACGAGAAGCCCAAGCGACAGCCGCCGTCGTACATCCGCATGTGATGGCGATCCATGCAGTAGCCGCCAACGCCAAATTGCCTTACCTGGTGATGCCACTGGTTGCCTGCGAGTCGTTGCAGCAGCGGCTGGATCGCCAGGGGCCGTTACCTTTGACCGACATCCTGAGAATTGGCACGCAAGCGGCCAGCGGACTGGCTGCCGCTCATGCTCAAGGGCTGGTTCATCGCGACATCAAACCTGCCAACATTCTGCTCGAGAAGAGTGTTGATCGCGTACTGTTGACCGACTTCGGATTGGCTCGAGCAATGAATGATGCATCGCTGACTCGCAGCGGTGTGATCGCGGGAACTCCCCTGTATATGTCGCCCGAGCAGGCTGGCGGCGACCCGATCGACCATCGTTCGGATCTGTTCAGTCTGGGCAGCGTACTCTATGCCATGTGCACTGGCCGCCCGCCTTTTCGAGCAGAAACAACATTCGGCATTTTGCGACGCATTCGCGAGTCCGAACCGCGCGCGATGCGCGAAATCAATCCTGATGTCGCCGAGTGGTTCGAGCGTATTGTGCTCAAACTGCTATCCAAATCGCCTGCTGACCGCTTCGATTCGGCGTCAGCGCTGTCGACGCTGCTGGAACAATGCCTGGCCCATGTTCAACAGCCAACAGCCATCGCATTGCCAGAGCCAGCCTTGGTCCGTACTACGACGAAAGTTGTATCCAAGAGTCGAAGCAAAGTCGCCGCCTCTTGGCTTCTGCTAGTCGCCGCGATGTTGACAGGTGCGTGCTTGACTTTCTTATGGCAACAAGCTCCGAATTCTAGTCCAACCAACAATCCGACCTTGGTTCCGTCAACGCTCGAGCCGTTGCTGGACTGGAACGCGCCGCAAAGGGAACTCGATGAAACGTCGCGGACCATTGAACAGATGGATGCTAGCGCGACATGGGTACAAGAACAGTGATTCCTGGTTATTTTGAAAAGGTATAAACATGAACGTCAAAAGATCTTTCGTGGTGCATTACCGGACTTTCTGCATCCAACTTTGCTTGGCGACTCTTGTCACGATCCCGGTTGTGGCAATCATCTCGGCACAAGAGAAGTCCGCCGTTGATACGCCAACGGTGAGCGACACGCCGAAAGATGATTCGGTTGTCGAACCGCTCCGGTCCTCACTCACCATTGATCTTGACAAGCCGGTATCGATCAACCTGGTGCCGGCAACGCCGCTTGCAAAATCGCTGGTTGAGCTATTCGCCCAGCGCGGCGCCAAGGTCTTGGACTACGAAGAAGGCAAACGGCTGCGAATCCAAGCTCCTCCCCAGGTGCTGGAAAAACTTGGACAGATCTTGGCAGTCATTGCAAGCGAAGGCCAGGGGTTCGATCGTAAGAGCGGAGAAGGGGAGTCCTCAACGAAGCCAGTTCGAACGCCCGCCTCCGTTCCCGAAAAGCCAGCCATCGGCGGCACGTCGACCTTAAACTCAACGCCCTCGCGACAAAGGCCGACGAAAACTAGCTATCTCTCACTCCCGGACACGACGGCGGCAAAAGAGTTGGTCGAGCGACTTGACGCGCAAGAACACGCCGCGGCGTCTGAAGCCAACGAGATCCGACGACTGCGAGCCAACGGAGACGCCGCAGAAACGATCGAACCGCATCACGCTCATCTCAAAGCACATTTGCAGACCGCTTTCGAATTGAAGTTGCAACTGGAAGAGCTCCAGTTGCGGGAACTACAATCACGCCTCGGTCGGCTCGAACGCCAAATAGCTCATCGTAAGGAGCTGCGAGAGAAGATTATCGAGCGACGCGCCGCCGATCTGATTTCGGGAGACTCCTTGCGTTGGAACACCAAGTGAAGATCGACGGCGCCGCAATCGAAACCCGGACGCCACAAGGTTTTTAAGTGGCCAACTCTCGCATTGGTATTGCCTAAGCAACCTCAAATGTCTACTTTCCGAGCCGCCTTGGCGCCCAACGTCATTGGCCTCGCTTGAACTTACCGGCGCGCGATATGTGAAACTCGCCGCCTTGAAACGTAATTGTCTCACCAGAGAATTGAATCTGATCGGCGCCCTCGCCAGATTGAACCCGACAGTTTCCGGTCATCTCAAGCTGGTATTGGTCGGCAAAGTGAACTCGCATACGATCCGCGCTACAATGATAGGTTGAGTCGCTTAGCTTGCAGGCGCCTGTGCAATCGAAGGTGGCGTGGGAGTTAGTGGGACATGAAATGACAATCCTCTGTGCCGCCATCGAAACCTCGCCGTCACCTAGCTTGAGTGTGGCATGTCCATTGATTTCGCACTCGAATGCGTCTTTGCCAGACTTGGTGAGTTTGATCGTATCGCCGGAGAACGACATACTGCCGATGGAAAACTTGAGAGGCTCAGTCGGCGCGGAATCGCCATCTACGGACGGAACGCAAAGAAGGACCGTGAGCAGAAATGGGGTTAACAACAGAAACTCCTTTTCGTGTTGTGAATGAATCCTGAGGAAATGGTGCGAGCGGCGTTTTTGACTTCCACGCGGCTTTGGGCAGAGTGGCGGACGATTGGCATAACCGAGCGGTTGCGGCTGACAGCGCACTCAGTTTACGCCCAACTCGCCGCCCCGGTTCGCACAATTCTCCCTATTTTTTCGACGCCACTTTGACGTTGGTGAACGTGACTCTATCGGTTACGTACCCACGGTCCGGTGCGATCAGCTCCACACGGTCGATCGTCGTGCCCCCTAGCTTTACGCCCTCAACGATGACTTGAAACTTGCTCACTGAGTCATCGATCGCCATCTTCCAGCGTCTGTCTCGCCCAGATTCGAATCGCTTCACGGACAGGCTCAACAACGGCGCCGCGACCGAGAACACTTGCTGACCGAGCGCTTGCGGGAAGTCGTAAACTCGATAGGTTTTCGGGCGATCCAGCCGAGCTCGTTTGTCATGACGAGAGGGCGTGGACCTCGGGCCATGTTGAGCTTGAGGAATCCGTTCGGGTTGCTCACCTTGAACCACGCTTGGCCCTCCTGTGGACTTTGGTTTTGTGTGGTAACCTCCAATATCCGCGAGAGCCTTTTTCGTGCCAAGATCATTTTTGTGCCGCTGGGAGTTGATCCTCCAGAGTGCAGTCATTCAATGGAGACGTGAGGATGAATTTCACCCGCATTCTTCTATTCCTGCTCTTCTGCGTAATTGGAATCTCCGATGCACAGTCGGCCGACGAATGTTACTTTGGTATCGTCGAAACTGTGCAGCCGACACTTCGGCAAATTGAGATCAAGCTGCTCCCCACCAACCGCAAGCGGACATTCACGGTTGATGACGTGAAGCCCGGCTTTTTTGATGAGGCTTTAGGCAAGAAGGTTACTGTCTTCTCAACGGACCTTGATTTGCCGAAGAAGTCCAAGCCCGTTAGCGCTCGCCTTGTAACTTCCGCCGAATATGAAACCGCATTATTGCCGCTAACAAGTTTTATTTTGAAACAAAAGCAGCCGACGGTGGCCGAGGACTTTCTAGCGTGGGGCATTAGAGCCGGGGAAACACTGGCCTCGGAACGTGCGCGTGATGCGAAATTCTCAGGACACCTGATCGTAGGCCGGATAGCTTGTGACGAGAATCTCGATTTCCAGAAGTTGCACTCCCAGGCACGGGGATTTCCCGGAGGATTCTTCCTATGCAGCATTCGCACGCCGGGCAAGAAAGTTGGCATCTACTATCCAGGTTTTATGCCGCTGGAACTAGACACGGATGGACCGGGGCCGGTGCAGATCGTGAAGAACCTAAAGCTGGTTCGTCCATCACCCGAGCAACTCGGAGGATTTCGAGTACTGGTGAAACTCGAAGGGGAAAAATCGCTGGCAGAGGCATATTCTGTTACTCATCAGCCATTTCCAGCACAAAACTCGTTGTATTCATTGGTAACCAACCCACACCCCCCTGAAAAAACGCTGATTCAGCAAGGTGCTGAGGTTCGTCGTGACAAATTACCTCCGGGTAAATATCGCGTGCTAGTTGAACCGCAGAGACCATCGGGTGTGCTCACGCATCGCTCTATGTCGCTTGAATTCGAGGTCGAGCCGGGGATCGTGAACGATCTTGGCGAATTAGTCATTCCTAAAGTAAAGCTGATTCCAATCTCGTTCGCCTTGAGTACGATCCCAGGATTGTATGCAAGATTAGCGGAAAATGCGTTTCTACTCCCTGCACGTCTCGGCAATTCAAACAAGATAGTCGCCGACCCGGCGACGATTGACGACATCAAGACTCACAAGCATTATTCGTGGGGGGCAGTTCTTGAACACCAGTCCGGACAACTGATCTTCCAGGGTGGTTCCGTCGAAAATAAACCACTGTGCGCACTGGGACCGGGACCGCTTACCTTGTACTTAGACAAGTATTTACATGCCCAACCCCTGACGCCAATAAACGACATTGCAAAGCACAGCTACCAGACACAATATGAACTTACGATGGGCACGGTTTATTTGTATCGAGCTAGTAGCAGCAAATGGATTTTATTGCAAGTTGGAGGTGAACTTCCCAAGTCAGAATCGCTGGAGCAAGCCCGCGCAAAGGCTTCCACCATTTGGCAATCAGCGGACTTTAGCAAGACCGACCTCAAGGAATTGCCGACGATTACCGTTGCGCAGTTGAAAGCATCTCAATTTGAAGCGTCCGATTTGCAAGCTTATCGCTTTCGTCCAGGTCAAGGACAACTGCATGCTGGCACGGGATTGATTCCGTTGGGAGGAACGACGGCCGCGTCGTCTCTTGTGCCGAATCTCCTCATTTCGCGAAATCTCGATGGCGATTTCTTTGGCGTTGAACGAAACTCAGCTACCTTGATGAGCCTTGCTAGGATCGGCCCAGGCCCACTAAGCAAATACAGCGGAAAACTCTTTCATCAGGAAGAATACATTGAATCCAGATTTACGTTCATAGGAGCCCAGGCTGGTACTCGTCAGGTGCCACTAGAACCAAACGTTGTCTATCTGTTCAATTTGAATCGCGGTTCGCCCATCCTGTTTGAACTGGATTCCAAGGACAAACAGGTTGCGTCGGCCATCGCATCCACTCCTTCATTAAAATTAGAGATTCCATCCAGCCTGGCAATCTATGCAGCCATGTCGGACCCAAACAATGGTCCCGGTAGATTGGTGCAATACAGTGACAATGGAAGGGTTCTTGCGGAGAGAGTGAATGCAAACAGGGTGAGCGGACTTGCATTTGCGCGAGATGGTTTGATGCTGGCGATTCCTAACGTAGCTGCTCCAAAACAAGGTCAGCCGGGCCCCGGAATAGTCGAGTTGCTCGATTGGAACGGCAAAACCACGGAAATTCCGCTGCCAGCAGAAGTCCAACATCCCAGATCGCTGGCGGCATCTCCCTCGTTGAATCACTTCGTGGTGATCGATCAGGTTGCCCGGAATGCCTGGTTTCTTCCCGAAGGCAAAGCGTCAGATGCAGTTAAATTAATCAATTGGAACAACGTCGAGAAGACTCGTGGAGAAGAACCAGGTGTTCGCGACGTTATCTTCCTACCCAGCGGGCAAGCATTCGCTAGCATATATCCTCAAGACGTCTATTCCATCGAACTGTTGAGAGTAAATCCGCTCGGCGAAGACACGAATAAGGTCACTTACGGTCATCAAATCGCGGCCCGGAAAGAAGACAACGTTTGGGCCGTTCATATTTCTGGTTCTAGCCTTATTCGTTTTTATAGCGATACTAAAGCTTTCGGTGAAATTAAGCTGCCCGTTTCGCAGAGGAACGTAATCGACATGGAATTTCTCGATTCAGACACGCTGCTATTATGTCTTGACGGGCATCGAGATCCGTTTGGAAAAGAGGCGCTGCCACCCAAGCTTTGGTACGCTAGACTTTCTACCTCAAGTATCGAACCTGCGTTTGAGTTCACGTCAAGAGACGTGGCGGCAATCGCTGTCGGGAAGCGGATCGAGTTTAAGAAGTGACCGCCGTAGTCTATTGAAACCCGGATGATGAGCTGTTGCATTTCTTTCGCCAACAGTTAAACGGCCATTTGCATGGCCTGGGCCGTCTCGTTCGCCAGCGTTTCGCGGTAGTTCCACGGCAGCCTGGCCTCGGGATTCAACGCGGCCCGCGGGGTGCGTCGATGGAGTTCCTGGAGGTAGTTGAACGGATTGATGTCGTCCATCTCGCACGTCTGAATCAGACTCATGTACAGATCCCCGACCGCAAGGCTTGGAAGACCGGCACTCCGCGGGAAAGTTGGCACTCGCGTCCACGAAGTATCGGCGCGCGTGCGCGATGCAGTTCGCGACGATCGTTTCGAATTCAGCCGAGACGTTGCGCGACAACGAATCACTCATTTGGATCGGCGGCGCCAGTTCCGCCTCGCGAAGCTTCAGGATTTTCGCGAGATTCTCGCCAGCATGCTGGTTCCCGCTGAAATACAAGGCGATGCGACGGCCTTCGCGCGCGACCACCACGCCCGAGGTGAAGAGTTCTGTTCGCTCGCGACGTTTTTCCTCTTCTTCGGGTGAGTCTTCCATGAGTTCCACCACGGACGGTTCGGCCAGCGCCTTCTACTGCGCTCGCTTCCCCATCCGCTCCAGAACGTCAAGTTAATTTCGACTGCGCCGCCCCGGTTCGCACAATTTCCCCTACTTTTTCGACGCCACTTTGACGTTCGTGAACGTGATTTTGTCGGTTACGAACCCACGGTCCGGTGCGGTCAGCTCCACACGGTCGATCGTTGTGACCCCTTGCTTTACGCCCTCGACGATGATTTGAAACTTGATCACTTGCCCCTTCGGCAGGTTGAAGCTCGCTCGCGGAATACCGATGAAGTCCCCTTTGAGCGGTGGTCCTTTCACCACCTTGATCTCCATCGTCGAGCCATCGCTATCGGTCAGCGACAGTTGATGCGGGACATAGTGGAGCTTCATGCCGCCTTCGCTCATTACGCCAAACGTAAAGGCAACGCGAGTCCGTTTCTCAGGGTCGCGAACACATTGAAGTAACTCGTATTTGACTTCGTTCAGAGTCGCCATCGGGTTCGGCGCCGCCTCGACCGGATCGCTGTCGGAAGGAGGAGTCCCACCCGCCTTAAGCTCGTCGTTCTCCTTCTGAAGCTTGTCGATTTTAAGGTTCGCGGCTTCAAGCTTCGCTTCGAGTGCTTCGATCTTGGCTTTGAGCAACTCGACATTCGCGGCATCATCGGCCTGAGCGGCGGCGATCGCGGTCGTCGCGGTCAGGACCAGGGCCAATACACAGTTCCGAAACATCGGGTATTCCTTTAGCGAGTCTGCCGCCGAATCCCTCTGATTCCGCGGTCAAAAGATGGCCATCGTAACGAGTAACGATGGCGACTCGCGCAGCATATCACGCCGTCGAAATCGCTGGGAGCCTAGACCGCAGGGGGGATCGAGCAAGGCTTCCCGACCTGTACCACGAA
The DNA here is from genome assembly GCA_046349915.1 of Pirellulales bacterium. Classification (GTDB taxonomy): domain Bacteria; phylum Planctomycetota; class Planctomycetia; order Pirellulales; family Pirellulaceae; genus CAIXSC01. The sequence goes on along the minus strand of JAXMBL010000004.1, from coordinate 487,950 downwards.
ACCCGCAGATGGCCTTCCTTCGGCATCCCGTTGCAAGAACTCGGCCGAAAGCAGACTCAGCCATAAAGAGGCTGGGCCGTTCGCAAGTCAATGCTATTGGTTCTGATCGAGCCAGAGTATCATGTCGATCTGGTCCCCCATTTCGCGCGTCGTCGTTGATGTACCTTGTGGCGAACTGATTCCAATGAATCGCAAAACGCACCTGCATGACACCCTTCGATGAAGTGTTCCTGCCGATCTTCCTACTGGGTCTGCTCGCGGCAGCTACGCTCTCCCTAATTGCTGGCATCAAGTCCGGATGTCTACTGCCCGGACTCATGCTGGCCAGCGGGACATTGGCTCTCTGGGCTGCCATATTTCTTGGCTCGGACATGGGCTATCGCGCATGGCAAAACTCGCCCAATCCTCCTAACGGAGCGTTCAGCGACGCCTCGGTCCTGGGAGCTCTGTTGTTTGGCTGGCTTCCAGCGGGACTATCCTGTCTGCTGCTCTTTCTTCTAGTTCGAGGCATTCGCTGGATACTGCGTGGGGAACATCCCGATGCCTCTCCCAGCGTCTCAATCTTGCCGAAAGATGCTCGCGTCTCCACCGAGGCAGATGAAACGGGCAATCCCCATCAGAATCCAAGATATTGAGTAGAGCAAACTTGGTTCGACTTGGAGTCCACAGACCGATTCTCGTCGCACTCCAACATCCAAGAAATCCCTCGCACTGACACACTACGGTCGCGAGTCGATCTTGACGTTCGGCATGGCCGCTCGCAGTCTAGCGAGGCCAGCGGGAGTCATCTTGGTGTTCTTGAACGAAACACCCTCAAGCTGTCGCAGCTTCACTATCACTTCGACGGATTGATCGGTAATCGGCGTGTTCCAGAAAAGGAGCCACTTCAGCTCTGGAATTCGTTCAAAGTGGCTCAGCGACTCAATATCCTCAAGCGTACATGACTGCATCATCACCGAGTCAATCTTCTCCAGCTCGCATAAGTTCGCCAACGTCGAATCATCAATGGCGAAGCCCTGTAGCTCCACTCTCTCGATCGACTTGACCTGGCCCAGATCCTTGGTCGTGATCCGCTGACTGAAAACAACGCTCGACTCGCGGTCTTCACCCACGTGAGCATAAACCGCTCCCATGCCGCGAAGCCGCTCTTCGGATTGCCAACGTTCTCGGTAGTCCTTCGTCAGCCAAAGTAGACCAGCGAGCATCACCGCCGCCCCGGCGGTTAAAGCTAGCAACGAGCGGATAGAGTACTGAAATGACTTGATCATGCTTCTGGTCACGTTTTGTCTGATACGAGCATCGAGTCCAATTCACGACCCCTGTTTCCCACGATAAGTTCAGCGCCGATTTCGGTGGCTTTCCCACCAGCAATCGCGACAACTCCTTTCGACGCAAAAACGGCGACTGGAATGACTCCGACGGAGCAAACCAACGTTTTCTAACCTCGGAACTTATACGCATGTCGAGAGAGCCGACATGAAGGGGAGTCGCAATCGAACCTCTCTGCCTTGAATCTTCTCATGCACCTCCTCTGGCGAAACAATTTGCGTTCAGCCATTCGTCTGAGAAATTTGTTCAATAGGCTGAGATGCCATCAATTCAGCGATCACGTTTTTTTACGTAGGAAAATCAGGCCTACGGAAGCGATCACCAGCGACATGAAGACACCAGCGACCACGGCGCCCATCGGCGGTTGACGAAAGTTTGCGGACGACTTGTTTGTCGCTGGGGTCGCGTCTGTCGGAGCTGCGCCAGCCGGAGCTTTGCCAGTCGGAGCTTTGCCAGTCGGAGCTTTGCCAGTCGGAGCCGCACCGGACGCCGTGGGGAGTTGCGTTTCGGTAAAACGCACACCCGCTTTTTCGTCGCGCGAGGCGGTGATTACTCTGACGACCTTTTTGCGTGAGTCTCGCACGGGAATGTCCTCGATCAGGCCGTTCGTTTCGTGTACCACGAGACCCGCGGGTAATTTTTCTTTGTTGTCCCGGTGCAAGAGCGCAGCCAGCTTCTCGGTTGATCCCAGCTTCTCCATCGCCTGGACGGGAATCGCGACAACTCCTGTGCGCACCGAGGCCGACTGATTGCTCGGCACCGGAACACCGTCTTTCGTGTTTACTTCGAGTCGCTTGCCAACCACTTCATCGCCATTGATTCCCAAACGCTCAAACGTATAGAACTCATAATCGTCCATCTTGGTCGCGAGTATCAGCACATGTTCCAAGGGCACTCGCTTGAGCCCCGTGGTAGGCGGAGGGGGTGCTACGTCGGCCACTGCCGCCAACGTGAAGCCAAAGACCAAAGCCAAGGCAAGCAGGCAACGAACCAAGACGCACCTCGTGACAGAGAAGAGGATAGGAAGCAACCCGCTCATTAAACTCGATGCAATACCACGAATCTAGTGAATTCCATTCGAGAACGCCTTCGCAGAACGAGGGCGGCTACTTGACGCCCAAGTCTCGCAGTAGCTGGACGATCTCACGGTAGGCTTCCGGAGGAGGAACGTCTTCGAATCTACCGGCTAATCCTTGCTGCGCAATTTCCAGTGCGCCGCGGGTATCGGCGCCGCGTGAAACAAGAATCCGGATGATACTCTGGTGGCGATGGACGACTGCCGTGGCCAAGGGAGTCGCTCCGTAATCCTGCTCGCGCAACTCGATGCTTGCACCATGGTCGAGCACCCACTCAAGCACCTCGGGCAAGTGACGACCGCCTCATACTGCCGTCGCGTCACGGGCGTCGCACCAAGGTAATACTCGTACGGCAGCGTGACCTCGCGCTGCTGCTCCCAATATGCGCGGCCGAATTCGTTCTCCGGGCTGCCCATGATGAACGAGCCAGGAGTCACTCGAATCAGGCGGATGCCATGCGAACTCCGTAATTCAGGTTTTACTGGAGACCACGTAGGGCTTCATCATTGCTCCGCAGGTTGGTGACCTGACGACATACCGAGCAAACCACGCCGCGATGAGTCACCTCAGATCACACCGACGCGCCTTGCAGTTGCCAGGTGCGGCCTATAGGCCGCACCTGGCCCCCGCGCCGTCGCGTTTGCCCCGTTCAGCACACGCTCGGCGGACAGCGCATTTTGTGACGGATGGCCACGGGACCAAGAAACTATCACCAAACTAGTTTATCGAACAAAGGCTAAGCAGCGGAAGGTGGGCAGAATCGGTGATTAAGTGAGAGGATCGTGACCGCCTTAGCTATTGTTCCTCTACGGGTTCTAGTTCTCGCAGGACCTTCCCAAGTCTGTCGCGGCGTTGCGACGCGACAGTACGCTTGACGAGAAACAAAGAAGCGCGAGCGGTCCTGGCCACTCGCGTCTTGCCTTTCTATCGGCGCCAAAGTGATGCCAATTACTTGGCCCCAACCCATCGAAAATCTCGAGCAACCGCGACATGGTCAGGGATTACCCAACCCGGATCTTGACGAGTGGCGAAAAAGTAAGCTACCCGAGCGACGATCACACACGTATAGCCGCTGGATAGGCGTGGAATCCCGTAGGGCTGCCCCACCAGATCTCTTGCGTATCGCGCGGCCGCCGACGCGTCAACGGCGCTCTTGTAGCGGTAAACCATAAGTGTACGATAGCGGTCATAGAATGTCTGGAGAGGTGTGCTGAGAACGCCGCCACCGAACCCCAGTTGATACCACGCCCCAAACTGCGCCTCGACGACATTGGCACCGTCCCATATACCGATGTGATCGAAGTGGCCAGGTATGACTGAATTCGAACTGCTACCACGCACACAAATGAACAAGTCCCCCGGACGCAGTGATGGCCAAGAGCTGCCAAATCCGGCTTGAACGGGGTTACTTACCCCGAGCGCGCTGATAGTCGCTCCAGCCATTGCCGTCCCGGCTTGTCGCAAGAAATCTCTACGCTCGAGTGCAATTCTGTTCATACTCGGGGCCTCCTCGGATGGTGTTAATGGGAAACTGTGAAATTGAGGGGGATTCCTTCGTCATTGGTCAGGACTTCAATGTGCCCATCAAGAAAAGCAACAACCGTGCCTAGATGACGATTGACATTCGGATCAAAGTCCGTGAAGGATGGCGATGCGTGCCAGGGGATTGACACGTTTCTCGTCTCTCTTGCCAATAAGGTCGCACTTGTGCTTCGTACGGACGATACCGGTCGACCTAGCAAGTGGTAGTTGAACGCGTAGCTGCTTTGGGCAATTCGGATCTCATTGCCCGCCACAGTGATGGCAGACACTTCTTCGCGTGCGGCTGACGGACAGTTAAAGAACTTTGGCATGCTCGTCGCAGCGGCCGTGAGGTTTATGTCATCGTCATATGGTTGGGAAAGCTCGAACATCGCAACGAGTGACTGACCTCCCAAATTCGGCAATAGAGGCATGACCCATCCCATATCCAGCGCCGTCGATACCGTCATCACTTGGCTACCCGGGAAGTGTAGGAACTGGGCTTCGAATGCTTGCGAAGCAAGTCCTACTTGCCTCAGGTTGTTCATGCACTGGGTGCGTCGCGTTCTCTCACGGGCCGCTTGGACAGCCGAGAGCAAGATCGCCATGAGGACCCCGATCACGACGAATGTCACCAGCAGTTCAACTAAAGTGAAACCGTTTCGTTGCATTCTCATCGCATGGACTCAAAGTGTCTTCCAAGACTTTTAGGGACATTCTTGGCGTCGTTTACCACAATCGCCGGCTATCTTCCCGCCCCGAGTTTCAGGCGTAGAATGTGTCTACAGGAAGGGTCGGCCGGTTAGCGCCCCCACCCCCGTTCCGCCCGCCGAAAATGGAGATCGTGTGGATGTATCCCCACCAGAACCGAGAATCCCTTCGCAACGCGGTGGACAAGGCGGCAAAGGAATGTCAGTTGCCGCAGATAGACTGGACGTCAGGCGCCGTGGTTCAGCGTGGAGGCATTTACGCTGATGAACTGGAGGCGGAGTGTTGGCTGTTTGCGGAAGGGCAATCCCGCGTCATTGAAGAGCTTCGGCCAGATGAAATTGCCACTATCGCATGGCGTCTTTTTAGAGAGAACATGCCGGAGCGTGGTGTAAGCCGTCTATCAAATGAGATGCTGGGGAGTATTTCGGGTGCATCAGCGCTACCTCGCCCACGTGACGGGAGTCAAACAGCCCGTCTGCACCCAGACTTGAAGACAGTCTTGGCAACGATCGATCGTACACGGAAGTTGCTGCCCAACGATGGGCTCACGAACTCGCAAGTCGCCGCATTGCTGGCCCCAGATTTCGTTAATCAGACCGCAAAAACACGCGGAACAAGTCGCGCCGCAGCATGTAGACTCCGGCAGCGTGCTGAGAAGAATGTAGATCGCCTATTTCGAATCGACAACTTCCTGTTTGGCGATTGCAAACGATGGATCGAGTTGGAAGCCAAGACTTGGCGGGCAGACTTCATTAGGGACGAGATCTGGCCCCTGGTCAAGCCGAGTCCCGCTGCCAAGGAAGTCCGCGAGTTGTTACGTAGTCGACAAAGCGAACTGTTCGACTACGGTACGCATGTACTCCACAAACAAATCAGAAGAGGCACACGTAATCCGGAAGCGATATCGCAAGCATACCATGCATGCGTAATTGCCGCATACATTGATCCGGTGTCGGCACGAGATGCCGTGTACGACTTGAATTGCGTCGTTGACAATCAGGACATGCTCTATAGAAAGATTGCCGAGAGATGTGCTCACTTGTGCGCAGATCCTGAGTCGAGATGCGACTACTTGACAAAACTGCAGAAATACATCGAGAAGTCGCTGCCCGAAGGCCGTTTCTTTGCAAAATATGCAAGCGTCTACTATGGCGCCACCACAGACAAGTCTTCCAGCGAATTTCTGCGAAGTAATGTCGTTCCTGAGTCAGCATTTGTCGATCCAGAAGTTGCCGTCTCCGAGAGCTGGAACAACCTAAGCGAATTTCAGTATCGTGAATGCACTACGCTCGACGACATTAATTTCGCCCGCTGTTTTCTTGTTGTGACTTCGCTGAATTTGCTGGACCGTTTGCGGCCCAAATCACTGAGGCTCTTGAAGGTGCTCGCCCAACATAGTCGAAAGTCGAGTACCCCTTGGCTTGCACGATTAGCTGGTAGAGCTCTTGAGACCGTGTCCGACCGCCTTTCGTCAAGGGCTTGACAGGCGAGACACATCTACAGGCGAAGCCGGCCTCATCCCTCGCTCCTCATCGCATGGAATTACCTCGTCCTGCACGTGATCTTTGACATTGTGACGGGCCGTTGGGCTCGCTCTGGGCTTAGTTCGACAGCACCAGGTTTGCCGAGTTCACCGCTATCAGACACGGACGTCGGCCAACCGCGGATGACACGGATTGGGACGGAGGGGGGAAACCATTGGGCGTCATCGCCTTGACTCGGATTATCCCCTGCTCAGGCAATCATGGCCAGTTGCTTACCACGAACACATCTCCGACCACCCATTCGTCCGATACGCACGATTCGTGGTGTCATCACTCTTGAATGAACTTAGATTGAGTGCCTCGGCCATCCTCCAGAAACCTATAGGTCGGACAGTCTGGCCCGATTAGTGAGGATCAGTGAAGAGCAGTGTTCCCTTTTCTTGGGCCCGAGGCGGGACGAGTTCTGGGAACACTGATCTTTACTGATTGTCACTGATAGAGTTCCTCTTCGAGCGCAGAGAAATCGTCGTCTTATCGACCACAACCGAAGGCAAGTCGCGATGTTGCTTAACACAGGCCAAGCGGCGCTGAATCCACTTATTCACCTCCCCTGCCGAAGCAATTTGCGTTCAGCCATTCGTCTGAGCATTTCGGCCTCGTTGGGACCGCCTCCCGCCGTATCGCCGAACCAGGGAGAAATATGGGTGACTTCACCGGTGCGGTGAACGCCGTAGCTCGATTCGACTCGAAACGGAGCGTGCCGCGTACACATGGCATACATAACGCGGCAGCGGTAGGGTACAGCGTCTTGTCCAGCCTCACTTGCAGGCGCAGTAGCGCCTCGGTTTAGGTCATGTTCCCCGTGCTTGAATCGCCTCCGCCAGCGGCTGGTTCACCTTCAACTCAGCCTCGAATTCGTCGGCCGAGAGCAGCATCAGGGTCGCCGGCTTCACCACCCGGCAAAAGCACGTCCCCTTGAGCTTGCGCCGCAGCCCATCGGTATTGAACACGGTGCCGGGAGTGCTGAGCCAGAAGGCTTGCCAAACGCCATTCGTGTGATTGACGGACTCCAATGCACCGCTTCTGACGCACATCGCCGCCTGTTGGTTTAAGTTCAGGTCTACCACCGCGCCTACCTCAGCCAACTCCAGGTGCGTCACTCGCGCAATCAGTCCCTTCAAGATCGCGGGTTTCATCCCTGGGAACAATCGTACGACGAACGCTCGCCGGCTGTACGGTCTCCGGAATAAGTACCGGAGAATATCCCAAATCACTTCCATCGAAGACGCACTCGCGATGACCTCGGCTGCAGAATTTCCTGTCGTGTTTGGCCGAAACATGTAATTCTGCCGCCAAAAAAGGGCCATCGCAACTAATCAAGGCGGCGGCTTCGGCGGCGTTACGCACAGTCCAAACAGGTGCAAATCTAGGGCTGAAGTGGCGCCAGGTCAAATTTTTGCGACCGTTCGTCCAGTCAGCAACAAAAAAACCGTCATCGCTCCTACCGAGAGCAGCGACAGAAGCACTCGTCGCATGCTGGTTGCGAGCCCACTTGCAGGAGGTTCGACGGCGTTGAATCGCGGGAACGACTGGTAATCGGCAGTGGTCAATGTCGAGTCGCGACTCGCTCGTTCGACGAAGAACGCTTGCCACCGCGTGTGGAAATCACCGACGCGGGCGAGGTAGTTGTCCCAGCGTGAGTGGCCGTTCCCGGAGAGTTCCGCGAGGGCATCGTTGATGAGCGCTGGCGGAACGAGAAATGCCAAGCGGTCGCTGAGTCGTCGTTGAGCTTGCACTTGGGCTTCGTGATGCGCGAGCAAGATATCGGCCCGCGCGTCAGCAGCGACTGTGACGGCTAGGGTTCGACGCGTGCGGTCATCCACCTTGGGGGCGTCGGTTGATCGGTCATTGGCGCCGCGGTGCTCTTCGCGGTAACGAGCGTCGTTCGCGTCGCGATCACGTTCCGTATCAACCGCCGCGTTGCGGACAGCCAACACCATCTCGGCGCGAGCAGGTGCGGGATGGAGTACTTGAGCGGTTGAGTTCAGCGCCGCCGGAGCGACTAGCAACAGCAATACCCACAACATCACCAAGGTCACTGCATTGAACGCCGAGTCGCGCCGCAAACTGTTGACACACAAAGCGAGCGACGTCCAGAACAATCCGTAGAGCACGATAGTCAGGGCGAGCATCGCGAACGAGGCCAGAACACCGGTTGAGCCGAGTGGCGCGCCGTTGACGAGCAACTGAAACCAGATGCTTACGATGGCGACCGCGATCACAACTCCGATTCGTACCGTCAACTTGCCGGCGAGTACCGTCATCAACGGGGCTGACGATGCGGCCGTGAGCGCGAGCGTTCCTTGCTCTTGTTCACCGGAAAGCACGTTGTAGCTCAGTGCCAACAACAGCAGCGGGAAGAGGTAGACGACGACGAACGCCAAATCGAAGCTGCCGCTCAGCAAGTGAGTCGGATTCGCGATTTCATCGACGAACAGAAAGCTGTCCCGGCTGCCGGCATTGACCTTGAAGCTGTGCGGGTAAAGGTCTGAAACACCGACCGCGATCACGGCTAGCGGGGCATCGGGCAGGAATGCGACCGTGGCTCCGGAACCTCGGCCGACATAGATCGCGTTGCGCGGGTCGCGGTACGGAGCGTCGGGGGCCTTGGCCTCGCCGCGCTCGATGCGGTCGAGCAACTGGGTGAGCTTCGCGATGCGATCGGTCTCGTCGCGTTGAGCTTCGGCGACGCCGGCTGTTCGCTCGGCCACACGCACGCGCCCATTGTATAACGAGTAACTCACGCACGCCAGTAGTACCGCGATCACGCTCCACCAACCAACATCTGTGCGCAGTAATCGCCATTCACAGCGCATCGCGGTACGCAGGACCGATACAGGCCTCCAGGAATCATCCCGCGACCGAGATCGCCTCGCAGGTTCCCTAGCTTCGGCGCTCAACGAGTCGTGTCGCTGTGGCGCGAGTTCCAGCGAAGCAAGTTCGGGGGCGCTCTCGGAAGGAGTTGCTGGCGATGTGCTCATGGATGTCCTCATACCGCCCGCAGACGCAGCGCCGACCGCCACGCCAGAGCACAACACGCCAGGCACCACAGCGCAAGCGCTGCGAGATTTCGCCATTGGCCTTGCAAGGCCCAGACGGCGTCCGGTTGTCGATACTCGAAAGATGGAATGCCTGCCCACGTCGTTTCGGGAGCGACATACGAATTGTCGCCGTTCTTCGCGTGGTCGATCAGGTCTTGGCTGGCGGCGGTCTGGATCAGGCGACGATGCCTCTCGGCAGACTCGACAAAATGGTGATGATGCCGGTTGTCGGTGCCCGCCATCGCCATCGAAACTGGCTGCAATGCGAGCATCGGAAACATCAGTCCTGGAACGGCTCGCCACGCATCCTGCCGCTCGATCTGCGATTGAAGGCGACCGAAATGACGGTCGAACATGCGATAGCCGGCCTCGTCGTCTTCACGCAGCGACAGGCCGCGAAAACTCACCGGCAAATCTTCAACTCGTTCGACCTGGTATTGCTTCAGCACTCGGTCGCGAAACGCAATGAATCCTGGGTGTTTCTCGTCATGTCCGAAGAGTTGCTTTTTGTCCTCGGCAATGGCGGCACGAAAGGCCAACGCGGTCGGCAGGGGATCGGCGTTGCGCACCACGTCCGTCACGAGCCGCGGCACGAGGAAGCTGTTGAGCAACCAGAATGACAGCAAACCGACTAAGGCTGCTCGCGAACTGCGTGCTCTTGCCGAGACCGCCAACGCCAGCGCGAGAAAGCCCATCAAGTACAACGAGTACCCCGCGATCAGACCGAGCAGGCGCAGCCCGTCGCCGCCCGCGTCGGCCAGATGCTCGGAGCCGAACAGCCATAGACCCACGACGAGGCCAACGCTTGCCAGAACCAGCAAGCCCAACAGAACGCTCGCTCCCGCGATCGCTTTGCCCAGCAGCAAGTGAATCGGCTTCACGCCGAGGCTCAGCAGTTGCCGCAACGTCCCCTGTTCTCGCTCGCCGGAGAACGCCGCGAAGCCCAGCAGAATCGCCATAAGAGGCAGCACTGTTTGCAACACGAACGCCAAGGTGAGAGACCCCATGCGAGCGGCCAGAGTTGCGTCACGGGCGGCTCGGAATTGCACTTCGTTCTGCTTGTGAGCTTCGAGGTGAGCCGCACTGCCAACGTACGCGTCAATTCCCGGTTCGGCGAGCGCCAACGGTCCGATCGGCTTAAATGCGTACTGCCCGAAGTGCGCCGCGGAATGCGGATTCTTCGCTCCTTGAACCGTCCAAACGTGGCGATCCCCCACTTCAGCCGCGTGATGCTCTCGCTCCAGTCGCTGCGTTTGCAGCAACCCCAGCGCGAGTGCCGCTAACATCAACATGACCGTCACACTGGCAAGTGGAAGCCACCGCGAGTCGCGGCGAAGATCGAGCCACTCCTTGCGGGCGATCCAAAGCGTTGGGTTGACCGTCGAGGACGCGGCACTGGCAGTCTCGACAGCAAGCGAAGTGCTACTCATGCCGCCTCCATGTTTGAGGCATCGAGATACGCGCGTTCCAAACTGAGGTGATCCGTGCTGGCGGTATTAAGAGTCGTGACTAGCTTGCCGCGCTGCATGATGCCGACTCGTGTTCCACACTGCTGAGCCAGAAACAGATCGTGCGTGACCATCAGGACGGCCATCCCTTGCTGTCGTAACTCCTCGATCAGCCGCGCGAATTCGTTCGCGGCCAACGGATCAAGCCCTGATGTCGGTTCGTCGAGCAGCAATGCCCGCGCCTGCTTCGCCAACGCGATCGCGATCCCCACCTTCTGTCGCATCCCCTTTGAGTACCCGTTCACCGGCCGACATGCCGCCTCGTCGGGCAACCCAGCTTGCCGCAATAACGCACGCAAACGGGTATCGTCCAATCGTTGGCCGGTTGCGAGCGCATTGAAGTACTCCAAGTTTTCCGACCCGCTGAGCTTCCCGTAGAGATTCACGTTCTCGGGAATGTAGGCGAGCAGTCGCCGCGCGGCCAACGGATCACTCGCACTGTCAATGCCGCCCACGAGCGCTTGACCGGATGTCGGCTGGACGAAATTCAAGAACAGTTGCACCGTCGTCGTCTTCCCCGCGCCATTCGGGCCGAGCAGACAGAAGACCTCTCCTGGTGGGACTGTGAGATCGAGCCGATCCAACGCCGGCGGCCCCTCCTGATAAATCTTGGTCAGTGAAACGGCTTTCAACATGATCGGGTCGTTTTTGCGAAGCAGGCAATACTGGATCATCGAGCCACGAAACTTTAAAGCATACTAGCTCTTGAATCGAACTTACAGCCATACGGAGTCGCCGGAAGTTCCCGGAGATCACTTAGGCAGCGGGCCGCGGTCGTAGCGATCAAAGAGGCCGGCGGCAGGGTCTATCCTCAATCTCGATGGTACTGGGGTGACAGACCCGGAACGTACCCAGGTCAGCGATGCTGGCGTCAACGAACTTCACCGCCGACCCGTTGGGCGACGCGTCCGCTTAGGGATTGAATTCAGGCGTTCCGCCCGTGACAGTCCACGGAAGCACGGAAGTCGGTCGACCACGGATGACACCGATGACACTGATAAAGGAAAAAGGAAAAAGGAAAAAGGATAGAGGGGAGGATCCGGCAGGCGTCATCGTGCCAACCCAGCAACAAGCCCCTCGCGCCCCGAAGTGCACATCCCTCGCCCCAAGCTTGCTTGGGGAGGGAGACCGAAGGGGGAGCGGCGGGGCAACCGTGCACAACCAACGCCAGTCTCGGTTGCCGAGCGAGCCGGCATTACGAGAGCCCGCGTCGAGCATTACGCAACTCGCTTAGTCAACGCCGTCCGGTTCCGCTGTACGACGGACTTCCAGTCCGTCGCACAAACCAAGTCGCCGAAGGTCCGCGAGGCCGTGCGCAAGGTGCTCGGCCAGTAGCCCGGCCCCATTGGGAGCGACAGACAAGTGAGACTTTGCCCAGAGACGACGCGATCCTCGCTCGCGTGCCGCTCCCACGAACTTGTCGGCATCCGCCACCGGTGAGACAACGGCTCTACGCTGCGCTAACCGGGGAGCACGCCGATGCGGAAGACATTAACCAAGCATCGAATGGCTCGTTGGTCACATGCTCGCCTCCAGGTAGGGCCGCAGGATTTTCTCCACACGGCAGACGCGGGCGAACTCAAGGACTTGCTGAAACTGGGGGCGACGCCGTTTGCGATAGATCTTGAGGGCTTCCAGCGCTACGTCCAGGCCAATCTTGTTGCGAAACTTGAAGCAGTCAGCCAGGGTCTTTTCGGGGCCATAGATTCTGACCAGCACACCATCCATCGAATGTGTTTCAATCCCAACGGCAAACGCCTGCTCGGAGAAGCGGAACACGTGGAGGGGTGGGTATTGCGGCGCGATTCAAACAGCGCTTCGCGCGACTCGAACAACCAGCCTGCCCGAACGTCGGCAGCCATCACCGCCAGCAAACAGATGACCAACGATCTAGATCTAAAACAAATTGGCAACCTCGCAACAGCATCAGTTCGTCGCCGTAGCCTACCTCCACCTAGGGCATCGACAAACCGATCTCATTCAAATCCTATGCAACCGGATCATGCTAGTATATGCGTGAACGCCACGAATTAACGATAAGACGACCAACAAACCGTGGCATTTTGGCCCGTGTCAATTGCGGTAGAATCGGCCAATCTCCAGTCGTCCCATCCCGCGACCACAAACCAAACGTCAGGATCCTGATCGAGCCATGAGTTTTACCGCCCACGCCGAGTCCCAATGGCCATCGCAATCGTGGACCCGCACGCAGATTGCCAGAGTCACCCGCAACTCGTTGGTCGCCCACGGCATCAGCCTCGCGTGCATCCTGTTGATCTTGTGGCTGTCGAGTTCGTATTTAACGCATTTCTTCCGCGGGCCGATACGTCCGACCGACCAGCAGTTGACGACAATCATCGCCGATCGCGGCAATCGATCGTTGATTGCGTACGTCGAGTTGCTCGACCGCCAGTTGATTGAAACCGACTGGCAGGAAGTCTCGACGAGCGACGGCCGGCCCTATTCGACGGTCCCGTTTTTCTTGATGCCGGTGGGCGATCAGTACCTGCTGGTGCTGGCTCGGTCGGCCGCCGACGGCCGACATCTCATCGGGCCGATTGGTCCGCTGCGCGACATGGACGCGAAGGTGATCGAGGCGACAGTGCGGCGTCACCCGGAACTGCAAGGAAAGATCCTGCCGGTGATGATGAGCAGCGTCGCGGCATTCACCATCTGGGGGTACGTCCTGCTGACGTTGCTCATCCCCTGGTCCGCCTGGACGTTCTTTCGACTCGCGCGAACCATCATGGCTCGTTTCAATCCCGATATTCACCCGGTCGCTCGCCAATTCGCGCTCGCCGACCCGTTGGGCGACGCGTCCGCGAACTTACCGTCGATCGACCACGAGATGAAGAGCGGCCCGACCCTGAATCTCGGCAAAGCGACGCTCACCGAATCGTGGTTCGTGCGGCCCACGACGTTCGGCATGAAAAGCCTGCGACTCGACCAGATCGTCTGGGTCTATCACCTGCGGCAACAGTACGAGAGCTTTGTCGTCTTTGCCTTGCGCAACGGCAAGCTTTTTCCCATCCCGCTCAAAGATGCCGCCATACCGCAAGTCATCGATTTCGTGGGCCAGCGGTTTCCGTGGGTGCTGCGAGGATACGACGACGAGCGACTGAAACTCTGGAAACGCGACCCGCGAGAGATCATCGCGCTGGTCGACGCACGACGATCGGCGGCTAACGACGGCTGACGGTCCCGCGACGGCACGGCGGCGGTAGTGACGTCGCTCCGAATGGACGACAACCACCGCGTACGGAACGAGTCACTCGGGCCATGTCGACCACCCGCTAAGACAGGAAGCCGTTGCCCAACCGCTCACGCAACAATTCGTGACGATGAGCATCGACAAGGGAGTCACTTCGAGGAGATCCGTGGATGTCTGAATACCTGACCCTGCTCAGGGTTGGATCAAGAGCTTCACCGTACCGAACACATCATCTCGCCAAGTGCGTGAAGTCCCAGGGCGAAGGCCGAGATCGTGCAGAGTCGTTCCAGCGGGCAGATAATAGGTCTTGTGAGAATTCATCAAACCCTCTTTCTCACCCATCCAGCACAATTCGAGCCATCCCCGATCCGAGAGATAGATCGAACCGTTAGCCAAGCCAAGCTCTTGATCAGTATCAATCGTGCTGACCGCGATCCGTCGACCCGGTCCATAAGGTTCCACCCGATCATTCTTCGCCTCGAAAAACGGGTTCCCGCCTTCCGAACCGGTTCCAAGGATGATCGATCCGATCGTGCAGTTTTCCCGATTCGTCCTTACGCCCCAAATGGGATCGTCGCGATTCACCCCCGAATGAAAATGAATGGCACGGAGGTCCGTCCATTCGGTGTCCGAGCTCTTCCACCATCCATGGGCAAAATAGGGATCGAGGAGGGTATTCCCTTTCAGGAAATCGAAATTCATTCTTTCCGCATGCCGGATGATCCGCTCGCCGCCGGTAATGTCGACGTGGACTTCCACACCATGATCCGGGCGATCATGACGCCGACGATTGCCATCCAGGAATACTATGGCAACGTCAACTTCATCTTCTGCCACAGCAGGAGAGTTGTTTGTCACTTCATCGTTGAGAGAAGGTGGCTCCGGTGCGTTCCCATTAAGCCCTCCGCCTGATTCTACCCGCGACAGCGTCGCGATTGGCTGATCGAACCAGCGTACCAACCTTGGTCCGATGACCGCGGGTACTAAAACCGCCGAGGCGCAAAGCATCGCCAGCCACAGACGCATCCGCCAGACGGACTTCTTCGCCTCGTTGCTGGCGGCTTCGCTCGCCTCGGTGGGGCGAGGGGTTGCAACCGCGACCGCCTTGCCGACGTGCTCAAACTCACGCTGACAGCGAGCTAAAACGTCAGCGACTTCCTGCGCCGACTGAAAACGGTCTTCTCGCTTTTTCTCCAACAAGCGAAAGATGATCGCCTGCAGCCAGCCGGGTGTTTCTGGAATAACGTCGTCCAGCGGTCTCGGAGTGTCCTCGCAGACTCGCTTGAGTACGGCCATCGTATTGATCGCCCGAAACGGAGGACGACCGCTGACCATCTGATACAGCACGCTTCCCAGGCTGAATAAATCGGCGCGGTGGTCCAGAGTTTCTCCACGCGCCTGCTCGGGCGCCATGTACATGGGCGTACCGGCGATCACTCCACTGGACGTCATGCTGGCATTGTCCACCGCCCGGGCCAAACCGAAATCGGAAATCTTGACCTTCTCGACAACGCCCTCGGTCAGCAGGATATTCGCTGGCTTGAAGCTGAGGAGAAACAACGACGGCGGCAACGGCAACAAGGATCAGCTTTGGGAGAAGAAGTAATAAAACAGCCGTTCAGACGGCGGGTGGCGATGACGGTCGAGATCCGTTCGATGTCAAATTGATCGCCAAGAAACTTGGTCAGCGCATTAGATGACAAGCGTCGCGGCACTGCTCGCGACGCTTGTCGCGTTAACGTCACGGACGCCGCCCCCGACGCGGCACCTGACCGGCCTCAATGGACCCGTCTCAGGCTTTCGAGCGGGCCTCAGTCAGGGTGAGCGTCCGGTTTGCGTGAAAGATTTCGGGCGGAGGCGTGTCTTCTCTCTCAGAGCCACCGGCGACTCGTTGGGAGACGTATGATGCGCGGCTCGTAGCGCACCCGTCGTGGCACTCGTCGCACCGCCGGGCGGATCGGCGACCGCGTGACTTTTTGACAATGGACGACGCATGGCGGTTCTTCCCGAAACTCGCTCCAGCCTGCTCCTGCGATTGCGGGACGCGGGGGACGTCGCGGCTTGGGACGAGCTGCTCGAGATCTACGGGCCGCTCGTCTATCGCTTGGCGCGAGGGCGCGGGCTGCAACCGGCCGACGCGGACGATTTGGTCCAGGAGGTGTTCGGGGCCGTGGCGCGAGCGATCGCCAAGTGGCTCGACGATCCCAAACGCGGGCCGTTCCGCGCCTGGCTGCTGCGGATCGCGCGAAACTCGGCGATCAACTTGCTCACGCGGCCCAAGCGGCGAGGCGCTGGATTCCGCTCGCTCGACGACGAGGATGTGGCGGCGCCGTCGGACGCGGAGCACGAGGAGGAGGCGTTCGACTTCGAGTATCGGCGGGAAGTGTTTCGCTGGGCGGCCGCACAGGTGCAGGACGCGGTGGCGCCAAAGACATGGCGAGCGTTTTGGGAGACGGCGGTCGAGCAACGCGCGGTGCCGGCCGTGGCGGCCGAATTGGAGATGACCGAGGGGAGCGTCTACATCGCCAGGAGTCGCGTTTTGGCGCGGCTCCGCGAGTGCGTGCGGCGCCGGGAGGAGTCCGAACGATGATCGACGAAAGCAAGACGTGTCGCGACGAGCCGCTGCGGCGGTTGCTCGCCGATCTCGAAGACTCGGCCGAAACTCAAGGGACGGCGCGGCACGTCGAGACGTGCGCCGCCTGCCGCCAGCGACTCGAAGAATTGGCGGCCGATCGCACGGAGTGGTTGGAGGCGACCGCGCTGCTGGCGCCTGACGCAACGGTCGAGACGTACGAGCGAGAGTGGCGCGATCGGACTCGAAGCGGAACGGCGAGCGATCCGCAAGCGGCTTTGGTCTCCGAGAAACTCGTGCGGCAGTACTTGGCGCCGCCGTCGCACCCGGAGCTGCTCGGGCGACTGGGGCGGTACGAGGTCGAGCGGTGGATCGGCGCGGGCGGGATGGGGATCGTCTTGAAAGGGTTCGACCCCGAGCTGAATCGGCCGGTGGCGATCAAGGTGTTGGCGCCTCACTTGGCGGCGAACGGAGCGGCGCGGCAGCGGTTCGCGCGTGAGGCGCGGGCGGCGGCGGCGGTGGTCCACGAACATGTGGTGGCGATCCATAACGTCGAGTCGGACGACACGCTCCCGTTCCTCGTGATGCAATACGTGCCGGGCGAATCGCTCCAAACGCGAATCGATCGACGCGGGCCGCTCGATGTCGTCGGACTGCTGCGGATCGCGCATCAAACGGCCGCCGGGTTGGCCGCCGCTCACACGCAGGGGTTGGTCCATCGCGACGTGAAGCCGTCGAACATTTTGCTCGCCGCCGGCGGCGTGGAGCGTGCGCTGCTCACCGACTTCGGGCTGGCCCGCGCCAGCGACGACGCGAGTCTGACGCACACCGGGTATCTGCCGGGAACGCCGAACTACATGTCGCCCGAGCAGGCGCGGGGAGAGGCGGTCGACGGTCGGAGCGACTTGTTTAGTCTGGGGAGCGTGATGTACGCGATGGCGACGGGGCGACCGCCGTTTCGAGCGGAGACTAGCTTCGCGGTGCTGCGTCGCATCACCGACTCCCGACCGCGCCCCGTGCGCGAGGTGAATCCCGACACGCCCGACTGGCTGGCGGCCGTGATCGAACGACTGCTGGCGAAAGAGGCGGCCGAGCGGTGCGAATCGGCGGCCGAGCTGGCGACGTTGCTGGCGGGGTGCCTGGCGCACGTGCAGCAACCGGACTCCGCGGCGCTGCCCGCGGAGGTGGCACGCTGGACGCGGGCTCGCGAACGGCGCCGCGCCGAGGAACAAGAGGCGGCGGCCCGCTCAGGAACACGTCCGCTCTTCCGACGCATCAAGCGGCCGGGCTTGGCGTGGGGAGTCGTGGCCACGCTGGCGCTCGGGATACTCGCGATCGGCATTCGGCGCGAGCGCGAAGCGCCGCGCGAAACACCGCGGGAGTCGACTGGGCTCCCATCGAAGGCGAAACCGCCGACGAGTTTGGGTGAGTCGGACGGATCGAGCAACGGGCCGACGTCGACAAGCTCACAAGCATCGCTCGCCTGGGACGCCGCCGATCGAGAACTCGGCGCGCTCGAGGACGCCGCCGAGCGACTCGACGGGGTCGAGCGGCGCGTGTGGCGCTATGGGGGTTCGGCGGCGGAGGACGCGTCGGACGAATCAGCGAACGCATCCTCGAGCAAGTCGGCGAACACTTCGGCAAGCGAATCAGGTGAATCGAGTGAGTCGAGTGAAGGGGCAGAGGCAGGCTCCATGCGAACTCCAAGGGAGACAGAGTCATGAAACGCAGGTGGATTAGGGCGGCGCATTTAGGCGGCACCTTCGTAGGCGGCATCGTCGTGTGCGGCTTCATCGTAGGCGGCTTCATCGGCAGCGGAGCGGCGACCGGTTGGTGTGACGAACCGGCGAAGGGGGCCGCGGACCCACCGTCGGTCAAGGACGACGAGAATTCGCCGGTGCCGGAGGGGCAGGCGGCGTTTTTTGCGGAGGTGATCGTCGTCCGAGGGCATTGGGAGGGCGCGAAAGAGGAGGCGCTCGCCAAGAAAAACATCGAGGAGGCGATCAAGGACGTGCCGATCGACAAGGAGCGGCGCGCCGCTCCGCTCACCCTTGGCGCGGCGATGCTGTTTAGCACGCCGTCGATCTACACGCCGGAAGACTATCTAGCGCTACGAGCGTGGTTGGAGCGAGGGGGCTTGGTGACTTATTCGACGCCGGCGCCCCAGGAGGCTGGGCACTTGATGACGAGCCAACCGGGAGGAGAATCCGAACGTTACGACCTTGTGCTGCGGTTTCCGCACGAGGCGGCGAAGTTGAGGCACACGCAATTGGCCCGACCGCCGCTCGTCGAGACGAAGGTCGAGTACGAGTGGACGGTGGCGCGGGCGCCGCGCCGTGACGAATACGGCGTGCAGGCGCGGCTCGTGCAACGCGATCGGCCGCGCGGCGCGGCTGAGTTCGAGACGCAGGGGAGGCCGTTGACCAGCTTGAACTGGATGACGTTCCGAGCGCCGCCGAACCGAGTGGTCGTGTTCCCTCTTTCCTTAGGGGAAGCTCTCGCGCCGGCTGATACGGGGCCGGCGTCCGAGCAGGTACCGTTGCTGGTATCCCCCGTGCTCGTGCTCCACACGGGGCCGCGCGCCAAGGAGTTGACCGCAACGCGGGTCGAGCCGCGCTTCGCGCTGCCGGAACGCGTTTTGGCTGGCGAGAACGATGTCAGTCGAGTTCCAACGTCTGCGCCGTTCGCGAGCCCGCGGGCGACGCGCGGCGGTGGTTGGCCATTCAGAGATGTGCCAAGCGGAGCAGGTGGTTCGCAGTACGGCTTCGGACCGGGAGGACAACGAATCGAGCCACAGTCGCGAGGCGGGACGTGGGGGCCCAGCTCAGGCACGGCCAAATCGTCCGGAGGAACCATGTCGGGCGGAGGAGGGACGAGTGAGTCGGCGTCAAGCAATGGCACGCCCAGAAAGAGCGCGCTAGGTAGGGGCGCGAGCGGGTCGAGCAAAGCGAGCACGGGGGACGCGAGCAACGCAACGCACGCCGAAACGCCGGCGCCTCAGGATGCGCTCGCGGCGTTCGCGCTGGAGCGAGAAGTGCAATCGCTGCGAACGGCGGAGCGGCTGCGCGCACGCTTGACGTCCGACCCGCAGGCCCGCGACTCCGCCACTCGCGAACTTGAAACGCAGCTCAACCAAGAAGTGGCGTCGGCGTTCGACGCGAGGCAACGGGTGTTCGCGGCGCGGATCGCCGAGTTCGAGCAGCAACTCGCTCGCACTCGTCGCACGTACGACGAGCGAGTCGAGGCGCGGGAGGAGATCGTGCGGCGGCGGCTGGCGGAACTACGGAGCGACGGCTCGCCGGCCGCCGAGTCGACGCGAGCGATTCAACGCGATAACGGGGATGGGGCGCCGCGCGGGACCGAAACGGGAAGCGGAAAGGTGCAAAGCACGGCGTCCGCCAAGATCGAGTCCACGGCCAATCCGCGCACGGTTCCCAATACGGGCGCGGACGTCGCGGCGGGCCGAGCGGTGCAGGATGAGCCGGCCGAGCGATTGGCGTTTATCCGCGAAGGGCAACGATTGCAGCAGGCGCAGCAAGCGGCCGAAACGGCGCTCGCGCAATACCGGCTCGATCAGGAAAGCACGAATGACAATCAAGAGTCGCGGGTGCGGATGGCCGAGCTCACAGCGCAAGTCGAGCGAATATCGGACGCATTAAGACAGTGGCGTGATTCGGCGACCGCTCAATTGCGACTCGCCGAGCTCGACGTGCATGAATCTGAAGTGGCCGAGCAATACGCACGCAGTTCGCTGGACAGGCTGACGCAGCTTTCGTCAAGGGGCGCCGTACCGTCCTCCGAAGTCGACGCGGCGAAAGTGCTTTTGGAACAGTCCAAGGTACGGACGAAGCGTGCTCAAATCTTGCTTGAGGAGTACCAACGAGCTCAGAAGGAGCTAAGCCTCAAACCATAGCCGCGCGGAGACCATCGATCCGCGCGGCGAGGCTTTCTTCACGAATTGCCGCGACTGGCCGGTACGGCTGTACGACGGACTTCCAGTCCGTCGCTCAAGCCCGCGAAGTACCAACATGCCCACCGAGTCCGTTTAGGCATCTCTCATCCCTCGCCGCGCCAGATTCTACGGCATCAGTCGGCGTTAAGTGTTTACTTTTCTGAAACTTATCGTGCGGATATGGCGATTCACGACTATGTAAACCTAACGCTGCCCAACTAGAAGCGCAGCAGCATCCACTGACTTACCCTGACATTGTACAGGTTCAGCAGATCGCTGCCTTCGCCGCTATCGAACCACGCCCGGCGAATCAAGCTCTCGGAAATGTTGGCGGTGTCAACGTCATCGCCCATGTCCAGGAAGAAGCGATCGTGTGCTTGCAGGCGGTTCACCTTGAGCATGTCCAGGCCAGCGTCCGTGCGGATATTCAGTTCCTGCCTCACGACCACGGAATCGAATTCGATGTAGTTGTTGCCATCTCCCATGGTCAACCGCAGATTACCCGCATTCACCCCGTGGAAGTAGGCGCTGTCGTTGGCCAAGTCGCCGAGAGCTCCCAGTTCGATCTGAATCGAGCCAACTCGCGAGTCTTTGAGGTAGAAAAATTCCTCGCCAACGTCTCCGACGATTCGCGCGTTTCGTCCGATCGTGGAATTGGCGATGATGAGCGTGTCATTTCCGCCTCCCGCGAAAACTTCCAGATCCGTCACCGCGTTCATTCGGCGGGCGTCGAGAGTGTCGTTATCCGCGTCACTCGACGCGCCAAGATCGATCCGCAGGGTTTTGGCGGACTTCGGCCCGAACATCCAGGCTACGTCGCCCCCCGTGCCGCCGACAACCGTCACGTTCTGCTGGAAATTCCCATCGTTGAAAGCAATGAGGTCATCTTGCTCGCCCCCATCGATGTTGACCTCGCCCTGCACGACGCAATTGGTGAGAACCACGCCATCTTTACCAGCATTTCCCTCGATGAACACACGGCGCTGCAGTGCAACATTGGTCAAATACAACTGGTCGTCTCCCGCCTCCCCCAGGATCTTCACGTCGCTCCTGGTCGCGAGATCGTTGAGGGTTACCAAGTCGGCTCCCGAGCCGGCCTTGATGGTCACCGGATTGACGACGGTGACCTTGTTCATCCCCCGGCCGACGACGCCCAGCCAATCGTTTCCGTCTCCCAGGTTGATGAAAACGCTTCCGCGCGCCGTGAACTTCATGGGCACGTAACTGCCATTCAACGTCGTCAAATTGGCGACACTCACCTGCCACTCCGCAGGGCCAATGCTCTCGACGCTCAGCACATTATCGTCCGAATCTCCGTCGATCAGGAGATCCCCGGCCGAGTTAACCAGCGCCGTCACATTACCGGCCATAACCATTCGCTTCTCCAGGCGTTCAGCCGACAGCTTGCGCATACCCATGACAAGAAGCTCCCGCGAGTTACCAAGTAGGACGACGTGATGATTGTGAGATTTGAACGACGATTGTTGCGACCGCAAAGGCGACGAGTATTTTGAGTATGTTAAGTGTTGCTTCCTGGTGATTGCAATGCAACCTCCGCCTCGGCAAATAGTTAGGCCGCGGTCGATATGCCTACTTGTTTCCGCTACGAGGAGCTCGCCGTTGTAGCGGAATTCGCATGAATTCCGACCACGACCAACTCACCACTCTCGATCCGCAGAGGGCTCGCCAGCAGGCCTCGGAACTCTTGCGAGTTCCGCTACGAGGACCTCGCTGGTGTCGCGGAATTCGCAAGAATTCCGACCGTGACCAACGCACCACTCCCGAACCGAAGAGCGCTCGCCAGCAGACATCGGAACTCTTGCGAGTTCCGCTACAAGGACCTCGCTGGTGTCGCGGAATTCGCAAGAATTCCGACCGTGACCAACGCACCACTCGCGAACCGCAGAGTGCTCGCCCGCTGGCGTCGGAACTCTTGCGAGTTCCGCTACAAGGACCTCGCTGTGGTAGCAGAATTCGCAAGAATTCCGACCGCGACCAACGCACCACTCCCGAACCGCAGAGGGCTCGCCAGCAGACGTCGGAACGCTTGCGAGTGCCGCTACGAGGAGTTCGCTGGTGTAGCGGAATTCGCAAGAATTCCGACCGCGACCAACGCACCACTCCCGAACCGCAGAGGGCTCGCCCGCAGACGTCGGAACGCTTGCGAGTTCCGCTACGAGGAACTCGCTGGTGTCGCGGAATTCGCATGAATTCCGACCGCGACCAACGCACCACTCCCGAACCGCAGAGCGCTCGCCAGAAGACGTCGGAACTCTGGCGAGTTCCGCTACGAGGAGCTCGCTGGTGTAGCGGAATTCGCATGAATTCCGACCGTGGCCAACGCACCTCTCACCGCGGCAGTTCCCGGCGGCTGCCGACGGAACGACCTGGATCGACCTTCAACGACAAAGGTCGCAACGATTCGGTTTGCGCTTGACGGCCGATCATTTACTGTTATAGTTCTGTGGACACTTGAGGAGCTAACGCATGTTCGTGCATATCGAGCGTGGATCGGCGGTGCCGATATCCCGGCAGATCATGGAGCAACTGCGGTCGCAGTGCCTGTCCGGAACGCTCGCGGCGGGAGAAAAGCTGCCGTCGGTGCGCGAGTTGGCTCAGCAATTGGCCGTCAACGTCAACACGGTGTTTCGCATCTACGAACGGCTTTCGGCCGAGGGCTTGATCGAACTGCGCCACGGCGATGGAACCTACGTGCTGCCTCGACCGCGGCAGGCCGAATCGCGGTTCGAAACGCAGCGCGAGAAGTTTGGACTGGAGTTCGCCGCACTCATCCATCAGGGTGTCATGCTCGGCTTCACCGCGGCCGAGCTGCGGGCCAAGTTGGCCTCGGCCCTGAATTCGGCACGAAAGGCACAACAGTAATGGATCGCCGCGCTCGCCAGACACTCCCGTGGTTCGCCCCACGGTCCGTGCTCCGGGCCAACGACGCGGCGGCTCGTCGAAGTCTGATCCCATTCAGCGAGGTGAACAATGAGTGATTCAGCGATTTCGGTGCGCGGGCTGAGGAAGGCCTTTGGTTCGCATGTGGTCCTGGAGGACGTGTCCTTCGAGGTGTCAGCCGGTCAGACCTTCGCCCTGCTGGGACGCAACGGCGCCGGCAAGACGACGATGATCCGCACGCTGCTCGGTTTGTTACCCGCCGACGCCGGCCAGATTCGCGTGGCGGATTGCGATCCGACAGCCGAGCCGCTCGAACTGCGGCGGCGCGTCGGGTATCTCGCCGAAGATCAGACGATGTACGACTGGATGACACCGGTCGAATTGTGCCATTTCCTGCAGCCGTTCTATCCGCAGTGGAACGCCCAGTTGGCCGATCGCTATCTCGCACGATTCGATTTGCCTCGACATGTTCGAATCGAACGCCTGTCGAAAGGCCAGACCGTCAAGCTGGGGCTGGCGGTCGCGTTGGCTCATGCGCCGCAAGTGGCGATACTCGACGATCCGGCCCTGGGTCTCGATCCGGTCTCGCGGAAGGAATTCAACCGCGATCTGGTCGAACATCTCCAGGCCGAAGGCCGGACGGTCATCTACAGCTCGCACTTGCTGGACGAGGTCGAGGCGGTGGCGGATGTCGTGGCGATTCTCGATCGGGGGCGGATCGTGCGCCAAGGCCCGACGGAAACACTGCGGGAAGAAGTCCAGCGACTCATCCTGCCACAAGACCTGATCCAGCGGCAGCCACCCCCGCCGGGCCTGCTCGACGCACGGCGGCACGGCGAACAGTTCGAGGTGGTCGTCGACGGAGCTCCTCGTTTCCTCAGCCAGCTCGCCTCGGCCGGGCACGCGATTTCGTCGAGCCCCATGACGCTGGACGACATCTTCGAGGCCTTCGTCATCGGACGTAAAGAAGCGTGGCAGGAAGCCGCCGGTCGGGCGGCGTGAAGCAGGACGAGGGATGGCTCGAGTCCCTCATCCGTCCGCTCGGTTCGGCGATCAGCGTTCATTGAGGATCAGCGCATGTCACCAGAATTCCGCAGCTTATTGACGAAAGAATGGTCCGAACGGCGCTCGCTGTTTGGTTGGAGCCTGGTGGTGGTAGCCGGTTTCCTCGGCTACTGCGTGGCGTATGAAATAGAGTACCGCACGCGCGCCTTGATCTCGTCGTATTACTCGATGTGCTCCCTGCTCATGTTGCCGTCGGTGGTGTTGCTGTCGATGTCGACGGCCAACAGGGAGTACACGCGCAAGACGTTGAAATTCACGGCGTCGCTGCCAGTTTCGTTGAGTCGCGTGGCTGGGGCTCGGTTGCTGGGAATGTGGATCTGCCTGACGACACCGATCGTATGCGGCGCGCTCCTGATGACCGTTTTGGTCGGCTCCGGCATGTTTGAGCAAGCGGGACTGCGGAGCGACGAAATCCACCGCGTCTCCTTGCCCGATCGTCCGTCGATCTCGCCAGGGGAGGCGGTCGGGTTTTTGTGGACGACAACGGCCATCCTGCTCGCGGTCGTGTTGTTTCATTCCACGCTGGTGTCGTTGATCGGCACTTACTTTCGTCGTGAAGGCACCGTGGGATTCGTCGGCGCGATCGTGATGCTCGTCAGTGCGATGGCCACGACAATTCGTCCCATGCTGGTTACTTTCGGTCAATACTTCGCGTCGGACTGGATCGGCGCATTGCTACCGACTTCGTTGGCCATAAGCTGGGGCTACAGCGAATTGGACGGCTCCAGTTACACGGATCTCGAAATCGCGCCGCTGGTGTTTGGCCCTATCGCGTTGAATTTGATGCTCACGGCGGGCCTAGCCATCGGGTTCACTCGACGGTACGGCCGCCGCGCCGAAACACTCGCTGAAGCGATAGCACCGCGACGGCGCTGGTGGCTCCGCTGGCGCTGGCCTTCGGTGATCGCCCGGTTGGGTATTCCTTGGCCGGGACGGTTCGCCGCCTTGACGTGGCTCAATGGGCGACAAGCGGTTCCCCTGAGTTTCGCGGGGCTGACGATCGCCGTGTTGATCACCACTCTGGGCGAGCTCGAATCCTTGTCCCGTGGCCATGCCCTGCGAATCGCGCAGGGTGACTCGTTGGCTACGCAAGTACTCGGCCAACTGCCGTCCACGACGTGGTTCCTGGGAATGCTGTGGAGTGCCATCGTCGGCGTGGCGATCTTCTCGGGGGAGTTGCAGCCGAAGCTGGAGCAGTTCTGGCGTTCGCGACCCATCGCCCCCGGGAACTGGTTCTGGATGAAGTTCGCTATCGGCCTGTTCGCCGTCGTGGGATTGTTCGATCTCTTGCCCGCAGCCCTGCTGGCAGTCGTTGGAACACGGACGAATCCCGGACAACCAGGAACAAGCGTATTCGCGTATCTGGCTTGCATGCCGCTGATGCATGCCCTGGTCTACTCGCTGGCGGTGGCAGCCGTCTGTCGTCTCAAGCGATCGATTCCGGCAGCCATCGTTGCTCTCGTCGCGTTCTTTATCCTCGATGCGGTCCCGAAGTCGATCCCGGGTTGCGGTGAACTGTCGACAATCGATGTCTTTAACCGGCTCGACGGCGCGAATCGCGAGCGATCCGACTTGCTGGATTCGGGTTATCCGATCGTGTATGGCACGGTCCTCGCACTCATCATGGGAGCGATCTTTTTGGCCTGGCGAACATTGCGTGGGCCGCGAATGCCTCGCGCCGTCACCTGGGCGATCTTGGTCGTTGTCGGCCTGTTCTGCGGCTTACCGACCACTTATGCCGCTGACTCGCCGACCGTTGCCGAGATTCTGGACGGAATTCGTCAACGTGAGTCACTTCAACAGAACATGCGTCTGCGTTTCCTGCTGAAATCGACGTCATCCACCCAACCGGCTTCCGCCTTGGCGGCGTCGCGTCGCCGCCGTCCCAACCGGTCGGCCAGCCAGCAGCCCGTGATGACGGAGTCCGTTTTCGAGTTGATGGAACAACTCCCGCGCCGAGCGTGGACCGAGACCGGCCCGGATGGCACGATCCGCTCCCTGACCGCATTCGATGGCAAAGTGCAGGTTAACTACTCCGAGTCACGGCGTACACTCAGCAGCCGGTCTCTGGCAACATCGACTCCGCAGCCGACCTTCCTGCGGCCCGACGAGGCGTTGATGAACATCGGTGGCACGCGGCTGACCGAACTAATGGGGCAGTCAGCAGGCGCTGCACTGATTTCCCTGAGCGTCCGAGAAGACGCAGGTGAACAACTCGTCGAGTTTACGCTGATACGTCGGCTTCCCGCAGGTCATTACCCTCCGTCCGCAGCAGAGCGGGCAGGCGAGCCGGCCACGGAAGCCGAGTTGCGTTCTCACATCACGGTGAACGCTTCGCGACACTACTGGCCAGTGAAGATCATCGACGAAGCGAGGCTGCGGCCTAGCGGCCAACTCGAGTCTCGCATAGAGACGACGGCCACCGGGTGGATCGACGCGGGCCCCTGTTCCTTTCCGCGACACGTTCAACAGAAGTGGTTTCTCGACTCGCGTTTGCCCGATGCCAGCCACGATTCCCGTGCCGACGCTTCGTCGACGCTGCCGCTCGTTTCCACGGTCGAAATGGAGACGCTGGAAGTCGCGATGAACACCACCTTGCCTGACTCTGCATTTACCGCTCGGCCACCTGCCGGTACGGTGATTCTCGATAGCCGAGACAACAAGAATTACGAAGTCCTTGCCGACGGCTCCGAGCAACTGTACGTCTCGCGCCCGAAAGGACTTCGTGGCGCCGTCTTCACCTACCACCTACTGTGGATCACGGCCGCCATCGCCGCTTTCCTTCGGCGCACACGAGCCAGCCAGGAAGGTTGAGATGGCTCAGCGAATAGACTTGAGGCTGGAGGCTAGGGGCCATAACCCGCAGCCGTTTCTCTTCGACAATAAAAAGTCGCAACGTTGGAGTTCTGAAAGGCACGGAAAGTGACCCGCGGGAGTTCGCACGAGTCAGGCGAGCGCTCGCGTGCTGCTCCTACGAACTTGTCGGCATCCGCCTCCGGTGATCCATGGATCTACGCAGCACTAACCGGGGAGCACGCAGATGCAGAAGACGTTAACCAAGCATGGCAATATTCGCGAGCGCGGAATCCAGAGCTTCCTGTTGCTCGAGCTGGTCGATGTCGCTCATGGGCGTGCGACCCTTACGTCGCGCACCGTCTTCCGGCGATAGCGACGAACGCAGCGTTCGCTTCTTGCAACTGGATTCGTCGGCAACCGAATCGAGCGACTGAGCGTGAAACCCGTCGGCGCGCATTTCCCGCTCGCGACTCCGGACGAGCGACGCAGCGGCCGAGTTGACGACCCGATCGATGAACGTGTTCAGCGAGCTCCGGTCGCCGTCGAACCGAGCGGCCTGGCCGAGCAGGTGCAGCCAGAGATCCTGCTCGATGTCCTCGCGACACGATGAGCCAAAGTCCTTCCGGCGGCTGAGTTGCTTGGCTTTGACTCGGATCGACGTGCGGGCGTACTCGTTCTCGACCAACTTCTGAACTTCGGCGGGCAGCATGGCAACCTCCGAGGCCGGAGGCGTCCACCCGTGGCGAACCCAGCGCACCGCGTCGCGAACCAGAATCGCGAACCAGCTTCGGCGCGCCCAAGAATCGGGACGTCAGGTGTCGGCTCCTAGGCCTTCACCCGCTCCCCGCGCTGTCGCAACTGTCGCGGCCAGCCGATGGATTTGCGACAGTCACGACACCTGCTAATGTGTTGGCGTGCCTCAGGTTGCGTTTTTCCGAAAATTCTTCTCGACTGTCGCGACAGTGCGACGAGCCGATGGCAGACGGCTTCCGTTCAACGGCCTCATGATTCATTCCTGGAGGGCAGGTCCATAATTCGTGACGTTAAAGGCAAGTCGTGATTTCGCTCGCAACCATCCTTCCGACGCAACAGCGTGTCGGACCGAAGCACGCATAGCAAAAGTCCCCTGTAAAGAAGGGTGCCGCGGCCAACGGCGACAATCTTGGCTGTTTCGAGCACCGCCTGCCAGCGTGCGATAAACCATTTCGGCCTTGCATGAACTCACCGTCGCCGGAGAATATGAGGGAACCTGACGGTAGTCCACTTTGCTCCAAGTCACTTCGCACTGCTATGTCCAACCAATTGGTGTCGCCTGCGGTTGCTGGTTTTCTCGAAGCCGTTCAGGCAAGCGAGGCTCGGGGCGATGCGAGCAATTTTAAAGGAACCGACTACCACGTGCTCTATGCATTGTGGCTGCTGCTTTGTGGTGAAGTGCGCGAGATCTACTTTTACGCGGGGAACGACTTACTTGCGAAGCCCGCTGCTCCCCCTTCACCTGAAAGTGCTGTCGCTACGACCGTCGCGCTGCACAGTTCCGGCAGCAATGATGAGGACGTATGGACTCAACTAAAGTGCACAGCTGCTCCGTGGACCTGTTCAGAGCTATTCAATGGCAACTTGCTCAGCAATTTTGTTTGCAACTCGCTGATCTCAGAGGAATGCGGCCGGCGTTGGAAAGTTCGTTTGGTAACGACGGCTGAGATTCGTAGCGAGAGTATTCGCGACTTCGTTGCCAAACCTAGCAAGCATCCAGATTTGAACCACAAGCTTAGTAAGGTGGTCCGTAGCATTGGAAAGTTGCTCAAATCGACGAACTCCGCTTCAAAGCTCAAAGCGTCAACCATAAGGAAGCGAGTTCTGGAAGTGCTTCAACAAATCACCGCGTGCCAGCCGACGCATCGTGAGGTCCTGGCGGCTCAGATCACTTGCGTCCTGGTCAGCGCGGTCAGCGATCAGCAACTTGCAAAGGACATCGAACGTCTGCTCCTTGGAGCTATACTCCAAAACACAGCTCTTGGTAAGCCGACTGCTTGTCGTTACGACCGGCAGTGGATACGCGAAGTTTCGGGCCACGAGTTTGGTCGTTCTTGGCCGCTGTTTGAATCGGCGCAGCTTGGCTGTGACGCTCAAGTTAACTCGGCACTGCCGCCCAACTTTGATGTTGTGCAAGCAGTCGAACGGAGGGAGGCAATGGCCCTTCTCACTGAGTTCCTGTCGTCCAGTAGCACGCTGTTTGTGCTGTCGGGACGAAGTGGTACAGGAAAGTCCTGGGTTCTCTCCGACTTCGCGCGGCGAGGACTCGGCGGTCAAATCCGTGTATGGCTGACCGGCCTGCACTTTTCGGAACATTCCACGCTTCAATCTTGCGTCGCATCGGCCCTTCGGGCAGTCGCGTCCCCGGCCATGACGGATCCCGTGCTCTTACGAAAGTTTGTCGCAGCAGGTAACTCGCGTTTTGGACCACCGCTTCTCATTCTTGACGACTTGAAGCCGTCCGCTGAGCGGCCAAGGGATTTTGCCCGTGCCGTGGGTAGGCTGGTAGATGACGCGCGAAACGCGGGCGTGAAGGTGTTGATTTCTTGTCAGTCTGACCTGATCCAGAATCTGCACCCATTTCGAGATGTAGGCTCGGATTGTTTCTTTCGACGGGAACAACAGGGTCCGGTGAATGACACAACGCCAAGCTATGCGATCGGAGAGTTTTCGGATGACGAGTTGAAAGCCGCCCTATATCGCAGACTGAAGCCCGAAGTTGCTGAATCGCTGTACCTTCGGGTCCAAGATCCAGCCTATGCAGCAATCCGCAATCCGTACCACCTTGGCTCCGTTCTGTCAGCCACCACGGCAGACCAGGCGAGTGTGATCGACGCACTATCGACAGCTCTCGTAACGATCCTCGACCGGCGCATTTCGATGAAACTCGATGAGGTGGCTCGATATTCGAGTTTGTCAGCATCGGACCTCAACGAGATCATGTCGTCTGTCGTGGACACGCTGTGGGTCGGCCGCACGCGCACAATCACGAGACTCGAACTTCGCCGTCAGTTGGAACAGAAGTACGGTGATCTGGGACCGCTAGCTCTGGACACTCTCGGAAGCTGTGGAGTTCTTTCGCCTGAATCAAACGTGACATTTTCGGAGGCTCCGTTTGGAGCCCGGCTCACCGCGAAGTTCCTTCATGCGACGACCGGCTCGACCAACGATTTGGTTGCGCAGTTAAGGGGAGATACCGACCATGATGTGGTAGTCCAGCTCATTGCGACCGCCTCGGATCCGGTGTCTTTGGCCGCCAAGCTTACCGATCACAACAACGAGTGGATCGCCGCTGCCGCAGAGGGCCTGCAATACGCCGATCCCGGCGATCGACGGGCTGTCGCTCTCCTGGTCGCGCTAGCCCGTCGCGAAGAAAGTTGGACGAGCGCAGACACGCTAGGCCGCTTTTCGCTACGAAGCAAGGTGGCTCGAAG
This sequence comes from Pirellulales bacterium, assembly GCA_046349915.1. Lineage (GTDB taxonomy): Bacteria > Planctomycetota > Planctomycetia > Pirellulales > Pirellulaceae > CAIXSC01. Next base: position 457,256 of record JAXMBL010000004.1, on the reverse strand, counting down.
AGCCCTCACTCGTCGTTTTGTATCCCACAACAGCGACGATCGCCAACTTGGGCAACGAGCTTTCTGGACCATTGCTGCCCTGGCACCGGAGCGATCGATTCGAGCTGCGGACACCCGTATTCGGTTAGAGCGCCGACGGCTTAAGAGTTTGATGTCGAGCTCCGCAAGGGACGGGGAACTGGTTAACATTCGAAATGAAACTGCGCAGGCGCTTGGAGTCTTGGGAAACATAGATAGTCGTCACGCCGCGGAGAAGGTCCTGCGGTTCTTGCCCAAGTGCGAATCTCTTACTGGCGACTCAAATCGCAGACTGCGGGAAGATCGGTTCAGCTTCTTTTGTTCAGATCCTGTTGTTGAATCGTTCGACGAAGTACAGGCACTCGCCTGTGCGTACGCCAACCACAATCGGTTCCAGTCGATTATTGCGGGCCTCGAATCGGAAGATGAGGTGAGTCGAATTCGGGCTGTCCATGCCCTGCATCTCGTCGCACACCACATGCCGGAAGCTGTCGAACAGTCGATCATCAAGCGACTTTCAGCTGAAACGAGTCCGGCCCATTTGTCAGGGCTTCTTTGGTCGGCCTACCGCATCGCTGAACGAGCGCCAGCCGATGTGCTTAAGGCGCTAGCGGCAAACACCAGTCGTATTTGGGCGACGTACGAAACGGCAGCCACCTCCCTAAGCCTGCTTGAAACAATTGGTGAGTCTCGCCCCCTCGACATTGAGTCATTGTTACCTGGCGACTTTCCGGATTTTTCGCGAGAGGGTCGAGCGCTACTCGCCGAACTGGTTGTGGCGTGTCAATCTCGTTGTGGCAGGCTTTCAGAAGTGGTCTCGGAGCCTAGTGGAGGCTCCAATGACGACCACGCCGCCAAGCAGTTGGCCGAGTTCCACCTCGTAAGGGCCGCTGCTGCCCGCGAGATGCTGACTGCAGGCAGGGATTTAGGGATAAAGGACATTCCTCAAGTGTGGCGCACTGCACTGGAAGGTGGCTTTGTTTTTTTTGCACTTGGTCTATCTGGTTGGATGACGAAGCATGGAAGCACGATCCGAACTCATTGTCTTAAGTCATCAATCATTGAGAACTTGGTTGCAGCAATCAACAGTGAATCAAAGAACCAGCCGCACGTCCTCGATAAGTGGCGTCTCAACCTTCGATTCATTCAAGCACGTGACTGTGCCGATTCGTTGGTTTATCTGCTCGAATCCCTCCAAGAGTCGTCGCGCATCGTCGCTCGACTTCCCGGCGATTGGCAACGGCTGTACTGCGTTAGAAAGCTGCTGGACCAAGGCAGTCGTGACTCGGCGCTGGTAGATCTTGCACTGGAAGAATGCGAATCGCATCGGCAGTCTGCAACGCCGCAGGCATCGGCTGATCGGACGGACTGCCTGATCACTTTGCGAAGAATCGTCCCGGATCGAATTCCTGCGATTGAAGCGGAGCGTCACGGCATTTCGTGGTTTTTTTCTGGCGGCCGCTCCGCGGGTTCGCGGCTGGCCGCGCAGTTTGATGAAGATCCAGCGTTGGCACTACAAACCTTGGAATCGTCAGTCGCTCACGGCTCCGACGCGATTCTGCTTGAAGCCTGGCATATTGACGCAAGACGCTGGCCGTCCGTGCTGATATCCGAGGCGTATTCTGCAATGTTTCGCTTCGGACCGCTGAGTCGCAGTCGGATCGAGACCCTTGTTGAGCAAGTTTGCTCTGGGCTGGAGGGGCTGCCGAAGTCAGAAAAGCAAGAGGAGTACCTGAGGCTCTACAAGGAGTTGCGAGCCGCTCTAGCTGGGCAACCGGCTAGAGACGTGCGCCTTGGACCAGTGGCTGACCATCCGCTTGCCCATAGCCACCGGGTTGCTGCCGAAATCCTTCGCCGCCGAGAATCCTGTATGAGCCGCGAAGAAGTACGACAGTTACTTTGGGATCGTCGAGGCTGGCACGAATTCCACGAGTACAAATGGGACGACGATGGGACAATCGGACATGGATCTGGGGTGAATCACTTTCTGCTTGTTTTCTTTCCAGCGGTGCGATTTGCCTTATATGCGCTGGGTCAGAACTGCGGGTGGACCGATCCCGCGTTTTCTTGGATGAAGGAACGGCGGAGCGCGGTGCTACTCATGAAGGACGTCATGAGTTTCTCCCGTAGACGCGGAAAGGATATTGATCGCCTGAAAGGACTTTCCCACGAGTTGGCTGATCAAGAAGTGCTTCATTCCGCGTTGGGCCAGGCCCTGCTCGAAGAAGGACGCCTGGAAGAGTCCCTGATCGCGCTCAATAAGGCGCTTGCCTCCCCGCTTTGCGTCGGCGGCGAGCGGGGAAACGTTCTCTACAACCTAGCGTGTTACTTCGCGCGAGTTGGCGACGCAGATGGATGCCGCGAGAGGCTGGTGGAAATGCAGGATTATCGCCCATTGGACGTTGAACATATGAAAACTGACACTGATTTGGATCCAGTTCGGCAATGCAGCTGGTTCGCGGAGTTAGTCGGTTAAAGACTCGCGCTCCGCCCTCCGCCACCTGCCCATTGCCGCAGGACGAAGGGGTGCAACCCTACAGCTGGCGTTGCACGCGTTCGGTCACATCGACCGTTGCAACGGACCGAACGCGAATTGTTGATCGTATATGGTGGACCTGTCCGGCGACAGCAGCACCGCCGAGTTCGACGCTTTGGTAAGCGTAACTGACGGTCGGAAACGAAAGGCGTCTCGTTCCGTCGGGGCGACACACAGACGCAATGGGTGCGGCAGCAACACCTACGTTTGTCGAGACACGTCCTGCAGCGACTGCGGCAACGCCAGCGGTAGCCCGTCGGTCAATCGTAGGTCATACGGAGTTATCGAGTTACGGAAATGCCCCTAGGCGGTCCCGCAGTTCTTCTACCTGTTTCACTTCGCCGATGCACACGACCTCCGCAAAACGACTCGGCTGCTGAACAGAAGGCAATAACATCTGCCAGCCGAGAGAGTCGTCCAGGAGGACTTGGAGGCGAAGGTTCAGGACGCGGGCTTGGTTCTGGCTGATCATAAAGTCGTGGCTTATCGCTTCTTCGGAGCTGTCCGCGCCACCCTTGGCATCCAGCATTTCAAAGGCATCATTCGCGTTGGCGTGCTGGTCCACATGTTGGACCGCCGCCATCGTGCAACAAACCGTGCGATTGGCGAAACCGTCTAGTGCTGCTGACGGAAAACGAAGTAGCCACGAATTCACTCAACCTTTGATTCGGCATGCACTTCCCCGACGCGAGCTGATCGACCAAACTATCCTCCAGGTCGTCGCAATTGGTGAGATTCTTCAGCCATCAGCCAGGGGCAGGAGAGGCAGTAAAGTGGGTAAATCCAAGAAGGCGGCACGCGATGGCTTCAGCGCGGCGACGAAACGACTTTTGGAACACCGGGTCAACGGTCGGTGTTCCAAGCCGGATTGTCGCCGCCCGACTCGAGGCCCCGCATCGGCCCCCACTAGGACAGTCAACATTGGCGACGCAGCTCATATCACGGCCGCGGCAGTCGGCGGACCACGGTACGACAAATCGCTTACAGCCGAAAAGCGGCGCGAGCCAGAAAACGGAATTTGGTTATGCAATCCATGTGCGAAGCTCGTTGACGACGACGAGGACAGATTCCCCACCGCACTTCTTCGGGAGTGGAAGCGTCAGGCTGAAGACACCGCGAGGATGGAATGCGAGACGCCTTTTAGAGTGGCGGCTCCCTTCAACATGATCCCTGCCACGCATCGGCAATCTAGCCGAATCCTTTCGTTCGCTCATGAGTTCCGAACAACAATCAACATGGAAGATAAGGATGCCGAGGATCGGGTCTTGAATCTTGTCGCAAGGCTTCGAGAATTCATGGTATTCGCGATCTATCGAACGTGCCTGGAGTCTGGAATCGAAGACTTCGTATTCCTCACGACATTACAGGTTAAGGAACAACCCAATGATCCGCATGTCCATTTTCACCTCGTTGTCAGTTCTCATATTACCTATTTCGTCGCCGAGTTCCAGAGAATCTACGAGGCGGTCCTCAATGGCAGCAACGATCGTCGAGTCTTCGCACCAGGAGTGCCAACGAATCTTCGGTACAAGTCAATGATCCGCATGGGCGAACTCATTTCACTTCGCGCGAGCCGCATCGGGCCTTCGCACCTGGACATATCGCTGACGGAGCAGATCTCTTCCTTGAAGGAGCCCTTCTCAACGAGCAGCCTGTTGAGCCTACTCAGCCAGATAAAGAACACCAAGTTGATTGTGATTCCAGAATACTCGGCGACTCCTCACGAAGAGCGGATCATGCGTTATGCCGCGGAGATAAACGACACGGGAAGGTTTTCGCTCGATGACATCGCCGTTGACCAGACCAACCCCGAGAAATTCAGAATCGTGCGCATGGGGGAATGACCGAGACCTACCACAGCCCATGTTGCGCGTGTCAGTCAAAAGGACAGAAGTTCAAACGCAGCTTCTAGATTTGCGTATGTCACATCGACCGGCATGGATCATGAAGAACAGCGATTTTGCGAGGGTCTCGAAGGTGCCGCCGCAGCAGCAGATCCCCCACTTCGCATTACTGCGTTCTGAATTCTGTCTTTTGTGACGACTTGCCCTGTCGATTTAGACAGAAACGTAGCTGCCTTGCGTACCGACCCTTCCTGTTGGTAGGCGGCCATCAGAATGTCGTCGGTCAGGCGAGTTTTACCCTCTGCTCGGATCTGTCGACGGATCATCAGCTTCAGTCTTTGCGGATCGGGCGCGAGCGGGTTGTCGGCGGTTAGTTCGACGTCGCCGAGAAGGATCGCCGCGAGCGTGGCGTCAGCATCGATCAACGTCTTGTTGGCCACGAACGACGCGACTTGCGAGATCCGAACCAGCGGCGGCTCGCGACCGACCCAGACGTCAGCGGGTACCGGACGATCCCCGACGAACACAACGGGGCGCGTGTTCCGAGCGATCTGGCGAGCAACGTCGCGGCCGTCGGGCAAGGAGAGTCCGCGGGCGAGCATGGCGTCGCGGTAAGTTCCCTTCCACTTGATGCGTCCGAGTCGCCACAGGCGGTCGGCGATCAGAGGCGTACACTGGCCCGCGAGGGCGAGCGCTGATGCGGTGCTTTGCGCCAGCGCGTCCCAGTTGATCGTCCATCGTTCGAGCAGGACGGGGTGGACCTCGACGCGAAAGTCCTGCGGACACGGAACGTAGTAACGCGTCGTGCCATCGGGATAGTCGAGTGGGACTACTTCCTCGCCATGCCCTCCGCAGGCCGGACAGGAAACGCAGACGGCGTTCGCCGTGCGAACAACGAAGTTCAACGACACCAGTTGGTCGAAGACGTCGCCGAGGATCACTCGCATCGACATTGCGTCGAACACCGGGTCACGAGCATCCGTGAACGACCAGAGCCAGGCAATTGGATCACACATTGATCATCCCCCATTGAGCGAGACAGCGTTTACCGATCGCGATCAACTCATCGGACTTCGTCCGCACGGTACAGCGGCTCGGAAGTGCGATCGTGAATTCCAGAGTTCTCGATCGTCCACCGCGAAGCAGAGTCAGGCGAAACGTCGCTCCTTCGACGACGGCCTGCGTGGGCGTGAGCCCGTAGCCAGCGAGACCTTGCCGAAAAAGTTCCAGCCACTCCGAGCGGCAGATTGTCGACTCGAAAACTTGAACCGTCGCGCGCAACTGCTTGATCTCGCCCATCGGCTTCCAGCGGATGCTTTTCAACTGCACTCGCCCAATGCGATCCTCGGCGGCGGTCGGGTAGCTGAACTTCGGATCAAGCACTTGCTGCAAACGATAGACGGGACGCTCGGGATGCGCCGGCGGGATGTCGATTCCGAGGACGGACTTGCAGAACGCCTGCTGCAGCGGGAAGTGAATCGCCTCGCCTCCGTTGGCCACGAGTTCGAGTGATCCTTCCGTCGGCGAGAAGACGAACAGCACCGAGAACGCGAACCTGGACGACTGGGTTCGCAACTGTCCGTCGTTCGCGAACACGAGTCGCTTGTCGGGCCAGTCGTCGAGGTACGCGAAGAAGTAGTCGTCGCCGTCGCTACGGCGGAAGTGTTCGACGTGGCAATGGTGACCGCGCATCTGCGTCGGCCAGTAGAACTCGCGCAGAGCTTCTCCCAACTTCGCCGTGACCGCCGGCGTGACATCGATCTCCGCCTTCGGGAGGTCGTTCCGGCGAATCGCGAAACGCCCGGTCGTGAGCGAATCGGCTCGCGCGAACAACGTCGCCCGGTCGAACAGTTCGGGGAAGCTCAGGTAGAACCACATCGCCTTGTTCAGGCGACTACGGCAGGCGGTGAATTTCCATGCCTCGCCGGGCGCGTGGTCCCTCACCTCTTGGGCCAATGCAGCGATGCCGATCTCGGTCGCCGCCTCGGCAATCTCATGAAACAAAACCTGCACCTCGCGCCGGCGCTGCTCGGGCAGGTTCTGCCATGCGGCGTAGATCGGTGCGGTCTGTTTCTTGGCACGCAAGTCGTCCCAGGGCAAATCGAGCAGCTCGCGTCGCTGCTCGAAGAACCGCTGCAACAAAGGGATGGCGATCTGCTTCAACAAAGTTCGTGGGTCACAGTGGATCGGGTTGGCCATCTTGGTCGCTCCTCATCTCTCGCAACGCAATCAGTTCATTGGCTTTCCTTTGAGTTGAAGGTTCGGCTGGCTCCGCAGCCGACATACGCTGCACGTAGGCTAGAGACCTGAGGCTGTAGGCTTGAGGTCGGAGGAGTGGGGCAGTAGTTTCTTCTTCATGCGTGACCACTCCAAGCTTCGTGCGTTTGAACTCGCGGACCAGCTGGCGCTGCTGATCTACCGGCATACGGCTGGATTTCCTCGTGAGGAAATGTTCGGACTGACTTCACAGATGCGACGCGCTGCAGTCTCCATCGCGTCGAACATCGTTGAAGGATGTGCTCGGGATTCGCAGGCCGATTACATTCGATTCCTCGACATGGCCTATGGCTCTGCGCGAGAACTCGAATACCAGCTCTCGCTGGCCAATCGTCTTGGGTTTCAGGGCGATCCCGATTTCGATACTGTCTCAAAAGCGACATTGGAAACCTGCAAAGTGTTGAATGGCCTGATCCGCGCGCTGAAGCAGCAGGGATAGGCTGAAAACTGGCGACGGGAGATGTGATGCCCGAGAACCCCTGGGGCGATCTTCCGAAAGACTGAAGCCTCTGGCCTGAGATGGAGACTGATGGCCTGGGGCTGTAGTTGCGGATTCCCAAAAGACCTTGGGCCGCTCTTCCTACAGTCTCAAGCCTCAAGCCTCCGGCCTGAAGTGCGGCGTTAGAACGGGGTGAGCCGCGTCATTCCCCGGAGCCCGTACGTCCCGGCACCGGTAAAACCGAACACGATGTACACTACGTTGTACAGGTCGTGCGGCTGAATGATAGCACGCAGAATCGGCAATTCAATCCCGAGCGGAAAAGTTTGTCAGCGCGCCGTTGGAACCTGTTTCGCGACGCGACGTTTGAGCTTCGACCATAGCGTTCGCTGACGTCGCCAATCGAACTCGGTGACGATCGGGCGCAGCACTTTTTCGTGAATCGGTTCTCGGCCGGACTCGGCGGCCGGCAGGTGCAAAAGTTCTTCCTGAATGTCCGGCGCAAGTAGCGTGAGCGACAGGATCTGTGTCATGCGGGGCTGCGTGACGTGGGACAACATGGCGAGCGTCGCTGCGTCCGTGACTTCACCCGTTCGCAACATTTTGTCGTAGCGGATCGCGAGCGCCATCAGTCGAGCGATGCGCGGGATACGCGGCGCTGGCGGGGCAGACGGTTGCTCGCCGTCCCTTCGGCCACGGGGTCGACCCGTTCGAGTCTCCTTCAGGTTCAATGAACACTGCACCTTGATCATGCTGCATCGTCCTTTCGGTCCTGGGCGGCCAGCGTATGGATCGCCGTGGGATGGAATGAAATCTCGACGCTACTGGTGTCGGCCGCGAATTCGACGCGGGCCACGAGCAGCCGCAGCATCTCGACCTGCTCGCGCGTTGGCAGCGATTTCCACAACGCGGCGAAGTTGTCGAACGCTGCATCGATGTGCGGTTCGGCGAGGCGACGCTTCTCGATCTGTTCCGTGTGCTGCTTGATTTCGACCAACCGCTGTTGAACGCGGGCAGTCTGATCGTGCAATTCGACGATGCGCGCCGAGTTCGCTTGGCTCGACACCGACGTGGAAAGCAACTGGTGCAATTCGGCTTGGTGTCGCGCGAGTTGGCGGTCGAGTTGCCGCCGCTCGGTTTCCATGTCCTGCAGTTCCTGATCGAGTTGTCGTCGGGCCTGCTGGAGAATCTCGGCTCGCAGCGTCTCGTCGTGGCCGAGGGCTTGAAGCTGTTCGATCACGACGCGTTCGATCTCGGCGGCGGGGAGCGACTTCGCCGGACACGACTTGTAGCCCTTCTTCATCGCTTTGGTGCAGGTGTAGTACCGGTACCGCTTCGTACCACGCCCCGTGAAGGTGTGCACCATTGCGTGCCCGCACGCTTGGCAGTGGATCAGTCCCTTGAGCAACGCCCCGCCCTGGTTGCGGAGAAAGTTGCCTTTACCGCGCGCGTGCTCCTTGAGCTGCGACTGGACCTTTTGAAACGTCTCCGGATCGATGATCGCTTCGTGCTCGCCGTCGAACTGCTCGGCCTTGTGCTTGAGCTTCCCAACGTAGAGCGGGTTCATCAGCAAGTCGTACACCGACGACTTGTCGAACGCCCGCCCGCCACGTGGCTCGCCGCGTCGTGTAAACCAAGACTTGTTCAGCCAACCGCGTTTCGTGAGTTCCTCGACGACGGGCAGCAGCGAACCGAGCTTGAGGTACATCGCGAAGATCTGCCGCACCTGCGAGGCCTCGGTGGCATTGACGACCAGTTTCGGGCTGGGGCCCGTCCGGTCGACGTCGTAGCCGAGGATCGGCCGTCCGCCCACCCATTTGCCGCGCCGGCGTTGGGCGGCGATCTTGTCGCGGATGCGTTCCGCGATCAGTTCGCGTTCGAACTGGGCGAAGGAAAGCAGCACGTTCAGGACGAGCCGGCCCATCGGCGTGCTGGTGTTGAACTGCTGCGTGACCGAGACGAACGCGACGCTATGCTCGTCGAACGTCCCCATGATCCGGGCAAAGTCTAGCAGCGACCGACTCAGACGATCGACCTTGTAGACGACCACGCAGTCGATCTTCCCTGCCTTGATGTCCTCGAGCAGTCGCTGCAGCGCGGGCCGGTCGGCGTTCCCGCCTGAAAAACCGCCGTCGTCGTACTGCTCGTCGACCGCCTTCCAACCCTCGTGTCGCTGACTCGCGATGTACGCCAGAGCCGCGTCGCGCTGTGCGTCGAGCGAGTTGTATTCGAGGTCCAACCGTTCTTCGGTCGACTTCCGGGTGTAGATCGCACAGCGCACTTCGGGCGTCGCGGGCTTCTTGCTGGGACTGTCGGCTTTCTTGGCTCGCGTCATGCGCCGCTCCCGAGTTTGAAGAATCGGAATCCGTTCACGTGCGATCCGGTGACCAACTTGGCGATCGCCGAGAGGGACCGGAATCGCTGGCCCTGGTACTCAAACCCGTCGTCCAGGATCAAGACGCGAACCTCCTGACCCTTGTACTTCCGAACGACGACGTTTCCGGCAGCCGGCAACCGCGCATCGGCACGCGTATGGGCCGCGTAGAGCTTCGCCGCCGGCAGCACGACGGACGCCGAGGTCGTGGGGCGACGCGGCGCTGTCACACGCACTTCGGCGTCGTCGGCGAGTTCCGCGGCTCGACGTCGCGCCCGTTCGCTCAGGTCGCCTTCCGCCCGAGCCTGGACTCGCCAGAGAATCCGGCGGATCAGGTACTGTTTGTGGCGACTCCGAGTGGGCTCGCCGACGATCTCTTCGTAGACTCTAGCCAACTGCCCGACGGTCATCCCTTCCAGCCTCGCGCGTTCGCAAGGTAAATCCAATTGGGCCATGCGTGTCCTCCGAATCGTGGTGTGTGCATCCCGACCGAAACCGAGCCCGGCTACGTCGGCGGTTCGTGAGACACACAGAGCCTCGATTCCGAGACAACCTCAAGGTCCGGCTGGCGAGAATCGCCGAGAATTTGCGGCTCGGAATGCTCCGCCGCTCGGCGGAGGCGCATGATGCCGCGAGCGAGAATCGCCGCGACCCGCGTGAGACGCCGCTCGGGTGTCAGAGGAACTGGGATCGATGGCTGATTCGACATTCGGGAACTCCCAGGGGTAGAGGGAAAAGTAGCGACGTCACGCGACGTCGGCCCCTGGGGTTATGTATGCCGTGGAACAATAGGCGGTCCGCATATCCAAGTTTTCTGGGAACTCAATCACCTGTGCAAGCAAGTTGTCTCAGAGCGACCTGAATCTGTCGATTGAACGTTCGTTTGCTTTCCGGCACCTCTCTGGTTTGTGATTGGTGTTAACCCCCGGTACGACGAGACACCCTGAGCCTCCTTTGAACCGGAACCTCTAGGCGAGCGGCCGAGAATTCCAGGATTTTTGCAAACGCGAGGGCAGCTCCCTAACGGAGAAAACGCTGAATACCTTCGGCGAGAATGGCCGCGCACTCGTCGCAGCGCTGCTCGGGCGTCAGATCAGGCTGCGGATCAAATGTCGGATCGGGCCAGGATTCGGACATTTTGCAGCAGAAACCAAGGAGTAGCGCGTGCGACGCGAAACTGCGTCGCCCCCTTAGGTATGTATGCCGAGCGAGAGGCTTGTTGTCCGCGAGCCGGGGCTAGCGAAGCAGCGGCAAGTTGTGCGTGATGCATCCAGCGCTAACCTTGCGAAACGATTCGATCAGAGCAATCGGCTTTACTGTCTCGCTATGAACAATGGACACGGAATGCCTGTCGATGTGGATGTTCGCGTCAACACCTTCAAGCGTAATGTCGCAGAAGGACAAGTCTCTGTCGAACTTTACTTTAATCTTCGGGTTCTTCAATGACTGGACAGTGTCAACAATGTGCTGGATCTCTGTCTTCCACGGCATCGAGAACTCCAAAGTATCGAACATATCGCCGAAGACTTCCTCGAATTCCGGCGATTTCAGCACGTCGGGATCGGTGATGTCATGCACGCGACGCTCTATGATTACTTCGGTCGTGTCGTTGGGATTTAGATAGGCCGAGATCGTGTATTTGAATGTCGGCGTGAGAATGGAGCCCGAGCCATCCTCAGGACCTACCGACGTCAAGTCCGCACGTGCGTAACCGAAAGCATCGATTAGCTCATCGTACACGCTATCAAGATCTTGCTTGAGTTCTTCGTTGGCGAGCCCCGCAACCCAAGATGCCGTTCTCGTGTTGTAGCGATCAGGCACTGTATGTCTTTTGCGGTCGAAACGCTTTAGGGAGCGGACGCTTTCGGCCTCTTCATAAACAAACGACACTTCGGTCAGCTTGCCATCTGGATTCGAGGCCCTGGCTTTCGCTTCGAGGATAGGCTTGAGGTCCGCGATCTCGAATTCGCTCGACGAACCTCCGTACATCCACGGCGTCTGTTGGCGACCGTCGGAATAGGTGGTGCGAACTGTGCGTGGCACCCAATCCGAAAGATGATTTTGAAGGTCGGACGAGATCAATCGCTTTCCCTTCAGTGCGAGCGGCGCTTCGCCCCTTAAAGCCTCCAGCAGGTGATATGTCCAGATCCCGTGTTTAAGCTTGTCGCTACACGAGGAACTCTCGTCGTGTTTGCACGCCGCAAAGCACACGCAGTGGGTGCTTTTGGCAAAGAACGCCTCGAGCTCGTGCTCATTGAAATTGTCATAGATGCTTCGTGCGCCTGGCTTTGCGGGGATGCCGCTCTCGCAACAATCGAGAAACAGTACGATCTTCTTGCACTTTGATTCTTGAAGCCTCTTGAAGTACGGCTCGAGTGAAACGCTCGTACGCTCCCAATCTGTTGAGTCGGTATCGTGGCAGGTCAGAAAGTTTCTACCAGGCTTTGAGAAGCCGTGGCCAGCATAAAAGATGTAGAGCGTGTCGTCCGGTTGCAGCCGGTCGATTACTTTGTCGAGCCGCGAAAGCATCCGGCTATAGGTGGCGTCGGAGTCGATTAAAACATGCTGATTGGCCTTGTCGAAGCCCAAGCTCTCCAGCACGACGGACAGCTGATTGGCATCGTTCGCCGCGTATTCAACCTGATCGATATCGGGGTCTTGGTACTGCTCAACGGCGATAATGACAGCTTTCTTCATGGGACACCACGGCAAGACTTAGGTGCGGCGCGTTCGGGTGGAATCATGCAATATACCACCCAAGCCGTGAGGGTCAAAGACGCCGGGCAACGCGTTCCATCGTACTCGCTCTACGGTCGACGAATCGAATGAGATGAGTCGGCGCGCGCGCTGAAACGCGGCCTGCGAGCAGGTCCGATCGCCAGTGCATCCGGAAAATCACAACTGCTTCAATTTCTTGTGCGTCCTCTCGCGGCGAGTTGTCGCGACGTGCCATGACCTTGAGAACGAGCCCTGCTCCACAGTTCTTCGCTCACAATTGCGTGGTGCTCACCCGGAAGACGTTCGCGGCCGTTCTGAATTAGCCCCCGGTACACGGGATTCGAAATTGTCGCGAAGACTTGGCGTGCCGCCCAAAGATTGCCGCCACTCCGTCGACCGGATCGGCGGCTCGGCCGCTCCTTGGTTCGCCGTCCCCGCTGATTGATGCTCGTCGCAACCTGGGATGGCGTTTGGCCAGCCGCGATCATGCGGAAGAGCTCCAGCACTCGGCGGGCGTCTTCGTCAACGAGAACGAGTTGCTTCGAACTAGGGTCCGTGGTGTACCCGATCGGTACGACGCCCGCGACGCGCAGTCCGCGTTGCTTGTACGACTCGCGAGCATCGCGCATTCGCTCACGTGTCACTTCAAGCTCAAATTCCGCAAACGAGGACAGGAGGTTTAATGCCAGAGTGTCTTGTGCGGAGTCTTCGAGTTCAGGCGACGTGATCACGGTGAATGCGACGTCATGCTCGCGAGGATCTCGCAAGAATGCTGCGCAATACGCCAGCCTCCCTTCGAATCGGTCGAGACGATACACGACGACTCGATCCACTTCTCCTGCGGCAACGTCGGCCAACAATCGCGTCAATCCGGGACGATTTCTGTCGAGCCCCAATTCACCTTCCCGTCATAGCGACGGCCATTCCAGATCCATCCGACGTGCGGGGAGCGGCGCAGGAATTCCCAGCAAGCGTCGAATTGGGCTTCGCAGAAACTGAAATCACCGGTGAACTCCCGCGACTTCCGCGTGTAGATGGCGCAACGGATGGGGCTGAAGGGAAGTGCATCGAACATAGGGAGATGCCAACTCGTCCAGGACGCTGCGGGAATCGGTGCCGACGCTTGGCAGAATCACGGGCAGCGTGAAGCACTCCGTATAACGTCACCAATTCATCGACGACTTCGGTTTCGACCTCCGGCGCAAGGATCAAATCATGCGCCATGACGTTGACGAATCCGCTGCTTGACGGCCTCCCAAAAAACGCTCGATGCCGGGATTGCTTCGAGCCTCGTCTTTCGCAAAGCCACTTCGTCCTTCTGCCATTGATGAATCGGAATCGATTCTGGCGTGGCTGCCAAGTCGTCCCAGAGATCTTCCACCAATTGAAGCTTCTCCGCCGGCGTCAAATCAAAAATGGACTGCGGTAGGTTCATGATTTGCGCCTCGTAAGGGACACGGCGAGAACGGTCATCTGACCGGCAGATTATCAAATCAAAGTCGAACCGTAAAACAGCGAGGCGAATTGGAGTTGGCTTCGACGGAGCGATGCCGACACGGCCGTGTCGGCATCTCCCTTACGAAGCCGACCAATCGTTAACCCGAGACACGGCGCGCGACAGAGAGTTCGAGACTTTGGGGCTCGGCGGGCGATTTGGCGGCGGTGGACGGGAGTCGCGCGCAGGAGCGGGTGAGACTCGGCCGGCGCGAGACGCCGGCGGAAGTGGTTGCGGGGAATCGCGTTTCGACGAAAAAAGCCGCCGTGTCTCCACGGCGGCTTCTTGGTTTACCCTACGGTCGGTTCGGTACGAACCCGTAGGCTTCAGTTGTGGGAACCGGACTCGAACTTGCGACTGCGAGGTTATGGGACTCGGTCAGCGAAGGGGCAAGAAGATGATGCGGTTGCGAATTTCTTGGGCTGCGCTGCAGACGCACAGTAGTTCCAGATCTTCGACAATCTCTCCGATGCCGGGGCCCAACTGGTGGGCGTAGATGAGTCCGGAGAAATCGTCGTTTTCCAACTGGCACGCCGCGGCGATTGCCAAGAGATCTTCGTCCTGACTGAAGAGAGCACGGTGGAGCGTCGTTGCGCGTTGCAGCAACAGGTTGTCTTCGAGTCGGTCCGCGCCGTCTTACTGAGCGGTCAAGACATCCAGTCCTCGGCGGCGCAACCCTTCCGTGATCGCCAAGGGAATGTGCACGTCCATGTAGAGACGGACGGACACGTTAGGTCTCCAAAGCTGGCTTTCTGCTCAACAGCTCTTCGCGCGAGAACGGTTGCGGCGTTCGAATTCGTTCGGCGGCCTCCTGCGATGCCTTCAGCTGAACCAACAACTCGGTGTGATGGTCGTAGAAGTACGCGAGCGCCGAATAGACCTGTGCGGGTCTCAGGTCGGGATGCTGACGCAAGAGTTCCTCCGCCGTCCAGCCGTGGTGGTAATGTTCGGCGGCCAAGTGAAGGACCTTGTAGCGAGTGTCGTCAATGCGCGCGGCTCCGTCGGCATCGAGCCTGACGTGCGGGTATTCGTTCGCCGTGCTCATGGCGTTTCTCCTGCGCCAATTCTACTGTTCTTGGCTGGGCTTCCGCGGACGCATTCTCGAATGCGAAACACACGCGAGTGTGGCTGATTACGGCTTCGTGTCAGGTAGTTCGGGGAGTGTTTCCAGGTGGCTTCGTTCCTACGGTGTGATCGCCTTGATACGACCGTCCTATCATACCATGACGGGCGTGCCGGTCAGGGACACGACGAGAAAGGTCACCTAACGGCTCTGATTAACAAATCAGATTGGAACCGCAAAACAGGCTAGCGAAATCGAAGCGGACCCAGCCTTGAAAAGGCTGGGCTATGGTCGGTCGTCGCTCCGCGACTACAAGGAGAGGCGACGACTCGTTAACGGAAGGTTGCGGCTTGACGCGGTCTTCCTTCGGCTTTTTGATCGAATCACTCGCCATGACGTTCTCGTCTTCAGGATCATCTCCAACTGTGTGCTCGACCCGTGCTCTTTTGATGCCGGCTCGCTCGGCAACGGAGAGCGGCGTTCGTTGTGAACGGTTGACCTGCCCCTCCCCCTCGACCCTACTCTCCAAGCAAGCTTGGGGCGGGGGAAGTGGCACTCACTCGTGAACTCGGCGACGGCGCCTGGGCCGAAGCGACGCTCTCCGAAAACACGGCCTACAAGAAGTTATTTCGGTATAGCCACCAAGCGCCGCGGCTGCACGTGATCTGGCTCGATACCGATTGTCGTGGTCACTGCTTGGTGGCGAATCAATTGGTCAATGCGTCGTTGTTCCTTCTCAGGCACAGTCGACTTGACGGATCGCAAAAACGCGAGCGTACTTGTCTTTTCGCGCGTCATCAGGATCGTAAACCCGGTCAGCCGAATTGGATCGATCGTCTCCGTGGTCTCGCTGATCCGATGGTTTGCTAGTTGAAGAACCAACCGATTGGCAAGATTGTTATCAGTTGAAGCGACGAGCAAATCGATCGCGGCTTCCAGCTCTTTGTTGGACAGTACTGGCGACAATCGAGCCAGTCGCCGAATCGACTCAGCAGCTTTTTCTAGATCCAATAAGACTGCACTCTGATTCACCGACTCGAAACGCGGCTTAGTCGCGGGGGGCATCTGGCGCGATGATCTCAATATTCAACCCGCGCGTCGTGAGCTTCCCGGTCCACTCGCCGTCGGCGGGCGTGAGTTGCTTTCCACCTTCGCCCGTGGCGGTGAAGCCTGGTAGTTCCAGCTCGCAGTGGAAATCGTAGGCGCCAGGATTGATGCCCAAAAAGTGGGCCTGCGAGCGATCGCGGCGCATCGCTGCGCGCGCGCTCTCAGGCAAAAAGAGCGAAATGGCGAACTCCTTCACTTTGAGCGCATGACCTGGCGGCAGCAGACGATGAAATCCAAACGGCGGCCTGTCGTCTGGCAAGTAGCTGGAATTGTGATCCTTGCCCTTCGCATCCTTCAATTTCACCTGCAGTCCGAATTCAGCGTCAGGACGCATGTTGTCTTGAAACTTCACGTCCTTGTCGCCGTGATTCTGCACCCACAGCTCAACCTTCACGTCTTTGCCGAGAATGCGCCATTCATCGCCGGAGATGCGGTATCCCAGCGACAAACCATTTTGCACGTCGTTCCAGATCACACCCTCGCCCACCAGTTCATCCACCGGGACGCCGGACTTCAGGTACTGGTCGTCGGGGACTTTAACGACGTTTGCGTCCGCCGGAATTGCGGCGCCGCCTTCGGTTCTTCCGGTCACCAGCTTGCCCGACCACGCGCCGTTGGGAGCGGTGGAAATTTCCATCGATCCCTCGAGTGAAAACGTAGGGTCCTTGCGGATGTACTCTTCGATGAGTGAGCCCGTGCTGCGGCCTCCCGGGTTCCTCTTGCCAGACGGGCGTGTCATACGAAAGAACGCCACTTCGCCAGGCTGAAGCCGGACATCGACAGGGATCGGTTTGGCTACTTCGGTGACTGTCTCCAGGACCCCTTTGTCGCGCCAGATCAACTGACGGGGATTCGGTGCTGCATCGGAGGCGTGAAGACAGACCTCTGCCTTCGTCACATTCTGGACCACCAGAAAAATATCGTTTTTGTCCTCCGCGTCAGGCTCGTCGGGTACGGGGTGCATGACCAGTGCCGCGCGCAGCCCATTCACTGGCTCACCCCATTTCAGTTTCTGTTCGATAGCTGGTAGGAGTTTCACACCTTGCGGGTTCAATGCGGGTGTTGCGGGCGCGGCAGGCTTTGGCGACTCCATATTTTTCTTCGGCGCCTCGACGACAGTCGCGCCTTCAGAAGTCATCTTGAGTTTAATCTCGCCGGTTTTGAGCTCACCGCGCCATTCCTTTGCGGCCTCAATGATGTGCAGCGTGCCGGTCCACTTGGCCTGCAGTGTCCAATCGCCCGGCCTGAGTTCCAGGCTGACGATGCCAATGGGGCCATCGGTTGGAGGACTGCCAAGCCGAAGCGTAAACTCCTTCAGCTTCACCGCCTGCCCGGGAGTAAGCGCCAGCAAATGCAACGAGAATTGCGTCTTGCCGCGCGTCATGTGTGCTTCGCGACCATGGCCACTTCCATCTGTCGGCACGATTGCTAGACCGACATCGGCGTGATGCGTCCAGGAGAACTTCACCGTTTCCGAGCTGGAATTATGAACCCACAATTCCGCTTTCGCTTCCTTTCCGGTGCGCAGGTCGCCCATGATTCGCACGGCGCCTCTCAGTCCATCCTTCGGCGCGCCCCATGACATGGGCGGCGCCGATCTCAGTTCGATTGGTTTTCCTGCTTCAAGCACATCCGCCGAACCGCGGGTCGCACCCGTCACCAGCTTCCCCGTCCACGCGCCCGCCGGTGCCGTTTCGATGGTCATCGCCGCAGTGAAGCTGTATTGTCCCAGAGTGCTTACGACGTTCTCCTTTAAGATAGAAATCGTGCGACCGTCTCCGGATTTCTGCTCTGAATGGAAGAGGCGGACAAACGCGGCCTCGCGCGGCTGCAGCAGCCAGTCACCCTGGATCGTCACTTCATCCACGGATCTCGACACGATCGTTGTGTCGTAAAGGTCCAGCATACGGGGATTCGGCGCGGTATCATTCGACGTGAGCCGCACACTTTTTTCCGAAACATTCTGCACGACGAGATAGAACTCCGGCTTATCGCCCAACTCTGGCTCGCCAAGCACCGGCGGCCAGGCGAGCGCCATTCGAAGTCCATTCACCGGTTCACCCCATTTCAGTTTCTGTTCGGTAGCGAGTTTGATCATCGCGCCGGGCTTCGGCTTTACCTGCGCATCAGAGCGAAGGCTCGCAGCGGGACGCGCCGGCTTCTCAAAAATCTCCGCCTGCTGTGCGGCGGAGATTTCGTGGATGTCGAGCTGACGTTTCACTTCGTCACGAAACTCTGCGGGGAGGTCGTTCACGGGCAGGTCGGTGACGTTCCGCGGCTTGCTATAGTCAATCTTCCGCACCGTTCCATTGTGTAGCAGATAGAAGTATCCGTCGCTCGGGCGGCAGACGATGGCCCAAGTGCCCCAGCCATCGGGGACCTCGAGTTTGTGAGGGTCCGGCGGGAGTTTTCCGGTCGCCTCAGTGGCCTCGAACAAAATTTGAGCTTCGTTTGTGCGGCGATCACCGACTGGCTTGCCTACGATTCTCAGTGTCGCTTGGCCTCTGTCCGCCGTCGTGCAGGGCAGCGGATACTCACCAGGGCCAAGTACAACTCGCGGTTGCTTGTCGGCGCTCGCAGTGGCGTCGAGCACGCGGAACTTGACCGGAGCAGTCGGCAACTTGCCGCTGAACGACACTTCACCGACACGCGTGGCAAGACGCTTCGCCAGTGCATCAATTGCCTCGGGCGTTTTATCGGCGATGAATGCGGCGGTTTCCTCAGCGGTCGGCGCAGTGGAAAAAAATTCACGGACCGCGCGATCGAGTATTCGAGTGCGTTCGGCGGCGTCGGCGGGCAATGGGAGTTCGCGGTTGAGTCGTGTTTTGATGTGAGCCAACCACCAACCCGGACCGGAGACGTGTGGATCTTCTTGGCTGATTCCGACCTCGCTGCCATCGAGCGGTACAGGGCTGCAGGTTAGCGTCAGTTCGTCGCCCGCCTTGGCAATCACATTCGAACCAACACGTGGACCGGCCCACGGCCCCATGCCCGCGCGCGGACCGACGCCAACGCCTGGGGTATTGATTTCAATGAACTCGCCTGGCCCTAAACGTACGGTATGCAGCAATGCCAAGGTAGTCCACTCGATACTAGAGACTTGAACCTCCGAGCCCTTGGCATCGGTTGCCTTTACCTGCCCCTGGCGCCAAGTCGGCACTTGAAGCATGACGGGGACTCGCCCTCGATTCTGCACTAGCAACCGCGCTTTGATCGCCGCTCCGATGCGATGCTCCGTCGCGTTGGGCTCCAACAACCATGCCGCCCGCAGACCACTGGGTTGCTCTTCACCCCACGATGCATCGGCGTATTTCTTCGGCAGAGCCTCACCCTTGCGAATCGTTTGCCTCGTTCCCTTCCAAGGTGCGGGTTCGAGGAGAGTAGCTTGAACACCGGCCACTTCATCAAGCACCGCGATGGCGTCAGCGGGCTTCCAGTCGTGTGTAGCATCAAGACGCGGAAGAATTTCGTTGAGCTTCGGTACGGTTTCCCAAGTCGGGTTGTAGCCAATGAAGACCTTAATCGCATTCGCCAGTTCTCCGACCAGCGCGCCGGGGATGTCGCCATTGGCTCGTGCCAAGCGCTGCCAGACTTCGTAAAACGCGCGAGCGTCTTTGTGTATTGGCATTGGTGTTGGCGGAGCGGTCACAGCCATAAGTTTCGCGAGACT
Source organism: Pirellulales bacterium (assembly GCA_046349915.1). Lineage (GTDB taxonomy): Bacteria > Planctomycetota > Planctomycetia > Pirellulales > Pirellulaceae > CAIXSC01. The sequence continues at coordinate 437,715 of JAXMBL010000004.1, read as the reverse complement.
CTCTGCGTCTTCGCGGGCTGTGACCGGTGGCGTGGCAATGTCGATTTGGCGAACGCTGCCATTGTCGCTGAGCAAGAAGATGCGGCCTTTCGCAAGGTCGTAGTCTCTTCCATCGAGCGTGAGTTTATTTGGCGCCGTATGATCGCGGCGCAAGGTGAGTTTTCGTTTCTCGACAGTGTCGAGTAGTGTGAGCGTCGAGTTGTCGTTCCAAGTTCGGGATTTCGAGTTGCTCGATCCGCTGCTCGACGATCCGGAGCGGCCGTGATACGCGATGACATAGGCAGCTTCCTTCGCATCGTGAACGCAGTAAGTGCTGAAGTCGTTGCTGCTAATGTGTGCAACCTGTGGCGGGTTCCACTCTTCATCTGCTGCCCGAAGCATAGCGATGGGCACAGCGAGCCCAACGGCGATGAGCAGCGTGAGCCCCGCGAGTGTCAACGATACGCTGCGACGATTGAGATCCTTGCCGAGTACGGCAGCAAGACGACCTTCGAGCGACGACTTGCGAGCCATCGCTAGTCCGCAAGCCTGCGTCCAACGAGCCGGAGAAAGCCCCGAGACGACATCGAGCAAATAGGCCGCATAAGCGGAAGGCCTGATGCCACTAGCCAAAACCAGATCGTCGCAGGATCGCTCACGTTCTACATCTAGTCGCCACGCGGCAAACCAAACCAAAGGATTGAACCAGTGCAGAGCGCAGGCGACCTGTGTCAACAATTGCACAAGCGTATCCCTGCGCTTGATGTGAGCCAGTTCGTGCATCAACACGGATTTCAGTTGCTCGTCGCTCCACTGCCGAGCCGCAACAGGAAGCATCAACCGACAACGAAAAATGCCCCACACAATCGGAATGGTCTTGTGCGGATGGATCAACAGTGTTACCGGGCGACGTATCTTAAGCTGCGAACAGAGAGCTGTCATCGCAATGACGATTGGATCGCGTTGCGAAGCTCCTTGCTTGCCAATAACGATCGCCAGCCGTTCGGAATTCCAGAGCATCCATCGCGCGGCCGACAGTCGCAGCATGAGAACTACAAAGCCAATCGCCCACACCAGGGGAATCGCACTCATCCAACTCCAGTTCTTCACGTTTGACGCGGGCATTTCCTCCGGAGTCACTAGCGCGGGCCGTGAAACCGGCGCTGCAGTAACGGGCTGCATCTCCGGCGTTACTGGTTGATCGACTTCCATAGATGCAACGTTTGCCGCTCGTTGTGGCAATCCAATCACTTCACCGGCCGACATGGGCAGGGCAAGGGGGCTGACACTTTCAATAGCCGCAACGGATGATCTTGGTGAACTCATCCAATTCGGCAACACTCGCCATTGAGGCAAGGTTGCCGACAATACAGGCACGACGAGCAAAGCGACGATCGCCGTCATCCACACCAGATGCCTAGTCGCCGCCGAATCACGTCGAAGAATCAGAGCAGCAACTGCCGCCAGCGCGAGCAGCACCGTCCCTTTGATGGCTGAATCCATCAGCAGCAGACTCGACGCACTCAACACACCGCCGAAGGTCAATATCATGCGATTCATGCTATCGGCCCTCCTTCCTAGCTTGTTCGATCAGCGCTATCAGCCGCTGTCGTTCCTCGTCCGACACTTGATCTTTACGAGAGTGCAGGTGTGCGGCGAGCGCTTCTTCGAGCGAGCCGCCGAAGAAGGTCTCCAATACTTGATCAAACGCCAGTCGCCCCGCCTTACCTTTGGTCTGACGCGGCACATAGATCACTTCGCGACCGCTCTCTTTCCGTCGCAAGTGCCCTTTCTCCTCCAGGATGTGCATCATCCTTCGAACCGCCATCGGCGTCGGCGGCGAGGGAATGAACTCGACGACTTGGTTGACTGTCGCTTCGCCGAGTGCAAAGACGGCATCCATGATTTGTCGCTCGCGGCGACTTAGCTCAGACGGTTCTGGCATAGAACCCCTCCCGTATCGATAGTCTCGTTTTGAGTTCGAGCCTGTGCGCTAAAACTGTAGCGCAACTCAATCGGGAAAGCAACACCTTTGCGTTAACTTTTTAACGCCACAAGCCAACGTTGCCAGATTTTCGAAGATGAGCATCCAGCTCATGGCTTTAAGCCCGAAGGGCTGGCATATCCTCTGCCGGGGTTGAAGACCCCGGTGACAGTGGATCATGAAGCGAAAAGGCCTGAACGGCCGACACTATCATTAGGCGATCCATCCTTCGAGCATTTGGTCTACCACTTCGTGCTGACCTACTCGGGCGGCTTGGCGGTGAATTCGCCGGTGGGCAATTCGTAAACGATGCGGTCGCCCATTTGGTACACGTTGGGGACTCCCAAACGACGGCTTTCCGCCTGTGCTTCTCGCACTGCCGCGCGGCATACTCGCATCAATTCGTCCGCTTTCTGGTAGATCGCTAGATCTGTCAAGACGTCGGCCATTTCGGCTCCCCGATCAACTCCAAAAACGACGAAAACCGCCGTTCGTCGCGCACGACAACTTCCTCACTTGTCCCTAAAGCGACGTCGACTGTTGGCTCGTCCCCATTGTAGACCAACACCCAAAACTCACCCAGCCTTGAAAAGGCTGGGCTATTGTCGGTCGTCGCTCCGCGACTACGGGGAGAGACAACGACTCGATTGAAGAAAGCCGCGGCTTAACGTTGGCGGCGTTCGGCCTCTTGATCGAATCACTCGTCATGACGTTCTCGTCTTCAGGACCATCCCCAACTGTGTGCTCGCCCCGTGCTCTTGTGATGCCGGCTCGCTCGGCAACGGAGAGCGGCGTTCGTTGTGAACGGTTGACCTGCCCCTCCCCCTTGACCCCCCTCCCCAAGCAAGCTTGGGGCGGGGGAAGTGGTGTTCACTCGTGAACTCGGCGAACCTGACGCTATCCGATTAACGAAGCTGGGCTATGGTCGGTCGGACGCGCATTCGGGTCTCGGCGGCCGGGAGGCGCTGGCGTGGGCTTGAGATGCTCTCCGCATCCCAGCGGTCGCTCGCCGGTTACGACAAAAGCCGCCGTGTTTCCACGGCGGCTTTTTTGACTTGCCCTACGGCCTGCTCAATTCAAGCAGAGTAGGTGAGTTGCGGGGGCAGGATTTGAACCTACGACCTCGAGGTTATGAGCCTCGCGAGCTACCGGGCTGCTCCACCCCGCGTCAGTGTTTAGCATTCTACTCGGCGGCGGCCGGAAGTCGAGGGGTCGACTGACCGAAGTTGCAAAGTGGAATGAGAAGATAGATATCGGCCAGTAGGCGGTCGAAACATGAGTCGCCCTGGAAAACTAGCAGGTCAGGACCAGGGAAGGGTCGCAAGTATCCTGCACGACTTAACTTGTTCTTCCTTGCCGCAGCTGTGCGCGACTGGTAGAATTTTCGCAGGTTGCCGCTTTTCCTAGTTCGGTCAAGTTCGCGGGACGCACGAGGCCGGTCATGTCCACTCCCAAATTGCCATGGCTGACCGGCGATGACGCGCCGTCCAGTACTCCTGCCAACCCAACAGGGCCTGTCCCCGTGGGACAAGCCGTCGTGCAGCCAGCTGCTGGCTATCCGGCTGCTGGCTATCCGGCGGCCTATCCTGCCGCTGTTCCTGAGGCGGCTAGTCCTTATCCAGCCGCACCTTATCCAACGGCGCAATATCCGGCCGCGCAATATCCGACTGGACAAGTTGGGTATCCGGCCGCTGCCGCGCCCGCAGCGCCTTATCCGGGCGGCCAGTATCCGAATCCGTATGCCAGCGTCCAGCCTGCGACTCCTCAGTACCCAGCAGCTCCTCAATACCCCGTTGCCCCCCAACACCCGGCTGCCCCTCAATACCCGGCTGCTCAACAGTATTCTGGTCCGCAGTATGCGAATCCCCAGTATGGCTCGCCGCAGTACGGTTCACCTGCTTACCCTGGCGCGGCGTCTCAGTACCCTGGCGCACAGCCAGTCGCCGCTCAACCTTTTGCCCAGGCGGCCTCACCCTATTCGTCAGCAATCCCGGTAAGCCCTGCGCCTGTAATGCCTGCGCCTGTAATGCCCGCGGCGGTAAGCCCTACGCCAGTAAACCCCGCACTCGGCAACTTCGGTGGGCCTCGGCCGGTTGTGCCCGTCGCACCAGCCGTCCCAGTGACCTCGCCTACCGCCTACGCTCAACCAACCCCTATTCAGCCCACTCCTGTTCAACCGGCCGCGGTTCAGCCCACTCCAGTTAAGGTGGCGCCCGTCAAGGTTGCACCCGTTCAGCCGACCGCTGTTCAAGCGAGTCCTGCCCAGGCGGCGCCGGTTCAAGCCACTCCCGTCAAGTCGGCGGCGGTTTCTGCGGCAGTGACTCCCGTTGCAGTGACTCCCGTTGCAGTGACTCCCGTTGCTGCGACTCCCGTTGCCGCAACTGTTGCTGGGGCGGTTCGTCCCGGCGCTCCGCGGCCGGTCATCGTCACGCCTGTGGCGGCGCCGGTGGTGGCGGTACACGACGAGGAAGAAGAGTCGGTTGAAGAGAAGCTGATTCACGAGTCGCCGGCGTTCATCATCAGTGCGATCATCAACGCGTCGATCCTGGTTATTCTTGCGATTTTCGGCATCTACAGCATGCCGAAGAAGAGCCTGGAGATCGAGGCGGTGATTTGGGCCGAGGAGATTGGCGTTCAACTGGAAGAAGAGCACCTGACGACAGGCCTGATGCAGGAGGTCGAGGTGGCTGAACCGGTCTTATCGAAGGATCAGATCGTCGCGAACGACCCGTTCGCTGCGCCGCCTGAGGTCGAAGTGGTGTTGGATGGCTTCCAAGCCACCTCGAACATCGAAGCTCCCTCGATCGGCATGGCCTTAACGGGTCGCGAAAAAGGGATGAAGGAAGCGCTCCTGGGCAAGTATGGCGGAACAGCCACCACCGAAGCCGCCGTGCGTGCTGGCCTGGAGTGGCTCAAGCGAAACCAAGAAGCGTCTGGCTCATGGAGCTTAACGGGCCCCTACGCGGGCGGCGGCGGCATTGAGAATCGCTGTGCCGCGACCGCCATGGCGCTGCTCGCCTTCCAAGGCGCCGGCCACACGACCAAGCAGGGCGAATTCCAGAAGGAAGTCACCAAGGGTTGGGCCGCTTTGCTGAAAATGCAGGACAAGGATGGTTTGTTCTATCACGAGGGAGCTCACCACCAAGCCCTCTACGCTCAAGGACAAGCGACCATCGCGATCTGCGAGCTGTACGGGATGACGAAGGACCCCGAGTACAAAAAGCCGGCTCAACGGGCCATCGACTACGCGGTCAAGATTCAATCGCCCGAAGGTGGTTGGCGTTACATTCCGGGGCAGGACAGCGACACGTCGGTGACCGGCTGGTACGTCATGGCTTTGCAGAGCGCATTAATGGCGGGGCTCGAAGTCCCCAGCCCCACGCTCGAACGAATTTCGAAGTTCTTGGACTCGGTTCAAACCGACGATGGGGCTCGCTATGGCTATCGTCCGCTGCAAGGGTCGACCGAGACGATGACGGCTGAAGGGTTGTTGTGCCGTCAGTATCTCGGCTGGAGCCATAGCGACCCGCGACTCGCGTCTGGCGTTGAATACCTGCTGGAAAACCCGATTCGCTGGGACTACGAGAACCAGAATGTCTACTACTGGTACTATGCCACCCAGGTCACTCACCATATGGAAGGCGAGCCCTGGAAGAAGTGGAACAACGTGATGCGGCAGGTGATTCCACAGAATCAGACGAAGACTGGCAAGGAAGCGGGGAGTTGGGCGCCCGACAACGACCGCTGGGGGAACCACGGCGGCCGTCTGTTCGAGACCTGTCTTTGCATCTACATGCTCGAGGTCTATTACCGCCATCTGCCGATCTATCAGTGGCGAGCGGCGAAGTAGCCATCTCGCTTCGCGAGATGAATCGCCTGACGCGGCGAGCGATGCCGAGGTGCTGACAACGTCCATGCGGTAGAGCGGGCGGCGAACGCTCGTCACGTGGCTATTCCGCTCGCGAAGCGAGCGGGCTACGTCGGCGAGCGGGCTACGTGGCCATCTCGCTTCGCGAGATGAATCGCCTGATGCGGCGAGCGATGCCGCGGTACGGAGAACGCCTCTGCGGTAAACCAGGCGACGGTCGCTCGACACGCGGCTATTCCGCTCGCGAAGCGAGCGGGCTACGTCGGCGAGCGGGCTACGTGGCCATCTCGCTTCGCGAGATGATTAGCCTGACGCGGCGAGCGATGCCGCGGTACGGAGAACGCCTCTGCGGTAAACCAGGCGACGGTCGCTCGACACGCGGCTGTTCCGCTCGCGAAGCGAGCGGGCTACTTTGGCGGGCTACTTCGGCGCGCTACTTTGTCGCACGGTTGACAGCTTAGGGGCGACACGGCTAGAGTTTGCGGTCGAGGAGCGAGCCGCGAGAAAAGCACGTGGTCTAATGCAGCGATTCAGTCGGCTCCAAAATTCGATTCAACTCTCCCGTCGATCCGTCGTCTCCGGATTGCTCGTACTTTCGTTGCTTGTCGGCTCCGGATTCGTCCCCTCGGTCAAGTTCTCGTTGGGTTCGCTTGCGGGCGCCAACATCGACGTTCGCCCTTTCCCTTGCCAGCATCACGCTTGCGGCTGTAAAGATGCGGCAAGCTGCGGCACTCGCTGCTGTTGCTTCTCGCCGGCCCAAGTACGCGACTGGGAACGCCGACACGCTCGCGAAATCGCCGCCTACGAGCGACGACATTCACCTGCAAAACAGTCGATTGCGAGCCAAGCAGCCAGTAGTTCGCCCCGCAAGTCGACCGCAGCCTGCTGTAGTCGCTGCCTCGCTGCGGAATCGTCCAAGCCTTCTTCGGCTTCCCCGAAATCGACGTTAGCCTGCAAACCAGCCGCGGCGACTCAACCGTCGCCAGCCACGGCAACCGAACCTGACTCCCCACCTTCGCTCGCCGTCGGCTGGGTTTCTCTAGATGCTCAGCGGCGCTGTCGCGGCGTCGCGCCGTTTTGGGTCGTGATGGCTCAAGCGTTGCCCGCGGACATTCTGCCGGCTTGGCAGCCCGCGGACGAGCTGATTGAACGTCTGACACTGGTCGCCCTTCGCCCTATTTGGCGAGCTTGGCCGCCCGCGACGCCTCCCCCGCGGTAACTCGACCGCCTATCCCCCTGGCTACGACGAACCGTGCCAACGGCCCCTAGCCGTTCGTATCCGGTTCGATCGTACTCATTCGTTGGCAGGTTCGATGAAGGTTGCGACACGCAATCAGCGTGCGTGCACCTATCAACCTCGGCCGCGCAGATTCCCTGAACTGGGTCACCGCTGCGCAGCTTCCGACGCGCCCACGACGTTCGAGTAGGCTCGCTCCTCACTCCGAACCGCTCGTCGGCGTGGGCGCGTCGGGTGCTGCGGTGATGGTTCGTTTTTTAGTCTCAAATCGACGGACTAGAAGTCCGTCGTACGGCAGGCAATTCGTTGATCTGACCATGCGCTAGAGACGATTACCCAGCAGCAGGATGCCAGCACTGAGCAGAGCCGCGATCAAGGCACGACGGTTCATCGGGACAAGCATCACCAAGAGCACGCCGGCACTGAGCCATAACCAAGCGCCGAACAGTAGACCTTCGAAGGCCGATGACCCTCCCCCATCGCCTCGCATGAACATCGCCATCGCGGTGGCAGCGACAGCAACGCCCACCGGTAACCAGCGACTGGGCCAGCGGCGGCGCAAGAGCCACGGGAGTCCCACGGCGCCGATCAGGAGCAAATTCCCCAGGAAGATCGCCGTGAAGTACATTTCGCCGACCACCCACTTGGCCGGCTCGCGAGCTGCTTCCTCACGCTCCTGTTGGTCAGTCGCCACTTTCAGCGCTTGTTCGACGGGAAAGGTGGCCGAGAAGAGAGCGAGTTGCCAACCGGGGATTGCTTCGTTATTGCAACCGCGCAGGCACGGCGAGGCGAGCGAGATGGCGAATAACCCTGAGACGAGCCACGCGAGACGTAATTGAGTGCTGCCCGTTTGAGCGAATCGAAACACTCCGCGCCAGTTTGCCACCAACAAGATGGCCAACACCGCGGGAAAGGCGGCGCCGGGTCCGAGCCATAAGCCGGTTCCCATCACGCCCGCGACCAGCGTGGTCACGATCATCAAGGAACGGATTGAAAACTGGTACGGCTGCGCCGCCCGCGGAGCGTCCGAGTTCACGATACGTTACTCGCCTTTCACGATCTGCAACGAATTCAGAAAGCGATTCGTGTCGGCACTGGCTTCTTTGGTCCTGTTGACGGCCAACGCCTGCACCAGCCGACGCCCGACCATCACGATGCGAGCATGGATGAAGATCCCTTACCCCTCTTTTTCGATGACTAGGTCGCGTCCTTGGTTGACGCCTACCTTAATCTTCTTTTCGCTGACAAGTTTCCCTTTGGTGTTTTGCAAGGCGCCATCCCGAGCGCCATTCAGTCGCTCGTCAATCGTGGCCATGGGTGCGTTGGGAGGAATCGACGTGGAATTCACCAAGTAAGCCAACCCATCGACCTCCAAAATGTACAAGGTCACTTCGATCTGACCCGCGACAGTGTCGATTTTCTGGTTTGAAGCCTTGGGCTCGCCGGGCATTTCGATAACCAGGTCAGTCCCCGGCGGCGACACTTTCTGCCACTCGGCGGCGTGGGCATGAGTCGCGAAAAATCCGAGGAAGAAGCAGACGAGCACGCCACCGGCGAGTGATCGAGGCGAAGACATGAGAGATCCCCCGAGAGAAGACATGAGCGGAACGAAGATAGGCACAGCGCGGCGAGTAACGAGGGGCGTTAAAGCACGCTAAGCGATGCGACGCATATAGTCGATGCTCTCGCGAGCCAGCCGTTCGACTCCTGGTTCGTAATCAAAGACTTCCACCGATACCCAGCCTTGATAGCCGACGTCGCGCAGGGCTTGAAAAATGGGTTTGAAATCGAGTTCCCCCATGCCGGGCCCGCGGCGATTGGGGTCATTCGCATGAAAGTGGACCATCCATTTGGCGAACTCGCGAATCGTTTCGTGAACCGGTCGCGACTCGCTGGACATCGCCTTCACATCCAGATGCAATTGCACCTCGGGCGCATCCACTTTCTGAATCAACTCGACGCCCGACGCGGCCGTCAGCAGAAAATCGCCCTCTTGCGGGCCCAGGGGTTCGACCGCGATCACACATCCGCACTCGCGCAAAGTCGGCACTACCTTGCGCAGCACATCGGCGGCGTAATCGAGCGCCTGGGCGTGAGACACTCCTGGCAATAAGTTGCGTTGGAGCGGCGAGCCGAGCACCAGGATGCGACCTCCCAGGTCGCGGCACATACGAGTCAGCTCACAGAGATACTCGGCCGTCTTTGCTCGCACCGCGTCATCGGGCGTCGTCAGGTAATACCCCTGAGTTTTCGCGAGCAGCCAGTGCAGTCCCACCGTCTCGAGCCCCGCCGCCTCGGTCATGCGCCGAATTTCCGCTCGTCGCTCCGCCGACACGGCATAAGCGTCGGCGCCCAGCGTGAACGGTGCATACTCGACGCCCGTGTAGCCGCACTCGCGAGCAAACGCTAACGCTTTATCCAAGGGCCAATCGAGGAACGTCTCGTTGCAGATGGCATATTTCATGAAGCTTCCGCCTATCGGAAAAACAGGAATGTAATGACGATGAAGATCGGGATCAGCACTCCACCGCTGTAAGCCATGTAACCAAAGAACCCGGGCATCTTCACGCCGTTCTCTTCGGCGATCGCCTTCACCATGAAGTTGGGACCGTTGCCGATATACGAGTTAGCGCCCATAAAGACCGAACCGCAGGAGATGGCGGCGAGCAGTAGTTCGGCCTCCTTCCCCTTGCTGACATACTCGCCCAAGAAACGTCCTTCGGTCGCGATGCCGCTCAATCCACAGGCGGTCGCCGAGAAAGTCAGGTAGGTCGGCGCGTTATCCAGAAAGCTCGACAACATGCCGGACGCCCAAAAGAACTGCCACGGTTCGCTCAGCCCAAACTTGGCGCCCAACACGTCGCGTTGCCCTTGTCCCCAGGCATTCAAGATCAGTAGAGCAGGTGCCATCGTGACAAAGATGCCCGCGAACAACACGGCCACTTCGATGATCGGACCGAAACCAAACTTATTGCGGTCACGGTTCTCTTGTTTTGTCAGGAAGTACGAAGAGACGGCCAGCGCAACCATCCCGAGTTCCGCGATGCCAAACTGCCAGCCCCAACGGCCCGACGAGTAGATCAGCGCTACGATGCCCGCCAAAAACAGAATGTTCAGACCGCCATGCAGGTAGAACGGCTCGTGTTCCTGGACTTTTCCGAGCAGCGAGTCGGGCGTTTCTTTCTCTTCCTTGTTCAGGACAATCTGGTCCCAGATATTGAACACCACCAGCAACGCTGCGTTCACACACAGCCATTCCTTCCATAGTCCCAGCGTCCACTCAAAGGGAACTCCCTTCAAAAACCCCAGGAACAGGGGCGGATCGCCGAGCGGCGTGAGCAAACCGCCGCAATTCGAGACGATGAAGATGAAGAAAATCACAATGTGCGACTTGCGCTCACGACTCGCGTTCGCTCGCAGCAACGGTCGGACCAGCACCATCGACGCGCCCGTGGTGCCGATGAAGTTGGCCAAGACCGCTCCCAGAGCGAAGAAGGCGCAGTTGACGATCGGGGTTCCGGAGAGCGACCCCTGCACGTAGATCCCGCCGCTGATGATGAATAGCGATGCCAAGAGCACCATGAACGCGATGTACTCTTCGGCTTTCTCAATCAACACATGCTGGCCCTGATGACCGCCGATGGCTAGCAAGTAGATGGCGACAGGGATTGCCAGCACGGCGGCCACGATCGCTTTGTTCTTGTTGTGCTCCCACCAGTGAGCGGCGACGAGCGGCAAGAGTGCGATGCACAAGAGCAACAGGCCGAACGGGAGCACGCTGAAGAGCGGCAAGTCTCGGCTCAAACTGTGCTCGACGCCACCACTCTCGCCCGCGGCCCCCTCGGCCCCACGGACGACCGTCGCCGCCAGAGCGAGCGAACTGAAGACCACGATCCGCAACCCACAACTCAACGGCTCCCGCGGAGAGAAATTTGACACGTTGTTCCTCGTAGTTGATGCGCCCGCCTCGTCGCCCCCAATCGTATCAGTGAGCCAAGGAAGAGTGAAGAGTGAAGGGGGAAGAGTGAAGAGGAGAACGGGGGGGGAAGGAAAGCGGCGACTGGTCTTGGGGGGGTGTTATCGACATACTATGGCAACTTGGTGCGAATGGTTTTTTGTGGGCGAAACTAGCAACGTCGGGGGATGATCGATGCGGATTGGAGTTTTGGGAACGGGGCGAGTCGGGGGGATTCTGGGCACTCGCTGGGCCGCTAAAGGGCACTCGGTCACTTTTGGATCGCGCGATCCCGGCTCCGAGAAGTCTCGGCAACTCGTCGAAAAGTCGGGCGGCTCGGTGTCGGTCAGGTCGATTGCCGAGGCCGTGGGGTCGGCGGAAGTGGTACTGTTGGCGACCCCTTATCAGGCGGCCTCCACTCTGCTGCCGTCGCTCGGCGAACTAGGCGACCGCGTTCTGATCGATTGCTCGAACCCCTTAAAGCCCGACTTGCGCGGGCTGTTGGTCAGCGGCGAGACGTCGGCGGCCGAGCAAATGGCGGGATGGGCGAGTGGCGGGCGAGTGGTGAAGGCGTTCAACGTGGCCAGTTCGGCCACCATGGCTCAGCCTATTTACGAAGGGCAGGCCGCGTCGCTGTTCTACTGTGGCGACGATAAAGAGGCGAAACAGATCGTGCGTCAGTTGGTGGCCGACCTGGACTTTGAGCCCGTCGATGCGGGGCCGCTCTCGATCGCGCGGTATCTGGAGTCGCTCGCCATGCTGTATATTCACTTGGCCGTAAAGGAGGGGTGGGGGTCGCACTGCGCCTTCCGCATGATGCGCCGCGAGGCGCCTCGGAAGTAAGGAAGTGTTCGCCCAAGACTTTTCCGAGGCAACGTGTTAGGCTAACCTAGCTCCAGCGGGCTGGCGTGCGGCATAAGCTGTCGCGTCAGAGGGGCGTTGACCAGTGTGGGCGAATGGTCGTGGATCGGTCGATCCACCATCCGCCCGCTCGGCGGCGTAGAGACGGCATTTTCGGTCGAGAGCTTCCGTTGAGGGATTATTGATATGCGAATTCTCGTGGGTTGGGATGATCTAGGTGAAGCCGAAACGATCAGCCTTGTGCTCAATGTCGACGAGAACTCGGCTGAGGTATTCACCGAGCCCACCGCGTTTACCAAGGCGTTGCACAAAGGCGGCTGGGACACCATCCTCTTAGCGCTCAATTTCCCGAACGACGACGACGCGTTCGACTTCTTCCAGAAAACTCGCCGGTCGCTGCCCGAAGCCCCGGTGCTCGGCGCCTGGAAGTCGGGTGAAATCGTGCAGTTGGCGAAGTTCATCTCGCACGGTCTGCGAATGAACATCCCGCGGGATGCGAATGGCGAGTATCTGTTTCTGCTGCTGTACCTGATTGAGTCGGCCTACACGGCCGTCCAATCGGAACGGTCGCGATACTTGGCCGACCGGTTGCGGGAAGAAGTCGACTCGGTCCGCCGACTTCAGGAGTCGGTCATTCCGCACAACCTGCCTTCGCCGCCGGGCTATCGTGTGGCGGCTCGTTACGAGCCTTCGCAGATTCGCGTGGTCGGCGACGTGCCCGTCGTGATGGCGGGCGGCGACTATTACGACGTGTTCACGCTGGATGAAGGCGGCTTGGTGCTGCTGGTGGGCGACGCGTCGGGCCACGGCGTGAAGGCGTGCATGTCGATTATGACCATGCACACGCTGATGCGAATGATCCGCGATCGCAAGTATCCCAACGCCGTCGATTTCGTCACCGAGGTGAATCGGCGGTTGAGCGACAACGATATCGTCCGCGATCAAGGCGGGTTCATCACGCTGCTCTACTGCATGCTCGACACTAACCAGCATCGCATCCAGTGGTCGTCGGCGGGCCATCCCATGCCGATGCTCCAGAATCTCGCCACCAACGAAGTGACAATCCTGGGGACCGAAGACGCCGCCGGTCTGCCGTTGGGCATCGACGGCGACTGGACCTACGAACTGTGCAACTACGAGGTGCCGGCCAATCACCGTTTGCTGCTCTACACCGACGGTCTCGACGAGGCCTTCCCGGAAGGCGGCGACGAGGATGAGCAGTTCGGGCAAGCCGGGATCATCAAGTGCTTGCAAGAGTCGATTCATCTGACGGTGGAACAGGCGCTCGAAAAACTCTTCCACGACTCGCATGCCGCCACTCGCGGGGCAGGTCGCGCGGACGACACCACCATCGTGCTGTTGGAACGCTTTGCGTAACGGAGAACCGCCCCATGCCGCGTCCGCTATCGCGCTCGCAGGCGAGTTTGTCGCCTGTCCCGCCCGCCGCCGCTCTCCCAACTCCTAACTCCACCATGCTTCGCCTAACGTTTGTGGTCGCATTTTCCGTTGCGGCACTCGTCGCGACCATCAATGACAGTCGAGTTCCCGTGCTCGGACTGACCGCGCGGGCGGACGAGCCGTGGTCGCAGTTCCGAGGACCATCAGGCGACGGCATCAGTCGCTCGAAGAACCTGCCGACTCAATGGAGCGAGTCGGAGCATGTGCGTTGGAAGACGCCGATTCACGGCAAGGCTTGGTCGTCGCCCGTCGTCTGGGGTCAGCAGGTCTGGCTGACCACGGCGACCGCCGACGGCAAGAAATTGTCGGTCCTTCAGGTCGATCTGGAGACAGGCAAGATCGCTCGCGACATCACCTTGTTTGAAATCGAGAAGCCGGCGTTCTGCATTGCTCGCAACAGCTATGCCTCGTCGACCCCGGTGATTGAGGAAGGGCGGTTGTACGCTCACTTCGGTTCCGCGGGGACCGCCTGCATCGACACGGCGACCGGAAAGACGATTTGGGCCAGGCAAGACTTGCCGTGCGATCATCATCGCGGACCCGCTTCGTCGCCCATTGTTTGGGGCGAGTTGCTGATCCTGACCTTCGATGGCTTTGACGTTCAATATGTCACGGCGCTCGACAAGACCACCGGCAAGTCGGTCTGGAGGCGTGATCGCGAGATCTCGTATGGCAGCGACAACGGCGACATCAAGAAGGCCTACGCCACGCCTCAGATCATCGAATTAGCGGGAGTGCCCCAGTTAGTCGATCCCAGCGCGGGCGCCTCGATCGCCTACAATCCGAAGACCGGCGAGGAGCTGTGGCGAGTGCAGTGCGGCGGCATGAACGTGTCGATGCGCCCCGTGGCTTCCAATGGCCTGGTTTATCTCACCACGGCGGACGGCGGTTTCAAGATGTTCGCCGCCAAGCTGGATGGAAAAGGCGACGTCACCAACTCGCACGTCGTCTGGAAGCAGTCCAAGGGTATTCCCAAGTACAGTTCGCCCGTCTTGGTCGGCGACTTGTTGTACATGAGCGCCGAGAACGGCGTGCTCACCTGCATTCAAGCGGCGGATGGCGAAGTGGTGTGGCAAGAGCGGGTGGGTGGATCATTCACCGCGTCGCCGATCGCCACCGCGGATCGCATCTATTTCTTCAACGAGGATGGCGAGGGTTTTGTCGTGGCGGCTGGCCGCGAGTTCAAGTTGATCTCGCGCAACAAGCTAGACAAAGGCTTGATGGCTTCGCCAGTCGTCGCCGGCGATTCGCTGATCTTGCGAACGACGGAGCATCTGTATCGGATTGGCGGCTAGTGATTTCTTGCGTCGAGCGGTAACGAGGAGCATGACATGAGCGAGCGAAAGCAGCGCGCGGAGCGTCGGAACCTGGATCGTCGAACGTTTGTCGCCCAGACCACCGCGATTGCCTCGGGACTCGCGGTCACGGGCGCCGTTGCGGCGCCTTACTTCGTTCCACGCTCGGCCTTTGGCGCGAATGATCGCATCAATACAGCGCACATTGGCGTGAAGAATCAGGGGCTGGGCAACCTCAAGGCGTTCATGAACAACGCCGTTGCCGTCTGCGATGTCGATAAGGAAGTGCTTTCCAAGGCGGTGAAGGCGGTCGAGCAGACGGGCCGCACCTGCGATGGTTACTCGGATTACCGCAAGGTGCTCGAACGCAAAGACGTCGATGCGGTCGTGATCAGCACGCCCGACCACTGGCACGCGTTGATGACCATCCATGCGTGCGAGGCCGGGAAGGATGTTTACTGCGAGAAGCCGTTGAGTCTCACGATCTCCGAGGGACGGAAGATGGTTCAAGCCGCTCGTAAGCATGAGCGGATCGTGCAGACGGGATCACAGCAACGATCGGACGCCAAGTTCCGGCAAGCGTGCGAGTTGGTACGATCGGGTCGGATCGGCAAGTTGGAGACGATCCTGGTGGGGATTCCGGGCCCCAATCATCCGGGCGAGCCAGTCGCAGACTCATCGCCACCCCCGGAACTCGACTACGAGTTCTGGCTCGGCCCCGCCGCTCAGCGTCCCTACAACGTGAAGCGAGTGCATTACAACTTCCGTTTCTTCTGGGATTACTCGGGCGGACAGATGACCAATTTCGGCGCTCATCACATCGATATCGCTCACTGGGGCATGGGTGTGGATGACGCAGGTCCGTTGGAGATTGAAGGAGTTGCTACGTTCCACCCCAAAATGTGGCACGAAGTCAGCGAGACCTGCCGCGTCACGTACAAGTATCCTGGCGACGTGACGATGATCGTGGGCCAGAAGCAGAAGGATATCCCGGATGGAGCGACGTTCATCGGTTCGAAGGGCAAGATCCAAGTAACTCGCGGCAAGATCGTCGGCGATCCGGCCGATTTGATCGCCGCTCCCTTGGGCGATGGCGACGTCAAGCTGTACGTCAGCGGCAATCACCACAAAAACTTCCTGGAGTGCATTAAGACTCGTAAATTGCCCATCTGCGATGTCGAAATCGGTCATCGCAGCGCGAGTGCTTGCCACTTGGGGAACATCGCGATTCGCACGGGGCGCAAGATCCGCTGGGATTCCGCGAAGGAACAGATCCTCGACGACTCAGAGGCCGCCGCGATGCTTGAACGAGCCTATCGCGCGCCCTGGAAGTTAGGGTAAGGCTCGCGGTCGGGGAAATGGCGGGGCGACAAAACCTTCTCCACGGCCCAAAGCGACGGACTAGAAGTCCGTCGTACTTTTACAACTCGCTGGCGGCGGTTCGGCGAGTATCCGGGAGCAATCGCTTCGATGTCGACTCCTCACATCAGCCGAATTTCCACCATCTGGACGCTCGTGCGTCAGGCTCACGCTTCCGCAGATGGCGAACTGAGGGAGTCGGCACAGGAAGAGCTGCTCGAACGGTATTCAGGGGCCATCTACCGCTATCTCTTGAAACTTGAAGGCAACGTCGAAGCGGCAGACGAGTTGTTTCAAGAGTTTGCCGTGGGATTTATACAGGGGCGTTATCGGCATGCGAACCCGGAAAAGGGACGCTTTCGAGATTATGTGAAGACGTCAGTGATTCGGTTAGTACAACGACATCGGCGGCAGCAGCCCAAAGATCTCTTGGTGAGCGAAGGATTACCGGACGCAGTCTCGCCCGAGTTAACTCCCAACGAATCGCTCGAGTTGGCCTTTCGGGAAAGTTGCCGCGAGGAACTTTTGGCCGAGGCGTGGCAACGTCTGCGTCTCGAGCAGGAGACCGCGGGGCATAATTATTTCACGGTACTCGATTACCGTGCGCGAAACCCCGACGCCACTTCCGATCAAGCGGCAGCCGATTTGTCGCGGGAAGTGCCGGGAAGTTCTTTCACCGCCGCTTCCGTTCGTAAAACTCTCCAACGTGCTCGAGTTCGTTTTGCGGAGATCCTACTCGACCAACTCCGTTCGCTGCTGGACAGCGATTCGATCGAAGACCTGGAGCAGGAGTTGGTCGATCTGCAACTCCACGCCTGGTGTCGATCCGCATTGCCGAGTCGCAACCACGAATCGTGACGCTTGTTGGACGGCGCCAGGCTTGCTGAGTTTGCGGCTACCAGACGCGGAAGGGGTGGACCACGAATTGCTCGAATCCTACGAATTGGGACGGAAGGA
Source organism: Pirellulales bacterium (assembly GCA_046349915.1). Lineage (GTDB taxonomy): Bacteria > Planctomycetota > Planctomycetia > Pirellulales > Pirellulaceae > CAIXSC01. The sequence goes on along the minus strand of JAXMBL010000004.1, from coordinate 420,762 downwards.
GGTAGCCTTTGTTGGGTATCTCACACGTTCGGATCAACCCCTTCTCAGGCAACGGCGGCCAGTCGCGTTGCTCGAACATAGTCCCGATCACTCATTCGTTCGATTCGTGTGATTCGTGGTCAAATCACTTCTGATTGGCTCGAGACTTGGTTCGCAACTGCGAGACTCAGAAGGTGGTGGACCACGAATTGCTCGAATCCTACAAATTGGGACGGAAGGAGGTAGCCTTTGTTGGGTATCTCGCACGTTCGGATCAACCCCTTCTCAGGCAACGGCGGCCAGTCGCGTTGAACGAACTTGGCCTCGACCACTCATTCGTCCGATTCGGGTGATTAGCGGTTGAATCCATACTGATCGGCTTGAGGCGGAATTCGCTGCGGTCAGGCACGAGAGGTGGTGGACCACGAATCACTCGAATCTTACGAATCGGGACGGAGGGGGCAGCCAATGTTGGGTGTCTCGCACGTTCGGATCAACCCCTTCTCAAGCAACTGCGGCCAGTCACGTTGCTCGAACATATAGTCCCGATCACTCATTCATTCGTTCGTTCAATTCGTGTGATTCGTGGTTGAGTCACTACTGTTTGGCTCGAGGCTGAGTTAGCCGAACATGTTGCCAGGCGCGAACGGGTTGACAATCGAGGGGATCTTGCTGACCCCAGGGTTTCGTTGCAGGTGGTAGTTGTAGATCGACTTGGCAGAAGTCCCGGGAATCGACGGAGTGCCAAAGGTCGCGTTGTAGCTGGTCAAGTTCCCTTGGAGCCGGTTCTGGTTCTTCAATATAAAGAAGATCAAAATCAAGGCTCGGATCTGGTCAGAGGTCAAGTCGTCGGCGTTCGCTTGCACCGTGCCACGCGTAGCCAGCAACGAGCGATCGGGCATGAGACGTTGGCCATCGACCAAGTAGGGCGACATGAGATTCAGTCCGTCCTGATGTTCAATCCCAGCGGCGTGCCCCAGTTCGTGTTGCAGGACCGTTAGCAAGTCGATTCGGCCCGCGGCAGGGCCCGTGATGGTTACACCCGCGACGTCAGTGATCCCCCAGAACTCTTCGTTCCTGGTCGGCGTGGGATCGACAAACCAGCCAATCCCCGCGGCATTCGCATCGACCAAAATCAGGGTCGAGCCATCGTTGCGACTGAGGGCGGTGGCGAGTCGTCCTTCGGGCAGATCCGCGATCCGATATTCCACTCGCAGGTTCTGCGTGTTGAGGCCGACGGCACGCCAGTTGGCGACCGCGGCTGCGGCGATATTGGACAACTGACGTTCAGTCAACCCGTCAAACGCCTCTGGGGCGAGATACCCCAACACATCGGCTCGATTGTAAAGCGAGTTCGTGCCCGTGCCGCCGTCGAAACTATTTCCCCCCGGCCCCCCTTCAAGCACATCGTTGCCAGCTTCTCCCTTGAGCCAGTCGTAATCTTCACCACCGTAGAGCCAGTCGCCGTCGTCGCCGCCAAACAACGAGTCTCGACCACGATTACCACTGAGGGAATCACTTCCTGCCTCGCCAACCAGCGTGTCGTCGCCGTCGCCTCCGAAGAGCCAATCGCCGGCCAGCCCGCCGTTGAGATAGTCGGCCCCTTCTTGACCCGCCAGCACGTCGGTTCCTTCTTGTCCCCAGAGCTTGTCGTTATCGACGCCGCCATAGAGCAAGTCGCTTCCTCGGCCTCCCTCAAGCGAATCGCGGCCCGCGTCACCGTAGATTCGGTCATCGCCGTCTTCTCCCAGCAACTGGTCGTCGCCCTGTTCGCCGATCAGTTGGTCGTCGCCATAGCCTCCGTAGGCCAGATCGTTGCCATTGCCCGCCACGATGACGTCGTTTCCGTCCCCGCCCCAAATGCGATCGTTGCCGGCGCCCGCCGAGAGGATATCGTCACCCGCTCCGCCCACTACTTCGTCGTTTCCATCCCCGCTGACAATCACATCGTTCCCGGCATCGCCCCAGGCACGAGTGGGCAGAGCCGTCCGATTCGTGAAGCGATCGTCCCCCGCCCCGCCGACGAATTGAATTGCCTTAATCGAGCTCGCGTTAAACCGCTGTTGAAGCATGCTCTCGCCCGAGTTCCACACGGCCGTCACAACTCCTTGCTGCTGCGACACTTCGACCGTGTCATTGCCGCTATCGCCGTAGAACGAGAGGATGCCGTTGGAAAGCTGTGCGGTCGCCATCACTCGGCGATCTTCCAGTGTTTCCAGGCTGGCTCGGAAAGCAGGACGTTGGGTGGGACGGAGGTGTTTCGAGTTGTTTTGGCGGGCCATGGGGGCGTTCCTAGTGCTTGAGTTGGCGAGTTGTCTGGCGGGGGTGAATTCCCCACTCGCCCCTCACATAGCCAGGGTCCCCTTGGCTGTGACGCGCACCGAAAGAAAAATCTCGAATTTCTCTCGTAGCGGAATTCGCAAGAATTCCGACCGTCGCCATCCGATGTAGCGGAATTCGCAAGAATTCCGACCGTCGCCAGCGAACAATCGCCCGCCAATCAAACAACAACGCCAACAAGAATCCCGGCGAGTGCCACGATAAGCCAGAGGATTCGCCGGGACCGTTCGACTTTGGACGAATCCCGGCGAACCCTAAATGTGACAGGCCTTAGCCATCGACCATCAGCACGCAGTACAAGTCGGACGAGGGGAAGCGTAAAGTCGATTCCACTCGGAACGTTTCGTCGAATACCTTTTGGCCGCGGCGCAACTTCAAATCTCTCTCGAAGACAGGAGTAGAGGCCAGCAACGAGACCAACCAGAAGTAACGACGCAACGCAGCGTTGACCGGTTCGTGATGATCACGAGCCGGCTCGAACGGATTCTGCTCGATCCCTTTGGCGGTCCCCTCCGTGCATCGCCAACGTTCATCCTCGAGGTCGGCAAATTCCCGTGCGAGTCGTTGCAGGATCGTCGCCGCCTCGGTGGCATCCCGTAGCGGCCGAGTGTTCCGCAGCAACTCATCCAGTCCGTCATGGAAATCAGGCAGGAGAGTACTACGAGGCGCCTCGAGTAATCGTCCCAAGCGAGCGATCTCGTCCGCCCGAAACATGAGTAGCAGAACTCGGACATCAGCAGGGAACTCAGCGAGCTCGACGACGATTCGGAAGAGCCCACGAGTTTGCTCGGGGCCAGGAACCTCCGCGTTGTTCCGTGCACCACACCCCGGGAACGCAGTCGCCGATCGCACGACGATGGGTTCGCGAGCCCCCGCTCGAACACCGACGATCACCACACTCGGAATCTCCGTTGGTGACGAGCGCGAAGAGTCGCGAGAAGGAGTGCGAGATTCAATCGCACGCGCGTGCCGCGTGGACGGAGCAGCAGCCAACGAGTCAGTAATTTGCGTCGCTTGCGAGGGGGGCGGGGGAGTAGTTGAAGAATCGGCAGGCGGCGAACTGGTACGGCGAAGGTAGTCTTGGAGCGCGGCGTTGACGTCCGACGAGAATCCCCAGTCGAGCGGTGGATCGGAAGCTCGCCCTGCATCCCATTCGGCCAACGCCGCTTCTCGGCAACGTTCGTTGAGGTGGCGTTCGATGCACTCGCGTCCCGCATCGTCTCCCAGCGCCGGCTCGATGGTCGCGCGGAACAGACTCTGGCGCGAGAAGAAGGGATGGTCCTTGGGCATGTAGCGGCCGGTTCGTGGAATTAGAGACATGACAAACGTCCCCCGGAGAGAGCATCTTGGTGTTTAAATCGCGGCGCGGCAAGGATACGCGCTGATAACGCCCACCTCCGATTCCAAACTCAAAGAGCCACCCACCGTGAATCTCTAGCATCATACGCACTGAGTCACATCGTCGGTACATTTTGTCGTTCCTTGTCGCGAGAGACACCCATGGCACGGCCCCCTCCGCCGCGTCCCCAGCAAGCGACGCGGCGGAGTCCAAAGGACCCCGCCTTCACTAGAGTTACGCTAAATCCCAGAGTTTTTTCATTGGCTACTCTGAGGATTCTTCGTCCCCGCTTGAGATCGAGTCGATCTCCCGGCTCAACAGCTCGAGGTAACTCAAAAGCAACGCGTGATGAAGAATCTGCCGTGCGGCCGGGTAAAGCACATCCCAGCGAGCGGGCGCGACCGCTCGTCCATCCGCGATGGCATCGTGAGCCTCCAAGACGAACTGGCGAGCTCGTTCGGGGAGAAACGACCAGACCACCTTTGGAATCGCCAGACGGCGAAACTCGCTGGCGGGCGAGAAGACCTGTCCCAGATCGAATTGGTGGAGCGTCTCCAGCCAGGCTCCGACGATATCAGACATTTGCTCGATCAAAACCGACGAGACCAGGGCGTGCGGCTCCAACCAGCGACCGCTGGCGGCGGAGATTTGATCCAACGTCCGCCCGGTGATCAGCCCGGCCGTGATCATCGACAGGGGGCGATGAACGCGAGTCGACATCACCCATTTCCGCGTGTCGATCTTGCGCTCGAGGTCCCAGAGAATCTGGCGATTCGTGCAGCGCCGCCATTTCGCCGCCTCGCTTGAGCGCATCAGCAGACCTTCCGCACGAACTTCGGTGAACCGCGGCAAGCGGCCTTCGTAGACAAGACGTTCGCCGAGTACTACCGCGTAATCAAATTGCGCCGGCGAGAACTCAACGCGAAGCGAGTTCGCTTTCGCGCTAAGGGAATCCGCCAACAAAGATCGCAAGCGCGACGCACTCTCGCGGTTCGGGACAGCTCCCAAGCTAAAGCGAGCCAATTCGGCATTGAGCGTCGCATGCGTCGAACGTTTGGCGGCGAGGGAGAATGATGGAGCCATGGGGAGCTCTCCTATCGAGGCCTATCGGGCGTCCGTGTGACTTCGCTCGTCATTGGCAAAGTCGCACTTTCGTGAATCCGAAGCCAGCGACGCGTCATGCGTCTGCACATCACATAAAAGCGATTGGATGACTCTGTTTTCGAAGAGTTTCCAAGATCGCGGGAAAAAGAGGAGAGCGAACTGCAACGACGCACATCGACGCAACCACTTCGTTCGCACCAACTCGCCGCGGTTGAGTCAGCCGACTACTCGAGACCACGAAACCAGTCGCGCCGCTCGACGAATATCTGTCGCGCCATGAGCGAGAGTCGCTCGACGGACACGGAGAAGCTCGCGGCGCGCAACGCCAAGGATTCGAGGTCGCTGCTCACCGGCCATGTCAACGACACGGCATCTTCGTTGGCTTCGGCAGCGATTGCCGCTGAGTCCAATTGTTCGATCACTCGTTCGATCTTCTTCCTCGCGGATTGCAGCGCAGACGGTGAATGAAGGAGTTTCTCGGGAATCTCGAGGACGCTCATCAAATCGGCGCGGTCGTCGCCTTTACGAATCGCTCTCGTTGTGCGAATCCATTCGCTCAGTCGATCTCGAACCGCCATCCATCGTTTTCGTCGCGAGTGTCGATTGGCCTGAGTGACAGGAGCGAAGAGCGATTGGTCGAGTAGTTTTCCGAAGTGATCGCTGTCGCGGAGTTCGGCCATGGAATCGACGACGCGATTGCCGAGACGGCGAGTCATCAGGGCCATCACGATTTCTCGTTCCAAGCCACTCACGGGCAGCTTCTGCAGCATCACTCCGCCGATCCAACCGCGAGCACTCTGGCGAGCGACCAGGCCGACGTTCGCACTCGTGCGTCGCGTGTAGCCATCCTCATCCGAGGTTGGCGTCGGCTTCCAATCCGGTTCCACTCGGCGCATCGCCAAAATCTCGTCGAACACCTCGGTCAAGCCGCGTTCGCGTTTGTAGTCATGCGGCAATCGCTGAAGCCAGCGGACAATGGAGTCGCTCGACAACGAATGTTCAGCGGTCGAATCCAGCACTTCCGTCGCCAAGAGCTGCTCAATCGCGTTTTCGAGTTCTCGCCACGGGAAATCGCGGCAAGAGTCGTCTGGCATCAAGGTGGAAGATTCGCACGACTCGGGGGACGTGACCAGGTGATCGTAGAGACGCTTCAAGGCACTCACGAAATGCGGGTAAGCGGACGAGTGGCTGGTCGCGGCAGCGGCTAGCTGTTCCCGGACGGACCACAGCAGGGAAATCAGTTGGTGTGCGAGCTGTGCTGGTTCGGCAACGGCTGCTTCATCCAGCGAATTCTTCCATGAATCGCTTGGTCGAGAGGAAGGTATCAAGGGCTGGAACTGTTGTGAGCGATTCCGTGGATTCACGGCGTGCTGAAGCAACTGGGAAACAAGAATCTCGACCGGCTCTTCGGGCTGTTGAAGGTTCACGGCCAACTTGGCATAGATGGCGAGGAACTCGGAATAGGGAAGATCGGCGTCAGAGACAACGGGCCGAGTCATGCTGGCGGTCGAAGCCGATTCGCCCAGGTAGATCTCGCGAAGCCGCGTGTTCAATCCCCAAGCTTTCGCCCGCGGCTTCAACGCAAATCGCGCTGCGCGGATGCGAAAGGCCAGGGCGAGTAGAGCTGGCATGCCGCGCGCGGCCCAGGCGGGGACAACGTCCGCGGGACGCTCGGACGCCGACACCGCGGAAGCCATCGGGCTGCACGCCAGACTCTGTGCATTGATGGCCCGTCGATTGAGCGTCGAGAACGACCAGCGCAAGTAAGATTCTGAAACATAAGCACAACGGCCCTCGCGCAGCGCAATTAGCACTCGCAGAGCACACCACGGTTCAAGCATTTCCCATTGCGACAACGGCACATGGCTGGGTCGCAAGGAAGAAGACGACATTGTCGACAACAGCGCCAGGTAGCAGTCGACATGGAAGCGAGACTTGAAGTCGCCGATCCGCGGGGACGCATCCGCCGAGGCGGTGGAATTCGAGACCTCTGATTTCGCGGAATCATCGCCGCAAAACAACGAGAGAGGCAGGCCGAATCCGTTAACAACTCGTGTGTGGGCCGCGTTCACGATGAACCTCCCTTGAGACTCAGGGATCGGTACTACGCTGCAATCGCTACCGACGCGGCATCCGTGCCTTTGCATGTAATGAATAAGAAACAAAGGGGTTGGTTTTTCCGTACAAAATCCGCAAGGGACGAGTTTTTGCCGGTGAAGGGCGGTTGCGAGCAACAGCGAACCCTTTGTCACGTTTCGTTTTCAGTACTAAGCAGCTGACAGCAGCTTTTTTTCAGAAACGCCTGCGACATGCGGGCCAAGCACGAGTTCGTCGTCGCGAGGAGAGTGCGCAAGAGGGAGACAGCCAGTCGAGGCAACTCTCCCAAGAGGGGCTCGGGTGTGGGCGGACAAAAGATCTCGAGTCCGGCTTCCAAAGAACTCTTAGAGCTTGCTGCTGCCTTACCAGAATCCGCGATAGCGCGGCTTGTACGGCGCTTCACTCGTGCGATAAACGCCGGGTGTGGGGATGGCAGTGGTGGGCACCCCCGAACCAATCGGTGCTGAATTGCCCGTGCCAGCGGGACCACCCGCAGGCATCGTCCCTGTCGAACCGCCGGCTCCCATCCCTTGCGGCGCTGGTGCACTCGCTGGCGACACTTGCGGCATGAAGCGTGGATCGGTGATGTCCACGAGCGGATAACCTTCCATCTGCGGCAAGGTCCAAAGCTGAGCGGAACCGTCTAACTGATTGATGCGGAACGTGTTGACGTTGACCGTGAAGTCCAACTGAGCAGCCGGTAATTTGAACTCGAGCCGATGAGGCAACGACACTCCCACCTCGGGATAGTGCCGATGTTGACTCGCCACCGCCGTCGCGATCAGCCGATTGCGACTATCGAACAATCGCTGCTCCAGCACCCAGCCATACTTGTCGTGGACGACGATTACGCGAGTCAAATCGCCATCGGGTGACGGGACGCGAGTGCGGATTTCCAGCTTGTGATCGCCGAGATCACGCGGGGCGTCGAAGGCGCCGAGTGGATCGAGTTGCATGAGTCCGAAGGAGTCGACAACGAGCGCGGGATCGATGGGCATTAGCTGGCGAGCAGGACTGGTCGCAAAGCGGTCGTGGCGAGCATAGAAAACACCCGGCTGCGGGCTGTGCTTCACCCACATCCAGAATAGATCGTCGTTGCTGCCAACATCCAACTCGGGCCCCAGCAACGAAGCTCGCATGCGAAAATTCCGCGGCCGCTCGAAGGCCAAATCGGCGCGCAGCGGCGGAAATCCAGCCGCTGACACGCTGGCGCTATCGGTCGCCAACTGACGGACGGGCGCCGAATTCGAGTTGACGGCGCGGACGATGTCGTCGGCGGTCGGCGGAGCAGTGAAGACCACCGGCGCCTGAGGCGCCCAGGGCATTCTCACGTTGGGCATTAAGTGGCAGCCCGTGCTGCTCGACAGAGCGACGACCAGCAGCAATCCGCAGACTAATCGACTCGTCATGACGATTCTCCTTGTTTCCGACCAGAATCGTCCGACTCGTCTTCGTCGACGGCCTCTTCCTCGTCTGCTGCTTCGTCTGCTTCGTCTTCTTCCTGCTCGTCTTCTTCCTGCTCGTCCTCGTCGTCTGCTAAGTCTTCGTCGTCTTCCTCGTCCTCATCGTCTGTGTCTTCCTCGTCAGCCTCGTCGTCGTCTTCCTCTATGTCCTCGTACTCTTCTTCGTCCTCGTCCTCTTCTTCGTCCTCGTCGTCCTCGTCGTCCTCGTCGTCGTCCTCGTCGTCGTCGTCCTCGTCTTCATCGTCGGCGACTTCGTCTTCGTCTTCTTCGCTGTCTTCTTGCTCGTCTTCGTCCTCTTCCTCTTCGTCTGGGTCTTCGTCGTCGCCTTCGTCCGTGCCTTCGTCGTCGTCGGATTCGTCGTCCGCCGAAACGTCGTCGGTCGACTCGGTGTCGCTCAGGGCGCCTGCGAGCGACTCTCCATCCGACTCGTCCTCTTCCGTTGTCTTGGCGTCAGACTGTTCGTGCAGGTCTTCCGCAACCGACTCGGCAGGGGTCTCGACCACGGCCTCGGCCGGGGCCTCGACAGCGGGCTGCGCCGGCGGCGGCATGAGCGACGACGAATCGCCGAACAGCAACGTCGAGAGTTCGGTCTGAATTTCCGCGATCCGCTGGTCATCGGGCAGCATCGCCTCGACGCGACTTTCCTGTTCGTTCCGGGGACAAAAGATGACGAGCGTTTCGTTCCCCTTATCGTCGGTCAACGTGTTCTCTAACCGAATCACTCGACGCCGCACCAACAGCAACGTCAACACGTAACGGACGTCCGCTTTCTCGGGGCGGTTCTCGAGATGCTCGAAGTAGTCGAGCATTACATCGTTGGGCGCCCAGGCTGTCCGCTGGTTTCCTCCGTCAGGCACTCGCCCCTTCCACCAACCGATGGCGTTCTCGGGCGGCCCTTTCCAGGCTTCCGGGGCAAAATCGAGCCGCAAGACCTGAGCCCCGCGCGGCACGAGCGCCGAGTAGACCCATTCGCCCGCCTTCAACTCGCGGTCACTGCCGGAGCAGCGTCGAGTGCAGCGTTGGACATCGAAGTCGAGCATGGGATGGGTCGATGGTTGTGGGGATGCTGCGAATCCAAGTTGCGACGAATCCAGGTGGCGACGAATCCAGACTGCGACAACCCCGAGGACTGGCGCCGCCTGACTCGGCTAAATACCAAGGCGCGGGATAGTAGGGAAATCCCAGCAACGACTCAAGTTCGAGTTGACGGTAATACTCGACAGACCACGCCACTTACCCAAGCCGCCTCGTTTCCCAATCCGCCGCAAACCTACGTGAGACATACCGTGCTGAGGGCAATTGATCGCGGCCTCAGACTGTCTGGGCCGTCGGCAGCAGCCGTGTGGGCCGTTAGCGGGGCTACAGCAGCCTGATCCTGCGGAGTAAACTTGGGGTAGGAGAGGAGTTCCGTCGATGGTTCCGAATCAACTTAATCAACCGAGCAACGACAGCTGTCCATCGCGGCGTGACATGTTACGACGTGTGGGGGGCGGATTTGGCACCTTGGCACTCGCGGGCCTCTGCGCCGAGGCCGACGCTCGCATCGTCTCCGCCGCGGACGATCGCCCCACGGACCCCTTAGCTGCTCGTCCTGGCCACTTCCTGGGGCCCGCGAAGCAGGTCATTTTTTTGTTTTCGACGGGCGGCGCCTCGCATGTCGACACGTTCGACTACAAGCCGCGACTGTTCGCCGATCACGGCAAGACGATCAACGTGGACAATTGGCAGGGCAAAACTGGTCAATTCGCTCGTTTCCTCAAGAAGCCCAACTGGGAATTCAAGCCACGCGGGGCGAGCGGCGTGCCGGTGAGCGATCTCTTCCCGCACTTTGGCCAGGTCGTCGACGATGTCTGCATCATCAACTCACTGAGTGGGGACCATACGGGCCACGACAAGGCCTCGATGGGGATTCACACCGGTTCCTTCAATTTTGCTCGCCCCAGCATCGGGTCGTGGGTCAGTTACGGACTGGGGACCGAGAATCGCAACCTGCCGTCGTTCGTCGTCATTGCCCCTGCGCCTCCCTACGCGGGTGCTCAAACCTGGGGGAGCGATTTTCTGCCGGGCTGCCACCAAGGGACTCACGTTCTGCCGGGCAAGGATCCACTTCCCAACATTCAACGACGCACACCGACCGAGCAGCTACAGGAGCTAGAGCTCGGTTTCCTCAAGCAACTGAATCAGAGCGATCTTCAGCAACGAGGAGCCGACGCGGCGCTCGAAGCTCGGATTCGCTCGTTTGAAACCGCGTTTGGCATGCAAAAGGAGGCGCCGGAGGCGTTCGATATTGGCCGTGAGACGGACGAAACGTTGCGGCTTTATGGTTTGGAACGAGGCGCCACCCAGGGATTCGGCTGGCAATGTTTGGTCGCGCGACGGCTGGTCGAACGGGGCGTCCGGTTCATTGAACTGATCGACTCGGGTTCCGGCTCGGCCTCCAACTGGGACTCGCATGGCGACATGATGGCTCACGCACCACTCGCCAAAATGATCGATCAGCCGATCGCTGGCCTATTAGCCGACCTCAAACGCCGAGGTCTACTCGAATCGACGCTTGTCGTCTGGACGACCGAATTCGGACGCACTCCCTATAACGCGTCAGCCGATGCCAAGGGGCGCGAGCATCATCATCAGGTCTTCTCGTCGTGGTTGGCGGGCGCGGGTGTTCGGGGCGGAATGGTATATGGTCAGTCCGACGAGCATGGGATCGCGGTCGCCGAGAATCGCGTGCATGTGCATGACTTCCATGCCACGATCCTGCACCTGCTTGGACTCGACCACGAACGACTCACCTTCCGACACGCCGGCCGCGACTATCGCTTGACCGACGTCGCGGGCCAAGTCGTGCGGCCGATTCTTGCGTAGAGCTTGGAACGAGCCAGAGCGACGGACTGGAAGTCCATCGTACGTGAAGAGCGACGGACGGGAAGTCCGTCGTACGTTAGTCGCACTTCCATGAACGTTACAAGGTTGAGGCAAACCTGTTGACCCAGGGGTTGGATCTCGCTACAAGCTTGGGAGGGAAGGATCCCGGAATATGAATGTCCCTGGCAACTCGAATTCGAAACGCTCGATTGATCCTCGTTGGGGCGAGTTGCCGCCTTTGGTCGACGTGCTGGTGATCACGGGCGAATCGCGAGTTGGTTGGTCGCTCGCTCAAGCCTTCGCGGCAGACAGCGCCGTTCAAGTACGACTCGATCAAGCCATCGGCATTACCGACGGCGTCGGACGGTTGCGAGAGCGAGTGTATGATGTGGTGCTGGTTTGTCACGACGACGACACGGGCCTAGACGCCCCCTCGGTACTCGATGCGATCCATACCGCCTCCAGCGATACTCAACCGATCTTGGTCCTGGGGATGGCGACCGATCAGGAGATCGCCGCCCAGTGTTTCGAAGCGGGCGCCGATGCGTATCTCTGCCTTCGCACCACCACGACTCGAGCACTCCTGTGGCAAATCGCTCGAGCTCGTGAGCGACATCAGCTCCTGCAAGATAACCAGCGATTGCAGATCGCTCATCGCCAACGACAGGATTGGGAACGTGACGAGGCCGAGCGGTTGGTGGATCAGCAGAAAAGCTTGATCGACGGCCCGCTCGACGCCTCACGGCTTCCCGAAGCGTTGGTCGCCGAGTATTACGAATTGCTGCGGGCTTATGTCGTCATGGGATCGGGCAATCTCGGCGCGACCCTGGATCACTGGATCGAACGAGTCGCTCTGACCGGTTGTCCATCGACCACAATTCTCTCGCTGCATGTGCGAGCGGTGGAGCAGATGCTGCAAGGGCTTGGCAGCCGCAGCGCTCGCCATGTGCTCAATCGAGCCGATCTGCTCTTGATCGAAACGCTCGCTGGCGTCGCCGAGTATCACCGTCGAGCACTCGAAGAAACCGCGCCGCCTTCGATCGTACGTAAGTTTGGTTCCTAAGTTTGCCTCGCAAGTTCGGCTCGCAAGTTTGGCAGGCTGAAAGCGATCGCCGGGCGGTGTATATTCAACTCGCCGCTGTTTTGCACCTTCCGCCTTCAGCAACAAGCGATTTGCGATGACGGTTACGATCGACCAACTGCTTTCTGATCCTATCCAACATTATCCGGCCGCGACGGTGGCTTGTTTCGACGCCACTCGGGGCGAACTCCCTCGCCGACAGTTGGATGATCGAACGAACACAAGATTTCTAGAGCGACTGTCATCCCTCGGCGTGCCGGCAGTCTTGATCGCAGCCTCCACGGGCCACGGACACGTACGGACGTTGGACGAGTTGCGTCATTGGTTGTGGGTCTCGACGAAAGCGAAATTGCGACGCACGATGCCGATGGCATTAGTACGTCCCGAGGACGGAGTCGACGCGAATATACGACTCATGCGCGATCTACGTGAATGGGGTTATCCGGTTGCCTTCGTGCGTCCCGGTACAAATCTCGCTCGTCATGCCGACGATCAGGCAGTGGTCGAGAACATGCGGCCTATCGTCAATGCTGCCGCCGAAGTGGGGCTCGCCATCGGCATTTACTCGATTCCCGACGTGAGTGGAGTGAGAATGTCTCCCGAGGCCGCGGCGGCGTTGGCGAAAGGACCTGGCGGCGAGCGGATCGTGGCGGTCAAAGTGACCGAAGCGGTTTACGAGTCGAGCACCTTGCGGTTTCTCGAACACCCCGAACTCAGACATCTCAAGATCGTCCAGGGTTGGGACCCACATCTGGCTCGCGCCCTGCAAGACGGTCCCTCCTACGATGCTCAAGGTCGACAACGTTGCGGGGTAACTTCAGGCCCCATGTCATTCGCCGTCTTTCAATATCTCCATCTGCTGGAGGCAGCCGCGCGAGAGGACTGGGACGAGGTGGCGCAGTCGCAGTTAGCAGTCACCGCCTTGTTCCAAGCCATGCAGGACGATCCGACGAAGTTCGCGGATCTGCAGCGAGCGAAACGGATCATGGGGCTGGGCGAACCACTGACCGGCGCTGTCTCGCCCGTTCAAGTCGAGCGAGTGCTCCATACTCTGGCGGAGATCAACCGAGCGGCCGACCGCAGCCGACTCGCCAGAAGCCTCGACTTGCTGGGCGACGGTCCTTACCACGACCGACTCGCCGCACTCGCCGCGGCCGATGACTACACGACCGTCGCCACTCTGCGCGAACGAGTCCGCGAGTTCATCGCCGAACGTGATTGGCAACAATACCACAGCCCCAAGAATCTCAGCATGGGACTCGCCGTGGAAGCCGCCGAATTGATGGAGCATTTTCAATGGATCACCACCGAAGCCTCGCGCCGCATCCGCGAGCAACCTGGCGAATGGCAAGCGGTGCGAGAAGAAGTTGCGGATGTGCTGTGTTACGGTTTGGCGATAGCCAACGAGTTGGGAATTGATGTCACGGCGGCTCTGCATGACAAACTGATCCAGAATGCGTCGAAGTATCCCGCCGAAGAGTTTCGCGGCAAATCAGGTTGAGTGGGCCTCGGAAGAGGTGGTTTATTGGCCACGGAATTGCACGGAAGGGCACGGAAGAGGGAGAAAGAGAGAGAGTGTGTGTTGTGGGGGTATGTGGATAGTTGGGGGTACGATGGAATTCTAATTCGTCGATCCTGACGTACGACGGACTTCCAGTCCGTCGATTGTGGGCGTATGAGGCGGACCACGGGGCTATACGCTTAGATAATGCTTGATGTTCGCTTGGAAACACACACGTGAGAGTGGTTGAGGCCTTGGATCTTTTTAGTTGAATCGCAGATTGGGCAAACACGATTACCGGGAGATGCTTTGTGCCCCATGTAACCGCACCGCAGGCGAGTGTTCGTTTTGGAATCGCCCACGCCGATATCACGCCTTCCGTGGGAACCTACCATCGGATGTGGGGAGCGGCGACTCACGAACGTTCCGAGGGAGTGCATCGACCACTGCGAGCGACGGTCGCGATGTTCCTGCCAGATGGTGCGGGATCTGACAACTCGAGCAACCGAGACCAGGAACCACTGATCCTCGTTTCACTCGACCACTGCCTGGTGGGCGACGAGGAATTGCGACTGCTCTTGGAACCCATCGCCGACGCAACGCGATTCTCACGCGACGCCATAACTCTGGTCTTCTCTCACACGCATGGCGCCGGCCTCATGACGCTCGATCGTCGCACCTTGCCGGGCGGCGAGGGGATCCCCGACTATCTGCGGTCGGTGGGTCGAACACTCGGCCAACTTGTCGGCGAAGTCGAACAACGGTTGCAGCACGCCAACATCGTGTTTGGTCATGGACGCTGCTCGCTGGCCGCATTCCGCGATCAATGGGATGCAGCGTCCAATCAATGGGTCTGCGGGTATGTGCCCGAGAAGCCCGCCGACGATACAGTGGTTGTGGCGCGGGTGACGGCCGACGATGGCGGCACATTGGCGACCTTGGTGAACTACGCTTGCCATCCGACCACCTTGGCGTGGGACAATCGTTTGATCAGCCCCGACTACATCGGCGCCTTGCGCGAGGAAGTCGAGCGAGCAACGGGAGCACCCTGTCTATTCGTACAAGGAGCGTCGGGCGAGTTGGGACCGATCGAAGGTTATGTGGGCGACGTTCAAGTCGCGGACCGCAATGGCCGCCAATTGGCCTACTCGTCACTCGCCGCCCTCACCGCACTCGCGCCGCCCCAGACTTCTTATCGCTACGCGGGTCCCGTCGTTTCGGGCGCGACGATTGGCGTCTGGAAACATGAGCCGCTCGATGCCGAGGCGAAACAATCACTTCGTCATTTCCGTTCGCGTCGCTGGACCATTCCACTCGACTACCGCGCCGAGTTGCCGACGCGCGAACAGGTAGCCGCCGATTTGCAAAAATGGACTCAGGCCGAGTCGGATGCGGCGGCTGCGGGGGATGAATCGCGTCGACGCGACTGCCGCGCGATGCTCGAACGTCAAACTCGCATGGCTCGGCGACTCGAACAGCTCCCCACAGGTCCGCACTATCCACTCGAGGTACGGCTGTGGCAGTTGGGCGATGCGTTTGTGTTGGCAGTCCCCGGCGAACACTACAGTCTGCTGCAGACAGCTTTGCGTGCCAGCATGCCTGGGCATCCGTTGCTGGTCGCCACTCTGGCGCAGGGCTGGGGCCCCTCGTATTTGCCAGACCGCGACACTTACGGCAAAGGCATTTATCAAGAATCGATCGCCATCGTCGCTCCCGGAAGTCTGGAGCGAGTCATCGACGAAGTGCGTCAAGCACTCAGCGATTGGACGAAGTAAAGCTCACTCTCTTTGTAGGACGAAAAGACAAGCGATGAAGATTACAGCCATTGAGACGTTGGTCTGTCATGCGCGGATGCGCAATTGGGTATTTGTGAAGGTGGTGACCGACCAACCTGGACTCATCGGTTGGGGCGAAGCGACCCTCGAATGGCACACTCGCAGCATCGTAGCGGCCGTCGAGGATCTGGCCGAGTTGCTGGTGGGAGAAGATCCGCGACGCATCGAGCATCTTTGGCAGATCATGTATCGCCAGCACTTCTGGCATGGTCAAGGAATTGTGCGAGCGACCGCGATCGCGGGAATCGATCTCGCTCTATGGGATATTCTTGGCAAAATCACAGGTCTCCCGTGTTCACAGCTTTGGGGTGGACCCGTGCGCGATGAAGTGCGGACCTACTGTCATTTAGGCGGCGGACGCATGGAAGACTTTTACGAAACGCCTGTCGACAACGCGAAGCGGTTTGGCGATCTCGCGCGGGAAGCGGTCGAGGGGGGTTACACCGCGTTCAAGAGCATGGCGGTACCGCCCACGATGCCGATCGAGGGTCTACAGCCGGTCAAGGCAGCCGAGGCGTGTGTGCGAGCCATGCGAGAAGCGGTCGGCGAGGGGATCGATATCATGGTCGACTGCCACGCTCGCCCCTCGCCCGCGATGGGACTCAAGTTTGGCCAGGCGCTCGATCCCTATGGTCTCTACTTTTTCGAAGAGCCGTGTTGGCCCGAGTGCTTGGATGGGTTGGCGATGATCAACGCGGCGTTGACGACTCCCGTGGCGACGGGCGAGCGGATCACGCACCTCGAGGCGTTTCGCGATCTCTTCGCGAAGCGAGGCTGCGAAATCTGCCAGCTTGACATCACTCACTGCGGCGGCCTCACGGCCGCTCGCCGGATCGCGGCGCTCGCGGACGCTTACCGAATCGCGCTCGCGCCCCACAATCCCCAGGGGCCGGTCAGCACCGCGGCGTCGCTCGAGTTTGGATTTTCTCAACCGAGCTACATCATTTGCGAAACGGTGCACGGCGATGTGCCGTGGCGACAGGATGTGGTCGAGGAGGGATTCACGATCGATCCCAAGGGGCGAGTTGTTCGGCCCAATCAGCGACCTGGACTCGGGATCACCATCAACGAAGACGAAGTGCGCAAGCATCCCTTCCAACAGGAACTTGCTCAACGCGTCTACTACCGAGACGGCAGCGTGGGCGATTGGTAACGCAGGCAGTGCAGTTGACTGCCCGTACGGACCAAGAACGAGCCATTCACCGCGGCGACTCCCATAACTTCGGGCAATGCGTGCATCGCCGCGCCCGCTTTGCGCCGCGGATCCGTCTCCCGATCGATAATCGACTGATCGGGCTTCACCGACATCGGGTCCCACAGCCGATTCTCGGCCAGAATCTCGAATCGCTCGCCAGCCGCTAGCACGGTCGTCAAGCCATCTTTACCGAAGACATAGATGCGATCCCCGACACCCAGCGGGGTCGCCCAGGGAGATTCCGCGACACGTCCTGAGTACACCTGCTCGCCGGTCGACTCGCGGAAGCAACCGACCGCCCCCTGGCGATTGATCCAGTAAGCAAATCCCTGGTGAGCCATGGGCGAAGCCATGCCTGGCGAAAAGTCTTCCGTGCGCCATGCCACCTTGGTCGACCACTGCGAGTTATCCCTGCCGACTTGCAATGCGATGTTGGACTTCTTGACCGAGTCCGCGTCGGGGAACTCGCGGCTGGTTTGCGAGCCAATCAACAGCAGCCCATTGGAAGTGAGCGAAGGGGTGCAGATTCGATTTCCCCCGATGCCTTCATGCGACCAGAGTCGAGTGCCCGTGGCTGGATCGTAACCGTCGACAGTTCCCGCGGAACTACAGACTACGGTCGCTTTGCCGCCAAGGGTCAACATCCGCGGCGATGTCCAACTACCGCGGCGAGTGCGATCGGTCTTCCAGAGAACGCTGCCGTCTTTCTTCGCCATGGAGATCAGGTACGAATCGCCCTGCGGATGATCGATCAGAATGATCACTGAGTCGGCGGTCTGAACGGGCGACGCCGCCAACCCATACTCGTTGGTGAACTTTCCATAGGCGTTCGCCAGAGAGAACTTCCAAAGTTCCTCACCCGCATGCGACAAGGCGACAACATCTCCAGACTCGAAGAAGCTGTAGATACCGTCCTTGTCGACAACTGGCGTGGGGGCAGCGCGGCTTACAAAGGTGCCGTTCGTTACCGGGTCGCTCGTGGGAAAACGCTTGCTCCAGAGTTGCTTGCCGTCCGCGAGCGCGTAGGCGGACACAATCAGTTCGTCTTTCTTGGGTCCCTCGACCGAAGTAACGAAGGCTCTTCCTTGCCAAATCGCGGGCGACGACTGACCGAACCCTGGTATCGCGGCTACCCATGGTTGATTCTCCGTCGGAGACCATTTCAATGGCAGAGTACTGGCGTCCAACTGAACGCCCTCGCCTCCGAGAAAACCTGTCCACGACTCGACGGGGCCGTTGGCCGCAACAGCAAACATCAACAGCAGCGAAGCAACCATACGTCAAAAACCTCTAGGAGTTCTCTCTATCTCTGTCCAGGCAGGCACTTACGGCAAGCATTAATCGAGCGTGGTCGTCGTACCATCCTGAGTTCCCATGACGGCGAAAATCGCTTGCATGCTGGTGGTCTCCGACAGGAACCGCACCGACCCGTCGGCCAGCGCGATCTGTGCCCCACCGGGATGGAACGCATATAGGTTTGTCCCCGCGAAATTGGTGCAGTTGATCAGGCAGTTGCCGCCGTACAATGTCGCGCCTGACGCATCGGAGCGAATGGTGAGAATGCGACTCCAAGATCCTAAGTGGCCGAACACCGGAGAGTTGTCGCCCACGTCGCGTTTGCGGTTGAAACGCCGCGGAAAACCAGCGACCTCGCCAAACATCATGGTGTTCGACGTGCCATCCAGAATGTCGCGGAAACCCACCATGCCGTTCTGCGGCAAGACCGCGGCAACTCGCGGACTTGTCGCATCCATGGGCGGCGTATGAGCGCTGATTGGCGGATGATAGCTGATGGAGGTTGCGAAATACCGGTTGGTTCCCATCGCCGCGGCATCCGCGGAGAACGCGGCGCTGGGCGGGGGAAAACTACCAACCTGCGGCGTCGGCGACGACGGGCATTGATAGAACTTCAGCGGAGTTCGCACAAGATTGACGTTGCTTCCCTCGACGAAACCAAGATTGTGATTCCACGAGTCGTACAACGACGACTGCTCCAAGTGCGGAAGAATGGCCAAGTTCCAGGGACCTTGCACATAGCGCAAGCCATCCGATGGCCGCACGACCAGCGGATTATTCGCGGGAAAGTTCTGGTGAACATCGTGGTAGTTATGCATCGCCAGCCCGAGCTGTTTCAGATTGTTGCTGCATTGCATGCGTCGAGCTGCCTCACGAGCCGCTTGAACCGCGGGCAGTAGCAGTGCGACCAACACGCCGATAATGGCGATCACGACGAGCAATTCGACGAGCGTAAAGGCTCGACGACGTCCCCGCGGGACGCCGGACTTCATGAAACTCAACATGGTCTTAAGACTCGAAGAGGAATGAATGAAACTAACGCCGGGAAGAAGGACGGCGAATCTGCGACTCGGGAACATTCAATTCGAACGGAGGTAACTCGGCGCCCGTCATCGGTACGGTCACCGTAAACTTCGATTGACTGGGGTCGCTGTAGGCGCCCGAAAGCATGTCGTAGGCGTCGAGATCCTTGGACGAGAGCCAAGAGAAGGTCACTCGGTAAGTTCCCTCGACGGCGCCATCCTTGTCGCCTGTCGTCGACAGCTCGAAACGCCCCTCTTGATCCGTGACCGCCGTGGCGTAGCGATACTCACCCGCTTTCTCGCCGTCCGCATGGTGAAAAGTGACCGCCACTTGCTCCGCCGGCGTCCCATTCACCACAAAGCGACCCACGACCGGGTGCTTCACGGGCCCCGAGCCGCCTCCGGAACAGCCCGTCAACCCCACGAGACCGACAACGATCCAACAAATCAAAAATCGCACCATCGTGAACACCGTCTCGCCCAACAAGCTCACCTGCAACTTCATTGCACGACAGAATAGTGCGACTGCTGGAGTTCGTCAATTGGCGCCGTTAGAAATCTACGCCTGCTGATTGTCGACCGCTTGCGTGCAATCGATGGCCAGCCAAGTGAGAGCGCACAGCACGTAGGTCGAGCTGACGCAGATGAAGACGGCTGGCCATCCCCAATGGTCGGCCATGGGACCGAAGACCAAAGGAGCTCCGATCAGCCCGATACCGGCAATCGTATTGTTGAACGCGAAGACGCTGGCAGTTGCTCGTCCCCCCATGTCCGTCACCACTCCTAACGTGGAAGTGACGCTCCAGTCGCCGAACAGCTTGACGAAGAACAAGAACGAACAGAACACATAGGGTCGGTGGTACTGAGTGAGGGCGGCGAATAGAAAGAGCGCGGCGAGCATCTTGCCGACGAGCGCCACTCCGGATCGGCTCCAACGTCGATTTCCGGTCAGCGCGATCAGCCGATCATTCAGCACACCACCCAAGAGCCCGGCCAAGGCGCCGCCCAGCAACGGCAAGGCGGCAAACATGCCCATTCGCTTGAATTCCAATTGATGGACCTGCGACAAGAACTGCGGAATCCAATTCGAGTAGAGATTGTCAGCGAAGGTGCTCAGTATCGTTTGGAGTGCGAGCCACGCCAGCGTGCGTCGAGCTGCCGGTGGAATCGACTGCACGCGGACGATCCACGAACGGAGCTTGCTCGCCTCTCTTCCCGCTCCCACTTCGCGAGTTCCACTCGCCTCAGCCGTCTCGGAGGATTCGGACTCCTTGACTGACGCTTCCTGCAAGGACTGGGCGGGCGGACCGCCTTCAATCAACAATCGCTCGGCGTCGTTGACACCCGAATGACCCGCGGGAGAGTTCCGAAAGAGCATTAAGAACAGTCCGCAGTGGACCAATCCCACGGTCACGAGAATGGCGACCGAACTGCGCCAGGAAAGACCGCACAGCCCCAGCAGCACGGTGGTGAAGACCAGCGACGAGCTGAGCGCTCCCAATCGTCCCGCGAGCACACTCACCAGCCCTTGCATCGTCGTGCGGACCTCGGGGGGATACCACACGCGAGCGATTCTGGTGAGCGACGCGTACACAGCGGATTGGCCGCCGCCGATCAAAGATTGGGCGAACGCCAGCCAGCGCACGTTGGGCGCCGCCGCCAACAATCCCAGCCCCAAACACCACACCAGCATCAACAGCGTAAGAACGAGGCGCACACCCCAGACGTCCGCGGCGATTCCCAGCGGAAATTGAAACGCGGTGTAAGACAGCGAGAAGGCGCTGTCGAGTCGTCCCAGATCAGTGTTGGTCAGATCCCACTCTTCGGCCAACGACGGTTTGACGAATGCGAAGACATAGCGATGCCAGTAAAGAATGCCCGAAGTTCCGAAGGCCAGCGTGAAAACTTGCCAACGGATGCGCGTGGGAGTCGACTGTGAGGATGACTGGTCGATAGACACCTCGACGCGTCAGGAATATTACGTAGGCGTGAAGAGACTCATGATATTCCATCCACCGACGTGTGGCGCATCAGCAGTCGAGACAGTATCTGGCGAGTCGCTCGGGGTCGACTTCCACTCCGAGACCAGGACGAGTGGGAACGGCAATCGTGCCTTGTTCGATCCGTAGACGCTCGGTGATGACATCATCGACCAGTCCGTAGTAGGTGGAATCGTTGGCTAGCGAGTAGGCTCGACAGGCAGCTGCGACATGCAGCATGGCGGCCGTCTTGGGGCCCAGGTCATGGCCACAATGCATGATGCAGGGGATCCCCGCGGCCTCGCACAAATGCCCGATCTGGACACAGGGCCAGATTCCGCCCGCGACGTGCGTGTCGGGCAGAAGAAACTCGGCGGCATTCGCTCGCAAGATCGCCATCGCGCTCGGAGGCTCGACCACGCTCTCATTCAAAGCAATCGGGACGCTGGTCTGACCGCGCAACCAAGCAGCGTCCGCCAATGGCTCCGCCAGAATCGGTTGCTCCAGATACTGCAGGCGATAGGGTTCGAGCCCGCGACAAAGCTCGAGCGCTTGCTGGGGCGAATACGCACAATTCGGATCGACTCGTAATTCCAGCTTGTCGCCCACGGCGTCGCGTACGCCGCGCACCATCTCTAGATCCTCGTGAGCATCCGCGCCCGCTTTGGTCTTGAGCGTCTTGAAGCCTTGTTCGACGTACCAACGAGCCATCTCGCCGGCTCGCTCATACGACTGAATGCCCATGCATGCCGCCAACTCGATTCGCGGGCGCAGCACGCCTCCGAGCAGTTGGGCAACCGAACAACCGCAGGCTTTGCCGCGGATGTCCCAAAGAGCCAATTCGAGACCGGATTTGAGCCGATTCTCCAGCGGACAAGCTTGATGGAATCCAATCAGGTCGAGCGCATCGCGTCCGACCAGCCATTCGCGCGCGGCGGCCGTCGCACGTCGTCCGCTCAAATTCGGCAAGAAGTTCACATTGTATTCGCCCCAACCAGTAATACCCTGATCGGTATCGATGCGGACGATGCCGCTCTGCGTGGTCGAGCTGCTACGGAGGTGCGAACGATAGGGGGCCAGGGGTGCGGACTGTGGGACTTCGACCATCGTGACGGCGACATCTACCACTCGCATTCGAGGACTCCCTGTTACCGGCATGTCCGACTTGATTCATCGTCGTATTCGACTTTGCGGCAGGTCGGCGCGGTGCGTGACACCGCCACCACGGACGCATGTGTAATGGGCGGCGGCGCGCGAGTCAATCTGGAGGTGGAATCCAAGGGCTGCCCAGGGAGAATTAGCCTCCCAAAAAACGCCACCAACTCTTCTTCTCTTGCTGCGGCGTGAAAGGGAAGGACTTCGAGGGATTCTGGATATGGGCCAAGCGCGCCATCTGCACATGGATTTCCGTGGGGCGAGCGCCGATGAAACGAGCGTTGGCGAGTCGCGCACCGTCGAACCGGGCGCCATGCAGGCGAGCTTCACTGAGGTCCGCGCCGCGTAGATCAGCGCCCGACAGGTCGGCATCCACCAATACGCCAGTGATGGTTGCCATGCTCAAGTCGGCTTTCCTCAGAATCGCGCCCGTCAAGTCGACATTCGACATTTGGGCATATCTCAGGAACGCGCCTTCCAGCCGTGCTTCTTGGAAGCGAATCGATTCCATGACGGCCGAGGTAAAGTCCACGTCTTCCAATCGCGCGGCGTGAAAGTCGACTTGCTCCAGTCGAGTATTGCCGAACCGGGCGCGACTGAGCGTCGCTCGACTGAAGTTCACTCGCCGGAGAGTCGAGAACGAGAAGTCCGCGTCGGCCCCCTCGATGGCCGAAAGATCGTTCCCGGTGAGACAAACATTGCTGATTTTTCGCCCACACAATGTATGTTGCGTTAAGCGGAGGACTAACTCTCCCGTGGAGGCATCTCGTATCTCAAGCATGACATGGCCGAATCCGGAGAAGAGAATCTAAACGACCGCTTGGCGGGCGGACACCATGCCCGCGAAGACGGCGATTTGGTGCGATGCCCGATCTAATTCCTCTTCGAGGGCTCGCAGTAGCGTCTGGGTTTCCTGAGTATTGCTAGCCGACTCTTCCAAACGACTCGCGGCATCATACGCAGCATCGGCCGCGAAATATCCACACGACCCCTTCATGGAGTGGGCGAGTCGGCGAGTATTGGGAACGTCTTGATGGGCGACAGCTTCCCGTATTTGCCCGATCCACGTCTCCATTTCGTCAAGAAATATCGACGCCATTTTCGCCAGCAACTCGCGGTCGCCACCCGTGTGCTTTAGAGCCCGCTCCCAGGGCAAGTCGGATTCTGGTTCAGGAGTCGGCGGCGTAAGACTATCGTGTCTGTCAGTCGCCGTCCGGGGGCCAACCAGCGCGTCAATCGCCCGAAACAACTCGTCGGCAACAATCGGCTTGCTGACGTATCCATCCATGCCAGCCGCCAAGCAACGTTCACGATCGCCTTTCATCGCGTGCGCGGTAAGCGCTATGATGGGCATGCGCCAATCTTCAGGCGATTCGGCGTCGCGAATGCATCGAGTGGCGGCGAAGCCATCCAACAGGGGCATTTGAATGTCGATGAGCGCAACGTCGAATTCATCGGCGATGCAGGCATCGACCGCGGCCCTGCCATTATCCACCACAGTTACCTTGTGTTTGCGCTTTTCGAGCAACAGCGTCACCAGTTTCTGATTGACTGGATTGTCCTCCGCGACAAGCACTCGCAGCCCGCAGCGAGGTTCCACCTCGCTAGGCGCAATTCCCTTGAGTCGATTCTTGGTCTGATCAATTCCCGTCGCCAACATCTGTTGCGGCGAGGCGACTTCAAGCGGCAGAACGAATCGGAAGGTGGAACCTTGATTGACGCCGCTCTCCACCCAGATGCTTCCGGACATCTGTTCGCAAAGCCGCTGCGAAATGGCGAGCCCCAAGCCAGTGCCGCCGAATTGACGCGAATGCGAGCTGTCAACCTGCTCGAATTCGTGAAAGATCTTATCGAGTTGTTCGGGTGGAATGCCGATCCCCGTATCGCGCACTGCGAAGATGAGCTCTAAACGGTCGCCCAGTTGACGCCCGCCCGTCACGCTCACTTCGACGCAACCACGCTCGGTGAACTTAATTGCGTTGCCAACCAAGTTGACCAAGACTTGTCGAATACGCACTGGATCAGCGACGATCCCCTGCGGAATCTCGGGCGCAACCTGCCAGGTCATTCGCAGTTGTTTTCCGCGAGCACGAAACTCGAGTGGCTTGAGCCATTCGTCGAGCATGGGTCGGAGGGCGAAAGGCAGAGGATCAAACTCTAATTTGCCCGCCTCGATCTTAGAAAAATCAAGCACGTCGTCGATCACGGTCAGCAGCCAGTCCGCCGAGGTCTTGACCATCGATAGATGTTCCCGTTGAGCGTCGGTGAGCGACGTTTCAAGCAGGAGGTTTGTCATGCCAACGATGCCATTCATGGGCGTTCGGATCTCGTGGCTCATATTCGCCAGAAACTGCCCCTTCGCAAGACTAGCCGAATCCGCCTCGCGTTTCTGTTGCCGAATGATCTCGTTCGCCTGCGCCAACAGTTTCGATTGCGCCAACAACAGTCGAGTTACACTAAGCAATCGCCAAGCGTTGTCTCTCGTCCGGACCACGATCGGCTCGTAGGCCGCGTCTCCCGGCCGCTGAAGGACAAGCGGGACCGCGTCATGTACGTCGAGTTCGCTGGGTAATACGAGTGGTTCGATTTCCGATTCACGAAGCATGAAGGCCACGGAACGGCGAGCATAGATGTCGGGCCCAAAGGGGCGCGACATCTGCCGCAAGAACGTTGGTCTTGAAATCACCCCAATCAAGTCGTTGCCGCGAAGCACCATCGCTCCACAGGCATCGTCGCGTTCCGCGAACAGTTCGCGTAATTCTCGCCCGGTCTGGTCCGCGTTAATGCTGGTTGTTTCCGACTCTAACTGCCCTATCGTGGTAATCGCATGGAAATCAGTAGTCATCGCCGACTCAACCTAAGGAGTTGTGGAACGCACGTTATTCCATCGACGCCCCGTAGGGCGCAAACAGGTCATCACCAACGTCCGTCCACCGTCCTCCATGATCAAGGCGTCCGCGAAGGCACGTAGCAACACAAGACCTCGGTAGACTGGCCGAAAGGACTCCGAAGTCGTCCCGGCCGCCTCCAGCATTACCGACCCTGACAACTCCGCGTCAAAAAGGGCATCTCCCCAAGGGGCGCCTTCATGGCTGACTCGAAACGTCCCATGGAGGTTCGACACCTCAAACTCGACTCGCAATACCCGCGAGTCGAATGGAGGTTCACTCAACCGTTGTTTCGCCTTCAGATGCAATTGCGAATCGATCACGTCGAGTTCATCGAGTTGTTGGATGGGCAGTTCAAGATTGCCCGCATAGAAGCCCAGGCATAACAAGCCCTGTACCGCCACGGCTAATCGGAGCTGATCATGCGAATCGAATAATCCGACGCCACCCGCCGTTCCGCGAGCCAAGTCGACCAGTTGATCGAGAATCCTGTCGTCATTGCCTACTTCGAATCGCAGACGAGCTTCGCGAAGACAAGCTCGACAGTCGAGATAGCCGCGCGCCGAGCGAGACGCTTCGAGAATGTGATCGATGGTCGAGGGCAACCGCTCCGCCAAGCAGGTCTTGGGAACGTACGATGCGGCCCCTTCGTCAATCGCCCGTATCGCAAGCTCCTCGCTACCATGCGCCGTCGTCAGCACGACAGGCAGACCTGGATAACGCTCGCGCAAAATCGTCACCAAATCCAACCCATTCATACCGGGCATTTGCAAGTCAGAAATGACGATGTCTGGAGGCGCCGCTTCGATGGCTCGCAAAGCTGAAAGCACATCGGACACGCTCCGCACTTGAAGCGACGAGTTGCGTTTTAGCACCCCTTCGACGAGACATCGATCCACAGGGGCGTCATCGACGACCAATACCGACGGCATGGC
The DNA here is from genome assembly GCA_046349915.1 of Pirellulales bacterium. GTDB lineage: Bacteria > Planctomycetota > Planctomycetia > Pirellulales > Pirellulaceae > CAIXSC01. The sequence continues at coordinate 394,688 of JAXMBL010000004.1, read as the reverse complement.
AACGACTCCAAGAACGCGTAACTCGATCCCGAGTCTACCACGCCTCTGGGGAAGACAATCCCATTGCCGGAGATCTTCATCGAGAATTCAATGAACACTCACAGGAGCCCACGTGCGATGACCGTGAAGCGGCCGCGCGCCCCCTTGCTTGCGAATTGGTCCAAATCCAGCGACGATAATGCTCATTCGGTTGACGCTGGACGATCAGCAAACGCACTCGCGGGCGTGCTCGCCAGGATGTTCCTCGGCGGCAGGCGGCCGCGTCAACCACTTCGATGAGTTCACCTTCCATGAACCGACGGGCATTTCTTCAAACCAGTGCGGCGACCTTGACCATGACATTTCATTCCACCAGCCACGCCGAATGGCAACCGAGCCCTCGCTATCCCGATCCGCGAGTGCGAATCATCGACCCCAGTTTCACCAAGTACCGTTTGAATCTGGCCAAGGTGGAACGTTTGGCAACCGGCATGCGTTGGACTGAGGGGCCCGTCTGGTTTGGCGACGGTCGCTACCTGTTGTGGAGCGATATTCCCAACAATCGCATCATGAAATGGGAAGAGGAGACGGGCGAGGTTTCCGTGTTTCGTAAACCATCGAACAACGCCAACGGACATACGCGCGACCGTGCAGGCCGCCTGATCTCCTGCGAGCATGATGCGCGCCGAGTGACTCGCACTGAATACGACGGGACGATCACGGTGATCGCAGATTCCTACGACGGCAAACCACTCAATTCACCCAATGATGTCGTCTGCAAGTCGGATGGGTCGATCTGGTTCACCGATCCTCCCTTCGGCATCCTGGGCTTCTATGAAGGCCACCTCGACAAGGTCGAGTTGCCCACGAACGTCTATCGCTGGGAGCCTGGGAGCGGTCGCTTGTCGGTGGTGGCTGGCGACATCCAGCGGCCGAACGGCCTCGCATTCTCGCCCGACGAATCGAAAATGTACATTGTCGAAGCGGGCGTGATGCCGCGGGTGATACGGGCGTACGACGTGGTAGAAGGTGGGAGGAAGCTGGCGAATAGCCGCGTCTTGATCACCGCGGAACCGGAGGGAACACCCGACGGTTTCCGCGTCGATGTCGATGGCAATCTCTGGTGTGGTTGGGGCATGGGCGTCGAAGGACTCGATGGAGTCTCGGTCTTCAACCCCGAGGGAAAGCTGATTGGCCGAATCGATTTGCCCGAGCGGTGCGCGAATGTCTGCTTTGGCGGCCGACATCGCAACCGACTCTTCATGTGCGGCAGCACGTCGCTCTATTCGCTGTACGTCAACACGCAGGGAGTTGCGGGCGGGTAGCGACCACAAGCACTGAAGCAATAAACGCGTGGTAAACAAGCACAAATCCGTCGCTTGTCGCTGTTCTTGACGGGAATCAGTTGGCTCTTTGAGCCTACTCGGCGGCTAACGACGCACAGACAATCTCACGATCGTTGCGAGCATAGACGCAGCGATTCGCGTAGGCGGGATGGCTCCAAACAACCTGTCTTCCAGATGATTTTGCCGGTGACCGCATGCAAGCAGATCAAGTCGCCCATGGCGCCCAAGGTGTAAACCGATTCCTGGTCAACCGTGGGCGTACAGCGCGGGCCAGCGGGATAGCTGATCGTATAGGGGCAGTCATACTCATGACGCCAGATCTCGTCGCCCGTGCGAGCGTCGAGGCACAGAATTCTTTCTTTCCCTTGCAGCTCGTTGCGTTTCGTCGGCTCAGGCTTGTCGTCGCCATTGGTCTTCTGATAGTCGACGACATACACTCGCCCGGCCACAACCGCGGGTCCCGAGAATCCACCATGTATGGGCTTGCGCCAGAGGTAGCGCACGCCTTCCGTGGGAAACTTGTCGATGATTTGGGTCTCAGACCAGACATCATCGCGATTCGGCCCCATCCACTGCGGCCAGTCGTCAGCATGGACAGTCGAAACGAACAGCAACGCAACTAGCGCAAGGGTAAATCGGGACATGAAGATTCTCACAAGGGTGGAGGTATGAATTCTAGCAGGGTTTAGCTGTGGTCCCAGCTGGGAACCATTCCTGACGCCGATCGCCGAGATTGAAGAGATGCAATGATGAATACTTGCCGGTTCGATACTTATCATGGATTGAGCGATCGATGACGTCGGCGCGGATCGCTCGGTGAGCGAGCATCCATAAAATGACGATGTCTCCTCGCTCGAGAATTGAATTCCCTCAGTGACGATTAGCGAAGATCAGTGTTCCCTCTACTTGCGCTCTGATCGATAGAGAGGGAACACTGATCTTCGCTGGTCCTCACTCATCGGGTCAGAATACCTAAGCTAGCGACTCGCGCGGCGAAACGCGGTTCCTGAATTCACTATCACTTGATCTCGCCGGGGAAACAGCACGAGTGTGACGATGGCAAGTGCGTAGGGAAGGATGGCGAACAATTGATATGGGACATTCGCGTTCTGGAACTGCAAGCGCAACTGCCCTGCTTCACATGCTCCAAAAAGAAGGCACGTGGCGAACGCTCCCCAAAACGACCACCGACCTAGGATGACCGCGGCAAGGGCGATGAAACCCTTGCCCGCGGACATGTTCTCGGAAAACACGAGCACCTGGGCCAACACCAGGTGGCAGCCACCGAGGCTCGCGAGTAAACAACTGCCGATTACCGCGACGAATCTCGTGCGAGCCACCGAAATCCCCGCCACATCAGCCGCCCATGGCGATTCCCCAACCGCACGAATAGCAAGGCCCGAGCGAGTACGAAAAAGGAGGAAAGTGAGGCCCAATGGCAAGCTCATTGCCAAAAGAGCTAACGCATCCTGGGAAGCAAGAAACGCCCCCACGATTGGCGTCTCGCGCCAAGTCGAGGACAACAGGGGGACCAATCCTGGCATTGCAGCCCCTTGCAAAAGATCGGTGAATAGTCGTGCAACAAACGCCGTCAGACCGGCAGCCAGCAGATTAACGGCGACTCCACTCACGAATTGATTAACGCCGAGAAGGACGGTGAGAATTGCGAGTAGCAATCCCACGACTAGACCGGCGGCGAGTCCCACTGCAATTCCACCCCACGGACTCGCCAAGGCAACCGAACCGAGGGCTGCTCCTAGCGCACCGCTGAGCAGGGCGCCTTCCAACGCCAGATTGAAGACTCCGGCGCGTTCCGACAACACGCCGCCCATGGCGGCGAATGCCAGCGGGACGGAAAAGCGGAGAGTTGACGCCAGTAGTTCGTCCATGGAGTTTCTGTGGCGGGCCGGCAGCCCGTGAAGGAAGGGGCTTCATTCCGGTGGACTCGAGACCGGCTCGAGAGCCTCGTCATCCGACTCCGAATGCGAGGCGGCCTCCATTCCTGGGAGAATCAAGGCAATGGCGACCAGCACCACGACAATGCCCTCAATGGCGAGCACGACGGTGACGGGGACCCCGGCTGCTCGTTGCATGACACTGCCGCCAATCTTGAGCAGCGCGATGAAAAATGCCGAGGGAATATTCCAAAGAGCTCGCCCTCCCGCCAGAAATGCCACGACCAAACCGTCGTACCCGTAGCCACCCGCGAATTGATGAAACAGTCGGTGCTTGACGCCCATCACCTCAAAAGCGCCTGCGAGACCAGCCATTGCACCTCCAGCCGCCAAGGAAAGGAGGATGGTGCGTCCGACAGACACTCCCGCATACGCGGCGACTCGCGAGTTCTCTCCCACCACTTGCATACCCCAACCCACGCAAGTTCTCGTCAAGAGTAACCACACGGCCATGGAAAGTAGGAGGCCGGCGATGAATCCCGCGTGCACATCAGCCTGAGGAAGTAAGTAAGGAAGTTGAGCGGTGGATAGAATCCGCGGCGAACTTGGATAGGGCGCTCCTGGCTCCATCAGCGGTCCCCCCACAACGTAACTAACCAAATTCACCGCGACATAGTTGAGCAACAAGGAAGTAATGACTTCATTTGCGCCTCGCCCCACTTTCAGCAATCCGGGTAGCAGACCCCACGCCGCGCCGCCTAGCATGCCGCACATTGAACATACCAGGAGGTGGGGAACCAACGGCAATGAGTCTAAGAACAAAGCGGGAATGCTAGCGCTCAATGCGCCAGCATACATTTGACCCTCGCCGCCAATATTGTACTGCCCCGCACGCAAAGGAATGATCACCGCCAGACTTGTGAGTAAAAGCGGAGACATTTTGACGAGCGTGTCCGCGAAACCGTGACGGTCCAGCAATCCGTCTCGAAGCAGTGCGTGATAGGCCGTCAGCGGATCTCGGCCGCTGAGCGCGATGAGCATGGCGGTTAAAGCCAATGCGGCGACAATGACCCAGATTGACCAGGTCCGCAGAAAGAATCCCTTCAGGCACTGCATTCCTGGACCTCCCCATGGTCGCTCGCCAAACCCACCATCAGCCGCCCCAGTCGCTCACGAGTCGCTTCGGTTCGAGTTAAGATGCCGACCAGTTGTCCACGAAAAAGTACGCCGATTCGATCGCAGACGGCCAGCAAGTCGTCGATCTCCGACGAGATATAGAGAGTTGCTAATCCCGTCGCCGAGTGCGTCCGGAGCTCCTCGTGAACCGACTGAGTCGCACCGGGATCTAGGCCCTGGCAGGGATTGTCGACAATCAACACGCGAGGCAAGTTTGCGAGTTCGCGCCCCAACACCAAGCGTTGCTGATTACCTCCCGAGAGAAATCGAACTGACTGCTCGGGACCGCGGCAAGCAATACGAAATCGCTGTATCAACCGTGCCGCGAAGTCGGTGATCGCTCGTCGAGACAGAATTCCATATTGAGCGAACAAGGGGGAGTTAAGATCACGCAGAACCGCATTGGTCTTCACATCCGCGTTCAGCAACAATGCCACCTGATTCCGTTCCGCGGGCGTATAACCCAATCTGTGGTCCGTCCGTCGACGCGAAACGCTGGCACTCGTTACATCACGGCCCTCGATCTTAATTGTTCCCCGCTCCGTGACTCGCAAGCCCGCCACCGCTTCCGCCAGTTCACTCTGTCCGTTGCCACTCACTCCCGCTATTCCCAGAATCTCGCCAGGGAATAGTTCAAACGATACACCGTTCACGGCGACTTGATCCTCGCTTCCCCGCACAACGAGATCAGAGACGGAGAGGATTGGCGAATGTGCGGCGACGGCCGAGGCTGGCGCGAGTGGCGCAACGGCGGCGGAACCCTTGGTTGCATCGGCGCCAGAGACTAATCTCGCGAGTTGATCGCGGGTTGTGTCGCGAATGTCGGAATCCCATACCAATCGACCTCTCCGAAGTACGGTGACGTGATCGGCTGCCTCCATTACCTCACGCAACTTATGGGAGATAAAGAGGATTGTCTTGCCTCTCTGACATAGCTTCCGCATGACGCGAGACAAAGATTCAATTTCACTTGGTCCTAGCTGACTGGTCGGCTCGTCCATGATCAGGAGTCGAGCATCACGATACATGAGCTTGAGAATCTCGACCTGCTGTCGTTCGCCGAGAGTCAATCGATCCACTCGCCGCGCGGGATCAATCTCAAACTCGAGGCTCGCGGCCAATTCACGAATCTTCCGAGCGTGCCGAGCAAAGTCGATGCGCCAAGGGAGCCCCTCCAATCCGAGCAACACATTTTCCGTCACCGACATCGAGTTGACGAGCGACAGATGTTGGTGAATCATGCCAATTCCCAGACGCTGCGCTTCGGCAGGCCCTCGGAGCGACACGGGCTTTCCATCAATAAGCATCCGTCCAGTGCTTGGGCGTTCCAGTCCGTACAGGATGTTCATGAGCGTCGTCTTGCCGGCGCCGTTTTCGCCGAGCACTGCATGAACGACGCCCTCGAAGGGATGAAACGAAACGTCATCGAGCGCAGTCACATCGCCAAAGCGTTTGGTGACTTGCTCGAGCGCCACGCTTCCGCGCTTGGCGACAACGCGCCCGGTCACGGTGCGATCTTCCCTTGCACCATTTGCTCGGCAAGTTGACTCACTTCTTGGCGCACTGCTTCTGGCACTGATTCGTGATAGCTTCCCAGCCTGACGGCCAGCGGCGTTTCCATGCCGTACCGGAACTCGCGTCCTTCGCGAGCTCCTTCCTTGATCTGCTTGAACGTCTCGACCATTGCTCCGCCGATGTCGAGCACAGCGGACTGCAGGATCGTGTCCGGCCAATCGGGAAGTGCGTCGTAATAGATGCCAATCGCCTTGACTTGCTTCTCCTTCGCCGCCTGGAGACAACCTAATGTCGCGTTATCGAGGGTAGGGAAGAGGACATCCGCGCCTTCAGCGATCTGCAAAGTCGCCGCTTCTTTCCCCTTGGCGACGTCATCCCAGTCGTTGATCCACGTCACAAGCACTTCACTGGCGGGATTCGCCGCCTTGGCGCCATTGCGAAATCCCTCGAGCAACTCTTCGCAAACTTTAATCTTCTGACCGCTGATGTAGCCCAACTTTCCCGTGCGGCTCGACTTCGCCGCCACAAATCCTACGAGGTAAGCAGGCTGTCGAGCATGAAAGCCAACAACGCCGACATTGCCCTTCGCCGTGACGCCGTTGTTCACCAGGAACAGAGTTTCTGGGTGGCGAGCGGCGACTTGCTCGGCCGCATCTTGAAACTCGCCACCGTGACCGATGACCACGGGATAACCGCGGCGAGCGAAATCCGCGAGTGTCTGCATTTGGTCTGGTTGCGGCACTTGTTCGGCAAACGCCACCTCGAAACCCACTTCCGACTCCACTCGCTTCAGACCTTCGTGACCAGCCTGATTCCACGATTTGTCGGTGATCTTACCGGGCAGAACCATGGCGGTGCGCAACTTAACCGATTCGGTTGAAGGGGTCGCCGACGCCGCGGAGCGAGAATCGCCTGAGTCTTTGTTCGAAGCGGAAGGCTGGCAAGCGGACAACAGCACTAGCCCAAGAATCAAGACCGTAAGGGAGTTGTACCTGCGAGCAACCTTGTTCATTTTCTCTGCCTCCACGCGAGCACCAATCAAGTCCTCTTCCAATATCGCCATCACTCCGCGGCGCACCACCACCAGGGCCCATCCAGTTCCAAGAAGTCCTCTCAGTCGACTTGTGGGCGAAACAAGTTGAAGTGACTCGCATTCTGGCAGATCGCATCGAGCGCGGGAAGTTGATCAACCGTCGCCACTCGCCAGACCGAACGCCGCACTCGACATCCCATGCGTCGCTTAAAGTGATCCAGTTCGATCGTTTCCGAACCACCCAAGTCGACTCGTCGACATCCACTTCTCATCAACAGTCCGAATTGAGCGGCATAAGCATACTGACAAATGGCCGAGTATCCCGTGACGTCGGATAACTGAAAAAAGCGGGTCGGCAAGACAGGGTCACGGTCCATAATCGTGCAATACAAGCCCGCATTATCCACTGCCAAACGTTCGCCCAAGAACACGCCTACCGGAAGACTTGGACCGCCAGGATGACTCAATAAAGCAATCGTGGAAGTGAATCGCTGATCGTTCACACAAGCGTGATCGAGCATCAACTGATAGTCGAGCGCCGTGGAACCAATTGCTTTTCCCGTTTCGTACAATCCGCGAAAATGTCGGTCGACAATCTCGCGAGCGGCACGAATCTGCTTGGGACTCACCAGCGTTTCTAGCCGAAACTCCAGCCCCGTGCGTCGGAGAAAGTTCTCAAATCGCTGAAACGCCGCGTGGAATTTGACCCTTGAGTTGCGCGAATCCGAGTTCGCCAGGATCTTCACTCTCAATAGATCGCCTTCTAAGTCGATTACATCGGAGAGGACAAGCGATCGATGGTTGTGAGTTTCATCCTCGTAAGGAGCACCGTCGCACCAAGCGTTCTGATCGTTCGTGTCGACAAAACCGCTTGCGGGCAATAAGTTCTCGGCGCCGTCGACCAAGTGACGCACGTAGACGTGCGATGCGCCTCGTTGAAGGGCGCCCCGAACGAAATGACTCACTGCGGACGGCCAATCGCGGCCAGAGGGGCCCACAATATGAACCGCTAATCTGCCAGAATTTGCGTAAACTCCCACGCCGAACACAAACTCATCGCCCGAAACTACCAGCCCACATTGGCGTTCCACGGAGTCGCCACACTGTGCGTAGAGTAACAAGCCACGAAACGACAATCCGAAGTTGTCTGCCTCGGAGACGCGTCGGAAGAAATCAGTATCCTCCAACAATTCAGGCAGTGGACGAGCTTGGACGCAGTCATTTAGGAGGCATCGAGCAAGCTCGTAGGGATGCAAGTTCCGCGTCTGTACAACTCCCCTGGGGTTCTCCATGGCATACTCCGCCGTGCCAAAGGCAAACCTTACTGAACGGACCTGGAGTCCTTTTCACAGATTCTCGACTCCGTAGTCTGGCAGTGACGCAGCGCAGGTGCTCATCCATCACTCGTCGACAACGCGTCTCGTTACTTCTTGGTTTCGATGCACCAAAGATGAGTGAACGTGCGCAAGAAGACTTGACCATTAGAAAAGGCAAGCGACGAATTGGTCGCAACGCCAGCTCCCATTTTGTTTACTTGCAACAGTTCGTAGGTCGGTTTTGCGGCGAACACCAGCGTCTCGCCGTTGCGCATCAGCACGTACAATCGACCGCTCGCGTACACCATCGAACCCCAAGTCGAGGCGCCGCTGCCGGGACGCTTGTCGATCTTCCAATGATCCTCGCCTGTCTTCGCTTCGTAGCAGTGAGGCACACCGTTCTCATCCATGATGTAAACGTAACCGCCCAGGATGATCCCCGAGCCGACTCGTTGAGTGTTCTTTGGGTGCAGCCACAGGCGGTTCGACGTGATATCGCCAGTCCCACCTAACTTTACGGCGAGCGCCGATCCATTATAGCCCGCCATGCCTACCGCGATGCCGTCGGCATACAGAGGCGAGGTGTAGCAGTAGCTGTTCAAACCCTGGCACTTCCAGATTTCCTTGCCCGTTTTGGGATCAAAGCCGTACAAGAAACCGGTCTTGTCCTCCGGCGCACTCTTCACGTCTTTCGAATAGCCAAGGAGCATTTGGTCCTGGCCGTTGACCTGAACGAGCAAGGGCGTGGACCACGAACCGTAGCTCTGATCCTGCTCCCAAACGGTCTTGCCTGTCTTCTTGTCGACCGCCAGCAAGTAATTCCGTCCTTCCGTTTCGTTCGGTCCACACCACAAAATCGCGGTATCCCCGTACAGAATCGGCGACGCTCCATTGCCAAACGCATGCTCCCACTTGCCGAGATCAGTTCGCTTCCACACTTCCTTGCCGTTGAAGTCGTAGCAGTACATGCCCGCCGAACCGTGGCTGACAATCGCCCGTTCGCCATCCAATACAGGCGAGGCATTGCAGTACCAACTCTCGTTCCAGTTGCGTTCCTTCTCCGTATACTCGACGTCGCGCTGCCACAGCACCTTGCCGTCCTCGCGAGCCAGACACAAGAGGCTTCGCTGTGAACCGCCTTTGTTTGCTTGCGTCAAGAAGATCTTGTCGCCCCAAATGACTGGGGTCGAATTGCCTTGATTCGCCAGTGGAACCTTCCACTTGACGTTTTCCGTATCGCTCCAGACGAGCGGTACATCTGATTCGTCACAATAGCCCTGTCCCGAGGGCCCTCGCCAAGAAGGCCAATCAGCGGCCGCAACTTCCAGGCTCGCGAACGTCAGACTCATGACGCTCAAGGCCGACAGAATCCCACAGATTAACGTTGCTTTTCTCGTCATGGCGAAGTCCTTTCGCGGATTCGATCCAGTGTGAATGGAGGCGTTTAAGCTGAATCAACCCAACGATTCGATACGGGCGTCCCGCAAGTCTAACGAGTACCACCGTCTATGTCATCGGCGGCAGCGATCCGACGACTGGGTTCCCCTCGTACTTGTTCGCGCCGACTTTGCCGAGAACGTCACGGCATTGGCCTTTGACTCGACTTCAACTTCGCGGAGATTTCTGTTGCTTCAGCGGGAACCTGAACGGATCTGTTCGCGTCTAACGACCAGAGTTCCCTGCGGCGCCAAACTATTGTCTCTGTCCGCTAGGGATCATTTTTTGGTGCGTAGCTCTAGGGAGAACCGATTTCATGCGAGCCTGTACCCCAATCACCTTTGGCCTTTGCCGTGCGACGATGGCGGCGGCCCTGATTGCCACAGTCCTCGGCTCAACTCAACCCGCTTGGGCCTTGATCGAAGGCGGCGAAGGGAACTCGCCCATCAACCACTCAGGCTGGCCCAAAGGGGCCGCGTCCGTGTTCGACGCCAAGTCGCGAATCGCCTACTGGGTCGGTCCGCCTTTTGGAGGCGGTCATTGGCATGCCGAATGTCGTGGAGGGGTCGCCGAGCTGAATGAAGTTCTGACCGCATTCGCCAAGCTGGACGTGAAGAATCGCCGTATCGTCGTGCATGATGGAATCGGCCACAGCTTCTGGCTCAATCCCAATCGCGACGCGGCCAAAGAACAAGCTGCGCGCATCGACTGGATCTTCAGCGTGTGGGAGCCCGACTCCTGGGATCGTCTCCTCCGCTTTCCACCTGACTTGCGAGGCCCCCTGAACGAACCCGAGAAAGGTCCGCCAGCAATCCTGGACATCTACACGGGCGGCAATATTCGCTGGGAGGACGTCAAAATCCCCGCAGGACTAAAGGTCGATGACCAAAGGCTATCGGCTCATGGATTCACCTTGGAAGACGGAATTGTGCTCGAAGGGACGCTCGACAGCAGCGATGAGTTTAAGCCACTCGTCGGTCGCGTCGAGTTGCAGCGAATCGAGACGCCCAAAGAGGGTGGCTACCGATTCGTGCCTGTGATGGAAGTCGAATCGAACCAGCAAGGAAAATGGGTCGTCAAGAAAGCGCCCGCTGGCAGGCATCGGCTCGTTGCCAAGTCGGAAGGGTACGTGAATCGAGTATTCGGTTACGGACCTACCCAGGACCAACCTGGCTGGACCGGCTATCGCGCCACGCTTACTCGTGCGACCACCCTTTCCGGTCGCATCACAGACGAAGCGAATCGCCCAATCGCCCAGGTGGATGTGCGGCTCGCCGATGTTTCGAACGGAAAAGACGGCCGGTACGAATCGAGCGATGACTATCGAGCCACCACGGACGTGGATGGGAAATTCCTGCTGCCGAACGTCCCCATCGGTACGGCTCGAATATGGCTCCATAAGCCAGGCTACTGCCGCCCAGGATTGGGTCCCACGGTCAAACTGCCGTCCGAGGAAGTGACTTTCCAGATGAAGGAATCGTCCCGAGTCGAAGTGACGGTGAAATTCACCGGGATGACCCGCCCTCAAGCTTATCTCGTCCATATCGCGCCCGAAGAGGGAGAAGCAGTGGGGCGATGGAGTGGATCGGGGAACATTGATGCGAAAGACCAGATCACATTTCGAGATGTCCCGCCCGGCCGGTATGTGCTTTATGGAAGTCCAAATCCAGGCGGCGAGTCCGATCGGTCAAAAGCGGTGACCGTCGAACTCAAGGGAGGCTCGACCTCCCCCGTGCAACTTCAGGCGAAACAATGAAGTGCGACAGATTAGGGAATTCACTTCCCCCCAGTCGTACTGTCCCGCATCGATGCTTAGAATGCTCGCGTGGATTTTGGAATTACGAGTTTCAATGCTTCTTGTTACGAAAGGTAAGACGCTTATGCTTCCTCTTTTGAGCGCCGTGTTCGGCTTGTGCGCCTTCGTCGGAGTTATCTGGATTGCAGTGATCGCTTTCCAGAGCGGCGAAGTCGTTTGGGGAATCGCCTCGATTCTCTGCGGTATCGCCGCCATCATCTACGGCGCGAAGAACTTTGAGAAGACCAAGGTTCCACTGGGGTTGCTCGGCGCAGGCATCGTGGGCAACATCCTCGTCTCTGTGCTCGGCGCAGCAATGGGCGGCGGCGGCGGTTGATCTGCCAAGCTTTGCCAGATCGACGGACTGGAAGTCCGTCGTACGGAAGTAGCCCGCTCGCTTCGCGAGCGGAACAGCCACGTGGCCGGTGAGCGCCCATTGCCGCCAGCCAAGTGACATCGTGGGCCGGATCGACGGACTGGAAGTCCGTCGTACGGGGAAGATCGACGGACTGGAAGTCCGTCGTTCATTTCTCTATCGAGTTTCTACGGTCACGGCCATCACGATCGGCGCCACGCCATCGTTGCCCTTGATCAACTCGACCGACTCAATCACATCCGGACGCTTCGGCACGACCGCCAGATAGCGAATCTGTTGGCCTCGCAAGCGGAACGCGAGTTTCGACTCGGGCACATCGACGACTCGAATGTAGTCCGCGATGTGAATTCCGTTCTTCAACTCGTGGTCCTCGGTCGACCCGTCGGCATACCGCAGACGCACGATCAGCGAGACCGAGCCCTTTTCGCCAATCGGCGACGCCCAACCACCCACTCCGCCCAGAATATGGATCGCTTTCGCGGACGAGCGGCAGGGGAGCGTTACCAACTTCGGCATCTTCGGCGGCGTCGTGCCGTTGGTGCTGTACAGCAGCACGGTGTTGGGGCGACGATCACCATCGGGATCGACCAGGTAGAACGGAACACCGTCAACCGTCTTCGGCGTCCAATCCGAGAATACTAGCCGCTCAATGTCGGAGGCTTCCGAGAAGAACATCCCCTTGGTGCTGACGACCGTCGCCACCTTGGCCAGATCGAGCGGGAAGTACTTGCCGCGAGTCGTCAAGAATTCGAGCAAGTCGCGCAGCTCTTCCGGCTTCATTTGCTTCTCGAAGCCTTCGGGCATCAACGACTTCTTCGACCCCACCAATTGGTCGATATCCTCGCGAGCGATCGAGTGACGCTTTGATTCCGCATCAATGATCTCGATCGCCGTGCGGCTTTCGCCAGCCAACATCCCCGTCAGCACTCGACCGTCTTCCAGCACCACCGTGTAGACGCGGAAGTTTCCTTCCACGCTGCGGCTGGGGTCGAGAATATGGATCAACAGTTCGTGCTTGGGATGCACGGCCATGCCGGTCAAGTCGGGACCAATGCGTTGGCCTTCACCCGAGTGCATGTGGCACTTGGCGCAGTGCTTTTTGAACATCTCCTTGCCTGCCGCCAACTCTCCCTTCTTCTCCACTTCATGCAACAGTTCGGCGATCACCTTTTCGCGGTCAGGGTTTGGCAAACCGCCTTGTCGCTTGAGCATCTCTTGCGCACGTCGCCGGATCGCCATATCGGGATGAACGGCGAGCGCCTGCCGTTGATCCAACGAGAGATCAACCAGTTGGAGCGAGCCGGCATCGACGGCGTCGAGCAGAGAGCGAGTGGTGGAAGGTCGTCCCAAAAGCACGCGAATCGCGGCCAGCCGAGCGGCTGGGCTCAACATCCCTAAACGCTCCACTAGCTCTTTACCAAGTCCGGGCGCCTGACTTTCCGCGAGAGCACCCAAGGCTTGAGCGGCGAACTCGGAGGAAGTCTTGGGCGAGATCAATTCGAGCGTCTTGGCGACAGCTTCGTCGGACTGTGGCTGAAAACCGATCAATTGACGGACAGCATCGACTCGCGCCGCCTCGGGACGATTGGCATCGCCAGCGGTGGCCAACAACGCGGCGACGATTTCGCCCGCATACTTGTCGAGCGCCTTGCTGCCCCAGGCACCGGCGAGTCGCACTAACTGTCCCTTGCCGCCCGCGGGCAGAGATGTAAAGGTGGCTGCCAACCGAGACTCGGTCTGCGGCGGCAAAGTAATCACATGATCCTTGGGCCAGCCACGCGCGAGACCTGCCAGCGTATTTTCCACCAACGGCGCTGGAGCGCCGTCCAAAAGATTCAACAACGACTCGACCGTCGCGGCATCTGGTCGGCCGCGAGCGATGTGCTCGGCCACTCGAGCCACCACGGTCCACACGGGCGCATTCGCCTGAGCGGCGGCCGACTTAGCCGAACTTCCCTTTAGTTCCTCGAGGAACGTGAATCCTTGGATCGCCGCGGCACTGGTCACCGCATCGGCCAACCAGCGATCGCGCATGGTATCCGAGGAATCGACCGCCAATTGAGCAACTCGCTTGCCTGCGATGGGAGTGGCAGGCTGATCAGACAAGGCAAGAATAGCGGCCAAGCGAACCTGCAAATCACTATCGGCTGTCAGCCCCGACGCCACGATCGCTTCCGCCGAAGCTGGCGACGCAGGCAGGACAAGAGCGGCGTTGCGACGAACCCCGGCTGATTTGTGCTTCATAGCGTTAATGGCCGCGGCGAGCACTTGGGGATGCTTGTCGTTGACGACTCCCAAGCCATGGAGGGTCCATAGGGCATGGATTGCGCCGACATTCAAACCAATCGCGTCCACCGATGAATCTTTCACCAAGACGATCAACTGAGGCACGACGTCGGTCTTGCCGCGTTCCACCAGCAAGCGTTGAGCGTGACGACGCCACAACAGATTATCGCGACGCAGAGCAGCGACCAGTTCTTCGGCACGCTCCGAAGCCAACGGCGCACTTGCTCGTGGATCAGCAGCAGCCAATTCGTAGACCAAGCGATAAATGCGTCCGTGTTTCTTGTCGCGCAAATCGGATTCGTACGCATTCCCCTTTCCGTTTTGGAATCCAGCCGGCGTGGGATTGTGCTGCACGATGTAGTTGTACCAATCGAGGATCCAGACATTTCCATCCGGTCCAACTTCGGCCATGATCGGCGCCGCCCATTCATCGTCGGACGCGACGAGGTTCATGGGGCTGGTGCTCTTGTAGCCAGCGCCATCGCGAGTGAGCGCAAATGTTCCCACCAAGTGGCCCGTCGGCTCGCAGACAAACGCCGTCTGATTCCAGAACGCCGCCGGATAATTGCGAGCTGTGTAAAGAGCGTGTCCCGCGCCAGCCGTATAGCCGCCGAACTGGTCGACTTGTCGCACCTTGTCGGTAATGGCCTGGAAGAGATGAGTATCGGCAATCGGACCCAATTGCTCGGCGGACCAACCACGCACTCGCTCGTAGTATCGATTGGCAATCGGCATGAACATGCTGGGATTGCGGTTCGCCGTGGAACCAAAAATCAATCCCTCCTCGCTCATGCCAAATCCCCACGTGTTGTTGTTCGACGAGCGAATAAACTCGACGTCCGCCACCGCGGGAATGGTTGACGACGCTTCTCCCGACGCCTTACCGCTTCCCATTTGAAAGCGGAAGAAGCCTTGGCGGAACGACGATGACTTGCGTCCATCGCCGTACTCGGGCGTCGAGCCGTTATAGCCCTGCATCGCCCAAATCCAGTTGTCCAGTCCATACTGGAAGTTGCTGACACCGCCGTGCGTGTCACCCAAACCCCAACCGCGAATGACCACTTCACGCACATCGGCCTTGTCGTCGCCGTTGGTGTCCTTCAAGTACATCGTCTCGGTGCCGTCCTGGACGACCACGCCTCCCCGATGAAAGGCAATCGCGGTCGGGATGCTCAACTGCTCGGCAAACACCGTGAACTTGTCTGCTTTGCCGTCACCGTCCGTATCTTCACAGATTCGAATCCGGTCGCGACCTTCGCCGCGCGGTCGGAGCTCGTTGGGATAATCGACCGTTTCGCAGAGCCAGAGTCGCCCGCGCTCGTCCCAATTCATCGCGATCGGCTTCCCCGCGAAGTCCTTCTCGCTGGCAAACAGTTCCAGTCGGAATCCCTTGGGCGTCGAGTAGTGGCGTTGGGAATCGTCGGGCTTGAGCGGCAATTGCATGAGCGTCTGATTCCCACCCGCTCCGCCTCGTTGTCCCGGCTTGTAAATCGGGATCTTCGGTCCGACATCGACGTACTCGAATTTCGGAGCATCGGCCGCGATCGGCGTCATCGGCAACGGTTCGAAGCGAGTCGACGCAGGCGGCGAGTAATCGGGGACCACCGAGGGGTCCTGACTGCAAGCCCAGCGGATGCCGCGTTCCACAAGATTCTGAAATCCGGGGTTTCCGAACGTGCGTTGATCGTGGCCCCACGCCGTGTAGAAGACTCGACCCTTTTCGTGCGTTCGAACCCAAGTCCACGGTTCTCGCTGCCGTCCCTCCGCCTGACCACCCTGCACGCGGAACTCGAGGATCGTCCGATCCTTGTCGTTGTGTCGAGTGTGGATGTAGGTTTCGTCCCAACTCTCGAAGCCACCGTAGCCCTTCATGATGGGATGCGAAGGGAGGGCGTTTTCCACTCGAAACACTTCGCCGCCATGTCGCTGGAACTGAGCACCCACCAGTTCCACGAATTTCGTCGAGTTGCGGAAGCAGAACGAGGCACAGTGCAAAGGCACGAACCCCTTACCGCTCGCCACATAGTCCAACAGAGCCTCTTCCTGGGACGGCGTCATGTTGTCGATGTTCGCGTACAGAACGAGTCCGTCGTATTGCGCCAACGTTTCGGGGGTGAGCGCCCGATTCGGATCATCGACGTACGACAGCGTGATTCCTCGCTTCTCCAACGCGGGCGCGAGCTGCCCGAATCGCTCGACCGGGCGATGGTGACCGTTGTCCCCAAGGAACAACAGCTTCAGAGGCGACGCCTCAGCCGCGGATAACGAGCGCGACTGCACGCCCTCGGGCGTCAACAGGGACGCCGCCAACAACCCCAGAAGTGATAACAATGCGACTGGCCGCATGACAACATCCCCGTCTTTGGAACTCAAGATCCGCCTCTTCCGCCTCGCTTAGCTCGGGCTCATCCCTGCCCGAACACAACCACGCGACCTTCCCCGTCGCTCGCGGTGACAAAGACTTAAGATTAGCCACTCTACCTTGCGCGAATCTTGTGGGATTCGGACATTTTTTGTTATTTTTCGGACATGGCTAAACTGCGTCCCACACCGACAACCGATTCGCCAATCCCCGATCCAGCCGCATTTCAACGCGATTTTTTCGCCAGAATGGGCGACCCGCGTCAGATGCGACAGTTGTTCGAGCATCTTCCTGGAGTTTACTTTTTTGTGAAGGATCGGCATAGTCGGCTCGTCTCCGCCAGCCGACCATTCTGGGAGCAATTAGGGGTCCGCTCGGAAGCTGAAATCATCGGTCGGACGGACAACGAGTTCTTCCCGCAACACGCAGCCGACCATTTCCAACGCGACGATCAACGAGTGATGTCGACGGGCAAAGCACTGATTGGGCGAGTGGAACTGTGGTACAACGAACAACGGATGCTCGATTGGTTCGTGACCAACAAATACCCGGTCCATGATGCGCGAGGCGAGATTCTGGGAGTAATGGGGATAGTGCGGAGTTACGAAGGGCAACGCAGATCGTTGCAGCCCATGTCGCTGATCCAAAGCACGGTCGACCACATCCGAGAACACCATCATCAGCGATTGACGGTTGAACAACTGGCCGCTCGCGCACAGGTTTCTCCGCGGCAATTGCATCGAAAGTTCCGCGACGTGTTTGGGCTGAGCGTGCGCGAATTCCTGGTCAAGACTCGCGTGCAAGCGGCGAGCGATGCATTGTTGCACTCGGACCGCCCGATCGCTCAAATCGCCGCCGAATTTGGCTTCTGCGACCAAAGTGCATTTACTCAACTGTTCCGTAAACATATGGGACTCACCCCGCGCCGCTTCCGTCTGCGGTATGCCGGTGGGTAAACTGTCGTGATGACTGACGTCACATTACTGCTGTCGCAGGTTGAATCGGGGGACCCCGTGGCGGCGGAGCGTTTGTTGCCGCTGGTTTACGACGAGTTGCGTCGGCTGGCCGCGGCCCAGTTGGCTTACGAGAAGCCTGGTCAAACGCTGCAAGCCACGGCCCTGGTTCATGAGGCGTATCTGCGGCTGGTCGATATGGAAAACGCCCCCAGTTGGAACGGTCGTGCTCATTTCTTTGGAGCGGCCGCTGAAGCGATGCGTCGCATTCTGGTCGAACGAGCTCGTCATCGCCGATCGCTCAAGGCCGGCGGCGATCACCAGCGAGCCCCTTTGGTGGATGTGGCGGAAGAGGCGGGCGCCGAGCTACTCGACTTGCTCGCGCTCGACGAAGCACTCGGCAGACTGGAACAACTCAGTCCTCGCCCCGCGACACTCGTCAAGTTGCGATATTTTACCGGCCTAACGCTCGAACAAGCCGCACGAACGCTTGGCATCGCTCCCTCAACTGCCAGCGCCGATTGGGCATACGCCAAGGGCTGGCTGCGGTTGGAGTTGCGAGCCGTCGAATGAAAAGCGGGTCGCGAATTCCTTGAATCGGTTGCGGATCACTGCCGCGATACTCTAGGGTCAGGTCGGCCAACTTGGGCGTTTTCGAAAAAACCTGAGAATTGATCGGAGAGTCTCCGCTCGGATTTCGCACGTGTCTCCAGACGACCACTCGCCTTCCGGGAGATTCCCATGACCGCTCTTCAACTCGACGAAGAACAGCTCTTCAAACAGGCCATGCAGATCTCGTCGCCGCGGGAGCGGGCGAGTTTTTTGCAACAGGCATGTCCGGGCGACGAGGCGCTGCGCGAGCGGGTGGCGGCACTGCTGGACGCGGCGGGCGAATCGTCCAGCTTCCTGGAAAAGTCGCCGTTAGACGGTTCTCCGCTCGTAAGCTCGCCACACGATGACCGTGTAATCCGCCAAGCTGCTACTCGCGCCGATCCCGTGATCAGCGAACGTCCCGGTATGCGAATTGGTTCCTACAAGCTTCTTGAGCAGATTGGTGAAGGGGGCTTTGGCGTGGTTTTTGTCGCCGAGCAGCAACAGCCGATTCGGCGACTGGTCGCGCTCAAAGTGCTCAAACCGGGAATGGAGTCGCGACAGGTCATTGCCCGGTTCGAAGCGGAGCGACAGGCGCTGGCGATGATGGACCATCCGCACATCGCACAAGTTTGGGACGCCGGAACGACCGAGCATGGTCGGCCGTACTTCGTTATGGAGCTCGTGCGAGGCATACCGATCACCCAGTTCTGCGATCAACGACGACTGTCCCCCAGACAGCGTCTAGAACTGTTTGTTCCCGTTTGCCAGGCCATTCAACATGCGCATCAGAAGGGAATCATTCATCGCGACATCAAGCCGTCGAATGTCTTGGTTGCCCTGTACGATGACCGCCCGTCGCCCAAGGTGATCGATTTCGGCATTGCCAAGGCCGCGGGATTGGCACTAACCGACATGACTCTCGTCACCAAGTTTGGCGCGTTGGTCGGTACCTTGGAATACATGTCGCCGGAACAAGCGAGCCTCAATCAACTGGACGTTGACACTCGTAGCGATGTTTATTCGCTGGGAGTTCTGTTGTATGAGTTGCTGACAGGAGTGACCCCGCTGGGGCGCGAGCCGTTCGAGCGAGGCGCGATACTCGAAGCACTACGGATTGTCCGCGAAGTAGAAACGCCCGTGCCAAGCGTCCGCTTGAGTACCGAGAGTGCGCTACCGAGTATTGCCGCCAACCGCGGCATGGCCCCCGAAAAGCTGCCGCTGATGATTCGCGGTGAACTCGACTGGGTCCTGCTCAAGGCGCTCGAGAAAGATCGGTCCCGCAGATACGAAACCGCCAGCGCGATGGCTCGCGATATCGAGCGTTATCTGGCGGATGAGTTGGTCGAGGCTCGCCCTCCTTCAACCGCTTATCGAGTACGAAAGTTCATTCATCAACATCGACGTGCGGCGGCCTCCGCCCTTTTCGCCGCTATTTGCTTGATCTTGGGAACTACGTTCAGCGTCGGACAGGCGGTGCGAGCAACTCGAGCCGAAACAGAGGCGAAAGCGCAGGCTCATCATGCCGCCTTTGCCCAGATGTCGACCCTGGTCGAGCAAACAAGGGCTGTCGAAGCCATGCAGGTGGCGATGGCTGAAGGCGAGGAGGCAAAACTCCAGCGAGCTGAAGCGGAACGTCAACGAATCGTCGCGCAGAACGAAACTGCCAAAGCGCGATATCATTTGGTCTCGAGCCAATTGCTCTTGGGACGCATCGCACAATCGGAGGGAGACATCGCGGGCGCCCTGACTTGGTTTCTGCAAAGCTATCTCAACGCGATGCCCGACGACCCTCGTCGTGTAAGTGCCAGGAATCTCTTAGGCGCCTGGGAAAATCCTCTCCGCCAGACACTCGTTCATGACCGTGGCGTCCACACACTGGCCGTCAGCGCGGAAGGGAAGCGATTGTTAGCAGGGTACTTCAACAGCCGAGCTCAATTGTGGGATCTCGGCACGGGTCTGCCGCTCGGTGATCCGTTGCCACACGCGGGCGATATCGTCTCCGCACAGTTTCACTCCCAGGGCGACTGGGTGCTGATTGGCGACTGGGAAGGGGCGAAAGTCTGGGATCTCGCGACCGGCAAATTGAAGTACCCCGCGCTCGAACACGAAGTACGAGAGGACACGGTCGTGGGACCCGTGCTTAGTCCTGATGGCCGCACCATCGTTACGCGAGCACCTCTCACCAGCCTGCGTCTCTGGGATGCGGAAACCGGCCAACCACGCGGCGAACCGCTGTCACTTGATAAGTTGATCGACAGAATCTACTTCTCGCGCGATAGCAAATGGGTGGTCGCGTGGGGCGAGGAGAGCGCGAGGGTGTGGAATGTCGAGAAAGCTCTGCCGCTGGGTGGACGCTTTGACGATGTCGCTGATGTCGCGTTTCATCCCGAGGGACGCGTCATGTCGACAGTTCTTAATGAAAAATCCATTCAGCTCACCGAGCTAGAAACTGGCAAACTGCTTGCCGAACTCACTCACGATCAGCCTGTCTTGGGCATCACGTTCGACAAAGAGGGAAGACGACTCGCGGCACGCGATCGAGAGAATGTAATCGTCTGGACTGACGTGATGAGCGACCAGCGGGTGCGGCGAGTTTTCCCGCACGGCCGCAATTTGTTCTCAGCCACGTTCAGTCCATCGCCCACGGGGGAACTACTTGCCGCCAGCCCTGGACTGGTCCGAGTTTGGAAGGAGAAGTCGGAATTGCCCGCTTGGGAACGCAGCACACCGATCACTTTGGGTCAACGCAGTCTCTTCTGGAAGTCCGCGACATGGGCGCCGGACGGACTTAGCGTACTGATCATGACTCAGAACGGGACCGCCGAGCTGCTGAGCGTCGAGAAGGGGATATCGCTCATCAAGGATGTCAATGTCTTGAGCGCCAGGTTCTCCGCGGACGGGCAGTCCGTATACTTCGGCAAGAGCGACGGGTTAGTGCGCGACTATGTGGTCAAAACGAAAGATCATCGTCGCCTGCCCAGAGCACCGTTGCCCGCCGACTTGGGACGAATCGAGACCGTGGCGGTCAGTCCGGATGGCAAACTGGTTTTCGTCGCGGGAGACAAGGGCGCTCGACTGTTGCAAGCAAACTCGTGGACGCCGGTCGGCGAGTTGCTCGCCGACATCGGCATGGTTCGCCAAGCCGCCTTTAGTTCGGACAGTCGCACTCTAGCGATCTCGTCGCTTTACTCGGAGAAGGGCGGTAAGAGTCCGCGATCAGAGCGACTGACGTTCTGGAACACGATGAATGCCGAACGTCTTGGGGCTCCCATGCCCATTGCGACGAATTCCGTGACGCTCGCTTTCGAAGTCGGCGACAAGAACGTGCTGGTTGGCAGGTCGCTGATCTCGCTTCAGAATCGCACGCCCTATCAGTATGTCGCGGAGGATTTACCCGCTGGCCAGCGAGCGATCATGGAGCTTCTTGGTTCCGTCAACTCGCCGACCCCGTTGCTCTGGAACCACGAACGCAACTTGCCAACAACCGTTGCCGTGACGGCTGTCGCCCCTAGTCAGGCACTGCTCTCGCCAGATGGCAGCCACTTGCTGATCGTTTCCGCCGATGGTCAAGCTCAAGTGTTCAACGCCGCCACCGGTAAGCCGTCTGGACCAACGTTCCAGCCTCACGGAACCGCGACGGAACGTTCGCGCGACGGACGCTTTACGCTGTTCGGAGATCTATCGACTTTACGATTGTGGGATGCGTGGACTGGTCGTCCTTGCGGGGAAGCGTTGCAAAAGGAGCAAGCACTGGCTTCGGCAACCTTCGGACGAGACGGCTCGATCGTCGCAACTCGCTGGCGATTCGAGTCGCATCTGTGGGACAGTGCGACCGGCTTGATGCTCGGGCCGCCCATGCAGCTTTCCAGCAACCAGATCGCGAAGCCTGTATTCAGCGCTGACGGACGTCAGTTGTTCATTCCCAGCGGCGGTCTGGAAGTCTGGCAAATCCCCGCTGCTCTCGCTGATGCCCCCGAGCGAGTGCGGCTCGCCATCGAGGTGCGCACGGGGCTGGAAGTGAGCGACCAGTCCAGCCTGCAACGCATCAGTCGAGCGGCTTGGCTGGAGCGAAAGAAGAAGCTCAATCCGTAAGTCTTTCCCCACAATACGGATAGGACCGAATCACAGCGGTACGTTTGGGCGAAAAACACCGAGCAATTCTTGTTTTAGGGCAGCCGGATGTTCTGCTTCATGTACGACGGACTTCCAGTCCGTCGTTCCTCTGCCTGTGGTACGACGGGCTTCTAGTCCATCGATTGGCGAGTACAAACGACCGAGCCGACACTCTGCGAATACCGATCTACGCACACCACCCATCCATCCCAGACAACCCAATTCACTCAACCAGTCTCTAGGCTAGAAAACCAGACAGTCTACGACGTCCTTGACTGAGCAGTCCCCCAGACTGTCTGGAACCTTCTTGATCCAGACAGTCTGGCGGCTTTTCCAACCCCACCCCATGGGCGGAACCAAATTGAGCGAGACAGGCTAAATGCGCCAATTGCGATAAATGCAGAAAACACGTCGATGCGGGCGTTTGAGTGATTTTGCCGTAAGTAGCGCGAGTCGATATCGACTCTCGCAAACTCGTCGTCCACCTTTGCTCCATCGTCTCTCATTTCCTCTGCCAGAAACACTACTTGACATGTCGTTACCTTCCGATATATAAATGCATCAACGGGATCTGGGATTCAATGCCATGTGAGGGCCAGAGACCCAGCGTGGCGACTTCCCCCTTTTTTCGGATTAAAGATCGTCAACTTACGACCTGTCGACACTTCGAGCGGCTCGTCATTTCGGCAACCGGACCACCGGAGCTCCACCATGTTTCTCAAGCAGTATTACCTCGGCTGTCTGGCTCACGCCTCGTACCTGATCGCGGACGAACGAACCAAACGGGCGGCCGTCGTCGATCCTCAGCGTGATGTCCAGCAGTATCTGGACGACGCGGCGGCGGCGGGATATTCCATTCGCTACGTCATTCTGACTCACTTCCACGCGGACTTCCTGGCGGGGCATATCGAGTTGCGGAACCGCGCGGGAGCTCAGATCGTGCTGGGCCGGCGAGCTCAGGCGGAGTTCGCGGCACTGGCGGTTCAAGACAACGACGAACTCGATCTTGGCGACGTGAGGCTGCGAGTGCTGGAAACTCCGGGGCACACTCCCGAGGGAATCTCGCTCCTTGTTTTCGATGACACCAAGAGCGACTCGATTCCTCAGGCGGTCTTGACCGGCGACACGCTATTCATCGGTGACGTCGGCCGCCCTGATCTACTGGCTTCGATCGGCGTTACGGCCGACGAGTTGGCGGACATGCTTTACCATTCGCTGGCCAAGCTCCGCGCCTTGCCCGATACCACGTTGGTCTATCCGGCTCACGGCGCGGGCTCGATGTGCGGCAAGAACCTGAGCAAGGAGACGGTGTCGACGATCGGCGAGCAGCGCAAGTTCAACTACGCCTTGCAGCCGATGGGGATCGACGAATTCAAACGCCTCGTTACCGCCGACCAGCCCGACGCGCCCGAGTACTTCGTCTACGACGCGATCAAGAATCGACAGGAACGGGCTGACTTGGCGTCGACCTTGGAGATGTCGCTCCAGGCGCTCACCGTCGACGATGTCGTGACGATGCAGGAGCGAGGCGCTCAGGTGGTCGATGTGCGCGACGCGATCGACTTCGAGGGCGCCCATCTCGCGGGCGCCATCAACATCGGACTCAAGGGCAAGTACGCCACTTGGTGTGGTTCGGTGCTGAGCCACGAACGTCCCATCATCGTCGTCACGGATGCGGGTAGCGAGGAAGAGGCGGTGATGCGGCTGGGCCGAATCGGCTATGACAACGTCATGGGATATCTGCGAGGCGGCATGGAGGCGCTGAACGACCGGGCCGAGTTGATTCGCAAGATCGAACGGATCACCGCACCGGCCCTCTTCGAACTACTCGCTCAACCCGATGCGCCGTACGTGCTGGATGTTCGCAGCGAGAAGGAATGGCGAGCCAACCACTTAGCTGGCAGTCACAATATTCCGCTGGGGAAACTGCGCGAACGACTGGGCGACGTGCCGAAGGATCGGCCGGTAGTGATTCACTGCGAGGGTGGTTATCGATCGGCGATCGGCGCCAGTCTCTTGGCTCACGCTGGCCATCATGAGTTGACCGATCTGGTCGGCGGCATCAAGGCTTGGCTCGCATCACAACTTCCCGTCGAATCGGATGGAGAAGTGGCTGGAGCTTGCACCGCTGCGTGCTCGAAATAAACATGAATCCCCTTAGCGTCTTGTTCGGAGCAGTGATCGGCCTGTCGCTGGGACTGACTGGCGGGGGTGGCGCGATCTTCGCCGTCCCCCTGCTGGTCTATGGCCTGGACACCCCACCGCGCGACGCCGTCGCGATCTCGTTGGCCGCTGTCGGCGCCACCTCCTTGGTCGGTTTCTTGCACCGAGCGACCTTGAGAGAAGTCGAGATACGCACGGGACTGTTGTTTGCCGTGGCGGGAATGATGGGCGCCCCCCTTGGCGCCTGGCTCGCCACGCTCGTCCCCGATACGGCTCTGCTGATCGCCTTCGCTCTTTTGATGTTGGTCGTTGCCGCTCGTCTGTGGCGGCAATCATCGCGCCCTCGACAGCCGATCACTGATTGTCCTGTTGTGGACGAAGGAAGCGGACCGGCGTGCCAGCGAGACTCGCAGGGGACGCTTTTATTGAACTCTCGTTGCGCCCTGCTGTTGTTGGTCGTCGGTGTGCTCACAGGCGTTTTGTCGGGGCTATTCGGAGTCGGCGGCGGTTTCGTCATTGTCCCGGCACTCGTCTTGTTCAGTGGAATGTCGATCCATCACGCCGTCGGCACGTCGCTCATGGTGGTGTCGCTGGTCAGCGTCTCTGGAATCGCTTCTCAACTGTGGTCGGGTCGCGTACTCCCTCTCGAAACGACGTTGCTGTTTGTCGTCGGCGGCGTCATCGGTCTGTTCGTCGGCCAACGAATTGGACGACGATTGTCCGGTCCCATTCTGCAACGCACCTTCGTTGTCGCCATTCTGTGCGTTGCGCTATTCGTGATCGTTCGGAACCTTGCCCCGTGACCCTTCTCGTTCAACAGTCCCCTCTTTCGCCACCCTTCACTTCGAGTTCAATCATGGCCAATTCCGAACATCATTCGATCGTCATCGTGGGTGGCGGCACCGCGGGCATCTCGATCGCGGCGCGCCTGACCAAAGGTTGGTTCAACCGTCGCGATGTCGCCGTGATAGAACCTTCCGACAAACATTACTATCAACCGCTCTGGACCTTAGTGGGCGCGGGACTCGCCAGCAAGGAATCGACCGAACGCTCGGAGGCCTCCGTCATGCCTCGACGAGCGAAGTGGATTCGAGACGCGGTGGTGGAATTGAAGCCCGACAGCAACTCGCTCGTCACTCGCGATGGCCGCACGATCACTTACGATTGGCTCGTCGTAGCGGCCGGCTTACAGATCAACTGGGACAAGATTCCGGGCTTGCGCGAGTCGGTAGGCAAAGAAGGAGTTTGCAGCAACTACTCGTACGGCACGGTTGACTCGACCTGGGAAGCGATTCGCAATTTTCGCGGCGGGACGGCTCTGTTCACCAACCCATCGGGCGCCGTGAAGTGCGGCGGCGCGCCACAAAAGATCATGTATTTGGCCGACGATCGCTTCCGTGAATCGGGAGTCCGCGGCAAGACCAACATCGTTTTCGCTACGGCGTTGCCCGTTATCTTCGCCGTCGAACCGTACAAGACGACGCTCGAAGGAGTAATCGCCCGCAAGGAAATCGATTGCCGTTACCGTCACGAGTTGGTCGAAGTACGATCGGCCAGCAAGGAGGCGGTGCTCGAAAACCTCGACACTCGCGAACGAATAGTCGTTCGGTACGACCTGCTGCACGCGACTCCTCCCATGGGCCCGCCGTCGTTTATCGCCTCCAGTCCCGTGGCTGACAAAGATGGCTGGGTCGATGTCGACTCGGCGACCCTGCGACACAATCGTTACGCCAACGTCTTCGCCTTGGGCGATTGCAGCAACTTGCCGACGTCCAAAACTGGCGCGGCGATCCGCAAGCAAGCGCCTGTGCTGGCCGCCAACCTGATGGCCGCCATCGACGGCAAACCCGCCACGGCACAATACAACGGTTACACTTCCTGCCCGTTGGTCACAGGCATCGGCAAACTGGTACTCGCCGAGTTCGATTACAAGAAACAGCCGGACGAGTCGTTCCCGGTGGATCAATCGCAAGAGCGATGGAGCATGTGGGTACTCAAGCGGCACCTGCTGCCAATCATGTACTGGCATGGGATGTTGAAAGGAAGAATCTGAGAACAACTCGCGCGCACGTCGTTCACGCGGTCGCCATCAATGTGCATCGAACCCACTCCATAGGAGCCTCCCCGATGAGACACTCAATTACACTCGCCCTTACGCTCATGCTCGCAATTCCTCTGCTTGCGGGGAATCGCTCGCAATTGTTCGCACAAGGTGATCAGCAAGAAAAACCAGCCGCTGCCGCGGACGATGCCAAGGATGCGCCGGCGAATCCGCGAGGACCAGGACGTGGACGCGGCCCTGGAGCGGGGCGAGGTCCAGGACCGGAAATGCGAGCCGATCAGGATATCTTCCATTTCCTGCTCGAGAATCATGCCAAAATCCGCCGCACCGTCACGCAACTGGACGATGGCGTCGAATCGCTGACCGAGTCGGACGACCCGGCGGTCGCCAAGAAGCTTCAGGAGCATGTGGCTTCGATGCACAAGCGAGTGAAAGCGGGCAACGGGCTGCGCTACTGGGACGACTTGTTCGTACAGTTGTTCAAGCACTACGACAAGATCGTCATGAAAGTGGAAAACACCGAGAAGGGAGTGCGAGTCCGCGAGACATCGACCGATCGCTACGTGGTAACGCTGATCCAAGCGCACGCTCAGGTGGTCAGCTTGTTTGTGAAACACGGTTTCGACGAGGCTCATAAGGAACATTTGGCGCCGAAGCCCATGGCCGCCTCGAGTGCCGCGACCTCAACGGCGGCGCCAAAATCTCCGCTCGTCTTTCCCTTGATCGAAAAGTACGGAGGCGTGAAGCCGCTGCCCCAGGCCGCCGAACAGCCGCGTGCGGGCGCTAAAGTCGTGTTTGATATCACGGTCGATTCGAAACCGACTGACGTCAACAAAGGGTTGGATCGAGTCGCTCGACTGCTCAATCTTTACGGTGCGGCGGGTCTACGCAGTTCCGATGTCAAAATCGTGGTAACTCTACATGGCGAAGCCACCAAATCGGTGTTGACCGACTCGGCGTACAAGAGTCGCTTCGAAGTGGACGCCAATCCGAGTTTGCCACTGCTGCGAGTCCTGCGTAAGGCCGGCGTCGAGGTGTTCGTGTGCGGACAAGCGCTGAACTACAAGAATATCGCCGTGGAAGAAGTGGCGGAGAATATTCCGGTCGCTGCCGCTGCCTTGACGGTCGTCATCAATAAGCAGAATGATGGTTATGCCTATCTGCCCGTCCCTTAGTGATTGGCCGCGGGACGGAGAGTTTTGCCACGGAATTTCACTGAATGGCACGGAAGAGGGCCGTGGCGATTCACTCATTCGCTTCGAGAGAAAGAAGAATAGGGAAGGGAGTGCTGTCGGAATTGCTGCGAATTCCTCTATGGAAGAAGTGCGGATTGAGGTTAATAGGACAGACCAGATTCGACCGCTCTATCCTTATCAGTGTCATCAGTGTCATCCGTGGCCGACCGACTTCCGTGTCTGATGCCCGTGAACTCGGCGAACCTGGCGCTGTCCAATTAACTTGGAGGAGCTAATAGGGCGACGACGACCGCAGTGGTGACGAGTGCTGCGCCGACCAGTCGCAGCAACATCACTCGCGGCGACAGATGGGCTTCGTTGGTCCCGAGGCTATGTGCCAAGAGCCACGAGAGTCCCACGGCCCAGAGACCTCGCAGGGCATAGACGATATTGATTCGAGTGGCATCGCCGAACTGACCCAGCGAATACGACATGCTCATCGCCTGCACCGCGATCAAGACCGTGCAAGCGACCATGGGTCCTAGCACTCCCAGGTATCGCAGACGACTCGGTCGGTCGCACCACGGCAAGAAACCGCACGAGAACAATCCGCTGGCGATGAAGACCGCGGGCAGGAACGTCGCCGCGCCCCATTTTCGTCCCCAAGTTTGCAGTCCTACATCAAACAACGAGAGACTGGTTGCGGACAGCAACGCGAGCAGCACGGTCGCGAACGCTCGCCAGAGCGTCAATGGCCCTTGGGACGACGAACGAGCGCCACTCTGCATGACGCCCACTCCCAAGGCGGCCAGAGCGGCGCCAAACCAGATTCGACCACTAATCGATTCGTCGCTGACCACGGCCAAAATTAAGGCGACCACGATCACTTTCACGCCGAATACCGGGGTCGCGACCGAAACATCCCCGTGCTGAAAGGCCAGGAAGTTGAACATCTGACCGCAGACAAAGGCGAGCCCCACTAACGCAGCCTGCCACCACGCTTCGACGGGCAACACCGTCCCCTGAGACACCCCAATCGCGACCCAAGCTATAGCGAGCCAGAAGTTGGACAGAAAGGTGCTCGTCCAAGGACTCGCGCCCGCCGTGATCGCTCGCTTGCCCAGCATCATTCCCAGCACGAAGACCACGCTGGAGAATAGGGGAAACAGCAAAAACAACGGCATCGAACGCTCCTGATGTACGACGGACTGCTGGTCCGTCAATTCAATCCGGACTGAACGGGCTTCCGGACCACTGCTTAGGTTTTAGCAAACCAAGCTCCTTGCGGCGACGATTCGCCGGCAGGATCGACGGACTGGAAGTCCGTCGTACGGTAGGAATACGCGATTTTTCTTCTCCTTGATGTACGAAACGCTGGCGATCTGCCACTGATGAGAAAGAGCCGCGGATGGACGGCGATTGTCGCGTGACCTAGTCGCTACGACTCCACCATCGAGCCCTCCTCCAGATCGGACGTAAGTCCTATGATACAATGAGATTAGAAAATCGAACGAGTGACCTTGGTTCGCCTTGGAATGCCGCATCGCCCGGCCGCTGATGCGTACGGCCTACGAAGTCAGGCTGATGCGAGTGACGGCGTTTCCGCGGGCAGGCGAGACGAGCGAAGTGGAAGAGCAATCCGATGAACTCGAGATGGTGCGACGACTGGTCGCCGGTGATGCGGCGGCTTGGCGAAGCTTCGTCGACCGATTTCAACGGCTGGTTGTCGCTCGCGTGGCGGCGACGGCGCGGGAGCTTCACCTTCCCTTGCGACCTTCGGACGCCGACGATTTGGCCGCCGACGTCTTCCTACAACTGGTCGCCAACGACTACTCGACGCTCCGCGACTTCCAAGGCCGCAGCAGTTTATCGACCTGGATCAGCGTGATCACTCGACGCCTTGCGCTCCGCCGATTACTAAATGACCGTCGCGAACCCGCCAACCCGCAGTATGCCGCGGACGCGACGGTCGAGCTGGCGGGAGCAACTCATGAAGATCCGCTGGCGCAGTTGATCCTCGGCGAGAATCAACGGCGGTTGGCCGACGCGTTGTCCGACCTTCCCGACCGACAGCGAGAACTTGTTCGATTGCACTATGTCGACGGCTGTAGCTACCGCGAGATCAGCGAACGACTTGGCATCCCCATGAACTCGATTGGCCCTTCCCTGCAACGAGTCCAACAAAAACTTCGAGAGAGAATGCGACCGTGAAACCTGTGCACCCCAGCCTGAAAACGCTCATCGCCTGGGCTGATCAAGCCCGCGCGGGCCATGAGCCGCCCGAGTGCGCTCGTTGGCGCGCCGAGGCGGCGGCCTCTGAGCTGTCCCGCTGGGAACTCGTGGTCGAAGGGATCGAGCATTTCGATCAAACTCGTTGGCCCGATGACGAACCAACACTGTCCGCCGAGATTGTCGCCGCCTACATCGACGATTGCTTGGACGCTGACGAGACGTCAACGGTTGAGCAAACTTGCCTTGCTTCCCCAGCAGATCTCTTCGAAGTCATTAGCGAATGTCGATTTGCCGCCAGCCTTGCATTCGCTGCACCATCGATTGCTTCGCTCGCCGCACCACCGATTACCGCGCCCGCGGTTTCCCCCTTGCCGCAACCTCCGCCCACGACGCCGCCATCGAAACTGCCCGCTGCGATCGAACCTGAAGCGCCTCCCGTCTTAAGGCATCCGATACCTGCTGAATCGGCGACCAACTCGTCGCTGCGACCTGTCGTCGTGAAGCCCTCGAGAACCCCAGGAGTCCGTTCAGCGAATCGCTCGCAGCGTCTGGCAACATGGATGTACTGGACGGCTGGTGGAGTGGGCGCCTTGGCTGCGATCACGCTCGTAGTGATGTTCATCCTGGGAAGTTCAAAAACCTCCCAGCCCACGGGAATGGGACCTGCGAACTTCGCCGGCGATGGCGACTCGCCTTCCAAGAACCAGCAGGCGACACCTTCCATCGATCCATCCGCACCGCCGAGAACTCGCCCGACTCGATCTGAAGAACATCCCGAGGGAATCGTCAAACAAATTCCCAACGATCGTCCCAATTCGCCCCGCATCGACGTAACTCCGTCCCCCGACTCCATCGCGAGTCCACAACCGACGCCTCCCTTGTCGCCAGAAGTGACTCCCCGCGTTCCTCCTCGTCGTCGTCGGCAAGCGTCCGTCGACACTGTTGCTCAGCCTACACCGCCGAAGCCGATGGCGCCGACCAATCCACCAGCGCCAAACTCGCCAACGCTGCCAACACCACCGGCGTCGCTCACCATAAAGTCCGACTTAGGATTGGCACTCGTCCCTGGCGACTCAGTCGGCGAGTGGCGAGTGGCGAAGGGGCAGCTGCCGCTGGCTCAACCGCTAACTCTTGTTTCCTTGGCCGACTCTTGGAGCACGGCGGAAGTCGCGGGAATTGGAACTTTGGTGTTGGCGGGCGACACGAAGGCGACAATCTCGCGCGACATGGATCAAGTGTTGCGAGTGTCGTTGGAACATGGACAGTTGGGGATTCGCGATCTTGCCGAGAGCACTCGCGTGCGCATGGAAGCGGGCGGGGAGAGTTGGTCGACTCGCGGCATTGACGCGTACTCAACTTTGGCAGTGGTGCGTGACGAAAGCGCCGCGGGCGTTTATGTCTCGTCGGGAATCATCGCGATCGATGACACCAGTGTTTCATCGGGTCAAGCGTCGCTCGTTCAATCCGGTATGCCCTCCCTCCCACGCTCTGTACAAGCTCGAGTCTCCTCGAGTAGCTCGGCGTTCGTCTCTGATCCGTACGATGTTCGGTGGTTGCAAGCTCCGGACGAGAAACGCAAGCGCGACTGGCAATTGCTTTACGGCAAGCTGGCGGAACAGTTGGCGTCGTCCGACGATGTGATGACCACTATGCGACAACTGCGAGAGTCGGTTCGCGACGGGCGACAGCATGCGATGCTGGCGCGATGGAATTTGTCGTTGGCCGACGACCGCGCGTCGACGTTGTGGGAAATGCTTCGAGATCGGCAAAAGAGCGTGCGGCTGGTCGCCACTCAGGAGTTGCTGTCCATTCCGCCGCGTGATGGACGGCTGCGAGCGTTCTTTCCCACGGTTCGCGCGGCGACCGATCAGTCAACGGCCGCCATGGTGTTGGAGTGGGTCGGGCGTTCTCATCGCAACACAACGCTCACACCCGCGAACGCTCGCGAGTTGGTGGAGGGACTGGGCCATCAAGACCCCGCGGTGCGACAAGTCGCCGTCTTTCTGTTAGAGCATTACTCCCAGGATGCACTCGCCGCGGCTCGCCTGCGTCCCCCCAGTTTCGATGCGAGGGACACTGTCGCCAAGCGAGCCATGGCGCAGTCTCAATGGCGTACGCTCGCCGCCCAGATATTCGCCAACCGCAACCGCGGAGCGGCGGCGAATAAGGCCATGCCCTAGGGCATCGTCACAGCATCATGTACGACGGACTTCTAGTCCGTCGAATCTGACGTTTTGCAACAGGACCCGAGCTGTATCCTCGCTCGAAAATGCACTCGATCAGTGACGATCAGCGAAGACGAGTGTTCCCAGAGTTCGTCTATTCTCATCCGTGTCATCAGTGTTATCCGTGGTCGACCGACTTCTGTGTATGGGATCCGCGCATTCGGCGAACCTGGCGCTGTCCAATTAGGCGACGGACTAGAAGTCCGTCGTACAGTAGTAGCCCGCTCGCTTCGCGAGCGGAACAGCCACGTCGCCGGCGAGCGCCCCTCGCCGCCAGCCAAGTCGCGTCGCGGAGCTGATTGATGTGCGAAAACAGCCGCGCGACGGACTAGAAGTCCGTCGTACGTTGATTCGTCGAGCGACACGAAAAAAGTTTTCTGACTTCGACGTACGAAACTGACCGAGCTCGTCACCAATCGTATGTCGGCCGCTGTTCGTGCTCGACGCTCATCTCATCCTTCTCCACGAAAGGCGATCTCCATGTTCGCACGCCGCTCTGCCATGACCGCATCCAAGTCTCTCCGTCGTTCTCGAACCGCGAGTCAGCGTGACATGCGACGTCGCTTGTCGCTGGAGGGACTCGAGTCGCGCCGCACGTTTGCGGTCGACTTAGTCGACGGGACTCTATTCATCGTGGGCACGCCGAACAACGACGCGATTGGCGTGGGACTCGAGGGAACTGAAGTGCGAGTGAAGCTTAATGGAGTCAACTACTCGTTTCCCTCGGCGGATGTCGAACAAATCGCGGCTCGCGGGTTGCGCGGCGACGATGTGATTCAAGTTCGTCCAGGCGTCCTGATTCCCGCGACGCTGGATGGAGGCGAAGGGAACGACCGAATTATCGCAGGCAACGGCAACTCCTCGCTGTACGGCGGCGCCGGCAACGATCAATTGATCGGTGGAGCGGGCAACGACAAGATCCGCGGCGGCGAAGGGAACGACCGCATCGACGCAGGCGGCGGCGATGATGTCGTCGAAGCAGGCGCGGGGAGCGATGGCGTCATGGGCGGTGGAGGCAACGATATTCTGTTTGGCGGCGAGGGGAACGACGTCATCCAAGGCGCTGAAGGCGGCGACTATCTGATCGGCGGCGGCGGCAACGATCGGCTCACCGGCGGTCTTGGAGACGACTGGTTGTTCGGCGACGCGACCAACGAATGGCCCGCGGGCTACGACGATCCCGTCACCTACGCTCTTGCCTTCATGAATACGAACACAGGCAACGATGAACTCGACGGCAACGCTGGCAATGACATTCTGCTCGCGGGCGCTGGCAACGATCGAGCTGGCGGCGGCGAAGGGAATGATCTTGTGCTGGGAGGCGATGGGAACGACATGCTCACCGGCGCCGCGGGAGATGATCTCTTGCTCGGCGACTCGCTGTATCTCGCGCCAGATCTTGATCCCGATTTAGTGGCCGCCATTGCCGCGGTAGGCGCTTCGGCCGTGGAGTTGATCCACGATGCCGACCCACCGCCGGAGGTAGTGACGACCGCCAACAATGATACGATCGCGGGCGGTGAAGGGAACGATGCCGTATTTGGCCAGATGGGTAACGATGTGCTTCGCGGCGGCGAAGGAGACGATCTGTTGAACGGCGGCGATGGTCGCGATCAAGTTCATGGCGACAAAGGAAACGATCGAGTCTTAGGGGGCGCGGGCAATGATCTCCTGCACGGCGGCGAGGGCAATGATCAGGTATCGGGCGGAGATGGCGAAGACTGGCTTGTCGGCGGCGATGGCAATGACCATCTCGATGGTGGCGCAGGCGCCGATCACATTCGAGCCCGCGATGGCTTCGCCGATGTGATCGTAACCGATCTGTCGGACGAGACCATCATCGACGAACTCGATGTGTTTGTGCCGTAAGATGCCCCGCGGACGACCACGGTCGTCGACATTCTCGGACGCTCGTTGGATCGCGTCGCGATCCAACGAGTGAACCGGCTGTTTTAAGTCGAATCATCGTCGCCCGGTGAAAACTCGGGCAGTTGGATGTTCCAGTAGAGCGCCGCGAACCGCGTGATCACAATGACACTCACCCCCACGGTCACGGCAACTACCGGTTGCGGCACGAAGTGTTGCACCAGCAGATAGATCCAGCAACCGACGAACGCGCAAGTGGCGCACAGGGGCGCCGATCGGAAGAGACTGGGCACCTCGTTGCACACAACTTCCCCGATGACTCCCCCAAACGTCCCGGTGATCGTGCCCAACAAGGCCGCGACAAACCAGGCGGTCCCTGCCTCCAACGCATAGCCGGTTCCAACCACGCTGAATAGCCCCAAACCCAGCGCGTCGGGCACATAGAGCGCTCGCCGAATCACTCGTGGAATGCGTCGCACGAGCGACGTTACGAGCGCCAGGAAGAACACGATCACGGGGTAGTGATGGTGTTGAATCCAGAAGAGTGGATGGCGATCCAGGAAGAGATCGCGCAGAGTGCCGCCGCCGAAGGCGGTTGTGCAGGCCACGGTGAAGACGCCGACGAAGTCGAGTCCTTTTCGGCGGGCGAGCAGTACGCCGAACGTGCCCGAGGCGACGACGGCGAGCAGTTCGATGAATTGCAGCACGGGTGTTCCCTAGCGTCCAATCGACTCGCAAATCGGCTCGCGGGTCGCATTTCAAAGTGCAACGGCGAATCAGCAGTCGTTCTTGATCAAGGCGACTCATTCTAACGTGTCGTCGGCTTCAGGCCTGTCTACCTTGCTGCGGCAGCAACTCAGCGCGAATCCTCGGTGCTCAGGTCGATTCATTTACGGATCAAGACCAACTCTCGTGTGTGTGATGCAGTAGTGCGTGAAGAATTCAGCCGGCCACGCCGCTCGGCGTCTCCGCCAACCATCCGCAAGTCTCTTGCGATTCGTCATTTACGTCGACTCGCACTTTTTTTCCCCGCAGCCTGTAAGGTTCCATCAAGCACCGCGACTAATCGACCGTGACACCAAGGGGCCACTTGTCCAGGTCGTCGTGAACTATTACTTCGATCTCACTCGTCACATTCACTCTTCGAGTAAGGAAACCATCCATGCGGACGCTTGCGCACTTAGTTTGTTTAGCGTTAGCCTTAATCCCATTAGCTTCCCCAGCCGCGGAGGCTGCGTTGGGGGGCAACTGCGCCGTCTGTTTGAAGGAAAGCGGCCAACGAGTGGTCGGTCAACCTCGCTATTCCGCGACACACGCAGGGCGATTGTACTTATTTCCCGACGCGGGAGCTCGCCAAAAGTTCTTAGCCAACCCTACGGATTACACTTCGCTTGATCTGGCCAAGGGGGGCGAGTGTGTCGTGTGTGCTAAGTTGGCGGGTCAACGCATGTCGGGCAAACCCGAATTTGCTTCGATTTATAAGGGCATGAGATACTTGTTCCCATCAGCGAAGGAGCGCTCGATGTTCGATGCCTCGCCGGCCGACTTCCAGGTCAGCTCGAAAATAGCGGGCGTGAACATGAAGGCGGTAGCGGCGCCTGCGAACGAGATTCGTGTGGTAGGAACCACCGCTTGCGCCGGCTGTGCATTTGGCGTGCGTCCGCTGAAGGACTCCGGCAGCCTGGGAATAGCTGTCGTGTCGAACGACGTCGTCTATGTCATTGAGGGAGGCGAAGCGAAGTATCCCAAGCTGTTCGACGAACGATTTGACGAAGTTCGCGTGGAGCTTGTGGGTTCCGTGAAGAAGCAGCAAGGGAAGTTCGTCTGGATCGAACCCAGCTCCTTGACCAAAACTCGCTAGGCTGGGAACAGAGTTATGTTGTGGATGAACATCGCCCCAAGGAGCAAAGGCGTTGAATGAGTCACTCGACAAAGACGAATCGGTCGGCTCCCGCGAGCCAGCCTTCCGAAGTCAAACGGGATCCGCCGTTCCTTCACAGACAGAACGGGCTCAGTTGACCGATCCGGACCAGTGGGTGGATCGGCATGGCGACGCGCTGTTTCGTTTCGCGCTGACGCGTCTCGGCGACCGTCACGCGGCGGAGGATCTGGTTCAAGAAACGTTCATTGCCGCACTGCGATCAGGAGGCTTTGCGGGCCAAGCGAACGAGCGTACTTGGTTCATTGGAATCCTCAAGCACAAGTTGGTCGACCATCTGCGGCGAAGGGGGCGCGAGCGTACGGACGATCGAGTGCCGCTGGGATCGCAGCACTTCGAGAAAGTGTTTGATAGCCGCGGAGCATGGCGAGTTCAGCCGGGAGCTTGGCCCAGTTCCTCGGCGAGCGACGCCGCCGGAGTGCTTGACAAACGCGAGTTCTGGGAGGTTTTCCAACGATGTCTGGATGGTTTGCCGCAGCGGCTCCGCACGATTTTCTCGCTGCGGGAAGTGGATGAGCGGCCAACGAAGGAACTTTGTGAAGTGATGGAGCTGACCCCAGGGCATCTCGCCGTGCTGCTATACCGAGCACGGATGGGGCTTCGAGCTTGCCTGGAAGAACACTGGTTCAATTCTGACATGGGGGAAGCGTGAACATGTTGTCCTGCAAAGACGCCAGTCGACTCGTCTCCGATTCGCTTGATCGCCAGTTGTCGTGGCGGCAGCGGCTATCTTTGCGAATTCACCTGCTGATGTGCGGCGTTTGCGCTCGCTTTCGCCGCCAAGTCCTCTTTCTGAATCAGGCCGCGAAGCAATACATCAGCGAGTCGAGAGCTGGGCCTGGCGACGCTACCGTCGAGGCTCGGATCGCCGACACGCGACTCGCCGAAGACGTACGCGAACGTATCAAGCAAGCGTTAAGATCCCCAGGCCCTTAATGGAGTATGTAGGCCATGTGCGCAGTTACTTTGAAACCGTGGTTGGTAATAGGTTTGTTCATTCTGGCAAGCGTCTCGCTGGCGAGCGGGGCGGGGGAAAGCATGCTGCTGGCGAGTTCGCCGGTAACCGTGGGCGCGAATGTGCCCGCGTCGTCGCGAACGCCGGTCGAACAGTTTGATCATGGAAGCTGGGATGCCCTCCTGAGAAAGTACGTGGACAAAGACGGAATGGTCCAGTACGCCGCCTGGAAAAGCTCGCCCGCCGACGTTCAGTTGCTGGACGCGTATCTAACGCGTCTATCGGCGGCGTCTTTCGGCCGCTCGACTCGCCGCGAGGTCAAACTGGCCTTTTGGATCAATGCCTACAACGCAGTGACCGTGAAGGGGATCTTGCGCGAGTATCCGACGACAAGTATTCGAAATCACACTGCCGCGCTGTTTGGCTACAACATGTGGAAGGACCTAAGACTACCCGTCGACGGTCAAAGCTATTCGCTGGACGCCATCGAACATCAAGTACTGCGCAAGATGAGCGAGCCGCGGGTACACTTCGCGATCGTCTGCGCCTCGATCGGCTGTCCACGATTGTTGAATCAGGCTTACCATCCAGATCGCCTCGAGGAACAACTGACCGCGAACGCTCGCCACTTTTTCGCAGACTCCACTAAACTCTCGGTGGATAGTGGGCGCGGCACGATTCGAGTGTCGCCGATCTTGAAGTGGTTCGGCGAGGACTTTGGAGTTGATGACGCGGCACGGTTACGCTCGATCGCCCCCTACGCGCCTGATCCCATCCGCTCGTTTGTCGCTCGTGGTTCGGCTCGAGTCGAGTTCCTCGACTATGACTGGGGCCTGAACGATGCGGGGACCCGAGCGAATCGCCAGTGAATCGCCGTTGATCCGCGTCGACTGTTAGCAACTTAGCGAGTTTCTGGATATGGCCAAGAGTCCCGCGATCGATACGCGTACCGCCGGCGAATGGGCGTTCTTGCTGGTCTTTTATCCGGCGATTGTCGCGTTCTATTCCATTTACAAGTATCCCCGGTGGTTTATCGCCGAGGAGACTGACTTAAGAGTCTTTCACTTGTTCGGCAAGAGTCCTGGATTCTGGTACGCGACGGTTTACACCCTGGTGGTAGCGGCTACGTGCGTCTGGGTGTTGGTCGCCAACCGCAATCGTTATCAGCGTTCGACCAAGAAGGGGCCGTTATCGAGCTACCAGCGGGCGAAATTCCTCTCGATCTTGCTGTCGCAATCGGTGGTGTTCTACTTGGTTCCGTTCGTGCTGCCGGGACTATCCCAGGAGGGCGGCTTCTTCAACGACCCGCCGAAAATCGCGACTAAAGCCGCGCATGTTTACGTCTATCCGGCGTTTCAAAGCGTGGGACTCGCCGTGTATGTGTTCGCCGTCATCCCCTTCAGCGTGTGGTTTTTTGGCAAGCGTTATTGCAGTTGGTTCTGTTCCTGCGGCAATTTGGCCGAGGCGATTGGGGTGCTGCCCTGGGGCGCCAAGTGGGTGCGACTCCACACGCCTCGAGGCTCGACGGCCGAGAAACTAGAAGTCTTGCAGCTCGGTGTACTCGGCTTTGCTTTGCTGCTCGGTGTGCTTTTGGCATTGGACGGCCTGCGGCTCTTCACAGCGTCTTCCACGCTGGTCGCGTTACAAGCCGCCCAGGACTTCCTGATCGACTTTATGTTTGGCTCCGTCGTGGGTCTGGGCGCGTATCCGATCATGGGCACGCGTGTCTGGTGTCGCTATGGTTGTCCGCTCGCAAAAGGCATGCAACTGTTCGGACGATTCACTCGTAGTCGTTTCGCCGTCGTACCCAACGACCGTTGCAAGGGCTTGGGCTTATGCACGCAAGCGTGTCCCATGGGGATTGATGTGGCGAGTTTCGCGCACCGAGACAAGAAGCCAATCGAAGTCGCCTTCGGACTGGAGACTGTCTGCATTGGCTGCGGAGGTTGTATCGACGTGTGCCCCGTCAACGCTCTGGAATTCGCGCCGCTCAACGGCGGCCGCTGGGCCGTCGCCTCCAAGTCGTCACTCGTCCAAATAGATCAGTAGAATTGCCCTAGCCCAACGGCACAAGTCAAAGGAGTCGCCATGTCCACCTTGGAATCGAATACAACTCATCTTCCCGAACGCGCGGTCTACGAACGATACGCGGCGGCCGCACAGGCGCGGGAAGAGGCGCTCTGCTGTCCCGTCGAGTATGACCGGGACTACTTGGCGGCGATCCCCGACGAGATTCTCGAACGCGACTACGGTTGCGGCGATCCGACTCGCTACGCCAAGTCGGGCGAAACAGTGCTCGACCTGGGCGCGGGCGGTGGGAAACTATGTTACATCTTGGCCCAGGTGGTCGGCGAAGCGGGGCGAGTGATCGGCGTCGACTGCAACCGCGAAATGTTGGCGCTCGCTCGCAAGTATCAGAGGCAAGTCGCCGACCAACTTGGATTCGCCAATGTCGACTTTCGATATGGCCTGATTCAGGATCTGCAACTAGACCTTGACGCACTAGCCCTGGAGCTTGAGCGTCACCCCGTGCGCGATCCGGCCAGTTGGCTCCAATTGAGGCAGATCGAGGAGCGGCTCCGCGGCGAGCGTCCCCTGATTCCCTCCAACTCGGTCGACTGTGTCGTCTCGAACTGCGTCTTGAATCTGGTGAGACAAAATGATCGAACTCAGTTGTTCGCCGAGATTTTCCGGGTGCTCAAGCGAGGCGGCAGAGCGGCGATCAGCGATATCGTCTCCGACGAACATGTCCCCGACAGGCTGCGAAATAACCCCGAACTCTGGTCGGGCTGCATCTCGGGCGCCTTTCGCGAGGATGAGTTTCTCGAAGCGTTTGAGAAAGCAGGATTCCATGGCATCGAGATTGCCAAGAGACAGGCCGAGCCCTGGCGGACGGTCGAGGGAATCGAATTTCGTTCGGTGACTGTCATCGCTTACAAAGGAAAACAAGGCCCTTGCCTCGAACGGAACCAAGCCGTCGTCTATCGCGGCCCGTTCCGGCGAGTCGAGGATGACGATGGTCACACTTATACTCGAGGCAATCGCGTCGCGGTTTGCGACAAAACTTTCCAACTACTTCAGCTCGCCCCTTACACGGGCATGTTCATTCCCATCGAACCTCGCGAAATAATCGAGTTGTCGGACGCGCAACCGTTCGATTGTCGCCGCGGTAAAACTCGTCACCCACGCGAAACCAAGGGCCTCGATTATCACGTCACCACCGAAGACACTGGCCCTGCTTGTGGAACAGGCGAAGCCTGCTGCTGAGATACTCGCCACTTGGCTGCGAACTGACAGCGAACTCACCGATTCCGCATTCGAAGGATGGAGATAGGGACCAATGGCCGAATTGACCTTACTGCGAGAGGCGAACCCGCTGGCTGATCCCGCTGAGCAAATGCGAGTGTTGCGAGGTCGAGGCCAGGCGCCTGCCTTTGAGCAAGTATTGTGCGAGCGCAGTGGCTTGCCGCTCCAGGCGAAAGGGATTGAGATCTTGCAGGTCAATGTGGGTAAAGTCTGCAATCAGACATGTCGCCATTGCCATGTCGACGCGGGTCCGGACCGCCGCGAGGCGATGAGTCGGGAAGTCGCGGAAGCGTGCATCCGAGTGCTCGACCGCGGCGGCATTCCCACGCTCGACATTACCGGCGGAGCGCCGGAAATGAATCCCCATTTCCGCTGGCTCGTGTCCGAGTCCGCTCGACTGAAACGTCGAGTCATTGATCGGTGCAATCTGACCATTCTGGTCGCGCCGGGATACGAGGATCTGCCGGAATTCCTGGCCGAGCATGCGGTCGAAGTGGTCGCGTCGCTGCCATGCTATTTGGAGCAGAACGTCGATCGCCAGCGAGGTAATTTGGTATTTCAACTTTCGATCCAGGCGATCCGTCGTTTGAACGAGTTAGGCTATGGAGTGCCGGGCTCGTCGCTAACCTTGACGCTCGTCTTCAACCCGACCGGCGCCTCGCTTCCGCCGCCCCAACTCAAGTTGGAGGACGATTATCGTCGCGAACTTCGCGCTCGTTATGGATTGGAATTCAACCATTTGTTTACGATCACCAACATGCCGATCAGCCGCTTCCTGGACGACTTGATTCGCCAGGATAAGCTGGAACAGTACATGCGTCTGCTGGTCGATGCTTTCAATCCCGGGACGATCGACGGCTTGATGTGCAGATCGACATTATCGGTCGACTGGCGCGGCAACCTGTTCGACTGCGACTTCAATCAGATGCTTGAGATCCCCGTCGTGGCCGAGGTCCGAAAGAATATTGTCGACATTGCCGCGAGCCCCGATCTCGACCTGGGCCCCATGAGTCTGCGAGCGATTGTGACCGGGCAGCACTGCTTTGGCTGTACCGCGGGCGCGGGTTCGAGTTGCCAGGGGAGTCTTGCGCGGTGAGCGACTTTCTGTCTCGACAATCCATGACTGGAGATGCGTCGAAAGCCCGCGAGCCTCCTGCTGGCAGCCTGTCTCGAAAGAAGTGCGCCGAACGGCTCATCGTATTCACTCGATTGCCACAACCTGGACGCGCGAAGACTCGCCTGATCCCGTCGCTCGGCGCCGAAGGGGCGGCGACTGTCCATGCGGCGTTAGCTCGTAAGACCATCGCCGCCGCGACGCGACTGTGCCGCTTGCGATCATGTGAACTAGAGATTCGTTATGCCGATGGGAGCGCGGATGAAATGGCGAACTGGTTCGGCGCGGGACTAAATTATCGAGCGCAGGAAGGCGGCGATTTGGGCGAAAGACTCGCGCAAGCGATGGCGACGGCTTTTGACGAGGGCGCCGCAAAAGTGGTCATCGTTGGCGCCGACTCGCCCGATCTCTCAGTCGAGAGAATCGCCGAAGCATTCGACTCGCTGCAACACCGAGACGTCGTGCTCGGACCCGCGTTCGACGGTGGCTACTACCTGATCGGCCTGAATCGTCCGCAATCGAGTCTGTTTCAGGACATCGACTGGGGGACGGAGTTGGTACTTTCGCGAACGCTTCAGCAGGCTCGACGAGAGCGGCTGCGAGTCCACCAGTTGCAACCACTTGCCGACGTTGATTTTCCCGAGGATCTCGTGGTCTGTCGACGTTACGCCGACGAGTTTGCTCGGGCGCTGCCGACGTGTCGAGCGGGTTGGCTTTCCATCATCATCCCGGTGTTGAACGAGCAAGCGGCATTGTCCGCCCTACTGCCCGAACTGAATCAACAGCCGAGAGTCGAAGTGATTGTCGCGGATGGCGGCAGTGTGGATGATTCGCTGGAGGTCGCTCGACGCCTCGGGGCGAAGGTGGTGTCGAGTCGCAAGGGACGGGGACGTCAACTCAACGCGGGTGCGGCCCTTGCCTCGGGCGATACGCTGCTGTTCCTTCACTCCGACTCAAAACTCCCCGCGAATTTTCGCGACTCCATCGACGCCGTCCTGGGCCGTGGGTGCGTCGCGGGCGCCTTTCAATTGGCGATCGATGATCCTCGCCGCTCGCTGCGCTGCGTGGAATGGGGAGTGAACTTGCGATCGAAGTGGTTGAAGTCTCCGTATGGCGACCAGGGGATCTTCGTGCGAGCCGACACGTTCTTCGCTCTGAACGGATTCGCTCAATGGCCACTATTGGAAGATGTCGACCTTGTTCGCAGGGTGCGTGCGAAAGGTTCGCTGGGGATCGTCGACGCGACGATCCTGACCTCGGCCCGTCGTTGGCGGAAACTCGGAGTGATCCGCACCACGCTTATCAATCACTGTGTGATCGTCGGTTACCTGCTGGGCATATCACCCGCTCGCCTGGCTCGCTGGTATTATGCTTAGAACCACCGCGAGAACGTTTACCTTCGTTGAACCTTAAGGAGG
Source organism: Pirellulales bacterium (assembly GCA_046349915.1). Taxonomy (GTDB): domain Bacteria; phylum Planctomycetota; class Planctomycetia; order Pirellulales; family Pirellulaceae; genus CAIXSC01. The sequence goes on along the minus strand of JAXMBL010000004.1, from coordinate 352,057 downwards.
GAGAATCCCATGAAACGTGCGATGTCGTTGGCTTGGTCGCCTGTAGCGACGTTACTCGCGTTGGTCGTAACGACCACAAGTGTTTCGGCCGAGGAAGCGGTGATTGCGCCAGAGGCGAAGACGGCCAAACCAATCGCTGTCGGTGTTGCGATGCCGAAGGTGACAGTGAAGAGTGCGGAGGGAGAGTCCATTGAACTGTCCTCGTTGCACAAGGACGGTCCGGTCGTGATTGTCTTCTTCCGTGGGGGCTGGTGTCCCATTTGTTCGAAACACACCGCCGAACTCGCGAAGATCCAGCCTCAACTGAAAAACTTCGGCGCGACCATGGTCGGCATCAGTCCCGACGATCCCGCGCATTCACGACAGAATATCGCCAAGAACTCGATTCCCTTTCCCATCTTGTCCGATTCGGATGTCGCCGCGGCCAAAGCCTTCGGACTTGCCTTCCGAGTCGATGACGAGACGGTGAAGAAGTACCAGGGATTCGGCATCGACTTGGAGAAGGCGTCTGGCAAATCGCATCATGCGCTGCCTGTTCCCGCCGTCTTCATCGTGGATCGAGGCGGAAAGATCATCTTCGCTCATAGCGACCCCGATTACCGCCAACGACTCGAACCGGCTCGGATCGTAGAAGCACTCGCGAAAAGCCGACGATAGGAACACTAATTGGCACTAATTCGCACTAAAAAATGATCCGACTTGTTCGCGACCACGATTCAAGTCGCGGCAGTTTTCCGTGCCTTTCCGTATTACGTTGTTCCGTGGCCAACAACTGAATGCGATACTTGTACGCGATGCGGCTGATCATCTCGCGAAGCGAGATGGCTACGTTCTTCCGTGGCGAAAATCCTCGCATCTCTAGTTGCCTTACTCTATTCTCCTCTCCGCATTTTCGAGGCTGCCTTGCTTAATCGACTGTTTGTGATCGTGGCAATCGCGGCGTTGGCGTGTCTGGCTGGAGCCGGTCGAGCGGACGACATCCCGCGGACGGTCGAGGAGGTCGCGAAGAGCTTTGATCCGCGGCGCGACGAGTTGGACGTGCGTCTGGTGCGTCAGTGGGAACGAGATGGGCTGGTCTTTCGTTATGTGACGTTTCATATCGGCGAGTTCAAGGGCAAACCCGCTCGCATGGCGGCGTTTTTCGCCTTTCCCCAAGGCGCGAAGAACGCGCCCGGATTACTGCACATTCATGGGGGCGGCCAGCGAGCGTTTCTGCACGAAGTCGACTACTATGCGCGACGTGGCTATGCCTGTCTCTCGATCAACTGGGGAGGTCGCGAGATGGAGGAGGCCCGCGAGGGGGACCCCAACACCGACTGGGGCGCTGTCGATCCTACTCAAAACAATGTTCCCGGCTACCTCAACATGCGGCCAGGTGAACGGTATCTCGACCCAATCGATTCGCCGCGCAACAACAACTGGTACCTCTTGACGCTGGGCGCGCGTCGCGGCCTGACGTTTCTTGAACGCCAACCCGAAGTCGACGCCGAGCGACTAGGCGTCTACGGGCACTCGATGGGCGGCAACTTGACGATCTATGTCGCTGGCACGGACTCGCGCATCAAGGTCGCCGCGCCTTCCGTCGGTGGCTCTGGCTTTCGCACTCGCCCCTGGCCGCTGTTGCCGGATCAAAAAAAGCAACTACCGAACGGCGATGTCGCCTTGTTCGACGCTACTCTGGGCTTCGAGTCGTATGCGGCGAGAATCCAGACGCCGACTCTCTGGCTCAGTTCCACCAACGACTTCCACGGCATCATGGATGATCTGTATTTAACCAGCGAGTTGATCCCGCATCAGCAACAAGTTCGGTACTCGATTACGCCTCATATGAACCATCGATTCACGCCGGCCTTTGAGGTCGCTCGCCCCCTGTGGCTCGATCAACATCTGCGGGGGATTTTCACCTTTCCCAAGATGCCCGCGACAGAGTTGCAGTTGGCGGATGGCGAAGGCCAGCCTGTGTTGCGAGTGAAGCCCGATCCATCGCTGCCAGTTTCTCGAGTCCAGATTATGTACTCGGTGGACCCGCATCCGCAGGCTCGTTTCTGGCGAACCGCCGATTCGATCCGCGAGGGGGACTCATGGTCGGCGCGACTCCCGCTGCTCGATACGACTCAACCGCTCTTCGCTTTCGCCAACGTCCATCATCGGTTGCCGCGCGCAGAACCGCTCCAGTTTGCAAGGCCGACCGACGAGTTGGCACTGAGTTCGTTGTTGCATACCGTGGCGCCTGACGAGTTACAGCGATCGGGCGCGAAGGCCAGCGACAAGCCGAGTTTATTGATCGAGGACTTTCAAAACGATTGGCGCGATTGGTATCGCTTGTCCGCCGAAAATCCGCACCACTGGGAGTACTCAACTCGCAAGGTGAACGATCCCAAGTGGCGAGGGCAACCGGGCTGGAAACTAGCGCTCACCGTGCAAGCTCAGCATGCGAACGAACTCGTGATCGTGCTGACCGAGAACTTCTTTCGCTCGTATCGCGGGAAGAGCCGCGAGTGGACGGCCGTGGTGAAACTGTCGGGGGGAAACAAGGCGGAGACCTTCCGTCTTACGCCAGCCGACTTTCGCGCGTCGACCAGTGAAGCGCTAGGCTCGTGGGAGCAACTCGACCTGCTGAGCTTCCGCGCTTACTTCGAACAAGATGGCAAGCTGTTGGGTAGTAAACAGTGGTCGGGGGCTCAGCCCGTGTTTCGCGAGTTGCAGTGGGTAGATGCCAAGCTGGCTGGCGGAAACTAGCGCGACGTCGCGCCGAGGAGGTGGGCACATGAGCACAGCCGATGCCGTCACTGAGATTGAAGTTCCTCGAAAGCCTCCTTTGCCAATTCAAATCCAGTCGGGCCAAGGGAATTGTTCTGCCCTTGTGTCCCTGGTCGATTCCGGGATAATTTAACGATCAGGCGTGCGGTCAACGCGTTGCAGCGTAGGACGGCCGGCGAGCATGACTCACCGGATGCCGTTTACCCATGACCCATGTCGTCGAATCACCTGAACCGCCGCGTGTTCTTCATGACGAGGCGTCCTATTCTCTCAAGGATTTCCGTGCCGCGAGCTTGGGCAAGAGCTTGTGGCAATTGAGTTCGACGCTGGGGGGTTATGTTGCGAGTTGGACGCTGGCGTGGCACAGTTTCGAGTCGTCTCGGTATCTGCTGATGGCGATCTCCGTGACGTTGGCCGCGGGCCTGTTATTGCGGCTCTTCGTTCTGGCGCACGACTGCGGTCACGGATCGTTCTTTCGAGCGAAATGGGCGAACGCGACGGTGGGGTCTCTGCTGGGCGTGCTGATCTTTACCCCATTTCATCGCTGGCGCAAGCATCATGCGATTCATCACGCGACGAACGGCGATCTGGATCGCCGGGGCGGCGGGGACGTCAACATGTTGACCGTGCGCGAATTTGCGGCGCTATCGACTTGGCGTCAGTGGAAATATCGCTGTTATCGCCACCCGCTGTTGTTATTTGGGATTGGTCCGATCCTTTATTTCGTTGTTTGGCAACGGTTCGTGCATGAACCGCGTGAATGGAAAGTGGAGCGCAGGAGCGTGCACTGGACGAACTTGGGCATTGCGGCGGGCATTGCCGCCATGTGCTATTGGCTCGGCGCTTGGTCGTTTCTGGCGGTCGAGGCGCCGGTGGTGGCGATTGCTTCGTCAGCAGGCGTATGGCTTTTTTATGTGCAGCATCACTACGAGGAAACGTACTGGCGACGTCACGGCGATTGGAATTACACCGAGGCCAGTTTGAGTGGCAGTTCGTATTACTGCCTGCCAGTCGTACTGCAATGGCTGACCGCCAATATTGGTTTGCATCACATCCATCATCTAGACAGCCAAATACCAAACTATCGTCTTCAGGAGTGCCTGGATCGAAATCCGGCGCTGCGCGACACGAGGCGTTTGACTCTCTGGCAAAGTCTTGCTTGCGCACGGCTGCGGCTGTGGGACGAGGATGCGGGTCGCATGGTGACTCTTTCGGAAATTGACTTACGTCCCTCTGCCTCTTTCAACAAGGATCGCTAATCCATGGTCAATCGACGACGAGACTTCTCGCCGCTGTTGTTCGCTCAGTTGACGGACGCAGACCGTCGAGTCTTGACGACATTTCGCACGTTTCTGATGGTGCCCGGCGAGATGCTCTGTTTCGCGACTCAGGATCTGGCTTCCTTGGGTGGCGCGCTTCGGCGTCTGACCGATGCCGGAATGCTCGTAGCGGAGAAGTTCCCAGGCGCTTATTCGCTGACGTCTGCTGGCTTCGCTTTGATGGGGCGTAAAAAATAAGTCTTGCCTCCGCGGACAAATGCGGTTACAAAGGGGGGTGTTGGATTTGAAGAGGCGATTTGTCGCGACGACTTTTGTCCCCCCGCTACTCCTCTCCCGCCTTTCCATCAGGAATCGGTCGCAGTGTAGACCATTCTCTTTCGCCTCAGCCAACTGTATGGCTGGGCGTATCTATGTCTCAGGAGTTGTGCGATGGGTATGAAGTTGTACGTGGGAAATCTCAGCTATCAGACGACCAATTCGGATCTCGAAACGATGTTCGGCGAACATGGCACGGTGCGCAGCGCGCAGGTGATCATGGATCGCGACACCGGCCGCAGCAAGGGTTTCGGCTTTGTCGAGATGGCGGACAGCCATTCGGGTCAAGCCGCGATCCAGGCGTTGAATGAAACCGAGATCCAAGGTCGTCGCCTCACGGTGAACGAAGCTCGCCCGCGTGAAGAGCGTGGCGGCGGTGGCGGTGGCGGTGGCGGAGGTCGCCGTCGATTCTAGTCTGTCTCGGCGATTGCTCGCCTAAGTATTTCGCTTGGGCGAGGTAACTAGCTTTAATCGAAGGGACAGAGATGAAGAAACATCACAACCACCAAAAGCGCAGCCGCCGTGGCGATGCTCCTCGTTCCGGCCGCGCCGAGGCGCCTGCTCCCTACGTGCCGAAGCCGCCCGTTACCTACGGCAAGCCGACCATGATCTTGGAAGATGCTTCGCGTCAGACATTCGAGTTCAAAGGGGGCGCATGGACCCCCTTCGATCGGTCGATCGCGGAATGCCGCCAGGACTGCCTGGTGAAGGAAATGCCGCAGAAGATCAACAGCATGACTCGCTACGAAGTCCGGTTTCCTCTGCCGGCTGCGTGAAGCGAGCGATCAAGAATCTAAGGGACGACGGACTTCTAGTCCGTCGCTTCAGGACCACGAAGTTCGACGCCACGAATCTCGCTACCTCGAACTTTGGGACCACGAATCTCGCGAATTCCACGAATGAGGGAAAGCGATTGAGGCACGTCCTGGTCTACCTGCCTGCGTCGCTAGTCGATTGACAAAACTCTAGCGCGCGATTCTTCTCTTACAACATGCCGCTTGAATCTCTGGTTTTTCGGAGGTCGCATGTTTTTCCGGCTCGTTCGTCTCGCATGTTTGTCCGTGGCGGCAATTAGTGCGTCAGGATCGCTCGTGGGAATTCACGATGCGTTGGGGCAAGGTTCTTTTCGCCCTGGACAGGTCATCGAGTACAAAGTAGGCACCGCGGTCCCCGAACGCTGGGAACAAGGTCGCATCATCCGGCCGCTCGAGGGCGGCAAGCAGTATTTGATTCACGAAAAGCCTTCCCAGTTTTTTCCGGAGGGTCCCGAAAAGGCTTACTCGCCGAGCGATTTGCGAGCGATGGGAGGAACGCCCAGCGCGGGAAAAAGAAACTCGCCGACGCCGCTCGACGCGCCAGGTAAGTCGCGTTCTACATCGCTCGGTAATCTCGCCGGTAGTCTTTCGAATAGTGGGACTCGCGTTAACTCCAACCTCGCTCAAGGCGGTGGTTTACTCAGTCGCGCCGAGGTGATTGCTTACGCCAAACAAGTTTTTGGTCCCGGCGATCCATTCGCCGACAGCAATCGACGCGAGATGAATCTGAATCAGATTCGTGACTACATACGCGAGCGAGGCACAAGCTTCCTGCCGGATCTCGATTTGAGCAACGAACTCGGCGCCCTTGGCGCCTACTCGGTCCATATCGGCTCGGCGATCGAAGCGAACTACGGCAAACATCCTCTGCTAAAAGACTATTTCGGCTCGTTCTTGTTGCGAACGACCAACCGCGGCACAAAAAACATGACACGCGAGGGCGCTCGCGTGGTGATCACCGCCACCGATGCTCAACATGAATCCGGATCGCTCGACATCTATCCGAATGGGACCTTTGTCTGGAAAATCGGCCGGAACGACCCTGAGAATCAATGGGTGCGTGGGCAATGGCGAGTTGCTCGTCCCGACGAGTTGCATGTTTGGGAAGGCGGTCCTGCGATCTGGCTCGAGAAGGCGAGGCAAAACGAAGACTACTTGGTGCGCAAGTGTCGAGTACCAGGGTATGAGGGCTGGATCGATGTGGGCATGGGAAAGGGTCGCATTGCGGCCAGTTATGGGCGTAGGCCCTAAAGCGTTCCACTCCACGAAACGAGGGGCGATCCCCCATGATGCCGACCGACAGAGTTCCCTCTGAGCCGAATTCCCCTTTACTTCCCTACCATCTGGGTTGTCCGGTCTGGGCCTGTCCGGAGTGGAGCGGTTCGATCTTTCGCGTCAACTCGCCGCGTCGCGAATGGCTGCGGCAGTATTCGCAAGCCTTCAACACGGTCGAGGGAAACAGCACCTTCTACGCGATTCCGTCGCTCGATACCGCTCGACGCTGGGCAGCCGACACCGCGTCAGGCTTTCGCTTTGCGCTGAAGTTTCCTCAAGTGATCAGCCATGAGCGGCAATTGGAAGCGTGCGATACCGAGCTGCGAGTGTTTCTGGAAGTGGTCGCGATCTTGGCTGCCGCGGATCGGCTGGGCCCCACTTTCTTGCAATTGTCTGCTTCGTTCGGCCCCGATCGACTCGCCACGCTGACTCGATTTCTGGAACGTTTGCCCGCTGAGTTTCCTTATGCGGTCGAGGTGCGTCATCCGGCGTTCTTCGCCGCGGGCGACGACGAACAGGCGTTGGATGAACTGCTTGCTCACCGAGGCGTCGACCGAGTGCTTTTCGACAGCCGCGCGATCTTCGATGGTCCGCCCGCCGACGAGCATGAAGCAGAGTCACAGCGACGCAAACCACGAGTTCCTCTGCGCAGAACAGTTACGGGCCGCAGACCGTTGGTCCGATTCGTCGGCCGCGACGACATCGAACGTTCGCGAGGAATGTTGGTTGAATGGGCGCCCGTTGTAGCTGGTTGGATCAAGAACGGGCTGGAACCCTACTTTTTCACGCACGCCCCCTGCGATGCCTTTGCGCCGGCGATGGCCGCCATGTTCCACGAGGCGCTACAAGCCGAGCTGCCTCAGTTGGAACAGTTGCCGGAACCGCCGGGTCGCAAATCGTCGCCCACGCTACGGCAACGAGAACTGTTCTAAGAGCGGTCCATGGATAGCCACTCGCTGGATAACCACTCGATTACAAGTTCCACCGGCGACTCCTGCGACCTTGTCAGTCGCGTGGCGCTGGCACGCCATGCCACTCGACGACGTCAAGGCGTCCCTACCGTCAGCGTATTGGTCGGCCCCTTTGGCTCGTCGGTTTCAGCGTGGCAATCTCATTTGAGTTTAACCAGTCAGCGATCGATTTCCTCATACGGTGATTGGACCAATTTGCCGGGAAGTTCCGCGATCGATCTCGATTGGCTACGGGACATCGAGTTTCATTGGCAATTGGAAGCAGTGGTCGCGACTGCGTGGCAAGTCGCTTGCGGAAACTCGACGGGCATACCGCTGGGCGACCTCCGTTCCAAAAGCTCGTGGGAAGTGGAGCTGCTCCTAGAGAACTCGTTGCCCGACGATCCCGCTCCCAGCGCGGCGTGGCTCTGTCGAGTTCTCGCGCCGCGACTGACCGACGACATGCTCGCCAGACATTGGACTTCGAGTTCCCGAAACGGCGATCATGTGTTTCGACGCATGCTGGTACGAGCTTTGACTCAAGTGCTGCCGCCTACCGCGATATCGGGCTTGTTGTTGTTTTGCCCACTGCCGGAACGCGAGCATGAATGGTTCGAGGCGGGCGTTTGCGAGTCGGTTCGTTGGGCGATCGACGCTCCGAATCTGCCGCTCGCCCTGCGAGTATCGCCGCCCGTCTGGGAGAACTTCGCGCAACGTCACCGACATGATCGGATCGCATCGATGCTGCGCGAGGGTGTCGTATCGCTGGACGGCCTCGCGTCCGACAAAGGGACGCTCATCGCTCCGACTTTGGATCATAAGACGAGCTCCGAGGTTCGACATCCTACGATTCTGGAAGTGTTTGGCCGCGATGGGGGATCGAGCGAATCGATCGAGTTGTACCGACAGTTGATCGCGGCCACGGAGCGATCGCTGGAGTCGCCCGAGGCGAGTGACCGTGCGCGAAGCGCGGCGGAGCGGTTCCTCTTTGATCGCCTGGAGAACCATCCGCTCTTCGCGGGTCAATTTGAATTGAATGGACGAGTGGAAGCGTCCACGAAACTCGACCAATCCTGGGAGATCGATTTGTTGGCGAAGCGGCGGCGACTGGCTGTCGAGATCGACGGTTATTATCACTTTCAGAACTCGGAAGCTTACCGGCGAGATCGTCGCAAGGATTGTTCGCTGCAGCTGGCGGGCTTTGTCGTCTTGAGGTTCTTGGCCGAAGATGTCGTGCAAAGCTTGGAGGACATTCTGCGAACCATCCAGCGAGCGTTTCGCACCTTGCCCCAGAACCGCGACGACTCGTAGCGGATTCCTTCGAGTACTCCTAAGTACTAAGGCAGCCAGGCGCAAAAACTCGCAGTCGCCAAGCATGATCCTTCCTGTTGCGGCAGGGAGCAGTCTGGTAGACTACGAGTCCCTCGTTGGAGTTGCCGCGATGGAATCTCAGTCTCCCCTTGGCGTCCCCTCTCGGCTTGAGATCGCCGAGCAGCTTTTGTTGACTCGTTTGCTGGTTCCGGCCAAGAAACCACCGTCACCGGCGGTTTGGTCGCGTGAAGTCGGCGGCTTGTTTCGACACGCCTTGGTTCCGTCGCAATGGAACGAACTATTCGGAGAAGCTCGCGGCAATTGCGTCGAACGGGGCTGGGTCCAGGAAAAGCCGCTCGCCATCACCGCGGCGGGCCGCGATGCGTGGCTGGCGTTTTGGAAGGTGTCAGCGGGTGAATTGCCCAAAACGCTGGCCTGGCGGAACCTGTTGCGCGAGATCATCGTCCCCCGCGTGCTGGGCGTATCCCCGAAAGTCTTGCAGGGCAAAGACGCGGCCGGTTCGTTGCGAATCGCGGTTCTCAAACAACGATTGGGATTGCCCGAGAAACTGCGTTCGGCCAGCGATGTGCTGAATGCACTGGCGTGGCGAGTATTGGGAATTGAGTCGACAGCGCCGTTCAAACCCGCCCATGTGGTCGCTCGCCTGCGACTGGAGACCGAGCGAACTCTAGGGACGCACGACGTGCTGAAACACTTGGTCGGCGGCGAGTTGATCGCGAGCGAGAAGGATGTCTTCCGAGCAGTGGTGCAACGCTGGATTGTCGACACAGTACAAACTGGCGACCCAGTAAGCACTGGCGATTCCGCAAACAGGAGCAACACCTGCAACACTGACGTCGCAGTCAGCAACGGCGCCCCAGTCAACACTCAGGCCGCGGCGAGCAGCGAGCATGCGGGGCTAGACGAGTTGGAGCGGTTTGCGACGCGAGTGACGGAGGTGGCGAGTCGTTGCGAATCGGGGCGATTTGGCGCCAGCAAGGTGTTTATCTCGCACGTCTGGCGGCGTTGGTTGGAGGAAGGCGCGGGGCGCGAATTGCTGGCCGAATTTAAGCAGCAATTGATCGAGGCTCATCGGCGGCGGTTGGTGATGCTTAGTCGAGCGGACTTGGTGGAACGGATGGATCCGCGCGACGTCGCGGAATCGGAAGCGTCCTATTTGGACGCACGTTTTCATTTTATTCGGTTGTGAGGAACAAGATGTCCAGGATGCCAACCACGGCCGAGTCGGCTAGCCCAACGAGCACCCGCACCGCGGATGCGACGACTGTTTCCGACGATCGCATCGCCGCCGATGCTCGCCGGGAGGCGTTCTTTTCACAGAATGCGCTGGAAGTATTTCATTCGGTTTGCCAGAAGGATCAAATCTGGAAACTCGATACGCTGGATGTTCACGACATTCACGAACACGCTCGCTTGGCGTTTTACAACGTGCTGGAAGGCAAGCTGACGGCGAGTGGACATCTGCTGTTGATGAAGGGAGAGGCGGGAAGCGGCAAGACTCACCTGATGCGGCACTTCCGCAATCATGTGCACGAGAACGGCCTGGGGTTCTGCGGCTATTTGCAGATGACGACCGCGACCGACAATTACGGTCGCTACATTTTGGCGAACTTGATCGAATCCCTGTCAGATCCGTATTGGGAACTGGGCGGCGAGAGTTCCGGATTGCTGGAACTGTCAAATCTGATGGTGGAGAAAACGGGCGTGCTTTCGCCGCAGGAGTTGGAGCGATTGCGGCACGAGGAGATGGATAGCCAGCAACTAGCGTTCTGCACGCAGGAATTCGCCGACCGTTTGGTTTCCACTCCTGGATACGAGCGGTTGGACATCGATTTGATCCGTGCGCTCGCGTACCTTCAGCGCCACGATCCGCGACTCGACAGTCGCGTGCAGAAGTATCTGCGGTGCGAACCGTTGAACAGCTTTGACCGCGGCTATCTACCCGAGTTGGAACCGCGATTGCACGATCATCATCCCCAGGAGACCGTCGAGCGACTGGGGCAGATGATGGCCGCCGTGGGTGGTCGTCGACTGGTGCTGCTGGTCGATCAATTGGAAGAAATGACCAACTTCGACGACAACCCGCAACTCGCCGAAACTCGCTTTCGTCGAGCGATGCAGGCGCTGTGCGGCATTGTGGGGGCGGTTCCCGGTTCGTTGGGGGTTATCGCCTGTCTGGAGGATTTTTACGACGAGTTGGCGAAGCGGTTGCCCAAGACCACGCGGGATCGCATCGAGCAAAATCCCGAACCGGTGCGACTTGACTCTCGCCGGTCAGCCAGCGAGGTGCGTTTGATCGTGAAGCGTCGGTTGGATCGACTGTACGCGGCGGCGGGAGTCGACCACGACGATACTCTGTATCCGATCCCCGACGAATTCCTCGAGAAACTTTCGCAAATGCGGACTCGCGATGTCTTGGAGCATTGTCGCAAGTTCCGCGATGGAGGCGGAAAAGAGGTAGTGATTCCGACGGGGGATGACGACGAGCGGGCGTTGGAGTCGTTAGCGGTGCTTTGGAACGACCACAAGCCGGGCGCGGGTCGCATCGTCCCCGAGTCCGAGGAAGAGCAGGCGGAACTGTTGGGTTGGGCGATCGAACAATGTGGACTCGACCTGAACCCCGCGCTGGAATTCAGCGTCGACCGCGAGGGTCGCGAAGCCGTGATTTCTGGGCGACTCGATTCGCCTGGCAAGAAATTGCGATTTGCGATTTGCAATCGTGGGACTCAGGGCGGCGGACTCGCCAAGCAATTGCAGGCGTTTCTGCAGCGAGTCGGCGACTACTCGCCCGTCATCGTGCGGTCGGCGGCGTACCCCAAGAGTGAAAAGTCGCAGGTGGCGACGCTGCTGGGTGATCTGGTCGCGAAGGGGGGCTTACGCATTCTCTGCGAGGATGCTCATTGGCGCCAATTGTTGGCTTTCCAGGAATTCCAGCAGCAACACCAGCACGAGCCTGCGTTCGCGGAGTGGCGTCGTCGACAACGGCCTTTGGCGAGTCTGAAGCCGATGATCGACCTCTTGGGGCTCGACCAAGACGGGGCGCCGAACATCGCGCCGGGACCGACCAGCGCAACAGCGAACACTGGTGCAACCGCGAACAACGCCGCGAAGCCTCTGACCAACAATGCCGCGGCTACTCGACCGACCAAGGTGCAAAATCCAGTCGCGCCGCCGGCTGCGCCATCTGTAACGCCATCTGTCGCGTCGTCGGTGACGCCACCAGTCGCGCCGAGCGTGACGCCGCCTATAAGATTACTGGCGACCGCGGCGAATGGACCATTCCAAGTGGGGCTCACGACCGATTTTCGCAAGACGCCTGTTCTGTTGGAACCGAAAGAGTTGACGCAGCACGCCGCATTTCTGGGTGGATCGGGGAGTGGCAAGACCACGTTGGCGCTCAATCTGATCGAACAACTCGCCCTGCAAGGGGTGCCCGCGATCTTGATTGATCGTAAGGGAGACTTGTGCGGTTATGCGGACCCCAAATCGTGGCAAGGAGAAGGCGACTCGGAAGAAATGCGAGTTCGCCGAATGGCTCTACGCGCGCAAATGGATGTCGTGGTCTACACGCCGGGCGAGCCGCGAGGGAACCCGCTGGGAATCTCGTTGATTCCTTCCGACATGGCGACTCTGGACGAACAGGAACAGGAGACGCTAGCGAAAGTGGCGACCGAGTCGCTGGCCGCGATGATGGGCTACAAGCCTAGCAATGCCGCGCACAAGACGACCTGCGCAGTCCTGCAACAGGCGATTCTGCTCTTAGGTCGAGAGTTGCGCGAGCCAATCACCGTATGTCATCTGACCGACTACATCGGCAACCAAGATTCTCAGCTCATACAGGCGCTCGGCTGGATCGATGCCAAACTTTGCCGCAAGCTCGCGAGCGATCTGCAAACCGTGGAACTCAGCCATCGCTCCCTGTTATCCACGACCGACGCGACGCTCGACATGACTCGACTGCTAGGCCGCGACGGCAGTCTGCCGACAGGAAAGACTCGCCTGACCGTGGTTAGCACCAAGTTTCTGCGGGATGCCGCGGCCGCCGAGTGCTGGATGGCTCAGTTCTTGATGACGGTCGTGCGTTGGATGAGTCGCAATCCGTCGGATCGTTTGCAATGCGTCCTGTTGTTCGACGAGGCGGATGTCTATTTGCCCGCCGTTCGACAACCAGCGACCAAGCTCCCGATGGAAAATCTGCTCAAACGAGCTCGTTCGGCGGGCATTGGCATTATGTTAGCCACGCAAACTCCCGGCGACTTGGACTATAAGTGCCGCGAAAATGTGCGAGCCTGGTTCTTGGGTCGAGTGAAGGAAGAAACGGCGCTCAAGAAACTCAAGGCCGCTTTCGACAACCGCTCCGACTTGGTCCAAAAACTGGCAGGGCAGGGGACAGGCGAGTTTATCTTGTTGCGCGAGGGCCAAGCCACGCCGTTCCGCAGCGACCGTTCGGTCCTTGTCACTCGCCAACTGGCCGAGAACGATATTCAACAACTCGCGTTCGACGCCAAAAAGCACTCGTAGCCGACTCGGCCGGAGTTGCCAGTTGCTATCTTTACGATTAAGGATCGACGTGCCACGGCGATCCGTCGCCGCCAGATCGGCATGATCCTTACTCAATGGAGTCTCTTCAGATGAATATCGGCCCAGGCAGCCAACGACCCAGCGGCGAGAGCAAGGTCGTGAATCGATTCCTGCTACTCACCACGACACTCGTGATTCTGGCGACCCACCTGGCGGCCCAGGCGCCAGTTGAAGTTAGAGCGGACGAACCAGCGGGCTCGTATGCGGTCGTGGTTTCCGAGCCGACTCGACAGGACAGCCAGTGGAGTAAAGTGGTCGCGGCGCTCGTCGCCAAGCATGGCGGAACTGTGATTGAATACAAGCAGTTGGCGGATGTTCGTGATCCGCTCGCCAAACTGCGTCCTAAGTATGCGTGCTTTGTCGCGACTCATTCCGAAGCTAATCGCCGGTTTGTCGCGGATGTGCATCGACTCACGCGACGACTCGACGACGACCCGTATACCGATGTGCTGTGGGGGATTTTGACGGGCTACGATGCAGCGACAGCGTTGCGGATCGCCAGCCACCGCGAGCCGTTGGAGGTGCGTCGAGTCGCCGCGGGGACCGAAGTGGAGTTGGCTCTGTGTGACCAAGGCATGTGGTTCTGCGAACTGAAACAAGGAAAAATGGTCCGCAAGGAAACCGGTGGAACGGCCGAGCAGCGAAAAGGGCCCGCCGATACCACTCGAGCCCTGGTCGACTCGTTGAATGAATATCATGCCGATCTGTTCGTCACGTCAGGGCACGCGACCGAGCGCGATTGGCAGATCGGGTTCGCCTACCGCAATGGAGAATTCCGCAGTTCCGCGGGTGAACTGTATGGTCTCGACACATCCGGTCAACGTCACCCGGTGAAATCCGACAACCCCAAGGTTTACTTGCCGGTTGGCAACTGCTTGATGGGGCATATCGATGGGCCGGACGCGATGGCGTTGGCCTTCATGAAGAGTGCCGGCGTGAATCAAATGGTCGGTTACACGGTGCCTACCTGGTTTGGTTACGCCGGCTGGGGGATGCTCGACTATTTCGTGGAGCAACCCGGAAGATTCACAATGGCTGAGGCCTTCTTTGCGAACCAGCAAGCGCTTCTGTACAAGCTCGAGACCGAATTTCCCCAGGACGCTCGTCGCGACACGGCGCCCGGTGAATTTCAGCGCAACGGCTTGTTGTTCGATCGAGACGTGCTGGCATTCTACGGCGATCCCGCCTGGGAAGCTCGAATGAAACCGAGCGAGTTCGCTTGGAAGCAGACGCTCACTCTGGACGGCGAGAAGTACACACTGACGATCACGCCTCAGCGTGGCGCGGCAAGTTTCGAGACGATCAACAAGAACGGCTCGCAGCGCGGCGGTCGACCGATCCTTGCCCTGTTGCCTCACCGAGTTGAGTCGGTCGAACTGTTGGAGGGGCAATCGCTTAAGCCTCTGATCACCGACGACTTTGTGCTCGTTCCTCTGCCTGCAAAGTGTGATCCCGATCAGAAGTACCAAGTGGTATTTCAAGCGAAACGCCTCTGACAACGAATGACAGGGTAGATTTTCATGTCCTTATTCGAGAACTCGCCAAGATACGCGACGCCGTCACCGATATCGAGCAATTGCAGGAGGTCCATGGACTCTTGCTCGGAGACCGTCCTGGCGCAGACACATTTCGTAACCAGCCCGTACGCATTCGCGGCGCCACGCATGTACCACCCAAGACTTGGCGAGAAGTCATGGACCAGATGGAGCAATGGGAAGCTTGGTCACGTAATATTGCTTCGGCCACCGCGGGTAATGGCGACCGATAGCTGGCACGTCATGATGACGACTCGATTGTGGAACTCTCGACGGCCAAACTAGCTCGCTCGATCAGCGAGTCGCTCGTCTCACAGATAGCGAGCAACAACGACGCTTGAAGTCAATCGCCCGCACTCGCATATTTGGATTACAAGCTACTCGTCACAGCTCTCGAATCGGCGAACCCGATTCGAGGATACGCGTGGGGCGGCCGGCGAGGTCGAGGAAGGGAGTCGCAGGATCGATGCGCAAATGGCGATAGACCGTGGACAACAGATCTTGCGGACTGTAAGGACGCTCAACAGGATATTCGGCCTTCGAGTTGGTTGCGCCGATCACTTGGCCCATCTTCAGTCCGCCGCCAGAGACGAGCGCCGAGTAAGCTTGAGGCCAATGGTCTCGCCCTGTACCGCTTGCGTTGTGACTCAACCGCGGCGTCCGACCGAATTCCCCCATTACCACGGTCAGGATCTTTCGGTCGAGTCCTCGATCGAAGATATCTTCGATCATCGCGGACAGACATTGATCCAAGTAGGGGAGCCTCACCTTAAGAAAGTCGCCAAAGTGGCCGGGGCGACCCGCATTCAAAATGTGGTCGTCCCAGTTGGTGAATTCGGGGCCGTTTTTCGGCGTGTCGATGAACAGGCTGATGACGGGCACTCCGGCTTCGGCTAACCGCCGAGCCAACAGGCATCCTTGTCCCCAGAGGTTGCGTCCGTAACGATCGCGAAGCGACTCGGATTCGAGCGAGAGATTAAACGCTTCCGCTGCTCGCACACTGGTCAGCAATTCAAAGGCTCGTTCTCGAAATCGGTCGACGCCGACAAGCGAGCTATCCGATTCGGCGCCGCGGCGAAACTGATCCATGCGAGCCAGCAGTTGGCGACGATCGTCTAGTCGCTGGACATCCGACTTGGATAAAGAGATTTGCGGGGCGCGATAGTTTTCGGTCGAAGGATCACCCACCTCGAACGCCGCATGATGGCTCCCCAAGTAAGCCGGTCGAGTCATGTAAGGTTGGCGAGGAATCGCGACATAGGGCGGCAAGGAACTTTTCCCCATGCCGAGCGATTTACTCGCCACCGACCCAAAATCAGGATGCTCGCTCTTCGACTGGGATGCGGGGTCCAATACTAACGGACGTTTTCCAGTGAGCACCACGATGCCGCCATCGCTGTGAATATTCACATCGTGATTCAGCGAGCGAATCAGCGAGAACTTGTCGGCGATGCGAGCCTGCTGGGGAAACAACTCGCAAATGTCCATTCCCGGAACGTTCGTCGCGATCGTACGAAAGACGCTGCGATACTCGATAGGCGCCTCGGGCTTGAGATCGTACGTTTCAAGTTGCGAGGGACCGCCATGCAGATAGAGCAGAATGACCGACGTCTCTCCCGGCGCGAGACTGGTCGGTAATCTTGCCGGGGCGGGACGAGCGGCCGGCGATTCCGCGTTTGCTTGTCCCCAAATACCGCCTCCCCACGCGGAGAAACCGCCGAGCGCCCAAGCGCCGGCTTGGAGAAACGTGCGGCGAGCCCAGGCGCTGGAAACGTGCGTTGAAGGGTGGCGAATGTGTGGCATGGCTACTTCTTCGCGGGTTTGGGGCCGGGTTTGGGATCAAGGTTGGCGTCAAGGTCCGCGGGAGTCACGGTCGATTCGACACCTTGAGCGGGCACTTCGACTTTAGCCAACCAGAGGAAGGCGTTGAGGATCGTCTTGCGGAAGTCGTCGTTGCCCCAATTGTCGTGGAAGTGACCGCCAGTGAACCCAAAGCCACGCCCACCGTCTGGTCGCTCGACCGCCCACATCATGGCTTCCGCTCGCCCCTTGTTCGCTTGAATGTGCGGATAAGGGCCGCGTGGGTAAACGTACGGACCATTTCGCACTTCGTCCGACGGACTCGCCACCAAAATCGGCGTGAACTTCAGGTTGTCGACGGTCGTCGGCTCGTTGCCCGCGATATCCGAGACGAACCGCATGTTGAAATACCACTCATCCTTGATTTCGAAGGGCTTTACGCCACGAGTGATCGGATGGTTGGGCAGTTGCGAGAACTTAGGACTCCAGATCGGATTGCACGAGAACATATGCTCGTAGTGGCCGCCAATCCAACGCTTGAATTCGGCGCCTGCCTGGTCGGGAACAATTTCCACGCCGTAGTGCATGAAACCCAATCCGACGCCCTTTTTGGCCCAGCCGTCCACGATGGGCTTACGTCGTCCGTTCTCCTTCACCACCTCGTGTCCACCGCCGCCATCCATGTAGAAGACGACGGCCGCGGCATCGTCAAAGATCTTCTCATCGGCCGGCCAGCCATTCAGCACATACTCGACCTTGATCGCTGACTGCCCCTTCAGGCACTTAGACAGCAACTGAACACCGGCGTTGAACTCGTGCATCCGCGGTGGATGCGATGGCCGACCGGCGATCAACACCACTTTGGGAGGCGAGTCGGCCGCGGGAGCATTCTTGAAGGGAACAGTAGCGAACAGGGTCAGGACGAGGCACGCAAGGAGGCGACGCATGGCGATTGTTCCGCGAAAGGGCTGAAGGAACTGAACTCGAGTTTGGAGGATTGGACTGAAAGTGGAGGTGAGTGAATTGGGGGAGTGGCTCCGGCGCACTAGCTCGTCGGCACGAACGCTCGCATGGCAGCTTCGTATACATCCTGAATCGGCACGTTCTTCGCGGCCGCCACAGCTCGACACGCTTCGAATTCCGGCGAAAAACTGGGAGTGCCATCGGGGAGAATGGCCAGTTTACCGAGGATCGTGCCGACCGGGGTCTCGACGGAATGAGCACGGCGTTCCAGTTTATGGCGGCTGACCATCCAGCGACGAATGCCCAGCGTCCTGGTTTCGCGAAAGATGATTGCCTCCAACTTCGCCAAGACATCGACATGGCCGAGCGCGGTCAGGGTGACACCTGGCCGATTCTTCTTCATTTGAATCGCCGTCGTATAGACGTCGAGCGCCCCGGCCTCGAGCAACAACGACGACGTATGTCCAATCACTTCGCCGCTGACGTCATCCAGATTGGTCTCAAGCACCCAGACTTGATCGGCCGAGCCGTTATCTTCGGTGTGTGCCAAGTCGCCGGTGTGCGCCAGGTCGTCAGTGTGTCCCAGAATCAGTCGCAATAGATTTGCCTGCTCGGCAAAGTCCTTGTCACCGGCGCCGAGACCGATCGTGTCGATCTTCATGGGTGGGAGAGGGCCGATTGCGTCGGCAACCGTGGCCATAATCGCGGCGCCGGTGGGAGTCGTCAGTTCGGCGATCACCGGGCTGGTCGCCAGAGGAATCCCTTTCAGCAACTCGGCCGTGGCCGGCGCTGGCACACTCACTCGGCCATGCTCAATTTGAATGTAACCCGACCCCGGAGGAATGGGCGAACAGACGATGCGGTCGACTCCCAGCAGGGAGAGTCCCACGGCTGCCCCGATGATATCGGCGATTGAGTCGACGGCGCCGACTTCGTGAAAGTGGACTTTGCGCAACGTCGTTCCGTGCACCTTGGCTTCGGCTTCACCCAAACGAGTGAAGATACGCTTGGCCAAGTCTTTTTGAGGAACCGAGAGCACGGTGCTGGCGTCGATCCTGTCGGTGATGTGGTGAAGATGGCGATGAGCTTTTTCCGGTTCGTGCTCAACCTTCACCTTCAAGCCACGAAAACCATGGCGTTTCACTTCGGCCGCTACGAGCTTGACGGGGGTGAATCCCAGCGAGTCGATCCCCGCCTGGAGGGCCTGAAGATCGACGCCCGCGTCCACCAGTGCACCAAGCGTCATGTCGCCGCTGATGCCGCTCACACAATCAAAGTACGCGATCTTCATGAAGTTCTCGGGAGGGCTGCGAAAGGCGGTAATATCTTGATTTTGGCGTCTGGCGCCCGGTCGTGCAACCTCGTGGCCACTCGCGAGCGTCCCCCGTATTCGGTATGCTGAAAAGGTACGTCCCAACCGTATAGGGAATACGTTGCGGGGCGTCCATTCTCGATCGATTACTGTCTCGGCTTTTCGGCCTCGGTTGCCGGCGCTGGGCGGTTCCCCTACAAAGTCGGATTACCAACAAGTTTTTTACGGAGATGCATGCACATGGCCTACTCGCTTCCGCCGCTCTCGTACGCCTACAACGCCCTGGAACCGCACATCGACGCGCGGACCATGGAAATCCACCATACCAAGCATCATCAGGCGTACATCACCAATGTGAATAACGCCATCGCCGGCACGCCGCTCGAACAGAAGACCGTCGAAGCGTTGATCGCCGATTTGGCCGCGGTGCCAGAGAACATTCGCGGTGTGGTGCGAAACAACGGTGGTGGACATGCGAACCACACGCTTTTCTGGACCGTTATCGGACCGAACGCGGGTGGAGATCCCACGGGCGAGTTGGCCGCGGCCATCGAACGTGACCTGGGCGGTTTGGCCAAGTTCAAGGAAGATTTCGCCAAGGCCGCGATGACTCGGTTTGGCAGCGGCTGGGCTTGGTTGAGCGTTTCGGGGGGCAAGCTGCTCGTCGAAAGCACTCCGAATCAAGACAGTCCCATCATGGAAGGTCGCACGCCGATCCTGGGACTCGATGTGTGGGAACATGCCTACTACTTGCTATACCAAAACCGCCGAGCTGATTACGTGGGCGCTTTCTGGAGCGTCGTGAATTGGACCGAGGTGGCCCGCCGTTTCGCGGCCGCCAAGTAAGTGATTGGGAAGCGGTCAGTAATGCTCGCCTGACTCTCGTCAGTCGAGGTTGAGTGAAAAGATCAATGCCTTCACAGCGCGGCGCTCTTCGGGGCGCCGCTTTTTTTGTCTCCGGCGGAACGCGATAGGTCTGTCCGCTGCGTGGACGATTCGTCGTAAACACCCCTTCCTACGGCCGGTTCAACTCGCGACGGTTTCAAGTTGAATTCACAACCGCTTCACTGGCAATTGCCATGCTGGGCGGCATGACGTTCGCGGACGACGCATCAGCGGGAAGAGCATCGTCGCGCGGCGAGTATTCTGGCAAGTCTGGCGAATCAGAAGAAGTTCCGGCGGTCGATCCGTACGGACTCCTCGATTCGTCGACTTTCAGCTCGCCAGGCGATAATGCCCAGAAGATCGGCGATTCTCCACTCGCCGTCGCAGAGTCGTCATGCGCTGGTATGCTGGACGACTACGAGCTGCTTTCCGAGATCGCGCGGGGCGGCATGGGAGTTGTCTACCGCGCACGGCAAATCAGCCTGAATCGCATCATTGCTCTCAAGATGGTCGCCATCGGCTCGTCGGCGACGCCCGCGGAAACATCGTGCTTCCGCGCCGAAGCGGAATCGGTCGCTCGCCTGCGCCACCCCAACATCGTGTCGGTCCACGACTGCGGCGAGATTCCGGGATATCACTACTTCACGATGGATCTGATCGACGGCGAGAGCTTGGCGGAACGTCTTGGGCGAGGCCCAATGCCGTCGGCGGAGGCGGCCAGAATGATGCGGTTGATCGCGGACGCAGTCCAGCATGCCCACGAACGCCAGATTATTCACCGCGATCTGAAGCCGGCGAACATCTTGATTGATGGCAAGGGAGTTCCGCATGTGGCCGATTTCGGCGTCGCTCAAAGGCCTGGGGAGGCGGCTTCTGGAGAGACCTTGGGGCGAGTGATCGGGACGCCCGGCTTCATGTCGCCCGAACAAGCGGATGGTCGTCCCGAAGGAGTGACGATCCTGTCTGATGTTTACTCGCTGGGCGCCGTGCTCTACGCCATGGTTACCGGGCGCGCGCCGTTTCACGCGGCCGATCCTTTCGACACTTTAGTACAAGTGTTGGAACGCGAACCCGCCCCCCCGCGTCTTATCAACCCCAACGTCTCGGCGGATCTCGAAGCCATCGCACTCAAGTGCCTGCGAAAGTCGCCTCGCGATCGCTATGGCTCCGCCGCCGAATTCGCCCGTGATTTGGAGCGATTTCTCGCAGGAGAAGCGGTCCAAGCTCGACGCGGCGACGCACTTTACTTCACGATCCGTTGGTTGCGCAACAACGTTGTCTTTGCCGGCGTGTCCACCGCGGTGGCTGTCGTGCTCTTGATCGTCAACCTCTTCACCGCCGTGGCTTATCGCGCGGAGATGCAGCGTCGAGTGGCCGCGGAGAAACTCGTCCAAGAAGAACGCTCTCGCACCTCCTCCGCCAACGAACGAGCTCGTCGCCAAGCGGTCTGGATCATGGAAGCCAAACGCCGACTCGCCGAGTACGACTCGACGCCTGAACCGACGCCGCACGATTCACAAACTGGGGCCGCTAGCTCCTCGAACCTGCCGAAGGAAGAGTAATGGATCCCAAACTAACGCTCGTAGGTGGTCCCGATAACGACTCGCGGTCCTTCATCCTCAAGGTCGGTCAGCCCTTCATCGTGGGCCGAGGACGAGACAGTCACACGCGGATTCAAGACCCTCGAGTTTCGCGGATTCACTGCCGAGTGGAGTGGGAAGGAGATCAAGCGTTTGTGCGAGACGAAGGCTCGCCAGCGGGCACTTACGTAAACGGACAACGAGTCTCGCGGACTCCGCTGCGCTCTGGATCGGTCATTCAGATCGGCGACACGCTGCTGCGTTTTGAAGTCGGAACATTCGATCAACCGACCATCGCGCCAAAACGCGTTGAGCGACCCGTTGCTACTCCACCTCCACTCACCGAGCTTGTCGGCAAAACGCTGGCGTCCTTCAAGGTCGAACGGATCATCACCCCTACTCGCTCCGGCATGGTCTATCAGGGGCATGACGTCAAGACCGGCGAGCCTGCCGCCATCAAGGTGCTGGCCCCCGACCTCATCCGCCTCGACGAACAAAAGCGTCGCTTTGTGCGCGCGATGAAGACCATGCTGCCGCTCCGACACGATCATCTGATCCGGATCCTCAACGCAGGCAAATCCGGCCCCTTTTGCTGGGTCGCCATGGAATATATCGACGGCGAGAGTCTCAAGCAGGTGATTCAGCGAGTGGGCGTGAACAACATGCTCGACTGGCGCGAATCCTGGAGAATCGCGATCCATGTGGCTCGCGCACTTCAGTATGCCTTCGAGAAAAACGTCGTTCATCGAAATCTCACGCCGACGAACATCCTGCGTCGGAAGAGCGACAAACGTTATCTGCTCGGCGACCTCATGCTCGCCAAAGCGCTCGATGGCTTGCTTAGCGATCAGGTGACTGAACCGGGACGCTTCGTCGGTGAACTCGCCTACATGGCGCCCGAACGTACTTATTCGGGCAGTGAAGTGGATCACCGCGCCGACCTCTACTCACTAGGCGCCACGCTCTACTGGCTTGTCACCGGCCAACCTCCGTTTACCGGCGAGTCATTCGGGGAACTACTGCGTCAAGTTCGCGACAGAATTCCGCAGCCTCCCCGCGAGTTCTCGATCTCGATCCAATCCGACTTCTCCGACTTGATCCTGCGACTACTCGCCAAACGCCCCGACGAACGGCCTGGCACGCCCGCCATCCTGATCCTGGAACTCGAGAGAATCGGTCGGTACGACAACTTGAAGGAACCGAAGGCTTGAGTCCCTGGGGATTGGGGGCGGGCGGTGCTTGTACGCTGCGCGGCTGATCATCTCGCGAAGCGAGATGGCTACTCCGGATGGCTACTTTGGATGGTTAGCAAGATGTGAGCCAGGTTCTTAGGCCTAGCCTTAGCAGGAAGAACGCTGAACGCCACATTTCACCCATGTTCACCTTCGACTCGCCCGCTCGACGATCTACGAACGTAATCGGCGTCTCGACGATCCGCGCGCCCGCTCGATGCAGTCGCCAAAGTTGCTCTTCGAAAAACGCATAACCGCGTGATTCCATGGATGCCGCGTTGAACGACCTGAGCAGCGAAACTCGATACGCTCGATAACCGCCGCTGCAATCGCGAGCAGGTATCCGGAGTACATGGCGCGAATAGAAGTTCACCATCCAGCTCAGGCAACGCCGCTGCCAGGGCCAGTTCTCGACCACTCCTCCGCGAACATATCGCGAACCGATCGCCAGATCAGCCGGCCTATCGTTTGCCTCGCGAGGCACGGCGTCTGGGGCGGGAAAGAGCTGCGCCACTAACTGCGGCAGTACCGCCGGGGGATGGCTCAAGTCGGCATCCATGTTGATCACGACGTCGTAATCGTGTTCGACGGCGTACTCGAGGCCAGCGAGAACCGCGGCGCCAAGCCCCTGTTTGCCAGTGCGATGGAGACATTGCAGACGAGCGTCATGGCGTGATCGCTCGTCGCACCAACGGCCCGTGCCGTCCGGCGAGTTATCGTCCACCACCAGAATGTCGGCCGTAGGCAACGATTGCTCGATTCCTTCCACCAAGTGCGGAAGGTTCTCCAACTCGTTGTAAGTAGCGACCATGACCAGACATCGCGGCGCCGCCGACCGCAAAGGTTCGGCAAGCGGCGATGAAAGACGCGACGATTCACTCACGGGCGTTCAACACTCTGTACTCGACGGCGCCCAGCGACTAGCCGCGCCGCAGACGCGAGAAAAGTTGTCGGTAATCACGTCGCTCAGCTCGCCCCTCGGGCCCATTCGCCTGCTTCGCAGCGGCCTGGCTTTCTTCTTGGACCACCAACAGATCTCGATCATCAATCGGGAGCGTCGAGAGATGTGGGCGTGGAGCTGAATTCGACGGAGGCGAGTAAACCGCCGCTTCCATTGTGACTCGCGATGGCGTTACGGGCAACATGTGTTCGGGATCGACCAAGCTCTCGGGGCCGATGGTCGCCGCATCCAACACCGATACTCCGCCAGTCGGCCAACGGCGAGGATCATCAACGGGTGGAAGCGATCGAATCGCCTTGAGCAACTGCTCCTCGGCGCTGTCTACGGAATCCTGCTGCCTTGGATCGCTGGGTATTTCACGCCGCGATTCCACGCGAGCCTCGAGCGTCGTTCCCTTTCCGCCACTCGATGACGTCAGCGCAGCCGCCGACTTCGCTTCGTCACGCAACTTCGAGGCAGACGAGGTAGACAATGCCGGCGAGTTCGCTAAGAGAGAAGCCATTTCGCGGCCCTCGGCGCACGACACGCGAATGCGCGACTCGATGGCCGGGAACGATCGAGGCGAAAAACGATCGACCACGGCCTCCTCCTCGAAAAAGTCGCCGCCAAAGAGTCGTTCCATTGATGACAGCTCCATCGATGACAGCTCCTTTGTCGGCGGCTCCTTAGCTGGCAGCTCATTCTTCGCCGGCGAATCCGCCATCGGTTCTTTCCCAAGCGGCTGTGGCTCAACGTACGCCGAGCTCAAAGGAGCAGCAATGACCGACGTCGAGACGCCCGGCACTGGCAGGGAAGAATCGACAAAGACCGACTCACTACCAGGGTAAATCGCCGCGAACGAAGGACCACACGGACTGGTCGTGAATGCCGCCAGTGGATCCTCAGTCGCGATCGGCCGCGGAATCTCACTATGATCTGGACTCGCAGGGGTCGAAAGGAGATCTTCAACCGGCGACAGTTCGTCCGTTAATTCGCCAAACTCGATCACGCTGACGGAACCCCTGTCGTGCGAGTTCGCTGGGGAAGAAGCCGTTGAGTTGAGTTCCGAGCTCTGCCAAGGCGCTGGCAGTTGTTGCAGTTCGGCCCAAGCCGCCTCGATACCACTGGCATCGATCGACTGACGTCCAGCTTGGCATGCCAACAGAAGCGCAAGGTCACACACTTGATTGATCAGTCGGGGAACGCCATCGGTCGCCCGGTGCACGGCCTCCAGCGCGCCGTCGGTGAACAGTTGCTCGGAAGGCGTGTAAACAGCGGCTAACTGCGAACGGACGTACGCAAACGTCTCGGCCCGATGGAGCGGCTGGAGGTAGCAGCGAGCGGCAATGCGTTGATTAAACGATTCGAGTTTGGGGTGTGTGAACCGCTCCTCGAGCGCGGGGCCGCCGGCCAGCACCAACTGGACTCGCGACTGGCCATTCCGCACGACGTTCGTTAACGCTCGCAGTTCTTCCAGTATTCGCAAGGGGAGCGACTGTGCTTCGTCGACGATGAGCAGCAACCCTTGAGGACATTCGACCGAGGGTTCAATGCTCCGCAACAACTCCAAGCGCATCTCGCCCTCGTCCATGTCGCGAAACGCGAGTCCCAACTCGAAGAGAACACTCTGGAACAGCAAGCGTCGCGTGCTCAAACGGGAGTTCGCCAAATGAGCTACTCGGAAGCAGCTCTTCAGTTGGTCCGCGAGCAATTGACAGACGAGCGTCTTGCCCGTCCCCGTCGGTCCGACGAGTAGTCCGAGGCCTTGCGACCGCTCGAGACAACGACCGAGCGTTTGTCGCGCGTGTTCGATAGCCTGGCCTGGGAAATAGCGATCAATCGACGGCGACGCCAGGAAGGGGCGGCCGCGCATGCGGAAAAACGTCTCGTACATGCTTGTTTCTGCGGACGGAAACGAGGAGCGAACCGGCGGGAGATTGGACGCGTTCCACCCAACCCACCCGCCATCATCCGCGCAATACGCACGGAACGCTTGATCGTCATCGACCGAATAGTCCGCACATCTTGAGACAGAGCCGCCCGCGAAGCCTGCCGATTCGGGAAAATTGGCTTGATCGCCAGCCAGCCTTACCGAAATCCCCGTCGACGCTGTTCGCTATATCGAGCCAACGCCGCCTCGATAATTGGCAGGGCCGTGGAAGCGCTTTGGAACTCGTCCACCTCGACCGACTTTCCCTCTAAAGTCTTGTAGTCCTGGAAGAAGCGTCGCAAGAGATGCAGCCGATGAGGAGGGAGTTCAGACGACTCGCGAAACCCGTTGTACTCGGGATCATCGATCGCCACGGCCAAAACCTTGTGGTCCATCTTGCCGCTGTCGAGCATCGTCATCAATCCGATGGCTCGGGCGTCCACCAGCGTCAGGGGGGCCAACGGCTCCTGGCACAGTACCAGCACGTCCAGCGGATCGTCATCCTCGGCCAACGTCTGAGGAATAAACCCGTAATTCGCTGGGTAATAGACCGCCGAGAAAAGAATGCGATCCAACCGCAGCAAACCGGTCAGTTTGTCCAACTCGTACTTCACGCTCGAACCCGTGGGAATCTCCACCACGGCCGTGAATTCAAGCGGCAAGCGCTTCCCAGGAACCACATCATGCCAAGCGTGCGTCATCGAGCCCAACCTCCGGAATCAAATATAGTACATCGATTCCGACCGCCCTCGGACTCGATCCAGTAATTCAGCAAACGTCACTCCAGCGAGAGCGTCGCGGCGAGCCGACTCGGTTTCTTGCCAAACGTCCAACAATACCCGTACGGCCGAAGTATTGCGAGTCGCGTTGCTGCGCAATTCGCAGGCGCCCCCTTCAATGATCGACACGACTTCGCCTAGGGTCAGTTGAGCAGGGTCGCGCACCAGTCGGTAACCGCCCGCCGCGCCCCTGGTGCTTTCGACAATCCCGGCGCTCTTCAATTGCAGCAGGATTTGCACCAAAAATGGCGAGGGAACCCCCTGCCGCTCGGCGATCGCCTTGACTCGCACCGGCTCCTGAGTCGTATACCAATTGGCCAACTCAAGAACCGCGAGACATGCATATTCGGTCTTGGCCGGAAAACTCACAGCCCCATTCCCTTATCGCGAGCCGGCGGTTCCTCGATCGAATGCAGTCCGCATTCGGTTTTCTTGAAACCACTCCAACGTCCCGCCCGCTCGTCCTCGCCAAACATCACCGCTCGCGTGCAAGGCCAGCAGCCGATGCTTGGATATCCTTGATCGTGCAGCACATTATACGGAATCTCTTGATCCGTAATCAGCTTCCACACGTCCTTCTTCGTCCAATTCGCCAGCGGACTCACTTTGACCAAATTGAATTTCTTGTCCCAACCCACGATCGGCGCCTGCGCTCGATCTGGACTTTGGTCCCGACGAATCGCACTGGCCCAGGCATGCATTCCGATCACGGACCGCTTCAGCACGGCTAATTTTCGATCCGCGCAGCACTGATCCGGATTGGATTTGTAAACCGGACCGCCATTCAACGCCTCATACTGCTCGACCGTCAGCTCCGGCCGATGCATCTCGACTTCAATCCCATACCGAACCTTCACTCGTTCTCGCAATTCCAGCGTCTCTTGAAACTGGTAGCCCGTATCCAGGTTGAAGATCCGAGTTCGCGGGGCAATTTCCGCCAGCATGTGTATCAAGACCATGCCCTCGGGACCAAACGCCGTCGCCATCGTGAACTTGTCGCCAAAACGATCGGTCGCCCACTGGAGAATCGCCTGCGGAGTCGCCCCCTCCAACGCGTCATTCCGCTCAAGTAACTCCGCCTGTAACTCCGGCGTCAACTCGAGCGGCTGCCAACCCGAGCCATCCGGACTGGAGCGATCTTGTAACTGAGCTGCTTCCACTGTATTCGCCACCGCGACACCCACAAACTCTTCGAGAATTAACAACTCGCCCCAAGGACGTCGACCAGCGGCCCACCTCCGCCGGCCAAACGTCCTGATCCAGACGTCGCCTGCCTCTCGACCCCTGGAATCATAACAATGATAATCACAATAGTCAAGTATATGACCCTTCGGAGTCTATCGGCTGTACGGACTGGGAAATTGAACACTCGCCGTGAGATTTAACGGCGAGCCACCACGACGGCTTCATGCCGCCCTTCGACATTCCACCCCTCGGCGTAATGCTCGACGACCAAGGGCTGCACCAGCGACAAAAGCTCACCTTCCTCCAGCAGGAACGGGCGGGGTGGGCGCGAGTGTCGCTCCAGATTGCGAACTGTAGGTTGAATGACAACCAACCTTCCCTCGGGCGTGAGCGCCGAAGGAAACACCGCGAAGAGCGGCCGCCAAAGATAGTGATGCGAGAAAATCAGATCCCAAGGCCCAGCCGGGAACGACTCTTCCTCTAAATCGATCGCCAACGTCTGCATCGCCAGCGATTGCCGACCCGCTCGTTGGCGAGCCATTTCCAGCGCCACGGGCGAGATGTCGGCGAGGGTGGTGTCGAGTCCGTGTTGGGCAAGCCACAACGCGTGCCTGCCAGCCCCCCCCCGCGATTTCAAGCGCTCGCCCGCTGGCGGGAATCCACTTGCTCAGTTCAACCAGTACTCGCGACGGCGCTTCTCCGGCGTGGTCGCCGCGCGAGTACTTCTCATCCCACTTGATACGATCCGTTGCGGGCATGACGAGTCGAGCAACTTACTTCAAGGGAATCGCAAAGTCGCCGCGACGATCTCGCCAAGTGCAGTGGATGTGGTTCGCGGGATTACCCGCGGCATCTGGCTGAGTATTCACGAACTCAATCAGAAACGCCTCGCCTTGCACTCGGTAGTAATGTCCGATGCCCGGCTTGTCCGCACCCGCCCAAGCGAAATGGACTTTGTCGAGCCCGCCATTCTTGAGGGACGAGAGTCGCTCGGCGGCCACTTCGTCGGGCATATTCTCCGCGTAAGCGGCAACGAGCGACTCGAGGATCTTCTTCTGCGAGTCATTCAGCTTAGCAGCCGCGATACCGGCTGGTGCATCCACGGGAGGCTGCGGCGCGCCGGCCGACCGAACTTCATCCAAAGCCTTTTCAGCGATCACCGCCACTTTGCGTTGGTCGGCGTTAAGCGACGCCAACAGATCGAAGGCCAGTTGTTCTTCCTTCGCCAGCAGCCGTGAACCGACCTTGAATCCGGGAAGCGCTTCGTTCTTGATTTCCGCGGGATTCGCCCCAAACATGTTCGGACTCGAAGAAATCACTTTGCCTTTCTCAACCACGAAGTTGAACGACATGTGGTGCCCTTCGATGCTCAAACCCCACTTGCCGGAGTCGGTAGGCTGTCCGAACACGGTGAAGTAGTAACGCTCCGTGTCGCGCAGCGGCGTGTTGGTCTTGGCCTTCTCCAATTCCTTGAGCAGCGCTTCGTACTCCATGATTCGCGAGGCCTTGCCATAGCCAATCTCGCTGAGCGACGCTCGGAACAGCGTACGAGCGGCTTGACGCTGAGCATCGTTCATTTCGCGAATCTGCAGTCCCTTGCGCGAGGCCTTCGGAATGAAGTGCCAATCGAGTCGTTGGGGGGCGTCGTAGTCCATCACCGCCTTCGAACGCTGTTCGGCCGAAAGACTCGCGAGCCACTGCTGAGCGGCGGCGGTCATCGCCGGCCCCGGTCGCTGGGCCTGATAGGCAATGCCGAAGGCCGCCGAGAGTAGAAGGCCGCTCGCCAGAGCGACTGCGAGAAAACGTGATTTCATTTCGGTTGAACTCCGCCTCAATCAAAAGGACTTCGAATGGTTCCAGGATAAAGATCGTTGTGAGTATAACCGGGGCAGCGACGCCCAGGCTACTTGGTTTCGTTCCAATAGATCTTGACGTTGTGCGTCTGTCGTCCGACGGCGACGATGTCGACGCGGCCGTCGCCATTCAGATCGCCAGCGGCCAGATCTTCGATCGCGACACTGCCAGGATCAATCACTTGCCGCTTCCAGGACAAGCCCATCGTGGCTTCGGGATCGTAGACCCGCAACCCTCGTCGATTTTCCGGACTGGCGTCATCCCGCACGCCGATAATCAACTCCTCCTCGGGATCGCCGTCTAAATTCGCGCACCACACGGCGTGCCCCCATGCCAGTTTGTCGTCGATCACTTGTCGCTGCCACAGCCAGTCGCCTTCGGCAGGACGAGGCATTTCGGGACGCGTGTAGACCACAACCTGCGAGCCGTGCCAAGGTTCAATCGTGGCGATGTAATCGCGAGCTCCCAGCATGCCTCGCTTGATCTCGCTCGCTCCGCGATTCGGCATCGTCTGCTGGTTCCCAGTGCCGATCCGAGTGCGTCGCCAGCCTCCCTCGCCGCGTTCCAGTAAATGTACTCCTTCGAAGCTGACCACCAGCAGTTCGAGCTTGCTATCGCCATCCATATCGGTCGGGACAATGTTGTGCGACACGTGCAATTCGTCGTTGATCACCGTGGGAGTCCACGGGCCCGCCACCGGATCAGCGGGAATCTTGTATGACAACAGCCGCACGCCTCGCTCCTGGAAATGAGGTCGAGTCGTGCCGCGTCCCATCAGCGGAGAAACGATCAACTCGACTTTGCCATCGGCATCTAAATCGGCGAATTGCATCCGATGGACCGTCGGCTCCTCGCCAATCGGCAGGACCGACCACGGCGCGGTCGGCTGTGAACCGCGTCGAATCCATTGAATCGTGCCGCCTGTCATCGTGTCGAAGGGACGCCAATCAGCTCCCACCGCGAAATCGACCTGACCGTCGCCATCAATGTCATGCGGCGCGAAACAGACATTGTCTTTCTTCGTTTGGCCCGGTCCCGTCATCACATGCTCGTTCCAATTCGGGTTCTCGAGCCACAAGATACGTTCAGAGTCGACGATTGCGATATCAAGTCGCTTGTCGGCGTTCATATCGACTAGACGGACGGCGTAGCCGACGGTCAGTCGCGTCGGGAGTTCTTGGTCCCGCAGCACAATCTCGTCAGCCCTCAAGTCGTGGAGCCCGCCTCCTACGATCGCCGCGGCGATAATCAAACCGACGAACAGCCCGTTGAGCACTCCTGCGATGGTCAGTGGTTTAGCCGACAACTTCGATCGCTCATCCTGGCGTCGACCGATACAACTCTGCGATCGAAGTAAACGACTCCCGATGCTGTGAGCGGGGAAGAGGTTCATGGCGAGGCCTCCCGGCCAGTAGTGAGGCAAAAGAAGGAGGGAAAGTGCGAGCGTGAAGGAGTGCTGGGGCGGGTTGAGCGGAGGGGCGGGGCAGGGGTGGTGTATCGGTGGAGGGTGATCAGGCGAGTACCGGCTGTACTAATTCACCGTGAATATCCGTCAAACGGAAATCGCGTCCCTGGAAACGGTAGGTAAGTCGAGTATGGTCGATTCCCAACAGATGCAGGATGGTCGCGTTCAAGTCGTGAACGTGTACGGGATCTCTGACGACATTGTAACAGTATTCGTCGGTCTCGCCGTGGGTGACGCCCGCTTTAATGCCGGCTCCTGCCATCAACATGGTAAAGCAACGTGGGTGGTGATCGCGTCCGTAGTTGGTTTCGGTCAGCGCCCCCTGCGAGTAGATCGTGCGACCAAACTCGCCTCCCCACACAATGAGCGTATCTTTCAGGAGGTCGCGTTGCGCCAAATCGTTCAACAACGCCCCGGTCGCTTGGTCGGTGTCACGGCATTGCCCGCGGATTGCATTGGGCAAATTTCCATGATGATCCCACCCCATGTGAAACAATTGGACGAATCGAACATCTCGTTCCGCCAGTCGCCTCGCCAATAGGCAGTTCGCCGCGTAACTTCCGGGCCGCCGCACATCGGGCCCGTATTGCTCCAGCACGTGCGCGGGCTCTTGGGAAAGGTCGAGCAGATCCGGGACGCTGGCTTGCATCCGAAACGCCATCTCGTACTGACTGACTCGAGTCTGGATCTCGGGGTCTCCCAAGGCCTCGAAACGCTTTTGATTCAGTGCGGCCAGTCGATCCAACGTCGCTCGACGCGTTTCGCGGTCCATTCCCGGAGGATTCGACAGGTACAGCACCGCGTCGCCGCGATTGCGGAACTTGACTCCTTGATGCTTGGACGGCAAGAAGCCCGCGCCCCACAGTCGATCGTAGAGCGGCTGATCATCCGGACGCCCACTGCCAAACGACGTCAGCACGACGTACGAGGGCATATCGCGGTTCTCGCTGCCGAGCCCATAACCGACCCAAGATCCGATACTCGGACGGCCCGCCAACTGCGAACCTGTTTGCGCGAAGGTGATTGCGGGGTCATGGTTGATGGCTTCCGTGTTCATGGTGCGGATCATGCAGAATCGATCCGCTTGCTTCGCCATGTGTGGCAGCAACTCGCTGAACCACATGCCCGACTGCCCATGCTGCGCAAACTTGAAGATCGATGGCGCCACGGGAAACTTGGCTTGCCCCGAGGTCATGGTGGTCAGTCGCTGCCCCATGCGAATCGAAGCAGGTAAATCCTCGCCGCGCCGCTTCTCCATCGCGGGCTTGGGGTCGAACAAGTCCATCTGCGAGGGTGCGCCGGACTGGTACAGGTAAATGATCCGTTTCGCTTTGGGAGCGTGATGAGGCAGTCCCGGCAACCCCAGCGGCTCGCGAGCCGTCCCGCCCGAGGCATTCCCAGCACTCCGATCCGCGCCGCGCGCTTGAGCGCCGGCGCCGGAGGACTCCGCCAATAGAGCCCCCAACGCAGCCAATCCAATCCTCGACGCACTGCGTTCCAAGAACGTGCGTCGATTCGAATTCCACAGCAATTCTTCGCTTCGCATCGGCAATTTCCTTGAGCGCTATTCCCTGGTGACCACTTCATCCAGATTCAACAAGATGTTGCCCACCAAGGCGTAGGCGGCCAGTTCGATGGTATCAAGGTTCGCGGCTGGCCTTGATTGACCAAACGCGACTAACTTCGCGGCTTCTTCCGGCTTCGCTCGTAGCCGCTCCCGATCAAGCTGGAGACCGTCGACCAAAACACGCAGCTCTTCGGCCGAGGGAGTGCGTCCCGTGACGAGGCGGAAGCCATGGGCCACTCGCGACTCGACGTCACCGCCTCCTTCCAACAGCATGCGTTCTCCCAGCTTGCGAGCCGCTTCGACGAAGGTGATTTCGTTCAGAAGCGCGAGCGCCTGGAGCGGGGTATTCGTCCGAGAACGCTTGACGGTGCAGATCTCGCGATTGGGAGCATCGAACAGCAACATCGTGGGGGGAGCGGCGGTCCGCTTCCAGACGGTATACAACGAGCGACGGTACAGTCCGTCCCCTTGGTCGTGCTTGTAGTTTCTCAAATCGCCGTAGACGCTCGTCTCATCCCAAACGCCATCGGGCATGTAGGGCCGAACACTCGGTCCACCGATCTTCTCGACCAACAGACCGCTGACGGCGAGCGCCTGATCGCGCACCAATTCGCCGGGCAACCGAAATCGAGGCCCTCTGGCCAACAACCGATTCTCGGGGTCGCGCTGCAGCGCCTCGGTCGTCGATCGCGACGACTGTCGATACGCGGCGCTCATCACGATCAGTTTCTGGATGGCCTTCATGTCCCAGGGTTGAGCCGGCTCGCCCGCCACCGCCGGCGACGCCTGCGGCCGCATGAATTCACAGGCCAACCAATCGAGCAACTCGGGATGACTCGGGTACTCCGCCTGCGACCCAAGATTTTCCGTCGTCTTCACCAGCCCCGCGCCAAAGAACCGCTCCCAGGCTCGATTCACCCAGACGCGAGCGGTGAGAGGATTCCGTGGGTCGACGACCCAGCGAGCGAGTCCGAGGCGATTCATCGGCGCTCCCTCGGGCAAAGAGGGAAACACGGCGGGTAAGCCAGCGGTAACCAAATCGCCCTTCTTGTCGTACTGTCCTCGGATCAGAAAATGCGCGTCGCGCGGCTTATCGAGCTCCTTCATGACCATCACGCTGGGGAACGACTTTTTCAGCGATTCACGCGCTGCGCGGGCCGCTGCGACATCGCTCTCGGCTCGCTTGATCGGGCTGTCGACATTCGCGCGGAAGAACTTCTCCAACTCAGTCCTCTGAGTCTCCGTTCGCTTCGTCGGCTCAACGTCCAGGAGGGCGGCGAGCGTCGCCGGGATCGTTGCTCCTTGCAGCGACACGGCGCCGACGGGGAGTGAAGTTCGCGAGAGTCGGAAGCGGCCAATGTTGTGCTGATTGATCGCCTCGTGATGCAATCTCACGATCAATGTAGCGTCCGCGGGCGCGGTAAGGGGTCGATCCAACAAGAACATGGCACGCCGCGGCAGTCGTTTGTCGGGATCATTCCCATCAATGGCCCATCCCTTCGCCCGATTTCCTCCCACGACGTTGTCGATCTCCCAACCCTTCTGCGAGTAATCGGCCTCCGCTCGCTTCACCAGCCCGATCAGCGGTTGACTCAAGCTGGTCGCTCGTACCTCGACCTCGACCCTCGTCAACACATAGTTTCCGTTGGGGTAACGACCAAGACTCTGGTTCGGCAAACTCGCGTCGGGAAATGTTTCGAGCAACACGCCCGACAACGAACCTGCTGGCAACGGCGAGGCGACTTCGTAGACGTCATTCGCTGGATTGACTCCGCTAGCCAGATAGGTCCCGTCGGGTTGGCGAGTCAGCGTGGCCCCGCCGAGCGATTTGACGGAGTTGGGATCAAGTCCCGTCCAAGCAGTCGCCTGGTCCGTAATCTGCTTGCGAAACTGAGGTTCCCAAGCGGCGATCAGTTCCGGCAGGCGGGCAACCTGTTCCGCGACTCGCGACTCGGCGGCCGCAATCGCCGCCTCCGCCTCGGCCAGTTGCTTTTCTTGTTCGAGAGTCGGGGCTACAAGCACTGGGTCGGTGTTCTTCGATTCTCCTTGCAACGTCCCGCTCTCCGGAACGTTGTTGAAGAATGCGTAAAGTTGGTAGAACTCACGCTGCGAGATCGGATCGTACTTATGGTCGTGACAACGGCAACAATTCAGCGTTAGCCCGAGCCAAGTGAGCCCTGTGGTTTCGACGCGATCGATCACCGTCTCCACTCGCCACTCTTCCGCGATGATCCCCCCCTCGCCATTCAATCGATGATTGCGATTGAATCCGGTGGCGATGATTTGCGAGGTGGTTGCCTGGGGCAAGAGATCGCCCGCGAGTTGTTCGATCGTGAATTGGTCGAACGGCAGATTCCGATTGAATGCTTGGATGACCCAGTCGCGCCAAGGCCACTGGTAACGACTGCTATCGATCTGAAAACCATTGCTATCGGCATACCGAGCAAAGTCGAGCCACTGGAGGGCCATTTGTTCGCCGTAACGAGGCGATTGGAGGAGTCGATCAACCAGGCGCTCGTAGGCCTGAGGAGAGTGGTCGCGAACGAATGCGTCCACTTCGGCGGGGGTAGGCGGTAGGCCTGTGAGGTCCAACGAGACTCGGCGAATCAAGGTCACCGGGTCGGCTTCAGCGCTTGGTCGGAGTCCTGCTCGCTCCATACGAGCCAGTAAGAAGCGATCGATGTCGTTGCGAGGCCATGACGAATTGGCCGCGGTTGGCGGCGACACGCGCTCGGGCGCGATAAACGCCCAGTGTCCCTGGTATTCCGCCCCTTCCTCGATCCAACGCCGCAACAACTCAATCTGGACCGGCGTGAGGGATTTGCCGGACTCGGGAGGAGGCATGCGTTCGGAGGCGTCGGCGCTCGTCAGGCGACGGAGCAACTCGCTGGCATTCGCCTTTCCGGGAACAATGGCCGTCTCGCCTGACTCCGCCGGCTGGATTGCATGCTCACGCTGGTCGAGTCGCAGTCCTGCCTTGCGATTGGCTGAATCGGGACCGTGACAATGAAAGCATGCATCCGATAGGAGGGGACGGATGTCGCGGTTGAAGACGATCTTGGCGGCGGCAGGCTGAGCGTCCGCCGCGAATAGCGGAGACATTCGCCCCTGAAGGGCTTGATGACCGAAGAGAACGAGCAGGCATGAAAGCGTGAACTGGAATTGTCGAACTCGGAACATATCAAAAGCCTCGGCTCAGGCCAGGAAGCTGCCCTGCGGAAAGTAAGGAGGTGAGAATTCTGGGGGCGGGACGTTCAGTTTACCATGCCTAACTGGGCTTCTTGCCCAGGTCAACGGGAAAAAAATGACCTAGGTCGCAGCCCCCTCCCTTGCTATGATTCGCGCCGGACCATTGCTGGGCGTCTCAGGGAGGAGACTATGAAGATGCGTCACGCCGCGACCGCCATGTTTTGGGTAGCCTGTTTGGGACTGAGCTTTACCGTGGCTTCAGTTCCCGTATCGGCCCAAACTCAGAGCACTCCAGCGCCGAATTCGGCGACAACCAAGAGGACGACCAGCGGCACGTCGGGCTCAAGAACTTACGGTCCCGCGCCTGTTTCGTCTAATGTCGGCGGCACGGCCGCCCCTGGCGCCTCGCCCCGAGCGGCTGGTCAGTCTCAGCTTTCCGGGCAGGGGGTAGGGGCGAGCAAGACCCCTGCTCGAACGACGGCGGCGCCGCAAGGGACTGGCTTCAACACGCCAAGCGGAACGCCAGTCGGAACTCAGAGCGGAGCAGGGGGCGAATTGGGTGGCAATCCGGCCTTGAGTCAACCGGTGCTGAGGCAAGCCACGCCCGGCGCATTCGCCATGCCTCAAGCGCCGAAATGGATTCCTCTCCCCCCCGACCACGAGAAGTATCTGGACCAGGTGCTGGGATATTGGCAGGAGTCGAGTGGCAAGATCAAGCGGTATCGCTGCAAGTTCACTCGCTGGGAATACGACGGTGTTTTCATGGCGCGTGACCCCAAGACGGGCGAGATGCCGGCGAAGACGCAGAGCACGGGCGTCATCAAATACGCCGCTCCAGATAAGGGGTTGTTCAAGGTCGAGCAGATGCTGCACTACACGGCGGCGCAGAAGCCGGGAGAACGAGCTCAGTATTTGACTCGGCCAGAGGATCGCGGCGAACAGTGGATCTGCGATGGCAAGTCGGTCTTTGCTTTCGACCATCAGCGCAAGCAGTTGATGCAGACAGAGCTGCCGCCGGACATGCAAGGGCGAGCGATTGTGGATGGTCCGCTCCCGTTCATGTTTGGCGCTGAAGCGGCGAAGATCAAGCAGCGATTCTGGATTCGCGTCATTACGCCGAAAGATTCAAAGGGTGAATACTGGCTGGAAGCGGTGCCTAAGTCGCGCACCGATGCGGCGAATTTCAAGATGCTGCATATCATTATCGACGAGACGGACTTTCTGCCGAAGGCCATGGCGTTGTTCGACCGCAATTACGACGAGGTGCGAAATCCTACCTGCACCAATTTTGTCTTCGAGAAGCGGGAAGTGAATTGGAACGAAACGATCGACAAGATCAACATTTTCGCCAGAGAGTTCTGGGAACCGGCCACTCCGCTCGGTTATAAGAAGGTGGTTGAACGCTACGCACCCGCGACGGAGGAACGTATTTCCGCGCCGGCGGCAGGGACGAAACAGGCCACTCGTCCCGGTCCGACGAAGAAGCAGTAATACGAGTGGCCGCTGGCGCCACCTTCTTCCGAGAGATAACTTCCATGCCTGTTTATTCCACATCGGCTTTGACGCGTGGTCTCGCGACGATTCTCGCATTCGTCTTATTCACAGGAGTTCAGCTCGTTCCGACTGGCGGAATACGAGCTGTCTTGGGCGCGGAGTTAGAACCGATTACCCACGGCCCGAACGATTGGCCCTGGTGGCGAGGTCCCCAGCGGAACGGCGTTGCTGCCGCTGACCCGCGAGTGCCGCGAACTTGGAGCGAAACCGAGAACGTGGTTTGGAAGAGCGTAGTGCCCGGTCGAGGGCATGGGTCCGCGACTGTCGTGGGCGACCGCGTATTTCTCGCGATCGCCGAACCCCATGAGCAATTACAAGGAGTACTCTGCCTCGAACGTACCACGGGCAAGCAACTGTGGAAGACGATCGTGCATCGCGGTGGATTTGAGACAAAAGGGAACGCCAAGTCGAGCCAAGCATCGAGCACTCCGGCGTGCGATGGCCGCCGAGTGTACGTGAATTTCGTCAATTCGGGCGCTGTCTTCACGACAGCGCTCAGTTTGACTGGCGAACAGCTCTGGCAAGAGCGAATCTCGGACTTCGTGATGCATCAGGGTTTCGGATCGTCGCCGGCCATTTACGGCTCACTTGTCATCGTATCGGCTGACCACAAGGGAGCCGGTGCGATCGCGGCGTTGGATCGAGTCACGGGCAAGGAGGTTTGGAAGATTAGTCGGCCCAAATTGCCGAACTATACCTCCCCGATTCTGTTTTCCTTGGCTGGAAAAGAGCAGTTGTTGCTGACGGGCTGCAATCTGGTGACAAGTCTGGACCCGACCACCGGCAAGACGCTCTGGGAGATCGCGGGCGCGACCGAAGAATGCGTGACGTCGACGGTCACGGATGGTCGGCATATTTTCACGAGCGGCGGTTATCCTCGCAATCACCTGGCCGCCGTGGCGGCTGACGGGTCCGGAAAGATCGCCTGGGAAAACAACACCCGTGTGTATGTGCCATCCATGTTGGTACGTGACAATCACCTATTCGCCGTACTCGATGCGGGCGTGGCGATGTGCTGGAAATCAGACACTGGCGAAGAGCTTTGGAAAGGGCGACTAGGCGGCACATTCAGTTCGTCGCCTGTGCTCGTGGGTGACTTGATTCACGCCACGAACGAGACAGGAAAGACCTTTGTGTTTCGAGCCGACCCGTCGAGTTTTCAACTGGTAGGCGAAAACCAGCTGGGCGACGAGGCATTCGCAACGCCTACGATCTGCGGCGGGCAGATCTTCGCCCGAGTTGCGAAGCAGGTCGAGGGGAATCGAGTTGAGTATCTGTATTGCTTGGGTTCGAACTCGACGACGAAATAAAGCAGCCGGACGAAAAAACTACCAGCAAACCCACTCGACGCCGGCCCGACCGTAGCGCGGAGCGGTCGGTTCCGAGCAGACCTTCGGCAGTGCAGACGAGCAACGCTTGTCCGTGCCACGAGGCGGTGGCAGGCGCCGTGGCTGCCTGTCTCTATGCCGCGGGTGCCAGACCTGCTCGTAACGGTTCGATCAGGACGCTCCAACGTGGGAGCGTCTGGGAACGCTGAAGGCGTTGCGCCAGGGGAGCAAACGCTTGGCGGCTCATGCGCTTTCCACGTTCGTAGGTTATGGTCATCCACTGCACGTTGGGATGAAGGCCCTGCCAAGTCATCGTCCGCGCCCACAGCAGCGAGGTGTTCACGTCGGTCAACAGCGCCCCATTCCAGTGTCGTTCCAGACAGCTCCAACAACTTTCCACCGGATTTTACTTGCTGTCGTAGGTCTGCACGTGAGGATCATTGTCTAACTCGATCACGATCTTCCTTACACCCTGGTGCACTGTGCGCCTCAATCGCCACCAGCTCTCGATGCCATCCGCGATGAAGTCGACACGCGAGCCAAAGTGGGCGACTGAGCTTCACAGGTCCGTCGACCGCGACGAGCAAAATGGGGCAGACGATCGACCTGATATTCCATCTCGATCAAACCCTTCTTCACTGCCTGGCGACACCCGCCGAATATCGACTCGGCGCGCCGCGGACTTCCGCCGCAGACCTCCGTGGCGACCTCCGCCTGAATCGCTCGTCGGTCCGCACCTCGCAGCCGACGGCAGAACTGTTGGATGACGTCTTTGCCTTGTTGCAAAAGTTCTCGCCACATCAGACACCTCCTTGCCGAGGAGCTATCTTGGGCGTTCGCCATTCCCGGGCCAAGGTCGATTCTGGAACCAAGTCTGGCAGGTTTCAGAGTCCTCGCGCAATGCCTTCATGTGGGTCTGCTGGTAGTTTTTTCGTCCGGCTGCCTTATTTCGTCTAGCGTTGAAGGAACGTCTCGGTCAAGCAAGAGCTCGCCGAGTTTAGAACGGCAGCGGCAGGAAATTGACCTCGTTAAAGGAAGGTGCTTTCGTCGAGTGAAGTTGTCTTCATCACTGGGACTCCGAGCGCGAATCGGACTTCAAGTGAATCCAAAATCACGCCAGTCTTGCCAGTAGAAGGCGAGCAAACGCAAGGCGGCATCGCCTCTGAGCCGTGACGAATGGGAACGCCCATCGCCCGAGTCTTCGTTCAAGACAGTCTTCGTTCAAGACAGTCTTCGTTCAGAGCAATCTCGGCTAAGAGAACCGACGCCCACAACCTTACAACAGCCTTCAATTGTCCCACCAGTTCCAGACAGTCTATGGTCGAAGCCACGAATCGCGAAGACTCGCATTTCAGACAGTCTAAGGCGGAATGCACTGGGGGAAGTTCGTAATCGACCCGCTCGAAAACTGGTTGCAGATTGGGCGGAGGAGTGGTGGATAGCCCGTTTTGTGTCGGCACACGCTGCCGATCAGCGACTACCTGGCAGGTCAGCGCGCAGCGAGATCATGATCGACGGAGCGAGCCGTCGATTTGGTATCGTTGACAAGCCAAAAACCAACTTGTCAACCATCTATCTTCGTCAAGCCGAAGGGCTCCGGTGCTCGCCCGCCCCTGCTACGCCAAACATCTTCCGATCCAATAATCCACCACGGGCAAGAGCTGCGGCCACTCATGGCCTACAACCGCTGATGGAAGTCTCGGCGCAGCGAGTCCGACTTGCGAGTCAGCCGGTCAAACCGACGAGCATTACGTCGATACGACTCGGCCCAACGCACTCGATCAAACCCCATCCGCTCCAACTCCACCGGCAACTCGGCCGGAATCGAAGCACGCCACCGCCCTGAGTCGTCACTCAGCGGCCCACATTCGCCGGCGCTCTCCCCATGATCAAGCTCCTCGCCTCCTGGCAAGCAATCCCTATCGCCTCCTCGCTCGGCGGTGACTCGCTCTGTCCCTTCCGAGCCCCCTGAACCAGAATCAGCAGACTGCCGACATGCGGCGATCACCTCCCGGTACTGGTTCAGAGTGATGTCGAGATAGCCGTCGTTGGTCAATCGTCGACCCGCGGCCGCTTCATCCAAACCCGACCCGGTCAGCCCCACCCCTTCGAGCCGCAGCGGCGCCAAAAAGGCCGCTCGCCGTTGAGCTTTCCCACGATCGTCACTCGCGGCAGGCAGTTCCTCCTGCTCCACTCGTCGGCCTGATCCTTCTACTTCCATGAAAAACTCACTGTGTCCCCATTTGTCCCTCCCTTCGCTTGGATCTCCGCATGAGCCTGCTCCGAACTCTTCACCCCTATCGCAGGCCCGCTGATCCTCCAACCGATCCCGATACGAAGAAAACTCGGCCGTCTCCGGCGTCGTCGCCAATCCCGCTCGCACCGGACTCGTATGGCTAAACAGCATCGCTTGCATCGCCTCCTCGATCGTCCAGCAACGTCGACACCAATAACGCTCGCCGAAAAAATGCCCCGAGACGCCATCCTCCCGATTCGCCTCCCGAGCAATCGGTTCCTTCAACATGATCATGAACCAACTCAGGTCGCTCAGCCGCTTCCGAAACTCGGCCACTCGCTCCCCATCCGCCAGCAGCTTGTCGAGTCGTTTACGGGAGAGACGCTCCTGCTTCAATTGCAGACGACGGCGATTCAACTGAATCCAACGCCGCACCACCTCTTCGTCCGACCAGCCAATCGTGACATCGGGCCGAATTCGCAACAGGGTATGCAGCGAGTTGTCGATCAAGCCGTAGTCGAGCACTTCCACGGCAAACACGCTGGCGAGAGACGCCAGCCGATTCTGAATCCAGTGCGAACGATGCGTACGGTCGAGTCCACTGACCGTGTCCCGACCCTGGACATTGCCGCGACGCACACAATGGCTCGCGCAATGATAGATGCCAACTTCGGTCGGATCGACCAAAGACTTACGGATCGCTGACGCCATACCGTGGGTCCTCCTTTTGCGAAAAAGGTTTGGGAGTCCCCACGAATTGTCGTTCACTAACGAAACGCTAACGAAGCGTTGGCTCGCTTCAGCCTCCTGCTAGGCCGCGGTCATTCTTCGCACTGTCCTGTCCAAAGGCAAGTCAGAAAAGACAAGAAATCAGAGCCATCGAATCGGAGCCATTGATCGGCAGGTCGCTGCGCCCCACCCCTGTAACTACTCGGAGTCAGGCGTCGCGGCCGCTGAACGTAATCGCTCGCAGCGAAAACGGCCCAGCGAACGCGCCTCGCCTGGCAAATCCGTGGTAAAGGTATCGTCGTCGATAAACAGGAGACGGCGAGTGTCGCTCGGTCCGGTTTTCGGCTGAAGTTCCACGGTCACCCCCGTCGGCGACGACTCTACCACTCGCCAGTTTCCCGTTGCTTTCGTGGATAGGGGCCCCATCTGAAGATCAACCGAGAATTCTCCGTGTTCCAGAAATCCTAGTTCCAGCTTCCCCGAAGCCAAACTTGCGGAGATGCCCTGAAACAACAGCTTCTGCAACGGGTTCGCTTCGAACTCGCGTAGCTTGGCATTCATCGCATCGGAGTCGATTTCCACCTTGCCAATCCAAGTCCCATGCAGTCGTTGCTCACCCCGACCAGGTATCGCGACCAGCCGATTTTGGTTAGCCGTGACGACTACGGATCGTTCAAAACTCCATTCCCCCTGACTCGCCTTCACCAAGTGTTCGCCCACGTCGCAAGCCAGAACGAGTGAACCACTGGGTGGTATGGAATGAGTCTCTCCATCAAACGTCAGCACTAGATCTTGTGCACGATCTCCAGGGCAAGTAATCGTCACCCGAGCAATCGGTCGCAGTACCGCTCGCACGACTTGCGACTTGCTGGCCGTTACTTCGAGCTTTGCGAGGAATGGTTCATGA
Source organism: Pirellulales bacterium (assembly GCA_046349915.1). Taxonomy (GTDB): domain Bacteria; phylum Planctomycetota; class Planctomycetia; order Pirellulales; family Pirellulaceae; genus CAIXSC01. Next base: position 309,779 of record JAXMBL010000004.1, on the reverse strand, counting down.
GCGGGTGCTTGAACTCGCACTTGATAGTGGCCAGCGGGCAAGTCGACCGCGACTTCTCCTTGAGCGTCGAGGGACTGGGAATTCCCTCCCACATCCACCGTAACTCGCTTGAGGTCCGTGGCCGCAACTCGAATAACCAAGGCGCCCTTCGGTGCTACCGCCGCCGCGACTTGCCAAATGATGATGCTGATCGCGACCGCGGCGAGCCCAACCCCACCCAGCACCCATCCCAACAACGATGGCCGAGATCTCGTGGAAGCGATCGAGCTGCCAGGACGTGAAGGCTGGAATGTCGGAAACGCGGGCTGCGAATCTTGGTTCGTCAGTTGATCGCGAGATCCACCAGCCCCATCGATTGCCTGACCACTCGTCGCCGAAGCTCGTGAACGCGGTGGAGTTGAATCGGTCGTCTTTACTCCCGTGCCTCGCGAGCGATCCTGCCGCAATCGCTCGTCGTACTGCTGCTTACGCTCCGGCTGAAGTAAACAGACGCGTGCCGCAGCTAGTTCATTCAGCAGCTGCTGCGAGTGGACGGCGTGAACACCGGATTGGAATGACCGCACGTGAGACATCTGACGGTCGGCGGCCGAGGCAATCACTTCGAGATCTTCTTCGAACTCGGGGATGCCCAGCAGGGCATAATGGTTGGGCGGGCGAACTCCAGGTGCGATTCCCAGCCAGCGATGATACGGATCAAACTCGGACATATTCAGCCAAACCTATGGAGAGAATCCTACGGGCGCCGATTAGCCCGACCCATTGTACGCCGCTTCCCCCGCATCCGGCGGCACAACCGGCGGTCCGAGCACCTCGCCAGTTCTCGGCGCTTCGCCCGCACGCGGAACATCGCCCGCCCCTGGCGACATCCCTTGCCCAGACATCGTCCCGGCCGCCGGCGCATCGCCTGGCCCTGGCCCTAAACGAGCACGCTGCGGCAACGAGTAATCGAGTCTCGATTCATCCGCGGGATTCAAGGGCCGAACCGCGGGACTCCCCTGCCAAAGCTCCTCGGCCAAATACACGTTGTTGTATTCGAGTAGACTGCCCTTCTCGTAGTTAACGTTCTTGAGCGCCAGAGCATACTCGACCAGCGCCCCCTGATAAGCACTCTCCGCCTCCGCGACTCGACGCAGAGCCTCCAGCGCATCGCTTAAATTCTGCTCGACTTTGGCCCCCCCATCGTCACCACGCCGCGGGAAATTCGCCTCGATTTGCTCCAAGCGTTTCCGAGCGGCAACTCGACGATTGAACACCAACCGACAATTGTCGTGAGCTCGACGTAAATCCGCATACGCGTTGCTCAGGTCATGGACGACCAGCCGTTCTTGTTCCACCAAGAGGGCTCTTTCGCGAGCCAACAGGAGTTGCGCATTGGCGACCGCGGCATGTCCTTGGCGGAACCCAATGGGCAGCTGCAATTCACCGCCCAGTCGCCATTCCTGAAAGTCACCACTCGTCAAATTCTGATAAGCGTTGTCGATATAGGCGCCGGAAAGCGGATCAGGCGGCTGCGGGTTGGGATCGAGCAGGTCATGCCCCGTGCCCCGCCAACGGTAACGACCGATCAGGTCAAACTTGGGCAGCAGGAAATTCCGACTCGCAGTCAACTCCAACTCGCGTCGCTTCACCTGGAGTCGCTGACGTCGCAGTTCCGCTCGCCGAGACAACGCTTCCGCCGCTAACTCGCGCCAATCAAATTCCACCGCTGCCGGACTCGGCGAAGTCGCGGGCACGATCATGCGGCCGTCATTGATGGGGAGACCCATGATCAGGCGCAATCGCCGCTCCGCCACCTGCACTCCCGTCACTCCGCGGAACGTCCCCGGCCCCATGTCGCCCGACGAACGAGTGCCGCCGAGCAACCGTCCTGTCAGTGCGATCTGCACTTCTTCCTCGGCCCGCAGATATTGCTCGCGAGCCTGTGGTTCCTTGTCAGGTATCTTCAAGGCATTCTCGCGGCGTCGCGCGTCGATCAGCTTCCAGATCTCCAAGGACTTATCGCGCACCTCGACCTTTGCTTCCAAATCCCGATACGCAAAATAGAGATCCCAGTAAGCGTTCTCAACGTTGTTCACCAGGTCGCGCAACCCCAGCTCAAACTCCGCGACGCTCATGTCCACGTTCAAGCGAGCGATGACCACTCCGTTGTAGAGCCCGGGCGTCGCCGATGGCCCCGCGATTCGATTGAAGTCGACACCCCCGCCTTGTAGCAGCGGATGCCTGAACTCGCCTTCCAAAAACACGGTCCACGGCAGATTCGGGTCGTAATTGCCTGGCGCGTTGTTGAAGTCGTAATTGATGTTGTGTCGGAGAAAATACTCAGTGCCACTCGCCGATCGCTTGGATAACTGCAACTTGAGCGAATCAAGGTCTTGCTGCAAAAGGTTTCCACCGCCAGCCAAGAATCGGTTGTTGCTGATGTAGTCGTTCTTCTCAGCCGTCAAACCCGCGATCAACTGGGCGTCGAAGGCCGCCAGCGCCGCCTCCACCCCGAACCGCGGATCACTCGTCTGGATCCCCGGCCCCAGAATCGACTTGACCAACATCGGGGATTGAAGCACTTGGCCGCCCAAATCGCGCAGAATCGTCGAATTAGCCAGAGCGACTTGAACGGCTTGATCGGGGGTCAAGGGCCAAGGTTCGTGATTGGTGCGGTCAATCGACAACGGCGGCGTGGAAACCACTTCCGTATCGACTACCGTCGACCGCACGTCGGGGTACTCTACCCGAGACGCCATTTCTTGATAGTGAGTTAACGAGTCCTGAAAAACGGCCGCCGGGTTGCGCAACGTACAGCCGACGAGCCATAGTGCGAGGACCCCCAGCGTCCCGACTGCTCGCCACCGATCGCGTTGTCTTTTGCCCTTCGACACCGTCATCCGTCCACTCAACCGGTTTCCTCGAGTCCGCCATCGCCTTTGCGATGACCCTGCAAACCACCCCATTTTCCTGTCTTAACGCACCGCCTGCGCGGTGAGCGCATTCGGTGCGCGCCCCTTAGTCTTTCGGCACAAACACTCCATAAGTCTCAATCGTCTCAACCGATTCCATCGGAATAACCGGCAAATTCCGCCAGCAAGTCGCCAATTGCCTTTCTCGCAAAAAATCGGGATCGCCAGTTTTGGATGGTTTCGGTATGCTCGGCCCGCTTGGCGATTAGTTTCGAGTTGTCAGATGAAAGGATTCTTCATGAAGTGGCACGGACTCGTCGTGTTTGGACTTTGCATGAGCGCCGGTGTCTTGTCGGCGCAGACGAAACTCCCGTCGTCGAGCGGGTCAACGCGGCCGGGCGCCCTGCCGCCATCGTCGGGACTGCGTTCAAACGGTACTTCCACATCCGCACCGGCGACCACGGGCACTCGACCCGCTGGCACAGCCAATTCGGGAACAGCCAATTCGGGAACAGGCGCTCCCAGCGCAACTCGCCCTTCGAGTGGTTTGGGAGCCACCGCACCGGCGCCGGGATCATCGGCGGCGAGGCCGGCTGTAGGGACGTCCTCGACCGCACCTGCTGCGGGCGGAGGCTTAGGAGCTGGCGGATTGACCGCTCGTGACTATGCCAGTTACGCCATCGGGCTCGACATGGCCGCTCGTTTCCAAGCGGACGGCACGACGGTGAACATCGACCAACTGATTCAGGGCATGAAGGATGGTTTCGCGGGTGCGAAGCCCCGGTATTCCGAGCAGCAGCTGCGAGCGGCCGCGGAAGCGTTCGACAAGGAAATGCAGGCTCGCGCCCAGGAACGATTCAAGCAAGTCTCGGAGAAGAATAAGCAGGACGCGGCTGCCTTCCTGGCGGAAAACAAGAAGAAGAAGGGCGTCCGCACCACTGCCACGGGTTTGCAGTATGAGGTGATCAAGGCGGGCGCCGGAAAGGCGACCGCCAAGGCCTCCGACACGATCAAGGCTCACTATCACGGCACGCTTTTGGATGGCACCGTCTTTGACACCACTCAGGGCGACCAGCCGGTGGTGATTGAGGTCACCAGCGCGATCGCTGGCTGGACCGAAGCGTTGCAATTGATGCGAGCTGGCGACAAGTGGCGACTCTACGTCCCCTCGGAACTCGCTTACGGCTCTGAGGGCTTCGGTCCTGTACCACCGAATGCGGTGTTGGTGTTTGACCTGGAACTGCTGGAGATCGCGGCGCCGGCGGCCGCCACGCCGGTTGGGCAAGGTACGCTCCCGCGCCAAATCAAGTAACTACGGTCAAATATCGTTCTGCCCGTAAGAACAGATGTCACCTCGACCCCGGCGTTGTTGAACGACGCCGGGGTCTTTTTGCGCGCCAACTGGCTCGCTACGATGCGGTACTAGCCGTTTTCGAGTTCAACGCATTAATGAGGCTTGCCCCTATGAGACGCGGTGTCGTCCGTTTCTTCAGCATCTTCAGTCTGTTCCTGGGAACCTGGGCCGCGACCCGCGCCCTGGAAGCGCAGGACCAAGCCGCCGCGAAAAAAGCCGAGGCGGGAACGACCAAGGTCGCTCTGCAACCACTTCCCGATACCCCGCTTCCTCTGAAACAGGTGCGAGCCTTCGAGAATTTGCGTTTTCGACGCCCGATCGTTCTGACGCACGCGAACGATGGTTCCCAGCGAGTGTTCGTCGCTTCGCAATTGGGCACGATCCACGTTTTCCCGAACGATCCGAACTTGAAGGAAGATCAGGTTGCCACGTTCCTCGATCTGGAAGATAAGGTGATGTACAAGGACAAGGAAAACGAGGAAGGGCTCCTCGGATTCGTTTTCCATCCTAAGTTCAAGGAAAATGGTCAGTTCTTCTTGTACTACACCACTCGAGACACTCCCCACGTCTCGGTCGTTTCGCGGTTCCGCACGATGAAAGGGGATCTGACGAAGGCCGATCCCAAGTCCGAAGAAGAGCTGATGCGTATCCCTCAGCCCTTCTGGAACCACAATGGCGGCGGTCTCGCGATTGGCCCCGATGGCTATCTCTACATTGCGTTGGGAGACGGCGGCTTCAAGGACGACCCACAAGGCAACGGCCAAAACCTCGAAACCTTGTTGGGCTCGATCCTCCGCATCGACATCGAGAAGAAAGACGCCGGCAAGAACTACGCGATTCCCAAGGACAATCCATTTGTCGGTAACCCAAAGGCCCGGCCCGAGATCTACGCTTACGGCTTCCGCAATGTTTGGGGCATGGCGTTCGACACGGCCACGGGCACGTTGTGGGCCGCCGATGTCGGCCAAGACCTCTGGGAAGAGATTGATCTCGTTGTCAAAGGCGGAAACTACGGCTGGAAACTACGAGAAGCCATGCACAAGTTCAAAGACGGCTCCGACCCTCGCCCTGACTTGATCGAGCCGATTTGGGAATACCACCACGACATCGGCAAATCGATCACGGGGGGACTGGTCTACCGCGGCAAGAAGTGGCCCGAACTCCAGGGTTGCTACCTCTATGCGGACTACGTCAGCGGCAAAATCTGGGCGCTGAAGTACGACGAGAAGGCTCGCAAGGTCATCGCGAATTACTCGATCCAAGAAACCAAGATGCCCATCATCGCGTTTGGAGCGGACGCCGAGGGCGAAGTCTATCTGACCGACTCCTTTGGCCAAATCTGGACCGTCGGTAAGTAGGAGTACTTCCGTCATGGCGACTGTTGATCGCGAGGTTTCGATTCGGCTAGAGCGAGCCGTTGAAATGGCTCGACTAGCCGGGCGTGCGACGCTGGGTCACTTCCAGCGGGAAGAGTTGAACGTCGAAAGAAAATCGGACGATTCCCCGGTCACGATCGCGGATCGGGAGGCCGAACGTCTGATGCGCGAACGCATCGCCGACTGGTTTCCCAACGACGCAATTGTCGGCGAGGAACTGGGGGAATCGACGGGCGGCAGCGGTTTTCGCTGGATTCTCGACCCGATCGACGGCACCAAGTCGTTCATCAGCGGAGTGCCCATCTACAGCACTCTGGTGGGACTCGAACGGGACGATGTCAGTTCGCTGGGCGTCATCTACATCCCGGCGTTGGACGAAGGAGCGTATGCCGCGCGAGGCGGGGGCGCTTTTCACTTCCGGGGCGCGGAATCACCGCGTCCCGCCAGGGTCTCCCGTCGCCAGCTAGCGGACGGACTTTTTCTGACCTCGCAAGTTGATTCGTTCGCCAAGCGCGGGGCCAAGGAGGTTTTCGAACGCCTGCAATCGAAAGCCTACATTACGCGCACCTGGGGCGACGGATATGGCTATCTCTTGGTCGCCACCGGTCGGGCCGAGGTCATGGTCGATCCGATCATGAACGTTTGGGATGCCGCCGCATTGCTTCCCGTGTTGGAGGAAGCGGGCGGCACCTATACCGATTGGCGGGGCGAGGCGACCATTCGTGGTGGCGAAGGAATTGCCACGAACGGCATTGTGCTGCCCGATGTGCTGGCCATCACTAGGGCTTTCCCAAAGCCTTCGTGACCGCGGCATCCAACGCCTCAAGACCCCGATCTCGCTGGACCTCGTAGTGCCCCGCGTGATACTCGACGACTTTTCCCGCGGGGTCGATCACGATCCACAGCGGCAACTTGGCGCCTGTCGCTCGCGGATCGCCAAACTTCTTGAGCACGGCGCCGTCGTCGACGAGCAGCGGGTAACTGAGGTTCATGAACGACTTGAGTCGACCGGCGGCCTGCATCGCTCGTCGCCGAGCTCCCGCATCGCCGTCGAGCGCCTCGAACACCGACACACCGTAAACCGCGACGCCAGCCTTCTGGCGTTGTCGGTGCAAAAAGTCAAGAAATCCGACTTGTCCGTAAGGCTCCTCCAGCGGTGTGTCGCGGTATTCCCAGAAGTGCAAGATCGTCACTTTGCCCACGAGATCATCGCGGTTGAGCGCCGCGCCACTCGTGCCCTCGAGCTTCCAATTGGCCGGCGCTGACTGTCCGACGGCCTTGTCTCGTAAGGAGGCCACCGCCCCCGAGCGACCTTTCTGGGATCGGACGTCTTGATCCAGGGCGCGAGCCAGATGGGCTAGCAACTTTACTTCACCGAGTTTCGCGGACAAACCCTCGTCAGCCTTCAGCGTCGCCAATTGTTTTTCATTCCACTGTGGTGCATTCTCGCGCGGCTCGTAGTTCAGCTTTTGACGGAGATCCAACAGAGCCTCAAATCCACTTCGAGTGGCTTCGAGTTCCGCGAGCGAGAGTTGTCGCGAGCCAACCAACTCGCTCCGCAGCTCATGCTCCTGGCCTTGGCCAATAAAAACTCGCTCGCGCAGCGACAACACCAGGGGAGAATCCAGCGCGACCCAAGCTGTTCTCTTCACACCGTAGGCCGTGCGCACCTCCACCTTCCATGACTCCCGCTCTGCTCGCTTTTCGACGCCCAGCACCCGATGTTCCAGCTTGCCGGATTCCCAAGCAACGTCCTTAGACAGCGACTTGTTGTCGGCCGCGAGCAGAGGCAGGACGATCGAAACCTGACTCTTCCCATCACCTCGATCGTACAACAGCGTCGGTAGGGCGTTTCCTTCGCTGGGGCGCCATGATGAATCAAGATCTAGGCGTCCGAACCGACTGGGCCAAGTCCAACCTCCATGTCCTTGTTCGTCGAGCGTCCAGTAGGCCACGGCGCCTTTCGGGGTGACCTGATCGAGCAGCACGTTCAGCTCGAACGACTTCGTCCCGTCGCTTTCTCCCCGGACCGCAGTCATCGTTCCCTTGATGGAAATCAGAGTACCCGACTGAGGCGACGGAAGGGGATCAGCCATTAGCGCAAGGCAGGCGACAAGGATTGCGGCGGTCGTGTTCATGGTGGGGGACCGACGGGATTGTCGGTTCCAAGGTCGAGGCGGGAGGGGAAAATGGATGCGAGCGCATGGTACCGCAAGCCGTGGACGATTGCGACAACGGGCATCACTTCCAAGGAGCCCTTCGATAGTGCGAACACGCGCGGGGTGACTGCACAGCGAAGCGGCGGCGAATTCCCAGGCCGCCCGCCCCAACGATTCGACATCCGTCAAGCCACGCAACCTACACAATCCAAGTAACTTACGTCGCCTTGCTAAGAACCCTGGCAACTCTCATCAGGACGCCATTGCGAGATTTCCGCTTCTCGATATACTTTGGGGTTCTTTGACAGAGAACTGCGAAAAGTAACGAGGTTGATCATGGCCCGGGCATGTGAAGTGTGCGGCAAGACCGCGTCGATGGGAAACCAGGTGGAGACGCGCGGTAAGGCGAAGTACCTGGGCGGTGTGGGTACGAAGGTAACTGGCATTAGCCGTCGCAAGTTCAAGCCGAATTTGCAGACGATTCGCGCGGCATTGCCGGATGGATCGAGTCGTTCGATGTTGGTTTGCACCAGCTGCATCCGCAGCGGGTTTGTCCGTAAGACGGTTAAGCACAAGCCTTTCAAGCTGGGACCGACGGAAAAGGCCAAGGACAAATTGGCTCCGACCGCACCCAAGGCCGCAGCGGGCAAGGGAGCGGCTCAGGGCGCAGCAACAAAGAGTGCGGGCGGCAAGAGCGCCAGTGCCAAGGGTGCCAGTGCCAAGGGTGCCAGTGCCAAGAGCTCTAGCGACAAGAAGTCGTCGAAGTCGAAGGCCTGATCATGTCACTCACCCGAGCCGACGTCGAAAAAGTTTCGTTGTTGGCGCGATTGAGGTTGACGGACGACGAACTGGCTCGGCTTACTGACGAGTTGGGCCAGATTGTGCATTTTGTCGAGCAGTTGAAGGCGCTCGACACGTCCGGAGTGGCTCCGTTGGCACATGCCTTGGACGTCACCAACGTCTTTGCGGACGACGTAGTCCGTCCCAGTTTGGATCGCGAGTTGGCGTTGGCGAACGCCCCGAAGCGGGACGGCGAGTGCTATCGAGTGCCAGCGGTTTTGGGCGAATGAGAGGAGTCGCGATGTCCCTGATCCACGCGTCGGCGGCGCAACTCCGGCGGGATCTGGTGGCCGGCCGGATTTCCTCCGTGGAACTCACGCAGGCCTATCTTGAGCGAATTCAGCAAGTTGATTCGCGAGTTGGCGCTTATCTTTCGGTGTTTGCCGACTCAGCATTGGATCGAGCGGCCGATATCGACCGTCGTCGCGCCGCGGGCCAGCCCGTCGGTGTTCTGGCAGGAATCCCCATTGCGCTCAAGGACATTCTCTGCACCGAGGGACAGGCAACCACTTGTGGTTCCCGGATGCTTGAGCACTATATTCCCCCGTACGACGCAACCGTGGTCGCTCGACTGAAGGCGGCCGACGCGGTCATCCTTGGCAAGGTGAATCTCGATGAGTTCGCCATGGGCGGATCGACCGAGAATTCGGCATTTCAGCCCACTCGCAATCCCTGGGATTTGGAGCGAATTCCTGGCGGATCTAGCGGCGGATCAGCGGCTTGCGTGGCTGCTTCGATGGCGCCGTGGTCGGTGGGCACCGACACCGGCGGATCAATTCGTCAGCCAGCGGCCCTTTGCGGCATCACGGGTCTCAAGCCGACCTACGGGCGAGTGAGTCGTTATGGGTTGATCGCCTTCGCCAGCAGTCTTGACCAAGCGGGACCGATGGGACGCACGGCCGAGGATGTAGCCATCTTGCTTGAAGGCATGGCGGGCCACGATCCACTCGATTCCACCTCCGCGAATGTCCCCACTCCAGTTTACTCGGCCAATCTGGATCGCCCACTCGAAGGGCTTACCTTAGGCGTCGTGCAAGAACACTTCGATAAAGGCTTGGACGGCGAAATCGAGGCGGCTGTTCGCGAATCGCTGCGAGTCTACGAGTCGTTGGGCGCGAAGCTGAAGACTGTTTCGCTTCCCAACAGTCGCTATGGGATCGCGACGTATTACATCATTGCCCCTTGTGAGGCGTCCAGCAATTTAGCTCGGTACGACGGCGTCCATTACGGCTATCGAACCGACGAAAAGGCCATGTTGGCCGAATTGGAAGTCGAACGCCGAGCGGCCATGGAGCGTGGGGGAGAGGCTGCTGCGAACGCAGTCGATTCACCACTCGTGCGACTGTATCGACAGACTCGCGCCGAGGGATTTGGTCGCGAGGTCAAGCGACGGATCATGCTGGGCGCCTACGCGTTAAGCGCCGGCTATTACGATGCCTATTACGTGAAGGCATTGCAGGTGAGGCGGTTGATTCGCAACGACTATGACGCTGTGTTCCAGGAAGTCGACCTGATCGTTGGCCCGACGACTCCCACGCCTGCGTTCCGCCTTGGTGAAAAGGTGGGTGATCCGCTTTCGATGTACCTCGAGGACCTGTATACCGTGACAGCGAATCTCGCGGGCGTCCCAGGCATTTCTCTTCCGTGCGGCATGACCGCTAGCGGCCTGCCGATCGGCTTGCAGCTTCAGGCGCCTCCTTTCCAGGAAGAGCGTCTGCTCCATGCGGCTCATCGGTTCCAGCGCGTGACTGACTGGCATCAGCGGAGGCCTGAACTGTCATGAGCGACCCGACCTACGAAATCATCATCGGCCTGGAAGTCCATGTGCAGCTGGCAACCAAGAGCAAGCTGTTCTGCCGCTGCAATACTCGTTTCGGCGCCCCTCCGAACACGCAAACCTGCCCTGTTTGTATTGGTCTGCCTGGCGCCTTGCCGGTTATGAATCGAGAAGCCTACCGATTGTCGCTGCGCACTGCGTTGGCGTTGAACTGTGAAATCCCCACCTTCACGAAATGGGATCGCAAGAACTACTTCTATCCAGATCTTCCCAAGGGTTATCAGATCAGTCAGTACGACTTGCCCATGTCGCGAGCGGGCTGGCTGGACATTCGCGATTCCAAGGGCGAGTTTGCTCCGCGACGAGTGCGAATCACTCGAGCGCACCTCGAGGAAGATGCTGGCAAGAGCATGCATGACGAAGTCGCGGGAAAGGCCGATAGCCGCATTGATCTCAATCGTACGGGGACGCCTTTGCTGGAGATCGTCAGCGAGCCTGACATGCGTTCGCCGAAAGAAGCGAAGGCCTACCTGAATGAACTCCGCCTGCTATTGGTGTATCTCGGCGTCTCTGACTGCAACATGCAGGAAGGGAGTCTACGAGTAGACGCGAATGTGAATTTGCACATTTCAACGCCCGAGGGAGTGATCGCGACTCCCATCGTTGAAGTGAAGAACATGAACAGCTTTCGGGCGGTCGAACGGGCCTTGGCTTATGAAGCGGAGAGGCAGTACGAGGCATGGCGGGAGACGGGCCAGCGCAAGGGCGACATCCCCAAACAGACTCGCGGCTGGGACGACCAGCGGCAGTTGACCTACGGCCAGCGTCACAAGGAAGAGTCGAGCGATTATCGGTACTTTCCCGATCCTGATCTCGCGCCGGTCGTGGTGACGGCACAAGAGATCGAAGAAATCCGGAGCGAACTAGGGGACCTGCCAGCGAACGTTCGCGAGCGGTTGGAGCGAGAATACCAGTTGCCGCCCTATGATGCCGATGTGATTGTCAATCAAGAGCGAGCGTTCGTCGCCTACTATTTGGCGGTCGCCGACGGGTGCGGAGACGGCAAGCAAGCGGCGAATTGGGTCACTCAAGAAGTGTTGCGGCTCATGAATGAGCGCGGAATCGACATTCAGAGCTTTCCCGTGGCGGCGACGGCGTTGGCGGAACTCTTGGCCGCGATCAAGAAGGGAAATGTGCCGGGACCGCGAGCGAAAGACGTATTTAATTGCATGTTCGAAACGGGCTGCGCCGTCGCACAAGCCCTGGAACGACTGGGAATCGCGGCCGTCAGCAGTGACGAAATCGAGACCTTGTGTCGAGCGATCTTGGCGGATAACCCACGAGTGGTCGCGGACGTGAAGTCGGGAAAAACGCAGGCGGCGGCATCGCTCATAGGCCAAGCGAAGAAGCGAAATCCCAACGTTAACCCCACGGATGTCCGCGAGACTTGCCTGCGGTTGATCGCGAGTATGTGACCACCTCTGAAAATTTACCGCGATCAGGGCTCGCCCATGTTTTTCTCGGACCGGGAAATGCGCTAGAATGGGGGGCTCAGAGGGACTGTATTGGACTTCGCCGCAAGGGAGGGATCGCCGTGCCCGGGAGTATCGAAGGTCGAGTGACCAGCATTTCACCGGCGGGAAACTTGGTGACTGACATCCCCGTGGATCAGCTACGCGACGCGCCGCGAGATGATCGCACGACGATCACTTGCGACGAGCATATGACGGTCGGATTGTTTGGCCCGGAACATCAAGAACCACCCATGACCTTTCTCGGGTTATTGAGTGATTCCGGATTTCTTGAATTGTGCATGGTCGGTGATCATGCGGGCATCATGCTGGGTGTTCGTCCAGGCGAAAAAGTAAAGGTCCGCTGGACGTAGGCGTGGATTCGTAGAGAGCGATGGATCACCCCTTCAATTCAGCAACTCCCGGTGCTCCCGCAACACGGGCTTCGCGCGACCAATTGCTCGCTTGGGACCGAGAGATCGTCTGGCATGCGTTTACGCAGATGGCGGAGTACCAGCCGTTTGTAATCGAGCGTGCCGAAGGTCGCACTCTTTATGATTTGGATGGCAACGCCTATCTCGATGGCGTCAGCAGTTTGTGGTGCAACGTCCATGGGCACCGCCATCCACGGCTAGATGCCGCTGTCGTGGCACAGCTTGGCAAGGTGGCTCATGTCACGTCACTCGGCATGTCCAACCCCACCACGATCCGACTCGCGAAACGTCTGGTGGACCTCGCGCCCGAGGGACTCACGCGAGTCTTCTTTTCCGATAGCGGGGCGACCTCTGTGGAAGTTGCCCTCAAGATGGCTTTTCAGTATTGGCAGCAGCGGTCAAGTCCTCGGCCCACCAAGACTCGCTATCTCGCTTTTGATGCCGCGTATCACGGCGACACATTGGGGAGCGTCAGTGTCGGCGGAGTCGCCCGATTTCACGCCATGTTCCGCCCGCTGCTGTTCGATGTCGTCCGCGCGCCGACCCCTGACGCCTACCGTCGGCCGGCACATGTTTCGCCCGAGCAAATGCTGGAGCATTACCTGGCCCAGTTTCGTCGACTCTTAGTGGAACACCGAGAGGAACTCGCCGCCGTGGTCATTGAACCGCTCATGCAGTGTGCGGCGGGCATGGTCGCGCACCCGCCTGGTTTCTTGCGGGGCGTTAGGGATTTGACTCGCGAGCACGATGTTTTGCTGATCGCCGACGAAGTGGCCGTCGGCATGGGACGCACGGGCACGATGTTCGCGTGCGAACAGGAGAATGTGAGTCCCGATTTTCTTTGTTTGGCGAAAGGCTTGACCGGCGGCTATCTCCCCGTTGCCGCGACGTTGACTACCGACGAAGTCTGGTCAGCGTTTCTGGGGGATTACGCCTCCTCGCGCACCTTCTACCACGGACACACCTATGGTGGAAACCCACTGGGCGCGGCGGTCGCTTTGGCGACGCTCGAGGTATTCCAACAAGAGCAGACACTCGAGTATTTGCGGCCCAAGATCGAGCGGCTAACCGAGCATCTCTCGCGCATTTCCGAGCTTTCTCATGTCGGCGATGTGCGACAGCGAGGGTTCATAGCGGGTATCGAACTCGTGCGGGACAGGTCGAATGGTGAACCATACGCCTGGGAAGAACGTCGAGGGATGCGGGCATGCCAGTCCGCTTTAACGAGAGGCGTCTGGCTCCGCCCACTCGGCAATGTGGTGGTGATCATGCCTCCGCTAACCACCACCCTCGAAGAACTTGATCGTATCTGCCTCGCTGCGGAACAAGGGATTCGTGAAGCGACGTCTTAGGCAGCCGGACGAAAAAACTTCCAGCAGACCCACCTTATCGAGTTAGACAACGGCCCCCACGACCTACGAACGTGAAAAGCGAATCAGCCGCCAGGCGTTTACTCCCCTGGCGCAACGAATTCAGCGTTCCGAGACGCTCCCGCGCGGCAGTGTCCTGATCGAACCGCTACGAGCAGGCCCGACACCCGCAAAATAAAGACGGGCGGCTACGGTGCCTGCCACCGCTTCGTTGCACGGATAAGCGTTGCTTGTTCGCACAACCGAAGGTCTGCTCGGAACCGACCGCTCCGCGCTGCGGCCGGGGCGACGTCGAGTGAGTCTGCTGGTAGTTTTTCGTCCGGCTGCCTTAGCGCTTGGTCACGAAGAAGGACGAGAGATCGCTAAGCCGTAGAGCGGACGTCTGGGCTCTGGGCTCCTCGGCGCTCTGGGTTCCTCGGCGCTCTGGGTTTGGCGGAAGTGCTCAACGAACAATCGCGGGCTGATCCCCGAAAATGACGCGATTTTCGCCCGTCTCCAGCACAAGACAGTCTAGGCAAACGTCTCGCCGGGCGCTGCTTAGTCGCAGCAGACAGTCTAGTGCAAATTCACTCAATGCGGCAGTGAGAGCGGATGACGCAGAGGCTGCAAAGAGGCGCAAGATACACAAAACAGACAAGATGAGCAAGTTCGCTGATGCAGCTCAATGCCCCGAGACTCAGACCGCTGGCTCAAACACTCGCGACATTCGAGCGTCGCCATCTTGTGCGATGAGCTTGAAAGCGTTGCCAGCGCGCACCCTTAGCGCACTCGACAGTTCTCCAAGGCGCAAATCCGCCTCAATTCACCTGATGGAAGTCCCGGCGTAACGCGTCCGACCTGCGAGTCAGCATGTCGAATCGACGAGCATTGCGCCGATACGACTCGGCCCAACGCACTCGATCAAACCCCATCCGCTCCAACTCCACCGGCAACTCGGCCGGAATCGAAGCTCGCCACCGTCCTGAGTCGTCACTCAGCGGTCCACTTTCGTCAGTGCTCTCCGCATGACCTCGCTCGCCATCTGGCGACAGATCCACTTTGCCTACTCGCTTGGTGGTATCTCGCTCTGCCCCTTCCGAGCCCACGGAACCAGAATCAGCAGAATTCCGACACGCAGCGATCACATCCCGATACTGATTCAGCGTGATGTCGAGATAGCCATCGTTGGTCAATCGTCGACCCGCGGCCGCGTCATCAAAACTCTCCCCCGCCAGCCCCACCCCTTCGAGCCGCAGCGGCGCCAAAAAGGCCGCTCGCCGTTGAGCTTTCCCTCGGTCATCACTCGCGACAGGCAATTCCTCCCGCTCCGCTCGCTGGCTTGTTCTACCTTGTTCTACTTCCACGGAAAGCTCACTGTGTCCCCATTTGTCCCTCCCTTCGCTCGGATCTCCGCATGAGCCTGCTCCGAACTCTTCACCCCTATCGCAGGCCCGCTGATCCTCCAACCGATCCCGATAAGAAGAAAACTCGGCCGTCTCCGGAGTCGTCGCCAACCCCGCTCGCACCGGACTCGTATGGCTAAACAACATCGCCTGCATCGCTTCCTCGATCGTCCAGCAACGTCGACACCAATAACGCTCGCCGAAAAAATGCCCTGAGACGCCGTCCTCCCGATTCGCCTCCCGAGCAATCGGCTCCTTCAACATGATCATGAACCAACTCAGGTCGCTCAGCCGCTTCCGGAACTCGGCTACTCGCTCCCCATCCGCCAGCAGCTTGTCGAGTCGTTTACGGGAGAGACGCTCCCGCTTCAATTGCAGACGACGGCGATTCAACTGAATCCAACGCCGCACCACCTCTTCGTCCGACCAGCCGATCGTGACATCGGGCCGAATTCGCAACAGGGTATGCAGCGAGTTGTCGATCAAGCCGTAGTCGAGCACTTCCACGGCAAACACGCTGGCGAGAGACGCCAGCCGATTCTGTATCCAGTGAGAACGATGCGTTCGGTCCAGTCCGCTGACCGTGTCCCGCCCCTGGACATTGCCGCGACGCACACAATGGCTCGCGCAGTGATAAACGCCAACTTCGGTGGGATCGACCAAAGACTTACGAATCGCTGACGCCATACCGCGGGTCCTCCTTTTGCGAAAAAGGTTTAGGAGTCCCCACGAATTGTCGGTCTCTGACGAAGCGCTGGCTCGCTTCAGCCTCCTGCTAGGCCGCGGTCATTCTTCGCAATGTCCTGTCCAAAGGCAAGTCCTCGTCCCAAGAACGCTGGCTGTCTAACAACTCAATCGACTCACATCCCCCCCGGAGCAGCCTCATCCGCCCGCGGCGCAACATTGCGATCTTGCAAGGCAGCCTTTACCGGCGATGGATTTGTGCCCGGAACGACCAGCGGCCCGGAAACACTGGCTTCGATCAGTTTCTTGAGCTCCGAGGCATCGACACACTCCACATCCAACAGCTTTTGGGCCAACGCCTCAAGCGCTCCTCGGCGAACATCCAAAATGTGCCGCACCTTTTCAATCGACTCGTCTACAATCCGTTTCACTTCTTGATCAATCTCGCGGGCCGTCTGCTCGCTATGCGACCGTAAACGCTCCTCGCCACCCGCCGCCGCCAAAAAGGCCGACTGATTACTCTCCCGATAGTTCACTCGCCCAAGCCGACTCATGCCGAACTGCATGACCATGCTGCGAGCGATTTCCGTCGAACGCTCCAAGTCGTTCGAAGCCCCCGTGGAGATGTCGTGGAAGATAATCTCTTCCGCGATCGTGCCCGCCAACAACACCTGCACTCGACTTTCCAATTCGGATTGCGTCATCAAGTAACGATCGCCTTCGGGCCGTTGCAGCGTGTACCCCAACGCGGCAAGTCCGCGGGGAATGATCGAAACCTTATGGACGGGATCCGTATTGGGCAAACTATAGGCGACCAAAGCGTGCCCAGCTTCGTGATAAGCGACTCGCACTTTCTCGTCGTCATTCATCACTCGCTGTTTCTTTTCCAGCCCCGCGGTGACTCGTTCAATCCCCTCATTGAACTCCGTCATACCAACCGACGCCTTGTCCTTTCGGGCAGCGAGCAACGCGGCTTCGTTGACGAGATTGGCCAGATCGGCGCCGACAAAGCCGGGCGTCAGTGCGGCCACCTCGCGTAGATCAACGGTAGGATCGAGCTTCACCACCTTCACATGGACCTTGAGGATTGCTTCGCGTCCACGAATGTCGGGACGGTCAACGAGCACATGACGATCAAATCGTCCGGGACGCAGCAAGGCGGGATCGAGCGTCTCGGGGCGATTTGTAGCCGCCATCACAATGACGCCGTTATTCGAGCCGAATCCATCCATTTCCACGAGCAGCGCATTCAGTGTTTGCTCGCGTTCGTCATGCCCCCCCATGATGCTTGTGCCGCGACTCTTGCCGAGCGCATCGAGCTCGTCAATAAAGATAATGCACGGCGCCTTGGCTTCCGCCTGCTGGAACATGTCGCGGACGCGAGCCGCGCCCACTCCCACGAACATCTCGACGAAGTCAGAACCCGAGAGACTGAAGAAGGGCACTCCGGCTTCCCCAGCAATCGCCTTGGCCAGCAGAGTCTTGCCCGTTCCCGGCGGTCCCACCAACAGCACGCCGCGCGGGATGCGACCGCCGAGTCGCTGGTATTTCTCCGGAGCCCGGAGAAAATCCACGACCTCTCGCACTTCCTCCACGGCTTCATCAATTCCCGCGACATCGTTGAACGTCACGCCTAAATCTTCTTGAGCGTATAGTCGGCCTTTGCTTCGCCCAAACGACATGGGCGACCCGACGCCTCCCAAGCGACGAAGCATGATGACGAATACGACGACGATCAACGTCATGAAGAGCATCGCCATGAAGTACTGGCGAAAAATGCCCGGCGGAGGCTCAATGGCGTATTTCAGATTATTCTCGGTGATCAACGCGATGAGCTTCGCGTTTTCACTCTCGTTGCCTAGCCGGTTGGTCGTAAAACGAACATCCTTCTCGGTCGCCTTCACCACAGGCTCGTCCGACGAGTCGAGCGTCTGTTCCAGCCGTTGTCGATCGACTCGGCCCGTGATCATCTTCTCGCCAATCATCACCTCGCGCAAATTGCTGAAGCGAATGATGCGCCGCGTCTTCTTGGTCGAGGAAACCGCCTCAACCTCGATGTAGCCCGGCGCCCCCTCGGCCAACCCCGCGCCATCCGTCGTGTGCTTGCTCCGCTCGACCAGTCGCAGAAAGTCGCTGTATTCAATCGACTGCTGGTTGGCGGCCATCACAATCCAGCCGACAACGACCATGCCGACAATGGCGGCCACGAAGTACCAGAGGATCGGCGGTCCTCCCGATGCAGACTTGCCGTCATTGGACCGGCGGCCTGGTGTGTCGTCGTGGCTCATAGCAAATTGGCCTCCAGGGCAAGCTAGACTGAATGGAACGCTCACGCAGAACGTCCTGGGGCATTATACCGTGCGACCTCAGACGGCAACGGGAGTTCGGGTTGCCCAATTTGCCCGTGCCTCCTACAATGCGGCCGTGCTCAAGTATAAGTCGAGATTCACTTTAGAGTAGCCAGGGCGAGACGAACGTCAGCCGGGGCGGAGACAAATGGAATGACCGCCCGCGTCCGCAATATCGCACTCCTCGGCTCGACCGGCAGTATTGGTCGCAGCACGCTTGAGGTGGCGGCGGCGGCGCCAGATCGTTTTCGCATCGTCGGATTGTCGGCTCATCGACGTGTCGCGGAGCTAATCGAGCAAGCCCAAAGATTTAAGCCGCAATGGGTTGCAGTGACTGATCCGCAGGCCGCGCAGGACTTGCTCCCGCAAAGTCTTCCGCCTGGAACTCAGATCCTCGTTGGCCCCGAGGGGCTCGCTCAGGGTGTGACATCGCCCGCAGTGGAAACGGTGGTAGCCGCCATCGTCGGCGCCGCTGGACTCGTTGGAACCTGGGCGGCGCTCGAAGCTGGCAAAAAAGTCGCTTTAGCGAACAAAGAAACTCTGGTCATGGCCGGTCCGCTGGTCATGGAGCACGCTCGGCGGCATGGCGGACAGTTGCTGCCCGTGGACAGCGAGCATAGTGCAATTTTTCAAGCGCTGCATGCTGGCCGCCGCGAGGAAGTGGCGAAGATCGTGCTCACCGCCAGCGGCGGCCCCTTCCGCCTTCATACCCGTGAACAACTAGAGAATGTGACAGTCGCCGAGGCGCTGGCGCACCCAACTTGGAACATGGGTCCCAAAATCACCATCGACTCGGCGACCATGATGAACAAGGCGCTGGAGGTGATCGAGGCGAGATGGCTGTTCGATTTCACCCCCGATCGCATCGGCGTCGTTGTTCACCCGCAGTCGATCATCCATTCATTGGTGGAGTATCGGGACGGCTCGGTCATCGCGCAATTGAGTCCCCCGGACATGCGTCTCCCGATCCAGTACGCGTTGACATTTCCCGAGCGATGGGAGGGGCCAGCAACTAAACTCGACTGGCAGTCCGCTCACCGCTTGGAGTTTTCAGCGCCTGACTTGGAACGGTTCCCTGCTTTAGGGCTGGGATTCGAGGTCGCGGGCGTTGGAGGTAGCGCGGGGGCCGTGCTGAACGCCGCTAACGAGGCGGCGGTCGCGGCTTTCTTGGAAGGTTCCCTTCGATTCACGCAGATCGCTTCGGCATGCCGAGCCGTTCTGCGGCAGCATTCGTTCGATTCTAATCCCTCGCTCGATCGCCTGCTGGCGCTCGACGCGTGGGCTCGTAAGGAGGTTCATCGGTGGACGGGTTAGTGATCGCAGTCGCTTCTGGCTTCTTCAATCTGGAAACCTGGGGACAGTATCTCCAAGCCGCGCTTGGTCTGGGGCTTGTCATCTTCGTCCACGAACTGGGGCACTTCCTGGCCGCGAAAGCGTGCGGCGTCAAATGCGAGAAATTCTACGTCGGGTTCGACGTTCCCATTCGCATCGGTCCACTGCGTTTCCCGCGAGCACTCGCTCGTTTCCAATGGGGCGAGACTGAATACGGCATCGGCATTCTCCCCTTGGGCGGATACGTCAAGATGCTTGGACAAGATGACGATCCTCGAAACGCTCAGGCGGAAGCCGATCGGATTCGCACAAACGCCAACCCAGACGATAACAGCGGACTGGCGGGCGGCGAAGACGAACCAATCAAGTTGGACCCTCGAAGTTACCCAGCCAAGTCGGTTCCACAGCGGATGCTAATCATTTCTGCCGGCGTGATCATGAATTTGATCTTCGCCGTCATTTTTGCCGCCTTTGCCTTCCGCCAGGGGCTCCCTTACATGTCGTGCGAGATCGGCAACGTGATCGCCGACGCGCCTGCGTGGCGAGCAGGCATGCGTCCCGGCGACCGCATCATCCAGATTGGTCGGGACGGCAAGCCTAGCGAACACCTGCGCTACGATTGGGATCTCGTCCAAGGTGTTGGCATGAACGGCGACAAGTCGGATCTTGACCTACTCATTCGTCGCGAAAACGGCAGCGAAGAATGGTTGACGCTCCGCCCACGCATGATCCAAAGCGGCAAAATGAAGCGGCCCACGATCGGCGTCCTTTCCATGTCCTCGACTAAATTGAATGGCGCCAAACCTGCAAGCCCTTTCTTTCCCGCCAATTCCGCGGGCTTTCAACCTAACGACGAGGTTGTGGCCATCAATAATCAGCCTGTCGCGGGTTACCTCGACATTCAACAAGTGTTATGGACCAACTCGGACAAGGACATCAAGTTCACGGTCAAGCGCAAAGACTCAACCGCGGACGTGATAGTGCCTCCCAGCCGTCGTCGCTCACTTGGCATTGTCCCGAAGGCAGGGCCCGTTTTGAGCGTTCAGACTGGATCTCCAGCCGCCAAGGCCGGCATCTTGCCGGGTGACGAATTGGTTTCGATCGCGGGTGAACCCATTGTCAATCTCGCTTCGCTCCCCTATCGGCTGACCCCTTGGTTTGGCAAGGAAGTGGAAATCGTCGTTCGCCGTAAGTCAGGGAAGGAAGAGCCGAAGGATGTAGCCGTCCGAGCGACTCTCGAAACACCTCGAACGGCCCCAGCCGTCGAAGAACCTTCGCTTCAAGGCGTCATGTCTGTTGAAACGCTGGGCGTCACTTACAAGATCGAGCCCGTGATCGCGGCTGTCGTCCCCGATTCACCGGCCGCAAAGGCTGGGTTGGAACCGGGCGATCGGATTGCATCCGCGCAGTTGCTCGTGCCCGAAAGCGAAATGGAACAATTCAAAACGCTCTTCGACGGTCGGGTGTTAGAACCATTCGTCATGGACGACTCGCGAGAACACTGGCTAGTGGTCGATACCATGCTGCAGTACTTTCCCAAGAACACTCGCGTGCAACTCGACATTCAACGAGGCAAAGAGAAAAAGCGAGTTGAGCTGGATTCGATGGAGGACGACGCCTTCGCGGTGGTGCGCGGCCTGAATTTCACAGGAAAGAGCGAGACTCGCGTGGCTGAGTCCTTTGGCGAAGCGTTGGCTCTCGGTGCTCGCCAGACTCGCGAGGACGCAATGCGAGTTATCGACATGGTCAAGCGATTGCTGACCGGACAGGTCTCCGTCGGTAACTTGGGTGGCCCAGTGTCGATTCTGATGATGGCATCGTCCGAGGCCTCACAAGGCAAGCCTCGCTTGTTGCTCTTCCTCACATTCCTCAGCGCTAACCTCGCCGTGCTCAATTTCCTCCCGATCCCCGCACTCGACGGTGGTCACATGGTTTTCTTGGCATGGGAGGGAATCTTCCGCCGACCCGTGAACGAACGACTTCAAGTGGCACTCACCATGTTCGGCGTGCTCTGCCTCTTGACGCTCATGGTCGTCGTCTTCGGACTCGACTTCTGGCGTCTTACACAGTAACGCACACCAGGTTGCTGATACGCGGGCCATCGGGCATCTGCTCAAAGTAATCCCGATCCCAGTCGATCAGCACCTTGGGGCATTCGGCGATCGATGCTTGAATCGGTCGCAGAGTACGTAACCACCGAATGCAGACCGCGGGATCCACTCCGGTGCGTCGCGCCACATCGGCGTGAGCTTCCAAAGCGATGCACCAACGTGGTACTCTGCGCAGGAGCTGCTCGGCCCCGCGGAGTACATCTAACTCGCCTCCCTCGACGTCCACTTTGATCATGACGCTGCCCGAGTTCCATGACTCGTTTGACGCCGACACCGCGTCGTCGAGTCGAACGACGTCGAGAGCTCCGTCGGCTACCATTTCAAGAAACATCGCATGGGGAGAAGAATCGCTCGGCGAGTGAACCAGTCGACCTCGCCCCGAGTGCTTGCTCACCGCCGCTCGAAAAGGGTGCGTGGGAAAGGGCAAGCGAGCAACGTTTCTCTTCAAGTAGTCGAACGGCTCTGGATTAGGTTCGAAAGCCCAGGCTTCGACAATTCGCGAAGAACGCCGCGCCAGGAGAGCCGTGAGGATCCCGATATCCGCGCCTACGTCGATCCAACGAACGGGCGACGGCAACGTCTCGGCGACCTGGGACAACACTTCCACAAAAGCTTGTTCGTAGCCCAGCACCTCGGCCAGCGTCCACTGGTTGGGACGACGGTCCAGCGGCAAGTCCAGCGTAATGCCTGCTCCCATGTCGTACCGTACATCGTACGACAAGGCCCCCAGTCGCTCGGCCCATTCAATCAAGTGAAACCCGCCGCGGCCCAAGCGGCGATTGATGGCCTTCGCCAAACGAAAGTGCCACGGGGGTCGCATGAGCACGGCACGCGAGCGAGTGTCGCACCGGCTTGCATCGCCGCCCGGAGAACCAGAAGCCTCGCGATTGCCGCTCATCGGTCGATCGCAATCGTGATCGTTCCGCGCGAGTCGATTGCCGCTCGCGCCATGCCTGGTGTATTACAACGCATCGTCACTCGCCCCAAACGGTCGACGGCAATGACTCCTCCCGAATCCTCGGGCAGCGTTTCCTCGAACATTCGCTTCACGGCCGCAGCCAGCGATAATTCACGTAACTCCATCAGCGAATGAATCTGATAGGCGACGCTATTCAGCAGAAAGATCTCACCTGTTCCCGTGCCACTGACCGCACATGTGCGGTTGTCCGCATAGGTGCCAGCGCCCACGATCGGCACCGCGCCCACTCGCCCCCATTTCTTGTTGGTCAATCCGCCGGTTGACGTACCGGCCGCCAGATTGCCTGATTGATCAAGCGCCACGCAACCCACGGTGCACTTACCGTCAGCGAACGGATTCGCATTTCGCAACATGTCGCCGGCAGTCGTCGCAACGCTGTTGTTTGGCCAATTCCGATCACGGCTTGATGTCTTTTTCTCCGCCCGAGGCTTATTGTCCTCCGCACGTAGCCGCTCTAACGTTTCCCTCCATTCTCGACGCCGAAACTCCGTCGAGAAATACTCGTTCGCCACTCGCTCTATCCCAGGCTTACCACTCATTTCGTCGGCAAACTTCTCGGCGCCTTCGCCGATCAGGAGGACATGGCGAGTCTCGGTCATGACGAGCCGAGCGAGCGAGATGGGATTGCGCACCGTAGTCAGGCCCGCGACTCCACCTGCTTTTCGCTGCGCGCCATCCATGATGGCCGCGTCGAGTTCGTGCTTGCCTTCGCTATTGAAGACAGCTCCTCGACCGGCGTTGTACAGCGGTTCGTCTTCCAATACACGAATCGTCCGTTCCACCGCCTCCAAGGCCGAGCCTCCCGCGGCCAAGACATCGCGTCCCACATGCAGCGCTCGAGTCAGTGCTACGCGGTGAGCCGCTTGATCGGCTTCGGTCATTTTCGCGGGCTCCCATCCCGCTCCACCATGAATCGCCAACGCATACTCGGCGCGCTCGGTTTGCGGACCCGCGGGCCGGGCCGTCGTTCGACCAGTCGGTTCCTCGGCCCAACTCGACGTCGCTCCCGAGACAATCATCATTCCCACGAGCAATACGCGGACGCTCCAACCACGAACCGTGACGAGAGTCATTCGCTGAAAAGTTCTTAGCGAGGGCGAACAATTCCAAGATTCTGACATCGGTTCCCTCCGAAACAATGGAAAAGTATCTGCTCGTCTAGCCAAGCATGGCCCAGCGTGGCTAGTGAATTCGTCTGGCCCATTCCAACCCAGGCAGTTCCACCCAAGTATATAGCAGGTGAGCAGCCCCGATGCTGGCCAGCAGACTCGCCAACAGCCAAAGCAGCGCGACCCCCGGCGATATTCCCGTCACGGCGGTTCCCATGGTTTGGACCAGCCAACTGACCGGGTAGTGAATCAAGAACAAGCTGTAGGAGATGCGCCCCAGGTATTGCAGGAGAGGATGCGACAACCAGCGATGGAGACGCTGGAGGCAACCCGCAACATAAATGACAATCCCGGCGGTCAGAGCATTAGCCGCCTCCAGCGAATAATCTCGAACAAGTTGCAAGACAAATAAGCTGAAGTAGATCCGCAGAACCCAGGGATTCAGTCGCCCCTCCAGCGTCCAGCAGACGGCCGCGCCCAAAACCGGCATGCAGAAGAAGTGATGAAACCACATGTCCGTCGTCGGGTCGCTCATCGAGAAAAACAACGAGTACAGCGCAAGCGGAGCAAAGCAGAACACGAGGGCCCAGGAACGAGGCCGCTGTTCTGTTACGTCAACGTTGCCCGATAGCCGCTGCGCAAGGGCCAGCAAAAAGGCAAAAACGACGCCGAATTGCACGTCGATGGCCAAGAACCAGATGCCCGCCGTGAGGTTCTCGTAATCGATGATGTCCTTGAGAAACAGGACGTGCGCGAGCACTTGATCCCAGGTCGGCAACTGCTCGTTGAATGACCGATCGTTGAATCCCTGGATCGCGATCCAGGTGATTGCCGCAGCCAAGAAGATCGTGAACCAATACGCGACTCCCAATCGCAACGTGCGGCGTCGAGCAACCAACCACACATCGCGAAACTGTAGTCGTTTGTCGAGCAGCAGAAACGCTAAACTGAAGCCTGCGATCACGAAAAACCACTGCACCGCCATCCAACCGTGCGAAACAAGAAACTCGATCGGTTCAGGCGTCCAGGAAGCGGCAGCCTCGGGTAACGGCCCGTATCTAAAGATGTGGTAAGCGGCGATTGCCACCGCCCCCAGTCCGCGGATTCCCTCGAGCATCGCAAACCGAGGGCGTGGAGCGTGCGTTACGGCCGTCATCTACTGACTCGCGATTCCTGTGGATCAACTCCCCACGAGGACCGCCATACGCGTCTCGTAATGCCGGGGGGATCACAAGCCGCTCTACAATAATCACGAAACCGTTAGATTCAACGGGGCAAGCACGACATCATGATTGACGACCCACAGGTTTCAAGCATGAATTTACCGCGAAGCCCGCTTTTCGCGTGCTGCAACGATCGCTTCCATCAACAGATACATGCCGACGCTCAAAGCGCCCGCGATACCCACCGTCGCGAGCGCCGTGACGATCGGATGAATTTGTTGAGTGACCACGCGGGCAATTCCTTGCCCAATCGCAGCTCCCGCTCCGCAGGCCATCCCAAGCCGCCACTTACGGTTTTCGAACACCTGGAACTTTCCCATAAATCACCTCTGATCGACTATAAGGTTGTCTGCGGAAGAGCCGTTGGGGCTGTTCGCATTTACTGGTCTGACCTCTCTCAGCGGGGAAACCAGCCCGATGTTACGCCGTTCGCTGACAAAAACTCGCCAATACTCCAGCGCCGTCTCCGCCCGTGGACAACGACCGCAGGCGTTTGCTTCCACCCTCGCAAGGACACACGTGTCGCCCAAGGCCAAGTCGCTCCTGGCATCTCTCCTCACGCTGGTCGCCGGCTTCATCACGGGTCTGGCTGCCAGCATGACAGCCGCGGCCGGCGAGTCGGCGAATTCTCCCGCCAGCGTTCCGGTGGTTATCGAGCCCCGCTGGCGGCACCTCCGCCAGTTCGAACCCCAAGAGTGGGCTTCGTTTCCACTCCAGCCCGATGGCAAGAGTCTGGAAGCGACGTTCACCGCTCGCCAAAACGACGGCGAATGGACGCTGCGACTACGACAAGCGGACGTCAAGCAAGTCTGGCGCGTCTTGCTCAACGAAAAGCCACTCGGCGAATTAGTGCGGGACGAGCAAGAGATGGTGATTTATTTGCCGATCAGCCGCCACTTTTTGCGTGAAGGCGAGAACAAGCTGCAAATCCTCTCGACCGCTCAAGCCAAGGACTCCGCCGACGACATTCGCGTCGGCGAAATTCACTTGGAGGACCGACCAGTCAAGGAGTGTTTATCGCAAGCAACACTCGAGATTACCGTGCTGGACGAACAGACTCGTTCGCCCTTACCGGCTCGGATTACTCTGGTGGACGAGCGGGGCGGGCTGCAAACGACCGCGGCCGACTCGAACGAACGATTGGCGGTGCGTCCAGGGGTTCTCTACACCAGCGACGGCGTGGCTCGATGCGGGATTCCGCCGGGGAAGTACACCGTTTATGCCGGACGTGGATTTGAGTACTCGCTGGCGCACGAGTCGTTCCAGATCAAAGCGGGCGACGCCTTGCAGAGAACGCTGTCCATTCGTCGCGAAGTTCCCACTGTGGGCTACGTCGCCTGCGACACTCATCTGCACACTCGAACCCACTCGGGGCACGGCGATGCCACGGTAGTGGAACGAGTGATCACGTTGGCGGGCGAAGGGATCGAATTGCCGGTCGCAACCGACCACAATGTCCATATCGATTATGAGCTGACGGCCAGGCAGGCGAAGGTGCGTCAGTTTTTCACTCCGGTCGCGGGCAACGAAGTGACAACCCCGGCTGGCCATTTCAATGTGTTTCCGGTCGCGTCCGGCGCGCGAATTCCTGGCTTTCGATCGGCCCAATGGTCCGATACGTTTCGCGACATTTTCGCGACTCCAGGAGTCCGAGTCGCCATTTTGAATCACGCGCGCGACATCCATGCGGGCGTGCGGCCGTTCGGCGAAGAGCGGTTTCAGTCGGTGGTTGGCGAGCAACTGGATGGTTGGCCGTATCGATTTAACGCCATGGAAGTCATCAACTCAGGGGCTACCCAGACCGATCCCCTGCAACTTCCTCGCGATTGGATGACTCTGTTGAATCGCGGCCAGCCAATCACGCCAGTCGGCAGCAGCGACTCGCACGACGTCTCGCGCTACATTCCCGGCCAAGGACGAACTTACATCCGCTGCGATGATCGCGACGTCGGCCAATTGGACGTCGGGTTGGCGGTCGATAGTTTCGTCGCGGGGCGAGTGATGGTGAGCTACGGGTTGATCGCCGAGCTTTCGGTCGAGGGAAAATACGGCCCGGGAGATCTTGCCGCGGTCGACTCCCCAGAGATGGAAGTTCAAGTGCGAGTGTTGGGCCCCTCATGGGTCGACGCCTCTCGAGTGCTTCTTTACCTGAATGGACACTTGATTCGCGAAGAGCCAATGGCTCGTTCGTCGAATGGAATTCAGGAATCGGGAGTCCTGGGGCAAGCAACCTGGGAGCTGCCTGTCCCTCGGCATGATTTTCATCTGGTCGCGATCGCCTTAGGCCCCGGCGTCTCGGGCGCCTACTGGCCGACGGCGAAGCCGTATCAACCTCGGTCTCCCGCCTGGAATTCGTACGTGATGGGGGTGAGCGGCGCGGTTTGGATCGACGGCGACCGCGATGGGCGCCGGACCGCCGCACGGGAGTACGCGGAACGACTGTGGCACAGCTCGAAAGGCAATCTCACGACTTACCTGGCGGACTTGGCGGAATTCGATGTCGCCACCGCGGCGCACGCCGCCCATGTGGCGCGAACGGCCGGAATTGAGTTGGACGGAGAGACCTGGCTAAGCCACGAGCGTGGTGCGGCGGCACGACTTAGGGAAGGATTTCGCATCTACCGCGAAACGTGGCGTGAGAATGAACGAGCCCGAGCAATTGTGGATACGAAGCCGTAATTAGGGGCTCCCCGTGGGTTGCGAATTCTCGAGTTCGCTCGACAACCACTAGGTCTTTGAGTCACACCCTTTCGTTGTTCTCATTGGGGAGAGTCTGCGCGCTGGCCGAATACGCCATACCGCACAGGAGACTTCGCCCTCCTTGTCGGCTTTCCCCCAACGACAGCACCGGCCGTACTTCCCTTGATCCGCAACCACCTCCCCGCTTCCCGCCATCCTCCCAACACCATGCTCACACCCTCGATGATTGCCGGATACGAGCTCCGGCATAAGATCCGACACTCGCCGTCTGGCACCGTGTTCCGCGCCTATCATCCCGAAATGGATCGTTACGCGTTGGTCAAGCTACAACCCAAGGCCGCGGCTAGCTCCCGAGAAGTGTTACGGCGATTTCAGCGTGAAATTCAACTCACTGCCAGCCTTTGTCATCCTCAACTTCTTTGGGCGCTGCACGCGGGCGTGGAAGCAGGTTGGTTCTATTTGGTGCTCGAAGACGTGGATGGAGTCGACTTGCAGACCTTGGTAACCCGCGATGGTCCTTTGCCGGTCGAGCGGGCGATTGACTTGATATTACAGGCCGCTCGAGGGTTAGCTTTCCTGCATGCCCATGGAATTGTGCATCGCAACGTGAAGCCGGCGAGCCTGCTGGTCGATCAACGGGGTGGACTGCGAGTCGCCAATCTGACCGCCGCACTCCTGGAAGGAGAGGGAGGCGACGACCCCAACGACCAACTCACTCGCCAAGGACACATGGTGGGATCGGCCGACTATCTGCCTCCCGAGCAGGCTTTTGACCCGCACACCGCGGACGCTCGCAGCGATGTCTATGGTCTTGGATGCACGCTCCATTTCTTGATCACTGGTTCGCCTCCTTATGCGCATGCTCGGGGTCATCGAGCGGCCACGGCTCACGCCATGCTTCCCACTCCTTCGATGCGAGTCAAGCGTCCAGAGATATCCGCCGAACTTGACGCAGTCTTCCAATCCATGCTCGCCAAAATGCCTGTCGACCGGCCCGCGACCATGGACGAGGCGGCTCGACGGATCGAAAGGGCGCACCAAGGCCTCGCGCCAGATCATGGTTCGTGGCTGGAGAATGTGAAACGGTGGTCAACGATTGCCGCGGCAATTGCCTTGGGGCTGGGGATTGGCGGGGCGGGCATGGCCGCCTTTCAACTGTGGGCTCATTGACTTACCCCCTCCCTGGGATGACACAATATCAAGCCACGGAGTAAGGCGAATTGAGGGGTGTGACTTGCGGCAGGCCGCACCCGCTTCACTAACCAACAAAGAATCTGTGGAAGCGCGCGAGCGCTGGCGACGGTTTTTACGCTCCCAGAACTCAAGTGATCAACGCTACCGCAGGGTAGCAAACGATCATCGCCCGTTGACTCGACGACTGACTCGCACTCTTCCATTGTCCCAAAGTCGCGATGCCATCCCCCGAAGAACTCGATCATCAACTCGCGCTGCTGTTGGATGCCTACGAACGTAGTTTGGCATTTGACTTCCGCGTGGACGACGTTGAACTGATCGCCCGACATCCTCAATTGGCGCCGCGACTGGCTCGCGAGATTCGCAAGAGGCGACTCGTCCACGGTGCTCGACTCGCGGCTCAAGGGCAGGAGTGCGAGGCGCCCCAGGCGTCGCCATCGACTCATCCACGGATCTTCGGCGACTTCGAGCTGCTGGAGACTTTAGGCCGAGGCGGCATGGGGATCGTGTACAAGGCGAGACAAATCAGTTTGGGGCGCATTGTCGCGATCAAGATGCTGCGGCTGGCGGCGATGGCGAGCGACGAGGATCTGAAGCGGTTCAAAGCCGAAGCGGCGGCGGCGGCTCGGCTAAGTCACCCCAACATCGTGGCGGTGCATGATGCAGGGATCGAAGCCGAGGGGACTCCGCGGGAAACTCCCTACTTTTGCATGGAATTCGTCGAGGGACAGAGCCTTCAAGAGTTTATTCGCGAGGTGACGCTCGATCCCAGACGATCGGCCGAGCTGTTGGCTGAAGTTGCGGACGCCATCCAGTTCGCTCATGAGCGAGGCGTTCTCCATCGGGACCTCAAGCCGGCCAATATTCTCTTGGACACTCGCGGGCGACCACGAGTGACTGATTTCGGGCTCGCCAAACAGATCGCGGGCAGCGACGAGCTCACTCGAAGCGGAGATGTCATCGGCACACCCGCCTATATGTCGCCCGAACAGGCCTATGCCGCGCATGGGGAAGTGGGACCGAGAAGCGATGTCTACTCGTTGGGAGCGACGCTTTACGCATGCCTTACCCTTCGTCCCCCCTTCATCGCTTCCACTCGCGATGAAGTTCTCGTGCAAGTTCGCCATGACGACCCCTTGGCCCCTCGCCAGATACAATCGAGGATTCCGCGCGACCTGGAGATCATCTGCCTGAAGTGCCTCGAAAAAGTCCCGGCTCGGCGCTACTCGAGCGCTGGCGAAATGGCGGACGATCTGCGGCGATTTCTGCGAGGCGAGTCCATCGTCGCTCGGCCCGCCGGAAGACTCGAGCAAACCCTGCGATGGTGTCGACGACAGCCGTGGCGAGCTGCCGCGCTTGTTTTGACTCTAGCCGCGGTCTTGCTCCTGAGTCTTCTGGGCATTGGCGGAACCCTGGCCGCTCGTCAGCAATCCCAATTACGTCGGGACGCGGAGATTCGACGCGAGGAATCCGAGCGCAATTTGGCGCTGGCGTTGGTGCGTCAAACACAGCACTCACAAGCGCTCGCCCGCTTGCAGTTAGATTCCAGGCGTTATGCGGAGGCGAATCTCGGCTTGGCGACCGTCCCCAAGCAGGTGGCCAGTTGGGACACTTGGCGATTGCGTCATGAAGCACGCCTCGGCCCAGAATTACAAGGCTCGTTCGTGTCCGGTTATTGGAGCGTTCTGGACTTCGACTTGCATGCGGCCAGCAATCAGTTGGTCACCGTGGACGCCAGCGGTCTCATCGTGGTCTGGAACGTTCTGACAGGCCTTCAAACACAGCAACTCACCAACCCTCGCAAAATCAAGCGTCGTGACGACGCTCCTCTTCGCTTGGCTCATCACTTCGAGTCGCGAGACGAGACGAGCCATTACGGTCAGTGGCCTGATGGCTACGTCGGCGTTCGCTGGCTGCCAGCGGGAGACGCAATACTCGCATTAGCATTGCACGGTCGCGTCGATTCGATGTCGCTGAAGACTGGCGAGAAACATGAGTTGCTCAGCGGCGACGAACCACTCGTCGTCATGGAATTGGATGCCGCGGGCGAGCACCTTCTCGTGGGCGGCAACCAAGGCGGTCTCTGGCGCCACCGAGTCGCCAACCTTCAGGCCGCTCGTACTTCAACCGAACTCGCTCAGCGTTCTCCTGCAAGTTCGCCGGGCGCCGCCATCTCGGCGATTGTCTCGCTGGAACAGCAGCGCTGGCTAGTGGGGCGGGAAGACGGCGGCATTCAAGTGTTGGATCACACACTGGCCGAACTGGGAACCGCCCAGGTGGCGGCGCCCGTGTGGAGTCTTGCGAGCGATGGCCATGGCCTGGTCGTGGCGGGGTGCGCTGCCGCCGTCATCCCAATCTTTGACATGCAAACCGATGGCCAACTGAAGGCGCGTGATGCGGCGTTTTCACTCCAAGAGCATGGTCGCGAAACATCGTCAATTCGTGCGACCGCCACGCATGCCCTCGCATTGGATTCGAAGGGGGATCGATTGTACGTGGGCGATGACTTAGGGGTGCTGCATGGCTGGGACATGCGGACGGGACGAATCTTGGCCAGGGAGGCCATCTTTCGATCACCCCACCACGCTCGCCGGTTGTTGAACGACATCGAAGCACGCGGCCCCGAATGGCGACTCCCCCTCCCCTACCGCCGACGATTCTCGAAGATTGCCCTGCAACCTACCACAAGCCAATTGGTTGCGGCCGCCGACAATGCGACCGTGCAACTCTGGCGATTGAAGGAACAAGAAACGACAAACGTGCGCGAATTTGCCGACCGTGCTGGCCCGAATCCTCGTCTCGCGTTCGATCCCTTGCATCCTGAATGGCTCTGGGCGTTCGATCAGTTGGGTCAACTGGCCGTGTTCGATAGCATGTCGGGCTTAAAGGTCGCTCAGCGCGCCGTGCATGCTCAGGGTCGGGATATTGCCATCAGTCGTTCCGCCATAGTACTCACCGCGGGTGAAGAAAAAACGTTGGGGCGATGGCGATTCGACCCTGAGCGGCGCGAGATCGTCGCCGCGTCGCTTCCGGCGTTAACGCATGACCGAGCGCTGCTGAGTTGTGCGGTGAGTCCCAATGAACAGTGGGCCGCCAGCGTTGATGAACGGTCGCAACTGGTGGTCTGGGATTGGACTACGGGGCAAATCCGACATCGCGATGCGTTGTCCGCGGACATGTCGCGTCCGGCGACGGGTCGAGTCGCGTTCAATTGTGATTCGACATGGCTGGCCGCATTTGGTGCGGGTCACTCTGCCCCGCTCTATCGACTTGAGCCGTTCGCTCCCAGCGGCGTCCATCTCGCGCCATCGGGTCGTGGTGGTCGAGCACTCGCTTGGAGCCCATCGAATCATCAATTGGTTCGTGGAGTTGACGATTATCGCCGCTTGTTCCAGACCTGGACCAACGGACTGAATGCGAGTTTACTCACCAGCATCGACGTCGCTTCCAACTCGCCCAGAGAATCGTGCCAAACGATCGTCGCCACTCCTGATGGCAGGCGGTGGGTGCAATTGGAGGAGGGGGGACGCATTGTATTCACATCCCACGATCAATTCGTCCCCCTGTATGAGTTCCAATCTCCGCGTCGATTCGATGCCGATCTGGCATTCGATCGGACCACGCGCCGCATGGCCCTCGCGCACCAAGATGGTTCTCTAGCGATCTGGGAGACGGGCAGGGAAGTGGATTCGAAACGCGACGCGCCTGTGGACGATGCTTGGGACGTGCGAGACTTATTGCCGTCGACCGACACCGTCCTGCATGCCGAAATCAAGAACATCCAATTCGACCCTCAGGGACGATTGACTGCCTTACTCCATGAAAACCGTGACAACCAACCACTGGCGCTCTTCTTGCTCCGAGACGAGAAGCCATCTCCTTTGTTTGAACGCGTCGACGCCGCGAGTTTCGACGCTGCGGGAGGCATTCACTTCACAGGCGCCAAACTCGCCTGGTTCGACTCAACGGAGCCCACAATCGCGGTTCGGCGCACGACTCCATCTCGCAGACTCTATGACGGAGCGTTGCTGATTGGTCATCGCGACCTCTCGAGTCGCTGGACTTTTGAAACCGTCGCGCCCTCGGGCAACTGGGGCCATTACCCTTGCTTCGGCGCTGCTCGCGGCGGCGACGTGACGGAACTGTTCCATTTTGGCTATGACGGCAGTTTCCTCAGACGATCATTTCGCGACGGCAATCAATGGCGGACTGAAATCGTAGGCGATTGGGGAAGCGGCATGGCGCTCGACGGCGCCGTGGATCATCAGGGTGCTCTGCACATGGTCTATTCACCGGAGCGGTTTCCCAGAGATCGGCCGATTTGCGTGTATGCAGTCTGGAAACAGGGGCAATTGTCGACCGAGACAATTACCTTTCGCCCCGGCGTGATCCCTTCCACCTTTCAGCTCAGTCCACAAGGAACACCCCACATCGGGCGAACCGAGCGAGGCAACTTGATCGAGATTTTGCGACGCGAGGGAGACCGCTGGCAAACTCTCGTGGAACCACCTCCGTCCATCGGTCAGTATCCGGCCACATACGCCCTGGGCGAGCAGGGGGAGGTGTATCTGGTCGAACTGGTGGAGGAGGCGGCTCGCTGGGAACTGCGTTTACTCACTTGGGATCAGAAACGTTGGGACCTGCGGCGAATCCAGGCGGAAGTCGGCACGGAACCACCTTCCGACTTGAAGCTTCTGATCGACGCTCAAGGGCAGCCCGCCCTTGTCGTTGGCAAATTACGACAACCCAGGGGCTGGTTGAAATTGCTACGTCCCAAACGCTAACGCTACGAAGTACGACGGACTTTCAGTCAATCGGTTCGGTCCATGGAGAACGAGTTCTGGGCCGCGAGTTCAGTGTCTCAGTCGTGAAAGCGATAAAGGGACGAATTGCCAAGGCGATCGATGAGCATTTCGCGAGCCCGATAGAGAATGTTGCGAACCTGGGCTTCCGAGAGTTCCATGGCTTGTGCTGTCTCGGCCAACGACAATTCGCGCAGGAACCTCAGTTCGACCGCTCGTCGGTAATGATCGGGCAGAGTAGCCAACTGTTTCTGAAGTTCCTGGACTCCTTCTTCGCGCCTTACCTTTGCGCTGGCCTTGGACAATTCGGCGACGCACAAATCCAACAGGTCGACCAACGTGCCGCTCTCCGTCGCCACTTTAGTCACTCGATGAAAATCCCCGCCCCGAACTTTGCCTCGCAGGCTGCGAGCCAAGTCGATGATTCGATGCTCGGCGATTGTGCGGAGCCAATTGCGAAACTCTCGGTTCGAGCGAGCTTCTAGGCGGGAAACCGCCAGAAACGCACTGAGGACCGTCTCGTGAAGCACGTCCTCGAGATCGTGCACCGCGCGCAGCTGCGCCGACATTCGCGACTCGATAAAGACCAACAAGTCGTCGTAATAGACGACTAGCAAGGACTCTAACGCGTCGCGATCGCCGGCGATTGCGCGAGGAATCCGGTGATCCAACTCCGTGGGCGACGGCAGGGGAGTATCCGGGAATTTCATGGTCCAACTCGCAATCCTGGTGGGCCCGTATCTCGACGGGGAAAAAACGGGCGAGCAGATCGAGGAAACAGCGAGCGCTGAGCGGCCAACTTCCGCTCATTCTTTCCAGGTGCAAGCACTCCACACAAGAAGGGGTCGCCCAGACAGAGGTCGCCCAGGTAGGGGACGCGCGGCGCAAGGCCGCATGGCGTTCGCCTCGGCTTCACTCCTTCATACCCCTCCCAGCCGCTCTCCGCAACTCGCCATGGATGATCCAAGCCAAGATGCTCGCGACACTCGCCTTAGTCTTGTCTCGGCTTTGCAAAGCAGCGACGCAGCGGCTTGGGATCGTTTTGTGAAGTTGTACGGCCCCCTTATTTACGTCTGGTGTCGACGCGCCAGCATCCGCCCGCGCGATGCCGGCGATCTTCTCCAGGAGATTTTGCTGAAAACATGGCAAGGCATTGGCTCGTTCGAGTTTCGCGAGACCGGTTCCTTTCGCGGCTGGCTGCGAGTCATAACCCGTAACGCACTGCTCGACTACTTCCGCAAGAACGGGACCTGTCCGCTGGTGTTCGGCGGCGATGCCTTCCAAATGCGACTTGAGCAGATTCCCGCCGCCATCGACGAGAGCACGCAACTACTGGGACCAGACCTTCGACGTTTGGCTGCGCGAGCTTTGGATTTGCTAGAGAACGAGTTTCCCCCCGAGTCGCGTCAGTTGTTCGAGTTGACCGTGATTCAGTCCCTCTCGGCGCGCGAGGCGGCCGAACAACTGGGAACCACGCCCGGCGCTGTGCGTAAAGCCAAGTCGCGGCTGTTGAGGCGATTACGAGAAATACTCGGCGATCCCTGATGTCGAACGGAGCTGCTCGGGCGAGTTCTCGGGCGAATTCGCGGACCGATTTTGGTCACACCCTTTCGTTCAGGATTCATAGAACCGTGCACCCGAGGAATGACTTCGTGAATCCCCCCGACCTTGCCCCACCCAATCGCCTTCCGTGCCCGCCCGCCGAACAGCTCGCCAACTACTCGCTGGGAAAGCTCTCCTGGGGCGAGTTGGAATGGGTCGAACAGCATATTGAACAGTGCGACTCGTGCCAGCAAACGCTGGACCGCCTCCAAGTTGGCGACGATACCTTCGTCCGGCAAATGCGTCCGCCCAAGTCGTCGACCGATCCCGCCTCGGAAGATTCGCACCAAAGCGAGTCGGCCTTGCGCGACGCCATGGAAAAAGCTCTCAGGAACGCACCGCCCTCCTTGTCGGCGGCGCAACCAGTAGCCGCCCCTCCCGCGATCGTCCCGCCGCCGCCTGCCCCATCAGCTTCTCCAGCCATCAGTCCTCCAGCTGCGTCTGCCGCGACAAGTTCGCCTGACGCGAATCGGGGTGCATTCCAGCCGCCGCGGACCGTCGAGGAGTTTTCACGATTGTTGAGCGAGAGTCGCGTTCTGAGCGCCCAGGCCATCCAGGCGTTTCTCCATTCATTCCCGACCGAACAACAACCGGTCGACGCGCAATCGGCCGCTTCTCTTTTCGTCCAGGCAGGGCAACTCACTCCCTTCCAAGTCCGCGCGATCTTTCAGGGCAAACATACGGGCCTGATGATCGAAGATCACGAGGTGCTCGACCTGCTGGGGCGAGGCGGCATGGGGAGCGTCTTCAAGGCGCGCAATCGGCGGCTTGACCGCATTGAGGCGATCAAGGTCATCTCGGGCAAGAAACTGGGAACGGTTGAGGCGCGACAGCGATTCGATCGCGAGGCTAGGGCCGCGGCGCGGATCAGCCATCCCAATGTCGTGGCGACCTATGACGCGGGCGAGTTCAACGGCATCAGTTATTTGACGATGCAATTCGTCGATGGACTCGATCTCGCGAAAACCGTCCGTTCGCGCGGCCCATTGCCGGTCGATCACGCCGTCGCCTACATCTTGCAGGCCGCGGCCGGGCTACAAGCAGCGCATGAGGCCGGCATTATTCATCGAGACATCAAGCCTCACAACCTGCTGTTGGATCGACAAGGAAAAGTTCGCATCCTTGACATGGGGCTCGCTCGTCTGAGCGACGCCGCCAACATGGCGGCTCAAGAGGGACTCACTCAGTCTGGTCAGATGATGGGAACCATCGACTACATGAGTCCCGAGCAGACGATCGATGTGCGAAAGGTGACGGCGGCGAGCGATGTCTATAGCCTGGGATGCACACTCTATTTTCTGCTCACGGGGAAGCCTCCGTTTCAAGCGGAGACGATGGGCGCGAAACTGATGGCGCATCATCATCAGCCGCCGCCGCGTCTCATCGACGCACGGGCCGACATCCCCACCGCCTTGGAAGCCGTCTTCCAGAAGATGCTCGCCAAAGATCCCGCGGCACGCTATGCGTCGATGGACGAACTGATTGTCGCGCTTCAGGCCTATTCGCAAGTCGAGCCGCCGCCGCCCCCCGCGAGTCTCGCCGGCGCGAACGCGCCGGCAGCGGGCGTTTCCGAGGAAATCGATCCGTCGATGGCGTCGTTCTTCGCTCAACTGAGCGCGCCAGGAGGAAAGAAGCCCAAGGCCGCCTTCGCGCCCCCGAAGGACGTCAAGTCGACTAAGGAACCGCAGCTCCTATTTGGCCCCGCGTCCAGTAGCCCAGCGACCGTTGCCCCATCCGCCACGCCCGTTAAACGTCCCGCGACCGCCAAGTCCGAGTCGAGTCGTCGCGACCCGATCAAGCTGTTGTTCATAGCCACGGCCGCGGGACTGGTCGCCACGATCCTCTTTGTGCTCGGCATCTTCCTGACGGTTCGCACACCCGAGGGCGAAGTCGTCGTGACGCTGAACGAGGGCGTCTCGCCGAAGGACGTAACCATCGTCCTGCGGAACGATGGCAAGGTCTTTCAAGTGACGATGAAGGACAATTTCCGTCTGCGATTGCGCGAGGGACAATATCAAGTCAGTCTATCGTCGCCCAATCTTCAGTATTCCGTGAACGCGTCGCGCGCGACGATCGCCAAGGACCAACGAACCGTTCTAACAGTGGAACTGGTTCCGCCATCACCCATCCCACGTGAAGCTCGATACTACGGCGGACGTTACTATCTATTCATTCCCGACCCACTCTCCCGCAACGACGCCCGGCAGCGCTGCCTATCCTTGAGAGGACGTTTGGCCAGCATCGATTCGGCCAACAGAAACTCGTTCGTCGCCAAACTGGCTGAATACCAGGAAGCCTGGATCGGTCATCGGTTGGTTGGAGGCCGGTGGATGAATGAACAAGACAAACCCATTGGCTACTCGAATTGGTACACGGGCGAACCGAGCGGCGGCTCGAATGAATCCTACGTCCTCATCAACTGGGTTAGCCCTGGCAAATGGAATGACCACTCCGACAGCCAACCCGGCGAACTCAAGGGTTTTATCTGCGAGTGGAATCCGAACGATCTCGCCGAAAACTCATTAGTTCAGCGAGACGACTCTCGCAATGACCGCCCGACGCAAGGACAAGCCGGATCTTCGACCTCTCCCCCTTCTATTCCCTCAACTCCAACTCTTCCGAGCGTACCTATAGTACGTCGAAAGATCGGATTAATCACCGTCGTTCCCACAGTTAGTACACAGGTCGCTCCCAGCGAAGGCGGACTTTCCACCGACGCTTGGTATGACTTGCTGCGCGAGGTCGATGTCTCCGAGCACGCGATCAACGGTGAATGGACCCGAGACGGCTCGGCCGTCGTCCCCAAGGCGGGCAACTACAATCGCCTGATCGTGCCGTTCGTCGTCGAGGGAGATTACGATCTTCGCTTTGCGATCACGCCTACCGTTCAGAATTCGCCGCTCGGCCTCTTTCTTCCCTTGAACGGCGCCACGTTGGCGGAAACCATGTTCGGCGGTGGAAGCAACCGCAGCGCCTTGCCTGTTCCCAATTCGCCTGGCCAGCAAACCGACGTGCCCTCCCAGTTGATCCAGAACCGCGAGCAGGCTTTCGAAGTGCAAGTGCGAGGCGCCAACGAGAGTGAAGTGTCGATCGTCGTCCTCAAGGATGGAACGCCCTATTTGAACTGGAAAGGGCCGCGTCAGCAGGTCTCCATCCCCACCTTCTCAACTCTGCCGCAACCGAATCTCCTGGGCTTCACGATCTGGAGCGACCCTGTCCGGGTAAGTCACTATCGATTCCGTCTCGTCTCGGGCAAGGCAACCCGTTGGAATCCCTCGATCGTCAACGTCGACGCGACTCCGAATTCGACGACGCCAACCATCGAGGGCTACGGTGGAAAGCGCTACAAGCTCTCCGACAAGCCTGTGACCTTTGGCGAAGCGCTTCGAATCGCTCGCAACTGGAGCGGCCGACTGGTCACCATCTCTTCGGCGCAAGAGGCCGCGTGGATCAAGCAGACGTTCGGAGACAAAGCGATTTGGCTCTCCGCCTTCCGTCGCGGCCGTTCAGGTCGCGAATGGGTCGACGAACGTTTGCGACCACTCTCGTATTACGGCGGCTGGGGCGAGAATCAGCCCGAGGGACAAGACTGGCAGTATTCACTCCGACTCGCCGAAGGCTCCCACGAGTGGCATGATGCAAAGTCAGACGATGTGGCCCATGCCTTGCTGGAATGGGGCGACGAGACGGCCTCGGCGTCACCCTCAGTCCCACCTTCGTACCCAACCACGGATTTGACGGAGAGTGTATCGCAAGCCAAGCGTGCGTTGCAGACCGGTGATTGGGCTCGTTACTACACCGCGGACGCTCCTTCCACCAGCCGCAAGGATGCGTTAGCCGCGGCCCTGGTGAACCATGCCGCGAAGAGCAACACCGAGAAGATCGAGGCGCTCGCGGCCTGCGAGCTCGCGCTGGAGGCCTCGAAGGCTGGTCGCGATCCATGGCTTGCTTATGAAGCGCGACGCGTCGCGCTGACTCGCTTTCCCCAGCTCGCCGACGATTGGAACAAACGCATTCTCGAGCGACTGGCGCTGGCTCGTGATCCCAACGAAGCCTGGCTGGGAGCTCAGGTGCTGCAGCGACTCGCGGGCGAATTGCTTGAGGCAGGACAGAAAAAGTCCCTGCTGGAGTTGTTTCCTCGACTGGAGACGATCGCCAGGTCGAAACCGTTGAAAGACGAAATCAAGCGGCTGCGCGCGCGGGTCGAGGGGCTGATCGAGCTGATGCCGCCCAACCCGGCCGAAGATGCCGTGGGCATGCAAGAGTGGCGAGGATTTGCGGCGGCCTTGACTCGCGACGACTGGAATCAAGCGCTCCGCGAGTTCTCCACATCGGCGAAGTCACCTTTTGCCGCACCCGCCCGCACGCTCTCGACATTGGATCGATATCGCGGCTCGCCTGCCGTTAGCTTGACCATTGCCAATTTGTTCCGCGACAAGTTGGCAAAGGTCGGGAAACCAGAGACCAAGTCGCTGCTATCCGCCGCGGAACGCTTCTGGCTCGAAAACGCCGCGCTGCAGTCGGGCGCGACCGTTGAACCGCAAGTGGCCGAGCGGCTCAAGCCTACCTTCCCGAACGTCAAGTGGCCGCTGGTCCCCTTGGATGGCGCCTGGAACGAGCCGGCTCTGCGGCCCAAAGCCGCGTTCACCGGACTCATCGTGCCCGAAGACGGAAACTTCGCGCGATTCAACGGCAACGGCGAGGTGCGCTATGAAGCGGCGCCCACTTCGTCGTATGTGCATGAGTTCGCCGTGACGCTACGGGGCAACCAAGGAAGTATGACGTTCAACTATGGAGGACACGAAGGCAATGTCATCGTGCTCTTTTGGAAACGAGAAGAGAACCGCTTTCAATGGGAGCATCAGCACTATCGAGGCGGTGGCTTCTCGTGGCTTGGCCATGGCGAGTTTCGCAGTGGAGAGCGACTCGAGTTCACGGTTTACGCGCACGAGGGAATACACCTCTCGAAACTGAAGAGCGGTCGCGACGCGGGCGCTCAGTACCCGGCTGATTCACTCGAGTTCAGCATACGCACTAACGACAATGCTCAAGGGGTGATTCACTATTGCCGATTTCGCGAGTGGAATGCGCTCGACGCCCGCCTACTGAATCGCAAACTCCCCGAATTCGAGTTGCACAGTGGTTCTGTAGGTCTCGAAGCAAGACAACTACATGCTCGCAATCTCGACTTAGAGAACCATCCCGCGATCAACAACCCGACGGCATTCTGCGTCACCGCCTCGGGAACGCCTATGTTGCCAGTCCCCGCGGGATCGCATCTTCGCCCGGGAACGGACAACTTTCCCAACTCGCTGATTCGCATTACCAAACCATACTGGCTGGGGCGTCACGAAGTGACCCAGGCGGAATGGGTGCGAGTGATGGGGACGAACCCCAGTCGCCGACGTGGTTCGCCTTACTTGCCGGTGGAGAATGTGAACATCGTGGACGCGGCCGCGTTCTGCGGCGAACTTACGAAACTGGAGCGGAGTCGACTGCCGAGCGGCTATGTATATCGCCTGCCGACGGAGGCCGAGTGGGAACGAGCTTGCCTTGCGCCAAACAACCCCGCTCAACCCGCCGATGTCCAGTTGCCCAACGCCGACGAATCATGGAACAACGACAACTCGCAAGACCATCCTTGGAGCGTCGGGCAACGTCGAGCCAACGCGTGGGGGTTTCATGACATGGTGGGGAACGTCGCGGAGATGACGGCGGATGCTTGGAACGATCGCCCCGCTAATAACGCGCCGCGCTTCACCGATCCCTATGCCCCCATCACGAAGGACTCGACGATCTTCATCGCGCGGGGCGGCGCCTATTGGTGGAACCCTAGCGATCTAAGTCCGTTCACTCGTCGCAACCATCCCGCCGCGGGCGCCTGCTGGCGAGGTTTCCGTATCGCACTCGCTCCCGCTCTTTCGCCCTGATAGCCTCTCGCCTGGACTCCGCATGAACTACTTCGACGATCCCGCGACTCGCACCATCGCGGGTTATGAACTACGCGAACGCATTCACCGTTCGCCATCCGGCACGCTGTACCGCGCCTACAGTCCTCTCTTGGGGCGCGAAGCACTCGTCAAGACTCACCCCCGAGTGGCGCCGTGCGCCGACGAGCAAGTGCGGCGATTTCAACGGGAGATCCAGTTGGTCGCCAAACTCACTCATCCCAATCTGGTGCGAGCGCTCCATGCCGGCGTCGAGCAAGACGTCATGTTTCTCATTCTGCAGCATGTCGACGGCTTGGATCTGGAAACTCGCGTGCTTCGTGAAGGCCCACTCGATGTCGCCCTCGCGGTCGATTACATCCGTCAAGCAGCTCGCGGACTCGACTACCTGCACCAGAATCAGGTGATTCATCGCAACGTCAAGCCCGCCAACCTCCTGGTCGACTCCCATGGTACTTTACGTATCGCCAGTCTCGCGTCGGCCCTGGTCGACTCGGCGGCAACCGACAACTTGATGAGCGCTGACTTAACGCTCGCTGGCCGCGTCGTTGGTTCCGCCGACTATCTCGCGCCGGAGCAAGCGTTCGATTCGCATTCCGCCGACGCTCGCAGCGACATCTACGGCCTCGGGTGTACGCTCCATTTCCTGCTGGTCGGTCAGCCACCCTATCCGGCCGACGGCAGTCATCGCGCGGCAGCCAATCATCTCCGGCTGCCCATACCGTCGCTCTGTCAGTTTCGTGAGGACGTCTCGCCCGATCTCGATGCGGTCTTTCAGAAAATGCTCGCCAAAATGGCGGACGCCCGTTATGCCAACATGGGCGAGGTGGAGGCCGAATTGGAGCGAGTGTCCAAAGGAATATCCCCTCGCCAAACCGCCGTTCTGACTCCGTCAAAATGGCTCGCGCCCGCCGCCGCAATTCTTGGCGTAACACTCGGCGCTATAACCATTTGGGCGATTCGCAACTGGCTCAATTAACGCGAAACGGCCGCTGCTGTCACGGAATTCTGGGACGACTCCCCTCTAATGGACCTGCCCTTCGACGGGACACTGCGTACAATGTGGCAGTTGGCACTACGGCTCTCACACCTAGAGGGGAATCGTCGCATCCATGTCGCAGGAACTCGATCGCTTTGGACGTTGGGCGGACTTTGATGAACCCATGCTGGTCACCTCGCTGACCGATCGTCGTCAGCATCACCATGTGTACATCTATTACCGCCGCAATGCGTACGACACCATTCGGTGCATCCATCGCCACGCCGCGGATGGTCGCTTCACTTTCGACGAAGCGAAGAAACTACTCCGACGCATCAACCAAGATTGCGGCTTAGCGGGCTGATTTACTTTTTCACGAGGATCTCGCATGCGATGCGTTCTTGCCGGGCAACTCCCTCCATGTAGCGCGTCGCAGTGCGAGGCGTTTCGCCTGCTCCGCGCGCTCATCGCCTTCCTGGCCGCACTGACATTAAGTTGCGGGTTCGGCTCGGGGATTTTCGCCGGCCAGGCCTGCGCTCAAGAGCTCAAGCCATTCAAGGTACATGCCGCGACCGGCGACCATGCGGGCAAAGAAGTGGACTTCCTGCAAGAACGTAAGGATGCCACGACCGTCTACGTCTTCATTAACGCCGCCGAATGGACTCGCCCCGCGGCCCGCTACGTCAAGAAACTCGACGAAGCGGTCGCGGCGGGCATCCCCGAAGCTGCTGATGCCCGCTTAGTCATCGTGTGGCTCAGCGATGATGCCGCGAAGGGCAAAGAGTATCTGCCGAAGGCTCAGATGTCCTTACAACTGAACCGCAGTGACTGGACGGTGTTCGAAGGCGAGAAATCAGGGCCGGGAGACTGGAATATCGATATCGCGTCCGCCATGACCACCATCTTGGTCAAGAAAGGAAAAGAAACCGGCCGCTTCCCCTATCGCTTCGTCAACGAAACGGATGTTCCCGCCGTTGTCGAAGCGCTGAAGAAGTAGCCAATCCGATTACTGGGTGAGTACTCAAAAATGGGTGGTCAGAGATGTGTTCGTGGTAAGCAACTAGCCATGATTGCCAGGGCGGGGGAAAATCCGAGTCAAGGCAATGACGCCCAACGGCTCCCGCTATCCGTGTCATCCCTCGTTGATCGACTTCCGTGTCTGACTGCGGTGAACTCGGCAAACCTGTCGCTGTCCAACTAGTTTGCCTTCGCCTTCTTCGCTTGAGCCTTCTTGGCTTTCTGAGTGCCGTTCTTGCCTGCGGCACGGTTTGCTTTCCAGCGTGGCTCCTCGAGTTCGCTGTTCCAAGACTTCCAGGCTGTCGCCAATCGCTCCCGGACCGCCGTCTCGCTTGCCGACCGATCCGTCGTTTCGCCGATGTCGTGCGCCAGGTCAATCAACATGGGTGCATCAGATCCTTTGGCTTGCACCAGTTTCCACGAGCCAGAGCGGACAGCCCACTGCTCTCCGAACCGCCAGTACAGATGCTCGTGAGGCGTTTCGGTCTTCTCACCCGTCAAGAAAGGCAGCAGATTGACGCCGTCCCAACGCGAGTTCTCAGGCGGCGTGATGCCAGCGGCCGCCAACGCCGTGGGAAGAACGTCTAATTGAATGACCGGCGAGTCGTAGGTTTTTCCTGCCGGCAGTTTGCCCTTCCACGACACGAAAAACGGAACTCGCACGCCGCCTTCCCAAGTGCTGGCTTTGTGTCCACGCAAGGGTAAGTTGTTCGACGCATTGACGGGTGGTCCGCCATTGTCGCTGAAGAACACAATCAAAGTTCGCTCTTCCTGTTTCTTTTCGCGTACCTTGTCGAGAACTCGACCAACCGCGTCATCCATCGCGGAGAGCATCGCGGCATAAGCGCGACGATTCCCCTCCTTAATGGACTCGAAGCGAGCCAGATACTTGTCGGTGGCCTGCATCGGAGTATGCACGGCATTGAAGGCGAG
This sequence comes from Pirellulales bacterium, assembly GCA_046349915.1. Classification (GTDB taxonomy): domain Bacteria; phylum Planctomycetota; class Planctomycetia; order Pirellulales; family Pirellulaceae; genus CAIXSC01. The sequence goes on along the minus strand of JAXMBL010000004.1, from coordinate 265,724 downwards.
ATAGAGAAAGTAAGGCTGCTCGCCCTGCCGATCGACAAACGCGGTCGCCTCACGAGCAAACGCATCGGTCAAATACTCCTTCTCGTCAATCAACTCACGGCCGCGCATAATCGAATTGCGCTGCGCCGCCTTGGCTCGCGCACCATCGCCAGCGGGGAGGTAAGGATGAGCTCCACCCAGAAATCCAAAGAACTCATCGAACCCACGTTCCAGCGGGTGATGCTTGGGGCTGCCGCCGAGGTGCCATTTGCCAACCAGCGCCGTTCGGTAGCCCGCCTGATGCAGATGGTCGGCAAGTGTTTTCTCGGTCAGCGGAAGGCCTGACTGGGTATTCGTATCGACAGGCGGCCCCGGATTGAACTCGTGACCAAACCGTTGCTGATACCGTCCCGTCATCAACCCAGCTCGCGTGGGACTACAGTACGGACCCGACACATAACCATTCGTGAACCGGATACCGGACCGGGCGAGTGCGTCGAGTCGCGGAGTGGGAATTTCACCGCCTCCTTGCACTCCGAGATCCGAATATCCCATATCGTCACCCACGATGACGATGATGTTGGGGCGCACCGAGTCGGCGGCTGAATCGGCCGCCGCCACAAGAGAGATCGGCGCTGTAACCCAAGCCGAAACAACAAGCACCCCGATTGCGAACCTGTTGGACCAGCGACTCATGATGACGATTCTCCTGTCTGACGAAAATGGCTTGCTCGCTTACTCTTGACTCAATCTTCGGCACTTGTTGGCTGAACCACGGGTGCGGTGGATTCCAACTGGAAGTCGATTTCGTTCGAGCCTTGTTTAACTTCCGCGGTTAACTGCGAAGCCGTGTTGTACTTCGCGGGAACTCGTTCGGGAACAGGTGGGGCAGGTGGTTCTCCATCGGGATTGCCGCGTGAGAAAGTGCTGATGGTCACCCGGTGAGTCCCGATTTCCGCCCCACGCAGATCGCGAGTATATGTCAGCGTATAGTAACCCGATTCATCGGAAATCGCCGACGATGGGCTCCCCGGCTGTTGAGGCTGGAACCGAATCAGAGCCCCCGCGAGTGGCTGATCGCCGAGTTTCACTTGTCCACTGACCGACCCCAGGTTCTCGCGCCCGCCACAACCTGCCAACACAGTGGTCATTAGCGCTGCCAACGCGATTGTCTTCCAGCTCCAAGCAAATCCGTATTGTCGATGTCGTTTCATTCGACTCATCTCCTTCCATTTTCGACTGCCCTGTCCCCAGACGTAACCTTAAGGCTGACTGACCGGCAGTCCGTCATCTTTCGAGAGAAGTCGCTGATAGACACCGTTATTGGGATTCACGTGAGCTCCATTGCCGTTAACGTGGAAATGCTGAACGGTATCGGCCAGAAACGTGACAGAACCATCGACGCGCACGAACTGAGCGCCGCCGGGATGGAGGCTACTGAAACCTTGGCCGCATCCTTCGGGGTCGCTATCCCACGCCAAGACCGATTCGTTCAGTCTTGCTCGACTGTGCCCACTCACCACGAAAATCCCGCGAGTAGCTCCGCCGTTGGTGTTGCGTACTCCGATCCACGACCCTGAACGGCAATTCTTGGTATCGCGTTCTCCAATCAAGAGCGTGTTGCTCGAACCATCCAGCACGTCTCGGAAAGAGAGCGAGCTATTACCGTAGAAGATGCCGGTATTGGTTAAATCGTTGATTCGATTGACATTGTGGCCCGCGACACCGATGTAATTGCTGAGTCCAGGAACGTACGCATGAGCGACGAAGCCGGCGCCGCCGTTGTAGCGTCGGTCATTATGGATTTGTCCTCGATTCTGATAACCAGAATCCGAGGGGCAGATATAGGCTGGCACCACGGTCTCAAGACCTGCCACAATCGGCTGCCAGTTTGCTGACAGAAGATTGGCCGCCAGATTCCCCTGGTTCACTCGCAACTGATCATGCAGCGTGGTTTGTTCGAGATAAGGCAAGGTGAGCGCACCCCAGCCCCAGACCTCGTAGTTTGCCGCTCCCGCGTAGATCCATCCCGAGGGGAACGCGCCGAATGAGTCGGCATAGTTGTGTACCGCGAGCCCAATCTGTTTCAGATTATTGCCGCACTTGATTCGGCGGGCTGCTTCCCGCGCCGCCTGGACGGCGGGCAAGAGCAAGGCGACCAGTACACCGATAATGGCAATAACGACCAGCAGTTCAACGAGCGTAAATCCGCGCAAGGGCCGCGTTCGAGTCATGGCAGTAACCTCACGAACCGCGGCCTGTTCCTAAACGAGAAGACGCAGACCGCTCGCGGCTTCCGTGCCGAAGACGAATCCTTCGACACGGAATATCCATTGCAATCGGCGCGCCAATTCTCGCCAAGGCAGTCGGACAAGGTTACTGAGATTCCACTCAAGTAGCCAAGACCACCTACGCGAAAATCTCTTTCGCGACCTGTCCGCGCACATCGGTCAGGCGGAAGTCGCGACCAGCATACGTGTAGACCAGTTGCTCATGGTCGAGCCCCATGAGCGCCAGCAGCGTGGCATGAAGATCAGTCGTGTGCATCTTCCCTTCGACCGCGCGTATTCCATACTCGTCGGTCGCACCGTACGTAAATCCTGGCTTCACCCCAGCGCCGACCAAGAACATCGGGTAGCCCGTGATGTTGTGGTCGCGACCATCGGCCCCTTGAGCTGTGGGTTGACGCCCAAATTCACTGCCGAACAGAACGAGCGTATCTTCCAGCAGCCCGCGTCGCCCTAAGTCTTCGATCAACGCCGCGACCGGTTGATCGATCGAGCCGCAACGGTCGATCAGCCCCTTGTGCAGATTGTTGTGATGATCCCATCCGGGCTGGCAGATTTCGACGAAGCGCACACCCGCTTCGGAGAGTCGGCGTGCGATCAGGCATTGACGAGCAAACCCACCGGCAGGCCCATCCTTAACCCCGTATAGCTCCCTCACTTCTTGGGTTTCTCGCGAGATGTCCAACAACTCGGGGACTTTTTCCTGCATGCGGAAGCCGAGTTCAAACGTCTCGATGATCCCTTCGACTTCATCGGGGGCGTCAGGAGAATCCGCCAGGTTGCGATTGAGCGACTGGATGAGATCAAGTTGTCGGCGTTGCAGATCACGAGCGACACTGGCCGCGAGATTCGCCAGATTGCCTCGATCGTCAATTCGAGTCCCCTGAAAGTGCGCCGGTAGAAACGCACTACCATAATTCACGGCTCCCCCGAAGTTCGGCGGGGGGTTCACCGTGATATATCCTGGCAGATCCTGATTTTCGCTACCGAGCCCATACAATAACCAAGCACCCATGCTGGGACGCGTCAGCGCAGCGTTGGCCGCGCCGGTATGTAACTGCACCACTGCTTGTGGATGAGCCGGGGTGTCGGTGTGGAGTCCTCGCAGCCAGCAGAACTTGTCGGCATGGCGGGCCATGTGAGGCAGTAACTCAGAGAACCAACTTCCTGTTTCGCCATACTGCTGAAACTTGAATTTTGAACCGGTCAGTTTGCCACCGCCCGGCCCCGGCTTTCCATCGTCCGCTTGCAGTTGAGGCTTGTACTCGAATGTGTCGTGCTGCGACATCGCCCCATTCATGTGGACGAAAATCAGACGCTTCGCCTTGGCAGGAAAGTGTGAGGCCTTGGGTGTCAGCGGGGAATGACCAGGCTGATTCTCGGCGCTCTGCGTTTGTCGCTCTCCCAAGATCCCCGCGAGTGCCACGAGCCCGAAGCCGGCGCCTGCCGTTCGCAACATCTGTCGACGCGAACTAACCGCATTCATGTACTTCTCTCCCGGGCAGATCAAAAATCGCATTGAGTGCTGCTTCGTCCGAAATCAAGACGTCGCGCCCTTACCGGACATATCGAAACTCGGCGCTGGCAAACAGAGCTTGAGTTAACGCCACCCAGGCAGTCTCGCGCTCATCCGTAGGTTGCTTAGCTCCCTTGGTAGCTTGAACAGCCGACGCATAGCTGTCTAGAAACTCTTGCATTCGTTCGACTTCCGAAGACATTGGTTCGCGACTCAACGCTCGCAAAAAAGCTCGCTGAATCCGTTGTGTATCGTCCATCGTCTCCGCGAGCAATCGTTGAGTCCAAGCGAGAGACTGTTTGCGAACAAAACTGGAATTAAGGAGAAAGAGAGCCTGACCCGGGACCGTGGTTACTTCACGGCTCCCCGATACCAAGGTCCGTTCAGCTGGATCAAAGGCTTCCAACGACTGCGGAGTCAAGCCGCGCAATTGAGGAAGGTATACGCTACGAACGGTCATTGAATTGGCTTGCTCGTGAATACCCCTCGCCTCCGCGCCGTTGTCTTGAATCTCTACCATGCGCAATTTACGCACGGGTGCTTCCACGGCCGCGGTCAGGTTGAGTTCACCTGACGTTACCAACATGCCATCGCGAATCTCCTCAGCGTCCAGTCGTCGCGGGGCATGTCGCCATTGCAGTCGATTTTGGGGGTCCACCGCCAAATGGTCGGCACTCGCGGTCGACGCCAGTCGATACGCTCGCGACAACACCAGTCGACGAACCAATCGCTTCAATGACCATCCGTCTGCTACCGTCGAGCCGGCCAAATGATCAAGCAACTCGGGATGACTTGGCTTGTCGCCCGTGACGCCGAAGTTGTCAACCGTTCTTACCAGACCTTGGCCAAAGAGATGTCCCCAAACGCGATTCACAAACACACGCGACGTCAGCGGGTTCGCGTCGCTGGTCAGCCAGGCCGCCAATTCAAGACGGCCGCTCCCTTGGTCGCCGATGGTAGGCGAGCCTTCCACGGAAACCGCCGTTAGAAAACCTCGGGGCACCTCCGGCCCCATCTTCTCCGCCTCGCCGCGTATCCGCAGCGTCGTCGCACCTACCTTCTCCGCATCGCGGACGCCATGCGCGACGAGGCCACGCGCGGCGGGATCGGATAGCGAGTTCAGTTGAGTTTGCAGCTTCTCGAACGCCGTTCGTAGATTACGTTGATGCGGCACTCCTTTTGCATCGGCCTTCAGTCCTTCAGGCGTGCCCCGGACCGACTCCCACTTTTGCTTTGCCGCTGCCACCTCCGCGGTCAGCCGAGCCAACTCGGCGGGGTCGACTGAGTCCGATTCACCCGTCAACTGAACCAGCTTCTTGGGAACGTAGTACGCCAACCCCGAGCCGCCCATCTGGCTGCGCAATCCAGCATAAATCTCAGTACTCGTGAAGATGCCCGCGAGCGCATAGTACTCGTACTGCGGCACCGGATCGAACTTGTGATCATGACAACGAGCACAACTGACGGTCAGTGCGAGCACCGAACGAGTTACCACGTCAATTTGCTCGTCCACATTATCCATCTGGAACCGAATGGGAAACCGCTGATTGACGTCCTTCACGCCGAGCGCCAAGAATCCCGTGGCAACCGATAACCGATTTCGTTCCTCCTCGTCCTCCGCTGGAAGTAAATCACCGGCGATTTGTTCGCGCACGAACTGATTGAACGGAATATCGCGATTGAGGGCGTCTACCACATAGTCTCGGTATCTCCACGCATGTGGGTACGGTATGTTCCGGCTAGGACCCGTCGATTCGGCGTACCTGGCGACATCAAGCCAGTGTCGGCCCCATTGTTCGCCAAACCTGGGTGACTTGAGCAATCGATCGACAACTCGAGCAAATGCGTCGTCTGAGTCATCCGCGACGAATTCTGCAATTTCCTCGACGCTTGGCGGCAACCCCGTCAGGTCGTAGCTAACTCGTCGTAGCCAAGAGCTCCGACTGGCATCCTCGGTGGGCGCCAATTGAGATGCTTCAAGTCGGGCCAACAAGAATCGATCGACATCATCGTAGGGCCAATCAACTCGTGATACCGTAGGAATCGCTGGAGTCGTCAAAGCACTCCATGCCCAATGCGACTCCCGCAACGCTCGGTATTCGGCGGTATCGCGTGCCACACTCGCTTGATCACTGGGCCACGTGGCGCCGTCGCGCACCCACTGCTCAAGCACTGCGATTTGTTCGTCATCAAGCGGTTCCCCTTCGGCGGGCATCCGTTTCTTGGCCTCTTTTCTCACTCGCTGCAGCAAGAGACTCTCTTGAGGCTTTCCAGGCATGATCGCCGTGCCACTATTTCCGCCCACGATCAAACCATTGCGGTCATCCACACGGAGTCCGCCCGCTGGCTTGGTATCCGCCGAGTGACACGCTTCACAGTGCTTCGCAAAGATCGGGCGTACCTTCTTCTCAAAGAACTCGATCTTCTCAGCGTCGCTCGCCGTCGCAACACTCAAGCCAGACAGGAAGAATCCCATCGTCGCCGCGAGCAACAGCGAATTCCCAGTGAATGTGCCCCACAGAGGCCTTGGCGATCCGCACCTCATCGACACGACTCCTCACACGATCGAGCAACTTGGCCAGAATCACTCAGCTAGTCCAACCATCGACCATCAACCATCAACCATCAACCATCAACCAATGACCAATGACCAATGACCAATGACCAATGACCAAACGAGCTTAGCCATTTTCGCGGCGACTTACAAATCCGTGTCAACTCGAAAACTCGAGCCCACGGAGCGTCGACGTTCCGTTGCCGAATTGGTCCGTTTCAATCCCTAACCTTTGCAAAAGACTGACGTACAGATTGCATAACGGTGGCGGATCGTCCGGGTTGAACGCCAAGTGATTTCCGTGACGGAATCCACCGCCTGCCAAGAGCACCGGAAGATTGCGCACCGAATGGCTGCTCGCATCTCCCAAATTGCTCCCCAAGAATACGGACGTTCGATCCAATAGATTTGACTCGCCTTCCTTGTTTTCCTTCAGTTTTCGCAACAATTCGCCCACCGTCTTCATCGTCTCCGACTCGACAATCTTCAACTGCGCCAACTTGCCTGGATCTTTGCCATGATGCGAGAGATCGTGATGGCCAAGCGACACGCCAGGGATGGGTGGCGCGTAGGTGCTGCCGGGTAGCATGATGGTAATTAGTCGAGTGGAATCGGTGCGAATCGCTAAATGAGTCAGGTCGAACATCAATCGAGCTCGTCCCAGTACGTCGGCGGCGTTCGCAATATCGACAGGCGGTTTCGCGTCGACCTGTGGCTTGGGCGTACGACGCCACACCTCATCGCGAGCCATTCGCTTCTCTAACTCTCGAACACTCACCAAATATTCATCCAGCTTCTCGCGATCATCCCTTCCCAATTCGCCTCGCAAGCCCGCCGCTTGATCTCGCACATCATCCAGGATGCTACGTCCTTCTGCTAACCGATTCAGTTGCGATTGCACTTCCGCGGGATCGCCGTCCAGGAAAAGCCGAGCAAACACGCGCGAAGGTGAGTTATCCGCGGGGATCTGAGCACCCGTGCGAGTCCACGACAGCCCCAAGCCTTCGCCCGACAATACGAGGCTAGGATAGCGAGTCTCGCCACCGATTCGTTCGGCCGCGAACTGGTCGAGCGAAATCGAATTACGAAATCCGGGACGACCCGCCCCCGGAGCGCCTGTCAAAAAACTCGCCGTCGCCTGATGCGCGAACCCCGGACTATTCCCCGTATGCGTCAGGCCAGAAATGACCGAGTAATCGCCGCGCAAGTCTTGCAACAACTGCAAATACTCGGATGCCTCATACTCTGCCCCAGCCTTTTCAGGGAAGAAATCAGGCGGGTAAAATCCAAGCGGAGCGCAAATGCAAACCAAACGCCTGGGCGGGGCCTTGGAACCAGATTCGTCGGCGCTCGCGTACCGCTCGAGATAAGGCAATGCCAGCGAGACGCCCGCTGCTCGCAAGAACTGTCGTCGATGCCATCTCATCTCGATCTCTCCTGATTACCATCAACAGCGCCAAGAAAACTCTTACTCGCTCTTCCCAGCCCGTTACTTGCTGCCAAATGTCTCGCTCTGCACCACTTCGTGCACCAACGATCGCAGACCGTATTCCTTCGCCCGCACGCGTGCGACGATTTTCTCGATGTCCTGCCGGTCGGCGAGCGTGGGATTCGCCCCGGTCGCATACGCCAACAGCTTTTCGGCCAACGAACGAGCGAGTTGATCTTTGTCTTGCAGCAAAAGCTGCTTGAACTGTCCGATATTCGCGAACGGTCGACCATCCAGTAGTTTATCAGCCGACTCGACCGCTGGCCCCGCCAGATATCGTCGCCTTTGCCCATCGACAACGATGGGGTCGCCTTTCCCAATGCTTCGATACCGCTCGCGCCAACCTCCGATGACGTCGTAATTCTCGAGCGCGAATCCAGGGGGATCGATCAGTGCATGGCACCCCGCGCAGTCGGCATGCGAGCGATGTTTTTCCAATTGCTCCCGAATCGTCGTGGCGCCCCGAATATCGGGATCAACGGCCGCGACGTCGACCGTCGGTTTTGGCGGCGGAGTTCCCAGGATTCGTTCCAACACCCACGCACCGCGCAAGATTGGCGAGGTCGTGGTTCCGTTCGCGGTCACCTTGAGCACGCTGGCCATCGTCAACACTCCACCCCGACGACCATCGTCGGGCAAGGAGACTTTACGCATCTCCATTCCTTCGACAGGAGGAAGCCCGTAATGGCGAGCCAACCGATCGTTGACGAAGGTAAAGTCGGACGACACAAAGTTCGCGATGCTCTGGTCGTTTTGCAGCAACTCGTCAAAAAACAACCGTGCCTCTTTCACACTCGAAATCTGCAACAACTCGTCAAACTCGGGATAGAGCATCCGGTCGGGCATGGTGGCATCAATCGCTCGCAGTCCCAGCCACTGACCCGTGAAGTGTCGAGTGAACTCGCTTGACTTCGGATCTTTCAGCATGCGTTCGACTTGTTCCCGCAAGACATCCGCTCGTCGCAGTTCACCTCGTTCGGCCACCCGCAACAACTGGTCGTCGGGCGGCGAACTCCACAAGAAATACGAAAGTCGTGACGCGAGGGCATAGTCGTCAAGTTGGCCGGGACGTTCTCGCAAAAACAAGAATCCCGGCGACACCAGGATTCCTCGCAGACCGATTCGCACCGCTTGCTCGAACGTAGCGCCTTGATCCATTTTCTCGCGAGCCCGCGATAGGAACGGCGCGATCTCCAAATCGCCGACAGGGCGACGAAAGGCGCGGCGAGCAAACTCGCGAATGATCTTGGCCAGATCGTCCGCGGGCTGTTCAGAAACAACCTCGAGACCATCCGCATTGCGGGCATTGGCGACGCGTTGTCGCGGCAAATCGCCAAACAGCCGTTGATGACTTTGGGGCGGCCAATCTTCCAGCAACGGCCCTTCGACCTCGACCCACTGCACGACGAGCCCCGGGCCTGTGTACTTGTCCGCCCCCACTCGCTCGACTTCCGGAGGAGTCGCTCCTAAACCATCCGCGATGATGCGAATGGTGCGAGCCGGATCGAACGATCGCACGAACTCCACCACACGCGGCTCGGCGGGTGGGACATCGAAGTAATCGACAAGCGTCTGCTGGGCGGCGGCGTTCAGCGGCCCCTCCATCACATGGAAGACGATCGGCTTCTTTGTCTGCATGCCGTACGCGGAAATACGAAAGCGATACTGCCCGCGCGCCCTCGTTTGATACTGCCACAAAGTCACTTGAATGTTCGCAGACACCCACGAGCTGAAGATGGCCACACCATCGTCCGTATGGCGATAGACGCTCCCCTTCGGCTTGACGGTCTTCTCGTCCTTGATGTCAAACCGCCGCTTCGCGGTGGGAGGTCGAGGGCCGTTGACAATCGCTGCATCCAACGCCCGCTCAGCAGCCCGCAGATAATTCTCCATCTGAAACGACGACAGATGAAGCGACTCGGCGTTGTTATCAAAACCATTCACCGACGTTTCCGCGGGGAACAAGTCCGAGAGATCGACGTCAACCTCCAAGAGATCGCGGATCGAGTTCACGTACTCAGCCTGGTTCAGTCTCCGCATCACAGTTCGCCCGTCACTCGACGCGCGGCGAGCAAGAGCCATCTGCGAGCCGATCCAGTCCAGGGCGCCTGCAACCTCGTCGCGTTCGGGGCGAGTCTCGCCGGGAGGCGGCATCGTTCCCGCTCGCAAATGCTCGGCGATTAAGTTCCACCGCCCCGCGTGCTCAGGAGACGAGAAATCATCCGGCAAGCGATCAAGAACCAAGGCGTTCGAACCTTTGCGCTGCGTCTTGGCCATCTCCGTTGTTTTGTCTGGGTCGGCCGAGTGGCATGTCACGCAGTGCGTGGCAAAGAGCTGTCGCGCCGGCGATTCGATCGGTGGCGCCGACGATGTTCCAGCCTTGGGCTCGTCGGAGAAGCCTACACTTCCAGTCCCGACCAACAAGCACCACAACCAAATCGCGTTTCGCAAGCGCCAGATGACTTGAGGACCGCGGGGTAGATCTTGTATCCACAAGTCGGTTCGTAACATCGTCATCTCAGTTCGCGAAATACGGAACTCGAAGTTCTTAACGAGTCGTATTGTCGCGAGTAGTCCGAGGCGAGTCAACGAAAGCCGTCAGCCATACCCATTACCAGTTCCAATTGAGCACCTCTGATTACCCCAGCCCAATCCCCAAACAACTCTAGGCCCTATGCCATTTCCGTGACCAACACTGAATGCGATGCTTGTACGCGGTGCGGCTGATCATCTCGCGAAGCGAGATGGCTACGAACTTCCGTGGCTAGAGCACTTGCAGGATGCCGGCGCCGAACGTGAAGCCGCCGCCGAACGCACATAAGCCCAGTTGTTCGCCAGTCTTGGCTTCGGCCAGAATGTCGCACAGCGAAAGCGGGATGCTCGTCGACGAGGTATTTCCGTGGTAGCGGATATTGCTGTAGACCGACACGCCAACTCGATCACCCACGGCGTCGATAATCCGCTGGTTCGCTTGGTGAGGAACCACAAGGTCCAGGTCGTTTACCGCCAGCCCCTGGTGATGGCACAGTCGACTCAGACTCGACACCATCGACCTCACCGCCTCGGCAAATACCTTTTGCCCCTTCATGTGAATGTGTCCCTGATGGAGCAGCGGCACGGAAAGAGTGCTTCCATCTTCCCCCTTGGCTGACAGTTCCGGCCTCACCACTCGCGCGACCGATCGGTCAAAGTGCGATTCGCCGTACAGGATCGCGGCCGACGAGGCATCGCCGAACAAGATCGCGGTATCGAGATCGTCCATGTTGAGCAGAGGAGACAGTACTTCGGCGGTCAGCACCAGCACGCGACTATCGGGGCGGCTCTGCAGGAAGTCGAATCCGGCCTGAAGTGCGTACAGGTAACCGGAGCAGGCGGCGTTGATGTCATACGCCTGCACCATGGTCGCTTCGCGTCCCTGTCCCAATTGTCCCAAGACTTGGCATGCCATCGACGGCGTCACCATCGTCGGGCTGGTCGTGCTGCAAATGACCAGGTCGAGTTCGCTGAGGGCGATCCGTTCGGTCTCAAGCACTTGTCGAGCCGCTCGAACCGCCATGCCGACGGCCGTTTCACCGGGCGCCGCCCAATGACGAAACTCGATGCCCGTACGATGCAGAATATCCTCGGCCGTCATGCGAGCGGACGGACCGATGAACTCCGCGTTACTGATGCGTCGACTGCCGGTTACCGCGATCGATCGGGAGATCCCCACGTCGAAGGCCCGAGGCCTGGAGTCTCGTCGCCGGACTAACAACGGGTTCGGCGGCGCGTTACGTCGCAACACGGGTGTGCCCGGTCGTTCCTGCACCAACGGTCGACGGCGGCGAGACTGTTCCGAGCGAATTCGCAGCAGAGGTTTGCCTACTCGAACTTTGTCCCCGGCCTCCGCCTCCACCTGTTCGACCACTCCCTCCGTGGGCGCTGTGAGGTCGAACACACTCTTGCTTGCTTCCAGTGTCGCCAGGGCATCCCCTCGTTCCACTCGGTCCCCTGACTTCACCAACACATCCACGACATCCACGGTTTCGTCCGACGGCGCGGAACCGACGGCGTCCACGACGGTCACGCCCTCTTCCTCAACCGCTTCCTCGACCCAAGAGAGCTCTAGATTCAGCAATTCGGCGGCCGTCGTGAGCACTCGACGGAACGTTGGCAACAACTCCAACTGATTCCCAAAGTGGCAGGGAATGTGCGTGTCAGGTCGAGTAACTCGGCGCATCGCGACGGGTAATCGAGTGCGTTCGGCGACGGTGGCCAGCACTTCGGCGCCGAAGCCGCAAGTTTGATTGTCTTCGTGCACGACGATTAATCGCGCTGTCTTCTCCGCGGAGGCAATGACTGTCCGTTCGTCCCAGGGCGAAAGAGTGCGCAGATCGAGTACTTCGGCTTCGACGCCCACTTGTTCGAGCGCCACGGCGGCTCGCTCGCACAAACTCACCGTATTGCCCCAGGCGACAAACGTGATGTCGCGTCCCACGCGAGCCTTACGAGCAACACCTAGAGGCGTAAACTGACGATCGACATCCGTCGAGGTCGCAATCCGAGTATCGTTCAACAACGATTTCGGATAGAGAAAAACGGTGGGTCGCCCCGATTCGAAGGCTGCGTTCAGCAATCCCGCGGCATCCGCGGCAGTTGCTGGCATGAATACATCCAAGCCGGGCGTATGAGCCAACACCGACTCGTAAGTCTGCGCATGAAATGGCCCCAAGCCCGGTCGATAGGCGCCGCAGGCGATCATCAAGATGACAGGCGTCTGATAGCGATGATCGGTTCGCCAGCCAATACTCGCCAGCTCACACACAATCTGGTTGTATGCGGGAGGCAGGAAGTCGGCGAATTGAATGAATGCCACCGGCCGCTCACCGGCCAACGCCCGCCCAATCGACTCGCCGACAATCGTCGATTCGGAGAGGGGCGAGTTGCGGACACGACCGGGGTACTTTGTGCTCAACCCACGAGTGACCCCGAACACGTCTCCCTTAGGATCTTCGATGTCCTCGCCAATCAACACGACGCGAGAATCGTTGGCCAGTCGGTGTCCCAACACATCGCGAAGCGCCTCGCGCATCGTCACGCGTTCACCTGATTCGCTAGCGCCTCGTTCGCTGGCCGCATGAGTGATGCGGGCGAGAATGGGGCGTTTGGCTTGGCGCTCGACCGTCGGCTGCGGACCGTCGCCCGCTGCTCGTTCAGCCGCCTCGACCTCCGCGACCGCCTTTCGCTGCACTTCCAACAGTTGGTCGGGAGACACGCCCGACTCCAAGAGCCAGCGTTCGAATCTCACCAGCGGATCGCCAGTAAGTTCGGCTTCGCGTAACTCAGTCGCGCTGCGATAAACCGTTTGATCGTCCGCGTTCGTGTGGCTCGCAAGTCGCTCGACTTCCAACACCACTAGTGCTGGGCCACGTTGATTTCGCATTTCAGCGACGATGACGCCCAGTTGTTCATGGGCGGCCACTACATCCCGACCATCCACCCGTCGAATTCGCTCGCCGAGATATTCGCTGGCAGGTCCGCCCGGCAGAGAGAAAAAGGTGCGGCCCGGGGTCATCGTCGAGATGGCATACCGATTGTCCTCCACGAGGAACAACACAGGCAGCCGTTCTCGCACCGCTTGCGCGACTGCTTCGAGGAATTCACCCTGTTGAGTAGCTCCGTCGCCAATTCCGCAGACGACGATGGGGCGAGTGGGAAGGTGATGAGTCGCCGCGGCAACGCCAACCGCTTGCAGCGCATGGTTCGCCGTCGGCACTACCATCGACAGAACATGCAGCGCGGGATCGCTCATGAACTCGCTCATCTGACGTCCGCGCGATGGCGAGTCATCGTTGCAGAAGAGGGCAGCGAGATAATCGTGAGCCTTCACGCCTCGAGCCAACAGCAGCGCCTTTTGGCGATAGTGACAGTGCAGCCAGTCGTCCGAATTCAAGTGCGGCGCGAGCGCGCACGACCCCTCATGCCCGGCGCCTGGAATATGAAAGAAGACAGCCCCTTCGCGCGCTAATCGCTGCTCGGCTTCGTCTATGCGACGAGCAAGCAACATGGCGCGGTACAAGGCGAACTGGTGGCGACGTTCCATAAACATCCCGGCGTATCCCCGAATCGGATCAAGGTGCTTCGGTAATGTGTATCGAACATGCCGATTCTGAAGTCGACTGATTCCGTGCCGGTTGCGATAGATTTACCGATTACGCCGCCTCGCCGACCACCACCGCGGCAAACCAGGAAACCTAGAGAAGCCAGGCGTTTTCTTTTAGTCCCCGTCACAGCCAAGAATCAAAGTACGACGGACTTCTAGTCCGTCGATCGCGGCTGCGTCGCACGCTCCAACACTTCACTACCGCGTCTCGACTTTTCGATGCAAGCCCTAGGCAAACTTGACGTTGTCCGTTCAGGGTCATGGGGCAGGGAGATTCCTGAGGCAAGTGATCCGCGAGTCGGTTCGCAGCAACAAACTCCCATTGACCCCTGTGGCTGCATAGAGAGCTGGTTCGACCGCTTCGGGCGCATCGGCCGCATCGAGCGTCAAACGATTGATGGACAATTCCGCCAACTGTGCGCCTGCCGCCAAGACGGTTGTCACGCCCCGCCGGTTGAATAAGTACACTCTTCCTCCGACACACAGGGGAGAGGCCCAACAGGTTGCAGTTAGTCGATGGCTGTAATTCAACTTTCCTGTTGTCAGGTCGACGCAACTGACCAAACCACGGCGATCGATCCAGTAAGCCGCTCCGTTATGAGCAGCGGGAGTCGTGTAGAACGACGCACCTCCTGGCAGTGACCATGCGGGGTGAGCGGACCATTCTCTTCCCTCACGACGGATGCGTACCGCGACATTCGAGCGCCACGCCTGCTGTGGATCGATACTCTGGTCCTCGAGGCAGGCGCCGATCAAGAAAAGTCCGTCGCCAGCCGCTCGGGGTGATGGGCAGAAGTTGCCGGTCAGGCCCTCCGTCCGCCAACAGAGCCTCCCCGATGCGGGATCGTAACCATCGACGGATCCACCAGAGTTGACGACCAGTTGCGAGGCGCCGTCGATGGTCGCCAGCACGGGCGAACTCCAACTGGAACGTTGAGTTCTTGGAGAGCGCCAGACGGTCGCGCCCGATTCCTTCGACAGTGCGATCAGGTAAGAGCCCTTCTCATGATCCACCAACACAAAGACGAGCGCATCGTCTTGGGCGAGAGACGACGCCCATCCAGACTCGATCTGATACTCGCCGAAATCGTCTTGCAAGTTCCGGCGCCAGCATTCTTCGCCAGCATGATTGAGCGCCAAGATATCCCCTGTTTCAAATCCAGCGTAAACTCGCCGCGAGTCGCAAACGGGCGTTGAGGCCGCATTCGCGTAGTCTTCGCCAATTTGAATACGACGATTGGTCGTCCACTTCTTCTGCCACAGTGAAGAGCCATCGGCTAACCGCAAACAGGTGATCACCAACGAAGGTGTATCGGTGACGCTCGTTGCGAAAACTCGATCTTGCCAGATGATGGGTTCGGACTGTCCGCGTCCTGGCACGCAAACTCGCCAAGCAATATTCCGCGTATCGGACCAAGTCCCTGGCAATGACCCGGCGTCACGTGGCCCGCAACCGGCGCCCAGGAATCCCGGCCAAATGCTGCTTGGGTCGGCAGCCCATCCCGTTGTCGAGCCTAGCTCGATCGTCCCAAGGCCCCCCATCACCAGCAGAATAGGC
This sequence comes from Pirellulales bacterium, assembly GCA_046349915.1. Lineage (GTDB taxonomy): Bacteria > Planctomycetota > Planctomycetia > Pirellulales > Pirellulaceae > CAIXSC01. Next base: position 250,198 of record JAXMBL010000004.1, on the reverse strand, counting down.
AACACCCAACGGCGACTCGACCCATGCGGGGTCACGAATCGGACGAGCGTGGCTACACTCACGACGATCATTCGGGTGCTCTCTTGCGGAGTTTTCTTTGCAGGGAGCGGCGAGAGATGTTGAGCCGACGTGCGGCTCGCGAAATGTTGCCGCCGCAATCGGCCAAGGTACGTTGAATATGTTCCCACTCGGCTTGCGCCAAAGATGGCGAGTCTTCGTGAGTGACTGGCGTCTCCAACGAAGTTTCAGAGGGGGGGCGAAAGGCTGCCAGAATTTCGTCGACATGCGCGGGCTTCGCGACGTAGTTCACCGCGCCGCGTTTCAACGCATCAACGGCGCTGGCGATACTCCCGAAGCCAGTCAGGATGACGATTTGCGTCGCTGGAGCAACGGCGAGAATTTCCGACAAAAGGTTCATTCCCGACTCGCCGGGCATCCGCAGGTCAAGAATAGCCATCTCGCATGGCTCACGACGCACGCACTGCATCGCTTCCTCGCTGCCCGCGGCCGCCACCACGGCATAACCGCGGCGAGTGAGCGCGCGCGTCAATTGATCGCGCAGCGAGTCGTCGTCGTCGACTAGTAAGATCCTTGCCATCGCGTCAGCTTGCCCATTCCGGATTTCGACATGCGTCCGTTGGCACCCGCGAGGCAGGAACTACTTCGAGAGGAACCGTGAGACGCACGGTCGTCCCACTCCCTAATTTGGACTCGTAAACCACGCTTCCCCCTATCTGCTCGACCACGCGTTTCGCCAGAAACACTCCGAGTCCCATCCCGCCAGCGCCTTGGCGAGTGGAATAAAAGGGCTCGCCTAACCGGCGAAGCGTCGAGTCGGACATGCCTCTGCCGCTGTCTTGAACCTCAATCTTCAACTCGCCCGACTCACACGCAGCCAACAAGCGGACTTCTTTTGGGTCGGACGATGCATCGAGTCCGTTTTGCAGAAGCGCGGCGAGGGTCTGCGTAAGAGCTCGTCGCGGGGCGACAACCGCTGCTCTTGAACATGCCGGAGAAATGACAACGACGATCAAGTCGGGTTGACGAGTGGCAAGTCGAGCGTCGGCCAGCAAGTCGCTGAGCGGCGTTTCACGCCAGGTTTCTCCCATGCGTTCCCCCGCACGCGACGTCAACGTCCCCAGAATATCTCGACAGCGCCCGATTTCCCTCACCATCACTTGGATATCCGCGAGCAATGGCGAACCCGAGCCTGTCAATTCAATTTCCATTTCGCGAGCGGCCACCATGACGGTCGCGAGCGGCGTCGCCAGTTCATGAGCGGCACCGGCCGCGAGTGTGACCAGGGAATCGAGTCGTTCGAGATGGGCTCGACGACGATCGGCAGCCGCGAGCTGCGCGTCGCGTTGGTCCAATTCGTGCCGGACCCTCGTGACGAAATATGTAACGAACACCGCGGCCCCCGCAAAGGCCAACAGCATGCCGCGCAGATGGATATGCATTGATTCGCTGGGAGCATGCGAGTGGGTCGCAGAGGGTGTCGAATCCACTCCATGATGTTCCAAGGCGTGGATGGGCACATACCTCACGAATAGCCCGCCGAAGCAGCACACGGACAGAAGAGTCAATAACCACGCCAACCGCGGCCGTAGCGTGGCGGCGGCCAGAGAGATATGAATCAGGTAGAAGACACTGAAGGGATTGAAGGGGCCGCCCGAGCCAAACAGCAAGGCCGTAAGAAAGCCAATATCGAGCGCCATGATCACGGCCAGCAATGACTCGCTGTCGACTCGCGGATCGCCGTCGCGCCGTTGCCACCATGAGGCCGCCACATTGGAAACGGCCTCGAGCGCCACGACGATCCCGAGAAACCCAAGCGGAAGCTCCATTCCCAACAGAAGGCGAGCTCCTGCGATGGTGAGTGTTTGAACCAAGACCGCGGCCCATCGCAGCCTGAGAAGCCACTCGAGATTGATTCGCTCTCGCGTCGCCTGTCCCAGCGCGCCGGCGGACTCATCCATCGCAGGTCTCCGTGGATTTGACCAGCGAGTGGTTCACGGTTCGACCGCGACCACTCGATGGTTCGCCACATCGCTTACTTCTTCTTCAACATGCCGAGCGTCAGCTTGACAACGCCAACGTCGTTGACGCCTGGCTTGACAGTGAGCTTGAATCGACCCTTGGACCAGGTTGGTTTGGCCACCAGGAAACCGCACGATTCGTGCCACGCCTGAAACTCCCATTCGCCGGCGGGCAACTTCGGGATCGTGAACTTCCCGTCGGGACCAGTCAGCGCGAAATAGGGGCTATCGTGTACCTTGAGATAAGCGATTTCCCAGGGATGCACGCCGCACGACACAGTCGTTGGCAACGTCTCGGCGTTCTGTAGCTTCTGCTCGACCTTGCCGCCCGCGGGCAAGATCACGTTGATCGGTGCGTTGTTCAGAAAATCCATCTTGGCGGCATGCCCGATCGGGTCGCTGTTCTTGACCAAGAGCGTCTGTTTTCCAGCCCAGATCGCCAACGCATGAGGCTTGAACAAGCAGTGGACATTGTCCAACACCACCGGTTGGGACGCGGCCGACAGTAGATCTGGATGAATGTCGATTTTCTTCTTGCCAGGCGGGAGTCGCAGATAGACGAAGACATTCGCCAACCCGCCTCCTGGCCCCGTCGTTATCGACTCGTCGACAATCTCATCCAGATACTTGCCGCAGCACTCCAGGTCCTTATTGACCATGAGTTTCGCGGGAGTCGGCGCTTTGCCTTCCAGAATAAACTGGCCGCGCAGATCTCCCCAATCGGCCGCCTCCACCCAACCACTCGACGCGGCCGCCAGACAAGCCGCCATCACGCTACTAATCAGAAACCTAAATCTCATGTCAACCTCTCGTGTAATACTCGAACACAAACCACAACTCATGACACCAATGAGCGTACGGGAGCACGCCCACTCGAATTCGTTGAAGAATCCCTTCTCCTCAGCTCACAGCCGACAAACAGGCCGCAGTGAATCAAGATCGCAACCGCGCCGACGTTGTGCAGCACGGCCGCCGCGAGCGGCGAGGTCGCGCCTAGACTCGCGCCGACCACCATCACTCCCATGCAGCCGAGGGCTAGCGACATGTTCACCAAGATCAGTCGTCGCAGGCTCCGAGCCAGCCGGATGGCGCCGGGAAGCGCCTTGAGATCGCCATCCCAGAGAATGACATCCGCGGCCCCTCGCGCTACATTCCCGCCAGGACGCGAAATGGCAATCCCCACATCACTCGCCGCCAACGCTAACGCGTCGTTAACCCCATCTCCCACCATCGCCACGCGTCCCCGCCGACTTCGTTCACTCAAGACCAAGTCGCGTTTCGATTGGGGAGTGCAGTCGGCGTGGATATCGTCCAAAGCTAGCGCCGCCGCGGCGTGTCGCGCGGACTCAACGCGGTCCCCGGTAATCATGACGACGCGCGATACGCCTTGACGTCGCACGTCGTCGATCACCGCCTTCGCCTCGCTTCGTACGGCATCTTCCAGGAAGAAGGTTGCGAGCAGGCATCCCTCGACTGCGAGTCCTACTACAGGACCCGCATGGTCGATGGAAGGAGCAACGACGACGCCTTGTTTCTCCAACCAGGAGATTCTCCCCAGCAAGGCATGCTTCCCCTGGACTTGGCCCGAGATCCCTTGGCTGGCGAGTTCGCTAGCGTCAGTCGCTTCGCGCTGGCGTCTGATTCGTTCGTTGGCATAGCGAGCGATCGCCATGGCGGCCGGATGAGTGGACGCGAGTGCTAATGCATGCGCGATCTCCAACGTCTCGGCGTTCTCGACATGCGCCGAGCCATCGTTTGAACGTTGCGTACCTGTTGCGAACGAGCGACAGGCAACCACGCTGAGTTGGCCGGTGGTGATGGTCCCCGTTTTGTCGAGCGCCAGCGAATCAACATCCGCCAGGAATTCCCAATTCCCATTCGCTCGAATCAAGATTCCTCGGCGCAGCGCCACCGATACGGTTGCAATCCACGCCGCGGGGCCCGCTAAAGCCAGAGCGCAAGGACAGCAGACCAACAACAGGGCCGTGCCGCGTGAAAGACTGCCAGTCACGAGAAACGTCAAGATGGCCACGGCAACGACGCCTGGGACATACCAGCGTGCGTAGCGTTCCAGTGTCTTGGTTACCGCTGGTTTACAAGCGACCGCGGCGTCAAAATCCCGAGCCACTCGTCCCGCGAGCGTCGACTCGCCCGTCGCCGTAGCTCGCACTCGCAATACCCCAGCGCCATTCGTCGTTCCAGCCAGTACCGCGGCCCCTCGCCCCACCTCTCGGGGAAAGGACTCGCCGGTGAGCGTCGACTCGTCCACGGTCGAACTCCCTGACTCCACGACTCCATCAGCCACAAACGACTCATGCGGCGGAATCACCATCAATTGGCCGGGTTGGACAATTGCCGCTGTAACAACCCTTCCAGTCTCCTCGTCCAACACGGCCACTTCGCCAACCGTCAGTCGACGGAGCGATTCGCGAGCATCCTCGACTCCCACGAGTCCACGGGACTCCAACCAATGCCCTAATCTCATGATCAATGGAGTGGCGAAGGCCGCCCAGGTTTCACCCGCGCCGAGCGACGCGAGGATGGCCAACGAGACAAGTCGATTGGAGTGAACGTCGTCGGCCGCCTGCTTGCTCGGGAACAACGCATCGCGAAAGGTTGGCACGGCGACAAGACATGCCCCAATCAGTTCCAGCGGTTGCGTCGTGACAACGGAAGGAGTGGGTGATAGCCATGCGGCGACTTGGGCGGAACCGAAGCAGAACAAGCCAAGATCCAGAGTGACGCGATTCCACCAGGCATCGCGATTCCAGACTTGAGTGAACAAGCTCCACGCCGCCCGTGAACCGCGCGCGCCAGCCGCGGACTCCAGATGATCCTTCGGAGTGGCATGATCCACGATCCTCGCGACGCTCGCGCTCATGGTCGTTCCGCCTCCCCAGAGACTCGCAAGCGCAACGTTCCTCCCGGCGGCGGCTCGGTCACGAAGTAGGCTCGCTCGCATTGAGCGATGATGTCGCGAAGCGTCTGATCCCGCAGACGAGTCATCGCGGCGGCGCGGCCCAACCTCTTCACCCCTTCCAACTCGGCGTCGAACATGGCGAGTTGCCGAGTGATCTCGGCCTTACGCAAGGCGGCGTTCCCTTTCGCTTCCGCCAACACCTGACGCGCAAGCGACTCCGAGTCGTATAGAACTTCATCAGCCTGCGCTTGCATCCGAGCCTGAGTCGTTTCTTGTTCGATCCTCGCTGTTTGCAATAAATCGAAGGCCGCTCGCACCTCCCGCGGCGGACGCGCGGCTTGGATCTCCAGGGAAGTCAGTCGCACGCCGCTCGACATCTGCTCTAGCCTGAGTTGAGCTTCCTCGCGGACAATATCGGCAAGATTGCCGACCTCACGGGCGCTCGATGCATCACTGGCGGACCCAGGGTTCGTGGACGAGTCTGAACGGCTGAGGGAATCGTCCGCCGACTCATGTACTCGCCGGGGCCAGGCGACTCGCTGCTGCAAAACTTCATCCAACGAGGAACGCAACATGGCCTTCTGCAACTCACGCACCACCATACGCTCAACAACTGCCTGCGGATCGGCGGCGCTGCGTTGAAACCGTGCCGGCGAGGCGATGACGTATCTTGTTGTGAGTCGAAGGGCGACAAGACCGCGATCCCCCGTCAGTGAATACTCGCCACGACTCGCACCTGCATCGGGCGGCGAAGTGACGGAGGCGTCCGCCGACGCATTGGCGGCTACCTGTTCAACCGGATCGTCGATCAGCGCCTCTGTTGCCGTTGTCGCGGGGTCCGCGGCTAGATCGTCCAGCGAGGCCTCATCAGCGGCGTCGCTCGGTAGATCTTCAACTTCAGCTTGCGGCGGCCAGAACGCGACGACTTCAAGTTTCGACTCACGCTTGCTCGCCAACAACACCACTCGATCAATAGGCTCCGGCCAGGCCCACAGCATCCCTGGTTGTCGTACAGCGGTTAGATCATCGCCAACCAGCTTTCCGAACCGATAGACAAGTGCTACCTCGCCTGGAGGCACAACTCGCGTACCCGAGGCGGCGAGGATGACAAGCCCCATCACGACCAAAGCCGCCCACAGCGATCGACGCCAACGGACCATGAATGCGTAGAGGCCAGTTTCGGTCACTGAGCGCCTCCTTGCGTCTCACGGGACGTGGCGGATGATCGTCGGGAGGTTACCGGCGCGAGGGATTCCACTTCGTCGCGCGGAATCGCGGGCAACAGACTCTCGAAAAAGCCACGGTCGCTACGCAGGACGACAACCGAGTTTTTCCCGAGCGCCATCTTGCTCGCCTCCAAAGCACTCCAGAATCGATAGAACTCCGGATCGCGGGAGTGTGCGGCGGCAAGTTCCTCCGTGGCCTTTCGTTCCGCCTCGGCGGTAATGCGGCTCGCCGCTTCACGACCTTTGCGCAAAACCTCCTGGCTCTGCACATGCGCTTCATCGCGGATCGCTTGAGCCGCTTTGGCCCCCTCACTACGCACTCGTCCCGCTTCCGCTTCGCGTTCGGCCTTCATTCGTTCCAACACCGCCGCCAAGTTCTCGCGCGGCAAAGTAACTCGACGCAAACCCACCACCTCAATCGATACCCCGAGACTCGGACGGACACGCGATTCCAACAATTCGCACAATCGTTCCTCGATGTCATCCAATTGAACGACGTTGGCATCGAGTGAAGCGAGGGCCGCCAAGCTTCTGCGCGAGATCTCCTGATTCATAGCGGCCGACGCAAAGCCGGTTAGTTGAGTTGCGGCGGAGTCGACTTGCCCCGCGGACTGCAGAAACAGTAGCGGATCAGCAATGCGCCACACCACGAACGAGGTAATGACGACATTCTTCTTGTCGCTGGTCAAAACGGTGGTGGGTGGCACGTCCACCAGATGACGACGGACGTCAAGCAGGTGAATTCGATCCATGGGCGAAGGCCAGGCAACTTGCGGCCCCGGCAGTTCGACGATGCGTTGGGGACGACCCCAGCGAGTGACGACGCCGACATGTCCTTCGGGAATAATCCGCACGCAAGCCACACCCACGGCCCCAGCAGTCAGCGCCACGACCAACCACCAACGCCACCAATGTCGTCGACCGGAACGAAGAGAGTTCGAAGGAGTTTCCTCGGCGCTCATGGTGTTGCTCCCGGAAGCACGCCTCTCCGCTCCTCATCGCTTGATGAGTCAAGCGACAGCGAAACTGACGAGGAAAGACCCGCGTCCCAAAGCACCACGCGCCGCTGCCCAAGCAACTCGCCCCAACGCTCCATCTGCATGCGATGTCGAACCGTATCGAACCGCGAAACGTAAGCGTCGGCCAGTGCCTGGAGAGTGATGGCTTGCGTCGCCGCCGCAGTCAGCCTGACGGAAGCGGCGGCCCTTGCATCCGCGACCAACGAGTCGCTCATCATGGACATGCGGTTCAATTCTCCCACCGCCTGAATGCGAGCATTCTCCAAGTCGCGTTCCGCGTCGATCGTGGCGCTCGTCACGTCCAAGAAGACCGGAACGACCTCCGCCGGTGGACTTGCTTCAACAATCTCCAGTGCAAGCACTTCTAGGCCCAGGTTCGATTGATCACACGATTTTTGTAGCGATTGCGTCAGTTCACTCGACAACGTTGCCTTGTCACACGACAACAAACTATCGAGCGTCCTGGTCGCCGACAGGCGAGATAACAACCGCTCGGCCAATCGCCGCAAGTGTTTCTCAGGCTCCGCCTCGGTCAAGTGCCGCCAGCGCAGTCCCTGTCCGGTATTGACGGAGCGAAATGCCAGTTGCGCACGTAGTCGAATTACCTCCGTCGTGCTTCCACACAACAACGTCACACCGCCCGCTCGCCGATGGTTCGCTTCGACCATGGATTGATTGGCGCCATCCGCACTTGGCGTTGGCCCCTCCGTGTCGCTCGTTTCAACAGCCACAAGTTGAATGCGAGAACGAGGGTATCGGTGAGCACGGCCCCAGGGCGAAGGCAGAAGAAAGTGACAGCCCGCGGTTAAGGGCGTCGGCTGAAGACGACCCAATCGCTCGTAAAGAACGACCTCGTCCAGCGAAACGAACGTGCAGCCCGTCCAGAGCCAGCCACAGATGGCCGACGCAACGGCGATTCGAGCGAACCGTCGAGTCGCTGCATACCATCCCGTGGAGAATGGCCGCGACTCAATCGTCGCTGCCGAGGAGCTGTCGTCGCCAGGAGTGTGCATGGAGTGAGGAAGGAGGTTCGAGCGCCGACGTCGCGTTGACGTGGAGCTTCCACGCTCCTACGCCACGATTACACGACGTCGTACCTGTGATTTCCTCGACGCCACGCTCCTCACTCACTCCGACACGCGACGACGATGTAACGGTCCCAGTATTCCCTCGCGCTCGCTCCCTCGCAAGAGTTCACATTGTCGCACCCTAATGGGTGGAATGACAATCTCCCAAACAACTCCAAGTCCCTGGGGAGGGCGAGCACGTTCCGGGAATTCAGAGTGAACTCCACAATACGACCTCCGCCCAACTCCCCATCGATTTGGCAGGCAAGGCCTTAGTCGGCCAAGGGGAGGACTTCGACCTTGCGAATACTCACCTTGCTCCCTGGGTCGTGCTGCTGGAACGCAAAGTGGCCCGTCTTGAAGGTCAACGCAAAGTCGAGATACTCGTACAGTTCGTTTCCATCGACGGTGATCTTGATGCGAGTCATCTTGCGACCTCGCCACACATCGTCGCGGACTTCCAATTCGTAGGTGAACCAAGTATCCGGCTTCACCAATTGCTTGTAGACGTGGCAGAAGCCGTACAGCGAGCCCGTGCGAATCGGGTCGCGGTGCGTGCTATCGATCTGGGCTTCGTAGCCATCCGTGAAGCCTGGCTTGCGAGTGGTGCGGAAATAGAGTCCCGAGTTGCCGCCGTCGTTGATCTTGATCTCCGCTCGGTATTTGAAATTCTTGTATGGACCTTGAGTAGAAACCAGCATCGAAGGGGGACCCGAGCCTTGGATCGCACCGTCCTTCACTTCCCAGACGCTTTCCTGGTTGCCGATCTTCTCCCAACCTTCCAGCGACTTGCCATCAAACAGCGGCACCCACTTCTCGCCGTCCGCCGCGTGCAGCCCGACGGGACTCGCCATCAACAGTCCCCAGCAAACCAACCACCATCCGTTTTTCAATGTTCGCATTGCTCGCCTCACAAGTTTAACCATTCACCCGTTAGAGTAGTAAAACGAATCAGGTTAACCGCCCGACCTACGACTGGCTACAGGCGGAGGCAAGAAGCAGTCGCTCCCCAGCCGTCCACGAACACCAGATGCCCCTACTCAAGCAATTCATCACATTCCTCTGTGCGGGTTTCCTGCTGACGCTGACTCTTTTTCAGAGTGAAAAGGGCGTGGATCATCGCTTCTATCTCTGGTGGACCAACGCCGCACTTGCCGCCGACCTGAATCAACTGGGCGAGGATTTACCCCGCTCCATCAATGGCGTCCCGTTTCTTCATTGGCAGGCTGGCCCTGGGCTACTCGCCACTCCTGTCGGATTGCTCTTACGCGGTTTCGACGCCGAGTCGTGGTCCTTGCACGCGACGGGGCTGTTCTGCGCTGCTCTCTTCTGGTGGACGTATTGGCATGCGTTGAGGTTACTGACCGACCCGCAACGAGCCTGGTATGGCTGCCTGCTGAGCGCGATAGCGACTCCACTCGGCCACTACTCTTTGTCGATCTCCTCCGAGGCTATCGCTTTGTTACCCCTGGGAGTGCTTGCCCTGCAGACCGCGCGCGGCTTGCGCGGCGAGCGGGTCAATGTTCTTGCGATTGCCGCATCGGCCGCCCTCTTGATCGCAATACGCTCTTACCTCGGCGTCTATGCGTGGCCCGCAATGTATCTCGCCGTCCGCCAAGCCTCCCACCGAGGCATCGGAACATTGATTACTGCATTCCTAATACTCGGCGCATGCATCGCCACGGCGGTCTGGCAACTCTGCGTCGTGCATTATTGGATGACGGGCAGTCCCTGGCGGTCCCCCTATCAGTTCGGCGACAGTCAATTCACGAGTTGGGATCCGAACTCTCCACACTGGAAGTCCATCTTGCTCGATACCTTCCACGGGCTCTTTCCCACTCACCCTCTCATGTTGCTGGCATTCGCGGCGGTCTTGGTTTGTGCTTACCGTGCTCGTGTCTCTCGCGAGTCGCCACAGCCGGATCACTCCGAACAACCGATCTCGCGTGTCGCCTGGCATCGCGACGAGTGGCTCGTCTGGGGCATCACGGCGATTGCCATCATCACCCATATCTACATTCAAGGCTGTTGGTACTATTGGTGGCTCGGCGAGAGTTCGTTTGGAATGCGCGGCTTGGTAGCGGCCGCGGTCCCCGCCAACATGGCGCTCGTCCGTTGCATTCCCAACAACTTCTTTGGAACAGAAACTAGCGGAAGGAGATCCGCAGGCTTCCGCTTGGGATTCTGCTGTGTGCTTTCCGCGTGCGCCGTTTGGTCGTGGCTTCTTTGGCAACAAGGCCCCATGGACTATCTCAGTTGGTCGCCGCTGATCGAAGGCCAGTGGCTACGAATCCAAACCTGGTTCGCTCCAGAATTACTCGTCGTCCTTGCCATCGCCGTGTTCCTGACAGGTATTCTTTTGGCCGCCGATAAGACCTACCACAACCGTCGCATCGCACTGAACATCGGCCTACTATCGACCTTGATCATCGCCCATCTCTTGGAGCGCATGACCTTTCTTCCCCCCGAGAACCTACTGACCTTCTACTCGACCATGGCGTTCAGTATTCTCCTCGTCTGGGGACTTTGCCAGTGGTCGCTCGCAGTCCCCATGGACGCCGCTAGACTATCCTCGATTTGTGCTTGCGGACTGTTTGTTTTATCGATGTTGGCTTTCGCGAATTTGAGTTACCGATCAGCAGGAACTCTCGCTCGACGGCAAAGCGACTTCGTCAGCTTCAACATCGGCGACGCTCGACAAGCCTACCTGACGCTATCATTGACGACTCGATTTTCGACTCAGCGCGACGAGCTTCGAGGATTCCTGTTGCGCACGCAAGGCGAACGGTTCGTGCTTGACATGGACCGCATGCTGGAGGATGGCGGCATGGTGCGAGGCCTGCGCAACCAGGGTTCGCGTACCCGCACCCCTACGCTCTTGAAGAACTAGATGGAAGAGCTAAATGGAACAAGAGAACCCATTTCGCTGGTCGATGATTGCCGTGGTCGTGCTGACCTCGGCAGTCACTGTCTATTTTCGACTTAGGGCGGCGCGGTCCGACGAGAAGATCTCGCGTCGCGACGAGGGAATCGCCTTCGCCATAACTCTGCGACTGGCAGGATTGTCGCTTTGGGTCGCTACTTTCGCTTACCTTCTTTTCCCCACGGCGACCCCGTGGGCAAAACTGCCGCTGCCAACGCCAGTTCGCTGGTTCGGCGTCGTCGTCGGGTTCGCTTGTTCATGCCTGATGTACTGGACCCTGTCGAACTTAGGTCGAAATCTGACCGACACCGTCGTCACTCGACGTGAAGCCACGCTCGTGACCCATGGCCCTTACCGTTGGGTACGACATCCATTCTACGTGACGGCTGCCTTGCTGATGGCCGCAACGACTGTGGCCTCCGCCAGCGGCTTGATTGGACTCACCAGCCTCCTTGTAATGGGATTGCTCGCGGTCCGTACGCCGCGGGAAGAAGCTCGGCTGGTCGCCCGCTTCGGGCAATCGTACGAGAACTACATGGCGACCACGGGTCGCTTTTTCCCTCGAATCGACCTACTTTGGCGACATTCCCATCGAGATTAGTGCTTTGCGGGTGCCAAGCAAGTGGGTTGGCTCAAGGCGGGGTGGGGCGACGGACTGGAAGTCCGTCGTGGTAGCCCGCTCACTTCGTGAGCGGCCAGCCATGTGGCCTGCGAGCGCCCGCAGCCGCTAGCCAGGCCGCGTTGTCGGCCGATTGAGGCTCGAAAGGCGCCACTCGACGGACTGGAAGTCCGTCGTACATGAGGACAATCGACGGACTGGAAGTCCGTCGTACAAGAAGATGGTAGACTTAGACCGTACCACCGGGCTCAGTTAACTGACCGAGGAACCTATGATTCATCGCCGCGACGCCATGCTTCGACTGGGAGCGACCGCAGGTAGCGCCTTGACCTTGCCAGGGCTGTTGGCAAACGAACAAGCGACGGCGGCGGCGGATCGACCAACCGCCAAGTCTTGCATTTTCCTGTTCATGTGGGGCGGACAACCTCAACAGGATATGTGGGACCTAAAGCCTGACGCACCCGATGGCGTGCGCAGTCCCTTTTCACCCATCGCGACTAAAGTTCCCGGAATGCAGTTGGGGGAACCGCTCCCTCAACTGGCTCAACACGCTGATAAGCTCGCCATCATCCGCTCGCTCTACCACGGGACCAGCGACCACCAGACGGCCGTCTATCATGCGTTGACGGGTCGAGCCATGCAGCCGCCCAGGATTTTTCCCGCCAACGCGCGGCAGCGAACCGATGCTCCCTCCTTGGGCTCGATGTTTTCGTACCTGGGAGAACGATCGACGCTGCCCGCCAGCTTTTCCATTCCCCGCGCTGTGGCTCATGACGGCATCTACTACGCGGGCACGCACGGTGGGATGTTGGGCCCTCAGCACGATCCCGTTGAACTCGGCAAGGTCTTCAACCACGTCGAGACGGGCCCGCGGAATGACACGCCCCCCTTGCGCTTAACGCTCCCAGAAGATCTCCCACTCACTCGCCTGCAAGCTCGCCGCGGTCTTCGCGAACTACTGAACGCGGAAGATCGTACGATGCAGCGATCCTCGATCGCCAAGTCGTTCGATACGGCCTATGACTCGGCCTATCGCCTGCTGCATTCCTCTCAGGTAAACGACGCGTTGAATTTGGAACTCGAGTCGCCCAAGACCCGCGATCGCTACGGGCGGAATGAATACGGCGAGAGTTTCCTGACCGCTCGTCGACTGGTTGAGGCAGGCATCCGACTGGTCACGGTCAACTGGATGTTCATCACTCCCGCGCTCAAGGTCTACAACGTCTGGGACGTTCATGGCGGCTTGGGCGACTTGGAACATGGTCAAACGGGCTACGGCATGCTAAAGGCAAACTACTGCTTGCCCGCCTTTGACCAAGCCTTCTCGGCACTGCTCGAAGATCTCACTCAACGTGGTCTGCTCGACGAGACCCTCGTAGCATGCGCGGGCGAGTTTGGACGTACGCCGAAGATCAATGGCAATAATGGTCGCGACCACTGGCCCGCTTGCTACTCAGCCGTGCTGGCGGGCGGAGGCGTGCAAGGCGGCGCGATCTTCGGCGCCAGCGACAAGCAGGCCGCGTATGTTCGCGACAACCCGGTAACTCCCGGCGATTATCTGGCCACGATCTGCGCAGCCTGTGGACTCGACCCCAGCCGCGAAGTACGCGATGCCACGGGCCGCCCGTTCCGCATATGCGATGGCGAGCCCATTCGAGCGATCCTGTAGCAACTGGAAAATTGCTCGGTCGAATTGGTGCGTCGTCGCCGGAGGCTTTGACGCACCCTACCTCTGAATCTCTTGCGAGGGCGGAATGTCGCGTTTTTCCTACGCCTGCTGCGCATGGGTCATGCCGCTCGTCGTATCGCTTTCTCTAAGCGCCTCGGAACCGCCGCGAGCGAATCGTCAGCAAGTCGCCGACGAATTGCGACAGACCGATAGTCGTGTCCTCGTGCTTGGCACAGTGCGTCAACCACCGCTTGCCTTGATGCTCTCGCGCGACGTCGATGCTCGAATGCGAACCGCGAACCAAGCAGATCGAGAAGCTTGGCATCGGCTACGTAACCGCGAAGACTGGATTCGCCATCGAGATCAAGCGCTAGCTGCCCTCAGGAAATCACTGGGGGATTTCCCGAGTATCGATGCTGCTCGACCCGAACCGCCAAAGATTCGAATTACCGGCAGCGTGAAGGGGAACGGCTATCAGGTCGACAAACTGGTCTACGCCACTCGCCCCGGCCTGATCGCGACCGCCAACCTCTATCGACCCGAACGACCGCAGGCATCCATGCCCGGACTCGTGATCTGCCACAGCCATCAGTCAACCAAGCACAGCTCGTGGCGACAGGACATGGGCGCAACGTGGGCTCGAGCGGGCTGTACGGTGTTGATTCCCGATCATCTGGGGCACGGCGAGCGACGACAACATGCCTTCGGCGACGAACCACCGCACGATTATCACTTTCGCTTCGATCTAGGAATGCAACTCCATCTGGTTGGCGAGAGCCTCATGGGTTGGATGGTCTGGGACCTCATGCGTGGTCTCGATGTACTTCTATCCCAGCCGGGCATTGATCTTCAACGAGTAATCCTTATCTCGGAACCCGCGGGCGGTGGTGATGTGGCGGCTGTCACCGCGGCGCTAGACCGACGCATTTCTTGCGCGATGGTTCAGAACTTCGGCGGTCCCGAACCCGAGAACTCCTTTCCGCTCGACAAAGATGCCGAGAAGTCGTTCGACTTCTCGGGCGTCGGCAGTTGGGAATCTACTCGCAATCTGCGACTCTCAGCCCGAGACGGTTTCCTCCCATGGACCATCGTCGGCGCCGTCGCGCCTCGCCGCTTGATCTACTACCACGAATTCTATTGGGACAAAGCACACGATCCTGTCTGGAAGAGGTTTCAGCAGATCTATGCCTGGGAAAAAGCGAGCGACTCGCTGGTGGGAATCGCAGGCCGAGGATTCGTCGTCGGTTCCTCGCCCGAGAACTCGCATTGGCTCCCCGGAAATCGTGAGTTGCTGTATCCCACCTTGGAACGCTGGTTCAAGATTCCTCATCCGGGCCGCGAGTTCAGCGAGCGCCGTCCCGAAGCCGAGTTGCATTGCTTGAACGAGACAATTCGCCAGGAATTGGGCGAGCAGCCAGCCCATGTGCTGGCAGGTCGAATCGCCGATCAGCGACTCGCGGCCGCTCGATCAGCTCGTTCACAACTGACTCCGGATCAAGCACGTGCAAGACTTCAACTCGATTTGCGACGATTGCTAGGAGACCTCGATCCGCAATCACCCGCCGAGTTGATCGCCGAGTCTACTCGTGACTCAATGCCAGGATATTCACTGGAACGGCTCCCGCTGATAACCGAACCGGGAATCGTCGTCCCAACGCTACTGATTTGGCCCCAGCGTTCCGCGGATCAAGGAGCGGGGCCTAAACCTTCGGTCGTCGTGGCTGTCGCTCAACAGGGTAAAGAAGCCTTCTTGCGCGAACGCTCGCCAGAGATTGCCAAACTGCTGGAAGCCAACTTCGCGATTTGTCTTCCCGATGTGCGTGGGGTAGGGGAGACGAGTCCTGGTGAAGCGCGCGACCGACGCAGCGCGGCGACTTCGATTTCCTCCAGCGAGTGGATGCTAGGGCAATCGCTGTTAGGTGGAAGATTGCGCGACCTGCGATCGGTGATCGGTTACCTCCGAGCACGTAGTGAACTCAATGCGGCTGATCCCATTGTTTGGGGCGAATCGTTCGCACCTGTAAATTCCGCGGAAGTCGAGTTAGCTGTACCGTACACTGCCGACCGGCGCCCTCACCTCGCCGAGCCGCTGGGCGAGTTGCTCGCGTTGCTGGTCGCCGTCTTTGACGACAACATTCGCTCGGTCACCGTTTCACGTGGACTAGCCGATTTCCGCTCGGCGTTGTCGAGCCCCTACGTTTACGTTCCCCACGATGCCGTCATCCCGGGGCTTCTGACCACCTGCGACATACCAGATCTTGTGGCCGCCATCGCCCCGCGAACTGTGACCATGCGACAGCTAGTGGATGGAAGCAACCAAAGTGTCGTAGGGTGCGTCGAACCGGTCGGCGAGAACCTTGGCCATCACCGATAACTTGACCACCGACCGGTGAAGACGCACCACCGCACTGAGATCGCGTCGCCCCTTCGAACACGATCACGCGACGAGGGAACGTCGCGAACTGGAGAAATGCTCGGTCGAATTGGTGCGTCGTCGCCGGAGGCTTTGACGCACCCTACTAATTGAACTCTTGTTTGGCTCGATGCTCCAACACTGTCTGGCGAATCGCGGCGACTATTTCGTCGGCGTCGCCGGGACGGAGGCAGTGAGGATTGAGGAACGCTCGATCTGGCGATCGCTCGTCCTCGGCAAGCACAATGCGAGTTGGTCGTTCGCGGAGTTTCAACACTAGCTCTTGGATACTGATCCCCTGTGGTGGTTCGCCCGAGATCAACTGCAAATTGGGATATCGCTGTCCACTGAGCCCTCGCGGCTGACGAACAATTTGAATTTCGGAAAGGTCGCTCAAGCCGCGATGGATTGAGTCGATGTTTGCCTCCCAGGCCGCATGTTCTGCCTCGTGGTCACGATTCAAGTAACGCCTTAAGGCCGCCATGACTCCCAGTATCCCTTCCTTACTCACCTTCATCGAGCGACCGATCCCATGACGCGGTGAGCGACTGATCCAACCCTGCTGGATCCAATGTCGCAGCGACCACGTTCCGTTGCGCACATCCATATCCACCATCTGCACCCAAGCGCTACGCACCAATTCTGCTCGACCACAGAGAATCCCAGAAGCTTGCGGACCTCCCAGATGCTTGCCGCCGCTGTACGCCACCAAATCCGCACCGCGACGACAGAATGATCCGATATTCTCGACGGGTGGCAGTGCGCAGGCAGCGTCGACGATCAGCGGTAAATCATGCCGATGAGCTAAATCGGCGAGCATTTGAATGTCGGGACGCTCGGTTACTTCCAGCCAGACATAGCCAATCGCGGCCGTGCGAGATGTAATGGCCTGCTCGATACGAGCGAGCGCGTCGGGTGCGTGGTAGTCGAGCAAAACCAGTTTTGCGCCCGCAAGCCGAATGGCGTGATCGTAGTCGAACGGTCCCGGCTTGGGATAAATGATCTCGTTACGAGCGCATAGGGAGACGTCAGGCAACTGATCCATGATCTCGGGCTGATTGCCCGCGAGGCAGGCGGCTGCGGCGAGCGACAGCGCCGCGCCAGCCCCCGCCGTCACAATGCCCGATTCCGCGCCAGTAACTTCCGCAATCAGTTGGCTGGCTGCACAAAGCAAATCGTCGACTTCGAAATAATGCTCGCTTGCCGCCTTCATGGCGGCGACAACCTCGGGATGTGGACAACTGCCGCTGACGCGAGTTGCGTAGCCCACCGCATTGATAATGGGACGCACTCCAAACGACTCAAGAATCTCTTTCGACATACCGGACAAACCTCGTAGGTGCTAGTTTTATGCTCACTCGCGTCGCTCATCGTGCCCGATGATTGCTTGCCTCTCGCGGGCGCTTGTCTCTGTCGGGCGATTGACTCTGTCGGGCGATTGACTCTCGCGGTCGGAATTCTTGCGAATTCCGCTACAAATGCCTCCCAACGGACAAAGCACTGGTGACATCGACCATCTACACATACAGTGGTACTCGATGGTTTGCGCTGTCTCCCCGACCAAAACACGCGACTTTTCATGCAGTTCCACAATAAGACTCTGCAAAACGGATCGCGTCCCAGGAGCATTGTGGGCGGGAACAGTTGGGAAGGGCAATACTGCAGCGAAGGGCAATGTAGTTCCCTGATGAACACGGTAATGCGACAGCGACGCCAAGCCATTCGGCGAGTCTTCGTATTCGCGATCTGCCTGATCATGTCGGTTCGTTGTCTGTACGAGTGCCCAGCGCAAGAACCTCGTAAGGGGCAGCTGTTTCCTTTTGTTTCCCGAGAAATGGAAGCTCAGTTCGAGCAGTTTGCGGATCAAATGTTTCGTCAGCCGACCGCGGCGGAACGAGAAGCGATTGCGTCAGTCGTCGTCAAAGAGAAAGACGAGCGAGATTTCGGCAAGCCAATTGTCGAAGCCTATACCAGAGACTTGGAACGTCAAGGAACTCGGCTGGTCAAGCACGGGCGGGACGTAGAGTATCTGAGGCAGTTAGTCGCCCTGATTCGACCCAAGATGCGGCAAGCGGCTCGCTATGAGTCGATTCAAGTGCTACTCGCCGACTCAAACCAGATCGACGCGCGAACTTTTCCAGGGGGAACGATTGTCTTTCACAAAGGGCTTCTGTCATTTGCGGAGTCCGAAGCAGCGCTGGTTGGGATCGTGGGGCACGAGTTGTCGCATCTTGACTGTGAGCATCTACTGCTGCCGCTGAAGCGTGGCAAGTTGCTCGAAGCTGCTGGCGAGCGGAACGCGGGCGATTGGCAAAAACAACTCGCAGGCACGCTATTCGCAGTGCGGTCACTCAGTCGTCCCTTTCGCCCCGAGGATGAAGCGGAGGCGGATCGCGATGGCGCGGCATGGGCGCTGGCCGCCGGTTATGATCCTCGCGAGTTGGCTCGCCTGTTCGACCGTATGTCGCGCAAGAACCCGACTCCCAAGGTTCCGTTTGCGAACTTCTTTCGCTCGCATCCCTACAACGATGAGCGACGGGATGCGATTGAGGACGAATATCGGAAGGCGGCGAGCAACGACGATCTGGAGGGAAACTTGTACGTGGGCCGCAAGAATCTGGCTCAGCGAGTCCCTCGCAGTGAACGTGAGTTTCCCGAGTGAAGCAGGGACTCGGGACTCGCTGGTCCTAGTCTGGCTTGACCTGCGGCGATAGTGATATCTGAGGCAATGGTTGAATCCGCGGAGGCTTAACCGCTCACGATGTGTGCGGGCTACATTGAGCGGGCAACTTTGAGCGGCTTACTCGAAGTGATAGACCACCAACACATGTTGCTCGGTGGCTCGAAGCCGTTGAGCTAACTGTTCTGCCTCGGCTACCGGTTTGTTTTGGAGATGCAGCTTTGGCGCCTCCGTCTCCGCCTGAGAATAGACCGAACAACCTTTGATGGGCAAATTGCTCGTTCGGCCGTAAAGCAGTTGTCGAGCACCGTTCTCATTCCCTGTGGTGACAAACGTGAACCTTCGTTCTGTTTTGCTCGCAGGTTTGTATAGGGCGCCATAGACCTCTTGGATGTTCGAGTATTTCCCCAGGAGCTGAAGGGACCGAGAGCAATTACCGCCATGCACCACATACTCGAGGGCGGCCACGGACCGGCAGCGATTCCCCCTTGTGACCCTGCCTTGGCCTGCCGAACCACTGGGCGAAACGGCCGTCCCGACGGCAGTTCCCTGCGATTCGGTTCCCTGCGCCAAAACGTCCCTATTCGCGAGGCAGCACAAGCCGAACACGGTCAGCAGAACGGCGGTTAACCTGAGACGAGCCATGGATTTTCTCCTTACGTGGAAACACTTACGGGGTAACTCTGGCGTGGCCACTTGGGCAACGGTTTTCCCCACTTGTCTGCGGGGCTATCTACTTCAACGTAAATTCCCGTGGACTCCGGACAAGAATTCGAAATAATCTCGAATGTTCGCCTTTTTGATCCTTGCTCTCGTCCACGGACCTTCCATGCCGCTCCAGGACCTTCCTTTCCACGAACTGTTTGGCCATGTCCGACAGGGTGATCAGGAATCCATCACGGAACTCGTGCGACGCTATGAACCCGAGATCCGTCGAGCCGTTCGCGTTCGACTGACCGACCCGCGAATCCGGCGAACGATCGATTCCTTAGATGTGTGCCAGTCCGTGCTCGCGAACTTCTTCGTTCGAATCTCGCTCGGCGAATTTGACTTGAAGCGTTCTGAAGACTTGGTTGCTTTACTGGTAACCATGGTGCGCAACAAGCTCGTCGACCAAACTCGCCGACTACAGGCAGATCGTCGTGACGCTCGCAGGGTCACGTTTGGCGATTCCACGCTGGATGCCATACCTACCCGGTCAGCTAGCCCCGACGAACAAGCGGCCGACCGCGACCTGCTGGCGGAGGTGCGTCGACGGCTATCGGACGAGGAACGATACTTGGCTGAACAGCGAGCAATCGGTTGCGATTGGAGTGAACTCGCTCAACAACTCAACTCGACCCCAGACGCTCTGCGAAAGAAGCTATCGCGAGCTATTGATCGAGTTACGTTGGAACTCGAGCAAGGAGCCCCGAGAGATGCGTAATCACTCACAACCTATGAACTCGTGGGAATCGCTGCGCGACGAACAACTCGAGCGTTGGCGGAAGGGCGACTGTGTCACCATCGAACAGCTTCAGAGCGAAAGGCCCGATGACTTCCAAACTCTCGGCGAAGAGGGACTGCTCGACCTGATCTACGGCGAAATTCTCTTGCGGGAGGAGGCTGGACAGCAATCGACTGTTGATCAGTTCATACAACGGTTTCCATCGTTAGCTGACGCAATCGGTCGGCAGTTCACCGTTCATGAGGCACTGTCGGAGTCGTCCTTATGGCCCACAATGCCACAGCAACCCGACATAACCACTCCGACTTTCGCGAGTCAACAGACTTCTGAACACAGTTCATCGGCCAAAGAACAATTCAGCAAACTGCCACCCGATTACGAAATGCTTGGAGAGATTGGGCGAGGAGGAATGAGCGTCGTCTATAAGGCCAAACATCGAACACTCAAACGTTATTGCGCTCTCAAGATGTTGCGTGATCGGGCACTTGCAGCCCCTGGCCATCGCGAGCGGTTTCGTGTTGAAGCGGAGGCAGTCGCCAAGCTCCAACACCCAAACATCGTGCAAATCTACGACTGCGGCGAGTTTGAGGGGACTCCCTATTTGTCGCTAGAGTACCTCGAGGGTGGCACGCTCGACGCATGGACTCGGCCGCCTCTGCATTCGGTAGAAGACTGCATTCGGCTCGTTGATACCCTCGCTGGCGCTGTGGCTCATGCACATGCTCAGGGAATCATCCATCGCGATCTCAAGCCAGCGAACATCTTGTTGGGTTCCGAGAGTGAAACCGTCAAGATTACCGACTTTGGGCTGGCGAAGAACTATGACAACGATTTGAAACTGACTCACAGCGAAGCGATCGTTGGCACCGCGGCCTATCTCGCCCCCGAGCAAGCCTGGGGTCGATCAAGCGATGTCGGCCCTCAAACCGATGTGCACGCCCTGGGAATCCTCCTGTACGAATTGCTGACAGGCGTCTCTCCATTTAGTAGTACGTCGTTTGCTCGTACACTCGACCTGGTGCGGTTTCACTGTCCATGTGTCCCCAGTGAACTACGTCCCGGCGTCTCGCAGGCGATCGATGCCGTTTGTCTACGTTGCCTGGAGAAAGAACCAAGTCAGCGATATGCAAGCGCCCAAGTGCTTTCCGACGACTTGCAAAGGATCTTAGCCCACGGACCACTAGCATCCCCATCTCGATCGGCTCAAAGTACACAAAGCACACTACCGACCTTTGCCACGCATTGGCGCTGGTTGTTGGCTGCTGCGATTGCTTCGCTCTCTCTGGCGATGCTCGTCCTTCTTCGTAAGGACATCTTCTCACAACACGGTATGGTCGCCCTGCAAACGGCAACGTCAGGTGGAACTGGACTTCAGGGGGATAAGGCTTCTCTCCCCACGGAGATGCCGGATTCGTCTATCATCGCGCCCGGCAGTGAGAGTCCGTCCTTGCGAACTCAGCCGTCGACCTTCGCGTTTCTCGTCGGTGTTCGCTCTTACGGCGAAGGCGATCATCGCTTCGACTTGTCGTACACTGAATCCGATGTCGATGAGCTATCCCGCTTGCTGTTGAAATTGCGAGTCCCTCGTTCGAACATCCACCTGCTCACACAATGGAGCGAAGCGGACAATCCCGATCTATCGCCTTCGGCAGAGAATGTTCGTCGACGACTGAAGAAACTGATGTCCGAGACGATCCCCGGCGACACTATTCTGATCGCGGTGACAGGCATGGGAGGCGAATCGGGGCTCGACGGCGATTACTGCTACTTGCCCGCCAACGCGCAGCTCGACCAACTCGACTCCATGATCCCACTTGGCGAGTTCTACGACTTGCTGGCGCAAGGCCGCGCGAGCCAGAAGGTGTTGTTGATCGATACCTGTCAGTCCACGTCGATTCCCGACTTTCAACTCACCAAACGTTCGCCACCCGCCGATGTCGCGGTCCTGTTTGCCTGTGGACCGGGGGAGGCCAGCCTCGAACATGACTCGATCCGACATGGCGTCTTCTCTTACCAAGTCTTACGGGGCCTGGAGGGCGCCGCCGATCTCGATCGAGATGGAATCGTTGCCATCGGCGAACTGCATGCTTTCACCCAGCGGGGAGTGCGCGACTTTCTTTCTCAGCACGCGCCCGAAGTCGAGCAAACTCCAACGCTCGTTGGCGCCATGGATCCGCGTAAACCCGTGATCGGACCACTGCGTGAGCCGTAGTGGGCAAGTTTTCGTTGGACAGCGTGTGCTGGTTTCGGCTTAACCGCTCACGAAGTGAGCGGGCAACTTAACGATCCAATTCCTTCAATGCCTCGCGGGCTTTTTCGAGTTCTGGGCGATACGCGTCGGCAAATCTGCGTCCCGCGTCGCCTCGCAGCAATTCGACCTGTGCCAGATACGAATCGGCACACAGCAGGGCTGCGCGACAAAAGTCGCGCAAGGGGAAACGCAACGAGTCGCCGCTGGGGTCGATTACCTGGACGACCTTCTGGTCAACCTCTAATACCGCGAGTTCCTTCGACGTGCGGCTGGGGATCTCCACTCGCTCCCCTCGAGCTAACGCGGGAATGGCCATCACGCAGATTCCCATCGTGAGCCCGTCCAGATCGTCGACCAGCACCAGCCCCTCGTCATCGTCCAGGTCAAGATTGAGTTGGCCGTACCAGTTGCGCTGGGATAAATCGCGACGCACCGACTCATCCGCCTTTTCCAAGTCGGTCCACGACAGCGTTCCCGCCGAAGTATCGATGCTCACTGTAATCGAAATCATGATCGAATCCTCGCGTTAGAACTGCATGGCCTTCTTGATCGCCATCATGTCGCCCCACACCAAGGTTGACAGAGGCGGATCAGCACTGATCGGAAAAAACTGAGTCACTTTTTTGTTGACGGTATCAATGCCGATTCGCACGACTAGCTTAGTTTTCGTATCAACTTCCAACTCGAAACTCTTGAAATCGGGTTTGCTTTCTATCAGCGTAATGCCCGCAGTGGCGGCAAATCCTGTGACGTTCCCATCCGTATCAACGGTAGCGACCTTCTTGAAAGAGTCTTCACAATAAGTGGCGATTTGTTTGTCCGTCACCCCCTCGTTCCAAAGCGTGGTGTCCTTCGCTCGTCCCTTAGCCGCCTTTCTCAGCTTCGAGTTCGTATTGGTAACATTACCATTGGCGATATCCTCGATCGAAGCCGTTACACTGCTCCCACTCACATCGGCCGTGGCGTTCATGAAGAGATCGCTATCACCCTCCGAGAACGAACAAAACTCGCGGCTGTGTCGACAGAAGTGATCCATGCTCGCCGTAAACCCCGAGGGCAATGTCGGCCGTTTCAAGGAATCCTTGGGTTTCTTGCCAAAGGTAATCGCCTGCCGCAGCAAATCGCCCTTCGACAAATACATGCCGGGATCACTCAGTTCCACGGCCGAGTACTTTGTCGCCTTATCCGCAAAGGTGGCCACCTCGTCGTGGAACTTCACCAACTCGCCCATCGTGTCGGGCGGCGGTTTCACTTGCTTCAGGCGACTGTACGCCTTACCTAGCCGCTCGCCCGCCTTCGCGGGAGGCGGAGTCGGCTCATCGTTAAATGCAACCACCATCGTCTTGAGTTTTTCGGGCTTGTCGTTAAACGCCTCCGCTAAAGCGAGTAGGTTCTTGGGATCCCCCTCCAAACCATCCTTCAGCAGTTTGCCGAGTGTGTCCGAGGCGTCTTTATTGTCCTTCGTCCCCGAGCCATCCAAGCCGCCCGACTTGACGACCTTGGCCAACTTCGCCAAGTCTTCCTCTTTCTGGAAGGCCTCCGTAAACGTCTTCAACTGCTTGATGTCCCCACCAAAACCCTCCTTGATCAGATTCGCCACAACCTTGGGAGACGCCTTCAGTCCACCCTTGTCCAGCAGCGTGGCAACGGGAGTCAAGTCGCCCCCGAATTCCTTGGTCAATTCAGTAAGCTTCTTGGCATCCCCGCCAAATCCAGTCTCGACAATCTCCGCCAACGCCTTTGTCCCGCCTAACTGCTCGGCGGTCTCGGAGAATTTCTCGGGAGTGACAGCGTCAAGCATTCCTTTCAACTTGGCCGCGCCACCTGCGTCATCGGACAGTTTCTTCAGTTCGGGCAACGAGAAGTTCTCGTAGAGCTTTTCCATCTCCTCTTCGCCGCCCAAGTCTTTGGCAAGCTCTTCGGCAAGCTTCTTGGTTGCTTCCTCGAGCTCGCTTCGCTTCTTCTCCAACTCCTCAACAGCCTTCTTGCCGTCCTCCGCTGTCGCGGTCTCGAGCGTCTTCAACGTCTTCGATCTAAGTTCGCCAAACGTCTTCGACTGCTCGGGCGACACCCCCTTGGGCGTCTTGCAGGCATTGACCTTTTCCACCAGTTTATCGATAGGGTCTTTCGCGAGTACTTCGGCGTGTGAACTAGTATCCAACTGCTGAAGCGTCGTTTCCGCCGACTGGAGATTCTTGAGATTCGTTTTGTGGTTCTTTACGACTTTCGCGACTTCTTTCAGCTGTTCGCCGATCGGATCCATCACCGCAGAGCGACCCTTGGGGAGCCGCTCTTGAATCGTCTCGATCAGCTTTTGCGATCGCTGCCGACATTCTGACAACGTCGCTACTCTCAGCGCGCGGTCATACGAACTGGGAACATTGTCGTAGACTCGTTGAGCATCAAAAAGATCTTTGACGCTGGGCGGGAGTTTCTCAAGTAGCTTTTTGATTCGGTCGAGTTTTTCCACGAGAGATTTCGCCTCGTCTCCACCCCATGTCTCTTTCGGTTGATACTGAACAATTTTCGATAGAAGTTCTTGAGCATCCTTGGTGCGTTCGGGTCGAGCATCCCGTTCGGTCTCTGCCTTAAATACCTCGCTATCGATTGACGACAACCGTTTGCCCGCTTGATTGAGATCCGAGACCTTCGCCTCGGACTTCTCGACGATTTCTCTTTCCGGCTTTAACTTCTCCTGCAAAGGCTTGGCCAAATCCTCGGGCAACTTCGTAACGCGATCCTCCAGTTGGACGAGTATATTCCGCACACGATCACGTGCTTCCTTGATGCTCGTCTCTTGGCGGTGCTTGTCGATGAGCACATTGAGGGACTTCAATCCCTGTTCGTAGGAACTCTTCGTTAATTCGAGCGGGATTTTTCCGAGATCCTCGTCGTATGCCTGCTCGCTTTCCTTCGACAGCTTTGACTTATCTCGCTCGACGAACGTCCGACGACGTTGATAGAACGTGCTCATGGCAGGCAAGAGTTTCGGCCATAGATTCAGGCCGGTCTCAGCCTCGTCGTACTTCTTGTTCGTCCCCAAATTCTCAACCGAACTCAACAGATTGTCTAGCGCTTCACGCTCAAGTTCGTCGGCTGCCTCGTAGGCCTTGTTGAACTGTTCAACCTTGCCATTCCAGTTCTTCTCGAAGTTCAGGTACAGAGTCGTCGTTCCACACCAATTGAAAAACCACGAGCATGTAGAGTTGGTTAGGGTCTGCATACGAGGCATAATTCACCTGACCGTTATCCGCCTGGAGCGTTACGAATTGAGACTCACTGGCCACACCTTCCTAAGGTCCGAATGCTCACATCGAGCAACGGTTACTCTCGCGGCGAGCGACAAAGCTAAGCGAGTTGCGAGGCGAGGTCGCGCAAGGTTTCAGCGAGATGACTGCGAACTTTTACTGGAGTAAATGGATTCTCATCCAACCCCTGCAAGACCCAGTGCCCACTGTCGAGGAACGTTTGATACTCCTCGACGATACGAGCCGCTGCTTGCTTCGACTTCGCTTCCGCCTCGGCCGTCTGGGCCTGGTAAGCATCGTCCAATTCCTTGAGAAGTCGTTCGTCGAGCTTTTCCAAGATGACGAACATCCCACTGATGCTCTTATCGATCGAAGCGAAATCAGGCTCCTGTTGGAAAAAGCTGCGCATCGCTTGTGCTAGCCGCTCCAACTCGCTGCGCACATGCTTCCGCGCATCATCCCAACGCAGTCGTGTCTGCGTGAACAGAACTTTTTTGCCGAGCTGTCGGGGCCCCGGGTGTGGATCGTTGGTCGTCGCCGCGGATGGACCTTCTTGCAGCGCTCGTTCCACTAAAGTTCTTAAGGCCGGAAGTCGCTCAAGGGCGCCGTCGTACTGCTTCGACCGCGCCAGCGTCGCCAACTCGCTGGCGGCCAACTTCACTTCACCCGACAGTTTTGTGCCGAGCGCCAGCGCACGGTCCACATCCGGTTTCAATTGCTTGAATTCACTCAGGAATCTCGTCGCCGCCTCGCTGGCCGCTTCAACTGGCGTTTGAACCGGCGCAGCAGATTGGGGCGGTTTGTTAGGCGAACTTGTGGGAGGTGCTGGTGGTGGAGGTGGAGGAGGCGGCGGGACGTTTGAGTTATTTGAGGAACTCGTCGATTGCGAATTTACCGACGCGACTTGCTTGCGAGCTTCCGTGATCAGAACTGCCAGCGATTGCATGCCATCCTGCGCCTGCTTCGATTCATCGGCGTCAAGATGGCTTTCAATTTGCCGACAAAGCGTCTTGAGGGCATTAGCTCGATCCGGAGCGGCCTCCATGGCCGACACCGCGGCAACCTTAAGCGCCAGATACTTAGCAGTAAGAGGATCGTCAGGATCGAGTGGAATGGCGGAGACTTCAACGATCTCAAACTCGGGCTGGCAAGCCAGGTCGGCATGTTCACTCAGAAATTTCTTGAGCGCTTCGTCGCGGACCGGCGCTTCCTTGAAACCATCCGTGGTCGCTAACTGGAAAACAAGCTTCTTGCCGCTTCCTTCCGCGACCCCATAACAAGTTTTGCCTCCGCCCCCTGCCAGCGTCTTCGCTTCCTTCTCGTATTTGGTCACACTCCCTTTCTTGAACAACACGAGTGCCGTGGGTTGCGCGCCCTTGTAGACCAAAACGAACTTGCGAGCCTTTCCCTTGGAGAGATCGCCGAGCAGCTTTAGCGAGTCCTCGTCGATTGGGCCGGCCTCTTCTTCGTTGTCCTTCGTCTTGTCTTTGCTCATCCCATTCTCTCCGCCCGCAAACCTCGTTGCCCGGATCCGTCACTACCCGTCGGCGAGTTTGTCACTCAATCTCGACGATCACCTCGACCTCGGTCGTGATGTTGCCCGGCAACGATCCCATGCCGACGGCGCTGCGAGCGCCGACGCCGTGGTCTGGTCCAAAGACATCCGCAAACAACTCGCTGAAGCCGTTGATCACTTTCGGATGGTTGCGGAAGTCGGGCGTCGAATTGACCATGCCCAGCGTCTTGATCACTCGCTTCACTCGATTCAAGCTGCCGAATGCGGCGCGCAGCGAGGCGAGAATCGCGAGTCCCGTTTGGCGAGCGGCGGCGATCCCCGCCTGCTCGTCAACCTCATCACCAACTCGGCCCGTCAACATCGTGCCGTCGGCCTTGAGTGGTCCGTGTCCCGACACATAGGCCAGATTGCCGATCACCACCACCGGCTTATAAACTCCAGCGGGCTTCGGGGCAGGTGGGAGTTCCAGCTTCAATTCAACAATCCGTTCCTCGGCAGTCATCGTTCCCTATCTCCTGACAAAAGGCGGTCGGACGCGGGCAAGAATTACAACGGTGCGGGTAAATCCCGCCGCTGAAAAATAACGGCCGCCAAGCCGTAGGCCAAGAGCCCGCCTGCAATCAGTCCCAAATCGTCTCCCAAGGGACCAACGCCGACCCAGCGCCCCGCCGAGTCATACCGTACGATGCTCCAGGCCAAATCGGGCGACTCCATGGCCAGCTGAGCCCCCCATTCAGGCTCGTAGGGCGTGAACACCGACAAGTAGGTCAGCCAACGCCAGTCGTCAGACGCCATCCCCACTAACTTGAGAATTGTCTGCACGACATACCCGCTGACCACAATCCCGATCGTGCGCCACCGATACCGGTCGCACGCGGAAACCAGCGAGCTGACTCCAGCCAAGAAAACGCCCAGCGAGAGCAGATTGGCGGCGGAAGGAAGGAACACCTCGGAGGACACTTTCGTCGACATGGGCGTGTAGCGAGTTTCGGTGGGTCCCCAGGGACGCGGGATTTCCTTGCCCACTCCGGGAATCCCAAAGGGCAAGGACCAACTCGGCTTCACCTGCTCCTTCACGCTGGTCGTTTGAATCCCTGACCAAGTGCCCAGCCATGCCGCCGCAGCGATCAAGACGACTCCGCACAGCGTCACCGCAGCCTGATGTCCCAGCACTTGCAGCCGACTGACCGGCTGCGCCAACAACATCTCTAAGGTCCCTCGGTTCAACTCGCCGCTCACCACATCCGACCCGCGAGCAATCGCCCAAATCGACATCCCGAACACGACGATCGGTTCGTCAAATGCCAACGCGATTCGCCCGGCATAGGTAATCAACCAATCCATTTCGACCACGGTGAACTTCTTCCATTCGCCCGGAAGCAGGTCCAAAATCGCGGTGAAACGCTCCGTATCAATACGACTGACCATCCACACTCGCACCCAACAGAACGCGAAGACGGCCAGGATGCAGGCGACGAGCAGCCAGCGTGCTTCTCGCACGCACTTGCTCCACAAGGCCCCGTTCATGCCCGCTCCTTCGACTGACTTGATCCATGAAATCGCTCGTAAACCGACCTCAAGCCAGCAGGTTCAATCGAGACATCACGCAGAGGCAAAGTCGCTAACCAACCCAAGAGCGGCGACAGATCACCGGGTGTCTCGATCACCACGTCACGCTCACCCAGCCGCTCGACTGTCAAATCGGCCCCCAGCGCTGTCGGCGTCGCGGGAATAGGGCCATCCAAGACGGCGCGGATGCGGTGACGCCGCTTCAGCGCCGACATTTCCTGCACGTGCACCAGTTGGCCTCCGCGCAGGATGACCACGCGGTCGCAAACATCCTCGACCTCGGACAACACGTGCGACGAGAACATCACTGTGCGTCCCGCAGCCCGAGCTTCTTTTACCAATTGCCCCACCTCCAACCGCACCGTTGGATCAAGATTGGCCGTCGGCTCATCCAGGATCACCAGCGCCGTATCGGCCGCCAGCGCCGCCGCCAACGCCAGCTTCTGCCGCATCCCCGTCGACATCGAAGCGACTGGTCGAGTTAGATCGAGATCCAATCGGGCCGCATAAGCTCGTGATCGAGCCGCATCGCCTCGAGGACGAACTCGCGCGAAAAACTCGAGCAACTCGTGGCCTCGCATCTGACGAAACAGTCGCGCCTCGCCCGGCAAGTACGAGACTCGCCCGCGGACATCGACCGAACGTGTCGCACAATCCAGTTCGTCGATCGTCGCCGTGCCTGAAGTTGGTCGGAGGTATCCGAGCAATAATCGAATGAGCGTCGTCTTACCCGCGCCGTTGGGGCCCAAGAGCCCGAACACCTCGCCTCTTTCGACTTCCAGGGAACAATCGACCAGCGCCGCGACTCGCGGATATCGTTTGGTCAGACGCTCGGTTCTCACCATGGGCACGGCGCGAAAACTCCCCCGTTGTTCTCTCGATTACGCACTATCCTAGACAGATTCGACTTTCCGACTACCCCAGCCATTCAATTCGCTCGAGTTCGCCTTGCGATTGAGTGCGCCGCCGCATTACGATGAAGTCTCCGGGCGGCATTCATTCTCAATCATGAGGTGCGGTCATGATTCATTATTCGTGCGATCGATGCAAACGCGAACTGGATCCATCCCAAGAGCTGAGATACATCGTCAAGATCGACGCACAGGTCGCCATGGAACCCCTGGAAGATCACGAGTCGCCGGACGACCGAGATTATTTGGAAGAAGTGCAAGAGCTGCTGGAAGAACTGACCGATAGCGACGACGACGATATTGCTCTTGGGCTCCCAGTGCAGAAGCGTTTCGATCTGTGTCTGGATTGCTATCGCAAGTTTCTGCAAAACCCGCTCGGCGAACCCGTCCAACTCGGCTTCAGCAACAACTAGCCACGGCAGGTAGCCATCTCGCTTCGCGTAGCCATCTCGCTTCGCGAGATGATCAGCTGCACCGCGTACCAGCACCGCCGTACCAGCGCCGCCCCAAAAAAACTGGCCACGGAAAGACACGGAATGGCACTGAAGGGGTGAGTTCAGACTTGCCTGACGAGCGGTTTAGATACAGAAAAGCCGTGCCGCTGATCGAATCACGATCAGCGGCACTTCCGACAGGCTAATCACTCATTGGACGGCTTCTCTTCAGCTGGTTTCTCTGCTGTTGGCTTCTCTTCAGCAGGCTTCGGCTCGGCTGGCTTCTCGGCGCTTGGTTTTTCCTCGGCGGGTTTCTCAGCCGGCTTTTCATCAGCAGGCTTCCCTTCCGCTGGCTTCTCCGCCGGCTTCTCCGCCGGCTTTTCGGCTGGCTTCTCGTCTGTGGGCTTCTCCGCGGGCTTCCCTTCCGCTGGCTTCTCCGTCGGTTTTTCAGTTGGCTTATCCGCCGGTTTGTCTTGCGGTTTTTCTTCCTTGGGCGTTTCTTTGTCGGACTTCTCTTGCGGTTTTTCCGCTTCCTTCGAAGCATCGGTACTCAACTCACGCGGCAGATTGTTGCGTTCCGCGTGCCGGACCCAAAGTTCCTTCAGCTTGAAGTCGGCTGGAAGCTTCAGATCCAGTTGTCCAAGCACTTGGTTGTACTTGCCGATCTCCTTGCCCAGATCGGTAAACGTCAAATCATCCCGCAGGTCGGGGAACTGCTCCATCAACTGCGCCCATTTCTCGAACGACTCCTCGAACGCCTTTTTCGCATTCTCGGGGTCGGCGTTATCCATGAACTTGTCGGCCTCGAAGATCAAACGACGAGCGTCGACGGCAGTTGCCGTTTGCTCCATTTGACAGCGAGTCGCCCAGTAGGGGTAATTCACCTGGTTGCGATACGCCGCCGTATGCCCCACCTGGATCTCTTCGTGCTCCATGATACGTTCAGCCAAATTGAGCGCCTTGGCTTTATTCTCCTCGGAAGCTCGCAACGCGATTTCCGCGGGAGTCACCACCAACGCTTGGCTCGTCGCATACGCCATCATGTTTTGCTGGGGCGAGCGAGTCGCCATCGGAACCGACAGGACCGCCAACTGTTCGGCGGTCAGCGACGCCTTCTTCTCCGCCGAGATCTTCTCACGAGCTCCCGGAACAAGTTCATCCAGCTTCTTCTCCATCGACTCGCGTTCGGCGACCAGACGGTCCATGTCGTTCAAACGCACCATATGCCCCGAGGTGTGCGGAATCGAACGATCGCCATACTGACGCCATTCGTTCCCCGACTTCTCCCAGGCGATACGGGCCTTTTCGTCGAGCCACCCTTCTTCCTCGATGGCCGTCGAGAAATTGATACGAGCCATCGGGGCGTCGGCGTAGAAGAGCAGGGGACTTTTGCCTCGCAACGGCCGTCCCTGATTCACGGCATTCTCGGCCTTGAGATACCACTGCCGACCCACCAGCCAATTGTCAGGTCGACCATCGGGCCCCTGAGCATCTGGCTGTTCAATGACAACTTCCCCCTCGGTCTGCAGCGACAGATGGAAGTCTTCGTCGCCGCGGAACATCCTGCGGAACGGACGCTGCTCGTCCGACTTGCCGATCTTATGCCCCAAGTACCAGCCGATGTTCCAGTCGAGCTTGGGTTCGTTCCGGTTGTAGTGCGTCCCCAAGATCAGGAAGTCGATTCCCTTCTTCACCCAGAGATACCGGTGCCGGTAGTCATCGAACTCAACCGACACGTTGTACGACAAGTTATGCGCCTGAAACTCCCAAATCGCGATCACGTTGGGGTCCAGCTTGGTGAGTTGGTTGAGCGTGACGGCCAGCGCGTCCCAATTCTCCTTCTTCTTGTACGTCTCCGCTCGCTCCATCAACGCCATCCAGGCGACAGGACGTAGACCAAGCGTGACCAGCTTCATCGTCTCGCTCGCCGGATCAATCTCTCCGAGCGTGGCTTGGGCGAGACTGTACTGCGTGCGCATTTGCGCGAGCTTGCCTCCCTGTTCGTTCGGGGCCGCGGGTTGGCCCAGGTAGAACAAAGGGAAAGAGAGCAGCGCGATAATCGTTCCGTAGGCGATCTTACGGCGGAAAGAGCGGTTGCGGCTCATGCGGCCAACTCCCGTGTCTTAAGGAAGAAGTAGCCGATGACGGCTGTCACGCTGGTGAACGCCAGCGCAGTCACCGTCTGAATAGCGAGCAGGTCCGGATCAACCGCAAAACCATACTCGACGAAGTCCGAATTATCGAATCGACTGAAATCGGGGAACACTTGCAATAACAACCTGAGCAGCAGCATGCCGCCCATGTCGACATACTTAATGGGCTGTTCGGCGAAACCAAGTTCCAATTCGGCCGACAAGTTCAGCTGCCGGAAGATGCGGAAAACCGCCTCGATCGGTCCTCCACCTTCCAAACCGGCGCCCTCTTCGATCCCGAACAAGTTTCGCACCACCGTCTTCACCGGGTCTGTTCCCTGGAACACGCCCTCGAATAACTGAGTCACGAAACTCGAGAAGTACCCGAACGCAAAACTGATGAACATCGCCAACATCGAAACAGGGCCGCTCAAGAAGGTGCTGAACATCACCCCCATTGAGATCACCATCAGCATCTGCAACCAGATGCTCACGTGCCCCTTCACAAAATTCTCCAGGAAAGGACGCTCCGCGGCCTGCAAGAACAGGTCAGGTTGAGCCATCCCGAAGTACTGAGCAGCCTGCCCGCAGCGGACATGAACCTCGACCGCTCCGTTATCCGTCAGATCCTTGATGAGATCGACGTCCACCACCTTGCCTTCCGCGTCGACCCCTTTCAGCTTCCACGGGATCATCTTCTCCGACCGCACAAACTCGCGGGCCGGGAACGTAATCACCTCGCTGCGTTTGATCTTCGCCCGTTCGTTGGGGTTCACCAGCACAATTTCGCCCACAATCGGCGATTCGATGTCCCCCTTGTGAGTACGGAAGACTCGCAAATTCATCTCAATGGGCAGCCCGTCCGGGAACTCGCTCTCCGGATACGCCGACGCGGTCACCCCGGTGAACGCCCAGATCGCCGTCGATTGAGTCCGCCCTTCGATGTAACTGCGATACGACCACTCTTGTCCGACGCTCACCCCGCGGGCCTCGGGCCGGCCCTGGCGATCCAAGAAACGAAGTGCACCGTAGTGCGGCACGCGAGCGACCAACAATCCTTCGTGCGGTCCCACCTCGTACCGGATCGCATCCCCCTCGCGAATCGCTTGCACTGAGTGCCAGTGCCCCATCGCCGGGTCAGTACGACCAATGCCGTCGTCGCCGATCGTAAACGTGTGGTGATGGCGCGAGTTGGTCGTAGTGCGTCCTCGCGCCGCCAACGAATCTCCCTCGCCAATTCGCTCGACATTCTCCGGCAAAATCGTGTGCTGGTGATCAAGCCCCCGGACGACGAAGAAATAGCTGACGACGCACATCACGGCGAGCACGGCGGTCCCGATGACCGTAAAGCCCAGGATCTTGCCAAGGACAATTTCACCGGCCCGTATCGGCTTGGTTACCAGCGAGTAGATCGTGCGAGTCTTAACTTCCGTCGGCAAGCTGAACGTCGACAACACCACCGACAGCAGGAGGATCAGGAAGTAGCTGGAATTCAGCACAAAACTCAAATAAATGCGTGCGGGATTGTCGCTGTTGATGTCCATGAACAAGCCGGCGAACAACAACACGAGCACGAACACGACAAACGCCACCAACACTCGCCGCCGGATCGCTTCGCGAACCGTCAGTTCCGCCATGGCAAGCGTGCGGCGAAACGAAAAATTGGGTAGGTCGTCGGCGAACGCCTTGTAAACCACTTTCGCCACTGCATAAAACGCCTCGCTCGCCCCCAGAAAGTAGGCCGAAACGG
Source organism: Pirellulales bacterium (assembly GCA_046349915.1). GTDB lineage: Bacteria > Planctomycetota > Planctomycetia > Pirellulales > Pirellulaceae > CAIXSC01. The sequence goes on along the minus strand of JAXMBL010000004.1, from coordinate 216,365 downwards.
TGTACCAGGCGAGCAGTGCGAGGAAGGAGAGCAACGCGACGGAGGCGAGGAAGTAGGCCAGCGCCCCGTAGCCGCGGTTGACGGCTGGAAACAGCCAGTCGAAAAACGGCAGGATTTCGTATTCTATCGGCATGGCGTCGAATCTTTCGCGGGGATATCTAGCGCAGGCCAAACCCTGCGCGGGGGCCTTACTTCTTTTCCGTCGGACGTCGTCCAGGTCGGGACTCGCTCGTCTGGACCGTCGTCAAGAACAACTCTTCCAACGTCGTCGTCGGATTGCTGATGTCCTCGACGTTCCCCCCGTGCCGCGCGATTACCGCTCGGATCTCTTCCTCCGCCTGCTTACTCAACCCCTTCGCTCGGATTTGAGTAACGTCCTTCACCGCCAACAACGAGTCGACTCGACCCAACTCCTTGAGTTCGCCCTGATGCAAAATCGCGATACGGTCGCACACATCCTGCACGTCCGCCAGCAAGTGGCTGCACATCACGATCGTCTTTCCCTGAGCCTTGAGCTGCAGGATCATCTCCTTCATTTCGTGAGTACCCAGCGGGTCGAGCCCCGAGGTGGGTTCGTCCAGCAACAGCAACTCGGGGTCATTGATCAGCGCTTGAGCCAAACCGACGCGGCGAGTCATGCCCTTCGAATATTCACGCAACTGCCGACGCTTCGCTTTATCCAACCCGACTTGCTTGATCAACTCTTCCACCCGCTGCTTCCGCACGTCCGATGGCATATTGAACAGTCGGCCGTAGAAGTCGAGCGTTTCCTGGGCGTTCAAGAACTTGTAGAGGTACGATTCTTCGGGCAGATACCCGATCCGCTCGTTCTTGCTGACGTCAGTCGCTTCCTTGTTGAACACCAACGCGTGGCCGCTCGTCGGAAACAACAACCCCAACAACAACTTGATGGTGGTCGATTTGCCCGAACCGTTGGGCCCCAACAAGCCGAAGATCTCGCCGCGGCGGACTTCCAAGTCGAGCGCCTTGAGCGCCCGGACCTTGGGACGACCCCAGAAATCGCGATAATCCTTGGTGAGGCTTCGAGTTTCGATCACAATCTCGGACGAAGTTCCGGCGCCGGACGGGGAGTTCCCCGCAGTCGCGGTGACGGTAGCATTCATGGACGAACTCCAGGCGAAGAGCGAAGTTTGCCACGGTATTACGCGGGCCGCCAACGAAAGGTTCGCGCCCGAAAAATAACGAGCCCCACCGAAACCAGCGCTTCGCGACGCTGGAATCGCCTAGGGTACGAAAAATGGAAGCTCGTACTATAAAATGCCGTCCCCACCGTTGCAAGAAACGCCCGGCGTGCAACCCTAAGGAACATGAAGAACTTAGGATCACTCAAGGCCGCAGGCGCCGGACAGACTCGATGACCCGATTATTCCGCACCTCTTTCACTGTTGCCGCATGCCAGCCCCTCCTCAAGATGACTCCGACCCACTCGGCTTTCTCTACCGACGGATCGACTACGAGCGAACCCCGCCCGCCTCGGCTCGGGAATTCAAGCTGCATGTCATGCGCTCCCTGCTCGAACGACTAGGGGACCCGCATCTCGGCCAAAAAGTAATCCATATCGCGGGCACTAAGGGCAAAGGATCGACGGCCGCCATGCTCGCGGCGACTCTACGAGCCGCCGGGCTTCGCACCGCTCTCTACACCTCCCCCCACCTCGAAAGCCTCCACGAACGACTTGCCATCAACGGCCAACCCTGCGAATCCGCCGAGTTTGCTGAATTGGTCGAATCGGTCCGAGGCCCCGTCGCTGACCTGGACCGCGAATCGGAAGCCGCAGGCCTCCCCGGCGCCGGCCCCACCTTTTTCGACATCGTCACCGCACTCGCTTTCCTGCACTTCGCCCGCCAGCGATGCGACGCCACGGTGCTGGAAGTCGGCATGGGCGGCCGACTCGATTCCACCAACATCTGCCACCCGACCGTCTCGGTCATCACGACCATCAGCTTCGACCACACCCAACAACTCGGAAACACTCTGGCCGCGATCGCTGGCGAAAAAGCGGGGATCATCAAGCCAGGCGTCCCGGTCGTATCGGGCGTTATCCCCGCCGAACCACGCCAAGTCATCGCTCGAGTCGCTCATGAACAAGCCGCTCCTCTGTTCGCACTCGAACAGGCATTCGGCTACGTCCAACAACCCTATGTCCCCGCGTCCTCCCTCTCGTCAGGCCCACTCGCCGGCGCCGTGATCGACTACTGGGAGCCAGCTCGCCACTCCTCGCCTCCCCACTCTCCCAGCTACGCCTTCGAGTTGCGAGACGTTGCCATCCGCCTGCGAGGCGCCCACCAAGCACTCAACGCCGCCGTCGCCCTGGCCACTCTGCAACGCCTCCGCGAAGCCGGCTGGCCCCTCCCCGAATCAAGCATTCGCGAGGGATTGGCGAACGCCGCCTGCCCCGCCCGTGTCGAAGTAGTAAGCGAATCGCCGGCGATTATTCTCGACGCCGCCCACAACGTCGCTTCCATCCAAGCACTCCTGGAAACCCTCGACCGAGACTTTCCCAACCGACCTCGCATCGTCGTCTTCGCCGTCAATCGGGACAAAGATGTCGCAGGCATCCTGCAACTACTTCTCCCCGCTTGCGAACGCGTCATCCTCACTCAATTCCAAAACAGCCCTCGCGCCCTGCCACTGGCCGAACTCCGCGAACTCGCCGAACGTATCGCGGAGCCCCAGCCCAACCTCTCGCCGATCCTCGAAACCGAATACTCATCGCCAGCGGCCGTCCGGCGAGCTCGCCAACTCGCCACCCCTCAACACGTTGTCTGCGTCACGGGATCGTTCTTCCTGGCGGCTGAGGTTAGGGAAGCGGCTGCGGGGTAGGTCATTGGTCATTCGTCATTCGTCATTGGTTGTTGGACTCGTTACTACCGGTTCCAGTAGCGGCATTGGCCGTCCGGACCGCACAGCTTGAGACAGCCGTTGCGGGGCGGCGAGACGCGGAACTTGCCGCCCGAGAGCGTCAGGGTGCCTTGGCAGAAGCTCGCTTGGCAGGTCACCGTGCGTTCGCGTCCATCGGGAGCGACCATCGTGATCTCATGAGTGCCGCACGCCGAAAGGCGGTGATACCAGACCGCTCCGTTATTGCACTCTTCGACCCATTCCCCCAACAGGCAAGCCGGGATGCCCGGCTGCGGGCACGTTTCAGGTCGGACCTGCGGCAAGCTGCTCGGGCAGGGTCGGACGGGGGTGACGTTGCAACCGGCGTTGCCATTCGAATGGAACTGAAGTTCGATCGACCCCAAATTGATCCGTCCCGACTGGGCGGCGGCAGGGCGAACGCTGACGAACGAGCCGACGGACAGGACGACCAAGGCGACGGTGAGGATGATCTTCTTCATGACTGGGTTCCTTCAGGCTGAGTGGTGTGGGTTGGTGAGCGTCAACACCACTAGCCCGCAAAGGAAGCCGAGAACCCGCCACTAGTTTTTGAGATTTCTCGCTGAGCGAGTCGACCATGGGGTCAATGGTCGCACCGAGTCGTCTAGCCGACCAATTCGCGAATCGGGGCATGGTCTTGAGCCAATCGAGTTAGCTCAACAGGCAAGCCAGATTCCAGTCGCATACGTCCAACATCAAACAAGGAGTGCAGCAATGTCGACGTTAGCTGCCCCGGCGTGATTGGTTCAGTCGCCGGAACGTCGTTCTGCTTTGCCGATTGACCGATCACTTGCCCCATGCGCAACCCTCCGCCCGCCAACGCCAGCGTACAAAGATTGGCCCAGTGGTCTCGACCGCCCTTCTTGTTCAACTTGGGTGTGCGACCGAAGTCTCCGGTGATCACCAAGAGGATCTGGTCAGATAACCCGCGAGACTCAACGTCCTCAAGGAATGCCGAGACCGCTTTATCGAGCGGTGGGCCCAGCATATTCATCCCATCGAGCATATTGGGATTGTTGCCGTCCGCATGGTTATCCCATCCAGCGCTCTGCACCGTAACGAATCCACATCCGGACTCGCACAAACGTCGAGCCATGAGTAGCTGCCGGCCCAGTGTGCAGGAGCGAACCAGTTGCGGGCGCTGCGCCACGTTTCCCACGCGGAACATGCTGGTATCGTATCGCTCGACCAAGCGCGGATCCTCGGTCGTTAAATCAAACGCCGAACTCGCCCCACGCGTCACCAAATCGACCGCCTGTTGTTCAAATCGATCGAGACTCGCCATCGAACCGCTAGCGTCGATCTCACGGCGCAGCGAGTCGAGCGATTCCCGCAACTGCCGACGATCGGCCAATCTTTCCAGCGGCAGTCGCAAGCGCATGTTATCGAGCGCCTTGGCGCCGGTGGGATCGAAAGGAGTGTATGACGCGCCCAACGTCCCCGGATTCGAACCCGTTTCCACTCGCGAACGCTCGGAACGGTATTGCGAATCGGTTTCGGGAGCGGTCAAAAGCGAGTAGGTAGGCAATCCGGTGACGGGGTGATTGGCGCCTCGGAGCCGAGCATAGGCCGAACCCATACTAAACCCGCGGCCATCCGCCTTGGACCGAGTTCCTCCGGACAGCATGTGGATGATCGCCGCAACGTGATCCGCGATGGGATGCTGGAACGAGCGAACGACGGCCAGCCGCTTGGCGAGTCGAGCGAGGCCGGGGAAGGTCCCTCCGAACGACACTCCGGGAATCGCCGTCGACACTTCCCCCGTCACACTACAGTAAGGGGACGGCGCCATCATGTTGGGATTAAACGTCTCGATATGGCTGGCTCCACCCCCGAGGAACAACAGCACGATCGACTTGTCACGAACGAACCCACCATTGCCCGCACTTCCAGCCGCCGCCTTCGCTCGCAACAAATCAGGCAGCGCCAACGAACCAATCCCCAGCGCACCCACTCGCAAAAAGTCTCGTCGCGACCAACCCGAACAGTCACGGGAAGAGCTTTGGGCATGAAGGGTCAGCATTGGGTGATTCTCCGGGACGCGTTCCGAAGGGTGGGACTCGATCGGGCAGGGGAACCGGTGGGAGGTGCAACCAACAGGAAACGCAACCAACAGGGAACGGGCTCAATCCAGGCAGGCGCCGCGTTGCGTGGCGGAACGCAAGGCGGAAGAGCCTCAAGTGTAGGCATGGTTGGGGTCAGCCGCCAAGAGAAACTCGTTGAGAAAAGTGATGTGTTCACCCCGGTTCTCGAGTCCCGGCTTCCCCATAACATCAATTTTCTCTGTCGGGCAAATCTCGCAAACGGTCATTAGCCTGCAAGTACCTTTCTTGCCAGCTCACCCCGCGCGTGCCCGACATGCCTTACATCTTCTCACGTATTTTCGGACGGAGTCGCCTTGGAGTTCACCATGAACGCCGTCGGGCCGTGTTGCGAGTCGAACAATTAGAGACACGGTGGGCGTTAGACGTGGGATTGGGATTCGCTTTCAGAATTGGCGACGCTTTCACGCAGGTTGGAAACGCGGTCTCCGCCGACCAGGCGGGCAATTCCTACGTGACGGGACAAATGACCTTCACGGCGCTCGACTTCGATCCCGGGGCAGGTTCGACGCTGATCCCTCCAGGCGTCCCCGCCGTCAATGGTTCGACCGCGTTTCTCGCCAAATATGCCCCCGACGGATCGCTGGTGTGGGCGCGGACGCTCGCCAATTCTTCCGCGAATTCCACAGCCGGCTATGACGTGACAGTCGACTCCCAAGGCAACGTTTACGCGACGGGCATTTTCGGCGGATTGAACATCGACTTTGACCCCGGGCCAGGCGTCTTCGCCATGACGGGAGCGGGCAGCGGATACAACGGCTTCGTCAGCAAGTTCGACGCCAACGGCAACTTTTCTTGGGCCCGGCAGATCGTTGCCGGAGATTCGACAGGCATCCTCCCCGTTCTCGACGTCGATTCACTCGGCAACGCCTATGTCACCGGCAGATTCGGCACGAACTTTTCGTTGCGAGCCTCGGGAAGCGACGTCATCGGCCCCATCGCAGGGGCCGGCGGGGGAGACATTTTTCTCGCCAAACTGGACACTCATGGCACTTGGCAGTGGGGTCGAGCCATGGGCTCGGCCAGCCTCGATTACGCGCCGGCGGTAGCGGTCGACTCCGCGGGCAACTCGCATATCGTGGGTTTCTTCTCGGGACTCGCCGACTTCGATCCCGGCCCCGGCGTTTCGCATCTCTCGACAACAGGCGCCAATGACATTTTCGCCGCGAAATATGACTCGGCGGGACAACTGGTCTGGGCCCGTCGCGCGGGCGGAACCAGTTCGGACGAGGCTAGCGCCGTGGCGATCGATCCCAGCGGCAACGTCCTGATCACGGGTCACTTCCGCCAAACGGCCGACTTCGATCCCTCCGCAGCGACATTCAACTTGATCAGTTCCAGTGGATCATCACCGGACGCCTTTGTCTGGAAGCTCACCTCGGCGGGCGATTTCGCCTGGGCCAAGCGGTTGGGCAGTTCGACGACTACCGACGCTGGCGCCGGAATCGCCGCCGATATCCAGGGCTCGGTCTATTCGACAGGCTACTTCGGTGGAACCGCCGATTTCGATCCGGGCGCTGCCGTTTTCAACTTGAGTTCCGCCGGCAGCGATGATGTCTATTTGTCGAAATTCAATGCCAATGGCGACTTTCAGTGGGCGAAGTCGATGGGCGGCAGTTCCTCCGATCAACCGCGAGCCATCGCGGTGACACCCGGGGCTTCGACCCGCCGAGTCTTCACGACGGGGATGTTAACCAGCACGAATGCGGACTTCGATCCGTCTGCTGGCACACTGACCTTAGCCACTGCGGGAGGTCTCGATTTCTTCCTCTCGCAGCTCTTCAATCCTGGCCCCATCGCCGACATTGGCGGCCCGTATTCGACGACAACCGACGCCAGCCTCACCTTGACCGCCGCCGCGTCCTTCGACGCGAACAGTGACATTGTCGAGTACGCTTGGGAGCTCGATAACGACGGTCAGTTTGATGATGCTTTTGGCGTCACTGCAACATTCACATCCACCTTGACCGGCGCTCGCCCGATTCAGGTCCGCGTCACGGATAGCGACGGTGCAGCCAGTGTCGCGGCAGGAATCGTGACTGTGACCCGCTCCGGAGAAATTCGGGAGGAAATTCACGGCACGGCCGATCCCGACTTGTTTACCGTGATCTTTGCCGAGTCGGGTGTCACGGTCACAAGATCCACCGCCGCGGGCGTCGTGCTGCAAGAAATCTCGTACCCAGTCGGCACAATCGTCGACATCCAGGGAGAAGCAGCCTTTGACCAAGTAACCGTCGCACTTACACCCAGTTTGTTTGAAGCGTGGACCAATCCACAACTCGCCAACCTCCAGGCCTATCTTGCCTCACCCACCGAACAATCACTCGACCTCATCCTGTCGCCCGGAGGTGGGCTCGCGTTGTCAGAATTCGAAACGATCACCGTCGCGGCCTATGAAGAGTCGCAAATCCTGAACGTTACTCGTTGCATCGCCAGTCTCCCCGGTGTCGAGAACATCCGCGTCGGCGATCTCGCAGGCAATGATACACTGCAAGGCACTGCCGCCGCGGATCTGCTGTTTGGCCGAGGAGGAAACGACTGGCTCGAAGGACTCCAAGGCGTTGATTGCTTGATTGGCGGCGCTGGCGCCGACTCGCTTCTCGGCGGCGACAATGACGACATTCTCTACGGCGGAAGCGGCCCCGATTCCCTGATCGGGGCCGACGGCTTCGATCAGCTCTACGGAGGCCCCAGCGACGATTCGCTGGATGGCGGCTTGCACGATGATCAACTCGACGGCGGCCCTGGCGTCGACGCTTCGTTCGGAGGCGCCGGTTACGATGCGTTTCTCGTACGCGGGGACGAGGCCAAATACGACGTACTGCGAGGCGGAGATAACGTTGACACGATCTTCAATGACCAGCCAGCCCCCGTGGTGCTGGCGACCTTCGACGGCCCAACCGTCTTGATCGAAGGTTGGGTCGGCAACGGTCAACCAATCATCGGCGATGAGGCGGACAACGAATTCACCTTCCTGATCTCGCCCAGCTACTCGATGAGTCTGAGCGGCGTGCCATATATCGATGGAGGAAAGGGAAATGACACAATCATCGGCACGCACGGCGTCGATCAACTGCGTGGCGGCGACGGCAATGACCGACTTGTGGGACTGGGCGGCGCCGACCTAATCATCGGCGATGCGGGCGACGATACGCTCGAAGGCGGCGAGGGGACCGATCTGCTGGATGGCGGAGATGGCATGGATCTCATTTACACCGGCGGCGGTCGCGATACCGTCCGCTTTGTCGCCGATCTCAGCTCGCTCGATACGCTCGGCGATTTCGCTCTTTACAGCGATCGAATCGACCTGATCGCCTACTCTCTCGCGTACGCGCAAATTTCCTTCGAAAGAGCCGGCAGCATGGTCACCATGCAACTCGCCAATGGCAAGCGTATCCGGCTGCTGAATTGGAATCGAGTCGTGTCCAGCAGTCAGTTCGTATTTGCCTAAGGTGATTGGTCAAGTGAACAATCGACGGCGAGCGACCTCGGAGATGGCCAAGACGGCGGGATGCGTGATTTTTCGCTCGACCGAGATCGCGTAGAAACGCTCTTTCACCTTTTCGAGTTCGCCGATCGCGATCACGCCATACCGTCGACAAACGTCGTCGCAGACAACCGTAGGCGCGACAAAAATGCCGTGTCCATGTTGACCAAGCGTTTGGAGCATCGCCATATCCTCGACCTCGCCCACGATGTTCGGTCGAATCCCCGTCGCTTCAAACCATTGCTCCAGCGACTGTCGCACGGTCGTGTTGCTGGTTTGTAGCAACATGGGAGCTCCATGCAGCGACTGTGGGAACTTTGCCTTCAGCTCGTGAGCCAGCGATTCGACTCCAAACACCGTGACCGAGGTCTCGCCGAGCAAATGATTAAACGCCCGCACTCGCAACGAAGGCATCAACGGCGAATCGCTGATGACCAGGTCGACGCCATGGATGGCGAGTTCCGCGAGCAACCTGTCGGTCTTGTCGATGCGCACATGCAGTCGCGGCGCGGGACGCAACGAGAACGCAGGTTCCAACAGGCGATAGGTGGTGAGCTTGGGGAGCGAGTCGGAGATTCCCACGGAGAATTTCGTGGTCACTCCAATCGACTCGCCACGCGACACGCGCATCAACTCCTGCCCCAGCGAAAAGATCTCCTGCGCATAGCGATAAACCGACTCGCCATCCTGCGTTAGCACCAACAAGCGACCGCGTTTCTGAAAGAGCTTTTTGCCGAGCGAGTGTTCGAGGCGACGAATCTGGGAGGTGAGCGTGGGCTGAGCCAAATGCAACATCTCGGCGGCTCGCGACACGCTTCCCTCGCGAGCAACCATCCAGAAGTAATGCAGGTGGTGGTAGTTCAACCAATCCATCGTTCTGAGCTCAACTTGCTCCCTGAGGTTCCAGGTCTCTGACTTGGCGAACGCGAGGGTCAGCCGCGAGCCAACGACGCTTCATCACCAAACGCTCAACCGAACTCGTCAAAGTATCGGCACGCCTCCGAGAGTCGACAAATAGATGTATCGAATCGACTCATCGGTTATTTCGATGCGTCGATACGAATGAGAGGGCGACAAACCACGATCGATCCTCGTGTCTCACACTAAGTAATTCACTGTGAAACAATGACTTAACTCATGCGAGCATTCCGCCGCCGTAGACACGCTTGCTGTGTGATCAGACCGACTGGCAACCGGTCTGTCTTTTTGAGTTTTTTCACCGAGAAGTACAGAGCGTATTAAGGGTGTCGTTTCTCGTTCTACACCACCCCAAAACGACGGACTGGAAGTCCGTCGTACGAAAGTCTGGAGGTAGGGTGCGTCAAAGCCTCCGGCGGCGACGCACCGATTCGACCGAGCGATTCTCCAGTTCGCGACCTTCTCTCGCCGCGTGATCGTGGTCGAAGGGGCCAGGCGATCTCAGTGCGGAGGTGCGTCTTCACCGGTCGGCGGTGAAGTTATCGGTACAGGCCAAGGTTTTCGCCGACCGGTTCGACGCACCCTACATCTTCCGCGTTTTAGATCATGGCCGCGATCCGCTCGCCCATCTCGTGAGTTCGCAACGAACCGCCCAAGTCGGGCGTCTTGTGGCCCGCCGCCAGCGTTCGCTCGACGGCCTGGCGCACTCGAGCAGCGGCGGCCGGCAGTTCGAGATGATCGAGCATCATGGCGGCGCTCAAGATCGCGGCAATCGGGTTGGCGATCCCTTTCCCCGCGATGTCCGGCGCCGAACCATGTACTGGCTCAAACATCGACGGATACGCTCGTTCAGGGTTGACGTTGCAACTGGGCGCCAACCCCAGGCCGCCGCCGAGCAGCCCGCCCAGATCGGTCAATAAGTCGCCAAACAGGTTTGAAGCGACAATCACATCGAACCGCTCAGGCCAACGCACCATATTCATGAGCGCCGCGTCGCAATGCTGCCGCTCCGATTCGACGTCCGCGAATTGAGGCGCCAGTTCTTCCAGGACCTCATCCCACAGCACATAGGCATAACGCTGCGCATTTGACTTCGTCGCCATCGTCAATTTGCGACGACGCTTCCGCGCCAACTCGAATCCATAACGCAGAATCCGCTCGATTCCCTTCCGCGTGTGGAGCGCCGTCTGCACCGCAAACTCTTCCGGAGTTCCTCGCCGAAACCGGCCTCCGTTATCGATGTACTCGCCCTCCGAGTTTTCTCGGATAACCACCATGTCGATGTGCTCGGAACCTTTGTCAGCCAGATAACTGCGTAGTCCAGGGTACAGTCGAGCGGGTCGGACGCACGCATACTGGTCAAATGCTTGGCGAATGCGAACCAACGGCGCCAGAGTCAGATGGTCCGGGATGGTCGCGGGCCAGCCGACGGCGCCCAACAGAATCGCGTCAAAGGGCCGCAGCACATCGAGAAAGTCATCGGGAACCAATTGGCAATGAGCGTGGTAGTAATCAGCGCCCCAGGGCAACCGCGTGTACTCTAACCGAAACGACCCATCAGCCGCCGCGACAGCGTCCAACACGCGCAGAGTCTCGTCGATCACTTCCGGACCAATTCCGTCACCCGGATAGACGGCGATGCGAAACAGTTGAGACATGTTGCTCCGAGCAAGGAAAAGGAGGGGAGGTAGTTGAGGATTTGTTCGCTAATGATAGTCGTGGAACGCTCCGCGATCCAACGCCTGTGAGTGCCAGCCGCACGACCCACTAGAAGTCCGTCATGGTAGCCCGCTCACTTCGTGAGCGGTAAGCCACGTGGCCCGCGAGCGCCCACTGCCGCCAGCCAATCCGCGTTGTCGGCCGATTGAGGCTCGACAACTGCCGCGCGACGGACTGGAAGTCCGTCGTACATGAGGAAAGCCTCCCGTACGACGGACTTCCTAGTCCGTCGAACCGTGACGTACCGAACCAGTTGCACGGCAGTCCTTGAGGGCGGCGGAGGATCGACGGACTAGAAGTCCGTCGTACCCCAGTTCTTCGCGGTGACCAATAACACTAAGCGGAATCCAGCGGCGGCGACTCGGGCGAGGCTTGAGTTCGCAGTCGAGCGATCTCGGCCTCCAGTTCCGCTCGCAGTTGAGCCGTCGCCACTCGCTGCTGCTCATTAAGGGCTCGCATGTGCCGTCGAGTCAGCCAGAGGTCGGCCAGCCCTAGCCAGACGATGTAAGAGACCAGGACGAGCACAACCGCCCAGAACACCGCGAAATACAAAGTCGACTCCAGGAACACGCCGCCGATCATGGCCACTCCCACGACCCCAATCAGCCAACTCGCCCGCACCCGTCGACTTTGTCGATCTCGTGAATTGCGAGAATGTTCGGTTGCGGCCGCTTCGGGCCATTGAGCCACCTCGGCGGACCAATTCGCTTCGGCCCGGTGGTGGTGCCAGTAAAGGCCGATGGCCACCACGATGAGAAAGCCGCCAAATGCAATTTGATTCCACATGCCCATGCACCTCAGGGAGTTATCGGCTCTACCATGGCCGAATCGGGCCTCGCAGGCAATAATACGGGCTCGCGAATTCCCGAATCTGGAATCGACCATGAGCGCCGACACACCGCTAGTCCAAATTGAATTCCCCACAACACCCGTTCTTTCGGGGGAAGACGCCGAACCTCAGCGCCGACTCCCCCCTTGGCTCCGCCGCGAAGTTCCCAAGGGAAACGCCAACCACTTTACGGCCCGACTCGTCGAGGAATTGCGACTGGAGACCGTGTGCGAGGAGGCCAAATGCCCGAACCGGATGGAGTGCTGGTCGCAGAATACCGCCACTTTCATGGTGCTCGGCAACGTCTGCACTCGCCCCTGTGGATTCTGTTCGGTCGATCGCGGGAAGCCGCAGCTCCCCGAGGCGGACGAACCAGAACGGTTGGCCGAAGCTGCGTTCCGGCTGGTCCTGAAACACGTAGTCATCACGTCGGTCACGCGCGACGACCTGCCTGACGGCGGCGCCGAACATTTTTACCAGTGCGTGCTCGCGGTGCGTCAACGTACGGGAGCGACGATCGAAGTGCTGACGCCCGATTTCGTCAGTTGCAAAGACGCACTCGAACGCGTCTGTGCCGCTCGCCCCGAAGTCTTCAACCACAACATGGAAACCGTGCCGCGGCTTTACCGCGAAGTGCGCGGTCCCAAGTCCGATTATCGTTGGACCCTGGAGCTGCTGCGACGAGTCAAGCAGTACGATCCGGCGATCAAGACGAAGAGCGGGCTCATGCTCGGTCTGGGCGAAACTCGCGATGAACTGCTCGACGCGCTCGCCGACCTGCGAGCTCACGATTGCGACTTTCTGACGCTCGGCCAGTACCTTCAGCCGGGCCCGCGTTACTTGCCCGTGAAGCGATACGTACCGCCCGAGGAGTTTGAGGAACTAGGCCGCCTGGCGCAGGCCATGGGCTTCAAGCAAGTCGCGAGTGGACCGTTTGTGCGTAGCAGCTACCACGCGCGTGAAATGGCCGAGGCGTAGACGTGCCCGCCGCTTTTCTGGATGGAGCGCTCGAACGTATCGCCGTCCTGCTGGGACTCGACTACGTCGCCATCGCTCGCGGGGTTGAGGGAGAGTGGGCGACTACCGCTCGTAGCGGACGCACTCGCCCGCTTCCCATCGAGCTCCTGTCCGAAGTCGTGGATAAAGAAGCGGCTCGCAGTTCGGGACGTTGGACAGCCGTACCGCTCGACCCGAGACAAGCGCCCGGAGAATTGCTGGTAGTCGCTGCCGCTGCGCCGCCTCCAGTCGAGACCTTGAAGCTGGTTGCAACGACGCTCTTCACCGCCGTCGTCGCTTCGCGCGAGTCGACGTACGCCAAGCGACGCGTGGAGCGATTGGAAGCCATTCTCTCCATTACCGCTCGCTGGAATCGAGCCGGCAAGCTCGACGAGTTGTTGAAGGAGATGGCCGAAGCGGCTGCTCGCCTGCTAGGAGCGGAACGTGCCAGCCTCTTCTTGTGGGACGAGCGGTCGCGAGAACTCGTCGGCCGCCCTGCGCTCGGAATTCCCGGCGGCGAGCTACGAGTGCCGGACAACCAAGGGGTCGTGGGCCAGATTCTGAAGACCGGACTACCCGTCCGCGTGGCGGAACGGGACAAGTCGGCCGCGATTAATCGCCGTGTCGACCAAAAACTTGGTTTTCGCACGCGCAATTTGGTCGGAGTGCCGTTGGTCGGTTCGGGCGGTCAACGTTTCGGCGTCTTTGAAGTGCTCAATCGCGACGAGGGAGATTTCAATGCGGACGACGAGTCGGCATTGACTGAGTTAGCTTCGCACGCAGTGGCGGCGATTGAAACGAGCCGCCAATTCCAACGACTTGTCGACGCTCGCACCCAGGTAGTCGAGGAAGCGGCGGGAGGGCTGCGTCTGCTGGGCGAATGCCGAGCGATCCAGCAGCTCCGCAAGACGCTCGCTCGAGTCGCCGCCACCGATCTCTCGGTGCTGGTCTTGGGTGAAAACGGTACAGGTAAGGAAGTCGTCAGTCGCTTGGTCCATTACGGAAGCTCGCGTCGCGACGAACCGCTGGTCGCCGTCAACTGTGCGGCCCTCCCCGAATCACTGCTCGAAAGTGAACTCTTCGGCCACGAACGCGGCGCGTTCACCGACGCTCGCGACGCTCGCGCTGGAAAATTCGAACTCGCCGCTCACGGCACGCTGTTTCTCGACGAGATCGGCGACATGAGCCTTGGCGGACAAGCCAAGTTGCTCCGAGTGTTGGAGGATAAGCTGGTCACGCGAGTCGGTGGATCGACGCCGCGTCCCACCGATACTCGAGTGATCGCGGCGACCAATCAAGATCTTGTAGAGCTCGTGCGTGCTCGAAAGTTCCGCGAAGACCTCTACTTTCGTCTGAACGTCGTCACGCTGGAACTTCCTCCGCTGCGAGCTCGCGGCGAAGATGTCTGGGCGCTGGCCGAGCATTTCTTGGAAGAGTTCAGCGGCAAAGCGCGTCGCGAGCCTCCCCGCTTTACCCCTGCCGCAAGCAAACTCCTGTTGACCCATCCTTGGCCGGGAAATGTGCGGGAGTTGCGGAATCTGGTCGAGCGATTGGTTTTTCTCTGTCCCGAGGATGAGATTGACCGAGACGATCTCGCCGCGCTCCTATCCCCACTCACCCGCCCACTCGCCGGTCACCCAATCGCCCCGTCAACGCACGGTACATCGGCGGGCAGGTCTGACGCCAACGCGCTGTCCTCCGTTTCGCCATCGGCGGACGCATCGCTGGCCGAAGCCACGGCGTCGTTTCAGGAACATTGGATTCGAGCAAAGATCGCCGAATGCGACGGCAATATGACGATCGCGGCGGAGCGGTTGGGGCTGGATCGAGCGAACCTGTATCGCAAAATGAAACAACTCGGGATGCGTGAGTGAGTGAGTGAGTGAGTGAGTGAGTGAGCGACCAGCGAAGCTCGCCTGCCCTAATTGGACGGCGCCAGGTTCTACTACATCAGTCAGCATTAAGTGTTTACTTTAGTGGAACTGATCGTGTGAAAAAGGCGATTCGACGCATAGTCGTGGATCGCTCCGCGATCCAACGCCTTTACGCCTGAGCGTTGGATCGCGGAGCGATCCACGACTATGTGAACCCTCCGCTGTCCAACTAAGCTCGCTGAAGTCGTTCGACCGCTCGTTGGAAGTCGCTCGGCCACGGCGATTCGATGCGACACGCGGCGCCCGTCAGCGGATGAGTGAACTCGAGCGAGTGGGCGTGCAGGGCCAGCCGATCGAGCAGGGGAGGCCCGTCATCAACGCCACGAAAGCGTCGTTTCACATCGGACAGACGCAAAGGCAGGCCATCGCCATACCAAGCATCGCCAACCACCGGTGAACCGATGGCCGCCAAATGGACTCGTATCTGGTGAGTGCGACCGGTTAAGGGATGAACATCGATCAAGGCCACCGCCCCACTGCGCCAAGCCTCGACCAATTCCCACTCCGTGCGACTCGGTTTGCCGGATACCGCGATTCGCATGCGACCGGGTCGGCGCGGGTCGGCGTCGAGCGGCCGATCGATCACGCCGCTTGTCTGACGCGGCGCGGGCCGAACGATGGCCGAATAGGTCTTCACGACCTCGCGAGTTTCAAACAGCGCCGTGAACGCGGCTAGCGACTCCGAGTCTTTCGCGAACAGGACAATACCCGAAGTATCGCGATCGAGTCGATGGACGTTGCGCCAGTCCGGCGAATGGTTTTCTTGGACCCAATCGACCAAATTGACAAGTTCTTTGTCCCAGCGATCTGGTGTGACCAATAGACCAGACGGCTTGTCAACTGCCGCAATCCACGCATCCTCGTACAGAATCGACCACGCCATGGCGCCTCGCCAAATTCGAGAAGTAACCTCCAGGAAGCGGCGCGCGACTTGGTAGCGGCGAGCCTGTCGAGTAATATTGGCCGAGAGCGGGCGCGGTGCATAGCCGCCACCCATACGAGTTCCCGAGGAGTCGCGTCGAGATGGCGAGATTCGTAGTCCGTTATGGTGTCATGCGCATGGTGGGCGTTTTTTCAGCCCGAGCGGAGATGCTCCGCCGCGGCACGCAGGTCATTGCGCGCACCACCCGTGGGCTCGAAGCGGGCGAAGTTTTGTGCGAGGCGACCGAACAAGCCTTGGCCCAGTTGGTAGATCCCCCCTCGGGACAAGTGCTGCGGGAAATGACCGACGAGGATATCAACGAGGCGACTCACCTGAAGACTCGCGAACGCGAGGAGTTTGAGATCTGCCAAAAGCATGTCGCCGCCTTGAAACTCAATATGCAGCTGGTCGATGTCGAACACCTGTTCGGCGGCGAACGGATTGTCGTTTACTACCTGTCGGAAGAGCGAGTCGACTTTCGCGAACTCGTGAAGGCGCTGGCCAACGAATTGCAGACTCGCATCGAAATGCGGCAAATTGGCGTGCGGGACGAAGCGAAACTGCTAGCCGACTACGGCGACTGCGGGAAACCGGTCTGCTGCAACACGCACTTGGTCGAGATGCCGCCTGTCTCCATGAAAATGGCCAAGTTGCAGAAGGCCACGCTCGACCCCACCAAGATCTCGGGGCGATGCGGTCGCTTGAAGTGCTGCCTGCGTTACGAATATGACACGTACGAGGATCTGCTCAAGACCCTGCCGCCGATCGGCGCCGATGTCGTCACAACGACCGGCCGAGCTCGTATCCTTAATCACGAAATTCTGTCACAACAGTTGCTGGTACAGACCGAGGATAATCGTCGGTTGCTAATTCCCGCCACCGATGTCCTCAGCGTATTGAATACTGCCGCCAACCGCTCACGCAATGAACGCGTGGATCGGGAACGCGTGGATCGGGAACAGGGGGATCGCGACAACAACGACCGAGAACTAGCGGAACCCGAGCGAAACGAGCAAGAGCGAGGAGACCGCGGAGGACGAGGAGACCGGCGGGAGCCTCGCGGCGGTGGTCCAGGTGGACGGCAGGGTGGCGGTCAGGATCGGCCTCGGGGCGATCAATCGGGACGCCAACCGCGAGGCCAACGACCCGCACAGGGCGGAAATGATCGACGCGACCGGAGTGGTCGACGCGACTCCGAACCCCAGTCCTCTTCGCCTGGTCAGCCGCTCGATTTTCTCTCGGCAGAGTCGACTCGCGAGGGGGCCGAGGCCTCCGCATCGATAAAGGCTGACGAACCACAATCGTTCGAACCGAAACAAGAACAACGGGCTGTGGAAGAGTCGAGGGGCTCGGACGCGCCGCCGACTGTCCCGGCTTCGCTCAAATCTCCAGTAGCGAACCCGACAACGACAAGCGAAAATGGAGAAGGTGAAACTGGCGCGGGCGAGAGGCAGCCGAGTCCAGCGAATCCGGTCGACGACTCGACCGATTCCACGGATCGTGATGATCGTGTGAACTAGAGACGGGGTGGCGCGCGGCATGAAGAACATCTCGGCCCGTATTCGCAAACTGCTCGACGAAGACCGACGGTATCCGATCGGCGCCTACCAATTCGTCCAAGAAGCCTTGCTTTACGCGCGTAGCGATTTGCATCTGGGCGAAACCGAACCGACCGATTTTGGCGGCGAACCGGTCGATCCGTCGGAGCCGGCCGAAGAGCAGCACTTGACTGGACAGCAATTGTGCGAGGCGGCTCGCCAATTTGCCCTGTCGCAATATGGCCTTTTGGCTCGCTCCGTGCTGGAGAATTGGGGCATTCGTTCCACAGGCGATATTGGCGAGATCGTTTACAACCTGATTCGTATTGGTTGTTTCAAGAAGTCGAAGCGAGATCGCCGCGAGGACTTCGACCACGTCTATGATTTCGATGAAGCTCTGAGGTACGAACTTCCTTCGCCCAAGGGAAGCTCGTCATGAGCAAATCCCAAGATTCTTCTCAACAGCCAGCGAACCAGCCTGACCCGCAGAGTTTGCCGCCCCGCCGCACTCAACGGCCCCTGATCATTCTGGGCGCCGTCTGGTTTGGCTTCATGATTCTGCTATTGGCTTACCTGGCGCTGACTCAAGCTTGACGCTGTCTCAGTTTTGACGCAGGCTCAGGCTTGACGCAATCGCTACCGCTTCTCAAGGCGATACAACGAGTGCTCGGTACGTAGGAACATCGTGCGACCAACGGCGGCTGGGGTCGCCATGACGGCGCCGTCCACCGTGTTCGTGGCGAGCACGTCGAGCTTCTTGCCGGGCGCCAGCACGAAGACTTGTCCTTCGCGGTTGCCGATGTAGACGCGTCCGTCGGCGTACAGGGGGGACGAGCAGAAATTGCCGCCCAATCGTTCGCTGTAGTGCACGGCGCCGGTCTTGGCATCCATGCAGGTTGCGACACCCTTGTCACTGACCACATACAGTTCATCACCCACCACCAACGGAGAAGGCATCTGGGGCGCCCCCTTCTTCGCTCGCCACGCAATCTCCGGTGTCGTGCCGCCATCTCCCAGTCGCACGGCCAACATCTCGGGCTGCATAAAGCTGGTGCTGAAGTAGAGCATCCCGTGAGCCGCTACCGGGCGAGGAACAATCGAAAAGCCGAGAACGCCGTAGTTCAACTTCCACAACTCTTTCCCCGACTTAGGCTCGTACGCATAAAGCCAATCCGCCCCGGTGGAGAGCAGAACCGAACGTCCCTCGATGTCCAGAATCAGGGGCGTTCCGTAGGCTTTCTTGAGCTGGGGATTCGAATTGAGAGCGCCGCTTCGTTCGGTCTTCCATTGAGTCTTGCCGGTTTTCTTGTCGAGCGCAACCAGGAACTGAACATCGCTGCCGTCGCAGTGCACAATCAACAGATCGCCGAACAGCACGGGCGTGCTGCCGGGGCCGTTCTCATGCTTCAGATGCAGCTCCGAGTTGACCCAGTCGATCTTGCGAGTCGCGGTGTCGACGCATGCCGTTCCGTTGGTCCCGAAGTGGCAGTACAGCTTCCCTTGCTCGATGATCGGCGATGGCGACGCGAACGAGTTAAGCGTGTGAATCGGATCAGGGTCCTTCACTTCGAACAGTAGAATGTCGGCTTCCACTTTCCCCGTTTCACGGTCCACGCCAATCGCACGCAAAGCGACTGTGCCTGCCACATTCAACGGCTGGCTGTTGGTCGAGTCGGCGGCCCGCTTCTTTTTTTCTTCCTCGGTCAAAGGAGTTTCGACCGCGGTCGTCATCCAGATGGTGCGACCTTCGATGACGGGCGAGGACCACCCTTTGCCGGGAATAGCCGTCTTCCAAGTGATATTCGTGGCGTCGGTCCAGGTGACCGGCAGATCGCGAGCTTCAGGGGCATGCCCCTGGCCAGCAGGCCCACGCCATTGAGGCCAATCGGCCGATTCGGCCGCCGTCAACGTTGAGCTTGCGGCCCACATGACGAGCGACCCCACCAAGGTTGCTCGCACCAAGGCGACACCGACCCTTGCCAACAAACCACGACTCATCACCCTCTTAGCTGGGGTGGACGAAGACAACAATCGGACCAACGACCGTGGGCGGGTGGCGTGCATGACCTTAGGTTCTCCAGGCGGGAATTCAATCGGAAGGGGCTCTCACCATACCAGCCGCCCGTTCGCTCCTCAAGAATCAGGACTCTGGCTGCTCCGGCGCTTGCCGGGTTCCGTCCCCACGCCACTTGGATTCTAATCCCCATCGAACGCCCCCCGACTGACCTCGCAACGACAACGTGAATTCGCCAGCACCTGCTTCCGCTTCCCCCTCTGATCGCGAACCAACTCGCGGCGCCACGATATCGCTATCGAATGCGGAACTCATCCGCCGTTTGCTCGCCCTGAGCTGGCGTTATCGGTGGTGGTGCATCTTTTTACTGGCCTTGCAAGGCATCCTGTTGGCGACAGCCCTGCTGGGCTTGCAACTCGGGGGTCTTGGCATCGACCTGGTCCGCTTCCATCTCCAGGAACAGGATGTCTCGCCGCTACCGCCCTGGCTGGCTTCACGAGTGGAGCAATGGAGCCCCATGGGACAAGTCGGCATCGTGGCCGCGGGCATTCTGGTGCTCGCGTTGTCACGCGCTGTCTTGAACTTTGTCTATGCGGTCGCCTCGGGCCACATGATTCACCACAAGATCGTGGTCGATCTGCGAGCCGACGTGTATGCCAAACTCCAACAACTCGGCTTCCGCTTCTTCGACGCCCATGCCAGCGGCTCGATCATCAACCGCGTGGCAAGCGACGTGCAGTCCGTGCGAGCGTTTGTCGATGGAGTGTTGATTCAGTTTGTCATCCTGCTGTTGTCGCTCATCTGCTACTTGACGTACATGTTGAGTCTCGATGTGGGACTGACGCTTGCCTGCTTGGCCACGACGCCCATCCTCTGGTGGCAAACCGTCCGATTCTCGCGCAAAGTGCGTCCGCAGTACGATCGAAATCGTGAACTGGTGGATGAGATGATCTTGCGATTGTCCGAAAACCTGCAAGGCGCGCAAGTCGTCCGCGGTTTCGGTCGCGAACGCGAAGAGATCGCTCGCTTCGACCATGCCAACCACGAGGTGCTCGACCAACAGCGGAATATTTTCTGGCGAGTGGCCACGTTTGCTCCCATCGCTCAGCAGCTCACTCAACTTAACCTGATCGTCTTACTTGCGTACGGTGGTTACCTGGTCACCGTCGATCGCCTGTCGCTTGGTTCGGGACTCGTCGTGTTCGCGGGGCTCTTGCAACAATTGTCGAGCCAGGTGGGGCAGTTATCGACGATCGCCAATAGCGTGCAGCAGAGCTTGAGTGGTGCTCGGCGCGTCTTTGAGATCCTGGACTCTCCGGTCGAAATCCAAAGTGCGCCCGACGCAATCAAGCTGGACCGGCCACGCGGTGAACTGCGGTTCGAGCAGGTTGAATTCGAGTATCGGCGCGATACGCCGGTGCTGCGCGACATCGACTTCTGTATTGCTCCCGGAACGAAAGTCGCCCTGTTGGGAGCGACCGGCGCTGGGAAGACGACTTTGCTGAGTCTCATTCCTCGGTTCTACGATCCAACGCGCGGCCGAGTGCTATTGGATGGCCAAGACCTCCGCGACCTAGACCTGCATGACCTGCGTCGTTCGCTGGGAATCGTATTCCAAGAGAGTTTTCTGTTCAGCCATACGATCGCCGCGAACATCGCATTCGGTCATCCCGACGCCACTCGCGAACAAATCCAACGAGCGGCCGAGATTGCCGCGGCCGCTGAGTTTATCGACCGCCTGCCCGACGGGTATGACACAGTATTGGGCGAGTTTGGATACAACTTGTCGGGCGGTCAGCGACAGCGATTGGCGATTGCTCGCGCCATTTTGCTCGATCCGCCGATTCTCCTGCTCGACGATCCCGCGGCCGCCATCGATGCGCAAACGGAGCGAGAGATCATCGCGTCGCTCCAAAGCGCTACCGCCGGTCGAACGACGTTAGTGATCGCTCACCGCCTCAGCACTCTGCGAGACGCCGATCTGGTCGTGGTGCTTGAGCAGGGTCGAATCGTCCAAATGGGACGACATGAAGAACTAATGGCTCAGTCGGGTCATTACCGCGAAGTGGCATTGTCCCAGACCTCGACCGACGATGCGTGGCTCACCTTCACGCGACTCACCCAATCCGATCACGGAACCACCGAGAAGGATGAAAGTCGAGGTTCTGGCTGATGAGTGCATCCGATTCACAGTCCCCGAATGATCCTCTACGAACGCCAGTTCCGACGCGCTCGGCGCGCGCGAACTCGGTGTCGCTGGTGCGAGTGCAGCGGGACCCGGATCGCGATGCCGATGGTCGACCGCTCGATCTCGGCCTGATCCGCCGGCTACTTGGATACATGCGTCCCTATGCCGCTCGCCGCAATGTGTTGCTGGTGTGCGTGGCGCTGCGAGCCATCCAGTTGCCCTCGGTCGCCTGGGCGACCGGTTTAGTGGTCAATGGTCCCATCGCGGGTCACGCATCATTGCCCGAGATACTCTGGGGAGCGATGGGCGTTTTGGCGCTCGGACTCTTCACGCACTTCACGTTTCACTTTCGCTACCGGCTCGCGCTGGAACTCGGCGAGTTTGTGGTTCATGACCTGCGAGCCGAGTTGTTTCGCCATTTGCAGCGATTGCCCATGTCATACTTCAATCGCACGAAGGTCGGCCGCATCATCAGCCGCATGACATCCGACTGCGAGGCGATGCGCATCGGAGTGCAGGATGTGCTGTTCGTCACTCTGGTGGGTCTCGGTCAGATGCTCGTTTCCGCGGCGTTCATGGCCTGGTACGACTGGGCGTTGTTTCTAGTGATTGTGGCGATGAGCCCGGTGCTGTGGGGATTGAATCACTATTTTCGACGGCGTCTCAGTCGCGCGTACCGCGATGTGCAGGAGAGCTTTAGTCGAGTGACCGCGACGCTGGCGGAATCGGTCGCTGGCATTAGAGTGACTCAAGGGTTTGCTCGTGAGCGAGTGAACGCGGACTCGTTTGCCGATCTCGTGATCGATCATGCTCGCTACAACATGACAGCCACTCGCACGGCCGGCGTGTTCGCGCCATTGCTGGAGTTCAATAGCCAAGCGTTTCTCGCGGCCCTGTTGATCGTGGGCGGGTATCGAGCGTTGCGGCCGGAGATCGCGATGCCCACGGGCGATCTGATTCAGTTTTTCTTCTTGGCCAACATCTTTTTCGCGCCCATTCAAATCTTGGGAGTTCAATACAACCAGGCGCTGACGGCGATGGCGGGCGCGGAGCGAGTGTTCCGAGTGCTCGACACGCCGCCCGACTGGTCGGACGCTCCCGATGCGGTTCCGTTGCCGCGGCTGGTGGGGCGAGTTGAATTTGTGAATGTCTCGTTCAGTTACGAACCGGGTCGACCCGTGTTGCATGAGGTGTCGTTCGTCGCCGAGCCGGGCCAGACGGTCGCGTTGATTGGTCATACTGGCAGCGGCAAGACTTCGATCATCAACCTGCTCGCTCGCTTCTATTTGCCCGATTCTGGCGAGATTCGCTTCGACGGCCGGGAGACTCGAGAGATTACTGGCGAGTCGCTACATCATCAGTTGGGTTTGGTATTGCAGCAGAATTTTCTCTTCACGGGAACGATTCGCGAGAACATTCGATTTGGCAAACCGACCGCGACGGAGGCAGAGATCCATGAGGCGCTCGAGCGACTCGGCTGTCGAGATTTACTCGAGTCGTTACCGCGGGGGCTCGACACTCAGGTCGGAGAACGTGGAGGTCAGTTGTCGTTAGGACAGCGGCAGTTGGTCTGTTTCGCTCGGGCAATGTTAGCTGACCCTCGCATCTTGATCTTGGACGAGGCCACGAGTGCGGTGGATTCGATCACGGAGCTAAGAATCCAAGCAGCGCTTGAGCGGTTACTTGCCGACCGCACCAGTTTCGTGGTCGCTCATCGATTGAGCACCATCCGCAACGCGGATCAGGTGTTAGTGATCGATCAAGGACGAATTACCGTGCGCCATTCGTAGGGTGCGTCAAGCCTCCGGCGCAGACGCACCTTCTAAACCGAGCGATTCCCCAACTCGAACCGTAATGCAAATGAACCAGCGCAAACGAAGTACGGCAATGCCGACGGCGCTCGCGGGGCCACGGTTTTGCCTCTTCGCCGGAGGCAAAGGCAACTGTAGGGTGCGTCAAGCCTCCGGCGCAGACGCACCTTCTAAACCGATCGATTCCCCAACTCAAACCGCGAGGCAAACGAACCAGCGCGAGCGAAGTGCGGCAATGCCAACGGAGCTCGCGGGGCAACGGTTTTGACTCTTCGCCGGAGGCAAAGGCAACTGTAGGGTGCGGGTTCTTCCGGGTTTCCTGTGGGTCGCGTAGTATTGTGGCCGGAGGAAAACGGCCATGCAAGTCGATGAGTTCTACCAGCACATTCTCGGGATCGAAGCTCCCTGGGAAATTGTGGATGTTCGTTTGGACAAGCCATCGTCAGTCGTCCATGTGGAACTAGCACATGAACCAGGGATTCGCTGGAAGTGCCCTTGCTGCGAGCGGTCGTTGTCGACGTACGACCATGTCGAGGAGCGGCGTTGGCGGCACTTGGATACGTGCCAGTATGAGACCTGGCTTCACGCGAGAATTCCTCGAGTGAAGTGTCCAGAACACGGAGTGAAGCAAGTGCG
The DNA here is from genome assembly GCA_046349915.1 of Pirellulales bacterium. Lineage (GTDB taxonomy): Bacteria > Planctomycetota > Planctomycetia > Pirellulales > Pirellulaceae > CAIXSC01. Next base: position 192,370 of record JAXMBL010000004.1, on the reverse strand, counting down.
GGTTTCCTGGGCGGAGCCCGGCTCGCGGTTCACGCTGCTGTTCGAAGCACACGCGATCGACGTGCTGGAGTCGTGCGAAGTCGTCTCGTCAACCTGCAAGATCTTGCGTATCAGCTGGGAACAAGCATGGAACGTCATTGAACGCGCCGTCGAACGTGGCAAAGCCCGTAAGCGTCCGCGACAGATCACCCGAGTAGGCGCTGATGAGAAGGCGTTCAAGAAAGGGCACAGCTACATGACGATCGTCTGCGACATTGACCAGTCCACGGTCGAATACGTCGCGGACGGTCGTAAGAAAGAGAGCCTCGCGGGCTTTTTTCAAGGCCTTTCCGACGCTCAACGCAGTGCGATTCAGGCCATCGCCATCGACATGCATGAACCGTACGTTCAAGCCATCCGAGAGGAATTGCCCATGGCTGACGACAAGATTGTCCACGATCGCTTCCACATCATGCAGCACGCCACCAAGGCGGTCGATAAGACACGCAAACGTGAACACAAGGAACTCTCTGAGGCGGGAGATGATCGGCTAGCGAAGACCAAATACCTGTGGCTGACGAGCCAAGAGAATTTGAGCGAGACGCAACAGCAACGCTTCGAAGATGTGTTCACACTCCACCTCAAGACGGCAAAGGCCTGGGCGTACAAAGAGCTGCTAAGGGAAATGTGGGATCACGGAACGCCAAGTGAGGCGCGCGAGTTCTTTCAAAGCTGGTATCGACGAGTCATACACGGCAAACTTGAGCCGATGAAGAAGGTCGCGCGAATGATCAAGTCACGCTTGTCTCAGGTCGTGAGCTACTGCCATCACCGGATCACGAATGCCGTCGCGGAGGGGCTCAACAGCAGGATCATGTCCATCAAACGCCGCGCTCGCGGTTTCAGAAACCCTGAGAACTTCAAGATCGCGATCTTCTTCTACTGCGGAGGCCTAGATTTACGGCCCTACCCACAATAAACCCGGAAGAACCAGGGTGCGTCAAGCCTCCGGCGCAGACGCACCTTCTAAACCGAGCAGTTTCCCAACTCGAACCGCGAGGCAAACGAGTCAACGCGAGCGAAGTGCGGTTATGCCGACGGCGCTCGCGGGGCGACGGTTCTGCCTTTTTGCCGGAGGCAAAGGCAACTGTTAAATGGCTAAACGTTCTTTGGAGTCGCCGAATTCCGGTAGCTCCACTCCCATTCGATCCAGTAACGAGAGATACAACGAGCACAGCTTGCGGCGGTCGTCGCCCGCTTTGAGGAAGTCGTGCGTGCGGCCGGTTTCTAGCTTGCCGCCTAGGCCGCCCGCAAGCACCACGGGGACCTGGTTCGAATTGTGAGCGTCCCAATGCTCGGAGATGAATAACAGGCATGAATTGTCCAGCACCGTGCGATCGCCCTCCTGCATCGCCGCCAAGCGACTCACCAAGTACGCATACTGCTCGACGTGGAACTTGACGATCTTTTTGTACTCGGGCCCTGTGTTCGAATGCGAGTAGCTATGGTGATCGTCGCGAATGCCCAAGAAGGGATAGCATTGACCCGACAAATCACGCGATAGCAATAGCGTCGCCACTCGAGTGCGATCGGTCTGGAACGCCAACGCAATCACGTCGCACATCGACTTGGCATACTCGCGCAAATCGCCCGGCAGACCGTCGGCCGGTCGCTGCTTGGCGTGAGCCGCAGCCCCCTCGCCCTCGCCGCTCTTCTGCAACTTCTTCACTCGTTGTTCCGTCTCACGCACGGACATCAAGTACTCGTCGATCTTGACTCGATCCGAGCCACTCACCTGTCGCCGCAAATCCCCGGCCTGCTCCAACACGTGATCCAAAATGCTCCCTTGCAACTTGCCCGCCTTGCCGCCAAACAGACTGTCGAAGGCTAGCGAAGGATAAAGCTCAATCGGCACCGGCGATTCAGAATTGCGCCACGAAATGTGAGAGGCGTAAACCATCGAGTATTGGCTTTCGTGAAAGCCACTCACCGGATGTTCGCACCCCAACACCAAACTCGGCATCGCCGACACTTCCTCGTAGCGCTGAGCCAGCAACTGATCCATGCTGAGCGCACCGCGAATAATCCGGCCTCGCTGCAAAGCGACCCCCGACAGAATGTTGCCGGTGCAGCGAGCGTGCCCGCCGCCCGCGTTGCGATTGAACAAGCCGTTAATGACGTTCAGTTTCGACTTATACGGCGCAAGCGACTCGAGGCTCGCTCCCAACTCCATCTCCGCCCCTTGCCCCTTCGCCCACCAATCGGGCGGCGAAATTCCATCGCCTTGGAAGAAGCAGGCAAAGCGCTGCGGCGCCGAGGCGCCATTGATCGGTTCCGCCCCCGTCGCCTCGCCACTCCATGTCCGTACCGACTCAAGCCAGGGGAGAGCCACCGTCACCCCGATCCCTTTGAGCACCGCGCGACGAGAAATCTCCGGCATCGAACTCGCGGGTCCTGTCATCTGACGCCCCGACTTCGGACGTCCCGTGAACTGAGGATTCGTCATCGCTCGACTCCCTGATTCTGGCTACGAAACTTGACCGTCGAAAAATCACGGCATCGTTGGTTACGGAACTGCGGACTTAACACCACCGTCTCCAACAATGGTACGAACCGATCGTCGTGCTTGTCGAGAGCGATCCGCATCTCTTCCAACAGCGGCTGATCGGATAACTGTAACGATCGACCCAAAGCGTACCCCAACAATTTCCGGCATAGGGTATTCACAAATTCTTCTCGACGCTCACGAGCCAAATATCGAGCGAATTCGGGGACGCCTTGGGCCTTTTCCCCGCTCGGCAGCTCCACGACATTGTCGACCGCCCGGCCCGCCAGATCTTTGGTCCGACGTCGACCGATGGCGTCAAATCCCTCCATCGCCAACCCTACCGAGTCGAATCGCACATGGCAGCGAGCACACTTCACATCTTCCACGTGCGCCGCCAACAATTGGCGAATCGTCTTGCCGTTGGTATCGGTCTCCTTGGCAGGCAACGCCACCACGTCGGCAGGCGGCGCGGGGATATGCTCGCCGAGCACTTTATGCACTACCCAAAAACCCCGCTTCACGGGACTTGTCCGTTGAGGTTGCGAGTTCCTCGTCAAGAACACAGCCATCCCCATCAGTCCTCCGCGCCCCGACTCTTCCCGCAGACTTACTTGTTTCCAATCCCCCTTAACGCCATCGAAAGGCATTCCATAGTGTCGAGCGAGCCGCTCATTCACAAACGTCTCATTGCCGTCGAGCAACTTGGTCACCGGAAGATTCTCTTGAATCAAGTGAGCGGCGAGTCGCGTCGGTTCCTCGAACATCGCCTGCTTCAGCGCATCATCGAACTCAGGAAATATCTTCCGATCAATCGACTCTTGCCGCTCAAAATCGCGATACCCCAGCCACTGTCCGAAGAACTCGCGAGCGAAATCGGTCACTCGCGGGTCGCGCAGCATTCGCCGCACTTGTTCGCGCAGAGTTTGCTCGTTCCGCAACTTGCCCGCCTCCGCGATTTCGAGCAGTTCGGCATCTGGCCCCGACGACCAAAGAAAGAAACTCAACCGCGAAGCCAAAGCGAGATCATTCAACGGGCGCACTGTATCGCCCTCGGGAGCTGGATCGAATCGCACGGTAAAGTATGGAGACATCAGCACGCGGACAATCGACATCCGCGCCGCCTCTTCGGTTCCAGACTTCGCCGCCAAGTCGCGATAGAAGGCCCGCAGATCCATCTGCTCCTTCTCCGAGAGCGGTCGACGATAGGCTCTTCGTGCGAACGACTCGAGATTCGTCAGATAGATCGCTTCAGCAGCCTGCTGCTGGGCTGCTCGCCGCGCGATCGCTTCACGGATCTGTTCAAAGAAGACATGAATCGGGTGGTTCGCCAATTCTTCGATCGGCTGCTTCACGCCCGAGCGATCAAGATACACTCGCTCGAACCGCTTCAGCATCTCCGGTTCGACCAGCTTCGGATCTTCTTCCTTAAACGGGTCGAAATCGGCATGCTTCAGAAAGTTCCGCTCCGAACGTTCAAAGAACACGAAGCCCCGCAACATCTTCTCGGTAATGCCCGTCACAAACTCCAACTCGGTCCACAGTCGATCAATCTCCGCGCGTTCCGCGTCATCCAGCACATGCCTATACAACGGCTGATCGTCTCGGAAAAAACCTTCGATCAAGTGAAAGCCGGCGGATAGGCCCCGAGTGTCATCGACAAAGTAGAAGCGATTGGGAAAGAGCCGACAGAACTGAGCGCCCGACCGCTCAACACGGCGAGCTTCTTCAGTGTTCGAGACGACCAGAATCGCTTGTGTAGTTCCCAGCGTTCGCGGCTGCTTCGTTGACGCACTTTTGGTTTCCTCGATGGCGAGATCGAACTCACGAAGTTCAACGCCAGCAATCGCCGCCGATGCGTCGTCGCCCGTTTCGAGCTCCGCTTCCAGAAACAACCGCATCTCGCGAGCGCCTGCCAGCGCCTTGACCGGCAGTTCCAACTCCACTGACTCCCCCACGCCCAGCACAAACGCATCGGCGTCAATCGGCAAGTTGCGGGGGTGTTTTCCTAGGCGTAGTTTCTCGACTTGTGCTGGAGCGTGTTCCCGTAGTAGAGGGAGCAGCGGCGTGCTCCGCTGTTTGTCATCAGGTCGAAAATTCTCCGGCTTCTCCTTGCTGAGGATCGGTGATCGAAACACGACGAATCCTGACTTCGACGCGCTGGCCGCTTGCTTCGCTTCATTGGTCCTCTTAATCAACTCTCCTGAAAAGACCGACAGCTTAACGCGAATGTTTGGACTTCGATCGAATCCCTCGAGTGCGATGTTCAACCGACGCTTGGGCGTCAAGTTCTTTTCATCCAACGCATCACGTTCGGCGGCCGTCTTGCGACGTCTCTCCAGATGCTGAATCGGCCCATTCCCCGCGTTCGAGACGATCGCTTCCGTTTCGCGAGGAATGAGTTGTCGACTGAGCGATTCAATCGAGTGCGCCAATTTCACGATGGCCGCCTGGACCTGCGCTGAGCTCTTCGGATTCGCTCGATCGTCGGGTGCGGGTATCGCACGCCAACTCTGGCGCAACCATCCCATGAAATATGGATCTACAACAGGGTCTACTTGCAACGTCGAGTAGAGCGTTTCGAAATAGACGGGGCTCAGTCTCTTCGAGCGTGCAAAATCTTTGATTGAAACAGGCGTCGCGACCTGACCATGCTGGTACTCCCAGCAGGCGGTCAGATAAGCCGCGTAGTCGACCTTCCGACTTTCGTAAAACCGCAGAATCGCTTGTTCGTAATACTTAGAGCGATCCGCGAAAGTTGCAACGGCATGCGGCGCGAACTCGATGCCGCGTGTCGTCAATAAAGCATGGTCAGCCACATACTGTGCGGCGGCCAACTGCTTGTTGACCAAGCTCGGCGTCATCGCCAACGCTTCACCCGTATTGTCAAATCCCTCCCCGGCCGCCGGATCAACGGGAAAAGAACTGGTCGGTCGAATATCCACTCCCGTCAGATCTCGAATCGCGTGATTGTATTCCGAGTTACTCAAACGACGAGGAAGCACGATCCCGGGGTCGCCCGCGAGCTTCCGGGATTCGGCGTCCAGCAGCTTGCGCAACGACTTCAGGAATTCGGCTCGCTGTTGTTCCGCGGGTTGAGCGTCCTCAGACTTGGGAGGCATCTCGCCCCGCTCGACGAACGAGATGACATGTTCCCATTGGCGGAAGTCGTCGCCGACCGACTCGGACGAACGGTACTTCTGGAGGTTCAATTGAGCTTCCGCCGTCGTCTCGCCGTGACACTCCACGCAGTACTTGGCCACAAACGGCTGCACCTGTTCCCGGAACAAATCCGCCTCGGCGGCCAAGCCCGCATGTGCTCCAAGAACGGTCGCGGCGCCAATCGTCGCCAGCGCTATCAGTGCAACGCGAGTAATCGTCGAGCGGCAGATGTTTCCAATTTGCAACAGATCCATGGCCATCGGCATCTCGAGCGAGCATTGGGAGAGGCGGGTTAAGCGAGCACGGTAGGTGAGTCCAAGTCTGACCGAACCGCGGAACGGCTGCAAGTCTGACGCGACGGCAAAAGGCGAGCGGCTACTATGTACGACGGACTTCTAGTCCGTCGATCCAGTCCGCGCGGGACGATCCCAGCGGACTTATGGGCGGCAATCGGTGCGCAACTCGGCTCGGCTGGCGGCGACGGGCGCTCGTTGGCCACGCGATCGACGGACTGGAAGTCCGTCGTACATGGCTGATCGCTCGCGAAGCGAGCGGGCTACTATGCCAAAATCCGTTTTACGTAGTAGGGTTCTATTGCTGCGTTATCACAGTATTCCCGATCGTGAGGCCAAAATGCGACAGTTTTCACACTCCTGGGGTTCGCTCACGATGAGTCTTCTGCTAGCGGGGGCGCTTGCCGCGGGGTGTGGTCGGGCGGACCACGGCTCGACAGGCACTCGGGCCTCGACACCGCCTGTCACCCCAACTTCCGCGACGCTCGAAGAGGGGTTGAGTGAAGTGGAGATACTCGTCGATCGTGGGAATCGACTGGTCGCCACGGACAAGGGAGCGGCCATCGAACTCCTTTCCGAAGCCATTCGCAAAGATCCGTCGCACCAGCGAGCTCGCAGCGTGCGGGGACTGCTGCTGGCCGAATTGAACCGCGACGACGAGGCCTTCGAGGACGCCGAATACCTGCGGGAACATCGATCGTTACTGGCAGGATCGATCGCCGCCGTCTTGCGACTGAAGTCCAGTCAATACGTCACAGACGGCAATCAGCTTTTGGCCGCGGGGGACGCCAGTTCAGCCCTGGCTAAGTTTGAAACCGCGATCAGGTTTCATACCGAAGGAGCAGCGGGATATGCAGGTCGAGGACGAGTGCGAGTGCGGCAAGGGCAACTAACCGACGCGGAATCCGACTTCACTCGTGCCTTGCAGTTGGATGCGGAGTCGTGGGCCGCGTTCGTCGGCCGCGGCGAGTTGCGAATCGCTCAAGGGGATCACGCTCGAGCATTAGAGGATCTGAACCGGGCCATTCAATTGGCGCCCAATGAGAGCGGCAGCTATCGAGTTCGCTCGAAGGCTTTTGCCCTGAAGGGTGACTCGACCGCGGCGGAACAAGATCTGCGAACCGCCGACCGGATTGAGTCTGAGCGGTAATCAATAAGTACGACGGACTTCTAGTCCGTCGATCCAGTCCGTACGGGACAATCCCAGCGAGCTGGTAATCGACTTCGGGGAGGAAAGCGGTGCGCGACGCGGATTGGCCGACGGCGACGGGCGCTCGTCGGCCACGCGGCTGACCGCTCGCGAAGCGAGCGGGCTACTAATTTTGGCAAGAAACTCGTATTCCTACGTAGACCGTTCCTGGGTTAAGTTGCTCTTACAGACCGAAAGCAACAGGGACCGCAATCAGGTTCACGAGCGAAAGGAATCGCCGCATGTCCGAGTCCAGTACGACCAACGTGGCTGTTTCCAACGAGGCCATTCACCGCCGACTCGATGGCATTGATCAAATGCTGATTGGCCTGGTGCCGAGGCCTGAGCGGCTGGCAATCGTTGCTGACCTGGAACGACGCATTCGTGAACTTGCCGCCAACGATCCCGAATACCGGGTCGATGCCGCGCGAACTCCTAGCGTCGTTCCGCCAGCGGACGTGAATCCATCTTCCACGCTGGATCGCACCATCACTCCCGCACAGCCTCGTCGCCGGTCCAAGCTGGCGTTTATCTCGGGGATCAGCGGCATCGTTTCGCTGGTCATGCTAGTCGCCACCCCGGTGCTTTACGTGGTGATCTCGCTGTATAGCGAAATGATAGAAGACTCGGGGGGCGAAATGGCGGCCGCAATCGTCTTGCTTGGCCAAGTGTTTTTGGTCGCACTCGGTGGATTCGCCGCCGTTGCACTCGGCATTGCGGGAGCGGTAGTCGTCTCAAAACATCGCCAACAACTTGAAGGTTCTGGCTGGGCTGCGACAGGTTTATGCACCGGCATGATGCCCATGCTGCTCGGCGGGCTTCTCTGTCTGATCGTGGGACTTCCCACAATCCTGTCGTTCAGCGTTGCTAACCAGCAACCGCAGACGGTCGCGTCGGTGGATGTTGCGGGGCTTCCCTATCCAACGCCAGTCAACAACTCACCCTATGGCAATTACAGTTTACCATCGCCCCCGTCCTACGGTCCGCCAACCGTCCCATCTTCTTCCTACCATCCCGGAACAGCCCCCGCAATCTTGCCGCCAACCAGCAACACCACGCCGTCTCACCCCTATGTCCATCCTCCGGCATTGCCTGCCAGCCCAAACTTGCCTCAGCCTATGTCTGATCCCAAGTCGGCCCCTTGGCATCCTGCGTCGCCGCCAGCCGCCAAACTTCCAGCCGCCGCATATCCGGCTGTTATGCCTCCAGCCCCAATGCCGACATTGACATTGCCTCCAGTTGCCGCACCATCAGTTGCAGCGCCACCCGCTGCCGCATCTCCACCTGCTGCACTACCAGCCGCTCCGATAGTGCCTGCTGAGTCGAAGCCGGGGTTTGCTACGTGATCCGCGTGTCATTCGTGCCATCCGTGGTCGAATGACTTCCGTGTCTGACTGCCACAAACTTACTGAACTTGGCGGCATCGCAATGACGAGCGAACTACTTCGGCGTCAGGGGTAAGAGCTCGGCGACAACTTTGCCCGTCGGCAATTCGTACACCATCACTCGGCCAGATTTCGCGCCGAGCGCGAGGCGGGATGCGGTTGCGTCGAGCGCCACGCTGTAGATGGGCGCCGGTACGTTCGGAATCGCAACGATCCGCTGACGATCCGCGATTCGATACACTCGCGCCTCATTGAACAATCCAGCCACTGCCACAACCTTTCGGTCGCCGCTGGCCGCCATATCGAGTACTTCACCGGGCTGAGACTCGAATGGTTTCGTGTACTGGTCTCGCTTGGTTATGGGTTGAGCACCATTGCCCGCACCGGTTACTTCAACGCCCGAAAGTGCGATCTTGTACTCGTAGCCAATCAAGGTTCGCGACCGTCCTGAAGAGACGGCAAACAAACCATCGGTCGCGACCCCTGAGATGATGTCAGGCGAAGCGTCGACCGCTCTCAGTAGCAGGCCCGTTTCCGCCGAGCTGATTTTGGTGGCTTTATCACGTCCGCCCGACACTAGGGTCTTGCCATCCGGCGCAAAGGCGACGTCCATAACCCAGTCGGTGTGAAGATCGAACTTGCGAACCTCCGCGGCTTGTTCCACGGGAATCAGATAAACGGCGCCGTCGGCGCCGCCGATTGCCAGCGATTTTCCGTCCGGCGAGAAGTTCCCACGAAACAGCGTGTCATGCCCTAAGCGTCGCGTGGAGACGACCGACGCATCCGCGACGCGGATGAATTTGACTTCGCCGAATCGAGCCGGCGAGCCGCCGACGATCGCCAGCGTATCGCCCGCAGGACTGAACTCGACGTGCGTCAACAAATCGCACTCGGTCGCAATGCGTTTCGCAACTCCGCCCCCTTCCACCTCAAACAACACAACTTCGCTGCGACAAGCCGCCGCGCCTCGCTTGCCATCGGCGCTCAACGTCACACTGGTTACCGCGGGCGGATACTTGTACTCGACGGGCGTTAACGCCGACGGCGCCAAAGGCACACTGGTCGAATCATCCCGAGCGCCAGCGGCGATCCAGCGACTCAGTAGCTCGATCTTCGCGGCGGACAGCGGCGGCTGCATCTGAGGCATCTCGGGATTCGCGCCCGAAATCACCTTAATCAATCGACTCTCTTCGGGCTTGCCTGCCACATACAAGGGCCCCTGTTCGCCGCCTTTCAGCATATCGGCCACCGAGTCCATCTTGAGACCGCCTTGCGGATCGGCGCCCGAGTGACATCCCCAGCAATGTCGCTTCAGGATGGGCCACACCTGCCCGCGAAAACTGACCGACTCCTGCGACTCATTCGGCTTCTTCACCTCTTCCGCGCTCGATCGTCGCAATTCTCCCGCCATTCCCTGAATCAAGAACGCAATACCAACGACTGTCGCAATCAGTGGCGTTGAACGCATCGAGGTTCGCGATGGAAGGGAACGAAACATGGCAAGTCCTGCACGGATAGTCACGAAGATTCATCCTGGTTCAAAACGAAGGCAAGCTTGACCACGCGTCAATGCACCAGCAAAAAGTCGCGACTGTTCAGTAACACCCAGTGCAGATCTTGCAATGCCTGCTCTCGCTGGTCGGCACGCGATTGCAAGAAGGCCAGGGCCGTCTCAAGCTCCTTGGGCTCAGGCGACCGCACCAGCGTCCAGGCATACAACTGCTCGACGATCGCCTTGTCGTCTAGTTTCTGTCGCACCAACTGTCCCACTCGCCCATTGGGATTCTGAAGCCGGTTCAAGATCGTCGCGCTGTTGATGAAGTGGAGCGCTTGCAACATATTCGACCCGTCATCTCTTTCGCACTCGCACGCCTCCATTCGTTGCGGCTTGCCGAACAAGTTCAGAAAATCGCTCTGAACATCGGCATCGGGCAATTGAGAAGCCGTGAAACCCGGCGGAGCACCGCCAAAGCTCTCGGGCACGCCGGTCGCCTGCACCAACGAATCCATCAACGACTCCGCCGGTAGTCGTCGCGGTAAGAACCGCGAGAAATTGGCATCGTCATGCAAGTTCGTTTCGTTGGGAACGCTGTCTCGCTGGTAAGTCTGCGACGTCGTGATCACTTGCATCAGTCGTCGAACGTCGAACTTGTGCTCGATGAAATCGCGAGTGAGCGCGTCGAGCAACTCAGGGTTGATTGGGGGATTGGTCGTTCGCAAGTCATCGACTGGGTCAATGATGCCTCGATGAAAGAAATAGCTCCAGACGCGATTGACCATCCCTCGAGCGAAGAACGGATTGTCGGGCGAAGTCAGCCATTGAGCGTAGTCGGTTCGACGGTCGGTTCCCGGTTTCAACTCGGGTTCCTTTCCACCCAGGTATCGAGGCGGTTGAGGCTTGCCGGTACGGGGATTCGTCGAGAATCCCGCATTCAGATTGACAACCACCATCTTCGCATTCTGCACTCCCACCAAGCGTGGATCGTTCTTCAAAGAGGTCTGATTGAAGAAACTGTGCAGGCCGTAGTAGTCCACCTGCGTCCAGTTCTCGAACGGGTGTGGATGGCACTTCGCGCACAGCATCCGGACGCCGCAAAAAACCTGGGTCGCCCGTTGGATCGTTTCATCCGCGTCCTTACTGACCGCCAAAAACGCAGTCGTGGGATCATCGGGTACGCCGCCCCTGCCCGTGAGCACACGACGAGCGAATTCATCGAGCGGCATGTTGGTCGCCACCGCGGTTCGAATCCACTCGCGGAACGAGTAGACGGCGGGCTCGTTCAAATTGGCGCGAGAATTCTGCAGCAGGTCTCCCCATTTCAACGACCATCGATCCACGAACTCGGGCCGACGCAGCAACGCCTCGACCACCTTGTCGCGTTTGTCGGGTGACGAATCGGCCTGGAATGCGGCGAGCTCTTCGGGTTTTGGCTGTATCCCAATCAGATCCAAATAAACTCGACGGAGGAAGCGCGCATCGCCCGCTACCGCCGACGGCTTCACTCGCAGCGAGTTCAGTTTGGCGACCACATGTCGGTCGACAAGATTCGTTTCGGGGACAAGCGTGGGAATGAAGCCAGGTTTCTGGTCGAGAACAATCAAGTTGGCAGTTGCAAAAATCCGCTCGAAGCGTGCAACCACCGCCGTCTCGCCCAAATCTCGCACCGTCACTAGCCCTTCGTCATCCACGCTCGCCACACGCTCGGTGTTCGCCGTGAAAATTGCCAGGCGAGTTACGTCGCGCTCCATGCCGTTGGAATAGCGAGCGATCAATTGCATCTGGTGTTGAGCGCCCGCCGCGCTGACGATCGATGGAGGAAAAATCCGAATCGACTCGACTTCCGCGACGCCCGCTGGATCGTCCGGCGCGCCATCCGCAATCCACCCCAGCATGACCTCATGCAGCAAACCCCCGCGATCAAATCGCACTCCTCCCTTATGAGGCACATCGCCCAGGGGTTTCGTGATCAGCAGACTGGCGGGCGGGTTGTGCCGATTGATTCTCCGCTCCAGAAACTCATCCGAGATCGACTGAAAATCAGCATTGGCATCCGCGCCGCGAAGCGAGAGCTTGAAACCGTTCTTTCCTAGCGAATAGCCATGGCACGCGCCCATGTTGCACCCACCTTTCGATAAGGCAGGCATGACATCGTGTCGAAAACTCCACAAAGGCGTTTTATCAGGAAGTTGCACGACCACTCGCACCTTGGTCGCTTGTCCCGCCGCCGTGACAGTCAACTCGGTTTCGCCGTTCCCTTGGGGCTCAACCCAACCCAAGGATGTAACCTGCGCGACCGATGGATTCGTGCTGGCATAGGTTGCCTGAGACGTGAGATCGATCATGCGCCCGTCGACGCCCATCGCGGTGACGATCAGCGAGCGTGGCTGCCTTGGATGTGACAGCGACACTTCGGTTGGATGCACGGTGATCGATCCGGCGATCGCCACGGGAGACGGCGATTTGTTCGCCTCTGATGGCGTTGCAGGCGACTGCGCGAAAACCCATGTCCCAGTCGACCAGAACAGCAAGCCGAGAAGGACCCGAGTCGCTTCGAGAGAGCGTTTGAATGACCCGCTCGATAGACCACGTCGATCAACGCAATGGGGAGACACTGGACCCACCTCCTTGAGCTTTACCACTTCACGGATCACTTGGCGACTCCTCGACTATGCGTTGCGGTCTCTCGGTCTTACCGTCAGGGTTGGCCGACTGCCATCGCGATCTCGATAGCGACTGGCGTCTCGCTGCTTCTCACATCCAACGGGGATTGCGGCGTCATCTTCGCCGTCGCAAACAAGCGAACTCCCGCCAGCGGTCCCGCGGAAGTGTTGGGAGGCAGCTTTACTTCCAATTCAAACTCCGGCTTATCCGCCTTGACCACTGCCTTCGGCGCCGTGACTCCATTTGGCAAACCTACGAGTGATACCGTTGCATCGCCTGCGATGCCTTCGAGTCGCTCGAGTTTTCCCACAATCTTGAAGGAGGCTCCTGTCTTGCTATCGAGCGAGACGGTGATTTTCTCGGGACCGGTGTAGACCACTCGGAGTGGATTCAACACCGGTAGCTCGCGCACCGGAGTGGCCACCGTCATCAATACTCGTTGCTTATCACGACTCAGCAATTCCGCGCGAAGGGCTAACTCGACGCCGGCCCCAACCAAGTCCGCGGGCGTTAACAGCGTATAGGCGACATCGTTCTTCGCAGCCGCCGAGGCTGCCGTGGCCGCGTCGAGAGCCGCTTGGAGTTTTGTTTGAGCTTCCGCGAGTTTCGCATCGGCTTCGGCCTTCGCCTTGGTCGCCGCTTCGAGCGCCGGTCCCCCGGCGCCTTGAGCATCAGCGATACTCTTCATGGCTTTCTCAACCAGCGATCGAGCGTCAGCCACTACTTTCTCGGCGGCGACTTTCGCATCCCAGGCTGCCGTGGCTTTCGCATCCGCGGGAATCTCGACAGGCTGCGCCGATTCGCTGCGAAGCGTGCGGTTGGGATCATCCTTGCCATTGGCCTGAGGTGGATTCTGACTCGTTAGCAAAGTCAATCTTACAGGTCCATCAAACCCAGGCGGCCGCACGCATTTGACGGAGATCTGCAATTTGCCGCCGAGCACCAACTTGGCGTCCGTGGGCGGTTGCCAATCGACATCAAAGTCGTTTCCTTCGCGAATTGATTGAGCGATGGCAATTTGCTGAGCGAGCCATGGCTGGTGGAGCAAATCAGCGTCGCCTTCAACGATCGCAGGTCGAACGATATCGATCGTGGCGCCGTCAGACTTCGCAACGCCCGCCGCTACTCCACGGACGCTCGTCACGCTGGCCGCCGGTGTTTCGCCGGCGGCCGTAATCGTCACCAACTTACCCATCGCGTCCATGGGCGTCTCTGCTCCCTCGATCGTCGTGCCGGGAGGAAGCCCTGGTATCTCGATTCGAATCGGTCCGCTGTAGTCCCGGCGATCCACTCGCAGTCGCATGACTTGCCGCCGACCAAGCGGCACGTTGTAGCGAGGCAATTCGGCGCTCAATTGAAAGTCCGGCGTGGCCGTTGAGGCAGCAGTCGTTGTCGGCGGCGATGTGGGGTTCGTTGCTGCTGTTGTTGTCGGTAGTGGTGGTGGTGGCGAGGACTCGACAACCGCCAGCCGATAGATGGCTCGATCACCACTGTTGCCTAGCGAATCCTTGATGGCGACAACGATCGATTCCACATCCTTGGGAACCACGTAATCGAGAGCCGCGTCGATCGTGCCCGCTACATCATCATTGGTCGCCAGCACCTGGCCGTTCTCGCGACGCAGTTCCAGTTGAGTGTCAAGTTCCGCGCCAAGTCGCTCGGCGAAGACTTCGAGTCGTAGTTTCGACTCGGGCCTCACCTTCATGCGATATTGATCGACTTCGCCCGCGACTGAAAACCAACCGTTGACCGCGAGAGGCAGTGCGGGGACGTCGCGCGGAGTCGCGTCGGCGGTGGCGATCTCTTCGATCCATTCCAATGTGTCACTGACGCGCACCGCGGGTAGTGGGCCACTCCAAGGTTCTTCACTCGCCCCAGCATCAAGAGGCAACGCGGGGATCGCTATCTCGCTAGCCGGAATAGCGAGCGGAAAAGTGACTGAGGACTTCGAGCCGCCCATCAACCGCAAGTTAGTGGTGCTTCCGCGGCGTGCATAGGCGGGAAATGCGAGATCCGCGTAACGCCAACGTCCGATGCGTAGCCGAAAATGGTTCGGCGCCGGTGCGTTGTATTGCAGGTCGTTGAGAGTGACGGTGTACAGTCCGTCGGTAGGGAGCACCGCGGTGACACGAGCATCCCCGCGCAACAGCGGCGAAGGGAGCGACCATGCCAGATGTTGACCGTTCGCGTCGTAGAGATGAAGCACGGGTCGAAGTTTTCCACCCCAGCGTCGCGATTCAACCTCGCAGGTCACCGACTCGCCCGCTCGACCGGGAAACGTCACCTTCTGCGTGCCGCTCGCCAAAGTTCCATGTAAGGCGACCGGCAGCGATTCGACCTGCGCGCTGAACGGCAATTGAGGCAGGCGATCGACCGCCACAATCATCCGTTCCGACACACCGGCGTCGGTGGCGAGATGCAAAGGATACAACCCAGGCGAAATCTGATCGCCGAGCGTCACCTCAATCTCAACTCGACTGAGGCTGCTGTTGGGCTTAACCACCTGATTCGCGATGGGGATCGCCATCACCACTCGCGGGTTCGCCGCCAAATCGGTCCCCTCGAAGGCCAGCGTCGTGGCTGCCCCGATTCTCAGCCCTCGCACTTGGAGTGAACGAACCGAGGGCGCCGCCGCGCGGCTCAACGAAGCTCCCCAGCCACAACATAGGGCCCACGCGACGACCGTCGCGATACAGATCGAATAAGCGGAGCGGCGCATCGGCGGTCGAGTCAGTCGGAGGGAAACGGGCGGTAGGGAGAGGACGCAAGTTCGACGAGGCCGTCGAGTCCTCTATCATCACCGCGGACAAGGTCCCATTTCAAGTCAGTTTCCCAGTTGTGGTTCAAGTCGAGAATTCGAGTTGCCACAATTCGCTGGGGTGGGAGAGGATGCAGGCGGCGCCGTGGGCCACCAATTCGTCTCGCTCGCGAAACCCCCACAGCACTCCAACCGGGTACATTCGAGCTCGCACGGCGGTTTGCATGTCCACCAGGGAATCTCCGACGTAAACGCACTGCTCGGGGGACAGCCCTAAACGGCTGGCCACATCGACAGCGCCCGCCGGATCAGGCTTTTTCGGCACCCCTTCTCGCTGTCCCAGCACGACGGCAAAGTCGTCGGCGGCAAAGAACCGCTCCACGCATTTCACGGTAAAAGCATGCGGTTTGTTCGAGAGAACCGCCAAAGGGAGCGACCTCCGACGCAATTCCGCAATCAATTCGGCAATGCCTTCGTAGGGGCGAGTGTTCACATACCAGTGATGATCGTACACCTCGTTAAAGCGCGCGACGCAGCGCGGCACCCACTCGCCGCGATCCACCTCCACCGGCAAAACTCGCTCGAACAACGTTACGACGCCATCGCCCACAAAGTAGCGATACTTGGGAATCTCATGTTCAGGAAAGCCGTTCTCGGCCAAGACAAGATTCACGGTGATGGCGATGTCGGCAAGCGAGTCGAGCAGTGTGCCGTCGAGGTCGAACACGACAGCCGAGTAAGGTGCATTCATTCGCAGTACGTACTTTCAAGGTTCCGAAGTTTCAGAGCGGCCAACGAACTCCGCCAACATGATGGCCGCGCCTGTCGTCGCGGACTCGCGCGCGGCCAGTCCGAGCAGCGTTGACCACCGACCATCCTCGCCGCCGCAGGGAGGCGCCGAGTTGGAGCGGACGCACTCCGCAATGCTCGCGATCTCCTCGCCATACTCGCCCGCGTCCCCGCTCGATCTTTCGACAGGCACGTGATGCAAGTCGGCGCCCAAGCCGTAACACAGACGCCATTCGGGCTGAGAGTCGCGTGGGTCCAAGCAGTTCGAGGAGGCCCAAAGCGTCCCGCGAGTGCCAGCGACTTGCACGTCAACATGGTGACCAAATGCCGAAAGGGTTTGGGACACTACGGCAAAGACCCCTTCGGAAAACTGAATGATAGTGCTGAAGTGATCCTGCAGTTCCGGATGCTCGGGGTCGCGAGTATTTCCCACGGCATGAACGGTCAGCACTTCGCCGCGATCGCCGAGATACCAGCGAGTGAGATCGAACAGGTGCAATAAGTCCTCGAACAACCAGCTCCCCACGCGTTCTGGATCGTACCGCCAGCCTTCGGAACCGAGCCGATAGGGAGCGCGGACGAGATCCAAATGGGCGACCAAGGGCCGACCGATCACTCCGTCTTCAATGAGTCGCCGCACCGATCGCCACAACGGCGACACTCGATATTGGTGCCCCACCGCTAGAATCTTGCGTTGGTTTCTGGCGAGCGCCAACAGTCGGTCGGCGTCCGCGGCATGCAGGGCCAGAGGCTTTTCGAGTAGCAAGTGTTTACCTGCTCGCAACACATTGGTGCCGATGGCGAAATGCAACGAGTTCGGGACGGCGACGCAGACGACATCGATGTCGTCGTGGTCGAGCAGCTCGCGGTAGTCCGTGTGGATCGAGCAGTCAGGAAAGGCCGCGCGGGCGGAATTCTGCCGGTCGAGCGACGGCGTCGCGACCGCGATGAGTTGGGAACCTGGCGTTCGGCTGATCGCATGAGCGTGCGCCGATCCACAGTTTCCGTAGCCGATCACTCCAAAACGCACGGTCTCCATACGCCGACGCTCTACCCCTTCGGTCCCATTTTGATCACTCGCAGTTGCTTGTCGAAGTGAGCGGTGGCGAGCCTAACGCCATCCGGATGCATCGCCAAGTCGCGAGCCGTGTTGCCCAAGTTGAGCGTATGGAACTCGTTCTTCTGGTCAAATTTCCAGAAGAACAGATGCCCGCCGCCACCGCCGCCCGTCGCGCCGATCGTAAAACCATCGGGATGCACGATGGTTCCCCAAGCAACGCCATTAATATTGCCTTTGGTCAGATGCATGACCACTTCCTTGTTCGCCTCCCAATCCCAGAGGACGATGGCGGGATTGCCAACGCCCGCGAACGCATTCGTGACATTAGTGATCCCACCACAGGCGAGCAACTTACCATCCCGACCGAACGCCATGCTATGAGCTCCCCCAATATCGGCCAAGAAGCCGGCGTCATATTTATGGAGAGCAGGGATCGCGAACTTTCGCTTCACTTCGCCGGTCGTCGCATCCCAGTGAATATATTGCGACTTGAGATCGCCTGAGACGAGTTCTTTTCCGTTGGGATGGAATGCCACGTTGTACACGTGGGACTCGTGGCCCGTCAGGTCGCGCACGAGCATTCCATCGGACATCTGCCAAATCTTGACGTGTCGATCGTTGCCGCAGGTCGCCACCCACTGACCGTCGGGACTGACCGATAGGGCGCGAATCCAGCCTTGATGAGCCTCGACCGTTCGCGCCGGGGCAGGCTTATCGACAAGCGCCGGCCACCAAACGAGTCGCCCGTCGTAGCCGCCAGTCACAATCACCTCGCCATTGGTCGAGAACCCCAGACTGCGGACCCAACTGTCGTGTCCCGTCAGTTCCACTTTGGCGCCTGACTCGATCTCCCAGCGCCAAACTCGGTTGTCCTCGGCGCCGGCAAACACAAAGCGTCCCGTGGGGTCGAACCGACACGAGATTAATGGACTGGTATGGGCCAGCGTCTTGGCAACATGAGATTGAGCGGGATCGGCATTCAGCATCGACACTTTCCTCCGTAGCTCCGCGGGCAACCAGCAGCCCACGGCACCCCCTTAGTATAGTCGGAGGGTCGCCCAGGCGGGCAAGTCACTCTCGTTGAGCGATAATGCGAACGTCGCCCGCCAGCGAGTCGATACGTACATGCGGCCACGTGAGGGCATCCGCCATGCGATCTCGTCCGACTCCCGCCACGGGTCCAGGTGCGTCGGCGCCGCCGATGACTTTGGGCGCCACATAGACTCGGGCCTCATCGATCAATTGAGCGTCGAAGAACGAGCCCAGCACTCGACCACCACCTTCGATCAGCACATTCGTCCAGCGTCGGCGGCCAAAATCGTCGAGCAAGGCGGCGAGCCAAGGGGATGAATCGTGTTGGTCGAGTTCCAAGACTTCGCAACCGATCTGTCGCAGAGCGATCTTTCGTTCCGACGACGCATGCGGACCCGTCACCACAATGACTGGTCCTTGATCGGGCGACGTGAAGAGTTGTCGATTCAAGGGCGAACGTGCCTCACGATCCAGGACCACTCGAGCGGCAAGGCGCGGGCCGGGAGGCCTGGCGCTGAGCAGTGGGTCGTCCATCGCCAGCGTTCCTCGCCCCACAATGACCGCGTCGACTTGCCCGCGGAGTTCATGAACGGTTAGCCGCGACTGCTCGTTGGAAATCCAGCGACTGTCGCCCGTACGCGTGGCAATTCGTCCATCGAGCGACATGGCCCATTTGGCGATCACCCACGGGCGGCCCATCGAGAGAAGCTTGCGATAGGGGGCAGTCTGGCGCCGGGCTTCGTCGTTGCAGAGCCCCACCAGGACTTCGATCCCCGCCGCCTCAAGCTCGCGGATGCCGCCGCCGTCGACCGCGGGAAAAGGATCTCGTTGAGCGACGATAACTCGCTTGATCCCCGCGGCAATGACCGCTCGGGTACAGGGGGGAGTTTTGCCGAAGTGGCAGCACGGTTCGAGCGTCACGTACAAGGTGGCGCCTTGAGCATTGGCGCCGGCCGCTCGCAGGGCCTCGACTTCGGCATGCGGGCCGCCGTAGCGACCATGCCAGCCTTCACCCACGATCTGCGATTCACGGACAATCACACAACCCACGAGTGGGTTAGGCTCGACCGAACCACGCCCTCGATTTGCCAGTTCGAGGGCGCGACGCATGCTCAGAAAGTCGAGTTCGGTGAACATTTACCGTTGATAGACGGCGGGGCGAGTGTAACTGGGATGGTACGGACGCGCTGGCCGTTTGGCTTTGGGATTCGGTTTTTCAGCAGGGTTCGGAGCAGGGGCGGGAGCAGGGTCCGCGGGTTGAGGCGGCGACTCGACTTCATCCACGAACGGACTGTTCATGTCGGCGCCATCAACGCAGCTACTTCCGCCTTCGTGACCACACCAGCCGCCGCGCGATGCACAGCACTCGCCATCGCTACACGGCTCGCCACGGCAACCCCATAGAGAGGACCAGATTCCCGCCAGTTTTCCCCCGCGGCAGCAGCTTTGCGGTCCCGCCCAGTTTCCACATTCATCGCACGGATCGCAACAGTCGGGCGGTTCGCTTAACCACTCATCCCAATAGATCTCGCCGCAACCCCAGCGGCAAGACGCGACGTCTCCAAGTGATTCACGAGACCCGCAGGTGCTGCAACCGCCGCACTTCCCCATCTCCCAGGGTCGCACGCCGACATTGGAGTTGTGACTGCAACTATCGTAGGGACCTCCCATCCGGTGGACGCAGCAGCCGGTGGAGGAAATCAAAAGGACTGCCAGTAGCGGCAATCCACGCAGCATCGTCTTTGGCATGGCCGAGTCCTTGTCCAATACGAACTTCGTGCGCGGCGGCACGAATGGCTATGCGAGGGATATCGGCCAAAAAGTCGGCGGAATCGAGAAAATCGCTACAACCCGCAAGGTCAGACAGCTAGGCAACCGGCCCCTTTTTTTGAGAATGGTCGGAAACACGAGGCTGGGTGCGCGTCAGCAAGTCGACCGGAGAACAGAACTTATGGAATGGACACAGGTTTACGATCCGCTCGGCATGCCGTGGCTGTCGACCTTGATGGCGGCAACGCCGATCGTGGTTCTACTGGGCCTGCTCGTCGCCGAGGTGTCTGCCCATCGAGCCGCCATTGCGGGTTTGGCGGTGTCGCTGGTCATTGCCGTTTGGGGCTACGGGATGCCGGCGGCGGCGGCGGGCGCCGCCGCACTTTACGGTGCAGGCTTCGGGCTGTTGCCGATTGGCTGGATCGTGCTGGCCGCCGTCTTTCTGTTTCGCTTGACGGTCAATGCGGGGCAGTTTGAAGTAGTGAAGCGGTCCGTCGTCTCGTTGTCGCCTGACCGGCGTATGCAAGCGTTGTTGATCGCGTTCTCATTTGGCAGCTTCATCGAGGGGGCCGCGGGCTTTGGAACACCGGTCGCCATTTCAGCCGCCCTGCTGATCGGCATCGGCTTTTCGCCGCTCTACGCCGCCGGTTTGGCTCTGTTGGCCAACACCGCACCGGTTGCTTTCGGCGCCTTGGGCACGCCGATCATCACGCTCGCCAAAATCTCGGGGCTGGATGAAATGGCGTTGAGCCAAGTGGCGGGTCGTCAACTCCCGCTCTTGTCGTTGATCATTCCCGTGTGGTTGATCGCGCTGATGTCGGGCTGGCGAGGCGTGGTGGGCTGCTGGCCCGCGATTCTGGTGAGTGGCGGGAGTTTCGCGGGATTGCAGTTCGTGATGGCGAATTACCATGGCCCCGCGCTGGTCGATGTTGTGGGTGGGGTTGGCTCCATGGTCTCACTGACGATTTTCTTGAGGTTCTGGCAGCCCAAGGATGTGTGGCGGTTCGCGGGAGAAGACCACAGCGATCAAGCGAAGTCAGATTCGGTTGCCGCCGTGCCCAAATCCTCATCCATGCCCGAATCCCCCGCCAATTCTGGATCGCCGTCCGAGGAACCGCTGACGCCTGGACCGCTGGTGCGAGCTTGGGGGCCGTGGGCCATCTTGTCGCTCATGGTTTTTCTTTGGGGTTGGCCTGACTTCAAGACCTTCCTGAATGGCGGGACGGCTGATCGTCGCAATTTCTTGGCCTCGGTTTCACGGTTTTCATGGAACGTGCCGAGCTTGCATGGGTCGGTCTATCGCACTAGCCCGGTCGCCGTCGTGCGCGAAGGTCAAACACGGGCGGATGACCCGGAGAAAGCGGTGTATGAACTGAATTGGCTCTCGACGACTGGTACTGGCATTTTCTTGGCTGCGATCCTGACGGCCGTTTGGTTGAGAATTCCACCAGCGGTGTTTGGGCGAGAGTTTCTGGAGACCGTGGTCAAGATGCGTTGGGCGCTCTTGACCATCGCCTGCATGCTGGCGCTCGCATTCACCACGAAGTACTGCGGAAGTGATGCGACCTTGGGGCTCGCGTTCACCAAGAC
The DNA here is from genome assembly GCA_046349915.1 of Pirellulales bacterium. GTDB lineage: Bacteria > Planctomycetota > Planctomycetia > Pirellulales > Pirellulaceae > CAIXSC01. The sequence goes on along the minus strand of JAXMBL010000004.1, from coordinate 170,656 downwards.
AGGCTACTGGTATCCGTTTTTCGCGCCTCTCTTGGGTTGGCTGGGGGTCGCGTTGACGGGTTCGGACACTTCCTCGAACGCACTCTTCGGCAGTCTCCAACGAATCACCGCGGAACAGCTCAACCTGAATCCTTTGTTGATTGTGGGTTCGAACAGCACCGGAGGCGTCATGGGCAAGATGATCGACGCCCAGAGTATCGTGGTGGCCGCCGTGGCCACGGAGCAGACGGGCGAAGAAGGCAAGATCCTACGCTTCGTTTTCTGGCACAGTTTGGTGCTGGCGGGACTGGTCGGCCTGCTCACGTTCGCCCAAGCCTACTGGGTGCCCGCGATGGTGCCGCAACCGTAGTCGCCACTACGTTGTCCAGCCGAGCGTCATACGTTCGCACTACCGAAGGTCTGCTCGGAAGTGATGCCTAAGCGTCATGCCAACGGCAACGTCGAGTAGGTCTGCTGGTAGTTTTTTCGTCCGGCGGCCCTGCCACATTTCAGGACTTGGTTCTGGGGGCGCGAGCCTCCGCGCGAAGCCGCACTTCTCCGTCCTTGTGGAATAGCTCGTATTCGCCGATCAGCCGGTCGTCGTCGTCAAAGAGTGTCCGCTTGCGCTCGATCAGCGCCTCGACGATGACCTTGACTTCAGGGGCCTGATCCAGCGATGTCCGCAGCAATTCGAGCATGCGGTTGTTCTGGGCGACTTCGGAATACACGACCGCGTTCCAGACGGTCCACGCAATCTTGAGCGGCTGCTCCATCTGAGCCTCGGACAAATTCGGGCCCATGGATTCCAGCAACGGCTCAGCGAACTGCAAGAATGTGTCCGAGATCTTCCGGTCGGGAAACCGCAGCTTTGTCTTGGCCATATCACCTCGCTGAACGAAAATCACTACGTTACGGTACAGGCTTTTGCTCCGATCGTAAATACTTATTGCGTGGAGATTTGGCGAGGACGAAACGGAGTGAGGCTTTGTGGGGACACAACCTGGCAAGGGATCGTCGAGTCGAGGGTGCGTCGAGGACGCCGGGTCGTCTCAGGGTTGACCTGGGTCGATCTTTTCAGTGCTCCAGAGCACGTCATTCTTGATTGGCGTGCTCAGGATTGTGAGCAGCTTCCGCATGTAGGAAAATAGCTGCTCCTTCCAGGTTCTCGAGCCGCGATTGATCGGCGCGACGCCCACGACCTCGCGATCTCCGGTCTGAAGCAACCGGTTGGACTGCTGACTGATGAGGTCCAGAAGTTGTGCACAACGGGTCGCCAACGCGGCGATCTTCTCCTCGGCTTCGAACTTGAGGCAGTTCCAGCTACCCCCTCCCACAGTTGGGACTCTTTTTCAGACAGTCTATGTCTCAGCGGCATCGGTCTCCCCTTGCGATTTCAGACAGTCTAAGGGGAATAGGTGCGACATCGGTTTCGATTCGAGTCACACCCGGGACGCGAGGCTTTGCGCAGATCGCACAGAATAGCGAAGCTGGAAAGAACCACCTTCTGGTTTTTGGGGCTCTTTCGGCCGACCTTCATTTAGATGCAAGAGACAGTGAAGCTCAGCTTGCAGGCCAATTCCCTGCCTCAGCGCGCACCCGCCCCGTCATCGGCGTCAACTCTCGCCGATACTCAACGTTCGCCAGCTCCCAGCTCCCCAGTTCCTCGCCCCAACTCGTCGATCGGCTTACCGGTCTCAAGAGTGCTGACTCGGCGATCCCGCCACTCCCATCAGCACACTCTCTACCTCGCCTCGGTCCGAATACTTGAACGAGCCATCAGCGACCTACAACCGCTGATGGAAGTCCCGGCGTAGCGAGTCCGACTTGCGAGTCAATCGGTCGAACCGACGAGCATTACGCCGATACGACTCGGCCCAACGCACTCGATCAAAACCCATCCGCTCCAACTCCACCGGTAACTCGGACGGAATCGAAGCACGCCATCGGCCCGACTCGTCACCCGGCGGTCCATATTCGCCAGCGCTGTCCGCACGACCACGCTCGCCATCTGGCAAGCGATCCCTATCGCCTGCTCGCTCGGTGGTCTCTCGCTCCGCCCCTTCTGAGGCCAATGAACCAGAATCAGCAGATTGCCGACATACGGCGATCACGTCGCTGTACTGGTTCAGAGTGATGTTGAGATAGCCGTCGTTGGTGAGCCGGCGACCTGCGGCCGCTTCATCAAAACCCGGCCCGGCCAGCCCCACCCCTTCCAGCCGCAGCGGCGCCAAAAAGGCCGCTCGCCGTTGAGCCTTCCCTCGGTCATCACTCGCGGCAGGCGATTCCTCCCGCTCCACTCGTCGGCCCGCTTCAACTTCCACATGACCTATGCTCGCGTTATCGCTCACCTCTCGATTTCTCGCTTCGCTCGGACTTCTGCATAAACCTGCTGCAAACTCTCCACTCGTAACGAACGTGGCTCGCTGATCCTCCAACCGATCCCGATACGAAGAGAATTCGGCCGTCTCCGGCGTCGTTGCCAACCCCGCTCGCACCGGACTGGTATGGCTAAACAGCATTGCTTGCATCGCCTCCTCGATCGTCCAGCAACGTCGACACCAATAACGCTCGCCGAAAAAATGCCCCGAGACGCCATCCTCCCGATTCGCCTCCCGAGCAATCGGCTCCTTCAACATGATCATGAACCAACTCAAGTCACTCAGCCGCTTCCGGAACTCGGACACTCGCTCCCCATCCGCCAACAGCTTGTCGAGCCGCTTACGGGAGAGACGCTCCCGCTTCAATTGCAGACGACGGCGATTCAACTGAATCCAACGCCGCACCACCTCTTCGTCCGACCAGCCGATCGTGACATCGGGCCGAATTCGCAACAGGGTATGCAGCGAGTTGTCGATCAAGCCGTAGTCGAGCACTTCCACGGCAAACACGCTGGCGAGAGACGCCAGCCGATTCTGTATCCAGTGAGAACGATGCGTACGGTCGAGTCCACTAACCGTGTCCCGACCCTGGACATTGCCGCGACGCACACAATGGCTCGCGCAATGATAGACACCTACTTCGGTCGGGTCGACCAAAGACTTACGGATCGCTGACGCCATACCGTGGGCCCTCCTTTTGAAAAAAGGTTGGAAGTCCCCACGATTTGTCGTTCACTGACGAAGCGCTGACGAAGCGATGGCGCGCTTCAGCCTCCTGCTAGGTCGAGGTCATTCTTCGCACTGTCCTGTCCAAAGGCAAGTGATCACGACCAAAAACTGGCCCTCTGATTCGGCAACCGCACTGTTTCAGCAACTACTCCGATTCGAACACTCATCGTCGGACCTCTCCGTCAATGTCCAGCAGTTGGCTATTCGACACCGAGTTTCCCCAGCGATCGAACTGATCGAACCGCCACACGACCTGCTTCGTCGGCGGATCAATTTCCACCAGCAATGGCTGTCCCGGACCGGCGTGGCAATTGCCAATCACATAATGGCCGTTGGGCAACACCTCCAAAGTGGTCACCCAAGCGAGGACGATTCCCGGCAACTCATTCTGCGTCAGCCGCCAAACGATTTGTCTTTCCGGGTTGACCTCCAACACTCCATGACCATTACCTGTCGCGATCAACGTATTCCCATTTGCCAAACGTACGGCCGCAAACAATTGATTTCCCCAGGCTTCGGGCCCATGCCCTCCCTTGGGCGCCTTTTCGAAGAGCGGCACTTCGTATTCCCACACTATCTTGCCGTTCTTGTCGTATTCACGCACCACTCCATCCGCCTCATGACAAACCAAATACGTGCCGCTCGCAAGTTTCCTCGCCAGTCGTGTGTCGTGATGAGCGTTCGGCTTACGAACCGTCAACGGTATCGCGTGAAGGAGATTTCCTTCCCGATCAATCTCTATCAGCCGGGCCGGCCCCGATTCGGCAATCAGCATGCGTCCTTCCTCGAGCGGCTGGAAGGCATGCACTTCCACTCGTCGACCCGCGTTACCAAGGCTCGTCGCACTATCGTAAGTCCACACGACCTTCTTCGCCTTAGGATCGATCTCAACCACTTTGGCCGCACCTTGCTGGACCAGAATGTGGCCATTCGCGAGCACGTGAATGTCATGAATGCCACCCCAGGGCATCTCCCATTCCACATCCCCCCGCGAGTCGACGATGGCTAACTTGCCATTTCCTTGCAGAACCACTCGATGGCCCGCCACCTTAGCGTCCGCCGCTTTACCTTCGGCCGCCTCGGAAGAAGTCATGGGCGGCGAAACGAACAGGGCGGCAATCGCAATTGCAATTCGAAGCAACCTGTTCAACCACGCCTCCTTCCCAGCTCGCTCGGGCTCGACAACCTCGCTACGACACTCCCATCGCCCATTCCCAAACTTGCTCATCGCCGCCATTACTCTCCCCTTTGTCCTGCTCACGAGCGCAACGGAGTCACTCGAGCCGCCCTTACCGCGAGCGGCTCGCCTCCCGTGTCAACCCCCACCGCCATCGCGAATCGCGGCGGCGCGTCAATCACCGCGAATCGCCATCGAGAGGCCTCGTCGTTCTGACTAGCGTCGATCTCAATATCGATCCGTTCACTCCCTCGTCCACCTTCCCCCAAGCCCTCGCCCGACTGTTCATCCCGAGCGATTTGGAACCGGAAGCTGTCCAACGGGATCGCCAACCCTAATCCCCGCGCCTTGATATAGCTTTCCTTGAGAGTCCAGTAGTCAAAAAATCGGCGAGGACGAACGGCGGCGTCCAACGTCATCAATGTTCGAGACTCCGTTGGGCAGAAGTAGCGATTGGCGAGCGCGGCGAGATCGTTCCGGCGGTCGAGTCGCTCAACGTCCACTCCGACACGCTCATGCCCAAGACTGACCGCGCACGCCACTAACCCGCGAGTATTCGACAGATTGAAGTGCAGCGGCCTCGACGTCCATGGTCCACTTACACTCGGCTTGCCTCGCGCATCGATCCGAAATCGCCACTCCTTCGGTGATACGTCGGCGTATCGAGAGAGCACCGTGCGCACCAGCGCCCGGGTCGCGAGATACTGCAATCGATCTCGATCGAAGTAGAAACGCTCGTATCTGCCTCGCTCCGCCTCCGACAGCAGCTCACGATACTCGGCCGCCAACTGCTCATCCTCAACCGCCGACTCGTACTCAAAACACCACAGGTCCACCGCGCCTGCGGGGCGGTTAAGGGTATCGTCGACAGAGATCGGCGGGAGTCGGTCAAGAGAAAATCGCATGGAAGCCACTGGAGCGAACTCAGATCTCCAGATACTCCTCGAGTGCCTCGCGCATCACATCCGGATCAGGATCGACTCCCGTCCAAATCTTGAAGCCGATCACCGCCTGATTGACCAGCATCCCCAACCCGTCCAGCGTCATGCATCCGACCTCGGCGGCATCGCGCAGCAGTCGCGTCCTCGGTGGATTGAACACCACATCGGCGACCACCATTTCACGACGAAGCGAAGCAGTGTCCAAAGGGACTCGAGCGTCGGCGTCTCCCAGGCCAATCGACGTCGCGTTGATAACCAACTGTGCTGTCTCGGGGACAATATAATCGCCCGACCACGGCGCAAAATGAGCAGCCACTTGCACTCGCTCGTTGAGCAACTGAACGAGTTCCTCTCCCCGCGACGCAGTCCGATTCACAACGATAATCTCGGACGGTTTGGCCAGCCCAACCTCGACCGCGATCGCCCGCGCGGCGCCGCCCGCTCCAAGAATCACCACGCGTTTGTCGACAGGATCAATGAGCGAACGCAGCGACTGGAGAAAACCCTTGCCGTCCGTATTCTCGCCCAGCAGTCGATCGCCTTCCCGGCAGACGCAATTGACGGCTCTCATCAATTGAGCGGCTTCGCTGAGCCCATCGAGATACTCGATGACCGCCACCTTATGCGGGATCGTAAAATTCCCTCCGCGAAAGCCCATGGCTCGCAGGCCGCGCACCGCGTCGCCCAATCGCTCGGGCGGCACTTCCAGCGTGAGGTATCGCCAATCGAGTTTGGCGGCGGCAAAGGCCCGCTCCATCATGAACTGCGTGGGGTTGCCCGCAACGGGTTGACCCATGCAACAGACGATTTCCTGGAGTGCATTACTGGACATACGAGGCAACCCTTGCGATGCGCGTGCTTACGATCGCTTGTTTGCTCGTTAGCATACCGCGCGCGTCGGCCCTGTCGACACCCACTGCTTCAGCCATAGCTCGAGGAATACCAACGACCACAGGCGATAAGCATGATCAAATTCGCCCGATTCATGCTGCTCAATCAATTGCCGAATCGCCTCCACTCGAAACCAAGCGTGAGACCGGGCGGCCGGATCCAGCAACGTATCGTGAGTGAGCTCGCGCAGTTCCCCCCGAAACCAATGGTCCAGCGGAACGCCAAAGCCCATTTTGGGTCGAGTCCAAATCTCCGCGGGAAGCAAGTCGCCGAACGCGGCGCGGAGCAACCGCTTCCCCTTACCTCGACGGAATTTCAAACGAGACGGGAGCGAAGCCGAGAATTCGACCACCTGCGGATCAAGGAAAGGCTGCCGACATTCCAGCCCTTGTCCCATCGAGGCGATATCGACTTTTGTCATCAAATCGCACGGCAAATAGGTCAGCAAATCGGTCAGCGACGCCGCCGTCACCGCATCGCGCCCCTTCATGCGGTTCCATGAAGCGTCGAGAAACAGGAACGGATCATCTCCATCCAACTGTTCGACGAACTCCTCCCGATACAAATCGGCTCGACGCGACTCGTTGAAGATCGAGATCCAATCGAGATAACGACGACGCGTCGGCAACGCCGCTGCCGCCGAGAACCTTTTCCAACGACGCCCAAGCGACTTCTGGCGGCCATCGCCTGGCACTCGCTGCCAAAAGCTTGCTCCCAAAAACTTCCGCAACCATGGGACCCGGTCTATGGCCTGCCCCAACGCTACCGCCTGGTAACGAGGATACCCCGCAAACAACTCGTCGCCGCCATCCCCGGTCAGCGCCACCGTGACGTGCTCGCGAGTCAGCTGCGAGACATACCAAGTCGGAATGGCGGAGCTATCCGCGAACGGCTCGTCGTAGTGCCACACCAGCTTCGACAAGATGTCGACGCCCGATGGCTCCACGCGAAACTCATGGTGTTCCGTGCCTAGATGCTCGGCCACGCGCCGTGCGTATCGAGTCTCGTCGTATTCAGCGATCGGGAAGCCAATCGTAAACGTCTTCACTCGCTCGCCCACTTCGCGCTGCATCAGAGCCACGACGAGCGACGAATCGACTCCTCCCGAAAGAAACGCACCCAGCGGCACATCCGACCGCAGACGCAACTTGACCGCCATTCCGAGCTTCTCGCGCAGTTGTTGCGCGGCAGTCTGCTCGTCGATCGACTGTTCGGCTTGAAAATCGGGCGTCCAATAAGGCAGGACCTCGAGTTTCCCGTCGCACCATACGGCGTAATGTCCCGGCGGGAGTTTCCGAAAACCGCGCAGGATAGACTGCGGATGAGGCACGTACTGATAAGTTAAGTAGGCATCGACGGCCGCCGGATCGACTTCACGCGGAACGTCGGGCAACTCGAGAATACTCTTCAGTTCGCTCGCAAACAGCAGACGGCTCGCTTCCTGTCGGTAAACGAGCGGCTTTTCACCGAGTCGGTCGCGAGCGATCACGAGTCGCCGTAGACGCGCGTCCCAGAGAGCGATCGCGAACATTCCATTCAGGTGGCGGAAGCAGTCGACCCCTTCATCCTCATACAGATGAACGATGGTCTCACTATCTCCGTGAGTTCGAAACGTGTGTCCAGCTCCCTCCAGTCGATGGCGCAGCGCTTGGTAGTTGTAGATCTCGCCGTTGAATGCGAGCCAGACCGAGCCATCCTCATTCGACAACGGCTGAGCGCCCGTCTCCAAGTCGATGATCGACAAACGCCGGAACCCCAACGCTACCCCCGGCAGCGGCTCGTAGGGCAAGCGCTCTCGATAGTCGGCGAGATAGAGTCCCGCATCATCGGGACCGCGGTGCCGCAACGCATCGGTCATCCGCTGCAGCGATGCCCGATCGACCGCTTGCCTCGGATCGTTCCATATCGCGCCCGTTATGCCACACATGCGTTCGCCATACGATCCGATGGTAATAAGTGAAGCCGACTCGACGAGCGGCTATCCACGCCGCTGGGTTATTGTACTACGCCGCGCTCCTTGAAGTGCATTCCCTCATTCCACGCTTGGCAACCACCAGCAGAGCACGCTCGACAAGACGCTCGCGCCGGCAAACCAAGCAAATGCAGACTCAACCCACGAGTTAGCGACCAGCAACGCCATGAAGGCGGAGATTACCGCGCCCCCCACTCCCCAAGTCACCCCCATCGTCAACGAACTCGCCACGCGTTGCCGCCCAGGCAACAGCTGCTGGCCGTAGCCAATCAGAACTGGTTGAGCAAATCCAAAGAGTAAACCTGAAGCCGTCGTGGCAAGGCACATAACCTGGTAAGACCCCAGGGGAATGACGAGCAGTGGAAGAGCCGCGACGGCAGGCACCAGCCACAGCACCAAACGCTCGAGTCGCGGCTGCATTCCGAAAGCGCAGCCCAACCCTCCCACTCCGATTCCCAGCATGAACAGCGATTGCACAAACCCAATCTCGGCGGGACCAGAGTGCCGCTTCGTCAACCAATAGGCCACCGCCAGCGGCACCCCTGCGCCAGCGATCACTCGCAATATCCCAATCAACACTAGCAGGGCTACCGCTGGCCCGCGTCCATTCCATCCAAGGGCCGATGACGCCTCGTCGCCTTGCGCCATCGCGAGTCGAGCTACGGGTTCGGGGCGATGCCAGCGCAGACTGGGTAAGCGAGAGAGCAAAAAAAGAAGCCCGAGTGCGATCAGTCCCGCGAATAGCCCGACGACGAGTCCCGCGAGTCCCGAGTGCTCGACAATCCGGCCGCTCATATAGGGCGACGCTGCCTGCCCCAAGAACCCGCCGGTCGCGAAGATCGACATGGCGCGGCTCCGTTGAGTCGGCGCACAGGCGCCGGCGATCGCCGCTCCCTCGGGGTGGAACGCCGCGACTCCCAATCCCCCCACAACCAGGAGGAACGATAGTATCCACGGGGAACTCATGAGGCCGAATGTGGTGAGACAAAGAGTGGCGATTACTGGCCCACACCACAACAACCAAGGCCCCCGTAGCCGCTCGCCCCAGAGACCAAAGACCAACTGGCACACCGAAGTCGCCACCGTCCAGGCGAAGTACAACCAGAAAACTCCGGTAGCGCCCAGCCCATAGTGCGTTTCGAACGAGGGCCACAGGGGATTCAGCGCCGCCGCCACCGTATCGACCACGAAATGAGCCGCGGCGATCAAGAGCAACGGGAGCCAAACAAATCGCTGAAGTGCCATGGAAACGAGGACCGCCGCGTTCAGAAAGCGAAAGAGGTCGAACAAGATACCACAGGAGATGGCCTGACCGGAGGTGTGGCGAGTATAATCGGGAATCTCGTCGTCCACTCGCAGGTACTACTCATGAGCCTGATCAAGAAGTTGCAAGGTTTCTTCCAAAAGGGCGAAAAGCTCGACGTCTCCACGCGGTTCGAGATTCTCCGCGAGGCGATTACGGGCACGATGTCGCACTTTCATATGGCGCGCGACCATCAGACCGGCAAGGTCGTCGGCCTCAAATTGCTCGACACTGAAAAGACCATCCAATTCGAGGCTCGCTTCAAGGGACTCAAGAAACCCAGCGAGGGTGAGATCTCGATGCAGCTGAAACACCCCCGCATCGTGGAATCGCTGGAATACGGCGTCACGAAGTCGGGTCAGCAGTATCTGGTGATGGAATTCTGCCACGGGACGAACTTGAGCACGCTGATTCTGAATCAGGATCCCGTGCTAGAAGGCCGGCGCGTGAACATGATCCGCCAAATGGCGGAAGCACTCGACCACGTTCATCGCGCGGGCTACATCCATCGCGATGTCTGCCCTCGCAACTTCATCTACAACCCCGAGGACGACTCGATCAAGCTGATCGACTTCGGGCTGACGGTCCCCGCCACCAAGGAATTCATGCAGCCCGGCAACCGCACGGGTACGCCCGTGTACATGGCGCCTGAAGTCGTGCGGCGGCGCCCCACCGACCAGCGGTTGGACATTTACGCTTTCGGCGTCACCATCTACCAGCTCTTGACCTTCACCTTTCCCTGGCCCGTGACCGACACCACCGGACGCGGCGCGATGTCGCACGACGCACACCCGCCCAAGGATATCCGCGAGTACCGCTCGGACCTGACCCCCGCCTTGGCCGCCGCTGTGATGAAGTGCGTCGAGCCGTTGCCGGAGAAGCGGTTTGATTCAATGTCGACGTTTCTACGAGCTATCCGCGAAGTGAAGTCGGAAACCACGTAGTGGGATGGCGACGGGTTTAACCGCTTGGGGAAATGAGAAATGGCGACAGGGTTAATACTTGGCAATGAACGCGATCAGTGAAGATCAGCGAAGATCAGTGTTCCCTGTACTCATCCCTCCCTGCGACACAGAAAAGGGAACACTGATCTTCACTGACCCCCACTAATTGAGTCAGACTGCCAGCCCTACAGGCTTCTGGAAACTGGGCGAAACCTTCATCCCAGGCCAAATACAAGATTGAGTAGACCACGAATCAAGCGAATCGGACGAATGGGTGGCTGGGGTTGGATTCGTGGTCTACGACTGACTGTGGATGCCTGTGAGGGGGCAGTTTGAGCCAATTCGATGGCTCTCAACACTATTTCTCCACGACGGGCGCGGGTTCAGCGATCGGCGCTTGGGAGGGCGTGTGACCACAGCGGCAGCACGCGCAGGGCACTCGTTCTACCACAGCCTCCGGCACGCACTTCGTGCCACAGGTGTGGCCAACCACGATTTCCTTCTTCACCAGCACCTTCTTGAACTTGGGGCAGGCCTGGCATTCGGGGCAGCAATCGCAGTGTCCGATCTTTCCTAGTTTGTGTTCGCAGTAGGGTACTTCCTTGCACTCGTACACTACCTTCTTGATCGGCTTGTTGTCGGGAACCATCTTGCAGCGATAGGTGACGACCTCGCGGTAACAAGTCCCCTCTTTGCAGTGCGGGCAATCGCCCGCCCACAGCGGCGCTACGGAGGACCACAGAAGAGTCGCGGAAAGATACCAGCGAATACGAGTAAACATGAGCATGACACCTGAAGAAATGATTGGATGATTTAGGAGTATTTAAAGGGAAGTTGGGAACTAGAAGTCGTGAGCCAATCGCATGCCCCAACCATGCACCCAACCATCTCCGACGTTGCCCGCCAGTGGGGCGTCACGATAAGTGGCCATATAGTTGAACTGGATCTTCATGTTCGGATTGAGGAACCAGTTCACTCCCGCCGTGCCGTTATGCAGGATGCCGCCATTCAGCCCTGAGTCGTTCAGGTCAAGAAAGTTGTAGCGAGCACCGACTTGCCAGGCGCCCTTGCCAAAGCAGCGGCAACCCGACTCGTCGCGGACCAGAAAGAAGTTCTCGTTGGGACGCACTCGCTCAAAAAACCCAACCTTCTTACCGTAGTGGTCATGCTCACCTGTCAGATAATACAGCATTTGCACATAACCACCGTGATAGACGGCCGTGTTGCCTAGCGGGTCGAACGCGCCCAAACGAGCATCTTGTAGACCACTCACCAGATACTCGGCCTGTAATGTGAACGATCCGTTCACCACCACAAACTCGGCGTTCGCTTGCTGCTCGTCATCACCAAACAGGGTGATGTTTGCAGGGGTGGGCCAGTCCGCCGACAAGCCGGTGCGGATGGCATCGCGAGTACGAAACGTCTGCGACCGAAACGGGGTGGCTGATCCTGCGCCCACATTCGTGGCCACCGCAGTCGCTTGCCGCAATGAACCACCAACGTGCACCAGTTGGCGACCTTCATGCTCCCACCACAGCAGTCGGGTGAGTCGCCCCGTCACCGCGTAGTCGCCATCGCCCGTATTGAAGGCAAAGACGTTGTTGGTGGGCTTGAAGACTCCAACGTTGTAGGTGCCGATGTCGTCTTCGCCGTAACTGCCCAAAGCGGTGATACCTGGTGTGAATCCGTTAAACGCACCGCCGTAGAACGTATCCTGGTTGAACGACCGCTCCATGAAAGGCAGGAAGCGGCTGCTGACCATATGCTCGAAGCCAATCGCTTCCTTCTGGTTTCCAATTTTGATCGTGCCAAAGAAGGGCACTTCCTTGAACGCCCACCATAAATCGGTCGGAGCGGAGAGGGCGCGAGGCGTGCCGGAAAGAGCCGCCGAATTCAAAAAGTCATATTCAGCGGCCCACTCAATCTGCTCGTACATGGTCCCATCGATACGCAAGCGAGCTCGACGAAAGTCGATGCCGTCCGCGTAGACATTGCCCAGTCCAGGCGTCGGCGTGTAAAACCCTGCGGCGTTCGAGTATAGATTGGGGTCGGCGCTGAACCAGCCGGTGTCGATCTGAGTACGCCCACCGATGTGCACTCGAAAGTCTTTTGCCTTGGTGGACAGTTCGAGACCATCTTTCCAAGTGGCAGTCATGCTGAGATCCGATCCAACTTCATGACCCGCAGACGCGGCCGCCTCCGCTTCCATGGCCTTCCGAGCCTCACGCTCGGCCATGTAAGCATCCATCAGCGAGTGGAACTGCGAGGCCTCCATGTTGGCATTCGCATTCACAAACGACTCGCCCGAAGTCGGCTCTTCAGGCAACCGCTGTAGAATCGATTCTCTCAATTCCGCATTCTGTCTTTCCAAGGCCTCCATGCGTGCCTGCAACTCGGTCAAATTGACCTCGGGCGTTTGTGCTCGTCCGAAGCCCGGAAAGCACAAGGAAGAGGCCAACAGCAACGTTGAGCAAAAGCTGAGCAGCGACTTCCATCGCGCTAGCCGACTATTGGGGATGAATCGCATTCTGTGGGAACCTTCTCTTCTACGCAAATCGAATAAACTCACGTCTCTGGGATGACGTGCGTTCCCAACGACTCGCTTGGCAAGGATTACAGCCAATATTTCGGAAATACGCAGAAAGCGCGAGAAGCCTCAAATGCGGCTTAATCCGATCTTAACATGTACTTTGATGAATACGGGGTCACCGTAACGTCTGTAACGGTAACGACTAGACCCTAAACAAGCTTACGCCTGCGGTTAGATACCGCACAAAACTCCTGAAAACACGAAAACCTCCGTGAGTTTCCGGGGTTTATTCTGGTACACGAAACAGAAGAACCCACACGCACACGGAGGTTTTCAAGTGAAGGCCAGTATCGCCCGCGAACTCAAGAAACGCAAGCGTCGGATCGAGGCTCGTCTTGGCCAACGAGAGATGGCGCCTCAGGAGAAACCGGCCTTCACCGCAAGCAACGTTGAGTACGAAGTGTCGGGGCGTGGTAACGGACTGGCAGCGGGCGGCATTGGCGCCATGCACTTGATGGCGCGCCGCCTTGGCCTGGTCGACGCGATTGACCAACGCATCTCCGTCCTCAAATTGCATCGCCCCTACCAAGAATCCGACCACGTACTGAACATCGCGTTCAATGTGCTTGCGGGCAACAGGCGGCTGGAGCATCTCGAACGGTTGCGTAACGACGAGGTCTATCTCGACGCGCTGGGCGCCGAACGAATCCCGGACCCCACCACGGCTGGCGATTTCTGTCGCCGCTTCGTTGCCGAAGAGGTGGACGAGTTGCAAGCGGTCTTCAACGACACCCGCGTGAAAGTGTGGCGTCAGCAACCGCAGGAGTTCTTTGATCGTGCGGTAATCGACGCGGACGGCACGGTGTGCGAGACGCTGGGAGAGTGCAAGCTGGGCATGGAGTACTCGTATAAGAAGGTCTGGGGCTATCATCCGCTCGTTGTTTCCCTCGCGAACACGAGCGAGCCGTTGTTTCTGGTTAATCGCCCGGGAAACGTTCCCTCGCACGCGGACGCTGCCGAGTACTTGGATCGCGCCGTGAAGCTCTGCAAGGATGCCGGGTTCCGCGAGATTCTGTTGCGCGGCGACACCGACTTCTCGCAGACCGAGTTTCTGGACGGCTGGAATTCGCAGGGCGTCAAGTTCGTCTTTGGAATGGACGCCAGCGGAAAGCTCAAAGGTCTCGCCGATGATTTGCCCGAATCCGCCTGGAGAAAGCTGAAAAGGCCGGCCAAGTACCATGTGGCCACCACTCCGCGAGCGCGCCCCGAGAACTGCAAGCAGCCGATCGTCGAAGCACGCGGTTTCGAGGACGTTCAACTGGTGGACGAGGATGTCGCTGAGTTCGATTACCAACCCGTGGCGTGCAAGAAGTCTTACCGCATCGTCGTTATTCGCAAGAACCTGACGCGAGCGAGGGGCGTGGACGGACAACGCGAGTTATTCGACGAGATTCGTTACTTCTTCTACATCACGAACATTGTCACGGTATCGCGAGAGGAGATCGTCTTCGAGGCCAACTCGCGCTGCGATCAGGAGAATCTCATTGGTCAACTCAAGGGAGGCGTTCACGCCACGAACATGCCGTTGGGTTGCATGGTGAGCAACGGTGCGTACATGGTCATGGCGGCGTTGGCATGGAGCTTGAAAGCCTGGTGGGCGTTGTTGATACCGGTCGATGCTCGCTGGAAAGAGAAGCACGAGAAAGAAAAACGCACGCTGCTACGCATGGAGTTCGACACATTCCTCCACGCGGTTATGCTCGTTCCTTGCCAGATCGTGAAGACCGGGAGACGTTTAGTGTTCCGCCTCCTCTCTTGGAATCCCTGGCACTCGGTGCTCTTCCGCCTCCTCGACCGAATCGTGTCACTGCAATGTTGACGCGACGCATGTGAAGCCGGGGTCTGGATGCTCCGGTATCTCGATTGACGCCTTACCCAAGAAATTATCGACAATGAAACACCGACAACCTGGACGACCGTCATGCCACCGATTTCGGTTCGCTGGGCTGCGGGTCCGCGCGTTGCGTTCGAGCGCCGCGGCGTCGAAAATCACGGCAGGCATGAGCTTGTTTTGGGACTAGACGTCGCCAAGCGACTCAAGTTCCAAGACGGGCCTCAGCGGCCACGCAAGACACGCGACCGCTAACAGCCGCAAAGTTCACCAACTCGACCCGGCACGCCTAGACAGTCAAATTCACTCCAGGGAGTGCCGATCCTCGCGCGACTTTTACGCCTATTCGACACGGGCCGAACCGACGAACTGGAAGTCCGTCGTACTTCAGTTCGTAACCGCGATGAAACACTAGTAGTTCACTTGCAACTGAAACCGAGCGATCTGCCCCTCAAACTGTTCGTAAGAGAGGGTGTTCGCTGTGCTGATTGCCCGTGTGTTGGTCCGGTCGGTCAAGGTCCAACAACCGACAATCTCGAAGTACTTGCTGATTTGCCATTCGAGTCCAAGCTCTAACTCATCAATCTTCGAGTACGGGGCATTTCGCTCCGACTTATAGCCTCCTTCAAAGTAATTCCAGCGGAGGAAAGGCCAGAACTCGCCGTTGCAAGTCGACTCATAGCGGTACATCGTCTGCACGTAACCGCCATAGAGGGGCCGATCGATAACTTCGGTCTGAGCCTCATTGAGCGCGGGACCGCGACCCACAGTCCACTCTGCCTGGATGCCCAGAGGTTGTGGGTAATAGACAAAGGTAGCGCCAACTCGCTTATCGATGATGCCGTTCGTGCCTGTCTCGATCGTTCCCAAGGGCCGTACCGCCGGCCCGACTCCCAGCGGGCTGATGGTCGACGAGTAAACTCCGTACATCCCCGTGTAACCCTGCACGCCAAACTCGGTGATCTGCCCATTTTCCCACGTGATCGGCAAAGTCAGCCGAGAAACGATGTGCAGGTCGTCGTTTACTTCTCGGAACGACCCGCCCTGGCCATTGTAGACACCGACGCCAAACACGCCGTAATTGCCCGATCCCTTAAGGCCCTCGTCCATGATGTACTTAAATGTCTCTTGAGCGTACTCAGGCGTCCAGTAAAAGAAGGCCCCTAGATCGCGTTCGTTTCGCACGGCGCTGTTGAACGCATCGTTACGGTCTAGAGGAAGACGGTTCGAGCTCGATTGCAGGTTTTCCCAGCCGTAAGGAACCTTCGACTGTCCGACGCGAAAGCGGTACACCTTCTCTTTGTCCAGATGAATGTCAGCATACCAGTCACGGATCTGGGCGAATTGAATCGCATCGACGCTACCGTTCGGCGTCGAGGCAAAATCGGGTTGAAGATAGATTCCGATGTGATCGTTGACATCGCCCGAGAGAATCAAGCGAGCTCGACGAATGATGAAGCTCTGGTTCTCACCCACCGAGCTGTCGCCGTTGTGCATGGCTGCGGCCGAGCCAGGCTGCTCTTGTAAGACTTCGTTGAAACGAAACTGCGCGTAACCACGAATGGTGTACTTCTCGTACCATTTCTTCGACTTCGACGACGAGGACGTAGAGCCTGACGACGCCGCAGGCGCGAGGCTCATGCCCAACGCATCCAGATTCTCGGTCGTGTTCACAAACTCTGATGCATCGCTCGATTCGTCGCGAGTGGGAACGGCGCCTTGCTGCTCGATTGCCGCCAGCCGAGCTTCCGTTTCCCGCAATCGAGCCAGAAGCTCCTCGAGACTTGGTTCGCCGACCACCGGGGACTCTTCAATCGTAGACGCCTGCCGTACTCCTCTGTCGATCTCCTGTTCTTCGAGCGGCAACCGCACAAGCTCTTGTCCTCGCAGTCGACCAAGCGAGTTCAACGACAGTGCTACGGCGATCATGATCGCGAAGAGTCGTATAGAAAAAACCATGAAACCCTCGGCGTTCCATTGAAACTTTAGCGCATTACGATAGTTACGCTTTTGTCACATAACTGACTCGTAAGCTAAGCTTCGGAAGCTCGACACAAACAGTAAAAGCGGCAAATCGAGCTTCATCAGAACTTCATGCAAATTGCTGAGAAGCTAGCGAGATCTTTCCGGTCGCGCGAAGGAAGCCGCCTCAACGGCTCCGTATCGACTTGCGCAAACGACAAACTCTCGCAACTTCAAGACGATGCGATCGCTAGATGCGGTAATGTCTCAAGAGCAGGCAGTTGTCGACTTCATGAAGAGTGCGGTCGCGGCAGAAGTCTAACCAGGAAAAGAACTCCCAGCGGAAAGACCACCCGTTGGTGACGGCCTATGAATCGACGGACCAGAAGTCCGTCGTGCATCCCCTAGCAGTAACCAAGCGCTAGTAGTTGACCTGAAGCTGAAAACGCGCCAACTGCCCCTCGAACTGTCCGTACGACAGCGTGTTGGCTGTTCCATTTGCACGAGTATTCGTGCGGTCGGTCACCGTGTACATGCCAACAAGTTCGACGTACTTGCTCAACTGCCATTCGACGCCCCACTCCCATTCGTCGATTTTGCTGTAGGGCGAGTTACGTTCGGTCTTATAGCCGCCTTCGAACTGGTTCCAGCGCATAAAGGGCCAGAATTCTCCGTGACATGGCGACTCGTAGCGGTACATCACTTGCACGTACCCACCCTGTAATGGACGATCGATAACCTCCGTCTGGGCATCGTTTAGCGCCGGCCCTCGACCTACGTTCCACTCTGCCTGAATTCCCAACGGCTGAGGATAGTACACAAACGTCGCGCCGACTCGCTTGTCGAGAATCGCGTTGGTTCCGGTTTCAATCGTACCGAGCGGCTGTACGGCGGGTCCAACGCCCAGAGGGCTGATCGACGATGCGTAAACGCCGCTCATCCCGGTGTAGCCTTGGATCGCGAACTCGGTAATCTGCCGGTTGTTCCAAGTGAAGGGGAGCGTGAGGCGAGAAACGAAGTGCAGGTCGTCGTTCGCCTCGCGCAAGGAACCGCCCTGACCATTGTAGACGCCGGCGCCAAACACCCCGTAGTTTCCTGAGCCTTTCAAGCCTTCATCCAACACGTATTTGAAGATGTCCTGGGCGTACTCAGGCGTCCAATAGAAGAACGCACCCAAGTCGCGTTCATTGCGCGCCATGTTGTTCATCGCATCGTTTCGATCCAAAGGCAATCGGTTCGCACTCGACTGCATATTCTCCCAGCCGTAGGGCAACTTCGACTGGCCAACTCGGAAGCGGTACACCTTCTCCGTGTCGAGGTGAATGTCGGCATACCAGTCGCGAATCTGGGCAAAGTAGATGGCATCGACACTTCCGTTGGGAGTCGAAGCAAAGTCCGGCTGCAGGTAGATGCTGATATGGTCGTTCACGTCGCCAGACAGCACCAAACGAGCTCGTCGAATCAGTATGCTTTGATTCACGCCCACCGAACTATCGCCAACTACTTGAGCAGGCGCAGAGCCCGGAGCAAGGTCGAGCACATTGTTAAAGCGGAACTGGGCATAGCCGCGCAAGGTGTACTTCTCATACCACTTCTTGGAACTTGAAGAACCCGAGGAAGTTGAGGAAGAGGATGAGGAACGCGTCGGCGCTTCGGTAAAGTGATACTCTTCGAGATTCTCGCTGACACTGACAAACTCGCCGTTGACCAATCCCGTTGTGGGCCCCATGATCTCCCGGTGCTGCTCGATGGCCGCAAGTCGTGCCTCGGTCTCGCGTAGGCGTGCGACTAGTTCATCGAGGGTCGGCTGTTCCGGGACTTGTTCTTGTTCAATCGCGGCCGAATCTGGCGGCAATCCCAACTCTTCCTGGGGACTCGCCAGCCTCACTGGTTCCTGCGCCCAGGCAAAATCTTGAGGCCGGAAGCCAATGGCCAAGGAGACGAGTATCAGGAGCAGCGGGCAACACCACCGCACACGAGCCACTTCGCGCCTGAAGAAGCGAATGCGGAAGGGATGATCATTTATGCAAGTTAAGGGACAACCTTTATCCATGCAGTAGATTTCGGACAACCGACACAGCCCACCAAAACGCCAAATCAGGATTTACCGACGCAAACGGAGCTGTCGCGTCAAAATGGCGAAGATTTGCCGACTAGACACTTTTTAACGCAACTTTAATACAGCCGGACAGAAAAATGATCATCAGCCCCACTCCTGGGTGAGAGGGGCTGACGATCGAAAGTACCTATCGTCCGCGGCGACCGCCACCTCCACCCGGGAATCCGCCGCCGCCGGGGAATCCGCCGCCGCGTCCGCCGCCGCCCTGCTGACTGTTGAAAGACTCGATACGGCGTCTAATTTCATCCTGCATTTGTTGTGGTTGAAAGCCCGTGGGCGGTCCCGCGGGCGCCGCACCTGGCTGTCCCGCCGTCCCTGCGGCGCCGGGTGTGGTCGCCGCGGCAGGTTTCGCTTTCCCCGCCGTGATGGTGCTCAACGCCCGTTGCACCAAGGCCGGATTGGCCGACTTGAGCGTCACAATCTTCATCGTGTCATCACGATTCGATTCGGCCGCGGCATCCAATTGCTCGACAAACGTCTTGATTTCCTGGAACACGGGTTCGGGCGCCGAGACGATCAAGGAATTGCTGCGAGTATCCACGCCGATGGTGATCTTCGCCGGTTCGCTCTTCGTGTCGGCTCGCGAGTCCCGCCCCCCCCTTCCACCGCCACCGCCTCCTCGCAAGGCTCGAACTAGATCTTCGGGAGATGGCTGTCGTTGCTGATTCGCGTCGGCGACCAGCCGGTTGGCGTATTGCTGTCGCACCACGGTCGCCACTTCGTCGGCCGACGAATTGAAGACCGGAATGAACCGCGGCGGAGCACTCGTCTGCACCTTCTCGGGGCCCGCTTCGCGATCAATGATCCCCAGCAACTCCTGAATCAAGTCGATGTCCGCCGGCGATGCCTTGACGAACAGAGCGTTCAGTCGTGCATCGGAAGTAATCGTGATCGGTCCTCCACTTGATAGACCACCACCGCCTCCGCCGCCGCCACCGCCTAGTCCACCCAAGAGGCCGCCGAGCAGGCCGCCGCCCATGTCGCCCATCATGCCGGACGCCAGATCGCCCAACAGGCTACCTCCACCACCACCGCCGCCGCCCAAATCGTCGGCTCCACCCCCCGCCAAAATCTCTTGGACCAAGGCGCCGGCGACCGGCGCCGACGCGTACTTCAGGTAGAAGACCGTGAACTCCTTACCTCCGGCGCCAGAAACGCCGTCGCCCAGAGTCGCAAACAGCGACTCGATCGCGTCGAGCGCCTCGGTGTCTCGCGAAGCAATCACGATTCCACCCGGTTGCACGGTGATCACGATCTCGGCCGGCTCTTCGTTCGAATCGCCCGCCTTCTTCGCATCCTTGACCCGAATAGGCGGAATGTACTTTCTAGGAGCCGACTTCGCTTCTCCCGAGGTCGCGGGCGGCGTCGTTCCTGGCGTGGGAGCACCAGGAGTCGGCGTGCCAGGAGTCGGCGTGCCGGGAGTTGGGGTCGGTTGAGTTGCTCCTGTCGGCGCTTGAGGATTCTGCCAAGCTAACAACTGATCCAGCGCCAAACGTCCTCGTTGAGCGTTTCGTGGCGCTGGCGGCAACACCTTGGGCGCGGCGGGCGGCGTCGACGGTTTGTCGCCAGTGTTTTCGCTCGCCTTTTCGCCAGGGGAACCTTCGCTCGGCGTTGGTTTCACTTTCTCACTCGGCGTCGCGGGCGCCGGCTTCGACGGTTTCGCAGGCCCTCGGAAACCGTCGCGAGGCAAGAAATCCTCGAGCGGAAAATCGGGGCCCAGCAACTGACGCAACTCCTGCAGTTCCTTGGGCACAGCCTGCTCGGTACGCGGCGTCTCTTCCAGCGGAGTTTCGGTGTCGTGATTGCGCACCTTGAACGCTGATGGGGCCGAGGTATCGCCTGCCGGCCGAACGATTCGGATGCGATTGGTTCGCACGGTCGGCCAAAGAGTTTCGATCTGCTGCAGAACGGTTTCCGCCGCACGACCACTCAGCGGGATCGTACGAACATTTCCCCGCTCGCTAATCTCTTCGCCAGGCGTCACAGTATCGCCTTCGCCCATCTTCTCCAGCAGCGACCGGACTTGAGTGATCTGAGCCGGCGTACCGCGCACGAACAATTGACGAGTCGTCGAATCGCTCTCGACTTTCGGCGCTCCCGCGCCGGCGCCCTTTTCATCGCCGCCAAACAACTTATTGATCGCGACCATCACCGTTTGCGGGTCCGCTCGACGCAACACAAACACCTCAATGTCGCTCGCGTCCTTCTGCATCTCGGTCAGCGTGGCGCGAATGGTGGCGTGCTGCGTTGGAGTGGCCAGCGCTACAAGGTTGCCAGTCTTGGGGTCGACCGCCAACCGCACATCAGTCTGGCCAGCTAGCAACGTTTGCATCACGAGCAGCACGGCGTTCGAGTCGGCGCCGCCCGTGGGATAAATCTCCAATTGCGGTTGCTCAACTGGCTTCGCGTCCGCCATCTTGTCCGACGGAACATCCAACAGCTTGGCGATCTCTTCCAACTTTTCGACACGGTCCGGTTTGCCAGAAACCAATAGCCGAGAGTTCAGGGCGTCCGGCGAAACTCGAATCGACCCGTCGGGCGCCGAGTTGAGATTGTCGGGGAGGCCCAACAGCGGTCGAGCGGCAATCAGCAACTCGTCCGTGGTGACGTTCTTGAGTTGAATGACCGTCAAACGATCATTGCGATTCGCCTCGGGATCCTCGACGGCTGCAATCAAATCACGAATCGCTCGCAAACGACCCGCTGTCTCTCGAATCAACAACTGTTTCGATTGAGCCAGCGGCATCACCTTGCCTTGCGGGCCCACCAGCTTGGAAATCTCTTTCTCCGCCTCTTCTGGCGTCAGCTTCTTGATCGGAAACAGGCAGCGTACTAACTCGAACCGACCACGATTGTCCAACTCTTCAGGCGTCACCAACTCGATGATCGGATCAGGCAACTCGTCTTCCAGATTCAACAGCAGCACCAGCCGCTCGCGCCGGATCAGCACATAACCCTTGGTCAACAACACGCCGTTAATCAGATCGATGGCTTCTTCGGGCGTGTAGCTGCGAGTGTCGGTGTAGTTGAATGTGCCAGGCGGCGGCGAATCCAGAATCAACGACAGATCAGCTTGAGTCGCGAACCAGTCAAGCACGTCTTTCCAAGGAGCGAATCGGAAATTGAACTTCAAGCGGCGGTCGCCAGGCGCGACGGCAACGGCTGCCGGCTTTGACATTCCCGCATCGCCCGGCTTGCTCGCCGGCGTCGTCGTCATCGGCTTTGAAGATTCAGGCTTGGCGTCCTCGGCCGGCTTTGCATCAGCCGGTTTTGCATCCGCCGGCTTACCCTCGGGTGTTTGAGCGACCGCAACGGCAGCCAACCCAGCCAACTGGTCCCATGCCACGCGTTGCTCTTTGCTCAGCTTCGAAGCCAAATCGCGTTCATACTTCGCTTTTGCCAATTCCCGCTCGGCCGTCGTGCCACGCGCCATCTCGACCGTGCGACTCTGCAGCAAGCGAGCCACCTCCTGTCGTTGTTCTTCCGACAGGCCAACTCGCTCGGCAACCGCGGGATCGCCCAAGGAACTCAAGCCCGCTCGCTGGACACGGATTTGGGATAAACGCAGCCGCTGTTCGTCGGTTAACAGCGCGAACCCCAATTTCTCCGACTCGGCGACAAACGGCTTGAGTTCCAACGCCTGCTGGTCGGCGGGGAGATCCTTGATCTTCAACGCCAACTCCAAGGCTTGATTCTCGCGCTGATCGGCGATCGCCTGCAGCTTCTCGAGTACTTCCGGGGACAACCCCAGTTGTTTCGCGACATCGCCATCCAGGGCCAAAGCGACCCCTCCCACAAATGCGGGATCGGCGGCCTGAATCTGTCCCGTTGTCAGGCACGCTGCCAAGGCAGCCGACACGACGACCGAGCGGGCGAAGACTGGAACAGTAAGCCAGCGACTCGCGACGACTAACCGAGTAACGGCCAAAGGACACCTCGTCGATTCTGTCAAAACCACACGGTTCTATTGGGACCACGGTCGAGGTCGTGACGTCCTGCGAAACCAGACCGAAAACATCGTAATTGGCATTCTCAAGCCACTCGAGACTCTCCGGAAACCAAGGCCATCCGAGGGAGGGAATCCTGCCCCTGCCGCTCAGAAAAGCAGTCGCCTGATTGCGAACTATTCTGGGATCGGCGTTCCGAATCACCTTCAAGAGATTGAGAAACCTAGGCCGGGAAACCGTTTCCGTTGGCGTCTTCAGCGCGCAACATTGCCACGGACCGATCACCCAGCTAACCTTGTAACCCCGTAAGATAGGATGTGGTTGCGGAATCCGTTAATCTTTTCCTATTTTCACATCGGGGCCGAGTCAGGTCACTCATTCGAGTTGGTTTATGCTCACACCGTGTTGCCCGACGGGTCATTCGCATCTTCGTCCGGGCCAACTAGCGACGCGGTCATCGCAAACATTTGCCATTAAATTGGTTGCGGCATTTCTACTGACATGGATCTGGGCCGAATTTCCAGCGCTTGCGCAGGTGCCGCCGGAGGCCATCGTCAACCCCCAACAGTTCGGACTCGATTTGCCACCCGGTCCCATGCGAGCGAGTGGCGGCCGTCGAGTCGTTGTGGCGAGCGATCCGGAACCGGTGGTCGGGCGAGTCCTGGTGGAAGTCGGGGATTATTTGGCGGTTATGTTGCCCAACGGTCGAATTGTCACCCACCCAACTCGCGACGTGTCGCCGACCGACCGTCCTTTTGCCCCCGCGTCGCCTGACCGCATTGGCGAACAATTGGCGCAAGGTCCGCTCGCTCGATTTCGAGTACGCAATTCTCGCCACTTTGTTTTCGTCTCCAATGGAAGCGACGAGTTCACCACCGTCACTGCTCGCATGCTCGAATCGATGGTGCCGGGTTTGATGGGGTTCGCCGAGTTGATGAAGCTGCCCGCGAGCGAACCTGAGTTGCCCATGCCGGTCATCATCTTCCGCACTCAGGAGGAGTACCGACAGTTTGGACGCATGCCGCCGGGAGTCATCGCGTACTACAACGTCTTGGAGAACTATGTCGCACTCTGCGAAGAGAACTCGCTGGCGGGCGTACGACCGGAACTCGCC
Source organism: Pirellulales bacterium (assembly GCA_046349915.1). Lineage (GTDB taxonomy): Bacteria > Planctomycetota > Planctomycetia > Pirellulales > Pirellulaceae > CAIXSC01. The sequence goes on along the minus strand of JAXMBL010000004.1, from coordinate 146,779 downwards.
CTACAACTGGCCTTCTCCACCATCGCCCACGAAGGCGCTCATCAGATTCTCGGGAACATCGGTGTTCAACAGCGACTCTCGCGCTGGCCCATGTGGCTGAGCGAGGGGTTAGCCGAATATCTCGCTCCAACCGCCCCCGGAAAGAAGCTCCGTTGGAAAGGGGCCGGTCAAATCAACGACTCGCGCATGTTCGAGTTGGAGAACTACCTGAAGAGCCGCGACAGCGACTCGGCCGACGGTCAGATGATCGAACATACGGTTCTTGCCGGTCGTCTCACATCAACCGGTTATGCCTCGGCCTGGGCCCTGGTGCATCACTTGGCGAAAAATCACCGTCCCGAGTTTCAACGGCTCTTGTCCGAGGCCAGTCGCCTCGGACCGCTCCAAGGGGAAACTCGAATCGAGGCTCCCGGCATTTGTCGAGCCAATTTGGCGGCCTTCACCAAGTCTATGGGCAACGACTTGGGAGGCATCGAACAAAAGCTGGTCGCTCATTTGAAGCGCCAGCCATACGTCGATCCCTTTGCCGATCTGCCTCATTTCGCCGCCATCGTCACCAGCGGCGCCGGCAATCGTCCTCGCCGCGAAGCGAATGTCTTTCACACTCGAGAGCAGGCCGAGAAGTGGTCCGCGGATACCATCGGTCGCTTGTCGGCTGACGCACGCGGCTCCGCCAAGGCACTGATCCGTACGTTCCCCAATCGTGCCGCGGCTGAAGCTTTTGCCCGTCAAGCGCGACCATAAGGCAGCCGGACGAAAAAACTACCAGCAGACCCACCTTATCGAACAAAGGCGAAGCTGCGGAAGGCGGGCGAAATCGGTGGTTTGGCGGAAGGGCTATGACTGCCTTCCGCTGTTCGCCTTTGATCGATAAGGCGTTGCGGGAGGCCTCTGCGACTGACGAGACTTGGTTCCAGAATGGACCTTGGCCAGGGAATGGCGAACGCTGCGTAAAACGGGTTAGCCCCTCCGCGTTTGCTCCCCCTGGCGCAGCGCCTCCAACGTTTGCCGACGCTGTGGCCCTGGAGTGTCCTTATCGAATCGATGCTAGCGGCGACCTGGGTAAGCGAGACTGGACTTAGGGATTGGGCGGCCCAAGTCCCCCGCCTATTCGAGCCAGTTCTTCCCGCATTCCAGCCTCGCTTACCCAGGAGTGGGTCTGCTGGTAGTTTTTTTCGTCCGGCTGCCTAACGACTGCCCTACGGCAGCCACTGCTCGTTGAAGAAGTCCGCTTGCACGATCTTGCCCGGCCATACCGTGCCGGGAGGCGTCGAGAGATCGACGACCGCCCAGTCCGGCAACACGGGAACTTGCCGAGCATTGTTGAGATGCGTGTACTCGCGGAACGTGAAGCCACTGTTCAGCACGACGTAGCGTTTGGGGTTGAGTGGATTGGGGTAGATCGCGATCAGCGAATGGCGATCAGACGGATACTTCTGATTGCGCACCGCGATCGTTTCCTTCGACCACCCAATCGGCAAGCGGTCAGCGATCTTCGCCAACACGAGGTTGCTCGAGGGATCTCCCCACAGTACGAGATTGTGGTTCGCGATGTCTTCCTCCGTGATGGCTCGGTCTTCCTTCACGCGAGCCACGCCGCGGAAGTGCCGCCGCCATTGCTCTTTTGCTCGTTCCATCTCCGCATCGGCCCAGACCGCTGTCGTTTCATGCCAAGCCTTGCCCGTAGGATGAACGAATAGAAATGAATCGAGAAACGCATCATCGATAGGTCCCTGGAGATCGTGCCGCTTGCGCAGCGCTTCGCTTGGTCGCGCTCCCAGTTTCCAACCATCCGGCGCTCGATGCAGCGACACGGTCCAAGACTTGTCCGTCGCTGGACGCGGGCCGGGGAAGGCCAAGCCATCGATCGATATCGTGACGGGAAAGTACGGACTGAACGGCGATTGGCCCGCGGCGAAATCCAACGTCAGGGCAGTTACGCCCTGCGTGGTTAATTGCATCGTGTGGTTGGCGGCGTCGCAGATCGCGATTACTTGGCTCCGTTCCCAGTGCTTCGCCAACTCGTCGACTTGCAACCATTGCAGACGATTGTATTTCAGCGTGTAGGTGACGAACTGAATGCGTTTGGGATTGCGATCGCGGCCCGATATGGCCAACGAATTCATGCGTCGCTCGACTTCTTCTCGCGCTCGAGCTTCATAGCTGTGTCCGGTTTTGGGCCCAATGATGTGCTGCAATCGCAGGTTCTCGGGAATCAGTGCTTTCTCCATGATGTCCGCGGCTTGTTTCTGCGAGTCGTTCTCGCCGCTGTAGGCGATCGTCGGCAGATGCGCGAGATTCGCGGCCCATTCATTGCAATCGTAAAGGCGCCAGAGTTGGCGTTCCCATGGCATGGGATTCAGCGTTTCTTTCTGAAACGTGCGCAGAAAGTCAGGAGTCTCGGAGAATCCAGCGCCGGGATTCGCCGCGAAGAACTTGTCGGGATAGTGGACGGCAAAATGCCATGCGCCAGCGCCGCCCATGGAAAAGCCTCGCACGGCAATGCGATCCTCGTCGACTCGATAGCGTCGTTGAGCTGACTCGAGCGCTTCGAGCACATCGACTTCGCCCGCCAACTTGAAGGCATTATTCCAGCGACCGTAGGGATGAAGGACGATCGTATCCGCGGGCCGGAATGTACCCGCGTTGGACGCTCGATCCCGCAAGAAGTTTACTTCCGTCAGCACTTCGCCGCGACCGTGAAACCACAGGTCGAGCCGAAATCGGCCCGAGCCGCGGTCGGTATAACTAGGCGGCACGACCAAGCCGTAAGGTTGCACCGAGCCATCCAGGCGAGAGACATAGCCTCGAACTACGAGACCGGTCGCGGAAGCCCACGGCGCCAGTCCCCCGAGCAGTTGTTCGGCTCGCTGCTGGCCAATCTCCAACAACTTGACCGCGTCGTCGATCTCTTTCGGCTGGTGGAACTCCTGATAGGCGAGCGCATCGGCGACTGCCTTGTGGTAAATCGCGGCATCGGGCCACAGTTCACGAGCCAGTTCGTCCTTGCGCTGCCGCACCTCCTCGATGGTCTTGCCGAGCTTCTCTAACCCTTCTTCCAGCGTCTTTCGCTTGTCCGCCGGCACTTCAACGCCCAGCTTGGGCAAGCGACGCACGCGAGTGGGATCGTTGTCCGCCGGACCATCGCCGCGAGCGTTCGCGGTTCCCAGAGCAACGAGCAAGAGGACGGCTAATCGCGTTGTGGAACAGAGTATCTTCATCATGATTCGCCTTTACTTCTCCCAAGGATTCGGCCAATCGCCCCAGTGTTCAAGATACAGCCGGTAGGCTGGCGTCGCGCCAGCTCGCTCGGCAATCCAGTGCTTTGCCTCGTTCACCAACTTCTGCTCGTCATCCAACGACAACTGCCCCATCAGGACGGATGTTCGCAGGAAGACGAAGTACGTGTCGAGCACATCACAGCGGCAGTAATCGCTGATTTCAGCCAGCTTGCCCTGTTCGTACAAGTCCTGGACCATGTGCCCCTTGATATCCAGCTTACCCGGTTTTCCCAGCAGGTTGGCCGCCAGATTGAGGCCGCCATTGAATCGCGACGCGCCATAGTTCGTCAGCACGTCGTTCAGATCCAAGTGCGAATCCAAGTTGTAGCGATTCCGCGGCTGGTCATACGTCTTGGCATTCACCGCGAACCAGCGTTGCAGCGGCAGCCCATACCGAAAGGCTGCTAGCTCCAAGAGCGGAATGTCGAACGTACGACCATTGAAGGTGACAAGCGTGGGACACTTGTACGCCTCCCAACCCTTCCAGAATTTTTCGGTAACGACATGCGCACGAAACTGCGGTTCGTCCAAGGACACCAGGTCGAGCAATCGATAGTCTGGCCCCACCTTGGCGACCACGATCGCCACGGGCAATTGGAAAGTATACGGAATGAAGTCCGATCCATTCTGTTCCAGCAATTCCGCTCGGTATCTCTGCACCGCATCCGCGGGCGAGAGCGACTCGGCCGGGTAGCGCAGTTTCGCGACCAGCAACGCGTCCGCGACGCTCTCGACGTCGAATACCAGGAATCGAACGGAATTGCCTGCCATGGAGTAACCTCTTTTCTTCGCGCGAACCGACCGCCATGATGGAACCAGCTTAACGACTTTCCCTAACCCCGACGCCCCACCATGTCCCGACTTCTTGAACGATTCCTCCGCTATGTCGTCGTCGACACGACCGCCAACCCTGACTCGACGACCTACCCCAGTTCGGTCGGCCAACTCGAATTGGGAAAACTACTCGTCCGCGAACTCGAGGAAATCGGGCTCAGCGACGTAGCTCAAGACGAACACGGTTTAGTGTGGGGAACGGTGCCCGCCACCGTTTCCGAAACCGTTCCCATCGTCGCTTTTAACTCGCATGTCGACACGTCCCCCGAGACAACCGGCAAGAACGTACGACCGCAAGTGATCCACAACTATCAAGGCGGAGACATCCGCCTGCCCGGCGACCCCACCAAAGTCATCCGCGTCGCCGACTCGCCGGAACTCTCTTCGCTGCTGGGCTGCACTTTGATCACCACGGATGGCACGACCCTGCTGGGAGGCGACGACAAAGCGGGCATCGCCGTCATCGTCGAAATGGCGGCTCGACTGATGGAAGACAAGTCGATCCCGCACGGACCCGTCAAGGTTCTGTTCACTTGCGACGAGGAGATCGGACATGGAGTCGATCATGTCGACCTCCAACGACTCGGCGCTCAAGTCGCCTATACGCTCGATGGCGCTGGCGCCGGCGAGATCGACGTCGAGACTTTCTCGGCCGATCTTGCCACCATCAAGGTGACGGGAATCAATATTCATCCATCGATCGCCAAGGGGCGCATGGTCAACGCCGTACGCGCCGCCGCCGCATTGATCGATCGTTTGCCTCGACAAACCCTGGCCCCCGAAACGACTGATGGCCGCGATGGGTTTCTGCATCCATACCATATCGACGGCGGAGTGGCCGAAGTCACGCTTCGCATCCTGCTGCGAGACTTCCGCACGGCGGCGCTGGCGGAACAGGCGGAACGGATTCGCCAAGCGGCGCGCGCCGTCGAGACGGACTTTCCCGGAGTTTCCATCGATGTCGATGTGCGTCCCCAGTATCGCAATCTCGGGGATGGCTTGCAGCTTGAACCGCGAGCGGTCGCGTATTCCGAAGAGGCGTTTCGCCGTCTTGGAAAACCCTACAAACAGACGATCGTCCGCGGCGGCACCGACGGCTCGCAACTCACCGCTCGCGGCCTGCCAACGCCCAATCTCTCCACCGGCCAGCATTCGCCCCACTCGCCCCTCGAATGGGCTTGCCTGGATGAAATGGAACAAGCCGTTCAAGTGCTTATGCAGATCGTACAAGTTTGGGCGGGTCGGTAACGGCGGTGTTTCTTCTTCGCGATTGAATGAGGAAAGCCACTGCGCGAGAACAGTTCCTGCACGAGGAAAACCACGATGCAAGCATTGGACAGGCGGTCATTCTCCAACCTGTTGGCCGTGGGAGGATTCACCTATTCTCTTCCTCTTGCCCATCGTTGCGCAGCGGCCACCCCCCGAAAGCCGATCGAGCTGACAATCATCACCGATACGCACTTAGGCTATCGCGATCAGGAAGCGGCTCGCACTCAATGGGAGTCCACCGCACGCGAATTGACCAAGACTCCAGGTCAGCAAGTAATCCACTTGGGCGATGTGGTCGACGGAGGACGCGAACCTCAGTACGCGATCTACAAGGAGATCCGCGATTCGATTGGGAAGCCCGTGCACGAGATTCCCGGTAATCACGATCCCGCGGAACTCTTCGCTAAACATCTGCGTCCTCAAATCGACACGCAGGTCGAACTCGATTGGCTGCGTCTACTGCTGATCAACAACGCTCGCCCCGAATCACACGACGGCTTTCTGAGCTCGCAACAGTTGGAGTGGATCGACTCGAAGTGCGGCGAGGCAGCTCACGATGGCCGTGCGGTCATTCTGTGCATGCACGTGCCGGCTCACAAGAATCTCCATCCTGATCGCGGTTGGTACATCAAGCCGACCGACGGTCAGACGGCCCTTTATTTCCTTCTCGAACATAGACGCGACGTGGTGCTCGCGCTCTTTCACGGTCATTTTCATAACGGAGTCCGCGGCTGGGATGATCACAAGCCGGTGCATGAAATCTGCTTCCCATCCGCACTGTATAATCAGGATCGAAAACTGCGGGAACAAAAGGCGCCCGGCTACAATCTCGCCGAGTTCCGACCCGGTTACACGCAAGTTCGAGTAACCGAAGAGCGAATTGATTTGGCCTTTCAGCCTCTCTCCGGCGCGCCGACCGACGCCGCTCGACACTCATGCTTGATCGATCGAACCAAGGGCTGAGCCGAGCTTGTCGGCTCGCCATCCTATTCGCCTTGTTGGTTCCCACGTATCCACTTGGGGTCGAGGGCGCACCTGCATCACGCACGGTTCCGCGCATTCAGGTTCCCATCGCTGCCGTGACGCTCGACCAGGGGAAGCGGTTGGCGGTCGCGATGAGTCGTTCTGGTCGGCTGATGTTCGTCGATGTCGCATCCGGTCGTATCGAACAGGAGTTGGTGGTCGCCGAGCAACTCACGGGACTCGCGGGCCCCACGTCTGCGGGACTTCTACTAGCCACCGATGCCGTGCGTAGTGAATTGATCGTGCTGCGGCGAGAGGCGGGGCGTTGGCTTGTGCTAGGACGACAACCCGTCGTCGAAGGGGCATACTCGGTGGCTGTTGATCCCACGGGTCAGTTCGCCGGCATTGCTGGTTTGTGGTCGCATCGTTGGCAGCTTGTGTCACTCAAGGAGCGGCAGCACCGTGCGAAGGCGGTTGGCGATTCCCAGAAACAAGTCGAGACTAGGACTCCTGGGAGATCAGATCCGACCAGTGCAGATAGCTCGATCGAACTTCCGTTTGCTCCAAACTTGCAGTGCTGGCTACCAGGAGGACGAGTCGCGGTGGCGGACGCCTTCGGCGGTCACCTCGCGATCATTGATGCCACTCGTCCACGAATTCAGAGCGTCGCCGTGTTGCCGTTGCAGAACATCGGAGGGCTTGCGCTCTCGCCCGATTCCAGCACCTTGGCATTCGTTCATCAAACTCTCGAGCCTCGCATACCCATCACACGCGACGCGATCGTGTCGGGGCGTTTGATCAGGAATGAGTGGAGTGAGCTCTCACTGGAAACACTGTCTAAATCCCCCGAGACCTGGAACGCGGCTCGTCGAGTGCAGCGGTTGGACGAGTTCACAGGGACATTCGTAAACGGTGCGGGAGATCCTGGGGGAATTGTCAGGGACGAATCGTTGCGAGCGGTCGCGGTGGGAGGCCGCAATCAACTGCTTATCATCGAGCCCTCGAAAGGCCCCGTAGAGCAGGGGAGAGTGCGGCGGATTCCCGTGGGAACTCGACCGACGATCGTGGCGCCGCTCGTGGACGGCAAGCAACTAGCCGTGGTGAACTCGCTGGACGATTCAATCTCAATCGTCGATCTGACCAAGCAAACTCCGCCGCGTGTGATCCGTTTATCCCCCGAGGGACCTTTATCGCCGGCCGAGCGCGGCGAGCGGGTGTTTTTCGATGCCAGCCTTTCGGCGAGTGGTTTCTTAAGTTGTCACAGTTGTCACGTGCGTGGGCATACGACAAGCGGGTTGGCGGACACGAGCGGTGATGGGACGTTCGGAGCTCCCAAGCGTACTCCGACTTTGCTCGGCACGGGCTTCACGTATCGCTGGGGTTGGAATGGATTGCAAGCGAGTCTTCACGATCAGTCGTTGCAGTCGCTGCGTTCGACGATGCACTCGGATCGAGCAACCTTCCAGCAGGCGTCGGACATGGTGGCATTCCTGCACACGCTAGCGCCTCCGCCACCCGTGGCGCAGGAACCGCGAGATGCTCTCGACCGCGAGTTGCTGGAGCGTGGAGCTCGCGTGTTTGAAACGCGACGATGTGGCGAGTGTCATATACCGCCGCTGGTGTATGCATCGCACGAGTCGTTTGACGTGGGACTTGTCGATGAACTCGGTTTGAAGAAATTCAATCCGCCATCGCTGCGCGGAGCGAGCCAACTCAGTCGCTGGTTGCACGACGGCCGAGCGACAAGTTTGAACGCCGTCTTCCGCGACCACGCTCACCCCAATGACGCCACCTACACCGACGAAGATCTCGCCGCCCTCGTGAGATATCTGATGTCGCTGTGACGATGTGATTTGACAGTCTGCTGCGACAGTCTGCTGTGCCAACCGCAAAACTTGGCCAACGGCCAAGCTCACCGTAGCCAGGGGCAACGCCCCTGGATGCCGAGATGCCCAGCTTCCTAGGGCGTTGCCCTAGGCTACGATGTCCGAAGACCGCTGGCCTTCGAATTGGAGTGCGACGACTCACGGAACTCATCCTCGCCGAGGGACTAACTCGTGCCGCAATCCCTGACCAAACTCTACGCGCATCTGGTGTTCAGCACCAAGAATCGCGAACCTCGACTGGACGAAGCTATTCGCGCGCGAGTGCATGCCTATTCAAACTTCTATTGGCAGCGCGGCTACGGTGAACGAAGGCTGACAGCCTTCGTAGAGACATCGAGCGCGCCCAGCAGCGCGTTCATGCGACTCGTCAGGTTATGGTCCGAGTGTCGCGCCAGTAACCTGGCCGTCGGCTGGTGTGGGCGACGGCGAGCACCAGAACCTCTTCGGGAAGTATTTCGAAGACCACAGCATAAGGGAATCGCCTGAGAATACACCGTCGGAATCGCCCCGCCGGTTCCGTCTCCAAGAGACCGAATCGAAGAGGATCGACTTCGATGGCCGAGAGCGCGGCGACGTATTCCGCGAGAAACAACTCGCCCAGTCCGATCGACTGTTCATCGTACCAGCAGGCAGCTTCAGTTGCCTCCGCCTCGGCGGTCGACAAAATTCGCAGTTTCACGGTTTACGTCTTTGCGCCAAGACCTGACGAATCCGGTCCACCGACTCGCGCCAGTCACTCGCCGTCAACTGCCCTTGCGAGTAGGCCTGCGACCGCGACTCCGCCTCTTCTTTCCAGGATTGTTGCGAAGAACCGTCCAGCGGCTCCGCTTCGAGGCTTGCCAGCAGCAGAGTCGCGAGCGTCGCGCGCTCGCGAACAGGCAACGTTAGCAATTGCTCGCGAATGAGGTCAACCGTGCTCATGACGACGACTCCACAGTTCAAGTTGTCCGAATGAAAACGGGTTGCATCCTAGTCGCATCCTAACAAAGCCAATGGGAAACGACCATCTTCAATCCCGCCGTGAATGTCGTCGCGAGAGTAACTCGTGCCACAATCCTCTATCCCTTGAGCGTCGACAGATCGACGTCGTGGGCGATGCAGGCCACGCAGTCGCCTTGAGCCACGACGCTGGGGCCTCGATTGCCGATCAGCACTCCTGCCGAAGGGGCGAACACGGGGGTCGGTTCGCGATCGGGGCGTTCCAAGAAGTGAATCTGCCCGACTCGCTCGCCCGCCGACACGTTGGCCCCTAGATCGACCAGGTTTTCGTAGATGCCCGATTCCGGAGCGAAACGATAGTCCTCGCGATCCAGCGCTTGCACCCATCGCACGGGTTTGATTCCGAGCTCTTCGCGCGTCTGCACTCGACCCGCCAACACGCCAAAGTGCACCAAGACGTTGCGCAGGCCATGCTGAGTGAGTCGATGCACCCCCGCGGAGACCGGCTCTCCCCCTCCCATCTCCGTCGTAATCACGATCTTCCCCTGCCGTTCCGCCTCGACCGGCAACAGGCCGCTTCCCGCCACATCCGCATACACAAACGCGAAATCCGAATTCCAAGCCTCGGTGCCAGCAATCATCTGCCGTCGCTGCTCGGCGTCAGGCACGAAGTGCATGTGAGCACAGGGGTAGAAGTCCATACTCCGCCCACCCGTGTGAATGTCGACCACAATATCGGCCAACGGAAACAACACCGACGACAGATAGTGAGCCAGTACATCGCAGGGCGTTCCATCAGGCCGCCCCGGAAAACACCGGTTGAAGTTCTTGCCGTCCAAGGGGGACAGCCGAGTCATCGCCTTCGACGCGGGAACTGTCAAACAGGGAATCAGGATCAGCCGCCCCAACACCTGTTCCGGGTCCAATTCGCGACACAGCCGCAGTATCGCCACCTGCCCTGGGTATTCGTCGCCATGGTTTCCCGCCATCACCAGCGCCGTGGGCCCAGGACCTCCACGGTTGATCACCGTGATGGGAACCATCAAATTCGCCCATCCGCCCAGGTTATACGAATAGGGGATGTAGAGATGCCCGTGCTGCTTGCCAAGCCGCTCGAAATCGACGCCGCTGTGAATGGGTGATGTGGTCATGAACACCATTCTAGAACCAAGAAGGTTGGTAGCCGAAGTGGTGGTCTCGGACTTTTTTCCAACTCGGTGGCGGTTGGTCGCCCGGCTTTACGGGCTCAAGGTGTCGAGACGAGTGACGCTCGACAAAACCAACCAACCCAACCGCTCGCCTGAAAGGACCCTGACCATGTCGACTTCCCTGAAAATCGCCGCTGCCACCCTCCTCGCCCTGTTCGCCTCCTGCCTCACCACCACCTCCGCCCAAGCCCAACATCGCTCCAATCGCATCTCGGGCATCGTTCGCGACGTCTTCGACGTGATCGCCGACGAGCTGGAAGACTACGAAGAAGACTACGAAGACGAGTATGACGACTACGAAGAGGACTATGAGGACGAATTCGATTACGAACAGAACGAACGGAGCCAGGATCGCTTCCCGAGCTTCGAGCGTGGGCGCAACCAATCCACCCTGAACCGCCTCCCCCCAGGGTTTATCGGTCAGTGGCGAGTGCTCACGCCGCCGGGAATGACCGGCGCCCCAAGGGTCGAATACTCCTTCCGTTCGAATGGAGCCACCACACGCATCACCACCGGCAACTACTACCGTGCTCGTCCCGTGACGGAAGTGCTCCGACTATCCACCTGGAGCCAGGGCGAACTGAACCTCAACGGTCAGTGGTACATGGCCCGATTCCAGGGAAATCAGTTGCTCCTGACCAACGACCGCGGTTCGGTGACCCGACTGGAACGAATTGACTGAGCCTCTCCCCCCCAATCTCGATCCTTCCTGAAGGCCCACCTCGTGTGGGCCTTTTTCCGTTGGCGCCCATGTCAGCAAACCCCAGTCTTTCGCTGCGAAAAGGCCCAGAAGTAGATTTTTCGAATTCGGTGGCGGTTGGTCGCCCGGATTTACGGGCTCAAAGTGTCGAGACAAGTGACGCTCGACAAAACCACCCAACCTAACCGCTCGCCTGAAAGGACCCTGACCATGTCGACTTCCCTGAAAATCGCCGCCGCCACTCTGCTCGCCCTGTTCGCCTCTTGCCTCACCACCACCTCCGCCCAAGCCCAACATCGCTCCAATCGCATCTCGGGCATCGTTCGCGACGTCTTCGACGTGATCGCCGACGAACTGGAAGACTATGAAGAAGACTATGAAGACGAATATGACGACTTCGAGGAGGACTACGAGGATGAATTCGATTACGAGCGGAGCGAACGGAGCCAGGATCGCTTCCCGAGCTTCGAGCGTGGGCGCAACCAATCCACCCTGAACCGCCTCCCCCCAGGGTTCATCGGTCAGTGGCGCGTGCTCACGCCGCCAGGAATCGACGGTGCTGCCAAGGTCGAATACTCCTTTCGCTCGAATGGAGCCACCACACGCATCACCACCGGCAACTATTACCGTGCTCGTCCCGTGTCGGAGGTGCTCCGACTAACCACCTGGAGCCAGGGCGAACTGAACCTGAACGGTCAGTGGTACATGGCCCGATTCCAGGGAAATCAGTTGCTCCTGACCAACGACCGCGGTTCGGTGACCCGACTGGAACGAGTTGACTGAGCCTCTCCCCCCCAATCTCGATCCTTCCTGAAGGCCCACCTCGTGTGGGCCTTTTTTCGTTGGCGTCCAAGTCGCCGTCACGTTTCCTCGTTCAACTCTCGTCCCCAGGTTTCGCGAATCATCGTCGACTTTCGCTCGACGGTCCGCAGCGAGATGTCTAGTTGCTTCGCGATTTCCTCGTTGGTGTAACCCTCGAGCCGCAGACGAGCTATTTGTCGTTGCACATCGTCGCGCAAGAGTCCGAACAACCGTTGTTCCTGTTCTTCGATGATTGCCAGAAACTCGGGAGTTGGTTCCGCTGACAAGAACTGCTCAAACCCCTTCGGACCATCGAACTGGTCGTTGCCGAACAACGAGTCGCCGCGAACCTCGCCGCCGCCGCGTTTCAAGCTCACTTGCCGCCGGATCTGATCGACGGCCTTTTGCCCCGCGATCGCCACCAGCAGTTTCCACAAATCGTCGCGGTCTGCCAGAATCTGAAATCGCCCCTCGGCGGCGCCCCGACAGAGGCTCTGAAACACACTGACCGCAATATCCTCCTCGTCGGCGATTCGGCGGGAAGCGGACCCCATCTTCTTGCCCGCGACTCGCACGAGCCGTTCGAAGTAACGGCTCCACAGTGGACCGACCGCCTCCTGGTCCCCTTGCTTCAACTTCTCGATCCACAGCGATACCGAATGTTCGGAAGGGTCCATGACTGATAACTCGCGGAAAGTGATCGATCCATTCACGACGTCAAAAACAACTCTCTCCCAACCCCATCTCAACTTAACCCAGCGAGATGCGTCGTCCGCTGGCGGCAACGAAGGCGGCGACTGCGAGTCCCAAGATCGCTCCCAGCGCGATCAGACTGGCGTCGCCTTGCCATTGTGACAGATCCCACGTCAACGGCCACTTGCATATTAACCGAGTGAAATGCATGACGACCACCGACAACAAACCAACTCGCAAGAACAACCACGCACAACCCAGCATCTCGATGCACGTGAGTCCCCAGGCCAGCGACATGGGCTGGTACTGGACGGCCACTTGAGTCGACAAAAAAACCACGAATACCACCACTGCGAGCGACCAACGACGCAACACGATCCTCAACACCATCAAGAACAGCAGTTGAAAAAACAGCCCGTACAACACCGACAAGCAGACCGCGACCGTCAGTTCCCCCAGCGCGGCGCGCGTGCTGTGCAGCGGCGCCAAATTGATCACGTTAGGAAACGCGTAACTCGACCATCCTAGGCCCTCTGGGATTACCACCAGGCACCACTTGCCGACCGCCACCCAGGCTCCAACGGTGATCCCGATCAGAACATCGCGCCCCACCAGCGGATCGTACACTCGGCCCGATACCAATCTCGTCCAACTGACCAACGTCTGTGGCCAGTTCCTTCGCACTGTCGGTTCGATGGCCAGATACCCCATCCAAACGATCGCGCCCAACAATACCGCACCGGCTAACGCGGTGAGCAATTGATCTAGTTCATGTCGAGACGCGACATGGTTTCCGCTCAAGAACCAGTGCACCAGACCAGTCACTGCCAGAAAGCAGGCGACGCGTTGTGCGCCTCGCTTATCGCCGCGACCCGCTCGCCAGTTCCTCACGGCCATCACCAGGCCACTCACCAGCAACAAGGGAATCCACACGGCAACCAACACCGCTCGAATGCCCACTCCCGCGGAGCTTGAGGTCTCGCGAGAAGCAGCCGCCGTCCACGGAAAACACTGCTCGAAATAGACAGGCATCCCTTGTAACTCAGCGTACAGCACCTCCAACTGTCCCTTTACGCCGGCCACATCCTCACCCACCCAAGCCAATCGACGGTCGGCGAACATGGGCGGCAGAAAACTCGGCTCCTGGGGTTTGAGTCGCTCGCGATCTTCCGCGGTCAACCCCGCCGCGGCCAACACCCGCTCGTTCAACTCGCCCTGTTCCACCGGTTTCGCGGCCGCGTCACGCGGTTCCACCTCCGATTGCGACTCGGGAATCACTCGCAAACCAACCAGCCGCCCTTGCAAATCGAGTTGCAAATGAGTCATGCCAGGCGTGGCCATCGCCGGACGTTGCTCGTCGATCGTCAGGAAGTCATCCCCGGCCCAATCGGGCGCGAAAGGCGCCATGGGCAACCGACTTGAACGGTACCAGAAGTACGCGCCTGCCGGTCGTTCTGCACTCTCACCCACGCCACTGGTTGCGGTCCAATGGCGGAGCCGAGGGCGATCGAGCGCAAAGCCCCATGCCTCATACCTGGAATCCGTGTGATAGCCCCACTCTTCCAGCCATTCGCGAGCGCCATTGACCAAGACCGCTGGCGGGTGCTCGAAATGGCGAGTGCGAAACGCCCAGAAGCTCAACCCCACAACCAGCATCAAGCCCACGACTAAGAGAGCACTCAATCCTCCGAGCCACTTGACAGGAATCGGAGGCACCGAGCCCGCCGCTGCGACCATCTCGGGTGATGGGGTTTCGCCCGCGGCGAGCGCCGCCGCCAGAGGGTCTCCCCCAGGCAATAGCGAGATCACCTCCGCGACTGACGCTGGTCGTTGAGTGGGATCGGGGTCGAGACAGCGTACGATGAGTCGGGCGAGCACCGGGTCGCAGTCTGGCTGTAGTTCCGAGAGTTCCGGCGCCACCGCATTCTCGTGATGTTCTCGCAGCTGTTCGGCCGTCGTTGCGCGACAATATCGCTTCCCGACGCACATCTCGTACAGAATTAGCCCCAGGGAATAGATGTCGCTCGATACACTCGTCACATGACGCAAGTAGGTCTCGGGCGCCATGTAGATGGGAGTTCCCACGGGACCGGTCGGCTGTGACTTGCTCTCCATCGCGCAGGCCAGTCCGAAATCGGTGATGCGGGCATGACCGCGACCGTCGATCATTACATTCGCCGGTTTCAGATCGCGATGCAGCACGCCGCCTTGGTGAGCGGCCGCGAGTCCAGCGGCCATCTGCCGTCCAAGCTCGGCCGCCTTGGCAACAGGCAATCGTCCGATACGACGCAGGAGCGCCTGTAGATTCTCGCCGTCGATATACTCCATCGACAGAAAGTGCAACGTGCCCGCAACCCCCAGGTCATGGACTCGACATATGTTCGGATGAGTGAGTCCGCGGGAGAGCCTCACTTCATCATAGAAGAACGCCAGCCGAGCGGCGTCGTTCGAGAATTCACTTGGCAGCAGCTTGAGCGCCACGGTTTCCCCAAGCCGCAAATCGTCGGCGCGATAAACTTCCCCCATTCCCCCGCGCCCCAACAGCGCGACGATTCGATAGCGATCGGCGAGCATTGCACCGGGAAAGAAGGCGCCTTGCGTTTTCGAGTTGGCGTGGGTCGAGTGGGAAGGAGGCGCGACGGCGACGGCATGCGCGACCGCGTGGGCCCCGCTCGATTTGCCGAACTGATTGATGATGATCTGAGCGAAATCGGGAAACCACTTTGTATAGTCGCCCGCGGCGACCGATTCTCCGCGTCGCTGGCGACAGTCGATGTCGAGTTCCAGCAACAGAGAAAAGAGTTCGGGTAGGCCGGGGCCTTCCCAATCAGCCAGATAGTCGTCGAGCTGTGGGCGAGAAGTCCCTTTCCACGCCGCTTCGAACGCATCACAGCGCTCGTCAATGCGATCCATGACCGCAGTCGGCAGTTTTTCGAGGGACACACATCACTCCGTGTGGGGCCACTTGGGACTCGCGATTATGGTTCAGTCGCCTCGGCGAGGCAAGTGTCACTTGCATCGGCGGAGCGCATAATGACGGCCGCAAAGTTCCGCTGTTCACTTCGCACACTTCTCGGGCTGATCTCCTCATGAATCGTGCTTTGAATTGCATCTATCCACTCGCCTCCCTCATGCTGTTGGCGACGATGCTCGGGGCGCCGACCGTGTCGGCCGAGATCGCTGGTCACCAACCTGACGTTAAGGTCAAGGCGCCCACTCGCATCGATTGGGTGTTTGCGGTGTCCAACCAAAGCCCCGCCGCTCCACCCGCCAACTGGCTCACAGATTACGATTCGACGGCTCAGTCTTATGAACGCTATGTCCCGCAGTCGCTCAAGCCGAACGATTCGCCCGGACTGATCTTGTTTATCTCACCATCCGACCGCGCCGCGGGGCTGGCTGCGTTTCGATCCATTTGCGATAGTCACCGGCTGATCTTTGCCTCGCCACACTCGGCGGGAAATAGCGTCGATACTCGTCAGCGCATTCGTACTGTACTCGACGTCCTGGACCAACTGCGTCGCGATTTTCCGATCGACCCCGATCGAACCTATATCGGTGGTTTCTCGGGAGGGGGAAGAATCGCGTGTGCGATCGGCTTCTCTCTGCCTGAGTACTTTGGCGGCGTCATTCCGGTTTGTGCGGCGGGCGACTTGCGCGAAGAGCCTTGGCTGAGGCAACGAGTGCGCGCGCGATTGAGTGTCGCGCACTTGACGGGCGAGTCGGACTTTAATCGAGGAGAAGTGGAGAGGTTTCGAGGGCCCATGCTGGCGGAAGTGGGGGTAAGAAGCAAAGTGTGGGTGGCGCCGCGCACCGGCCACGCCATACCGAATACGCCCGATGTGAAGGAAGCAATAGAATGGCTCGAGCAAGCTCTGCCTCAACGCCGTCAGCTCGCGGATCAGTTTCCCGCGAGCCGCCTCGGATCTCAAGACGCACCGACTCGCGAAGAATCGGCTCAGCGCCTGCTCGCCGAAGGCGAACTGCGTCTGAAGAAACCCGCGACTCGCTATTCTGGATTAATGCAAGTCAAGGGAGTGCTGGAGCGCTGGCCCGACTTGAAGACGGCGCAGAAAGCTCAATCCATTCTGCTTGAATACGAACGGGGAGATGACCGTACTTGGGAAGAAGAGGATATTGCCGAACAGCGGCGATTCCTGGTCGCTCGCGCCAAGTGCCTAACGGCCTATGCGATGGGTCCATTGCCGCCTCAGTACCAACGTCAACGACCTGATATGGCTCGAGCCGCGGCTGAGCTGTGGAGGTTGGTGATCAGCGATGGGCAAAACGAAGCTGCTGTCGCCGAGGGTCGACGACGACTGAAGGAACTTGAAGAAGTCTTGGCCGACCCCGATAAGTAAGCGTGGAATTCAGTATTCTCAGGTTCCCTCGAAAACGTCACTCTTCACCGCGTGCAAGCATGAGCACTGGATTCAGCGACTCCTCCCCTTCAAGCTCCTCGTCCACTAGTCCGTCCTCGAGCGGCGCGCCAGCAAACAATGCGGCCGACACGCTGCGAAATCGGCTGGCGGCGATCCCCGAAGTGGTCGCGGTTTATGGTCCGCCCGCAACGAACTCGACCGACAGAGGACCAACAACAACTGGTCCGAATCCTCCCCTGCACAATTCAAGTTCCGCACCGCCCACCGATACATCTGCGCCACAGAGGCTCACTTTGTCGACCTCTCCACCTGATCTGCTGGCCAACGTTCCTGCGGATACCTCGTCCAGCTCATCGTCCCAAATCACTGCTCCCAAGAAGGTGAAGATCAAGGGTGAACGGCGCCTCAAGAAGCATGTCTCACAATCGTCCGACCAAATCGTCCAACTCATAACTCGCAACTTTCCCGCCGCGTATCTCTCCGAACTGGAGATCAAGATCACTGCGGACCATGATGGCGTGACGTTTAACCTGGAATGTAAAGAGGACGCACCCGACGAGGTGATGTTCAAGTTTCTGTTAGAGAAGGGTGGGTCCGAGCTGCATGTCGACTTGGCCCGCATCGGTTACGAAATCCAACAAGGAGGGATCGTCAAGCAATTGATGAATGGCCTCTTGGAGTTCGCCGAGCAAGAGATCAAGGTCAAGGAGATTACGCTGCTTGCGAATCTCGATATCGGCGGCTACGCCTGGGCTCGCTACGGCTTTGTCCCCAAAGATCCAGACAAGGCAGTCGTGACGCTCCAAGACAACATTCAGAAAATCTTGGCGAGCAAAACATTCACTTACGATGGGGTGGAAAGGGACATCGCATGGAATCCGTCCTTGACCGATCAACTGACTAAGCTTGCCTCTTTAAGTGGCGATCCGCAAACAACCTTCACTCTCTTGTCCAATTCACTCGTGAAGGTGCAAATACCTGGAGGGAAGGTCCGTATCCCCATTGGCCGCTTTGCCGGCGGTGGTCACCTGGATTATTTGATCGAGAAACATAAATGCTGGAAGTCTTCGACCGCTAACTCCGAAGATAAGGCCGACTACGAAGATGCCGTGAAGGATTTTGATGATCAGATTGAAATTCTGGCGGAGAGCTTAGAGATAGCGATTGCTGAAAAGAAAATTCCCTTTTCGAACTACTCCCTCGAAGCGGACGATGTGAAGGTCCTCAAGCAACTGCGGACATTGGCCAAACCCAAACCAGCAGATGCCCTGAAAGTCGCGCAAGAAATCGTCGCTACGGTCATCCAAGCCGTCGCCGCCCCAGTCGAACTTTCTTTGTCGGCCCTGTTGATGATCGGCACATCGTGGGACGGGCGAGTGGAACGTCCCTCCGCCAACTCGACGAACAATGTCGCGCAGAGTGGCTGGGATCGCTTGGAGAAATACGTGGGACATGACAAGAAGGGGAGCAAGCAATGACCGAACCAGCGTTCTTCTGTAACGATCCTACGGGACGCCGTTGCGATGCGGGACTCCATGCCGAGTTGCTGAGCAACTCGGAGCTAGACGACCAAATCGCGCGACAAACGATCGCCAAGGCCGTTGAGTCAGGAGCCATGAGCTTGGCGGACGCCGTCGACCTCTATGGAACAGACTCCATCCGCCAAGCATTCATCACCGAAGGTATTGATCCGCGCGAACCAAAATCGCCACCCACATCGCAAGACTCGTAAGGTCAGCGTTCAGCGAATGCTTCACAGCCGAGCACCAAGTGGTACGACTCGCACCACTTGTGCTTCTATGGTATTCCGTGAATTTCCGTGTAATTCCGTGGCCAACACTGTACGCATTACGTGTACGCTGTGCGGCTGATCATCTCGCGAAGCGAGATGGCTACTTCAGCGGCTGAAGTTCGGGTGGCGGGAATCACCGAGCGACTCCATGTAGGCCAGCAAGTCCAGGAAGTCTTCCTTACTGAACGTATTCAGCAACCCCACGGGCATGGGCGACAACTTCGACGGCGACCGTGATTCGATCTCGGACTTCTCGATGGTCACGGTTTTGTCTTCAAGCGGATTCGGTCGCACCACCACCTTCTGCGGGGTCTCTTCGACGACTCGTCCGATGATCACTTGCCCACCCTTCGTTTCGATCGCGGTGTTCATGTACTGCTCCGACAGCACCTTCGAGGGCTCGGTGATCGACTCCAACAAGTCTTGTCGCTTGAAGCGAGTGGATACAGCGGTGAGATCCGGTCCAATCGCGCCTCCTTGATCTCCGTAACGATGGCAAGCGCTGCACTGGGCCTCGTAGAAGACGTCTCGACCTCGAGCAAAGTTGCGTCCTTTGCTGACCTGTGGCAGTAGAGATTGTAGATCGGGCGTGGTCCATTCTTGAACCAGTTTGCGAGTCGACAAGGGAGGCGCTGGCTTACGAACTTGCGCCGCCGTATAGGCGGTCAGCACATCGTTCAGCGCCAGGATCTCGTCAGGCGACATCGTAAACTTCGCCTCTTCGTGCGCCTTCGCGAGGAAGTTGGCGAAACTGGCGCCATTGTTGAAGTTGATACCCGCATCCTTGAACCACTTCAACGCCTCGGCGGGATGTTCATTCGATCGTCCTTGATTCCACCACGTCAGATAGGTGCGGCGAAGATCAACATTCCAGCCCGACTTGATCTGACGCAAGGCCATGACGTACGTGATCTGCTCTTCCTGCGTCTTCGCTTTCTTCAACAATCCGATCGTACGTTCCACGGCCTTCGGCGCATCAACGGCCAACAGAATCTGACACAGTTCGCGGTTCAATGACTCGCTGGTCGCGGGATAGAGTCCATCAATATCGGCAATCAATCGCTTCGCCGTTTCACCCGTCGGCGCTCCTTGCCGCGCGATCGACACTTCGATCACTCGCAGCTTTTCCAACAATTGAGCTTCATTCAGACGAGCGGCCGACAGGGCGGCGAGCGCATCAACAATCGCTGGCTGAGTAGGGGCAGGAGCAACTCGCACCAATGCGAGCAACGCGGTCAGAGCGGCCTGGGGGTCTTTCTCGGCCAGCGCCTTGGCCTGCCATTGGTCGACAGGGTTACGTTCGAGGGCCAAGCGAGCCGCATAGCGAAGGTTGCGGTCGGGGCTTCCGAGGTGAGGCCACGTCGTCTCAAGCGACGCCGCGTCGGCTCGTACGTTCAGCGACTCGAGTTTGCGTCGCAACTCACGAGCTTCCACTCCCTCGCGGTCTCGCAACAACTGCGCGGGCCGCACATCAGCGGGCGAGCTCTTGGTGTGCGTCACCCGGAACAAGCTAGCCTGAGTGCCTCGACCACCGATGGTGAAGTAAAGAGCCCCCTCGGGTCCGATGGCACAGTCGGTCAAATTGAGCGGCGTGCGTCCCTTGCCAGTTTTGAGCGACTTAGGGGCGACAAAGTTCTCCCACGTCCCTGTGTATCCGGCGCCATTGGGCTGTAGATGGACGGCGATCAGTCGGCCATACGTCCAGTCGCAGATATAGAACGCCTTCTGGTACTTCTCGGGAAAGCTAGCACCAGTCCCGAAAGTCACGCCCGTTGGACAACCGATGCCGATCGTCGCGGTTCGAGGCAGGCAATCGGGGTAATACTCGGGCCACTTCGCCGTTCCCTCGCGAAATCCCTGATCGCCGCCTCGCACCGCATGAAACACATGGATGGGGCGATACCAAGGAGTTCCCCAGTCCCACTCCATGTCGCTGTCGAAACCGAACAACTCGCCATCCGCGTTGAAATCAATGTCATACGTATTTCGCTGACCGGCCGAGAACAATTCGATGTTCTTGCCATCGAGGTCCATGCGAGCGATATAGCCGCCGGGCGGCATGCGTCCCGCGCCAAAGCCGTTGCCATCCTCGGCGCGCTTCAGTGCCAGATCATCGCCATAGTTGCGATGAGGCGACGTTGGGGCGAGGTCGGTCGGGACGTCGACAAAGTTGCCGCACACCACGTACAGTTTATTGTCGGGGCCTAATGCGATTCCGTGAGCCCCGTGCTCGCCCGCGCCTCCCCGCCATTCCCGCAGCAGTTCGACCTTCTCATACTGACCGTCTGCATCCGGCTCCTCGCAGCGGTAAAGGCCATACTTGCCGTCTTTACCCGCGCCGTTGACGTAGAGCACCTTCTCGAGCGGCAGCATCCCCATCACTTCAGTCAGGGGCAACTTGAGAAGTTCTTCGTTAGTCACCTTACCGTCTTTGATGGTCAGCCGAGTGATCGGCTGGCCTCGCTGGCCTCCCAACAAGAGCCGCCCCTGACGATCTCGCGCCATGCTGATCCAGGAGCCGTTGCTTTGCGCATCGGCTCGATAGACCAACTCGATCTTGAAGCCAGGAAGCACATCAAGTGCGTCCTCAGGATTCTCGAGTGTCACGGGTTTCGAACCATCCGCGGGCCCATAGGTGGCCTTGATGATCATCAGCTTCGTTCCGGCAGGCGCCGCGATCTCGACTCGCCCCCCTTCCTGCACCTCGTGCACTCGCGTCTCATTGCCCACGCGATATTCGACTCGCAGCTTCTTCGGAACACCGGGCGCCGTGTCGCCAAACGTTGAGTTATCGGCTTGGATCGCCAGCTTCTCGCCTTTGACCGCCGCCGCCACTTCGGCCGTAACGTCGATTCCTTTCGCGGCGAACGCGACACAAGCATCGCCAGCGATGAACAAGCTCAGACATGCGGCCAGTAGCCAGTGCCAGCCAGTTGAGAGCGTCGAATCAGCAAATCGCAATTTCATGGGAGGTGAGTGAGTAAAATCAAGGTGGGTAAACGAGCTAAGTGCGACGCGTTGCCGCGCGTACGATGAGCAGTCCGCGGGCAATTTCACCGCGGATTGTAGTACAGGAGCCACGCCGAGCACCACGGGCGACCAGCGACATCAGCTATGCAGATGGAAGTAGCAGTGAATGTGTGGGAAGCCGCGGAAGTACCACACCAATTCGGGACCTTCGATTTGCCAAGTGTCCCACACTTTGTCCGAGCCAATATCGTACTTGCCGGAATACCACGAGATGTGAATCTTGTCGACGAGATTACGTTTCTCGATTGATTCCACCGTCGCATTCACATCATCGGCCCGGAACATGGCCAACATGCCACGCACGGTTTCCAGAAACAGCTTCTTTTGGTCGGCGGTCAAGTCGGCGCCATGCAGCCCGCGGGGTTCGGTGGGCTTCTGGATGACCGTCGCGGCACTTTCACTGCGAGGCTCCAGACTCACCAACCCCTGCTGTTGCTGCTTTCCATCCAGGCCAGCGACAAACTTATTGAATAGACGGCCTTGGTACCAGTAAGGATTGCCGGGGTGGTCTTTCGCCTCGTTGAAGTTGGCTCGCATATTGGTCAGCGGATGTGGATAGTGTCCGTAGAAGATCGGGTTGCCTCCGAAGCCTAGCCCCTTGTCCGTGTGCGCGTTGCAGCGACGCGTCACATGATGTCCCGTAAATATGAACTCGAAATCTTCGTTGTCGAGCGTACCGAAGAACCCCGCCGCCGGCGCGTTCTTAGCCTCGCCATATTGATCCAACAGCACTTGTTCTTGGATCGCCGCTTGATGGTCGGCGCTGTGCAGCGAATCAAAGATCTTCTTGATCAACTCCTGCTGCTCGGCATCGAACGTCGAGGGAATCCGATGCTCGGGATGGATATACCACCAGTTGCTGACGTACTTCCGGCGAGCATGATCGGCTGGCAAACAGACCTTTTGTCGCTGTTCGGGAGTCAAGCTCTTGTACAACTGCATGGGAAGCGAGTCGGTTTTGGGTTCAGCCCCCCACGCCGACGACCTTGTCCCGCCAGAAATTGCCAAGCCAGAAGTTGCTAAGGCGCCGAACGAGGCCGCACTGACTGCTTGAATCCACTGCCGACGGTTGGAAACGCTCATGGTTCGCCTCGCTGACGATCGCTTCAAAGGTTCATACCGGTACACCCAGCCCCTCAGCGAACGTACGAGATTCGCCAGAGAAAAGCAACCTCCAGCAACCGACAATGCGACTTCACCAAGCCAGGCAGCCACGGGTGAGTTCCTTACTCATGCAACCTTACTCACGCTTCTGCGATATTCGAGTCAGCACATACACCACGTACTTCGATCCCTCGAAACTGGTCGGACGTTCGTCTTCTCCCAGGCAGATCTTGAGTGTGTTGTCTTCTAGCCGATAGATCCCCAACAACTTCTTGCCTTTGCTTGCCCCCTCCTCATGAGTCAAGTCGATGTGAGGCGGTGACGCAGTTGCTTCGACTCGATAGCCGAATTGCGTAAATCCAGGCTCGCCGGGGACGAATTCCAGTTTCTGATCATCGAATCGGACACTCAATTTATCCACCAATTCGCCGGGCGCCTGTACGCCTCTTGTATGCAACGACACCAGTTTCCAGGCTCCAACCAACGGCTGCTGCTTGATCTCGATGGATGAGGCAGGCCCCAGCCATCGATCCATCCAATTGTTTAGTTTCGACAAGGGAAACAATAAGGCGGCGAACAACAACAGCAATGCGAGCGGCGTTTTCAACCATGCATACGCCTCCGCGTTCGTGGGACGTGATGACGCGTTAGCCGCAGTCGAGACCGTCAGCGGCGCAGCCTGAGTCTGAGCAAGCGCCGTGGCACCCGTCGGCAAAGGACTCCGATGGGGCTGCCGCCAATGTTCCAAGCACTGCCCTAACAACTCAGACAACTCTTTGGCCGAATTGAAACGGTCCGCTGGATTCTTCGCCAACAGCTTCACGATGATCCCCGCCAGCCAATCGGGAATGTTGGGGTTTCGCTCACGAATCGGCGGCGGAGTCGTTTCGCAGATTCGCTTCAAGACCGCCGGCGTCGACGACCCGCGAAACGGCGGACGCCCCGTCGCAAGCGAGTAGAGCACGCATCCGAGGCTAAAAAGATCCGACCGCGCGTCGACTGGTTCTCCCTGTGCCTGCTCGGGGGACATGAACTGTGGCGTGCCCGAGATCACGCCTGTCTGCGTAATACTGGCATCATCCACGGCGCGCGCCAGCCCGAAGTCGGTTAGCTTGACTCGTTCGACTCCGTTTTCGAGCAAGAGATTCGCGGGTTTGATGTCACGATGGACCAGACCTTGTGCATGCGCCGCCGCAAGTCCCGCCGCGGCCTGCATGCCGATGCGCAGAATATCGTCGACGTTCAGCGGTCCTCCCTGATCCAACCGCTCCTGCAACGTTTTGCCCGCAACATACTGCATGACCAGGAAAGGAATCCCCGAGACTTCGCCCACGGCATGAACCGCCACCACGTTTTCATGGCATACTGCCGCGACCGAATGACCTTCCCGCACAAAACGCTGACGCGCAAGCGGGAATGCAGCGAGGGCGGGGGACATGACTTTGATCGCAACCACTCGATGCAGTTTCGGATCGAACGCTCGCAGCACAATCCCCATGGCGCCGCGTCCGACCGCCTCAAATACCTCGTAGTCGTCCAGACTTCCCAATTGTCCCGGTTGTTTCGGAGGTCCCAAGAGCCCCGTTGGCAGGTCGATACTCACATTTGTTTCTGGCGAATCGACGACCCAGGAAGCGTTCTGCTTCAACTTCTCAATCGCGGCTTCGAGCGCCGCTGGTCTTGATGGAGTGACGGATTGGCCCGCTCGAATCCTCTCGGCGATGGCCGACCAAGTCACGCCCCGCGCTGCGATCTGCTCCATTCGTCGCTGACACGCCTCGCATTGCTCCAAGTGAGCGACAAGCGGATCGTCCGCTTCACCATTGCCTGCGAGCAATAGGTTTTCCAGTTCGCTTTCCGCAGGACAGATCAGTGTGTCGTTCATGACGATTCTCCCTGTTCGCTTTCCCATTCCCAGCCCGCCGGATCAATATCCGCGACAACCGCTCGCAACCGTCGTAGCACTCGACTACGCGCCAGATAGACGGCCGCAACGGTCATCTCCAGCGACTGGGCCACCGCTTGACCGCTCTTCTCTTCCAGCGCGGTCTGCCAAAACGCCTCCCAGGTTTTCGGCTCAACCTCGCCCCGCACCTGCTCTACCGCCCAGGCCAACAGCCGATCGCCGTACTGCTTCCGCCAATCAAGCTCTTCCTGCCGTTGTTCCAACTCACCCAGGCGTCGTTGGACCGTGGTTCCGCCACCCGCGTTTTCACGTCGGTCGCGGGCTTCGTACCAGTCGGCCACTTCGTTACGAGCGATGGTCAATAGCCAGCCCCGAAACCGACCGCGCGACGGATCGTACTTGCGCCGCCGAAACGCCTCGGCCACTCTCACCAACACCTCCTGGACCACATCGGCGGCATCCGAATCTTGCAGCCCCCGAGCACGCGCAAACTGAAATACGATCGGGGCATAGATGTCGACGAAGCGCCGCCATGTAGCGTCGTCCTGGCCTTGGGCCAGACGTAGCAGAAGAGTTGGATGGGTGAGCTGTGAGTCGTTCATGGCAGTTTCCCTAGACAAGATACTGCCATTCTCTCGAAATCTATCGCGAGTTGTTCGAGTTCTTTTCGCGATTGCCTAGGGCGACGGCTCGCGTTTCGCCCATGTCGGACGAGTGTCGTAGGCGTTGTCAGCCAACTCTAGCAACGAGTCGTCGGCGAGATCGAAAACCATCAGCTTTCCCACGGACAATTGCCGAGGTTGGCTATTAGTCGGAGGCGGAAGCCGCACGAATGCCACGAATCGACCATCCGGCGAGAATGTCGAATGCACATCGAGTCCCGGAGAAGTCGTTAGTTTCCGCACCGTTTGACCTCGCGTCGCAGCCAACGTTAAGTCGACCGTCTGGCCATTGGTCGACCACCCTAGCGCCAGCAAGGAACCGTCAGGCGCCCACGCTGGATACATGAAACCGACTCGACTTTGGATATGCTCGATCCGACGAGTTTCCATGGTCGACCAGATCGATGGTTGAAACCCCCTGTGTGCTTCCGCGAATACCACTTGCTTACCGTCCTGCGACAGTGACGGATCGTAACCGAGCCCGACATCCCGTAGCTTCCCGCTGCTCCGGTCGAGCAGTCGGATGTGCACTTGGTTGTTGGCCGACTCCGCAAAGACGCATTGATCGCCCTTCGTCGAGAGTCCGAAGCAATAGCCCTCGACGGTATGGATCGTCTTGCCGCCAGCGATGTCGCCATCGGTCGGCGTCTCGCCAATGCGCGAAAGAGTCAGCGACTGAATCGAGCGTCCCGACAGATAAACTAGTTCGCCATCCCGCCAGTCGAGGAACCTTGGGACGGACGGAAACACACCCGTGATCGCGGGCCCGGCGGTCGCGCCGCGTTGAGGTGGACACATTCGCAACGTCGCTCCCTCGGGTCCATGCGCGGAGAACAAGAGCAACCAGGAGGCGACTTCTTCCTTCGCCCCCGCGGCGTCCGGAGATCCTGACGCTCTGCGTCCAAGTTGGTTGGCTTCGTCCAGCGAGCTCTTGCCCAACGGACCCTCGTGCGTGGCGGACGCTTCCTGGAGATTCGGAGCCGCACGCTGCTCGATCATGCTGGCCGCCAGCAGGTTCACCTCGGCCGAAGAACCCACACGCGACTTCAACAGCGCGAGCGCATCTTTGTTGACATACCCTTGGCGACCTAAGGCGCGCACCAGCGCCCATGCTTCATTCGAAACCGACTCCGAACCGGCCGGATCACCATCGAAACGCACGACTTGCGACTCACGATTGACGCCGACCAGCACGTTGCCCGTCACACCCGCGAATACCGCCAAATGCAGGTCGTGGAGCCCCCGCAACTGCTCGCCCAATTCCGTGTCCCAAACAATCGCCTCGCCGTCCGCTCCACACGAGACCAGTCGACGACCATCCCGCGAGAACGCCAAAGTGTTCACCCCGATCGTATGACGTTTAACTTCGTGCTTCACCTCCCAAGTCGCGACGTCCCAGATCTTGACGAATCCTTCCCATCCTCCCGTGGCAAACTGCGTGCCTTGTGCGTCGAATGCCATGGTATTGACGCGTGCCTCCTTCGCGGGAAGCGATCTCAGCAGAGCGCCCGTTTTGAGGTCTCGTACCTGTAGATCCTCATTCAAGGCGTTGGCCACGATCCAGCGACCACGCGGATCAATCACGAGTGTCGGCGCCACTCGAAACGCCGACTGGGACCAAAGCGGCGAGCCGTCTCGAAACCGAAACGCGTCGATCTGACCGCCGCCCCTTCCCACGACTAAAATCTCATTGTCGAGGTCCAACCCCAAGGCTTGGGGCGAACCATCCGACCACTCTTTCTTCCAACCAGCTCCGGGAGTCATCTTGTGATGCACCAACACCGACTGTCGGTCAGTCATGGCAAAACTGTCTGCGGACGTCGACAAGACCATCTTGCGTAGTGGATCTTCAGTAAGACTGCCCAATCTCAAAACTGTTGTCGCGTGGCGCAACAGGTCGAGTCGAGTGATGGAACCATCCGACGTCATGATGTCGACTCGCGATTCTCCCGGATATCCTCTCAGCACGATGGGCGATGAATTCAGCTTCAATAGTTCTGTATGGACAGGAACAGTCGGCCAGATTCGGACGTATCCATCTTCCCCCGACGACGCCAACAGCAGACCATCGGGGCTGAATGCGACTCCATCCACAAAGCTATCGTTCCCCTTCCAGTCCGCGACCAGAGCGCCAGTTTCCACATTCCACACCCAGACAATCTTGTCCACTCCACCCGCCGCGACATACTGCGAATCGGGGCTGAAGCAAACGGTATTGGCATAGCTAGAGATATCGGTCAACTTTTGTGCGACTTGACCATCGGGCAAACTAAATAGATAGATGGAATCATCATCGCCGCCCGCGAGATACCGGCCATCGGGGCTAAAGGCCAATTGATAAGCTGGGAATCGCAACGTCATGGTCGCTAGTCGCTCGCCGCTCGCCAGATTCCAAATCCCAATCACTCGGCCGTTGCCCGCGGTAGCCAGGGATTTTCCATCAGGCGAAAAGGCGACCGTATGTTCGGTCCCACCAGGCCAAGTCAGTTCCTGGATCAGTGTTCCCTGGGCGACATCGTAGACGCGAGCCTTCCCATGGCTGCCAGCCGCCGCAATCTTTCCACCATCACGACTAGCGGCGACCTGATAGATGACCGCGCCGTCATTCGTCCAAGTCCGCACGCACTCGCCCGTCGTCGCATTCCAGATGCGTACCGACGAATCGTAGCTGCCGCTGACAATGAGATCGGTTTGGGGAATAAAGACAGCGCTGCGAACGACATCCGTATGACCGGCCAAGTCACGTATTCGTCGACCGGTCGCGACATCCCAGATCGTGACCATGTGGTCGGCCGACGCCGTCACCAATCGTTCGCCTTTCGCATCGAACGACAGCGAAGATGCGAACTTGTCGTGCGCGCGCCAACCGCGAATCGACTGTTGTACTTGCCGATGCAGATCATGCCACTCCCAGCCGCGGTAATCGGTCGACGAAGCGTCGACCGGCGTACTCTTTCGCAACAAGTCGCTCACCGCCGTCGGATTATTGCCATCCAGAAACTGGCCCGCGAGATTGATCTGAGTGGCATATAGCAAACGACTGGCCCGTGCCGCTTGCTGCTGTGCATACAGCGACGAGCGACGGGCCGCCAACGCGAGCGAGGAAGCGACAATGGTGCTGACTATAAGGATCAGCGCGATGACTCCCAACAACCTCGCCACCGCGGGATGCCGGCGTCGCCAGCGCTGGACGACTTCAACCATACCGGCTCGCCTCGCCAGAATCGGTTCATCGTTCAGGAACCTCGTCAGATCGTCGGACAACTGTTGGCAATCGTCGTAGCGTTTATGTGGATCCTTCTGCAGGGCCTTGAGACAGATCGTCTCGAGGTCCCTGGGAATCGTGTCATTCATGCGGCGCGGCGCCACGGGGTCGTCATGGATCGCCTGATGGATGATCATGCGCAAATTGCCGCGAAAGGGGAGCGAGCCGGTAAGTAGTTCGTACAGCACCACGCCCAACGAATACTGATCGGCTCGCGCATCGACGGAATGCGAAGCGCCTCGCGCCTGCTCGGGGCTCATATACGCGGGCGTGCCCAGTATTTGCCCTTCGGTCGTCATCGTGGCGTCGCTGCTGGCGTCTCGTCGAGCCAGTCCGAAGTCCATGATGCGCACCAACTGCGACTCGCCCGCCGATTTCGTCGCGCTGCCAGCGCTCGATGCATTTCCCACGGCATCGCGTTTGGACCTGCGCGCCGCGGTACTAGCTGTGGAGTGAGTCAAAGAGGTCGCCGCCGCTTCCATCGCCTCGGGGATGACCATAATGTTCGACGGCTTGATGTCGCGATGCACGATTTGCTCGCTGTGAGCATGCTGCAATGCCTCGGCGAGCTGTCGCACGATCCGCGCCGCGAGCGCCGGCGAGCATGTGCGAGCGCTGAGCCAATCGGACAGCGTCAGGCCGTCCACGAATTCGTACACGAGATACGGCTGAGCCCGATCGATGCCGACATCGTAAACCGGAATGATTCCGGGGTGAGACAGTTGTGCGCATGCGCGCGATTCGCGCAGAAACCGCTCCCGAGCCTGCTCTTCATAATCAAATCCCTGCGGCTTCGGCAGCTTGATGGCGACGATGCGTTGAAGTTGCGAGTCGAGTGCTTTGTAGACGGCTCCAAACGCACCCGCGCCCAGTTTCGACTGGAGTGTATAACGCCCCACGACCTGGACCGGCGCCGCGTCGCTCTGATTCTCGCCCCCCCTCGCGGCCGCAGGTCCCAGCAAAACACCCTGACCTTCCTTCAGCGCTGGCGAAAGGGGCGGCGCATCTGGCCAGCTCGACGCTCCATCGAGTGTCTCCTCTGCGGCGATCGCGGGCGGAGACGCTGACGCTGAATAGGGAGTTCGCCACTGAGCTCCATCAATCGTGGAGTCGATCGCGTACCCGGCGGCATTAAGTCCACAGGTGGGGCAAATACCTGGCCCCTCATTCGATGCAAGCGACCATGCGGTCTGACAGCGAATACAGGTGGGCATGAACAACACTCCGCAGGTCGTGAATCGTCGAACACTCGGGCTTTGTGCAGTTCCACATAGTATCGCATGTCATGCCCCAATTGGGTTGCGACATGGTCCGGCTGCCGTACGAGACAAGGTTGTATCACTGAGATACGGCACGTTGTTTGCACTGCTCTTTCCTTGGACCTCGTACGGTGGTTCGCGGGGTCCGGGAGAGACGCTATGGTCCCCCATCTGTTGGCGTTCCCGCCTGTCGAATCGCTACGCGACAACGAGTCGCGAAGCGCGAGCTTTCCCGCACTCCGTGAGCGATTGCGGGCGCGCGAGAAGGTACGTCACGAACTTCAGCCGTTACTCGACCCACACCGGTTGGGCAAGCGTGTAGCAACTCGGCCGAAGCTTGCCGCGAGGTGGCACAAGGCCCCAGCGGGGGACGGGCCGCTGTGTTGTGTTACGTGGTTTGGGATCACTGATCAAGGAGCGAACGGCTGATCCTTGAGAGACAAGGAGATTGTGACATGTGGATTTACCCCCGACATTCTGTGTTCGCCCTGCTGATCGCTTTCGCCAGCATGGTCTATGCAACCTCGCCAGCTTATGGTCAGCGACTGCATGTCATTCTGGTTTCCGACCAGTCGCCTGCCGCGCACTGGGGCGTCTACGCGCCGCACGTTGCACTCGATGTCCAACGCATGAGCTGGATGCTGCGCGACAATCTGCCACCCGCCCAGCTCACGAGACAAACACTGGTGTTCACGCGGGATCGCGATGCCACGCCCGCTCGAGTAATGACCGCGATCGAGCGTTTGGAACCCAACCCCGACGACGCAATCCTGTTCTACTATACCGGTCACGGCGCCGCCGACGATCGAGGCCATTACCTGGCGCTTGCTGGTGGACCACTCTATCGTCAGACCATTCGCGAGGCCCTGGAGAGTAAAGGGGCGCGCCTGGTCGTGCTGCTAACTGACTGCTGCAACCTCCGCAGCGACGGTCGCCGCATGGTGGCGATGGCGCCCGCGCCGCCCGAGCCGCCCGTCGCGCCGCCGCCGCTGTTTCGCACTTTGTTCTTCGAACCCTCGGGGGTCGTCGACATCAATGCCTCGGCGCCCGGCGAGGCGGCCTACTTCACCGCCACCCCCGAGGATCAGGGGATCGACTCGCTAGGCTCGCTGTTCACTCGCGCGGTCAGCCAGTTTGTCGAGCAGCATTTGCAGGAAGAGCAGAGCTGGCATGACTTGTTGGTTGCCGCCAGTTTTGGCGTGCATGTGGGATTCCGAGAAGGCTATCCGCGCGGCGCCAAGGCTCTCGACGGCCAAGCACTGCAACGCGACCAGAACGTCTATGCGATCGAGTATCCAGGCAAACCCGCCAGCGAGGGATCACGGACAGGAATAGTCTTCATGGAACGTCGTCGCGGCGTCGAGGTGGCACAGCTTGAGTCCCATTCGCCCGGCGAAACAGTATTCGACTTGCGCACTCAAGACTATACCCAGGTGCTCCCCGGCTATCGCGTTGTCGCGGTCAATGGCCATCCTATCGACCGCCTTGATCAACTGGCCGAACAGGTGCGGACGTCGCCGCAAGTGATGCGAGTGAAGATCATCGATTTGGAAGAGCAATCGCGCGAGATCTTGATTCGCCTGCGATATTGAACTCGTTCACGAAGGAGTACTGCGATGAACACGTGGCGCCGACTGATCGGCGGCGGTCTTCTCGTGGTCAGCATCGTGTTGATCGCGGGCCGGGCGATCAGCGACCCTCCCGCGCCAGCCGCTGCTCCCACCAAGTCGACGCCCCCGGCGGACGACTGGGCTCGACGACACTTAACCGTCGACGATCCGTTGGCTGCCCGTCAGACGCTGACACTAGCCGATCTCGATCAGGCGCTCGTGGACCCTAAGCTGCGTCGCACGGTAGTCAGGCATGTCGCGCGAGCCGCCCTGGAGGAATCACAGGCGATCGATTTTCTCACGCGAGCTTTGACCTGTGATACTCTTTCCGTGCGGCGAGAAGCGGCGGTCGAATTGCAACGACGTGGAAAGATCGTCGAAGTGGTTCGACAGTTGTTGTGGGAGATGGCTCGCAGCGACAACCAGGCGCTGCGGGACGCGGTAATCCTATCGCTGGAGACAAACGGTGCGAGTTTCGACCAAGTTCCCGACGAGTATTGGGACATTCTGATCGATTCGCTCGGACGAGACGATCCGCGAGTGCAGACCGCGGCCGCTCGACAATTGGAACTCGGCGGTGTTGGCTCGATCCCCTCGCTGCTGGACGCACTGCGGAGCGACGACCCGCGAGTGCAACGGGCGGCGGCGGAAGTGCTGGCGCGCGTGCTCGCGCTAGCGACTCCTGACGAAACGCCAACGGCACCCGAGGCGGCAAGAAAAAAGCAGCCCGCTCCGCCCGCCCCAGCGGACCAACCGGCCGCGCCGCCTCCGAAGTTCGTACCTCCTCGCCCCATCGGTTCGCCCGTCCGATCGCTGGAACCGCAACCGCCAACACCCGTCACGGTCTATTTCGCCACCAATCGAGCGTGGATGGGCGAGAGGTCGCCTTGGCTTAAACTGACTTTGGGGACGTTAGGCGGCGGGCTGGGAATCGCACTCGCATTTGGCAAATTCGAGCGACCCACCAGCACGACGCATCCGCGTCAGAATCGCTTGCTTCGAGTCGGGATGCTCGCCTGCGGGTTGGTCGTGGGAGGCTGGAGCCTCTTGGCCGCCAACGACGCGGTACGTGAACTACGCGCCCCATTGGCGGCATCGCCGTTCGCCACGGAGCGCGACGCACTCGACCGTATTCATTACGGCTTCTGCGTTGTGACAATTCCCCCCTCGCACGTCGAGGGAAATCTGGAGGAACCGCTGCTCGGACTCGAACGAGATTCGGAGCACGTCAAACTGCAACAGACCGAATTGCGGGACGAGCAGGCGTTTTTCGACGAAGTGCGGAACGCTGTGCACCGCAATGCTCCCGCCCGCCAAGACTGTCTAGTTTTTGTGCATGGATACAACGTCACCTTCGAGAATGCTGCTCGGCGCACGGCTCAGATCCACTTCGATTTGAAGTTTCCTGGCGTCCCGTTATTCTTCAGTTGGCCTTCGCGAGGCAACCCCGCCGAGTATTCTTGGGATCGCCAGGAAGTCGAGCAACGATCGTACCGAGACATCCAGCGATTCCTGGTCGACGTGGCGCGACGCACCGGCGCTCCGCGCGTCCACGTCCTGGCTCATAGCATGGGCGCCGAGGCGGTGACGAAGGCGATTCGCGAGTTGGGCGAAGAGGGACAAATCTTTGATCAAGTGATCCTGGCGGCGCCAGACATTAACCGCAAAGTCTTTCACGACGAAATTGCGCCGCGACTGATTCGCAACGCGCGTCGCACCACTCTGTACTGCTCGAAGAATGATCGAGCGCTCTTCTTGTCGCGTTATTGGAATTCGTGGGGCGACCCCGCGCCTCGAGCGGGCGATTCTACCGATGGTCCTCTGCTGGCTGTCGGCACCGACACTATCGATGCCTCGACCATCCGCACCGACCTATTGGGACACTCCTACTACGGCGACTGCGTCCCGTTGCTGCACGACGTCGGCCTACTGCTCCGCGAAGGCCTATCGCCTGACCAGCGCAAGCTTGAACCGCAAGTTGTCGACGACGCAGCACCCAATGAACCTCGCTGGTACTGGATGCTGCGCGAGCCAAATACAGGAGACACCGAGCCGAAGGATTAAAGGCGTAACCCACGAACACAACAAGCTCAAGGAATGGATCCCAAACACCCACCCGAGTCGTCACAGCCAATGACGGGACAAAGTCAGGCACTCTCACTCCCTAATCTCATCCTCACCCCAATTCGTGAAATTCGTGAAATTCGTGGTCCACAAATCTCCTGAGGGGAAAGTAGGCGACCACGAATCACTCGAATCACACGAATGAAAACCGAAGTCGGAAGAGAGGAACTGATACGGATCGATCACTCCCTCGTAATTCCGACTTCTCCGCCTTTCGCACCATTCCTTGGTGGTCCACAACGTTACTTCGTCAGTCGGTCGATCAGATACTCGGTCGAGTTCTTGTACTTTGGCATGGTTTCGCCGGAGTGAACCAGCACGACATCGACCTTGACTTCGTCTAATCGTTCCTTCAGCTTCACGCCCATGATCGCCGAGTGCGTGGGGTCTTTCGGCGATGAACCGACCACCGGCGCCTCGCCGCCGTAGAAAAGACCTATCGGTGGATCATCCGAGCTGACATGTTCGATGGGAGAGTATTCCTTGATCCAAGGGAGCACCTTCTCTCGATCCTCGATCAACTTCTGGAAGCTCGGCAGGCCGAACGCATGAGCACCATAGCCGTAGTTCGGCATCCACTCGCGCAGCTCCTTCGGGTCGAGCGATACTTGAGCGCCATTCACCGCGGCGCAGAACAGCCGAGTCGACTCGCGAGCAATCGGGTCCTCGCTCTTCGGGTCCGCGAGATCGGGATGGAACGCTAACCACAGCGACGAGCACGCGCCGGCCGACCCGCCCGTGGCGCCAATCTTCGTCTTGTCCAAGTTCCACTCGCCAGCCTTTGAGCGAACAAACTGCAACGCTCGCGCGGCATCCGACAGAGGCGCCTTCACCGGCGGTTCGACCTTCTCTTCGACGCCGTTCTGCACGTAGCGATAGTTAATCGCAACAACCGAGATTCCCTTGTCGTTGAACAGTTTGGGATTCGTCTTCTTGTCGCCGTTCCTCCATCCACCACCATGAATGTAAAATACCACGGGAGTCGGCTTGTCCGACTTTGCCGGATAGAAGTCCAAAACCTGTCGCGGATGCTTGCCATACGGGACATTCATCTGCGGTTGCAGCTCTTCCGCGTGGCATCTCGGCGCCGCCCACAGCGATGCGGTCATCAGCAGGGTCAGAATCAAGCTCGCTCGCCTCATCGATCAGTTCCTCCCAAGGTCAACAGTAAGAAGACAGAATTACTTTATTTGGGAACGATTCGCGGATACCGGGGCAAATTCGGCGTCGCCAAATTGCCACAACAGGAACGACCAGACGTCCGCCAGTTCTTCATGCCGCTGACGTTTTGTCGATCCGATTCCGTGACCTGCTTGATAGTCGACACGAAACAGCACCGGTTTGCCACTGGCTGACGCAGCCTGAAAACGAGCGGTCGCCTTCGCGGAAATCCAGGGTTCCACTCGCGGGTCGTTTATTCCGTGAGTCAGCAACAGAGCAGGGTACCTCGTTCCTTCACGGATATGATGCAACGTGCTCATGGCCAACAACGCTCGAAACTCGTCTTCGATCGCGATCGTCCCAAACTCGGGCACGTTCGGCGGTCCATTCATGGTTGTTTCAAAGCGCAGCATGTCAGTGCAGCCGACGGAGATTTGGGCAGCCGCGAACAGATCGGGCCGCTCCGTCACCGCTCGCCCCACCAAGATTCCGCCCGCACTGCCACCTTTTCCGGCTAGTTTTGCCGGTGACGTATAGCCTTCCTTCACCAAGTATTCGGCGCACGCTAGGAAGTCCTTCCAGGTGTTCGGCTTTGTCAGCTTGCGGCCCGCATGATGCCATTGCTTGCCAAAGGCGCCACCACCTCGCACATGAGCGACCGCCAACACGCCGCCTCGTTCGAGCCACGCCAGCGCGGTCGAATCATAGCGCGGCGACGAGGTTGCTCCATACGCTCCATAACCCGACAACAGCAGCGGATGACTGCCGTCCTTGCGCAAGTCTCGGCGATGGATAATCGAAAGCGGCACCTCCACGCCATCGTGGCTGGCGACCATCACTTCGGTCGATTGGATAAAGTCGGGCACATCGTACCTGCCCTGCGGCAGTAAATCGGTCGCCGTGAGTCCGTTTGTTTTCGGATCGTAAGCGATCAGTTGCCCAGCACGTGTCCACGATTCGGTCTTGATCAATACTCCATCCAGTTCTGGATTCGCACTTGCGACCGCTCCTGAAGGTTCCGACTCGGGCAATTGAACCGACTCGATTCGCGGTTCACCCTCGAACGGCACTCGCAAGACCTTTCGCGGCACTCCCTCCAACACGCCGACATAAAGCGCGTCGCGAGCCACGGCGAGCGATTGCACGACGTATTTCCCTGGCGGCACGATGACGGCGGCCGAGTTGATTTCGGGTTGGGCCAGCGGCGTACGGATCACCTGATAACGAGGCGCATGGCGCGCCGTCATCAAGTAAATATCGTCTCCGCGCACCGCGAAACCAGTAACCAAATCTTCTCGGTTACAAATGGGAGTCCACTTGGCTTCAGGTGTACCCAATTGATCCAGTGGCAAGACATACAGCGACAAATCGGTCTCGTCGCCATGCTTTACTTGCCCCACTGCCCAGCGAGAGCCGCGATTCACGAGAACCGCGGGAAAGTCCATTGGCCCCATCGTAGGCGAACCGGAGACACCGGACGCGAACACCATCAAGTCGCTCGCGACATCTTGGCCAAGCGTGTGTTGGAAGGCTTGAGTGAACTTGTAGCCCTCGGTCGGCGGCGAGTTGGCGGGCAACATGCGTCGCCGACTGTAGACAAACGACTTGCCATCGGGCATCCAACAAGGAAGCGCATATTCCGCCTCCAGTCGGTCGATCGTCTCGGGCAAGTCGCTGTTCGCTTTGAGGTCGAACACCTTCAGCGAAGTCTGTTCGGAGCCAGAGGCCGCGAAGCCATAGAGCAGTTTGTCCCCTTCGGGCGATACGCGAAAGAAACTGACCGACACATGAGCCGATGGCTCGGATTTCGGCAGTAACTCTGGATCAATCAGCAGTCGCTCGCGACCGGTCGCCGCCTCGCGCAAGTAGACCTTCGCGACATTCTCGGCCGCTAGTTGCTTGAAGTAGAAAAGATCGCCATTCGATCGTCGTACGATTCCATACACGGTGTATGGCGCACCAGCATCCAATTCCACGATGCGATCCAACAGATTGCCTCGTCCCTTCAGCGACGCCAGCGTCTTCTCAGCCCAAGTCGCCTGTCCTTTAACCCACTTCTGGACTGCTTCACTCTGAAAATCCTCCATGTATCGATACGGGTCGGTAATCGACAGCCCGTGGTAATGATCTGTTACGGGCTTGACCGGCGCAACGGGATACATGGGGTCCATGGCAAGGCTTGGTAAGGCAATCAGGCTGACGACGAACGCCAGGATTGCACGGAGAATGGGGCTTCTGTGGAAAGACATAACCCGAGTTTTAGGGTGTTCGGACGCGGAGTTCAAGCGCACACGCAAACGGTGATGCACTGTGGCCGCGAGTCGCTCGGTCCGTAATCATCCATTGTCCTCGACGTCAATCGTTGATTGCCGATGTGACGTCGAACTCACTTACCATCGCCCCAACGCTGTCGCCACCTCTTCGACAAATTCATTGATCACGTCATCCCACAGTTCGCCCTCGGTTGCTGCCTCGCGATGCGGAGCGTCAAGTGGTAGATGGCGTTCAGATACCGAAGTCGGTTCTCCACGCGGGTCGTCCTCCGACAGACTGGCATCCTCGATTCGAGCTCGCCGAACGGTGTGCGTTGTCCGCAGCCGGTCACGAGCTGCGGGAGAATGAACCGAAGTCTGAGTCGAAACAGGCGGGACAGCCTGAAAGGGAGCAAGCAGATCGACGGTCGCGGAAACGACTTCACTCTTCGCAGTCGCCGCCGCCTCGCCTTCTGCCTCGAAGGTCCGCGAGTTCAGGGCATTGATGACCAAGAGTGCATCGAGAGGAGCGATTTGGTTGTCGCCGCTCGGATCTAGATAAGGCGGCGGCTCGAATGATGCATCGGGTGGAACGGGCAATATTCCCGAGCCAAACTGATTCAGGTGATTGATTACCGCCAGCGCGTCCACAGGCGCCAACACGCCATCCGGTACGACGTCCAGCGCATCTCTTGGGTTCTGCCAAGGAGGCGAGATATGGACCACGAACGTCGTCTCCGCCGTCTGCGCGGGAACACCATCATCCGACACGACGACCGTGAACGAGTATGTCCCTGGCGCCTGAGTCACCGATGGCCGCCAGCGAAACTGACCCGTCTGCTCGTCCACGGTCGCCCCTTCGACGGCTCCTGGCGACAGGCTGAAGCGTAAGGCATTGGCCGGCAGATCTTCATCGCTAGCCGTGATTGGCCATTGGAGCTCGCGAGTCTGATTGACATACAGTTCGGGCACAGTCGAGATCTGAGGCCGCTCGTTCACTTCGGCCACCACGATCGACAACGCCAACTCGGAACTTTGTCGCGGTTCCCCCGCATCGACGACTCGCACATGAAATACGAAAGTCCCCGGCCCTTGCGTCTCGGTCGGGCGCCATTGAAATTTACCCGTGACAGGATCTAACGCCGATCCGGCCGGAGCATCGCTTGCCAATTCAAACCTGAGATCAGAGGTCGGTCCATCCGGGTCGTAGGCCGCCAAGTCCAGAGTGACCATCTCTCCTTCGATGGCCGATGGAGCAGTTATCGCAAAGAACTGCGGCGCCTCATTTCGGGGAGCAATCACTTGAACTCGCACGGTTTTCGATGTCCCATTCACCGGTGATCCATCATCGGCGACATTGACGGTCAGCGTGTACTCGCCAACCGGAGTCTCCAACCCGGGGCGCCATGTGACAAATCCTGTCTGGGCATCGATTACCGCGCCAACCGGAGAATTGTTCTCTAAGGTATACGTCAATCCGTTAGCGGGCTGATCTGCGTCGAAGGCACTGACAAAGAAGTTCAGCGTCTCGTCCTGTTCGATCACACGATCCGCCAGCGTTCCCAGGGTTGGAACCTGATTGACCTCTGTCACATGGACGGTCACGCTAACAACATCCGAAAGGCTTGGGGCGCCGTTGTCGGTCACGCGGACTTGAATGCTGTAGCTGCTTGGCCCTTGATTCTCCGTGGGCTGCCAACTCAATACTCCCCGTTCCGCATCCAGCGTCAGCCCATTCGGCACGGCCCCTTCCAGGCTGTAGACGACGTGCTGCGAGGGGATGTCGCCATCCGCGACTGGGAGCGATAGGCTCCAAGGCGACCCTTCCGTGATCGTCTGATCCGCGACTGGCTGGAAATGGGGCGTCTGATTCGCCTCGGCGACGATAACCTGAAAAGTCCGCAAGGTGGACATGGCGGGCACGCCATTATCGGTCACACGCACTTCCACCGAATACGACGATCCTCCCGCCAATTCGTCGGGCGTCCAACGCAGTACGCCCGACGTAGAATCCAAGACCATGCCCGCAGGTGCGCCTGGTTCCAATGAGTACGTTAGCGACTGCCCTGCATCCAAGTCGGCGGCGGTTAACGTCACTGTCAGCGTCTCTAGCTCGCTGACGTTCCAAGGATCGGCGGCAGGAACCACGGGCGGTTGATTCACTCCGATGAGATCGCCTCCCGCCACTCCGTTCTGATCGCCATCTAACTTGTTTCCCGCCAAGTCGTGGATACTGGTAGATCCTCGCGTCGTGAAGCGGTATTTCCCTTGCGGCAAGAAGCCGCCCGCGATCTGAACATCCAGTATCACCAGTGTCGAACCCGCGACGTACCGCGGCGCGAGCACAATCAGCACATCATCCAGACTATCAAACGAACCATCGGCGCCCGCTTCTCGCAATTCGTAATTGCTACTCGCACGCGCATCGGTCGGATTCACCGGTTCACTGAATGTCACGTGAATCTCACTGCGCCGGTTTCCCGCGGAACCGAGCACTTGCGTCACCGACGAGTTGATTCGCGGTGGATCATGGTCTTGAGAAGACCCTTGAAACTCCCAGGCGCCCAGATCGACATAAGGCAGTGACGCGGGCAGTCCCACGTTGGCGACGCCCACATCGTCGACACGAGGGCTTCCCCCCAAGTCCGTCGCGGGCGCAACGGCCCCATCTCCGCGATCGATCGCCAGTGAACCGGCGCTCAGGTGGAAGTTGTCATCGCGACCGCCATTGATCGTCGCGTAACCCAGGACATTATCCGCGCCATCCATGTCCACGAACCCGGGCGAGCCTTCCACGCTGCTTGCATCTTGATTCGTCGCGGTCCGCCAATCTGTCAACGAATGGCGACTGCCGCCGCTCCAGAAGCCGGCGTGCGAGTTGGCCCCGCCGCTAGTTGCGATCAAGTTAAAGTTGCTCGTGAACAACGGCTGGCTGTTGGTCGAAACGTAAATCGCATGTCCCGCGTCGACTTGGAAAATGTTATTCCGCAACGAAATTCCGCCGGTCGCATTCTCAATCCGAATCGACTCGCCCGTAGCTTGATACACCGTGTTGTTGAACACCCGCGCTCCCGTACTCGACGCGTGAAGCACGGCAATCCCCTGATTGGCGTTGGCATACACCAGATTGTTCGCAATAAGACCGGTGAAGGTCGAACCCGAGCTCTGAGTTCTGATGCCGATCGAATTGGAATAGGTCTGATTTCCGAGGATCTGCGCCGCACCGCTGCCGCTGATTCCCACGGTATTACGGTACGCAATGTTGCCGGACGCGATCGGCTGTCGGCCATTGTTACCCGCGATGACGATCCCCACCAAATTGTCGAAGACCGTGTTCTCGCTGACTTGAGGCGTCTCGGCGCCCGCCGTGGCCTCAATCCCTGATCCGTTCGAAGTACGATGCCCGAACACTTCGTTCCGCGTGACGCTCACGGAATTCACCACACCGATTCCATACACACTGTTGTCATGAACCATGTTTCCCGTCACCTCAATACGATCGGCCGGACTCGGTGTTGAGCTGTAGGTGGCGAAGATACCCCATTTGTTGCCGTAGACCTCGTTCCCTTCGATCACCGCGCCTGCTCCCAGCACATCAATGCCTGTTTCACCATGATTGCGCACGATGTTCGCTTCGATGCGGGCATTGTTGTTGCCAATTCCCACATAGATTCCATCCACTCGCGCGCCAACCACCTGGTTCGACTCCAGCGTCAATCGATGGCTGCCGGCATTCGTATCGGCCAAGATACCGTACTTCCCCCCTGTTACTGTCAGATGCGAAAGCGTGACGTCCGTCGCTCCGACGATCTCGATCGCGTAGACTCCATCCGCGGTGTTCTGACGAGTGAACCGAGCAGTCTGAGTCAGTGGATTGACCCCTTCGAAAGCTCCCGGTCCTTCGATCGTGACGCCGCTGTCGTTGGCGGTGATCCGCAGATTGCGCAGCAGTCGATAATCCCCGGTATCGACATGGATCACATCGCCAGGTCCCAGGTCATACGCATCCAACAGCGCCCCCAGGCTCCTCATCGGTTGGTCGGGCGACTTACCGCTGGCCAGATCGTTTCCCGCAATCGTAGTGAACACATCTCCAACTAGTGAATCATCGTTGACATAGAAGTCTTGCCCACCGTTTACGATAAGCAGTGGTCGAGGCGACTCGCCTTGCGTGGCGTCGCTCGCCAAGGAAGTGACGTGTATCGCATACGAACCAAGAGGCGCGGCCTGGGGAATCGTGGCCTGAAAGTACCCATCGTTCTCGGTTTGCGAGGCGAGGACGATCGTCTCACCTTGACCTGAGAGCGGAGTCGCCTCGATGCGCACATCGCCATAGAATCGCCGATCATAGTGGTCGGCGATCACTGCCGCGGGCAAGGCGCGATCGTAGAACGCCACTTCGTCCATTTTCCCCGCATATAATTGATCGCCCGATGAGTTGCTTCGCCCCAGCGAGTTGCTGGCGCGGACGATATTGCGGGGAAGCTCGGTCACACCCGTTCCGATCACTTGCCCATTCTTGTAGACAACCATCTGGCCAGCGGCGTTAAAGCTCGCCACGAAGTGTTGCCACTTTCCTAATTCGATGGCATTCAACACGCGAACCTCGCCAAGGTCGCGCGATCCCGACTTCAGGTAGAAGGTAAGAGTGTTTGAGGTCGATTCACGCGCGAGGACGATGTTGTCGCTGCTGGCGCCGTTGCCCAGTTCGAAGAAACGCTGCCAGCGTCCCACCGCCGTTGGATAAACCCAGACTTCGGCCGTGAAGCCTTGGGAAAAGTCCGCGAATCCGGCGGGAAGCTGGATGTAGTCGGTCGAACCATCGAACTCGACTGCCGAATTCAGTTCCGAGGTCAGTGCGCCGAGTGCTTGCCGAGTCGGATCGCCAACAAACGTCGCGTCTCGTCCCGCGCCCGATGCGTCGGCGACTACGGAGCCTTGACCGTCATCGAGTCGGTAGTAGGCCAAGGGCTGCTGGTCCATCACGGCGTCGCGATAATACGTCGTTGGGCCATACATCCCATCCGTCGTCCAAGCAATGTCAACAAGCTCCCCTTGTTCCAAACGCCCGGTGGTACTTGGCGATGTCACGCGGATCGTTCGGGAACCACTGGTGGTCGCGTCCGACGTATTTCCCGTGTGTCCCACATTCACGGAACCGCCGCGTGGCGCCGGCTCAAGGGCGTAGTCCGTATTCGGGTCGCCGGCGTCGATCGTGATGGAATCCACTAGCACGCGGAAGTCGTCGTCATTGCCGAAATCGCTTCCCACAAATCCCAGGACGCCATCGGCGCCAGCAATGTTCACAAATCGCGGATCACCAAATTGGCT
This sequence comes from Pirellulales bacterium, assembly GCA_046349915.1. Taxonomy (GTDB): domain Bacteria; phylum Planctomycetota; class Planctomycetia; order Pirellulales; family Pirellulaceae; genus CAIXSC01. The sequence goes on along the minus strand of JAXMBL010000004.1, from coordinate 104,327 downwards.
GTGAGCATCGAGTCCGATTTCGAACACCCAGTCTGCCAACCGAGTAACGTCCAAACCTTCCCACCGACCTAGCTTTCCAGTCTCTGTAACGTGAAAAACGTTGTAGTCGCTGACCACGCTTTTTTGGCTATCAGACGCAATGTTCATCGCGTAGTCGCGCGCGACCCAGACGATGTTGTTCTTGATCGTCGCGTTTGTGACCGCCGCCGTCGACTGACTACTGAGCGGATGACTGCCCCCGATCTGAATCGCGTCCCCCGTCGTGGGTTGGTAAATGGTGTTGTTCTCGATGCGGGCGCCGGAACCGCGGGAGAGATAAATGCCATCTTGCTCGTTCGCATAGATGAGATTTCCGATGACGACATCCTTGTCCCCGCCCGCCTTGATCCCCGCGCCGTTACTGTAGATCGTGTTTGCTTGAATCAGACTCCACGAGGCGCCGGCAAAAATTCCGAAACGGGCGTTGTGGAAAATCTGGTTCTCAACGACCGTGGCATTGGTGGGAAAAATGCCGGTCCCGTTGTCCCAAATGCGGTTCCCGCGCAGTACACCCTCGCCGCTGATGCCGTATCCGTAGTCGGTTCGGAAATCGGTGTTACTGTAAATGTCATTTTCCGCGACCAATGCTTGGCCGATCACGTCGATTCCACGCCGATTGTCGTGCACTTGGTTCCCGAGCACTTCCAAGGGCGAGTTCGACAGCCGAGCGACGACGCCGATCTCGAATCCATATACCTCATTCGCCTCGACTCGACTCGTCACCGTGCTTCCGATTCCCGTTTGGATTTGGATGCCCGTTCCCACTCGAGCCGATCCAACCGTGTTGTGAACCAGGTTATCAACGACGGCGACTCCCAATACCCCTTCCGCGAATAGGCCGCCTCCCAGGTTATTTCTAAACACGTTGTGCGTGACGACCGCGGCGTCATTCGAGCCGCCCAGATAGATCGCCAAAGAAGTCTGGTTCTCGATGACGCAATTCGTCACAACCAACCGATCGCTATCCGCATTCACCGCGGCATAGACTCCGTAGGCGCCGCCGGTCACGGTCAAGAATGCCAGCGTTACGTCATCCGCGCCGGTCAGTTGGATGGCGTAATTCCCGGCTTGCGTCCCGGCTCGATCGAGCTTCGCCACACCCACTGCGCCGACCGCTCCAGGTCCTTCGATTCGGATGCCGCTATCGGTCGCATCGATCTCGACATTCCGGGACAATAGGTAGTTCCCCGTGTCGACATGGATCACATCGCCCGGTCCTAGGTCGTAAGCTGCCAACAGCGCCGCCAGGTTCGCCATCGGTTGATCGGGTCGCTTCCCGCTCGCGCGGTTGTTTCCTATCACCGTGGTAAACACATCGCCCGCCAGTGAACCATCATTGATGTAGTAGTCGTGGCCATTCCGAACGATCAGCCAGGGGGCGTCCGATGTGTCGCTGGCAAGACTGCTCGCCACCGAGACGACTCGTATCCGATACTCGCCTTCGACGAACGACGGGGGAACGACCCAAGTGAACAGGCCGTCATTCGCCGTCGACTCGGCCAGCACAAGGGTGCTTTGTTGGGGATCTTCCGGGACGACCTCAACCCGCACATCGCCCACAACCCCTTCGGAGCGCCATGTGATATCCACGCTCAGTTCGTGAGTAATCCGATCCAAACCATTGGGGCTTGTTATCTGAACCATCGCGGCTGGACTGACGGTCGCCCGCGGAGTATTCCCGGTCGACCCTTGATTCAGGCGACCGCCTCGGGGAGCGGGCTCGACGCTGAATGGGGCCGCGGTATCGCCCGCGTCGATCGTCATCGACTCCGGCGAGACTCGAAAATCATCGTCCACTCCGAAGTCCGTCAACACGCCGGTTTGCGGATGAGCCGTGTAGCCCATCACATCGTCGGCGCCATCGATGTCAACGAAGCGAGGATCGGCAGCTAAGCTGTGAGTATCCAATCCCAGTTCATACTGCCAGTCGGTCAATTGAGTGAAGCTCCTCGCTCCCCAACGTACCAATCCGGCTCCAGCCAGCGAGAACAGCGTGTTGTAGTCGCTATCGAGCCCATCTTGACTGGACGGAGCCACCCACAGCGGGAATCCCGCGTCCGCGACCAGGATGTTGTTTCGCAGGCTCACATTCCCCGACCCCGCGAATGTAGCGTCTTCGATGCGAATGGCGTTACCCGAGCCGGTTTGGTAAATCGTATTCCCCAGTAATTTCGGTCCCGTGCTGCTCTCGACCGATACGCCGTACGTCGCGCTGGCGTAGATCAGGTTGTTGCCGAAGACGCCGCTGAATGCCGACAAGACGGCGCCCGTGCCATTGGAATAGACTTGATTCGCGGTGACGCTGCTGACGCCCGAGGCTCGAATCCCCGTTGTGTTCGCGTACAACCGATTGTCGACTAACACCGAAGCCGTGGCATTCGCTCCCAAGGCATTGTGGTGCACAACATTCTCCGAAGCCGTGGCGCCGCCGATCAAGTAGAGTGCGGCGAGGTTAGATCCCGATGCTGGATGGTTGTAGATTTCGTTGCCCAGAATCGTTACGTTTCCATTGGCGTTTATGCCCGTCGCCCCATTGTCGTGAATTCGATTGTCTTCCACCAAGACAGGGCTGCGGCCCGTCACAAACATCCCTCCGCCACTGCTAACGCCGACAACGTTACTGTAAAGGTGATTGTTCCGGATGGTTGTCTGTTGAGTGCTATTACTACCGCTGATCACGGTGAATGCAGTCCCTGTGGCGAACGCCGTATTCTCTTGAATAAGAGTTCCCAAGGCCGAATCGACCTGCAATCCCACGCTGGTGTTGTGATGCAAGCGATTGTCGGCGATAACCGCTTGATCATTGGTCGAACCGATGAAGATGCCCCCGACTCGATTCGAATACACTTCGCTCGACCGCACCGTGAGGCGGTCGCTGTCCGCATTGGTCGACGCCACGATGCCCCATTCGCCGTCGGTGATGGCGAGATGCGAGAGCGTGACGTTGTCGGCGCCCGCGAGTTGGAACGCATAGCTGCCCGCCGAAGTGTTTCCGCGCCGAATGATCGTGGACAACAGTGGGGCGGTCCCGTTGGGATTCGATTCGCGATCAAAGCTGCCGTTGTCGAATCCCTGAATGACGACGCCCGAATCTTGCGCGCCGATTACGATGTTCGTCGTCAGAACATACGCGCCCGCATCGACTCGAATGACATCCCCCGGCTCCAAGTCATAAGCATCGAGAATTGCGCGAATCGAGCGTTTCGGCGTATTGGGCGAAAGACCATCACTGGCGTCGTTACCCACGGCCGTCGTCCAGTCGCCGACCGCAAAGGCGTCATCATTAACGTAGTACGTATGAACTGGTCCCGTGATGGTAAACGTGCCATCGCTGAGGTCCGCCGTCCCATCTCCGGTGCGAGTGACTTGGACCCGATAGTTTCCTGGAGTAAAATCCGCGGGGATCGTCCACTCGAACTCGCCGTCGTTCGGGGTGTCAGCCACGACAGTGGCCGCCATCAATCCGGTCGTTCCATCCAGCAGGTCAATAGCGACCGCGCCATTGAAGTCATGGCTGCGCCAAAGAATCGTGAATGTCTGACTTGCAGGCCAGAGTTCGCCGCCATTGGGTCGGTTCGTCAAGACATACAACGACGGACTCCTGGATGCCTGCTCTGTGTTGCCATAGGCGCCGAGATCGCGAAAATTCCCGTTGGGCAAAGGCTCTCGAGAGAAGTCGTCGCCCGCGGCGCCGCGATTCAACGCGGGCGAAATCACGCCATCGTTCACCCAAGCTCCGTCTGGGAGTCGAGGTAGACTGGACGTGGCGTCGCGCACGGGCGCGGACGAACCGCCGTGGTAGCTGCCAAACTGACTTTGCAAGTGAAAGTCATCGTCTCGCCCATCCGTGGTCACGCCGCCATACCCCAAAACTCCGTCACCACCTCGACTGGAAACGAACAACGGATTCTGTCCGACGCTATTCAGGTCTCCGAACGACGCCGCCTGCCAGTCCGCCAGTGTGACTCGATCGACCGCTTGCCAAATGCCTACTCGCCCCGCCCCCGTAGCTTGCCAGAGATTATGGTCGCTCTGGAACCCAAGTTGACTGTTGATTGGCAGCGTGATCCCCGCTCCAGCCTCCACCACGATCACATTGTTCCGCAGACGAGTATTGGATAGTCCCGGATCGATCCGCACGGCATCTCCCGTGGGCTCGTAAACCGTGTTGTTCAGCAGCAGCGTATTGGCGCCGCGAACTCGAATGCCGTATTGACTGTCGCCATAGATCAGATTGTTCTCGAGCGTCAGATTGCCAGCGCGCAAGTCGACGCCGATTGCGTTGGAGTAAACTACGTTGTCGCGAACGGCGGGAGCCCCACTTCCCACGCCGATTCCGATACCCGTGTTGTGGTACACCCTGTTACCAATCACCGCGGCGCTACCTTCGATCCCCACCGCGTTGTCGCACACAACGTTCTGTTGGACGACGCCCAAGTCCAGCTTGATACCCGTCGCAGACGTCTGGCCGCAAACGGTGTTTCCGACGATCACCGCCGAACCTCGCGCGTCGATGCCTAATCCACCATTGTTCTCGATCAGATTGCCGCGACCGAGTGTCAGGTTCGCATTCCCCACCGTGGGCACTTCACCACCGCCTCCGGTCTGTCGGATATACAGGCCCGTGCCGCGGTTGTCGTGAATCGAGTTCCCCTCGACGCGGACCGCGCCGACGCCATCCAGATAAACTCCTGAAACCTGGTTGTATGCAAACTCGCTGTCGAAGACTCGCTCAAGTTTCCCGTTGACCGATAGCCCGTGCCCGCCATTCGCCAGAGCGGATACAGCTTCGAAGACCGACAGCGCATCGCTTGATTCCAGTCGAATGCCATCGGACTTGGCATTTTGGACGACGAGAGACCGGCCGACGAACTGGTGGCTGTCATCGTGAATCCAGAGCCCAATTGCTCCACCGATGATCGCCAGATGCTCGACCACCATGAAGTCCGCGTCGCTCAGTTCCACGACGGCGGCGCCCAGCGTCGGGTTCGCCAGCGCCAACGTGACAGCAGGATGGTCTGTGGACGGCCCCGTCAGCGTGAAACCTTCATCATCCTCGCGACCCGTTCGGTTAGCGATGCGAACGGGTTGCACCAGTGCATAATTTCCCGCATCGACAAACACCGTATCGCCCGGTCCCACTCGATAACTTCGCAGTACGTTGTTCGGATAGGGTTTGGGCGCGGCGGGGACCTTACCCGTATTGCGATTATCGCCAGCCGCGGTCGTGAGCGAATCGTTGGCGTCCAGCGGCAATCGATCATTTACATAGAAGGTATTCGAGTTCTCCGGCACCGAAAACGTCTCGACGCTCCGATCGAATACCTCGGGTCGACCGACCAGCGAGACATGAATGCGCAGGCCGTGAGTTGCATAATCGACTCCATTCATCTCGGGAATCCACTCGAACTGACCGTCGTCCGCCGTGCCTGCGGAGATCGTCGAAACCCACTTCGGGCCTTGCGTTGTTTCTTGGTACAGATCGATTTGAATGGGCAACCCGAGGACGTTGTTGACCGTTTGCCATTGAATCAGCCCTCGTTCCGAACGTTCCCAATCCGTATACAGATCGGGTGAGATCAATTGGAGCCGCGGAGTTGTCGTCAACGATTCGGCGACGACATGGTTCATGGGCGAATCCGCGCCCGCAAAGCCAAAGGCGCCGAGGTCCGGCAGTTGAGATTCAGGTCCGATGCGTAAGAAGGAGTTATCGAGGAAGCTATCCGTGCTGCTCCCCGAAGCGCGCGTCGCGTCGAATCGGAAGACCACGCTGCGAGCGCCCTGAGGCACTTTGACGCGACTTCCAACCAATTGCCAACGATCGGCCAGATTCGCGGCGGTCGCAGTGACTTCTTGCAGCAACTGATTTCCTGCGTCCAGGAATCGCAGCGTGACCTGACCGCGATCCGGGCTCGCTTCCTTGGCGGAACGAATTCGGCCGCCAAACGTCGCCGCCAGCGTGCGGGAATCCAATTCCTCCGTTGTCCAGCCAGCCTCCAATAGGTCAATCTCCTGCTCGGCAAAACCGGCAATCCCTGTTCCAGACGAGAAGAAACGCGCCCCTTGGAATGGCGTTGGGTTCGTCGTCGCGGTCGTCGCGCCGGGTGAAAACGTCCAACCAGCCAAGTTCGCCTCGAAGCTGGGATTTTGGAGTAGGTTCACGAAAGCGTCCGGCAGCCCCAGATCGACCAGCGGATCGCCCGCGTCAATCGTCGTGCTGGAAGCACGCGCGCCCGCTACCACGGGCAAGACGCTAAGATCGTTGCGCGCGGGATCGACGAACTGAGGTTGCGACCAGACAGGATTCAGTTCCGTGCGCCCTTGTGAATGCGAGTCGAATAGGCCGACGTCTTCTTGCCAATCAAGAATGTCGCGGAAGTCGGTGTTATTCCAGAAGGCGAGTTTCCCACTGCCGCTCGCATGCAGGTTGTTGTAGTCGCTGTAAAAGCCCGCTTGACTATCGTTGGCCACATACAGGTCGTAGCCTGATTCCGCCCACAGTACGTTGTTCGTGACTTCCACGTTGCTCGAGTTTCCAGTAACTCGCACGAGGTCGCCCTGGGGCGAGTACAGAGTATTTTGCGTTATTCGCACATCCGTGCGACCCACGATCTCGATCGTTTGCCCATTGCCTTCGAAGACATTGTGCGTGATCCACTGTCCTGATCGCGCCTTCAAGGCCACCTCGTTGAAACTCACCTGGTTGAATCGAGTGATTCCGCTGAAGTCGATTCCTAGCCCATTGAACTCGATACGATTCGATGTGGCATGCGTCTCTCCTCCCAAAATGCCGCTGCCTTGCACTCCGACTTCGTTGACAAAAACATGCTGGCCTTGCATATCGCCCGCCAGTTGCACACCCACGGTGTTGAGGAACACGTCGTTAGGCCAATCAGACTCGGCGTTCGCCGAAGGGAAGAAAGGAACAGACGTCGGCGCTACTCGGCCTAATGAGCCCGCCCCTCTCACGTTGCTGACGATGCCCAGCTCATTGCGATAGATTCGATTCCCGCTGACGGCGCCCGCGGCCGAGTACTCAAGTCCCAGCGTGGAATCACGCAGATCATTCGCCTCGATCCGTCCCATCCACGGCGCCGATAAACTTAACGCGGTACCAACGGCCGAAACGTCATTCGCCACGATCGCGCCTTGAGCCTCGCCGACGATGGCGATTCCGGTCGCACCGAAGACATGATTGTCTTGTACGACTATGCCGGTTCCATCATGAATAGCGAGCCCCGTTGAAAGGGCAGAAATCCAATTATGCTCGATGGAGATATCCGCGGAATCGCCGGTAACCTGCACGCCCTGATCAGTAAGGATGCTGTTGTGATAAACCTGAATGTCGTGGCTGGCATGAATGATCACGCCAGTCCCGGCAATGTCCGTGTCCACAACGCTGATTTGCTCGCTGCCTTGCAGCGTCAGCCCCTCGAGCAGCCGTAGTTGTTGCAGCGTGATCCGACTGCCGTCGGTGATGAGCCATGGGCTCGATAGGATCGATTCTCCTCCGGACACGCCCTGAATGAGAACCCCGGAATCGGCGGCGCTGATGACTGGACTAGCATAAGCGCCATCATCGACCAGAATGATATCGCCTGGTTGGAGCGAGTAGCTGTCGAAGACCGATTGCAGGGTTCGCTTGGGAGTGGCGGGCGAGCGGCCGTCCAGATTGTCGTTCCCTGGGTACGTAGTGAATTTGTCGCCGAGTTGGTTGGCGTCGTTGACGAAGTAGACGTTGCGGCGATCCAACGTGTCGCCGCGCAAGTAGATTTCCGGCCCGCCCGCGGACCGGTCGGTCCAAGCCGCGTAGGGATGCCCTTGATGGTCGACGGCCAGGACAGGATGTCCCAACGAGACGCTAACGTCCAACGAGCGTTCACCCTGGGATGCCCCTACTCCTTGCAAGCTGGCATCGCCCGGCAACGCTTCGACAAATCGCGTCCCGTCCCAACTTCGAGTGTAAAGGGCTACGGTGTTACCCGTCTTACTCGCGATACGATCGTCCAACCACATCAGTTGCAGTTTTCCGCCCGCTGCCGCCAACTGTGGCTGTGTCGCTGCACCGCGTGAATTCGAAACTCGTCCCTCGATCGCGCCATTGGCGACCGTCCACTGTTGAGTTTGGTATCGAGCCGCGCGGACTTCCCAATAGCCGGTAGACTTCTCTTGCCAAGCCACCCACAGTTGTCCGTTGTGATACGCGAGACTGGGCGCTTCCGCGGCGACAACGCTGTTCGAGACTCCCAACCCCGAGGCAGAGCCAGCCAGTTCCCGCCATTGCTGCCCATCAAACTCCCGTACATAAACTCGATTCGCTGCCGCATGTCGTTCGGTCCACGCAATGGCCACCTGATCGCCGGAAGCCGCCAGAGCGAGCTGAGACACTCCATAGGTTGAAGCGGAGATTCCTCCGGCCGTCCCTGCGTTCGCGCCCAGTTCTTCCCAAACGCCGCCGACAAACCGCTTCGCATGAACGTTGGCAACGCCTAACGACCGATCGATCCAGGCCACTACTGGTCCATTCGCGGTCCAAATGATCCGAGCGTCATCCGCGGCGCCAGAATTACTGATCCCCTGGGCGCCGCGGGAGTCGCCCAGCGATTCCCAAACGCCAGCGCCACCGGCAGCCAATGGCACGAACTTGGCAACATGAATCTCGCTGATCGAACCGGTCGTCTCGGTCCATGCAACGAGTGGGTTGCCCTGATCATCGATCGTCAAACTGGGATGACGCGAGTCGCCGCGTGTCGCGCTGACTCCGCCCCCTTGCGCGCTGCCACCCAATTCGCGCCACTCGCCGTTCGCGAATTGAGCCAGATAGACCTGGAACGAACCCGAGCGATTATCGGCCCAGGCGAGCACGGGACCGGTGGAGGCCATCGCCAAAGCGGGCTCGACCGACATTCCCAGATCCCCACTGACGCCGCGACCTGAGGCTGATCCAGCCAATTCCGCCCAGCGTCCGCTTATGTTGGCCCCTCGCGGCAATGTCGCAGGCACTGAGCTGATGGGTTCGCCATTCGAGTTCAGCGTCGGAGGTGGAGTGGGCGGCAAAGCAACGTAACTCTGCGGGTCAATCGACTCGCCGATCCCAAAGTCGATCAGGTCTCCAGTTCCACCTCGACCGTCAATCGCATCGTCGCCAGCTTCGCCATACAGTTGATCGTTGCCTCCGCCGCCAAACAGTCGATCGTTGCCTGCCGACGAGTTCGAACTTCCCGCGGAGTCACCGTACACGACATTGACCGCCAGATCGTCGGTCACAAGCCCCGCGCCTGCGATGTCCACTTCAAAGGCGTACAAGAGATCCTGATCGGCGCCGCCGACAATCAAGTCGGCGCCCGGCCCGCCGATAATCGTGTCATCTCCATCGCCTCCCAGCAGCACATCATCGCCAGCGTCTCCCCAGATGATATCGTTGCCGCCATGCCCATCGATTCGATCACGTCCTGGCCCGCCCTTGAGTTGATCCTGTCCATCGGGCGAACCTTCGAGGATGTCGTCGCCCTCTTCGCCTTCGAGCACTTCGACGACGCCTCCGCCCGCGAACATGCGATCATCGCCCGCGCCGCCCAGCAAGTGATCGGAACCTCGTCCTCCATCCAAAAGGTCGCTGGCCGATCCTCCATACAAGGCATCGTTTCCATCGAGCCCAAACAACTCGGTGGTTCCCGAGAAGCCCCGCGCATCAAGCACATCGTCATCCGGAGTTCCCCAGACGGCGACCGCTTCGACAGCGATCAAGCCGATAGGGCCGCCATTGCTACGCATCCACTGTCCGTTGACTAAGACCAGGGATTGCACGTCGCGCAACTCGACCCGGTCGGCGCTTTCCTTGCCGTCGACCAAGACCGTTCCATGCCAGTTCGTCAAGTCAAATCGATTGGGCAGAGACCCGCCGGTCAAAGACGCATCCTCGATCGAATCGAGTCCGATCACGCCGCCCCAAGAAACCTGAATCAACCAATCGCTGAGCCAGAAATCTGAATCGCGCGAGACCACTAGGCGATCGTTCCCGCCTCCGCCGAAGATCTGCGCGCCGCTCGAAGTCCATTCGCTGACATCGAACGAGTTGTTCCCAGCGCCGCCGTACAGATGCACTCGCTCGATATCGTCGAACGTGTCGTGTCCTTGTCCATCCAGCGAGTGATTCGCCAGCGTCTGATCGGCATTGGCGATTTGGACCAGTAGGTCTTCGCCCCACCCGCCCGAGATTTGATCATCGCCAGCGCCCGCTTCCAGATAATCGTCGCCTTCCTCGCCGTAGAGAAGATCTTGACCAACGCCTCCGTAGAGGAAATCGTTCTCGATTCCACCCCAGAGTTGATCGTCTCCTTCGGCTCCCACCAGAATATCGTTCCCTGGTCCACCGATCAGTTGATCATTTCCTTGGTCGCCCTCGATGTTGTCGCGACCCTCGCCGCCGAGCAACAAGTCGTCTCCCGCGCCGCCCGACAGTTGGTCGACTCCCTTGCCGCCATCGATCGTATCGTTCCCCTCGTCACCCCAAAGTCGATCATCCCCTTCGCCTCCGATCAGCAGGTCCGCGCCGGAACGACCGTACAAGAGGTCGTTGCCTGATCCGCCGTCGAGTCGATCATTGCCAGCGCCTCCCGTGATCAAGTCGCTGCCTGCTTGTCCTTCCAGAGTATCGTCGCCATCTTCACCTTGGAGGTCATCGGCCCCTGTGCCGCCAGTGATCGAATCGTTTCCATCACCGCCCAGGAGGACATCGGCGTCATCGCCGCCGTCGAGTCGGTCGTTGCCGGCGCCGCCGGTCAGCGAGTCAATACCAGATCCTCCCCGAAGCGTGTCGCCGCCCTCATCGCCCGCAATTTGATCGTCGCCGTCGCCGCCGTCGATGGTGTCGTCGCCATCACCGCCATTCAGGCGATCATTGCCAGCCTGACCGTAGATGACATCGTTGCCACCCTCGCCATAAGCGACATCCGCTCCTCCTTCGCCATCTAGATTGTCATCGCCGCTGCCGCCCGCCAACAGATCCGAAGCATCGTCGCTTCCGCCGCGCAATCGGTCATTCTCGGCGCCGCCGTACAGCCTGTCTGGCCCGAGTCCGCCCTGTAAGTCATCCGCGCCATCGCCGCCGTCTAGCAGATCGCCTCCCGTGCCGCCGTCCAGCACGTCGGAGTCCGCGTCGCCATACAACGAGTCGTCCCCAACTCCTCCCAACAACGTGTCCCGACCACTGCCGCCCGACAGAGTATCGTCATCTTCGTCGCCGAAAAGCAGATCGTCGTCCGCGCCGCCGATCAATTGGTCGCGACCCGTGAACCCAGACAGTTGGTCGTTTCCCTCACCGCCATCCAGTACGTCATCGCCATCGAATCCTTCCAGGAAATCATTACCCGAGTCGCCCGCGATTAAGTCATCTCCCGAACCGCCGGACAGCTGATCATCTCCCGACTCGCCGAATAGCTGGTCGTCTCCTTGATCGCCTTGCAAGAGATCTTCGCCATCGCCGCCCCGCAATTGATCGTTACCGACGCCGCCTTCCAGTCGGTCGTTGCCGCCCGCGCCGCTCAGCACGTCGTTTCCCTCGTCGCCATACAATTGGTCGGCGGCAGCGCGTCCAAACAATTGATCGTCACCCGCGCCGCCGTGCAGTTGAGCCGCCCCATCGCCTCCCATCAGCACGTCATTACCGAAATTGCCTCCTGGGTTCTTCATATCGCCCCAGAGTTCGCTGGTGGAGATGACGCCCTCAAGAAGCTCGATGCGGTCGTTGCCGACGCCACCCTCCGCATAAATTTGGGTTACACCGGAGAATCGTTGGCGAAGGCCGAAGGCTTGCACCTCGACCACCTCGCCTTCCTGGGACGACGAGACGTGCGCTACCGTGAACACTTCGTCGCCGTCCGTCAGATCCCCGCGTTCACGCGCCGACGCAAACGGCCCCATATTCAATCGCAGAACTCCATTGCCAAGGTTCGTGGCCAGCACTGGCGGCGGCGGTGGTTGCTTGCCTGGGTCACAGCTTTGCGACAGATCAAGCAGAGTACGTTCGTCGAACGGGTGCGAGAAGATCGTCTTACGAATCTCCTTGAAGCCGAGATCAATCTTGATCGCCGCTTCCGCATAGAGCCCCGTTCTCAACGATCCACTCGACTCAAAAACGCATGTCGGAAAATTCTCACCGAACTCGTCGGGGCGAATGCGGCCATCTCGACTCGTTGGCGGATCGTACAAGTCCAACTTCAATTGATCAGTGAACACTCCGCCGCGCACGGTGAAGTCAGCCAAGAAGATGTCCAGGCCGCCGAAGACTCCCATGTTCGCCTGGATCGACACTTCCGGCACGTCCGGCCCCGTGCCGTCAGGGTTCTGAGTGTCGCTGACGAAGAATCCCGCAAAGACGCGACCCGCGTCACCCGTCTCGAATGCGCGTTGAATTCCGTAGGTATCGAAGCCGAAGCTGAGGTGAAAATCGACCTTGAGCAATCCCTCTAGCCCGACGACCAGAGGTCCGAGACGAAACGGCAACTTGATCGGTTGGTTGACATTGGGAATCGGCGGATTGAACTCGAACAAATTCACCGGCTGACCCAACAACAGTCGTATGGCTGTCTCCGGATGCTCGATCAACGGAAACACAAAGATTGGGCGTTGTTGTCCGAGCGCCACCGAGCCCAATTCCGTTTCATTCATTAATTCCCGTACAAAATCGCCGAACTCGCCGCTCAGTTGATCAAGCTCATTCAAGAGGTCGCTGATCGCCGCCACGCCAATTTGTTGCAGATCTCTTAGGGCGCGAACGTCATCCTGAATTCGAAAATCGCCAATCGGGATTTCCACGCTGGCACTGGGCGCTTGCCGCATCTTCGCGACAATCGTGTCGAGTCGATCGATCACCTCGATCGTCTGAAACAAGGGATCGCTCGGGAAGAACAGCTTGCCGAGGTCGAGTAACGTGACTTCCTTCGCGGGTGGATACCTGTCCAATTGGGCCGCGCTGATAATCGATTGCGGCAGGTCCGAGAAACCGGGCAGAGGGGTCCGCACCATGTTCAGCACTGGTCGGACGGGCGCCAGCACTCCATCGATCGTGTCAAAGATCGGCTTCAGAAACTCGCTGAAGAACGTGCCGACGCCGAGCCGGACGTTGCGGTACTCAACCAGGGGCGCGGCGCCTCCCAACGGCCCCGAGGTCGTGTCCGCGGAAGTCGTCCAATTCAGATGAAAGTCGGCGGCCAGATCCGGGAACGCGGCGTCGCCAAAATCGGCTCGCAACCTCAAGTTGATATCGGTCGCGACATTCACCGCGGCGCTCACCAGATCGGACAGCGATGCTTGCGGCAACGCGGCGAATTCGGTCCACGTCAAGCGTCCATCCGGGTGAATGGGATCCTTGAAATCGGCGCTGATCGATCCCGACATCAACGTGTTGCAAATCGTTCCTTCCGGCGCACACGGTATGCCATCCTGTACCAGCACGCGCAGAAAGAACAGATTTCCCTCAAACTCCGAGTTGGGAATCGTCGCGCTGAAACTGATTTTCAGATCTTCATTGGCCGCCAATCTCCCCGGAATCGCCGGCCCCTCGGTGACATAATAGAACCCATCGCTGCGACTCACGCCGAAGCCGAGCCGATAGTCCAAACCGACATCCAAGTTGACGCGCGAACCCGGCTTTAACTCCAGCCCCACCGCATCAAAACCCAGATCGAAATCAATGGGCAACGAGAACCGTGCGAGATCTTTGTGCAACAGCAGATTGAACTGAATCCTATCCGCACTGGATACGTTGGCGACCGGTTGTCCCGCGCGCGTCGTATCGACCGAGATGTCCTGCCAGCCAATGGCGCCATCCTGATTAAGATCGGTCAGCGTTAACAACCCAGCGCCCGCTGGTCCCAACGTCTCGAACAGCTTCTGCTTGACGACGTCCAAAGCCAGATTGGGCGCCTGTCGTGCTTCGGCGATAAACTGCCGCAGTTCATCCACAAAGTCGACAGCGTCCGCCAGCTTATCGCCAATCAATGGCAGCTTCTTGACCAGGATAAAACGGTCCAGCAGCACTTCCAGCGTGTTCAGGAAGCCATCTAGTCCATTCAACAGATCGGCGAGCTGATTGGGATCGAACGACGTTAGCGCTTCGAGTAACCCCGCGACGTTGTATGACCCGACGACAATCTGCGTACTCGATATCGCGTTCAGTTCGGCCAGGGTTAACGGATCGTCGAGCCCTGTCGCGCCGGGCGTTGCGACGGGTCCCGTGTGATGCGCGGGCCGGTTCGGGTCCGAAATGAATTGCAATCCGCCCGTGAGGTTGGCGAGGTTTCCGGCGACATCCACCCACGCGTCGGTGCTTGCTAACTGGGCAGGATCACGGTTCACCACGCCATCGCCGTTTCCATCCAGGGGAAGCACGGCTTGCAGCGTGCCCTGATAGGGTTTTCCCGCGAACGCGCCTTCGACGCTGAACAGCCCCTCGCCAATTTGCTGCAACGTGCTTTTTCCCGACGCGGTACGCCACTGCGCGCCGAACTCCGCATTGAGATAGACACGGGCGTCTCTCACTCCTAGCACCGGCAACGGCCCGAGGCCCACGTCAAACTGCAACGGCGTTCCTTCCACCGCCGACAGCACATTGTCCCCGTTCAAGTCGTAGCCTGCATTCGCCGTCAGTCTGGCCGTCACGCGACTCGTCCCATCCATCGCGACAAATCCGCGTTCCAGTACATTCAACGCAGGCGTCGTGCTGATGCCGAAGGTCAACTGAACGTTTCCGTCGACATCCACCTGCACCTGACCGCTGGCGTTGGCTGACACTAAACCGCCAAGTGCGCCTCCTAAGTCCAGGGCTAACGGGAGTGACTGGTGAACAAGAGGAATGGGAAAACTAATCGCAAACCTTAAGTCGCTTGCCGAAATCGTTGTTTGGACGTTCGAGAATCGCGAGCGAAGCAGCGACTGCAACGATGCAGCCGTCGCGCTGGGGTCTGAGTTTCCCAAGCGATCGCCAAAGATCTGTCCCACGTCGATCATTCCTGCCAGATCAACGTTCAGTAAGGGAAGATTGACTTGAAACGCGCCCGAGGAACTAAGCTCCGTCAGACGTTGCTCGAGAGCGTTCAGGATATCGATCACCCCGTTCGCTTGGATGTTGTTGTAGTTGGTGTACGTCGCGACATTTGCCAACCGCACGCGTTGCGGCAGGTCGCCCAGCGCTTCGACGCTCGTGATGCGTCCTTGGGGCGTTGCGCCGTCCAGTGACATGAGCAGCGGTTGAGGCGCGATGGCGCCCGGCACGTTGGCTCGAAGTTGCAAGCCGTCGATGTCAGCAACCATGTCCACTGTCGACCGCACCATGCCAGCCAGGGTGTTTCGGTCGCGAGTCGACAACTCCGTCACGCTTATTCGACCATCCGCGGCTTCGACGCCTGAGTCCACAAGGTTCAACGAAACAGTCCCTTGTAGCGTCACCCCGTCATTGACTATCAGCGATGGGTCTTCCAGTAAACGAACGTCAAGGAACCCGACGACTCCTGGCGACGCGGGATCGTCGATCCGAGCCTGCACGTTCACGGTGAATTCAGGCGCCGAGTCGCTCTTGAGATAGAATCGTTCGCCAAAGGGAATCTCGGAACCAAGACGCATTCCTGTCTGGAGCCGATACGACGTGTCCATCGTAAAGACAAAGTTGTCTTGGGGCGACGATAAAGTCAGGCCAGGCACCACGGCGGATAGATCGAGCGACTGACGAAACGTCATCGGCCCGGGATCAATCTTCGCCGTAAGTTCAACAACACGATTCTCTCCCGTTCCGCTACTCGAGAGTTCAATGACACTCGCTGGCATTTGGCTGAGCGCGGCGAGTCGGCGGGCGAGATCCTGGAGCGTCGGCGCGTTGGCTTCCGCGAACGCCTGCTGTACCAACGTGCCAAACTGGTTCGCGAGCGTCCCTTGACGCTGAATCTGAAAGTCAGGGTTCACGGAACGTGGCGCTCGATCCGCGGCACCCGTGAAACTTAAAGTCAGCCCATTGGCAGTGACCGACTCGATCACCGCATCCGCGACTCGCCTGCCCACCTTATCTGTATACGACAGCACATCGCCCGCTTGCACCCCCGCGCGTAGTAGCGACTGAGGCTCGCTCACAACAATCGTCGACTCGAAGCGTTCAAGCACTGGCGTTGCATTCGACACATAGACTAATGAGGCATTCTCAATACGATATGCGTCGGGAGACGACTCGAAGATCTCGCCCAACGTCGTCTTCGCGATTCCCAGATTGACGGCCAACACGTCGACTTGCGACAACTGGGGAAGTTGGCTAGCGAACGAAGACCAACCCGCCAGCCACTCGTCCGTCGTCGTGCGCAGGAATTGCAGTAATTCCTGACCGCCGACATCAATCTGATTCGTCGGCGTCGTCGCCGATAATTCAGCGAGCGACTCGAGCTGAGGCAGGCTGATATCAGACCAATGAAACGCGACCCAACCGGGCTGTAAGGCGAATGGCGCGGCTTGCCCTTCTTCGACAGGCGATACCTCAAACTGCCCATGGAACGTGAGATCTTCTCCCACGGGATTGCCCGACCAGGTCGCGTCAAACAACTCCGACTGTGTCCACTCATAACCGCGCACTCGTCCATCTGTTTGCTGTGTGAGAGGATCCGGTCCAGGTTCGCGCAAGTCCACGCTCAAATGCACTCGCGGGTCGACGACCAGCGCGCCATCGACTAGCTCGACCTCCAGCATTCCCAGTCGGCCGCTCCCGGAAACATCTCCTTCCAGGCGAAACCGGCTCACCGTCAGTTCCGGTTCCGGATCTCCCTCAGCATCGACATAGAATCCATCGGCATCGAGGCCGAATACCAAGTGCAGCGCAACGTTGGCCGACACATCCACCTGCCCGCCGATATTCACCGCACCGCCAAGACCGCGTAAATCCAACTCGCCCCGTCCGCTCAGTTCCCGCGACACGGTCATGTCGAAGCGCACGCCAAACTCATTAAACTCGTACGAAACGTTGCCTGCGATTTCATCCAATCCATCAAGACGCTCGCGCAGTTCGGCAAACGTCAACACGGAGTAGCCTAATTCTTCCAGTGAGAATCCGGCATCGGCCAGCAGACGGGAGATGAGATCGGTTGAGCCCGCGGACCCGCTGGCTAGAAGTGCTTCCGCGCCATTCTCATTCTCATTCTCCTGACCTTCGGGGAAGAGGATGGGCTCGAACTCCAGCGGCTCCTGAGCCAACAGTGCACGTCCGAGCGAATCGCCCAGCAGCGGCATGTAACTGGAGAGCAGGGAAGGGTCTGCCCATTGCTGGGATGCCGTCGCGATTCCCGCCAAGCCGCCGGCGAGTTGACGCAGTTGTCGCCACATCGGACCGAACGCGCCTCCTGTCTCGTCGATCACGAAGTCTACGTTCGTATAGGCGACTTGCGTCTTTTGGCCCAGGGCGCTAAGAGTCAATCGACCGGCGCCGTTCGCATCGGGCGACAAGTTTTCGGGAATGGAGGTCGCAAAGGAGACGTCACGCAGTACGATGGAGTTAGTTGAATCGGGCGAGTCTGGACCGCCATCGAATACAATCTGGCCGAGCTCGATTTGCCCATAAGTGGTGTCGATGACCAGCGTATCGTCCCCCTCGCCGCCGTTCACCACGAGTGCACTGATGCTGCGCCAAGGGACGAGTTGGGCTGGTTCTTGATCGACCTGAATTCGCATCAATTGCGGGTTGATGGGATCGATGGACACTACGATTTCGTTCGCACCATTACCGGCATCGATGAGGATCCGCGCTTCATCGCGCAACGCGGTCAGCGCGTTGGGAAGCGTCCAAATGCCGCGGCCGTTAGTGCCCGCGATCAGCAGATCGTCCACTTCGTCATAGTGGAGATCCGCGACGAAGACCTGGGGCAGTTCCGTTCCCACCTGGACCCAATGGCTCGCGGCGAGATTCGGCGCCACAGCCCGGAACACTCCTTGATTACCGGCAACCACCACAACGTCTTGATGGGAGATGGGATCTGCTACGACGACCACATCCGACAAGATCGAAGGCGTCAAGTTTCCGGTGATTCGCTCCCACTTCACCTGCGGTCCCAGGTTCGTTGCTCGATAGACATTGGTCGCATCCACCACATAGACAGTCCGCCAATCGTCGGGATCAAACGCCATCGCGCGAATGACGCCGCCTGGGTACTTGTGCTCGGGATCGGTGGGCAGGGGCGAGAGAGTACCACCCGCGGTCGATCGTAGCCAGAGTTTAGTGGGCCAATTGACTCCGAGCCGATCAACTCCGCCCACGGCGGCCAGGATCACGTCGGGGTTAGCTACGCCAGCCTGAGTTCCTCCGTACAGCAATGAGGAAACTCGACCGATCGCATGAGTCGAACCCAAGCCACCGGCTGGCACGGGACCCAGCAGCGGTATCAGCGTGTCGCCTCGGTCAAACGACTCGTAGAGAAAATTCGAGGCGACTAGTAGACGGTGTTGCCCCGTTAGCGCGGGATCGGAAACGGAATCAAGCACGACGTGTGAGAAGAAATCCAACGAACAGTCGAACGCCAGCGCACCCTGTTTGGGATCGCAGCTTCCGCCTTCGGTAAGGCGACGTCTCGCGGACGGGGCGCCCGTCCCCAGAACTCGCAGGCCGATCTCCACCGCAACTCCCACGGGCGCATTGTTGGCGTCGAAGAAGCGGCGAGTGAGGTTGCCAATTCCTTGGAAGGCCGTGTATCGATAAGCGCCGACCGGTTGGCCCGCCTGATCGTAGATTGGTTCGACGGCCGCGGAGACACCGTCGCCCAACTGATATGCATCCCAACGGGAGTCACCGGGTTCCCGTTGAGCAGCGGCGCCCACATCTTGAAACGCGCCCAGCAGGATGTCATTCACATTGTCGTAGGCGACCGCATAGACCTCGGCGATTTCCATATCCCCGCCTAGGAACATCCAACGACGCGACGCGTTGTCGGGTCGGCCAAAGCGGTAAAGGCCGCCGTCATTCGCTTCAAGTAGATCGCCATGGGCGTCAAAGACCATGAAACGCGAATCGGCATGCGGCGCGGAACCGCCCGCTTCCAACTCGCCGCAGACGAGCGACTGCCACTGAACATTCGCCGTACTGGCATCGCCTCGAAAGATCCGACCCGTGAAGGTGGAGCAACCACTGGTGCTCGTCTCGGTGGGTTGCCGGTCGCCTCCGAGATAAACAACATTGGGATCTGCGGGATCGACAACCATCGAGAAGTGTCGGTCTCCTTGCCCTGCCGCCAAGACTCCGTAGAAGGACGCCTCATCGGGATCCTGGGCATCCTGAAGCTGGTCTCCATCGTTGTCGATCTGATCGACGGCCCCCTCAGGCGTAGTCGGCAACGTCAAATTAGACCAAGTTTGGCCAGCATCCGAAGTGTGGAACAAGTTGCGCAGGAAAACTCCCTCGATACGTGGATTCACGCAACGGGGCGCACCGCCGTCCGAACTGAAGTAATCCGACAACACGGCGGCAAAAACAGACGTTGTCTCTCCTGGCGCGCCGCTATTCCCCGCCGACAGGCGAATGCGACGGCTTCGTTGCAAACCTTCCTGCCGGTCGGACGTGCTAGGCGGCGAGTTGTCACGGCGACCATCCCCATCGTTGTCGCAGCCGTCCGTATCCTCTGACATCACCCAACTGGACGAAACGTTGAGCCACGTCGCGCCGCCGTCGTCGCTGCGATAGACCCCTTTGTTCGCCCAGGGAATCAAGTCTCCCGCGGCAGCCGTCGAAGAATCGCCAGCATTGCCATCGACATCAAAATTGCCTGAAATGGCCGCGTACAGTCGCGATGGCAGAGCAGGGTCTTGTATCAGATCGGTCACACTGCCGTTGGGCAGACCCCCTGCCGCTCCCGAGACTCTGCGCCACCGCTGTCCCGTCGCGTCTTCATTCACATACAGGCCGCTGCGATCATCGCGTGTTTGTCGCAGCGTTTCGAGATCCTCGTCCATCGTGGCCACGAAGATGCGAGGCACTCCCGCTTCGCCGCGAGTGGCGACGATCTTGGTCACCGTCAAGCCAGCAAACGTGTTCTCGCCCAGGATCTCCCATGTCGCGCCGCCATCAGTCGTCCGGTAGAGTCCGGTATCGGTTCGAAATCCGGCGCCACTCGAGACTCGCCCGGCGCCTGCGTAAAGCGTGTTGTAATGAAAGTCGCCGAAGCGATCGATTTCGAGAGCGTAAGGATCGAACGTCAACGCACTGATGGCGAGTGACGGCAAGTGATCGGTCAACGGAGTCCATGAGGGCGTTTCGTTCGGATCATCGACCATACCGTTCTGGTCGTTGTCGATTCCATCCACTCCGATGCGGGCATTCTCGGTCCGCCAGATTCCGCCATTGGCGGTCCCCACGAAAACGAGGTCCTGATTGTCCGGATCTGGACTGACGGCAATGCTGGTCACAGCGCCCGACACCGGGTTGTCGCAGAGCGGGGGATCTACTCCCACGACACAATTAATCCGCTGTGATTGGCCGCCCAGGATCGGCCCTGGGCCTTGAGGAACCCATTCAGGCAAACGTTCGACAGTGACAGGCGAGGGTGATGGTTCACGGAATTCCCCCAGACGCTCCACATCCGTCCAAGCAATCGTCAGAGGGTAAGGTTTCACACGGAAGGTTACCAAGCCTGAATCATTGGGACCGATTACGGGTTTGCTGATATCAATCCCCCGCAAGTTCTGCTCGTGCACTCGGAGCGTATCGAGTCCGTTCTCTCCGCCATCGACCGTGATTCCCAAAGGTAATGAGAACTGGCCGTACAGATCTATGTCCACGACATCGTCGCCCGTGCCGGTCATCACGTTAATTCCGTACAACGCGCGAAGCGGTAACGAGTGCACCTCGCCATCATTCAAGCGAACGAATAGAAATTGCCGTGAATCATCCAAGTCAAGTCGCACCGAGTCATCGCCCGACGTGCCGCGGATGCGCAATTCGTCAATCTGAATTGCTCGCCGCGACACCTCGTACGTCTTCCAGGCGCCGCGGCCAAAAGTGCTGGCGATCAACACATCATCCACCGGATCGTAATCCAGATCGGTGATTTCCACTCGCGGCAACTCTTGACCGTATTGCACCCAGAAGGTCGCGTCGCCCTGAAAATCCAGTGCTTTGTAGACGCCGTCCAACGCGCCCACAAAGACCACATTGAATTGGGGCGAGTTCTGCGGCAGATTCTCACTCTGGCCTCGGATCACTTCGAGCGAACGCAGCGACAGAGGTGAGGATGGCGATGCGCCGTCGACGGAGTTACTCTTCCAATTGCCCGTAATGTCACTCCAGCGAACCTCGCCTCCCAAACCGGCGCCCCGATAAACGCGGTTGTCCGCCAAAACGTATACCGTATGCCAATCCTCGGGATCAAACGCCATATCGAGGATGTTTTGGCCGGGGAAGCCGGGCACTGCCCGAAAACTCCCTCCCGTCTCCGTTCTGAGTAGTAGCCGGTCAGCGCCACGATTCGCGACGAGAATAACATCGGGATGATCGATCAACTGATGAGGCGATTGAGGATCGGGCGCCTTGCCGCCATAGAGCAAGGCCGTTATGTCGCCCCAATGACTCGCAGGTTCACACGGAGAGTCACCCTGTTGCTCAGGAGAATCACACGTTACATCGGTGGTCCACGTTTCACCGCCATCCAACGATTCATACACAGCGTCCGTCCCAACCAGCAGACGCTCGCCGCTGCCACCAACGGCGTTCACCGCCAAAATCGGCGTTGCGTCGGAGTCAAATCGTTCCAGGCGTCGTCCCGAAGGAGCGATTCGGGCAAAACTCAAGCTCTGGTAAACACCCGCTTCGTCATAGCGTTCCGCGCCAAGCACTTGGAGTGCGGGGAAGGTTGACGTTGAGATGCCGTCGCTAGTGATCGTCTTGCGGAGATACCACTCGCCGTTCAGCGACGCTTCGATCGAGTACTCGAAGGACGTTGCCTGCTCGCCATTGTTCGTCACCGTGGCGGCGGCCACCTGAAGACCGCGGCTCGCCGTTCCATCTCCCTGGGGACCGACAGAGTCGTGTCGCCATTCGGAGGTGCCTGTCCGCGATTGGCTCACCGTTCCCACGCTTGACGTGGCGGTCAAATGATCGCCCAGAGAAGCGTAGGCGATGGCGTCGAGTTCAGAGATCTGGAGGTTGCCGATGCTTGAGACCCAGCGTCGGGCGTTTGCAAGCGATACGGAAGTCAGCCGATACACGCCTCCATCGTCCGCTTCCAGAATTTCCCCACTCGCATCCAGAACGAGTTGACGCGAACCACGGAAGGGCGATGTGCCTCCAGCGCTGTCGCATACCAACGGCTCCCAAGTAACCGAGTTGTTGGCAACAACGCCTCGAAACAGACGAGCCGATGATGAGGAACAGCCCAGATCGTTTGTCGCCGCCCCCTCGGGCGCCGATGGCTGACGGTCCCCGCCCACATAGATCAACTGCGGATTCGCGGGATCGACCATCAGCGACAAATAGGGCTGTGAACTCACCCCCGCATTCAAGCGAAACGCAGTCGCTTCATCCGGATCCTCGGCATCCACCCGGCCATCGGAATCGTTGTCCAGACCGTCAGCAGCGCCCTCGCTGCTGCTTGGCAAAGCAATTCTCGTCCAAGCTCCTCCCGCATTATCGGTGCGGAACAATCCGCGCACTTCGTAGTAAGACGAGATCAGCGTCGCGCAGTGAGCCAGCGAATTCGCGGCCCTGAATTCGGGCGACACAATCCCGGCGTATACGATGGCCGGCGCGCCGGGAACAGGACTTGGCGCCGCTGCCAGTCGGATGCGTCGCGCCATCTGCATTCCCTCGTGAGGGTCGGCTTGTCCTGTCATTCCAGGAGGCGCGGGGACTACGGCGTCATCGTCCGCGAGATAACTCCCCTGACTCGAATCCAAGTCGTTGTCGCAACCATCAGTGTCCTCTTCCAGTTCGATTCCTTGGTTGACCGCCACCCAGGTTAAGCCGTTGTCGTCGGAACGATAGATGCCCTTGCTCTCCGCGAAGGATTCGTGCCGCCGAGCAAACGTCACACCTCCCGCTAATGCGACATAAAGTCTCTCAGGTTGCGTCGGATCGGCGATCACATCGGTCACCGGTCCCTCGGGCAGATTTCCGCTTCCCGAGAGTTTCGTGATCGCGCCGTCTTTCCATTGCATCAGCCCTCCTTCTTCGGGCGCTACACGCGGATCTAGGAACGACGCGTCGACGCCCGCGAGGCTGAACAAGACTTCAGGGTTTCCTTGCGCATCGCGTCGCGGCAGAATCGCTGAGATCAAGACTGGAGAAGTCAGTGCGCCGCTCAACGCTTGGCCGCCGGTGTGCAACGGCGACCAATGGCGGCCGCCATCGGTCGATCTCAGCAACTGAAACTCATGCACTGCATCGAAGAGACCTTGGCTGGTTCGCGGCGAGCCGACGCCGGCGTAGAGCGTGTCGTAATGTCGAGTGCCATCGGGATCAATCCGCACGTCATTGACATCGATCACCAGACTGCTGACATAGGAGGTGGGAATAGAGTCAGTCAGCGGCCTCCAGGTGGGCGTTTCTTCCGGCTCGTCGATCCGACCATTGCCATTGTTGTCGCGCCCGTCGACGGGAGCACGTGCATTATCGGTGCGCCAGATTCCTCCACTCGCCGTTCCCACGAAGACGATATTGGCGTCCGTGGGGTGCAAGGCAACCGTCGTGACCGTGCCCACGGTGGGATTGTCGCAGAGGGCAAGCAAATTGACTTCTCGGCACGCGAGACTGGCATCGGTCGCGCCGAGCACCGGCGCCGGCCCCACAGGTTGCCAATAGGGCAGATTCGGCAATTCCACGCCGGGTGTGATCACTTCAGACGACAGACCCGCGTTCGCGAGATTCGTGTACGAGATCTGGAGATTGCGGGGCCAACTCTTTAGTTCCAGGTACCCAGTTCCCTCCGGATTGGGCCCAAGACGGCGCACGATCGGATTCGCTATCCCCGCAACTGTTTGGATGACGAGTCGATTGTTGTTCCCTTCCTGCCCGTCGATATACAAGCCAAAAGGCACACCTAACGAGTCCGAGCGCTCCAGGCGAATCTCATCGTTTCCCAATCCTCCAAACACCTCGATATTGTGGGTGACCGAGAGCGACACCTCTGGCGCAATCTCGTCATTAATGGTGACTCGAAGATTCCCCCCTCCATCAGGCGAAAGCACAATCACATCGTCTTCATCCGTGCCGTGGATTTTCAATCCACCGTACTCGACAAGTTCTTCGAACACGGATGTCACAGTCCATACGCCACGCCCATACGTGCTGACGGCCAGCAAATCGTCTTCGTAGTTGTAAACCAGGTCGGTGACGGGCGCCCCAGGCAATCCCTCGCCAAATTTGATCCATTGCGGCCCAAGGTCGGCACGATCAAAGCCCTTATAAACTCCATCTTCGGCCCCGATTAGCAAAATCGTGCGGTCACGTTCATCGTCCGCTTCGATGGCCAAGATGGACTTGAAATTACGATCGTGCCCTGGCGTTTGCAGTTCGAATGTCAGTCGTTGCCACTTTACCTGCCCTCCGAGCCCTGTCGCCTTCCAGACGTCATCGTCATCCACAATGTAAACGGTATGCCAGTCCTTCGGATCAAACGCCATGTCGCGAATCGTCTTCCCAGGGTAGTTGGGAACGGGCGTGAAGTTATCTCGATTCAGTTGCGGACCTAGTCCAGTCCGCAGCAACAGTGGGTTCGGGCCGGCGGTTGCGACGAGCGCGACGTCTTCGTTGGCGACTCCCTGAAACAAACCGCCGTAAAGGATGGAGGTCACCGTTCCCACCTGTTTCCGCGGCGTGCACTCTCGCGACTCGCCGCTTCCACGACAGTCGACGCCCCCAATCGCCTCGAAGAACTCGCCGCCCGATATGGACTCGTACAGATACTTCGTCCCGAGCAACAGACTCCGCCCTCCCAACGCTACGCTGTTAACCGCGTAGATGGGTGATCCCGATGAGAAGGAGTCGTTTAGCTTTCGAATGGTTGATCCGTCCTCGGCAATCGAGTCGAATCCGAGTCGCACGTAGTCCAAGTTAGCTCCCGGAACGGTGGAGCGCCCTGTGCCTAGGACTTGCTGCGACGCGTAACTCGAATTGAGACCAAGCCCGGGGACATAGTCCGCGCGCGACAGCGCAAAAGTCCCGGCGACGCTCAACTCGAGTGAGTAACTGGTCGAAAACGAATTCCCCAGCCCCGGATCAACCGTCACAAAACTCGGACCACTCGTCGAATACTGAATATCCCCGTTCAGCGTCGGCGCTTCGAAGTGATACGAGTTGCTCCAGGTAGCACTCGCGACGCTATCTTGCGTGATTGATCCTAAGTGGGCGGTTCCCGCAATAAACAGATCACGCAACGAGTCATACGCCACCGAAGTCAATTCGGCGATCTGGAGATCTCCTCCCGCCGACGTCCACCGACGTTGACTGGCTTGATTCAGTCGCGACATTCGATAGATGCCGCCGCCGTCTGCTTCAAGCAACTCGCCCGCGCCATCCACAACCAATTGCCGAGTTCCCTTGGCGGGCGACGTCCCATTGGCGCCGGCGCAGACCAGCGAGTTCCATTGGACGTCTTCTCCCACCACGGAACCGCGGTAGATGCGAGCCGATTCAATTTTGCAGCCATCAAGCGACGCGGCCATATTCGTCAGTGGAGATTCCTGTCCGTAACCGGCCACATAAATCGTGTTGGGATCCGCTTGATCCACCGCCAACGAGAAATGGATTGCGCCGGCGTTCTGCGCGCGGAGAGATCGCGGCGCCTCCGAGCCAGTAAGGGGAACCATCCGCCAGTTTGTTCCCCGATCGTCCGTGCGAAACACCCCTCGTAGCTCCGTGACGCCTAACCCGCAGTTGATGAAAGAACTGAATGGCCCAACGATGCCCGCATAGAGAGTCGCCGGCTCACCTGGCGTCGAACTTGACGCGATCGCCAACCGAATCCACCGTGAAACCTGGAGTCCTTCATGCGGATCAGCGACGGCCGACGTTCCCGGCGGAGCGACCGTCGGCGCGTCGTCGGCGCGAAACTGAGTCGCCGTCGAATCGCCATCGTTGTCGCACTGGTCGGCATCTTCAGGCAAAATCAGTCCCGCATTCAGCGACGTCCATGTCACCCCTCCATCTTCACTGCGATAGATGCCCTTGTTCTCGACGGGGATCCCCCGCGAACTATTCGCGGCTCGCAGTTTCCAGAAATCTCCCGACACCGCGACATAGATTCGACGCGGATCAGTCGGGTCACTCACCACATCGCTCACGCTCCCCAGCGGCAGATTGCCCGTCCCTGATACCTGCCGTAATCCAAACTCCTCGTGATTCTCCGGGTTAAATACCCAAAGCCCGACATCGTGAGCCGCGCCGCCCGACAGCGTGGCGATCTCTTCCCTGGGCTCCAGACTGAAAAACACCCGCCGAAGACCTTGCTCGTCGGTCGTCGGAACCATCGTCGAAATGGCGAGACCTGGCGCCAGGAGCCCCAACGCAGGCCTCCAGGCCTGGCCCCCATTCGCCGTGTGCCATAGCTCGACATACTGCGATGAACCAGCGGCGATCGATGCGGGAGCAAACGCCGCATACAGTGATTCATAGCGAGTTCCGCCCCCTGGCTGCTCGTGTACATCGTCCTTGTCGAACACCAAACTCGTGACCCGCGAACTTGGCAGTGAATCGGTTAGCGGAACCCAATCAGGCGATTCCGCCGGATCGTCGATCACTCCATTCCCATCGTTGTCGACGCCGTCGACCTGAATCCGTGCGTTGGTGGTGCGCCATACGCCGCCATTCGTCCCGATGTAGATGATATTGGGGTCGTTGGGGTGAGCCGCGATGGCAGTGACGGTCCCAAACACGGGATTGTCACACACCGTAACCGCATTCTCCGTATGACACGCCACATTCTCAATCTGGCCCGACAAAATGGGACCAGGTCCTTGCGGTTGCCACTGTGGCACGTGCTGCAAGTCGACCGCCAGGAGTTCACGCCGTTCCAACAACTCGGCCCAAGGGCGAAAAAAACGAGACGCGGCTCGCGCCTTGGCTCGTCGAAGCCCTCGTTTCCGCCAGTTCTTTCGGTGTGTCCGACTCTGGGCTCTTCCGAGCTGGGAACGATCGTCAGTCATGAGTGGCATCAGTCTGGGAACAAGGTCAAAGAAACAGGAAAGACTTGGCGGCGGTGGATATCGATTTGCTGCCCAAGTCTCCTCGCGCCACGACCATTCCCAATGCAAACGGGCGGCGCGCGGCGACACTGTTCCCTGTACTGCGCGGCGAGCTTTCCGATTCACGGGGGACTTAGGCCGTCCAATTCCGTGTTCCAACCACACTGCCCCTGGAGTAGGGCTGCTGGTAGTTTTCTGGTCCGGCCGCCATAGTCGTGGATCGCTCCGCGATCCAACGCTCCTGGTGCTGCTTGAAGCAGTTAACTTGGCGCTGTCCAACTAGCGTTTCAATCGACGGACTAGAAGTCCGTCGTACCACACTAGAGAGATTGCAGCAGCGCTTCGGCCTCGGCCACCAGCAGAGCAGCCGCCGCATGATCGTCCCACGCGCCTTGCCGACCCAGGTCGCCGATCATGGCTGACCGCGCGGCGCGCAGCGCCTCGAGTGCTTCGACGGGACGCCCCAGTTGATGTTGCGACATCGCCACGAACGCCCAATCCCAGGCGAGTCGATGGTGAAACAGTTGCGATTGCTCAAAGTGACGCAAGGCGTCCTCATAACGACCCGCGCGATACTCGATCGCCCCCAGCGCTCGCTCCGCGCCGGGGTGCCAGCGAGAAGCCAACTCACCCACCGGAACGAGTCGAGCGTAGTCGTCGATGGCGTCCGGCGCCAACGTAGCGACAAACGCCAACCGGTAAGCCGACTCGGGATCTGTCGTCGTTGAAAAGCGATCCATCATCTCGCGACAACAAACGCGATACTTGGCAGGTTTGCCCGCGAGTTGGCATGCGACCGCCTGGAATCTCCACAGATTGCAATCATCCGGTTCAAGTTGCAGAGCCCTGTCCAAGGCGAGGGTCGCGTCCGCGAACACCATGCGCGAGAGATGGAGGTTCGCGCGGCAGCGCTGCAGCTCCAATTCGATCCTTTCGTTGTTCGGACTCTGTTCCTTGGCAAGGCGATATTCCTCGTATCCCTGGTCAAAACGCCTCAGCCCGCAAAGACTGCGACCTCGCAAGGCAGCCAATCGCCCATCCCGCGAAGGCTCTTGCCCAAGCAACTCGTACGCCTCACGTCGCAGAATCTGCCACTCGAGCCAGTCCCACGGATGCAATGGCCATTTGCCGGACGCATCGTAGTGAATACACCATCGTCTGTCGGAGTGCGCCATGAGCTCGTTCAAGATCGTATCGAACGCCTGTTTTTCGAGTTCGAGCGTTTGGAGCGCACGCTCGCGGTCACCGCTCTGGGAATAGGCCACTGCCAGCGCCGGACAGACCAAGCCTCGCGAGTTCCACAGCGGTGTGTAGTCGTATGCCTTTTGTAACGGGCCGATTGCCTTCGTCGCTTTACCCGCTCGCAAATAGGCCAACCCCACGACGTAATAGTGCCAGGCTTCGGCATCGGGTTTTAATAAGCGTTCAGCGGCCTCCGCAATTTCCGCCATATCCTCCGGGGCCTCAGGCGTCAGGCTCAAAGTGCGAATCGTCTCCAATATCGCTTGCGGAACCGATGATCCGAGAAACCGTTCCCGCACCTGCTGGCTTACTCGCCGATAACCGTCTCGATCGTCCGACCACAATCGCAACAGGCCCTGACTCCAATATTCCCAAGCCCGCGCTGGTTCGTGAATCTTGTAAGCACGGTTCAAATCCTCCGCCGCTAAGTCCCACAAACCCAATTGCACGTATAACAGTCGTCCGCGACTTTCCAAGAACACCGCTTGGTCCGGTTGCAGTAAGACGGCTTGCGTAAGTCGCTCATGCGCCTCGTCCCATTTGCAACCCTCTATTTTGGTGCGAGCTTCGTCCGTCAGTGCATTCGCACGGCGCAGGCGATCAAAGTTATCCAGAATTGCCTGCGAATACTGTTCGGATTTCTCGCGAGCCTCTCGCTCATTGCCTCGCAATCGCTCCGACTCTCGCCACTGCCAACACACCGCGATGAATCCAGCCACGGAGAGAATGCAGAGCGCGGTTGCTAGTATTGCGATGGTTGGGTTGCTCCGCGCCCAGCGAACCGTCCGCTCGCTCCAGGCGGGCCGACGCGCCAACACGGGCTGGCCCGCGAGCCAGCGGCGCAGATCACCGGCCAATTCGCCAGCCGATCGATACCGTTGAGCGGGCTCTTTTGCCATCGCCTTCAGTACCACGGTTTCCAGGTCGGGTGACACGTTCGGATAGATTCGTGAGGGTCGAACTGGCTCGAAGGCCAGGATCTGCGCAATCAACCTAGCACGATCGATAGCGGGAAAAGCAGGCCGCATTGTCAACATCTCGTACAATGTGACCCCAAGCGCGTAGATGTCTCCGTATTCACCCGCGGTTTGGTCGCCCGAAGAGGTGAATCTCTCGGGGGCCAAGTAACGCACGGTGCCCACGATGTCGCCCGAGAGCGTCAATCCGTCGTCGTCCGTCTTAGCCAACCCAAAATCGGAAACCCAAACTCGCCCTGACTGCTCGACCAACAGGTTGGACGGCTTAATGTCGCGATGAAACACCCCTCGCAGATGCGCGTATTCCAACGCCTCGGCGACTTGCAACCCCGTCTCCGCCACCCAGCGCTCGGACGCTCGCGTTCCGGGACGAGGCAAGTCGCACTGCTTCGAGCTCGACGAGTGGCCGGCTTCCGAGTCTCCCAGAGCTGTTCGGAGTCGATCCAAGAGATGCTGCAAGCTACATCCCTCGATCAGCGGCATCACAAAGAATGATCGACCGCCATCCTGCCCCACGCCCAAGATCGGCACGATATTGGTGTGATGCAATTTCGCGACCGCTCGCGCTTCGCGGCGAAAACGAGCACTCGCCCGCGCGTCCACGGCCCGATGATCGGGAAGCACCTTCAGCGCAACTCGCTGGCCCAAGAGCTCATGCTCCGCCTCATAAACCAGACTCATGCCGCCATATCCGATCAGACGGATGATCCGATAACCTCCGATCTGATCGACCAGCAGATCTTGGGCAATCTCCGCTTCCCCTCCAGCGTCCTTCTCAGGGGAATCGCAGAACGCCTCCATCAAGAGCAGCGTCGGGACTAGGTCGCGAATCCGCTCAGCAATCGTGGGGTATCTTTCACACCAGGATTGAATATCAACCACTTCGCCGCGCCGATGTTTTTCCAGCAGCGCTTCGGTCACTTCGCCAAACAGCCGTGAGTCGGCGTCGGTGAAGGAGGCTCCCTCGGTGGCTTCCGTGGTATCCATGAATCGCTTGTCAAATGGGAACAAAACGTGATGGCGCGAGGCCCGCTCACCTTATTCTGCCTGCCGAGTCGCCAAATTCACACACGGCGCCGATTAAATCCGCCAATCGGTCGAACCCGGACTTGTTTCCCTCAGCGCCTGTCTCAATCGTTCGAGCGCTCGCATGTAGCGGTTGCAAGCCGCTGGCGTTGTCAGATTCAGCCGTTCGGCCGCCTCGCTATTGCTCAACTGCTCGAAGTGGCGCAGCATGAGTATTTCGCGATCCGTACTGCTCAACGTCAGCAGCACTTGATGCAATCGCGTCCGTAACTCCCCCTCAATGGCCGCCGCCAGAGCATC
The DNA here is from genome assembly GCA_046349915.1 of Pirellulales bacterium. Lineage (GTDB taxonomy): Bacteria > Planctomycetota > Planctomycetia > Pirellulales > Pirellulaceae > CAIXSC01. The sequence continues at coordinate 73,554 of JAXMBL010000004.1, read as the reverse complement.
TTGACCGACCGGCGACCACGTGGCAGGATTCGCAAACGACTCCGCCTCCGAGGCAAGCACATCCTGAGGCGTTTCGCGCCGCACGTCCCTCATCCGAGCGCCGAGATGGCGGCGATAGAGAATCAGCAACTGCTGTTGAGCCAAGAATCTCAACCAGACCATGAGCGGCACGGTTGATTGACGCAGAAACTCACCGCGCCGTCGAGTTGCCTCGACGTACGTCTCTTGAACGACATCAGACGGATCAAACCTCTGCTGAAGTCGCGGGTCCATCCGAGCCGCGACCATGTTCCGCAAGTCCGATCGATGCGATTCAATGAGTCCCGCGAACCACGACTCTCCCATGCCGACATTCTCGGCATGCGAATCATCCACCGATCTCCCCTCGGCTTTTCGCGGGTGATCGACGCCATGATCGTGTTGACTCGCGGCGCTATCTTGCAGCCCGCGAGTTCGCTTATCGTCAACCGGTGGGTTATCGGGATCGATAGCCATGCCTCGTTTCAACCGTAATCCAGGCGAAGCGGGACAATTGCTGAGTGTCCCCGCAACTGCTTTACTTCCCGTTGGGAGTCATACGCTTGATCTGCTCTTCCAACGAACGCAAACTCCAGTCGCCCGGCGCTTGGCTCGGCGGATAGTCTTTCAGCGTCAGCAGGAATCGCGAGGCGATCATCTGCATCGGTCCGAACAGATACGCGCGGTCGATGTACCAGTCCTCGTAAGTGTTCGAGCCGATCTTGGACTTCTCGAACGGATCGCGTCGCAAGTTGTACAGGTCAGGCGCACGCAGCTGCACGAACGGCTCTTTCCAGATCTGCAACCGATTCGCGCGGTTCTCGGCGTAAACTGCCTTCCAATCGCCCACTCGGATCGCCACCACTTGGCCGCCATCGTCGGTATAGATGAATTCCTTACGAGGCGATTCCTTCGATTTGCCGCTCAGGTAGTCCAGTAGATTGCGACCGTCGATATAGTTGCGATAGCTGCGACCGTTCAGCTCCACGCCGGCTCGCAGTTGTTCCACGATCCGCTCGTTGCCGCCCGCCGCCGCGAAGGTGGGCAGCCAATCCTCGTGCGACACTATGCCGTTGAGTGTCTCACCAGCCAGGAACTTGCCGGGCCAACGAACGAACGCGGGTACGCGGAAGGCGCCTTCCCAGTTCGAGTTCTTTTCGCCGTGGAACGGAGTCGTGCCCGCATCGGGCCACGTATTGAAGTGCGGTCCATTATCGGTCGAGTACATCACGATCGTGTCTTGAGCCAGTCCCAGCTCGTCCAACATCTTCAGCAACTCGCCCACGTGCCGGTCATGCTCGACCATCCCATCGTGATACTCGTCGCCGCTGGGACCACTGATCCCCTTATTCTCGGGCTTCACATGCGTGCGGAAGTGCATGCGAGTGGCATTCCACCAGCAGAAGAAGGGCTTGTTCGACTTCGACTGACGTTGCACGAATTCCTTGGCGGCCGCCAAAGTCTCTTCGTCGATCGTTTCCATTCGCTTCTTCGTCAGCGGACCGGTGTCCTCGATGATCTGGCCACCCTTGCCGTCCGCTCGACACTTGAGCACGCCGCGTGGACCGAACGTCTCGCGAAACGTCTTGCCGTTGGCGAGCCGCATGTCAGCCGGGTAATCGCGATTCTCCGGTTCCTCTTCCGCGTTCAGGTGATACAAGTTGCCGAGGAACTCGTCGAACCCGTGCATCGTCGGTAGATGCTCGTCGCGGTCCCCTTGATGGTTCTTGCCGAACTGTCCCGTGGAGTACCCCAGCGACTTCATGACCGTGGCCATGGTGACGTCAGTCTTCTGCCAGCCTTCTTTCGCGGCGGGCATTCCGACCTTCGTCATACCGGTGCGGACCGGGACCGAACCATTGATGAATGCCGCACGACCCGCAGTACAACTTTGCTGACCGTAATAGTCGGTAAACGATACGCCTTCACGAGCAATGCGATCGATGTTCGGCGTCCGATAACCCATCATGCCGCGGTTATTGAAGCTGACATTCCAAGTGCCGATGTCATCCCCCCAAATCACCAGGATGTTCGGCTTTTTCTGCTGGGCCTCCGCCACAGTAGGGGTAATCGCGAGAAACGCGAGTAACGAGGCTACTCGAAGGACTTTCCACACCATGAGGCAACTCCCAGCCAGGATTAGACTTGTTGGCAAAACGAGGCCCTCAGATTAGTCCTCCGTCCATCCCATACGCAACCCTTCTCACAAACAATTCAAATACTCCGCCTTACCAACGAATACGTGAATGTGTTCCCCGGTCCAACGAAATCCGAGTCGCTTCGGTTATGAATGATTTCCCGATGCGGGCAGTCGGGGGACGGTTTTGGAGTCCACCTCATGAAGCGCAGCACCGCCCCCCACGAACCTTCCCATCCACATTCCGCAGGCAGCGTCGACGAGATTCGATTTCTTGAAGGCCCCCAATCCCGTTGGGCGGAACTGCGGCGAGCGTGGCGTATTTTCGAAGACCTGATTCGCGGCTTCCGCAAACTGCACTTCGTCGGCCCCTGCGTCACCGTCTTCGGTTCCGCCCGCTTCCCCGCATCGCACCCTTACTACGAACTCAGTCGGCAGATCGGCGCCGAGCTTGCACGCGCTGGTTTTACTGTGATGACCGGCGGTGGTCCCGGCGTGATGGAGGCCGCCAACCGAGGAGCTCGGGAGGCGAAGGGGCGCAGCGTCGGCTGCAATATCGTGCTCCCGATGGAACAGGACCCCAACCCCTACCTCGACCTGTTTGTCGAGTTCGATTATTTCTTCGTACGGAAATTGATGCTCGCGAAGTACTCCTACGCATTCGTCGCCTGTCCAGGAGGTTTCGGCACGCTGGACGAATTGTTCGAGATCGCCACGTTGGTGCAGACTGGAAAAATGCGTCAGTTTCCAATTGTTCTGGCCGGCGTCGAATACTGGACGCCGCTGCTCGACTTCCTCCGTGATCGGATGCTGGGCCAAGGCACGATCGACGCCGCCGACATTGACCGCTTTTTCATCAGCGACTCCCCCACCGAGATCGCTCGCCACGTCCGTGAAATTGGCATGCGGCAGTTTGGTCTGCGACACGCCGAGTGGAAACCACGTTGGTGGCTGTTTGAACGTCGCGGTGAAGCGGTCGCCGCGACTAACGGCGCCCAATGACAAGTGGAAGCGTTTACATGATTGTGAGCTCGCTGCCTTCCAAGCAGCCGATTCAGCCAAATCTCCTCATCGTTTCCCACATTTTGGAGTGGACCCATGTTCTTTTGTTTTTGGTCGCAATTAACCGATCCCCCCTCCTCGCAACCGGCCGAGTCGTTGCGAGATAAGATGATTCGAGAAACCGAAACGGCCCTGTCCGTCAAGCTCGCCTCCGATCGACGTTTTGCTCGCCGAGCAATTTCAGGCGCTCCCACGCTCACGACGCGAACCCGCGGAGACGCCGGCGTCACTTCGGTCTAGTGGAGGGATCTAGCAAACCAAAATTACACCACCGCACACCGCCCACCGCCGCCCGAGTAATCCCCACCTGCGCGGCCAACTAGCGAATCCCCTCCGATCACAAAGTCACGTGTTCCACCTGAGGTGACTCCCCGACCTCGTACAGACCTGCCAGCCGTGTTACCTTAGGAGGCAGGCGCAGGCGAAGAGAGGAACCTTCAGATGCAACGGCGAACTCGACTTGTGATCGTGCTCGGCCTCGGCCTCGGCCTCTTACTCGCCGCATGGCTGTTGCTATCCAAGTCTGGTCAGCGAGTGCAATTCCTCACGGGCGGTATGCTGGTGAACTTGGGCTATCGCATGCAGGACCATCTGGAGACCTATGACTTCCAGCATGAGGGTCGAATCGAGCCGGCGGGCGTGTGGAGAGAGATGCAGTCTCAAAATGAGCTGGCAGCGAAGGTCCGCGAGTGGTTCCCGCGGACGCCGCATCACCCCCTAGTCCCAAAACAAGCTCATGCCTGCCGTGATTTTCGACGCCGCGGCGCTCGAACGCAACGCGCGGACCCGCAGCCCAGCGAACCGAAATCGGTGGCATGACGGTCGTCCAGGTTGTCGGTGTTTCATTGTCGATAATTTCTTGGGTAAGGCGTCAATCGAGATACCGGAGCATCCAGACCCCGGCTTCACATGCGTCGCGTCAACATTGCAGTGACACGATTCGGTCGAGGAGGCGGAAGAGCACCGAGTGCCAGGGATTCCAAGAGAGGAGGCGGAACACTAAACGTCTCCCGGTCTTCACGATCTGGCAAGGAACGAGCATAACCGCGTGGAGGAATGTGTCGAACGCCATGCGTAGCAGCGTGCGTTTTTCTTTCTCGTGCTTCTCTTTCCAGCGAGCATCGACCGGTATCAACAACGCCCACCAGGCTTTCAAGCTCCATGCCAACGCCGCCATGACCATGTACGCACCGTTGCTCACCATGCAACCCAACGGCATGTTCGTGGCGTGAACGCCTCCCTTGAGTTGACCAATGAGATTCTCCTGATCGCACCGCGAGTTGGCCTCGAAGACGATCTCCTCTCGCGATACCGTGACAATGTTCGTGATGTAGAAGAAGTAACGAATCTCGTCGAATAACTCGCGTTGTCCGTCCACGCCCTCGCTCGCGTCAGGTTCTTGCGAATAACGACGATGCGGTGGGAAGACTTCTTGCACGCCACGGGTTGGTAATCGAACTCAGCGACATCCTCGTCCACCAGTTGAACGTCCTCGAAACCGCGTGCTTCGACGATCGGCTGCTTGCAGTTCTGGGGCGCGCTCGCGGAGTGGTGGCCACATGGTACTTGGCCGGCCTTTTCAGCTTTCTCCAGGCGGATTCGGGCAAATCATCGGCGAGACCTTTGAGCTTTCCGCTGGCGTCCATTCCAAAGACGAACTTGACGCCCTGCGAATTCCAGCCGTCCAGAAACTCGGTCTGCGAGAAGTCGGTGTCGCCGGCAACAGAATCTCGCGGAACCCGGCATCCTTGCAGAGCTTCACGCGCGATCCAAGTACTCGGCAGCGTCCGCGTGCGAGGGAACGTTTCCCGGGCGATTAACCAGAAACAACGGCTCGCTCGTGTTCGCGAGGGAAACAACGAGCGGATGATAGCCCCAGACCTTCTTATACGAGTACTCCATGCCCAGCTTGCACTCTCCCAGCGTCTCGCACACCGTGCCGTCCGCGTCGATTACCGCACGATCAAAGAACTCCTGCGGTTGCTGACGCCACACTTTCACGCGGGTGTCGTTGAAGACCGCTTGCAACTCGTCCACCTCTTCGGCAACGAAGCGGCGACAGAAATCGCCAGCCGTGGTGGGGTCCGGGATTCGTTCGGCTCGCGAACATGCGTCGAGATAGACCTCGTCGTTACGCAACCGTTCGAGATGCTCCAGCCGCCTGTTGCCCGCAAGCACATTGAACGCGATGTTCAGTACGTGGTCGGATTCTTGGAAAGGGGCGATGCAATTTGAGGACGGAGATGCGTTGGTCAATCGCGTCGACCAGGCCAAGGCGGCGCGCCATAGTGCATGGCGCCAATGAAGCCCGCTGCCAGTCCGTTACCACGCCCCGACACTTCGTACTCAACGTTGCTTGCGGTGAAGGCCGGTTTCTCCTGAGGCGCCATCTCTCGTTGGCCAAGACGAGCCTCGATCCGACGCTTGCGTTTCTTGAGTTCGCGGGCGATACAAGGCCTTCACTTGAAAACCTCCGTGTGCGTGTGGGTTCTTCTGTTTCGTGTACCAGAATAAACCCCGGAAACTCACGGAGGTTTTCGTGTTTTCAGGAGTTTTGTGCGGTATCTAACCGCAGGCGTAAGCTTGTTTAGGGCCTAGTAGCGCTTGTCGTCTGTATGGACGCACGACTCGATACCAATGAACTCACCGGTGACACGCGACGCTATTACTACGTCATCCGCACCGCAGGCTCGGTGCTGGCCGAAAAAGAAGAAGAGATGCTGGAGCTCGCCGTCGAGAATGGCGTGGAACTCGTGGTGCTGACGACCCACTCCGATTGTGCCGCGGAGAAAGTCGCCGCCGCGCCTGAGAAGCGGAAGCTCTATCCCGCTCTCGCGCGAGCAGTGGACGAACGCAACCAGCGTATCCGCGAATTTCTGGCGAGGCCTGCTATCGCCAACAAGATGAAGTCGGGTCAATTGATGGTCAAGATGATGAATATCGACACACTGACCGAGCGACTACTCCCTCAAGAACCTTGAACAAAGAGTGCCGCCTTTCTTGAGCGCTTTCGCCAGGCCTAAGAGGTTGCGATGTTCGCTTCCATTTGAGCTCGCGACAACATCCGTGGATGCGATTCGACGAACGCGGCGATTCGGCCCGCAGTGCGAAGGTCGAGCGTCCTTGCCATGTGCCGACATTTCTCTAACAAGACGCGAACACTTTGCTCCCAGTGAGTTGGCTGGAACTGGCAGGGTTCTCTCGCCTCGGGCAACGTTCGCCTTGTCTCGATTGCGTCAATCAATTCGGCCAATTCGCCCGCTCGCGTAGGATGGAAGTATCTCGCGAACTCGCCAGCGACCTCCCGATGGATGGGCGTATCGCTCGCCAGCACCGGCAGTCCATGCTGGAGCGCCTCGACGATCGGCAGCCCGTACCCTTCGGCCAGCGAGGGGAACACGAATGCCCGCGAATGCTTGTAGGCGTAAGCCAACTCGGTGTCACTCAGGTCGTGAAACCAGAATAGTTGCTTCCCCCAGCGAGCATGTTGGCGCATGCGTTCCACGATCGAATCAACCATCCAACCTTGCACGCCCACGATACAAAGTCGCACGTCTGAGTGGCGTGACCAGACTTGGTCGAACGCATCAAGCAGCAGTTGATGGTTTTTTCGAGGCTCGATGGTCGAGACCATCAGATAAGGACGATGGGCAGCTTGTGACGAAGTACTGTTAGCGTCCCATCGCTCCTGGAACGCCGCGCACACCTCCGCTCGCACTCGACCCGATGCGGTCGACTGGTCCAAGGCCACTCCCAACGGATACCATTCGAAACAGTCGTCCGTGAACTCCGCTTCGGGGAATGACTCGACTACGTAATCGCGCAGCTCATTGCGCACGGTCCGCGAGATGGCCATGAAAAAATCGACTTGCGGCGCGGCATGATGAAACCATCCGTGGAACTTCGCACTGGCGCCGCGAGTAAAGAACTGAGGATGTGTTATCGGTAGGATATCGTTAAGACACAGGGCAACCTTCACGCCCTCGTTACGCAATTGCACGTAGTCGGGTGGCAAATGGTGGTTCCACGTTGAGTCGGGCAACAACAAGATGTCTCCCTGTTGAAACTCAACGGGATGATAGGCAAGCGACCAGCGAGCCCAGCGAGTATAGTCGACCAGCAACGATGCGATCTTGCGCGGAACCAACGCCTTACGCACTCGCCGCAAAGCGTTTCCCCCCATGGCGGAGATTTGTTTCGTGAAGAGCGATGACTTTTCTTCTTCGGCGTTCTTGCTCGCGCCGATGCCAAGATTAGTCGCGGCCGAGATCGTCGGATCGTCCGCGACAACGAACCATTGGCCATGAGCCTGGACGACCGGCTGACAACCAGGGCCGGCCTTTCGCGAGAAGTGGACCAAGTTCCGCACCACTCGCTGAATCCCGGTGTGAAAGTGAGTCACCAGGGTGTCGGTGCAATCGATCCAGATACGAGGCGAGTCCCTCTCGACCGTTCCGTCGGCTGCCGGAGCAGAGTCTTTTGAGGAAACCATGAAGGGACTCACGTAGGGTGTTCGTGGGACTTCGTCATCAGGGCAGGGGCCCAATGAACGACCTTCTCAGGCCAGACACGAGCCACGACCCCCTCACTTGGAAGGGGACCATACAGAAGTCGTCCGTTTGTGGCAACGGCGAAAGTCGTGGGCCCCTCACGCTGCCCAGCGGACTTGGGGAATCGACCTTGTCGTCCGACGGGGATTGTCCTTACCATCCGCCTCCTCCTACTTCTTGAGGAAGGTCGAGCATGCTGTTCTATTCGCCGGAATTCGTCCCCTTCTTCCTCCTCGTCTTCCTCCTGTACTGGCTCGCGCCCTGGCAACGCGTCCGTACGCTGATTCTGTTGGCGGCGAGCTTCTATTTCTACGCCAGTTGGAGCGAATGGCTGGCGCTCTTGATCGGCGTTACCTCCACATTTGACTATGTCATCGGCCGGGCGCTCGATGCCACTCAGCGGCCAGGCCTGCGCAAGCTGTTGGTCGTCGCCAGCCTGGTGGTCAATCTGTCGATTTTGGCTTACTTCAAGTACGTCAATTTCTTCCTCGACTCGCTGGAAGCCAGCCTACGACTCGCCGGCGTTTCGGTCTCCTGGCCAACCCTTTCGATCATCCTGCCGATCGGAATCTCGTTCTACACCTTCGAGGCGATCAACTACACGGTCGATGTGTATCGGCGTCGAGTGGTCGCGGAGAAGCGACTTGATCACTTCTTGCTATTCATAACTTTCTTCCCCCATCTGGTCGCCGGTCCCATCGTTCGCGCTCGCGACTTTCTGCCTCAGATTGATTCTATGAAGCGTTGGAATTGGAATCGCTTGCAACTAGGCGTGAACTACTTCCTACTCGGGCTTTTCAAAAAACTGGTTCTCGCGGACCGACTGGCGATGGCGGCCGACCCGATTTTCGAGGCGCCAGGCGATTTCAAGACGGCGGTCGTCTGGATTGCGATGATCTCCTACGCTTTGCAGATCTACTGCGACTTCTCAGGCTATAGCGACATGGCGTTAGGGTTGGCTCACAGCCTGGGCTTCAAGCTCACCAAGAACTTTGACATGCCCTACGTCGCTCGCAACGTCTCCGAATTCTGGCGCCGCTGGCACATTTCGCTCTCTACTTGGCTGCGAGACTACTTGTTCATTCCCCTAGGAGGCAGCCGAGGGAGCCGGGGACGCACCCTGTTGAACTTGTTCATCACCATGTCGCTGGGAGGCCTATGGCACGGCGCGACATGGACGTTTTTCGCCTGGGGAATGATGCATGGCGCCTTCCTCTCCATCCATCGCCTGTTTCAAGACGCCTGCGCAAACCGTCCGAAGCTCAGGCGTTTATTGGAATCTCGCCCGGGAACTTCCTTACGTATCGCCACGACCTTTCTCGCCGTCTGCCTCGGATGGGTCTTGTTTCGCGCCACCTCTTTCGAGTTGGCGTGGGACTTTTACGAACGGCTGTTTGTTCCCGCGTACGGCAATGGCTCTCCCATGCCTACTCAAGGCATATTTCTGCTCTGGGCGATCGTGGGAGTGGGACATCTGTGGCCCACTATGCCGCCCGTTCGCCGCATGCCCCATACGCTTTGGCCCACTCCTGTCCAAGGTCTGGGCTATGCGGTGGTAGTCGTCTGCCTGCTTGTGCTGATCCCCGAAGGCGCTCGGCCGTTCATCTACTTTCAATTCTGAGGCGGCCGGAGGCTACGAGACGAGATTCGCACAGTCTCGGGGACAATCTCTAAACATGCGACCGATTGTTGAGCTAAACGCAAACTGACCTCGCTGGCGGCGTGCCTCAGCAGATGGTGCGAATCGAGGAACGCTTCTTCAGGCTGCGAGTCCCAGCAGTCGATGACTTGGGCATTGTTGCGAGCGGCGAGATCGCGAATGGCAACTCGCAGTTCTTCCTTCGCTCCCTCGCGATACCACTCCTGAAACACGGGTCCCTCGGGCATGATCACTAGGCCAGCCGGAACGCCTTCCTCTTGGCACAGACGCAGGGCCGCTTCCATCGCCGTCACCCCCTCGCCTCCCAAGCGAAAGTGACGGGCGCCCTCCTGAAAGGTCACCCTAGTCCCCGCGATTGCTCGCTGCCTCTGCTGCTCATCAATGTTGGCGCGAATCGGCACCGTCCCGTACGGATCGCGGGACCGGAGCATCACCGCCGGATCACTCGCATGCAGCAAGCGAGGAAAAACGACTCGCAGCAATTCCTTTCGATAAGCCCAGAGCGCGCAGGGGAACTGCGACCGTTGTATTGCCTGATCGGATGAAAAGGGGATGCCCTCGCTGGTCAACAGCGACTGATCGACGTCACTCAATGCCGTCGACTGACTGAGCCTCGGCGAATGCCCCGGCGCTTCGTTCAATTGATTGGGCAGAACTTCGATCAAGACGAGATCGGGTTGAGGCCCTTCGCGAAATAGACGTTGAAGATAAACATAGGCGTCGATGGGACCTCCCCCCGGAAGCCCGAAGTTCACGACGAGCCAAGTGCCGCCCCATTCCCGACTGAATTCGCTTTCCAAGGCACTCCCATCCAAGCCACCCATAAATCGGGAACTGCCGAAGGCCGCGGCGATCCGCGGTCGAGCAGGACCCGCCGTTGCGTGAGTCTTGCGACTATCGTTGACCGGCCCGCTCGCGCGAGTAAGCTCGTCGAGTCGTCGCACCAGAGGTTCTCGCCTCAAGTGGAAAAAGGGCTGGTTCCACGGCTCCAACTTTCCGGGCAACCAGCGATTGGCGATCGCGTTAATGACAAGAAACGCCACGGCGCCCCAACTCAATGCGGCCCACGCGCGACGGGCTTGAGGACGAGACTTACGAGTTGTCCGAACACTTTCGAGTCGGGCGGTCATTCCCTTGGCCCTTTCCGCGATCCATCACTTCGTGCGCCACGATCCTTGGCGGGGCGATGAGCATAATCTGCGGGAGCACAATCAACCAAGATCATGTGAGGGGCAAAAGGACCCCGTGGCTGCCTCGCTCCCCCGCCATAAGGCACTGCGCATCCACTGATAGCGACAAGAGTTAGATCCAAACTGCTTAATCGGCCGCCGTTCTTACCCGTCTTCCCTAACTTCGCCTTTGTTCGATAATCTGGGGCCGCTGGCAATTTTTTGCCCAGCTATCGAATGGAGGATCTAGTCCTTCGCTCTTGCGTCGTCGTTCCACTTGGGCCCCTATCAGAGACTTTGGACCACCCGCATGATTTCCACCGATACTGTGACTGAAGTCACCAGCGTTGGCTGGTTTAAGCGCCTTGGCGATTCGCTGAAAAGCGTGATCGTCGGAATCGTGATCTTCCTTGGCTCATTCGTGCTGCTTTGGTGGAACGAGGGACGAGCCGTGCACACGGCAAGAGCGCTGGTCGAACTCAAAGGAGCAGTGGTTTCGGCGCCTGTCGACCGAGTGGAAGCGGCCAACGAAGGGAAGCCCGTTCACCTTACGGGCGATACCGCCAGCGATGCGGTGCTTGCCGACGACGCCTTCGGATTGGCGGTTCCCGGCATCAAATTGCGCCGCAAGGTCGAGATGTATCAATGGGAAGAAGAAGAGGAGAGTAAGACTCGCGAGAAAGTCGGCGGCGGCACCGAAACCACCACGACCTACAGGTATTCGCTGACGTGGTCCAAAGACCGTATCGACTCGAGTCGCTTCCATGCCTCCAAGGGACACGAAAACCCAACCTTGCGCTACGCCACAATGCTCCAGACGGCCGATCCCGTAACGATGGGCGCCTTTACGTTGTCGTCGGGACTCGTCGAGCAGATTGACAACTACGCCTCGCTTCCGGTCGCGGATCAACTCAAATTCTCGCCAGAGGATGCAGCGGTCGCGGTGGTCAAGGGCGAGACCGTCTACCTTCCGACCTCGCCTGGAACCACCAAGCCCGATCCCGACAAGCCTCAGTTGGGCGACTTACGGATCTCTTGGGAGATTGCGAAGCCAGCAGCGGCGAGCTTGATCGCTCGACAGGTCCAAGCGACTTTCGAACCGTGGCAGGCGAGTTCCGCTCAAGGCATGGGAACGTCAATTCAGCGTCTGGAGATGGGGACTCATTCCGCCGAAGCCATGGTGGGGCAAATGGAAGCTGAGAACACCTTGCTCACGTGGGTCTTCCGACTGGTCGGAGTGATCGCGATGGCGGTTGGCCAGATAATTGTCATGTCGCCGCTGGCGGTGTTTGCCTCGGTCATCCCGTTCTTTGGCACGATGACACGTTCCGTGATTGGTTTGTTCTCCCTAGTCACGTCCCTAACGCTATCTCTGCTAACCATTGCAATCGCCTGGATCGCGTATCGCCCGGTGCTGGGCATCGCACTCCTGGTGATTGCCGTTGGAGTCGTTAGCGTTGGTCTGTGGCTACTGAGAAAGCGAGCAGGCAGTTCGCCGCCCGCGGTTGCCGCGTAGTCCCCATCCACGACGGGATCTGAAGACCAAGAGATCGAAGGCGAGGCGCACCTAAGCGCCGCCAAGCGAGGAGGCCGAGTTAATCTCGGCCTCCTTTAGAACTCGCGCTGCTTTACCTCACTCGAACACCTCAAAGAGAGCGTCCGCGGCCTTCACCGAGGCATCGGCAAACGCCGAGTTCGCGGAGGCGGAACCCGCGAAGATCGCGTCGACGGCCCGCGTCGAAGCGTCAGCTTCCGACCTCGCCTCCGACGACGCATCCGTTTGGTTGTCGGTCGCGGCTTCGCCGTCTCCCTGCGTCGCTCGCGCCAGATTCAATTCGGCAATCACCCACAATACATCGCGAGGCGACAAGATTCCATCGGCGTCGACATCCGCGAATCCGTCTCCTCCTTCGGATACCGGCGCCGCCCAGAGGCTCTGCCCCCCTTCGCTCACCACTTCCGCTTGCGACCACTGGAAGCCTGCCCCCAACTCGTTTAGCAAGTTAACCAGTCGCAAAGCGTCAGCGGGCGATACGATCCCGTCACCGTCCACATCCGCCGGAAACTCGACGTTTGTTGCGGAGAAGGGCACGGGACCAACCCAGTCGACAGTGCTCGTCACAACCAGCGGCGACTCAACCGCCTCGCCCGAGCCTCCATACGCGCCAACCGGCGGTGAGTAGAACTGAGCGATCACCGAGGGGTCCACATTCGTCAATCCCGTGACGCTTCGCGGCGCCAACGGAACGACTAGTTGCGAGTATCCGCCCACGCCATTCGAATTGTAGACACGTGGTCCCGACGCGGTTGCGTAGAGACCTTGCACGGCAACAATCTTCTCGGCGATGCCATCCGAGTTCGCATCGAGCGGATATGTGTAGACTCCGCTGTTGCGAGACGCCAAATCGAAGAATGTCGTGAAGGTTGAAAGGCGAACGTCTACCGCGTCGGTAGTGTTGCCGTCCCACACTTCGATCGTCGAATTATTGCCATTCAAAGGCGAGACGATGAGATCGTCGATGGCATCCGAGTTGATACGGCCCGCCGAGAGATTCACGCCGCCCGTGTAAGTGGTGGTAAACGGCAGAAGAGTATCCGACAGTTGCCATGTGCCACCGCCAGACCGACTGTAGACCAACACCGTCGATCGAATTCCCTTGCCACTGCCCACTACGATTTCGACTGGATCGGGTGAGCCGACCGCGGCCGGATTCTGAATCAGATTCCCCACTGCAACGTCCGCACCGCCGACAAAACCAACTGGGAATGCAGGCGTCAACGTTAGCGCTGGGCTATTTCCAATGGGGTCGGCCGCCAGAGGCGTATTGGCAAAGACTCTGACTTGGACAGCCCCGGTCTTCGGCACGGCAATCAGATCCTTGTCACCATCGCCATCGTAGTCCCCAACTTCAACTTCGATCCCACCCGTGTAAGTCGCAGGCCAAGCCAACGTGCGATACTGAGTGAGTTCCACGCCCGCTTGCGTGAAGACCCGAATCTCCGCTTGGCGTCCCGCACCCGCGCCGAGAATCATTTCATCAATGCCATCACCAGTCAGGTCTCCGTAAGCCACCGAAACGCCACCCGAGAAAGACGTCTCGAAAGGAGCGAAGGATCGGAGAGTGGCGCCAGTATCGAGATCAACGATCCGCACGTTGTTCGCGCACAATCGATCGGTCGCCAACACGCCAACATTCACTAACCCTTCGACAAAGATCGGATCTTCGTCGGTCACCACAACATTCGCGTCCGCAATCGATCGACCGCTCACTGCGGGCATCGATGCAGTTAGACCATATCGAATCGGACGAGTGGCGCTGAACGTCCAAACCTCGCCAGGCTCGAGCGCCAGATTGCCGTTCGTGTCTCCCGAGACATAAGTCGGCGAGAAGTCATCGGATGTCGTACCCGTGGTGCCGTTGTCATCGACCACCGTCACATTCGTCAACGCAACGCCACCCGGATTGGTCACCACGTACGTCAACGTGGCATTCGTCCCTGCTCGTATGCCCGCGGCAGTCGCCGCAGTGTCGGCATCCAATCCATTGACATACGACTCCAGATGAATCACCGGCACCAACGCCACCGCGGAATCTTGATCGTCCTCCGACGAAATGTCGTTGTCAGGCGTGCTGTCAGGATCGTACTGCTGCGAGGTGGTCACCTGCGCCGAGTTCGTATAGTCGCCTGGGAAAGTGCCGCCGGCCGTCACAACCGCGGTGTAAGACAGGGTCACCGTCGCGCCGACCGCCAACGAGAGCCCGCTCCACGTGATGGTGTTCCCCACCAACGATCCACTCGGCGTTATCCCCAAGATGCTGGTAAATCCCGAAGGCGCGATGTCTTCCACCGAGACCCCAGTCGCGGCAAATGGCCCCGCGTTCGACACCTCAATGGTGAACGTGACCGTTCCACCATAAGGCGGCGTGTTCGGCGAGATGCTCTTGACCAACGACAGGTCGGCTGGCATCGCTAGACCAAAGTCCTCGGTCAGGCGAGTCTCACCGGCGCCCAAGGTGAACGCATGCGAGGTGTCATCCACCGTATCGCCATCCAAATCGGTGGTCGGGAAAGATCCCACCGGCGCTGCGATCGATACCTCGTACGAACCACCGAGTAGATAATCGAACCGGTAGTCGCCGTTGGAATTGGTCGTCGTGGTGAACAGGGTCTCACGCGAACCATTGCCGTCCGCGTCATAGGCCAGCGTTACGAGGATTCCCCCGATGCCAATTTCGCCGACGTCACGTATGCCATTGAGATTCACGTCCGAGAAGACGTTGTCCCCGACGGCGCCCGTTCCGCGATAACCAAAGTCCTGAGCGTTATTAATCGCCGCGACCGCATTGACCAGGGTGAGTTGCGATCGGTTGTCCAATCCTCCATCCGCATCGCCAGTTGGCGACGCACCCGACGGCGGCGTCACATCGACACGGTAGACGCCATCGGGCAAGCCGCGGAATTGATAACCGCCCGCCGAGTTCGTGGTCGTGCTGTACACGACGTTGTCGCCCGCCGTCGCCAAGATGCCGTCCGGCCCCGCCCAGGTCAATTGAACCGCGATGCTCGGAATACCTGGCTCGCCGACATCCGGACTTCCATCCCCATCCGTATCGAAGAAGACCAAGTCTCCGATCGCGCCTACGCTCCTTGTCGCCGACGCCAAGCCTGTGCGCGAGGGACCGGGCAGTGGATTGCTATCCCAATTCACGCTCGCCGTATTGTCGATCCGCGCGGCCTGCAAACTCGGAATGGTCGCATCGAAGGTCACGATCAGCGTTTGGCCCAATTCAAAGACAGGCGCCGAAACCGCGACCGTGGTATCGCCACCACCATTGCCTGACGTGATCGTCGCACCAACAACCGTGGTCGCCGCATCAATCGTCACCGAGCCGGCAACCAGTTGCAACGCTGGATTCGACATGAGATCCGCGAGTATCACGTCAAAGGCCGGCGCTTGGCTGGCCGCGGTATGCGTCACCGCTAGCCGATACCTGTTCGAGTTCGCCGTGGTCGGAACGACCGTCTTCGCAATTTGCAGGTCCGCGACGACGACATCCACCGTTTGCTGGCTGCTCGCCGAACCGCTGCCGTAATTCAGAACGGCCGTGTTCGTGAGCGTGGTACCCGAGATGTTGCCGACAACATTCTCGACCCGTCCCACTACCTCGATCACGATCTGATCGAGCGCATCGGAGACGTTATCGGGCGAGTTCGTAACCGTACCAAAACTGAAGACCGCTCGATCGTTCAATCCATCTACGACATTCACGTCCGAGAGAACGGCTGGCGACCCCACCGACAGTAACGATCCCGAGATCTGCGACCCGATCGAAATCACACTCGCCGACAGAATGCTCATGCCCGCCGGAACGTTATCGGTGATCGTGATCGTGCTGGTTCCCTCCCGAAGCGTCGTCGTCACTCGGTAGGTCACCGTTTCCCCAATCGCCACGTCAGGATTCGTTGCGTTGAAACGGCCGCTGGCAGTCTCCGCAATCGAAGTCGAATTGATCGACTTTAACACCGTCGGCGCGCCCGCCGTGAACGAGCGACTGCTCGTGCGACGGTAGTTGTTGATCGCGCCGCCCGAACCGTCACGTTCGCCCGTCGCTGATCCCGGTGTGCCAGGGGTCGAACTGCCCGTGGCATTGACCGTCGTACCGTTTGCGCCCGGCAACGAGGTGTACGCGAGCGACGCGGTGTTGGTGACGCTTTGCAGCGGGGTAATGGCCGAAGTCACGGTCGCTTCGTAATCGATCGTCACACTGCCGCCCACCGGAATCGAGCTGATCGTGATGTCCAACGTGTCGGAATCGCTGGCGTCGACGATCCCCGCGGCGCCGCCGCCTAAGGTCACCACTACAGTTCCGGTATTCAGCGTGAGCGGTAAGCTCGCCAGATCATCCAACACGCGACTGTCGAACGCCGTGGTCGTCCCCGTATTGGAGTAAGTCACTCGATACTGCACGACATCCCCCGCATCGACCGGCGATGCGCCAACGATCGACTTCGTGAAGTTCGTGACGGACGGAGTGCGCACCGTCGCGGTTACCGGGCTGCTGGTCGCCAGATTCGTGCCGTTCACCGACACGACGAATTGATTCGACAGCGAGGTGTTGTTCACGTTTCCAGCAACATTGCCGACCAGTGCGTTGAATTCCAACGTCACCGTCTCGGCGCCCGCGTCATCGTCTTGATTGACAAGCGTGCCTAGATCGAACGTAATCGTCTGCCCCACCACCGAGATTCGTCCCGCGGGCAGCACAAAGCTGGGAGGAATCGCATCGTTGTCGGCGCCCGCGAGCGTCGCGTCTTCCAACACATCCGCATCCGCGCTCCACGACACCATCACTTGCGACAGGTCAAGCAGCGACATGCCCGTCGGCAAGGTATCCACCAATCGTAGATTCGTGGTGGTTCCTTCCGAGAGACTCGTTTGCAGGCGATACCGAACGATTTCGCCGATCGCGACGTTCGTCCCCGTGGTGTGCGCCTCGCTGGTCGCCACAATCGTCTTGGTCGGGGACGGGGGAGCGAGCGTGAACTGCGTCGATCCGCTGTCCAAGTAGGTGTTGACGCCTACGCCAGAACCATTGCGTTCTCCATCCGCCGCACCACTCACTCCCGGAGTGCTCGATCCCGTTGCATTAACAGTCGTCCCGTTCGGACCTGGAAGGCTGGTGAACGTCACATTCGCCGTATTGTTCACCGTCTGCGAGGGACTCGCCGACACCAGCACCTGCGCCGTGAACTCCAGTGTCACGCCCACTCCCACGGGCAGTGAATCGATGGCGACATCCAGCAAGGAACTGGTCGAGTTATTCGTCCAGCCCGTCGTGATGCCATCCGTTCGTGTCAAAGTCACAGTGGCGGGATTCAGCGACAGCGGCAACGCGCTGATGTCATCGGCGACTTGGACATTGAACGCCGTCGTCGATCCCGTGTTGCTGAACGTCACTCGATACGTAACAAAGTCTTGTGCGTCGGTGGGAGCGGCGCCGACAATGCCCTTGTTGAGATTCACAATCGATGGTTCGACGATCGTCGCCGAAACCACTCCCGATGTGACCGCGGGCGCAGCGCCAATCAGGACCGAGTATGAATTGTTCTTGACCGACGCCGCGACATTCGCCGCGGTGTTGGCGACTAACGCATTGAACTCGACAATCACATACTCATCGTCCGCGTCGCTTTCCAGATTAGTCAGGTCGCCCAGCGTAAAGGTCAACGAGGCGCCGGTCGTGATCTGCGAGCCAGGCAGGGCGAATGTCGGACTCAACGACGCATAAGTCGACGCGTTGTCACCGACAATCTCCAGCCCCGCGCCGCTGAGTGCGCCCACGCTTGAGACTATCGTGTTGGTCGCGCCGTCCGAGACGAACGCGAGGCGCGTCGTGCCGTCGTTCAAATAGGTGAGTCCGGTGGGAAGCGTGTCGACCAAGCGGAAATTCGTCGACGTTCCTTCCGGCAAGCGAGTCGCCAAGCGATAGCGAATGATCTCGCCGATCGTCAGATTGCTACCGGAAGTACTCGCCTCCGAAGTTGCGGCAATCGACTTGACCGGGATGACAGGCGCCGAATTGAAAGCAACCGTGTCAGTCGCCGAGTAGTCATTGTAACTTGGCGTACCGGAACCATCCCGTTCGCCCGTCGCAGCGCCGCTGGCGCCTGGCGTCGAACTCCCAGTCGGGTTACTCGCGGTTCCAGCGCCAGGCAAGCTGGTGTAAGTGACGTTGGCCGTATCAGAAACGCTTACGTTCGGAGCGATTGTCGTGTTCGCCACGGCGTTAAAGGTCACCGTCACGGTGGAACCAACCGGCATCGAGCCGATGGTCACCTCGACCGACGAATCGCCGACTCCATTACCCAAGACGATCGTCTGGGTCGAGGCGCCTCCCGCGAGCGTCACAACGACCGAACCCGAATTCAGAGTCAGTTGCGAGGGGAGCAGGTCGGTCAGGCGCACGTCGAAGGCAGTCGTCGAACCGGTGTTCGCCAACACGACCTGATAATTCGCCGTATCGCCCGCGTCCGACGGCGCGGGACTCAGCAGCGTCAGATCGAGCGTCAAGAGCGGCTCGCGGATCGTCACGTCGACCGAGTTGGAGAAGACAGGCGCGTCGGCGTCCACCTCCGCCGAATAACTGTTGGGCTTCACATTGCCGTTGTTCGTGTTGATACCGTTCGTGACCAGTGCGTTGAATTCGATCACCATGAACTCGGAGTTGCCATCCGAGTCGTTGTTGATGACGTTCCCCAACGAGAAGACTGTGGTCGCGCCCGCGGTAATTTGACCGCCGGGAATCACAAACGTCGGCGTCAGACCGCCAACCGTTGTTTGATCACCCACCAGATCCAAACCTGCACCGGCAAGGACGGTCGAAGTGATGGCCCCAGCGACATCCGAGACGAACGCAACGGTCGCCGTGCCATCGTTCAGGAACGACAGGCCTGTGGGCAACGCGTCGGAAATTCGCAGATTGGAATGAGTTCCTTCGATCAGCCGAGTTGTCAGACGATAGCGGACGATTTCACCGATGGCCACATTCGTGCCCGTCGTGTGCGTTTCGGAGGTGGAAGTAATGCTCTTAACCAGCCCGAGCGCGCTAGTCGTGAAGCTTGCCGTATCCGAGTCGGTATAGTCGTTCTGGGCCGGCGTTGTGCTTCCGTCGCGTTCACCATCACTGGCGCCGCTCAATCCCGGCACGTTGCTCCCCGTCGGATTGCCTACCGTGCCGGCGCCAGGCAGGCTGGTGTAAACCACATCCGCTTGATTCGTGATCAGGTCAGACGGCGTCACCCCAATCACGGTCTGAGCCGTGAAGGTAATTTCCACGGTGGCGCCTACAGGCATCGAACTGATCGACAGACCGACCGATGTGTCGCCGACCGTGTTGCCGCTCGTGATCGTCACCCCCGTCGAGCCGCCTGTATTACTGTCAATGACGACGCTGGAGACATTTAGCTGCAATGCGGCGGGCAGGACATCAGTCAGTTGCACCTCGAACGCGGTCGCCGACCCACTATTCGTCACCTGCACTCGATACGCCACTGAGTCGGCGGCATCCGCGGGAGGCGCACCGTCGATCGACTTGGTAACCACTACCTGTGGTTCGCGAATGGTCACGTTCACTGGCGTGCTTGTGACGGTCGCGAAGTCGTCACTACTGAGCGAGAACGAATTGGCGAGCACGTCGCCTGCGTCGTTCGTCGCGTCATTCAAGACCAGCGCGTTGAACTCGACCACAAGGAATTCGTCGTTGTCGTCGTTCTCATCAATTGTCAACGTCCCGAGTTGGAAGCGTGGATCGTTGCCGCTCAGGCTGATCACTCCGCCGGGAATGACGAATGTCGGATGGATAGTGCCGACATTCGCCTCGTTGCCATCGACAACCAAGCCGGCGCCCGGCCCCACGAGCGACGACAGGATCGATCCCGTGACGGCATTGTCAGCGACGAATGCAATGGTCGCCGTGCCATCGTTCAGGAATTGCATACCGGTTGGCAAAAGATCGGTCAGCACGACGTTGTCAGAGGTCGATTCGGGAAGGACGACTTCCAGCCGATAGCGAACGATTTCACCAATCGTCACATTGGCGCCCACGGTGCTCGATTCACTGGTGACAACCAGCGACTTGGCGAGAGCGCCCGCAGGCACGGTCGCCGTCGCATCGTCGGACTGGTCGCTACCCGAGTAATTGCTGGTGGCAGTGCTGTAACTCGCGGTGAAATCTCGACCTCCATCATCTGCCGCGTAATTGAACAAAGTCGCCGTGTTGGTATGCGTCGAGGCGGGCGGGATGTCGCTGAGCATCGCATCGTAGGTGATGATCAGAATGTTGCGCCCGCTGACATCGTTATAGGCGTCGATCGATCCCGCGTTGGTTCCATCCACGGTGGGGCCCGTGGGACCAGGATCGTCGATGTTGATACCATCGCCAAACAACGGCTCGGTGTCTAATGGATCGACGGCCGTATAAGTATGAGCAGCGCCAGTACCATCACTCACCCGAATATTGAAGCCACTCGGCGGCGCCACGAATCCCGCTGGCAATGCATCGCGAATCTGCACGTCGTAGGCGCCTCGGCGTCCATTGCCGACGTTCTCCACGACAATGGCGAACGTGACAATGTCGCCGGCATCGACTCCCGAGACGTTGCTATCAATCGGCGTGGTAGCCAACATCTGCGAATTGACGGTGCCTGCCCAACGAGAACCAATGGTTCCAGGCGCGCTAAACGCCACCGGTCCCACCGTGGCCGAAGTGAATACAGCTTTCCCTGAATCGGTCGCGACAGCGCCCTTCGTGATGTTCAGATTGGGCGAACCCATCTCGATCTGTACAACCGCCGGCGTCTCGGCCGACTGCACGTATGTATTCGACATCGAGACGACCGCTTCGTTGGTCAAGAACAGACCGTCGGCGAACGGATCACCCGTGGCGGTCACCGTGAACAACAGATCAACGACACCCGCCGAATTCAGCGGATCATCATAGACTCCGAAGCTGAATCGCAACTCGTTGCTGTCGTAATCCGTGGTCACTGTTACATCACCGGGCACGCTATCGCCATTGCCATCGGCGAACTGCGTGTGCGTGTCCGCGGGACCTCGCTTCCATTGACCACTAGCGGGGGTCGCCGCGGTCGGCGCCAACAAGAAGTCGTCTGCCATGGTCCACGCGGGTCCATCCGAGTAGATCGGGGAACCGAAAGGCGACGATGCATCCGCGTCATCCACGCGGAAGACCGGCAGAGGCAGGAAGTCGGAGATCGTCAGCCGTTCGTAGTCGCCAATCGCCAGATTGTATTGCAAGCGATAGGTCACCTCGTCACCGGCGTTCAGACGCAGCGGCGACGGGAGTACGGTGCTCCCGTTAACAGCGTAGATCGTCTTCTGCCAAGTTCCTTGCACCATTTGGATGACTGCGCCGCCCGAGTCCGACTCGGTCGCTCCCGTCGGAACGAAGCCGGCGCCCAGCACATCGGCCGTAAGAGTGGCCGTGTTCGAGATCGTGTCACGTTCGTCAATATTCGAGAAGCCGCTGGTGAAGGTCTCGCGGAATCGATCGAGCACTCGGGTGCGGAATGTGATCGTCGCCGACGTCGGTCCTACGTTGGAATTGCGGTTGACAAACAACCCACCCACCATCTTGGTGTCCAACCCATTGTCACGGAGCAACTCCGAGACATCGAAATCAAACTGCGTCTCGCCCGTATACAGTGGGTCGGATTCCAACGCCGGGAAGTTCCCTGGAAGACCATCCGTATCGACCGAATAGGTGTAGTTGTCCAACGGCGTAAAGCTCAAGGGCCCCGAGGTAACGCCGCCGCGAGTGATCGACAAGCGAGGGGCGATACCGAGTTGCGGATTGGGATCCAGCGGGTCGAATTCGGCGCCATCGCCTAATACGTCCACAATACGCAGATTATCGAAGGCAAAGAAGTCGGACACATTGAAGTTCAACGTCCATTCGACGATATCTCCCGGGCTCATCCCGGCCGGTCCCACGTCGACCACTAGAGAGCTCGACTTCTGCAAAGTCAGCGACTCTTCACGGACCGTCGTTGGCGTCGACGTGATGTTAACGGCGCTCACTGGATCTCGAACGTCCTTGGGATCGAACGTGGCGACGGCCGAAACCGTATTCGATTCGACTTGCTTGTCGCCCGTGGTCGGGTTCACGACAGGCGTGACGCCGTTCGCTTGGAACTCGGGGATGTAGTAACCGACCGTCAGCACGATCGTTCCCACTCCGCTCCCCGTGATCACTCGAGGTGTTCCCACCGAATCCTGGAAAGCAACCGCGAGCGTACGATTGGGGTTGCTGGCCACATAGGGCGGGGCGGTCATCACGTTCGGCTGACTCACGACGACGTAGTCCGTGCCTGCCACCGCGGCCGCGCCATTGATCTGCAAGGAGGTGATGCCCGTGTAGGCATGTTGCGCGGGCAGAATGTCGGTCAGTTGCAGACCTGTCAGCTCTTGTCCGTCCGCCAGATCAACGCGAATTCTGAATGTCCCTGGATGATTGGGACCCGTGGCGAGTTCGACTGTGGCCCCATCATCATCGCCCGTTCCCAAATAGGTCTTTACGAGTTCAATGGCGGACGGCGTCAGGAGTGCACTATCCGCGGCGCCTCGAATCGGTGGATCCGACAAGGGATCGTCCAGTTCCGTCGCGCCGTAGCGATATCCGCCAATCACCGTCACCGGCAAGGGCTGATCCAAATCCGCCAAGTCGCTCAACGTGGCCGTGTAGTTCAAGGTCACGGGCGTTTGAGTCGGCGTGAAGCTGCCGAACGGCAACATCACAACCACCAACTCGTCGCCAGCTCCTGCCGCTCCATCGGGATGGTTCACGACAAGCGGAGCGCCTGCCCCCGTCACCGCGAAGGGATGAATCGCTTGACCGAAGGCGTCAAACGTCACTCGAAGAGGGCTCAACGTCAAGCCGTTGGCGGTAACGCCCTGGAACGTCAAACCGTCGTCCCCGTCCGCCCCGGCATTCGGGAAGATGGCGTCGACGTACGGCCCGTATCCCGTATTCGTCAGCAGATTCGTGGCTGTGTTGTCGAAGACGACCGACATCGAGACCGACGAACCGAGCATCGCCGACGCTGGCAGCGACAGCGACGTATCGGCCAGCGGCGCCATCACTCGCCGATCTTCCAACGATTCGAGCCGAAGCCGTCGCAAGAGCGATCGGCGAGTCGAAGAGGCGCACTTGCGGGAACGAGCAGTGTTGTGTTTCAGGAACATGGTCGATTGCCTTGTGGAACGGTAGCCGTCCTGGCAGATCGATGTTCCTTATCCGTTATAGGAACCGCTATGTAAAATGACGTTTACGGAAATGCCCCCGTGGGACCAGGCAGCGCTTCGCCTTCATCGATCACGGAAGTGTCCGAGATGGTCAGACAGGCTGGTTCAGCGCCCGCGTCGTCGACGAGAGTGGCGGCGTTATCGAGGTATTGCACCTCCCAAACGAGGTTGCCTCCATCGTCGAACACCTGCACCGACACGGTCTGGTCGAGGTTGTCGAGCAACACGGCCGAGTCGCCATACTCTTGCACGACCGCGTCTCGAATCGTCGCCAGGCCGACGATGGCTCCAATCACCACGATCGTGGTCAACAAAACCATGGCCATGGGAGATGAATCGCCGCGCTCGCATCGAGCGAGACGACGCACCCAAAAAAACTGCTTGCTGATGGACATCCGTGTCATGGAGTTTCCCCCTCCTCGATTGCGGAAACGTCGAGATCGATGCATGACGGCGAATCATCCGCCGCGGCTTGATCGGTCTCGCAGTCATCGGTCTGGTCGACGTACGACAAATTGGGCACCAATCCCTGAACGCTCCACGACCCCACGAACTTGGACAGAATGGAGTAACCGCAATTGCAATCGGTCAGATCGGGACCAGTCATGGAAAACGCCGCGGACTGGTTGAGTCGATTGACGGCGGCCGCCGAGTCGCCAAACTCGGTGACGATGCTATTTCGCATGACGGAGAATCCGACGATGCAACCAAGCAGCGCGACGGTGCCCAGCAGAATAGTCTCGCTGGTCACAATGAAGCCGCGCGTGTCGGCCCAAAGTTGGTTGAGTAGTCGCATGGGCAGTCCTCATGAATGGCAGATTTGCGGCTCGTGCTCCTTGGTGGGAACGTATCGAGCAGCACGGTAGTACTGCTATTCATCGGTAACAATAGCTTGGAAAACAGCGATTTGCGGATGCGCCGCAAAGTCTCCCAGCCGCTCAGAAAGAGCGAGAAAACTACCACTTCGCGCGATTAGTCAACCTCTAACGAATCAACGCCCAACGTAACCGCATCTCGTCGACAAGTTGTAGCGGGAACGCCGATCGCAACGACGACTCGCCAGCCCGCACCTGCCTCACAGACCGAACAGGCCGCAAACTCAAACATTGTCTTTTGTTCGAAAATTTTTCGCCAATGCCAATACACAGAACATACATCGCAATTGCTGCTGATGCGAATCGTCGGTCCCACGCTTCCACATTGCGCCTGGAGAATGCGTGTCATTCAGGCCATTCCCAGCCTGCCGCAAACAGGCCGCACCACCCCTCCCCTCGGCACAATTGGCATTCTCATCCACAGCCACGTATCATCTGGGCTTGCCAAGCCAAGCCGCCAAGCCCGTCGTCGGACCTTGACTTCGCTGAATGCGGGGAGCGGCTGACGTTGTCACGCCGGAGAGAAACTCGGAGAGAATCATGAATCGCCGCGAGTTCGCAAAATGGGCGGGGGCCAGCCTCTCATCTCTTGGTTCTCTTAGCAGCTTTTACTCGTTGGATGCCAACGGCGAGCAACCAGCGACAGAAGTCGCCCGCCTCGACTCGATGGTCGAACCAGTCAACGTCGCCGACTTTCAACGGTTGGCGGAAGCCAAATTGCCGCGAGCGACTTACGAGTACATCACGACGGGATCGGCCGACGAGATCACGTTGCGCGAGAATTTAGCGGCCTTTCAGCGAGTGCGAATTCTGCCGCCACTTCTTACGGGCGTCGAACGGGCTCAGGCGACGACAACCGTCCTCAAACAGTCGATCGCATTCCCAGTTCTGCTTGCGCCCGTCGCCGGCCAACAGATGTACCATCGCGAGGGAGGCGTCGGCGCCGCGCGAGCTGCTGCATCACTCGACACCGTGTACTGCATGAGCAGCAGTGTGGGCAGCAGCGTCGAGCAGATTGGCGCCGCGGGCGACGGCCCCAAGTGGTTTCAGCTGTATGCGCCTAAGGATCGAGCGGTCGCAAAACAATTGGTCCAGCGAGCAGAACGAGCCGGATTCCGCGCGATCATTCTCACCGTCGATTTAGGAGAGTGGAAAGACGCCGACCGACGCAATCGCTTCGCTCTTCCCAAAGACGTTCTGATCCGACATCTGAATGACCTGGGATTTCACCAGATCACAGCCGCCATGAGTTACCAAGAGATCATGGCGTTCAATGCTCAAGCATTCGATCTCGGTTTGAAGTGGGACTACTTCGACTGGCTGCGAGGAATCACCAAACTCCCATTGCTGATCAAGGGCGTCTTGAGAAGTGAGGACGCCGAACGAGCCGTCTCGCTCGGCCTCGATGGCATCATCGTTTCGAATCATGGAGGCCGACGACTCGACGGCATGCCAGCCTCGTTGGAGATGCTGCCGGAGATCGTCAGCACGGTCAAAGGGCGAGCGGAAGTGTATCTCGATGGCGGAGTACGTCGAGGAACCGATGTGTTGATCGCGTTAGCGCTCGGGGCTCGAGCCGTTCTGATCGGACGGCCGTACGCCTGGGCGCTCGCCGCCGACGGCGAGAACGGAGTGCGGAAAGTGTTGGAACTCTTGCGCGACGAGTTCCTGAACGCGATGGTCGCGACGGGCTGCGCGCAGGTAAGCGACATTCGCTCTACGTTGCTGCGGACTAGGTGAGAGTTCAATCCAGGCGACTCATCTTGCCCAGATTGATCTTGACTCGCCGTCCCTCGACAAACCAGAATCACGGTCCGTTCGGTGGAACCGTCACCCTTGCCGCTCTGGGACCCCAGTCATGCTCGGACGCATATTGGTCCCCGCGATCCTCGTGCTCGCGTGGATTCCTCTTTTCGCGCACGCCCAAATCGCTGATTCGTCGACCTATGTGCGGCAAATTCATCAGCAGTATGTGGGCCGCGAACCGTCGTCGTACGAGCTGCAATACTGGGTCGATCAGTTGAATCGCGGTCTGTCGCCACGCGAGTTCCAGGCATTCATCATCTCCAGCGAAGCCTACTTCGATCGAAACCAGCGCAGCGCCAGCCAATGGATTCGGTCGGCACTCACTCAGGTCACTCGTCGCCCACCAACAGCCGATGAGTCGCGTTATTGGACCGATCGCTTCTTTATTCTGAATCAGAACCGGCTGATGTGGGCGCGGGAAGTGATTCGCTGGGCGAACGTCGATCCCCTGGGACCCAACAACGGAAACCTCGTTTCAACTGGCAACAGCTCGGGGAATTCGAATCCCGGAAATACGGGAGCGGGGCAGGGCGTGTCCTCGAACGACCTGCCTGGTCGTCTCGTTTCCACAGCCCAATTGCTGTCGCAAGCGGTAACAACCGAGGTTACTGGAAACAGCCACTGGCTCATTCAGTTGCAAGCCAACAGCTTGTTGACCACGGCCACCACCTCGCGCGACGTGCTGAGCAAAGCGGGCGCGAGCACTCGAGACGCCGCGACGGCGCTGGAGTATCTCGAGCAATCGCTAAACACCGTGCAGACTAGTTTGAACCAGCTAAACTACACGACGCCGTCGTCTCAACATTACGCCATGCAAGCGGCCGACATTCTGGCGGAACTCAAGCGCATGTACCCAGGCTCGGCGACGTCAGTTCTTCCCCTGCCTTCGACATCTTCGCCCGTAGCGCCTGTGCCGCGCGATACCTTGCGGCCCCTTTCTCCGCCTCCGTCGCTGACGCCAGTAGCTCCCGTGTCGCTAGAGTCGCCAGGCTACTCGTCGGCGGCTCCTAGCGGCGATTTGAATCGGTCGATCGCCGACCTCCAGCAAGCCTGCCGACAATTGGTGTTGCTGGTTCGCTCGCGAAATAGTCGCGAATCCACATACGACCGGTTGCTGCGTGACTGCGAATTGCTGTCGGCGTCCGTGGGCCTGTTTCGCAACAATCTCCAGTATGGCTATTCGCCAGACGAACAGCGTAAGCATGCTCAAGAACTTCAGCGTCAATCGGGCACGATTGAACGCGATATGCAAGCGATCGCCTACGATGCTCAATTGAGCCAAATGTGGCGCGATACCGCCGCGACGCTCAGCGTGGTCGTGGCGGATGTCGGCCTCAACTCGTCCTCATACGCCACGCCAATTCCGACCTCTTCGCAAGCCGCGGTCCCCTTGCGTCGCCCCACATTCAATGGCCTGCCCTACAGTCTTCCGCCTCCCCCGGCAACTTCCTCGATCTCCAACGAAACGATCCAGACGTTAGACCAAGCCATCTCGCAGTGCGATGCCTTGATGTCGACACTCGGCCTCTACGGCTACTACACCCCCGGCGTGGCTCAGTTGATCGGCGAGTTGCGAGCCGAACGCAACGAACTCACCAACCTGCGAAGATTGGCGGCGCAAGTTCCACCTCCTTCACTCCAAAACGCGCTGCGTTCCGTGAACGATCAGCATCGGCGAGTGACGACCAGTTGGTCGAACTTGGCCAATTCGGGCTCATCTCGATCGATCCCCCGCTTGAACGATTTGAACAATGCCATCGACCGCGTGAACCAAGCCTTGAGTTGGCTGCCTTAAGTTCGTTTCCCTTGTCTTCTCAACGTGGATGTCCCGAGTGGTCGACGCCACGTGAAATATAAAATGCTCACGCCGGAGCGATCCGGCCCTTGCCTCGAGAAAGGATGCTCTCATGACGAGTCCGCGATTCTCCAAAACTCTGTTCTTCTTGCCGGTGTTCCTGACCGCCATGGCTTGGACGCATCTTGAAGCTCAAGAGCGTCCCGCACCGCCGTCAACCGTACCCAACGAGGGAACTCGAGCCCTCCCACTGAACCCCACGCAGCAGAAATTTGACGCCGCCGTGCGAGCGGTCGAGCAAACGCTGCGCGGCGCGCCGAACGTTACGGTGAAGGTTGAGTCCGCGTGGCACACGGAGGGAATCACCCCCGAGGCCAAGGGCACGAATCACGTCACCTTCCTGTTGGCGAACCCTGGCAAGTTACGTTTGGAAGCTTCGCCAGGCGATGATCCCATGTCCAAGTTGACCGTCGTCTGGGATGGAAACACACTCATTCGCCATCTCTCGCCGCAGAACCTTTACGCCCAGTCAACCACTCGCCAGCCTTACGACGAGTTGTTGTCGGATGCGTTGACGCATCAGACGTTGGAAGGTTCGGGCGCCGAGTTTCTGATTCGGCCCCAACTGCATGGGACGCTGATGGCACAGATGGTCCGAGTGGAAGATCTCGGCGTGCGCGAGGAAAAGGGTCGCAAGTTACAAGGCTATCATTGCGTGATGGCCACGGGTCGCGAAGTCGAACTCTATCTGCTTGAAGGTCGCCAACCCTTGCCGGTGGCGATCAAGACCACGCTGATCATTCCCGTGGACGAGAACAAGAAGTTCCGCATGACGATTCAATCGCGGCTGAACTGGGATCTACAAACAGCGGTCGCCCCGGATGCGTTTGCCGCGAATGTCCCCAGCGGCAGTCGTCGAGTCGCCGATTTGCTGCAAGCGATGACCATGGGCGATAGTTCATCGTTGGTGGGGCAGCCCGCGCCTCGCATGCGTTTCGAAAGTCTTGATGGAGGCTCGATCGATTTGCCGGGCGAACCCGGAGATGATGTGATCGTGTTGTACTTCTTCGCGACCTGGGCGGCGCCGAGCGTCACCGATATTCCAAACATCCAGCGATTGCGCGACGAGTACACGAAGCGGGGCGTGAAGTTCGTGCCGGTGAATGTCGGGGAGTCGCCTGAGACGCTCAAGGCGTTCCTCCAGAAGACCGGCATTCGCTCGGCCGTGTTCCGCGACCCTCGCGGCGAGGCGATTGCCGCGTTGCGAACCACTTCGCTCCCCACGGTCGTGATCATCCGGGGTGACCGCACGATTCATGCTACCCATGCTGGCGCTCAGCCGGAAACTAAGCAGAAGGTGCGAGAAGATCTCGACAAACTGCTGAGCACTCAACGCGTTTCCCGTCGACCGTAGAGTCGTTCGCTGAACTTCAGTCCGCACGGATGACGCCGACGATCAAGCGGCCATCCGTGCGCCAGGGGTCGCCGCCGCCGTTCTTCCCTTCGCGAATCTTATGAAAATCGCTGATCCCGTATTGCTCGGATAACCGCCCGGTCTTTGCCAAACAACCGATCAAATGATCTCGCTCGGCATCGACGTCGGGCGAAATATGGTGAGTGATCTGGCCTGTCGTGTGACTCAACCCCACTCGATCGTCGTAAGTTGCAGCCCCGACCCAGATTGGCCGGCCATCAGGATCTTTCTTCTCTGATCGCCAGAACCGTACGTGGTGGCGTTTTCGCGGATCGTCGCCATCGGGCTGCTCGAACGCCAAATCCTCTTTGCGCCCCCACAAGAACAGGTTGCTCACCGGCGCTTCCTTGTACGGCCTCCGCAAAACCGTCGCGGCCGCGATTCCTAAATCGCTGCGTAAACCGAGCGGATCGGCGGGAAACCACTGTGCCGACTTTAGCAGCTCCTGCACTTCCGACTCGCTGCCGATCAGGGCCAGATTGAGTGGATCGCCGGGATGCCCGTCGCTGGTCTGCGTTATGCCTGGGACATCGTCGAGCGATGGGTGGCGTTCGAAGTACAGCTTCGTAGCCAAAGGAATGATCAGATAGGCCGTCACGAAGTACGACACCAGGACCAGAGCGACTCCCCAAGCGACACGCCGCCAACCACCGCTCCGAGTTGCTGGCTGTGCTGGGGAAGTTGGTTCCGACGACGTCTTTGATTCAGAATCCACAGTCTGACTCCTCGATTTCGACACACTTGACGCTCACAATACCACGAACTTCCGATACCGTGGGACGAAACCGTCGCCACGCCACTCGGAACGGTCGCCTATCCTTTCACCCACCGACGTACTCACCATGTATAAACCCGAACGCCTGTTGGCCTTTTGCGATGGAGTCATTGCCATCGCAATCACGTTGCTTGTCCTCGGCCTGGAAGTCCCATCGGTGCATGACGTACCCGAACAGAAGTTGCTCGCGTATCTCCAGGATGCGTTACATCCGCTGCTTGGTTTCGTCAGCAGCTTCATCCTGATCGGAACGTATTGGCTGCAGCACTATGTGATCCATCATCATGTGACGCATGTCGACCGGCGATTCGTGGCCCTCACCGGTCTGTTGTTGCTGTGCGTGTCGTTCGTCCCTTTCCCCACGGGACTGCAAGCCTCTTACCGCCACGATCATCTGGCGATGGCCTTATACGCGCTCACCCAAGCCATCTGTGGTCTGGTCCTACTCAGCATCTGGCTGTATGCCACCCATGGTCGGCGGCTCGTTTCGCCGCAACTGTCGTCAGAGGTCGTGTCGAGCATGAGTTGGCGGATCGCCGTGACGCCGTTGGTCAGTCTGGCGGCCATCGCGGTTTCGTTCATTAACCTGGAAGCGAGTCGCCTGTTGTTTCTCGTGATCCCATTCGCCATGTTTTCTCACCGGCGAGTTGACGACGAATTCAGACGATTGCCGGAAGAAGGCAAGGCGAAGACCGAGGAGTAAGACAGGAAACCTGTCTCGCAACTCCCACCATCTCCAACAAAGGACTTTGCAGAAAGGGCAAGATTCCTCACCGGAGGACGAATCAGCGGACAAATCACTCAAATACTGATGAGAACTGCCAGATGCGGACTCGATCATTGGGGTGGTGTATTGGCATGATCCTTGCCCCGTTGTCACTGATAGGATGTGGTCGAGCGTCAAAAAACTCCGATGCGATCAATTCGTCGGCGGATGCAAATACTCGGAATAGCGTATCGGCCGCACCGTCAGCTACGCCTCTGGGGTCGGCTCGCCAGTTGCAAGCTCAGTTCGCTGACCACACGATGACCGTGGGAAATGTGCCAATCGAGTTCTTCTTTTCCAAATGGCCAGATGTTGTCGGAAAGCTCGAAGCCGCTTTGGGGAAGAGTCGCTCAAACCCAACCAAAGCGACACAGGACATTCATCACTTCTTCGATGAATCAGGCATTCTGGTGCGAGTCGAATCTAGTACTCAGCGAATTCTTGGGGTAAGTTTCTGCTTCGCGCCGCTCGCTGGTCCTGGCAAGGCGCCTGCGACGAACGAGCCCCGCCATGTCTTTCGTGGAGCGGTCAAGGTCAATGATATCTCGCTCGACGCCAACTCGACGCCAGACAGCCTAATCGACGATCCGCACATCGAGGTTGCCAAGGACCACCACGTCGGGTATCGCGATGTCCGGACAACGGTGAACGTGACCATCGGTTTTCTAAAGCAGCCGCGGCCACCTCAGCAGTTGAGTCAAATCACGTTTGATGCACGCGGTGACCAATGGAGTAAACCCGAGGCGGAACTCGGACCCGATCCACCTTCAATTCTTGGTCACAACGAGACGGTCGTTACCTGGGAGGAAAAACCTGCTACTCCCTCGACACCGGCGATGGCGAAACTGGACTTGACCTCCGCGAGTCGCACCCAACCAACTCTATCGATGGTGAGACAGGGGAATCAACATCTGGTGATTCTACGCGGCATCTTGCCACCGGTAACGGCCAGTCCCACGGCGGCTTCTACCATTCAGTTGACCGTGAAATGCGGCAATAACCAACCGATCACCGCCGAGTGGAAATTCGACCCGATGGAGAAACGCACCTGCGTTTTTCAGGGGGACGCAACCGGGTTTGTTCGCCAATTGACGTCGAGTGACCAAATGTGGTTGAAAGAAGGTCGAGCGGGCTGGATCTACCGGTTCAACACTCAAGGGGCTCGGACTCATCAGACAAGTCTACTGGGCAATTAACCTCGACCGGACGGGCGATTCTCGGTGACAAGAACATACACGCTCACCAGACCCACCCAGATGGGAAAGAGTAACCCAATCCACGCAAAACTGGTGATGGTCATCAACAAGACAAGTCCCGTGGCGAATCCGAGGTAGGCGAGCCAGCGCGGCAGAAAGGCCGTGCGAAGCCCAATTGTGGAACTCACGAAGATGAATACCGCCGCCAACTTGGCCCCAAAGGTATTCATGATGGTATAAGTCAAACGTCGAGCAAGCACGTAGGTTTCGCTCTGAGGTGCGATCCGGCCCTCCATCACATTTTCGAGCGTGGCACTGGCGACGGCCGTGGAAGCGAACAACATCGCCACGAAGAGCAAGCCGCTGCCAAGAAACACGGTGGCCAGGAACCGATCCTCCCTAAGACCGATTCGATTACGCAGCGATGCGACGAACCAGAGAAAGGAGATGCCTGCAAACGGCACCAAATTCAACCCGAAGCGAACTAGAGCACGGAGTCGGACGTCGGCAATCCACTCGCCTGGATCATTGGGGTCGGCCGGGACGGCGAGTCGAATCAAGACCAAGGCGACAGCGAACAGGACCGAAAACAGGATGCCGCTGATGGCAACTCCACGCGGCGCCACCGGCGGAGTTAGAGGCGCCGTCGGTGTCAGATTCATGACGTTATTCCAGATCGAAGTTTCAGGCAAACACACCCCTGCTGCCGCTTCTCATTCCCGACAGATAGGCATGGTTGCCAAGAAGGCCACAATGGTTACGAAGAGGACCAGCGCGATGGACAGGATGCTGATCCGCAGGCGACGCGAATCAAGCGTTCCCGCGATTCCGCCGAAGAACAGGACCGATGCGAACAGGACAGTGAGCAACACGTAAGCGTCCGAAGTGCGATTCGCTTGCTCGGCGGAATCGTACTCTCGCGCAGCGAGTTCCTCTTGTCGTTTCGCCTCGGCCAACTCCGGCTGGACATACTCCGCCATCTTCATGGGGCCTAGCGGCGCCGAGGGGTTATTAAACGGGTCGGTTGTCAGCCACGCCACGATGGCCTTCTTCATTTCCGGACGAAAACGATCGAACAGGAACTTCTCCTGACGCTCGTTCCCTTCGTGTTTCGCTTGCATCCAACTGACGCCCATCGATGCATCGAAGGCCTGGAGCTGCAAGGCCGCCAGGTTCGCCGCTGAACTCGCTCGGCTCGCTTTGTTCGATGCAGCCAAGCGAAACGTCTGGACGCCTCCCCAACGAGTCGACTGATAGGCGCACCAAGCGGAAGACATAGTCGCCAACGAGAGAACGACAGCACAAGCAATCTCGACCCAGCGATTGCGATCATCCTTTTCAACTGCCTTGAGGATGCGATGCAGCAACGCTTGAGTTTCGAGGTCGCGTTCAATGGCGTTGGATTTCGGTGGGATGGGCGAGTGGGTCATGCGGCGTCCTCGACCTGCGCCTCGATCTCTCCTGCTTTCACCGCCGCGATCAGTGCGGCGTGATCTTGCTCATTCTGATCGGCGTAAGCCATGGCGAACTCACCGATCGCTTGATCGAAGTCGTCTGATTTGCCGAGATAACCGCTGATCATCGCGGCATCGCCGGTCTTGGCATGGGCGTGCGCCAACGTGCGACCGCACATATCGGCGTAAAGCATCACTTCCTTCGCCGTAACACCTACTGTGATATTCGCGGACATCTTCATGTCCCGCAGTTGTCGAACGAAGAAGTCTCGGCCCCTGCGTCCCCGCGTCCAACCCAGAAAAACGTCGCTGGCGGATTGGATGAGACGTTGCCCTACCACGACGCGCTGCCCATGGTTCTCGTAGCGACTCTTGCCCGCGTAGGGTTCCAGCACGGAGGGACAGGCCTGCTTGAACTGTAGCAGCAAGGGGTGATTGTCCGCGGAGAAAAACAAGCCCGCGAAACACATCGTACCCACACTGCCGATCCCCACAGCCTTGACGACGATGTCCGCGAGGCTGTATCGATCAAACAGCACGCGTCGCTCGTCTGGCAACGATAACCGGTATTGTTCCAGCGCTTCCTCAACCATCGCCAAGTGTTCTGGTTCATCCTCTTGGCTGACATGATACATGAGCGGCGGTTCATCGATGATTCTTCGGCGGCCGCCCACCTCTTCACTGATCTTCGGATAGAGATATTCGGCGATGCGTTCGCGAGCCTTGGCGATAATCGCTTGCCGCCTCTCTTTGACCTTGGCGTCCGGCGCCGAGTCGAGGATCGTTTGGGCGTCCAAACGGTAGTACCAGACGTCCAGAGGGCTCATCTTGGAGAATTCCCGCAACTTTTCGCGATAGGCGCGAACGCATTCGATCGCGGCTGCCTTCGCCTGTTTGTCGGAAAGTTGCACATCTCGAGTGGCCACGGCGAAACTGACCGCGAGACGCTTGACGTCCCATTCCCAGGGAGCGGGGAGGGTTTCGTCGAAGTCGTTCAGGTCGAAGATCAGATTGCGTTCAGGTGTCGCGAACAGCCCGAAATTGAGCAGGTGACAGTCGCCGCAAGCCTGCACTCGAAGGTCCGTGGTCGGAGTGGTGGCGAGATCAGCCGCCATGAGGCCCGCGGATCCACGCAAGAAGGTAAACGGGCTGCGCAACATACGCCCATAACGGATCGGAACGAGCGACGACACACGATCCTTGTTGGATTCCTTGAGGATTTCAATCGGATCGCGGCGGTCCGCAGGCGGCTTCCAAGAGGCATGACCCTCTCGCGGAACATGATCGCGCAACGCTTTACCGGCTGCGATTCGAGCGCTGCGAGAACGAAACACCAGAGTCGTCTCATCCGTCGGAGCTTCCTTACTCAAAGTGGCTTTTGAAGTGTCGTGTCGCATGGTGTGTGCCTTGGAACGGAGTTTCGGCGTTCAATTCTTCACTACCTGTATTCTATCGCAACCGACGGCGCTTCTGGAGGCGAAAAGGACAATGGCGGACGAGCCGGTAGAGATCGCGGCACGGTTGAAGGAGCACTTAGCCTTCAGCCAAGATATTGCACCGTCCCCAACGAAGGCTGTAAGCCTTACTTCACCGTAGCCTGGGGCATCGTCCCAGGTCGGTAGCTGCCCGACGCAGCACTCGACCTGATCGTGCAAACAGTCAGGGCCGTTCACGGATAACGGCGTCAACCTCTGCAATCGTTTCTATTGTTTCTACTGGATGCGAGTGTTAGCCTAACGATCGCGTACTCGCCACGGGCTCACAGTTAATCACCGTTGTTCGCCTTGCAGCAACATTGAGTGCTCAGGCTAAATGAGGGTGTGATTCATGCTCCAGACTCTGGTATGCCGGATCTTTGGCCACACCCCTCGCGGAGCATGCGTCTGTCACAGATGCGCTCGTGTCGCTCACGACTGGGACGCCTGTCGCCTCGTTGGGTTGCGTCCCCGCAGAGCCCAACTCCGTTTCGCCCAGTCCTAATCACCTACTCGGTAGCCGGCCCCAAGATCAAGACACACTTGGACACCTGCGCCATGCTCCGATATTCCGCCCAATGCGTTGACCGGCTGATTGTGATACGGCAGATTATGCAGCGAGCCTTAGCGGATCTTTCAAAGCAAGTACACCTGCTGCTTCATGAAGGAAGCCGACAAGTGGCAAGCGACTCTCGGTACGAATCCGACTTCGCTTGGGACAGCATCATGGACAGTCATACGAGATGGCGTGGGATCGGCGAGTGCGGAGGGCGGCATGACCGAGGATCGGGCTTACGACAGTGACCTCGCCTACATCCACGACCAGGGTTACGGCGGCTTCGCCCGTGGTTCCGCCCCTGGCTTGATGAATCACTTTCGTCAGATGGGATTCAATGACGGGCAGGTCGTAGATCTCGGCTGCGGGAGCGGCATTTGGGCCAGGGAACTTGTGGACGCTGGCTATCAGGTGGTCGGTGTCGATATTTCCGCCGCCATGATCGAGATCGCCCGCCAGCGAGTTCCGGAAGCCGAGTTCCACGTTGGATCATTCCTGCGGTTTCCCATCCCGCCGTGCCGAGCAGTCACGGCGATCGGCGAAGTGTTCAACTACCTCTTCGACACCGACAATTCAGTGCGGTCGCTTGAGACAGTCTGCAAGCACGCCTTCGATGCCCTCTCGCCCGGAGGTCTGCTAATCTTCGATGTGGCCGAACCAGGCCGCTGCCGGGGCCGAACACAAGCATTCACCGAGGGTGAGAACTGGACATGCTTGGTCGAGTACAAGCACGACGACTCAAACCAGCAGCTGACTCGCCGCATAGTGACCTTCCGTAAGGTGGGTGACAATTTCCGGCGAAGCGAAGAGTTTCATCGCCAGCAGCTATTCGAGGAAGGCGTCATTACCTCGATGCTGGAGAGCGTTGGATTCCAGGTGAAGATCGTGCGGGGTTACGGCGAGCAGCCACTCGGCGAGTGCGTCATCGGATTCATTGCCAAAAGGCCGTCGCCTTGAAAGCTCTCTTCTTCGACAGCATCATCGCTCGCTTCTTGTGATGCTTGCAGCGCCTCACGCAGAACTTCGTCTTCGTTCTGGTAACGTCCGGTAGCCAATTGTGCCGCGATCAGATCTTGGACATCAGGCGGTGTGGGGTACTGCATGGAAAGTCCTTTGCGTGAAACCGTACCGGACATTTTACGGCAGGCAACCGGGGGACCGGCAAAACCTCAACGCCGATCGCACGATCTCCGAGCCGCAGCCATCTTATGACCACTGTAGAGAGCTGGAGACCGACAACAATCCCTTCTGAGCAGGACGCGATCTCAGAAGTAGAAAACTCGCAAACACGCCTCTTCAAACGTATGGATCGTCGCCACATGAATTAATGGGCTAACAACATGCTTGAGCGAGCGTTGATATGCTCCACCCATTCTCCGATGACATCCGCGGGCGATTGATAGTCTTGTCGCGCCCAAGTCATCTTGCCGGTTGCGGTCTCATGCACACCGTCGCTATCGAGTCAGTACCCAATGGTGTCATTATCAATCGCCGACAGTCCGAGCCAACGTCGCACCGCATCGCTCAGAATCGCCAGTGTCGCGTCACGCGACTATCTGCGTTTCCCCAAGTTGTTCGAACGGGCGACGTTGAGCGTGCCGTCACTAGGAGCCAAAAGAATGTTTGCGAAAAAACGTCGCGAATGCCCTCGCCTCCCAGCGGAACGACGCTTGGGAGGCAGCCAGCAGGAAGCCTCGAACACAATGGGCCTCCCGCGTTCTGCCGAGCACTTCAACGCGATTGGTGACCCCAACACAGCACACGGCATCTTCCCCCGCGAAACTTCGCCGCCCGTTGGTCCAGGCGGCAGGAGCGATGGCTGGGCCTATTTGGCGTCATGCTTGCGGACCAGTTCTCTCGCGCGGGCCGCGAATCGCCGACCGAGTTCGACATAGCCTTCTCTTGTGTAGTGGAGGTCGTTTTTCCCTTTCACGTCATTCAGGTCATCCGTGTCGACCCATGCGCCCAACGGCTCGTCGACCGCGACCTTTTCCTGCGCGGCACGGACGGCGTCCCAGTTGGCGTCGCTCTTGAGATGATCGCTGAGCCGACCAACAACCACGGCAATGTCGGGGTGTTTGAGGTCGACTCGGAGTTGCTCGATCGTCCCTCGCAACGCCTCGTAGTACGCGGCCTGCCAGCCGGCCTTGGCGTCCCGTTCGCCTTGCATCCAGACAAACACCACCGAGTCGGGCTTCTTTCCACCCAGCCCTTTCGTCACCGCCTGCATCAACTGGTCGTACAGATCACCGTTCTTCCCAGCCGCCTTGCCTTCCGTTGCTCCGGCGGGAAGTTGCCACTGTTTATACCAACGGCGGATCGGTTGGCCGCCGACGGCGTGCTTGATCACGATCACCTCGTCCCCGGCAAACTCTCGCTCGACCGCCGGGGTGAACGACACACGTGGATCGAGCCCCGCCATGTTCGATTGGCCCGAGAGTACGAATAGCCGGACTTTCTTGTCGGCTGCGGTTGCCGGGGTCAAACTGACGACCAGACACAACAGCGACAACACGCAACTGCAATGGACGGGCATGGCGAGAACTCCCCACGGAAGTGAGACGGATCAAGACGCCATCATGAACTGCTCCCAAGCAAGCTGCAATCGCGGAGGTCTTGGTCAGCGTGTGAAAGATGGCCTCGCGACCGCTTTCGCGAATCACTTGGTCAACTCCATCCGCCTCTGGGCGAGTTGCTGACGCATCTGTTGCATGACGCTGGAATCGGTCCACTTTCGCAAGGTCGGGTCTTGCTGCAACTGTTGTTCGATGCGAATCAAGACCGCCAGCGAATCGGCGCGAGCAACAGAGTCCCCGAGAAGTCCGGCGAGTTGTGGCGTGGGCTCGGCGACGACGCCAGCCACAATCAGAGCCGCCTCCAGGGCGTCGCGCCAGAGCACTACATTCTGTGTGGCCACTGCCTGGGCAAATGCAAGGCGTTCATCGGCGGCGCCTTGCTCCGCGAGCAGCGCGGCGCGGAAGCGCACGGCCTCGTAGACCAACACATCGGACTGAGACTCGCCACCCGAATCATGGAATAATTGTCGAGCTGCGTTCCACGCCTCCAACGACTGAGCCGCCGCTCGCTTCCTTTCCTCATCTCCCTGCCACTGATTGCCGAGCAGCAATTGGCCCGAGACGATGAGTTGCCCGGCGAGTTGCCGACGATACTGAACCGAGGTGGGATACGCTGTCGCGAGCCGTCGGGAATTCTCCAGCAGCGCTCGCCGGCATTGGTAATACAGGTCCAAGTCGGAGTAGCGCTGAAGCGACGCGAGTCGGGAAGAAACTCGCACGAGGAACGTCAGCCGGTGGATCGGCTCGACCTCCGCATCGTCCAGGTAATCGCGCAGTCTTGAGCAAACCCCGGCGACGGCTCGCCTGGCTTGTCCCTCGCGCTGCACGTTGCGGGGTGATTCCAGGAGCGGTCCCCCGACATTATTCCCTTCTTCAGCCAGGGCGGCATGCACTTTCCCGACTTCTTCCTGAACCCAGCGCAGCAACTCAACCTGCTGGTCTTCTACTCGGGCGTCGCGCATGTCGGCGGCAACTCGCTCGGAACTTGCCGATCCATACACGGCCACCGTGCCCACACTGTGCGGATTCGTCGAATCGCCTCCCGCTAACACCAATTGTCCGCCGTCGGGAGTGAACGCGCACGTGGAGACATGCCCGCTGCCCCAATGAAACGAGGTGAGCAATCGACGGCTCTCCAGGTCGAACAGCTTCACGAGCGACGAGTAGCGTTGTGGAAGCAGGGCCAGCGTGCGGCCATCCGGCGAGATCGCCAGAAACTCGCCGACATCGGTGTAGCGAAACGTGGCATCGTCGAACCAGCCTATCGGCTTGCCGGTGGTAAGGCTCCAAGCGGTGAGTCGCCCGTTCCCCAACGCTGCGAATACGTTCGACGCCACCGACAAGACTGGCGATCCCAATCGATCGGCTCGCCCCTCGATTCGTCCCAGAGACTTACCCGTTTCGGCATCAAACCGGTGCAGTACATCATCGGCAAGCACCACGAGCTGATTTCCATCCTGGGTAAAGGCCATCCAGCGCGGGGGCCGACCGTTCCAGTCGAAGCGTTTCCGAGCGGCTGCGGTTGCCAGGTCGTACAAAACGATTCCCTCGCGCGGATGCCAGAGCGCCGCGAGCGACTCATGCGGCCCGAATGCAAGATGAATCGCCTCCCGCGGGAGGTCGATCCGTACACCATCCACGGCGCGATGGATGGCGTTATTCCACGCGTAGTAGCCTCCCTGTGCGCTGAGCGACACGGGCACGTGGGATGTGTTCAATGTCGGCTCCGTCCGCGAACTGATTTCACGTAGTGCGGGGTATTCGTAAATTCCCACGTACCCGTTGTATCCCGTCATTGCCAGTCGGTCGCCTCGACGATTGAAGGCCAGAGCGGTGATCAAGCCGGTCTTGGGCTCGGTCTTGCGAGCGAGCCCGTCGGCCGAGTCCTCGAGATTCCAGGCCGCGGCGACTCCATCCCCACCGCCCGTAAAGGCTGTTTTGCCATCGTCCGTCAGCGCGACCGCGGTGATCTCGGCGCCTTGCAGGATGCCTCGCCAGCGTTGGGAGGGAGAGTCCCACAGCGCGGCGCCACTGGTGCCGCCAATGACGAGTCGCCGACCGTCGCGAGCCATGGCGCCGTGGACCAGTTGACCGGCGGGAAAGCGTGGCGTTTCCAGAGAAGTCCACGCAGCCACGTCCCAAACTCGCAGACTGCCATCGGCCCGCGGTGTATAGAGGAGGCGGTCGTCCGGGCTCCAGACGACGTCGTTTACCCAGGCGGGAGGTTTGATGAGCGTTTCCTGACGCAAGTCTCCCTCGGGGAAGGACCACAGGCGGGTTCGACCATCGTAGCCGGACGCGGCCAGAAGCTCGCCGCGCGCGGAAAACGCCACGCCGCTGGGTCCGCGAGGGTGACCCGGGTTTCCAGGAATGTCCCGCTCCAGCGACAGCACGATCGTGCCGTCGCTGATATTCCAGACCGTGACATTTCCCATCCCATTAGTCCCAGCCGAGGCCTCGGCCAAACGCCCGCCGTCGGGGTGAAATGCCAGATCACGCACGACGACGGGACGAGCCCGCAGCAACTTGCCCCGTTCCCAAGTCGCCGTATTCCAGAGACGGACGTGGCCATCCGCGCGTCCCACGGCGAGTGTCATTCCATCAGGAGCGAATTCCAGGGCGCTCACGGGTCCCTTCGCGTCCGGGTCGGTCAATTGCCGCGGCGCATCGGCAGCGCGCCAATCGACAATCGACACCACTCCCAGGTCCCCTCCAAACGCGAGCAGCTTGCCTTGTGGGGCGAGCGCTAACGCGTCGACACGAGCGCCTCCGTCGCTCCACCGGCCTATTCGCGGATGAACAAGCTTCCAGAGGCGAAACCAGGAATACTCGCGCGAATCTGGCTGCTGCCCGCTGGGGATCAAGTCTCGAAGTATGGCCCGCGCTTCCTCGATTCGCCCTTCATCGTGCGCCCGGTATGCCAAGTTGATGCTTACCGCGTATTGCTGCGCACGCGCCTCGCGGGCAAAGGCCTGAGCCTCCTCGCGCGCCGCTCGCTCGCGCCGTTCGGATTTCTGTAATTCATCGTTGGCTTTCAGCGCGGTGTCACGTGCATCGGTGGTCAAGTGCAACTGCCAGGAAATTCCCACCACACCCAGAACGCAAGCCAGTACCGTGGAGGCGATGGCGCCCGAGACGAGAGGATTCCGCCGGCGCCAGCGCCAAATCCGCTCGAGCACCGATACGGGGCGCGCGGCGATCGGCACTCCCTCCAGATACCGGTCCAGGTCAGCGGCCAGTTCTGCGGCGGAACCATACCTCCGCTCCGGGGATTTTTCCAGACACTTCAGGCAGATGGTCTCCAGATCTCGGGAGACCTCGGGGTTGAGGCGACGCGGCGACACAGGTTCGTCGTGCAGCACTAGCTGAAGCGTGGCCCAGGCGGTCGCGGCTTGAAACGGCGGACGTCCCGTCAGGAGACTGTACAAGGTGGCTCCCAGACCATAGACGTCGGTTCGCGGCCCAATCTCGGCCGACGTATCGGCAGCCTGCTCCGGCGCCATGTAACTGGGTGTTCCCATCGCCTGCCCGCTCGCCGTTAGCTCCTGCGCGCTCTCCAAACGCTTGGCCAACCCGAAATCGGTGATCCGTGGCTGCCCCTCGGAGTCCAGCAGAATGTTGGAAGGCTTGAGATCTCGATGGATGACGCCACGCTCATGCGCGTAAGCAATCGCCCCCGAGACGCATTTCATGATGGCGGCGGCCCGCATCCCGTCCCAGGTAGCATCGCGAGTGGCCTGCGCCAGGTTGATCCCGTCGACCAGCGCCATGGAGAAGTAGGGCAAGCCGCGGAAATCACCCACGTCAAAGATTGGCACGATGGCCGGGTGATCCAGTTGTGCCGCCGCCTCGGCTTCCAGACGAAATCTGGCGATTGTCTCATCGTCCGGTATCAATCCCGGCCGAATCATCTTCAGCGCCACCAGACGATCCACGCCACGCTGCCGCGCGCGAAATACAACTCCCATGCCGCCCCGCGCCAACTCGCCCAGGATCTCGTAATTGCCAACGACGGCCGGAATCCCCAACTCCGCGGCTCCCTCTCCTGCCCGTCCGACATAAGCTTCCGTGCTGTGCACTCCCGCGACATGACTCCACGTCGCCCCATCATGGGATAACTCACGAGAACCGCATTGCGCGCACGAGACTTCGTCCAACGCCGAATCGTCAGGTACATCGAACACGGAGCCACACTGAGCGCATTCAACTTTCATCGTCCCTTTGCCTCCTGAACAGGCGCGATCAGGTGAGAAGTTGCTCGAGCACTCGACCGGCCTCGGCCGCCCGCGAGCGGCCACGCAATGAGTCGGGAAGGCTCAACCCCGCCAGCACGATTCCACCAACGCGCATACACTCGCGTTTCGAGATCCCATCGCAAAGAGCTGAGTTCCGGGAGAGAATGCGCAGCATTCGGGCCTCCGATTTGTTCGGTGCACGACCTTCCTCACCCTCACAGAGTACCCATCGCCACCCCTGACGCAAGCTCGATCTGTCGACGGCGTTGCCGTCGGGCAAGCGGAGACACGAGGGGTCCCACGGCGACCGCGGAACTGTGCGCTCTCGCGACAACGTGACGTCATTAGCGGATGCGTCGCCGATTGCTTTCAATTTCCCCCCTCTCTCGTGCAAGGACGAGGGCCGTTGCGCTGAGTGCGTGTGCAAGTGACCGGAACAACGGGCATATCGATCGTTTCCGCCCCAGTTTCCAAGAGGCACTTCTCACTGCCGCTCGGAGACGATGACGCACAATTGGGTCAGGAGCGGCGGTGAGGCGTTGTTGCCGGGATTGGATTGGCGGAACGTCGCAAAGAATGCCCGCAGGTGGAGTTCAGTTCGCCCGGATCTCATCCGTCCACACTTTGAAACTCTCCAACTTGGAATCTCCGAAGCTGGTGGTGAGCGCGACATCGGCCGCGTCTCGGCCGCGAGCGATGAGGATTCGCCCACGGCGAGGCACATTGTTGCGCGGATCGAACGTATACCAACTGTCGCCGAGATAAGCCTCGAACCAAGCGGCGAAATCCATGGGAGCATAGGGTGGAGGCAGGCCGACATCGCCCAGGTAGCCCGTGCAATAGCGTGCGGGGATATTCATGCAG
The DNA here is from genome assembly GCA_046349915.1 of Pirellulales bacterium. Lineage (GTDB taxonomy): Bacteria > Planctomycetota > Planctomycetia > Pirellulales > Pirellulaceae > CAIXSC01. The sequence continues at coordinate 30,285 of JAXMBL010000004.1, read as the reverse complement.
CGGCAGAACGTGACCGCCAAATGGGCGAAGTCGCGGCAGACGCCTTGGCGGTCTTGAAAGACTTGATAAGCGGTCTTCGTGGAGCTCGAAGTGCCGTAACCAAACTGAATGTGTTGATTCACAAAGTTGCAGATGGCCTGGACTCGATTCCAGCCGGTGGGTGCGCCGCTGAACAATTCCCAGGCAATCTTCGACAACAGATCGGTTTCGCAATACCTGCTGCCGAGCAGAAATAGCAAGGTCTCTTGCGGGAGCGCCTCCACGGGTCGCTGATCGGCCCAAGGCGCGACTACGTCGGGATTACCGGTGTCAGACACGATTCCATCGCTGCTGAGGCGGAGCTGTCCCGCGGGGGCCACGAGGCGGCTGCACCAATTGCCATACAGATCGCGATAGGCGGTTACCGGAACGGAGGGACTGAGGATGAGATGATCAGGCTTAACGATATCTGAGGCCCGGCTGTAGTGGACACTCAAGGTGACGATCATCGGCGTGGGCTGGGGACATTGATAAACCAGCTCGTAACCTATTCGAATCTGCATTCTCTCCCTTTCGGTCGCCTGACTTGTTCAAGCTTGATCGTAGCACATCGAGTGCCAGGGAGGGGCACTAAAGCGCGAAACCCATCAGTTTGGTGATAATAGCGACAGTGCCGCTTCAAGAACTTTTGCCAATTGCTCGGCCCAACGCTGCGCGTCGGCATCGCTGGCGAGCAGATCCTGCCGTATCTCGATGCCGACATGTGGAATGCCGCGCTGCTCGCCATGCACAATGAGCGTGTAGTCGCTGTCATCGCTGACTGAATAGGGCTGGTTGTCACCCACGTGGAGTGCGTTATTTGCACGCAACTGCTCCAGCACCAGCCGGCCGAAACGGGGATCTCGGCCGTACAGCACGCCTGCGTGCCAAGGCCGCGATTCATTCAGATAGACGGGCGTAAAGCTGTGTAGAGCGACTAAAATGCTGGGGTGGGCGATGCTGGGCTGGGATCGTGCTTTGCGGGCGTCGAGCTCGTCGGCAAGACGCTGGTGATAAGGCAGGACGAGTTGCTCGAACCGTTCGCGAGTGTCGGTGGACGAAAGCCCTTCGTTGGCAGCGATTCGAGTGCGCTCGGATAGTACTGGGATCGAATCGGATGCAGTGGGTGGCCGGTTCGGATCGATCACGAGCCGTGAGTAGTTGTGCAGAATCAGGAACGCATCCAGGTGGGTGGAGAGCCGTCGCCCTAGCTCGGCCACGCCCAAATCCCAGGCCACATGCGTGGAAAGCTCGTGCTCAGAAAGGCCCAAATTAGCCAGTTTGCGAGGGATCTTGCGTCCCGCGTGGTCGCAGGTCAGCACGAAGGCCGACGTTCCCTGGGCCCGTTCGACCGTAAACACGGGTGACTCATCTGCGTTGAGCAACGGGCCGCTGGCTGACATCATTTTTTATTTGTCGGACCCGCAGGGCGCCGGTGAAGTTGGCAAATCAGGGTTGACCCGATGAAGGCCGCGCCAACGTTCACGCACGAACTGACCGGCCACGAATGTCCGTTGGAAGTACGGCTTCAGCCACGTTGACCAACGTTGCTTTGCCCGGAGACTGGGAAGTTGCAAGGTCGGCCCCCCTTCGATAGCGACGCGCTAACTGCACCACGAAACGTGAGACGCCGAAACGATTGACCATCACCATCTACTCGTGGCGCACGAGATGTTCCATCAACCGACCCATTTCTGACGCGAAACTAATTGGCCTCGCACGCGGCGGTCCGACACACCGACGCGCCTCCGGGAGAATTGTGCGTCTTTTCCGGCCATTAATTCAAGCTGATTCGAAATCCACCGTCAATCAACCCGCCCATCAGCAACGACGGAATTGCTCGCATTGGTTTCGAGGGAGCGAAACACCGCCCCTGCCGGAGCTTCGCTCGCGACTTTGCTGCTGGCAAGCCGTCATCGTACGCGAGTTGGCAGAATGACCATTGGTACGCCATCCCAATGCAGCCTGCGTTGCAACGAAAAGGCCGTCTGATTGTGAAATAGGTGTTGAAAGATCGATTCGCGGCTGAATATCAATTGCCCCGCAAAAATGGTCGATTTGGGAAATCGCTTCACGACTTGAACACAGAGATGCTCAAGTTCCTCAACGGGGTCCGTCCCGACCGCCATGAACGATGTCGACGGAAACCCAAAACGATTAGCTAGGTCGACGTACTTCGCCAGCGATTGTTCCGTATGCGACCTCAGTTCGTCCATCGCCTCCTCGCCCTTGAAATTGCCGGAATCGACCACTCCGACAGATACGAAGACCAAATTCTTGTAGTAGTTGGTGGTGAATCGCAGCGCGTTCATCATTGTGTGAATTCCTAGGCCGCCATAACCACCGACGAGAATGACCGCAGTGGGTTGCTCAGGATCGGGGTCGTTCGTATTCAGATCCTCAGCGCGCGTATGTAGCCGGGTGAGCGCCTCGTTCAGCGCTCGCACTCGCCGATTGATGCTGTCGTAGTAGGCGCGTGTCACAAAACAAACGGCGACCAGGGTTCCCGTCACGCCCACCGTCACCCAACCTCCCATGAGGAATTTCTCGTAGACCGTCACCGCTAAAATGGAAAGGCATAACAGCGCACCAAGGCTGAAGAGCATCACGCGCCGCCTCCATAACGGATTCGACCCACGAGCGTGCCACCAGTACAGCAGCATGCCGATCATTGAGAGCGAGAACGTCAAGAACACGTTGATGGAGTACATCGTGACGAGCGTGCCAATGGAGCCGCCCGTGTAGATCAGCGCCGCCAACGCAGAGCCGCCCATTAACAAAATGCCATGATGCGTGGCGAGGCGTTCCGACAAGTTGCCGAACCAATGCGGAAAGTACGAGTCGTGGGACATGTTTGCCAGGACGCGCGGTCCGTCGATAAATCCCGCTTGAGCGGCGACAAACAACAGCGCCCCTTCCGAGATGATCGTGACCCATAGAAACGCCGACCCAATTCCCAGCGTGTCGAGTTTCGTCTCGCGGACAAACGACTCGGTGAGCACCTGATTCATCGTCTTTCCCTCGACCGCCTGGATGTCGTGCAGCAAGTACACCACCATTAATCCGCCAGCGGTAAACGCGAGTGAGATGGCCATATAAAGCATGGTGCGTTTCGCCGTCGCGACACGTGGTTCGCGCATGACAGGCATGCTGTTCGACACGGCTTCGATTCCGGTGTAGGTGCCGGCGCCCATCGAGTAGGCATAGATGAACACCGAAAAGAGGCCGATCCAGCCGACTTCTGGTCGAGCGACGTTCGTTTGTACGGAATTCAGAATCTGCCGAGTCACGTCGCCGGCCGAGCCAAGATGCAAGAAAAACGCGCCCGCGATAAGCAAGGCGTGCGTCGCGAGAAAGACTAGAAAGATCGGCAAAAGAAACGTCACCGACTCCTTAACGCCGCGTAGATTCAAGAGAATGAGCAGCAAGATCGCGACGCCTTCGGCCCAAATCTTCCAGGCCTGCCATTCGGCCGGCAACAGCCCAAACAGAGCCTCGCCTGCAGCCGCGATCGACACCGTTACGGTCAGCACATAATCGACGAGCAGGGCGGAACCGGACACTACCCCGGCCGGTCGCCCCAAGAGCTTGGAAGCGACGAGGTATCCGCCGCCTCCACTGGGAAACTCTTCAATAATGTGGCTATAACACGCCGAGATCACGAAGACCGTAATGATCGTCGCCAAGGACAAGAAAATCGCGAGGTATGTATGACTGCCGGTCGCCGTGTGCGTGAGGTGGTGGAATGCCTCCGAGGGACCATAGCACGACGACGATAGTCCGTCGGCGCCGAGTCCCACCCAGGCCAGGAAGGCAATCAGAGAAACATGTTGGAAGATTCGTTTGTCCGTGAGATCGCGAGGTCGACCGATTAAGAATGTCTTGACTTTTGCCGGCAGTGACGGTGGCTCATTCTCGGTCCCGCCGGGCGTTTCAATCACCTCGGAAATCGTTTGCGGTATCGTCGAGTCCAATTGGTCTGTGGACGGCGTGGCAGGTCCCTTGGAATCCGAATCACTCGGATTCAACCCTGAAGAAGGGTGTGACATGTAGATGCCAACCTAAACTGAAAGAAGCCCAAAAACTGCCTACGAGGTTAGCTGACGGGCTCGGAGCATTGGGCTGCCCCGTCCAACATGGATTCGCCCCAAAACACTGGGTCCCCCGCATTCCACATCGTCGCGGAATCTCGGCGATCATCGCGTGAGGGGGGCGATTTGCGAACCGCCTTCCCTCAATAGCATCCCACCACGCTACTGACCGGTTTCTCGCCTGTCAATTGGACGATGCAGTCGGCTTTCCCGCAAAGTCCTTACGAACCAAGTCAAATGCCTGATCCAGAGAAAGGCCGTCGTCGCCCGCCTTCCAAGCGTCGATAGCGTCCTGAACGGCTGCCACGTCGTCGCTCGCTTCCTGCAATGCTCGCAGCGCTTCACGCAGAACTTCGTCCGCGTTCTGGTAACGCCCGGTGGCCAATTGTGCGGCGATCAGATCTTGGACATCAGGCGGTATGGGGTACTGCATGGAAAGCCCTTTCGTGAATCCGTATTGAGAAATGTACGGCAGGCAACCGGCGACCGGCAAATCCACGCACAAACGCCAATCTCACGAGACGAGCCGTACGAGCGTATCACTGATTACGAACGTGGCGAGTTGCCGGAGTCGCTTCCGGCTACGGGGATGCCGACCGGCCGCTGACCAAGTGCGTATGTCGGCCGCGGAGCCAGCCGAATCTGCAAACTAAAGAAAAGCGAATGAGTTGATTGTGTAGCAAGACGAGGAGCGACCAATTCCACGAGATCGCCGAGGCGGCGACGGAGCTCGACATCGCCGGGGGACGTGTGGAAGTTCACCGCGTACCGCTGCCGTTTGAACAAGGCGCTGTGGTTCTACCTGAGCCTCCCCCGTACCGCTCGATCTGGTCGCGGTGAATTTCCAGGACGTCGTCGAGCGTCAAGAAGTCAGGCGACATCGACTACTCCGCCAGTTTCTTAAGCGCTTTACCGTACCGGCGGTTCGTCTTGTCGAGCGCCGCTTTGAACTTCGCCTGCCGTTCGGTCGGCTTCGCGGGCGATATGACAAGCGTCTGCCCGTCGGTGGTGATTTCGAGCGGATGTTCTGGATCGAAATTGAGCAACTCCAGGATGGGCTTGTCGATCACCAATGCCCAACTGTTGCCATGTTTCACGAGGTTCTTGATCACGAAAGCGACCTCCAGAAAGGTATACCATTGGTATACCTTTGTCATCACCGGCGTAAACGACGTCAAGCGTTTGCTCGGAGCGTGGGGCGAAGCCCGAATCTTCGGCTGGACCCACACGAAACCCGGATGGACCAACGATTTCTTGGTTTTGGCGTAGATGAGCATGAGGATTGCGCCTGAAGGTCAGTCGTTGCGTCGAGTTGTCTGGCGGATGAACGATCAGACCAAAAGGGAGTTCATTTCGGACAGTTGAGCTTCGAGCGGAACGCTCCGGCCGCCGCTGCAGCGGATGCGAGCCACGCCGTCGTGGTGCCGACTCGGCGCTCCGCCGAAAAGAACCTAAGCTAAGGAAATGTCCGAAGTCATGAACATCGCCGCGTATCAGTTTCTGCCGCTTAGCGACCTGCCCGCTTTGCGGGAGCGGCTACGCGCATCGTGCCAAGCCTGGGGGTTACGCGGAACGATATTGCTCAGTCCCGAGGGAATCAATCTGTTCGTGGCCGGCGGTCGTGCTGAGATCGACTTGTTACTCCAAGAGCTGTGGGCGATTCCGGGACTCGAAGGCTTTCAGCCCAAGGTAAGCTTCAGCGAGCGGCAGCCGTTCAACCGGATGCTGGTTCGCATCAAGAAGGAAATCATCGCGTTTGGCATCTCGGGGATCGATCCCGGCCGGCGAACCTCGCCGAAACTGGCGCCGCAAGAACTCAAGCGTTGGCTCGACGAAGGGCGGCCCGTCACGCTTCTCGATACGCGCAACGATTACGAAGTAAAACTCGGCACCTTCAAGAACGCAGTGACGCTGGGGCTCGATCACTTTCGTAACTTTCCCGCCGCCATCGAGCGTCTGCCCGACCACCTCAAACAGCAGCCGATCGTGATGTTTTGCACGGGGGGCATTCGGTGCGAAAAGGCCGGGCCTTACATGGAGCGAGCCGGCTTCGCGCAGGTTTTTCAATTGGACGGCGGGATTCTGAAATACTTCGAAGAATGCGGCGGCGAGCATTACGAGGGCGAGTGCTTCGTGTTCGACCAGCGAGTCGGACTCGGTGCGAATCTGGCGACGACGGAAAATTCCGTCTGCTTCCAGTGCCGCGCGCCACTCACCGCCGCCGATCGACAAGACCGTCGCTACGTACCGGAGCAGTCGTGCCCGGCTTGCTTTGTGACCGACGACGAACAGCGGCTCCGTACGCTGACGGCCCGCGAGTCGGCGATCCGACGAGCGACCACGCCGCTGCCGGGCAGCGAGCCGTACGATAACTTCCGTCCGCTCAAAATCGCGAACCAACACGACGGCCTGTCGTTGCTCCGTGCGCTGACTGAAATGTTTCCCCATCTGACGCCTGAGTATTGGAGCGAGCGATTCTCGCAAGACCTGCTGCTGGACGAAGGTCGCCAGCCGGTCGCGCCGGAACAGCGAGTGCGATTGGGCGAGCGATATCTGCACCGGATGCCCGCCCATTCCGAGCCGCCGGTGAACGTGGCGATTCGCGTGTTGCACGAGGACGCCGCGCTGGTGGTCGTGAACAAGCCCGCTCCGCTGCCGATGCATCCCTCGGGTCGCTTCAACCGCAATTCACTGCAGTGGATTTTGAATCAGGTTTACCAGCCGCAAAAACTGCGGCCCGTGCATCGATTGGACGCCAACACAACCGGAGTCGTGGTCTTTGCACGCACGCGACACTTCGCGGGTCAGTTGCAGACGCAATTCGCGGCGAGCGCCGTGGAGAAGCATTACCTGGCTCGCATTCAGGGGCATCCGCCGCAAGACTCGTTCGCCTGCGACGCGTCGATCGGCAGCGACACCACGGACCTGGGCGCCCGTGCCGTCGACGAGCAGGGCTTGGCGGCGCGCACCGAGTTTCACGTGCTCCAAAAGTTCGACGACGGCACGTCGCTCGTCGCCGCCCGACCGCTCACCGGACGCACCAACCAAATCCGCGTGCATCTTTGGCACCTAGGTTGGCCCATTTGCGGCGAGCAAACCTATCTGCCGAATCAGCGCCTCGGCGAGACGCAAACGCATGACGTCGCAGCCCCGCCGCTCTGCCTTCACGCGCAGCGCATTTCGTTCCTGCACCCGCTGACCAAGGAACGGGTGCACTTCGAGTGTCCCGCACCGTCTTGGTCCGAGGCGTGCGATGCCGGCGTCGCCGCCGCTATCGGCCTCAAGTTCTTCGCAAACGATCATGAACGGCATGGGTGACGCCGCTTATTGGATGTAGTGCGTCCCGCGCTCTGGAACAGATAACAGTCTCTCCTCAGACGCCGGCAAGCATGCGGCTGCTCGCCTGGTAGCATCCCAGCTTCCGAAATACGCGCCGATCAGTGCGACGATGATCAAAAGCGTTCGAATGGAGAATCGGGAGCGCGGAAACCCCCTTTGTCTTGATTGCATTGGGCTGTCGCTGGGTACGAACCTTTTCGTGGTTATTTGACAGGAAGTGTTACGGATCGTGTGCGAGGTACACTCACTATCTTACGACCGGATTCATTGCCCTCAGGATACCCTGAGGACAATGAACAATTTCACATCTTCGCGGTGCCGACAATGGCGCCGAGACACAGGACTTTTGGCGCCGTTCCTGGCGCCGTCGACTTCGCCGCTCGACGGTCGAGTTGGCCGCAGATTGCCGCGAATTGCCACCAAGACGCGCGACGCGGCGAACGCCGAAACTCGCGGGAATCCACGGGGAAGGCGGAAAGAAACGGCCTGTTTCGCGGGAAAACAGGCCGTTTTGATTCAGTAGCCGAGGCGGGACTCGAACCCGCACGAGGGTAACCCCTCTCAGGATTTTAAGTCCAAAGACCCAATCGCGCAACCTCCGCCCGCACGCCACGTTGCGTAGTGCACGCATGTTCACGGTTCCGTCAGTGGTGCCGAGCTGTCTCGGGACCCAAAAACGGCCGGTTTTCGAGGTGCCGAGACGACGAAATAGACGATCACTGGAAAACGCTAAACGCCGACAAGTTCGTTCCTTATTCTCGCAGCCAGCTGTTCGCCTTGGAAGTTAGTGGCTCCTCAAGCCAGCGTTTCATTTGCTCGACCATCCATCGCGCGCGCCCATCGCAGAACGCGTCGAACAGGCGAAACGCTCGGTCTCGTTTGAACTTCCATGCCTCGCCTTCCAGAAGCACCAAGTCGCGCAGCTCGTTGTAGATTTCGAGCACGGTACGTTGGCGGCCATCGAACTCCGCAGGCGCGAGAATTCCGCGTGCTTCCAAATTGTCTCGGTCCCGTTCCTTATCCAGAACCGCCCACCGGTCGGCAAACGCGCTCAATCCGTTTTGCCGATGGCTCAGCCAACTCAGGTTACCGATGGCGTTCGAGGGCGATGACGTGGCGCGTGTCCCGCCTTTGTCCACGATCTGTCGCGCGATGGCAAAGGGCACCAAGTGTTGCTTTTCGGGATAAAGCGATTGACGATTATCGTCGCCCCATCGGCGTAATTCGGCCGCCATCGGGTTATCGCCCTCTGGGAATCTCGGCGCGCCCGTTTTGCCTCCCGTTTCTCGGTAGCCTTCGACTTGGGAATCCCAGCAGAACTCTCGAGCCTTCCCCCGGCGTTCAATCGCATAGAGCCAACCGACCGCCGTGTGGTTCAAGGAGCGGGAATTTCTAACCTCAGTCGCGAACGCATCGATGGCAAGCAGCGTAAGTGCGGTGGAAATGCCGACGCCAGCCACTCCCAGTGGAAGAGACTGCAATTGTTCGGGCGAATTGGATCGCTTGCGTCTCCAGATCTTGAAAAGGCCAGCCTGGTAGCGTTGAAGCGCCTGGCACAGCGACTCATTCACGTCGGCGGCGCTCCCGTTCCACGGTGCAAGTGGAGAAGATTCCTTACGCGCCCCTTCGTCGTCGATGCCATGAATCTCGACCGTGAGCTGCTCAAAGTCAGTTTGATCAAGGTAGGGAACAAGCAGCGTCCAATGGAGCAACCGGGCAATTGCAGCACGGAAGTCTTGGTCGCTGCGAAGTTGCTCCAGTTGTGTTGCCGGCACTCGGTAAAGTAGATCAATGAGCAGGTACGGCAGCCTTGTCGAGGGCCTCGCCATCCTGTGGTCTAAATACAGTTCGTTTGACAAGGTCGAGTCAACAAGGAGCAGCGCGCTCGTTGCACGCTCCGAACATTCTCCGATGACATCTGCGGGTGATTGGTAATCTTGTCGCGCCCAAGTCATCTTGCCGGTTGCGGTCTCATGCACACCGACGCGATCGAGCCGGTACCCAAAGGTGTCTTTGTCAATCGCCGATAGTCCGAGCCAACGTCGCGCCGCGTCGCCCAGAATCGCAAGTGTCGCGTAACGGGTTACCGTCGTAATCCACACGCTGAATCCCATCTCCAGATGGGATTCGTGTGCAAGGAGCGCCCGCTCGTCCTCGACTAAACGGCCTCCGTCTCGCTTGCTTACGAAGTCGGCCAAGTCGTCCAGCAACGTCGATCGAGCGCGGGATAACAATGCCAGCGCCCGTTCTTCCGCTCGGACGCGAATGCCTGCTCGGTTGATACGGACGTAAGCGTCAATGGCGGCGCTGACATCGCTTCGTGGCAGCCAACCGACGGCGAACCGGTTGCCGTCGAACATGCCTCGGAACTGTTCGAAGACGAATTTCCACTCGTATGCGAAGAGTCCCGCCAACCGCTGGACCATTTCCCGCACGCCAGTTTCCTGGCGACGAACATAGAGGTCCGACCATCGAGTCGGTCTCGCCCATGCTTGGTCTTTACTGGCGACCTCGTACGCGTGGCCTGTGACGAACTGCGGCCCCCAGGGCAACAGTTCGTCGAGACGGTCAAGATCCGCTTTCTCGGCCGTGAATGCTCGCAGTTCGGCTGCGGCTTGGGCACTGTCGCTGGGGCTCACGAAGATGCCGATTCGAGAAATGAGTGTGGCAAGTGGGACCATTCCAATCGGCAGTGGTGGCACGCGACGCTCGACCCCTTCCGACTTTATTCGAGCCCGCGCGTGAAGTCGAAGCTGTCGGAACATAGAGCCTCGACGCACGTTTCGCGATTCGCTGTGCCGTCCAAAGTACGGTGCATCTCCCTGGTAAAAGCACGACATGGCGGGGAGAACGACGAACCAATAATGCGATTCATCCTCAGCGTCTTCATCGACCTCGATTTCTTCCTCTAGTGGTTCGCAAAGCAGCGATCTTCCAATGATTCGGAGCTCGTCCAGGTCGGCCTTACGCACCAGCGACCAGCCATCCGGTCGTGACGGAGAGTCGATGAGCTGTTGGAACGTGTCGAGTATGGCACGCGTTCTCTGCTGACCGTCGACCAACCACATGGGCTCCTCGCCGACGGCAAACCGCCGAAGCGGTACTCCATGTCGACGTGAGTCCTGGGCGTCATTCACCGGAGCCCAAAGCACGAACGAGCCGCAAGGCGACTGCTCGAAGATCGACTCCAGCAATGCCACCAGATTGCCTGTGTCCCAAACGGCTCCTCTTTGAAAATGCGGAATTCCGAGTCGATCCGCGTGCCGAACGACGTCAGCCCAGGACCACCAACATGGCTCGAATTCACGATTCACGTGCGGAATGCTCCATGAGCTGGAGAGACACTGCATGGGCCTTGAACGGGGAAGATTCAGAGATAGCGGACCGCCCACGCACCGACAAGTCGTCGAGCAGTGGACCCCTCCCACATCGCAACTTGTTGAGCGGGCCAAGGTTGGAATTGGCGACTTAAGAATTCTGCGCCGCAGGATTGAAACGGCCGAACGCCGTGCTAATATGTGCGCACCTGTAGTGCACAGGTGGACAGTTGTACGAATGGATTGACCGGTGCCGGGACGTACGGGCTCCGGGGAATGATGCGGCTCACCCCGTTCTAACGCCGCCTTAGCCAACCCCAACTTGGGGCTTCCTGTTTGGCAAGTCAGGGCCACTTCCAGCCCTGCGTCTCGTGGTTCGCCGTTTCTGTCGCGCAGTGCCCCCGTTGCGCGCCCACGGGAAAACCGGGATGCCGACAGGCAGTTGACCAAGTGCGTATGTCGGCTGCAGAGCCAGCCGAATCTTCAAACCAAAGTAAAGCCAATGAATTGATTGTGTAGCGCGACGAGGAGCGACCAAGATGGCCAACCCAATCCACTGTGATCCACGAAAATTGCTCAAACAGCTCGCCATCCCGCTGGTGTAGCGGCTATTTGAGCAACGCGGCGAGTTGCTCGACCTGCCGTGGTCCGAGCTTCGCCAGAAGAAGCAGGCCGCGCCGATCTGCGCCCGCGAGAGTTTGGGGGGAGAGTTTTGGCGTAATGGCGGCGGAACGACGCTCTCGTGCGATTTCCGGAGAACTCTCACGCGGGGAAACATTCCCGTAAGTCATCGCCAGAAATGGCGAAAAACGCGAAGCGCCGAAAGCTCCCGCTTTCGGTGTCAGACGGCAACTGGTGTGTCGCGGAAGAGTTCGCGACTTGAAAAAGCTCGCCGAAGAGGACATTCCTTGAGCGAGTAATCTCTTTTCACCGGGCAGATCCGCACTTCTTGCCGCTGCAGGTCACCTCAGGCGTCTACTCTCCCGAAGGATGCGTTTACCAAGCGATCGACCCCACATCCATTGAGTTTGCCAGTGTCGACAGCTCCGCATTAGCCAAGTTCTGGCCGATGTGCCCCAGCTCACCCGGTCATTTGCAGTGCGGCGGAATTCTTCTGGAAGACACAACGCCCCTCATGGTTCGACAATCAGTCGACCATTAAATTGAGCATTGCCCAAGTTTGAATTGCGAAGGCTCATTCAAATCCTCAAATGGCTGCGTCGGACACGATCGATGGATTTCCATAAAGCCGTTGACGAATTCGAAAACCACGCATCGGCTGACTCGATGGACCGGATCGTCGGATTTGCTCGATCTGCGAACCTCGACGACGAGAACATTGCATATCTCGCGTTGAGCCTTGCCCGATCTGGATCGATGCTGAAGTGGCGCGAAGGAGGGAGCCGGGCTGACATCGCATCGACCGGCGGCCCAAGTTCACTCTCGACAATCCTTTGCCCGCTTTTTCTACGGCAGATGGAGGTCCAGGTCCCAAAGCTCGGCGTCCCCGGCCGCCCCGCCGGCGGCATTGACGTTCTCGCCCAGATACCCGGATACCGCGTTCATTTCGACGAAAGCGAGGTTTGCCAGATTCTTGACCGGTGTGGTTACGTCCACTTTCTCGCCGAAGGCCGATTCGCTCCACGAGATGGCCAGTTGTACACTTATCGAAAACAGCACGACGCAGTGAATCTTCCGGAATTAGCAATCGCGAGTTTGCTGAGCAAGAAAATCGCAGTGGGGATTACCAAAGCGGGACTGGACGTGCGAGTTGCACCTCACGGGAATCTCGGCACCACATGGGCGGAAGCGAAACGGAACGCAGTTCGGTTCAATCGCGTGGCGAAACTCGTTGGCATCGAGGCTGTTTGCATTCTTACCGACGCACGCTTGCCTTACCAGCCGTTCATCGGCCGTGGTGAGGCGTTGATAGCGATGGACGAGCTTCTGGCTGGGAAGGCTGACGCATGGCTGACGCAACACTACCGGCAATGTTTCGCCATGGCAAAGGTCGTAAGCGGTGTTGACTCGTCTTTGCCGAGCGCAAGCGAGATTTTGCCAGCGTTTCAGTCGAATCTTGAAGCGCAGGGTGCCAGCGTCGAAGCGTTCAACGCTGCTGTAAGCGCCGTTCGCCGGAAGCGCCGGTTCGAAATGCTCGCGGCGGGAGAGGGATTCCTGACAATTGATCTTGAATGCCTCCGGGAAACGCTTGTGCGGACGCAGATCGATTTTCAAACAGAGGACACGCCGTTTCCGGATACTTCCGGTGTCATCTTGGCAAGCAGGACGGGCGACTACGTCACGAAACGTGAATTGCTCGCGACGGTTCGTTGCGAGGAAACCAAGTGGCCTGAGATCGAGCCGGTTTTGCGGAGCGCGTTCGTGTTATCGGAAAGCCCAGGCCGACTTGCTGGCTTCGAGGAGGTCGTAGATGCCTAAACTGTGCTGTTTTCTTCATCCCGATTACACGAAAGACGAGAATCGTGCGTTGACTGACCAATGCCCGCAGTGCCAGCGGCAGTATGGTTTCCCGCTCGTCTCGCCTCCGTCCAGTATCGGCCGGTACAGAATCGTGCGGCCAATTGACCGCGGCTTCTACTCGGTTGCCTATGTCGCGGAGTCTGGACCGTTCAACCGCCGCAAAGTGATCAAGGTCGCATTCAAGCAGGCATATGACTTCTTTGGAAAAGATTTCGAGCAGGAGTGCAAAGACCATTCTCGGATTGCCGAAGGCTCGCAGCACATCGTTGGGATCGACGACATGCTGCTTGACGAACGTGTTCAGTTTGGCGGCGAGGAGCACGTTTGCCATGTTGCCGAACTCGATTTTGTCGAAGGAAAAACGCTCAGCGGAGTTCTCGCAGCTTCCGAACCTGTGCCCGCTCGAACCATCGCACAGATCGCCATCGATTTGTTTGCGATCCTCCGTGAATTAGAGAATAAGGGTTTTCGCCACAACGACCTTCAGCCCGCAAATCTCATCGTGCAGGCGCTGTCGCCAGAAAGCCGGCGCGCTGATGCCGAGGACGAAACAATCCGCCTAGTCGCAATTGATCTGAACTCAGCTTCTGATGAAAGCAAGAGCGATCCCGCCGGCGAACGGCTCGGCGATCTGCACTGGGTCGTCAAGTACCTTAAGGCGCTCGTCGCTCGACTTTTGTCCACTCCCGATAAGACAACCGACCTCGAATACCGGCTCGCCGCTATTCTGGATGAACGTGCTTCCTTGCTGTCGCCGGACAGCGCGGCTCAGCGAACCCCGACGTATGACGAATGCATCGAAGACATTCGGTCCGCAATCCGCCACGTTTCCTCACCCTGGCGAGAGCAGCCGAAATTGAGGCGTTTCAACGACGCGTACAACGCGCAAACTCTGGCCGCATGGTTTGTGCCGTACTTGATCGTTGATCTAGATGATCGCTGGCTTACTTCGATAAGCACGTCAGGCCCTCAAGTCGTCACCGGGATGCGCGGGTGCGGAAAAACGATGCTCTTGCGATCGCTCCAGTTCCACGCGCGCGCGACGTTGCCGACCCAGAGCGCCGACCGTGAGCACATATTCGCTCGCCTGCGCAGCGATAGATACATTGGGCTCTATGCGTCCAGCACGCGATTGCTGGATTCGCTGGGAACGAGAGCGGATGCATTGGTAGCCCCCTACGTCCGGCTTTTCGTACAGTATGCGGTCGAGGCTATCCGGGCTATTCGCCATCTCCGGGAGATCTGTTCCGATGTCGTCGTACCCCTCGCGTTTGCAAAGATTGGTGACGCTGTGGCCTCCTATGTCAAGGGTGCTGAAGCGGCCCGCAACACCGGTTCGGAATACGAGCTCGAACGCTACCTTCTTGAATTGATGGTCCGATTGAGCCGGGGCGAGGCCGAGGGAGTCGAATTTGCTGGCCATCCATCGTCGTCGTTTCCCCACTTGGCCGAGGCTGTTTCTTCCGCCTCTCGAATCTGGGATAACGCAACCGTGTTTTTTCTGTTGGACGATGTATCGACGAGATACCTCGAGAAGCCGGGCATCGAGCAACTGATGTCAGCCCTCTTGTTCTCTGATCCCAAATGTGCCTTCAAACTGACGACCGAGGCTCAGACATTGGAAATGATTCTGCGGTCACCGGGCCAAATTGAAAAAGCTCGCGAAGGAAGAGACTACCAGGTGTTCGACCTGGGGGCCGAAGTGAACGCGCTGATTCGCGCCAAGAGAGGAAATGGCTTCGTCGAGCAGGTTTTGTCCCAACGCGCAAAGTACTACGCGCACCACCCGCCTGGTGTCAAACCCAGCCAGATCTTGGCGGACACGCCGCTGGAATCCATCGCACAGCAGGTAGCTACGACGTCCGAAAACTCGAGCGAGCGGAAGAAGACCTACTACGGCATGTCTGCCCTCGCCGGCGTTTGTGTTGGCGATATCGGCGATGTGATTAGCCTGTACGAGCTGATGCTGAGAAAATCAAAGGGCGGGTACCCAATCGAACCACAAACACAATCGGAATGCTACCAGGAATACTGTAGCCGCCGGTTATATGACCTGAATCGCAGGAAAGGATGGCTGAAAGATCACGCCCTCGCCTTTGCCGACGCATCGCATACCCTGCTGATGAAATCGGAAAAGGATTTCAAGACCAAGAAAATCACGAAGCGGCGTCTTCGGCAGTATCTGAAGCTATATGTTCGTGTTACTGCGGGAGATGCGGAGAGGCAATTCGAGCAATTGAGAGAGCTGATTGACGCCGGTGTTTTCGTGCTAGACGGTGGTGCCCACCGGACAAAAACCCGCGATACGAACCCGGTGCAACAATTCAAGCTGACGTATCGGAAGCTCTACGGACTTTCCAATTTCATCGGTTTGTCCGAACGCGATCGGTTCGAATTGTCGGGCGAGGATTTAATCAACTGGCTAGACAATCCTGCACAAGGAAAAGACGTACTTCTTCGAAACCTGGCTAGTGTAGACGATGTTGCCGAGGTAGAAGAAATGGAGACTGAGAGTAACGACGCTTGCGACTCGTCCGCGAAAACCGAGACGCCCGAAGTAAGAAACACTCGCCACGGGGCCCAACGGCTTCTATTTGGATTGCAAGACGAGAAGGTGCCCGGCACAATCCGGCCGTCAGATGAGCTTGCCGAAATTGTGGAGCAGAAGACGCCGAAGGCGGCCCGCGCCGGCCTGGCGGATTTGGGCCGAGCCGGCATCACGACCGTCGTGCTCGGCTTGGGGTTTGAGGAGCGAACGCTCGAGTCCGCTCGTCGCATTCGCCACGCAGTCCAGCCAAAAAACGTGATCTTGGTGCGATACCCGGAGCTTGGTAAATCGGACGAGATCCGGAAATCGCTGTGGCCGGCGCTTAATCAGTCGGAACTTGACTATCAGGACACAATTGTAGCAGGTGTGGACGTGCCCCACGGCAATACGCTTGTGGACATTACGGGCCTTGCGAAACCGGTCATCTTTCACACGGTGAGGAACGCACTTCGTCGCAACGGGAGGGTGTGGGTCTGCCGCACGCGGGCAGCGAGTTATTATCCGCTCGACGAAGACATCGCTGCCGTCCTGGACGCCGAAGTAACATTGAACAGCGGACAGCTTCTGGAATCACTTAGCAAGGTGCTCACCGGGGAAAATCGGCCTTATTCAATCGATTCTTTGCTGCTTTCCGATTCCGATGAATCGCGCCGGCGGGTTCTTTGCACTTTTTCTTCTCCCAAACATGAGCGATTACTCACGTTGCTCGATGAGCGATCATACGAGGCCATTCTCGTGATGACGCACCAGGATGGTTCACCTCGTGCCAAGATGGCCGGCATCGCGGCTGATTTGGCAGCTAGAAACTATTCGGGCACAGTGGTCGAATCGTTTTCGTCCGACGACCTGCAAGGTGTCTTGTCTTACATCACTCGCAATTACCAGGACTGGTACGTGGATCAAGGCTTCAACTTTGAGTTTGGCCTGACCGGCTCGAAGCTCCAGGCTGTCGCCTGTGCTGCAGCATCCGCAGCATTCAAGATTTCGCAATGTTGGTACGTGCGCCCGGCTGCATTCGATCCCCAGAGGTTTACCAAAGGTGTCGGGGCGACAACGGTGTTTGAGCTGTCCCTGTCGTAGCCCTTGGTCGGTGACCGCATCGACAAGAGACACCGAAGCCAGTCTTCGGGGCTGATCGGCACGGTAGCTTGTCGGATCGGAAGGCGAGTTTCCAGCATGCCGCCAAAAAATGTCGCGGCACAAGAGGTTGCGCTTGCTCGCGGCTGTGGTTCAAGCACGCTAGAATGCGGTCACAGAGTAGATCGGCCTAAAGGGTGCCCATGATTTCGCCGTGGCTTATAGCTTTTGGTGTCGTCATCGCAGTCGCTGGCAGTTTCGGCGTATGGATTGTGCTGCGCGCGACGAGTAACAGCAGCTGGCGAAGCACTACGGACTGGGACCGGGATTCGCCCCCCGAACGAGCCAATGCGTCGCACGCGATCCTCCACGAGAGCTCGCCGCTTGCTGCTGCAACACTTCAGCGGTTTCCAGAGGCTACAAGTGACTCGGGGTCAGGGACGCTGTGCGAACTGATCGACGACACGCCAACGCCAACGCAAACCAATCAGGCGGCACGGAAAGCCGACGCCGAGGTCACTGAATGGCCAGGGGTTAAGGATTGCGCATCGGTCATTGGAAACGAGGCGGTTCACGAGGAATCCGGTGGCGACGACGCAGGCGAGCAAGGGCCGCGCCATGACGAAAACCAACCACCGGATTCTGCCCAGACTCCACCTGGTGGCACTTTCGTGTATGAGCCAGAGCTGGCTTCTGGTGAGCTTGAACGACCAGTCGCCTTGTTCAACGTTGAGGATTCTTCCCTCGAGCCATTCGCGGCACCCGGCGCGGCTGCAAACGGAATTACCGATGTGCTCGGCACGGACCATTCTCCGCCACTGACTTCAGGGCGGTATGGATCGGCAACGACGAATCCAAAATGCCCTTCGAGTCACTGCCCGCCTGTCGACAATCAAGGTCTTATACAGGTTGGCGCAGAGGAGGAACGCGGGTGCGATCAACATCCAATCGAGCACGACACCTGTGCCCGTGAACTTGGCGACAAGTGCATCTCGGAGACGGAATGTCCAGTCTCAACTGAAACCACGGACGAGCGTTCGCCGCGCCGGGCCCCGGACACCGGGATAGAAGCAGAGTCCCAAGAGAATATCACACAGTCGCGACCAATCGTACTCGGCTCCGAAGGTCGGCAGGTGTTGGATGCGGCTCACGCCGACAATGACGGCAACACACTGGGCGAAGTGCAATTGACACCGTCGCTTTTGCAAGACGAAGCTGATACGTTATCTGAAACTCAGCAGTCAGAGGTGCAGTCGCCTGATGCAGGCGTGGGGGCCGCTTCTGCGTCCGCCAACGCGCCCAAAACGCCTAGATCGCGGAGCAGGTCACCAAAGTACCAGCCAACTGCCCGGACGAGCGGAGCCACGCGGCGAATCAGCCGACAGCCGCCCAGCCCAACCGAGGGGGCACGTGCCCGCTCATTCGGCGTGGCGGTCCATATTGTCTTTGGCCGCGGCCGCAGGAATCAGTGCCAGCTCTCGCTGCTGCCATCGCGCACAAGCAATCTTCCAGAGGCGGTTAGCGTGAATCGACCGCAAGGGACGGAAGTCTGGAATGCTTGCCAGGACGAGTGGTACAACGACCTCACTCCGCCCTCTATTGAGACGCTGCTCAGTCAAGGAGCTAGTTGGGATTGTCTTGACGACGAGGAAGTTCGATGGGTTTTGTCCGGCCGCGAAATCTGGGTGCTTGCGCAATCGCCAACCGGAACAGTTAGCGGCTTCGTGTCTGTCCCGCGACTAATCCTGCGGGAAGGTCACCTTGTTCTATGCACGGAACGACAGGAAAGAGCGGTTCGCGACGCCTTGGTAGAGGCTGGATGCGCCCAACCTTGTGAAGTGCGAGGTAATGGCGTGCCATCTGGATGGTTAATGTTTCAAGGCGTCCGACCAACTACGCCAATTCATCACGATGACTCGGCCGGGATATTCAATATACTGCGGCCGGTTCATGATGTTGAAATAGTGTTTCATGGAGGGATTCGTTTGAGCCACGCGACATGGCTCATCGGGCATCCCCCACAAATCCGCATCCGTGGGATCGGCCAGGAGGTTGCTGTCCTAATTGACGAAAGGCCAGCCTTGGCGGACGGTAGCGGAAACTACGCCGCTCCGGATTGGGACACGCCTGGCTTGCACACAGTTTTCTGCGGAGGCGTGGCCGAGTCATACGAGCTTGTTGACGGTTGCCAGCATTGGGATGACTTCCCTGCCTTTGTTTATCGGCCCAGTTGCGCGGAATTCGGTGCTCGTGCATTTGCGATCTGTGGGCCATTGGTCACGCCGGCCAAATCTGGCGAGTGTACGACGCTGACGCCGGCGTCGAATGCATGTCTGCTCGGTCCAGCGCCTGGGCAAGTCGAAATCTCGCCTCAGCCGTATGATGTCCGCCCCCTGGAGTTTCTCGCTGTTGCTAGTTTTCCAGTGGCCTGGACGATTCCCACAGATCCGCTTCACTCCAATAAGTCAAATGCATCCGTGCGCCTATTGAATTCGCGCGGCGTAGAAGAACGGCTGAGAGAGTCGGCAAGGCCTCGTCGCGAAGCGATCTTGCGCTGGTGCCAGGCAATACTGAACGCATCGCGAAAAGGGTTGCGCGTCGAGCCGGACACAGACCAGGCAAAACAACTTTGGGCAGAATACAAGCGAGTGGCGCGGCGATTGTGGAAACAGCTACGATGAATCCGAATGATCTCATGCTGTGGCTTTCCGCAAAAGGCTGCGGAACATGGAGCCGTTACCGGGCTGCCGTTAATGAACTTCAAGTAACCGAGGATGGCAACGGAAGCGAAGAGGATTCGAACGAAGGCGCTCCGGACAGTGACAGCTTGCCGATTCATCACCGCCTGCGCCTGAACCTTGAACGGCTGGCCCACGCCGAGTTCTTCCGCAAGGGTTTTGAGAACGGCTGGCGGGTCGTGCCACCAGTGCTCGTTGGCCTCGAAAGGTCCGATTGCGCGGTCGGTATTCTCTGTGGGGCAAGAACCGGCCAGCTCCTTCAACAAATCAACGGCCAATCGGCAAACGTCGCCATCAGGGCGACCAGCCAGGAAGCGAGCCCGGATCGCATTGAAATCGTCGCCAAAAACGTTTCGGAACTAGAGCACGTCGCGAGCTCGCTTGGCCTGCATTTTCAGCCGAATGCTGTTCGAATGCTATTGGCTGCTGTACCGCCGGTCGATGATTGGCAGTCTCTAGCACCGGCCGAGCTACCATTTGGCGGAGATTGGGAAGTCTACTGCTTCTCGGCTGAGACACTTGGATGGAATGCGACTACGGCTGACAAAGCCCGTAATGCTTCGTTCGGCTTGTTTCGGTTTCGAGTGGCGTACCAGCCTCAATACTTCATCCGGCTGCGGGGCAAAGGGTTTAAGGTTCCGGTTCAGGTGGGAAAGTACCTAGTTCTTAAGCAGAAACGGCGGCGAGTTGTTGAATACGACGCTGGCAGCCAGGTTCTGTCGATCCCAGTTTCGTGCCGCCCTCCGCTGCTGGTGGATCGGGCGTTGACTCTGTGCTCTGGCTTGATACCTCGCGTTGAATGCGCGCGATTGGCGTACCCGAACGTCGGTGGGGCAATCGCGAAAGCGGCTGCGAGCCTTTTGAGGCAATGAATCCGATGCGAAATCCAATTACTGTTTTCGACGAACTGCGGGAGATGTACCTTCGTTATCTGGATAGTCCCTTCGATCTACGGTATCCAGATCTCGTGCATGAACGCCGTCAGTTAATCGATCAGGATGGCCGCATCTATCGGCACCCATTGATCGAAGCCGTCCCCGCATATCGCAAGTGCGACGAAACATTCGACCAGATCGCCCACACCCTTCTTGATCCAACATGGACCACCGGACTGGTAGATGAACTAGCAGAGTTCGTCGCGCGTGGGCTATTTCCCGCTGGGCGCAGGCCGTACACCCATCAGCGCGACGCGTTCGATGAATCCGTTACACACAATCGGGATATAATCGTCACGACGGGCACTGGCTCCGGCAAAACGGAATGTTTCTTCCTTCCAATCGCCGCGGCCCTAATTCATGAATCGGCCAATTGGCCGGCTCCGGGACCTCCCGATCCGAGAAGGGATTGGTGGCGTCACGGGCAGCCGAGGAACTGGGCCCCGCGTGTTAGCCAGCGCTCGCACGAGACTCGGCCCGCCGGGATGCGCGCACTCATCCTATACCCGCTCAATGCGCTTGTTGAGGATCAACTTGGCCGCCTCCGAGACGGATTTGACGGGCCAGCGTTGAGAACCTGGCTCAATGAGCACCGGCATGGAAATCGGTTCTACTTCGGCAGATACACGGGCCGCACGCCCGTTTCTGGCAACCGCACGTCCGGTAAACTCGCCCAGCTTCGGGACGAGCTTCGGGGCATTGACCAGGATGCCCAGCAGGTCGCAGGGACACCCGCCGAACGCTTCTTCCAGCATCTCGATGGAAGCGAAATGTGGTCGCGGTGGGATATGCAGGATAGCCCTCCTGATATTCTGGTGACCAACTACTCCATGCTGAACATCATGCTCATGAGGGCCGTCGAATCGCCAGTTTTTGAGCAGACGCGCGCATGGCTGGCAGCGAACCAGTCTCATGTCTTCCATTTGATCGTGGACGAACTTCACACGTATCGTGGCACCGCTGGAACGGAGGTCGCCTACCTACTCCGGGTGCTATTCGATCGGCTTGGACTTGCCCCTGACTCGGATCAATTGCGAATCATCGCATCGAGCGCGTCGCTTGCCGGCGATCCATCGGGCCTGGACTATCTCGAAAGCTTTTTCGCTCGCGATCGTAACCGGTTTCGAGTAATTGGCGGCGACGTCGCACCACCCAATCCGAACGCATCGACGACGATTGTGGCTCACGCAGCCGCGCTTCGACAACTCGACCAATCTGCGCTGGCCGCATCGGGAATGATCGATCAGGCGGCAGCTCAGGAGTTCTATGCCAGCGTTACCGGTGCTGGTAGCGCGGCAAGCAACACCCCGGAACAAATCGTTGCGGCGGCGCTTGAACATGTTCAAGCGCCCGATGCAATGCGAGTTGCTTGTGCCTTGTCGGCGGATTTGACGCTACTCGCGCCCCGCACGCCCAAGCAAATTGCCGAGTCACTCTTCCCACAGCTCGCCGATACAGAGGCCAGCGAGGCGGTGTCCGGATTGCTGACTGCGCTGTCCCAAGCGCGGCACGCGACCGGTGACGCACCACTCGTAATGCGCGCCCACCTCTTCTTTCGAAACTTGCAGGGAATGTGGATTTGCACGAATCCACAATGCTCCGCAGCACTGCAGCGGCAAGGACAGGTCCCGGCTGGGCGACTGCACTACGTGCCGAGGCTTACCTGTGACTGCGGCTCGCGTATACTTGAATTGCTCTATTGTGAATCCTGCGGTGAGATCTTTTTCGGTGGATACCGGCAGGAAGGCCCAAATCCCAATGAGTGGTACCTTAGCCCCGAACATCCCAATCTGGAAGCGTCCGCCGATGCGGCGAGCTTCGAACGCGACTACATGAGCTACGCGGTCTTTTGGCCAGCCCAGCAGGGCATGTCACCGGCTAGCGCTCAATGGACGCAGGATGGAATTGCCAGGCGCTGGCGAGCGGCACAGTACACACCCGTCGATGGCGCGGTACAACTCGGCGGGGGAAGCGGCTACTTATATTACGTCCCGCCCATGCACGGCCAGAACCCGCCCAGTGTGGAAAGCGCAACGCAGGCGTACCCTGCCAAGTGCCCGCGATGCGACTCTGATTGGTCATGGAGACCTTTGGGTTCGCCGATACGAACGCAACGCACCGGTTTCCAGAAAATTAGCCAAGTCTTGTGCGACTCGCTTTTGCGCCAAATTCCTCACACGGCCGAAAGCAACAACCGCAAGCTCGTGGTATTTTCAGATAGCCGCCAGGACGCTGCCAAACTGTCAGCGGGGATGCGTTTCGCCCACTACCGGGATACCGTGCGGCAGGCGCTTTACACAAGTATGGAGGCAGCCGGACAAGGCGCGATCGCATTCGCCGCGCAGGCGCAGGGGCAGCAATCCTCTCCTGAACAAATGACGCTTGCAGCTGAATTCAGCAGCTCCCACCCTTACGATGCTACGGCCATCATGATGGCCGCGAATCCCAACACAGCGAACATCCCCTCGCCGGCGTATCCCGGGCTTTCGGCTCAGCAGGCTGCGCAGCAGATCCTGAGCAGAGCCGCGAATGGACCGTTTCTTGTTGCAGCACTTTCAGCAGACTGCGCTTCGAGACTGCTCGGCCGAGGGATAAACCCCGGCGGGTATGGGCAGCACCAGCTTTGGACGGACTGGGAGAGTCGCAGCGGATCATGGCGAGATCTCTACAATTGGCCCGCACCGGGCGCCGTGACGCCAAAGACGGCGCTGACACAGCCTCAACAACAACATCTGGCGCGCATTCAAGATCAATCTATCGTCGAATTGATAAACATTGTCTTCGCCTCGGGCCGGCGGAGTCTGGAATCACTCCATATTGCATATGGAACGCCCGACAGAATCAGCTTCGCCCCACCCGACCAACTAGTGCAACAGGCTGCAGATGGTGTTATTCGCCTACTTGGGCAACGGCGGCGAATCGATACGCACAATTCCTTTACGTCGAACACCCCGCCTGGATTTGTCTCAAACTACCTTAATGCAATTGCCCAGTTAAATGGGAGAAATGCCGATGATCTCTTGAACGAGGTGATGAGCTATCTCGCCACCTCCGGCTGCGTCGTCTCGTATGTCATTCGCATGCAGGGACTCTGCCTGATCGGGCCAGACCAGCATTACTTCGAATGCCCTGACTGCCGCCGAATTCACCTTCATCCATCGGGCGGCATTTGTACCGAATGCCTTGCCCAGTTGGGCGCGCCGCTCGCCGTCGGAAATGCGCAAGGTTCGTTGGACTATTACACCTACTTAGCCACCCAAGCTGGGCCGTTATTCAGGCTCAACTGCGAGGAGTTGACTGGCCAGACGAACAAATCGGAAGCAAGGCGGCGGCAAAGGCTCTTCCAGGATGTATGTCTCCCGAGCGGCGAAATCCCACTTGCTGATATTCTCGATCTGCTTAGCGTGACGACGACGATGGAAGCCGGTGTCGACATTGGATCGTTGCTGGCAGTAATGATGGCGAATATGCCGCCAATGCGATTCAACTACCAACAGCGTGTTGGACGTGCAGGCCGGCGCGGGGCCGGCCTATCAATTGCCATCACTTTGTGCCGGGGCCGAAGCCACGACGATTACTACTTCCAGCGCCCTGTTCGAATCACGGCCGATCCACCGCCACAGCCATATGTGGACATGCGACAGGAAGCAATTCTAAGGCGAGTGCTAGCCAAAGAGATAATGCGGCAGGCGTTTCTCGACATTGGACTTTTTGTTGGGGAGGGGGGCGACAATGTGCATGGCGAATTTGGCAGCGCGGCGGAGTGGAACCTGCCGCCTGGAGATCCGCCGCAAGGCCCAACCGTACGCCAGCTTGTAACACAGTGGATTCAAAACAGCGCCGCAGCGATCGCAAACGCCTGTGACGCGCTTCTGACGTATACAGACCCAAGTTTGCAAGCTCAGCGGCCCGGCTTGATTGCCTACATCCAAAACGATCTTATTGGCCAGATCGATGGCGTTGTAAATGATCCCTCACTGCCTGACCAGTCGCTCAGCAAACGACTTGCCTACCGTGGCGTCTTGCCCATGTTTGGATTCCCGACACGTGTGCGGTTGCTGCACCATGATCGACCAAGTCCCCGCCCTTGGCCTCCGGAAGATACGGTTGACCGGGACCTGGATATCGCCATCAGCCAGTTCGCACCGTCAGCAGAAACCGTAAAAGATGGGCTCATCCATACGGCAGTAGGGATTGTCGACTACCAGCCTCAAGGCCACACCGTTGTCCAAACTCCCAACCCCTTAGGGCCGCCGACTCCGATCGGGGTGTGTCGGCGATGCCAAGCGGTCGACAGTTCTAATCCTCCCGCCGCCAGTTGTGCCGTATGTGGAGCGACTTCGAATGACGATCCCGGTTACTCTATGGTTAGTCTATCGGAACCAAAGGGTTTTCGAACGTGGTACGGCAGCAGCCGCGATTTTGACGGCGAGTTTGAATGGACGCCGCGCGGCTCGCATCCGCGAGTCGGTATCCGGCCCATTAATCTGACACAGCGAGCAAATTTCGAGGTGTGGTCCGACGCCGAAACCGTTTTCGTGGTGAACGACAACGATGGCCAATTCTTCGATTTTGAGCGACTGTCGCAGGGCGAAACCTGGGTTACTCGCGCAGCTCTCGAACGCTCTGGCGTCGACAATCCGACGACCTTGCTCGCAGCTGGTGGCCAGATCGACCGCCGAGCACTGGCTTCAATTAAGCCTACAAATGTGCTCGTGCTTGGAATCCAGAATCCGCTACGGGTGGGTTTGCGTTGTTCGCCGCTTGACGTGCAAGGTCGAGCCGCCCTCTTGTCGTTCGGCTACCTGCTTCGTCGTGCGATTGCGGTTCGGCTCGATATTGACGAAAGAGAGATCAAGATAGGCATCCGCGTAATGCAGGACGCTGCTGGGCAGGTCGTCGGGCAAGTATTTGTTTCCGACAGCCTCGAAAACGGCGCTGGTTACAGTTCAGTTTTCGGTGACCCCGCCGTTGCCGAGGATTTGCTGCGCTACATGATTGGCCAGACGACACCTGAATTCTTTGTTCCGATCGTCACCGATCCTCATCGAAGTGACTGCCGCACGTCATGTCCGGACTGCCTGCGTGATTTCAGTAATCTCGTTTTCCACAACGTTCTCGACTGGCGGGTCGCGTTAGACATGGCTCGGCTGGCCCTCGATGCGAATGCGACTATCGACTTCTCGACACCATACTGGCAAGGACTCGACCAAATCGCCGCTGGCCCGTATTTTCAGGCCGTAGGCCTTCAGCAGGTTCAATTTGGCGGCTTGTTAGCTGGCCAAGATGGGAACCTCGTGGAGATTATTACTCACCCTCTATGGGACTGCGATCCAAACAGATTTGGTCCGCAACTGGCTAACGCCTATGCCCAGGCGCTTGCCACTGGAGCTACGGTGATTGAATTCAAGTCGATATTCGAGATTCTTCGAAGGCCGTATTCGTAATGACTGACACCGAAAACGCCGAAGCAATCATTGAGCTTCGACCCATTGCGGCCGTAAGCCCGAGTTTGGCCGAGACGCTGCGCAATTGCCCACTGCAAGCGGCTTTCTCCCGTATTAGGCCACTCCGAAGTTTTGTGCTGGGAAATCCGAAGGCTTGGCTCGGAACTGCCTACCACGAAGTTCTAGAGAAGCTCTGTAGTCCTACGGAGGAAGGTCTGAGTGACGATGAGCTGATCGAGAGACTTTGGGAAGGCGCGATCGAAACATTACGGCAACAGGCCACCGGACATGCGCTCGACCGCCGATTTGTCGAGTCTGAGAAGTGGCCGGGTTACTATTTGGCGCGGGCATGCGTCCAAGTTCGTGCCAAGCAGGCACTCGCGGAACTTCCGCGGGATAGGGCAAGCTGCTTGTTGCGTGATTCCCCGACCAGCGCGACGATGCGCGAAAGAACCTTGTCGGCAATGAACGGAAAATTGGTTGGTAAGCCGGACGTTGTCTTGGCTGGAGAGATCCACGACTACAAATCAGGCAAAATCTTTGAAGACACGTGCGGCGGTCCACAGGTCGCCAAACAATCTTACGTACGCCAGTTGTGTATCTACGGGCATCTGGTTCACGTAAACACAGGCCAGTGCCCAAGGAAGGCAAAGCTATTGCCGATGCAGGGCGAGACGGTGGAAATCGACCTCGATCCAGATGCTTGCCGTGCCGCAGCAAAAGATGCTGTGAATCTGCTGGATGCGTTTAACGAGCGATTGGCAACCGGCTCGGGTGCCGGTGACCTCGCAACTCCGTCGCCCACCGCGTGCCGGTGGTGCCAGTTCAAAGCAATCTGCCCAGCGTTCTGGAACAACGTCGAAGAGAATTGGGCGGGCGATTTGGGTACCGCCGCGGTGCGCGGAGTTCTCGCGAGCTCGCCGACGATAATTCACAACGGGCGAGCATTCTCCGTCACGGTTCGAGCAACGGCAGGAACCGTTGCCGCAGGCGAATTGGCTATCGCACCGCTCGACAAGACCGTCCATGATTTGAATCACTTTCGGCAGGGCGATGCTGTCCGCATTGTGAACATTTACCGGCGCAGCGACGGCCAACTTGCGCCGACTGCAGCGACGTTGTGTATCCGAGAATGCGATTGTCCGTCCTTTGTGGCGAAGCGTGCCGAAACACATCAACCGCCTGCCGAGCTACAACGTGAGATGTGAAGCGCGGTGACGTCGGTTCCCGCCTCATCGAGCGTCTCGGACTCCAATACGGCGGCAGTACCAGCTGATCGGACACACTGAGCACCTCGGATTCTCCGTTGCGCAGATCGCCCGTCCAAGTGAAACCAAATTGACATGGAGGCTGAATCGCAATGCTGGGGGAATCCTTGCTTGCAGCCTGTCCATGTCCTTCGGCGAACACGAGTTATCCCCGCGCGTTGCCCGCACCCAGCCGAGACGCCGACATATGCGCCAACAGTGCAAGTCTACAGGAAAAACTTGGCTCCCCAATGAGTACAACATCACACAACGGGCGGTCTTCTTCCCAACACCCATCAAGGAAGTCAGAAACTGCTCTCGTTCAAAGTCGTTCAGGCGTTTCAACGGCGCGAGCGTTGGCTTTCCAAACCGTTCGATGACTTGGCTAAGCAGGAGCTTGATCTTTCGAGCCTTTTGCCTTGACAGCCCGCCGTTGGCGATCAAACCGGCGATCTCGTCTTCGTCTGCTACCGCAAGAGACTCAAATGTTGGAAACGCCCGGCGTAGCGCCGAATACGTACCACGGTAAAGGCGCTCGTTCGTTTGAATGCTGCAAAGAATGAAAAGTAATTCCTCGAGTGGATTCTTCCGATTGTAATGGCCCCAGTTACCATACTGCATTGACAACACGCGGGCGATTTCTTCAACGTTCTGAGGATACAAGGTTGCCTTGGACATAGAGGCTTGGTCTATTTGCTTCCAGCATCGAGAAACCGCTTCAGTTCGAGGCCCAG
The DNA here is from genome assembly GCA_046349915.1 of Pirellulales bacterium. Lineage (GTDB taxonomy): Bacteria > Planctomycetota > Planctomycetia > Pirellulales > Pirellulaceae > CAIXSC01. The sequence goes on along the minus strand of JAXMBL010000004.1, from coordinate 2,313 downwards.
TAGTTCTGCCATGCGGCACGGCACGCCGTTGCAAATCAACTTAAATTTTGCCGATAGGGAATTCTCTGCTGGCAGAACGTACTCGTCGGGCACAGACTGAATCCGAAGTGCCTCACGCACCGACAATCGCCGTGGCTTCCACGGATGAAGGTGGACTTCCTGGTTACCATACCACGCGGTTGGACTATACCTGTAGCGGTGCAACCTCTTGAACGATTTTGCGGAAACATCTCCCTCATCTCGCGACGAAAATTTCTCCGAATAGGCGTTAAAGAACTCCTGTCCGTTTGGAAGCTTTTCGGGATCGCCGTTCTCAGTTAGCGCCCAATGAACGGTCAGCTCGTCAGGTATTCCTACTGGTTTTTCAGGATCATCCCCAAACCGGCTTGTGGTTGGCCAATGAAGGTTCGTCGCGGAAGAGTATGCTGGGACTACAGGCCAAGGAAACCATCCGGTGTCGTTCCAGCAGATGTTTTTTCCTAGCGAGCGTTCGGCAATCGTCTTCCGGCAGCCGAAGATGAACACTCGTTCCCGGTTCTGCGGTACACCGAGTTCTAACGCATTTAAGAGCTGAGAATCGACAACGTATTTACCCTCGTTCCTCAGCGTTCTTATCTGGCTATCGAGATGTTTCTTGTGTTTCTTGAAGACGTACAAACCCGCGACGTTTTCGACGAGGAAGAAGTGTGGTCTAAGACGCATTATCATCTCGACAAACGTCCTAGTTAGCTTGCCGTTTTCCCCATTGTGCCCCGAGTGAGTGCCGCCGTTACTAAAATCCGGACAAGGCGGCCCTCCAACGACCCCAAATAATGGAGGCGCGCCTATCGGAAACGCATCGCGGAGAATCGCGGCTGCATCAAGGTCGGCAATGCTGGCGCGACTATTGATCCGCGCGCTGTAAGGTCGGCGACGCTGACTCCGGCGCCACGCCGTCATCGCAAATTCATACATGTCGGCGAACGCGTCGTTCGACTCGTTGGTCCAAACAACCGAGAATCCAGCCTGTTCCAGCCCGAGGTCTAGGAATCCACCACCAGTAAAGAACGACAGAATTGGGATTCTCGCCATATTTCGCTGCATCATCCAACTTTAACAATCGCGTAGGAGTCGAACCGGTTGAATTGCGTTCCCTTGTCTGGAAACACGACCGGACGCCCTCTTTTCGGACGCACTGCGGTCGTTATTCGACTTCTGCGTTCCCGCTCTTTAACTCTTCCTGCAATTGAAGTTACGCTCGCCAAAGGACCCTCGTCAAAGGGTGCCTTTCGAGGTTGATTTTCGCACATTCACGGAGCCATTGCACCATTGGCATTTTCGATCAGGAGGTTTGCCCAGACTTGCTGCCACATTTGCCATTGCTTCCACCAATCCGGCTCTGCGGCGATCGGGCGCAGATACTTCTACGTAATCGTCTTGCGGCCGTCGTTCAATTTTCGCCAAAATAAGTGCCCTCCCCGACTCGGACACTCCCCGAAATCCTTCCCCCCGACCGTCTGACGGTGAGTCAGGCAACACAAGCCCCCCCACCACCCCAACCTGCCTTCCTGCCGCCCCCATCGCCACCCTACAGGCTTGTAGCGACTTCCCAGTGACGGTTCCCACCGCCAACGCGGCGAACACGGTGTCCCCCGCACCGCAGACGTCGCGGACTTCTGTGGGGACTGCAGGAAGGTGCCAGGTGGCTCCAGAAAGCTCGGCACAGACCAAACCGTGGCGGCCAAGGGTGGTGACGACATCGCAACGCTGGGCGTGAAGGGCTTTCTTGCCGAGTCCAACGCCGACTGCAAGCGCCTTATGATTATTTGTTGACGGTCGCCACCAGGGTCGACCACCTTCGCCCCATGACCGGCGCGGCGTACTCGCGACTCGCGACCTCCCGAGCGTGGGCCACGCGAGCATCCATTCGGCCTTCGCAGGCTGCGGCGATCGTGGCCGCGAGTAGTGCCGGTTCGGGGCGGGTCGGCACGAGCCAAATCAGCGGGCCGTGACGCTCTTCGAACTGGCGGTTTACGAGGTAGTCGCACGAGACGACTGGAACGCCGGCGAGCCAGGCTTCGTTGATCGAGAAGCAGTGCGATTCGTAGTCGCTCGGATGGCAGAGGACGTCGGCGATACCGAGCCAATTGCCGATGCGGCGCTGGGCCGGCAGCAGGTGGACCCGCGGGCCAAGGCGTTCGAGCGGCACGTACTGCGGGCCGATGATCACGGCGTGCCAAGTCTCGTCGAGGTGCTCGACGGCGTCGATCAGGGCCTGGACATTTTTCTCGACCGCGATGCGGCCGATGTAGACCACCACCTTGTGCTCGGAAG
>JAXMBL010000003.1:0-2432568 GCA_046349915.1 Pirellulales bacterium | reverse complement strand
ACCAGGAAGCATCGGAAAACTGGTTGCTCTTACCCAAAAGGTTTGCCACAATCCCACAGGGTGGGTTCGCCGTGGAACGGTCCCTCGCCCAAAGACGCCCCAACAAGGCGCTCAACCCGAGCGGCGGATCGGGTCGATTCTGATAGCAATGGTTCTTGGTCGCCGCCGGGTTACCTTGGTCGTTGGGGCCGTCGAGTTTTCCGTCCTCTCGTCCGCCGCAGGATTCGTTGGTATCGTCGGCCAGTCGCGGCCGCGTGTCACAGTGTGTGTCAGCGCCTTGGTTGTCAGCGCGTCATTCGCCAGCGCGCCCATGGGGCAATCGAGGCGTGGTGGCTCTCGGTTGTCGAGTTCAGCGGATGCTCGCATACATCAGGATCGAGTGTCTTGTCCCAGCTCGGCGTCAGATTCCGGACTCATCGAGCGTGCTCCATAACGGGGATTCGCGAGTTCTCTTCCGGTCGCCGCTGATCCGGTGATTACCAAACTGCGAAGATGGTCGCACCATGATTGATCTGTTGCTGATGGGTGACGCACGGACTGTTGAGCTTGTCTGTCCGCGAAGGATCGGAAAACTGGTTGCAACTACCAGATAGGTTTGCCACAATCCCACAGGGAGGGTTCGCCGTGGAACGGTCCCTCGCCCACAACGCCCCCAACAAGGCGATCGGGATAGGGGCCGGCTTGCGCCGGGCCCCTCCCACAACACCTAGCATGCGGGTCCGCACTAGGCGTTTCGAAACTTGGGAGCAAGCTGGCTCCAGAGAGTGGACAGACTGACCAAGCCGTCTTGGTGGAGATACTCATTGCTGAGCGTGCTTTGTACGCTGTGGCAATGAGCCATGAACCAAGCGCCTCGTGAGCTAGAACCGAACGGAACGGCTTCTTCCGGGGGAAGTCCTAGGGCCAAGAGATTTCGTATCCGGGTGCGCGGTTTACGCCATTGCTTCCAGTAACAGGAACGCACGCGACGCCGGACCCACTTGTCCAGTTCGACAAAGAAACTCTTGATCGGGACTAACGCGAAATAACCGGTCCAGCCACGCAAGTAGTCGCCCAGCTCTCGTAACCGAGTCTTCATCGAGATGCCGCGCGTGCGGCGGGTGATCTCTCGGACCCGGTCTTTGAACTTGACGACATTCTTGGGGCTTACTCGAACGTACGAAAGACGCGTTGCGCCGACCGCTCCGTCTTGGTGAACACCAAGAAGTCATCGGCATAGCGAACGAATCGGAGACCGCGCTTCTCCAGTTCCTTGTCAAAGTCATCCAACAAAATGTTGGCTAACAGGGGAGAAAGCGGGCCGCCCTGCATCGTTCCTTCGTGCGCTGGCTCCCACAGGCGATCGACCATCACGCCCGCACGCAAATACCGACCGATCAAACGCAGCAAGCGTTTGTCGCGAACCTTCCGGGCTACTCGGACGAGCAGCACGTCGTGTTGCACGCGGTCGAAGAATTTGGACAAGTCCATATCCAGGCAATGCCGGTATCCAGAACGGATATGAGTTTGGACTTGCTTGACTGCTCCTTGTGCAGATCGTTTGGGTCGGAAACCGAAGAGCGGTACTACGGCCTCTGCTGACTTCTGCTCGCGCGAGTCGAGTTGCCTCGACCGCCCCGGTTTTCAGGCAAGCCTTACTGCCGGGTACGCTGACAGATCTCCCCAAATAAGAACGTGAGTTGTCCCTGCGCAAGCTCCACATCTACCTCCACTCCCATTTTCCGATTCGGCTTCGCGTTCTCACGCACGCTCGCCGGGAGTTGTCGGCCTCTATGTGGTTTCTGTACGTAGCCTCGCAGGTCTTGGCGTGAATGCGACGAACCGAGTGATTCGTCCGCTTGACCACACATTCGCAGGCTTCCTTCCCACGGTCGGTCGCCCTCCCGCGGTTACCCTCGCCTCGTGTTGCTTTCTTACGAGCTATCCATTTGGTATTCTGACTCCCGTAAAAAGATCGGAACTAAACACAGGGGACTAAGAACTCTGACGAGTTCCGCACCCCACAAACTCACGCCCATGTTGGGCGTACCTGAACCCGAGCGGCGAATCGGGTCGATTCTGAAGGCAATTGTTCTCGGTCGCCGCCGTGTTACCTTGGTCGTTATCCGACTGAGATTTCACTCGCTTACCCAACGACAACCCATACCCGTCGAGACCACTTTGGCATGACAAAATTCAAAGACCATGACGCCTATATCACTGCGGCACCTGAGTCGTTTCAACCTCTGTTGGTACAACTTCGCGCACAACTCGCAAAAGCCCTTCCTGACGCAGAAGAGCTAATCATGTACGATCTGCCCGGGTTCGGGTTCGGAAAGACAATCATTGCAGGCTACGCGGCATTCAGCAAACAATGTGGCCTATACGTAAGCAAAGGCGCCATCGCTGTCCTTGCCGTCGATATTGCCGCCGCAGGACTCAAAGCAACCAAGACAGGCATTACCTTTTCAGCAGAAAAGCCCATTCCTGACAAACTGGTCAGAAAACTCGCTCTTGCATCGCGAAAAGAGCTTGGGCTTTGACAGCAACGGTTAGCGACGCGGCGGATAACAACACGCTGAACCCGAGTTGCCGAACATGGGTTTTTGAGATGGAAGCTCGCTCGCGGCGACCGGGTTAGCGTAGTCGTTATCGGGCTCACGCATCACAGCCACATGGGAAATGTCGAGACAGTCACTGCCACCGAATCGTATCGTGATCGGTGCGAAGACCGTATTGCCTTCATCGCACACGATGATCGCACCGTAATAGTGGTCGCCGATGGTGCTGGTGGGGTTGGGTACGGTGACCTGGCCGCTGAATCCGTTATCCGCGAAGTTAAGTCCTCCTTTCCTGCGATTCATTCCGCAGATCAATGGGCGGATCTACTTCGACAAATCGATCACGGAATATCGATAGGAGAATCGACCGCAGTGGTCATAGATATTAGGCCCTATGGAATTGCTGGCGCGAGCGTTGGCGATTCGTGTGCTTGGATAATCAACTACAGTCAAGTTGACGACCTCACGAGAAACCAAAACCGAAAACCACGGCTTGGTTCCGGCAATGCATCGCCTGTTTCTTTCACCCATGCGCCACTCAATGGCGTTTTGCTCGTCGCGACTGATGGTTTCTTCGATTACGCGAAGCGTGATGCGATCACACCGATAATTGCACAGTCTAATTTCTACACTATTCCAAACCGATGCCTCGAAATGGTACGATTGCCCTCCGGAGACTTGTGGGACGATGTCGGAATCGTTGCTGCTCGAAATCCGCCTCAACATCGAAGTCGCAAACGATACTCAATCTGAACTCAACCGCCCGATAACTATGCCATCGGGATAGGGGTCGGCTTGCGCCGGGCGCCTCCCACAACACCTAGCATGCGGGTCCGCACTAGGCGTTTCGAAACTTGGGAGCAAGCTGGCTCCAGAGAGTGGACAGACTGACCAAGCCGTCTTGGTGGAGATACTCGTTGCTGAGCGTGCTTTGTACACCGTGGCAATGAACCATCAACCAAGCGCTTCGTGAGCTAGAACCGAACGGAACGGCTTCTTCCTGGGGAAGTCCTAGGGCCAAGAGATTTCGTATGCGGGTGCGCGGTTTACGCCATTGCCTCCAGTAACAGGAACGCACGCGGCGCCGGCCCCACTAGTTCAATTCGGCAAAGAAACTTTTGATCGGGACTAGCGCGAAATAACAGGTCCAGCCTCGCAGGTCTTGGCGTGAAGGTGGCGAACCGAGTGAGTCGTCCGCTTGACCGCACATTCGCAGGCTTCCTTCCCACGGTCGGTCGCACTAGCACGCCTAAGACGTCGCAGTTGCCCTCGCCTCGTGTTGCTTTCTTACGAGCTATCCATTTGGTATTCTGACTCCCGTAAAAAGATCGGAACTAAACACAGGGGACTGAGAACTCTGACGAGTTCCGCACCCCACAAACCCACGCCCATGTTGGGCGTACATCAACCCGAGCGGCGGATCGGGTTGATTCTGAAGGCAATGGTTCTCGGTCGCCGCCGGGTTACCTTGGTCGTTCGTCCTTCGGCCCCGTGATCGAAGTCGTTCGGCCCCACGGATCTACCGCGACCCATGATCTCGCTTCTCCGTTTCAACGGCACGTCGCTACACGACCCGGCCATCGATGCCTGGCTCGCCTCAAGACCACCTGAACTTGGCGCACTCGCCACTGAGTGGTTCGCCGAGATCCGCCGCTGCGGCAGCGCTGTCCACGAGGTCATGCACGATGGTTGTCCCACCGGCTGCGTCGAGGATGCTGGCTTCGCCTACGTCAACGTCTTCACCAAGCACGTCAACGTGGGCTTCTTTCAGGGCGCGTCGCTTCCAGACCCGACGGGCCTGCTTCAAGGCTCAGGCAAGTACATGCGGCACGTCAAGCTTCATCCAGGTGTTGCCTACGATGCCCAGGCTCTTCGGGCGCTGGTCACAGCTGCATACAGCGACATCGTCACCAAGCTGGCACGCGAGGCAACAGCCAGAGGTGCGGCCAAACATATGAAGGATTAGATTGTGCGGCGACGGAACGACACGACGTGGGCGCACAATGACGCGAGTTGAGTCGTGAGGGGTGGCGGGCAAGAGGCCTCGCCACGATCTAGTCCCTTGTTCAAGAAGCCCGTGGCGGCTCAAGGGATGTCTCTTTATCGTCGTTGGTGCTCTTGATTCTTGGCCTGAAGAGCTGCTCGTTGCCGGCGCTGGCGTACGACGGCGCGGACCTTTCTCGGTCGAGCGACGCGGCCCCTTCCGCGCGCTCCTTTCGATTGGGTGCTGACAACGCACGTGAGCGTTGCATCCGCGGCGTCTTGAGTCGGTTGGTAGGGTGAAGAAGTTTTACTTTCTTCACCAGGGGGAACAACCGATGACAGGCAGGTCGAGTACGAAGCGGGAGCGGTTTTGGCGTGAGTTGTTGGCGAGGCACGCTGGGAGTGGACTGTCGGTGCGGCAGTTCTGCGGTGCGGAGGGCGTGTCGGAACAGTCCTTTTACCAGTGGCGTAAGCGGTTCGCCGCGGCGACTCGGCCAGTGGTTGATAATGCGTCGAGCGTAGCGTCGCGACCGTCGGTCCAAGACGGCTCGGGCTTGTTCCTGCCCATGGGTTTGCTCGGCGGCTCGCCACGCGCGAAGCTGGAGATTCTCCATCCGACTGGTTGTCGGGTGCGGTTGGTCGGGGCCGTCAGCGCCCAGGATCTGCAGGTCGTACTCGAGGCCTTGGATAAGCGAGTCGTCACATGATTACACTCGCTCCCCAAGTTCGCGTGTTTCTCTGCAGCGAGACCGTTGACATGAAGAAGAGCTTCGACGGTTTAGTGGCCATCATCGAGTCCGCCATGGGACAAGATCCGCTCTCGGGAAGTTTGTTTGTGTTCTTCAATCGACGTCGCGATCGAGTCAAGATTCTGTACTGGGGACAAGTCGGCTATTGCATCTGGTATCAGCAACTTCAGAAGGGCACCTATCAATTTCCACCGCAGGAGAATCTCCATGACCAAGCAGCTCGCGAGCTCACGCGATCCCAGCTATCGCTAATCCTGGACGGCATTGACCTCTCTTCGGTTCGTCAACGACCTCGGTTTCAGCTAGCGAAGTAGTCGCGGTTTTCTGGAAAGAGCTTGCGAATCGATCTTGCGTTGCGCGCGAGATCTGAATATTCCCAGTACGCAACGTCATTCCCATGGACGGGCTTGCGTATGAGTTCACCTCACGACCCTCTACCCACGAGCCTGGCCGCCTGCCACGAACGGATTAGGCAGTTAGAGGCTATCGTGAGGACGCAACAAGCGACGATTACCGAGCTGCAACTGAAGTTGGAACAACTCGCGGCGGACAACGCCCTTCTCAAACGGGAACTCTTTGGCTCGCGCCGCGAGAGATTCATCGACGACTCGCCGCCGAACTCGCCCGCCGCCGAGCCTCCCACCGACCCGTCTAACGCCGCCGCGACAGAACAGTCGCCACCGCCGCAGCAGCAGGAGGAGAAGAAGAAGCGAACGAGTCGTGGTCGCCGGCGACGCAAGTTTCCCGAGTGCATGCCGCGAGAGCAGCGGCTCATCTACCTCAAGCCCGAGGAGATCCCCGTCGAGATGCGGGACAATCCACGCGCTCGTCGCTTCTTCAAGCAGATCGGCGAACTCTTGGAGGTGATCCCCATGCAGTTCAAGGTCATTGAGCAGTATCTGGAAGTAATCGTGCTCGACCGAGAGGACGAGCAATCAGTGGTTGCCACCGCGCCACGCCCCGTGTGTTTGATCAAGTCGTTTGCCAGCCCAAGTCTCTTGGCCTATTTGACCGTGTCTCGCTTTGCCGATCACCTGCCCTATTACCGTCTGGAAGACATCACGGGGCGAGCGGGCTACCGCATCGAACGCAGTACGCAATGGCGTTGGATGCGAGAAGTGGCGCAGGGCGTCACACGGCTGGTCGATCTGATGTGGCATTGCATCCGACAGTCCACAGTTCTCCATGTGGACGAGACCTACGTACAAGAACTGTGTGACGAGGGCCAGACGCTCACTGGTTACCTCTGGGCCGGGGTGGGCGACGCGCGGCATCCCTACGACTGTTTTGTCTACACCTCGAGTCGTAGTTGCGTCGGTCCCGAAGCGTTTCTCCAGGGATTTCAAGGGTACTTGGTTGCCGACGCCTATATCGCTTACGAACGGATCGGCAAGCTCTGGCCCGGAGTCTTGAAAGCCACGTGCTGGATTCACGCGCGTCGTGGCTTTGAAGCTTGTCACAAGCAAGGCCCGACCACGCTCACGAAACGGGCCATGCGCTACTTCCAACAACTCTTCGACATCGAGGATCGTTATCGAGCGGCCGACTCCGCGCTGCGACTCTCCGCTCGACAGGAACAATCGAAGCCGATCGTGGAAGAGTTCCACCGTTGGCTGGAGGAGACGCGGCAGACTAGATTGCCCAAGGACAAGTTGTTGGGCGCGATTAACTACTTGCTGGACCGCTGGCCTTCCTTCTTGCGTTTCTTAGAATCAGGCGATGTTCCGCTGGACAATAACGCCGCTGAAAGAGCACTCAAATTTCCGATTCTGGGACGCAAGGCTTGGCTCTTCTTGGGGCGTGCCGCGGCGGGCCATACGGCGGCGAAGTTGTTCACGCTGACTAAGACCTGCAACCGATTGCACATCGATCCGTTCGCGTACCTGCAAGACGTCTATGCTCGCTTACCAACTACGACAGACGACGAACTGGAGTCGTTGTTGCCCGACCATTGGATCACCGAGCACCCTCAACATCATCTTCCCCAACGCGTGCAGGAAGCCCACGATCGCGCGCTGCGCGCTCGCGAAAAACGCGAGGAGCGTCGACGTCGCGCCGCGTGATTCCCGTAACGCCCACTGGAATCCTCTACCATGACGCAACGTTCTGACATCCGTGTGCAACTGCTTCCTCATGAACGCGCCGTGCTGCGGAAGTGGAACGCCACTCCCGATGTTCAGGATCAACTCGAGGCACTTGCGCCAGACGTTGAAGTCGCGACGATCAAGCTGACGCGAGTCGATCTGGATTGGCTGATCGGCGATCTGAACCACGCCATCGTCAAGCTCGACTGCGACGATGAGGACGCGCACGACCTCTGCGAGCGACTTGAGTTCATCCTGGAGTCCGGCAAGGGCTCCCTCAGAGCGTGGTACTGACGCCGTCCGCCCGTAGCCGACTCCACCTACGTCGCGGATGCAACGCTCACCAACGCACGATCGTGCATCACTGGTCAGGTCCCTCGTGTAACCATTGACCATTGACCAATGACCAATGACCAATGACGAGTGACGAGTGACGAGTGACCAATGACAGTCCACGGTGAGTGAGCAGCGCTGCGTACCGGTGGTGTCGCTTCGCTCAACCACCGGCTAATGGCGATCAAGCCTCCGGCTTGAGGAAGAATTCCGAACCTCTTCAGCCCGTTCTTGTAGAAGAGCACCTATCGCCGCAGATCGTCCTCCGAGCGGCGGATCGGGTGGATTCTGATAGCAGTGGTTCTCGGTCGCCGCCGGGTCACCTTGGTCGTTCGTCCAATCAAGTTAGCTCAACTGATTTCGATTGATAGCTAATTGCGAGATTGCGTTTTGTCAGCAGGCCAGTTCCCACTAACGGAAACCGGCCCTCGATCTCAATGACTTGGATCGGCACCTTCTCGCCGAACCATTCAATAACGCAAAAATAGGACTCGAGTGAGACTTTCGATCTATCTGCGAGGATTGCCTCCCTTTCAACCAATGCCTCAAGCTAGAAGCTGTTGATTAGCTCTCGGGAGAAAACTAGATGTCCGTCGAATGCCGTGTCGATCCATGCCACAACATCGGTCAACTCGCCTCGAAGCTTGTTGGCGACTCGAATCGGGATTAGTGCTCGATCGCAATGGTCCACAATGCCCTTCACGATGTAAACCCTCCAATGTGGAACGCCGCTTCATGGCCCACTCTAATCACGAACGACTTCCGCTCTGGGTATGCCTCCTTGGCTGCCAAAGCGACATCCAAGAGGGTCTTCCCAACAAAGTAACGACGTGAACTTGGCTCGATTGCTACAAAGTCATCCTTGTGCTCCCGTTCTAAACGAGAACGCAAATCTTCTTCGTAAGTCTGCTTGGCGCCTTCTGCTACTGACCTCATTGATCCTCCGGAACGCACTTCTGATGAGATCACTATTGTACCGTCCCACTTTCTAGCTGAGAATAACGGAAAAGCTGGACGAACAACGCCATGCACGCCATGCACGCCATGCACGCGATCGGCCGTTTTTCCATGGTGGCTATACTCATGTGTGCCGGGTGATGGCTGCCGTTGGGCGAGTCGCGTTATGCTGGAAATAAGAATGACTCTTGGAGGATTGCTGCTGTTGCTGGCGGCAGACGGGTGCAGTCCACCGACGACGAGCACCTCAGCGACTCGGAGCGAGAAGTTGGGCATGCAGGAACTGCCCGCTGGCAATCGGTGGGCCACTTCCGATGATGGCAAACTGGCTTTACGTTTGTCGGTCATTTCTCCAGCGGCGAGGGTCAACGAGAGCATTCTTGTCGCCGCCGAGATCCGGAACAACGGCGCACAGAGAATTACGGTCATTCGTCCATTTGGCGACGATTACGTCGCTCGCGCCAAGGGGATAAAGATCTGGGACCGCCAACGGCAGATCCGTTACACTGGCCCCAATTTGTCGTACGTGGTTGGCTCCAGCGGTTTTACCATTCTCAAACTTAAGAAGCTGCAATGCGAGTGCAATGCCAATGCGGTTATCGCCTTAGGGTTACATCAGCACAATGTGGTCGTCCAATTCGATGCGTTTGTGGTTCAAGCGTCGAGGTTCCATCGCTACGCCGACTGAAATCGATGGCCGCTGAAAACATGATTGTCGACTTATTTGACGATCCGGCATTTTGGCTTGCGAATGGTTGTCTTGTGTGTGGCCGTGTGACGGAAGCGGAATTTCGTGCTGTGATTCAGCTCCGACCTGCAATATACGAAACTGTGGTTGTCGGACCCCACAGACGTAGCACACCCATCATTTCAACGATTGCCAGCATCTTCTTCGGTCACATTGCTGACCTTGCGGTTTTCGCCGTTGAAGCGGCGACCCAGGCGACCGAGCGGATACTGGTTCAAGAGGAAGCCGTCATCGAATTCTCCTTGCATTCCTGTAAGTCGTGTGCGTCACAGGATGATATCAAGTCAAGTCTCGCTAACAAGCTTGCCCTTCATCAGTTGTTTCTGGAGATGAAAGAGGACTTCCCTGCGATTCGCATCACGGACATCATTATTGTCTCTTGAAGCATGGGAACAAGTCGATTGGGATAGGGGCCGGCTTGCGCCGGCCCCCTCCTACAACACCCAGCATGCGGGTCCGCGCTAGGCGTTTCGAAGCTTGGGAGCTAGCTGGCTCCAGCGAGTTGACAGACTGACCAAGCCATCTTGGTGGAGATACTCGTTGTTGAGCGTGCTTTGGACGCTGTGGCCATGAGCCATCAACCAAGCGCCTCGTGTTGCTTTCTTACGAGCTATCCATTTGGTATTCTGACTCGCGTAAGAAGATCGGAACGAGACACAGGGGACAAGGAACTATGGCGAGTTACGCGTTCCATAAACTCGCGCCCATGTTGGGCGTACGCCAACCCGAGCGGCGGATCAGGTGGAATTTGAAATCCAGGTTTCTCGGAGGACGCTCGGTTACCTTACTCGTTCGACCCTTGTGAATCAAAGGTGAGAACCCGACTGTTTGGAAGTGACCCATGAAAGAATACGAATCGATTGAGCTGCGATACGGATTCGCTATTCCTCCAACGTACCGAATGTTGGAGGCGCAGGGACTGTTCGACTACCGCCGCGGACAGGAAGGCCAGTTAGGATTCTACGATTGCGAATGGCTGTCGCTGGAAGGAATTGCGACATACAAATTCAACTCCTGGGAGATTGCCGTCGATGGCGGTTTTGTGCCATTCGCCATCACTGGCAGTCACGAGCCGTACTGCTGGCGGCTGGACTGGGCCACCGATGGAAACGAACCGCCGATCGTGATTTGCGAACGGTCCGAGCGTGCCATTTGCCTGGCTCCGAACTTCGGCGGGTTCCTGTATCGCATGGCGATCGAAGCCTTTGCCGGCCGCAATGACATTGGGGCGAACCCAAAGTGCAAGGACGAATTGCTGCGTGCAGTCGACATTCTCGTCGGTGTGCTGCCGCCAGCTTGGTCGGCTCGGCTCGTCGAATTGCGAACCCAGACCTGGAGAAAGGAAGAGAAATCCGGCGACATGGTCGTTCTGTCTTGGGTCGAAGGTGAACAAATTATTCAGGCCGACTTGTCCTTTTCGCACTTGAACGAGAAGTTCTTTCACGACAAACATTACCTTCAGCGTCTTCACGACAAGAAGTAGGATGGACGTTGCGCGGCCACGCAAAACTGGCGACAACGCAAAGTAATCGCTAGGATAACGGCCGCCGCGCAGCGGCTACCTTGAGCTAAGCACTGGATCAGAGCCGCGATCTGGTCCAAGATAGTCGATTCGAACGGAGTTAGGGGCTATTACGGCAAGAAGGGCGTTGTACTTGACGGGCCGGCATGACAGTTTTCTTCGCGACATCAAGCTCCTTGCAGCCGGCCAGCAAGTGAACGCAATCGTTATCGGCCAAGGATGCAGTGATGCGACGAATTCGTTTTAGCTTAAGATCCCTTCTCGTCGTGACTGCGTTGTTTTCGGTCTATCTTGCGTGGCGAGTGCGTGATACCGAGGCGCGAGCATCCGCCGCCATCCATGAGGCGGGAGGAAAAACCTATCATGGACATCAACAGCCGTGGATGGGTTCGACGAAATACATTAGTTTTGCGATGTTGCCCGACTACGAGTATTACTCGCAGCATGATGTCATCTGTACCGGGACGCCATCCCCGCCACGACTCACGTTGACCGAGGTTCTCTTCGGCGACACGAAAGAGCGGCGGATCTCGGCCGTATCGTTGCCTCTCGAGAAGATAACGCCGCAGCTTGAGAACTTCCTGCTCACGCTTCCAGAACTGCGCATCTTGATGATAGAAATGCCTGCAATGATGGCTCATCGTGACTCGCCCGAAGCAAAGCGACTTGAAGAACTCCAAATCAGATTTGGAGCCAAGGTGTGGCCGACTGTGCACCTAGGGATGTGACTAGCACTTCTGGACGATGACGCAAATCACGATGCTTATAGGCTGGTGAGGAGTAATTTCATTCATCGTGACACCCATTTTCTTGCTGAACAACATTGGACGCTACCTATTCTGACTCGGAATGGCGCCAGCGTTACCAGGCGCAGTTCCACCTCGGTTAACCGACGACGCAGCGGCAATACTCAACATTCATGCATCGGAACTGTGCGGTCGGCTGAACGGCGGCGAGGACTTTGCGCGGGTTGCGTCAGAATTCGCTAACCGGGTGAGAGTGCCCCCCGGCCAGGTCGCCCTGTATGTGCAAGCTGTGATTAATGCATCGTCCTAGGCGTAGCGAGATGCCGTACATCATCGTTGGTTGTTCGGCCTCTGTTCCAGGGTACCATTTCTTTGAAAGGAGTCGCGTTATGCGTTGGTCAATCGCGTTGGCTTTTGTTGCGGCGATGGTTGTTGGCAGCCAGTCCAAGGCAAGTGGCGACGAACCGTCCTCGGGTAAACAACTGCAGTTAAACGTAAGCGTGTTCGAGGGCGATCCCCTTGGTAGCGTAGAGGCCGGAACGCTCAAGGTGTCGGCGGAGCCGTGCCTTGTCACCCACGAAAACCGTCTCTTTTCCTTCGTCTCGGGCGGCGAAATCGCGGTCACTGATGGTGAAGGTGTGCAGTTCGTCCCATTCGGCTGGATGATCGCGGGGAAGACCGGGGCGACCAAGGACGGCAAGGTTCGCCTGGATATCACGCTGACGAACACCACGGTCGGGCAACGGAACGAGGGGCGTACGCAACTCCACACTGAAAGTACGCGAACGATCACCACGATCCGGCTGGGTGAAGTTCTCAAGCTCCGCTGGGGCAAGAGCAATGCCGACAGGCAAGCATGGGCCGTATTGTCGGTTGAGGAGGTCAAGCCGTAGAAGGAGGGCCGACATCGCACCTATGAAGGATTAGATTGTGCGGCGGTGGAAGGAGACGATGTGGGCGTACGATGACGCCGGGAAGTGCATGCCGCGTAGTGTTTTCTCATGTTGATCGTTGTTGGTACTCTTGATTTCTGTCCTGAAGAGCCGCTCGTTGCGAGCGATGGGGTACGAAAGCGCGGACCTTCCTCGGTCGAGCGAAGCGGGGTCTTCCGCGCGCTCGTTTATTGAGTTGTGACAACGCACAGCAAGGCGCCGCTGGTCAGGTCCCTCGTGTTAACAGTGACCAATGACCAATGACCAGTGACAGCCATCGAGAGCCGGCTTTCGCGGGGCGACGGCTTATGCCGCTTTGCCGGAGGCAAAGGCAACAGTCGTGGAATCTACGGTGAGCGAGCGAGGCAACCAACCGGGGGTGTCGCTTCGCTCAACCACCGGCTAATGGCTATCAAGCCTCCGGCTTGAAGAACGAGCATTGAGTCGTGAACGACTCGCCCGTGGGATACTGGAATCGAGTGGTAGCCATGGCCGGAAACTCCGACGGGGAAAGCGACGAGCCGCGCCAACCAAAGGGGGAAGGCGGAAAGATGGCCTCCATCCGTTGCGGACTGCTTCGAATCGCGCGGCCGAAAGCAAAGCTGGCAACGACGCAGAGCAGGCGTTAGACTATCGTCCGTCGCTCAGCGGCCTTCTAGAGCTATGCGGTGGCCGGGAGCCGACGCTGGCGGGCGTTTTTGAATCGTAGTCTTCGGTAGTTCGCCGAGTACGCAACGACGTACTGTGGCCGATGGAGCATGGTGGCCAATGGAGCATGCTTGATGACTGTCTTGCCCAGGATTCCAGGATACCAACTGAAATCGCAGCTTGGTGCGGGCGGCATGGGAGTTGTGTATTTCGCCACGCGCGCAGACAACGACTACAAGTACGCAATCAAAATGCTGCTAGCCGGGCGGGACGCGGCGATTGAAGAGTTGGCTCGATTCCGCATTGAGGCGGAAGCTTACGCTTGCTTGAATCACCCCTGTATTATCAAGATTCGGGATGTTGGAGTCGTTTCGGGCTGTCCCTTTATTGCGATGGACTACGCGACGAACGGCTGTCTCAGCGATTACTTGGCTAGGTCACCGGCTCTTGACATGAGTTGGCGAGTTGCAACCATCAAGCATGTCGCCGAAGCGTTGTTTCATGCGCACAGCAGGCGAATTCTTCACCGGGACTTAAAACCCGCCAACATTCTGATCGCCGAGGATGGCTTGCCGCGAGTCTCCGATTTCGGCCTCGTCAAGTTTTCAGCCCCTCTTTCGGTCGTCAACCAATCATGCTGCACGTTTGACGTTTCGACACTCGATGACCATTTGCTGGAGATGGTGAATGAAAACAGGCACTCCTTGCCGGTCGAAGACAGTGACGAACTCGTCACGACTTTAGCGATGAAATGCGCTGGACGCTCGGGACTAACGACCGAATCATTCAATCTCGACGCCGTGCAGATCTTTCTTAAGCGTTCTGTTGAAACTCGACGGTTTGCTGGCGAGCTCTCGCCCCTGTTAGATTCAATGACACGTCACGGCTCAGTGATGGGAAGCCCACAGTTCATCTCACCAGAACAGGCGGCGGGTCGAGTGGACCGAATTGGTCCGCACACTGATGTGTACGGCCTGGGAGCGACGCTGTACCACGCGGTAACTGGCAAGACGCCCGTTTCCGGTAACAACGCGTGGGAGGTTCTCCAGAACGTATCAACGCAGGATACTATCCCACCCAATGTCATTAATCCGAACGTTTCCGAGGATTTGAGTTTCGTGATCATGAAGGCGTTGGACAAGCAAGCAGACCGTCGATATGAAGACATGCAGATGTTTTCTGAAGACTTGGGACGCATCCTCGAAGGGCGGCCGCCGTTGGCAAGGCTCCATGCGCGGTCCACGACCAGTAGTGCAAGTCGAACCTCATTCTTTCAGCGCATCGCATCGTCGCTGTCAACCCTGATGCCAGTTCGAAGGCCGTCCGCGTGTGATCCACATGCCACTCTTGCACTCGACCCCAAAGAACCATGCGAAGTGGGCGAAGGCGCCGGTGACTCGGGTTCTAATGGGGAGTCTTCACCGGCGGCCCGGTAATCCTTAATGACCATTCCCCAAGTCCCGAACGACGGAGTTGATGCAATGAAGACCTATGGCATTCTGGTGGTGGTGGTGGTGGTGGTGGTGGCGTCGGCTGTCGCGGTGGTGGCGATGGCGCAGAATGACAAGAAAAAGAGCCGATTGGCGTCGACGAAACAGATCATGAGCGGGTTAGTCCATCCTAGTCATGAGGCGATCGAGAAGATGGCGAAGGAAATGCCCGTCGACGCCAAAGCCTGGGATGCTCTCGCCACGAGCGCGGCACTCCTGAATGAGGCAAGTTACCTACTCATGGAAGATGGACGCTGTCTCGATGGCGATTGGGAAAAAGCAAGCCAGAACCTGCGCACGGGAAGTGCGGCGGTACTCGCTAAGATCCAGGACAAAGACCGAGCAGGAGTCGATCGCGAACTGAAGGCAATGACCCAAGCATGCGTTGCGTGTCATGCCGCCCATAGGCAATGAGTCGACAAATACTCGCTATGACAAGCCGCTCAACAAGAGCCGCCGATAAGGCGAGTCCGATGGAGACCAACGATTGACCTGGCGTGTAACTCGCTTTCTGCTCCTGCTTGTTGCGTCATGGATCGCCATGACGTTCACTCACGAGGTAGGGCACATTATCGGCGGTGCATGTTGCGGTGGAACGCTTGTCGCAGCCGATCTGACGCCGTGGAGACTTCCCTACAGCATCTTTGCACCCGATCCATTTCCTTTGGTGACGCTCTGGGCGGGCTTGATCCTCGGTGTATTGATCCCGGTGGTAATTGCTTTGGTTCTACAGCGAGACTGGATATGGTTCATCGCCAACTTTTGCGTTCTGGCAAATGGAGCGTACGTTGCGACGGCTTGGTTGTCTGGGGACCGGTACTTGGATACGCCCAGATTGCTTGAACACGGTGCAAGCCCTGTCTCCATTGCGGCGTACTGCGTGCTTACCTTGGGATGTGGCTACGCTGGTTTTCGCAAATCATGCATATCCGCCTTGGGCGCCCCCACAAAGTTCGACGTTGAAAAGCCCAAAGCCGAGAATGAACCGCCGAGCGCAACTCGCATTGAACAGAAGAAGGCAGTAAACTGACGGCCGATGTGCTGCGTTTCACTTGATATGAGGTCAAGCCGAAAATGAAACGTAATCGGTTTCGCTTCCATATAAAGCACATGTTTTTGCTGATGACGCTATGTGCCCTGGGGACCGTTTTTGCTGGCAAAGTTCTCGATTTCGTGGGGGCGAGTCGCTCGACGGTTGAGATCACTGACTGCACGCCGCCTGGCAGTGCATTTCGGCAGGTCAGTTATTCGTTCGTCTATCACAACGGCGCCGCCACCTCAGCCGTGCCGATTCCCGCGTTCGGCGACACGGTCGACTATTCTAAGATGATTGGTAAGAAGTTCGTGTTGCGATACCGCGATAGCCATCTACTGTGGCTCGCACCGGAGAATCCACATCGTGCTGCCCACTTGCTCGTCAAGGCAGAGGTCGATCGATATGCAAGAACTCACCAGAAATGGCGCCATTCAGGCTTGAAGAATCACGGCGGATACCTGGGGACTGGGGTTGGTTCTGGACTCTCGGGGAGGGCAGGTTGAAAACCTGCTCCTTTTTGGATGAGGAGGCAGGTTGAAAACCTGCCCCACGGTTGATGCTGAGGCAGGTTGAAAACCTGCCCCACTTTGGGAGAGGCAGCAGGTTGAAAACCTGCCCACTTTTGTCAGGAGTTTATGCCTCGGGATTCAGCAATCCGAGTTGAATGGCGAATTGCGTCAGTTCAGCTCGAGACTTTAGTCCCAGTTTCGTCATCAGTCGAGCTCGATACGACTCGATCGTTTTCACGCTGACAAACATCTGATCAGCTATCGCCTGGCTGGTGTGACCTTGAACGATCAAGAGAAACACTTCTCGCTCTCGCTCGCTCAACACATCCAACGCCACTTTCCCCTGCGAACGCGTTGAGTCAGGCAGCACGATGGCGTGGGGTGAGGTTTTCGCTTGAAGTTGTACATGCGCATATGACCGCCCCGAGGCAACCGCACGAATCGCGTCGAGAAGTTCGGTATCCGCTGAACTCTTCACCACATAGCCGAGCGCCCCTGCGGCCAATGCCATGCGGAAGTACGCGGGATCGTCGTGCATGGTCAGCACAAGCACCTTGACAGAAGGGAACTCGCGTGCCAACCGCTCGACCAATTTGACTCCGCTGCCTCCCGGCATGGTCAAGTCGACCGTAACCACATCGGGGCGTGTGCGTTGGACGGTTTCCACGGTCGACGACGCGTCGCACGATTCGCCGACCACCTCCAGATCGGCTTGGGTGTGGATCAATAACCTCAAACCAGCTCGTAGAACGGCATGGTCGTCGGCGATGACAAGTCGGATTTTACGCATGCTCCATGCCTTCCGCATCGATGGGGAAGCGACAAGCCACGATGGTTCCTTCGCCACGTTTCGTTTCCACGTGAACCAAGCCGCCAAGCAACTGGATTCGCTCGCGAATGGACCACATTCCCGGTCGGTCACGTGTAGCAGTTTCGCCCGCGGCGGTATCCTCTTCGAGTCCTTGTCCATTGTCGCGAATCGACAATTCAACATGGTCGACTGTTCGATGCAATGTCACCGCGACTTTTTCAGCGCCGCCATGCCGGATGGAATTCGCGATGGCTTCTTGGACTACGCGAAAACAGGTTGTTTCGAGGTGCTGAGGCAAACGACCTAGATTCTCGCCAGTCACGTGAACGGTAGCATGAACGGCGCTAGCCGCCGTGACATCTTCGCATAAGCGCTCGAGCGCTTCGAGCAAACCTACATCATCCAAAACGGTAGGTCGCAAGCCGCGAGAAAGCCGCCGGATTTCATCATGCGTCGCGGCGACGACTTTGCGTAATTCTCCCAACTGTTTGCCAACGGCTTCTTCACGGGACATCTCTTCCGTGGCGCGCAACCCCACAAGCAAGCACGTGAGAGACTGCCCGACGCCATCGTGTAGGTCTCGAGCGATTCGCGCACGCTCGTCCTCTTGCGCTGATAGAGCTCGATACAGCAATTGCGTTCTCACGCGCACCAAGATCTGCAGTGGTTGGATGATCAACCACCAAAGCACGGGAGCCAGGATGACCGTCAACAGCACCGAATCGACTAGTGCCGTGAATCCGACTCCACTGTCGCGAGGCAGCAAGCGAGGCAAAAGCGCCATCACCATCGATTCGATCAAGAACACGGCAAGCAGCACAATTCCAAACAAGCGCCAAGGTCGAACGATGCGGCGCAAATACCTGACTGTCATGGGCATGGCATGAAACCGCGGCAAAAGGAAAGTTCTCGATCGCACCACAGGCCTTGGGGAAACTGACAGATGTTCCCCTAGTTCAGCTTCGTCGCTCGCTTCCGTTCAGTATATCGCCCGCGGGCACGTTTTCTCTGCCGGGGAATCCCCGGCAAATCGCACGAAAGAACTCGGAGTTTCCCCGACATACGGAATTCTCCACTCTACCTAAGCTTAGCCCCATAGTCGCCAGAGCCACGGTCACTGGCATCCCACTCATCAGCCACACAGAACGGGTGTTTCCATGTTTTCACGAGTCGGCAAGTACTCAGGGCAGCGAGGAAGCGTTTTTTCGCAACGACAAGGTCGCTCGCAGTCTCGACACCGTCGACTTCAACGCTCGTTTCTCGTCGAGCCATTAGAACCACGCTCGTTGATGGCAGTCTTAGTGGCCGACGTACTTGGCGGCGACCGCGACACGACTGTTTCCGGTACAGTCTACGAGGATCTTGACCAAAACGGAGCTAGGTCTGGCGGCGAGAACGGACTCGCAGACCGCACGATTTACCTTGATCTCGATCGTAGCGGCACTCTGAACACCGATGCGGCCGGGACGCTTGAACCCTCGGCCATCACGAATCGCGACGGCGACTATTCGCTTGGGTATTTGCAGCCTGGGGCGTATCGAGTCGCGCTGTTGAATGAACCAGGGTGGCGGGCAACCAGCCCCATTTCGCTGGATGTCTCCGTGACAGCCGGTCACGATACCGTGGCGGACTTTTTCGTCTTCGGCGGCGGCTCGATCGAGGGCGCCTTCTGGAACGACTTCAATCAAGATGGCGAACGAGCGACGGATTCTTCAGGCGGATTCATCGAACCTGGATTGCCGGGTTGGACAGTATTTCTCGATTACAACTCCGACAATGTCCGGCAATCGGACGAACCCGCCACAACCACGGATGAGGCGGGAATCTACCAGTTTTCGGATTTGGCGCCCGGCGACTACGAAGTGAGCGTCGAATTGCCCGCAGGCTGGGAGGCGTCCGAAGGGTTCGATGTGCGTCAATCCGCGACCGTCGACGCACTCAGCCAGACAATACTCGATTTTGCTTTCTTCAGCACCGTCGCGGGATCGCTAACGGGAACGGTTTGGAATGACCTAAATAACGATGGCATCCGCAATCAAGATGCGTCGACTGGGGACTACGTCGAACCGGGCATCCCCGATTGGACTGTGTACGTCGACATCAATGGGTCGGGTGAGTTGGACACCACGCCAGATGGCGCCCTGGAGCCCTTCGCGATCACCGATGCAACGGGGCACTATTCGTTCGCGAGTCTCCCCACCGGAGATTATCTGCTTGCGCAAGTTTTTCCAGCAGGCTGGCAGACATCCGAGGAGATTGACGCCGTTCAATCGATTTCCGTTGAGGCGGGCGTCTCGACGGTGGCCAATGACTTCGCGGCATTCACAGTACAGAATGGCTCGATTTCCGGTGTCGCGTGGAATGACTTAAATCGCAATGGTATTCGTGATACGGATGCCCTGGGCGTCGCCAGCGAACCGGGACTCGCTGGCTGGACAGTTTTCCTGGATCTGGATGGAAATGGAGTCGCAGGGGCGGGCGAACCTCAAACTACGACCGACACTACAGGCGCTTACCAATTTCTCGACCTGCAAATCGGGGAGTACGAAGTCATACAGGTCGTGCCGACTGGTTGGGAGGTCGCATCCTTACATTCAGAGAACTACTCGGTGCGAGTTTACTCGGGCCTCGACACTCGTTGCCCAGACTTTGCCAATTATGACGCAGCCTTAGCCCCACCCGCCTCCGTTTCGGGCGTGGTTTGGGACGATCAGGATGGCAACGGCATTCGAAACTATGATGCCGGCGCGGACGTTTTTCTCGAACCGGGACTCGCGGGTTGGACCGTGTTTCTCGATGCCAACCGCAATCATGTCTTGGATGTGGGCGAGCAGCAAGTAACGACCGATGCCGATGGCAAATACACCTTGAGCGCGGTCCCGATCGGAACGGCCGTGATTGGCGAGGTGCTTCTTACTGGCTGGAATGCAACGGCCCCCGTATCGGGCTTCCGAGCGATGACGGTTCGCTCGGGACAAGAGTATTCCGGAGTCGATTTCGGGAATGCTCCGCTCCGCGATTCGACCATTCGTGGCGCCGTCTTTCATGATCGCAATCCCGACGGCCAGCGTTCCAGCGGCGAGCAGGGCATCTCAGGCATTAGCGTTTACCTCGATCTGAACAACAACGGCGTCTGGGATTCCGCCGAGCCCGTGACCCAAACCAGTTCCGACTTGTTCTATACGCCAGACATCAATGAGGCGGGCGAATATGCCTTTACTCACTTGGCGCAAGGGACCTATACCGTTCGAGTCGCTTTACCCGATGTGTTGTCCGCAACGCCGCTCGCCGAAAGAACCCACGTCGTTGAAATCGCTTCGGCGCAAATCCGCGACCATGTCGATACAGCGGCTGTTTACCGCGCGAGCGAGATCCGTGGCGTTAAGTTCCGAGATCTGGATGGCGATCATGCGCGTGATTTGGACGAACCAACGGTCGCCGGCGCTAAAGTGTACATCGACTACGATCGCGATGGAGTGCACGATGCTGACGAACCGTCGACGATTACAGACGAAAATGGCGTTTACACCTTCGTGGGCTTGACGGAAGGGGCTTACGTGGTGCGGTCGGACGTAAGCGCAGGCTACTTGCCGTCCTATCCGACAACAACCGGTGGTGTGTTGTGGCCCGAGGGAACCAGTCATGCGGCAGTCGGAGACGTCAGTCCACGTTCGATCACGACGGTCCTGGCCCAAGGCGAGACGTTTGTCGAGCACGTTTCGCTCACGTTGCCCACGTCAGGCGCGCTCACCAACTTGGTCGATGTGTTCCTCTTATTCGACGACACCGGCAGCTTCACGAACAACAGTCCGATCGTCCGCGGGGCTTTCCCAGAGATCATTTCTCGACTTGAGGCTTCGCTCCCTGGCATCGATCTTGGGTTTGGCGTCGGACGATTGGAAGAGTATGGTGGATATGCCTATGAATACAGCTCTGGCCGACCGTTCATCTTGAACCAACCGATTGTTGCCGCGAGCACTCCTGGGTATCAGGCCGCGATACAAGCGGCATTGGATCGGACGACTCCAGGTTATGGCGGAGATGAACCAGAGACCGATATCGAAGCGTTGTACCAGCTCGTCACCGGGGCAGGTTTCGATGGCAACAACAACGGCTCGGTGCTCGATAGCGGTCCCGCTGGCTTGAGCAGCACTCAGTTAGACCCTGGCGATAGCGGCGATGTTCCTTCTTTTGCCTCGTTCCGCGCCGATCTCGCCGCAAACGTGCTTCCCGCGGCAGGCAATGTCGGTGGCGGCGGGTTCCGATCGGGTTCGCTCCCCATCGTGCTGTTGGCCACAGATACTGGATTCGCCTTTCAACCGAAGGGTGAAGCGTTGGTGACGGGCGCCGGAGGAGTTTCCGTTCCTGTCTCTGACTTAGTAGGCACGTCTCGTCCTGATACTCCCTTTAACAGCGGAGCTGGGCTGCAACAGACGGTCACCGCGCTCAACGCGCTCGGAGCGTTGGTCATTGGATTGGGAACTAACTCCGAGGCCAACCTTGATCCCCGTCAAGGTCTCGAAGCACTGTCCAAATTGACGGGCGCCGTCAATAAATCGGCGACGACGATCGATAATGGAACGATTGACCCGATTGCACCTGGCGACCCGCTGTATTTTGAAATCGCTTCCGGCTTCTCGACCAGCGTGGCGAATGGAGTTGTCAACGCCATCCAGAATGCAGTCACACAGATTGCCGTGGACATTGATGTCATCGCATCAGATCCGCGAGTTCGCATCGTCAATCGTACGGGACCCGCTCTGGGCGTCGCGGCTGGTCAAACTGCGGGCTTCGACATTGAGTTCATTGGCGATGGGCGTCCGCATCGCTTTGACCTTCAGTTTGTACGGCAAGGCACGAATGTCGTCTTGGGCTCGATACCCGTGGTGATTGGGACGCCCATTCCTGGTGACGGATACGAGTTTGAAGACCTCGAACTTGGTGAAATCGAACTTGAGTCTGATTTTGGCGAGTATCAGGGATCGACGACCCCGAATCACTCGCCTCTTGTAACCAGCGACGCCTATGCAATCTCCGAGGACCAAACACTCACGGTTGCCGCCGACCTCGGCGTCCTATCGAACGACACCGATCAAGATGGAGACACCCTTACGGCGCAACTGGTGACGGATGTCGCCCATGGCAGCCTCACCTTGCATAGTGATGGCTCGTTCGTCTACTCGCCCAACGCGAATTACGCCGGCAGCGATTCGTTCTCGTATCTTGCGAACGACGGTACGGTCGACTCGGCGGTGATCCAAGTGTCGATCGACGTGCAGGCCGTCAACGATGCGCCGGCGGCGACGAGCGAGCATTACACTGTGCTTGAGGATGACACCCTAACGATTTCCAGCGCCCTGGGAGTGCTCATTAACGATACGGATTTGGATGGCGACACGCTTACCGCGCAACTGGTGACGGATGTTGCTCATGGCAGCCTCACGTTGAATAGCGATGGCTCGTTCGTCTACTCGCCCAACGCGAATTACGCCGGCAGCGATTCGTTCTCTTATCGTGCGAATGACGGCACGGTGGACTCGGAAGTAATCCAAGTGTCGATCGACGTGCAGGCTGTCAATGACGCACCGGCGGCGATCTGGGATCAATACAGCACGCGTGCTGGCGAGACGCTCACTGTCTCCGCGAGTCAGGGCGTGCTTGCCAACGATACCGACGTAGACCACGACGCTCTAACGGCTCAACTAGCGACAAGCCCTACTCACGGCAGCCTCACTTTGAACGCCGATGGTTCATTCACATACTCGCCTCAAGCCGGGTATGCAGGCGTCGATTCATTCACCTATCAGACGAGCGACGGCAGCAGCACATCGACGCCAACGCTGGTCTCGCTAATCGTTCAACCTGTCGTTGGGACAGTTAAGTTCCATGTGGTCGACGCCAGTTCGCGAGCCATGTTCAACTACGACGCTGCCGGCCAACTGTCAGCGCAACGTGATCTCGCCCCACGAGATGAGTCGCAACGAGGCATCACGTCGAACCTTGATGGCAGCCGCATCTGGACCCTTGACGCGAATGGCGTGGTTTTCGTCTACGACTCGGCAGGTCAATTGCTGGGATCGTGGGAAGCGAAGGGAAATGGTCGTCCAACGGGCATTGCGACAGATGGTCGAAGCATTTGGATCGTCGATGCGGACAGTGATCGAGTGAGCTACTATGCCATGGCGGCCACCCGTCTTTTGGGGAGCGTCTCGCCAAGTCTCAAACTCAAGCTCGATCGTGCCAACGGCGATGCAACCGACATTACCACGGATGGTCGTTTTCTGTGGATTGTCAACGATACTCCTACGATTGACCGAGTGTTCAAGTACACCGTAGGTGGGAAGCACCTTGGAAATTGGCAACTCGACGCAGCGAACTCTCGCCCAACGGGAATTGCCATCGATCCTCGTTCTGTCGACGACATCTGGATTGTCGACTCGTTGACCGATGCGGTCTACCGATACGCACATGCAGCAAAGAGGACCTCAGGGAGTCCTTCCGCTAGCGATATGTTCCTGCTCGATGCCGCCAACAAGAATCCTCAAGGGATTGTGGACCCGTGGGTAGTGAACGAATCGTCGAGTTTTGGCCGGTTACCGAGCGATTCAATTAGACCGGGTTCAAAATTCGACAATCGCCTGTCGGCGCCTTGGGCTGGCAGTGTTGACGAAGTTCACAGCAATGCGACGTCATCGCCAACGACCGCACGGCCGCGAGCGATCTTGAATGGTTCGCCTCGCGAGTCCTTCCACGACGCCGTCATGGCGCAGATTGGCAGCCGAGGCAAATCAGAGATGACTAGTCGAATCGATCGTTCCGTCACTGGCGAGCGGGGATCGTCAATCGATGAGCTAATCGAATCTTTGGTTCCTAGCTCCATCGATCCGTAACGACCCAACGCTGGGACTGCAGTCGATTTCACCGAGAATGCCAATTAGCCTCGGAATCGGCTCTTATCAAAAGTGATTCATGCTTCGCGATAGGTAATTTCCTGTCGCGAAGCTTTTTCAATTGGCCATTTTCGCAATGGAGAGCAAGTACTGCCGAAGCGTACATTGAGGTGGCGAGCCCATTCATTGAGGCCTAAACCGACGGACTGGAAGTCCGTCGTACTTTATTGCTGCTTGGCGCCTGTTGCGAGTTTTTCGTGATCGGCTACAACTGGGCAGGTGGAAAACCTACTCCACAGATCGGATCGTTTACCTGTTTTCGCTCGGTTTACTCGCTCCATGCCAGCCATCGTTTGTCGTCAACTGACAAAGACTTACCCAGCGAAACCGCCCGTTGAGGCGGTTCGGGGGATCGACTTGACGGTCGAACGGGGCGAGTGCTTCGGATTGCTCGGCCCAAATGGCGCGGGCAAGACAACCACCATTGAGATTTTGGAAGGGTTGTTGACAGCGACCAGCGGCGAGGTCGAAGTTCTGGGCAGGCAATGGGGGAAAGACGATGAGGAGATTCGCCAGCGGATTGGCATCTCCCTCCAAGAAACTCGTCTTTCGGAAAAGCTCACGCTACGCGAGACGCTGGTATTGTTTCGGAGCTTTTACCGCCAAGGTCCCGCGCCGGACGATGTGATTGCTCAACTGTCCCTCGGCGAAAAGGCGCATTCACGAGTCAGCGGACTCTCAGGAGGTCAAAAGCAACGACTCGCCGTCGCGTGCGCTTTGGTCGGCGATCCCGAGTTGTTGTTCCTGGATGAGCCCACGACAGGACTCGATCCGCAATCGCGCCGCGAGCTCTGGGGAGTGATCCAGGGTTTTCGGGAAACTCAACGCACCGTACTCTTGACCACTCACTACCTGGAGGAAGCGGAACGACTTTGTGATCGCGTGGCGATCGTGGATCGTGGTCGCGTGATGGCGATCGGGACTCCGCGCGAGTTGATCGCTTCGTTGGGAGGCGATCATGTGATTGAGTTTCAGTGGCAAGCCGCGCAAGCTGGAGCACGACCGGATCTGGCTAGGTTGGAATCTCTCCCGGCGGTGCGGCATGTTCGCGACGAGGGAGAACGGATCACTCTCTCGGTGACTGAACCCCATGTTGCGATTCCCGCGTTATTGAATTCACTGCCAGAAATGTACTGCGAGCTGTCTGGTCTTACTACTCGCCACGCCAGCTTGGAAGATGTATTCGTCAAGGTTGCTGGCCGATCTTTGAGTGACAGCGAGGGGGAGGCGGCACGGTGAGTGAGCAGTCAACCTGGGGACAAAGCTGGAAGCACTCGGCCCTGGTGCAATTGGTGTTGGCGAGGCTGCGCGAGTTTTACCGAGAACCGGAAGCCGTTTTCTGGGTTTACGGTTTTCCTTTGCTGATGGCCACCGCTCTGGGCATCGCCTTCCGGAATCAGCCTGCCGAGAAATTCACAGTTGACGTGATTGGGGCAGGGGAGGCGGTGAATAAGACCGTCGAAGCGCTCGCAGCGTCCACCCGTTTTGCAACTCGAGTCAGCGACGACGCGGAAGGTCGCGGTCGTTTGCGAGCCGGCAAGACCGACCTGCTGGTACGCATCGGCTCGTCGGGCGAATTCGAGTACCAATTCGATTTTACGCGTAAAGAGAGCCAAGTCGCTCGGGCGGCCGTGGACGATGCTTTACAGCGAGCGGCCGGTCGGCGTGATCCCGTTCCAGTTCGCGATCTGGCGTTTGAGGAGCCGGGGGGACGCTACATCGACTTTTTGGTTCCCGGGTTGCTGGGCATGAGCTTGATGGGGGGCGGTTTGTGGGGTGTCGGCTATGTCATTGTGGACATGCGGATTCGCCGGCTGCTCAAGCGATTCCTGGCAACACCCATGAAAAGGTCGCATTTTCTGGCGGCAATCATGGCCAGTCGGCTGCTGTTCTTGCTCCCGGAAGTCTTGGTGCTATTGGTTTTTTCGCGGTTGGCGTTTGGAGTGAAAACTCACGGGAGTTTACTCGCCGTCTTGGGCCTGATTCTCCTGGGAGCGATTGCTTTTGCGGGAATTGGCCTTTTGGTGGCCAGTCGGGCGAAGACGTTGGAGTCGGTTTCGGGGTTGATGAACCTAGTGATGCTCCCCATGTGGGTGTTGTCGGGCATTTTCTTCTCGTCGGACCGCTTTCCCGAGGTCGCTCAGCCGCTGATTAAGGCCCTCCCTTTGACCCTGGTTATCGATGCCTTACGGGCGATCATGATTGACGGGGCGGCCGTTTCAACCCAGATCGTCCCGATCGTGGGGCTCACTCTCTGGGCGACTCTCTCGTTCGGGATCGCTCTTCGACTGTTCCGCTGGAACTAGATCAAGTTGACTCGCCACCGACCGGCCCACTAAACTCCCTCCATTCGGAGACGATGTCGTCTCCCCGGCATTTCGGCCAGCTCAATCGAGTCGACCCAATTGCCCCATGGCGCACTTGATGCAAAGGAGAAGCAACCGTGTTGCGAGGGATTTCGAACGGGATTCTGGTGGCGTTGGCGGTCGCGTGGTTGGGGTTCGCTGGGTCATCGCCCGCAACCGCGGCCGACGGTGACGTGATCGAAAAGATGACGGCGGGCAAAATCGAACGCATCATGCAAGAGTTGGGTCTGAAGGATGTCACCGAAGTGGACAACAATACGTACCGCTTCGAGTACGAAGGGTTGAAGATCTTGATCTTCAACAAGGAAGAGACGATGCAGTTATATGCCGGTTTCTCCGGCGCCAAGATCTCGCTCTCGCGGATCAACGAATGGAACAAGACCAAGCGATTCTCGCGAGCTTATCTCGACAAGGACAATGACCCCGTGCTGGAGGCTGACATTGAAATCACGGGCGGCGTGACGGAAAAGAACGTCAAGGAATGGATCAAGACTTATCAGGTTTCGATCACGACGTACAAGAAGCACTTGTCCGAGTAAGTCTGTTCTCAGTGGTCGATGCGCGAGGGAGTGAG
Organism: Pirellulales bacterium; assembly: GCA_046349915.1. Taxonomy (GTDB): domain Bacteria; phylum Planctomycetota; class Planctomycetia; order Pirellulales; family Pirellulaceae; genus CAIXSC01. The sequence continues at coordinate 2,405,590 of JAXMBL010000003.1, read as the reverse complement.
AGCTAGCCCCGTACGACGGACTTCTAGTCCGTCGATTCGGTCCGTGTAGAGCGGGCTGCACGACGGCACTCTACGTTTTGACAAACCTCGTTCGTCACGGCGATGATTTGCAGGCAGAGCGACGGACTAGAAGTCCGTCATACGACAGAGCGACGGACTGGAAGTCCGTCGTACAGAGGGAAATCGTGGCCGAGATATACCTCGTTAGCCACCGCTTTGGAGGAGACCGGCGATGGTGCGACCGAAGAGTCGCGCGGAATCGAAATTCTCGGCGGTGACAATTCGGCCGTCGACAATCACATCGTCGACGCGTGTGGTGGGATCTCCGACCGCTCCGCCCGTGTAGACCGTAGCGCCATTGACCTCGGAGTGCCAGCGATAGAGTCGTGCCAAGGGATTGGTGCTCGCGGGCGAGTTGAAATGGGCCGTTGATACCTGCTTGCCGGCTACGGGGCTAACACCGTCGACTCGGGCCCATGCCAGGATGCTCACTCCATGGCAAATCGCCGTCACGTATTTGTCCTGTGACTCGAATTCGTTGACTAGTTGATTGACGCGTGCGCGAATCGCGTTGGTCGAATTGTAAATCGGGTTGAAGTAGGTTCCCTCAAACGCATACTGGTACTGGCTCGCTCCCCATCCGCCGACAAACAAGATGGCGGAGTAGTTGGACGAAACGACATCGTCGAGCGAGATATCCGGCATCACTCGACCACCATCCGCTCCTTGGCCGGAAACCTGATGGGGAGTCGAGAGTTCGCGTCGGCCCGCCGCGACAACCACTGGAATCCCCGCCGCTTCAAGTTCCACTCGCGGATCGGCATACTCTTGGTAGTAGAAGTCGTTGTTCGAAATCACGATCAGGACTGGCAAGACATGTGGCGTCGCACCATCGTTATCCAGAATCCGAACGGTGGCGGAGCGTTCGCCGAGTCGATAGTTCGGATTATCGTTGTTGATAACGAGTGTCACAGACTCGCGGTTTTCAACCACGGCATCGTCTTGGGGGGTAACGGTCACGCGAACCGCCGTTTGCCCCGGCGCAAAGTCGACTCGGCGAGGAAAGGGAGCGATGTCGTCGGCGCCGGCCGTTTGTTGGCCGATCTGGAACCAGACGGTGAGCGGCCGATTGAGGTCGCCTTGCGAGCGAGTGAACGTGAAGACGCCGGGATCTTGGCCGCTTTCCATGGCGATTGGATCAGTGGCCACAACGCTGACGGTCGGAGCGAAGGCGAAACGATCATCGCTCACGATTCCCACCGAAGCGCTGGCCGTCGAGCCACCCACTAATTGATAAGCGGCGCCTCCGAGCAGCGTGACCGTCACCGACTCGTCTCCTTCGAGCGTCGGATCATCGATGGGGCGGACAGCGACATAAGCCGTGTTCTGTCCCGCGGGGAACCAAACCGTGCCGGGCAGTTGTGTGTAATCCACACCTGGCGTCGCCGATCCACCGATGGCGTAACGCACCAGCAAGGGCTGGCTGAGGTCGCCGCCGCGAGTGAACCGGAAGAATGCTAAATCCTGGCCGATTTCTGAACCGCGAGCATCCGCGGGCGAGACAGTCACCAGATTCTGTCCCTGAGTGAACAATTCACCGGTCGCGGCCTCCAAGAGAACTTCGTATACGGGGGCATCGGCGAGCGATTCATCCTGCCGAGTGAGCACGCCAAAATTGCCAAACGGACTAGCCGTATCTCGCTGCGTGTAACGATAATGGACATAAGCGTCGAGGCCAGCGGCGTTCTGCTGCCGCAAGTAGTCGCGAGTTAAATCGGCCATGCGTGGATCTTGGCTAGCGGCATAGAACACGGCTTGGTAAGGCGCACCCAACGCATTCAAATGTTGCCCTCCCTCGTAGGCCAACAACTTGATGTCTCTTCGCAGCGTGGCGCTATACTCGTCGGCGATCCGTTGATGAGCCAGAGTCAGAGCGGTCGAACCGTAGATGTTGTCGCTCAAATCCGCCAGGACTTGGTCCACGGTAGTCGCGGCCGAGTAGGTCGCTCGTTGGGCGGGAGTCGGACCGAAGTATGGCGCGATAGCGATTGCATCGAACGCACCGCCCATGTTCTCGACCACGCGCTCGGTCACCCACGGATTCGAGGCAAATCCGCCAGCGACCCGCACCAATCGACTTTCTTGCCCCACGAAGACTTCGCTCCACAGATTGAGATCCCGAGCAGCCTCCTGGCCCGCGACTTGCCATCGAGTGAGGCCGGAGTTCTCGAGTAGCCCCGTCTGCTCAGTCAACCACGAATGGGCTTCATATCCGGGCGCGGTATTCCAGACCTCGTTCGACCACTCAACGTACGCTGTCAGTTCCGGCTCCAGATGGTCACGGACGTAGGTGGCGAAATTCTGAACAAACTCATCGTCCGCACCATGCGGCATGTTGAACCAGGGATCGGCGTCCAGTTCATTCGCCAGTTGGACCATGTATTCGACAGCCATCCCGTTGACTAACGCACCACTGTTGCCGGAACTCTGTCGGACATCGAGTGCATCTCGGCGGTCCCCCCAAGATTCAATATCCGAGGTATTCGTCTCTTGTGCTTGCATGAAGCGCAAGATGCCAAAATCATCGAGTCGTTCTTTGAAGAGGGGATGAAAGGGAGAAAAGTCCGCGCCAGGAGTCCAACGCTGCCCGGCGAACGATTGTCCCTGATAATCGGGCAACCACACATGAATGTCGCGCACGGGATCGGCGGGATCGGTAGCGTCGATCCTGAGATAGATACCTGCCTGACTGGGGACGACGTTGAGGTTGGCAAACTGCCGTCCTTCCTCAGTCACCCCCCGCTCGATGACCAGGGCATCAAAGCCGAAATTGACCGTGCCCGTCCCATCCCACTCGGCGCGGTAGACTCCCGCGGGATAAGCTCCGTTCAGGTCGCGGAACATCACAGTGCCGACTCGTTGTTCGATGACTCGTCCTTGGCCATCCGTCCACGAGGCCAGCGATGTCACCTCGCCATCCTCGTCGACGGCGACCGGCTGAGAGCCTTGCCAATTCGTACGCCCGGTCGCCACTTCGTAGTCGTGCGAGATCCAGGGACGAGAACTTTGAAACGCATCGGTGAAGGTCCAAGCAGGCGACCAATCGACAATGTTCTCGAGGTTCATGCCGATGGTCATGCCCGCCATAAGGTCCCGGTTTTCGCACCGTTCGAAGGTTGGCAATCGCGACGCGAGCATGCTGCGACGGCGAGAAAGCTGAGAGGCGGCCCGAGCCTTCGCCCGATCGCGTCGTGACCAACGATGACGAAACGCGTGAACTCCAGCCAACCAACGATGGAAAAGGGACATGAGGTCTCTCCTTCTGCGAAGAATCGATGAGTCGAACGGCGACGAGCATCAGGCTGAACTGCCTGATACCAGTCAGATGCAGCCGTTCGACAGGACCTTTCGCAGAAATGCGCCGCATGGAAGAGAGTGCGGTTTCCTGCGTGTTTCAGCGGGAGGCATTGGCGCGGCGCGCAAAGAAAGTAGATCGATTGGCGATCCACTGATGTTGGTCCCTCAGGCGAGGTCAACCTCGATTTGACGAGTTCTTGTCACAGGCGAGTGCGAAGGCGGCGACAATCGTCAGGAGGCTCCAATCTGATTTACGTGGCGACGATCGACGGGCTAGAAGTCCGTCGTACAGTAAGAAGTCCGTCGTACAGTAAGAAGCCCGCCGTACAGTAAGAACTACTTGAGATAGCGAGCACTGGCGACTCGCAACAATTCTTGCACAAACCGTGGAGCGTCACCCGCGTCTGTCGCGGTGACTGTTTGCCCGTTCACGACAACTCGTCGTTGAGCGTCCCAATTCGTGACGCCATGGTCGGCTCGGACGGCATCGACAACAAACTTGTTGTAAGCCGCGTCCTGGCCTCGCAATTCTCCCGCATCGGCGAGCACGGCGATGCCGCCGCAGAGGGCAGCTACCACGCATCCCTCTCGTCGCGCATCGGCCAAGAACTGGCGAGTTGCATCGAAGGCGCTGCCTCCCGCGAGAAACTCCATGTTCGGCAGAGGATTCGCCCCCGTGAAGACGACGGCGTCAAAATCGGCCGCTCGTGCGTCCTTCAAATCCACATCCACGGGTATCGGTGTATTCTGTGAACGTCCCTGCGGATCTGGCGCCGCTGGCTCACGTCGCGACGAGGCGATCGTAATGCGGCACGAAGGAACGATGCGCCGCAAGGCGGTTTCGACTTCACCCAAATCAGGATAGTACAGATTTTGGTGAGGGATCACGATCAAGACCCGCGGCGGAGGCAACGCCGGACCCGATGCCATCGGTAAACTAGCGGCGGACGAGGCGCCTTCGGGCTGAGCGATCCGATTCGTTTGGGCCATCGAGTTCCCGGCGTTCGCGTTGGTAGAGCCAGTGTTCGTGGGCCCTCTTCGGTCGCCGCTCGCTTGACCTTGGCTCGGAGCAGGACTCGACCAAGTTTGCTTAGGCCAATCTGGATTCGTTGAGGGAGAAGTCGACGGGTCGTTGGTCGAGCCCAAGACCAGCCAAGTTACGCACATGGCCACGGTCACCAATGCTCCGATCGCCCCAAGTCCCCATTGAGTGGTTCGGTTCTTGCCAAGACTAACCACCTGCGCGCGAAGCGACTCCATCGCGTTCGGCCGACTTGCAGGTTGCATCCCAGTGTGCGGCATCGGTCCCGCGGTGTTGGCGAGCGAGACGAGCGTTTCAAAATCGAGTGCCGCGGGGGCAGGTCCGAGCGGATCTACATCCGCCGTAACCACCGCCAAGGGCGTGCGATTTTCGACGATCGTCGACGCGGGGGCCGGTCGAGCGAACGGCGCCAGTGCCTGGGCCACTTCACTGGGAGTCGCGTAGCGATCCGCGGGCGACTTACTCATCATCTTTTCGACAACCGCCGCTACCTCAACAGGAATCTCGGGGCGCAGATCTCGAATCGGTTTGGGACAGCCGCGGCGGTGAGCGATCAGTTTGTCGACCGCCGTGCCAACAGGGTAGGGCGGATGACCGACCAGCAGGAAATAGAGAGAGCAACCTAGGCTGTAGATATCCGAGCGGATATCGGCCGACCGCGAATCCGCGATCTGCTCGGGAGCGATATAGTCAGGCGTTCCTAGGGTCGCGCCGGCCGCCGTTAGTCCTGCGTGCCCCGCGAGAGGCTGCGGAGAGGATGGCAAGAGTCCTTCGGCGGCGACAGGCTCCAACTCGCCCTGTTCGCGGGCCAGACGAGCAAGACCAAAGTCAAGTATCTTCACTCGCCCCGCTTTGGTTACCATCAAGTTTTGCGGCTTGATGTCTCGGTGAACCATTCCTTTTTCGAAAGCGTGTTGCAAACCGAGGGCAACTTGTCGCGCAAATCCACAGGCATAGTGCACAGGCAGCGGACCGCGTTTTTCCACTTGCCGCGACAAGCTGATCCCTTCGACATATTCCATCACCAGGAAATGCAGGTCGCCCGCTTGCTCGGCATCGAAGGCCGCCACAATGTTGGCATGAGAGAGTTTGGCCGCCGCTTTGACTTCGAGCTGAAAGCGTCGAATCGCTTGCGAATTCCCAACCAACGAGCGACTGATGACCTTGAGCGCCACGGGGCGTTCCATCAAACGATGCTCGGCCTGATACACCACCCCCATCCCGCCGGCGCCCAATTGGCGGACGATTCGGTATCGAGGATGGTCATTCAACTCGGGAGGAATGCCGGCAGGTGAAATTGCGACCGACACGGAGGGAGGGGCTTCGTTAGGCAGATAGGTCGCGGTGGTCCCCGCGCGCAAACGGTCGAGCACCGTATCGTTGGGCATGGAAGTCAACGATTCACAGCACTCGGCACATTCCTCGACATGACGCTCCACCGCCTCGCGTTCCTCTGCGGGCAACATGCCGAGCCCAAAGAGACGCAACGTTTCCCAGGTTGGATGCGATGTCGTCGAAGTCGCGGGCAACATGGTTCGCCTCACCGAGTTTTGTGGCCGGCCCGGCACGTACCGACGACGCGGCAAAGCGAGCCACTTGCTAGGAAAATGGTAGGTCGAGCCGCAGCCTTTCAGAAAAATTGCGATCAAGGCCTGAATCTATTCGAGCAGACCTCGCCCGACATCACGTAACTTAGCCAATACTCTAGACTTAGCAATCAGTACCGCGTTGACGGAGATTCCGAGCGTCGAAGCGACATCGGCCGGTTTCGCACCATCGACGGCGACCGCGACAAAGGCTCGCCAAGTTCGATCCTCAAAGTCGGGCCGTATCATCTCGAGGAGGCGATGAGTCACATGGCGATCGTGCTCTTCGTCCCACTCGCGACTCAACCGACTGGTTGGATCCTCCAATTGCCCCAGTTCTTCCAAGAAACTGGACGCGCCCGTCGACTGTTTGCGAGACCTTGGTGAACGCCAGTAGTCCCTCAAACAAAAGACAGTGATGGTGCGTAGCCACGCGCGAAACGAACCAGCTTGCGGATTGCGTTCGAACTCGGGGAAGCGTCGAATGACGACGCTAAAGACCTCTTGAGCCACATCGTCGGCATCGTGTTCATGGACACCTCGACGACGTAACCACCCACGTATCAGCGGCGAGTATAGCTCAACCAACCGCTGCCAATCTTCGTCGCGAGAATCGCGACGTAAAGAGTCCATCAGGCTGAGGGATGTTTCCGTCATCGTCGAAAAGCTCGCAGATTGACGGAGGCACGGGCAACACGTGCGTGTTCACGGCTTCCTACCGAGGCCCCCGATCGACTTATCATGGTCGACCGGACAACCTGAATCAATGCGGGGGAGTCCGACTGCCTAAGCTCGACGCAGCGCCTCCAACACGCGATCAGTGATCAACTGCACCAACTTCTCTTGTTCCGCCGAGCCTGCCGGTGCCGCGGCGGGAGCAGGGCTAACCGACTTGGGTCCCATGGCAGGGGGCGCATCAAACGCCTTGCGCTCCACGCCCGACGTCTGCCAACTGTGGCGGAAGATGTCATTCGCGCAGATATCGCAGTTCTTGAACTCTTCGGTGTTGCGGGGATCGGACCAGCCCCACTTCTGCTTCAGATCCAGCAGTTCTCGCTCTTTCTTCTCGTCGAAATAGTGAACTCGCCCCAGATCCTTCGCCAGCATCAAAATGCGGCAGTACGCGTCCAAGATCTCGGTCCACCAGTAGGCCTGTTCGACATCCACGCCGTAACTGACCGTGCCGTGATTGGCCAAGATGATGACGTTCGTCTTGGTCACGAACGGCAACACGGTCTCGGCGAACTCCTTGCCGCCCGGAGTTTCGTAGCGAGTGATCGGGACGTCGCCCAAGAAGACCTCGACCTCGGGAAGCACGCATTGCGGAATCGGCTCGCGAGCGACGGCGAACGCGGTCGCATGCGGCGGATGGCAATGCACCACGCTCTTCACGTCGGGACGCTGCTTGTAGATCTCCAGGTGCAAGAGCGCTTCGCTCGATCGCTTCTTGCGACCTGCCAGTTGCTTGCCCGTCATGTCGATCAGGCTGATATCGTCCGGGACCAAGAATCCCTTCGAGTGCATCGTGGGAGTGCACAGCACTTCATTCTCGCCGATGCGGACGGTAATGTTTCCGTCGTTCGCGGCCGCGAATCCTTTGTTGTAAAGGCGTCGACCGATCTCACAAATGTCTTTCTTGATTTGATGAGCATTCACCATGGCTCTATGTCACTCGTCGGTAAAAGGAGGTTGACTTTGGATTCGCGTTTGCGAATTGCTGTTTAGTGTGAAATGACGGTCAGAAAATCAGTAGCGTCAGGTCTTGTTTGGTGCAGTGGCTTCGGAGGAGGGGGCTTCGGATGCGGGTTTCTTGGGAAGCGGAACGCGGATGGAGACGTCGTCCAGGATCGCGGCGGCGTAGGCATCAATCGGCTTCACAGCCGGTTTGAATGGTTGAGCCGACTCGGGACCTTCGCTGATGGCAACCCACTGTCCCTCGCCTGCCCCCAGTTCATCCCAAATGACGATCGGCTCAGCGGTCGGCGGAGCATCGCCAGCGATGTTTGCGAGCGACAGCGGAACAACCAGCCGCAAGCGAGCACCCAAGAAAGTTGGATGACTGCTGCTCAGCGTCAGGGTTCCGATGACCTTGCCAACTCGCATTCGCGATTCCTTACATCCCACCCGAACAACGTTTGTTCGTCACCAAGTTCAACTTCGCGGACCGGACGAGCAGCCGCGCGACCCAATTCTCTTTTATGAACGTGCCAAGTATTTCTTCAGTTCCGGCGGGCAATCGCGGGGGCCTAGCTTTGCAAACCCCTCGATCCACCCGCGGAGCGTGGGCTCGCTCGCTCGACGATGATCCAACACCAGCAGGTTCGCTCCCCACTGTCGTACGGCCGTTTCGATGGAAGCCTTGACGCCAATTGCCTTGTCGTCCACCGCCAGCGCTCGCACCGTCGACCAACGGTTCGCAAGGCACAGCGATAAGTCTCGATCGGGCGTGAGCAACACGCCTATTCGAGTTGGCTCTCCCAACACGGCCGCGAGTTCAGCGATGGCCTGGGGCAATGGCGCAGGCACCAAGGGTTCGATCGCCCAGCCCAACGAACCGAGCGATTTCACGAGCGACGCCGAGATCTTTACGCCGGTCGCGCCATGCAAATACAGTTTGCCCACGGGGGCGGCACTACGCTTAGCCACCTCGCCGCCAACCGCTTCGACAAATTTCAGTTCGATTCGCCACTGGCGCAGTTGGTCGCGAGCGGCGGGAGTCACGACCGTTCCGCGAGCGACCGACAAAATGCGGGCCGACGCGGGTCGAGCAGCGAGCGATTCCAAGGTCACGAGTCGCGTGGTAAGCCGCCAAGCTTCTTGCGACTCGCCGCCAGCATGTGGCGTTGCCCCTTTGACCTGCGGCTTCACGGCCGTGACCGATGCCCCAGCAGCCGAGTCGTGGCGCGATGTCGACGGGGCAGGGGAGGCGGCCTCGGCCACCTCTCCCACTCGCGACTCGGCTAACCGCCGTACGACTTCTCGCACGATGCGGTCTATGTCCAACGACTCAATGGTCATCTTTGCGTCTCGATCCGTTCTTGCGGAGTTCTTTCCGTGGATTACTGTCGCTACCTTTGCGGTCGTTCGTCACAAATTCCAATGGTCGCCCAGCGGGCGGGCGACTTATCCGACTTGACCCATTCCCTCGTAAACTTGCCGTCGCTGGTGATCATTACTCGTTCGCCCGCCCCGGCGCCGACCGTATCGACCACGAGCAAAGGATCGCCGTCAGGCGAGTAGCCGTCGGCGGCGAGCGGCTGGACGAGCAGCAGTTTCTGCCCTCGCAGTGACTCGTGCTTCACGGTGCTCGTAGCATTGCCCAGGACGAACGCAACCTGCACGTCACACCCCACGCTTTCCGAGGATATGGAGGTCTTCGATCATCGAGCAGCGGCGTTCACGCGTGAAAGTCAGCGGCGTGGTGACGCCTTCGCCCGTCGGACCAGCGATCGAGAAGGAAAGGTAACCTTCTCCGCCGAGTCCCAGGGCGGCCATGCATGGGCCATTCTTCACGAACAAAGTCGTGTCAAGCGCTCGGCCCATGCGGGTCAAGTTACGAACATTGTTCGAGTGCATGATGCTGGTATGGCGGAACCCGTGCTCGGCTTCCTTCGCCTTTTGGATTGCTTCATCCACATCGCGAACTCGCACGAAAGGCACGAAGGGCATCATCTGCTCGACGCCGACAAACGGGTGCGAGAAATCGGTTTCGCCGAACAGCAATTCGACTTTGTCGGAAACCGTGCGGCCAGCGCCCTTGGCCAGCACGGCGGCGTCTTTGCCCAAGAAATCCTTCGAGGGGGCGTCGTGGCGATGATCGCCTTCACCCACCTGCACGATGGCGTTGCGAGTGAAGGTTTCGATCTCGCGAGTGCTGAGGCGAGCAGCCCCGGCTCGATCCATGGCATCCATCATGCGATCGAAGACCGAAGCGACGACAAACACTTCCTTCTCCGCGATGCAGAGCAAGTTGTTGTCGTACGAAGCGCCTTGAATGATCGAACGAGCGGCGCGATCGAGATCGGCCGTTTCATCGATCACGACAGGCGGGTTGCCAGGACCGGCGACGACAGCTCGCTTGCCGCTGTTCAGCGCCGCTCGAGCGACCGCGGGTCCGCCCGTGACACAGATCAGCGCCACACCGCGGCTCTTGAAGATGGCCGCGGCTGAATCCAGCGTCGGTTCGCTGATGATCGTGATCAGATTGTCGATGCCGTATTGCTTGAGGATTTCGCGGTTGTACCGTCGCACCCCTTCGGTCGCGACTTTCTTGCCGCTGGGATGCGGGTTCACCACCAGCGTGTTGCCGCCCGCGATCATGCTGACGGCGTTACCGGTCAGCGTGGGGAGCGAATGCGTCACGGGAGTGATCGCACCGATCACTCCGAACGGCGCGTGTTCGATCACTGCCAGTCCATGGTCGCCGCTAAAGACCTCGCTCCGCAAAAACTCTACGCCCGGCGTGCGTTCACCCAGAGCTTTCAGTTTTTCGATCTTGTGCGGCAAGCGGCCGATCTTGGTTTCGTTCATCTCCATCGTGCCGAGTTCGACGCAGTTGTCGATGGCGATGCGACGGATGATCTGAATGATCCCTTTTCGCTCTTCGATCGTTCGTTCCGACAGTTGCTCGAAGGCGTCTCGCGCCGCCGCGACCGCTTCGTCCACGCAGGTGAAGACGCCGTGGCGTCCTTCGAAGCGGCGAGCCGCCACGACGGGAGCTCGGCTGACAGGCACTTGTCCCACTTGCGCCAAAACTTGGGCGACGACGTTGCGAATCAGTTCTTCGTTGATCTGCTGAGCCATGGCTTATAGGTATCCGTGAAAGTCAGATGGATCGTTGTTCCCGCGAGTACACGCAATGCTGCTCGACATGCACGTGGTCGACGATGCCAATGACGATCGTGTCAATCGGTAGGTTTTTGGTTTCTGGAGTGAGTCGCGCGCTGGAGCCTTGCGTGATGAGGACAAAATCCCCTTCACCGGCGCCCAGCATGTCGACCGCGATAAAGGTTCGCCCCGTGGTCGCCAGCGACTCGCGATTCGTGGGATCAACCCGGTATGGCTCGACGACCAACAGCTTATAGCCGACCATCGAGTCGACTTTCTGGGTCGAAACCAGTGAACCGGTCACTTTGGCGACAAACATGCAGCGAACCTCGCGACAATATCGTGGCGGGATCATCTCCTGCGAGACGTTCCCGTTCGACGCTTCACTTCCCTTGGAGCAACTGGCAGGATTGGCGAGCGACAATCAGTTCTTCATTCGTGGGCACAATCCAGACTTGAGTTGGACTGTCGTCCGCACTGATCCGGCACTCGCCCCGCGCTGACGCGTTTCGAGCAGGATCGAGTCGAATGCCGAGTCGGCCGAGGTTGCCCACGACCGCTTCGCGAACTTGCTTGGCGTTTTCGCCGATGCCTCCGGTGAAAACGACGACGTCGGCGCCGTTCAATTCGGCGAGCAGCCCGCCGAGGTGACGACGAATTTCCGCCGCGAACACATCGAGCGCCAGTCGAGCGCGGGCATTCCCGGCCGCTGCCGCCTCTTCGAGATCGCGAATATCGCCGCTGACGCCGCTGAGTCCCAGCAACCCGCTTTTTTCAGCGAGGTCGTGCAAGACTTCGTCGAGCGACTTGCCGGTCGCCTTCATGATCACGGGGATCGCAAAGGGATCAAAGTCGCCGACTCGATTGTTGTGGGGCAAGCCCGATTGAGGACTCATCCCCATGGTGGTGGCGACGCTCTTCCGACCGCGAATGCCACACAGACTATTCGAACCACCCAAATGGCAAGAAACTACCGCGAGATCCTCGCGTCCCAGCAAGTCAGCGATCCGATTCGCGATGTACCGATGGCTCGCCCCGTGGAACCCCCAGCGCTTCACATGAAACCGCTCGGCCCATTCAAACGGAATGGGGTAATAACGGTTCGAGTCGGGCGCTGTGGCGTGGAAGCCCGTTTCGAAGGCGGCGACGAGCGGAATTTCGGGGAGCCGTTCCGCAAGCAACCGCATCGCGCGGATGTAAGGCGGATTGTGGGCCGGCGCCACCTGGTTCATCTCTTCCATCGCGGCCAGGACATCGGGCGTCACCCGCTGCACTCCACTCACTCGCCCCCCATGCACTGCCTTGAAGCCGATCGCCGCGACCTCCGCCGCGTCCTTCAGGCATCCGTGCTGGGGATCTGTGAGCTGTTCGAGGCATTGGCGTACGGCGACCGCGTGGTCGGGCACCGGAGCGACGAGTTCGCGGCGATGCGCCCCGATCTCGACAAACACCTTACTCTCTTGCGCGCCGATCCGTTCAATCCCGCCGCGCGCCAATTGACGCTCGTCGGTCATGTCGAATAGACGATACTTGAAGCTCGTAGAACCGAGGTTAGCGACCAAGATCTTCATGATCCGCGGGGCTCCTTGCTGGGGGTAGGTCGTTTACGACATGAAGGCTTCGACCAAGCCTTCGGCGGGCCGCGGAATCACGTGGCTGCCCACCAATTCGCCGGCTGCCTGAGCGGCCTGCGCACCCGCCTCGACGGCCGCGCGCACGCTGCCGACGTCGCCGCTGACGATGGTCGTCACCAGCGCGCCGCCGATGCCGATTCGGCGTTCGATCTTCACGTTGGCCGCCTTGGCCATCGCATCGGTCGCTTCGACCAACGCGATCAATCCCTTTGTCTCCACCAATCCAATGGCGCTCTGCATGGAATCTATCCCCTCTTAACGAAAAGTTCTGTTGATCTCATTCACGAAGTGCACGCTCGTCATCGCCGCGGACTACTCGTCCGACTTGCTCTTGGCGACGCCGCGCTTGAAAGGAGGCGGCAACACGATGTCCAAATCCTCGTGCGGACGTGGAATCACTTGCACGCTGACCACTTCGCCAATTCGCCCCGCCGCCGCGGCGCCCGCGTCGGTCGCGGCCTTCACCGCCGCCACGTCGCCGGTCACGAAAGCCGACACCAACCCGCTGCCCACCTTATCCCAGCCCAAGAACTGGACGTTAGCGGCTTTGAGCATCGCGTCGGTCGCCTCGACCAGGCAGATGAACCCCTTGGTCTCGATCATGCCCAACGCTTCCAAAGACTTTGCCATGATGCTAATACTCCCGAAAAACCCCACTCATTCGCCAAAAAACTGGCCACCACAAACTAGTGCTTCGATTTGCAGCCGCACGGCGGATCCTGCTTGAACAACTCGACCTTCGTCGCGCTGTCGAGGAAGCAGGCGTTCCCCTCGTCGGTGTCAATGTGCACTTCCAACTTGCTCGTCTGGTCCGCCCGGACGAGTAGATCTTCGAAGACGACCGAGCATTGCGGGGCTTCAATCCGCAGCTTCATGAAGTCGCCGTTCTTCACGCCGTAGTACTCGGCGTCTCGCATGTTCATATGGACGTGTCGAGCAGCTCGAATCACTCCTTGAGTCAATTCGACAACGCCCTTGGGCCCCACCAGGACGCAGCCCGGTGTGCCTTGGATTTGACCGCTGTGCCGCACCGGGGCGTCGATGCCCAAGGAAATCGAGTCGGTGAAAGCCAACTCGACTTGGCTGGCTGGCCGCGTCGGTCCCAGCACTCGCACCGTCGGCAACATTCGCCGACGCGGGCCCACGATCATGACCGTTTCTTCCGCCGCGTAAAAACCGTCCTGGTACAGCGCCTTGCCCGGAGTCAGTTTTTTCCCCGCTCCAAACAGAATTTCCACGTGCTCGTCTGTCAGATGACAGTGTCGCGCGGAAATACTGACCACCAGATTGGGTTGATAGGCCGCTGGATCAGCGCCTCGACGTTGCGTGGGCATGTTCTGCAGCACAATCTGCCGCACGATCGCCTCAATTGCTCCTCGATCCCATGTTGCCGCCGCACTCATGCCGATCCCCCCGCGTGATCCGTTGACTCGTTCGCCACCACCACTCGCACACCCGCTTGGTGGAGACAATCCAGCCACTTTGTGTCTAACCCCTGGTCCACCACCAACGTGTCGATGTCCGAAAGCTCGCACAGTCGAGCAAGGCTGGTGCGGCCGAACTTGGTACTGTCCGCGACCACCACCACCTCGTCCGCCGCCCGCATCATCGCCCGTTCAGTTTCCACCAAGAGCAAATTACTATTAAAAAAGCCTCGTTCCGTGACCCCCGCGACGCTCAACACGGCTCGCCGAGCCGTCAACTCGGCCAACATGTGCTCGGCATACGGTCCTACTGACACGCCCGTGCGAGTGTGCACGTAGCCGCCGATCATCACTAAGTCCGCGCTGTCGCTGGATGTAAACAAGTTGGCCACCGGCAGCGAATTGGTCACGATCTGTAAGGGTCGGCCCACTAGCAGCCGAGCCAATTCATAGACCGTGCTTCCCCCGCCCAGCACCACCGTGTCGTTGTCTTCAATCAAAGGAGCGGCAGCCCGAGCAATCGCTCGCTTCCGCCCCCAATTCGCTTCCTGCCGCCGATCGATGTCGTGGAGCTTTGGCGAAGGGCCCGTGTAAAAGACCCCGCCATGCGTCCGTTTCGCCGATCCGGTCTCCTCCAGGTAATCTAGGTCGCGCCGGACAGTTGATTCCGACACTTGCAGCTCGCTGGCCAAGTCTGGCAACGCGGCAAATCCGCGCAATCGCACCAATTCCAATAATCGGGAGCGACGGTCGTCGACCAGCATCGTTATACTCGCCACAACCCACCCAAACTGCCAATCCGCTTCGATTTAACACCTGCACGATTATGCGCGTCGCTGCGACAGAAAACAAGCAAGCGATGGGAGAAAGTTTTCATTGGTCATTGGTCATTGGTTGTTGGTTGTTGGGGGGCGGGTCGGGTTCGCGGGTCGGGCTCTGTTGTGTTTGGAAGATGGCAATTCTCATTGAACCCATCGGGAAATGCTGATAACTTAGGGAGGACTTGGAAATCGGCCGGGGCGGGTCGGCTTCTCAGTTGCCTTGACGACCACCTGGGTCGCGGGCCTTACCTTCCGTGCTGCATCCCACCCACAAGGACGCTCTGTTATGCCTATCCTGCCAGCACCCGGTTCGCGCTCGTCGTTGATTCGAGTTGGTTCTCGACGGTGGTTTCTGGAAGTTGGCCTCGCAGGACTCGGCGGCCTGACACTTCCCCAATTGCTCAGCGCCCGTGATGCTTCGACCGCCGGTCGTAATGGCTCACCCAAATCTGTCATCCTGTTTTGGCTCTCCGGCGGTCCCAGCCACATCGATATGTGGGATCCCAAACCCGAGGCGCCTCAGGAGATCCGCGGGCCCTATGGGGTCATTCCGACGAAGATTCCGGGCGTGCAATTCAGCGAACACCTGCCCAAACAAGCTTCAATCGCCGACAAACTGACGATCCTGCGTTCGGTCGACTGCCGCGCCAGCAACCACACCCCAATAACCATGCAGGCCGGCAACCCACTCGCTCGCCGCAGCGACGACGGTCGGGATGGCGCCGGATATCCCTCCATGGGATCCGTGGTGGCAAAATTCAAAGGTCCAAACCATCCCAGCCTGCCCGCATTCGTGGGACTCGCCGACTCTTGGGTCGCCGACGTCTGGGAAGCCGGCGAGATGGGACAGAACTACTCGCCGGTGAAGGGTAACGAACTAGCAGGCAAGTTCGGCATGCCCTCAGGCGTGACCATTCCACACCTGTCGGACCGCGATCAATTGAGGCAATCGCTAGACCGCTTCGGACGCGGCCTGGAGTCCAACAAGTCGCTGGAACGATTAGACCAATACACTCGCCAAGCTTATGAAATGGTCCTATCCGGTCGAGTGCAACAGGCCTTCGATGTCTCCGCTGAAAAGCCGGAAACTCGTTCGGCCTACGGCGATGACAGTATCGGCCAGAAAGCGTTGCTCGCCCGCCGACTCGTCGAATCGGGCGTCTCCTTCGTCTTGGTCAGCGGCGCGTGGGGTTACTTTGACCACCATGGCGACAATGTCCGCTGGGGCGGCATCGAAAAAGGCCTCACCCCACTCTTACCCAGCGTCGACCGAACGCTGCACACGCTGATCACCGACCTGGAACAGCGCGGGCTGCTCGACAGCACGCTGGTGATGATGATGGGTGAGTTTGGACGATCGCCAGTGATCAACAAGGAAGCGGGCCGAGACCACTGGACGAACGTCATGTCGATGGTCGTCGCGGGCGGCGGTTTGCGTCACGGCCAGGTCGTCGGCTCGACCGATTCACGCGGCGGCGACATTCAGTCGAACCCGGTCCGACCACAAGACTTGGCCGCCACGACTTTCCGCTACTTCGGCATCGACCTGAACGCCAGTTGGACCAACTCGCGCGGCCGCCCCATCCCCATCGTCACCGAAGGTGGACGCCCAATCCCAGAACTGAGTTAGTCATTAGTCATTGGTCATTGGTCATTGGTCATTGGTCATTGGTCATTGGTCATTAGTTGTTGGTTGTTGGTCTTTGGTCCCGTGTCTATTACTTCTGATTGCTCGCTAATGACTCGTTCTCCCGAAAAAACGCCTGCCGTGACGAATGACGAATGACGAATGACCAATGACGAATGACCAATGACGAATGACCAATGACGAATGACCAATGACTAGTGACCAATGACTAGTGACCAATGACTAGTGACCAATGACTAGTGACCAATGACTAGTGACCAGTGAAGCAGGCTTCTCCCATGATCCGACGTGAATTTCTGCGAGCCGGTTTGACTGGCTTCAGCTCGCTCAGTCTTGCGGGGCTGATGAATCTGCGGACGCAAGCGGCACGGACCTCGAGGTCCGACACCGCGGTGATTCTGGTTTGGTTGCGAGGCGGCGCGAGCCATCTGGAGACGTTTGATCCCAAGCCCGACGCTCCGTCTGAATTTCGAGGGCCGTACACGGCGATCGACACCAATGTTCCCGGCATCCGCATTGGTGAATTGCTGCCGCGTCTCGCCACGATGGCCGACCGGTATTCGCTCTTGCGATCGGTCGCTCACACGGGCGGAGGTCACCCGGGCGGTTCCCTCCAAGTTCTGGCAGGCGATCCGGACCCCCAAGACAAACTCACCCCCGTCTTGCCCGATTGGATGACCATCGCGAGCTATCTACGTCGCGACCCAGCACGCACGATCCCCAATTACGTCTCGGTCAACCCGGTGGATCGATACGACAACTTCACCATCGCCGGCGCTACCTACCTTGGACCGGCCTACGAGCCGTTCGCAGTCACGGGCGATCCAAGTCGTCCCAACTTCCAAGTGCCCAATATTGGCTTGCCCGCCGATCAACAGGCACGCTTTCGCGAGCGGCTTTCACTCAAGCAAGCAGTCGATCATCTACGGCGCGACATGGATGCCTCTGGTACTCTGGCCGCCGTCGACCAATTCGAAGCCCAAGCGTTAAATCTCTTGACAAGCCCCGTTGCCAAAGAGGCGTTCGACTTGACTCAAGAGCCCGTGGCCACTCGCGAACGCTATGGCCTCCATCAATGGGGCCAGCAATGCCTGATGGCTCGACGATTGGTCGAAGCGGGCGTCGATATTGTGGCAACCGAGTTTGACGGCCCCTTGTGTGGGCGTGTCGCGAACTGGGACGACCACGCCGTCAATCACCATGTCTTCGATGCTCTTAAGTTTCGCGCTCCCTATTTCGACCAGGCGGTATCGGCGTTAATCGAAGACGTCTACGCCCGGGGTCTCGACAAGCGAGTGCTGGTGGTGGTAACTGGCGAGTTCGGGCGGACGCCGCGAATCAGCTATGTCGCCAGCAGCGGCGAGGGAGTGGCCAGCGCCCCGGCCGGAACGGTTCAACCCGGACGCGACCATTGGCCGCGAGCCAACTCGATGCTATTTGCCGGCGGCGGCCTGCGCACAGGCCAAGTGATTGGCGCGACCGATCCACGCGGTGAAGATCCGGTGGAACGACGAGTGGGCCCGGGAGACTTCCTGGCAACGATCTACCGCCATTTGGGAATCGACTACGAACACGTCGCCATTCGTAACTTCACGGGACGTCCAGTGCCGATCCTCAACAGCGGCGCCCCCATCCCGGAATTAACCCGAGCGTAACTGAGTAAACTGCGAGCCTCGTCAGCAGCTCGCCCTCAAGCCTCAAGCCTCAAAATACTCACTTTGCGGCCCACCACGCGCACTCGACCAGCCGCCAAAAGCCTCAGCGCTTCTGGATAAGCTTCACACTCGGCCTCGAACACTCGTGCGGCGAGCATGTCGGGAGTGTCGCCTTCAAGGACCGGGACCACTCGCTGCGAGATAATCGGCCCGTGGTCATACTGGTTATCCACAAAGTGGACCGTGCAACCACTGACCTTCGCACCATACTCGAGCACGGCTTCATGCACATGGTGTCCATACATGCCCGCACCACAAAAAGCGGGAATCAGGGCGGGATGGATGTTCACCACTCGGTTCGCAAAATCCTCAGGGATCGGGACGAACTTCAGGAAGCCGCCCATGACGACCCAATCCACTTCCGCTCGACGGCACGCATCGAACACCGCCGTACCATAAGCCGCATCGTCGGCGAAATCCGCTCGAGCCAACACGACCGAGGGAATCCCCGCTTCCGACGCGTACACCAAGCCCTTGGCCTTGGGACTGCTCGACACCACCAACCGTACCTCGAGCGGCAGATCGCCCGCGGCTCGACGCACCAACAAATTACGAAGCGTCGTTCCTCCGCCTGAGATCAAGACTGCCGCGGATGTGGTTTTTTGGTCATTGGTCATTGGTCATTGGTCATTGGTCATTGGTCATTGGTCATTGGTCATTGGTCATTGGTCATTGGCGTTTTACGAGTGCGCGGGAGGAACTTGATGACGCTTGGGGCGGTCGGTGATTGCTCTTTTGTTTGGGCTAGGCTTTGGTTACGGTTAGTTGGATGGCGTGGTCGCCTAACTCGACTGTTTCGGTAATCGCTTCTCGCGCGACCTGTAGTTCAGTGGTCAGGGTTTCGGCGGCGATCAGATCACGATTCTCTTCGACGGCGGCGGCCACCTCGTCGGCTTCCGTCGCCACCCGCACCTGAATTCGATCGGTATAGTTCAAATCGAGTTCCTTGCGTTGATCTTGGATCAGTCGGATCAGATCGCGTGCTAATCCTTCGCGCACTAGTGCGGGGGTTAACTCCGTGGATAAGACCACGACGCAGCCGGCGCCCTGCGCGGCGGCCCAGCCCGGCTTTGCCTGCAACCGGACCTGGATGTCCTCGTTATCCAACTCGACCTGCTCAGCCCCTACGGCCAACAACACTTTCCCCGTAGCGGTCAACTGCTCTAGCAGCGAGGCGCCATCGGCTTGCCCCAACGCTTGCTTCACGCCCGGCAACAACTTGCCGATCCGTGGTCCAAGCCGCTTAAAATTCGGCTGCACCAAATACGTGATGTACTCGCGAGCTTCCCGCGTATAGTGAATGCGCTTGACATTCAATTCTTCGCGTAGAAGATCATCGTGCGTTTCCAACCAAGCCTGATGCGTAGCGCTCGACAAGATCACCTCGACCTGCGCCAACGGTTGTCGCACCTTCAACTTATTGTCCATACGCACTGACCGGCCCAGCGAGGCGATGTCGCGCAACAACTTCATGCGCTGCGACAGTGTTTCATCAACGGCACTCGCGTCCGCCGTTGGGTAGTCGCACAAGTGGACGCTTTCCGTCGCCCGCTCGCCGAATACGCCCGCCAAGTTCTGCCAAAGCGACTCGGCGAGAAACGGCGTGAAGGGCGCGATCAGCTTGGCGGTCGTCAACAGGCACTCGTACAACGTCCAATAGGCGTCCAGTTTCTCGATCGACTCGCGATCAGGCGACCAAAATCGGTCCCGGCTCCGGCGCACAAACCAGTTACTCAGCGCGTCCACGAATTCGGTCAGCCGAGCACACGCGCCGTAGTTGTCGTAAGCGTCCATCCGCTCGACCACGGCCGCCACCGTCCGATGCATTTCGCTCAAAATCCAGCGATCCAGTTCGCCGCGTTCCTGCCGCGGGCGATAACCGCGAGCCGATGACAGACTATCCGGACCTAGTTGGCCAACTTGCCCCGCCAACCGTTCCGCGGGGTCAAAGCCATCGATATTGGCGTAGATGACGAAGAAGCTGTAGCAATTCCACAACCGCAGCAGGAACTCGGGAATACTGTCCTTGATCGCCTGCTCGCGATAACGGATCGATGTCCACGGCGGCTGATTGGCAAAGAAGTACCAACGTAAGGCGTCGGCGCCATAGCGGTCGAAGATCTCCTGCGGCTCGCGGTAATTCCGCTTGCTCTTGGACATCTTCTGTCCATCCTCGCCCAACATCAGGCCGAGAACGATGCAGTTACGAAACGGATGCGGGAACTCGGTCGCTTCGCCGCCCGCCACTGAATTGGCTGGCACTGAATTGGCTGGCACTGAATTGGCTGGCACTGACTTGGCTGGCACTGACTTGGCTGGCACTGATTGGGACGCAGTGGGTTCGGCTTCCATCGAGTCCGCCGCGACCGGCGACTCGCCAAACAGCATGGTGCTGATCGCGAGTTGGCTGTAGAACCACCCGCGAGTCTGATCGATGGCCTCGCTAATGAAGTCCGCGGGAAACTGCTCGCGAAATCTGTCGGCGTTTTGTCGCGGATAGCCCCATTGAGCGAAGGGCATGGCGCCCGAATCGTACCAGCAATCGATCACCTCGGTGACTCGCTTCATGCGCGCACCGGCTGCGAACGGCGAGTCATACGTGACGGCGTCGATATACGGTTTGTGGACCTTCAGATCGTCGGGCAACTCGGGCTTCGCACGCTTGGCGGCTTCCCACACGTCGTGCCCCGCCACTCCGGGCTTCGCCAACAATTCATCGTAGTTGGCCACCGCCTCCATTCGCCCGGTCGACGAGCAGACCCAGATCGGCAGCGGCGTGCCCCAATACCGCTCGCGCGACAGCGCCCAATCGATGTTCGATTCCAGGAAATTCCCAAACCGACCATCCCGAATATGTTCGGGCAACCAGTTGATCCGACGATTGTTCTCCAGCATCCGCTCACGGAACTGAGTCGTCCGGATAAACCAACTGCGGCGGGGATACTGAATCAACGGATCATTGTCCGCTCGCCAGCAGAACGGATACGAGTGCAAATACTGTTCTTGGTGGTACAGCAACCCACGCGACTTCAGATCACGCGAGATGTCTTTGTCGGTCTCTTTCACCCAACGACCTTGGTACGCGGGCGCATCGGACGTGAACTTGCCATCGGGGCCAACTGCGCAAATCAACTCGGGGCCTTCGCCAGCCACGAATCGAGCCTGCTCGGCCACCAGCACATCGAAGTCGACTTCACCGAACGCCGGCGCTTGATGGACCACTCCCGAACCGCTATCAATCGTCACGAATTCCGCCGCGACGACGCGCCATGCGATGTACTGACGGCCGCCGCCTACGAGCGTTCCCTGCGTCTGGCCCGATCGAGCATAGTAGCCATCGAAAGGCGGCGTGTAGCGGCGGCCCAACAGGTCGGCGCCACGACATGTCGACTCCACGACCAATTCGCGTTTGACTTTCCCCGCGATCGTCTCGACCAAGGCCGCCGCCAAGATCAAGCGATCGCCGGTCTGCGTATCACGCACGGTCGCGTATTCCAGTTCCGGATGCACGGCCGCGAACTGGTTACTCGGCAACGTCCAAGGAGTTGTCGTCCAGACCAAGAGCGACACGCCGGGATCGTCGACCAGCGGAAACTTGACGTAGACGCTGGGATCAGCGACTTCGCGATACCCCAGCCCCACCTCGCCGCTGGAGAGCGCCGTTCCTCCTTGCGCCCACCACCAGACGATCTTGTGGCCTTCGTACAGCAACCCGCGGTCGAACAGGCTCTTCAACGACCACCAAACGCTTTCCACAAAGCTTTGATGATACGTTACATAGGCTTCGTCCAAGTGGATCCAAAAGCCCAACCGTTCCGTCAACCGCTCCCACTGCTTCATGTAGCGCCAGACACTCTCCTGGCATTTATGAATGAACGGCTCGACGCCAAACGCTTCGATCTGTTCCTTCGAGTGGATTCCGAGTTCCTTGCAGACCTCGACTTCGACCGGCAGCCCATGCGTGTCCCACCCCGCCTTGCGCTCGCACAAGTAGCCGCGCATGGTGCGGTAGCGAGGAAAAACGTCCTTGATGGCGCGCGTCAGACAGTGCCCCGGATGCGGCATGCCGTTCGCGGTCGGCGGGCCCTCAAAGAAGACAAAGCGAGGCGCTCCGGCTCGGCGTTCCAAGGACTGCTCATAGACCCGCCGCCGCTTCCAAAAGTCGAGGATTTCCAGTTCCTGAGACGGGAAGTTGACGTTGGCTGGCGCTGGTTGAAACATTTCAGTCGATATCCTCTTCGGGGAGATCGCCGGGAGGAGGCACCCCTTCGATGTCGAACTCTTCGTCGTCCTCCTCGTCACCAATGTCGTCGGCGTCATCACCGCCTAGGCCATCGTCATCGAAGTCGTCGGGTTCTTCCTCGAAATCGTCATCGAAATCATCGTCGAAGTCCTCTTCGTCGAAGTCTTCGAGTTCCGCGGGAGCTAAGCCATCATCGTCGATCCCAAGATCGTCATCGTCGTCGAAGCCGTCATCCTCGTCGTCGTCATCTCCGCTGTCTCCTCCATCGTCGTCGTCGCTCGCCTGAACCCAGGACGTGCCCCAAGAGGAATCAGTCAAGTCACCCAGGCCGGAGATACTCAGAGCCCAAGGAGCGAAAGTTCCCTGACCCAGAACACTCATGCCCGAGGCCGCGAAGGGGAGTGGAATCAAAGAGTCTAAATCGGCGGAGGTCGTCATGAGTCGGTCGTCTCGAAAGGGAGCCGACTCCGACGCCGCGGGGTGCGACCCCCCGCAAAGCGGCGACGCAGTCGACGCGGAATCCCCGAGCCATCGCTCGGTAAACGGGAAAACTAGTCCGATTTCTATGGGGCGCAGGGAGATCTGTCAACGGCTCTACGTCGCTTGCCCCGCGAAACAGGCGTCCGCCGCTTCATCCATGCCCGACACCAAAGACTGCCGCCATTCCACCGCCAACATCAGACAGTTAATGCCCGACCCAATTCCCAGCAGAGCCAAACGCTCGGCTTGATCAAGCCAGCCTTGGCGAGCAGCCAAGCCCAGCGAGACGGGAAGAGCCGCCGCGCCGGTGTTGCCCAGCCATTCGAACGTCGTGAAATCGCGTTCGGGATCAAGTTCAAACGTTTCCAACATGCGACGACGGTGCGCTGAACCGACCTGATGACAGATGGTGCGCTGGATCTCGCCAGGGCGCCAACCCGTCACTCGCTGGAAATCGGCAAAAGTCGCGGCCCCTGTCGCCACTCCTTCCTCTAACAAGCGTTCAGAATCGGTATCCATGAGCGGGCGCATGCCATCGGCCGCCGCCTCGTCGCGCCCACTTTGGCACAACCCGTGAAACTGCGAATGCGTGCGGCGAGCCGCTGCCACGAGCCGATTCCCCGTCTGACTCGCCTTGCGCTGCGTCAACAAGATCGCGGCGCTCGCCGAGCCAATCGTCAAGGAAGCCAACGCGGGCTTGATCGACGAGCGAGTCAACGATTCATCGCGATTCAGCGCATCGATCGTCGCCTCCATCAGCGCTCGACTCCCCTCGCTGCCCAAAACGAGCCCCGATTCGATCTGCCCCAATTCAATCATGTTGGCGATTTGCAGAACGCCGTTCAACAAACCCAGGCATGCGTTCGAGACGTCATAGATCAAGCAATCGGGGGGTAATCCGAGTAGATGATGCACCTTGCAGGCTGTGGCCGGCTCAAGATGGTCGCGACACACCGAGGCATGAATGAGCGCACCAACTCGCGAGGGGGCCCAATTCGCGGCTACGAGCGCTTGCTGGCCGCTGATCACGCTCTTGTCGCTCGGCAGCACCCCCGTTCGCCACACGCGACGCTCGCGAATCCCCGACATCAGCTCCAATCGCCCCTCGGGCAAACGCAAACGCTCGTACAGCGGGCGCAACCGCTGCTCTAATTGCGTAGACGAGACTCGTTCCGGCGGCAGGCAATAACCTACCGATTCGATACAGACGTTTTGGTATTGCATGGCGGTCGTCAGAATAGGCCGACGCGGAAAAAAACACCACCCGCAGCCGGCCTAGGCGGGGCGAATTTATCGAGTCGTTCGTCGGCGAAGCATTGAGCGTCAGGGCGGCCGACAGCCGTGATTCACCACGCAACTCTTTCCATAGCTTCACGATAGGCCGAAACCAAACACTCATTCGCACGCCCGAGATACTCGACCTCCTTGATCAACAAAGTCCTCCGCACGAATGCTAGCACAGCATGCTAGCACACTCCCTAGTAGCCTTTGAAACGGTCTTCCCAAAATCTGGTTAGGCGCTGGCCCGATTGAAAAACGCGAGCTATCTTCTCGCCCCATCACGTCCGACGACTCGCGTCGGACTCGCTCAGTCGGGCTCTCACGGAGATTCAGGGAGATAGGGAAATCACTCGGTCAGCCTGTGGGCTGGTCGAGTTGCGAACCTGAGGGGACCCGTAGTTTTCTTGCCTCGGTCCACGGACCGGCCGTCACATTTCTGTAGAAGGGAGTTTCCAGAATGCGTACCAAGCCGCTGATTGGGATCAACGCCGAATTCCGCTCTGCCCAGAAAGGAGCACCTGCGTTCTCGTATCTCGCCGCTGGTTACTACGACGCCGTGCTCAACGCAGGCGGCATTCCAGTGGTGATTCCCCCCATGGAGAACGAAGACGACCTGTCGGCCATCCTCGAACGGCTGGACGGTTGCCTCTTGATCGGCGGCGCCGATCTCGACCCGCGACGCGACGGTTTCATGCTGCACCCCAGCGTCCGCGCCTTGGAGCCTCGCCGCGAGACTTTCGACCGGATGCTCATGCGACTGATCGCCGACCGCCGACTGCCGGTCTTCGGCATCGGAGTGGGCATGCAACTGCTGAACGTCTCCCAAGGCGGCAATCTCTACCTGCACTTGCCGGAAGATCTGCCGAACGCGGTCCCGCACAAGGATCCTCAAGACCCGGCTCATCGTCATGGATTGACGGTCGTGGCGGGCTCGTTGATGGAACGGGTTTACGGCGATGGCGAGATCCGAGTCAACAGCATGCATCACATGGCGATTGATGAAGTCGCCACCGGCTTTGTCGTGACGGCTCGCTGCCCCGACGGAGTGATCGAAGCGATTGAAAGCGATCAGGAAGACTGGTTCGCCCTGGGAACTCAGTTTCATCCCGAAGCCGAATCCGCCTCGGCGCTCGACATCCGAATTTTCGAAGAGTTTGTCGACGGAGTAAAGGCTCACTCGCGCAGCCTCCGGCTGGTCGCCTAGCCGTTACACACTCAGGTCATCGGCCCCCCGGTCTGGACTGGGGCGACCGATGCACAATGCAACAAGCGTGGTTCCACGTTCCGCCGCCACGCGGAGAAGGGAAGCCGGCACGGATGCCGCGAAGGTCAGGGACGACCTTTTCTTCCCTTTTTCGCGTGGAGGTGCGTTTTCTTTTGGGCTGCCTGGCGCTAAGCCAAGAGCTTCAGAAACTCGCGCATCCAAGCGGGATGAGCGGGCCAAGCGGGAGCGGTGACGAGCTTTCCGTCGACATGGGCATTGTCGAAGCCAGCGCTCGCTTCGACATAGATTCCCCCGGCCAATTCGACTTCCGGCCGGCAAGCCGGGTACGCCGAGCAATTGCGACCGCGCAGAACGCCGGCGGCGGCCAGTAGTTGAGCACCATGGCAAATCGCGGCGATGGGTTTGCCCGCCGCGTCGAAGTGCCGCACGATTTCGAGCACCCGTGCATTTAGTCGCAAATACTCGGGCGCTCGCCCTCCCGGTATGACCAGAGCGTCGCAGTCGGTTTCGCGAACCTGATCGAAGTTGGCCGTGATGCGAAAGTTATGGCCCCGTTTTTCGCTGTAGGTCTGCTGTCCCTCGAAGTCATGGATCGCGGTCGCCACCACCTCGCCGGCCGATTTGCCCGGGCAGACCGCCCAGACATCGTGGGCCGCCATCAACAGAATCTGGAACGGCACCATTGCCTCGTAGTCTTCGACATAGTCTCCGACGAGCATCAGAACGCGTTTTCCCGTGGCCATGAACGTCTCCCGTTGCCACCACGGTCAACCAGCGTTACGCAGCGCGGCGGACCATCTTCGCCTGCGCCGCGCGTTGCTCCACGTCGGCCAGGGTGAGTGGCACGAAGGCCATTTGACCTTTCACGTTCGATTCCAGCAAGACGCGAGAGGTCGCGGTCAGCATACGCGGCACGTAAGCCCAGGCACGCGATAGCGATTCGGCATCCTGGTCGGCGCTGATCAGCAGCAGGTCGGTCTTGGTCAAACCATTGGCGGCTCGCGCCAACGCCGAGTAGGGATCGCCAGGAATCAGCTGGACCTTGATGCCGGTTGGCTTCAGCAAGCTGTGAACCTGCTTGAGCGGCAAGCCTGGAGTCGCCGCCGAACGCGACTCAAAGAGATCGATCCCCGCGTAGCGAATCTCCGCGGCGGGCATCTCGTGCAGCAGCAACTGGATCATCCGTTGCGTCCGCACCGCCTGCCCCAATCCCATCTCAACGATGGAACGGGGTTGATTCTCCTTAACCCACCGATAGACCTCACGGTCGGCAACCGGCTTCGAAAAACGAGTCCAGTATACGTAATTCAGGAATTCTTTAGCGCTCACGACGCAATCCTTCACCGCGAGTTACGCACAGGGCCGCAATAGAAGACTGTTTCGGCTGGGCGCCTCGTGCGAATCAATTCGATCCTGACGAGCCGTCAGGGTCTGCCATCAATGACGGCTCATCAGTGCGTCCCTTGAACGCCGTTCAGAATGGCGGCAAAAAGAAACAGGGAGGCGACTCCCAGCAGCAGCCCAAAGATGGCGGTCGCACGCGACCGATTGCGTCCAAACAGACCGCCGACTCCTAGAAGTACGGCAATGAGCCCCAAGAAGCAGAATGTGCTCCCCAGCAGAAATAGCAGCGGCCCCACGGCAGGCAACCAACCTTGCTGTTGACCTAAACCGGCGCACATGCCCACCGAAAACACCAACGTGCTCGACAGAATTCCCAACACCAAACTGGCTTTTCCCAAGGTATTGGGGACCTGCGGTTGGGAAGCCGGGTGCAAGTGCGGCGGCGGCGGTTGGATAGGAGCGTTCATGGGCAAATGGACGAGTTAACCGCGGGACATTGGTCCGATGGATTTCCCTAACAATGAGCAACCAATCCTCGTGAATTCCGTCCAACTCTTGGCGTCTCAGTCTGGCAGATTCTCGTAGTGCTGCCGATACCACGCGACGAATTGAGTAATCCCCTCGCGGATACTCGTCCGGGGCCGGAAGCCGGTCAGCTTTTCCAGCAGAGTCGAGTCGGCGTAGGTTTCTGGGACATCTCCCGGTTGCGCCGGCAGCATTCGTTTATGGGCAGTCACGCCGACGCAACGTTCAAGTTCCTGGATGAAATCGAGCAGGGGAACGGGCGACCGGTTACCAATATTGACGATGCGGTACGGCGCCGAACTCGACGCCGGATTGGGCTCATCGCTGCTCCAATGGGCGTCGCTTTCGGGCGGCAAATCCAGTAGTCGCAACGTCGCTTCGACGACATCGGCGACATAGGTGAAATCGCGCCTCATCCGCCCCCCGTTGTAGACCTCGATCGGCTCGCCGCGCAGCAGCGCCCGCGTGAACTTGAAGAGGGCCATATCGGGGCGTCCCCAGGGTCCATAAACGGTGAAGAAACGGAGACCGGTGGTGGGAAACTGGTACAGGTGGCTGTACGAATGAGCCATCAGCTCGTTGGCTCGCTTGGTTGCGGCATACAAACTGACAGGGTGCGCTGCGCCGTGATGCTCGGCGAACGGCGTCTGCGTATTCGCGCCATAAACAGAACTAGACGAGGCATAGACGAAATGCCTGGGAGGCGCTCGGCGACATTCTTCCAGCATATTCAGAAACGCCGCCAGATTGCTGTCGACGTAAGCGTACGGGTTTTCGGCCGCGTACCGCACTCCGGCCTGAGCCGCCATGTGCAGTATTCGCTCGAAGCGTTCACGGTCGAACAACGCCTTGACCGCGGCACGATCGGCGAGTTCACTGGTTTCGAAGCGGAAGCCAGGACGTCCGACTAGCCGTTCGAGTCGCGCTCGTTTGAGCCGCACATCGTAGTAGGGATTGAGATTGTCGACTCCTACCACTTCCACTCCGCGATCCAACAGCCGATCACAGAGGTGATAGCCGATGAAGCCGGCGGCGCCTGTCACGAGAACTGCACCCACGCTGCCCACCTCCCGACGTCACGGCCGACTCGCAGGACGGCGCAACTAAACTCCTAGACCTGGAATTGCTTAAAGTGGTTCGCGAAGAGCTCGTCCCGATCGGGAAACCGACGCAGCAATCGAGCCCCCAACGACTCGCCGGGAACCATCCCTCTTGCGTCCGCCACGAAGCGTAAGAGCTCCGTGCGAAGAGCCGCCGGCCCATGCAACAGGAAGTGTGTCCAAGCCCAGGCCAAACGATACTCCACTCGCCCCATTCCCGACAGATCCTTGATCGCCTCTAAATCTTCCAATTGAGGAAGAGGTCCGACCCAGGCTTGCCACTTCATCTGGTTCAAATAGGGATTTCCCCCGACTCGCTGGTCGCGTGACACTTCGAAATACTCGGCGATCCCTTCGTCCAGCCAGAGCGGGAGTTCGGCGAGCGCTGAGTGGAGCAGGGCATGAGTCGTTTCGTGCCGTAAGTCGACATCGAATTCCGCGTTGCGGAAGGCGAGCACCATGCCGGGTCCGCGTTCTTTCACATAGAGCGCCCGTCGATAAGGCACTCGCGGAAAATACTGTCGCAAGTAGGCGATATAGACCGGTTTTCGTTCGAACAAAAACAGGTGGATTGGTTCTTTGGCTGGCGGGACTTCCAGCACTTTGCAGAGATCATCCTGCAAGAGAATCAGTTCATCGATCAACGGGCCGCAAACGGCCAGCGAAAAGTCGGCATGTACATGGAGGGGCCCTTCGATCCGTTCGTCAAACCAACGTTGTCCCGCGGCCGCCGATCGAGCATTCGCCAAGGCAGCCGCCCCCAGCAGGGGTGGCGCCAGCGAGCCTAACGCCCCGGAAACTCGTCCGACACCTGACCAGGACGCCACAGGCCCGATAGCGGCCGCATTCAGGACGCGTCGCAAGAGAGCACGACGGGAGAACAGGGGCGCTCGCGACGCGTCCCTGGCAATACCGAGTTCTTTCGGCATTGAAGGCGGCAACTTGTGCTGGTCCCGCTTGCCCGCCATGGCCTCATGCCGCCCTTCGCCAACGGAACCAATTGCCCCAGCGGGCGACTTGGCGACGCAACCCCATTCCCACGACGTCCTCACCCGCCACCACGGCAGTCGGATTACGCTGGAACAGAATCGCGGCTGTTTCGTCGTCGGTCAACGCCGCAACTCGCGAGTAAGCTTGACGCAACAAGGGCCGCCGCGAGTTAGCGCCGTGGGCGTCGCTCGCCACAAAATGCACCAATCGCTGGTCCAGCATCCATTCACTCAGTTCCTGGCTGCGGTAGCCGAAAGCCCCAACCAGGCTGTCGGCCGTGATTTGCATCAGGCACCCCGCATCGACCAACTCACAGATGCGTTGTCGATTGCGCTGGAACATTCCATGCCGCTCGGGGCGAGCCACGATGCCAACGAGATCGGCGGCTTGGAGTTCCTCCAGCACCTCCTCCAGCAACGGAAAGGGAGCGGGCGGCAATTCGAGCAGCACATGCTTGCCTTGGTCGGCCAACGTCAGCACTTCGCCGCTGCGTATTTTGGTCAGAAGGTCTTCTTCACAGCGGACATGCGCCCCTGCCACTACGCGCAGCGGGATTCCTTTTTCCCGCAACCAGGACTGCAACTCCATGGTGCGACGACGGATTTGATCGCCCCCGTTGTGTGAGTAAACACCCAACTGATGGGGAGTCACAACAACCGTCCCAATGCCATCCGCCACCGCCATCCGGGCCATCTGAGTGGCTTCCTGCCAATTCTGAGCGCCATCATCGAGATCAGGCAGCAGGTGGCAATGGATATCCACGAGCGGTTCGCTGAGTTGCATGGTGCACCCGTCTTCCTTGACATCGGTTCGAGCGAGCGATCGGCGAGAAGCGGCGCGCACCCGTCTCCCGCCTGCTAAGCAGACTCAACCGTTTAATTCGACCCGTCGAATCAACAGACTTTACCGATTTCCCCGAGTTTACGGAAAGGTCAAAAGCCGCCTGCAATTGACCCTGACAGTCGCTGGGGGTATCGTACCCGCTCCTTCCAGCCAAGGACGACAGCTAGTGAAGTACGCCGCGATTGGTCCGATTGCCATTCATCTCCCGGCCCGAGTGGAGACTAACGAGGAACTCAAAATCGAGTTTCCAAGTTGGGAGATGGATGTCATTTACGAAAAAACTGGCATCGCCGCTCGCCATATTGCGGCCCCTGACGAATGCGCCTCGGACTTGGCGGTCGCGGCGGCGCGAAAACTGTTCGAGCAGTATGCGGTCGATCCCCAGTCGATCGACTTTTTGCTGCTTTGCACGCAAACTCCCGATTATCCCTTGCCGACGACCGCCTGTCTGCTGCAGGACCGGTTGGGCCTGCGGACATCGGTCGGCGCGCTCGACTTTAACCTCGGCTGCTCGGGGTTCGTCTACGGTTTGTCGCTGGCGGATGGCCTGATTCGCACCGGTGCGGCTCGTCGCGTCCTGCTGATCACCGCCGAAACCTATTCCAAGTACATCCATCCCACAGACCGCAGTCTACGCACCATTTTCGGCGATGCGGCGGCCGCGACGTTGATTGAGGCGAGCGATACGCCGACATTGAGTGCTTTTCAGTTCGGGACCGACGGCGCCGGCGCCGACACACTTTTGGTCGCCAAGGGGGGCGCGAGGAAAGCGGAGCAGGCGATAAAGCCGCGGCATCGCCATCGCTGGCCGAGCGACTTGTACATGGATGGCCCGAGTCTCATCAGCTTCACGGTGGGCGCCGTACCGCAATTGGTGGACAACATTCTGGCCGCCGCCCAGATTGAGCGATCCGAAATCGACCTCTACCTACTGCACCAAGCCACTTTCAAACTCCTCGATCAATTGCGTGAACGCCTGGGACTGACGCTCGAGCAAATGCCGATGGCGCTGGAGCGGGTCGGCAACACGGTATCATCGACGTTGCCGATTTTGATCGAGCAATTGCGACGAGAACGACGCCTGCACGTCGGCCGGCCGAATCTACTGGTCGGTTTTGGCGTCGGTTGGTCGTGGGCCGGTTGCATCTGGCGCGAGAACTGGCAGGAGCCCGTTTTGTCATGATCCCATCGCTCCAGGGCCATCTGCTGGTCGCTTCCACTCGCCTTGAAGATCCCAATTTCTTCCGGTCGGTGGTCTTGATGGTGCAGCACGACGAGATGGGCGCCTTGGGTTTGATTTTGAATCGTCCCACGCCTGGCAGCCTGCGCGACGCCTGGGAGTTCATTGACGAGGGAGATTGTCTGCGGGACGACTCGATTTACCATGGCGGTCCCGTGGGCAGCACGCTCCTCGCCTTGCACAACGACGAATCTCTATCCGACGCCACGATCCTCCCGGGCCTCTATGTCGCTTCCGACAAGGATCGCATCGCACGAGCGCTCCGCGATCCAGCCATCTCCGCTCGTCTCTTCCATGGCTACGCGGGTTGGGGACCTGGCCAGTTAGAAGACGAACTCCGCGTCGGTGGTTGGTTGATTGCCACCGCCAACGCCGAGATGGCGTTCTATGCCGACGACGATCTGTGGGAACAAACGATCGATCGCATTGGCGATCAGATTCTAAAACCGGCCCTTGGCAAAGTCCCGTCCCCCGAAGACCCACGCGTCAATTGATCCCTCCTTCCGGAGAGCAGTGCATGTCCGCCGACGCCCCGAATCCGGCCCTCATTTTCGAGACGCTCAACGCATTTCAGCGCAGTTCCGCCTTGCGTGGGGCCATTGAGTTGGGCGTATTCACGGCGATCGCCCGCGGACATGCGACCGCGCAAGAAATTGCCGAGGAATGCAGCGCCGATCCGCGTGCCATGCGGATCTTGTGCGACTATCTCACCGTCATCGGCTTCTTGTCCAAGATCGATCATCGCTATGGAGTGACTCCCACCGCGGCCGTCTTCTTGAACCATGAATCGCCGCACTACCTCGGCGGCATGGCTCGCTTCATTCACTCGGAGCATCTGGTCGAGGCGTTTCGAGACGTCGGCGCCTTGGTGCGACGCGGTTCAACCTTGCTCGCCGAACAGGGGACAGTCACCTCGGAATACGATGGGTGGGTCGAGTTCGCTCGGCACATGGCGCCGATGATGCGCGGTCCGGCCCAGTTCTTGGGCGAGTTGGCAGCCGACCGGTTCGCAAGCGTTGATCGTCCGTTGCGTGTGCTCGATGTCGCCGCGGGTCACGGCTTGTTCGGCATCACCGTCGCTCAACGGTTGCCGCAAGCCTCCGTCGTCGCGTTGGACTGGGGCAAGGTGTTGGCGGTCGCCGACGAGAATGCTCGCGCGGCGCAAATCTCCGACCGCTATCAGTTACTGCCGGGAGACGCGTTGCAGATCGACTACGGCCAAGACTTCGACCTCGTGCTGCTCACCAACTTTTTGCACCACTTCGATCGTGCCACCTGCATCGACATCATGCGTCGGGCGTCGGCATGCCTCCGCCCCGACGGCGTCGTATTCACCCTGGAATTCGTTCCGAACGCCGATCGCGTGACGCCGCCCGCCGCCGCCACCTTTAGCTTCACGATGCTCGGCACCACCCCAGCGGGCGACGCGTACACGTTCGACGAATACGCCGACATGTGGCGAGCAGTCGACTTTCAGCACCACACTCTGCTCGACGTGCCGCAATCAGCGCAACGAGTGATCGTCAGCAAGCGACAGTAAGACGCGTGGTCGACCACGAATTACTCGAAGCATACGAATCCTGACGGAAAGGGAAGCCAGCCCCCGTCAGCGCCCACGCGTTGATTGTCCTCAACTCAATCAGTCACGAAAAGTCGAATACCGTCAACCTATAGTTCCGACCACCCATTCGTCCGATTCGCGCGATTCGTGGTCCAATCACCACCGCTGGCTTGCGGTACAGTTCGCCTAGGCAAGACTCGGAAGAGGGGCGACCACGAATCACTCGAATCATACGAATCCAGACAGCGAGAGAAGACTCCCCCGTCACCGCGAACACTTCGCTCGTCCTCAACTCCGTTCGTCACGAACAGTCGAGTACCGTCAACTTAGTTCCGACCACTCATTCGTCCGATTCGCGCGATTCGTGGTCCAATCTCCACCGCTGGCTTGTGGTACAGTTCGCCTAGACAAGACTCGGAAGAGGGGCGACCACGAATCACTCGAATTATACGAATCCAGACGGAGAGGGAAGCTAGCCCCGTTAGCGCGCACGCTTTGATTGTCCTCAACTCAATCAGTCACGAACAGTCGCGTACCGTGAACACAGTTCCGACCACCCATTCGTCCGATTCGCGCAATTCGTGGTCCAATTTCCACCGCTGGCTTGCGGTACAGTTCGCCTAGGCAAGACTCGGAAGAGAGGCGACCAAGGATCACTCGAATTATACGAATCCAGACGGAGAGGGAAGCCAGCCCCGTTAGCGCGCACGCTTTGATTGTCCTCAACTCAATCAGTCACGAACAGTCGCGTACCGTGAACACAGTTCCGACCACTCATTCGTCCGATTCGCGCAATTCGTGGTCCAATCTTCACCGCTGGCTTGCGGTACAGTTCGCCTAGGCAAGACTCGGAAGAGGGGCTACCACGAATCACTCGAATCATACGAATTCAGACGGAGAGGGAAGCCAGCCCCCGTCAGCGCGCACGCTTTGATTGTCCTCAACGCAATCAGTCAGGAACAGTCGAGCACCGTCAATCTAGTTCCAACCACCCATTCGTACGATTCGTGCGATTCGTGGTCCCATCACCCCGTTGGGCGTGCGGCCGTGGTTCGGTTTGACAGCCGACGTCTTCGAATTAGAGTGGCAGTTGAACTTTCTTGGGACGTGGTTT
The DNA here is from genome assembly GCA_046349915.1 of Pirellulales bacterium. GTDB lineage: Bacteria > Planctomycetota > Planctomycetia > Pirellulales > Pirellulaceae > CAIXSC01. The sequence goes on along the minus strand of JAXMBL010000003.1, from coordinate 2,371,590 downwards.
AGCCCTTCGCGGGCCTCGGAGATGCTACGTCTTGGGAGTTAGCCCCGGGAAGGGGAGTGAGCAGACGTGTGCGAGCCGCTCGGAGGAGTCGGCGTTTGGGGATCCAGCGGCGCCCCACGGGCACGGAGTGCGCGCGGAGCCTAGCCGCCCAGCTGCACGAATCTTCCGTAATTCATGCGACAGAAAAACAACCGTAACGAACACGTTCCTCTGGGTCGCCGCGCCCCGCTCGACGCGTCCCCTCCAGCGGATTCGGAGCAGCCCTTAGCCAGCGATTCCGTGCGGGAAGGCGAGCCGATTGCCGGCCTAGGGACAGGGGAATCAGTCTCGCCCTTGACAATTGGGTTATTGGCATTGCCCTTGGCCGCGACCTTCTTCTGGGCGTATTGGCCTACTTTGTCAGGCTTGGTGGCTGCCTGGGATCGCGAAGCGGATTACTCGCATGGATACTTGGTGGCGCCCTTGGCGCTCTGGTTCCTTTGGTCTCGACGCGATCAGTTTCCGGGCATTGATCGGCGATATGCTTGGCTTGGTTTGGTGCTGATTGGAGTCAGTTTTGGCATCCGGGCAGTCGGCGCGGCGCTGTTTGTCGACGCGATCGACGGCTGGTCGATGATACCTTGGCTCGCGGGGGCCGTTTGGGTCGTCTGTGGGCCGCGAGTCGCTCGCTGGTCCGCGCCGGCCATCGCCTTTCTCGTCTTCATGATTCCATTGCCGTTCATGATTGAACGAGGATTAAGCGTGCCGTTGCAACGCATCGCCACCCAGTTAAGCGTCGCTGCGTTACAGACGTTGGGGCGTCCGGCTTTGGCGGAAGGCAACGTCATTTTGCTGGGCGATTATCGCCTGGAAGTGGCCGAAGCGTGTTCGGGGCTGCGAATCTTCATGAGCGTCGTCGCGTTGGCGTGCGCCTACGCACTGATTGCTCGACGACCATGGTGGCAAAAGGTGGTCCTGATGCTTGCCATCGCTCCGATCGCCTTGGTAGCCAACGCCTCCCGCATTGTGGCGACGGGCTTGATGTATGAGTTTGCGTCATCCGACTTGGCGCGACGATTCTCGCACGATTTCGCGGGCTGGATGATGATCCCGCTCGCTGCGGCTCTGTTTGGTTTCACTCTTTGGTATCTCGGCAAGCTCGTGCGGGTCGAGGAGTGCGTCGATCCGCGGATGATGCCGCGTCGCGGAGAGTTGGGCGCCAAAGCGGAAGCGGTTTAGTCGTCACCGCGCACGTAGGACGAAAGTCATGCAAATGGATCTGAAACGCGACCGCGTCGAGGCGGAAAACCCGTTGCCGCCCGCGACCAATGTTACGCCCGCGAACGTGCTGATCGCGCTCCGTCGCTGGTGGAAAGTGGCGTTGCCGATCGGATCGATCCTTGCCTTATCAGGCGCCGCATTCGTCTATCTCACCTTCAGGCCCGTCTATGTGGGCCAGGTGTGGTTGCGAGTCTACCACGATCCGCGGTACATCGCGTTTCAGCAGCAGACGGAGAACGTCGAGTCGTTCGTGAGCAATCAGATGGAGGCGATTCGCAGCCCCTGGGTGATCGACGGAACATTGAGTCACCCCGAGATCGCTCGACTGCCAGAAATCGCGCAAGCCCAAGATCAACGTGAACATCTCAAGTCGAATATCGCGGTCCGGCCCGTTGGACGCTCCGAATTCCTCACCATGGAGTATCGATCGGGAGATCCCCAGAACGCGGCGCTCATCGTCAATACGATCGCCGAGGAGTATTTGAAGTTCTACAACGGCGAAGGTCGAGCTGAAGAGGAGGAACTGATCAAGCTGCTGAAGGAACGTCGCGACTTCCACCAAAAGGAAGTCGCCCGTCTGAAGGAAAACGTCTCGACGCTCGCCAAAATCGCCGGTGTGCCTGATCCTCAAGCGCCCGCGGATCGTATCAACGATAAAAACGACTCGCCCGTACTCCAGTCAATGCTCATTCTCCGTAAGCAGTTGACCGAAGTGATCGTCGAACGCGAAGTGCTCCAAGCCCAACTGCAAGTGCTGGAACAGCAGGTTGCAAAATCGGAAGCCTCCGTGCCCGAGGTGATGGTGGAGCAGGCGATGGCGAAGATGCCCGAGTTGCAGGAACCGCTGCTGCAACTGGCGTCGCTGCGAGCTCAGCTGGCCGAAATCGAGACCACCGTGACGAAAGGCAAGGCCTCGGAAATCTACACTCAGCGAGCGGCGGACGCCAAAAAACTGGAAGAAGAAATTGAACAGAAGCGCGCGACGCTGCGCGGCGTCACTCGCGAACGGCTTGAGGAGTCGGCGTTACGCGATCAGGCGGAAACCTTGATCCGACTCCGCAAGCAGCTCGAAAATCAGAAGGTGATGGAAGTTGCCTTGCAGAAGCGGATCGACACCGTGGTCGCCGAGAACAACCAGGTAGTCGGCAACACGATGGAGTTGGAGTTTGCTCGCGACGAGTTGACTCAAACGCTCGATGTCTATAACCGCATCAAGATGCGGATTGAACAGAAAGAAACCGAGCGTATGGCGCCGGACCGCGTGGAACGGCAGAAGGAAGCCATTCCTCCACACGCCCCGCTCGAAAAGCACCCCTTCAAGAAGATGGGGATTCTGGCGTTCGGCTTATTCTCGTTCCCCTTCGCCCTTTGCGTCGCCTGGGAATTGTTCCGCCGTCGCATCAATGATCGCGAGGAACTGGAGAAAGCGTCGGGTTTGTCGGTCATCGGGGAAATTCCCGACTTCACCAGCGTGAGTCGCTCGCGGCAAGCTCGCAAGCAACTCGAGCCGTATGAAGAGAGCATCAACAGCCTGCGAACTCAACTGATTCTGACCCGCGAGACGCCTCGGCGGCAAGTCATTTCACTGGCCAGCGCCGTGAGCGGCGAAGGGAAGACGAGTGTCGCCGCTAAGTTGGCCGTGAGTATCGCGCGGTCCACCAAGCAGCCCACCTTGCTGGTCGACGCCGACATTCGTCGCCCCAACATTCACAGACTGTTCGACATTCCGTATCAGCCTGGCCTCGGCGACGTGTTGGCGGAGAAAGCCGACCTGTTTCAGGCGATCGTCCATGACGACCATACAGGCCTCGATGTTCTGCCCGCGGGAGTGCTGCACTTCAATCCGCATCAGTTGATGTCGAGTGCGGCGATTTCAAAACTGCTGGATCAACTCCGAGGGCGCTACGAACATATCGTGGTGGACACGACGCCCATTTTGCAGGCCAGCGAATCGCTCAACGTGCACGCCGTCACCGATGGTTGCATCATTTGCACGATGCGAGACGTCACCCGAGTCGATCGCTTTCTGCTGGCTTATCGGCGCCTGCAAGCCGCAGGCGCGAAACCGATCGGCGTGGTACTCAATGGCGTGTCGTGGATGCAATATACGGCCAGCTACGGCGGCTATGAGTACTATGCCGAAGCCGCCGCCAACGCGCCCGAATAAAACCACTGTCTCATCCTACCGTGCCCAACGCCACGCCTCCTAGTTTCCGCGGTTCCTCGACTTCGGAACCTCGCTCGTGTTCTCGTCCCGTCTCGCCGCGACGGAGAACGGTCATCGATTGGCGCGTGGCCATTGGCTCGCTCGCCGGCGCGAGCGTGTTAATGGCGAGCCTATTCTTGACGCATCGGCGCCAAGTTGCGGGGATGTCCACCACCTTGCTTCAGCGAGCCGATTCGCTGGAGCAGTCGGGAGAACTCGCATCCGCCCGGGACTATGTCCAACGTTACATCCAGTTGCGTCGCGGCGCGCCCGAGGCGCACATGGCTCAGATTCGACTCGCGCAACTGGTCGACAAAGAAGCGCAGGGGAGAACAGGTTCGGAAGCCCTCGGCGGCAAGACCCAAGCCGTGCGAGAATATCGACTGGCCTTGGGCGGCGCGAGCCAAGAGGATGCTCAAACCGTCCGCGCTCGACTGATTGAGTTGCTGCTGGAACTTGAACGCTATCCGGAAACGGAACGTGAGTGCCTGAAATACCTGGAGCGGGCGCCTCAGGACGCCGCGGTCCGACGTGCTTACTCCTTGGCCTTGGCCGGGCAAGTGAATCGAGGCGAACTGCAAGGTCGGCGAGACCAAGCGGTCTATGTGGGCGAAGAGATTGCCACGGCGCTGGAACTGAATCCAGGAGATATTCAACTCACCATTGCTCTCGCAAGACTTTACCGCGAGGCCGAGTCGCTGCTGGGAGATTCCCAGCGAGTCGAGGTGCGTTCAGCCGCGGATCGCGAGGCGCGAGCTGATCGGTTGGCCCAACGCATGGTGGAAGAACGCGCGGCGGATCCCGCCGCGTGGCTGGCGCGTTTTGACTACCGCAATCAGTACAAACTGCCGGGCGCCGACGAGGATCTACGTGAAGCACTTGCCCGCGGCCCCGATGACTTGAATGTGCGACTCGCCGCGGCTCTGCATGCCCAGCGACAACTTGACCCCGCCCGTCGCACCGCCGCGGTGGAACACTATCGACACATTTTGCGGAATATCGACGCCAACCATACGGCTTCCTGGATTGGACTGGGCGATTACTTCGCCCAAGATCAACAGTGGCAAGAAGCCATCTCCACTTACCGCGACGGCCTTGAACAGTTAGGCGACAAGCACTTCGCACTGCAGGGGCGTCTGGCCTTGGCATACGTGCGCGCGAATCAATCTGCAGAGGCCGAACGCACCCTCAGTAAGCTTGACGAAATTGTTGAATCGACCTCGTACGCGGCGCCTGAAATTCGTTTTGGACGAGCCCGCGAGCGCGACTTGATCCGGGCCATGATGTGGCTCCAGGTTAATTCCCAAGTCGACCAGCGCCCCGCGCGCAAGGCCGTCGACCTTCTTGAACAATTGGTACAGGGGCGCGCCGCATCTTCGGTAGACGCGTGGATGCTCTTGGGGGATGGACATCGAGCGTTGCGGCAATGGGACGCTGCGGCGACCGCTTACGACAAAGCCTTCTCGCTCGACCCCAATCGGCTCGATTCTCGTCGCAAGGCGGCGACCGCGTGGCTAGCCGCCGCCCAACCCGAACAGGCGATCCGCCGCTACGAGGAACTCCTTGGCAACCGAGCGTCGGCCGAAGATCAGGAACTTTGGTTGGCGCTCGCCAATGCTCGTCTGCAACAACAACTCCGCCGTTCCCGCGGCCAGCGTCACTGGGGAGCATTCGACCAGGCTTACGAACGAGCCGTCTCCCTTGAATCGTCTTCCGCCGCCGCGGAGCCCTGGCGTCTGGCGCTCCTCCGAGCCGAACGTCTACTAGCGGAATTGCCTCCCGTATCGCCTGCTGTATCGGACGTGTCGGCGGCGGCGAACACCAATTCGTTCTCCTCCTCTGACGACTCGCCGCTCGCTTCCGATGGCGGCCGCCGCGAGGAACTGGCGAAGTTGTTGACAGACGTCGAGCATGACTTTGCGGACGACAACGTGCTGTTGGAGCGCCTGGTGGAATTGCGAGAACGAATGGGAGACCGGGAAGGCGCCGACCGGGTGCTCAACAAGCTGGCCGCATTGCCAGGCAAGGTCCAACGAGCCGTCTTGGTGCGTTCACGAATCGCCTCGTCGCGAGGCGAACACGAAGCGGCGGAACAGCTGCTGCTGCAACGTTTGACTTCCGCGTCTCCTTCCGACCAAGTGGAGATTCGCCGCGAGTTGGTCCGAGCGGCCTATGGGCGCGGCCAGGTCGATCTTGTGCGTCAACGACTACGCGAATTAGATGAATCGCTCGCATGCGACCCCGAGGTGGGAATTCAAATCGCGGAACTCGCGTTGAACGAAGGCGATTACGACGAAGTCGAGCGTTGTGAAAAACGGCTCATCGCCTGCGAAGGACCTCAAGGCACTCGCTGGCAGTACATTCAAGCGAACCGGTTGATCGCTCAGTCGACCAAGCCTGACGATCCGCGGTTGATCGAGGCAGACCATCGAGTTCAAGCGATACTGCTGATCCGTCCCAATTGGGCCGCACCCTTCGTACTCAAGGGAATCATCGCCGAGCGGCGCGGGCAGTATTCGGAAGCCACGGCTGCTTACCGCCAAGCGCTCGACTGGGGCGAACGCCGCCCCTTAGTCTTCCAGCGCCTGGCGCATTTGCTGCGTGATAACGAGCCTGAAGTGGAGAAGCTGTTGGCGAGCATGCGAGAACAGGGAGTGGCGTCGACGGGACTCAGCGAGTTGCGTATCGCATCGGCCGAGCGTGCGGGGGATACGGCTCGCGCCCTGGCCCTAGCGCGGGCGGAAGTCCAGCGACGGCCGCGCGACGCTTCGGCTCAATTCTGGCTTGGTCGCACTCTCTTGCAGCGTTACGAACCGGGTGCGGCCGATGGCGCCTCGATTCTCGAAGAAGCGAAGGCCGCTTTTGCTCAGGCCGCGACCCTCGAACCCGAGAACATCCAAGCTCGCATGGGATTGTTCTTGTTCTATCTCCGGGCGGGCGACGCCGCGGCCGCTCGCCGAGAACTGGAGGCCATGGCAAACTGGGAGGGACTCGCGCCGGGTCGACGAGCCGAATTGCAAGCGCAAGGTCTCCAGTTACTGGGAGATCGCCCCGCCGCGGAAGCACGATACGCCGAGGCGATTCAACTTGAGCCCAGCAACGCCGACTACCACCTTCGCTTTGCAACCTTCGTGGCCGAATATAAGCCCGACTTGGCCACTCGCCACCTGCGAGAATGCCTGCGATTGGACCCCAAACAGGAAGCCGCCAAACGCCTCCTCGCCACCTTGCTGTTTCGCCAAGGCGGCGAATCTCAATGGCGACAAGCCCAAGACCTGCTGCAAGCGGTCGATGATCGCACGAACGACGACGCCAATCTGCGTTTGCAGGCCAATCTACTCGTGCAACGACAAGGGTCAGTGAATCTCGAACGAGCTCGCTCGATTCTGGAGAAGATCATTGCCGGGCCGCGTGTTCAGCCCAACGATCGCATCTTGTTGGCGCGAGTACTCGAACGCCTCGATCAACAGCCGGCCGCAACCCAGCAGTATCTGGCGTTAGTCGCTCGTGATCGTCCATCGCCCGCTCATCTTGTTGAGTTCATCGACTATCTGCTGCGGCGACGCCGTTGGGACGAGGCACAATCGTGGCTCGGCAAGCTCGATGGCGCCGCTCCGGCAAGCTTGGCTGGACTGCAATTGCGAACACGAGCGTTGCAGGGACAAGGTCGGCTCAATCAGCTCGATTCGGTCGTGCAACAGTTCTATGATGCGGCGGATCGTCAAGTGCGAGATGACGGGGAACGCGCGCGATTGATGAAGGCGATTGGCGATGTCTGCGGCTCCGTGGGACGTCATGCCTCGGCCGAAACCTGGCATCGCCAAGCCTTCGCGATATCCCCCGAACTGTTCGCGGGATTAGCCTACACACTCGCGCGCCTCGACCGCAAACAAGAAGCGTTGGAAATCTGTTCGAAGATCGCGCTGCAAGATGCATCGCCTCGTCCCGCGGTCGTCGCTTGCGAACTTCTGCTGTTGGGTCAATCGGAAGAAACCGACTTTCAGGCCGCCGAACCGCTGCTGACCAAGGCACTCGCGGCTCACCCCAACGATCCGTTGTTGTTGGGCGTCGCGGCGAGCGCGCGGTACTTTCAGAACCGGCCAGCCGAAGGGGACGAACTATCGCGGAGGGCATTGCGAGTCGATCCGAGAAACGTCGTCACCCTGAACAATTTGGCCACGATCTTGGGCGAGCGCCGCGACCGAGCGGAGGAGGCGCTGCAATTGATTGATCGCGCCTTGGATATTGCCGGCGCTCAGCCCGCGCTGCTCGACACCAAAGCGACGATCCTCTTGACCTTGGATCGAGCCGATGAAGCCTTGCCGCTCTTGGAGTCGGCGGCGTCGGCGCCGAATCCCGATCCTCGCTTCCGTCTGCACTTGGCACTGGCCTACCACAAAGTAGGCATGACCGCGAAGTCGCAAGAGCACTGGGAACTTGCTCTGCAATCGGGACTCGATGATCAAGTCCTTACCGACTCGGACCGCGTGATGCGCAACGAGGTCGAATCAGCACTCCGTGGAGGGAATCGATCATGAAACCTGGCATCTTGGCCTGCGTCGTCCTGGGCGCGGCCCTCACGATCGGCTCCGGACTGTGGCATGGGCGAGCCAGCAATCGTTGGGGCATCCCCACCTCGGTGGCTCCGGCCGCCGAGAAACTAGCCGGCATTCCCAGCGAGTTTGGCGGTTGGCGTTTGACTCGTGATGAGTCGCTCGATCCCAAAGTCGTCGAGATTCTTCAGTGCCAGGCGCATGTAAATCGCGTCTACCAGCATCAAGAAACGGGCCAAACGGTCAACGTTGCGCTCATGCTTGGACCTCCCGGCCCGATCTCCGTCCATACCCCCGAAGTCTGCTACTCCGGACAAGGGTATGAGTCCGAGGGTGTACGCGTCGCTTTTTCATTCGCGGGCGCCGCCGCGGATCAGAAGGAAGAATTCTGGAGCGTCCGCATGAAATCGCGTGAGGAGGATGGATCGTCGCAACAAGTCTACTATGCCTGGAGCGCCGGTAATCATTGGTCGAAACCCGAGAGTCCGCGTTGGACATTTCGCAGTCAACCTTACCTGTATAAGGTGCAAATCGCGGGCATCGTCCCCGACGAGACCGAAGGTGGGTCGGCCCAGACGCCCGCTCAAGGACTCGAGGATTTCGTGCGCGAGTTCACGGCCGCGGCTCGCCCCTTCCTGCTGACTCCGTAAAGCCTCCGCCATCACATCGCGACCGCGCGTCGCGACTGCAAATCCAAGATCGTACACATTACCGAGTAAAGTCCTCTCGTGTCCCAAGTCATTCAAAACGCCTTCACGGTCGATGTCGAAGACTATTTTCAGGTCTCGGGCTTTGAACGGCACGTCGATCGAGAGACTTGGGCTTCGTATGAATCGCGGGTCGAGGGAAACACTGACCGAATCCTCGATCTGTTGTCTGAGCGCGACGTTCGAGGTACCTTTTTCATCTTGGGTTGGGTTGCCGAACGACACCCGGAGATGGTTCGCAAGATTTCGAGCGCGGGTCACGAGTTAGGCTCGCATAGCTTCTGGCATCGTTTGATCTACCAACAAACGCCTGACGAATTTCGCGAGGATCTACGCCGGTCGCGCGATGTGTTGGAGGACATCACCGGTCAGCGAGTCACCTGTTATCGAGCGCCTAGCTTTTCGATCACACGCGACTCGCTTTGGTCGCTGGAGATCTTAATCGAAGAGGGATTCGAGGTCGACTCGAGCGTTTACCCGATATACCACGATCGGTATGGCATCCCCAACGCCCAGCGTTGGCTGCATCAGCTTGCGACGCCGTCAGGAACTCTCTGGGAGTTTCCTCCTTCGGTTGTCAGGCGAGCCGGAGTGAATCTGCCGGTATCTGGCGGCGGTTACTTCCGCCTCTATCCACTGCAGTGGACCGATTTGTGCCTGCGAGCGATCAACGCCCGACATGGCCAGCCCTTCATGTTCTATATCCACCCGTGGGAAATCGACCCGAAACAACCTCGTCTGAAGGCGGGCGATCGCATCGCGCGTTGGCGTCACTACTTGAACCTCAACACCACCGAGGGGAAGTTGGCCTCGCTCCTTTCACGGTTTCCGTTCACAACGATGAAGGAAGTCGTCGCGGCCCAACATGCGGCGGCTGACGGAACGATCAAAGCGGAAACCTTCGACGATATGGGCGAAGACGTCGCTCCCGAGGAGTCGGGTTTCGCGAGCGGAGACCTAGTCGAACCTTCTCCCGATTGGCCCGCATCCAGCGGCCACCCCTGAGCTAATTCGCCGTGTCGCGCATCCTGTATCTCGTTCACCGCGTCCCTTACCCTCCGAATCGAGGAGATCGGATTCGGTCGTACCATTTGCTGAGGTATCTGGCCGAGCGGTCTGAGGTGCACTTGGCGACGCTGGCCGATGAACCTGTGCCTTCCACGACAGTCACCGAACTCAATCGTCTCTGTAAGGCGGTCGCGATCGAGCCGCTCGGCGCAACTCGTTGGCTGCGGGCCGCCACTTCCTTGGCGACTGGCGGCAGCGCCACCGAAGGATTGTTTCGATCCGGGGCCTTGCGATCGACCATCCGCGACTGGGCGCGGCGGAAGCCGTTCGACGCGGTGGTTGTCTTTTGCTCCAGCATGATGCAGTACGCCGACATAGGCGAGTTGGCTGGATTGCCCGTCGTCGCCGACTTAGTGGATGTCGACAGCCAGAAGTTCTACGACTACGCCCGTGTCCGTCGTGGTCCTAAACGCTGGCTCTATCAATGGGAGGGGCGAAGACTGCGGGAACTCGAACAGTCGCTGCCGACACGCGTCCGAGCGGTGACGTTGGTCAGCGAGGCGGAAGCGGACATCTATCGTGCGTTCTGTCCCAATGCCTGCACGCTCGCCATACCCAACGGCGTCGATCTTGAGTACTTCCAACCGCGCAGTCCTTCGTCCCAACGTCCTCGTTGCGTTTTCGTGGGGGCGCTCGATTATCCGCCCAATATTGAAGGCATTCGCTGGTTTTGCCGCGAGGCGTGGCCGCTCATACTCAACTACTGTCCACAAGCGACTCTCGCCGTGGTAGGCCGCAATCCCGATCCCACGGTCGTGAAGCTCGCCGAATTGCCAGGAGTCGAAGTTCACGCCTCGGTGCCCGATATTCGCCCCCATCTGGCGGACGCGAGTGTGACGGTTGCTCCGTTGCAGATCGCGCGCGGCGTGCAAAACAAGGTTCTTGAGGCGATGGCCATGGCGCGACCCGTGATCGCCTCGCCCGGCGCCGCGGAAGGACTGAATGTCATCGCGGGCAGCGACCTGCTGATTGCCTCCACGGCCGAGGAGTGGGCCAGTGCGGTGTGCGACACCATCAACGACACTCAGCGACAACAGGCGTTAGGGGCGGCTGGCCGACGCTTCGTCGAAACTCGTCACGATTGGGGGCGTTGTTTAGGCCGATTCGCGGAGGTGCTGCCGCTATGAAGGGCTTGCTGTTTGTTTACGGCATGACCTATGGCGGAGCGATTGCATCGCTCTATCGGCCCTTTTGGGGATTCCTGATCTATGTGGCGTTCGCCAACCTGCGACCCGATTCGCTTTGGTTCTGGTCGGTCTCGCCAGGCAACTACAGTCGCATCATCGCGATCGCGTTCTTGCTGGGGTGGCAGTTGCATGGGGCCGGATCGTGGAGATTCGGCGCCGCCACCCCCACGCTCGCCGTCATGTGTTTCTTCTGGGTTTGGATCTTGATCGGCGCGAGTATCACGCCCGCGCCGGAACAAGCTTGGTTTACTGTCGAGATTTTGACCAAAGTATTTGTGCCGATCTTCGCCGGCATGACATTGATCGACTCTGTGGCGAAACTCAAGCAACTCGCATGGGTTCTCGTCGCCACCCAAGGATTTTTGGCGCTGAACTTTAACGAACAGTATTATCGCTGGGGCATCAACACCAACGACTGGGTTTTCGCCGGACTGGACAACAACGGGATTGCGATCGCAACCGTTACCGCGTTTGGCTTGGCTCTCTTCGTAGGACTCCACGCCGACAACTGGTGGCAACGAATCGCGGCGTTCGCCGCGGCCGCGTTGATGGCGCATGTCGTGCTATTCAGCATGTCCCGCGGCGGCATGTTGGCCATGGCCATCACTGGCGTTGTGGCATTCATCTTGATTCCGAAACGCATGATTCACTTCATCGCCTTGGCGGCCGGCATCGTCTTGGTCGTCGGTATGGCGGGAAAAGAAGTGCGTGAAGAGTTCATGTCTTCATTTGCCAGCAAAGAGCAGCGCGACGCCTCCGCGGACAGCCGCTTCGGACTGACTCGCGACGCGCTCGACGTCATGTTGCGTTATCCCGTCCTAGGATGCGGGATGGAGAATTGGGTGAATATTGCACCCGAGTATGGTTGGCCGCATGGGAAGAAGGCCCACAACACCTGGGCTGAGATTGGCGCTACCTTGGGCCTGCCTGGTTTTCTCTCAATTCTGGGCTTCTACATCCTCACTTGCCTGCGACTTTACCCGCTTACTCGCGAGCGAACTCCCGTGGACGACCCTTGGCTGAAGGGAGCTGCGCGCGCGGTGATCGCCGCCACGACTGGGTTTATTGTTTCCGCGGCCCTCGTAACCGCGGAGCGAATCGAACTTCCTTACTACATCGTCATGCTCGGCGCCGGCGTATTGAGAGTACACTCCTTAAGACTCGCCCGCGTATCTCGCCCCGCCGCCGTAGCCGTGGATGCTCACCCTGCCACCGTCGATCGTCTGCCACCTTGGACGACCGTTCCATGCCGTACTCCATGATGTCGCCCCGCTCATCGGCGGAGAACTATGCGGCGAGCACATCCCAAACCCGCGGGGGATCGGGGGATGGCGTCGATTCGTCGAACGAATCGCAAGTACAGCCATCGTTCGGTCCCCGCAACTGGTTAGCGCTGGCAGTCACTTTGACCGCGCTCGTTCTGCTCGTCTGGTCGACGTTCTTCGGAGCTCGCCCGGCCATCTTGCACGCGCTGCGAATCGCGTACGGCATCTACGATCCCTTCACGCAGGAAGACACGATCGATTTCGGTCCGCCAGTCGACCACACGCTGGTTCATGAACCGCGAGCGATCGCACGAGTGCTTGGCGAACGCTTTCCTGATTACTCATTCAAGGTGGAAGTTTCCGCGGCCATTCCTAGTGATCAGGGGCGAGTAATCTTTCAGCATGAATCGCTTGCCGATCCCGAGGTCGTCGAGTTTCTTAAATTGGCCGACCCGGTCATCAACGGTTCGCGCGACGTATTCGAGATCGCCAGTCGAGTGCGAGGAATGACGGAACACGGGCGGGCGCGAATTGAATTCGACGACAACAATCCGGTCGAGATTATGCGGGTCGCGCAGCTTGGGGAGCCGCTTACGTGTCGGCCTTTTTCCTTGCTCTTCGGCGCCTGTGTCGTCGAAAAAGGATACTCCTCGCGTCTGCTCGGTTTGAGCAAAGACGGTCGCAAGTTCGATCATGCCGTCACGGAAGTCTATGTACCCGAGTTTAGCAAGTGGATCGTCATCGACACCGACTTCAACATCGCTTACCGTCGAAATGGCGAATGGTTGAGTGCCGCCGAATTGCATGACTTATGGACCGAACTGAGCCGTCGGCATCCCGACAAGCGTTTGCGCGAAGAACTCTACGATGTCGTCGATCCGGCCGTAACTCGCGACATCCGCGAAGTCTTGCAGGTCGAAGTCGTAGTGCTGGGAGAGACCGGCGAACCACTCCGGCAAAACAACCTGGCGCTTCATGGCACCGGCATTGGAATGGAGTTCTACGAGTACGTCGTCTATCACGCACGCAATAATTTCCTCGGCGCCGATTATCCCAAGGGACATCCCAAACGAAGCCTGCAGTACGTCATTCAACCGCTCCGTGAGTCCCGCTCGCCCGCGATGTGCCCCGAAGCTACTCCCGCCCCTTCGCGCGAATCGTTGTACTTCCCTGTCGGCCGCACTCAGATCTCACTCGATCATGTCGACGAGGAAGAAGGGATAGTCTCACTCCGACTCGCAACGTGGACTCCCAATTTCTCGCACTTCGAATCACGAGATGATCAAGGAGAATGGCGTGTGCATTCATCAGATCAGATAGAGTTCCACTGGCAACCGGGAGTTCGCTTGGTCGAGGCCCGATCGGTGAATCTGGCGGGTCTGCGTGGAGAAACGGCATCGTGGCGAATCGAAGCCGCGAGACGACAGCCTGCCGACAGTGCGGTTGAGTTATCTCCCTGAGAGTTGCTTTCATTGATCGTTCGTCGGTCCAAGTTACAGCCTAAACGTCACCTTATGTCCACGGAATACGTCGCCTCGGCCCCAATCTCGATCATCGAAGCCCGCCCGGGCTGGAAAGTGATCGATGTCGGCGAAATGTGGCGATACCGCGAGCTCTTTTGGTTCCTCGTGTGGCGCGAGGTAAAAGTCCGCTACAAGCAAACGGTGCTGGGCGCCGCCTGGGCTATCCTGCAACCGGCGGCACAAATGGTGGTGTTCAGCGTGTTTCTCGGACGTATGGCGGATCTCCCCTCGGCACGCATCCCCTATCCATTGTTCGCCTTCTGCGGCCTGCTACCCTGGACGTTCTTCGCCAACTCGCTGTCCTCGTCCTCGGGCAGCATCGTCGCCAATCAGAACTTGGTCACCAAAGTTTATTTCCCCCGTTTGTTTGTTCCGGGAAGCACGATTGGCGTGGCCTTGGTCGATTTCACCATTGCCTCAGGCATGCTTGCGATTCTCTTGGCGTACTATCGCATCTTGCCCACCTTGTCGCTGCTCGCCGCGCCATTGCTGATATTTGGTTTGTTCTTGGCAGCGTTGGGCATCGGCGCCGGACTGGCCGCACTGACCGTGGCCTATCGCGACTTTCGCTACGTCGTTCCGTTCTTGGTGCAACTGTGGATGTTCGCCACGCCTACCGTGTTCATGGACGCCTCCTGGGTAGGCCCACGCTGGCAAGTCGTCCTGCCATTCAATCCGGCGTATGGATTCATCCTGAATTTTCGCAACGCGGTGCTAGGCACTCCTTTTGATGCGTACGCTCTCTGGGTTTCCACCGCCGTCACCCTCGGTCTCTTGGCCTTGGGATGTCTGTACTTCCGCAAGGTGGAAGCAAGTTTTGCCGATATCGTCTAGTTGGATGTCTCGCGACTTCGCTTGCCTGAACCGAATATCATGACTGCCGCTGTCCGAGTCGAAAATCTGAGTAAGCACTATCGCATCGGAACGCGCGCCGTGGGCTATCGTACGCTGCGCGAATCGCTGATGTCCGCCGCGGCGGCGCCGTGGCGGTATATCTTACGAGCGTGCCAACGTCGCAGCCTCGCAACGCAATCGCCGCTGAAGGATTCTCGTTACTCGGGCGAAGACTTCTGGGCTCTGCGCGACGTTAACTTCGAGATCACGCATGGCGATGTGGTGGGCGTGATTGGTCGAAACGGAGCAGGGAAGAGTACCTTGCTGAAAGTGCTGAGCCGCGTTACGGAACCCACAAGCGGGCGAGTCATCTTGCGTGGCAGGGTCGGCAGTTTGCTCGAGGTGGGGACAGGCTTTCACCCCGAGCTAAGCGGTCGCGAGAACATCTACATGAACGGCAGCATCCTTGGGATGACTCGCCGCGAGATCGCCAGCAAGTTCGACGACATTGTCGAATTCGCCGAAATCGGTGCATTCCTCGATACGCCCGTGAAACGTTACTCGAGCGGGATGTATGTCCGTCTGGCATTCGCCATCGCCGCTCATTTGGAACCGGAAATCCTGATCGTCGACGAAGTACTGGCGGTGGGAGACGCGGCGTTTCAGAAGAAGTGCCTGGGAAAGATGAAAGACGTGGCTCGCACCGGGCGGACGGTCCTCTTCGTGAGTCATCAGATGTCCGCCGTCAGCAGCCTCTGTGCTCATGCGATCTGGATGAATGACGGCGCCGTGCATGCGACGGGGCCGGCGGCCGAAATCGTCCGGCAGTATTTGGCGGCAGGCGCGGACACTCACGATGGCACGCGAGATTTACGGCAGGTCCGTCGAGCTCACGGAGATCAACAAGTTCGATTCACTCGCATCCGCGTTCTTGACGAACATGACGAGCCGACTCCACAGATCGGCGTGGGTCGCCCGTTCACCATCGAGCTTGAACTGGAGAGCGAATTGACCGTCGAAGGCGAAGTGGGCTTGACACTCAAGACGGAAGAGGGACTGGCGCTTTTTACTACATCGAGCAATGACGAAGGCGGCGTGCTGAATCTTGCTCCAGGCGTCTGCACTTTCGCGGTGCGAATCGACCCGAACTATCTGCGTCCCGGCCGCTACTTCGTCCAAATCGGCACCACCTGCGTTACTCTGCGCGACTTGATCGAAGAAGCCATTTCGCTGGATATCGCCGCGGATCGGCACTATTCGCGCAATCGTCTCTATTCGCTCCCTGGAACCATGCACTTTCCCTACACCTGGACGTCGCTTGACGACGTCAAGCACCATGACCAGTGACTATGTGATTGTTGGCGCCGGACTCACGGGCGCGGTGATGGCTCGGCACCTTGTCGATGCCGGCGAGCAGGTTGTCGTTCTCGATCGACGTCCTCAGTTGGGCGGCAATGTAGCGGACTACTTCCACCCCAGCGGCATTCACGTGCACCGTTACGGACCACACCTATTTCGCACGGTCTCCGACGAAATCTGGTCGTTCGTCAACCGCTTCGCGACATTCCATCCTTACCAGCATCGGATCAAGTCGGTCGTCGACGGTGAACTGGAGAACTGGCCGATCGCGGCGAGCTACATTCGGCGAGTATGCGGGGAACGTTGGACGCCGGCGCGCGCCTCCGACTCGCCCGCGAACTTCGAGGAAGCCGCGTTGTCCCTGATGCCCGAGGTGATCTACGAGAAGTTCGTCAAACGCTACAACGAAAAACAATGGGGCGTCCCGGCACATCGTCTCGAAGCCGCCCTCTGCCGTCGCTTTGACGTCCGCATGGATGATAACCCGTATCTCACTCCCAAGGCCAAGCACCAGGGAATTCCGACCGAGGGCTACAGTCGGATGGTCGAGCGAATCCTGGAGGGCATCCCCTTGGTGCTCAACTTCGACTACCTCGCGGATCGCGACTGCTTCAAGGCGCGAAAGCGAGTGATCTTCACGGGGCCGATCGACGAGTTTTTTGGATTCAGCCTCGGAAAACTCGACTACCGCGGCCAGAAACGCACACACACCTATCACGCGGACGTCGATTGGCGACAACCTTGCGGGCAGGTGAACAACCCGAATGGCGCGGCGCACATTCGTGACATTGAATGGAAGCACATGATGCGACCAGATTACGCCGAACGAATTCGGGGCACGTTCCTGACACGCGAAACTCCTTACTCTCCTCAGTCGCCCGAGGATTACGAATACCCCTTTCCCGACGACCTCAATCGAAACCTGTTCAGCGAATACCAGCGATTGGCGGCGACTGAACCGGGCGTATTGATTTGCGGACGACTGGGCGAGTATCGGTACTACGACATGGATCACGCGATCGGACGAGCCATGACGCTTGTCAAGAACCTACTCTCGCCAGCCCTTGCCGAGGTGCGAACATGAACTCATTCCCACTCCCTCCCACCGCCGATGAAGTCGCGGCTGCAACTCCAGCAATCGCTCCCGTGACCGATTCGCACGACCGTCCTTTCTGGTCGGTCATGATCCCCACGTACAACTGTGCGACCTATCTGCGCGAGACGCTCGCCAGCGTACTCGCCCAAGATCCTGGCCCCGAGCGAATGCAAATTGAAGTGATCGATGACTGCTCGACGAAGGACGATCCAGCCGGGGTGGTGCGCGAACTCGCTGGCGACCGCGTGATCTTCACGCGCAACCCGAAGAACATGGGCATCTCGCCCACATTCAATGAATGCCTGAAGCGATCCCGCGGCCAGTGGGTTCATATTCTGCATGGCGATGATCGCGTAAAGCCGAACTTTTACCGTCGATACGAGGCATTGATCGCACGTTATCCGCGAGCAACGTTGCTATTCGGTCGAATCGAGAAGATCAACGAACAGAGCGACGTGGTGGGCGAGTCGACGGTTGCCGGCCCGCTTGAAGGCGGACTCTTCCCCGACTTTGTCACTCGTCAGGCGACCGAGAACCTCTGCTTCTTTCCCTCGGTCGTGGGGAAGCGCGAGGCATACGAAACAGCCGGAGGGTTCACGACCCGATTCAGTCATGTCGCCGACATGGACATGTGGCTGCGGCTGGCCTTTGAAGGAGACGTTGTGTACGTCCCCACGCATGTCGCCGACTACCGAGTGCATGCGGCTTCGGACACCAACCAGTTGTTGCGTACCGGCGGCAACACTATGGAGATCTACAAACTCATTTCGGTAAATGTCGAGCGATTCGCTCAACGTCGTCTACCGCCAATCAACCCTGGCTGGCGTGAATATGTCGCCTTCGTGGCGGAAGCGTCGAGCGAAACGCTGAAGCAGCGAGGCGTATGGAAAGGCGCCGTCGCGCAAATGCGAGTCGCAAATCACCTATCCCCGACGCTGGGCCGCCGCTTTCGACTCGCCGCTTACTCGACCCGAGCACTCTTTTCACGCGCTTAACACGCTAGAACTTAGCCGTATCGATGTCACTCAACGTTCTTTATCTCACGATGAACCCGAATCGGGCGAGCACCACGACTCCGACCGAAGGTTGGATTCGGTGCTTGCGTCCCAAGGGCCTCGTCCCCATCGTCGCGACCAACCAGCGAGGCGCCTTCTTCGACTGGTGCGTCTCCCAGGGCCTACACACTCATTTTGTCGACTTGCCTGTTCCCGACAAACGTCGTCCGTGGCGATTCCTGCAATCGCTTTGGAAACTCCGCGAGCTTGTGAAACGTCATCAGATCGACGTGATTCACTGCAACGAGCAAGATATCTATCCCAACGGTCAGTACCTGGCACGCTGGACTCGCAAACCGGTTCTCGTGAGCATTCACTTCACCATGACGCGTGAATACTGCGAGTGGGCGTTTCGCGGAAAGCGTCAACCCGATCGCATCTTTTTCATCAGCCCCGGCAATTTGGAAGCGTGCCGCCCCGCGGTCTCTGGAATCATCGATTCGTCACGCTGGCGAATGCTCTACAACGGACTCGATGGCAACCACTTCCGCATTGATGAACAACTCAGAGCGCAATTCCGTCAAGAGCATTGTATCGGCGACGGCTTGGCAATTGGCGTCGCTTGCGCTCTGCGAGAACGCAAGCAAGTGGAGCATCTGTTCGATGCCGCGGCCCGACTTCCCCAGAACATCAAGGTCGTTCTCGCGGGCGGCGGAGTGCCCGGCGAGGAAGCTTACGCGGCGGCCTTGCTCGAACGAGGCAAACGTCAATTGGGCGAACGACTCGTGCATGTCGGTCACCTGACAGAACTCCGCGGCTTCTACAACTCGCTCGATCTCTTCGTCAACACCAGCCGCGAGGAAGCGTGCAGCATCAGCGTATTGGAAGCGATGGCATGCGGCTGCCCCGTCGTGGGATATCCCAGCAAATCGGTCGACTCGCAGGTTCTTCCCGGCGGCGGCGAAATGGTCGAGCAAGACAACATCGATCAATTGGCGAGCGTCTTAAGGTACTGGCTGGAGAATCCCGAGCGACGACAGGCAGGGCGTCTTGGCGCCCGTCGGCGCATTGAGAGCGAGTTTGAGATTCGACGGGTTTCCGACCAATTGTGGACGGAGTACCTGGATGTCGCCAACGAGCGCCGGAAGGAACCGATTATCGCTCTTCCCACTTCCGTGACTGCCGACTCATTTTCCCAGGTGATTTCATGACCCAGACTTATCCACGCTTTCTCGTCACTGGCGGAGCTGGTTTCGTTGGCTCGGCCGCCGTCCGTGATATTCTACGGCGTTTTCCCGCCGCCACCGTCGCCGTGGTCGATAGTCTATTCAACGGCCGACAAGAGAACTTGCCCGACTCCGACCGGGTTACTCTGATCGACGCGGACCTCCGCGACGCCGACGAATTGTCGAGGATCATCGACCAAGTCTCTGCCGAGTACGTCGTGCATCTCGCGGCGATCCACTTCATCCCCTACTGCAACGCTCACCCCGGTGAAACACTCGACATCAACGTCACTGGCACGCAAAACCTGCTCGACGCACTGCGACGCCGACCTCCACAGAGTCTCGTCATCGCCTCGACCGCGGCCGTCTACCCCATCCATGACGGCCCCAACTCGGAGACGTTTCCGCTACCCGCGCCGACGGATATCTACGGCCTCAGCAAATGGATGAACGAGAAGCAGCTAGAACTGTTCTCGCAAACCGTCGACACACGTTGCGCCGCCGCGCGTCTATTCAACGTATACGGTCCTCGCGAGACCAATCCACATGTCTTGCCTGAAATCGTCAATCAACTGCTAGCTGGTCAACTGACAATCTCCTTGGGTAATGTGTCGCCCAAGCGCGACTATGTGTTTACCAGCGACGTGGCCAGCGCCTTGTCGCTACTCGTTCACTCCAATCGCCAGTCGTTCGAGGTCTGCAATGTGGGAACAGGCAGCGAGTACTCGGTCACCGACCTTGTCGATCGACTCTCCGCGCTCGCGCAGCGGCCTCTGGAAATCGTTTCCGATCCCGCACGCGTACGCAAGTCAGATCGGCCCCATTTACTCTGCGACCATTCGCGACTGACTCAACTGACTGGCTGGCAGCCCGAATACAACATCGACCAAGGCCTGTCGGCGCTCTGGGACTGGTCTTGTGAACATCGCGATCGACTGTTGGCAGTCGCCGCAACGTAACTGGCGCCCTGACTGACGACCTGCCTCGGCAAGTCCTTTTTGATACTCGTTGGCGCGAAGCCCAACGAGTGGTAATTCGCCGCGGCGTTGATGGCAAGCATCTTCGCCGCGCACCTCCTTAGACGACGGACACCTACGATGCGAATCGGCCTCTATGTCGACGTGGCGCGCGACGAACGTCCCACCGGTATTGGCAAACATGTCCTGTATTTGCTGGACGCCCTGGCGCAGATCGATCAAGAGAATGAATACCTCCTGTACTATCCCACGCCCGCCATAGGGCCCGCGATCGAATTCCCGCACACGCCCCAGCAAGCGAACTTCAAAGCACGCCCCGTCCGGTTTCCGCGGGATTGGCCAGCCATTCGCCCGCGAGCATGGTGGAATTGGTATCTGCCGTGGATCGTTCGACGCGATCGAGTCGACGTGTTTCATGGTCCGAATCACTTCCTTCCTCAATCCGATCCGCGTCGTAACGTCGTGACGATTCATGACGTTGCATATTTTAAGATGGAAGTACACGGCGCGACCATGGATGCCGTAATGCGGCAATGGACTCGCCATGCGTTGGCCAACGCCGGTCATGTGATCGCACTCTCCGAGAACACTCGTCGCGACGTGCTGGAATTGGGAATGGCGCCCAACAAGGTTCAGGTGATCTACGGAGGCGGCAATATTGTGCCCGAAGAGCGGATTGCCACTCATCGCGTGCAGGAGATGCGTACCAGCCTCGGACTTCCCGAGAAGTACATTCTCTTCATCGGCGCTTTGCAACCTCGCAAGAACGTGCCGTTCCTCGTGCGAGGCTTCGCGGAATTGAAGCGTAAATTCGGCGCCGATCACCAATTGGTGCTGGCAGGGCCCAAGGACAGCGCTACGGATGAGATCATCGCGCTCGCTCGGGAACTTGGCGTCGCGGACCAGGTGCGTCTGACCGGATACCTTGAGGACTGGCAAATCCCGCTACTCTATCGCGAGGCAAGTCTTTTCGTGCTACCCACTCGCTACGAGGGTTTTACGCTTGTGACCTTGGAGGCCATGGCGTACGGAACGCCGCTGGTCGCGACCGATAGCAGTTCGATTCGCGAAGGCGTGGGCGACGCGGGCCTGCTGGTGCCCATTGATGATGTCGCGCGCCTCGCCCAGACGATGCATACAGGACTTACCGACCAACTCTTGCGGGAAAAATTGGTGCGATTGGGAAAAGAGCAGTCAGCCAAGTTCACCTGGCGCAACTGCGCACAACAGACCTTGGAACTTTACCGCCAAATCGCTTCCACCACCGCCTGAGCGCGGACGGCTTGCCTTCGGTCCCGAAGGGACTGAATAACCTCCGCCTATAAGCCGCGTTCTTCATGAGTTCCCCCCGAAAGGTACTGACAAACTTGACCGGTAACGTGCTTTCGACGCCTCGCATCGTACTCGCCTCCGAGGTCTTTCCACCGCAGCACGGTGGGTCGGGCCGCTGGCTCCACGAAGTTTATCGCCGCTTACCCACCGGCTCGGCGGCAGTCGTTGCCGGCGAGCATTCCGAGGCCAATACGTTCGATGCGCTGCAGGCGATCCCGATTCAACGCGAGCGTTTGCGGCTGCCTCAGTGGGGAATTGCGCGCTGGCCGGGACCGCGCGAATACTGGAGACTGGCAAACCTATTCCGTGACGCCGTACGTCGTCACGGCGCCGACGAGTTGCATGTCGCTCGCTGCTTGCCCGAGGGTTTCGCGGCATGGCTTGCTCGTCGAATTTGGGGAATTCCTTACGTCGTCTACGTACACGGTGAAGAGACGCGAACCTCGGCGACAAGTCGCGAGTTGGCCTTCTTGACGCGTCGTGCCTATCACGGCGCCCGTTATCTCGTGGCGAATAGCCGCAACACTGCGCGCATCCTACGCGAGGAATGGTCGATTCCCGAGGCACGAATCCGCGTTCTCCATCCTGGCGTGGACACGGAACGCTTTGTTCCCGCGAACCACTCCGAAGAAACTCGTCGGGAACTCGGCTGGCATGATCGTCCGGTGGTGCTCACGGTCGGGCGTCTGCAAATACGTAAAGGGCAGGACATGCTGATTCGAGCTCTGCCACAACTGCGAAAGCTCATCCCCGACGTGCTGTATGCAATCGTCGGCGACGGTGAAGAGCGAATTCGGTTGGAATCGTTGGCGAACGAACTGAAGGTGACGGACAGCGTTCGCTTTCACGGTGAGTTGCCTGACAGATTACTCGTCCCTTGCTATCAACAGTGCGATGTCTTCGCGTTGCCCAACCGCGAGGTTAATGGCGACTTCGAGGGTTTTGGAATGGTGCTGGTGGAAGCGCAGGCTTGCGGCAAACCCGTGATCGCGGGCGATTCCGGCGGCACGCGGGAGACCATGCAACCAGACGTCACCGGCAAGATCGGCGACTGTAGTACGCCCGACTTTCTCGTTCAGACGCTCGGTCAATTGCTCTCCTCGCCCCAGCGTCGCCAAGAAATGGGCGAGGCGGCTCGACAATGGGTCGTCGATCGGTTCTCGTGGCCGCAACTGGCCCAGCAGGCGTGCTCTGTTTTCGCGGGCGCGGAATCAGTCGCTGCCACTGCCGCTCCTTGGGAGGCGACACAGCATGCGGTTTGAAGTCCGCGAAACGGCTGGACTCGCTCGCACTGGCGAGCCCGTGTCCATAGGACTTCCTTGCCCCCAGGGTAAAGTCGTCAAGTCCGGCGATTGGCATCTGCGCGACGACCAGGGAAAGTCGATCCCGGCCGAGTTGGAGCCGTTGGCTTGCTGGCCAGACGGCAGCGTACGTTGGTTGTTGGTCCGAACGCTCATCACGATGGGAGTCGGCGAGCAACGAAAGTACCAACTGTCGCCCAACGACATCCAAGAGGAAGCCACGCCAATCGATGCGGAGAGCCGCCCCTCCAATTCGATCTTTCAGTCGATCAAACAGGGACTGGGATGGGGTTTTCGCGGCGATTACGATGACTCGCTCACGCCAGCAACGCTTGAAGTCGTGACGTCTCGGGGCGACCGAATATCGAGCCGCACCGAAACTCGTCATTGCCGCGGTCAGGGAATCATCTCCGAACGTTGGTGCAGCGTGGGAGATTTCCCCGGTTGCTCGCCGCTCCGATTTCAGGTGGAAGCGGAGATTTTCCAATCGGGACGACTCGCGCGAATCGCCGCGACACTGTGGAATCCCTCGCGAGCCAAGCACTCGGATGGCTATTGGGATCTGGGCGACCCCGGGTCCGTCTTGTTACGAGGTGCAAGTCTGAGCCTGACTCTCGACACGGGGCGCGAACGCACGACGGCTTGGCGCGAACGGCCGCGAGATCCCACTCGCAACCTGCTGCGAGGCAAGATCTCCATTACTCAGGAGTCGAGTGGCGGCGAGGCTTGGAACAGTCGCACTCATGTCGATGCCTCCAAGCAGGTACGGTTGCCGCGACGCGGCTATCGCGCCGAGGCGGCCGGCGGCGTCATCGAGGGAGAACGAGCGACTCCGATCGTCGCGGTCCAGGGTTCGAGCATTCATTGCGCCGCCACGCTCACCGATTTTTGGGAGATGTTTCCCAGCGGCATCGACGCCGATGTCGAGTCGATCACGATGCACCTGTTACCGCAACAACAGGATTCGCTTCACGAGCTTCAAGGCGGCGAACGACTGACACGTGTGACGTGGTGGACGCTTGCGGAAGGCGGCAGTTGCGTTTGCGATCGACTCGCCTGGGTCTATGACCCCTTGGCAGTCAGCGTCGACCCGCAAGCTGTTTACGAATCTGGCGCGATCTTTGGCTTCCCTGCGATTCCAACATCCGAGGCCGCCGAGACTCGGACGCTGCTGCAACGCGCAATCGTCGGGCCAGACAGCTTCTTTGCGAAGCGAGAGACGATCGACGAGTATGGCTGGCGTCACTACGGCGACATGTGGGCCGATCACGAGCAGGCATACTACGAAGGAACTCCTCCCGCCATCTCCCACTACAACAACCAGTATGACATCTTGCATGGATTGCAGATTCAACAGCTCCTGACCGGGCAACCCGAATGGCGTCAATTAGCCCAACCGCTCGCCAGGCACGTCGTGGACGTCGACATTTATCATGCCCCTCACGACAAGTCGGCTTATGCGGGCGGGCTGTTCTGGCACACAGCGCACTATCATGATGCGGCCACCGCCACTCACCGTTCAATGTCAAGGCAGATGCTGGGAAAGAAACTGCCCGCGCCAGGCGGTGGTCCAGGCAACGAGCACAACTACGCGAGCGGGCTCGCACTGCATTACTTCCTCACGGGTGAACTCGCCTCACGGCAAGCGGTAATTGCTCTCGCAGACTGGGTCATCGCGATGGACGATGGCCGACAGCACCTACTGGGCCTAGTGTCGGACTCTCCCACGGGATTCGCCAGCGCGACTAGCCAACCCCACTATCACGGTCCTGGACGCGGGGCGGGAAACTCCATCAACACGCTGCTCGACGCTTGGCTGGTCTCGGATGAGCCCCAGTATCTGGCGAAGGCCGAACAGCTAATCCGGCGAACGATTCATCCCCGCGACGACTTGGCGGCACGTGAACTCAGCAACGCCGAACTCCGCTGGTCGTATACCGTTCATCTGCAAGCTCTCTGTCGCTTTCACGACATGGTTCCACCCGAGAAGGTCGGCCGCAAACTGCATGCGTACATCGTGGCAAGCTTGTTGCATTACGGTCACTGGATGGTCGAGCACGAACGCAATTTTCTGGACGCCGCGGAAAAACTGGAGTATCCGACCGAGACCTGGGCGGCGCAGGATTTGCGCAAAGCCAACGTCTTGGAAATGATCGCCAGATTTTGCTCGCGTGAACAACGTTCCCAATTCCAGGAGCGTGGCCGTGAAATTCGCCGGCAGGCGTGGCGACAACTGCTGGAACGTCCCTCGTGCATTTACACGCGACCGCTGGCTCTTGTTCTTCAGCAGATTTACTTCGAGCAATGGCTGAGTGGCGAGGATGGTTCATCAATGATCCAAGCACCCACGACGTCGAGCGACTTTGGCGAGCCGATTGAGTTTATTCCGCAAAAAGCACAGGTGAAGCAGTTGCTGCGCAACCCGCTTGGGCTCGCTGGCGCTCTTCCGCGATTGCTGCGACCATCTCGATATTGGGATCTCTTCCGGCGCAGTTGGACAGCGGCTCGACTGCGTCGCCTCGCGGGCCGAACTGGTATAGCCGTCTCGCCTTGTCCGCATTCCGACTTCCAGGCCAACGTATGACACACTCTGCCTCCACAGTTCCGACCATCTGTCATGTGCTGCATACAATGCACGTGGGCGGAGCGGAAATCCTAGCGGCCGCGTATGCTCGTCGTTCGACCCCCGAGTTTCGCGTTGTGTTCGCTTGCCTGGACGATCTCGGGCAATTGGGTTCCCGGCTGCGCGAGGAGGGTTTTAGGATCGAGGTTCTGGGACGCCGCCCCGGTTTTGATTGGCGGTGCGCCAAGCGATTATCACGGTTCATTCACCGGGAACAAGTCGATCTGATCCATGCTCACCAGTATGGTCCGTTCGCCTATTCTTCCTTCAGCCGACTCTTCGGCGGGGGACCGCCCATCCTGTTCATGGAGCATGGGCGCGACTACCCCGATTATCCCCGCCCCAAGCGCAAACTCGCTAATCGTGTGTTACTTCGCCCGAGAGATCGAGTTGTGGCCGTGGGCGAATGCGTCCGCAAGGCGCTAGTCGACAACGAGGGGATTCGCGCCGCACGAATCAAGGTGGTCTACAACGGCGTTGACCTGAGTCGGTACGACAGCCAGCGGAGCGAGCGCGAAGCAGTGCGGCGAGAGCTTGCCGTTGCTCCCCACCAGCCATTGATTATTCAGGTCGCTCGCCTCAACCGACTGAAAGACCACGTCACGGCGCTGAGGGCATTTGCAATCGTGGCGGCTCGCCAACCCGAAGCACGACTCGCCCTAGCCGGCGATGGCGAAGAGCGAGCGGCCCTGGAGCAACGCATTGAAGAGCTTGGTCTCCAATCCAAAGTGCTCTTGCTCGGCACTCGGCACGACGTCCCGCGTCTCTTGCAGGGCGCCGACATGTTTTTGTTGAGCAGCATCACCGAGGGGATTGCCTTGACCCTGATCGAGGCCATGGCGTCGGGATTACCCGTGGTGGCGACAAATGTGGGTGGCAATGGCGAAGTTGTGTCGCCTGGAGAAACCGGGCTCTTACCGGCCCCGCGCGCTCCCGATGAGATGGCCGACAAGCTACTGCAACTGATCGAATCTCCCACGTTAAGGGAACAATATGGTCGTGCGGGAGTCGCGCGAGCCCATGCTCGCTTTAGTGACGTCGCGATGCACGCGACATATCACGCTCTCTATCGCGAGATGTTGGGACAGTCGGCGACCGTACCGTCCACTACAACCTATAATTCGTTGGAAGCCGCATCACGATGATCGATTTCAACTCCGAAGACTCATCGCGCGGTTCGGCCGCGCCGTCAACTCGTCAACGACTCCTGGTGTTCTCCGATGACTGGGGGCGACACCCATCCAGTTGTCAACATTTGGTCCGCCACTTACTGGACCATGTGGATGTCGCCTGGATGAACACGATCGGGATGCGTCCACCCCGATTTGACGTGGCGACGCTTCAACGAGGATTCGAGAAGCTTCAGCAGTGGCGACCTTGGAAGCACAAGGAGCCGCGACAGCAGCTCCCCAAACTCCCGTCTCCTCGAGTCTTGAACCCCTTGATGTGGCCGCGGTTCGAGTTCCGCTGGGAACAATCGCTCAATTGTCGAGCGCTCGATGGCGCCGCACAGAAACTGTTCGCGGGGCAAGCTCGGGATTGGACGATTCTGACGACTATTCCGATCGTGGCGGACGTCGTGAAGCAGTGGCCTGAGTCACGTTGCATCTACTATTGCGTGGACGACTTTTCCACGTGGCCAGGCCTGGATGGTCTCACCATGGCGCGCATGGAGCAACGACTGGTCGACTATGCCGATGTCGTCGTCGCCGCGGGTGAAAACCTGGCGAAACGGGTCGAATATATGGGGCGGGAGTCGATCGTGATTACCCATGGAGTCGATCTTGAATTCTGGCAAGTCGCTTCGCCGCCTCCGCCATCTCCACTGCTGGAAGGAATGGATCGTCCACTGTTTATCTTCTGGGGACTCATTGACCGTCGGCTTGACGTAGAGTGGCTCGTGGCGCTCAACGATGCGATCGAACAAGGCACGATTGTTCTGGTGGGTCCCCAGCAAAACCCCGAACCCAAGCTAGGACAGATCACTCACCTGCGACGAATCGGTCCCGTGGACTTTTCCCTTTTGCCATCGCTCGCCGCCGAAGCCGCCGTGCTGATCATGCCGTATGCCGATTTACCGGTGACGCAATCGATGCAGCCCTTGAAGCTCAAGGAGTATCTTGCCACTGGTCGTCCCGTGGTCGCTCGACGCCTCCCAGGCACGGCCACTTGGCACGACTGCCTTGATGTCGTCGACAACCCGGATGACTTTGTCTCCGCCGTCATTCAACGAACCGAGGAGGGCGTTTCGGCCGAGCAATCGCTTGCTCGCCAACGTCTATCCCAGGAGGGGTGGCGGGCGAAAGCCGCGCAACTCGAGTCGATTTTATTTCCTCCCATCGTGACCACTTACTCATGAACGAAACGTCAGCGGTCATGACTCGTCCATCACTCACGATCGATAGCAACGTTCCCCATGTGGCCCATGTGCGGAGCGTCACGGGTTTCGGCGGCGGCCCCGACAAGACTATCTTGAATACACCGCGGGTGTTGCGGAGTTTTGGTTACTCGGCGACCTGCGTCTATCTGCACCCGCCGGGCGATTCGGGCTTCGACACGCTGGTTGAACGTGCTCGCGCGGCGAATGCGCCGCTGATCGCCATTCCCGATTACGGCCCCTTGGACTGGCGAGTGATTCGGCAGTTAGTTCGAGTGTGTCGTGAACAGCGCATCGCGATTTGGCACGGTCACGACTACAAGTCCGACGCGTTGGGCCTGATCGTTCGGCAATTCGTGCCGCTCAAGTTGGCGACGACTCTTCATGGTTGGGTGAGGAACACTTCGCGCATGCCGCTGTACAACGCGATCGATCGTTGGTCGATTCGGCGTTATGAGCAGGTGATGTGCGTTTCGGCGGCGCTCCGCGATGAGTGCCTCGCGATGGGCGTCCCTGCGGGGCGCTGCCACCTGATTCGAAACGGAATTGACGTATCGGCTTACGGTCAACAAGAGTCCCGTTCCGAATCGCGGCAGCGACTAGGCATCGCTGATGGTAGGTTCTTGGTGGGAGCCGTTGGCAGACTATCACCCGAGAAAGGCTTCGATCGCCTGATACGGGCCGTCAACGACCTGACGCGGCAAGGACATCCCATCGACTTGCTCATCGCCGGCGAGGGGGCGGAACGAGCCGCATTGACTCAACTGATTCAGCAGCAAAAGGCCGAATCGTTCGTGCGTTTGATCGGACACTTGCCTGATCCACGCTCCTTTTTTCATGCGTGCGACGCCTTCGTACTCAGCAGTTTGTCCGAGGGACTGCCGAATGTCGTCCTGGAGGCGATGGCTTGTTCCGTCCCAGTGATCGCCACCGAGGTAGGAGAATTGTCCGCGGTCATCGACAGCGAAGTGGATGGCTTGCTTGTTCCTCCCGATTCCCCCGCCGCGCTCGCGGACTCGCTCCGACGCCTTCTGGCGGATGAATCGCTGCGCACGCGACTTGGCGAGTCTGGTCGAATGAAAGTGGAGTCGTCGTTCACGTTCGATCGACGCATCGAGCAAGAAGCCGCGGTGTACGATCGGTTGTTGGGGCGCGCCCAGGGCAGGGAGGCGGCTCCAGTCTCTCTAATGAGTGAAGCCCACTCATGACTAGCGCCATCACCAACACGGTTATCGTTGAACCCGCGAAGCGATCGTCCGCGTTTCGTTTCCTGAAACGTGGCGTCCAATTCCTTTTCTATCTATTGGTGTTGCCTCGCCTGATCACTTATTGGAGCGCCCGCGCATTGCTCGGCGCCCGCGCATTCAGCGCCGCGAGCGAATCGATTGCTCGCTTGCCAGGTCTGCGAGGCGTCTATTTACGTCAAGCGTTTTATCGAGCCACGTTGAGTCGCTGCGGACAGGACATCTACATCGGTTGGAACAGTGCTTTTTCCATGACCGAAGCGACGCTTGGCGATCAGGTCTACATTGGCCGACACTGCTCGATCGGATTCGCTGAAATTGGCGACCAAGCGATGCTGGGGGATGGTGTGCAGATCTTGAGTGGAGGTCACGAGCATGGAGAAGCGACTTCGCCCGAGACAACGCGTCAGTCGGCGGCCCAGTGTTTTCAACAAGTCCGAATTGGACGTGGAGCCTGGATCGGCGCCGGCGCTCTCGTGATGGCGGACGTCGGCGATCATGCCGTTATTGGCGCCGGCGCCGTCGTCACTCGACCGATCCCCGCCCGCGCAACCGCCGTGGGGGTCCCCGCCCGATGCCTTCGAGCATCGAACCAGGAATCAATATGAACTCACTCTTCTCTCACCAACCGTCGGCATTCAGGTAGCGAAACGATGTGTGGAATTACCGGGGCCGTTTGGACAAGCGATGGCAGGGCGATCGAGCCCGCCACGCTCGATCGCATGACAGACTCGTTGCGCCATCGAGGCCCCGATGGACGAGGGACTCTGTTGCGTCATTACCCAGATGGCTCTGGCGTCGCCCTGGGTCATCGTCGCTTGGCGATCATCGACCTTGCGGGAGGAGTTCAACCTCTTGGCAACGAAGATGGCGCCGTTTGGATCACCTTCAACGGAGAAATCTACAACTTCGAGGAACTTCGCGCCGACCTGGAAGCAAAAGGCCATCGGTTCCAGACTCACTCCGATACCGAAACAATCGTTCACCTTTACGAACAGTATGGAGACGCCTGCGTCGACAAACTGCGGGGAATGTTCGCTTTCGCGATCTGGGATGAACCGCGTCAACGCCTCTTCTTTGCTCGCGATCGACTCGGCGAAAAGCCCTTCGTCTATCGCGAGTCTCAAGGAGAGTTTCAATTCGCCAGCGAGATCAAATCTCTGCTGAGCGTATCTGGCGTCTCACGCGAAGTCGATCCCGAGTCGGTATTGAGATACCTGACATACTTTTACGTACCTCATCCACATACGATGTTCCGCGGCATCCAAAAATTGCCGCCCGCTCATTGTGGAGTCTACGAAGCCGGGAGGCTGACCATTCGTCGATACTGGTCGCCCCAGTGGACCACCGAATCGACTCGCCCCGTTCAAGAACTGCGTGAAGAGCTGGCGCACGAGTTGAGCGAGTCAGTGCGACGCATGCTGCGCAGCGACGTACCCTTGGGAGCATTTCTATCCGGCGGCATCGACTCCACCCTGATCGTCGGGTTGATGCAACGACATCTGACTCGTCCGGCCAAGACTTACACCATTGGTTTTGACGTCGAGGGATTCGACGAACGCCCATTTGCTCGCCGCGCGGCGGAATACTTGGGCGCCGAGCATGAATCGCACGTCGTCGAGCCGAATTCGATCGATATCCTGCCGCGGCTGGTGTGGCACTTTGATGAACCATTCGGCGACAGTTCAGCCGTTCCCACGTGGTACGTCGCCCAGGCGACTCGGCGTCATGTCACCGTCGCTTTGACTGGCGATGGCGGCGACGAGCTATTCTGCGGCTACCCCCGCTATCGCACGGTCGACCGACTCGGTTCATTCGATCGACTCCCGCTGCCATTACGCAAACTGATTGCCAATCCTTGTTGGTCGTTATTGCCGCTCGGCGGGAATGAGCAATCACTTTACGAGCGACTCCGGCGTCGGATGGCGATGCTACGAGAGTCGCCTGGACAACGGTATGTCAACTGGGTCGCTCCGTATCCCCATCGTCAACGCTTGGCGTTACTCTCGCCAGAGTTTGTGGCGAACACCCAAGACTGCGATGTCTGTGAGTCGGTAGCCGCCGCGTTTTTACAAAGTCAGGGTCGCGCAGCGGGTTCATGTGCGATGCATGCTGACATGCAGACGTATCTGCCCGACGATCTGCTGTGCAAAGTTGACGTGACAACCATGGCCCACGGCCTGGAATCGCGAGCGCCGCTGTTGGATCATCGCGTCGTCGAGTTGGCGATTTCGCTCCCCTTCGCGGCGCTGACTCAAGGGGAGGGGCCTAAACCCTTCTTCACTTCGGCGTTTCCCGGGTTGATTCCCCCGGATCTAAAGAAGCGAGGAAAATCAGGGTTCCGCATTCCGCTCGACCGTTGGTTCCGGGGCGAGTTGAGGGAGATGGCGCACGATCATCTGTTGTCCGAGCACGCCTTGGGCCGCGGGTATTTTCGCCCGAACGCTCTGCGTGAAATGCTCGCTCAGCATGATTCAGGTCAATGGAATCACGGCGATCGTATTTGGGCGCTGCTGTTTCTCGAGATGTGGCATCGGGCCTTTATCGATGGCGACGACGCGGCAGGGGCGCCTGCGACCGTCGCACTGTCCGGGGTGGCATGATGAGCATCGAACAGATGATGACGCGTGTACGGATCGAGTTGGTGGGGCCCGATCAGGTCGAGAGTCGGCTAGAAAAACTCGACTCGACGTCGTTCGGCTCGCTACGCGGCGCTCTCAGCGAAGACTTGCGTTGGCTGCTTGTCCTACGCGACGGACTTGCTCATGAGCCATACCTACTGGAAGCGACCTCGGAGGGACGAACCGTGGGCGTCTTGCCGCTTTGCTTGGTCGCCAGCAGGCTGTTTGGCCGATATTTGGTCGGCCTTCCCTATCTGAATTCTGGTGGAGTTCGCGCTGCCGATCCATCGATCGCGGAGTCGCTGATCGACCACGCCGTGTCGCTTGCCGAAAAACTACAAGTCAAGCACCTGGAATTACGGCACGAAGTCGAAGTACCGCATGGATCGTTGCCAGATCAGTCGAACAGCAAAGTCCATATGCGACTCGATCTGCCAGACACCGAAACACCACTCTGGGAAGGACTTAGTTCGAAGGTCAAGAATCAACTTCGCAAAGGGGAGAAGCAGGGCTTCGAGGTGCGATGGGGAGGCCTGGACGTGCTGGGCGAATTCTACGAGGTCTTCAGTCGCAACATGCGTGATCTGGGAACTCCCGTTTACAGTCCGCGGCTGTTCGCCAGCGTGATCGAGCGATTTCCCGACGGCGCCGAGTTTTGTGTGTTGCGACTTCAAGGCCTAGCCGTCGCCTCGGCGTTGTTATTGCATGGCTCCTCGGTGACAGAGGTGCCGAGCGCAAGTTCGCTACGGCAATACAATGGCACGAACGCCAACATGCACATGTACTGGCAATTGCTCAAGCGAGCGGTCAACCGTGGTTCTCGCGTCTTTGACTTTGGTCGCAGCAGTCGCGACAGCGGAACCTATCGCTTCAAGCAGCAGTGGGGCGCCGCACCCGTCGCAGCCTGCTGGCAATATCACTGCCTGCAAGGCTCGATGGGCGCAATGCGTCCCGAAAACCCCAAGTATCAACTGGCAATTCGCGTCTGGAAGCAACTCCCTCTCGCGGTGACTCGCTGGCTTGGTCCCTCCATCGTACGGGGAATCCCCTAGTTAACAGTTTTGTGGAGTCCCAGGCGCCGAGGTCTTCGCAAAAACCGTTTGCGCGAAAGACTCGCACGCTTCATAAGACGTACATTTCGACGTCCACATTCAGAAGCACAGCGTCCCGCGAGTCGAGGGGCGCAAAATCCCTTAGAATCCTGCTAACCAGACCTCTTCGCTGGCGAACCGATCATGTCGACCCAATCCACCGCCGGAACACCGGCCCCTTTCGAGACCCTATTGTCCATGTCCCCTCGAGCCGAATCCCAGGCCCCTGCGTCTGCTCCCGAGTCCATGCCGCTCGCAGCCCAAGAGCTTGCCCGACGTATTGATCAAAAGGAAGCTCTGATCGGCGTCATTGGTCTTGGCTATGTCGGCCTGCCACTGATCCACGCCTTTGTGAAGGCAGGCTATCGGACGTTGGGATACGACGTCGATCAGCGGAAAGTCGATCAGCTGCGGCGAGGTCAGAGCTACATCGGTCACATACCGTCCGACTGGATCGCGGGGTGGGTTCGCGAGGCGAAATTTGAACCGACGGCCGACCCTGCTCGCTTGGCCGAACCGGATGTCGTGATCATTTGCGTGCCTACTCCGTTGAGCGAGAGTCGTGATCCAGACGTCAGCTATATCGAGTCGACGGCTCGTGAAATCGCCGAGGCCTTGCGACCCGGTCAGATGATCGTCCTCGAGAGCACGACTTATCCTGGAACGACTCGCGACGTTGTCCTTCCAATCCTGACACGCCGCGGCTTGAAGGCGGGCGAAGATTACTTTGTCGCTTATAGTCCAGAACGCGAAGATCCGGGCAATCCGAACTTCATGGCCAGCACCATTCCCAAGGTCGTTGGTGGAATGGATGCGACGAGCCGGGACCTGGCCTGCTCGTTGTACTCGCGCGCCGTGGTGAAGGTCGTGCCCGTCTCCAGCTGCGAAGTGGCGGAGGCGTGCAAGATTCTCGAGAACACCTATCGCGCGGTGAACATCGCCCTCGTAAACGAATTAAAGGTCTTGTGCGATCGCATGGGCATGGACGTCTGGGAGGTCATCAATGCGGCGAAGACCAAACCGTTCGGATTCCAGGCGTTTTATCCTGGCCCTGGTCTGGGTGGGCACTGCATTCCGATCGATCCGTTCTATTTAAGTTGGGTCGCGCGCAAGCATGGCATGTCGACTCGCTTCATCGAGCTCGCGGGTGAAATCAACACCAGCATGCCGAAGTATGTGGTCGATCGACTGACGCAGGCGTTGAATGATCGCGGGAAGCCGGTGCGCGGCAGCCGAATCTGTTTGCTCGGAGCCGCCTACAAGAAAGACGTGGATGATCCACGTGAAAGTCCGGCCTTTGAGCTGTTCGAATTATTGGCGGCTCGGGGCGCGGATCTATCGTACAGCGATCCTCATGTCCCCACGCTTCCCTCGATGCGACGACACCACCTCCCTGCGATGTCGAGCCAATCGCTGGATGCGGCTTACTTGGCTTCGCTGGACGCGGTGCTGATCGTCACCGACCACTCGGCGTTTGACTATCCCCACATCGTGCGACACGCGTCCCTGATCGTTGATACTCGCAACGCGACGGCGCAGGTCACTGAAGGGCGAGGCAAGATCGTTAAGGCGTAACATCGCCGTCTTTGCCACTCAGCCTCCCAGCCTCCTCAACTTACATTCCCAACAGATTCGTATTCGGAAACGGCATCGTCATGCGTAAATTCCTTGTGACGGGCGGAGCAGGATTCATCGGATCGCATATCGCTTCCGCGCTGGTCGCCCGCGGTGATTCTGTCCGCGTGCTCGACGACCTCAGCACCGGCAAACTCGCCAATCTGGACCACTTGCGAGGCCAAGTCGAATTCATCGAAGGTTCGATTGTGGATGCCGAGGTGGTGGGACGCGCGATGCAGGGGGTCGAGGTGGTTTACCATCAGGCGGCTTTAGCGTCCGTGCCTCGCAGCGTCGATCGCCCTCTCGACACTCACGCCGCCTGCGCCACCGGCACTCTCATGGTGCTCGATCAGGCTCGCCGCGCTGGCGTGCGTCGAGTGGTCTATGCGGCATCGAGCAGTTGTTATGGCGACCAGCCCAACTCGTCGAAGCGCGAGTCCGATTTGCCCGATCCACTCTCGCCCTATGCGGCCGCGAAGTTGGCCGGCGAGATGTACTGCAAGGCGTTCTATCAGACCTACAAACTGGAAACGGTTGGCTTGCGTTACTTCAACGTCTTCGGGCCTCGACAAGACCCGAATGGAGCTTACGCGGCCGTGATTCCGCGATTCGTCACCTGGATTCTCGCCGGTCAACCGTTGACGGTGTACGGCGACGGCGGCCAATCGCGCGACTTCACATTCGTCGATAACGTGGTGGCTGGCAATCTACTGGCCGCCGATGCGGCAGGCGTCGCGGGCAAGTCCCTGAACGTAGCCTACGGTCGCTCGATTTCGTTGCTTGAACTGATTCGAGCGCTCGAGAACTTGGTGGGCGTGGGCGCGAATGTGATCCATGAGCCGCCACGTGTGGGAGACGTGCGCGACAGTCTGGCGGACATTACCCAGGCCCGGAAATTACTCGGCTACGAACCGGTCGTCGACTTCCTGGAAGGTTTGCGCCGTTCCGTCGACTACTATCGATCGGTGGCGGGGTGATCCACACGTTCCGTCTTGCGACGATCGGCTTCATCTTGAGCTCGAACAAGATCCAACACATCCAGATAGGCCTCGATGTCGCTTAACGACATGCCTTGCCGCAGAGCGCTTCGAATCGCCGCGAAGCGTTTCTCCGACGTATCTGCTTCGGCGAGCAGCGACTTTGCATTCTCAAAAGCCATCCTAGCCAACCAATCCCTTCCCTTGGGTCACCGCTGAGCGACGCCGCGTGTCTCATCCATCGCATCCCGCAGTTTTCGGCGGCGTGCCGATGGGGGGCCGTCCCGAAATCAGTCGCCCCGATTCACCGGTTCTCAATTACGTCCGTAACCGCCGCCTTGTCCTGCTCCCATCCCGCCGCCGCCGCCCGCTCTCCCGCCTCCTGGAATTCCCGGCGCGGCCCCTTGGGGATAAAAGTGCGAGTAGTTCATGTAGGTAGCGCCGCTGCCCGTGGGGCGAGCGGTCGATTGACGCATCTGCTGCAACTGATTGACTTCGCGTTGGAGGGTCGCGCCACGCGTCATTTCTTGTCGCATGAAGCTATCCACCTGCTGCTGGTTCTCGCGCAATTGAAACTTGGGCTGAACGAAGTTGTGGTAGGGCGTGAGTTGGCCATTGTCCCGTCGGAAGTAATCCAAGTACGGCGTGATCGTCGGACCGCTACGCGACTGATATCGGCCGCCAGACGCCCCCTGAGCATGGGCCAGCGAGTTTCCACACAACGACTCCCATGTCAGGATCGCGAACAAAGTCGCCAATCCAATCCAGGCGCGGCGTGATTGCATGAGAGTGGTCCCCGAAACTGGGCTAAGGGTCGATCTCTAAAAACTATCGGATACTCGGTTCAATCGCGACAACCAATCCCTTGCACGTCGGCGTAATTTCACGGACAGCGTTCCTGACCTCGCGAGTTCCACCTGGATGCGAGGGAATTACACCCCAAACCAAGGCCATGCGAATCTCTCTCGTTGATCTGTAACGATTGTACTGATCACCCTACCGCCGCGTCGAGTATTCTCAGCCGACCTGGGATGTGTCAAGCAAACTCGTCAATCCGCCGAAATCGCTCCCCCCTTTCGCTGAACCGCTCAACGTTTTCCCCGCTCACCAGGTTCTTTGCCACGACATCCTTGCACGGTCACTAGCACATGGACTACTCGCACCTTGACTCGAAACGCGTCGCCGTCGTCTTTAGCTGGGGGACGGCGACTACCGTGTTTCGCGGCATCTGCCACTGCCTTACCGATGAATTGCTGGGCAATGTCTTGCGCGTGGTGGACTCTGACGACGCCGATGGGCTATCGGCGGTCATCCTTCAGCCCTCGTGCGCACAACTTTCCATCAATGCGGGTGACGCTTATGGCTGCGACTTTCGCGTCGAGGTTGCCCGCATGATTGACAAAGTCGACCAGGACGACGCCGAGTTTCCGGCTTGGAACGATTCGTCGGTCCTGGGAAAGGGGTAATTCGCGACTTGAGGGTTGTAGCCCTCCGTCCGATTGAAGTCGCCGCGCACATAGCGCCGATCATTCGCGTGGAAGTGACGTCCCGACAGGGAGTTTCCACTCGCACGACCAGCACAATCGACACAGCTTGGCAAACCTCATGTCGCCGAACCCACACACACTGCACCGCCTACTCGTCGCGCTCGCCGCGATGCTGTTGGCGAACGCGTGGGGATGCGCGTCGCCTGGCCACCGTCCCGATTCGACCGCTTCGACGCTCACCCCGCCCGCCGTCGTCCCCAGGGAACTCCACAAGACAACCCTGCCTCCTTACATCATTGAGCCACCCGATATTCTGCTCGTCGAGGCGGTCAATCTCGTCCCCAAAGCGCCCTACCGGCTGCGATCCTCCGATATTTTGACGATTCAAGCCCAAGGGACTCTGCCCGATTCACCGATTTCCGGTTCGTATGTCATCGAACCCGGCGGTCAAGTGAACCTCGGTCTGCCGTATGGTTCGGTGCGAGTCTCTGGCATGACGCGCGATGAAGCAGAACGGGCCGTCGATCAACACCTACGTCTGACCCTCAAGTCGCCGACCGTCACGGTTTCGCTCAGCGGCATCTCGGGATTGCAGACAATCGCCGGCGAGCACGTGGTGAGTTCCGATGGCACGATCACCTTGGGCTCGTACGGGAGCGTGTATGTCGTAGGACAAACACTCGCGGACGCGAAACGGTCGATTGAACAACATCTGTCGCAGTTCCTGGAAGAACCTGAAATAGCGGTCGACGTTTACGCCTTCAACAGTAAGTCTTACTACATCATCACCGCGGGCGCTGGTCTGGGCGATCAGGTCGCGAAGTTCCCCATCACCGGCAACGAGACCGTGCTCGACGCGCTCGCGAATATCAACGGATTGCGCGAGGTCTCCTCGAAGCGCATCTGGGTCGCTCGCCCGTCATCGGATGCGTGCGGAGTACAAGTCTTGCCCGTCGACTGGCAAGCCATCGCCACGCAAGGCTCGATCGCAACGAACTATCAGCTCATGCCAGGCGATCGACTATTCATCGCCGAAGACGACCTCGTCGCCTTGGACACTCGCTTGGCGAAATTGCTGGCGCCCGCCGAACGAGTGCTCGGCTTCTCGCTGCTAGGCGTCAACACGGTGACTCGCTTCTCGGGCCCGGTGCTCCGCGGCGGCGGCTCACAAGGTACTTTGGGCGGCGGAGGCTTCCAATGAAAACTCCCACCGCCGCATATCGGTTCCCGCTAGTCTGGCGAGTTTTCACTCTGAAAGGGGTCCGACGTCTCACCACCGGCTTGTTCCGCAACCTTTGGTCTGCAAGCAGGCGGCGATCGTGGTCGGTCGTTTGCGTCGGCAGCCTTGCCTTGACCAGCATAGGCTGCGTCCACTTTCCCGCGGGCGACCTCTACTGCTCAACCGCCGTCTCGTACTTCCCCATGCAATCGGCCTTGCGCCCCAGTACGCCGCCGCCCGCGGTGTTGTTGCGTCATCCGCACGGCCACGAACAAACTCAGTGGACCGCATGGGAAGGACCGGTCTACGCCAACGTCAACTATGGCGTTCCAGGTCCCATGATTCCAGGTCAAGTCGGGCCTCCGCCGGATGCGCCGAGTCCCGCGGGCCCCTTGTCACCTGCGCTAGACCGCATGACGTCTCCCGAAATGGCGCCCATGCCAAACTCGAGCTTCCGCGAGGAACCTCTGCCAAATCCCAAGCCAAATCCACAAGGGCCAACCACTCCTCCCGACTCGCCCCCAGAGCCCATGGCGCCCTCCGAGCCCACTCTGGAAGGTGAACCGACGAGCGTTTATTCGCTCTCTCAACCGCTGCCGGTGGAAGCGAATCCACCTCCGTTCCCGCCGTCCCCCCGAGTCTTGCCGAACAATCGCATGACGGGTGCACTATCGGGCGCCGCCATTCCCGCCGTTCCGAATCCCGCCACCCAAGGCAATACTCTCCCCGGCCAGCCCCAGTATCAGGCCGTTCCCCAATCGACATCGCCCTACCCGCTGCCTCCGTATCCATCCCCCCAAAATCCGTCATCGCAATACTCGCAGCCTCAATACAACCATCCCCAGAATTTGCAACCGCAGGCGATGCAGCCTCCCGCTTACGCGCCGCCATCGACCAGCCCGCAGGCGTCCGCGAATGCGCCCGCTGCCTCTCCGTTTCCACCGGCGCCCGTGTATGTCACTCCGCCTCCGGTATGGATGTATGGGGCGCCGCCCTCGCTGACCGCGCCGCAACCGGCGGCCAGCGATGGAGTTCCTGTGAGCACTGCCAATCTGCCTCAGCGTCCCTCGACTCCTTACCCGCTTGGAACGCCCACCACGCGTTAGTCATTTGAGTTTGTTTTCGATCGTCGATCCGTTCTGGTTGCGATCACTTCCAGGCTCGTTGCGCGCTCAGCGAGCGTTACTGATCATTGGTTTCGCGCTGCTCGGCATCGCTTGCGGCGACTTGGTGGGCGTCGCGCGTAGCAGGCAAGTCTGGGCGACTACGAGCGGTTGCGTGGTCATTGCCAGTCGCGTTCCAGTCGCTGTGCCGTATCGACTGGAATTCGAGGCTGGCAGCGGGACGTCGGTCACGCTGACGCCTGGCGCCGTGCGGAGCCACCGTATCGCAGGGCCGACTTTCATTCTCTTGGGGCGAAATGACTCGCCTCAACGACAACCACTCGAGCCCGATCGAGCCTATGTGCTTGTCCCGAACGAGGCCGGCGATGATGTCGAGCTACGACAAATCGACTTCGGCGCCGGCAAGTTCGATGCAACGCCAGTGATGGACCGAGTTCGTCCCACCGACCAGCAACTCGCCGCGGGCGTCCTGGCGATCCGCGTCGTCATGGATGGTCGCGAACCCGAGACGGTGGCGTTCGCCGAGCGACGCCTGCGTCGACGCTTGGCCACCGCATCCGAATTACTGGCAGCCGCCGCGGGGATACGTTTACACATTCTCTCGTTCGGAACTTGGGATCCGGGCGCCGCCGCCGAAGATTGGGAGAGCGCGCGACGAGATTTTGAATCTCGCGCGCCGCTGGAGTCAGCCAGACTTGTCGTCGGATTCACTCGACAGTATCCAGTGACTCCCAGCGAGGTCGCTAAGTCGAAACTGTCCGAGGAACCTCTGACGACGCACTTACTCGTCCCCGACGCTCAGGCCCATTTTTCCGAAGAACAGTGTCTTGAGACCTTGTTGCATGAGTTGGGACATTTCTGGGGAGCGACGCACGTCTCCGAAACCAGTTCGCCCATGCGAGCCAACCTGGATGAACCCGCGGGTCCCTGGCCACTCGCCTTCGACCCCGCGAGTGCGCTGGCGATGAGCTTGGTCGCGGACGAAGTGCGTACTCGAGGGATTTCGCAATGGGAGGAACTCAGCCCCACACGCTCGAAACTCATCGAGTCGTTGCGGGCCCGAGTTGCCAGTGCGCGGGCGCCAGCGTCGGTCGCCGCGCCGTCTCCTTCACAAGAGGTCGTTCCCCCGAAGGTCTCGCTGCGAGTAGCTGAGACCGTCGTGCCGGACGTCCCCGGCGGTGCGGCCATCTGGAGCGGCATTACCAGGGATCGAGCGGGCCGACTCTGGTTCGCCGTATCGACCGAGCTGGAAGCCAATGCGTCGGCCAGCGTATTTGAATTCGATGGCGTTCGCCCACCCCAGTTTCGCGGCAATGTCGCTTCGGCGCTTCGCACAGTGCCAGGGACGCCTCCCGACGAAAAAGCGAGGCTGATTCTCTCGCCGATCCTCGAGGCAGACGACGGGCATCTCTATTTTTCCTCCATTAGCGACTCAACGGCTCACCCCGACCCTCGCCAAGCGCCGCGCTGGGGCTCGCGACTTTGGCGCATTCGCCGCCCCGAGAACACTTGGGAAATGCTGCTCCAAGTGCCCCAGGGGATCGCAACCATCGCCTGTTACGGCGATTATGTCTATGCACTGGCATACCCAGGCCAACGGCTTCTTCAATACCATGTCCCCTCGGGTCAAACGAAGAGCGTCGTCGTCGAGTCGCCGCCAACGCACGTGTGTCGCACGTTGGTGATTGACGCCCGCGGCCATCTCTTTATCCCTTCAATCTTGTCCGATCCGACGAATCCCAGCATGGGCTCCGCGGCATCGTTAGCTGAGTATTCTCCGCAACTGCGGATGCTCCAGCGCACTCCACTCGAGCACTATGCCTCGACGACTCGCCGGCTGGAACTTCCCGGAACAAAGGAGAGTACTGCGAACAGCAGAGGCGACTTGGAGCCCCCGGGAGTCGCCGGATCGGATGCCGCGATCGCGTTCGATCCAGGAATCCTCGCCACTCACCGTGACGCGACTTCGACCAAATTCCTCACCTCGAGCAGCGCGCTTTACGCAATACGTGTTCCCGTTGCACGACCGCAGGCCGGCGCCGGCGCCACTCCCTCTTCGCCTCGAACTGGCCTTCCCAATCAACGCCCGCCGCTTGGGCCGCGACCAGGCCAGCCTTCGTCAGCAGCACCTCGTACATTGCCTCAATCGGGATTTCGTCCCCCAGCCGCGACAGGCGGTTTGGTTCGCCCCACCGACTCGGCGGTTCGCTCGCCAACGAGTCCCTCGAATTCGTCGCCGGTTGCTCAGGCCGCCCAGATCGAGTTGATCGAGGTGATGAATGAGCGGCCGCGGCTTTTCTCAGGAGTCTTTCACGAGGACGGGAGCGAGTTCGCCGTCGCCGCCTTGCCTCTCGACTCGCCTACACGCATCGATCTCGCGTTAGTGCCGCTCCGCCAGTTACAGCGAGTATGGACGACGTTCCCCAACGCGGAGTCGCTGAAAGGGTTGACATTTCATGGTTCGGCCGCCGCGACCGAAGGAGGGCGTTACTGGTTCGCGGGCGACTACGATCGCGGCCCTCAGTCACTCGACGACGGCGTACTGAAGTTGCTTGAGCGACGTGGACTGTCGGAAGAACAACTGCAGCGTCTGCGAGTTAACTCGCAAAGACAGCGACAACCGCTGTTATTCTCGCTCGAGTTCGAAGCCGAAGTCGACTCGAAATAGCAGTGTATTGCTGGGCGACGCAATCACCGTTTCGGCGGCGACCGCTTCGATATCGTCCGGCGAGGCGCCGATCGCCAACAGGGCTCGACGCAGGTTCGGATCGATTCGCACCGGCTGTTGTTCACCCACCGAGCTGAAGTAAAACCGACCGGCGTCATCACGACCACCTTGATTCAACAATCGCGAAGGGGGAGCCGATTGATCGGCCATCGGCAGCGGCGCCGAGCGCGATTCGCCCGTGTCGATGTTCAGAACCAGCCAGTGGTTGACCGGAGGATCGTCGACCTCGGATTTCCCCACACCGCACACGACTTGTCGACCATCGTAAGTCGCCAACATTTCGACTCGACTCATCCCCAGTGGATGCAGCCATCCCAGGGGCTCGACCAACGACAACTTACTCTGATCGCTTGCTGTCACCTTTAGCAAGAAGCCCACGTCATTCGCGAAAACTCGTGATCCATCCGCCAAGGCCGCTTCGGCGACGACTCCCCGCAGAGGACGATCGGTGACTTTTCCATGAGCGGGAAGTTCGCTTCGCCCGACCTCGCGTAGCGACCCATCCAACTGCACCAGCACGGGATGTTCTTCCTCTAAATCCTCATCCACGGGCGGGAAGTCGATCAGGTAAACGTGCCCCAGATCGTCCGCGAAGATTCGCGACGCATAGCTTGAATTACTCACGGGCAGTTGAAGACTCCGCCAAGCAAGTCCCTCTCCCGAGGATCGCCACAATTCGGGTGGATTAGCGGACCACGCATAAATCGACTCGCCGCCGACCGCCATGGCGCTCAACACCGACTCACATGACATGACCGATTTCCAACCACTCTCGGACGGAGTCACTCGCCAAACATGCGACAGCGGTCCGCCGGTCGCCGCGGCGTGATTGGTCGCAAAGTAGACTTCGCCGCCGTTCGCAATCACCAACGAT
Source organism: Pirellulales bacterium (assembly GCA_046349915.1). Classification (GTDB taxonomy): domain Bacteria; phylum Planctomycetota; class Planctomycetia; order Pirellulales; family Pirellulaceae; genus CAIXSC01. The sequence goes on along the minus strand of JAXMBL010000003.1, from coordinate 2,328,719 downwards.
GACGCGACCTTCACCTGCGTGGGCAGCATGGTCGCTGCTTCGGATGAATGCGCAGCCCTCCAAGCGGTCTGGAAATCTCCACGAAACTCGGCGTGTCCCGTCGCCGGGTCGTAGAGGACGACTTGCAGGGATTTCTCGTCGGATTCTTGCGCGATAAACCACAGCTTGCCATCACGACCTCGCACCGGCGCCGCCACGATGCTGGCGATAGGCTTATCGTAGAGCAGGGGCGCCGCCGTCAGCTTGGGAACCATAAAGGGATCGCGCGGAGTTCGCGTGAACCAAGCCGAAGGGGATCGACTACGAGCGGAATTTCCTGGCGAGTCGGCCGTCGAGTTCGGCGACAAGTGGGTTTCTGTCGGCAAGGGCTTGGCTTGCGAAATGATCGAAGAGCGAACCATGGGCGGCTCCGCGGCAGCGTCCCATGGCGCCTTCTGACCGGGTGACAAGTTGGCTGGCGGCGCCGCATGAGTCGCGACAGGGGCCGAGGAACTCGCTCTCACAACAGAGCCGTTCCACTTGGATGAATCAAGCAGCGACATCCACGCCGGAGCATGCGAGGCATCCACGTGAGCTCTTTCGTACCCAGCGACCACGCTGATACTCGCACCCGCCATCATCAGCGAAAAGAAGCTCACCATCGACCACGGCGAGCGGCGTGGGGGGAAGGCAGCGAGCGTTGCACGGGGAGCATCCAATCCAACCAGCGAAGTTCCACCCACGATTTCAGCGGGGCCGTTCGCGAGTCGATGGACCAAGAACCCCAAGGAAGCGCCAGCGGCGGCCAGCAATACATCGGTGAGGTCGACATGAAAGCGAGCGAGAAACACCTGCAGCACTTCGGCGGTCGCCGCGACACTCGCCACCGCCGCGATCCCCAGGGCGGCTAACCCGAATCGCTGACGAGCATTTGCCGACGTCAAGCGAACGGCATGCGCTACCAGCAGTCCCGCGGGAAAATAGATCGCCAGCTTTCCCACTACATTTTCGAGCGCACCAAACTTGGAATTCCAATACATGGCGGCTAACGGGGCCTGAAAAAAACCTGCCCAACGCGATCGCATCCATTGCGGATCGAAGTTCCAATCGGCGGCGCGGCACGTTTGGAACAGAATTGCCGCGGCGTGAAGGAGCAGCAACACGCCAACCGGCCAGAGGCTCAAGCAGAGGAAACGCCCCATTCGCGACCGATGGAACCATTCCCAGACGCCGCTCGCAGGAGCGAAAACCGCGCCGCTCAACAAACCGACCATGATCGCCAGCAGGTGCGTGCTAGACGAGTAGGCCGAGTAGACGAAAAAACGAGCAACTTCGAGCACGAGAACCGTGATCACTGCCAACGTCAAACGCATGATCCAAGAGTTCGGGAATCGCACGAGTCTGACGACCCAGATCCCCACGGGAATCCAACAAGCGACTTGAATGACCGGGATATACCAAGGCATCGTGCCTTGCATCACCCCGGTCAGCGGCATCCACTCGCATCGACCTTGGCGGATTTTGTCGTGGAGCTCATTTGCGTCGACGACAAAGTCGAGCGGCACGAGTCCATAAATCGCCAGTGCGACCGTATAGGCGCCAAGCAGCCAGAAGCCGCGCCAACGCGAGTCGCGAGATTGCCAAATTCCCCGCACCGCTTGATCGATGAAGTCGCCCACCGCCAGCGCAAACAACGCACCGGCGACGCCGCCCGCGGTCGCCGCCATAATGTCGTTCAAAGAAATCGTGCGCGGTGGAAACCAAACCTGAGCAAACTCGACGAGAACAGCGTAGACCGCGCTGGCCACGCTGACGAACAGCGCGGCCGCCAGCTTTCGCGGCCAAGATGCGGCTCGACCAGCCAGCGCGCCGCAAGCAAGTAAGCCCGCCGGAGCCCACAGGAGAATCGTGGCGACCCAATCCGCTCGTTCCTGCCCCAACGAGAGAGTTAGGTACGGCATTCCACCAAAACGTTCAAGCGCCGCGTCGAGCGTTTTCGGGGTGTAATTGAACGGCAGCAAACTGCCGTACATCAAAAAGCCGCAGAACAGCAAAGTCGCCCAGGCAAACGTTTCACGCGGAATCGCGGTCGCCTGGTCGTCAGCCAGAGTATAGGCGTCTGCACGCGCAGCGAGATCCACTCCGACGGTAGTATCTCGCTGCACTTGTCGGAGGTTCGGAGGCCCAGAAGTCGGGGCCATGAGATCAGCGCCCTTTCCTGTTTGACGCAGCCGGAAGTTCTACGACTCGCACGGCTCGACCATAAAATCGTTGGTCTCGACCGACACCCCCTGTTGCAGGTAAGTGACGGCGACCAGCAGACGATTTGTGCCGCGACGCTGGATAATGACTCCTTCGAGCCCCATGAGCGGGCCCGACTTCACGCGCACTCGTCGTCCTGGTTCGAGCCGCTTTTCCACGGTCAGGGGGACGTCGGCGGCGATCAGAGCGGCCAAATTGACGAGGTCGGCGTCGAGTCGATCTTGGTCGTAAACGGGCAGTGAGCGAGCGATCCGGTTTGTCCGCAGAGCTTTGTTTCGTTCCTCCAGCGTTCCAAACAGGAACAAATACCCGCCGAGGACCGGTATGTGCGAGACCACTCGCTTGCCCCGAATCAAATGTTCGTGTGGGGTGAGTGGCAAATAGAACGGAATCTCAGCCGCTACGAGGTCGCGAGCGAGTGCTTTTTCCTGGCGAGACTTGGTCTGAAGAACGGTCCAGCAACGGCCTTCCGCAGCCAGTGAAGAGCGAAGATTCGCAGTTGGTTCAAGCAGGGAGGCGGGAAATGAGGCTGGTTCTTGTTCAAGTATGGGCATGGCGGGGGCCGCCCTTTTCTGTCTCAAGTCCCTATTCCACAGGAACTTGCCGTCTCCCAGGCGACTCAGGATCACCTGCAGCGGGACGGAGTGGGGGGGAAAGTCAAGGTCTATGTAATCAACATAGGTCACCTTTTCCCGGTCGAACGTGAGAAAATCCCGATAAGAAACATGCATCTATTCTGGGCGGAGACTCCACCAAGAAGTCACGCGAATCGAGGACGTGAAAAGTCGGAGCTACAAGTTCGAGTCGAAGGGCCAAGTCGTGGAGGGACCACGAATCACTCGAATCGAACGAATAGGAGGGCGGAGCAAAATACGTTCGTGGCACTCGACGGGACGGAGCTGCCGGAGAGGGGGGGGTAAGTTCCCAGCGCCCACGAAGAGGCCTCACCGATTCCCTCCGTTCGTCTGTCTGGATTCGTGTGATTTGAAAGATTCGTGGTCCACGCCTTCCGTGTCGCGCTGTGGCAAACTCGGCCGCAAGCCATGCAGTCATCGAGGGACCACGAATCACTCGAATCGAACGAATAGGAGGGCGGAGCAAAATACGTTCGTGGCACTCGACGAGACGGAGCTGCCGGAGAGGGGGGGAAGTTCCCAGCGCCCACGAAGACGCCTCCGTTCGTCTGTCTGGATTCGTGTGATTTGAAAGATTCGTGGTCCACGCCTTCCGTGTCGCGCTGTGGCAAACTCGGCCGCAAGCCATGCAGTCATCGAGGGACCACGAATCACTCGAATCGAACGCAAAATACGTTCGTGGACTCGGGACGGAGCTGCCGGAGAGGGGGGAAAAATACGTTCGTGGCACTCGACGGGACGGAGCTGCCGGAGAGGGGGGCAAAAAGTTCCCAGCGCCCACGAAGAGGCCTCACCGATTCCCTCCGTTCGTCTGTCTGGATTCGTGTGATTCGAGAGATTCGTGGTCATCCACGCCTTCCGTGTCGTTCGTGGCACTCGACGAGACGGAGCTGTGGCAATTCGCTGTGGCAAACTCGGCCGCAAGCCATGTGGTCATCGAGGGACCACGAATCACTCGAATCGAACGAATAGGAGGGCGGAGCAAAATACGTTCGTGGAACTCGACGGGACGGAGCTGCCGGAGAGGGGGGGGAAGTTCCCAGCGCCCACGAAGACGCCTCACCGATTCCCTCCGTTCGTCTGTCTGGATTCGTGTGATTCGAGAGATTCGTGGTCCAACACCGTTCGTGGTACTCGACGTTACCCCTTAGAGTTCATGGGGGAAATTGGATAGGCGTTCGACGCCTGTTTCCGTCACCAAATAATCATTCTCGATTCGCATGCCGGCGCGAAGTTCGGGTGCATAGAGCCCTGGTTCGGCGGTGAAGACATCGCCAACTTCAAAGACATCATCCCAGTTGGGGTTCAAGTGAGGTGCTTCGTGTGGAAAGAGCCCAATTCCGTGGCCCAAGTGGTGATTAAAGACGCCGCACGGGGCTTGATCGAGCAACGCTTGGACTTCGTTGAACATTTCGCGGCACGATTTGCCAGGGCGTGCATATCGTTCGACGTGTTCCAACGCCCGCATCACCCAAGACCAGGCCTCTTGCTGGACAGTGGACGTCTCGCTGACCGCGAAGGTGCGGCAATTGTCGGCAAAGTAGCCGCGGAATGCCGGCCCTAGATCGAGAATGTAAAGTTCCCCCGCCTCGGCGACTCGTCCCTGTCGCGGCGGTCCGCCACGCGAACCGCACTGGTAGTCGTTCCCCGTACCCGTAAGCATTTCCCCCAGTTCCGCGACCGCCGCCGTTTGCAACGCACTAAAAACCTCCAGCTCCGACACGCCGGGTTGAATGATCTCCCGTGCGCGCTGGTACATGCGGCCTGTCGCGGCGATCGCCCGCCGAATTCTGGCCAGTTCGTCCGCGTCTTTGCGTCGACGCTGGCGAAACAGTTCCGGTTCGACATCGACCCACTCGACGCCCGTGGTCCAAGGCAGGCGCCGCCCAGAGGTCGAAAACTCCAAGCCCACTCGGCTTGGCGCGGGCAACGATGCCAGCATCTCGACCAAGACCTGAGTCGCCGCCGCTCGCTGGTCGTTGCGGAGAGTCGAATGCCATTGGGCGTCATAACGAGCGACTTCGTCGGCGGCTGCCTGGCCTTGCCACTTTCTCGGCGCCACGAGGTAGAGTCGCCCGTCGGCGGTGAGTGCCGCGGCGGGCTGAAAGTACCACTGGAATCGCGGCCCCGCCAACCACTGCACATGCTCAATCTGCGTGACAATTAACAGGTCGAGTTCCTGGGTTTGGAGTGCGTCGAGCAAGCGGCGCTGTCGCGCCCGGCAAGCGGCGAAATCGAGTTCCAACAGGGGAGTGGTCATACCAGGCCCGATAGGGGTATTATTCACTTGCATAAGTGGGACGGGTTCCGTAACGTAGCAGTTCCCAGGGAACAGGACAGCTAGGGACAGGTGAACATGCGGACGATTGCGATCGGCGATATACATGGATGTGCCCAAGCACTCGCCGCATTACTCGATAAAGTCGGCCCTACCGCGGACGACCGCGTCGTGTTCCTAGGCGACTATATCGACCGCGGCCCGGACTCGCGGGGAGTGCTCGACCGCGTACTCGAATTGCGACGGCTGTGCGAGGTGGTCGCTTTGCTGGGCAACCACGAAACCATGCTGATCGAATCCTTGCAAAAGGGAAATCCTCTGTCCTTTTGGCTTGCCCAATGCGGCGGCAGCGCGACCTTGTCCAGCTACGGCGGGTCGCTGCGAAACATCCCGCCTGACCACGTCGACTTCTTCTCGAGCTGTCGCCGCTTTTTCGAAACTAGCTCGCACCTGTTCGTGCATGCGAATTACAATGCTCACCAACCGCTCGAGGAGCAATCCGACGAAGTGTTGTTGTGGCAACATTTATCTTGGTCGGTTCCTACACCGCATCGTTCGGGTAAGAAGGTTGTTGTTGGACACACTCCGCAACGCACGGGTAAAATCCTGAATCTGGGACACTTGCTCTGCATTGATACCGCATGTTTCGCGGGTGGTTGGCTCACGGCGCTCGATGTGGATTCAGGCGAGTCCTGGCAGGCCAACCAGTCAGGCGAAACTCGCGACAGCGCCTTTTCCACCTGATGTCTTTCACCTCAAGGAGTTCCCCTGATGTCCGAGTCTTCGTCGTCTCTTCCCGCGGCTGCATCCGAGGCCGCGGCCTCGTCCCCCACTCGCCGCGGTTTCCTCGGCGCCGCCGCGGCTTTGACAGCGGCCGCGGGCGTATCTCAACATGCCCTCTCGGTAGTCGCCTATGCGGCGCCGGCGGCCAACGATTGGATTGAGCTTTTCGACGGCAAGACGCTGAAAGGTTGGCACAAGAACCCCGAACGCATCGGGCACGGCACAGGCGGCATTTGGCAGGTCGAGGAGGGCGTGATTACAGGCGAACAAGATCCGCCCGGATCGGGCAACGGGGGAATTCTGCTGACGGACCGCAAATTCGCCGACTTCGAATTGGAAATCTCCATCAAGCCCGACTGGGGCGTCTGTTCGGGTCTCTTCTTGCGCGGCAATGATCGCGGCCAATGCGTCCAGATGATGGTCGATTACCACGACGCCGGGAATGTCGGTCATTTGTATGGCGAAGGCACTGGTGGCTGGAACACTCGCACCTTCGACATCAACGGCAAATACGACGATGCCAAGAAGTTGATCGGCATGACCGCGGCGAATCCCAAGACTCTGGAAGCCGCCGGGTTGGAAGCCAGTTGCACCAGCGAGGATTGGCTCAAGACTTGGAAGATCAACGACTGGAATCAGGTGCGGGTGCGAGTCGTCGGCAAGTACCCGCGCATTACCACCTGGATCAATGGACTGGAAGTCTGCCGTTTTGATGGCGAGAAGTCGACCGTCGAGCGGTACAAGAAAGATGAAGTGCTGAAGTCGTTGACCGCCGAAGGAAGCGTCGCCGTGCAAGTTCATGGCGGCAAGGGCTGGCCCAACGGCGCCAAATGCCGCTGGAAGTCGATTCGTATCCGCAACGCCAGCTGAGTCAGCCGCCCGTAGATAGGCGATCTTCGGCAGGCATTCTTTGGCAGCGGCCCGAGTTTTCTCTGTGGGATTTTCAGGAAGTCGTGGATCGCAACTCGGTCCACGACGCTACTTGCGAGTTCGTCTGCTTTTCTCGGGCAAGCTACCCGCCGCCGATCGCGGGCAAGAAGTGCACTTCGCTAGCGGGCTTCAATTTGGCATTCAACCCTGCCTTGGTCAGCGTATCGTCGACCGACACTTGAATGCCTGGCGTGAGGCTATCGCCGCGACAAAGCCGCTCGCGAATTCCCGGAAAGCGAGCCTCCAGTTCAGCGACCACCTCGCGAACAGTAACGCCAGCCAACTGCACGTCGGCGACGCCGCCGGTCAGATCGCGAGCGAGCGATGGAATGAAGACGCGTGGCACGGATCGACTCACGAATTCGGGCTAGCGGGCGTTTTTTTCTCGGGCACGAGCACTTGAATCTCGTCCCCTTCGATTCGCAATTCGAAGGCGTCGATCTTGATCCGAGGGTTATCGCACCATGTTCCATCCTTGACGCAAAACCGCCAGGCGTGCCAGGGACAGGCGACCTTGCCATTCTCGACGTAACCGCCCGCGAGCGACGCTCCCATGTGAGGGCAGAAATCGTCAATCGCTGAATAAGTTCCGCCTTCATTGAAGACAGCCACCATCCGATCCCTCACCGGATAGGCCCGGCCTTCGCCCGGGGGAATATCTCCAACCTTGGCGACCGTGGTGAAATCCGACACCTGCTGCACCTCCCCGCAAATCGTGATTCCGCGGGAGACGTTGACATAACGTCGCCCGACTCGCATTCTAACGGCCTCGCCCCGGCAGGCCAGCCCGCGGGAGCGATCGCCAAGTCCACTTTCCTGGGTCGCACCCGCATGACACCACCGTCGACATCCTCCTTGACACTGGCGGAACTCCAGCAAGTAATCCGCCAGCTTTACTTTCACAAAGACCAGACTCGCGGAATCGACGGAACATTCCTGTGGTTTACCGCGGAAGTCGGCGAACTGGCTGAATCCCTGCGCGGCGGCACGCACGAGGAGCGTCTTGGCGAGTTCGCGGATGCGCTCGCCTGGCTGACCACGCTCGCCAACCTGGCGGGGGTCGATCTGACGGAAGCCATCGAACGCAAGTACGCTCGCGGCTGTCCCGGCTGTCATCAGGCGACGTGCGTCTGCCCTCTGGATGGGAAACCTTGATCGCGTCCGGCCCACCCAGGAGTGGGTGCGATGGTAGTTTTTTCGTCCGGCTGCTAGATCTTCGAGCCCAATCCCTTGGTGAGCGCCATAAAGGCGTTTTCCAAGTTGAACTCTTCCTCGCGGAATAGTCGCAACTTGTGCCCCGCTTCCACCAACAGTTGCGACAGGTCGCTGTAGTCGCCCGCGTCGGGCTTCAGCGTCACCAGAATGCGTCCATTTTCCACGACCACATTTTCCACGAGATCGTGGCCAGTCAATCGTTTGGCCGCCGCATCGGGATCACGAGCGACTTCGATGTGCAGCACGATGCGCTGACGCACTTGCTTCATCACATCGCTGACCGTCGCATTGACGCTCATGACCCCGCGATCAATGATGCCGACTTTGTTGCAGATATCGGCCAACTCAGGAAGAATATGGCTTGAGACCATAATCGTCTTTCCCTGTTGTCCCAAGCGACGGAGCACTGCTCGCATCTCGATACGCGCCCGCGGATCGAGTCCGCTCAACGGTTCATCCAACAACAACACCTGGGGATCATGGAGCAGCACTCGAGCGAGTCCCAGACGTTGCGTTTGACCGCGCGATAACGTGTTGGCGTAGGCGTCGCGTTTAAAGTCGAGGTCGACGAGTTGGAGCTTTTCATCGCAGACCTTGCGTCGCTCGGGACCACGAATTCGATAAGCCGCCGCGAAGAACTCCAGGTACTCGATCACCTTCATGTCGTCGTACACGCCAAAAAAGTCGGGCATGTAACCGACAAGTCGTCGGATTTCTTTCGGGTGAGTGAGCACGGGCTGGTCGCAGACGTAGGCTTCGCCCCAGGTTGGGTTGAGCAACGTTGCGAGAATGCGCATGGTGGTGGTTTTGCCCGCGCCATTCGGACCGATGAAGCCAAACAAGTCACCCGCCGCCAAATCCAAATTGATGGACCGGATGGCGTACATTTCGCCGTACTTCTTGGTCAAGTCGATAGTCTTGATCATTGCTGTCTCGAATCGTGCGTCGCTTTGCTCGTCGCCTGGTTCAGTCGCCTAGTTTAGCCGCCTGGCTTCGTCGTATCCGCCTCCCGCGGACACGCCGTCACCGGCCCATCACGCGATTACCGCCCGGAACTGCCTTGCGAATCTTCACCGGATAAACGACTCGCACAAAGGTCCAACTCGATTCCGTATCTCCGTCGAGCGATTTTCCGTCTCGTTCCAAGAGCGCCAGCGGCTTGTCGCAACGGCCCACCAATACAGCTCGCCCTAACCGCAACTGCTCGCTCAAGTCCACGAACCCCTGATAGCGGTTTTGTAGTCGAGTGTAATTCTGGCCGCCTGCCGCCTCGTAAAACATCAACATCTCGACGATGCGCGGCACATCTAATTCCGCTCGATCCCAAGGCGTCGATACGTCCTTGTGTTCGGAGGTAACCTTGCGGCGAGTGAGGTGCCAATCGAGATAGCGAGTGACCGGGAAGTCCGTCAAAGAAATGACATCGCCCGGCTCCAACGCCCGATCGCCGCGGTACAGCCAATTGCCGTAAACCAGATACCAATCTTTCAGCGGCTGATCCAACGAGTAGACGCACTCGCCCTGCAACTGCTCTTCAAAAGAGACCGCGGACAAACGGTTCCCTTCGACATCGAGCCGAGTCTCTTGCCACCAGCGTCCCACCAGACTCTTGGTCCCCGATACGGGAATCGGCAATCCTCCCACGGCGCTGCCTGAATCTTGCACGGCCACGTGGTAAGCATCGTCCACCATGGTCGACAACGTCGTCGCCGAAAGTCCCCCCATCCCTTTGCCGGGCAATCCCTGCCAAGCCAATAACGCCATCGATTCTCCGCCGCTGGCTGGGCCCGCATCCAGCTTGGACGAATCCAAACGCTGGCTAGCCATCGTCGCCCCCGCTGTTTTCAGCGTCAAATCAAAGCGATCGCTGGCAGGACTGTAAACATTGACCCAGGAGGTTCCCCGCGCAAACTGCCCTTCAACGTCGAAATCAACAACTTGGGCATGGTTCACTCGCAGTCGCGGCTCCTTCCAACTCGCGGAAAGCCACGAACTGAGCGCGGCGAATGCGACAAGCAGCAACGCCAACGAGCCCCATGTCCAATGCGGCTTCCCGAGATATCTCAACAGGAAATAATCGCCAGGTCCCAATAAGAGCAGATAGACCACGACCAACGAAGCCACCCACGAGAACGCCACCAGCGTGGCGCCCGAATATTGGTCGAGCGCCCCGCGCAACTGACCCGCCAGATCGTCGAAACCAAAGTGAGTCACCTGACCCACTTGTTCCTTGTTCGTTTCCGGCAAGCGATCCCGACCACGCTGCAGGATGCGAGCCACCACGCGGGAACGAGCCGCCCAATTCACCATGGGAGGCCGATCCATGTCGACCGTGACCAAAGTCGCTTGCCCCAACCCCAACGAATAACGAACGATGAGCGGTCGATCGCCGGCCGACAGACCGCCTTCGGGCGACTCGATGCGACCGCGGACGTCATCGAGCAGCGTGGTGTCGAGCGTCACTGGCTTCCGGCTGGCATCCTCTAATTCCAATCGCTGGGGAGTTCCCGCGTACGTTTCAAAGGCGGAAGCACGTCGCAACGCGCCAACCTCGACGAACTTCCCAGGAGACCACGTCGCAAAGCGGCTCTCCGGTCCAAAAACCAACTCCCCGCGCGATCCCACGCACCAGAGCAAGCGCCCACCCAAGCGAAGCCAGCGATCCAGCGATCTGAATTGCCTATCCCCCAATTGCTCGATGAACGCGGGGTCGGTGGTCGAGAGCACGACGGCGTCCACCCCCTCCCAGCCGAACCATTCTTCGGGCAATTCGTTAGCGTCCTTGACCGTGGCAATCGTGACCTGCTGAGGATCCTGATCGAAGCCACGCAACCCCTCGGCGGCGTTCCACGAGGGTCCCAGTTCGACCAACAACGACTGACTAGGAGGCCAACACTTCGCCATCTCGTCAGCGCCGAACCGACGCTTGGCGATCACTCGGTCCCCCTCGCGCAGCGTCACGACCAGCTCGCCGCGCAGCCGTCCGAAACGAGCATAGCGGGTGACGACGAGTCGCCCATCGGCGGGCACTTCGGGCGAGTTCGCCGCGTCCGCTTGACGAAAAACGACCGGGACGCCATCGCTGTCGACCGCCTCAATCTCCACCGCTGCCGCGAGCGGCCCTGGAGGGGCAGTCAGTTGAATGGCGACCGGAGTCCAGCTGCCCGCCTTGTAGTGACCACCGATTCCAACACGGACTTGGTCGATCGTCGCCAAGGTCGAGTTCGAGCGATCATCCGCCCGGGCGGAAGAACTGGCCACGAGGGCGCACGAGACGCCCCAGCCCCAAAGTAAGACCAACCCCAGTGCGGCTCGATGACCCATGCGGCGACACCACTCGCTCGGCGAGAAAAGGAAAGACCCCTAGCATAACTCCCGACACGAACCGAAAGAATAGGCGCCCTCGCCTCACGTCCGCCGCCCCAGCCGACTTAGGTAGCTTGTCCCGCCAACTCCAGCGCTCGCGTGACCGCCTCCATCACGTCCCCAGGAACAGCCTCCTGTGCTACTTCCAGGTTCGAACGAGCCGCGGCTGCTCGCCGACGCTCGAAAACCGTAGCCCCGAGCGTGATTTCGCCCCGAGTTTCCACATCGCCTTCCATGTCGGCCATTTTGAAGAGCTCGGGTTGAACGAGCGCCAGCCAAGCCACAACCGCTTGCAACTGAATCGACTCGCGGCCCAAATGCTGGTGGTGCGAGCGGAAGTAGAATGGCAAGATTCTCCGCAGGAATTGACCGGCGCGAGTAAAATCGCGAGGCAACGCCTGCAAAAGACTGAGGTTGAACGCGAGCTGTCGAGTGACGTCGAGCGGGACAATGGTCTTCGTGATAGGTGCTCGATAGACCTGCCGCGCGCTCTCGGGATCAAAATACATGTTGAATTCCGCAGCCGCCGTGGCATCCCCTCCCACGGCCACGCTTCCGCCGGCCACCACTAAGCTGCCGACCAGTGGCGCCAAGCCCGGATCACGCTGGAAGGCTCGGGCGACATTCGTCAAAGGTCCGAGGCAGAGAATGGTCACCAATCCCGGCGCCCCTCGCACCTCGTCGCAAATAATCTTGTCCGACGAATGCTGATGATGCAGGCGTGAAACCGGGTAAGCGGCGTTCGCCAAGCCGTCCTCGCCGTGCAGCGCGCGACCGTCCAGCCCCGGTGAAGACTCGGGCGGCACTGCCGTGCCCACTCGCGGAAAGCGCGGCGGGTCAAGCTGTTCGATGACCGCTTGAACGTTGCGTCCCGCTTGCTCGGCCGACACGCTGCCGGCGGTCGGAGTGACCGCGACTACCTCAAGCCGAGGATCGAACAGCGCAAGCGTGAGTGCGACGGCGTCGTCGATTCCTGGATCACAGTCGATGATTACCTTCCTGGCCATACGCGCCATTGTAGTTTTCGAGTACCGTGATCGCCAGGGCGAGTCCCCCGAGATTATGAGACGCATTCCGCGGCCGCGGCGCTGCCTCCGGCGAAAAACCCGGCGGCCAGCGGAATTCGTTTCATTTCAGTAGGCATCATGCAGGGAAACAGGCGATGACTTTTCACGAAATCCTCACACGGATCGCGGCTGGCGAACACCTGACGATCGAGCAGATGTCCACCGCCATCGATGCGTGCATGAAAGGGGAAGTAGCCGACGCCCAAATCGCCGAATTACTGCTGGGGTTGCGCGCTAACGGAGAAACCGTGGACGAGATTGCGGGCGCGGCGCTCGCCATGCGACGTCATATGACTCCGATCCAAAGCGCCCGCACCGGATTGCTCGACACCTGCGGCACGGGCGGCGACGCCTCGGGCACATTTAACGTCAGTACGGCCGCCGCGTTAGTCACCGCGGCCTGCGGCGTACCGGTCGCCAAGCACGGCAACCGCAGCATCACCAGCAAAACAGGCTCCGCCGATGTTCTCGCCGCCCTGGGCGTGCGCATCGACGCCCCGGTGTTGGTTGTCGAGCGGTGCCTGGACGAGGTCGGCATCTGCTTCTGCTTCGCGCCGCTATTACATCCCGCCATGAAGCATGTCGCCGCGGTTCGTCGACAACTGGGAGTTCCCACGATCTTCAATCTCCTGGGACCGTTGTGTAATCCAGCGAGCGCACCCTATCAACTGCTGGGCGTGGGACGTCGCGAAATTCACGACAAAATAGCGGCCGCCCTCCGTCGACTCGGCGGTCGCCTAGGGGTCGTCGTTTCGGGCGATGACGGACTCGACGAAGTCACCCTCGCCACGCAGACGCGAGTTTTAATCGTGTCCTCCGCGGAAGAACGAGTCGAGCAGTGGTCGCCCGAGGATTTTGGACTTCAACGAACGGCCGACTTAAGCTTGGCTCGCGTGGACGGCCCCGAAGCAAGCGCTGCCCTGATCACTCGAGTACTCGCAGGCGACCACGGGGTTCCGCGAGACCTAGTGGTTCTCAATGCGGCCGCCGCACTGTGGACCGCCGGACAATCGCCCAGTCTATCGGAGTGCGCCAGCCTGGCGTCCGCGGCCATTGACTCGGGCGCTGCCCAACGCCTACTCGACCGCTTCGTCGCTCTCAGCCATTCGCATTGAACGCCTTATGAAACCACGACCACGCGATCAAGCTTCGGGCCTGGCCCCAGGCTCGATCGAAACCGAGTTAGGCGTTCCCCTGCCGGGCGTTATTTTGCCACCGGAGCAGTGGGCTCGCACCGCTCTCAAGAAACTCCCGCCGCCTGGCCCCATCGACTGGGCCGCGATGTTTGGACGTTCCGCCCCCGTCGTCCTGGACCTCGGCTGCGGCAATGGCAGATTCGCAGTCTCGCATGCCGTGCGTCATCCTGATGCCAATGTGCTGGGGCTCGACATCCTCCCACTGGTGATTCGGTACGCCACGCGTCGAGCCAACCAGCGAGGCCTGCACCACACCCGTTTCGCGGTGTGCGGCGCCTTTGAGTTCCTCGAGCAATATGTGGCGCCGGCATCGGTCGCGGAGATCCATCTCTATCATCCGCAGCCGTTTCACGACACTGAACGAGCCTACCGCCGACTGGTGACTCCCGAGTTTCTCGCGTTGGTTCATCGCAGTCTGATTCCCGCCGGTCGCTTCTTCCTGCAAACCGACAATTACGTCTATTGGCGGTATATGGCCCAGATTGCTCCCCACTGGTTTCACTTTCACGAAGTACAGGGGCCGTGGCCCGAAGATCCCCTTGGACGCACTCGCCGAGAAATCATGGCTCGCCAGCAAGGACTGCCCATTCACCGCGGCTGGGGCGAAGCTCGCGGGGATGTCGACGCCGCAACTCAAGCTCGACTGATCGCCGAACTTCCACTCCCCAGATTCGAATCGCGACCTGCGAACGACTCGCGCCGCAAACCCCAGCGCCGCCGACGACGCCGTTGACGTTACGGCAGCCGAATTAAAAGCGCAGTTCGCCCCCGACCACAACATGCTCGACTCGCCCCACCAACTCGGCGCCGCCCAAGGGCGTGTTCACACTCTTGGAACGCATGCGGAGCGGGTCGACGGTCCAACGAGCATGGGGATTGATGACGACGATGTCCGCATCCGCGCCCATCCGTAGCGTCCCTTTCGCCACCCCTAGCACTCGGGCCGCATTGTTGGTCATCCGCGATAGCACCGCGGGCCAATCGAGCAGACCGGGTTGAATCAGGTGAGTGTTGACCAGCGCGACCGTCATCTCCAACATGCTCATCCCAAAGGGCGCCTGATCCAACTCGCGCATTTTCTTTTCGACCGCGCGCGGCGCATGTCCGCTCGAAATCACATCGATCGTGCCATCCATGACTCCCGCTAGACAACTCTCGACATGGTCGGCTGACCGCAAGGGAGGATTCACTTTGTAATGAGTGTCGAACGTCCGCAAACGTTCGTCGGTGAAGATCAAGTTGGCGATCGGAATCGACGCCGTCACCTTGACGCCGCGAGTCTTCGCTCGCCGTATCAGTTCGACCGCTCCCGTGGTCGAAACGCCGATCAAGTGCAACCGGCCGCCGGTCGCTTCGGCCAGCCGTAAATCGCGACTAACCGCCACTTCCTCGGCCTCGGCGGGAATGCCCGGCAAGCCCAGCACCAAGGAGGTGCGTCCTTCGTGCATCACGCCGCCGTGTGCGAGTTCCAGCACTTCAGGTCGATCGAAGATCGGCTTCTGAAACATCAAGCTGTACTCGAACGCTCGCCGCAACAAGTCCGTGTTGTGAATGGGACGAGGCGCATCGCCGAACGCCACGGCGCCCGCTTCGACCAGCGTACCGATCTCGGCGAGTTCCTTACCTTCGCGGTTCTTGCTGACGCATCCCACGACAAAGACGTTGATGTTTCGAGCGCGCGCGGCCTTCTGTCGGACAAACTCGACGCCCGCCTGCGTATCGATCGGCGGTTCGGAATTGGGAAGGCACCCGATTGATGTGAAACCGCCCGCGAGCGCCGCGGCGGTCCCCGTTTCAATCGTCTCGTCCTCTTCGCAGCCTGGTTCACGTAGCTCCACATGAGGATCCACTAAACCAGGCGCGACGATACAGTCGGTCGCGTCCAGCACCTGACAATCGCCCGACGCTTCCACGTCAATGTCGGCGATGCGTCCATCCTCGATCAACAGATGAGTGATTCGGTCGAGTCCCTGGCTGGGGTCCACCACCCGCCCATTATGAATCAGCAATCGTCCCATTTTCGTCCCCAGCCTTCACCTACAACTTCGACTCGACTCGCCGCGACGAAACGAGCCACAGGACGGCCATGCGCACCGCCAGCCCATTCGTGACTTGTTCCAAAATCACCGATTGCGGACCGTCCGCGACATCCGGCGTGATTTCCACGCCGCGATTGATCGGCCCCGGCGCCATGATCAAGATGTCTTTCTTCGCTCGCGACATCCGCTCGCGGTTCATCGCGTACAACAAGGCGTATTCTCGCACGGAGGGGAAGGGGCGAGTGGTTTGGCGCTCGAATTGCACGCGCAGCAGGTTGAGCACATCGCAGCGATGCAAGATCTCGTCAAGACTATAGGCGACCTCGACGCCCAACGCCTCCCAACCGCGCGAAACCAAAGTCGCCGGTCCGCACACGATGACGTGAGCGCCCAGTTTTTTCAGGCCCCAAATGTTCGAACGAGCCGTTCGGCTGTGAGCGATGTCGCCCACCAGCGCGACGGTGAGCCCTCGCAAGTCGCGTCGATGCTCGCGGATCGTCATGATATCGAGCAATCCCTGGGTGGGATGCTCGTGCGCGCCATCACCCGCGTTGATCACCGAACATCGCAAGTTCTGCGAAAGAACATGAGGCGTCCCCGGCGTCGCATGCCGCACCACGACCACATCGACATTCATCGCCTCGATATTGCGAGCCGTGTCGATGAAGGTCTCGCCCTTCGACAAACTGCTGCTGGACGCGGCGAATTCCACGCTGTCGGCGCCCAAGCGACGAGCCGCCAACGAAAAACTGGTCCGTGTTCGCGTCGAGTTCTCGAAGAACAAGTTGCAAGTGGTCGTCCCCGCCAGCAATGCCAACTTCGAGCGACAACCGTTGGTGATCTGCTTGAAACGCTCCGCCACGTCCAAAACACAGGAGATTTCGGCCGGCGAAAGACTCTCCAAATCCAACAAATGTCGTCGAGTCCAAACAGAAGGGACCGGACCAATCTCGGCCGCCACCGCGTTCATGGCATACCTTTCCCAGCGAATCGGGGCAGGGGGGATGGAGGGGAGCTCTTATCGCGTTGCCGCGCCGTCCGATTCTAACAACGAGCTACTACAGTGGGCAGTGGGCAGACGAGCCTTATCCGCTTCACAAGGCGTCAGCGATCCTCGCTCTCGCCCGTTGCTTCCCCCGCCGAATCTCCGCTAAAACTCGAATTGCCGCAACGAATTCCTTCTTCTCACGCACATCGGCATCGGTGACGCAAATCCTATGTCCCCACGTTGGCGAGTCGCGATAGTTGGCTCCACGGATGCCCCGCCCGCTTGGCTAATTGAATGGCGACTGGCCGACGACTTTGATTGGATTCAAGTCTCCCCAGGAACCCCAATCCCGACAGCCGCCGACCTCGTCCTTACCCAGACGATTCGTGCTCGACCAGCGGATTCCCCCGAGGCGACCGACCAGTTGGTCTGGGAGTTATCTCCCGCTGTTGAGCCGCCCTTCCGCAGCCACTCAGATTTCCCGAACGGCGACTATGTCGCCCATCGCGTCATGCTCCCCGACAACCTCGCTGGCTCGTCGGTCGTAACCATCGCACGACTGGCAGGCGACTACGCGGCGCTGGCGCGCGAGGCTGCCAAACTTCAGATCGAGGCCCATCGCGATCCGTTGACTGGCCTGCTTGGTCGACGCGGCTGGGCGAGTTTCGTCGAGCGATGCACCCAGCCCAACTCGCCTCCACTCTCCATCGCCATCGCCATCCTGGATCTCGACCGCTTTAAATCGATCAACGAAGCCGAAGGGCTCGCCGCAGGCGACCAAATTCTGCGTCTAGTCGCTCACCAACTGCAAGCGATCGTAAAGCCCGACGAACAATTGGCCCGCTGGGGGGGAGACGAGTTTATTCTCGCCGTCCCTATCACTAAGCCGTCGGAGGCATATCGGCGTATCAACGAAGTGCGGCAAGTCTGCAATCAGCCCCCTTCGCCTGTCACGGCGAGCGTCGGCTGGGCATTTGCTCAGATCCATAGCCACGAAGACTTCAAAAAGCTGTTCCGCCAGGCTGACGAGGGGTTACGTCTTGCCAAGTTGGCGGGTGGGAATTGTTGTAAACCAGGGAATTGCCACGAAAAACGAGAAAACACTGAATTCACTCCCCAGTCCGACCGATAGTAGGGGCTGTAACGGTCGCGCAGACAGGGAAATCTGCGGCAACTTTAACGACGGAGTGGCTCCCATGACTCGATCCCAACACGCTATCCTCACGGCCTCGCTCCTCCTGCTGGCAGGCATATCGCTTGGGACGACGGGTTGCCAAGCCCTCCCCTCCGCCGCGTCCATCGATCACGCGATGGCGCCACAAGCGCCAGGCATCGGTCAACCGCCGCAAAACGGTGCGATGCCCAATCACAGCGTGGTCGTGCTGCGAGACGCGGGCGCCTCGTCCTCGCAACGAGTCCAGGTGGATCTCGAAAAAGAAACCCACGTCCAAGATCTACTCACCCGTTCCGGCGCCATCCGCCGGTATCGGCGTATGGACATTACGTTGATCCGCACTACGCCTACCGGCGCGAAACATCGGATGGGAGTTGATTTCGATCGAGCGTCTCGCAAAGTGGCGATGCAGTCGGACTACGCAATCCAGCCCGGCGACGTCCTGCTGGTCGAAGAAGATCCCACCAACACCCTGGACGACATGCTCGGCCGTTCCAAGAAGACGAAGTCGACTGGCAAATTCACCACGATGCTGGGTGGTTAGTCGGGCCGACGGTTGAGCGGATGATGGCAGGCGTTGGTTCGGGTTCCGAGCGGCGGAATTCTTGCGAATTCCGCTACGGGTGGAGCTACCGCAAGGCAGCGCGGAGTCGCTCGATAATCTCGGGGTTCGGCAAATCAGGGGTGCGAAACACGAGATGCACAAAGTTGTCCGCTAAAGTCTCGTCGGGATGAATCACGTAGTTGGTATTCGCCCCAATCTTGCGACCGTATTCAGGGGTCGCCTTCGGATCGAGCAGCACGGGTCGTCCTTCTCGCTCGACTGCCCGCCAACGTCCTTCCTCGGCTGACTCAACCTCGAGCAGTTGAAACTTCAAGTAGGGGAAGAACGAGCCGCCTTTCGCCACGTCGTAACGATCGCTGGTCGCCAACAGTACGGGCACGAATTGAGCCTTTCTTCCCTCGACCTCTAATTCAATGCGGCAGTCGGCGAGCGGCCCGTCGGGATTAGTGATCTTTCGGTCCCGTAGAGCCATCGGCAACGAAACATCGGGGCAGGGGATGAAACCAATGACGGCATAAACCCTCTCCCGCCACTCGGAATTCTGGTTGCTCAAAACATGAAACAACTCATGGGCCACCAAACGTTCGAGTCGTTCCTGCGAACGCTGAAACGCGGACTCGGGCAAAATCACCGCAGCGCCGCGGCAGTAGGCGGCATCCCCTTCTTCTTGCCCGGTCGTCGTGATGAACAGAGTCTCGCGTGGCCAGGGCAGGGCCGGAACGGCGTCCAACCGCGAACGTAAAGCCTCGAGCGCACGCACCACTCGCTCCCAATGTTCGCCCTTCCATTCCCGCGCCTGAGCGGCCGCGAATTGCCGAAACTCGGCGTCCGACGGGTCATCTCCTCGCCGCAAGCGACTCTCGCGATCAAATCGACTCATCGCCCGCGTGAAGACATCTGATTCTCCTAGGTGCTTGCGAGCAGCATCGATCGGGGCGGGCGTGAGACGGCTCTGGCCCAGCCACTCCACCGCGGCCTCCGCGCCAACCGGCGCCGCCGCTACCGATACACGACTACCCAAAAGCAGAAGCCAACCGATCGCCCACACCCAAGCCCACGGTCGGGGCTTCTTGGCGACTTGAACCGCCAGGGGAAGCCAACGAGCCGGCATTCTGATATTCTGGATGTACATGTCTGGAGTTCCACTTTTACACGAGGGTTCGCCATTATGGCGCGTTGGCCGCGACACGCCTGGACCACGATCTTCACCTATGTGTCGATCTTTGTGCTCTTCCCACTGCTAGGCTATCTGGCAATGCTCTGGGTCCGCGGCGGTCGCTAGGGCAGCCTCAACAAGAGAATCCGCCTGGCCGCATGCGTGTGTTTTCGGCGAGCCCGTTCGGTTTTCGGCGAGCTCGCTCGCCGACCCGGCCCGCTGCCAAGGTCACTCGGAATTCGCTCTCAGGCGCCCCGGCGCGAATCACGTCGAGCTGGAGCGTCGTTGAAGTTCCTCGATCGCTCCGTAAATTCGTTGCCGAATCTCCTTGATCGCCTGGTCATCGACGACCTTTCGTCCCTGCTGGTCGGTGACATAAAAGACGTCGACGACTTGGTCGAGATGCGTACCGATTTTCGCGACGCCGACATTCAGCCCTAACTCGAACAAAGTACGAGTAATCGCGTACAGCAAGCCGAGTTGATCGAGTGCGAAGACGTCAATGATCGTGTAGCGATCGGAGGTCTGCGTGTCGATTCGCACGACGGTCGGGTTCTGCTCGAGTTCCTCCGCCGTTGGACCTTGCTTCGCCCCCCAGACTCGACGAAACGCCGGTGGTCGTCCCGTCTCGTCCTTCAGAGCAGCCACAAGCGCCGCATGGACCGACTCGCTTCGTTCGGGCGGAGGCGCATCGGCGTAATCGGGATCTTCGACCATGAAGCGGTCGAGGACCAAGCCATCCCCGAGCGTATTGATTTCGGCGGAGAGAATCCGCAATCCTTGGCTGCTGATGGCGCCAGTTAATTTGTGGAAAACGCCCGCCGTGATGTCTTCGTAAGTCCCCACGGTGTATTCCGTGGTCCGATGCCGCGCATCGTACTGGCTCCAAGCAACCGCATCGCGACGTCCCAACCCGCGCAGCCTCTCGAGTTCCGCGACAATTTCCTCGGGAGCGCGCGACAGCAGGTAGGATCGCGGCAACGATTGCAGGTGGCGGTTCCACCACTCCGCCTCGGCGATGGGCTTGACCAAAGAACGAATCTCGATCCGTTTGCGAGCAATTGACTCTTGGCCCGAGGTGTCGTGAGGATCACCCGCCAGATGACGCATGGTTCGCTGATACAATTCCGTCAGCAACCGCAGCTTCCAGTCGGTCAACACGTTGGGGCCCACTCCCGCAAGATCGGCGCAGGTGAGCAAGTACATCTGTTGCAGCCGGTCGGGAGTGCCCATTTCGACCGCGAACTTCACCACGACGGCGTCGTCGCTGGTGTCGCGCCACTGCGCCAGATGCGACATGATCAGGTGCTTGTGCACCAGAAACTTCAGTATGTCGACATCATCCTCGCTCAAGGCCAGCAGTCGCCCGACATCCTCGGACAGTTTTCGCCCCACCTCACTATGATCGCCGGCATAGCCCTTGCCCAGGTCGTGCAGCAGCAGAGCCAGATGGAGCAGGTCCTTGCGGCGCAAGCCACGATAGACTTCCCCCAGCGTATCGTTACGCGTGCGAAACTCGGTGGCGCATTCCACCGCTCGGATCGAATGCTCATCGACCGTGAATTTGTGGAAGTCGTTGAACTGCATCAAGTGTCGAGCATGCGCGAGGGGGGGAATGAGTTTCTCGAGCACGCGGAGTTCATGCAGACGACGCAGCAGTTCGCCGAGTCGCGCGGGTTGAGCCAGCAAGGCCATGAAGCGATGAGCCAGTTCGGGCGAGTAGTCAATCGCTTCGACTCGCAGCATTGATTCGCGAATCGCCGACCACGTCCGATGCTCGATGCGTTTATCGGTGAGATTGGCGAGTTCCATGAGTCGCAGGATTTCAGCCGGGTCGCCGCTCACTCGCGACAGGCCTCGCGACGTCACGGAGATGTAGCGCGGCCCCACGCGAAAGTCTCGATCCAACTTGTAGCTCACCAACGGCGACAACAGATCGAGCGCGCCGAGCACTGGTCGCGAGTCCGCCAGGAAGTTCGAGGCAATGTAGCGCACATCGCTGGTGTGCTTGAAATAATCCCGCATCAATTGCTCAACCGGCAACACGCTTTCGTCGCCGGGATAGCCGTACAATTGAGCCAAGCGCAGCTGTTCGCTTTTATTCAGCACGTCTTGCGCTTTGCCCGCGTGGAAATGCAGTTCGTTGCGCAACCGCAAGAGAAACTCGCGGGCGGTCTGCAAGCGTTGATAGTCCTCGCGAGCCAAGACGCCGGCGAGCATGAGATTCTCGGGCTCCACCTCGCCGCACCGCACGAACCCGACCCAGCGCACCAGTTGGATATCGCGTAGGCCGCCGCGCGAGCGCTTGACATGCGGTTCGAGCAAATAGTTGGTTTCGCCGAATTGACGACGCTCGTCGCGTCGAGCCTCATCGATGAGCGGAATCAGCCGACTCCCACGTCGACGAGCCAACTTGCGGAATTGTTCGGCGAACTTCGCGAACAGCGTTTCGTTCCCGACCAAGAGGCGGCTCTCCGCCAGCGAAGTGAAGATCGTGGCCTCGCGCAGCCCCATTTGACAGGCGTCGGCGGTCGTGCGAGCGCTGAAGCCGAGTTGCAACCCGACGTCGAACACGTGTTGAGTGAAGCGCCGCACCACCGGCAGCACCAACTTGTCGGCGCCCGGGGCGTGGAGCAACATCAGGTCGACGTCTGAATACGGCGCAGTGTCCCGACGGCCGTAACCGCCGTAGGGAATCAACGCCGCCGACTGCTCGAACATCGCCGCGTCGATCTCCAACGTCGCGAGCGTTTCGCGGTAGAGATCCAGCACGATGGAATCGAGCAGTTCGGTGATCGCGGCGCAGAGTTGTATGCCCGGCGAGCCTTCCTCGTGCCGCCTGCGAAGCTTCTCGCGGCCGAGCGCCAGCTTGTCGCGAGCGTCGAGAACGACTTGCGGCAGGCGAGTGGAAGAAGACATACTCCTAGAGCGCGTCCTCGCCCGTCTCGCCCGTACGGATGCGAATCACGTTGCTCAGATCGCCGACGAAGATCTTTCCGTCCCCGATCTGTCCCGTTTGAGCGCCGCGCAAGATCGTATCGATCACTTGCTGAAGCATCGCATCGGAGCAGACGACTTCGATCTTCACCTTGGGGACGAAATCGACCGCGTATTCCGTGCCGCGGTACATTTCCGTATGCCCTTTTTGGCGCCCAAAGCCGCGCACTTCGGTGATGGTCATCCCATGGATGCCCTGTTCCGTGAGCGCGTTCTTAATGTCTTCAACCTTGAAATGGCGGACGACTGCTTCAACCTTTTTCATGACGCTGACAAGCTCCTACAGAAAAATGTAACCTTCCTCGCCGTGCTGGCTGACATCCAACCCCTGCAGTTCTTCGTCGCGAGTCACTCGCAGGCCGAGTGTTGCGTCGAGCACTTTCAACAGGACATATGTCACGACTGCACTGAAAACCCAGGTGACGGCGACCGCCAGCAACTGACCTCCCAGCAGCGAGGCGTTGCCGTCGATCAACCCCAAGGGCTGCCCCTGCGAGATCGCGGGATCCGCCGCGGATCGAGTCGCAAAGACGCCCGTCAAAACCGCGCCCAGGGTTCCGCCCACCCCATGCACGCCAAACGCGTCCAATGAATCATCATACCGAAACGCCATTTTGAGGCGACTGCACGAAAAGGAACAGGCCACTCCCGCGGCCAACCCCATGAGCATGGCGGGCAGTAGCTGGACGAAGCCAGCCGCCGGCGTGACGCAGACCAACCCGGCAACCGCCCCCGAGCAGGCGCCCAGCACGCTCGGCTTGCCTCGCATCAACCACTCGACGCCCGCCCAGCCCAAGGTGCCGGCCGCGGCCGCGAAGTGCGTCGCCGCGAACGCGCTAGACGCCAGCCCATCCGACGCTAATTGACTGCCCGCGTTAAAACCAAACCACCCGACCCACAGCATGGCCGCGCCGAGCGTCGTGTAAGTCAAATTGTGCGGCGGCATCGGCTCGCTGCCGAACCCCAGACGTCGCCCCATGACGATCGCACAGACCAATGCGGAAACGCCCGAGCTGATATGCACGACCGTGCCGCCCGCGTAGTCCAGCGCGCCTCCCGCCCAACCGGGGCCATAGGCCAGAATGCCTCCGTCCCAGACCCAGTGACATAAAGGACAATAGACCACCGTCCCCCAGACAATGACAAACACCACCAGCGTCTTGAACCGCATCCGTTCAGCAAACGCTCCACAGATCAAGGCGGGAGTGATGATGAAGAACATCCCTTGAAACAGCATGTGCGTCAGACGCGGGATCTTCCCCTCCATCGGCGTCGTCGGCGCTTGCAGCGAATCCGACCACTCCCGCTGAACGCCGCGCATGCCAAGGAATTGTCCATTGCCCAGATACGCATTGTAGCCCGTCTCCGCCGCGTTCGTCGGGTCGCCGCCAAACGAAAGCGAATAGGCAAACAGCCCCCACAACACGGTCATTAGCCCCATCAAGAAAACGCACTGCATCATCACGCCCAGCACATTTTTCTTGCGCACCAATCCGCTGTAGAACATCGCCAACCCGGGCGCCGTCATGAACAGCACCAGAGCCGCGGAGGTCAACATCCAAGCGTTATGGCCCGCTAAAGCAGCTTCGGCCGTCGCCGCCGCCGCCTTCTCCAACTCGATTCCCGCAGCTTCTGTTCCCGTAGCTTCAACTCGCGCAGCTTCTGCTCCGGGCGTCTGCCCCCAGGCGACGTGTTCCCATCCAAGAACCAACATCATGGTCGCCGCCAACGCCATGAGAGTTCTTTGTAAACCAAACACACCCGAGAACATCGCCTGATTTCCTTGCTAATTCAACGCGTGAACCACGCACCTCAAGACATAACGCCTAAACAGGTTCCCACCCCAGCCATACCCCGCCCCCCGCAATGACCGATGACCGATGACCGATGACCGATGACCGATGACCAATGACCAATGACCGATGACCGATGACCGATGACCGATGACCAATGACCAATGACCAATGACCAATGACCAATGACCAATTGACCGCCCCACACTAGCGACCCCCGGTCCCCTCGTAAAGTGGCGGTCACGGCGTCGAGACCGACCGAGCGGGCTTTTGCCAGGGAACGTCCGTCACACCCGCTTCGACATTCGCGACTCGAGCCATCACGAACAACAGGTCGCTCAGTCGATTCAAGTACTTCACGATTCGCGGCGAAGCAGGTTGCTCAGTCACATGGATCAAAGCCACGGTCCGCCGCTCCGCTCGTCGACATACCGTACGAGCCATATGCAGATGAGCCGCCAGGGCGGACCCGCCGGGCAGGATGAATTGCTGCAGCGGAGACAGTTGAGTTTCGAAGGCGTCGATCTCCTGTTCCAGACGAGTGACATGATCGTCGCCGACTAGATCCATGCCTTTCGAGACTGGGTCGGGGGTCGCCAATTCGCCTCCCACCGCGAAAAGTTCATGCTGAATTCGTTCGAGGGTTTGGTCGATGTGGCGCGATGGGTGATCCGCTCGGACCATGCCCAAGACGGCATTGAGTTCGTCGACCGTGCCGTAGGCCTCAATGCGAGCCGCATCTTTACGCAGCTTCGGCCCTCCGAATAGATGAGTTTCCCCTTCGTCGCCAGTTTTCGTGTAGATCTTCATGCGTAACGATTCCTAACTCGCTCGAGAACCGCGTGTCGACGCGGCGTGAAGGTCGCCTATAATAACGATTCCACAGCTCGTACGCCCCGCCCACCTCCACAATTTCGCTCGTCCCTACCTGGAGCTTCCCATGACTCGTTTCGCTTTGCATGCCGTTCTTCCCGACCAACGGGTCGGCGAGTCTCGCATGAGCCTACAGCCCGTCAGCAAAGGTCGATTCCTTACCGCTGCGATGCTCGCGATGAGCCTATGCTGCGTCCGCAACATCGGCGGACAGGAAACGGGCGGGAGGCCGGCAAGCGGTTCAACGCCAAGCGGCCCCGCGCCGACGTTGAGCGAATTTGAAACCAAGCATTTCGCCAATCTGTGCCAGGTGACGTCGGGAATGACCAAGGCCGGGGAAGGGTACTTCGCTCCAGACGGCAAGTCGATCATCTACCAAGCCGTACCGCACGAGTACCCCTTTTACCAGATTTATACGCAACCATTTCCGTTTGAAGCGGCGGGGGGAGCCGGAGCTGCCGTTACTCCGAAGCGGCTGAGCACCGGTCGTGGCCGCACGACCTGCAGCTATTTCTCGCCCGACGGCAAGCGCATCCTGTTCGCGTCCAGCCATCTCGATCCACAACTGGACAAGACAGAAGCCGATGCTCGCCGCCGTCAAGAAGAGGACCGTAAGTCGGGCGCTCGCCGACGCTACGAATGGGACTTCGATCCACACATGGACATTTTCGAAGCCGATTTGGACGGCAAAATCCTACGCCAGCTGACCAAGGCCTACGGCTACGACGCCGAGGGCGCGTACTCTCGCGATGGCAAGTTGATTGCCTTCTGCCGTGACAGCGAAGCCGATCCCAATTCGCCTCCCACCGACGCTCGCCCCAAGAATCCCGACATCTACCTCATGAACGCCGACGGCGGCGACGTGCGGCGACTAACTTCAGCGCCAGGCTACGACGGCGGACCATTCCTGTCGCCCGATTCTCGTTGGATCATCTTCCGCAGCGATCGCAAAAAGGAAGGCTACTTGCAGTTGTATGTCATTGGGGTCGATGGCCAGAACGAGACGGCGCTGACCGATAACAATGGCGTCAACTGGGGCCCTTACTGGCATCCGCACCAGCCCTATATCGTATGGTCGGGCGCCGATCACTCGGACCCCAACGCTCGACCGAATTACGACCTCTGGCTGATGAAATACTCGGTGGAAAACGGCAAGTTCCTGCCAGGCCCCGCCACTCGCTTGACCGACTCTCCAGCCGCCGACGTACTGCCTGTGTTTTCGCCCGATGGCAAGCAACTAATGTGGACCAGCACTCGGGCCGCCGACCGCAGCAGCCAACTGTTCGTGGTCGACCTCAAGGATTTCTAGTCCGGCTGCCAAATCCACAAGATCAGCGACCGACGGGCTTTCAGTCCGTCGGCCTTACGGAGCAGGGGCCAAAGAGAGTTGTAACCGTCCGAGCAGCTGAAACACGGGTAAAAAGGCGGAGTAAGCATCGACTCCTTGCAGCGATGAATTCACCATTTTCAGGTGGCCCGCGCCAATTCCGCCTCGCGCCAACGTAGCATCCAACGGTACCCAGCGGTCCGCGATCCAGACCTCGTTCCACATGTGGTAGGCAAACCCACCGGCGCTCGCGGAATACACCAGCCCGATCGCCACGCGGGCGGGAATGCCGCGAGCGCGGCAAAGGGCGGCGAGCAGCACCGCGTGCTCGGTGCAATCTCCCTCGCCCGTGCGAGCCACTTCGGCGGCCGTCGCCAAAGCAGGCGTGAAATTGTGCGAACTCACTCGCTGGCGAACCAACGACTCCAACGCCACCGCCACCTTCCAAGGATCGGACTCTTCGCGAGCCACCGCGCGCGAAAGAGCGACCACGGCCGGATCGTCCGCCTGCACCAAGCCATTCGGCTGACGATCATCGTCGGTAGGACCAGGTTCGACCTCCACCGACGTGGGCGTGGTGGGACGAATCGACTGAACCGTAATGCGAGCCGAATGTGCATCGATTCGCTCAACCTTCTGACTCGCTCCCTGAGCGAATGCTTGATCGATCGGCGCCTCGGGCAGTCGAGCGATGTAGGTCATGGTCATCGGCATGTGCGGGTCGCTGGGCATGCCAGCGATGGCCGCGACCGTGGCCGTATTCAGATCAAACGAGGCGAGCGGGGCGGCGGCTAGCGCCTGCTCGCGAGTCGCGCGTACCACTTCAAAACCCGGCGGCGGATCGGGCATGGTGCTGCGCAACACCTCTCCCTGTTCGTCCACCCATAGTGTCGAACGAATCCGCAACATGCCGAGCGTATCGACTTTGTCGATTCTGCGGAGCGTCAGCGATTGGTCGCCGATGCGAACCGCTTCCATCCCCTTCACATCCAACTCGGTGGTCGCCACCTGATGTAACACCGGCACGAGCGCTCGGATGATACGGCGTTGGTTCGGTTTCAGTCCCTGCCGCACCAGCCGATCGACCGCAAAGAAACCACCCCACTCGGATTGCCAATCCAGGGTCAGCGACTCTGTCTTCCCCAGGGTTGTGGTCTCCATGGCGAGACTTCCATCCTTCACCTGGCCTTTCGTAACCGTCGACTCTCGCCCCCCAGTGACTCGGCACTCGAACCGCACCAGTTCGCCTGTCGGTCTCTCCCAGCTTGTCCATGTCAGATCCTGACGAATCTCCTTGCCCGCTCGCTTCAAAGTGAGCGTCTGAAATGACTCGATGCGTTCCAGCTTCTCGCCCGAATCACTTGGCTCTGCCGCGATCACGGTCCGCATGTACCCCACCTTTTCGCCTTGTATCAGGTGGATATCCCAGCGTTCTTGCGCATCCCCGTTTTCATGGCCGTTCGACTCGACGGACGGGCGATTAGAGGCAGGGACGTCTGACGCTGGAGATGTCTTTGGGGCCTGAGGCTCATCGGGCTTCTCAGCGAGTTGTTCCGACGAGCCGCCACATCCGCCGCTGACCAGCAACGCGCAGACGAACCAGGTCCAGGCAGGGCGGTAGGGGTGCATCAAGATGACCTCAAGGGCTTTCGGATCAGGCGGGACAGTTGCTCCAACGTCGGCAAGGGGAACCTGTTCGGAACAACCCTCGTCGCCGTCGAACTGATTTCTCTCGTCCAGCCCCGCGACATCAAGGGACCTGGGAAGAGAATGCTAGACTACCAAAGGAATTCGTCATGAGCGACACAGTAGTGGAACGCCGGCAACGGTCGCCACATTCGTCTCGGACGCGAAAACCGATCGTTGGTCACAGTACTCCCGCGAAAATCAACCCACTCACTCGCTAATTCGTAACCTACGATTCGCTATCCCTCGAGACGGCCAAGGAGGCGCCCCTCACGACAAACCCAATTACCGCGTCCCACGAGACCGAGGTTCGTAATGCGCTTCCTGAAGCGACTACTAGGCGATTCGCCGCCCGAGGATATGGCGTCCCTCAACGACGCTGGCGGCAAGATTCCCTTCACCGACGAGGAAAAGGAAGCCCACCTGAGCGTCGCCCGCTATGGCGATTTCCTGCTCACGCGAGCCATCCGCCCCTCTTTTGATCTGCAAATCACGCCGCGACAAGGCTATCGGCACGATCGGTTCCACGACGAACGCGCGGGGGCGGAGATCCCCGTTCTCATGGCTTCCGCTTCGGCCGAACGACTGTTCGATCTCTTCCTCGACCTCCTCGATCCACTCGGCGAAATCGTGGATGTCGTGCTGGAAACCAGTCACCTGCACGAAGTCAGCGGTCACACCGATTTGTTCCGACACGGCATCGATTTACCGGTCCTCAAAAGCACCTTATACGACTTTGAGGATTTGCTGCTTCATGACGGTTGCACCGGCATCGCCGTGCTGAACCCTGCGCTATCGCAAGAAGTGCAGTTCGACGAACACAAGCTGCTGATCGTGTACGGTCGCCCCTTGCATGCCTATGAACGCATTTTGCGTCGCTACGGGGTGCCGCGGATCGATGACCTGCGATTCGTTTCCGAAGCCGAACACTTGCATGCGTCGCGCGACGAGTACATCACGGTGTTTGAACGGCTGCAAACCGAATTGGGCGTCAGCGATCAGGTGCCGACTTAGCAGCTGCCGCTGGAAATGGATGCGAGTAGACGAAAATCACGTGCTCGCTCTTGTCCACGGTCGAGACGAGCACAAGTTCGCGGTCGGGCTTGAGTCCCGGAATCTCGAACTCATGAGCAATGATGCGGCTCCCCGGCCGCATCTTGCGGAACTGCGGAACGAGTTTCTCGTTCATCTTGGGCAGTAGGAACAACATCACGACCGACGTGTCGCTCAAATCGACCGTGAACAGATCTCGATCCTCGATCCGCGCCAGGGCTTCCAGCTTCTCCTCGCGAATCTGCTTGCGACCCTGTTCGATCAGCTTCGGATCGATCTCATAGCCCGTCGCGCGGCAGCCGTACTTGCGAGCCGCGGTGATCACGAATCGCCCGTCGCCACACCCGAGGTCGACCAAGGTGTCGCGCGGCGCGACCCGCGCTAGCTCCAACATTCGCTCAACGATGTCCTGAGTCGTCGGGTAGTAGCCAACGTCCGGCTTCTTCTTCCCCGCCGCGGGCGGCTCGTCGGCGCTCGCCCGCGATCTATCGCTGTTGATCAGCAGCGTGAACGCCATCACTCCCACAGCCCATCCAACCACCATCATCCACATGCAGCGATGCATGAGCGATCTCCGTAGCCAGGGATTGAAACCAAGCGTCCTCGTGCCGATCAGGTCATTCCGGTCAGGTCGTTCCGCTCAAGCGTCCGAGCGCGCCTGCGACAACGCCTTCCACACCTTGGGAGGCGACATCGGGAGGTCGCACATCCGCACGCCGGTGGCGGCGTGAACCGCGAGCGCCAGCGTGGCGGGCGGGGGGCAAATCGGGGTCTCGCCCACTCCGCGCACCCCATACGGATGCAAGGGATTGGGCACCTCGACGATGATCGTCTCGATCATGGGAACGTCGAGACAGGTCGGCATGCGATAGTCCAGGAAGCTGGCGTTCCGCATCCCGTTCTTATCGTCGAAGAAGTACTCTTCGTTGAACGCCCAACCGATCCCCTGCACGGCGCCACCCTGCATTTGACCTTCGACGTAACTGGGGTGGATTGCTTTCCCCGCGTCCTGGATTGCCGTGTAACGCAGCACGGTGACTTTACCCGTATCTGGATCGACTTCGACATCGGCGATGTGGACGCCAAACGCATTGGTCGAGCATTCCGGCGCGACCGACGCTCGCCCCATCACCGGGTCCAAATTCGCCTGCCCGATGTTGGCGGCAAGTTCCTTGAAGGTCAGCGATTCGGAACCTCGTCGATAGACGCCGCCTGACACTTCCACTTCGGAGGGCAGGCAGTCCCACAACTTCGCCGCTCGCTGTCGCATCTGCTCCTGCAAATCAAGTCCCAGATGGTAGGCCGCCAAGCCCGTCGCGAAGGTCACGCGGCTGCCGCCCGTCAAAAACGTGTATCCCACCGAATCGGTATCGCCTACTTGCGGCTGAATGTCCTCGGCGGCGATTCCCAGGGTCTCGGCGAGTTGCATGGCGATGCTGGTGCGGGTGCCGCCAATGTCGGTCGAGCCCTCGATGAGACTGACCTTGCCATCCTCGTTGACGCTGGCCGAGCAACTGGACGCACCGCCGATATTGAACCAGAAGCCCGCGGCGATGCCGCGGCCGCGATGAGGACCTTTCAGCGGCGATTTCCAGTGATCGCTATTCTTCGCCGCCTCCAGACACTCGACGAATCCCACGCGCGGATAGACTGGGCCATCGACGCGTCGAGTCCCTTCCTTCGCGGCGTTCTTCAAACGGATTTCAATGCGGTCGATCCCCAATTTTTCCGCGATTTCGTCCAGCACCTGCTCGACGGCGAACGCCGCGTGGGTTGAGCCGGGCGCGCGATACGCTTGCGTCTTGGGCTTATTGTCGCAGACATCAAAGCCGTCGACCTTGGCATGCGGAATGTCGTAGCAGCTGAAGATGCACATGGCGCCCGGACCGACAACGCCCCCCGGGAAGGCTCCGCTGTCGTAAGCCAGCCACGCCTCGCCCGCCACCAAAACGCCATCCTTGCGAGCGCCCAACTTGCAACGAATGAAGGCGCCGGGAGTCGGCCCCGTCCCCTCGAACACCTCGCTGCGCTGCATGACCATCTTGACCGGGCGACCACACTTGCGGCTCAACAAAGCCGCCACGGGCTCGAGATACACGGCGATCTTGCCGCCGAATCCACCGCCAATCTCACACGGCACCACCAGGACTTGAGAAACGGGCAATTGCAGCAGCTCGGCCGTTTGCTGCCGGCAGTTGAACGAGCCCTGAGTGGCGGTCCAAACCTTCAAACGATCATCCTCGTTCCACATCGCGACGCAGGCGTGCGGTTCGATGTAGCCCTGATGCACGCTCGCCAAGCGAAACTCGCGTTCGACCACGACGTCGGCCGCCGCGAACCCTTCCGCGATGTCTCCCTTTTGAAATTGGAGATGGACGCCGACATTGGTGGGTTTGTCCCCCTTCTTACCCATCGAATCGGTGCGCAGATCCTCGTGCAGCAGCGGCGCGTCGTCCTTCATGGCGTCGAGCACCCAGGTGACGCTGGGCAGCACTTCGTACTCGATCTTGATCTTGGCCGCGGCCTCTTCCGCGACATGCACATTCACGGCGGCCACGGCGGCGATCGCGTGTCCCTTGTACAGCGTCTTGTCTTTCGCCAAGAGATTCGCGGCCAAGTGGGCGAGATTGAGTTGGCCCGCTTCCCCCATCACCGCGAACTTGTCCTTGAGATCCGGGAAGTCGTCGTGCGTCACGACGGCCAAGACGCCGGGAACGGCGAGCGCCTCGCTGACGTCGATCGACTTGATGCGTGCGTGAGCATGCGGGCTGCGCACAATTTTGCCATGCGCCATATTGGGCAATTGCACGTCCGCCGTATAAATCGCTTTTCCCGTGACTTTGTCGGCGCCGTCGTGCCGCACGGGTCGCTTGCCAATCACTTGATAGTCGCGTTGTCCGAGATACGCATCTTGAGTATGAGCCATCGTGGAATCTCCACTGAGGGATAATGAATCGAGTCGAGCCAGGGGCGTCAGCCCACGCTGCCGCGGTCGCCGTTCCGTCAGGCGCCGCTTTTTTCCCGGAGCTGAGCCGCGGCGGTCTGCACCGCGCGGACGATCTTGTCATAGCCGGTGCAGCGGCACAAATTGTTCGCCAAGTTAAAGCGGATTTCGTGTTCGGTCGGGTTGGGGTTCTTTTCGAGCAGCGCCTTGGTCGCCATCAAGAAGCCCGGTGTGCAAATGCCGCACTGCAAGGCGGCGCCCTCGAGAAAACAACTCTGCACGGGATGCAGATGACCTTGGTGAGCCAACCCCTCGACAGTTTCCAGCTTTGCTCCTTCGGCCTCAACGCCCAGCACGATACAGCTATTCACGGGCACGCCGTTCATCAGGACCGTGCAAGCGCCGCAGTTGCCGTTGTTGCAGCCTTCCTTAGCGCCCGTGAGATGCAAGGTGTCGCGGAGCACTTCGAGCAGGCTTTGCCGAGGCTCGCACAGGAATTCAACTGACTCGCCGTTTATCGTCGTGGTGACGTGGATCTTTTTCGACACGGATTAGGTTCCTGAAAGTGTGTTTCTGCTGGGGTGGAGCGAGGCGATGCTAGCGAGCTCGCGCACGTTCGACGGCGCGAGCCAGCGTGCGCTGGACCAGAACTCCCACCAAGTGTTGGCGGAATTCCGCCGTGCCGCGCATGTCGGAGATCGGCGAGGCCGTCTCCCGAGCCAACTCGCCCGCTTTGGCAAATGTTTCCTCCGTCGCGGGCTGACCCGCAAGCCACTCGGAGGCGCGGCGAGCCAGTCGCACCGTGGGCGCGACGGCGGACAGGGCCACTCGAGCCGCCTCGATCCGTTGTCCCGCGGGGTCCAACTTCACCCAGGACGCCGCGCCTGCGACCGCGATATCCATTTCATTGCGCGGAATGAAGCGTTCATAGGCCGACGCCGTACGCGACGGGGCAGGGGGGAAGACGAGCGTTGCCAGCAGTTCGCCGCGAGCCAGCTGATTGCGGCCCGGCCCCGTGCAAAAGTCGGCCGCGGCGACTTCCCGCCGTCCATCCAGCCCTTGCACGAGACACGTCACATCGAGCGCTATCAGCGGCGCCAGCGTATCGCCAGCGGGCGACGAATTGCAGAGATTCCCGCCGACGCTCGCGCGACTCTGGATCTGCCAGCCGCCAACAATCCGCGCACTATCGGCCAAGGCGCCGTAGGCCGCCGACACTTCGCCGTGCTCATAAATGCGGTAGCAAGGCGTGGAAGCGCCGAGTCGCAGGCCGGCAGCGGGCGAGTAACTCAGTTCCATCAGCTCGGGGATCCGCTTCACATCGACGACAAGATCCGCGTCTCGCAGATGCTCGCGCAATTGAACCAGTAGGTCAGTTCCCCCCGCGAGGACGCGTGCGGTCCCCGGTGCTCGGGCCAAGAGCGACGCGGCCTCAGCCAACGTCGTCGGCGCCGCGTAATCGAAATTCTTCACGGTGATTCCTCGTGCGAAGGTGAGTCAGGACGAGCTTGCCCGCCAGCAAGCAGTGGTCACGATAACGGAACGTGCGGCCCGCGGACAAGCACCAGCCAACCACGACTTGTCGGCCGCCGCCCCGCTGCTTGCCGAGCACCGGTCGTCAGCCGTATATTTCGGACAGCAGCGGACCGAATCGCGTCGCGTCCGCGTGCAGCTCTTTCTGCTCGAAATAACGCACGCCATCTTTTCCTCCAAGAGGTGCTCGCATGGCTACCGCGGTTGCTTCCAAGTCCCAGGTCTCTTCGTTTAATCGCCCCGCCGTCCCCATTCGCCAGACTCGACTATTGATCGACGGCCGCTGGGTCGATGCCGCCAGCGGCAAGACGTTCGCGACCCTGGACCCCAGCACGGGCCATGAGATTGCTCAAGTCGCCGAAGCCGATCGCGAAGATGTCGACCGAGCGGTCGCCGCCGCGCGGCGTGCGTTCGATGACGGCCCCTGGTCGCGCATGTCGGCCGCGGAACGCGGTCGACTGCTGTACCGCCTTGCCGATCTTTTGGAGGCGAATCTGGAAGAGTTGGCCGCGCTCGAAACACTCGACAACGGCAAGCCGATTCGCGATTCGCGAGCCGCCGACCTGCCGCTCAGCATCGCCTGCTACCACTATTACGCGGGCTGGGCCGACAAGATCGAGGGCAAGACGATTCCGATCAATGGGCCGTATTTCTGCTACACCCGCCATGAACCTGTCGGCGTCTGCGGACAGATTATTCCTTGGAATTTTCCGCTCTTGATGCAGGCCTGGAAACTCGGCCCCGCGCTCGCCACCGGTTGCACCGTGGTCATGAAACCAGCCGAGCAAACGCCCCTCTCCGCGCTGCGAGTGGGCGAATTAATCCTCGAAGCGGGCTTCCCGCCCGGCGTCGTCAACCTACTGCCAGGCTTCGGCCCCACGGCCGGTCAAGCGATTACTCGCCACCCCCAGATTGAGAAAGTCGCCTTCACAGGCTCAACCGAAGTCGGCCGACTCGTCATGGAAGGCGCTGCTCAAAGCAACCTCAAGCGAGTCACGCTGGAGTTGGGCGGCAAGAGCCCCAACATTGTTTTCGCCGACGCGGATCTCGACGCCGCCATTGAAGGCGCCTACTTCGGCCTCTTCTTCAACCAAGGACAGTGCTGCTGCGCCGGCAGCCGACTGTTCGTGGAACGCTCGGTTTACGAGCAGTTCGTCGCGCGCATGGCCGAGAAAACTCGCACTCGCAAAGTCGGCGATCCGTTCGATCCCACCACCGAACAGGGCCCCCAGGTGTCCGACGAGCAGTTCGGGAAGGTCATGAGTTATATCGACTCGGGGCGAACGGACGGCGCGAAACTGCTGTGCGGCGGCGGTCGAGTCGGCGAGCAAGGATACTTCATCGAACCGACCGTCTTCACCGACGTGCGCGACGACATGAAGATCGCTCAAGAAGAGATCTTCGGACCGGTCATGAGTATCATTCCGTTCGAGGATTTGGACGATGTGGTCCGTCGAGCCAACCGCACCGACTATGGCCTGGCGGCCGCCGTCTGGACTCGCGACCTCAGCAAGGCCCACTCCCTCGCCGCTCGCGTCCGAGCAGGCACGGTCTGGGTGAATTGCTACGACGTGTTTGACGCCGCCGCCCCGTTCGGCGGGTTCAAACAATCGGGCATCGGCCGCGAATTGGGAGAATACGGCCTCAGGAACTACACCGAGATCAAGACCGTGACCGTGCGCATCTGACGCCGATTAGATCTCTGGGATCGCTCCGAATGTACGACGGACTTCCAGTCCGTCGGTCCGGTCCGCACCGACCAAAGTCGCCACAATTTCCGCGGTTTTGCCAACCCTTGTGCGTGCTGGGGCAACCCGTTTGGCAGATCGACGTCACTGAATCGACGGACTAGAAGTCCGTCGTACGGAAGAATCGACGGGCTGGAAGTCCGTCGTACGGGGCCGGGCGACGGACTAGAAGTCCGTCGTACGGGAAATGCTCCATGCCGCTGGCATCACTTATTTTGCTGGAGCGTCCCTTGGTGGACGCGGGCGACGGCCCACATGTAACTGTTGATGCGGGGATGGCCGTTCAGCTTCTCGTCAGCCGCTAGATCAATGTACTTGCGACACAATTCGCCATTCCCCGCAGCGTCGTAGTACAGGCCTAAGTACAGATGAGCATAGAAGAGGCGCCCCGCTAGCGTCACAGGATCTGGTTCGCCAGCGTGAGCGGCGGCGAGTACTTGTTGGGGAGTTACTTTTCCAGCGAACATCCCGAACACTTCCATCATCGGCACCCGTGGATCGTTCTCGATCGGCAGCATGGTGCTGCGAGCCTTCTCGACCCCATCCACCTTCGCGAGACAGAGGTAGCGCCACACGGAATTTTCGACGTCGCGGCTGTCGTAGGTTTGGTAGAGTTCGAATTGTTTGGCGCCCCGCGCGTATTGTCGAGCATAGTAGAGCGCGATACCGCGTTCCCATTGAGGCGGCTCACGCTCGGGTCGTAATTGGACCAAACGATCGAAGTCGGCCACCGATTTTTCAATCGCGCCGCGACGGAAATATTCCCGTCCCCGAAAGTAAAAGGCGTCCGCGGCCTGCGAATCTTGAGCGATCAGCTCGTTGGCCAACCGCAAGAGTTCGTCGCCCTTTCCCGCGCGGTCGGCGCGAGCGATCTGCTGCACGAGCGCCGCGGTCGTCTCTTCCGCCGAAGCAGCGGTCCATCCCCCCGCGGCGCCTCCCAGGGCGACGCAGGTAATCGCCAGGAGCCAACCGCCGAGCCAGCGCGAGCGCTGGTCGAAACAACGCTGATCGGAATCTTGAAAAAATCTCGGAATTTTTGTCATTTTTCCCCTTCTTTCGCGACTGACTCTTTGTTGGTTCCCGCCTAGAAGATTAGGGAGCACTTGTCAACAGCCTGACGGTCAGGTCGAGCTTCCTGAGCGGGAAAGAGCTTGATGGAGGTGAAAATGGGCCGAGAGCCATCGCCACGCCCCAGAACCGAGCCGGGCCGTGCCGCCCCGTTCTACTCGGCGACACCTGGGCCGTAAAGCACGTGTCAATTTGCGACAACCACTGTCTCGGTCTGCGATACCGCACGCCGCGAAAAAATGCCAGTTACACAAACTCCCCAAAAAATCCTCAAGTTTTCTGTGAACTAAAGCCACGTTTTACGCGTCATACGAGAGGCAACAGCAAGTTTGGGAACGGATTTTGCGGATCAGGCAAGACCAGCAGGATGGCGACGTTCCAACCAAGTAAACCAGATAACCCACAGCACACAGGAAACCCAGAAAAGACACGCAAAACAAGCAGCAAGGGAAAAACAGAGAATCTGCGACAGCTGCAAATTGGTCGCATTGGGGCAAGGTGAATGGGCGAGTCGGATTAGACAAAATAATTGGGTGGTTCGCACGAACACTCCACTCGATTCGCACTCGTCACGCCAACAACTTTCGCAAAGTCAACAGTCAGCGGAATCAAAGTCCATCAGGTTTGTATCGAAGAAGCCCAAATTGGGAACAAGGAGGTATCCATGCTAGTTCTGAGTCGCAAAATCGGGGAAACGGTCGTGATCGGTGGGAACATCGAGGTCACGGTGACGCGAGTGGCCGGCAATCGCGTGACGTTGGGCATCAGCGCACCATCGTCCGTGCGCGTGGTTCGGGCTGAGTTGGGGCGGTCTGAGTTGCCAGCAGCGAACGTCTCGACGGAACCACTCGGCGCGACGCCAGCGAACACTCAAGAGAAGGTCGTCGCCACTCGACTTTCCCAGTTCGCGGACGGAGCGGGGGAGACGGCGTCCAGCGAGTCGAACCTGCCGACCTCGGATGCGATCACTGCGCCGATTCGCATGGTGGCGGGCGGCGAGGGTCCGGCCTCGATTCTGTCGACAGTTGGGTAGATCGACAGTTGGGTAGATCGACGGGCTCGGTTCGTCATCGATCGCAAGAGTCGCGGCTCCAAAGTTCGAGAGACGCCCAAGTTCGAGAGACTCATGGGATCTTGGCGACTTTGGTCGTAGGACGAAAACAGCCTGTATTTGTAGGCCGCGAAACAAAGGTTCAAGAGCGTTCCGCGTGATCTTGAACAATGGTTCGCAATGAGGCGGCAAGTTCCCTAATGATCGACGATGCGGCGAGCAACACGGGGTGATGAAGCACCAGCGTGCGCTCCGCCGCCCGTTTCGCGTGTGGTAAATCGCCGACCTTGCGGCAGCGTTTTTCAGAACGCCCCGCGAAGCCGTGGAAGCCGGGGTCTAGCGCAATACCTGCTTGATGAGCGGCCGCGACCCATTTCTCTCGCAGGGACGCTTCGCCCCATTGCACTCGCCAGCCTAACTTGTAGAAGCTCGGCGAATTCCCACTCGACAACCGCCAATCGCGTACGGGGCCGATACCTTCCAGATCGCGCAGCAGGTCCAGCAACAGGGCGGCGTTGGTCTCGCGGATTCGGTTTCTCTCGGCGAGTTTGTCGAATTGCGGCAGCAACACGGCGGCCTGCATCTCGCTGAGTGGAAAGGCTAAATTGCCGCGCTCGGCAAAGATCTTTACTCGCTGGAAAATCTCTTGTCGACCGGTAACGACCGCGCCACCGCGTCCAGCCGTCAAGAGCTTACTTCCACCGAAGCTCAAGACAGCCACATCTCCCCATTGGCCAGCGGGCCGACCAGCGATTTGCGCCCCCGGTGATTGGCAGACATCTTCGACCACGGCCACACCGCGACGATCCGCGATTTCGCGCAATTGCGGCATGGGCGTTAGGCCGCCATGCAGATGCGAGCAGAGAATCGCCCGCGTGGCGGGCCCCACGGCGTCGGCGACTTGTTGGGGATCGAGTCCCCAGGTATCAGGTTCAATGTCAACCAAAACCGGTTTAGCGCCGAGCGCCTCAATGGCCCGAAAGTTCCCCGGAAAGTCGTACGCCCCCACGACAATCTCGTCGGCCGGTTGAATTCCCAATCCGCGCAGAGCCAGTTCGACCGCAATGGTGCCCGACGAGCAAGGAATCACGAAAGGCAGGTCGACCAGTCGCGTCAGTTGCGAGACTAAACGCTCGCCATAGGGGCCATCGTATCGCCCCCACGCCCCATCGCGCGCCATCTCAGCAAGCAGTTCCGCGATTTCAGGATCGTACAGCGGCCAAGAGGCGGGTCCGCGAGCAAATGGCTGGGGCGGATAAGTCGGTCGTTGGTCAGCGTGAGACATAGTTGATCAGGGGCCGCGAGCAAACGGTTAGTTTCCACGAAGCTTCACGCTCGTTTAGTCAGGACTCTTCGACCTAATGCGCCGCACAAACACGTAGCCATTCGCTTCTTCCTCCTTTCTAACTAGTCGACCCTCGCGTGTCAGCCTTTCGCGGATTTTTGGTTGATTTGTTCGACGGCCGGACGAATGCCACGAATCCGAAACATTCTTTTCACTCGAATCGGCCTAGACCTGTCGGACGAATCGACGTACTCTTCCGCCCCCGAGCCGAATCCCGGGAGTCGGACTTCTCATGCTTCGCCCTGTTGCACTCCAATCGCGCGTCCTCAATGACGGATTCCACGTCGTCAACACGGCGTCGGGAATGGCGACTCGTTGCATTGTGCGGGGACGGCATCTTGGGCTGCGAGCGGCGATCTTCGCGAGTCTTTGTCTGGCGATGGGATGCGTATCGAACGATTACCTCGAAGTTCGTCGAGCGCCGCGGAATCCGTTGGCGGACACCTTGCAGTTGTTTTCCTGGAGTGGACCGCAACCCTCGTCGCGGACCGAGCAAGTGTTGCGGCAGTACGACTTGACGGAAGAGCGGGAGAAAGACGCTCCCATCGCTCTGGCGAGTCTTGAAAAGCGAATTGAAGAGCAACCGGCGCCTGAGACCATCTACAGCTACGCGGAGCTCGCCTACATCGACGGGCAGCGTGCGGATGCTCGAGGCGACGACCAGCAAGCACTTGATTACTACGGCGCGGCGCTAGGTCATGCGTACTGGTATTTATTCGACAGTCGACTCGATTGGTCCCGCAACCCGTATGACCCGCAATTCCGCCAAGCATGCGATCTCTACAACGGGGCGTTGGAGTCGGTGCTACGCATCCTGCAAGCTCGCGGACAGTTGAAGGTAGGCACCGTGCAACCGATCCGCACGGCTCAAAAGAATGTTGAATTGTCCATCGAGTCCTGTGGTCCTTGGTCCGCGGAGGAAATCGAGCGAGTCGAGTTCTGCTCGGACTTTGAGGTCAGTGGGCTGACCAACCAGTACCGCACCTATGGGCTTGGCGTTCCGTTGGCGGCCGTGCGACGCAACCGTCCACCCAATGCACAGGCCGCCGAAGAGTTCTATCCTAATAACCTGTGCTTTCCCGCCACCGCGTTCTTGCGAGTGCATCGACCGGCCGCCGACGTGCGTCAAACCGTGGGTGAACCCGCGGCGCCTCGTTTCGTCCTGGAACTCCACGATCCGCTCGCCGCCCAGCAAATCCGAGTCGGCGAACGCCTGGTGCCGTTGGAAACCGATCTCAGCACCCCCTTGGCGTACTTCCTGGACAACATGAAGGTGGCTCCGGAGGCGTTAGCAACCTGGGGACTGATTAAGCCCGCCGCCGCCGAAACCGCTTCGCGGATCTACATGCTTGAACCGTATTCGCCGCAAAAAATCCCCGTCATTCTCGTGCATGGACTGTGGTCCAGCCCGATGACTTGGATGGAGATGTTCAACGACCTGCGGGGCCTATCCGAAGTCCGCGATCACTATCAATTCTGGTTTTACCTCTATCCGACGGGCCAACCATTCTGGGAGTCCGCGGCTGATTTTCGCGAGGACCTGAAAGAGGTCCAAGATCGGTTGGATCCCCAGCGCAATACGCCGGCGCTGCAGAACATGGTCGTCGTCGGACACAGCATGGGCGGCCTCGTGTCGACTCTTCAAACCATCGACATCGGAGACCGTATCTGGCGTTCCGTGGCCAATAAGCCCTTCGACGAACTCAACGCCGACACCGACACTCGCGCCGAACTGGCTCGCGTGGCCTTCTTTGAACCCAATCGTTCGATCCGACGAGTTGTGACGATCGGGACGCCGCACCGAGGCAGCAAGTTTGCCAACGATTACACGCGTTGGTTGGGACAGAAGCTGATTTCCATGCCGCGGAAATTAACCGTTTCCTTTCAGAAACTGTCGCGCGACAATCCCGGTTACTTTCGCAACGTCGAACCACTCACCATCAAGACCAGCATCGATTCGCTGGACCCCAGTTGCCCGCTGTTTTCCGTACTCGCCAACGCACCGCGAGCTCCTTGGGTCAAGTACGACAACATCGCTGGCGTTATTTCGCGCGACGATGTGCTCGCGAAGTTCACCGAAACGGGCGACGGCATCGTTTCTTTCAAGAGTGCTCACCTGACGGAAGCCAATTCGGAATTGGTCGTACCCGCGACCCACACAGCCGTCCATCGGCATCCGCGGAGCATACTAGCCGTCCGTGGAATCCTGCTCGAACATCTGGCGGAAATGCGATTAGAGTCAATGACGGTCGAGTCTCTCGTTCCGCCTGACGCAGCATTTCCCGGCGCTGATGGAGCCCCGCCGTCCTCGACGCCATAGCAGTTTTGAAAAACGGCTTGAATCCGTCAGAATAGATAACCGCTTCCTGCGGGCTCACTAGAAGTTAAAGAGTATCCCGCCACCGCTTGCTGGGGCAATTCTTGTCTTGCTATCTGCTGGCGACGTTCTTGGCTCGATGCTTGGCAAGAAGCTGCGCATGAATCTCCCGAGTCCTTTGGCTCCTCTTTGAAATTAGAACTTGAGAAATGGCGAACATTGCACACATCATTCCAAGAAATCCAGCGGTCACGCAAAAAACTATGCCAATCACGGCATCTTCGACGGCCAATAGAGCAATGAGTGCGCTCAACGACAAGCATGCACCGAATCCAAAAGCGATGTAAATTGGACTCCATTCGGTATTCCCGCAACTGCGACACGTACACGCATACGGGTTTTCCCGAATTATGCCACAATTACGACAAACCGATTTTCCTTCCTTATGTTCCAGTTCTTGAGCAGGAGAAGGTGGTTTCGGGGCATCGCGCTGCGAGAGCTTCTCGAACACCTCATGCCCGGCTACCGGTCCCACGAACGCGGTGGTGGCCATTGATGCCACCCAAGCCCCAAACACCTTGCCGGTCATGGCCTCTCTAAAGAGATCCTCCTCTACAGGTTTTCGCCCTTGAGTACTTCGGTGTTTTCCCCAGTCATCGCACCAGGCACACCATAAGCGATCTTCCTTAATCGACGTTTCTTTGCGACCGCAATAGTCGCAAGGCTCCGAGAGATTGTATGCAGAGAGTGGATCGCTTGCGGAAACTCGCACGGGAGCCTCCGGGCTGATTGTATACTCGTCATCCGATGATGCTTCGGAAGCAGTTTGTACACTCGGTTTAGCGGTCGGTATCCCTGGAGCTTTAACCGGGGAACAGAGATCGCGAGTTTTTTGCTTCTTGTCGGTATCCTTCTCCTTTAGTGCAAGATCGCGTTGGGACGGCGTTTTCGATGATTGGTTCGCATCTTTCGGTAAAGAAAGCCAGTCGGCGATGTTGTCATCCAGGCTAGGAGTGGTAGCTGCAGTTTCTACATTGGCGCCACATCGACTACAACTCACCCAACGCTCAATACCTTCAGGAAGAGATTGCGACTGAGCCTTACACTTAGGGCATGTGAATTGGATCATGTCGGATAACGCTCATGGCGAGCATTGGGGCGGCATTGCTTGTTGGTTGTGCAGGGCACGAACCAACAGTCTAAGATACCCGCGATCACAAATCGAGTAGCAACAAAATCCAAGGCTCGGCAATAGGCGAGCCGCATTGTTGCACGGACAAGCGTTGCTTGTTCGCACTACCGAAGGTCTGGTCGGTACCGCCCGCTCTGCGCTACGGTCGACCGAGCTGGGTAAGCGTGGCTGGAAAGGAGGATTGGGCGGCCACAGTCTTACGCCCGTCCGAACCGCTCTGAGCAATTCACTCAGAGCCGGCTCGCCGAACAATCCTCAGGAAGCGTCAATTAGTTGGCCGCGGCGAGCACGCCGGCGACCGACGGTTGTACGTGCGTCGAGCGAAGCTCGCGAGCTCGTCGGAAACCCGATAGTCCGCGAGTCGACTTCGAGCGCTTCTCGTCGGTCCCTTTTTCGCAAGTCTCGGCCGCAACTCCCGACTCGGTTGCTTCGTTCAAGCCCGACTCTGCCGCTCCACCTAATGCGTTGAGTTGGTCGATATCGAGCGTCGTTTCAAACTGAACGGTTGAACTTGCTTCGTCCGCTGCCTCAATCAACTCACCCCGCATGACGCGAATGTCGCGCGGAGCCGTGATGCCGATCTTCACGATCCGACCCTTGACCTGGAGCACCGTGACGGTGATGTGGTCGCCAATCCGAATGGTTTCATCGAGTTTACGAGCGAGGACGAGCATGGCACATTCCTTTGCGAGAGAAGAGAGTTGTTCAAGATGAGAGGTGAACGAAAGTCTCCTAATGCGAAGACCGTGCCAATCGCCAACCTGCCACATCGAACCACAGCAGGTAATCGCCGCAACTCCCATGACAGCAAACAATTAGAGCCACAAAAAATCCTACAAACTGCCCTTGACAATTCCGCGATCATGTCAGAATTCCAAAACTCTTGGAAATCCTTACAAACCGACGCTCGCTCAGCACCACGGAAACAGCGCGAACCGGAGAACCGTCAGCAAACAAGACAAGACAGGAAGAACTTGCCGCGCAGAGAAAGCAGGCAAGAGCTGACCACGAACTGACTCACGAGCAAGTTCGCGGCGATGAGACACGGAAGTCGATGGACCACGAATCGCGCGAATGCCACGAATTCAGACAGACGAACGAATCTGCTACCCAAATCTTCGAACACGCTCCGACAGTCCCCAGCTCAGGCTGCCGCCGCGAGGCGTGTACCACAAACACAACTCCCGCCATCCATCCATTCGTCTGATTCGAGTGATTCGTGGTCCTATCACCGTTGTGGTGAGCGGCGTTTTGCTAATTCGTCGCGCAGTTGGGCGGCTAACT
Source organism: Pirellulales bacterium (assembly GCA_046349915.1). Lineage (GTDB taxonomy): Bacteria > Planctomycetota > Planctomycetia > Pirellulales > Pirellulaceae > CAIXSC01. The sequence continues at coordinate 2,284,875 of JAXMBL010000003.1, read as the reverse complement.
CGTACTGCTCGGCGGCGACCGCATCCTCCAATCGCTCCTGCAGCGTGCGGCCCACTTCATGCTGTTCACGCAGTGCTTCACGCGATTCAATCAACCGACGCACCAGTTCATCGTCGTCAAAGTGGTCATCGGCTTCGTATTCATGGAACAACTCTTTCAAGCGAGTCAGCCCATCATTGATGGCTTGAATCGAGGCCTCGGGACCTCCATCATCCAGCAGCGCCAGCGCGTGCGCCTGAGTGCGGTGAAACAGTACGAACGGCCGATACTGTTCGTGCGAAATGGTCCATTGCTCGTCGGGGGAGTGATCGCGGCAAAAGTCCATCAACCCCAGGGTGTGGTCCGCGTCTTCCACGGCCCGCGCATACTCCCGCAAGGCCAGCCAGCAAACGCGACGATGGTAATACTGAACGAATTCGCGGTCGGCCTCGCCGCATTGCTTTTCCGACATCACGAATTCGTCCCCTTCGGACAGGGTGACGTTCAGTAAATAATCGAGATACGTTTCAAACCCCTCGGGCCGGCTGCCATCGGGACGTCCCACTGTCTCCAATTGCAGGACGCCAAGATCGACTCGCATTTGTAAAATCTCGCGGGCGTCGTCCCCTTGAGCGAGTCGGACGCTGATCCCTTGCGGATCGTACGGCCAGTCACGCAACAGACTATCGAGACTCGACTTACGCGATGATTTCCGTGCCATATTCCCGTTCTTTCTGCGACGCCGCCACCTCGGAGGCGTACCAGGAATTATACCAAACGCCTCTCCCACGACCAATGATCGGCGGCAACTGCTTCCTGCGCGGGCGGCATCAATCCGAGTCGAATCCGCGCCGCCGCTGTTTGGTTTCGGAACGGAGTTTCTTGCCCGCGATCCGTCGTTCGCGCGAACCTCGCGTGGGTCGAGTCGCTCGGCGGGCCTTCGGCGCGTGCTCGACCGCTCGCAACAACTCCGCCAATTTTTCCAGACAGTCGGCTCGATTGCGTTCCTGATCCCGGTGTCGCTGGCTGGTGATCAACAACTCGCCAGACAACGTCAAGCGGGAACCAAAGCGAGTGACGAGTCGTTCGAGAATGTCGCTGCGTAGATGGGCCGATTGGCGGACATTCCAGCGCAGAGTCGTTTTGGAGCTGACTTTGTTGACATTCTGTCCGCCCGGTCCCGAGCTGCGAGCATATTCAAAGGTCACCTCGTCCAATGGCAACCGCCAGCGAGGGGAGATTTCCAGGCTTTCCATATCATGTCACTCGCTGGTTGCGGGGAGCGTCCGCGGCGTGTCGACCACGTGTCGCGGCCTGTTATACTACGCTCCCACCCCAGGAGCACGCCATGCGGCCATGCACATCCACTTTGTTGTTCTCCCGCGATTCGTCCGCGATTTCGGCGACAAGACTTAACGTTTGGCGTTGCGTCGTGGTCTTCCTGGCAATCACGTCATGCAGCGCCGGTTGCTCGCCTGGCGGCTCTTCTCAATCCGCGCCGGCTGAGAGTTCGACCGCCAAGCCGCCTGCGCAATCGGCCTCCTCGGATGCCTCCTCGGATGCCGCCAGGCAACCTGCCGCCGAACAGCCTACCCGTGAACACGCGAGCGAGGCGACCGCCACCCCGGACTCGACGGGAACCTTGCCCAGCCTTTGGACTCGCACCAAGGGTGAGGATTGGCCTTGGTTTCTGGGGCCTACCCGCGATAGCAAATCGTCGGAAACAGGCCTCATCACCCCCTGGCCCAAGGAAGGTCCCCGCATTGTCTGGCAACGTCCCTTGGGCGAGGGCTATGGCATCGGATCGATCAGCCGCGGACGCTTGCTGCAATTCGATCGCCAAGGCGACAATGCCGTGTTGTTTTGCTTGAATGCCGAAACCGGCGAGGAACTCTGGCAGTTCTCCTATCCCACCAGTTATCAGGATCTCTACAGCTACAACGGCGGTCCCCGCGCGTCGCCTGTCATCGACGGCGACTTGGTCTACATCCTCGGGGTCGAAGGGATGCTGCATTGCTTGCGATTGGCCGATGGCAGTCTGGTCTGGAAAGTCGACACCACGGGTCAATTCGGCGTCATTCAGAACTTCTTCGGAGTCGGCAGCACCCCCGTGGTCGAGGGCGATCTGTTGATCGTCATGGTGGGCGGCAGCCCGCCGGAGGACAAAGAAATACCCCCGGGGCAACTCGACCGAGTCAGCGGCAACGGGTCGGGCATCGTCGCCTTCGACAAACTCACCGGCAAAGTTCGCTATCAGATCACGGATGAACTGGCGAGCTATGCGTCGCTGCAATTGGCCACGATTGGCCCACGACGTTGGGCGTTCGCGTTCTGCCGTAGCGGCTTGGTCGGATTCGAACCGACGACCGGCAAGATCGACTTCCAGTATCCTTGGCGATCTCGAATTCTAGAAAGCGTGAATGCCAGCACGCCCGTCGTCATTGGCGATGAGGTGTTCATTTCCGAGACTTATGGCATCGGCAGCTCGCTCTTGAAAGTCTCGCCTGGCAAACAAGAAGTGGTTTGGAGCGATGATCCCAATCGCCGCGAGAAGTCTTTCAAGGCGCACTGGAACACACCGGTCTTCGTCGACGGCTATCTGTATGGATGCAGCGGCCGTAATCCACCCGACGCAGAACTACGTTGCATAGAATGGAAGACGGGGAAAGTGAAGTGGTCGACGCCGAATCGGATCCGGACCTCGCTGCTGTACGTGGACGGACACTTGATCAGCCAGGGCGAGTTTGGTTCGCTGGAACTGATCAAGGTGAATCCCGAGAAGTACGACTTGGTCTCGGAGATTACCTACCGACGCCCGACCAGCGGCCCGCTCGCGCCTGGCTCCGAGGAAAGTGCTCTACTGCGTTATCCCTGTTGGGCGGCGCCCATTCTCTCGCACGGCCTGCTTTACGTCCGCGGCGACGATCGGCTCGTCTGCTTGGAAGTGATCCAACCGTGAGGTCAAGCTTTTCCAATAGACTTTACTGTGGCGAGTTTGTCTCCAGCAACGCAGCGGCCGCGGCAACACTGGTGCGTATCAGCTCTTGATAGTCGGTCGCCTCAATATCTTCTCCCAGCAGTTCGACGTCGTAGAAGCCCCGATAGCCGGCCGATTCGAACTGCGCCACGATTTCCCGCAAAGGAATCGCTCCCGCGCCGAGTGGACAACGATTCTGTTCTCCACGAGGCGCTTGGCGGGCATCGCCCAGTTGTACGATCGCGGTCCGTGGAGCGATGTCGCGCACTCGTTCGACAACCGCGGGATTCTGTCCCAAGTGATAGGTGTCGAAGGCGAGTTGCACGTTGGGATGCCGGAGGGCGTCGAGTTGTGCGAGCGTTTCGTCGACATCTGTGAGAAACGTCCATTCCCCGGCACAGCCTTCATGCATGGGTTCAAGCGCCAAGGAAATGCCATGCTCGGCGGCAAACGGCGCGATTTCATCAATCGCGGCTCGAAGCAACCGGCGAGCGTGATTACGAGTGTGTCCCGCGCGCGCACCGGTGTAGACAATCAATGTCGGGGCGTTCAGAAGCGTGGCCGCTCGGATCGCGTCGCGAGCATCATCCACGCTCTCGCGAAAATTGCGTCCATCACTCCCTGTAAATCCACCGGCCCACAACAGACTGGCGGCGCGGAGCCCCAATTCTTCGAGCAACTCGGCCCCTTTTTCCTCGCCAAAATCCGAGAGTTTGTGGCGCCAAATACTCAACGCCTCAAGCCCCGCGGCGCGGTAATGCTGCACGTCCTCTTCGAACGACCAACGATAGGTCGTTAGTTCGTTCATCGAGATGCGGCGCCGGCTCGCCGACTCGCCCAAGCCCATGTTTTCCACGTTATCCTCCGCCCGCTCCATGCGCTCCCTCACCTACTTAGCCGGCGTCATGCTCCAGGCCGTCAACCATGACTCGTCGGTTCGCCGGAGGGCAAAATCGGCCAACAATCGTTGCTCCAGGTCCACCATATGTCCCGCGCCATAGAAAATGGCGATCCGCTTCTTGCCGGCCTTGAGTTCGCGATCGAGCACCTGCAACGCTTTCTTGTTCCGTTGTGTGATCAGCGTCGATCCATCGGGGCCATCCAGAGCCGCCAGGGACGCATCCATGTCCTCGAATTGCGTGGCGAGAATTCGCTTCAACCGCACCGTCCTGTCCTTGGCGAAAAGCGCCGCGAGCAGGGCGAAGTCGCCGCCTCCCCCTTGCTGCTGCTGTTTTGCTTGTTGAGCAATCCCTTGCCCGATCATGCGCAGGAACATCTGCGACCAACTCTCTTGCCGATCCGACATGCTTTTCGACATTTCCTCGGGCGTCATGTCGGCATGAATGAAGTGCCGCGGCGTGTAGTCGACTCGCTCCAACTGAAACTCCAGCCCCAGCATTGACTTCATTCCATTTTGCATGGCCGAGACCGGATGAGCTCCGCCGCCCTTACCGCCTCCCTTGGGAATGCGAGTCCCTTCGGGCGCGACCAATTCGTACAGGACGGCATCATAGTCCTTGAAACGCTTATTCAAGGCTTCGTAATAGTCGTGTTCCCCGATATGCACAACGGCGACCAAGTCCACGAACAGCGGTTCGCGGGCGGCGTCCCGAGGGACGTAGCGCGTGATCGAAGTTTCCAGGGCCAAAACGGTCTGGTCTTCATCCCGCTTGACTCGAAGAAATCGCGGCGGTTCAGCCTTGGCAGCTGGCTTCTCGGAGGCTGGGGAGTCCGCCTTTCGAGGCGAGACAGAGTCGCCATCCTTCGCTTTGCCCCCACTTTCCCCAGACTCCTTAGTAGTCGCCTTTTTCACAGTGGGCGTCGACGACTCTTGTCCCGTGCAGGAAAAACACCAGAGGACAATGAGCGCGAGAACGCAGAGGGGGCTTGCCCCATTCGCCAGCCATGCACGCAAACTCTTTCCCATCCTGGTTTTGCCGCGAAAAGCACGAATCATGACTGATTCCTCCGTACATGAGGTGGAGCGAAAAGGGAGCCCGAAAAAACGGAATTTCCGGAAGCGCTTGCCTTCTTTACTCAACTTCCGAAACAGGCGAATCCGATATTACCGTCACAGATCATACGACAAGCCGCCCAGCGCGGCGACGTCCCCTGAAGCATCGCGAACGCCCAAGGTGGAAGGAACCATGTCAAGGACTCTTTTCTCAGCGTGCCTGACGGCGATGGTCGTGGTGGCAACACTCACCACACCGACCTTTGCCCAACGGTTTCAACCGTTCATCGATCCGGACTACTTCGAGCCGGACCTGCAATTCTTTGCCCCCGCGGAAGCCGAGGAATACGGCGGCGAACCGCAGATGCGGGTTGGATGGTACGGCGGCTACGACCGCATGTTCATCTACGTCTCGCGACCACGGGGCGAACAGTCCTACACGGAAGGCGACTTCACCTGGGGAAACCGCTATGACATTGGCTATATGACGGCCGAAAACCACGGCTGGTCGTTCTCAGCCATGCATATCGACGGCCCCAACGCCTCCAACACGACACTGGTCGAACGTCTGAATCGCTGGGTGGATCCGGGCACCGGTACTACCCCAACTACCGTATTCCCCGCCGTCGACCGTAACGACGGTTTCACGCTGGAACGTACGTACAATCAGAAAGAAAGCGTGAACATGGCGAATATGACGGGCTTCGAGCTGAACAAGACGTTCCGCTTGGAACCGTTACACCAGGGGAGCATTTTCGAGCCTTTCGTCGGCTTCCGGTACAACAAGTTCCGCGATACCACTCGCCGGGACGCCTACGAACGGTTCGACGACCAAGGCAACCCGGTTCCCAATCTGCCGGACCCCAACGTCGCCTTGGATGACGCCACGATCGAACGCTTCACCATCAACCAGTGGTCGATCACGAATAACATGGTCGGCGGCCAACTCGGATTTCGCTGGTACAAGCGTCAATCCCGCTGGTTGCTCGATAGCGAATTCCGAGCATTCGCTCTCCAGAACTTCCAGAGCATGCAGTACTACAACCGAGCCGAAACAACCATGTACGATGGGGCAGGCACGGGCAGCGAAGTGGTCCTCGTCATCAACGACAAGGATGTTCGCTACGACCATGACGCGGAATTCGTGTGGGGTATGGAAATCCGAGCCCAGGCGGCCTACGAGCTGACTCGCGACGTCTCCATCCGCGGAGGCATGAACCTCCTGGATTACGGCGTGGGCATCGGCCGCGGAAATAACTTCACCCGCAACAGCGAAGACCTCCTGATGGTCGGATTCACCTTCGGAATCACCGTCAACCGCTAACTGGGAACGCGATGCTTGGTTGAGTGGCGCCGGTGGGCAACCGCCGGCGCCACTCGCCAACAGGTTCTGTCCGACTCGAACGCGATTGCTTCAGCTCACGAGTTTCAACAAAAACGCCTCGACGCTCCTTGAGTGGGAACGCCGAGGCGTTTTTGTTGGCCATTGCTCTTCCAGCACTGCCGAGAAGACAGCGCCCTGCGTCAGACTCATCGAGCTAAGCCGCAGTCTTTATTGGAGCTCGCCGAGTTGTTTACTTGCGCTCGCAGAGCTTTCGCAGCTCTTCCAGCTCGACCGACAGCCGATGCCGTAGGGGACTTTCCGCTCGCAACTGATCCAACAGCTGCTCCGCCTTCTCGAATGCTTCCGGCGTCCGACCTTCTGTTTTGAACAGCTTGTTGAAACTACGCTGCACTTCCGCTTCCGTCAGCACAATACCCTCCGGGTTCTCACTGTCGCTAATTCGTTGAGTAGAAATCGCCCGCCGCTCGCCTTTCGACACAGCCGCCATTGTACGGCCCTCGACGCTCGTTGCCAAGAACGAAAGAGGTGCGGAACGGGACTCGAGACATGCGTACGTCGGCCCCAGCCGACGGACAGAAAGGCAACCGCACCTTATTTCTTGCCTGTGAAACGCACTAAGCCGATTGAGCGACCGTCAAATACTTCGCGTCAATCTTCATCAATTCCTCGGCGACTGCTTCCACGGTGGCTCGGATTTGAGCTTCCGTATGCAGCGACGTGATGAAGAAACGGAGGCGAGCCTTCTCTTCTTCGACAGCCGGATAGAGAATCGGCTGCACATTGATTCCCCGCTCGAACAGGGCGCGGGAAAGTCGCAAGGCGTGCGCGGAGTTGCCAAGAATCACGGGGATCACCGGGGTGCCCGCCGCCAATCCGGTATTCAGACCTTTTCCTCGAGCAAGCTCGAGGAACAGACGCGAACGACGCCGCAACGTCTCGACTCGCTGCGGTTCGGCTTGTAAGACTCGTAGCGAGGCGATGGCAGCCGCCGCATTGGAGGGCGGCAATCCGACGCTAAACACAAAGCCCGGCGTCGTGTACTTCAGGTATTCGACCAGAGCTTTGCTGCCAGCGATGTAGCCGCCGCAACTTCCCAGAGCTTTGCTCAGCGTCCCCATCCACAGATCGACATCGCGAGCCGCGACGCCGAAATGCTCGGAAATGCCGTGGCCTCGCGCCCCGAGGGTTCCCAGCGAGTGCGCTTCGTCCACGAACAGCAGCGCCTTGTGTCGCTTCTTGACTTCAACGAACTTAGGCAAGTCCGGGAAATCGCCATCCATGCTGTAGACCCCTTCGACGGCGACAACGACCTTGCGGTACTCGCGTCGCACCTCGCTCAGGATCGCATCCACGGCCTTCCAATCGTTGTGCGGGAAGGGGCGTCGCCGTGCTCCCGAGAGCAGCGCGCCTTGAATGATGCTGTTGTGGGCGAGCGAATCGTGCAGGATCAAGTCGCCTGGGCCAAACAGATGGCCGAGCGTTGTTTCATTAGTGGAATGCCCTCCCACAAATGTGATGGCTTCATCCACTCCCAAGAAGTCCGCGATGCTCTGTTCCAATTGCCGATGCAGCGGTTTCTCCCCCGACACCAAGCGACTGGCGGAGACACTGGTCCCAAACCGGTCGATCGCTTCCTTCGCCGCCTGTGTCACGGCAGGATCGCCCGACATGCCGAGATAGTTGTACGTGGAAAAACTGACCAATTCACGACCATTGATCCAGGTCGTGTCGCCGGTCACTCGTTCATGAACCGTGAAGTAAGGATTGGGCAAGCCGGTGGCGTCAAGCAACCGCATGGTTTGCTTTAGTCGAGCGTACTCGGCCATTTGTGCGAAATCGTAGTATTCCGCAGGAATCTCGCCCGTCGCGGCGCCCGCTCCCAGACTGCTGCTCGCCAACGTGCGAGCCCGGCGCGGCGCGACGCCCATGTGTTTTTCGACTGCAATCGCCACCTCGCGACACGTCTCCATCTGCTGGAGCACATCCTCGGGGAAGCGGCCGCCGAAGGTCTCTTCCAAGGAATTGGCGATCTGCATGCGTTCGAGCGAATCGAGTCCCAATTCGGTGGCGATATTCGTATCGACATGCACGTCCTTGGCTCGCTCTTTCGCGATGGCTCGCACGTGATCGATGACGATGGCCACGATCTCGGGGTTGGCCTCGGGAAGCGGTTGGGTCGCGACCGCGGGTTCCACGACCGCGGACCTCGCTGCGGATGCCGCGGCCCCCTGGGGCGCCCACACAAACCACTGCTCAACGACCTGCAATTTTCCCTTGAGAAAGTCATCTCGGCAGGCGTGCCGCTGAATCTTGCCGCTCGACGTCTTGGGAATCGAGCCGAACCGCACCAAGACCACTCCATCCGGCGGCAAGTCATGTTCGGCCGAAACGTTGCGACGAATCGCCTGGATCACATCGCTCCACTCGGTATGGCGAGCGCGTTCGACTTCCGCGACCACCACCAAGCGCTCGCGACCTTCCATGTCGACCGCAAAGGCGCCCACCGCGCCTGCCTGCAAGCGAGGGCTGGATCGCTCCACCGTCAACTCAATGTCTTGCGGATAGCGATTCACTCCGCGAATGATGATCAGATCCTTAAGCCGCCCCGTGACGAATAGTTCACCATCCTTGATGAAGCCTAAATCGCCGGTACGCAAATAAGGTCCCCGGCCATCGCGCAGCTTCGCCTTGAACGTCGCCTCCGATGATTCCGGCTTCTTCCAGTATCCCTGACCACAACTGGGACTGCTGACCCAAATCTCCCCCACCTGGTAGTCAGGCAGCGGATCGAACGAACCTGGGTCGACGATCAACACCTCTTCATCGGGGAGCACATGCCCGCAACCGACGAGCGGGCGGGCCGACACGTGATCCTCCGCCACCGGCACCACTCGGTGTTCGTCGAGCGCCCGACCATCCACGGTAAGCAGGGGAGGGAGTTGAGACTTGTAACTGCCGGTGACAATCAGCGTCGTCTCCGCCATGCCATAGCAGGGGAAGAACGCCTCCCGACGAAAACCAGCCGCCGCAAAACGCTCGCAAAATGCTTCCAGCGTCGAGGGCCGAATCGGCTCGGCGCCGTTGTACGCCACTTTCCAGTGACTGAGGTCGAGTTGTGCCAAATCGGCGTCCGAGATCTTTTGCACGCACAAGTCGTACGCAAAATTAGGACCACCGCTGATGTGCACCTTGTTCTTGCTGATCCCGCGCAGCCACTGAATCGGCTTTTGCAAGAACGCCATCGGGGACATTAAGAGCGTATGTCGACCGAAGAAAAGGGGACTCAACAAACCACCGATCAAGCCCATGTCGTGATACGTCGGCAACCAGCTCAACCCCACCGCGTCACGCGGCGGTTCAAACGCGTGCGCAATCAAGCAGGTATTGAACAACAGGTTGCGGTGCGACAGCATGACCCCCTTGGGAGCGCCCGTCGAACCCGAGGTGTACTGCAGCACCGCCAGATCGTGCGGCTCGATCGCCGTCATCCGCCAGTTGGCCGCTTTTTGCACCGGCACCTTGTCGGTCGCGATCCACTTCAGCTCCTTGAGTCGCGGCGATTCGTCCAGCAGCCCTTCGTGCATCCGATCCGTAACATCGCTGACGGTCAGCGCCACCTTGGCGGCACAGTCGATCGAGATCGTCTGGATTCGCTCCATGTTGCGATTGCGGCGGGGTGGGTAGGCTGGCACGGCGACGGCGCCGGCGCATAGAGATCCCAAGAACCCGGCGGCAAAGTCGAGCCCCGGGGGATATAGCAGCAACACCCGCTCGCCCCGCATGCCCAACGATTGCAGCTCCGCCGCGATCGCGTGCGCACGCTGTTCCAGTTCCTGGTAGGTCCAGCTTTCCCCCACTTTCTCGCCGTCCCACACCGACAGCGCGACCTGCGACGGCTGCTGCTGCGACCAATACCGCAACACGTCCGCTAAGTTGGTAAGAGGGGGGGAATAGGGAGCGAGAATACGATCGAGGTTCACCGTTGCTTCACTCTCCCAACCCAGAAAGGTTCATGTGCCTGTCCTGTCCGTCTACTGTCCGGTTTGTCTACTGCCTGTCCATCAACGGCTTCCCATCGACGGTTGACCTTACCGATTAAACTGTTTGCAACGACCTTAATGTAACGCAGAAGGCCAGAACAGGAAATCTCAACCGCTCCTCACTTCATTCGACTAACACCATGTTGTCCCGATGGATAACTTCCTCGTAAGGTCGGTGGCCGAGGATTTCGGCGATGCGTTGCGATTGGCTGCCTTGAATCCGCACCAAGTCGTCTGAACTGTAATTCGACAAACCACGAGCGAATTCCTTACCCCGAATTTCGCCACTCTCTCCAGCCAGATACAGACTTACGACATCTCCCTTGCGAAATTCCCCTTCGACAGCCACCACGCCGACCGCCAACAGGCTGCCGTGAGCCTTGCGAATCGCCTCGCACGCCCCTGCGTTGACCAGCACCTTGCCGCGGGATGTCGCCGGTGCGCCAATCCAACGCTTCCGCGGACTCACCGACTTCGACTGCGGCACGAAAAGCGTCCCTAGTGGTTCCCCCGCAAGGATTTGAGTCAAAACATCCGGCCGACGCCCGTTGGCGATGATGACGGTTTCCCCGGAACTGGTGCACAGCCGAGCGTTATTCAGCTTGCTCGCCATGCCGCCCTTGCTTAGCCCCGTTTTTTGGTCGCAGACGTAACCCAAAATACGCTCATCGAACTGCTCGACCACGGGCACCACCTGTCCGCGGTCGTCCATTAATCCGTCCACCGTGGACAAAATGATCAAGAGCGGTGCTCGCAGCATGTTGGTGACGAGCGCCGCGAGCTTGTCGTTGTCCCCAAATGTGGTCTGTAATTCCTCGACCGAGACCGTATCGTTCTCGTTGATGACCGGGATGACGTTGGGAAAATCGAGCAGCCTCAGCAGCGTGTTGCGGACGTTCAAATAGCCGACTCGATTTTGAAAATCATCAGCTCCTAAAAGGACTTGCGCCGCGTGACAAGCCACTTCCGCGCCGTCGATGGCGACGCGATGGCGGCGAAATTCGTGGTTGTACGACTCGATCAGCTTGGCCTGGCCAACGGCGGCAACGGCCTGGAGTTCGGCCAGATCCGCGGGGCGTTTCTTGTAGCCCAGCGTGTTCATTCCCGCGGCCACCGCCCCCGAACTTACCAACACGACGCGACGCTGCCGCCGCAGCGTCATCAATTGGTCGGCCAGGTGAGCCACTCGGTCGGGATCGAGGTAGCCGCGTTCGTCGACCAGCACTCGAGTACCGACCTTAACAACAACCGTATGTGAGTCTTGCGACAAGCGAGTTCTGCGTTCAAGGTTCATAATCGCCGATTCTAACGGGCAATTCGCGAATCGGGAAAGCCAGTCCGACGATAACTTGCGTGCGAGCCTTCTCGGGACGCTCGCCAAACATCGTTTCGCGAAGTAGAGTGTGGCGGAGTTTACCTGGAGCCCCAGGACTCACCGACCCCTACATCCCTTAAAATCTTCCCACCCCATCTTCGCGTGATGGAATCAGCGGGCCTGCTGGCGGTGAAGTCAGTAGCCGTGCACGCGGTGAAGCGGTAGGTAGGCTACGCAGAGATTCGGCGGCCGTGTTCGCTTCCCAGAAAAAGGGGAAGTGAAGGCCGAACAGGAGCATTGAACGTGGATCGGCAACAAATTTTGCAGCGTATTAGGTCGGCCGGCGTGGTGGGCGCGGGCGGTGCGGGTTTCCCCACCTACAAGAAAATCGACTCGCAGGTGGAACATTTCATCGCGAACGGCGCCGAATGCGAACCGTTGTTGGCGAAAGATCGCGAAACCATGCGTCAGGATCAGGAAGCGTTTTTCCAAGGCCTGGCGATAATCCAGCAACTGACCGGCGCCCGAAAAGTCACCATCGCCGTCAAACGCAAGAACGAGGATGTGGCGCAAGGCTTCAAGGCGCAAGCCGACCAGATGGGCTTTGATTTGCTCGTCTACGAAGACGTGTATCCCGCGGGCGACGAATACGTTTTGGTTTACGAAGTCACGGGCCGACAGATTCCGCCGGGGGGCATCCCGCTGGCGGTCGGCTGTGTGGTCGATAACGTCGAAACGATCGTGAATGTCGCCAAGGCCGTGACTGGCAACCCTGTGGTCGACAAGTACGTCACGGTGACTGGCGCCGTGGGACACCCAATCACAACCGTGGTGCCCGTGGGGACTTCCATCCGCGATTGCCTGGAATTGGCGGGCGGTTGCACGGTCGCCGATCCGGTCGTCCTGACGGGCGGCGTCATGATGGGCGGCGTCGCGAAGTCGATTGACGACCCCGTCGGAAAAAACGTCGGCGGCCTGATCGCTCTCCCGCCCGACCACTACCTCGTCCGCCGCAAAACGGCCCCTAAGACACAGTACAACCGCATCGGCCATGGCCAATGCGACCAGTGCTCGTTGTGCACCGAGTTGTGTCCGCGTTACATCCTGGGCTACCCGATTCAGCCGCACCGCGTGATGCGCACCTTGCTGATGACGGGCGAATCAAAGGCCCGAGCCAGTCTCTGGGCGCAGTATTGCTGCGAATGCAATGTCTGCTCGCTCATCGCCTGCCCAGAACAGCTCGACCCCAAAAACATCTGCGTCGACGCCAAGCAATTGCTGCGCGAAAACAAACTCGGACGCACCGCCGAGGAACTGGAAGACTTGTTCCTGCCGCCGCATCCAGCGCGGAAGGGGCGAGAAATCCCGATCGAGACGCTGTACACGCGGCTGGGACTTAAACCGTACGACCGCAAAGCTGACTTCACTCGCACCGGTTTCCAACCGCGCCAAGTAACGATTCCGCTGGCAGGCCACATCGGCCAACCCGCGAAGTCACTCGTCCAACCCGGCGATTCGGTGCGCCGCGGCGATGTGATCGGGACGGTCGACGACCAAGCCCTCGGTTGCCCGATTCACTCGAGCATCGATGGTCGAGTCGCCTCGGTCGACGCTCGCTACATCCGCATCAACGCTCTCTAACCTCCATAGTGCGATCATGAAAAAAGGCACCGCCATCGGCATCATCGAAACTTCCAGCATCGCCAAGGGGTTCGAGATTTCTGACTCGATCCTCAAGGCAGCCAACGTCCAACTGATCGTCAATCGCACGATCTGCCCGGGCAAATACATGGTGCTGATCGGCGGAGATGTCGACGCAGTCCAAGCGAGCATCGAGTCGGGGATCAAGACCGCGGCCCACACGCTGGTCGATCATTTCGTGATCCCCAACGTCCACCCCACGGTCTTTCCCGCCATCAGCGGCGTCGGTCACATTCCCGTGCTGCGAGCCTTGGGGGTGGTCGAGTCGTTCAGCGTGGCGTCGATCATTGAAGCGGCGGACGCAGCGGTGAAGGCGACCAATATCGAATTGGTCACCCTGCATCTCGCGATGGCCATTGGCGGCAAAGGCTTCGTCACCTTCACCGGCGACGTGGCATCGGTCGAGGAGGGGGTTCGAATCGCGGCAGCCGTGATCGAGAAGAAGGGCCTGCTGGTCGAACGCACGGTCATTCCCGCTCCCCGCAAGGAATTGCTCAGCGAGTTCATCTGAAGTAGCCCGCTCACTTCGTGAGCGGTCAGCCGCGTGGCCGGCGAGCGCCCATCGCCGCCAGCCAATTCGCGTCGTGGACCGATTGAGGCGAAGAAATCGACGCTCGACGGACAGGATCGACGGACTGGAAGTCCGTCGTACAGCAGAGGAGCAGACAGGCTACTCTTCGAATCGAAAACCGCGGGAGCGGACGACTTCGCACAGACGTTGCAACGTCTCAACGTCTAATTCTTCCGCGCGAGTCTGAGGGGAGAATTCCATTTCAGCCAATACCGCATCGACGGTGGGCTTGTCGATCTGCCCCTTGAATGCACTCAACAGTTCGCTGCGCAAGAACTTCCGGCGGTGGAAGAACATGGCTCGAGCAAACTGATGAAAGTACTCCAAATCGGGGATCCGCGCCCGCTTCTCGACATTCGGCTCGATCCGAATGATGGCCGAATCTACCTTGGGACGAGGCCAAAACACCGTGGGCGGCATGACTCGCACTATCTCAATGTCACACTGCGCCTGCATCCAGACGCTGAGAGCGCTGTAGTCTTTGGTGCGAGGAGTCGCGGCGATTCGCTCGGCCACTTCCTTCTGAATCGTCGCCACCATGGCGACGGGCAACGGGTCGACCGTCAACAGGTTCGACAGCACGGGAGTCGCGATGTTGTACGGCAGATTCGCGACCAGTTTGAGTCGCCGTCCGGGCGCCGCGTCGAGTTGCTCCTTCACCGCCTCGAGCACTCGCGTATGAAACCGATTCTTGTTCTTTAGTGCGTCTTGCTGCAGCATGACGACGTTGCGGTACTCGACCAACGCCTCGCTCGCCAATTGATGCAGTTGGGCGTCAAGCTCCACGGTGACGACGGCGCCTGCTTGCTGGGCCATGAGCCCAGTCAACGAGCCGGTGCCGGTGCCAACCTCAAGCACTACATCATCGGGGCCCAAGTCGGCCGTGTGGACCAACAAATCGACCAAGTTGAGGTCGATCAGGAAGTTCTGACCGTGTCGAGTGACCGGCTGAATGCCGACCTCCTCGAAACGCCTCATCAAGTAAGAAGCGGTTTGGCGGGGGGCCGTCATGGGATGCGGAATCCTGAAATTTGCTGCTGAACGTATTTTGCTAAGAGATCGGTTTCGAGATTTACCGCATCCCCAGGGCGACGGAGGCCCAAGGTCGTGACGGCGAGCGTGTGCGGGATCAGCATCACACTAAAGCGTTCCGACTCGACATCCACCACGGTCAAACTGACCCCATCGACCGCGATGCAGCCCTTGGGAACCATTAGGCGAGTGAGCGGGGCAGGGAGCCGAAACCAAAAGTGCGACCACTCGCCTTCATCCAGGCGCTGATCCACGGTCCCCACTGCATCGATATGTCCCGACACAAAGTGGCCGCCGAGCCTATCGCCTACTCGCAGGGAAGCCTCAAGATTCACTCGGTCGCCAGACTGGAACCGAGCCAAGTTGGTCTTCAGCAGAGTCTCGGGCCCTACATCGAATTCGAGACCGTTCCCATCGCGGGCCACGACAGTGAGGCAGCAACCGTTGACAGCAATGCTTGCCCCCAGGTCGCCGGCGGCCGCCACCGGCCCCGCGTCAATGCGCAGACGCATGCCGGGCGGCTCGGGTCGAGCCACCTCTACTTTTCCCAAATACTCCACGATCCCCGCAAACATGCAACGCCTCCCCGCGTCGGGACATCGTAGTGGTTATCCCCCTGGTTTCGCAACGGCCGACCGCTCGTCGCTTGCAGTGACCCAATAGTACGACGGACTTCCAGTCCGTCGAGCGTCGATTTCTGCGTCCCAATCGGCCCACGACGCGAATTGGCTGGTGGCGATGGGCACACGCCGGCCACGCGGCTGACCGCTCACAAAGTGAGCGGGCTACCTCATTACGACGGACTTCCAGTCCGTCGATTCGGGGCGGTGACCTCGAACGAGGGAAAAATGGCCTGGCAGGGATGTGCATCTTGGAAATCATCGACGGACTGGAAGTCCGTCGTACAGATTCAGAGCGCCGGACTGGAAGTCCGTCGTATGGAAGTCTCGCCCCACGGGTACGTCGCGGTCCCGTCCTAGGCAACTCGCACCGATTCGCGCACAATACCGGCAACTCTTACTGAATTTCCCCGCCGATCGCGGGCCAGGATGCTCGCTTTTTTGGAGACACGAGACGATGAGTTCGATCGCCGGTATTCACGCCCGCCAGATTTTGGACAGCCGAGGCAACCCCACCGTTGAAGTCGACGTGACGCTCAGCGATGGTTCCTTTGGACGAGCAGGCGTGCCGAGCGGCGCCAGCACGGGCGCTCACGAAGCTTGGGAAATGCGTGACAAGGATAAGGCGGTCTACTGCGGCAAAGGCGTGCTCAAGGCCGTCGAAAACGTCAACAAAGTGCTCGCCAAGGAACTCGTGGGCTGGGACGCGGTCGATCAGATCGGCATCGATCAGCGAATGATCGAATTGGATGGGACCGCGAACAAGGGCAACCTCGGCGCGAACGCGATCCTCGGCGTATCGCTCGCCGTCGCCAAGGCCGCGGCCGCTTTCACTCAACAGCCGCTGTACCGCTACTTGGGCGGGCCTGGCGCGAATCTGCTCCCCGCGCCCATGATGAACATCGTCAATGGCGGCGCTCACGCCGACAATTCAGTCGACGTCCAAGAATTCATGATCATGCCTCTGGGCTTCCAGCGCTTCAGCGACGCTCTGCGTTGCGGTTGCGAGATCTTCCATAAGCTCAAGGAAGTGCTCAAAGGACAGAAGCTGAATACGGCCGTGGGAGACGAAGGGGGATTCGCTCCCGACCTGCCCAGCAACCGAGCGGCGCTCGACCTGATCGTCGAAGCCATCAGCAAGGCAGGCTATAAGCCGGGCGAACAAGTCTATATCGCACTCGACGTGGCCGCGACCGAGTTTTTCGATTCGAACACCAAGAAGTACTCGATCGATGGCAAGCAACTCGATTCCGCCGCCATGGTCGATTTCTTGGCGGACTGGGTCGCCAACTACCCGATCTGCTCGATCGAAGATGGCTGCTCGGAAGACGACTGGGCAGGCTGGAAGATGTTGACCGACCGCGTGGGCGATCGAGTCCAATTGGTCGGCGATGACTTGTTTGTGACCAACACCGAGCGACTCCAACGAGGCATCACGGAGGGAATCGCCAACAGTATCTTAATCAAGGTCAATCAGATCGGCACCTTGACCGAAACGATTGCCGCAATCCAGTTGGCTCATCGCAACGGCTACACCAGCATCTCGAGCCATCGCAGCGGCGAAACCGAGGACTCGACCATCGCCGATTTGGCCGTGGCACTGGGCACGGGCCAGATCAAGACGGGTTCCGCGTCGCGCAGTGATCGCATGGCGAAATACAACCAGTTGCTGCGAATCGAAGAGCAGTTGGACAGCGGCGCTCTGTACGGCGGTCCGTTGTTCAAGAAACGCAACAAGAAGTAGTCGGCTCAACGACCGACGGTCGCTATAGTGGGGGCATGAGCACCTCGACTCGTCCCCCTCTTTCCGATTCGCCATGGTTCTGGCTGTACGTCTTCGGCACGGCCGGAATCGTGGCTCTGCTATGGATGAGCCCCAAGTTTGGGGCTCGCCAATCACAGCTCGACCGCCAATTCGAAGGTCGGCGGCACGTCATGAGCCAGCCAGCCGATGTCGCGGCTGCTCGCCCTTTCTCTAACCCTGAACGTCGTGCGGAGAGCTTGCGTCCCTTGTACTGGATCATGCTCGCCGGGCTCATGGCGGGCTGGATCGCGCTGTGGTGGCAGCGTTTTCGGGTACCCACGGGTGCTGCCGAAGGACAGGAGGACGCGCCGACGCCCATCGCGTCCGCACCCGCACATTCACGCGATGGCCCGAGTCAGAACAACGACGGCGGTAGGCCGCCTACGCCTGTCCAAACGACCAATTAGCACGTGGACCGTCCCTCACAAACAGAGCCTAGCTCATGTCAACGCTCTTCGAATCATCCCTGCCATTGCTGCTGTTAGGTGGAATCGTCACGGTGGGCTGCGTGGTCGGGTGGCTCAAAACAGCGGATCGTCGACTCTGGATCGGCATTGCCCTGGGAATAACGGCCGCCGTATTCGGCGTTGTATTGGAGCGAATGGTCGTCACTGATCGCGAACTCGTGGAGCGAGTGATTTATGCGGTGGCGGCCGACGTTCGTGCTGACCGAACGGAAGCGGCCGTGCAGCACATTCGTCCCGACGACGAGGATCTGCGAAATCGAGCCCGCACGGAACTCAAGCTGTATAAGGTCACCGAGATCAACATCAAGCGACCGCTTGAGATCACTCTGACTCCCGAGCGCGAGCCGACGAAAGCGAAAGCCGAATTCAATGTCGTGGTGAAGGGCGGCGATGCGACCGGTTTTATTCAGGACCAGCAGGTTCCTCGTTATCTGATTGTCCATTTCGTCAAGATCGACGGGCGTTGGTATGCCTCCGACTACGAACACCACGATCCGTTGCACGGCATGCGCCGACATGACGACGCGGAACAACCTCCCCAATAATCACGACAGCCATTCGCTGCGGCTGTTCGACTCGCGATGCGAGACGGCTACGTAGCCCGCTTGCTTCGCGAGCGGACGGACGGCTCGACCTTTTCCCTGCGGATCGCCCTCGTGCCACTCACTCATAAGACATTCACCGTCCAACCTGACTCGCCCGAAGTGGGCATTCGTCTCGATCGCATCGTTCAATCGCTGTGCGGTTGGTCGCGTGCGCAAGTCGCAGGTCTGCTCGATCACGGCTGTGTGTCGTTGAATGGCGAGCGGTGTGAGGAGCCTGGACGAACAGTGGCGGCGGGCGATACCGTCGAACTTGCCTATTACCCGGGCCAGAAGTACCACGTGCGCCCCAAGGCGAGGCGAAATCAGGCGTTCGGAGTCGTCTTCGAGGATCGCGACTTGATCGTGGTCTCCAAACCCGCCGACATGCTGACGGTGCCGACGGACGCGGGCGAGAATTACACGTTGGTCAATTTGGTCTCGGAGTATCTGCGACATGTTTCGCGAGTGCGTCAGGCATTTACGGCTCACCGGCTGGATGTCGGCGTCTCGGGCCTGTTGGTCTTCGGTAAATCGGCCGAGATTGCCAAAGCGATCCGCGCTCAGTTCGCGGAACACAAGCCAGAGCGAGAGTATGCGGCCATCGTGGCGGGGCGTATGCGCGACTCGAAAGGCACGTTCGATTCACTGCTCGCAACCAATCGGTCTTTAAGTCGTTACTCGACGGACGACGAAGAGGAGGGGGAGCGAGCGGTGACGCACTATCGCGTCGAACAGCCGTTTCGCGACGCGACGCTAGTCACCGTCTGGCTAGAAACGGGCCGACGCAATCAGATTCGCATTCACTTCGCGGAAGCGGGTCATCCGGTTCTGGGCGATCCTCGTTACGGAGGCCAGCGAGCTGAATCGCGGGACTGGCCGCACCGACGGCTCGCACTGCATGCTCGCCAGTTGGCCTTTAATCATCCCGTCACCGGCGAATTGGTGCGGTTCTCGTCGCCGCTTCCCGACGAAATGGAGTTGTTTGTCGCGCGAGCCCAAGCCGCCGCCTCGCCCAAGCGAGGCAAATAGCCCGCTCGCTTCGCGAGCTACGTAGCCGTCTCGCTTCGCGAGACGAACAGCCGCACCGCGTACCCGCATCAAACCAGCTATTCCGGCGCGACCATTAATTGCTCGGTCGGGGGATCGTACTGATAACGACGACCCGCGGGCAATTGCGGCAATTGGATGTTGTTCTCCGCGATCACTCGTTGCATAAACTCGTCGTGCGTCGCTGGCCCTTGACCGTTAGTCGCCTTGAATAGCTGTAGGGCCTGCGGCACTTGAATGTCAAAAACCACTCGTTCTTTCGCCGCAAATAACGTCTTGGCGGGAGTCACGACGGCTCCTTGGAATTGGTCGAGACTGCGGCCCTTCGCTCCGACTCCCACCTGCGCCTGCACGGCGCCGGGCGGCACTGGCGGCGGCACGAACGCTCCACCGGAGCTGGGTCCTTGCTGCGTCGGGGCGGCGTTGACCACGGCGTCAGCAACACCAAAGCTGCCGCCATCGCTGCCGGGCGAACCTCCTTCAGTGGCCCCCGCTTGGGGAATGCCCGAAGCTTGAGCGGGCGACTGTTGAGCGCCAGGCGGCATGTTCATCTGAGTCTGATTCGGCGCCGCTGCGCCTCCCGCTTGGGCGCCGCCGTCCGACTGACCGCCGCCACACCCCGCGGCCGCCCACAGACTGGCGAGCGTCGCGACTGCGAGCAGGAAACGATGAACCGTGCGCTGCGTTGACCGGAGTACGTGCTGAGGTCCGACCATAAGTTCGCTCCTTAGGCGAGGTGCTGCGAGTGACTCATTCAATCCTTGGAATTTCAATCGTCCAATCGCTCATGTCGGCAAGTGTAGCCGAGTGCGTCATATCGTACTTGAGCGGGGTTAGGGTGACGAAACCTTTCGCGAGCGCGGTCAGGTCGGTTTCGTGCTCCGCGGGTCGCGGCGGTGGATCGTTGGTTGCCCAAAAGTAAGTCCGACCACGCGGATCCTTGCGTTTGATGTAGTGCTCGCCGTAACGCTGCACCCCCATCGGCACGATGACCAACTCGCTCTCTTTTTCCATGGAGCTCGTGGGGAAGTTCAGGTTGTACAACTCAGGCCGCTCACCCTTGCGAGCCAAAATCTGCTCGATAATTCCCCGAGCCTGTCGAGCGCACCGTCCGAATGCGGCATGTTCGTGGAATTCCAACGAAACCGCGATACTGGTGATCCCGAAGAAGGCGCCTTCGATCGCCGCCGCCACCGTGCCTGAATACAGCACATTGATGCCGGCGTTAAGCCCCCCGTTGATGCCGCTGACGACCAAGTCAGGACGTCTCCCACAGAACTCGAAGATCCCGAGCTTCACACAATCGGCTGGACTTCCTTCGACCGCCCAACCACGGCGTCGGTCGCCGGCAAACACTTCTTTCGCGACCAGCGGCCGCAAGAACGTAATGGAATGCCCGACGCCGCTTTGCTCCGTCGCGGGCGCCACGACGACGACTTCCCCCAGTTTTCGCAGTTCGCTTTCGAGCGCGGCCAGCCCCGGAGCATAGATGCCGTCGTCGTTGGTCAACAGAATGAGCACTCGAGTAAACTCCCCCTGAGAGTGAATTTCTAGTGCGGATGATAGCGGTGATGGCGAGAGGCGGACAGAGGCGGCTTGCGCGGCGTACGTAGCCGTCTCGCTTCGCGAGACGATCAGCCGCACCACGTACCCGCGCCAAACCAGACCAAGCCCCTTCGCAACCTCAGCGAAACCGCTGCGCAATGCGGCCCTTCCGCTCGCGAAGCGAGCGGGCTACTTTGCGCCGCCCCGGCTAGCGGGCTATAATTCGCGGTTTTCCCGGACGGACCAAGGGCCGTTAGAGGCGGGAACAGGAGATCCACTCGTCATGACCGATGCCAACCGCCCGTCGTCGCCGCTTGTCGCCGACGAACGCATCTTGATCCTCGATTTTGGTTCGCAATACGCCCAACTGATTGCTCGTCGAGTACGCGAGCAGAACGTGTACTGCGAAATCGTGCGCCACGATATCTCGATCGAAGCCGTGCGGAAACGGAAGCCGGCGGGCGTCATTCTGTCGGGCGGTCCCGCCAGCGTCTACGAGTCGGGGGCGCCCAAATGCGACCCGGGCATTTTTCGCCTAGGAGTGCCCGTGCTGGGCATTTGCTACGGCATGCAGCTCGCCTGCGACACCTTGGGTGGTCGAGTGGAAAGCGCACCTGCCCGCGAATACGGACGTGCTCGCTGCCTGATTGACTCCAATGTCGACCTCTTCGCCGGTCTTCCCGACCATACCGATGTCTGGATGAGTCACGGGGATCAGGTCACCCGCGTTTCGGACGAATTCGTGCCGCTTGCTCACACGAAGACCTGCCCGATCACCGCGGTCAAACATCGCGACTTGCCGGTCTTTGGTCTGCAATTCCATCCCGAGGTGACTCACACCCCGCTGGGAAGCACCATCCTCCATAACTTCCTGACCGTGATCTGCGGCTGTCACGGCCGTTGGCGGTTGGGCGATTTTGCTCGCGAAACCGTCGAACAATTGCGAGCCCGGATTGGGTCGAGCCGCGTAATTTGCGGTTTGTCGGGCGGCGTCGACTCGGCCGTGACCGCGGCCCTGCTGTACCAAGCCATCGGCCCACAACTCTCATGCATCCTGGTCGACAACGGACTGCTCCGCAAAGACGAGGAAGCGGCGGTCATCGCCGAGTTTACGAACCATTTCAAGGCGGACCTGCATGTCGTGCGAGCTGAATCCCGGTTCCTCGGGGCGCTCGCGGGCATCCGCGATCCCCAGGAAAAACGGCGACGCATTGGGCACGCCTTCATCGAGTGCTTTAAGGAAGAGTCGGCCAAGATTCACGACGCTCGGTTTCTGGCCCAAGGCACGCTCTATCCCGATGTGATCGAGAGCGGCGCGGCGCCCGATGGGCCGGCGGCGACCATCAAGCTGCACCATAACGTGGGCGGCCTTCCCGATGAACTCGGCTTTGAACTTGTCGAACCGCTCCGCGACCTGTTCAAGGACGAAGTGCGGCGGCTGGGCCTCGAACTCGGACTGTCGGAAGACCTCGTTTGGCGTCATCCTTTCCCCGGCCCAGGACTTGCCGTTCGTTGCCTGGGCGAGGTGACCAAACCGCGACTCGATATTCTCAGAGAGGCCGACGAAATCGTCGTCTCGGAGATTAAGGCCGCGGGACTATATCGCCAAACGTCGCAAGCCTTCGCGGTCCTGCTGCCGGTTCAATCGGTGGGAGTCATGGGGGATGCACGCACTTATGAAGATGCGATCGCTGTCCGCTGCGTGAATACCGACGACTTCATGACCGCCGACTGGTCTCGTCTGCCCTATGAATTGCTGGCCCAAATCTCCACTCGAATCATCAACGAGGTCAAGGGAGTGAACCGAGTGTGCTACGACATTAGCACCAAGCCGCCCGCGACCATTGAGTGGGAATAGGACAAAGAGCCCACGGCGCCAGAAAAACTCGGCGCCAACAAAAAAAGCTCAGCCGCGGGGAACGGCTGAGCCCTGGACATGAAGGAGTCGCCTAATCGACTATTGGTCCGCGAGAACAGAGACGGATTGTTCGCACCAGACCAGTATTCGTTGGCGTTGAGAGGGAGGGATTTTCCAGCGGCTCCTTGGCCGCCGGTTATGGGATCGACAACTCTCACGACGATTGTGACTCCTTTCCGGTCGCGCGGCGCAACCGCTCCGAGACGACCATCTTTCCCCATCGCTAGTCTTTAACAACCACAAAGCACCACGCGCATTCGCGGACTCCTCTCATGGCTCAACAGTACATTTTCACGATGGAGCGGCTGGTCAAGAAGCACGGCCAACGTGAAGTCCTCAAGAACATCTGGCTCGCTTTTTACCCCGGCGCCAAGATCGGCGTCCTGGGTCGTAACGGCTCGGGTAAGAGTACGCTGCTCCGCATCATGGCGGGTCAAGACAAAGACTTCGACGGAACCGCTCGCCTGACCGACGGCTTCACCTGCGGTTATCTCTCGCAAGAACCGCAACTCACCCCAGAACTTGATGTGTGGGGCAATTTGGACGAGGCGGTGAAACCGCGGCGAGGGCTGCTGAATCGCTATCACGAGATCAGCGGTCTGTTGGCCGAACCGATGTCCGACGAGAAAATGGAGAAGCTGTGCGACGAGATGGCACGGCTGCAAGACAAGATCGAAGCCACGAACACCTGGAACCTCGACCACGAAATCGAAGTGGCGATGGAGGTGATGAACCTGCCCGCGCGCGATGCCGACGTCACGAAGCTCTCGGGCGGAGAACGACGACGAGTGGCATTGTGCAAGCTGCTCTTGTTGCGTCCCGACCTCCTGCTGCTCGACGAACCCACGAACCATCTCGATGCCGAAGCGGTCGCTTGGCTGGAGCGTCATCTGGCCGAGTACTCGGGGACCGTCGTCGCGGTCACCCACGATCGGTATTTCCTCGACAACGTCGCCAAGTGGATTCTGGAACTCGATCGCGGCCAGGGCATTCCCTGGGAAGGCAATTACTCGTCGTGGCTCCAACAGAAAAAAGACCGTTTGGAGAAGGAGGAGAAGTCGCAACAAGCCCGCCAAAAGACGCTGGAACGTGAGCTCGAATGGGTGCGCATGGCCCCGCGAGCTCGCCAGGCGAAGAACAAGGCGCGTATCAAGGCCTACGAACAGTTGGCGGCGGAACGGTTCGAGGAACGGCCCGATGAGTTCGAGATTCAGATCCCACCCGGCAAGCACTTGGGCGAACTGGTGGTCGAAGCCAAACAGCTCAGCAAAGGCTATGGCGATCGAGCACTCATCGAAAATCTCGATTTCCGCCTGCCGGCGGGCGGCATCGTCGGAGTGATTGGGCCGAACGGCGCTGGTAAGACCACGCTGTTTCGAATGATGATGGGACAGGAAACCCCTGATTCAGGCGAATTGCGAGTTGGTTCGACGGTCGAATTGGGGTATGTCGACCAGAATCGCGACGCACTCGATCCCAACAAGACGGTGTTTGAGGAGATCTCTGGCGGACTCGACCACTTGGAAATGGGCGGCCGAAAGATCAACTCGCGAGCCTATGTTTCTCGATTCAACTTCCGCGGCACCGACCAAGAGAAGAAGGTCGGAGTGCTGTCAGGAGGAGAACGAAACCGAGTTCATCTGGCCAAGTTGCTCCGACGCGGCTCGAACGTCTTGCTGCTCGACGAACCCACGAACGACCTCGATGTCGATACCCTGCGGGCGTTGGAAGAGGCCATCTTGAACTATGCCGGTTGCGTCGTGGTCATTAGCCACGATCGCTGGTTCCTCGACCGACTCGCCACTCACATCCTGGCGTTCGAAGGGGACGCCTACGTGCACTGGTGTGAAGGGAATTTCCAGACTTATGAGGAACAGCGACGCGAACGGCTGGGAATCGCGGCCGACGAGCCGAAGCGGTTCCGGTATAAGAAGCTGAAACGCTGATGATCGGTCGGACCGACTAGGATCGACGGACTGGAAGTCCGTCGTACGAAGGGAGCGACGGACTGGGAAGTCCGTCGTACATGGGATCGACTTGACCGGCGCTGTGGCGCGAGATAGAAACGGGGCAGTCCGTGCGTCCCGGCGAAGTGCATGTCGCATCTTCGCTCGTTCCGGCCACGGCAGTTCCAAGGGAGTCTTGCGTCCGATGACGGTGCTGCATTCAGGTACCACGAAGCCTTATTCCGACAATTTCTCTCAAGCATTCGGCAAATCGCCAAGCCAAGAGGCTCGACAAGAAGCTCCCAAGGCCGCGAAGAAGGCGACTGCCCAGGCGAGCGTGAAGAAAAAGAAGGCCCCTGCAAAGAAGGCCGAGTCCCCCGCTAAGACGCCCGCGAAAACACCGGCAAAGGTCTCCGCGAAGAAGGCTGCCAAAAAGAAATAAGTTCGTCGACGAGGGTCGCCGAACTTGATAGTGCTTTGTCTCGCCTAAGAACGGCTCGAAACGAGGGTCTGTCATGGCCAGCCATTGGCGTCGGTCGGCTTGGTTAGTCGTCGCACTTTTCGTGGTGAGCGTCTCCCAGGGCGACGAGCCGCCCGCTTCCGAGACGTCGTCCCAACCGACGCCCTCCAGCACCCTCGCAGCCAACGGCGGCTGTACGGCGGGAAGCTCTCGGTTCCGCGACGAAGTGTGGGCGAAGGTCGGCGAGCGGAAGTGCTTGGTTTGTCATCAGGCGAGCGGCGAGGCACGCGAATCGAAGTTTCTCCTGCTGGACCCCAGAAAGCTCGACGGCGCCGCTCGTGATGCGGCTCATCGAGAGAACCAAGCCGCCTTCACGCGACTCGCTCAGGCCCGCGAGTCGCAAGAATCTCGTCTGTTGATGAAGGCGTCGGGGCGAATGGAGCATGGGGGCGAAGCGGTCGTGCCGGTCGAATCGGCCGAATATCGAGTGCTGGCGGAATTCGTCCGGAGGCTCGAGGGGCAGGGCGGTAGTGGGGCGAGTGATCTGACTGAGGAGTCCGCCGCGACGCCGTTTTTCGCGGGGGTCGTCATGCTGGACGATCGTCGCCTACTGCGTCGCGCCACGTTATCGCTGGCGGGTCGCTTGCCAACCGCTGACGAATTGACCGCGGTTCAGCAGCGAGGCTTGACCGCTCTCCCGGCTATCCTCGAACCCGTCATGAACGAAGACGCGTTTTACGAGCGGTTGCGCGAGGGTTTCAACGACATCTTCTTGACGCTCGGCGTCGACGGCAACGCCGACCAGACCTGTTTGTCGTACGAGCACTTCGAGAAGACTCGGCATTGGTATCAAAAGCACGACTTGAGTCACATCGCGGACAAGGCGGAGAGGCAGAGAACCGAGTGGCGGATGGCGGCCGAATACCGCCAAGCGCTCTTGGGTGAACCGCTGCAATTGATCGAGTACATCGTGCGGAATAACCGTCCATTCACGGAGATCGTGACCGCCGACTATATCTTGGTGTCCCCCTATTCAGCCCGCGGCTACGGCGTCTTTGAAGAAGTCAAAGACAAGTTCAAGAACCCGGACGATCCATTCGAGTACGTACCGGTGCGACTCAAGGCGCTCGTGGGTCGCAACAAATCGGAAAATCAGGACTCCGAGACAGGCTTTTACCCGCATGCTGGCTTGCTGAGCACATTCCAATACTTGACTCGATACCCCACGACGGAAACGAACCGCAATCGCCTGCGGGCGAGGATGTTTTATCAGCATTTTCTGGGAGTCGACGTGCTGGAGTTGGCCGCTCGAGTTTCCGACGCCGCGGCCGTGACCGCGAAGTACGAAATTCCCACGATGCAAGCGGCCGAATGTGTCGTATGCCACCGCTCGCTCGATCCGACCGCCGGACTCTTCCAGGATTACTGGAAATTCGCCGACCAAGGCGTTTATGGCAAACGCAAGGGTGGATGGTTCAGCGACATGTTCGAGGCGGGGTTTGAGGGCGAGTCGCTGCCGGCGAGCGAACGTTGGCGAGCGCTCCAATGGCTCGGCGATCGGACGGCGAAAGACCCGCGATTTGCGGTGGCGATGACCGAGCATGTGTACTATTTGCTCACCGGACGCAAGGTGCTCTTGCCGCCGAAAGACGTCGCCGATCCGCAGTATGCGGCCAAGCGACGGGCTTTCCGTTAGCAGAGGCAAACGACCGAGCGGATCGCCGAGAAGTTCGCGAAGAACAACTTCCAACTCAAGCAGGTTTTTCTCGATTGGATCGCCTCGGACTTCTATCGCGCCGATGGACTCGCCACCGCCGTCGACGATCCCTGCCGTCGCATGGAACTCGACGACATGGGCCTGGCCCGATTGCTCTCGCCGGAACAGGTCGAGCGAAAGACGGCGGCCGTGTTTGGACAGCGGTGGGGACGATTGACCGATCAATTGGCGACGCTGTACGGCGGCATTGATTCCAAGGAAGTAACCGATCGCGCGACTGATCCGAGCGGCGCCATGGGGGCGATCCAGCGCACGTTGTCGAACGACATGGCCTGCAAGCATGTGCTGCGCGACTTCCTCAAACCGCCCGCGGAACGATTGCTGTTCCCGCGGATCGAGCCGCAGATTGCGCCGGGCGATTCGCCCGAGGGGGATGCCGCGATCCGCGACGCAATCGTGCACTTACATGAACACATTCTTGGGCGGTATGAGAAACCGGATTCGCCCGACATCGAACTCACCTACCGCTTGTTCGCCGATGTGGTGGCCGCCGCTGGCGAGCAGAAGGGGGTAGAAAAGCGTGAGTCGTACTACTGTCGACAGAATCGCGATGCTCCCGGAGCATCGGCCGACGACCCGCGATACACCATCAGAGCTTGGCGAGCGGTGGTGACTTATTTGTTGCGACGCCCTGAGTTCCTATACGAGTGACAGGTGGACGACCGATGCGACGCGACTTCTTAAAGCTATGCGGACTAGCTGGACTCGGGCTCGCACTGCCCATAGCCACTTCGTCCGACTGGGAAATGGCGGGGCGTCCAGCACACGCGGCCGAGCAGGGGGATGAGCCTTATCCTGGCCCTTACTATGTGGTGTTCAATGCCTCGGGAGGCTGGGACACGACGTATTTGATGGACCCGAAAGGGGCGAACGGCATCAATCGCCTCTACCAAGTGGGCGACATCCAGACTCAAGGCAATCATCGCTTCGCGCCGAACAAGTCGCATGCCCAAGGAGGGATGACAAACGAAGCGTTTTATGCCGAGTTCGGCGCCGAGCTCCTTTGTTTGAACGGGCTCGATTACTCGGTCAACAACCACTCCCCGGGCGCTCGCTATATGGCCACCGGGAAACTCGATAGCCTCGCGTATCCCACGTTTGCGGCCTTGGTCGCCGCCTGCCGCGGCGGTTCGTGTCCACTCGCCTTTCTCACTTTCGGCAACTATTCATCGACCGGCAATTTGGTCGCCATGTCTCGCGTTCCCTACCTCCCCTCGTTGCAGCGCATCGCCAACGCCGATTCGGTCGAGGGTAACCCGCGAGCTCCGTATCACGACGATTTTGCGATCGAACGAATCGAGCGCGCGTTGCGCGAGCAGCGCGAGTTACGCGGCGAGACGCCGCGTTTGCCGCGCGCCGAGCGCAGCGAGAACATGCTGTATATGGCGCAGGCGAATTCCAAAGCTCTGCAGCGAGTGACTCCGCATATTCCCAAGGACGTTCCGAAAGAGCGGCTCGCCCAACAAGCGGAGATTGCACTCGCGTCGTTCAAGGCGGGCGTATGCGTTTCGGCGAACCTTGACATCGGTCAGTTCGACAGTCATGCGAACAACGACCCCGACCAGATGCGACTGATCCCCGAGTTTTTGGCGGGGGTCGCCTATTTGCTGCGTCGAGCCGCCGACTTGGGTATTCGCGAGCAAATGGTCGTCGTCTTGCAGAGCGAGATGGGACGCACGCCGACTTACAATGCGGGGAACGGCAAGGATCACTGGTCGATCGGTTCGGCCCTGTTCCTGGGCCGAGGCGTGAAAGGCAATCGAGTCCTAGGCGCTACCGATGAAAAGCAATTCGCCGTACCGCTCAACCCTGCGAATCTTCAGGTGGAGGCCGAACGAGGGATTCGCGTGCGACCGGAGCATGTCCACGAGGCGTTACGCGAGTTGGCAGGAATCGCCGACCATCCCCTGAGCCACAAGTTCCCCTTGGGCATTCCCGCCGAGCAAAAGTTGACGGGCTTTTGGGGGACGTGATCATTCGTGCGTGATGATCCCTACGTGAACGTCCCTAGATATCGAGATCTTCGTCGTCTTCGCGCATGGGGCCGCCTTGCCAGGCTTCCATCGCCGCCAGCACTTGATCGCGTTCCTTGCGACTGGCCCACACCGATTCATCCTGCTCTAACCGCACCTCGTACAGTCCTTCGCACTGGCACTCTTCGTCGCCGCAAAAGTGCGGCACCGCGGCCACCCACATGATGCGGTAGAGCGGGACATGCTTATCGTCGACAACACAGAAGATCGAGTTCATGCGGCGCCTCGTTCCGGTTCGCGGAGGAGGAAAAAAACATCCGACACTATTGTTGCCCCAGTTCTTGAGAACGGCGAGTCGCGGCGACGACGGCGGCGTACAGCGCGGCTCGAGCGCCGCCAGCCTCCAACGCTTCGAGACCCGCAATTGTGGTCCCCCCGGGACTCGCGACGCGATCCTTCAACACGGCCGGGTGCTCGCCCGTGCTGATCACCATCTCGGCCGCCCCGCGGACCGTGTGAGCCGCTAGCGCCGCCGCGGTCGCTCGCGGCAAACCGACTCGCACTCCCGCGTCACTGAGCGCTTCCAACATGACGTAGACGAAGGCCGGGCCGGAACCGGACAGTCCCGTGACCGCGTCCAACAACGACTCGTCAACCGGCACCGCCAGTCCGACCGCGTTCAGTAACTCGCCGACCAGTTTGCCATCGTCGGCGGAAGCCGATGGTCCGAGCGAAAATCCCGCCGCGCCTCGTCCGACGAGACTGGGCGTGTTGGGCATTACACGAATGACTCGCCCCGTGCCCAGCCCATCGCACAGGCGATGCAAGGTCACTCCAGCCGCAACGGAAACAACTAATTTTTCAGGAGTTACGCCAGGTCGCAGTTCGGCCAATGCGCGATTGACTTGCTGTGGTTTGACCGCCAGTACAATCACGTCCGAATTGTCGATCACCTGGCGATTATCGGCGACGCAGCAAGCACCTGCGATCGAACCGGCGAAAGCTTGCAACGTCGAGCTGACGGGGTCGTAGGCGACGATTCGCGCAGGGGCGATCAGTCCTGCCTGGACGAAGCCACGCGCCAAAGCCTGGGCCATTTGGCCCGCCCCGACAAACCCCACTTGCTGTTCAATCATGCCAAGAAGTTCTCCGGCTTCCAATGCTACGGCAAACGCGGGCAAGCGGCAAGCCAACTGGCTGATTGCCCTTTACAGAGTTGGCGACTTTCGGGATAGTCCGCGCGCTGTTCCCTGTATAGGAGAATTACCATGTCCCGATTCTACTCTCTGTCGCTTCGTCCTGACGCCCATCCACGAGTTGGCAGCCTCCCTCCGCGGACTCATCCGTTCTCGTGGTCCCACCGGTTCTCCTGGGCCCATCAGGCCGCCTGGACCGCCTGCTGCCTGTTCGCCTTCGCCTCTCCTGTCACTGCCGTCGCCGCGGATGGGTGGGGCTGGTCGAGCCTCAACCCGTTTGGCGCTGGCGAAACCAAACCGACGGGAAACCAGAATCGGCGTCCCGCCACGCCCTCGCGCTCCGCCACAAAAACACCTGCCAAGCAAGGCGCCGTGGCCTCGTCGTGGAACTCCGTCTCACGCGGCACCTCGAATTTCATGGGGAAAACCAAGGAAGTTCTGATGCCGTGGAGTAAACCGGCTGCCAAGCCGACCTCCCGCGTACCAATCAGTCGCAACGCGCCGACTCGCAAACCCAAGCCTAAGGCTGAGCAGCCTTCATGGTACGAGTTCTGGAAAGAAGCGCCCGAAGAGAAAACCGGCCCCAAAACCGTGAACGAGTTCTTGGCGTTACCTCGACCCGAGTAGCGGCCTCAGGCAGCCGGACGCCCCCGCAAGGCGTTCTCCAGGTAAGATAGAGCGTCGCTAAGTGAGCACGACGCCGACTTTGTCCTGGAGGATGACTGCCGTGTCCAATCCATTATTTCGAGGTATTCCAACTGTCAGTGAGCTCTTGGAGAGCCCGCCGCTGCGGAATCTCGTCAATCGCGTGAACCCCAACGTGGTCGTGTCCGGGGTCTCGCGTTTTCTCGACCGCATGAAGGACGACGTGCGAGCCGTGGCGGCCGAAGTGCCCAGCCCCACGGAATTGGCCGAATCGATCGCGTCATGGATTGAGACGACTCAAAGCGAAGGCCCGCGAGCGGCCATTAACGCCACCGGCCACTTGCTCCACGATGAACTGGGGGGAGCTCTACTGGCGGATGTCGCACTGAACGCCTTGGTCGAAGCCGCGCGAACTCAACGGTTGCCTGGCAATGATCCCCGCCATGACGGCGTCGTCGAGACATTGCTCTGCGAGATCACGGGCGCCGAGTCGGCGGCCGTGTTTCATGAGGGTCCCTCCGCTTTGTTGGTCAGCCTCTCGGCTCTCGCGGTCGGACGTGATGTCGTCGTCTCTCGCGGCCAGGTCGTGGACATTGATGGACTCCCGCTCCCCGAACTCGTCGCACTCGCTCGCGCCCGTCTCCGCGAAGTCGGCGCCACCAATGTCACTCGCATCGATGATTTCGCTCCCTATACCGGTTCTGACGTTGGAGCATGGCTCGCTGTCAGTCCCCGCGATTTTTCCTTCTCGGGGCGGCATTCCCAGCCGACCCTTGGCAATTTGGCAAAGCTAGGCAAGAGCCACAACGTGCCTGTGATTGCAGATCTTGGGGCATGCGGTCTGGTTCCAAGTCGAGTGGCGGCGTTGCAGAATCTCCCGAACGCTCAGGACGCCGTACGGGCCGGAGTTGACCTGTGTTTGGTGCGGGGGCAGGGCCTCTTGGGAGGCCCGGCCTGCTCGATCATGCTTGGCCGCAGGGAATGGGTTGAAGCCTTACGCGACCAGCCACTACGGGCGGCCGTGCGAGCCAATGCGCTCACGCTGGCGGCGTTGGCGGCCACGCTGCGACTGTACGTGGGCCCGAACGGTGGAGCTTCAGCCCCCCTGGAAACGCTCGCCGAAACCTCCGTCGAGAATCTGCGCAATCGAGCCGAACGTTTGGCGCCTCAGTTGGCCGCCATCCCGGGCATCGCGCAAGCGTCTCCTCAAGCAGGCGATGTGTTTGTGTCGTCGTGCGGCTGGGGTGGCATGCGGCTAGCAAGTTATGGCATTGGCCTGCGGCCCAAAACAGGCAACACCGCGACGTTGGCAGAAGCTTTGCGAGCCTCAACGCCTTCCATCCTGGCCAGAGTGGAAGCGGACCAAGTGATTCTCGACCTACGCAGCGTCCCTCCCAGCCAAGACGTCGAACTGGTTAAGGCGGTGGAAACCGCCTTCCCGCAATCTGACCGTACGACGGACTTCTAGTCCGTCGAACCATGACGCACCGAACGAGTTGCACGGCAGTCCGTAAGGCTGCGGCGGATCGACGGACTAGAAGTCCGTCGGACAAGGGAAAGCGACGGACTGGAAGTCCGTCGTACATTTTGGAACTTGAGTTGAGCGGTTGTGACGATCGGCGCGACCGTGGCTCGATGTTGAGCCTCCCGATTCTTCAGAAGTTGCTGGCATTGTGGGATTTGGGCACGTATGCTGGGAGCTGGCGCCGACTTAAGTTGCAGTGCCACTCTCATCCAGCTTTGATTGATTATGTGTTGGTATCACGTTCGACCATGGAACATCCTTGGTTTGATGCTGATCCTCTCGGGGGTCGGCCTCGCCCCATCGTTGGGCGGGGATGCCGATGACACGGCCCAATTACAAGCCACTCATCCTTGGGGACGCTGGCAACCGGGTTCGTGGAAACGAGTCCGCGTGGTGACGGAGACGCTAGATCCCAGGGGCAGGGTAACCGGAACCACGACCACGGATACTCTGAGTTTTCTCGAGGAAATCACGGAAACCGATTTCGCTCTGCGAGTGGAAGTGACGGTTGACGTCGGTGGCAAACGTTTTACGTCGCAGCCGCAATCGGTTCGGCAGGGATATCTGGGCGAGTCGCCCGGTCAGTCGGTGACTCGTCGCAAACTGCGGGACGAGGAAATCACAATCTCAGGCCGCGTGTTTAGCGTGCAGAACCGGGAGCTGACGATTCAGTCGGAAAAGCAGCGTCGAGTCACATTGTCGCAATACACGGACAAGATCCCGCCGCACGTTTTGCGCAGCGTCACGACCATGACCAATGGCGACGGTAAGACTCCCACCGGTTCCACTCAAGTGGAAGTCGTGGCGATCGACATGCCTTATCGCGTGCTGGACGCAACTCGCAACGTTTCTTTCGTCCGCACGATTCACTCTCAAACCAAAGGCTCAACAACAATTACGCTTGAAGCCCATTGCCCCGATGTGCCGGGCGGAGTGGTCGCTCACACCTCGAAGGAAATCGACGAATCGGGCCAGACCGTTAAACGCAGCACGCTCGAGTTGCTGGAGTTTGGTTTGGGCGATGTGGCCAACGTCGAAGTCATGGGCCGACGGTCTCGAGCCCAGTACCGGTCGCGCGGGCGTGAGACGCCCGTTAACGATCGCCGCCGTCGTTAATCTCCCCGCGTTGTCAACCTTGCCCGCGACGCGCATAATGCCGGGTCATTCTCAGGCCCCGCAGCCGACCACCAGGAAACGCTGGTCCTGTAGGATGTCGTAATCTCCCCGCAAGGAGCCGCCCGCAGGCGACGGCCTCTTCCGTGGGGATCCTTCTCGCAAGCAGGGACTGCCATGGACGACCGAATCGTACGCACTGGAATCACTTTCGACGATGTCCTTTTGGAACCACGGTACAGCGAGGTGGTGCCCGCGACGGTCAGCGTCGCCACCCGACTCACTCGCCGCATCCATCTCAATATCCCCCTCTTAAGTTCGCCCATGGACACGGTCACCGAGAGTGACATGGCGATCGCACTCGCCAAAGAGGGCGGACTGGGCGTTATCCATAAGAACTTGTCGATCGACCGTCAGACCGAAGAGGTCAACAAGGTCAAGCGGAGTGCGAACGGGATCATTCGCGATCCCGTGACGCTCAGCTCGGACGCGCCCGTATCGCACGCGCAGGAACTCATGCAGCGGCATCACGTTTCGGGCGTACCGATCACGGACGCTCACGGCAAACTGGTCGGCATTCTGACTCGCCGCGACCTCCGGTTTTTGGAGCAGGCGAGTCTACCGATCCGCGAGGTGATGACGAAAGAAGGGCTTGTAACGGCTACGGGGAATGTATCGCTTGAGCAAGCCGAGAAGATTTTGACGGCAAAAAAGGTGGAGAAACTTTTACTGGTGGACGAAAAATACCACCTGACTGGACTGATCACGATCAAAGACATCGACATGATGAAGCGGTTCCCCAACGCCTGCAAAGATAATCTGGGCAGGCTACGAGTGGGGGCGGCGATTGGAGTGTTTGATTATGATCGGGCTGCCAGCCTTATCGAGAAGGATGTCGACGTGCTGATCGTCGATTCGGCGCATGGCCATTCGGCCAACGTGATCGAAACGGTCAGGGAGATCAAGCGACGGTGGGATATCGATGTAGTGGCGGGCAACGTGGCGACCGCGGACGGTTGTCGCGACCTGATCGCCGCCGGGGCAGACGCCGTGAAGGTGGGAATTGGCCCGGGATCGATTTGCACCACGCGAGTGATTTCGGGCGTCGGCGTACCGCAGATTACGGCAGTCAACGAGGCAGCGAAAGCCGCTGCGGAATCGGGGACGCCGATCATTGCGGACGGCGGCATTCGCTACTCGGGCGACATTACCAAAGCCCTGGCGGCGGGCGCCCACTGCGTGATGGTCGGTGGACTCTTCGCGGGACTCGCGGAGAGCCCGGGAACATTGATTTTGTACAAAGGACGCACGTTTAAATCCTATCGCGGCATGGGCTCCCTAGGCGCCATGGTGAAGGGTTCAAGCGAGCGTTATCGGCAGGGCGGAGACGCTTTGCCCGGCAAGTTGGTGCCGGAGGGGGTCGAGGGGCGAGTTCCATTCAAGGGGCCGCTCAGCGACTTCATCTACCAACTGGTCGGCGGCCTGCGGGCCGGAATGGGTTATTGCGGAACTCGGACGATCGAAGAGCTGCGTACGGACGCGCGGTTCATCCGAGTGACCGCGGCGAGTGTTCGGGAGAGTCATCCCCATGACATTGCCATTACGCAGGAATCACCGAATTACAGCCCTGAATACTCGACGGCCAACGAAACGAGCTAATTGGCTCGCTTCCGCCCTGGCCGCCTGCGCCTTGGGTGGACCGCTCGCCTGGGCGACTCCGCCGGCTCTTTCGCAAGAGCCGGAAGTCCGCTTGGAAGCGCCCGTCGTGAATGCACCAAACCAAGGTGAACCGCGACAAGGTGAACCGCGACAAGGTGAACCGCGACAAGGTGAACCGCGACAAGCTGACGCGGTCGCGACGGGTTGGCAGGGACGCTCTTCGGGCCTCAGCCCTCAAGTCACTCGTTCAGCGCCGACCGCCACGCGGCTCCCCAATTCGGGTCCCGCCATTCGCGTCATCTCGAGTTCAGCCCCTTCGGGCACGGCGGTTCGCTGGAAGGTGCGCGATGCGGCGCCTTCCTACGGCGTCGTGAATCGCGACACTCAAGTACAAGCGGCGTCGGAGACACAGCCGACCGACGCGCGGCGAGATCCCTTTGGGGACCAGACGCGGTTCACCGCGCAAGACGCCGCCGCCCCGCAACTCGATCCGCCTGCGGAAGCAGCACCCGCGGAACGAGGTCGTGCCTTTGGTCAACCAGCCTTTGGTCAACCGGCCGATGGTCAGCCAGCACTTGAACAACCAGCTCTCGACCAGCCGGCCGATGGCGTCGCGCCGCCGGCGGAACCGGCGCTCGATCCGCCCGCGGACGACCAGGGCGTTCCCGCGCCGCGGCAACTCGTTGAACCGCTGCGCACGATCCCTATGGGCCCGCCCGGCGCGATTCCTCCCAAGGCGATCCCCGCAGTCCCTCCGCGGCAATTCACCCCCGCCGATCCGGACGCCGCGCCCGCGTCTCCTAAGAACCTGCCGAAATCTCCCTCGGCGCGGCGAACGCCCGATACGGTCCCGCAACCCGCGGACTCTGAATCGGCCGACGATGAACAGATGGAAACACCGCTCCGCAGCGCGGCGTTCTGCCGACGACTGTACAACGAGCGGAACTGCTGCAGCGACGAGAATGCCTGCAACGAACATCGTGCTTACGTCAAGTCGCACCCCCTCTCGAAGATCTCGCTCGACATCACCCCAACCTGCAATCTCACTTCCCGCGAGAATAGCGGACAAGGGCAGTGCGGCTTCCCCTTCGAGCAATCGCCCGCGCGAGTATGGCGAGACCGCAAGGGGCAAGAGGTCGCTCGCGGCCGTGTGACCGCGATCGCCAATTTGCGAGTGGAAGTAACGGACGACGACGGCAAGGCAACTCGCATTCGAGTGCGTGATCTGGGCGAAGACGACATCTGCTTCCTGGCTGCTTGGTGTGGCGTTCCCAGCGAATGCCGTCTGGACGATGTGGCGTTGGCTGCTCGCAACTGGACGCCGATCACCATGACCTGGAAGGCGTCGGGACTGTGCCACAAGCCGCTGTACTTCGAAGAGGAACAACTGGAGCGCTACGGCCATACCACGGGCCCGCTGTTCCAACCGTTCCTCTCGGGCGCTCACTTCTTCTCGAACATCGCGTTGCTGCCGTACAATATGGGCATCCATCCGATGAACGAATGCCAATACGCCTTGGGCTACTACCGGCCCGGCAGCTGTGCTCCGTGGATGATCCCGCCGTTCCCGTTGAGTGCTCGTGGAGCGCTCGCCGAGGCGGGAGTGGTGCTGGGAGGCATCTATATCGTCCCGTAACGAGTTAAAGCCCCGTCGATTCACTCGGGTTAACCCCGAGTCTCAAGACCGGGAGCGATTGGGGAGCGGGCGGCGCGGAGGGCAACCTCCTCGCCGCCCGACTCTATTTGACTGGACGTCATCAGTCCGGCTCAGATCGCCTACACTCAGACAGCCAAACGCTGTCCGGCTAATGGCTGATCTCATTGATCAAGCAGCGCGGGGCGCCGATGTCGGCGACATGCAATTGTCCGAGCCAGTGAGCGGCTTCGGGCGCCCGAAAACCGACCTTGGGCGCAACAAACGTGCATGTGTGGTCGGCTCGAAACGTCGGCGAGCCGGCCTGTCCAGTATCGGCATCCAGGCCGCTCGGAACATCCACGGCGAACTTGCGCGCGGGCTGGTCATTCAGTAGTCGGAGCAGGGCGTCCAGAGGCGGACGTGGATCACCGCGAGCGCCCGTGCCCAACAGCGCATCGACAACCCAATCGACTCCTTCCAACACCGCTCGCACCTCGGCCCAGTTGGGCGAACCACTGTCGAGGCGAGTGCAGGGGAGTCGCATGCGTTCGACAATAGCGGCATTTGTCGCGGCGTCTGGCGGATTGTCGGTAAAATCTCCCACCCACAACATTCGCACTGGGTAGCCTCGTAGGTCGAGATGACGAGCCATGACGAGGCCATCTCCGCCATTATTGCCCTTACCACAGACCAAGGCGATGGGCCCCTGGATGCCGAGTTGCTCGAGTAAGTCGACGCAACCGCGACCGGCGTTCTCCATCAAGACAATGCTGGGCACCCCATATTCGCTGCTCGCGCGCCGGTCGAGTTCGCGGGCTTGCTGTCGCGTCAGGCTTGCGGTATTCATGGAAACAGTCCCCCATCAGGAGCGAGAGGAAGAGCGGCCATGCCATTGTACGAATACGCTTGCCAAAACTGTTCGTCACACTTCGAAGTCTTGGTGCGCGGCCAGGAAACTCCCACCTGCCCGCAATGCGGCTGCCAGAAGCTGGAGAAGGAATTCAGCGTCCCCGCCGCTCATGTCAAGGACGGCGGCGGTTCGCTGCCCGTCTGTCAACCCTCGCCGCCCGCGGGCGGCTGTGGGGCGCCATGGTGCGGCACGGGCAGCTGTGGTCGTTAGGCATGATTCGTGGTGTCACCACCAAGGCAGCCGGACGAAAAAAAACTACCAGCAGACCCACTCCTGGGTAAGCATGGCTGGAATGCGGGATTGGGCGGCCAGAGATAGTTTGGATGGGCGTGAGACTGTGGCCGCCCAATCCTCCTTTCCAGCCATGCTTACCCAGGTCGGCCCGACCGTAGCGCGGAGCGGTCGGTTCCGAGCAGACCTTCGGCAGTGCGGACGAACAATGATTGTCCGTGCCACGAAGCGATGGCGGGCGCCGTAGCTGCCTGTCTCTATTCCGCGGGTGCCGGGCCTGCTCGTAGCGGTTCGATCAGGACGCTCCAACGCGGGAGCGTCTGGGAACGTTGGAGGTGTTGCGCCAGGGGAGCAAACGCCTGGCGGCTGATTCGCTTGCCACGTTCGTACGTCGTGGTCACCCACTGCACGATGGGATGAAGGCCCTTCCAAGTCATCGTCTGCGCCCACTGCAACACGGTGTTCACGTCGGTCAGCAACGCCCCATTCCAATGTCGTTCCAGGCAGTTCCAACAACGTTCCACCGGATTGTACTTGCTGTGGTAAGGCTCGATGCCATCCGCGATGAAGTCGACACGCGGGCCAAAGTGGGCGACTGAGCTTCACAGGTCCGTCGACCGCGACGAGCAAAATGGGGCAGAAGATCGACCTGATATTCCTGCTCGATCAAACCCTCCTGCACTGCCTGGCGACACCAGCCGAACATCGACTCGGCGCGCCGCGGACTTCCGCCGCAGTCCTCCGTGGCGACCTCCGCCTGAAACACTCGTCGGTCCGCGCCACGCAGCCGACGGCAGAACTGTTGGATGACGTCTTTGCCTTGTTGCAAAAGTTCTCGCCACATCAGACACCTCCTTGTCGAGGAGCCATCTTGGGCGTTCGCCGTTCCTTGGCCAAGGTCGATTCTGGAACCAATTCTGGTAGGTTGCAGAGGCCTCGCGCAATGCCTTATCGATCAAAGACGAAGCTGCGGAAGGCGGTCACAAATCAATCACTCGCCAAACCGCCTCTCTCGCCCGCCTTCCCCAGCTTCGCCTTTGTTCGATAATGTGGGTCTGCTGGTAGTTTTTTTTCGTCCGGCTGCCAACGCAGCCGCTGACTATTCATCCGTGGTTTCGGCCTCGGACGCCTTCCACTTCATCGCGCGCCGGAACGGTTCAATCCGCAGAATGACTTCACCGTTCTGAAACAGCCGAACGGTCCCGTTGGACTGACTGACGGCGACCGCGACCGCGGCGGTGATCTTGCTGATGGCGGCGGCGGCCCAATGCCGCGAGCCCAACCCCTTGGAAAGAGTCA
This sequence comes from Pirellulales bacterium, assembly GCA_046349915.1. Taxonomy (GTDB): domain Bacteria; phylum Planctomycetota; class Planctomycetia; order Pirellulales; family Pirellulaceae; genus CAIXSC01. The sequence continues at coordinate 2,245,606 of JAXMBL010000003.1, read as the reverse complement.
GACTAGCGTGAGCGGCATCGATCAACTGGCAGGCTTTCTCGACCGTCCCATCGGCCGACACGATGAAAGCGCCGTCCAGCGGGGCGATTTCCTTAATCGCTTCGCGGACGCGAGCGTCGCGCAAATTACGTTCCTTGCGACTATAGCCCTTTACAGGATCAAACCCGGCCGGGTGAATGTGCTGGAGCACTCGGCGAGTGTCCCCCACGACGAATAGCGAGCCGACGGGAGTTCCTTCGCGTCCTTCCCGTCCAATTTCGATCGCCAGATCGACTACCGCCTTGAGGGTGTCGAGCGGCACGCTGGTTACCAAGCGTTGCAAATCGCGCGCGGTCAGCCGACCAAGATGCTCTTCGAGATGTATGAAGCTGACGGAATCCATCCGCCCCGCCTCGAACGCACTGTAGATCGCCACTACCGCTGCGCCAGGGGCGAGCAGCTCACGAGCGACAGCCAAGAGCAAGGCCTGGGTGAGTTTTTCCGAGACCGGCGCCTCGCCCATCTCGACGACTACCGCCGCTAGCCCCGCTTCATCTGCTCCCTCGATCGCTTCGATTTCGTCCGAAGCCAACACAATGCGAGTTTCACCGGCGGCCTGCTTAAGAGCTTCCCAGTCGGTAGGCTCGTCGACCAAAATCAACAACGAGTCCGCGGACGTGGCGTCCATGAGATGGCGAGCCACGCCCATGATTCGCTCGAACGATTCATCGAAACGCGCGACCTTCATCGAAACGGCGATTCCCGGTGGTGGAGGCGACCTTGTGAGCCCAGTCCCCAGCACTCAGCGACAAAGTACTGGTCGGACCGGGAATGTTAGGTTCTTTCCACCGTTTCGGCAACGCGGTTTACCGCCGACTTAGCGCTTTGCAATCCTACCGACGACTCGACTTCGTCGTCGAAGTCGTTTTCTTGGCGAGCACCAGATCGCGGCTGCCAGGCTTGTCGCCAAATCGGCGTTCGGCGTACAGGGCCAAGGCGTGCAAACCGTGGCCGCGGGGACCAATTTCCCACTTCTGCCGCTGACGATGGCCATTCTCGAAAATCGTCGTCAGATGATCGACGGCGGCAACCACTCGCGGATCATCCAATTGGTCCTTGGGCAGCGAGCAGACCAGCCACTCCAGCATGTGCCCCGTGGTCTCTAAGTGCCGTTTGATTTCACCCGTGTCGCCACGGCCTGCAAACCAGTTTGTGCTGAAGCTGCCATCCGAGTTCTGCAGCTTGAAAATATAGTCGTGGTACGAATTCACGAACTTCTGGGCTCGCAGCCACTGTCCGTCGAAGACCTCGCCCATCTTTTCCCGCTTGTTCACGGCATAGCTGAATCCGGTCATGCGGTGAGTACCACCGCACGCGGAACCTACCACAGGTTGAGCCAATTCTTCCTTGATCAGCCGAGGAATGCTCCAATCTTCTCCGATGTCGCTTTTCCATTTGGCATCGGTCTTCAAATAATGCGACATCGCGATCAGCAGGAACGTCAATTCCGTGCGGGCTCGGCACGACTCTTTTTCGGATTCGATCAGGTCGGCCACCGTAAAGTCCTGGCCGTCCACCTTGATGGGGAAATCGGTACGGACCCGGGATTGAGCCAACATCGCCAGGAATTGCCCGGGATGCCCTTGGACTCCCGGCCCAATTCGCACTCGCAATTTACCGTTTTCCACATACATCAACTGCTGGCCGCGGCAGACGCCGTTGTAACACAACCAACCAACAGCATTGACTTTACGGTCTCCCGCGTAGACCTCCGTGTCGACGCCGTAGGCGATCAACGCGTGCATGATTCCCCAAGGACTGTAGCTCGAAGTGCTGATTGGCTCGTGGTAATACGATGCCAGAGTCGCTCGCAATCGTTCGCGCAATCGCTCCATCTCGGGCGACAGCTCTTCCGTTTCGACCGGCACAGCGCTCGCTTCCGTCCCGGCGCCTAATGTCTTGGGTTCCTCGACCGCTCGACCTTCCGCCAACTTCCCTTCCGCCGCATCGCGGTCGACGCCATTGCGAGTGGGTTCGTCGGACGGTTTTGCCGCGGGACGTTCCGCCTCATCTGCCGACGACTCGCCGGTATCGCCCTTCGCCGTCTTTTTCTCCGCGGTGGCAGTTGCCCCGTCCGCAGTTTCCCCGTCCATCGGTGAAGCCGACGAAGATTCGAGCTCTGTCGTCTCCTCTTCCCTCGCTTCAACGGCGGCTGGATTGCCTCCAACCAGCTCTTGGGCAGAGGAGGGAACCACGGGAGCGTTGATCCAGAGCACTGAACTCAGGAAAGCGCACAGGGATAGTTTTGTCCGAGTCATGGCGTCCAAGCGGGGGGGGAAGGAGAATGGGCAGCGCGGCACGTTCCCTGCACCGCGCGGTCAGTAAAGGGATATCGGTCATTCCGCTCGGGAATTCCAAGCGCTCCCCCACGACTTGTCCATACCACCCACCTGGGCAGCGTCGCAGACCACGCAGCTTCACCAGCTTCTCGGAGAACCACGAAGATTGAGGTCCGTTTGGACGTACGACGGACTTCTAGTCCGTCGCCTCCTCTGTACGACGGACTTCTAGTCCGTCGCTCCGCCGCAACCCCTCAGGACTGCCGTGCAACCGGTTCGGTTCGCTACGGTTCGACGGACTAGAAGTCCGTCGTACGGGGGCCAACTCTGGAACTTAACCAAAGCACTAGCGGAAGACGCCGAACACTCGATCGGCGATGCTGGGTGCGGCTGAGGGTTGAGCCTGTCCGCTGGCGACATATTCGCGCCATGCTCGCACATCCTCGCCATAGTTCTTTCCAGTCACCAGCTTCAGCGACTCGACGCAGCGGTGTTGCAACGCAGGATTGGGATCGTCTAGCGCCACTCCGAGCGACTGGATCGTGGCAGGGGAGGGGAAACGTTTCAGTTCCCGAGCGGCCTCGACGCGTACGTCGATGTCGGTATCGCTGCCGAGGACGCGGGCCAGTGTTTCGGCGGCTTCGGTTCCACCCTTCCGAGCCCATGCTCGACATGCGGCGATCCGCACTTCGGACTGTGGGTGAGTGGTAGCAAACCGGAGTGTCTCGAGCGCGGACTCCTGGGGCAATGCGGCTTGAGTGCGTACGGCTTGAGCGACAAGCACGACATTCTGCTCGCTCCGCACCAACTCGTTAAGTTGCTGTGAGATCTGCATTTGCTGCGCGGCGGGTAGACTGGCCGCGTTGCTTTCCCACTCCTGCATTTCCTCCAGCCGTTTGTGGAAGGAGGCGCCGTATTTTTCGTCCTGCTTCCATTCGTCGATCAGCACGGGGTTATAGCGAGCCAGTCCGAACGGACCATCCGCGCACCCCGACAAAGCGAACATCAGGCCAAGACTTACGGCAAAACGACGAATAGGAGCGAGTCGCGGATGGCGCGGCACGGTTCACGACTCCCAAAGGGACCCAACGAACAGGAGCACACAAGCAATGAGCGGGCGGACTGTAGCAAAGGAACCACGAGACATCCAGGTCAATCTTTGGGCCCCGCAGACGTCTCTTCGCGACCTGGAAGTCGGCCAGTTTCGCGATCCAGGCGACGTTCTGCCTTCACCGCATACCGGCGTGATTGGGACATGAGTTGATCCGCCGTCCCCATGTCGCCGATTGATCGCTCGTTCCGTAAGATAACGCCACGCGCGGCCGATAGTCCGCACACTTTTCTTCAGGAGCAATTCGATGGTTGATCCGAGTCGCCACGCGTCCGATCGCAATTTTGTCGAGTCGATGTTGCGGTATGTCCCCGGGTTTCGCGGTTACCTGGAACAGGAGTATCGGCGCGAAAGCGATCATCTCCTACGAGTCTGGCTGGCTGACCGCCTGCAAACCGCCAAGCGAGGACTCGACGAATTCCTTCAGTCGCTCGTCGCCGAAATGAAGTTGGACGATTTGCCGGCTTTTGAACGAGTGCGAGCGAAGTTGGACGGTCTCATTGGGAAAATCCGCAGCGCCGAACGAGGCTACAGTGCGATGTTTGGCTTCGTGCGCATTCGCGAAGATGAACTCGACCGCATCTACCAACTGGATCAAGGACTGGTCGACGACACTGAGGGACTGGCGGGCGCTCTGGAGAAACTGGGAGTCTCCGAGGGAACCGCCGCGGCGAAAGCGACCGCGCTGATCCGTCAAATCGAAGAACTCGATAAACTGTTCGCGCAGCGAGCCGACATTCTGCGCGGCACTGACTGAGCCCCTGGTCATGCTACTCTGGTGCTGCGAGCCCCATCGCGTATAGTCTTGACTCGCATCGCGAACACATGCTCAATCGCCGAGCGGTCCCAGCCGAAGATGACCGCACTTTCCACCGCCCACTCCCTAGACGAGAACAGACGAGGATTCCATGAGATTAGAAGTCATTGATTTCTTTGACCGAGCAGGCAATACGCTGGTGCAACGAGTCCCCGCGGAAGGTTCGGGGGACATCAAGCTCGGCGCCCAACTGATTGTGCAAGAAAATCAGGAAGCGGTGTTCTTCCGCGACGGCAAAGCGCTCGACACGTTCGGACCGGGGCGACATACGCTCACCACCATGAACGTGCCGATCCTCACTCGCTTGCTGACAATTCCGTGGGAAAAGTCCCCGTTCCAAGCGCAGGTCTACTTCGTCGGCAAGCAGACGTTCCTCGATCAAAAATGGGGAACTCGCCAGCCGATTACGGTTCGCGACAAGGATTTTGGTATCGTTCGCCTGCGGAGCTTCGGCAAGTTCTCGTTTCGAGTCACGCAGTCGACGCTGTTCGTGCAGCAGGTCGTCGGCACCTCGGGTAAATACTCGACGGACGACATCAGCGCGTGGCTCAAGGACTTGATCGTCTCCAAGATGACCGATGTGCTGGGCACCGCCCAGTTCGGTCTGTTGGATTTGCCGGCGAAGTTCGAAGAGGTCGCCGCCGCCACTCGCGTGAAGCTGGCCGACGACTTCGCCAAGTATGGCCTCGAGTTAGTCGACTTTTTCATCAATGCGATTACTCCGCCCGAAGAGGTGCAGAAGGCGATCGATGCGCGATCGAGCATGGGGGCGATCGGCGACTTGCACGCCTTCACGCTGTATCAAGCGGCCAATAGCATGGCGAAGATGGCCGAGCAGGGGGGACCCGCGGGCATGGCTGGCAATGCGATGGGACTCGGCGTCGGCGCCGGCTTTGGCATGTTGATGCCTGGCATGATCCACAACGCGATGCTGAACGCCGGCCGCCCCGGCGTCGCGCCAGGAGCCGCCCCACCGGGATACCCAGCCGCCGCGGCTCCTGTCGGCCCCGCCATGCCCGCGGCCGGCGCTGCTGGCGCCTTCGCAGGTCTAGACCTCTCCGGACTCGCACCCGCTCCACGCGACCCGCGACAAATGTTGCGAGCCGTGATTCAGTCGAGTGGCTGGACGGTGGTCGAGAATGGCGACGTGTGGCAAGTGACTGTTCCCGTCGGCCCTCTACGCAAGCAGGTAGTCACGGTCGATTTTTCGCGCAAAGCCCCCAGCGGGCACGCCTTAATCGCCTACAGTTCGAATTGCGGACCCGCCACTGACAAAAACGCCACCGTGCTGCTGAAGTTCAACACTCAGTTGGTCCATGGCGCATTCGCCATCCAATCGACGCCCGCGGGCGATATGATCGTCTTGCAAGCCAATCAAATGGCCGACACCGCGACAGGCTTTGAAATGAACCAAGTGGTCACTTCAATCGCCTGGCAAGCCGACAAGGTCGAAGAAACGCTGGGGGGAAGCGACAGCTACTAGGCGTTCGTACTCAGCCTTGTACGACGGAATTCCAAGTCCGTCGTAGTCTTCTTTGCACGACGGACTTCCCAGTCCGTCGCTCTTCTCTTCGTACGACGGACTTCCTAGTCCGTCGCTCGGGGCTGCGGAGGCGCTAACGAAAGACGGAATCGACGGACTAGAAGTCCGTCGTATAATGGCGACGGACTAGAAGTCCGTCGGACAGGGCCGTTGGAGAATTCTCTATCAGGGAGCTTATCGCCATCATGACTCCGAACGAACTTGTGGACGCTTATCTCGACGGAGCTCGGCAACTGCGAGCTGCCGTGGCTGGTATGAGCCGTGAGCAACTCGTCGCTCGTCCCGTGCCGGGAAAATGGAGCACCCTGGAAGTGGTCGCTCATATCGCGGACTTCGAACCGGTGATGACCGATCGGATCAAGCGAGTGATCTCGCTGGATAACCCCACGCTGCTCGGCGCGGATGAGAACCTGTTCGCGGCTCATCTCTGCTATCTCGACCGAGACCTCCACGAAGAACTCGCCGTTGTCGACGCCCTCCGCGCCTCCACCGCTCGCACACTTCGCCAACTCGCGCCCGCATCGTATCAGCGAGTCGGCACGCATAGCGAGGCGGGGAAGCTGACGCTCGAACAACTGGTCCAGCGTGCCACGAACCACATCGCTCACCATGTGAAGTTCATTCGTGAAAAGCGAGCGGCGTTAGGATTGGATGCCTAGCACCAGCCCGCGATTCACTTTGCCACGACCGCGACAATGCTGTCATGGTGAGGAGCAAGGATCAGATAGGCCGATTCGTCTCCCGGCCCCGCCAATTCTTTTTCGACTCGGGGCACATCGAGTTCCACGCCGCGTTTCTTGATCGTCACTCGCCCGATTCCGTGAGCCCGTAACCATTCGCGCACTTTGCGGCGGTCGAACGGCAGCGACGCTAGCACTCGGTAGCTGGAAAGCAGGGGAGAGTCGATCGACTGGGTTCCGGTGAAATAGCCGGCGACTCCTGGCCAGATCGAGATGCCAAAATGGTCGGCGAGCGAGACCTCGAGTTTCGCGGCTAGCACTGCCGCGTGGGCCTCGTACAAATAAGCCTCGCACGTTGCGACTCGCTTCGCGCGCACGCCTGGACGCTCGACCAACGTGGCGGTTCCTCGCGATTCGCAGGCCGTCGCCGTTTTCAATCCTGGATAACGAGCCGCTCCATTCACCCACAGCACCAACTGACGACATTCGCCGCGGCTCCCCAGCCATTCGTACTCGACAGGCCACTTGTCCAACGCGGGCGGGTCGGTCGCGGGAGCCAACTTAATGCCGCCGGCTCGTCCTGTGCTCCACCATGCACGCATCACCTCGAACGAAGGCTCATACAGTTCCTTGGTGGTCACGCGTTTCCCCGTGGCTCGTCGATCGGGGTCCGCGTGCCAAACATCAAACTCGGCAAGGTCAACCTCTTGAGCATCCCTCACGTGAACGTCCCCACCCGACTCGCCCCAGCCCGGCGCGTTCGTCGCCACATTCGCGCGAGCAAAAAATGCGACGGCGGAATCACGTTCAATGCCTAGAGTAGGGGACGTTGTTTCGGCCAGTGCCATCAAATCGCCGCCGATGCCGCAACAGAAATCGACACAGCGCCCCAGCGAGCGAAATCGAGCGGCTTTATAAGTGGCGATCGCGGCATCGGTCGCTTGTTCGAGTGCTTGACGAGTGAAGAAAAGCTCATTAGCTCGCGGGAACTTGCGGAGGGCCCGCTGTCGTAAATCGAGTTGATCGAGGATCAGCGACGCTCGGCCCGCACTCAGCTCCTTGCGCAAGGACTTCAGCAATCGCAGCGGATCGCGCAGTCCCTCGGCACGCCAGCCTTCGGCCCGCGCGAGCCACTCGCGGCCCGCATCGCTTACCAACCAAGCACAATCCTCAGCGCGTGTCCCGATCGACATTCCCGGAATCCCTGGCACTCTGGTCGACTCACTACCTAACAGCCTGTTTCTGGTCGAGTGAATTTAACATGCGCAGACTTCTTACGCTGCTCAGTGTCATCGCGGCGACGCTGGGACCTTATCTCTGGAACAACCCCGACGTGTGGGCGAAGGTCACGCGCGAAGCCTCGGCGTGGTTTGCGTCGCTGACCAGCGGTTCATCGTCGTCGGCGACTCCCAGCCCCCTGGCGACTCAGTTTGCGTCGGCGCCAATCCTGGAAGACAACCAGTTGGGCTTGGCCCCGCCGGCGCTTGGCGATGCGGCCGAACTCCCCTTGGCAGGACCGCCCGTCGCGGACATTGGCGAGTTGTTTCGCTTCGACATCACGCCCGATTGGGTGATGAATCGTTGGGCGCGCGTCACCAATGTCAGCACCGCCAACGGTTGGCAGGGCCTGCGAGTTCCCGTGGTCACCGGCACTCGCGTCGACGATCTCGCCGGCAGCTTGACGTATTACTTTGATTCCCTGCGACAACTGCAGCGGATCACCTTCAAGGGCTCGACGGGCGACGCGCGACGCGTGATCGAATGGTCGACGACGACCGCGGGAATGAAACGCGAGCCCACTCTTGCCACCGAACTCTACATGACTCGCTGGAGCGGCCGCCCCACTCAAGTGCTGGCGATCCAGCGTCAGCCAGTCATGCGAGCCAGCGCCGCTCATTCGCGGATCGAAGTGCTGTTGGAATTGAGTGGTCCCAAGAACCGCGTCGGCGTGAGCCAAGAACTACTCGAGTGGCTCGCCATTCACAAAGCCTAAAGCTGCGTCACAGCGAGCCCCCCGTACAACGGACTTCCAGTCCGTCGCTCCATCACCGTACGACGGACTTCTAGTCCGTCGATCTGCCTCGCACACTGCCAAAGCGTAGAACGCCCGTGGTAACCGAGTCCGAGTGAAAGACTTCGCCATCAGGTCGCGGCCCTTCGAGCACGTTGGCTCATCTCTTGGTTCGTGACGAATCAAGGATGGCGTTTATGGTCTCGTCATCTTGCCTTGCGTCGAGCACCGCGTAGACTTCGACGCCGTCTTCGGTCAGCACGTAGTAAATCGAAAAGGGAAACCTCTTTGATTCATAGAAGTCAGCGCCGATCTCAAGATCTCTTTCGGCCTCGGGCAAGAGCCGAATTCTCATTTCAGTCGCTTCCTAAGTCGCTCTTTCGCAGCGTCCCAATCAACAAATTCCGTTCGACCTTCCTTCACGGCAGCTAATCGGGCAGCCAACACAGTCCCGTGCCATTCAGGCGGCGCGACATTGGATGGCTGTTTTGAGAGGTCTTCCCAAAGGCGTTCCATCAAAAGAAGTTTTTCCGCTACGGTTAGCGAATCGATCGGAATGGTGGTTACGTTGTCCATCCGACCGTCGGCTCCGTTGCATGCGATTGTTCGAGTAAGCCGCTGCGCGGCGAACATGATCCTAGCGTTTTCTCTTCGCGGTTGCCAGTTTTGCCTAGTCGCGTAATTCAAAGCACAGTGCAACGAACGGCGGCCATTTCTCCGCTCTCCCCCATGGTTGCCGCGGTTCGCCGAGTGTCCGCAAGTTCGCTCAATGGCTGAAGCGAGCCCCCGACCAAGCGTCGGAGGACGATTTGCGGCGATTTCTACTCTTCATCAAGAACGACTAGCAGCGAGAGACCATTGTCCTTCAAGCCGGAGGCTTGATAGCCATTAGCCGGTGGTTGAGCGCAGCGACACCACCGGTTCGCAGCCTCGCTCACCTGGGATTCCACGACAGTTGCCTTTGCCTCCGGCAAAGCGGCACAAACCGTTGTCCCGCGAAAGCCGCCTCTCGATGGCGGTCATTGATCATTGGTCACTCGTCATTGGTCATTCGTCATTCCTCCGACGCCCTTCGAGCGAAGCCGAATCGGACAAGATCGATGCCTGCACCCAGAACCATCCAATGCAGAAGCGTGCATCCAAACCACACGAAGATCTGGTGTTCGCCAACATCTTACCGACGAAGCCTACTCCAGGCCTCCGACAAATAGTAAGGGCCATCCCGCTCACCGTTTGAAAGCCTTCGGTGTGCGTTTCGACGGATCCAATTCCATATTCCATCTATACCATGCTCGCAAACCTAGCGCAATCGTATGCAACTCCATCTGGGGCGCTGAAGTCGCGCGCCCAATAGATACGCCCATGGGCTGTACTATTCGCGAGCGGCCGAGAAATCTCAATAACAGGCGCTGCACTCCCGTTCGACACATACCAAAACCCACGATGGTCTGCTGGGCAACATGGACCGCACGTTTGCTTGTACTCAGGCGCCCATGGGAAAGTCTGAAGCCAAACCGTGAAACCACATCCCTCGATCTAACGATGCTCCCAATCATCTATCCAGAGCGCGTCGATGGTTTCCGCAAACGAGACGTAAACGCGAATTGGCGACAGCGTCCGAATGAAAGTCAAAAGCTCACGTTCGTCGGTCGGCGTAGTGACGATCGGGAGTTGCCGCCCCATATTCGACACCATTCTTGTTGGCCAACGATTATCGTAACCCAGCGGCGGCCCCAAACCTCTGGTTTCAGAATACACTCGATCCGTTATTCGGGTTGAGCGCCTTGTTGGGGGCGATGTGGGCGAGTGACCGCTCCACGGCTAACCGCTCACGAAGTGAGCGGGCTACTTCCGTACGACGGACTTCTAGTCGGTCGATCCTGTCCGCGCCTTACGGCTTGGGTTCGGGCAACGGCGCCGAGTCGTCCGCGGCGGGGTCCGCGGTGAGTAGTTTTTCCAGTTGATCGATTCGCCGCTGCAAATCGGTCAGGCGTCGCTGCAACGTGGCGACTTCCGCTCGCAACTCCGCATTCTCCTCGTCGACATTCGTGGCATTCCTGCGAGTCGGTGGAACCACGTCCAGGTCATCAGCAATCGGCTCCTCGCGTTGAGTCGCCGCAGGGCGAGCGTTAGGCGTGAGCGAGCGTTCGAGCCGTCGCAACACCGACTGCGACTCGCCAGGCACGCGAGTCTCGCTGGCCGGATCATTTTGCGGTCGATCCAAGTCGGGACGTTCGTCATTGCTGCCGCGGAGGACCGAACGGGGACTACTTCGCGCGTCTCCGCGTGGTTCCGGACGCGTCGACAACGTCACTCGAATCGACTCGCGACGTCCCTCGCGCAAGACGCCGAAATTCACTTTCGCCCCAGGGCCTTTTTGGCCCAGAGAGCCGGAGAGCTGTTCCAGGGAGCGCAGGTCGCGACCATCCAGTGTGAGGAGTTGGTCGCCCACTTGCAACCCTGCCGACTGTGCGGGACTTCCTGGCTTCACGACCACCACTTCGACAATGCCCGACTCAGGATGCTCCTCGGCCGTCATCCCCAAATACCCCACACCGGAACGCCCACCTTCTGAGTCGCGGCCGGTGGGGGCGTCGAGGTCGGTGCGGCGAGCCGCCTCGTCGAGCACACCTTGGACTCGCTGCTCTAGTCGACGTAGGAAACCTTGAGCGACGGCCGGGGTCGGGTAAATTGCGGCGCTCGCAAGCGTCACAGCAACACTGAGGGCGAGGAGTGCAGGGGAGTAGTGCCGATACATTGAATCCGTTCCTTTAGCGAGCTCCAGAGGCGCCGCGGTCCAAGTGGGAGAGCGGTCGACGCCGATTCATTATAGCGGGTTACTTCCCTTTACCAAACAATAAGTTAGGAAGCGGGCGGCCGGTGAGCAAACGAACTCTGTCGACAACTTTTCCACCACGCGGAAGTCGCTTATGCGAGGGCTTGGTGAAGAAAATGTGAGTACGGGGATCGGCGAAAAGAGGCGATTTCATGGGGTTTCCGTCATCTGGGCACGTTGCGGCGAGTCCGCCGGTCGCTAGCAGTGCTAGCACCGTTTGACAGTGCTCGGGAGCGACGTACAATCGCCCCGCAGTTCACGACAGCTTCTAGGCCACGATGGCTCCTGCGGACGCCCCGCGGCCCCGAAGCCCGCCAGCATGATCCGTGTCGACGGAGAACCAGGGACAACCGATCGGGTTTCCCTGATTTGCGGATTTCCCCTCAGAATTCTCTGCGATCGAATTGCGCGCCGAGGAGGCGTTGGAACGTGGCCAAGGACGATAAGGAGATCGTGTCGAAAGTGCGTCAAGCACTGCTCGACAGGGTCGGATCAGACCGATTTGATTTGTGGATCGGCACCCGCGTGGGGTTTCAGTGGCTGGGCGGCAACCTGCGGGTTTTCGCGCCGGACCTCTTCACGCTGGACCGCCTGCGAAATAAATTGCGGTCAGACATTGAGGCGGCCTGCCATGCAGTGACCGGCTCGATGCGAGTCGAATATCAGCTCAGCAAAGACGGGTCAGGCGGAGGCCCTCGGGCGTCGAGCCCTGCGCCCGCGCACTCGTCGACCGCGCCTGCCGCGGGCCGAGGGTCCATGCGACAACCATCATCCACGCGAGCCTCCCTGGCCAAGGCAGCCGCGGCGCGAGCCGCCGCCGAGCCAACGCGCGCTCGTACGCCCGGCGCCAGCGGCGCGGCGACAGGATCCACCGCGGCCGCCCCCCCTGCGCAGACGACTCGCCCAGGTCGCCAGATCGCCTCGTGGAATCAATTCGTCGTCGGCGATTCCAATCGATTGGCCTTTTCCGCCGCTCAATCCGTCGCTCGACAACTGGGCGCCGTCTCGCCCTTGTACCTGCACGGGCCGAGTGGTTGTGGAAAGAGTTTTCTCGCCGAGTGCATTTTGCAGGATGCTCGTCGACGACATCCCAACCAGCGAGCGCTCCTGTTGTCGGCCGAACAGTTTACCAGTCAGTTTCTGGAAGCGCTGCACGGGACCGGTTTGCCGAGTTTCCGCCGCAAATATCGCGATGTCGATTTGCTGATTCTGGATGACGTGCACTTCTTCGCGGGCAAGAAGGCGACGATGGTCGAGTTGCAGTACACCGTCGACACGCTGCAACGAGCCGGGAAACAACTGGTCCTCACCGCGGACCGAGCGCCGCAGGATGTGCCGGGACTCGGCCGCGAACTCGCGAACCGCCTGTGCGGCGGGTTGGTCTGCCGAGTCGAAGCGGCCGACGAAAATGTGCGACTCGGCATCCTCCAGCGTCAGTGCGAACGCCGCGAACTCAAGGTGCCTCAGTCGGTCTTGTCGTTGATCGCCGAGCAGTTGAGCGGCGATGCTCGAGTGCTTTCTGGGGCGCTCTTCCGGCTGCAAGCGACCAGTCAAGCGTTGCATCGGCCCATCACCGCTGAATTGGCGCAAACCGCGCTGGCCGATCTCCTGCGAGCAACTCGACGAGTGATCCGGTTGCCCGACATCGAGCAGGCGGTCTGTCAGGTCTTTGGATTGGACTCCAAGAGCCTCCAATCCGATGGCAAGAAGCGCACGGTCAGTCAGCCACGCATGCTCGCCATGTGGTTGGCTCGCAAGCATACTCGTTCCGCGTTATCCGAAATCGGTCAGTTCTTCGGACGCCGCAGCCACACGTCGGTCATCGCCGCTCAGCGCAAGATCGACAAACTACTGGGCGACGACGCCTCCAACTCCACGGCTGTCGGCTCGCCGACACTCTCCTTCGCCGAAGCCGTGCGACGCGTGGAATCCCAACTACGCACCGGCACCTAGCGCAAAGTACGACGGACTTCTAGTCCGTCGCTCCGTCGCGGACTGCCGTGCAACTCGTTCGGTGCGGCACGGTTCGACGGACTAGGAAGTCCGTCGTACGGACAATAATCACTCGCAACTAGGCGAGCTTCGTGACGCCGGGCATGGCGACCGTGGGAACCGGGATCGCTCCCCACTCGTACTTGTCGGGTCCGAGTCGCACTTCGGACTTCATGATCTGGTCGGCCGTAACGTTGCCGCCCGTGTAGCAGGCTTCGCGTCCCATGATGGCCATCAAAGTGCTGGCCGTCATGTATTCGCCATTGTTGATGATGTTGCCCGAGCGAATTCCGGCGAACAATTCCTTATGCTCGACGTCGTACATGCTGGGCTTCGGTCCGCGATAGCGCCACGCTTCCGCCCCCTTGGGCTCGATCGTGTTCCGCAGCAACACGGCTCGTCCCTTCGAGCCGATGACGTAGTCATCGACATCGTTCGAGCAATTCTGCATCTGCCGCGTGTAGGAGAAGCACTTGCGGCCATCTTCCCATTCGTAGCAAACGGCGAAGTGATCGTAAGCCTGTCCCCACTGAGCGTCGGTGCGGACTTGGCGACCGCCCAAGCCGAAGCAGCGAGCGGGCGCTTTGTCGCCGTACAGCCACAAAGCTTTATCCAGGCTGTGAATGTGTTGTTCGACGATGTGATCGCCCGACAGCCAGGTGAAGTAGAGCCAGTTGCGCATCTGGTATTCCATCTCGCTCCACTTCGGTTCACGCCCGCGGTGCCAGAGCGTCCCCGTGAGGTAGTTTTCCTGGATCGCCAACACATCGCCGATCGCGCCATCGAGAATCCGGGACATGGTCTCGCGCACGCCCAGATCGTAGCGCCAGCAAAGTCCCGACACCACGCTCAGCTTCTTCTCGCGAGCCGCCTTCACGGTCTCGAGCACGCTGCGGCAGCCCGGTCCATCCACGGCGACCGGTTTCTCGCAGAACACGTGCTTCCCCGCTTCGATCGACGCCTTCAGGTGCTCGGGGCGAAAATGAGGAGGCGTGCAGAGGCAGACGACATCAACGTCGGTCGCCAGCAGTTTTTTATAGGCGTCAAAGCCGTGAAATCCTTGATCGGCGGGAACTGCGAACTTGTCGCCGATCTGCTTGGACAACACGCCGCGAGCGTGTTCGACCTGGTCGGGGAACGCATCGGCGAGAGCGGTCAAACGGACATTGTCCTCCGCCTTCATCGCATTGACCGCGGCGCCCAGTCCGCGTCCGCCGCAGCCGATCAGCCCCACCTTGAGAATGTCGCTTCCCGCGGCATGCACCGTGGGAGAAGCGAGCGACGTGACGAGCGAGCCGCCAACGACGGCCGCCGTGGAACCAACCAGAAAATCGCGGCGTGAAGCGGCCGACGGGGAATTCTCGGACATGAACCGATCTCCTTCAGCAATACGGCAAGACAAAAAAGGTGGGCACGAACCGGCCGTCATCATACCTTCGGCCGATTCCAAGTGACAAGTCAGTTGACTCGACGCAGCAGCCCCCCAAGCGTTAGTTCACCTTCCGCATATAACGGAGGAACTCGGCGTCTAACTTGCCCAAATCGTCCCCAAAGGCGGCACGAAATTCGTCGAGCCGCGTTTCGGGTTCGTCAAAGATCACGGGGGGCTTGGTCGAGGCCCGTCGCAGGTATTCGACGTACTCCTTGGATCGCGCGCGGAGCAAGTAATAGTTGAGCGCCCAGGCTTCCGCGTACGCGTCGAGCGCCGTCGCTGGATCGCGAAAACGCTTGTCGTCCCGCAGGAGCGACTCGAGCCCATCGTCGGGACGGTGAACCAAGTATTTTCGGAACTGAACCAAACGATTTCGATTCAGGGCGCCGATGCTGCTCCAACCCTTCGAGTTCTTGAGGTCTGGGGTTTCAAAATAGACCGCCAACCCTTCGCTCACCCACACCGGATTGTCGGCGAACCGAGTCTGTATGCCACAGTTGTACGCCAACTGGTGAGTCCCTTCGTGAACGATCGTCGCCACCATCGGCGCCGCCTCGGGACGTTGCAACACCTGGTTGATCAGCGTCGCTGTGCCGATTTTTTCCTGCGAAGTACGAAATCCCTCGACCCCCGTCAGGTCGTACATGTTCACTCGATTCGTACTGGGACTGTAGTAGCCCACGATCGACTCCGCCGCCGCTCCCAATTCACTCCGCACTTGAGCGATGTAAGACTCGCGCCGATCAAAGACCAGGGCGACCAGCGGAAACTCCGGCTCGCGCAGCGTCAGTCCCCGAGTTTCCCAGAAAGTGCGGAAGCCGCGGTTGAGTCGTTCGTAGAGCGCGCCGCACCATTGAGCGTAAGCGGTCGAAGTGTTGTAACAGATCACATAATTGGCAGTCTGGTGCACGCGAAAACCGGGCGGTAATTCTTCGAGCATGCGCTGCGCCATCACGTCGCGTCCGACGGGCTCGAACGGCGCGTCATCTCGAGTACGATCGGTGAACTCCTCAGGCTGCAACGGCCACAATCGTCCCTCGGGCGTCTGCAGTACAATTCCACCATCTTCCGCCTCCGCCACCACTCGCCCCGCCAATCGCTCCGAACCATTAGCCCGCTTAACGACCACGCGATCGAGCGCGGCGGCACTGGGAGGCGCCACCCAAAATCCAATCAGCACCCACAGCAATGCTACGATGGAGCGCCCTGGCATCCACCCATGCCAGTTGGAAATCGTTTGCGACCTCGCGGCCCACATGCGCGCACTCCCACCCTCAGCCGCTTGGCCCAAAAATCGTTCACCATCCTCACTCAAGGGCCTCACTCCCACGCTCGCTCCCTCCCCACCATCCAGAATACACAGCCTGCCAAGCCGCCGAAAACTATTGTCGCCAAAAGGCAAAGACCCGCCAGACGATCGTCAACTCCCGCATGTGCTAATTGAAACGTGCGAATCGAAACTGTCGAGACTCTGGTTGGAATGAGCAAAATGGTCGCGGCCACATCTCCAGCCGCTTGCACCCAAGCCACCAACCAAATGGCCGCCAGCGATCGAAGCCTCAGCCTCATCGCCACCTGAACTAGCTGGCGAGCGGCGCCCAGACCGTCGAGCGTCGCGGCGTCGAGCACCGCCTGGGGAATCGTACGCCATGCCCGCCAAGACAGCGTGACGCCCAACGGAATCGCTCGCATTCCCAACACGGCCGCCGGCAGAAACAACGACCGCTCGGCGAGTGCTTCCAGCCATTCTCCTCCCCAGTGCACGCGAGCCGCCATGACCAACACCGCGATGTAGGGCCCAGGCACGGTCGCTAACACCGCACTCGCCGCGAACACCACCAACGTCCCGCTCTCCGATCGCCTGATCCACCACCCCAGCGGCGCCGACGCCAGAAAACAGAGAGTTGCCGCGAGCGCCGCGAGCCCGGCCGTCCACCCGAGTTCCGCCGCAAAATCACGCGGAGTCGCCGCCAGCACTTCAACCGCGTGAGTGAACGACCATTGCTTGATCCACCTCCCATCCACGCGAGTGGCGACGCCGCCGAGTTTGATCAACAAACCGCCCCACGGGACCAGCAGCAGCAGGGCGACCAATGATCCCAGGGCCACGGTGACGCCATAACCGCCCCAAACGACTCGCACACTCCGACGCCGGAGCGTCGCTGACGAGAAAGGCCGCCAAGACCGAGCCAGGGCGAGCAGGCAGAGCACCAAGCCGGCGAGCACGCCGATGCCAGGCCCCAAACGCGTGGCTATCGAGACATACTCTTCGTCGAGCGCAAAGTCGGTGTAGAGCGCTTCGGCGAACGTTCGCACTCGATACATGTCGCTGACCGTCATTTCACTGGCGACCGACACTGCAACCCAAGCCGCCGCCACCGCCATCCCGGCTCGACACCTTGGCAACACCACTCGCCAGAACACCGCCCCAGGCGGCATATCGAGCAGCCCTTGTTCGACCAATTCGGGCTCGATCTCGCGGACCGCCAGCCCAACGATCAAGACGACCCAAGGCAACAGAGCACACGCGTGGATGAACACGACGGCGAACCAACTACCCAACAACGGCACGCCGCCTCCACCCAGCCAGACGCCAATCCATCCCTGTCGCCCCACGACGGCGTCCCAGGCAGTAGCTTGCAAGTAGAGCGGTAGGAAGAGCAACATCCCCAGGCCACAGGCGACCTGTCGTCGCCCCGGCCATTCAAATCCCACCAATAACCAAGCCGTCACCGTTCCCACGGGCACGGTCAACGCGATGACCGCGAAAACCAGCGCCACCGTATTGGTCAACAATCCCCACACGTTCGCTTACCGCGCGGGCGCCGCGGGCTTACTGGCCGTTGCCGCCGCCTTCTCGTCCGAGGAAGTTGATTCACCCACCAGAGTCTCCGTCAGGCGAGCGAGATACTGCATCACGCTGTCGGGGCCGCTAAAGGCAATCACGGTCTCATCCAGATCCAATTGCCGCGAAAGCACTCGCCCCGCCTCCAAATCAAACTTCACGGCGCCGTTGGTCAGCCGCTGGACCAATTGAGCGTGAACCTTGGGGTCATCGACCGGCGTCAAAACCTCGGTCTTCACTTGGATGGTCGCAACCCCGGTCTCCACCTTCTCCAGGGTATACGTCTGACGAGTTTGCACCTTCTGAACTCGGCCGTCCTCCAGCCGAATGCGTACCTCCTCGGGCACGTGCCATTTGGCGCCCAACTTGATATCACGCTCCGGCAAAGGCAATGTCAACTCGCCCAAACCTGGGTTGAATTGCGGCTGGTCCGTGTCCCGCTTCAGCACGCGACCAAACTTGTTGATCGTCACGGTCGCCAACGGAACCCCGACCGACTTGGCGGCCAATTCGTATTCCCGCGGCGGAGTCGAATCCGTGCGACTGTTGTACTTCACTTCCTGCCGGCCCGTCACCGCCTGCCACATGTCGACATCCTCGACCATGTAGACAAACGTCATGTTTCCCTCTTCGTCCACCGTCGACACTCGCCATTGCTTGTTCGAAACGCTGCGAGTCTTCGCGGTCTGCTCGCCGCCGCGAATCTTCGTGTCGACGGTCACCAGATGAGTCACCTTCCAGCGAATCGTCTCGCCCGCCTTCGCACGATAGGTCAATAGATAGGTCTGGTCGCCGGTCGCTCGTTGCGCAGCCGCTTTCAGTTGCGAGGACAAGTCATCCGCGAGACCGCTGGTCCCGCCAAACATCCCGGCTACGACAAAAACGCCGCCTAGGAACATGGCCAAGGCCAGACGACGACAATCGCCGCTCAGCCCACACGCCCACATCCCCTGCGCCGCACCCACGACATCCTTGTTGAGCCGCATCCTGGGCCTCCCTGCCTGTTTGCTCACCCGCGAATCCGTCCGCTCCACCCCAGCTTTTCGCGGAGCGTGCGATAATAACTGTGTCCCGCCACCTCAACTCGCTGAAAGGACATCTCCGCTCGCTCCACTCGCACCCGATCATTGGGGCCGAGTGTTCGGAGCATTTGTCCATCCACCACCACTGCCGTCGACGCGTTCGGTCGCCTCACAACCAGTTCGTACACTCGCTCCGCGTCATCCACGACTGGCCGCACGGTTAATGTGTGCGGGTTCAACGCGGAAATCACGAAAGCGGGTAACGTCTTCCGCAAGATCGGTCCCCCCGCGGAGAGGTTGTGAGCCGTCGATCCGACAGGCGTGCTGAGGATCAAGCCGTCGCAACTATAAGTGGTTGCTAATTCTGCGTCAACGTAAAGTTCGATGTCGAGAATCGAGTAGGGGGGGCCGCCCAGAATGGCCGTTTCGTTCAGTCCATGGGAACGAGCCAACTCTCGCCCCTCGCGCCATACCGAACACTCAAACATCAAGTGATCCGCCACCTGACACTCGCCCGCAGCCACCCCCGGCCAAGCCGCCACAAAATCCTCAGGCGACAGATCGGCCAAAAAACCCAGCCTGCCCAAGTTAACACCAAGAATCGGGCGTTGCCGCCGTCCCATCTGGCGAGCAGCTCGCAGGATCGAACCATCGCCGCCAAAGACGATCGCCAGGTCGAAATCCAACGAAGCGAGGTCGACTAGGAACTGAAAGTCGACCGCCCGCACATCGGCCAGGCTATGGATGGCTGGCAGTAGTTTTTCGGCCTCGGCGATCAAGCCCGGACGCTCGCCCGATCCCAACACGACGATGCGTGGGAGACCACGTCCCGCCCAAGCCGCCTGGCGCGTCATGCGTTGAGTCCCTTCGCTTCGCTGACCGCGGCCAGTTCACGGCAACAGCCAGCGATCCCCGCGGCATCCAAGCGGAGGTCGGCCAGCAATTCCTGTCGCTCTCCATGTTCGACGAAACGATCGGGAATCCCCAGACAGCGGACATGGTGCGTGGAGAGTCCTGTCGCGGCGGCGGCTTCCAGCACAGCACTGCCAAAGCCTCCCGGCAAACATCCTTCCTCGACCGTGACCACAAAGGCACATTCGCGGAGAGCTCGCGCGACCACCTCGCGATCGAGTGGCTTCACAAAGCGAGCGTTTACAACGCCAACGTCCAAGCCCTCGGCCCGCAGAGTTTGAGCGGCCGCGAGACAATCGTTCAGCAGCGTCCCCGCGCACAGAATCACACCATCGCGTCCCCAAGAAAAGACTTCCGCTCGCCCCAGTTCGATCGGTGATCGCGGCGCGTCGACGGTGCGAGCCGTCGCTTTCGGGTAGCGGATTCCCACGGGATGAGAATGTCCCAGGGCGAAATCCAACAGAGCGGTCAGATCATGGGCGTCGCCGGGCGCGGTCACCACCATGTTGGGAAAAATCCGCATGTAGGCCAAGTCGAAGCAACCGTGATGCGTCGGCCCGTCCGGCCCCGTCAGACCCGCTCGGTCCATCAAGAACGTCACGGGCAGATCTTGCAACGCCACCTCTTGGAAGATCTGGTCGAAACTACGTTGGAGGAACGTACTGTAGATATCGACAATTGGTCGCAGGCCGGCTTTCGCTTGCCCCGCGGCAAACGCCACCGTATGCGATTCACAAATCCCCGTGTCGAAAAACCGCGTGGGAAAATCGTCTCGCACCGATTCCAATTTATTCCCCTGACACATCGCGGCCGTCATCACCGTGACGTCGCGGCGGCGAGTCATCTGCTCGCGGATCGCGTCTTTCGCAATGTCGGTGTAAGCCGGGCTAGAAGCCCCTTTCTTCACCACCGGCCCTTCTTCGGTTTGCTCGAATGCGGGCGGAGTATGGAAGTACACCGGATCGCAGGCGGCTGGCTGGAAACCATGGCCCTTTTCCGTCACGACGTGCAGCAGCACCGGTCCTTCCAATTGCCGAACCATCTTCAGATACTTCTTCATTACGCCGATGTCATGCCCGTCGATCGGCCCCAAGTAGCGGATGCCTAGATCTTCGAACAGCATGCCGCCATGCAGCCCCGCCTTCACCCCTTCCTTCACTTGAGCGAGAAATCGCTCGACCGGGTCGCCAAACACCGGCACCTTGTTGAGCACTCGCACCACTTCCGACTTCAGACCGGTGTAGAACGGGTTCGTGCGGAGTCGGTCGAGATACGAAGCCATCCCGCCCACTCGCGGGCAAATCGACATCTTATTGTCGTTCAACACGATCAGCAGGTTTTTCCGCACGCCGCTAACGTTGTTCAACGCCTCAAACACAATGCCCGAGGGAAACGCGCCGTCGCCGATCACCGCGACGGAGTGGCGATCCGTCTCGCCGCTCAGTTCGTCGCCGCTATGCAGCCCCAAGGCCGTCGAGACGCTGCAACCGGCGTGTCCCGTCATGAACAAGTCGTATTCGCTCTCCGTCGGATTGGGATACCCCATCAAACCGCCTTTGGTGCGAATCGTGCCGAACTCGTGGTAGCGGCCCGTCACCAACTTGTGTGGATAAATCTGATGCCCCGTATCCCAAATCAGGCGGTCTTTGCGAAAATCATAGACGCTGTGAAGCGCCAGACAGAGTTCGACGACCCCAAGATTCGAAGCGAAATGCGCGCTGCGGGTGCTCAACAAATTGCACAGCACCTCGCGAATCTCGTCCGCGACTTGCTGCAGTTCGCGGAGCGACATTCGATGTAGGTCGAAGGCCGTTTCAATTCCTGGGAGAAGCTTGGACATTAACGGTTCCTCTCGAGAACATAGTGGGCCAGACCAATCAGTTGCCTGGCTCCATCTCCCCACACCGACACCGCCGCAACCGCCTCACGAATCAACTCGGCCGCCCGCACTCGGCTCGCTTCCACTCCCCACACGCCGGGGAACGTCAACTTGCCGCGATCCGAGTCCTTGCCGACGCGTTTTCCCAAAGCCTGAACGTCCCCTTTGACGTCCAGCAAATCGTCAACGATCTGAAACGCTAACCCCAATGTACGCCCGTATTGGTCGAGTCGTCGTAACCGATCCTCGTCGGCCCCCGCGATAATCGCACCTAAACGCAACGACACTAAGAACATAGCTCCCGTCTTGCGGCGATGAATCTTTTCCAGATCGTCGGGGCCGCCGCCGAGCGTCTCGGCGGCCAAATCGTCCGCCTGCCCGCCGACCAGTTGCCCAGCACCAGCTGCCCGCCCCAATTCGCGGCAACAGCGAGCCACAATATGCGGTTCCGCCAGATCGCTCGCCAACACCTCAAAGGCTTGAGCCAATAGGGCGTCGCCCGCCAAAATCGCCAACGCTTCACCGTACGCCGCATGGCAAGTCGGCAAACCCCGCCGCAGGTCGTCGTCGTCCATCGCGGGAAGGTCGTCGTGAATCAACGAATAGGTGTGGACCATCTCGACCGCACAGGCAGCCGGCATCGCTCGCTCTACGACGCAACCGCAAGCCTCGGCGGACATTAACACCAGTAAAGGGCGCAAACGCTTGCCGGGCGCCAAGAGGCTATGGCGGATCGCATCGCGAAGACGCGCGGGGCAATCAGCGTCATATTGAGAATAGCGATCGAGCGCCGCGTTCACCTGACCCCGGCGTTCCGCGGCATACCGCTCAAAATCGGCCAGCTCGCCTTCCCCCATGCCCAACTCCCACCCCGACAGCCTATAGGTTCCATCCCCCGTATCGTTCCACTAGGGCTTTATTCTACGGCCCAGCAAGGCACTCGACGAGGGCAGGGGCCCTAGAACAATCGGCGTCCCGCCGCACCTTCGTCCGACTCCCCTTCGACCGTCCCCGTCGGTTTGGGTTTTCGCTTCGGCTCGTCGCTCACACTCTCTCCCTTCGACCTGCGCCGACTCCGCGCCGCCGCCTTTTCCTCGAGACTCAGGTCGCCTTCCTCGAAGGGAGCTACGATCGGAGTTCCATCGGCCGACACGCCCGTCACTAATTCCACCCGTCGCTCGACGATCTCCAGAGCTGCATGGCACCGCTTCAGACACTGAATTCCCTCTTCGTAGCGAGCCAACGAGTCCGTCAGGCCGAGCGACCCATCTTCTAGCTGCCTGACAATCGTCTCCAGCTTGGCTAACGACTCTTCGAACGTCGGCGATTCCGTCGTCTCTTTTTCCGCGCGTGTCATGAATCGGTCCTTCTCTTGGCAGATTTCTTCTGGCCGCCTCCCGATAATGCCGTCCCCACAGCCTCTGGCCCCACAGCCTCTGGCCCCACAGCCTCTGGTCTCACAGCCTCTGGTCTCACAGCCTCTGGTCTCACATCCTGCGAAGCGTGTTGATCTTGCAATTCGGCCCCTCGAACCCCATCGTTTCGGGAAACTGACGAAGAATCGTCTGTTTCTTGCTCTTCTTCCACCCGAATCACTCGACTCCACGCCCGTCCGCGACCGAATCGAGTGACCAACACTTCGCCCACCTCGACAACCGCGGCATCCACCAACACCAAACCATCTCGCTCGCGTGACGTCACGCTGTAACCACGAGTAAGCACCGCCAGGGGACTCAATGCTTCCAATCGCTGTGCGTCGAATTGCAGACGCTCGCGAGCCCGTTCCATCCGTCGCCGGATGGCGACGCCGGCGCGCGCGTCGAGTTCATCGAGCCGCCGACGCCATTCGTAAATCGCGTCGAACGGTCGACGGAAACAGCGTCGATCCGCCAAGCTTTGCCAACGCTGCCGAGCACTTGCGGCACGCTGCCTCAACGCCGCCGCCAATCGGTCTCGCGCCTGTCGCAAATCGGCCAATAACTCGTCCCGTGACGGCGTCACCAGTTCACCCGCCTCGGTGGGCGTCAGCGCTCGCACGTCGGCCGCCAAATCGCACAGCGTCACGTCGATTTCGTGCCCCACGGCCGATACGACGGGAATCCGCGATCCATGGACAGCCCGGACCAAGGGCTCCTCATTGAAGGACCATAAATCCTCAAGACTTCCGCCTCCTCGTCCCACCACCAGCACATCGGGGGCGGGATCTAAGCGATGAGCGAGGGCGATGCCGCGGACCAGGTCGTCCGTCGCTCCCGCTCCCTGAACTTTGGCGGGAACCACGGTCACATGCAACCCCGGCCAACGACGCTTGACCACCTCCAGAAAGTCGCGAATCGCCGCCCCCGTGGGACTCGTCACAAATGCAACATGCCGCGGAAACGCGGGGAGCGGCTGTTTATGCCGCGCGTCAAACAAACCTTCTTGAGCCAGCTTGGCATGCAGTTGGCGAAACGCGAGTTGCAATGCTCCTTCGCCTTGCGGTTCAATCTGCCGCACGATCAGTTGATACGATCCGCGCGGCGCATACACCTCGACGCCGCCGCGACAGGTTACCGCTAAACCATCCTGCAGCCGAAACTTCAAACGAGCCGCGGTGCTGGCCCAAATCACTCCGCGAATCTGGGATTTCGCATCCTTCAACGTAAAGTAGATGTGCCCCGCATGCGACTGGGACAAGTCCGAGATCTCCCCCCCCACCCAAACCTCGGGAAACTCGCCCTCCAGCACATCCTTGACTCGAGATGTCAACTGCGACACGGTCAATACTTGCGGCGTTGTCTCCGACATGTCGCGATACTCCACCGTGCTGTCTATCCGTGCTGACTATGCGTACCGACGAACAGGGTTGTCCAAACGCACGACGAGTGACAAATGCCACGCTGCGCGGACCCAATCGACGGACTAGAAGTCCGTCGTACATCGGTTTCCCAGCGATGGCCAAAACCCCTAGCGTCAGCGCACTACGAGTCGGGCCACTCGCCCGAGAAAACCTCGACCGCCGGCCCTGTCATATAAACGTGATTGTCTTGCTCGTTCCACAACAGCTCCAAATCGCCGCCCAGCAAGTGGTTCACGATCCGCCGCTCCGTGCGTCCCGCCAACACTCCCGCCACGCACACCGCGCTCGCCCCCGTGCCGCAGGCCCACGTCTCGCCCGATCCCCGCTCCCAGGTGCGCTGTCGCACTTCCGTCCGCGAAATGACCTCCACAAACTCGACATTGACTCGCGCTGGAAAGTTCGCGTGGCGTTCGATTTTTGGTCCCACGCCCAAAACAAGTTCGTCGCTCGCCTTCTCGACGAAAATCACGCAGTGGGGATTTCCCATCGAGACGCAGGTTCCAGCCAGCGACACGCCATCGATCCCCAGCGGAACCTCCACGACTGGCTCGCCGGGCTTTCCCCCCGCCAGTTTCGTGGGGACTCGCGACGGTTCCAGAATGGGCGGCCCCATGTCGACCCGCACGCGTTCGACCAGTCCCCCGCGAGTCTCTACTTCGAGCGTAAGGATTCCCGCTCCGGTCTCGATCTTCAATGTCGGCTTACGAGCGATCCCGTGGTCGTAGACAAACTTCGCGACACAGCGGATGCCATTGCCGCACATCTCCGATTCGCTGCCATCCGCGTTGAACATCTGCATTCGCGCGTCGGCCACTTCCGAGGGCCGAATCAGAATCAGCCCGTCGCTGCCGACGCCAAAGTGTCGGTGCGAAATCCGCTCCGCCAACTTCGCCGGCTCGGCGGGCGCCGCCTGTCGGACGCAATCAACGTACACATAGTCGTTCCCAGCACCGTGCATCTTCGTGAATCGCATGGTTATCCTTCAATGAGGCCTAAGGCCGAACCCGCCTGGCTCAAGCCCTTGCCTTGCCAACTTGTACGAACAGGAAAAAATGGCGGAAAAACAGCGGCAGTATCTCTGTTGAGCTTCTCGAACGCAAGGCGATGCGTCGCGCCTCGGACGGAACACGACGTCCGTTCCAATGTTGAGCAAGCTGGGCTTTTCGCGGGGAAAAAGCCGAAGTCGCCGATCAGCGGATCGGCTGTAAGCCGCGTTGCATGATTTGACGCGGAGTGGGAATACGATTGACCAACGGCGGCTCGTCGCCATTGGCTAACTCGGGGAACATCTGTCGCACCGCATCGTTGATCGCGGGGACCACTTTGCGGTCGATCACTGGCGACTCGAGCGGCCCCTTCACGCGAATCTCCAACATCTGCTTGCTGGCTTCCGCCAACACGGGACTCACCACGGGCACCCAGAAGTCGTCCCGCCCCATCAGCGTATAGAACTGGAGGTCGACGATCCGATTCAACGTCATTTCGCCGCTCCCCTTGAGCGTCATCGCCTCCCCCTTGAGGTCGATGCGATCGAAATAAACGCGATCTCCTTGGATGCTGAAATCCACGTCGCTCAGTGCCAAGGACGATTCGGTCCGTTTTTGTTCGTTTGCCTTGACGATCGCGTTCATGACCGGCAATTGCTCGATGCTGGTGTCGCGACACGTCACCTTCCCCAACCCGCGCCAGGTATGGGGCCCACGAGTCGTCCCTTCCATCTGCAAAGTCGCAAACGCGCGCCCCAACATGTCGCGACGACCGGTAGCCAGCTCGCGAGCCACCTGCTGCAAACTCGCGTTTTGAATCCCCGCCTGAAACCGAAACCCAACATCCTCGCCCAAATACAACACCGCATCCGCCGACGCCTGTCCATCAAACAATTTGGCGGTCACCGGCCGCGGCACTCGATCCTGAGGCCGGTTGGCCAACCAAGTATCTCCCACGATGATCTGCGTGGCGGACAGCATGACCGGTCCTTGCAGACGAGTGAGATGGACGCCGCGGATGAACAGCGAGTCGAGCGCGAGTTCCGCGGCGGAACTCCATTCGCGGCCATTCCAAGCGCCGACCAATTGAGTGGATCCGCGAATCTGTTCGATCGGCGTCACGAGCGCCAGATTGCCGTTTTCGACATCAACGCGTATGTCCCAACTCGCTTGCATCAACTCGTTCGGCCCGGCGCCTCCCTGAACCGACAACCGTCCATCCACCCCCAGCATTCCCGTCCAGTTCGCCTTGGCCAGAATCGCGGCGGCCGAAGCGGGCAACGAGGAGGCTAAATCGTGATCGACTTGCAATCGATCCACGGCGAACTCGCCCAGCTGTATCTGCCAGCGCCCCGTCGGTTCGACTCGCCCGCGCCCCCGAGCTCGAAAGACCGAACGCGCATGTTCGGCTCGCAACGATTCAATCTTTAGTTGACCATTGACGTAGCGCAACGTTCCGGTGACGTTGTCGAAGGGATAGGGAAAATTCTGCGGTCGGATCGTCACGTTACGTCCCTCGACATTCTGGGACGGTGGATTCTTCTGCAAAGTGATATCGAGCCCCAGACCACGCTGCTCGTCGGGGTACTTCAGCCCCATCGCGACATAGTCGATCGTGCCGCGAGGCTGGAACTGCGCCCACAATCGTTGCATGGCGGGCGACAACGCCGTCCGCAGTTCCTCTTCCAACGCCACGTCGTACGCTTCGATGTCGAGCTTCAGGGCGTTGACTGGTTCCAGCTTGTTCCACACGCCGCGAGCGACGATGTATGCCACATCATTACGCCCCGTCAACTCGCCGATTTCCCACACATCGTCCACCATCTTGACCTTCCCCTCGATCTTCTCGACCGGGTAAGAAAAGCGAGTGAACTGCAATGATCCACGGCGGAAAGTCAGATCGGCGCGACGAGCAAAGGGCAACTCGGGCGCCTGCCGTTCAATGCGTCCATCAATCACCACCTCGCCGCGCGGTTGAAGCGAGCGAGCAAAGTCGGCGGCGGCGCCGGGCAGTGCTCCAATCAACTGAGCGTCGATCGCCACCCCCTCGGGCGTTTTCACCGCGACATATCCCGTGAACTTCGGACCTGGGTTCGCGATATCGAACTCCACCAGAATCGGCTTACCCTGAGTCGTGAAGACGACGTCATGCGAGCGAACTCGGCCTCCCTGAAATTCCGCCCGCCCAAATCCGTCCGCCAGCGGATAGCGAAACCAGTGCGGCTGAGCCGACATACGCCGTCCAACGACGACACCACAGGGCGACCACTCGCGACCGTCGTAATGCCCTTCCAAGTCGACGTCGAATTCCCCATGGATGGCGAATTTTTCCCAATGCGACCGCAATTCGGCCGGCAGCAAATCCACCCAGGCTCGATTCAAGTCGAATCGGCGGAGCCGCAACGTCGCATCGACTTCTCCGCCGCTGCGCCATCCTTCGGCTCGCAGCGTCCCCGACATTTCCGCCAGTCCGCAACGCCCCGCCAGTCGCCGAATCTCCAGCCCCGAGTTATTGGCGACAAACGACAATTCCAGGTTCGTGACCGGCGAAGGAACTCGCGGGTCCGACCATTGTCCCTCCTGAAATTCTCCCGTGACCGTGAAGGAAGGCGGCTGGTCCGCCGCCTCGGGCGAATGAGACTCGAATGCCAACTCGCCGCGAGCCTCGACAGTCCTCCAGCCTGGGATCTGAGACGACCAGTCCTCGGGCAGCAATCCGATTAAATCGCGGGCGACTCGTAGGCCCGCGGTTCGGCCACGAGCGCGCCAGTCGCCGCCAATTCGGTCCCACAGCAGGTCCGCCTCCAATTTCTCCAGCATGTCGCCCGCGGCTGACAGCCGTACGTGAACGAGCGACTCACGTTGAGTTGGTTGAGTTGCACTCTCGCCGATTGGGTTCACGCCAGAGCTACGCGAATTCTGACCAGCTGTCCAGCCGAGACTTCGGCGGTCATCTCCACTGGCCGGTCGCACCACGAGATCAACACCGCGCAATGTGACCGGCGAGCGTCGCCCCGCGGGTCCATAGGTCCATTCTAAAGTTCCTTCCTCGACAACCACGGTCGGCCATGGCTCCCCAGTCGGTTCGGGCGTGGTAAACCAGCGGTCCCATCCCTCCCAGGTTTTCCAAGAGCCGGCAATG
Source organism: Pirellulales bacterium (assembly GCA_046349915.1). Lineage (GTDB taxonomy): Bacteria > Planctomycetota > Planctomycetia > Pirellulales > Pirellulaceae > CAIXSC01. Next base: position 2,217,241 of record JAXMBL010000003.1, on the reverse strand, counting down.
GAGATGCGCGGCCGACGCATCGTGATGTGCCGCACGACGACTCGTTGATTCAACAGATCCTGCAGGCCGCACGTGCATGCCAACCACATCTCGTCGACCGCGGCGACCACTTCGTCCGTGCGTTTGTCGCGGACTTCAACGCCACGTACTTCGATGCCTTGGTCGCGCGGATCGGGGCCGTCGATCCGACGAGCGGAACGGATGGAGACAGACAGCGGCGAGTATTGCAATCGCTGCTGAAACCGCCGCTCCATCGAAACCCGAATCTCGTCATTCAAGCGGTTTTCCAGCCAGATCCAACCAACCGCGCCTACCGCGGTGATGATGGCGATCAGGAACGAGAGATGTCGCACCCCAGCGCAAAAACGTCCCCAGCACGACGTCGAGTGGCTCGACAATGCCGGGCTTCCACTAGCGGACGATGAGGCGGCGTCGACGCGGCTCATGCTGCGCCTCCCGCCCGCCGTCTCCACCACCACTCGCCGAGACCTCCTACCGCGAGCGCGATCAAAGGAAGCAGCGCTGGTTGGCGATATCGCAACGAGCTGACGAAGATCACATGCAGGTTGGTCAAGTAGATCGCCGGGAGCCAAACGATCCAGTCGGCCGATCCTGCTCGCCAGCGTCGCGCGGTCTGCCACACGGCCAGCCCCATGAGCGGCATGTAGGCGCAGAGCGTGACGAGTCGCACCAAGGCGCCGCCAACTTCCCTCGCGTTCGGCAGCGGGCTCCACATTCGTCCCAGTTTGATCACCATCAATTCCAGCACTCGACCAGGGTGAGCCGACGCCCATTGCAGGGCTGCATCCCGATGTCGGCGGTCGAGTCGTTCTTCAAACGTGTCAGTCAATGGACCTTTAGCCGCTGCATCGGCGGCTCGCTGATCGGCGATGAATTGCGGCGTGAACCGCATATCGCTGGCTCCAGTCGCCTCGGGATGCCAACCGTCGTACAGGCTGGCGCCGACCTGCAACGTGGTCGGCACGAAACGTCCCGTCACCTCATAATTCCGCCACCACCACGGCGCCATCACGACGCACAAGCCGGCCAGCAGCGGTAGCACAAGCCGCACTACTCGCGAGCGTCCCGCGGACGTCAACGAGCCGAATGCCAGGAAATAGGGCAAGAACAGCAGCCAACTGGGTCGCATCAGCGTGGCGAGACCAGCGGTTACTCCCGCGAGCAAAGCCCAGATGCGGTCGCGGCGACCTGCGTTTGCTCCCTTGGTCACGGGATTATCATTGAGTTTCGCGGCCGCCAGCCACGCTTCGCGCACGCACAGGATGTTCAGCACCAGCAGCGGATGAAAGGGCGCTTCGCTGAGGATAAATACCCCCAGGGAAACGACTTCGGGATGCACGGCCGCCACGAGTCCGGCGAGCAGCGCGGGACGGGCGCCAAACATCCGCCACGCCAACCCCATGACAGCGGCCACGGCCGCCGTGCCGCAGATCGCACTGAGTGAACGCACAACCAGCGGGGCAGGGGAGTCGTCGCCTAGCAGACGAAAGAGCATCGCCAACAGCACTGGATAGCCGGGCGTGCGAAAGATCTTGGCCCCAGGCGAGCCAAACTCGAAAGACTCGCCCCGCGCTAGTTTCTGGCCCAAATACCAGTAACTTTCACTATCGCCGAACGCCAACGACTTCTCTGGGGGGAGACGCTCTTGCCACCAGTAGCCGGCCCCCAGACGCACCACCAGCGCGAGGGCCAAGATCGCGCCCGCGACGGCTCCTCCCCAGCGTGCTCGGTGGCTCTGCAATGCGGACATGAGGCGTTCCTTCGCCAGTCTCCCGATCTCCTTATCGGTCCCTTCGACCCGGCATCCTAGGCGGAAAGCAAAGCCAGGGTCAAGGTCGAGCCAGACATTCAGGTCGAAAGTCCCTCTCTAAACTGGTTTACCGCCCACCTTTTCCCGCTATACTCTTAGCCTTCCCCAGGATCTCGACGAGTGTTCCACAGGCGGAACCACGCTGTCGAACAAGACTTACCAGCCAGGCAACAAGGGCAATCGGGCATGAGTACATCGAGCGGTTCTCCAGACTCAACATCCAATCGGAACTTGTTTATCGCCAGTTTCCTCACTCTGATCGCGGCGGGCATCGGCTTCGCCGTGCGCGGCGGCGTGCTCGGGGATTGGGGCGCTCAATTCGGCTTTACGAAGAGTGAATTAGGCACGATCACCGGTGGCGGGCTCGTCGGCTTCGGCGTCACCATCATCGTCTGCAGTTTTATCGCGGACTGGGTGGGCTACAAGCCGTTGATGGTCATCGCGTTCCTGCTGCACGCCCTGTCGGCGGTTATCACGCTGGCCGCCACGCCGATTTACGCGGCCATGGGCAAGGATGCGACCTACTGGTGCCTCTATATCGGGATGTTCATGTTCGCACTGGGCAACGGCTTGTGCGAAACCGTGATTAACCCGCTCGTGGCCACCCTATACCCCAAGCAGAAGACCCATTACCTGAACATCCTGCATGCCGGTTGGCCGGGAGGTCTGATCCTGGGCGGCTTGATTGGCTATGCCTTCGTCGGTAACGAAGCGGCCGTGACGCACCTGCGTTGGGAAATCCCGCTCGGACTGTTCCTCGTCCCGACCCTGATGTACGGGTTGATGATCCTGAAAGAAAAGTTCCCGCAATCCGAAGCTCGTGAAGCGGGCGTCGATGTCGGCACGATGCTGGCGCAGTTCGCCTCGCCCGTGCTGCTGCTGTTGCTCGTGCTGCACGCCATGGTCGGTTACGTGGAACTCGGCACCGACAGCTGGATCACGAACATCATGAAGAACGTGATTCAAGGCAAGGAAATGCTGCTCTTCATTTACACCTCGGCGCTCATGTTCGTGCTGCGGTTCTTCGCGGGTCCGATTGTCGAACGCATCAATCCGATCGGTCTGTTGCTGATGAGCGCCGTGTTGGGCGCCGTCGGTTTGTATGCCTTGGGCGCTGCGACCGCCGGCTTCGCGATCATCGCCGCGGCGACCATCTACGGCATCGGCAAGACCTTCTTGTGGCCCACCATGCTGGGTGTTGTGGGTGAACGTTTCCCCAAGGGCGGTGCACTCACCATGGGCGCGATGGGCGGCATCGGCATGCTCTCCGCCGGTCTCTTGGGAGGCCCCGGCATCGGTTACAAGCAAGACTATTTCGCGTCGGAGAACCTGAAGGAAGTCAGCGCTGAGGCGTACGACCGCTACAAGTCAACTGACCAAAACGGCTTCCTCATGTTCCCCAAGATCTCGGGACTCGACGGCCGCAAGGTCGCCGTGGTCAGCGATGAAGGCAAGGAACTGGCCCAGACTGCCGCATTGCTCGAAACTCAACCGGGCAACGAAAAACTCAAGGCCGACACGGCTCAATTGCAGCAGTGGTGGGAAGAGGCCAAGACGCACGCAAAAACCGACCAGCCACAAGTCGGCGCCGCGGGCATCTACGGCGGCCGTATGGCGTTGAAGTGGACCGCCGCCGTCCCCGCCGCCATGGCGGTGGGCTACTTGCTGCTGTTCCTCTACTTCGCCGCTCAAGGCGGTTACCAACAAGCCGTGCTGCACGGCGAAAAGCCAGACGGCGAGCGTTACACGGGCGGAGTCCAGGGCCCCGTTGAGTAACTTGTTGAGGAAGTTCCGCGCCGAGCGGTGCTCGACGCGGATGGGCTGACGGCGACGGGCGCTCGTTGGCCATGCGGCTAACCGCTCACGAAGTGAGCGGGCTACTTCGTACGACGGACTTCTAGTCCGTCGATCCGCGGCGAGCTGTGCTCGACGCGGATGGGCTGACGGCGACGGGCGCTCGATGGCCACGCGGCTGACCGCTCACGAAGTGAGCGGGCTACTTCGTACGACGGACTTCCAGTCCGTCGCTCCGCTCGAGGACAACCCAGCCCGCGTCATTCCGCGGGCTCACTCGCACCCTCCCCGGGAAGTCCGTACGAGAAGCCCCGGAGGAATCGTCGGCGACGATCTTTTGGGCGAGTTCGTTCCAGTGCTCGGCGGTCATTTCCCCGAGCGGCCAACCTTTTTCGCGCCATAACAGCAACAGCGACTCCCGCACCAGGAGAAGTGGAGCGGACCGCAGCGGTTCCGGGTCGAGTCGCACTTGGTCTGGGCTTGAGGCGAGCAGGGTCCGCACGAGCAGATCCCGGGCGAGCGACTCCATGACCACATGAGCCTCGGCCGCTTGCGACGCCAATCGCGTGAGCGCCGGCACGACTTGAGGGTTGTAGTCCTTCGCTAGGCGAGGAAGTAACCGCCTGCGGATGCGATTACGAGTGTACCGCAGGTCGGCATTCGAGCCATCCTCGCGAAACGACTCCCCGAGTCGCTCCAAGTAGTGACGCAGTGGTTGACGGGGGAGCGTGAGCAAAGGGCGGATGAGCGTGACGGCGGGCGAAAGGGGGCGAATGCGAGGAATTCCAGCCAATCCGGCCAGCCCCGTGCCGCGAATCAGCCGGTGCAGCACTGTTTCGGCTTGGTCGTCCGCGGTGTGGGCGACGGCAACGTACCGAGCCCCGCACTGGTGGGCCGTTTCCCGGAAGAAACGATATCGTTCCCGTCGGAGAGTCAACTCGCTGGCTTTTTGTTCCCCGGATCGCGAAGCCCCTTCCACGACTCCGATGTGGCACGACAGTCCGAGGCGTTGGGCAAGATTCCGCACGAATTCCGCATCCTGGTCGGCCGCGGCCCCTCGCAGGCCATGATGAAAGTGCGCGACCAGCAGCCGTCCTGGTCCGGCAAGTCGAATTCGGGCGAGACCGTGGAGCAACGCGACACTATCCGCCCCGCCGGAAACACCAACCAAGACCGACAAGTCGCACCATTGGTGGGGTGGCCAATTAGCGACGAGCCGACGCTCAAAAGGGTCGATTGGTGACACGTCGCGGCCTTCCGATAGTTGCAGTCTAGGCAGACTCTGGTAACATGACTGTGGCACGATCGACAAACGAGGGGAGTCGTTGCGCGACAATTCTGCGTCACGGCATCCCAACGCGTTGATTGTGCGGGGTTTGGACCCCATGATGGTCGACCACTAGCGCCTGCGGAAGTCCAGGAGCGTTGAAGTTCCTGTGTCAGCCGCGAGCGTGAGCGAGGGTGACGACTTGGCATGGTTCCGATCTGGTACTCAGAATTTCCCCATGGCGTGGATACCGCCAGAGGCAGCGATGGACTTACTTCTCGCCATCCTTCGATGGATATGCGGACTATGGAACGGTGAACCGGTTGTCATGCAGCCAGTTCCTGTCCGAGTCGTCGGCGCCTGTCGAATCGTTCCGGGGCGGAGGCCAGTCAGCGTGCGGTTACGAGCCTGGGGTCGGCTGACACATTCCATTTCGATCCGCGACGAAGACTCCTGGGGAGGACAAGTCTCCTGGGGAGGACAAGTACGCGGAGGCTGTCTAGGACTGCGAGTGACTCCTTGGGAGCAACGCAGTCCTGACGACACGCCGAATCGCTGAGTTGTTCGTGACTGACGTATGAGTTGGGCTCGACGCCGTTCCAAGGCGTCGGAGACTTGACTCCTACGCCAATTCACGAATTTCTCTTGTTCTCGCTCCTCGGGCGCGCCCAGGCAGGCACCGCTATCCGAGGACATACGACGTGGGCTACGTCTTTACTGCATTGGTCGCGGCGATCGCGTCCGCCATTGTGTCATTCATCGCTATCCGTGCGCTCGACCGCTTGCGCCGTCAGGACGCCGAGTCGAGAGCACGCGATATATTGGGGCGCGCCGAACAAGACGCGTCGTCCAAGATTCGCGAGGCCGATCTCGAAATCAAGGAACGAACGCTCAAGCAGAAATCGCTCGCCGAAGAAGAGCTGCGGAAAGTCCGCGAGGAACTGCGGGAGCGCGAACGACTGCTCGACAAACGCCAAGAAACGGTTGTCCAGCAAGCCGAAGATTTGCGGAAGCAGGGCAAGATCGCCGAGGACACCCAGCGAAAGGCCAAAGAGCGGCTCGAAGAAACGACTCGCCGCCAGGAAGAGCTAGCCAAGTTGATCGATTCCGAGCGGCAGACGTTGCATCAACTGAGCGGCTTGAACCGCGAAGAAGCGACTCAGCGGCTCATGAATCGCTTGGAAGACGAGCTAGCTCATGAAGTCGGGAATCGGATCGCCAAACACGAGCGACGCGTCGCCGAGTTGGCGGACGAGAAAGCTCGCGACATCCTGCTGACCGCTCTGCATCGTTATGCCGCGGCTCATACAGCGGAGAGCACAACCAGCACGGTCGACATCCCCAGCGACGAGATGAAGGGACGCATCATCGGTCGCGAAGGTCGCAACATTCGCGCGTTCGAAAAAGCGACCGGCGTGGATGTGATCATCGACGATACGCCGGGCGTGGTCATCGTCAGCGGTTTCGATCCCGTGCGACGCGAGGTCGCCCGCCTCTCCTTGAACAAGCTGATCGCGGATGGTCGCATTCATCCATCGCGAATCGAGGAACTGGTCGCGGAGACGTCGAAGGAAATTGAGCAGTTGATCCAGAAGAAGGGCGAGGCCGCCGCCCAGGAAGTCGACATTCCAAACTTGCATCCGCGGTTGGCGTACATGCTGGGACGACTGCATTTCCGTACCAGCTATAGCCAAAACGTGTTGCGACACAGCATCGAGGTCGCGTTCCTCTCCGGTATGCTAGCCGAGATGGTGGGGTTGAACGGCGACATCGCTCGCCGCTGCGGCCTGCTGCACGACATTGGCAAGGCGGCGGATCACGAATTGGAGGGGGGGCACCCCAAGATTGGCGCCGACTTGTTGAAGCGTCACGGTGAGCGCGAGGAGATCGTGCACGCCGCCTTGGGTCACCATGACGACATCACCACGAAGAACCCCTACACGGTGCTCGTCGCCACCGCCGATGCCTGCAGCGCATCCCGTCCTGGTGCTCGCCGCGAATCGCTCGAACGCTACGTCAAACGCATGGAAGAACTCGAGTCGATCGCACTTGGCTTCCCTGGCGTCGAACAGGCATTTGCCATCCAAGCGGGCCGCGAACTGCGAGTGTTGGCTAGCTCCAGGGACACCGACGACGCGAAGGCGGCGAAGATCGCTCGCGACATCGCCAAGGCTTTCGAGGAACAACTTACCTATCCCGGCGAAATCAAGATCACCGTGGTCCGCGAGGCCCGCTTCACGGAAGTGGCGCGGTAGGAGTCTTCCCCCATGCGCGTCATGCTGATTGGAGACGTGGTGGGACGGCCGGGTCGGCGAGTGATCCTGCATTTCCTGGAGCGCATTCGCCGCGAACAACGACTCGACTTGGTCATCGCGAACGGCGAAAACTCGGCGGAAGGCTCCGGAATCACGCCGCAGATTTTCTTCGACTTGGTTGGGGCAGGGGTCGACTGCGTGACGCTGGGTGATCACATCTATCGTCGCAAAGAGATCTACCCTGTGCTCGAGGAAGACGCTCGGGTGGTCAAGCCGGCCAACTTTCCAGCGGCGGCGCCAGGTCGACCTTGGACCGTGGTCAAGGCGGCCAACGGCGTGCAGGTGGCGGTCGTCAGTCTTTTGGGTCGAGTGTTCATGCGACCGGCCGACTGTCCGTTCACGGCTGCCGACCGAGTGTTGGCGGAGATCCCTTCCGAGGTGCAGGTGCGGGTGGTTGATTTCCACGCCGAGGCGACCAGTGATAAGCAGTTGATGGGCCGGTATCTGGATGGTCGAGTGACCGCGGTGCTGGGGACGCATACGCATGTGCCGACGGCGGACGAACAGATCCTGCCGGGGGGGACCGCTTTTCAATGTGATGTCGGCATGACCGGGCCGCACCACAGCATCTTGGGTCGTCGCATCGATCGCGTGTGGGAAACGACCTTGACGTTCCGGCCGACGGAATTCGAGGTAGCCAAGGGGGATGTGCGACTCAACGGTTCCATCGTCACTCTGGATCCCACGACGGGGAAGGCGACTTCCATTGAACGGTTTGTCTTTCGCGAACCCTGAGAATCCGCTCTTGCCATGTCCGCCCCGGCCCACTATTCTTCGCCACCCTCGCTGGACCGGGTTCAGCGAGCGTTTTTGGGTTTGGTAGGGATTGGTTTGGGGTGCCTTTGGGGAGCGGCCGCTTGGCTGGCCCCCAGTCCCGAGGGATTCGGCACGCATCAAGGCCTGGGACTCCCGCCTTGCACGATTGTGCAATTGACGGGAACTCGGTGTCCTTCGTGCGGCATGACCACCTCTTGGGCATGGCTCATCCGGGGCCGACCCGACCGATCGGCACATGCGAATTTCGGCGGCTTCCTCTTGGGACTCGCCGCGCTGGCCTCTTGCCCATTTACGCTCGTCACTGCCTGGCGCGGCCGCTGGTGGGGATTCGTCCCCGACGAACGACGCATGATCCTGGTGTTGCTCGGCATCATCACGATCACCCTGATCGATTGGGCCGTGCGTCGCTGGTTAGTGGGCGAATAGAGATCACTGCGTAGCACTGGAACAAGGAAGTCCCATGCGACGGTATAAGCAGGTAGCTCGATTGTATTGCGTGTTGTTGGCGATCGCCGGCCTCACGCTGCCGTCAACCGGCTGTGTTGGCGCGGCCGCTCAACTGATCTACATCATCCGCGGCAACAAAGTGCCCGCCGAGTTCGATGGGTTGCAGGGCAAGCGAGTGGCGGTGGTCTGCGTGGCGAACACGTCAAGCTACGACCCCGGAGCCGCGGCGTCGATCCTGTCTCAGCTTGTCGAAACTCACCTGCGACAGAATGTGAAGAACATCAAGGTCGTGCGGCAGCAAGAAGTTGCCGACTGGGTCGACAACAACGACTGGGACCAGATGGACTACCGCGACATCGGCAAGGCGGTGAACGCCGACATGGTGGTTGGCATCGACCTGGATGGCTACCGACTGCATGAAGACGCCACGATGTTCAAGGGACGAGCCAACGTGACGGTCACCGTGTACGACATGTCCCAGGGCGGCGACTCGGTCTTCCGCCGCACCATGCCCAATTTCTCGTTCCCGCTGAACGGCGGCCAGCATGTCAGCGAAACGACCGACGCCCAGTTCCAACGCAAGTTCCTGGTTGTCCTTTCCCAGGACATCGCGAAACACTTCTATCCCTACGAGTTCAACGACGAATTCGCTCGCGATACCACGCTGATCCACTAATCACGATTGCTTGGTTTGCTCGAGAACCCCCGTACGACGGACCTCCAGTCCGTCGATGCGAAAAGCTCGGCGTGGGCGCTACGTATTGCACGTCGCAAAGGCCTTGCGCAACACCTGATCCGTGTCATCGGTGTGATCCGTGGTCGATCGACTTCCGCATCCCCCCGTGATGTCGGCGCTAGCATCTTCTCAGAGAACGCCTCGGCTTGCTTGGCCATTCTTCTCCGGCCACAATATTGCAAGTCTCGAAGGTGAGCGATGAAGAAAATTCTCTGCACTGCAGCCCTTACGCTTCTCTTTGCATTTGCGTACTTCATTTACCAAGGGAACATCCAGCAGAAGCGCGAAACTGCCATTCATCGTATCGTGGAGGCGGGAGGTCGCGTCATACTCGGCGAGGCGAGTGCCCCGGAAACTTGGACAACGCCTTCCGCATTCAATCGCCCTGGACTGCCAATAGATTCTCTTTGGTTGCGAGATGGAGCGATAACGTGCGTAACCCCCTATGAACTCAGCCTGCTGAATGACACGAATTTACTCGTATGGCTCTGCGATGGTGCGAAGTCCGATGAGCCGTATTTGAAGGAGATCGCCCGGTTTCAGAATCTTGAACATCTGGCACTTGGGAAAGTAGACGGTTCGCAGTTGTCATGGATCGCGAACAAGGTCAACCTGCAGAGTTTGCATGTTGACGTAGAGGATAGCGCAAGTCTTCGCCATCTATCGAAACTTGAACGCCTTCGCAATTTGACGATCTCTGTAAACCGTGGGCAAGATTCGGACTTTGATTTCTTATCGTCCCTGAAAGCTCTCAAGTCGGTCACGATTGTAGCATATCGTGGAGTAACCGGCCGATTCACTCAGAAGCTAACATCAGCCTCTTCGCTTTATAGTGCGACCTTTGAATTGAGAGACGGAGTTTGCGCGGACATTAGTTCGATTTCACTGTTAACGTCCATTGAGGAATTGGACTTAAGCTATTGCCCAGTAGATGACGGCATACTTCCATCGATCAAGAGCCTGCCTCACCTGCGAAGAGTTTCCCTGGCAAGAACCCAATTGACTGACAAATCCGTCCCGGAATTGATGAGTTGGCGAGGCATCGAAGTGGATGTGTCGGGAGTCGAGGGAATTGCTGAAGCGGATGTCAATAGAATTTTCAATCGCTAAGGCGTGTCTTCCCTCGCCCCAAGCTTGCTTGGGGAGGGGGATCGAGGGTGGGATGATAAAACCTTCAAACGTCGACGGGAATTCGTGTTGCGCGTTTTTTCCGCGTCGCCTTAGTCGAGCGAGCGTCCTTGTACATGTTGGTCCGTTGCGTGGCATAAGTCTCGGTAAGGACGGTCTTCGTCCAGGTGCGAAGCTCGTTGACGCTCACCTGTTCCAGAGAGTGAGTGACTTCGCTCGCGGTGACTGGGGCAAGAAGCGTGGGGAGGGAGATTAGCAAGCCGCTCAGTCCCCATTTGACGTGTTGGCGTATCAGTTGCTTGTAGCGAGAGAACGCGGATTCAAGCACCTCGGTACTCAAGGGAAGATGTTCGTCAGCTTTCAAGCGACGTTCTTGGAGGCGAAGGAAGAATCGCGTCTTGTCTACGAAGTGCTTGCTCAGCGCATCTGTCGCTCGCCGCCGGAAGCGCCGCCCAAAGTCACGCGCATGCGCCCCGATAGATGCCGCGCTGACGTACCCAGTCCAGAATGGCCCCGATGATCTCGTGGCAAGCCGTCCATGAACGAATAGCGGGCTCGAAAGCCCTCAGCCAGCCAAGCTTGTCATTCATGCGTTCGACGCTAATCTTGCGGCGACTTCGCGACTCCGGGTGCGCCAAGTGCCAGAGAACCGCGTGCGTCCATCGCAAGGTCAGCGCGAGGTTCATGAAGCGAGACTTCAGCTTCATGGGCGGCGGAATGAAGTGAGCAAGTTCCGTCTGCTGAAGCACCAAACGCAGGCCACTGAGCTTCCCGAGAAACTCCTGATAGGTCGGGTCCTTGGCCAGAGAGTTCTCCAATTGATTGGCCAAGAAGTGTTTCATGTCCCGCAACTGAAGCGGCCTTTTTCTCGCTGTTCCCAGCGTTTCCACGGGCTCTTGCAGTTCCACGGCGCCATCGGACAGCACCGCGCGGGGAGTGCCACGCAATTCAGCGGTCGCGCGATACACGTCGCCGACCTCTTTGCGCCCCATTGCTGGCCAGGAATCACCGCGAGCACTTCCATGTCACGAAGCCGAAGCGGCGCCATCTTCTCCTGTTTGAATCGCTTGCGAGGACGCAGGATCGTGAGCACTCGATCGCGACCAATTTGATTCGTGATGTCCACGAGCCACACGCCGTCTTTGCGCTTCTTCCCGCGCTTCTGTGTCGCGCGAGCCCAATGCGTCGCATCCATTCACGAATCGATTGATAAGTGGGCACAGGTTGATCGGCGCCGAGCCAACGGAAAAACAACGACAGCGCGCGAGTTGTCGGTCGAAGTCCAACCTGTCTGGCCAAGTTGACGCTGAGAGCGATCAAGCCTGCACCGTACTGATGCCCTGGCGGCCGCTCGCCAACCGGAAGTTCAATCTTGCGTGGCTGCGCAAGTTCGCTTTCCAGCGACTTCACTCTTTCAACCAACTGCTGATTTGCGGACTTCAGTCGCTCAGTCTCTAACCTTGCCTGATCTCGTTCGCTACGGAGACCGCGCAACGTGGCTGAGAGTCGTGAGTATTTCTCGATCCAACGTTCGCGGCTCAAAAAGCAACTGCGAGCGATCGCCGATAGACGCGAACGGCATGACGAAAAGAACTCGGGCCAGTGGGAGAACATAGCGGTACTCCTTTTCCGCAATCCCCCCTGGACTTGGAATCTACTTCGTAGCGCAACAGATTCCCCACCTAAAATCAATAGGAAATGGGCAAGTTAGCCCCTGCTTTTATCATCCCAGATCGAGGGGGAGGGGAACGACCAAACGTTCATCACGAACACCGGTCTCAGTCACCGAGAACCTTGGCGCCACGCTCAGCGAGTAGTGCGTGAATCAACGCACAGAGTTGCTGCGGGCCGGTGCTCCGCTGCCCACGCGATCCGCCCCTAGTATCTGAGTAGTTGACACGCGGAAGGTCATTCACGAACCTCTCCGCTGGACGAACATTCTTCGCTAGGTGCACTGGCGAAGAGCGACGGATTGTAGATCGACCGCCCCTTGGCGCTAAGGCCGTGGGTGAGCTGGATCGCAAGCCGTTCATTTCAAACCCGCACCGTCGCATGAGCGGCTCCGGCCAGCTCGAATTAACTAGGATGGGATGTAATGAAGAACGAAGCTGAGTCGTTTGCGTTGTTCGTAGGCGTCGATGTGTCGAAGTCTCAGTTGGACGTTTTTCTCCCCGACTCGAAGACGCGTCTCACGATCGACAACTCCACCGACGCCATAGTCCGTGAGTTGGTGAAGGTGCTCAAGCACAAGTCCCGAGTGTTGGTCGTGATGGAGGCCACGGGCGGCTACGAGTCGACGTTGGTCAGAGTGCTGGGAGAACGTCAGATTGCGGTCGCGGTCGTCAATCCGCGACAGGTCCGCGACTTCGCCAAGGGGATCGGCCGGGACGCTAAGACAGACTCGATTGATGCGGAGGTCATCGCGACCTTCGGCCAAGTCGTGAAGCCCGCGCCCATGGTCGCCAAGTCCGAAGCCGAGGAGAAGATCGCCGCGTTGGTGACCCGTCGTGCACAACTTCTGGACCTCATCAATCAGGAGTCCAACCGGTTGCTCCAGACCGGAGATCACGAGGTCAAGGATTACATTCGCCAGACGCTGGAATCCCTGAAAAAGCAGCTAAAAGTGCTCGATTCGCGGCTCGAGAAATGCGTCGCCGCGGACACGGTTAATGCGCGCAAGGTCGAAATCTTGAACTCCGTGCAGGGAGTCGGCGCCGTCACCATCAGCACGATCCTCGCCGACCTTCCCGAACTGGGGAAACTGAATCGCGAGCAGATCGCCAAGCTGGTGGGCGTCGCGCCGATCAATCGCGACTCGGGAACCTGGAAGGGACAGCGTTTTGTGATGGGAGGCCGCGTGCATGTGCGACGCGTTCTCTACATGGCCACCTTGGTCGCCACGTGCCGCAACGAGAGAATCCGGCGCGCACTACCAACACCTACTCGCTCGTGGCAAAGCCAAGAAGCAGCGCTGGTTGCCTGCATGCGGAAGCTGCTCACAATCCTGAACACGCTAATCAAGAATGATGTGCTCTGGAGCAATGAAAAGATCGTCCCAGGTCAACCCTGAGACGACACGGCGTCCTTGACGCACCCTCGACTCGACTATCCCTTGCCAGATTGTGTCCCCACAGAGCCTCGCTCCGTTTCGTCGAGCACGCGCTACGATACCCCATCACTTTCACGTCGACAAGAACCTTGAACACCCGAGTCCATGCCTCCCAAAATCCCGGGGGTTTGGGGGCTGGCCCCCAAGGAGCATGAGTTGCACTACTTCACACTCCACGAAGGAATTCAAAAATGTCTTTTTGAATCAGTTGTTGACAAGAATTAAGACCGTCGCTCACTCCCCGGCCCCCTGCTCCCCAAGCAAGCTTGGGGAGCAGGGGGGGATTGGGACTTCCGTTACCGTTGAGGCACTCCTGCTTCGCGGACCGTCGCGCCATGCTCGTCACTCAATACCAGGATTGAGAAGCGAGCAGCCGTTTCCAGATCGGGGGTGCTGAGCGACGCGTACTCGAAGCGGCCTCGCAGGTCGGTGTAACCGTCCTTGTAGAACTTCACCTCGCCGCTGGCCGTGCGAGCATACACTTTGACGTACGCCTTCGAGACCGGCTTGCCAGTCCCCACGTGCGTCACGCGAATCTGCCCGTAGTTCTCGATCACCTGCAACGACAACGAGTTCGCGTAGTAGGCCTGCGACTTGGTCAGTCCACCGGCCACGATCTCGACCAACACATTGCGGTTCTGAAGCGACTCGGGCAGGGGCGCCTTCAGCGTGACCTTGTCCGCCGGAAGTTCCAGCGTCTGCGTATGATTGGGGCGGATCGCCGAGAACTGACCACTGAACTGCTGAACGAACGGGTTGCGACTGAACAACAGTTCGACATCCATCACATAGTAGTTCACCGTCGCCGAGCGTACGTTCTGATACTTCAGATTCACTTGGCCTGATTCGACGGAGAAATCGAGCGCCGGCTCGGTCGCCGCCAACTGCGTCTGCTGCTGAGTGCGATCGTCTTGATCGATGGTCGACGTCGCTTTACCTTCCGCCTCGTCGATCTGAGCCAGCACGGTCGCAAACGTATGGCGCCAGCGATCCACCGGATGTTTGGCATGACGCGCGGCGATCTCGCGGGCTTTCGCCAGGTCCTCGGCGAACAGCGCGAGATACGCGCTACAGTAGTCGTACTGCAGGCGAGTAGCCGCCTTCGCGGGATCAACATGACCGAACGCATCGAGAGCTTCTTCCACGCGATCTTGCAGCAGCAAGTAATACGTGACCGTCAGCCAATCGTCGTCGGTTAATGTCCGCTGATAGCTCAACTGCTTCAGCAAGGCATGGTACTGAGCGTGGAAGCGATCATTCACAATCTGCCGCCGCTTGCCCAAAGCATGGGCTCGAGCGTTAACGAGTGGCTTGTACTCGAGATGCTCGTACGAGCGTCGTTCGATGGGATCGATGACCAATAGCGGGCTGCTCAATCGCCCGCCGCACTCGTTGATCACCGTGTCGTTGTGCCGCAAGTACTCTTGAATCGCCCCCGGGAGGTCATGCAGCAAGGCATACGACCAGACCGCGGGATGGAAGACATGGCGATCGGCCAACAGCTTCGTCGCCTTCTCGAAATACGCCTTATCGCGGAGTCGGAAAGCCATTCGTTCCAGGTTCAACTGCTGAACGTTGCTCTTTTCCAGGAACGCCAACACTTCGTCGTTAGTACCATTTTGCGAAACATAATCCCACGAAGCGGCGTCCACTTTGGTCGGTTCCTTAACCACGCGGAACACAAATGGCGACGTCGACGCGACCAACTCTTCGTTCCGCGCGACATGGACGGGGAAGTGAGCAAATGCGCCCGGTCCGGGGAAGTAAAAGTGATACTCGACTGTCTGCGTATGGTACGGCTCGAGCGTCAGGTACGTGGTCTTGGTAGCCTGAGCATTCATGACCGGCATCGATCCCAAGGGGATCTGAGTCAACACGGCCAGTTTCTGGCGAGTCGACGTGGGATTGGTCACCACCACTTGGCAACCGTAGATGACCTGCGTCAAAAACTCTTCGGTCACATACTTGTCGAATTGCTCGCCGTTTTCCTGACGGTGCCGATCTCCGTGCCGGAAGAAGTTCTGGCTCGCCAGAATCGTCGCGGTCCCCGCCGCAGGCTTGGCCGCTTTCACCTCTTCGTGGAAGACGACGACCGGTCCGCCGGTCTTTAGGGTCAGTTTGCGTCCTTCGATCTTGGTTTCGTGCTTGGGCGCCTCGAACGGCAGATCGAGAACGGCCAACGCCAGCATCATTTCGGTAAAGTTACGCGAGGCGGCGGCGAAGTTCTGTGACAGGAACGGCTGGGCCGCGTTCCGCCCCGCGTAGTCTTTCCAGAACGAATTGACCGTGATCAACCCCGCATGCTGCTCGGTGATCGGCAAGTGGTAATAGTTGTTCTCGGCCCATTCCATGGTGGGATCGAGTTTGCGGTAGAGCTGTCGCACTTTGGCTGCGACTTCGGCTTCCGTCTGTTCGAACATCAACTGCCGTTCACGCAGGCGTTCCTCAACGACAGCGCCAATCTGGTCACTGCTCCCCTTCTCACGCCAATCGCGCCGTGCGTCGCCGTCACGGGCCCCTGACTTGCGCTCCAAATCCATCTCGGCTTTTTTGGCCTCGAGCTGCGGCCGCGCCATGCCGCCTCGGCCCGCCATGCCGCCGAACCGCCCTTCCAGCCCTCCCGCCGCACCCGGCGGCAAGGCGCCAGTGGCCGCGACCGCGGCAGGCTCCGCGGCCGGTGCGGGAACTGGAGCTTCGGCTAATCTGTCGGAAGCCTCTTTGGCTCGCTCATCGAGTTGGCGTCTCGTCGAATCAACCAACATCGGCAACGCACTATTGGCATCCAACTCGCTGCCACGGACGGCCGTATCGAACAACCGAATCGCCTCGTCGATATTCGGCGGCAGCGTCTGGAACAGATCGCTGACGTGCCGCAAGGCGCGTGGTCTCTCGGCGGCGATACGTTCCCCCAACAGGATCCGCTCGGCAATATTCAGTTGGCTATGGCTCCAAGGCGCCAAATAGCTCGTCATATCGCTGCTCAGGAGCCAGTGATCCAGGAAGGTCTTGTCCTTCTTGTTGGCCAAGTAAGGCTTCACCACCGTTTGGAAAAACTCGGGGTCCTTTCGCAGCAAGAAGTAATTCAGTTCGTGGCACGCATACTTCGAGTAACGAGCTTGTTTCTCGTCGAGTTTCAGCTTGTGCCATTCCACGATGAACGAGAACTCGGCCAATTTCGGATCTTTGCTGAGCGTGGTGTAGAGGGCGTAGACGCGAGCAAGACTGTCGTAGACTTCGAAACGACTGGCGGTGAGGTCAGCCAGCTGAAATTCTTGCCCCGCCGAAACGACCGTTGTCTGCTTCTGTTGAGTGAAATGTCCCTTGGGGTCGAGCCCTTCCGCCAATCGCAGATCGAGCATCTGCGAGGCAGGTTCGGCGACCGCCAACGAACGATACGTGGCTTGCAGCGGATCGACGGCGACGACATGAAAGTGCTGGTGAGCCCCGAGCGACTTCAAGGGGAGGGTGATTTCCCCCTTCTCGTTCGCGACCAGATTCAGCAGGACAAAGGCCGACTCGCTCAAGAAATCGAGGTTCGCAAAGCCAGCTTCGGCCGCCATCCCTCCCCCACTCGCTACCATGCGATCAGCCGCCGATTCCTCCACGCTCTGGCGCTTCATGTAGGCCTCGCCCCCTTGAGCGTCGACTCGCCCCGTCTCGGTCGAGCGAACGGCCCAAGGATTCAATAGCAGCGACGGACGTTCCAACATGCTGCCAGGGAATTTGCGAGCCTGCTTGCGATCCAGAATATAGCGATACTCGTCGCCAATATTCCGACCTGTGATGTAAACCGAATCGACTCGGCCCGCCACAAACGCATACGGTTCCGCGTCGCGCACTTTACTCAAGCCAGCATACGCGACAGGATCGGGGTGATAGCGGTCCGCGAACACATGAACTCGCGCGAACTTCGACGCGTTACGCAGCTTGATCGAGAGCGAGTCGTTCCGCACCGCCAACGTTTCGATCTGTAAGGGAAGAAGAGGGCGAGTTTCCAACTGACGCAATTTCCCCAGGACGTAGGCCCCTTGTTTCTCGCCGGTGACGACTCGCACGCGGATGCGAGTCTTCGCATACTTCAGCCACAGGTCGTAATCGCCCGGCGTCAGCTTATTCAAATGCACCATGCCATCCTGGACCGACAGGGCGGCGAATCGGTCGGCGACCATCATGTTGCCGCGAAGCTCGAACAGCGCAAGCTCCTCCCGAGTCGGCTCGCCTGCCTTGCCCAGATAGGGAACCGACAACGGATCGCCCGTGCGGGCATGAAGCGATTGGGGATACGTATGGGCGTCAAGCAAGGGCGACCATGTATGCTGAGTCCCCTCGGGACCCGTCGCCGTGATCGACACAATGCCCGTCAGCTTCCCCAAGGAAACTCGCCCCAGCGGATCGGTCTTCAAAGTGACCTGAGTAGGCACGGTGAAGTCGCCGTGCTTCAGGGTCAGATGGACGGCTCGCCCAGCCTTCGATTCACCCGTTCGTCCCAGCAGATCGATGGCGTACTGATCGCCAATCTTCAGGAAATGGAGATCCTCGATTTTGTCCGTGCGGTCGATCGCGTTCACCGTGAGCGATTCCTCGGCCCGCAAATCGACCTTCTTGCCGAGACTGCGCACCTCCGCTTGAGCGTTCAGCACGAAATCCAGTTTTGCGAGTCGACTCGGCACAACAAACTCATGCGTCGTCTCGCGATCCTCAAACAGTTCGACCTCGGGGATCTCCATCGAGGTGGAGACGCCCGCATGGTCGGTCGAGATAATCGTCAGACGGACCTTTTGCAAAGTCTTAATCGAGACGGGCGTTCCGTTGACGTAGACGCCGGGGCGAATGACCACGCGAGCTTTGCGTCGCGCCAAAAGCGACTCGCGTTCCACATGGAATCCGGCCACGAGCGAGACATTTTCCGACTCGTGCTGGAAGGCGTCGAGCGAGGAAAGATCGCCGTGACTGAGCACGATCGTCCGTCGTCCTGGAGTCGCGCTGAAGGGCACCAGGATCGAGCCATTCTTCTCGGGCAGGTATTCGCGACCAGCCAACCACAGACGAGCAGCCGGGACCGGGCGATTCAGTTCGTCAAGGATCGTAAATCGCTGCCCCAGGGGAGTGGTGCTGACCAAGTGACGCAGGCGGCCTTTGCGCACCAGCGCGCGGCTGCTTTGGCCATTGCCGATGAAGTCGATCACATACACGCCGGACTTTTTCAATTGAGGGAATTCGAAGCGACGCGAGAGTCGGCGCACGGAAGGTTCAGCATACTTGTGAGTCATCTCTTGATTCGCCACCAACCCGTCCAGGTTGATGTCGGTATCGACCTCGCGCTGCTCACTGCGATAGTAGTTCGTGGTGTTGATCTCGAAGACCTTGACGATCAGCGTCGGCACGTTCTTGACGAACAGATCGAGCGTCACGGGTTCGTCGACCGCAAATCGCGTCTTGTTGGTCGGAGCAAAGTCGAGATCGACACGGTCCTTCAGTTGCTGATACAACTCGGGAGGGAGCAGCGACGCCCACCGCTCGGGCTCGCCCAATCCATGAACGATCTTCGTCGATGCGAAGAAATGGCGGAGATAGACGTCGTTCAAATACGGATCGAACTCCTTGGCGTCCGCGGCCTCGATCAGAAATCGCTCGAGAAAATCGCGCACCAGCGGTTCGTCGTTACCGATCGGCGGCATGCGAGTGAGACTGCTGAAGTCGGCGTTGATGTCGGCCGCCGATCCCCGGTTTTCGTCCCGCCGCAAATACTTCTCGGACATGTAGGGCAACGCACGCGGCAGTTTCAGATAGGTCAGGAAGCGAGCTCGATCGTAAACACCTTTGACTCGATCCGACGCAAGTCGATGGTAAAGAACGTGGGCCTTCAAGGAATTGAAGACGGGGTCGAGCTTGGAGACGAAGGTCCACAGGCGGTCGAGATACGCTTCGCGCACCGTAACATCGCCCAACCAGTCGTCATCGGGACCGGGGGCGAGTTTGCCGAGGTAGGCGTTGACGAAGTTGGAATTGCTTAGCAGGTCGGCTTTGCGAATCGCGCACTGATCCAGTTGTTCTAGGGTGAGTTGAGAGTGGATGGGATGCGAACCGAACCCGCCCGAATTCACATGATTCAGGTCATCGATCACCAACGAGACCAAGTTGGGCACGTCGGGGAGCGTGAGTCGTTGCAAGAGGTGTCGACGACGATCGGCGTTGAGCGGCTGGGATGCCAACCAGAATAGAGCGGCGTCTTCCAGTCGACTGGTCAATGCGTCGTCGCGAAACGCCTGCTCCAGCAGTGCTTCGCGCGAAACCAGTTTGTTATCGAACGAAGTCGGCAGATCGGGGACGGCGCCGATCACCTCTCGCTGATGATTGAGAGCCAGTCCCAAGCGTTGACGCAGGTAGGCGAGCGTCTTGCCTTTGTCCTGCGGATAGCTGAGCAGCGCCAGTCGCATCTCGACTTCGACCAAGCGAGGCGTTCGCTGGTAGCGAGCGAGCCACGGCGTCATGATCTCGCGCACCTTGTCGTACTGTTCCAGACTGAGGTGGTGAAGCGAGTGGTAGTAGTAGTAATCTTCGGTGCCAGGAATCAGTTGTTTCAGTGGGACCGAACGGTCGGTCGCCAGCGCAAATTCTTCGCTAAATCCAATCTCGCCCGCGAAAAGTCGTCCTACTGGCCTCCCCTGAATGTCGCCATCCACGCCGATGCGGGGAATCAGGCCGGTTGCCCCTTCGCCGCCCAGGATGCCCAGCCCCAAAACGCTCGAAAGCAGCGCGACCACGATGTGACGACGCATTACCCACCCCGTACTAAGTTGCTACCAAGACAAGAGTTGCGACGAACACGGGCCGCTCGTTTTCCACGACCGCTCGCGTCACGCCTATACCAGTGTAGTTCAACCACCGTCGGCAAAAACGGTCGTCTCCCTAGCTACCAGCCCCTTCGACGCATCCGACCTGTGGAAAGTTCCCAAGAAGTTCGAAGACGAGGCAGCTAGATGCTCGTTCGGTAAGTGGAGCAGGTTTGCAACCTGCCCGGTAGCCTGAGGTGGGGCAGGTTTGCAACCTGCCCCTCTGATTTGAGACAGACGCCAGAGGCAAATGAACAAATGCCCGCCAAGCTGATAACTCGGTCGGTAGGCTCGGATACCAGGGGTCGGCAGGTTGGATTCTCGAATAGCAAACGTTGATATCGGGGCGGGCAGGTTGAAAACCTGCCCCACGGGCGCGACGGGCAGGATCAAAGCCTACACCAAAGGGGTATGGGCAGGTTGAAAACCTGCCCCACGGGGGGCGTTTAGGCTTCCAACGAGCTCACACCAATGAAACGGCGATAACGGTAATCCCGATATCGTCGTCGACGTTCGACCGCTCGAGCGACGGCTCGGGCGGCACGGGCGAGCGCCATCCCAACCGCTTGTTCCACGGTCTCTCGCGTCTCCTCGACCACGACCTCGGGGAGCCCTTCCAACGTCACTCGCAGGATGCAACGCGTATCATTGCCGCCCCGCGGACCGTTCTGGTCCGAGATCACCAACGACACTCGCCGCACATGGCTGGCGAAACGCTCAAACGATTCCGTCGCGAGCGCATCCAGGTTATTTTCCCGGGCAATCGCAACCCCCTTCGACACGTGGATTTCCAATTCCATGGCTCGGCTCCCGTTAGCAGTGGAAACACAAACAACCGCCTTGGTTGTTCCCTACCTGATAATACGTACGCCAGCCCTCGATCGGCTCGTCGAAAACAGCCAAATCGCTCATTGGAAAAGTCGATGCGCGCTCCGTGGAGCGCGCGGCAACCCGCACACAGTCTAAACGCACACTGCCGCTGCCTGGTGTCGCGGAACGCTGTTCGTTCTACGCAACCAAACTTCCCTTCGCCTGAACCTATCCAGCGTCTGAACCTATCCAGATTTATGGATACACTGGGCTTTCGGTCGAGACTGGCACGAACAGATTACGTTCGGCCGCTTCCAGCAATGTGCGCACGGCGGGGTGAGTCGCTTTGCGCTCGATCGTAATCGCGAAAAACCGCAGACGAGCTTGCGGGATCGCGCCCAACACTTGCAGACCATGTTGCTCGATCGCATCCGCTCGCACCGCCGCCGCCACGGGGACGATGCCGAGCCCGCGTCCCGCCAGCGTCTTGAGCATCGCGGAATCCTCAATCTCCGCCACGATGTTCGGTTCGATGCCCAGTTCTTGAAACCACTGAGACACCGTCCGACGCAGCACGGAGCCGTCGGTCGGCAATAACAGGGGAGCGTTCGCTAACGATTCCGGAAATCCTGCTCGCAAACGCCCGCAGTGCGCCGGCGACGCCAGGAACTCGATCCCACACTCGCCCAAGAGATGATTAAACGCGCGGACATCGGCCTGGGAACCGACTTCACTATCGGACAAAACCACGTCGAGTCGTCGTTGAGCCAACTCGACCAACAATTCGGTCAACTCAGCTTCCCGACAGACAACTCGTACCGGCTCGGCCAGCTGGAACAATGGTTCAATCAGACGAGTGGCGAGCAGTTTTGGCATGACATCGGGCACGCCCACTCCATAGGCCGGCGCGCGAGAACCACGCTTGCCCTGCAGGCGGCTCATCAACTCCTGCCCAGTCGTGAAGATCTCATCCGCATACTCGAACACCATGCGGCCGGTTTCGGTGAGCTTTAGTTCGCGGCCTGATTTTTCGTACAGCCGCTCCCCCACCGCTCGTTCTAGTTCTCGCAACTGCCCGCTCACCGTCGGTTGGGACACGAACAGCTTGTCGGCGGCTCGCGTGATCGAGCCCTCGCGGACCATCGTCCAGAAATACAAGAGGTGATGATAATTCAACCAGTGCATCGCATTCCGCTCTCGCGGTCTCCCCGTCCTATTCCCGCATCACGCCAGATTACGATAAGCGGCGACTGCCAGTTCATCGCAACGTTCATTCTCGGGATGGCCGCTGTGCCCCCGCACGTGAGTGAATTTCAATTGATGGCGGGACGCCAGTTCGTCGAGTCGTTTCCAGAGTTCGATATTTTTGATGGGCTTCCCTTCGCGTTTCCATCCGCGTCGCTTCCAACCCGGCAGCCACTCCGTAAGCCCCTTACCCACATAGATGCTGTCGGTGAACAAATGGACTCGGCAAGGGGAACGCAAGGCTTCCAGCCCGCGAATCACCGCCAACAATTCCATCTGATTATTCGTCGTCTCGCGTTCCGCGCCCGAGAGTTCTTTTTCCTTGCGAGTGGCCACGTGGCGCAGGATGAACGCCCAGCCCCCCGGCCCCGGGTTGCCGCTACACGCGCCGTCCGTATAGAGTTCGACGAGCGGCCACACAGCCTTCGCCTTGACCGTTTCGCTCGCCCCGTCATTCGCGGTCGCGCTGACAGTCTGACTACCGGTCTCGTTCGCCGTCTCATTCTCACTTGCATTCGCCATATTCGTTTTCGTCTCACCAGCCATGAGTCATCTTTTTCTATCGTAGGCGCTTCTGGTCGAGTCCCGTTTATCTCCGCCAACCTCGCTGGCCTAGGGACGACCGGCGGAGACGCCGGCCGATGCATCGCTCGCGTTCGAACCTCCCACCGGCGTTCCACCCGAGTCGTGTTCTCGAGCAATCTCGGACCAATGAGGCCGTTGCAAGTCATCCAAGCGCACGGCGATGGGCGATTCGACGCGACTGGCTTCATTCCGATTCCACGGAATCATGATCTGGAACACGCTGCCGCGCCCCATTTCGCTCTCCACTGCGACTTCGCCCCCAAGCAGCTTGCACAATTCGCGGACGATGGAGAGTCCAAGTCCCGTGCCTGAGTAGCGGCGAGTCAGCCCATCTTCGCCCACCACGGCTCGTCCTTGACGGAATTTCTCGAAGATGATCTCGCGATCTTCGGGGGCGATGCCAACGCCCGTATCGGTCACGGTCAGCACCAACCGCGATTGCGAGTCGGCTTGAGCGGAGACGGTAATCCGTCCACCCTCGGGGGTGAACTTGATGGCGTTCGACAACAGGTTGGTCAAGATTTGCTGGATCTTTCCCTGATCCTGATAAAGAGCAGGGAGGTCGGGGCGCACATTAACCAGCAAATCGATGTTCTTCTCCTCGGCCAACGAACGGACGAGATCGCATTGCGCCTGCACCAGCGACTCGATCAGAAACTCGGTCGGCCGCACATCCATCTTGCCCGCTTCCATCTTCGCCAGGTCAAGAATGTCGTTGATCATCTCCAACAATACTCGCCCCGACTTCTGGATGTTCTGAGCGTATCGACGCTGCTTATCGTTGAGTGCTTCCAGTCCCTGGAGAACCTCGGAGAAACCGATGATGCTGTTCAACGGCGTACGCAACTCGTGGCTCATGTTCGCCAGAAAATCCCCCTTCAGCCGGTTCATTTCGTACAGACGCATGTTCAGCTGAGCCAACTCGTCGACTTTCGCGTCCAACTCCGCGTTCACTCGCCGCAAATTCGCTTGCGTGTCGGTCAAGTGTCGCAACATGCGGTTGAACGAGTCGGCCAATTCCTGGAACTCGTCGCCCGTACGAATCTCCGCCCGAGTTTCCATCTTGCCGCGGCTGATGTCGTCGCTCACGTCGCGGAGGTGGCGCAGCGGCTTGACCACGACATAGCGCACGATGATGTAGAGCGCCACCATGGCCACGAAAATGGTGAGGATGCCGACGGTCCACAGAATGGCTTGCGTCTGTTGGATCGCATCCTGAGTATCCTTATAGCTCAATTCGACTCGCACGACCCGAAAGGGCAGGGCATGCGAGTCGGCGTCGCTGGCCTCGGCGGCTGGCATGACTCCGGCGTTAAACAGCGTCTGGTGGCAATGCGTGCACGTCGACCGCCAGCGGATCGGCGCATAGTACTGGTATTTATCCTGGTCCTTGAGGACCAACTCGAGAAACGGCTCTTCGGCGTCCGCGCCGGCCGCTGTCATCGGCCCCTTGGATGGATCCCCTTGAAAGGCCACCTCGGGTCGCGGTTTTTCCACCACTTTCGGGTCGGCGCGGCGTTTTTCCGCCTCGATATACTCGGCGTACCTCGTCGCCAATTCGCGCAAGCTCTCCGCCTCCCACCCCTCTTCGGGCGGCCGCGGATTAAAGATCTGGGTCACCTCGACGCTATCGCCCGGCGCGATGATTTCGAATTCGTAGTTCGTCCCCGCGAAATCACGACTCAGTCGTTTCGCGAAATCATCCGTATTGTTAGTGTCCCATTTCTCGAAGTGTTTCCGAAGCAGCAAGATGTCGACCAGGTCGCGGGCTTTGCTGCGAGTGGTCTCGAGCACCAGCCGTTCCGCCACTCGCTCGACCCAATAGAAGGCCCCGCCCACCAACCCCAGCAGGCACGCGCCAAACAACAGCCGACACTTGCGTTCGATGCTGGTTTCGCTGAGGTAGCGTTTGATCGAGCCGTAGGACATGAGGCGCCGTCCCCCCAAAGTAACTTCCTTGATTCAACGCCGCCAATTCTAAGGGCTCGCGGCCTGGGCAACCAGCCGGACGAACCCCAGGCAGCCGGACGAACCTCACAGCATGTCGAGCGGATCGATGTCGATCAACGACTGGACGCCGCGCGGCAAGGCCACCTCGCGAGTCGCATCGCGAACCAGTATGCGGAGCGAGTCGCGATCGGGCAATTGCACCAGCAGATGAAAGCGAAACTTCCCTCGTAACTTGGCCAACGGGCAGGGAGCCGGCCCAAGCACTCGCCCCACCAGCCCGCGAGTCGCCAGTTCCGCTCGTAGGCGTTGTCCCAAGACTTCGACGAAAGTTTGCGTCGCCGGCCCACTCTCGCCGCGAGCGATGATGCGGGCCAACGAGCCGAAGGGGGGATAGCCGAGCGCTCGCCGTGCAGGCAACTCGCCCGCCGCGAACCGCCCATAATCGTGGCGACAGGCGGCCATGATCGCGGGATGGTCGGGATTGTACGTTTGCACGATCACATGCCCGCCCAGTTTGCCCCGTCCCGTCCGCCCCGCCACCTGCGTCACCAATTGAAAAGTCCGTTCGGCGGCGCGGAAATCGGGGAAGTGCAGCGCCGTGTCCGCGTTGATCACGCCCACCAGGGTCACCTTGGGGAAATCGAGCCCCTTCGCGATCATCTGCGTGCCGATCAATAGGCGAGCTTCCCCCGCGCGAAACCTCGCCAGCGCTTCCTCATGACTGCCTGGCTTGCGCATCGTATCCGAGTCCATCCGCAAGATGGAAACTTGAGCGAATCGGCCGCGGATTTCTTGTTCCAAGCGCTCCGTACCGAGGCCGGCGAAGCGAATTCCCTCGTACTGGCACTGCGGACAACGCCCTGGGACAGGGAGTTGGTAATCGCAATAATGACAGACGATCGTGGCGTCCGCCAAGTGATGCGTCAGCGCCAAGTCGCAGTCGGGACACTTCGCCACATAACCACAGGCCGGACACTGTACGCTGGTGGCAAACCCGCGGCGGTTGAGCAGCAGGATGACTTGCCCGCCTTTGGCCAACGACAGGCGAATGGCATCCAACAGCGAGCCGCTGACCGAACCGCGCATGCGCCCCTCGCGCTGCTCGACCCGCAGATCAATCGTGTCGACCGTCGGCAATGGTAATCCGGAAACGCGACTCGGCATCTCCACTAACGTGAACTCGCCGTCGCTCGCCCGCTGCCATGTTTCCAGCGCGGGGGTCGCGGAACCCAACACCAGCGGAATTCCTTCATCGCGAGCTCGCCACAGAGCGACGTCGCGAGCGTGATAGCGAGGCTGCGTGTCTTGCTTGAACGATGAATCATGCTCCTCGTCCAGCACGATCAGTCCCAATTTGGGAGTCGGCGCGAAAATCGCGCTGCGAGCCCCCACCACCACCTGCGACTCGCCGCGAGCAATCCGCTGCCAATACCAATTGCGTTCGGCGTCCGTCAAATTGCTGTGCAAGACCGCGACATGGGGAAAGCGAGCCCGAAAGCGTTGACGTGTTTGAGGCGTGAGGCTGATTTCGGGGACCAGCACAATGGCTTGCCGACCCCGCTGAATCACCTCTTCGATCGCGCGAATGTAGACCTCGGTTTTGCCGCTCCCCGTGACGCCATGCAGAACGATCGTCTCATGACGATTATCCGCTACGGGCGCGAGGATGGCGTCAAACGCTCGCTGCTGATCCTGATGCAATGCCAGTCCCGCTTCCGCCTGCTCCGGCCGATCGACCACCTCGCCCGACTCGATCCGTCGCACTTGCTCGACCAACATCCCCTTGCGACGCAGACTCTGAATAGGAGATTCCGAGCAACCGGCTCGCTGAGCCAGTTCTTGCACGGTCAAGGGCCGATCAGCCCCCGCCATCGACTCCAGAATGGCTCGTTGCCGAGCTGGAATACGCCATTGGTCGCGAGCCGCCCAAACCTCGGGGGGAATGGTCAAGAAGACCTTCTCGCGAGTTCCCGCTTGAGTGCGCACGGCGGCGGGAATAACGGTCTCCAACACCACGCCCAACTCGGCCACGTAGGTGTCGGCGATCCAGCGAGCCAACCGCAGCGTGGCGGGGCTCGCCAACGGCGCGGCGTCCACCACGCTCTCCAACTCCCGCAGCACGCGAGTGGGACGCTGGGCCCCGACCGGCGCGACGTTTACGCAATAGCCGACCAGCGTTCGCTCCCCCTTGCCCAACGGCGCCCGCACTCGTCGGCCTAGCTCGACTTTGTCCCGGAGGTTTTCGGGAACCAAGTAGTCGTACGGCCCAAAGGGGGCCTCGGGGAAAGCGACTTCGGCGAGCAAGCGATCGGCCAGCTCATCGACTTCCCACGGATCAGGCTCCACTTCAGGGGCGAACAGTCGTCCCTGACGCGTCTCGGTGCGGCGAGGGCCCTCGTGACGCGAATCCATTCTCGAAACTCCACCCTACGCGGCGACGGCGGCGAATACTACGATGCGAGGCAAATGAACGATCATGGTAACAGGCGATGCGGTAGCCGACCAAGATGCGAGCTCAGTGCTTTGCCGCCGGTAATTTGGCGGCGACCAGGGCTGGGAGGATCAAAGCGATATGCGATTGGGAATCTATGGGGGAAGCTTCGATCCGGTCCACCTGGGCCACCTCCTGCTCGCCGAATCGTGCCGGGAACAATGCCAACTCGACGAAGTCTGGTTCCTGCCCGCTTATCGCCCGCCTCACAAGCGAGACGTGACGCTCGCCGCCCCCCGCCACCGACTCGAGATGCTCGAACTCGCCGTGCTCGGCCATGCCGCGTTTCGCGTTTGCGACTACGAAGTCGCGAAGGAGGAGATTAGCTTCACCGTCGAGACGCTGCGTCATTTTCGTCGAGAACGCCCGGGGGACTCGCTGTTTTTTCTCCTCGGCGCCGACGCCCTGACCGACTTTCCGACATGGCGTGCCCCCCAGGAGATCGCGCAGTTGGCCACCCTGGTCTCCGTCCGCCGCTCGGGCTCGCCCGAACCCGATTTCACCAAGCTGGCCGACGCGGTGGGAGACGAAGCAACTCAGCGGATCGTCGCCCATCAAGTCATCATGCCTCGCATCGATCTCAGTAGCAGCGAATTGCGGGAGCGACAAGCGACAGGGAAGAGTTTACGCTATCGCACGCCGCGGGCCGTTGAGCAATACATCCAGGAGTGGGGACTGTATCGGGGGAGTGAACTTGGGTCAGCCCCAACTTGACAGCGCCACCCCACCCCGGTATCGTGGTGCTCCGAATCGCTAAGTTGAAACTTAAATTAGCCTTGCGTGGTTCCGCCGCGATCAACGGGCGATTTTCGTCCGTGGTCGCACGATCGTTGCGGAACTGGGCAAGGCTAAACGGTTTAAGTGGCAAAACGCCAGCGCGGATCAAGGGCGCCTTAGGGGTCATGGTCCGCGTTTTTCGTATCGTAAAGGGAAGGAATTAACGGCAACGGCGCACGGCAAAACTCGCCGCTGACAATCCATGACGACAGTGCGGCTCGACCGAATTACTCGAGAATTCGCGACGAGCCATTCGGGAAGCCGCTGGCGCCCGAGTGTGCGGTCGAAGGTGGGGTTGTCGACGGCAGTCGGCGTGGCGGATGTGTCGTTGCGAGTGGACGAGGGTGAGTTGTTAGTGGTGGTGGGCCCCAGCGGCAGCGGCAAGACAACGCTCTTGCGGTTGCTCGCGGGACTGGAGACTCCGACGGCGGGACAGATTTGGTTCGACGAGCGGGAGGTGACGAGAGAGGCGAGTTGGCGGCGGGAGGTGGCGATGGTCGCCGACTCTGCGGCCCTCCTACCGCATCTCACTGTCGCCGAGAACTTGGTTTGGAGCCAACACAATCGTCGGCGGTGGTCCGGAACACACAGCACGGAACAGAGAGTAGAGCAAAAAGAAGGTTGGATCGAACGTTTGGGGCTGCAACGGTTGCTGAATCGCTACCCGCCAGCTTTGTCGGCTGGCCAGCAGCAGCGAGTGGCATTGGGTCGAGCTTTGTTAGCGAGTCCGCGCGTGATGCTGCTGGACGAACCGCTCGGTCGACTCGACGCCTCCCTACGTTATGAACTAGCCAGGTGTTTGCGACAGTTGCAGCGGGAGAGTGGTCAGAGCTGGGTCTATGTAACCCACGACCGACAGGAGGCTTTATTGGTCGCGGACCGCATTGCGGTGCTGGATCAAGGTCGCCTGTTGCAAGTGGGGACTCCGCAAGAGTTACAAGATCATCCGCGACATGCTCGAGTAGCGAATTGGAGTTGGGCGCAGGGGGGAACGAAACTGCGGGTTCGGGCCGAGTCGAACGGGGGCGAAGGTTCTCGAAAAGAAGTCGATTCGGAGAGCGCATCGCCAGTAGGCAAGCCCAGCTTGGCAAATGGTCGGGCAGCGGGCGGCGAGGCCTGGTGGCGGCCGGAAGACGTTTGGGTGGAACGATTGAGTCCGGCGGCGACTGACGCCGGCAAGTGGCAGTGGTTGACGGGCTGCGTGGAGAGTGTATTGGAGTGCGGGGGAGGTTCGACTTGGGTTTGGGTTAGGTTGGACGGCGAACAGCAGTCCAGTTTCGACTTTGCTCCCTCGACCGTGGTCGGAGTGGGTCGCGGTGTCGCTCGAAACCAAGACGAGCGAGAACGGAGCAGGAGAGTCTTAGGGAACGCTGATTTAGAACACGCTGATCCGTGGCAGCCGGGCGAAACGGTCCGCGTGGGATTTGATTGGGACCGGGCGAGTTGGTTTGATTCGGTCAGTGGATGGTTGTTGACGGTGGAAGAGGAAGCAAACGCATGAATCCAAATGAGCTGCTGAGAATCGTCGACTCGCTGCATCGCGATAAGAATATTGAACCCGAGGTGGTGTTTCAGGCGATCGAATCGGCCATGGTGTCGGCCGCGAAGAAGCATTACGGCGAGGAAGCGGAAATCGTCATTCAGGTGGATCGCAAGAACGGAGCTCTTACCGGCAGCTACAACCGCCAGGAACTCGACCCTGAAGTCATCGGTCGCATTGGTGCTCAGACGGCGAAACAAGTCATTATCCAGAAGATCCGCGAGGCGGAACGGGATGCCTTGCTGGAAGAATTCGGCGTACAGATTGGGCAGATGGTCAGCGGCGTTGTGCAGCGAGTGGAAGGCAATACGACGACGATCTCGCTGGGACATGTCGAGGCGATTTTGCCGCGTAGCGAGCAGATCCCCGGCGAGGCCTACCACCCGAACGAGCGCGTCCGCGCGGTGGTGTTCGAGGTGAAGCCGCAGGGGAATCGCGTGAAGGTGGTCCTCAGCCGCACTCGGCCGCAACTGGTCCAGCGTTTGTTCGAACAGGAAATTCCCGAGATCGCGGACGGAGTGATCTCGGTGAACGCGATGGCTCGTGAACCGGGCTATCGCAGCAAGGTGGCTGTGAGCAGCCAGGACCAGCGAGTCGATTGCGTGGGGGCGTGCGTTGGAGTCCGCGGCAACCGCATCAAGAATATTGTGGACGAGTTGGGCGGGGAGCGGATCGACATCGTGCGTTGGAGCGACGACCCGCTTGTGTTAATTCCGAACGCTTTACAGCCTGCCAAGGTTGATCAAGTGCTGTTATGCGATATGTTGGGGCGCGCGATCGTTTTGGTGAATGAAGACCAATTGTCGCTGGCGATCGGTCGTCGAGGGCAAAACGTACGGCTGGCCAGCAAGTTGTGCGGCTGGGACATCGAGATCATGACGGGCGACGAATTGGAAAAGCAGATTGACCGAGCGGTCAATGGCTTCGCCTCGATTGACGGCATGACTGAGGATGTCGCGCAGAAGTTGGTTGAGCAAGGCTTTTTGACCTACGACGACTTGTCGGTGATCGAGCCGGATCAGTTGATGGAAATAGGTGGGCTGACCGAAGAACAGGTCCAGCACATCGTCGATCAGGCGGAAGAAAAAGCGACGGAGGCCGAGGAAGCCGCGGCGGCCGAACGTCGGCGTCAGAAAGAAATCGAGCGGATGGAACAGGGAACCGACGAACCGGCTCCCGATGCGGGCAAGCGTGGACGCAAGGAGAACAGGGATATGTAACTTGTCGGACTCCATGCCTGGGAACGAAAGAGGAGGGCGCAGGTGCCCATTCGGATTTACGCTTTAGCAAAAGATTTGAAGATTGACAGCAAGGAGCTCGTGGATCTGTGCGTAAAAGCCGGCATCCAAGGGAAGGGCTCCGCATTGGCGAGTCTTGACGACGACGAAGTCGTCAAGCTGAAGGCCTATCTCGCGGCGCCAGGACGACGTCCTGGCGCGCGATCTAGTCCATCGGACTTGACTCCCTTGCCGCCGCAACCGCCTTCTGGCCCGATTCAAGGGATGCCGACGCGTCCCCGAGTGATCCCGGTTTTGCCGGCGACCTCGAAGGAATCGCAGACGGCGAAGGCCGAGGCAGCCGAGAAGAGCGCGGCGACCACGGCGCAGGCCGTCGAGGCGTCGGTGGCGGAACCGACCGCAACCGAGGCAGCATCCACGGATGCTGGCAGCGGTTCCACCGTCGCACCGGCGCCCGTCATCTCGGCGGAGACGAGCACCGAAGCGCCAGCCCCAGCCAGCGAATCGTTGGCGGATACGGCCGCTTCGGAAAGCGTTGTCGGGGCGAAAGCGGAGTCCAAAGCGGTCGGCGTCCAGCCGGCCGAACCCCAGACAACCGCCGACGTTGCCGCTTCCGATAAAGTCTCGGAACGCATCAAGGCGAGTTCGCCCACGCCCGGCGGGACGTCCGTCGACTCGAAGCCGGCGCTCGCCGGCAAGACCGCTTCCACGAAGGCCGGCGCCGGGGCGGGCTCGACTTCCCCGAGTTCCTCGCCAACGGCTCCTAGCCCGGCGACCACTGCCGCGACTGGCAAGGCTGTTGCTGACAGCCCGCCCACGGTTTCCGCGTCGGCGTCGTCAAGCGCGGAGAAGCCAACGCCTTTGGCGCCGACTGCGTCCACTCCAGGCGCACCAACTCGGCCGGGCCAAGACCAACCGGGTTTTAATCGACAAGACTACATTCCGCCCGCGGGCATGACGGGACGCATTCGCATCCTGGAGAACCGTGGCGGGAAAAAGCCGGGCGGCGATTCAGGTGACGGCGCGAAGACGCCGCCGCTGCGTCGACGCGAGCCGGTGATCAATCTGGCCAAGCTGCCCGACGTGAAGCAGCCGACGCCCACGGCTCGCTCGAATGAGCCGCCGACTCAGAAGCCAGAGATCCGCTTGCCGAAGGACGCGATTCGAGGCGCCAAGGCGGGCACTCGTCCGCCATTGGAACACCTGACCTCCAAGGCCGATCAGCGCAAGCCTCGTCCGGGCGAGCGTCCGGGGCCCGGAGGCGGTCCCGGAGCGGGCGGCGGCCCACGGGGTCCCCAGCCTGCTTCGCCAGCCGATGCCTTGGCGGGCAAAGCCGCCGGTCCGCGTGGTCGCAAACACAAGGATGATCAGGTCGGCGAAGGCGTCGAGGCGGAGAAGGACTTGGCCGGAATGGCCAGTGCTCGCGCTGATCGCA
This sequence comes from Pirellulales bacterium, assembly GCA_046349915.1. Taxonomy (GTDB): domain Bacteria; phylum Planctomycetota; class Planctomycetia; order Pirellulales; family Pirellulaceae; genus CAIXSC01. Next base: position 2,184,933 of record JAXMBL010000003.1, on the reverse strand, counting down.
AGAAAACCAGCAAGTTGCGGCCCCCCGATAAAACCACGCGAACGGGCGAGGACGATGATGACTCGTTGGCTCGTCGCCGAGCTCGTCGGCTGACTCGCCGCAGCATTGGCGTCAGCACTGCGGCGCCTCGTAAAGGAAAGGTCGGAGTGGAAATCCCGTGCACCGTGCGGGCGTTCTCGGAAGCGACCGGCGTCGGTTCGGGTCAAATCCTCAAGGCCATGCTCGGTATGGGCATGCCCGTCAACATCAACGCATCGCTCAATCAGGAGCAAGTGGAACTGTTGGCGGCCGAGCTGGGACTCGATATCGAGTTGAAGCAACAGGAGACGCTCGAAGAGTCGCTGATCACCAAGTTGAGTCAAGATGCCGATGATCCGGGTTCTTTGCAACCGCGTCCGCCAGTGGTGACCTTCCTGGGTCACGTTGACCACGGCAAGACCTCGTTGTTGGATCGGTTGATCGGGATTGATGTGGCGTCCGGCGAAGCGGGCGGCATCACTCAGCACATTCGGGCCTATGAAATCTCGAAGAACGGTCGCAAGATCGCCTTCGTCGATACGCCGGGTCACGAAGCGTTCACCGAGATGCGAGCTCGCGGCGCCAACGTTACCGACATCGCGGTGTTGGTGGTCGCGGCGGACGATGGCGTGATGCCGCAGACCGAGGAAGCGATTAGCCACGCGAAGGCTGCGGGAGTGCCGATCGTGGTGGCGCTGAACAAGATGGACCTGCCCGGCGCCAAGGCGGACCGGGTGCTCCAACAACTCGCCGCGTTGGGCTTGATGCCCAGCGAGTGGTCGGGGGACGTCGAAGTCATTCGCTGCTCGGCCCATACGGGCCAAGGCCTTGACGACTTGTTGGAAACGTTGTTGGTCACCGCGGACTTGCACGAGTACAAGGCGAATCCAGATCGCGACGCGATGGGAGTTTGCTTGGAAGCCGAGCAGGAGCCGGGTCGAGGCGTGATCGCGAAGGTCATGGTGAAGAATGGTACGCTCAAGCTGGGCGACATTATCGTCTGCGGATCGGCTCATGGCCGAGTCAAGGCGATGTACGACACCTTGAAGCCGGACGTACGGTTGAAGAAGGCGGGGCCTTCGACGCCAGTGAACCTGACGGGTCTCGATGCCGCGCCGCAAGCCGGCGATGCGTTCCACGTCCTGCGCGACATCGCCCAGGCTCGTGAGATCGCCGCGAACCGCGCGGTCCATCAACGCCAAACGACGCTCGCCGGCACCGCTCGCGTCTCCTTCGAGCAGTTCCAGCAGTTGATCACCGAAGGTCGACTGGGCGAGAAGCACGAAGTGGTCACATTGAACTTGATTCTCCGCGCCGACGTGCGGGGCTCGATCGAAGCGATCCAGAAGGAACTGAGCAAGTTCAGTCACCCGGAAGTCCAGATCAAGCTGTTGCAAGCGGCGGTCGGCGGCATCACGGTGGCGGACGTCACTTTGGCAAGTGCGTCGAACGCCGTGGTGATCGGCTTCAACGTGATTCCCGACGACGCGGCTCGCACCTTGGCGGACGAGCGGCAGGTGGAAATCCGCCGCTACGACATCATTTACAAGGTGACCGACGACATCAAGGCGATGATCGAGGGCAAGCTGAAGCCCGAGGAACGCGTGGTCGAGTTGGGTCAGGCGATCGTCAAGCAGACGTTCGTCATCAGTCGCGTTGGTACGGTCGCGGGCTGTTACGTGGCTCGCGGCACGATCGAACGGGGATGTCGCGTGCGAGTCTTCCGCGATGGTCGGACGATTGGCGAGTACGCCATTGATTCGCTCAAGCGCGAAAAGGACGACGCGAAGGAAGTTTCGCGCGGCATGGAATGCGGTATCCGCTTGGTCGGCTTTAACGACGTCAAGAAAGACGACGTCTTCGAAGCTTACAAGGTGGAGGAAGTGGCTCGCACGCTGTAACGCGAGTGGGCGCGACCGGCAACTGATTGAGGCTGCTGATTGAGGCTGCCGCTGGGGTCAACCGAGAACGACAACCTGTGATCGTCAAGGATCACGGGTGGGTGTCTCGGAATCCTGGAGTTGAACGAGCTAAGTAACGGAAACAGGCACTGGATGAGTTCGCGACGATTGTTGAAAGCGGCCCAAGCCATCCGCGAGGTGGTAAGCATGGCGATCCTCACGGAGATGAAGGACCCGCGCGTCCGCAACGTGACGGTGACCTATGTCGAGGTAGCGCCCGACATGCGGTCCGCGAAGATCCATGTCTCGATCATGGGGAACGAGACGCAGCAGAACCTGAGTTTGCGAGGGCTGCAAAACGCCGCGGGCTTCCTGCAACGTCAAGTCGCGGAGAAGATCGACACGCGCTACACGCCTCGGTTGCAGTTCGTGTTGGATCAAGGCGTCAAGCACTCGATTGCGGTCGCCGAGATTCTGCGGGAAGTACTGCCGGCCGCGACGCCTGACGCGCCCCAATCTGTCGCCGACGCCCCAGCGATCGAGGAAGAGAACGAGTTCGATGAGGAGTTTGAGGAGAACGAAGATGAGTCCCCGGCAGGGGAGCTCGATGATGATCACGACGAGGATGCCGATGAGGATGCCGCGGGGGACGAGTTCGTCGCGGACCAAGTAGACGAACCCCCTCCCTCGCAAGCTTAACCCTTTTGACGCCGGTCACCCGGCGTCCGCGCCGCCATGACCGCTACGAATCGCGCCACGTTGCTCGCCAAAATCCACAAAGTGCTGAAGAAGCATTACAAGCCGCTGTTTCCCCCGGCGGAACGGACCATCCTGGAGCACTTGCTGTATGGGTGCTGCTTGGAAAACGCGCGGCCCGAAGCAGCCGACGAGTCGTTCGCGAAATTACAGCAGTCGTATTTCGATTGGAATGAAGTGCGAGTGACGACGGTAGGGGAGTTGGCCGAGCAGTTGGCCAGTTTGCCACAGCCGAACCGTACGGCTCAACAGTTGAAGCGAGCCTTGCAAGCGGTCTTCGAGGCCCATTTCGCGTTCGATCTCGAGTTCCTGCGAAAGCAGAATTTGGGCAAATCCGAGAAGGACTTGGAACGCTACGCCCAGGGCAACCCGTTTTTGATCAATTATGTCGTCCAGCACGGTTTGGGTGGACATGCCATTCCTTGCTGCCAAGGGGCGATTGATGCGATGTTGTCGCTCGCCGCCGTAACGCCGCAAGAGGCCGCCAAGCTGACGGTTCCGGGGATGGAACGAGCGATTCCCAAGAACAAGGGAACCGAGTTCGCTTCGCTGCTCCATCAATTGGGCGCCGACTTCGCCGCCGCTCCGCCTTTTTCGCAGCGTCTGCGCGGAATTCTGGCCGAGATCGACCCCGATTCGAAGGACCGTTTGCCCAAGAAGCAGCGGCGAGAAGAAGATCTGGCGCCGCTGCCGCCATCGCCCCAAGGCGACAAAGAGGCATTGGTGAAGGCCTCGTTGGAGAAAGCCGCGAAGGAAGCTCAAGCCAAGGAGTCAGCCAAACAAGCCGCCAAGGAAAGTGCAAGCTCCAAGGATTCGGCTGCTGGCAAAGAGGGCTCGCACGGGAAGGACGGCGCTAACAAGCCTCACGGGGGGAAGGAGTCGTCAAGCAAAGAGGCCGCGAGCAAGGAGACTGGCGGAAAGTCAGCGATGAAGGACGTCGCTCGCAGCGGCAAAGATCCCGCGAAAGAGTCGGCCGACAAGAAAAAATCGCACGATCCCACTCGCAAGCCATCTCATGGCGACGCGAAAGCCGAAGGGCACGGCGATGAGAAGAAGCACGACGATAAGAAAGCCGCCGGCAAGAAGTTGATCAAGAAAAAGCCTCGCTAATACGCCGTGCTGGTTAAGCAGTCACGTCAGAAAAGGGGAGCGCTCGATGCGTTCATACCCGCGGGAACCAGGGGCGTCGAGGTTCAGTTTTCTCGCAGTCCCCCGTGTGATGTGGCTGCTTGCAGCCGCAACTTGGCTTCTGGCCGCGACTTGGTCGACCAGTTGGGCCGCTCCACCAACGGACCCCAAAGGACTCGCGACCCAGGCGAGACAGTTGTCGCCAGCAGCAGCGGGGCAGGTTTCAGAGAGTGACGACGAGGACCGGCCCCGCCCGTTGAAACCCAAGACGCCGCGAGACGAAGCGGCCGAGGACCGCGTCGAGTCGGCGGCAAGTTACGCGCACGCGAGACTCTTGCAGAACCGCGAGGACTACACGGGCGCCTTGCGAGCGTACCAACGAGCTTGGCGATATGATCGCGCCTCGCTCTCGGCCTTGGAGGAAATCGTTCCGCTTGCCGCGGAACTACAGCGTCACCACGAAGCGGCTCGCTATGCGGCGCTCGAAGAGAAAGCGACCATCGCTGATTTAGCTCTGCTCATGCGCATGGCGGCATTCTTGTCCGAGGAACGGGATTGGGCGAACGCGGCGCGCGTTTATCAGAAAATCGTGCAGATTCGACAGGAAGCGGCGCCCGACTTCACTTCGGCCATGGTCCGACTGGAACTGGGTCGACTGCTCTTCCTGTTGGACCGCCCGCTCGAGGCCGCTCGGGAGTTTGGGGCGGCGCGCGAAGCGATCGACCAACCCGAGAAGTTTGGCCTCAGCCAGCAACTCCGCGACCTGTTGCTGGAAGATCCCGAACGAACTTATGAGTTGTTCGCGGAAACGTTCTTGCAGGCCAAGCGGTTCGACGAAGCGCTCGACATGTACGCCCGCGTCAACAAGCTCCGTCCGAACCCGCCGCTCCATGCGTTTCACCTCGCCCGAGTCGAGGCGGAGCAGGGGAAGACGGATGCGGCTCTCCAATCGCTCCAACCTTACTTCGATGCGAATCTGGTAGTCGCCGGCGGCGACCCGTATGAACTCCTAGCTCAAGTCCTTTTGCGAGCGAGAAAAGACCCCGCGATCGCTCGACGCGAGACCCTGGATCGACTTGCCAAACTACACGCCAAGTTTCCCGAGAATCCATCGCTGTACCTGGCCTACGCTCGTCAGTTGCTCGCCGCCGAAGATTGGCCAGCCGCCGAGAAAGCCTTTGGCGAATTGTCCAGCCAAGACGCCAGCGACGAGAGTTATCTGGGTTGGCGCGATGCCTTGGTCCCACAAAAGCGGTGGGACGAGTTGTTACGGGTGTTGGCCAAGTATGTGCGGGAAGACCTCGGGGGAGAAGCAGAATTAGTCGAACCGCTGGCGCGCGACCCGCAAATCGTGGACGCGTTGCTCAGCCGAGTGAAGTCGGCGTCAGCGAATGCCGACGCGCCGTTGGCCGGCGGAGCTTATGCGGCGGCGCTCATCGCTGTCTCCGCGAAGCGGTATGAGGATGCGGATCGGCTCTTCGGTTGGGCGGTGGACGAAAAGGTTCCGCTGCCCGCTCCCCTGTACTTGGAATGGACTCAACTGATGATCCAAGCCGACCAGCCCGCGCGAGCCGAGAAGGCTCTACGGCGTGCGCTGGCGGAACGTCGAAATTGGGCCAAACGCTCGGACGCGGACGACGAGCCTTTGTGGCGCTACTTTCTGGCGTTGGCGCTCGAACTTCAGGGAAAAACGGACGACGCCCTGGCGGAGGCCCGTGTTGCGCTCGCCAACGACTTGTCGGGCGTTGAGGGGGCAGGCAACCCCCAGTTTGAGATTCGCATGGCGTGGATTCTGTATCATGCCAAACGATATGCCGAGGCTGAACAACGGTATGTGAAACTGGTCCGGCGCTTTGATGCGGCGGCGCCGACGCCATCCGTTCGAGCCGCGGCGCGCGAGTCGCGCCTGGTGCTTTCGCATCTGTGCGTGCTGACGGGTCGAGTACCCGAAGCGATCGAGTGGATCGAGCAAGTACTGGACGAATTTCCCGAGGACATTTCGGCTCACAATGACTTAGGCTACTTGTGGGCCGATCAAGGGTTGCGACTTGAGCGAGCGCTCGCCATGTGCCGCAAGGCGGTGGCGGCGGAGCCGGAGAATCGTTCGTATCGCGACAGTCTCGGCTGGGCCCTGTATCGACTCGGGCGCTATCCCGAAGCGCTGGCTGAATTGGAGATTGCAGCTCAGGACGAAGAACCCGATGGAGTGATTCTGGATCACTTGGGTGATGTGCAAGTGAAGTTGGGACGGCCAGATGCGGCTCGCGAGTCTTGGCGGCGAGCGATCGCGGAATTCGAACGTGACAAGGAAGAAGAGAAGAAAGCCGTGACGCAGCGAAAGCTGGATCAGTTGGGCAAGGACTAATGGGCAAGGACTAACATGGAAACCAACTTCCCTCGGAACCCAGCCCGCTTGCTTGTGTCCGAGCGGTCGAGCGCCTAGAATAGGGACTCGTTCGCCCATGAGCGGTTCTTCTCCGCCGGGATGCCTTGCCCCGAGACTAGGTTTCAATGAGCGACCTCTATCACGAATGCGGGATCGCGGCCGTTTACCACCTTCCGGGAGACGAGGTTAGTCCTCTTTGTCCCGAAGCGGGTCCCGAACATGTCTCGCGGCTGCTGCCGCGGATGCTGCAAGACATTCAGAACCGCGGCCAATTGGCTGCTGGCATCACCACGTTCAATCCGAAACGCGACCAGCTAATCGATACCTACAAGGAAATCGGCGCGGTCAGCGAGGTGTTTCGGTTGTCGCATCGCGGGAAGCACGAAGCGCTGATGAAGGAGTACTCGGGGCGAGCGGGTATCGGTCACGTCCGATACGCGACCTGCGGCGCCGAGGATCGCAGCTACGCACAGCCATTCGAGCGGCATCATCTGCAAAAACACAAATGGTTTAGCTTCGCATTCAACGGTCAGTTGGCGAACTACCAGCAGTTGCGCGATAAGCTGTTGAGCGACGACGATCACCATTTGGCGCGTGAGACCGACACCGAGATCATCATGCATGAATTGAGTCGCGAGTTGTCGGGCGACCGACGACCAGCGCTCGTCGACATGATGCGAGCGGTAGCGCCGCGATTTGACGGCGCGTACAGCTTGGTCTTTCTGAATTCGCTGGGCGACATGTTGGTGGCTCGCGATCCCATGGGGATCAAGCCGCTGTGCTACGCCAAGGAAGGGCCGCTGTTCGCGGCCGCCAGCGAAAGCGTGGCGTTGCTCAACCTGGGCTTCAAGCCCGAGAATATCCGCTCGCTCCAACCGGGGCACGCGATCTCCATTGTCGGCGGTCGATTTGAAATCGAGCGATTTGCTCCCTCGACTCGACGTGCTCACTGCTTCTTCGAATGGATTTACTTTGCCAACGTCGCGAGCAGTTTGGATGATCGCAGCGTCTATTTGTCGCGGACGGCGCTTGGCGCCGAGCTCGCTCGGCTGGAAAAGCAAGATGGTCGAGTGCCGATTGACCAAGATACGATCGTCGTCCCCGTGCCGGACACCAGCAAAGCGGCCGCGGATTCGATGGCGTACCATCTGGGCGTGCCGTGCTGGGAAGGTTTGATTCGCAACCGGTATGCGGGTCGCACGTTTATCGAGGGCAGCAAGAGTCGAGTGCGAAAGGCGGAAAGCAAATACACGCCGCTGCGTGAAGTGCTGCATGGCAAGCGAGTGATCTTGGTCGAGGATTCAATCGTACGCTCCACGACCATGAAGGTGCTGCTCGATAAGATCCGCGAGCGTGGCGGCGCGACCGAGATCCACGTTCGAGTTGCCTGCCCGCCGATCATCGCACCGTGCTTTTATGGTATCGACATGTCGACGGTGGACGAGTTGTACGCGCCCAAATTCCTCCAGGGCGGACCGTTGACCGACGAAATCCAAGCCAAAATGGCGGCTGATCTGGGGGCCGATTCTCTGCGGTATTTGCCTGTCGAGTCGATTGCACGCGCGATTGGATTTGATAGCGATCAGCTGTGCCAAGCGTGCATCACGGGCGAGTATCCAACTTCGTGTGGTCAGCAACTGTATCAAATCGCGATCGACAACACGGGCCGAGGCAACTCGGAAGGTCGCACGTACGAATGCCGCGAGCCTGTGGCGGCTAAGTAACGACCATGGGTTCTCTCGCTGCATACAACCAGCGTTCCACGCGTTTGCTGCCGCGATGGATCGCCTGCATCACAGCCGTGGTGTGTTTATCGGTCGTTGCTGCGAGCAACGCGACGGCGGCCGATCCGCCAGGGCAGCCCACCCCACGCCTCGGCATTAACTTGGCCGGTCCCGCTGATTGGAGCACTGAATTACCCTTTAGCGATGTGTTCCACCTGTCCCGCGAGTGGATCAGTCAGCGGGAAGGCGAGGCCTGGGGGAAAGGGCCGCCGCTGGAATTGGATGAGCATGGCTGGATTCGCCGACTCCAACCTCAGTGCTTTGCCGAAACTCCGCTGTGCACCATCGAAGGCGGCCACTATCCCAGCGGCGACTGGACGGTGCTTTGGGAAGGCCAAGGGAAAATCGAGCTCTCCAAGGGGCAAGTGATTGATCGTGGGGAGCAACGGCTGACGGTACGCATTGATGCTCAAGGAGGCGGGTTCTTTCTGCGAGTGCGTGAGACCAACCCCAGCAATCCTATTCGTCACATTCGCGTGTTGATGCCCGGCGTTTCACCCGAGGACGAAGCGAAGAATCCGTGGCAGGCGTCGTTCTTGCAGCGTTGGAGCGGAGTCGCTTGCCTGCGCTACATGGATCTGCAAGAGACCAACAACTCGCGACAAAAGCACTGGCGTGACCGACCTCGTCCGAAAGATGCAACTTATACGCGGGCGGGAGTTCCCGTGGAGCTGCTCTGTGATTTAGCCAATCGGTTGAACGCTGATCCATGGTTCTGCCTACCGCACGAAGCAGACGACGATTATGTGCGCGAGTTTGCTCGGTTGGTCAAACAACGACTCGCGCCCGAGCGCAAAGTTTATCTGGAATACTCGAACGAAGTCTGGAACGGCCAATTCGCACAGCATCGGTATGCGGCTCAACGAGGCCAGGAGTTAGGGTTCGCCGAGAAGAAACCGTGGGAAGCTGCTTGGCGGTACACGGCTCATCGCTCGATCCAAATCTTCGAGATCTGGGAACAAGAGTGGGGTGGACGCGAGCGGCTGGTGCGAGTACTTCCCGCCCAAGCAGCGAACGCTTTTGTGGCCAGCCAAGTCGCGGGCTGGAAAGAGGCGGGACGCCGGGCCGATGCGTTGGCGATCGCACCTTATATCTCCATGAACATTCCTGTGGAGGGAAAGAAACTGCGAGCCGACGAAGTCGAGAAGTGGTCTGTCACCGAGTTTCTGGACTACGTTGACCGTGAGGCCTTGCCCGAGTCGGTTCGCTGGATTGAAGCCAACAAGAAAATCGCCGACCAATACGGACTGAAGCTGATCGCATACGAAGCGGGACAGCATTTTGTGGGGATTCAGGGGGCCGAGAGTCGCGAGTCGCTCACTAAGTTGCTGCATGCGGCCAACGCTCATCCACGGATGCACGACCTTTACACTCGTTACTATGCGGCGTGGGACCAGCAGGGAGGCGACCTACTGTGTCACTTCTCCAGCGTCTCGAAGTGGAGCAAGTGGGGCAGTTGGGGATTGTTGCAGCATGCGGACGACGACCCGCGGTCGCACCCCAAATTCATGGCGACCATTGAGTGGGCAAGGAGCAAGGGACAGCGTATGAACTTACCCGCTCCATCGTCGCCTTAGAGGGAATGATACGAACAAACGCAATCCCCCCAACGCATTCCCCTCTCCGTCTGGATTCGTGAAATTCGAGCAATTCGTGGTCACCCTCCGTCTGACTGGATTCATGGTATCTGGGGCAATTCGTGGTCGATCGCCGTCTGACTGGGTTCACGGTAAGCGAGCGGTTCGTGGTCGATCGCCGAATCACTGTCTGATGTCGAGTTGTCGCTGAGCAAGTCGTACGGCGCCGAGCACGGGATGTGTCACGATCGTGTAAGTTCGTGGTGCGAGTTGGTGTAGTGCGAGTTGCTCGACCAATCGCGGGGCCAGTTCTCCGGCCGCGTCGAAGACGCCGCCTCCCAGCGCCAACGGATAAGCGTTGTCGGCCAGTTCCAGCCGCTTGGCAAGCGCCGCGACCATGGCCGCGAGTTCCTCGACGGCTTGAGAGATGATTCCGCAAGCGACGACATCATGTTCGCGTGCGACCTGAAGCACGATTCGCGAGGCCGCGGCAATTCGGCCGCGGAATGCGGGGTCGCCGTACAAGATTCCCACCAATTCTGTCGACTCGCAAGCCTGGAAAAAGTCGAGCAGGGGGGAAGCAAGCGACGTCGCGGGCCCGCGACCATCGGCCGCCTGCAAGATGGCTCGCAAAGCGGCGATGCCCACCGCATAGCCGCTGCCTTCATCGCCCACTAAGTATCCCCAGCCGCCGCACCGACCGACTCGGCCATCGACCGCTCGCCCCCACGCCAACGAGCCGGTGCCAGCGATCAAGGCGATCCCCCAAGGTGCGTTGAGTCCTGGAGCGTCTTCTGGCTGGGCGGCGGCGAGTAGTGGCTCGGCGTCATGCGTAACGATCACGTGAGTCGCAATTTTCTGTGCGATTGCCCAATCCCGCATGCGTTCTTGTTCTTCGGCACGGCCGGCGCCCGCGAGCGCCAAGCAGGCCGCTGCGATATTTTGAGGAGCCAGATCCGCGTCGACCCACGCGGCCTGGAGAGCGGTCAGTATGTTCTGCTGCGCGAACTCGAAGCCAGCCGCTCGCGGGTTGCCAGGACCAGCTCGTCCCTTTCCAACGATGCTCGGCGATTGCCCCGCAACGATGCGAGCAATCCAAGCGGCAGTTTTCGTGCCGCCTCCGTCGACCCCAAGCACATATGTCGGCGGCAGACCACGCTCGTTATCGGCAGGATGCATGTTACTGAGCTCCCGCGGCCCTGTGCTGTTGGTCGATGTTTGTTGCATCGAGCGCTCGTCGCAAGTGACCGCCAGCGTCCGCGAGTAGGCGTCGAGCGGCGTCGGGGGAAAGGTTGCCACGCACGGCGACGACGGTGGTTTTCAGCTCTCCACCGCAACGTTCGAGCGCCGCTCGCGCTTCGACTTCATTGAGTCCCGTTAATTGAGCCACAATACGCCGAGTTCGTTTTTCGAGTTTGGTGTTGGTCGCTCGTAGATCCACCATCAGGTCGCCATACGTTTTTCCCAACTGAATCATGGCGCCGGTCGTGATCATGTTGAGCACCAGTTTCGTGGCGGTGCCCGCCTTGAGGCGAGTTGACCCGCTGATGACTTCGGGGCCAACCACCGGCGCGATCATCAAGTCGACCATCTCAGCCAACGGGGACCCGGCATTGCACGCCAGCCCGATGGTGAATGCGCCTTGCCGTCGAGCGTACTCGATCCCGCCGAGCACGTAGGGCGTCCGACCACTGGTGGCGATCCCCATCAGTACGTCACGTCCTGAGAAAGCGATGCGCTGGAGGTCTTGTTCGGCGAATTCAGGATGATCCTCGGCCCCTTCAACGGCTCGAGTGAGGGCGCCGTATCCGCCCGCGATGAGTCCCACGACCTGTTCGGGAGGTGAGTTGAATGTGGGAGGACACTCGGAGGCGTCGAGCACTCCAAGTCGCCCCGAGGTTCCCGCCCCCAGGTAGACCAGGCGGCCGTCCGAACGCAATCGATCGGCGACGACTTCAATCGCTCGAGCAATCGCGGCCGATTCGCGTTCGACGGCGGCGAGCGCCTTAGCATCTTCACGATGCATCAGTTGGACAAACTCGCTAGGAGTCATCGCATCGACTCGTTCCGCGGCCGGATTGCGACTTTCGGTAGTGGGCAAAGGCATGGGCATGAGATCCGCGGCGTGCGGGGTGTCGGTATTCCGATGGAATCGGCTCGCCAACTGAAGGAAGACGCGTCGACATTGTACCGCGGCTCCTGGATCTTCGCAGAGTGCAGAGGGTATTGAGAAACCGGGGTGCTCTGGCGACGGTTTGATTTAGACATTGGCAGGGTCATGACCGAAATCTGAGGAGGTTTGCCAGCGGTTCGCCAGGGAGATAAATTGTCGTTCCATGTTACCTCCGTCACTCGGAATCATTGACGTCTCGGTCCTCATCGCCTACTTGGTCGCCACGTTAGGAATTGGCGTCTGGGCGGGCGGGCGCGCGAAGGATTTGGAATCATATTTTCTCGGCGACCGAGATTTGCCATGGTGGGCCATTCTGGGTTCGATCGTCGCGACTGAGACCAGCACGGCTACCGTGCTGAGCGTCCCCGGTGAAGCGTATGGACCGACGGGCTTTCGCTTTCTGCAATTAGCCCTGGGCTATGTCATCGGACGCATGGTGATTGTTCGAGTGCTCTTGCCGCTCTATTTCACGGGGCGGCTATTCACCGCCTACGAAGTGTTGGACCAGCGTTTTGGCGAACTAGCGAAACGAGCAGCCTCGTTACTCTTCTTGGTGACTCGCAATCTCGGGGATGGGCTACGTTTGTTCCTCGCCGGTCTTGTCCTCCAGAAACTTGCAGGCTTACCCTTTGTCTGGAGCGTAATCGTGATGGGCGTAGTCACCATCATCTACACCGTCTTCGGCGGACTGCGCTCGGTTGTCTGGAACGACTGCTTGCAACTAGTGATTTACATGGTGGGCGCGGTGGCGGCGGTCTTTGTGATCGCCGCCTATATTCCTGGCGGTTGGTCCGAAATCAGTCGCTATGCGGCCGAAAACCAGAAGTTCACGCTGTTCGACTTCCGTTTTGCCTTGGCTGAACCTTATACATTTTGGGCAGGATTGTTGGGTGGTGCGGTACTGACGATCGGAACACATGGCACTGACCACATGATGGTGCAACGTTACCTGAGTGCTCGTAGTCAGCGAGAAGCGGGACGAGCCGTGATTGCCAGCGGTCTCGTCGTCTTCGCACAATTCGCCATTTTCTTATTGATCGGCGTGGAACTGGCGTGTTACTACTCGCGTCATCCCGAGATTTCGGCGGCCCGCGCCGACGAGGTGTTCGCGGACTTCATTATTCGAGTTTTTCCCGCCAACACGGGGCTGGTGGGACTGTTGCTCGCCGCGATCCTCGCCGCCGCCATGTCGACGTTGTCGAGTTCGCTGAACGCATCTGCTTCGGCGTTTGTCAATGACTTTCTGTTGCGTCGAGGTCGCCCCACTCCTGATACGGCAAGTCTGTTGACTCGCACTCGCCTGCTGACCGTTGTTTTCGGCGTTATCCAGATCGCCATCGGAATCTTGGCTGCTCAATTGGACTCTTCGGTCGTTCGTAGCGCGCTGACGATCGCGGGGTTTTCGGCCGGGTTGCTGCTGGGCGTGTTTGCGCTTGGAGTCTTGACGCGTCGAGTGGATCAGCGATCAGCCTTGATGGGCGCCGCCGTGGGATTAGTTGTCTTGCTATTCATCCAATTTGGTCTCCCACGCTGGAATCTCAAGGTGGCCTTTCCGTGGTTCGCTTTAGTGGGGGCTTCAACCACTTTCGTCGCAGGCTGGGTGGTCTCGCAATTTACTACTCGTACGGAATCCGTGTCATGAATCTGCGTTGGTTCAGCGAATCGGCCGCTCTTGCTATTCTTCACCTTCATGCGGGCTCGTCACATGCTCGGCAGCGCATGGCGTGTCGCGGCGGCCGATCACTGCGAACTGCGTTGTTCGTGAGCTTCGCGATGTGGGCAGTCTCGTGGAGTGCTTTCGACACTTTGCAGGCAGCCGAATCCGCGCGTCTACCTCGCTGCGAGCCCGCGGAAGCAGGGCTCGATGCGCAGGCGCTCGAACAGATCGATGCCTTGGTGGCGCAAGGACTCCAGGAAAAGAAAATGCCTGGCTGCGTGGTCGTCGTCGGACGTCGAGGTCGCATCGCTTGGTGTAAAGCGTATGGAATGAAGCAAGTCGAACCCGAAGCGGTTCCCATGACGGTCGACACGCTATTCGACCTTGCTTCGCTTACCAAGCCGATCGCCACCGCCACCAGCATCGTTCAGTTGGCGGAACGCGGCAAGCTTAGCTTGCGCGACAAGGTAGCAACGCATATTCCCGAGTTTGGCACGAACGGCAAAGACGTGCTAACGCTGCACGACTTGCTGACTCACCAAAGCGGCCTGATCGCCGACAATCCGATCGGCGATTACGCTCAAGGGCCCGAGGAAGCACTCCGACGCATCTATGACTTGAAGTTGCTGGCGACGCCAGGAACCAAGTTCATCTATTCGGATGTGAACTTCATCGTGTTGGGCGAGGTGGTGCGTCGAGTGAGCGGCGAGCCGCTGGATGCCTACGCCAAGCGTCATCTGTTTAAACCGCTGGGAATGACTGAAACCGGTTACAACCCACCCGAGCCTTTACGCCTGCGAGCGGCGCCAACGGAACGACGAGACGAACGTTGGATGCTTGGCGAGGTACACGACCCGCGTGCATTCAAGTTAGGAGGCGTCGCTGGCCATGCGGGACTGTTCTCCACAGCGGACGACGTCGCCATCTACGCACAGATGATGCTCGACGGCGGCGAACGACAAGGCGTGAAGATTCTGTCGCCGACGACGATTGCCACAATGACGAGTGGCTATCGAGTCCCTTCAGGCCTGCGAGGACTCGGGTGGGACAAACGCACCGGCTACTCGACCAATCGCGGCGACTTACTGTCCGAGTCAGCTTTCGGTCACGGTGGCTTCACGGGCACGGCGCTATGGATCGATCCCAAGAACGAACTGTTCGTCATTTTCTTGAGCAATCGAGTCCATCCTAACGGCAAGGGTTTAGTGAATCCGCTCGCTGGACGCATCGCCAATGTCGCGGCAGGCGCCATCCGGCCAGTCTCAGACCAGACTCGCTTGGCGCGGCCGCCCGGTGAACTACTGACAGGTCTCGATGTATTGGAACGCGAATCGTTCCGACGACTCGCCGGTCGCAAAGTAGGACTGATCACCAACCACACGGGTCGCAGTCGCAGCGGCGCCAGTACGGTCAAATTGTTACATGGCGCCCCTAACGTTTCGCTCGTCGCGTTGTTCAGCCCCGAGCATGGTTTCGAGGGCAAACTAGACATTCCCAAGGTTGCCGACAGTCAGGACCAATCCACGGGTCTCAAAGTCCACAGCCTCTACGGCGCCACTCGCCGACCAACGCCCGAGATGCTGTCGGGAGTCGATACCTTGGTCTTCGACATTCAAGATATTGGCTGTCGGTTCTATACTTATGTCTCGACGATGGGGGAGGCGATGCGAGCGGCGGCGGAACACAAGGTCCGCTTTGTCGTACTCGATCGCCCCAATCCCATTAATGGCGTCGATGTCGCGGGCCCGATGCTCGACGTCGGTCGTGAGTCATTTACCGCCGCTCACCTCTTGCCGGTTAGACACGGCATGACCATCGGTGAACTCGCGCGCTTGTTCCGTGATGAATGGAAGCTTGATCTCGAACTCGAAGTGGTCGCCTGTGAGGGTTGGCGTCGCGAATATCATTGGGATGAGACTGGTTTAGTTTGGGTCAATCCGTCGCCCAACATGCGTTCGCTCCCTCAAGCACTGCTGTATCCGGGAGTGGGGTTACTGGAAACGACCAACTTGTCCGTCGGTCGTGGAACCGACACTCCTTTCGAATGGATCGGCGCACCGTGGCTCGACGGCGTCAAATTGTCGAACTTCTTGCGGGGACGAGCGATCCCAGGAGTGACTTTTGTTCCCGTGGAATTCACGCCTGCTTCGAGTAAGTTCCAGGGTGAAAAATGCGGTGGAGTTTGGATGGGCATCACCGACCGAACTCGATTTGATCCACTGCGTCTCGGCATCGAACTGGCGTTAGCCCTGCGAACCACACATACCGACGCCTGGAAAGCGGAAGGTTACGATCGCTTGCTCGCCAGCAAGAAAACTCACGAGGCAATTCTCGCGAACCGCTCGCCCACCGAAGTAGATGCGATAACTCGCGAGGGTGTGTCCGACTTCCTCAGGCGGCGAGCGACGGTCCTGCTTTACGATTGAAACGCCCGATGAAAGACGAATTTGCTGCGAGCGTATCGCGGACCACTACTACGAGTCCTTTACTTGCACGACTTGTGGATGATCCGCAAAGCAAAGATCGAGTCGTCCTTGGACTCGAGCATTGCCTGGAACAGCCGCCTGATGTGCTGTGTGGCGCACGTCGCATGGGGCTCGTACTCAACCAGGCGTCTATCGACGCTCGCGGACGTTACGCATGCGACCTCTTGGCTCAGCGCTTTCCCGGCCGGCTCGTACGCCTCTTCTCGCCACAACACGGCCTGTGGGGCGAGCAGCAGGCGAACATGATCGAATCGCCGCACGGATTTTATCCGCCGCTCGAGTTGCCGGTGTGGAGTTTGTACGGTGAAACTCGACGCCCCAACGCGGAAATGCTCGAGGGGCTTGATGTCTTGATCGTCGATCTTCAGGACGTCGGCACTCGTGTCTACACATTTGCTTGGACGCTGTTGGAATGCCTGATTGCGTGCGCTGAACATCAAGTTCCCTTGGTGGTGCTGGATCGTCCGAATCCGCTGGGGGGACGAGTGGTGGAAGGCCCACGAGTCCTCGACGGCTTTCGTAGTTTCGTCGGCAATGCGGCGATTCCGCTGCGTCATGGCTTGACCCTCGGCGAGTTCGCCGGCTGGCTTAACACTCGACATCAGATCAACGCATCACTGACCGTCGTACCCGCTCGCGGCTGGCGCCGCGATGACCTTTGGTCCGATCTTCACCGTGCGTGGACGCCTCCATCCCCCAACATGCCGCGATTCGAGACGGCCGTGGTGTATCCAGGCCAAGTGTTGCTGGAAGGAACCAATCTCTCGGAAGGGCGAGGGACAACGACGCCGTTTGAAGTTTGTGGCGCGCCGTTCGTTGATCCCTTCGAGTTGGCGCGAGCCTTGTCGGATTCCGCCACGATAGCGTCCTCAAACATCACGGTCCGGCCCATTCGCTTCGTGCCGACTTTTGACAAATGGCGAGGAGAAAGCTGCGGAGGAGTCGCCCTCCAGGCGGCCGATGCGCGAAAAGTACGATCGGTTTCCTTCACCGTCGAGTTACTGCGGATCGTGAGGCAACTTTACGGCAACGAATTTCGCTGGCTGCCGCCGCCATATGAGTACGAGTATTTGAAGCCACCGATCGATATCCTATGGGGCTCCCCAGACCTGCGGACTTGGGTCGACGCGGCGACCAAATCGCCGCTGCCTGAAGAGGATTCCGCCGCTTGGTGGACCGAGACTAACTCCGCGTTGCTTTACTCCTAACGGCAGTTGAAACCTCGTATGACGGACTTCCAGTCCGTCGATTCCTCAAGCAAACCATCGTGTCGCTGGCCAGCTAAAGGCGAATTCCACCCCCACAATCTGGTCTCAAGTGGGTGATTTCCCCCTTGCAGTCTCGCCACTCCCTTGGCATCCTAGGAGAGTCAGAATTCAGGACAGGAGTATCCACAATGAGCCAACTTCCGATGAGTTCACTCGTTCAGCCGCCTTTTGCTGTGAACGCCAGCCGCTCTCGACGACAATACCTTTCCTCACGAACTTCGCTCGCCCCACGGGGCCTTAGTTGGCTGGCCTGCCTGACGCTAGCAACAGGGCTAGCCACGCTGTGCGTTGACGCCAACCGGGCGGCGGCAGCCGATAAGCTCGAGTTCAATCGCGATATTCGTCCGATCTTGGCCGAACATTGCTTGCAGTGTCACGGACCTGACAAACTACAGCGCAAGGGGGACCTGAGGCTCGACGAACGTGAAGCGGCGGTAGCCAGCGGCGCCATCGTCCCGGGTAAACCGGACCAAAGCGAGATCATTCGACGCATGTTCTCGGCGGACCCCGACGAGACCATGCCGCCGAAATCGCGTCGGCCCATGCCGGACGATCAAAAGCAACTGCTCAAGCGCTGGGTCGAGCAGGGCGCCGAGTATCAACTGCATTGGGCGTTTCTCGCCCCCAGTCGGCCTCAGCCGCCAGCCGTCAAGAACGAGGCGTGGGTGAAGACCCCGATCGACCGGTTCATACTCTCGAAACTGGAACAAGCGGGTTTGGAACCCGCGCCCGAAGCCGACCGACGCACACTGGCTCGCCGACTGAGCCTTGATTTGACAGGGCTCCCTCCAGCGCCGGCCGATGTGGAAGCGTTCGTAAACGACCAATCGGCTGACGCGTACGAAAAGTATGTCGATTCGCTGCTGAAGTCTCCCGCATGGGGCGAACACCGAGGACGCTACTGGTTGGACGTGGCCCGATACGCGGATACGCATGGCATTCACTTCGATAACTATCGCGAGATCTGGGCGTATCGCGATTGGGTGATTCGAGCATTCAACGAGAACATGCCGTTCGATCAATTCACGACCGAGCAGCTCGCGGGCGATCTACTTCCCAATCGCACATTGGATCAGCAGATTGCCTCGGGCTTCAACCGCTGCAACATCACGACGAGCGAAGGGGGGACGATCCCCGAAGAGTATTTGGTGCTTTACACGCGCGATCGCACGGAGACCGTTTCCCAGGTGTGGCTGGGTCTGACCGCGAACTGTTCGGTTTGCCATGACCACAAGTTCGATCCGCTCTCGCAGAAGCAGTTCTACGAACTAGCGGCGTTCTTTAATAACACCACGCAGCCCGCGATGGACGGCAACCGGAAAGATACGCCGCCCATCATCACCGTGCCGCTGGTCGACGATACTCCACGTTTTGAAGTGATTCGCCGTGAGTTGCCCGATGTCGCCGGCAAACGCGACGCCAGGAAAGCCGCCGCTCGCGCCGACTTCAACACCTGGCTGACCTCCGCCTCGGCCGAACAAATCGCGGCTCATATCCCGCGAGAGAAACTGGTCTTTCATGCGCCACTGAGCGAGGGAATGGGAGCGTCGACCAGCGTCAGCGGTCCCAGTGGTGCGCAGACGGTGAACATCGGCGGTGAAGTCGTCTGGGACGAGGGGTTCCTTGCGGGGAAAGCTTGGAAGTCGCGGCCCGATTCGTCATTGGCGGTGGCGGACGCGGGAAACTTCGAACGCGATCAGCCGTTTGCTTTCGGCGCTTGGGTCTATCTGCCCGATAACAAAGTGACCGGCTCGCTGCTTGCTCGCATGGACGACGGCCACGACTTCCGCGGTTGGGATCTTTGGATCGAGCAGGGGAAGGTGGGCGCTCATATCATTCACAAGTGGCCCGACGATGCATTGAAAGTGGTGGCTGGCGATCCCTTGCCCGCCAACCGTTGGACGCATGTCATGGTGACCTACGACGGCAGCAGCAAGGCGGCCGGCGTCAAAATCTATGTGGATGGAGTCGCCCAGGAAAAGCGAAACGTCTCGAGCGACAAACTGAGGAGCTCGATCGTCACCACCGTCCCTCTCAAGTTAGCTCAACGCGACACAACATCCCGCTTGGTCGACCTGCGAGTCCAGGATGCACGCATTTATGCTCAGGCGTTGAGCGGCGTCGAGGTCGCTCGTTTGGCCAAAGGTACTCGTGCAATCGCCCTGGTTGCTCGTCCCGCCGACAAACGTGCGGAGGCGGAAACGAATGAACTATTCGATTGGTGGCTGCTGACACTCGACGGTGAATACCGCAAGTTGGCCGACCAAGTCGCGGCGTTGGAAGCCGAGGAGGCGGCGATCAAGGCTAGAGGCACGATCGCCCACGTCATGCAAGAACGGGGCGACGAGGCGATGGCTTACGTTCTATTCCGCGGCGAGTACGACCAACGGCGCGATCCTGTCAAGCCGAATACGCCCGCGATCCTGCCAGCATTCCCAGCCGAAGCTCCGCGCAATCGACTCGGTTTTGCTCAATGGTTGCTACGTCCCGACCATCCGTTGACGGCGCGAGTGACTGTCAATCGTTACTGGTTGGAGTTGTTTGGCAACGGCATTGTCCGCACCGCGGGCGACTTTGGCGCGGCGGGCGAAGTACCTTCGCATCCTGAATTACTCGATTGGTTGGCCGTTGATTTCCGCGAGTCGGGATGGGATATCAAGCGGATGTACAAGCTGCTCGTCATGTCGGCGACCTATCGGCAGGCAGCCGCCACGACTCCGCTAAAGCTGGAAAAGGATCCCGCCAATCGTCTGTTGTCGCGCGGCCCACGTTTCCGCATGGATGGCGAGATGATTCGTGATTACGCGTTGGCGGCGAGCGGACTTTTGGTGCGCAAACTGGGGGGACCAAGCGTCAAGCCTTACCAGCCCGAAGGGGTTTGGGAAGCAGTCGCCATGATCGGGAGCAACACTCGCGATTATCGTCGCGACTCGGGCGAGAATCTCTATCGACGAAGTCTCTACACGTTCTGGAAGAGAAGTGCGCCGCCCGCGTCGCTGGAGGTGTTTAACGCTCCTAATCGCGAGACGTGCGTCGTCCGACGCGAGCGTACCAATACTCCGCTCCAAGCGCTCGTGACGCTGAACGACGTGCAATTCGTCGAGGCCGCTCGCCACATGGCTCAACGTACCCTGAAAGAAGGCGGCGCCACGGACGCGGAACGAATCGACTTTATCGCTCGCCGACTCCTGTCTCGTCCCCTGAGCACGGCGGAATTGTCGATTGTGAGTGGTTCAGCGAAGGAACTTCGCGACTTCTATGCAGGTCACGAAGAAGATGCGCGTCAATTGATCGCTGTCGGAGAATCGAAAGCCGACCCGTCGCTCGCCCCCGGTGAACTCGCCGCGTGGACGATGCTGGTCAACGAGCTATTCAATCTGGACGAAGTTCTCAACAAGTAAAACTCAACTGCCACCGAGCCCGTCGTCGCGAGCAGCCGACGCTACATCGTCGGCTAAGACGAACGACCGAAACCGCGACGACGCGACGTGAGGAGAATGAAAAATGAATCCCATCGAAGAATATCGCAACAATGTCACTCGCAGGCACTTCTTCCGCCAGAGCGGCCATGCCGTAGGCTGGGCCGCGTTGGCGTCTTTGCTGGGTCGCGACCAGTTGGGCGCGGCGGAAGCGAGCAAGCCGGCGGCGCAACACGTTGTACCAACGCATTTCCCGGCGAAGGCCAAGCGAGTGATCTATCTGCACATGGTGGGTGGTCCGCCGCAGATGGATTTGTACGACTACAAGCCGGTGATGGAGAAGTGGTACGACAAGGATTTGCCCGATACTATCCGCATGGGTCAGCGATTGACCACGATGACCTCGGGACAGGCGCGATTTCCGATCGCTCCCTCGAAGTTCAAGTTCGCTCAACATGGCCAATGCGGCATGTGGGTCACGGAGTTGTTGCCGTGGACGTCGAAGATGGTCGACCAGATGGCCTTCATTCGCTCGATGAACACCGAAGCGATCAATCACGAGCCGGCGATTACCTACATTCAAACAGGCAATCAAATAACCGGTCGACCTTGCTTGGGCGCTTGGACGTCGTATGGATTGGGGTCGGCGAACGAGAACTTGCCCACGTTCGTGGTACTGGTGGCTCGCCCGACGAACACCGAGCAGGTACAGGCGATCTCGGCTCGACTCTGGTCGTCCGGTTATCTATCGGGCGAGCATGCGGGAGTCGCGTTCCGCTCGGCGGGCGATCCCATCCTGTACATCAACAACCCGCCGGGCGTCACCAGCGAAGTGCGCCGCAAGACGCTCGACGGTCTCCAAAAGCTCAACCAATTGACCGCCGAGCAAATCGGCGACCCCGAGACTCGCACTCGCATTCAGCAGTATGAGTTGGCGTATCGAATGCAGGCGAGCGTGCCGGATCTGACCAATATTGCCCAGGAAACCGAGCAGACCTTCCAGTTGTATGGCGCAGAGGCGAAGAAGCCCGGAACGTTCGCCAATACGATGCTGTTGGCTCGACGAATGGTCGAGCGGGGAGTGCGGTTTGTTCAGGTTTATCACAACAACTGGGACACGCACGCCAACGTCGCGGGTCGCTTGCCCGATCAATGCCGCGACGTCGATCAACCGTGCTATGCGCTAGTGCAAGACCTCCAGCAGCGCGGGTTGCTCGATGAGACGTTGATCATATGGGGCGGCGAGTTTGGTCGAACGATTTACTCGCAGGGTGGTTTGAGCAAGCAGAACTACGGACGCGACCATCATCCTCGCTGTTTCACCATGTGGATGGCAGGCGGAGGAGTGAAGGGCGGGACGATCTACGGCGAAACCGACGACTTCTCGTACAACATCACGCAGAATCCGGTGCATATTCGCGACTTCCACGCCACGGTCTTGCACCTGCTGGGATACGACCACGAGCGATTCACCGTGCGCTTCCAAGGGTTAGACGCTCGCTTGACTGGGGTTGAGCCATGTCATGTAGTCAAGGAATTGCTGGCGTGACGATGCGACGTAGGCAGATCGATTGTTGATTCCGACACTCAAACCACGGGTTGAAACCCCGTGGCAACGATCGGTCGTCGCTCCGCGACTGCATGTCTGCACGGACCGTTTGATTCCCATTCCGGTAATCTGCACATCGGAGGAGATTGTTCGAATTGAGCCCGAAAACGACAACGACTGATCCAATTCTCGATGAAATACATCGAACCCGTCGCGAGATTTCGGATCGATTCGATGGTGATCTTCACGCGATTCTCGACGACGCGCGTAAACGCCAAGCAGCCTCTGGCCGTCCGACTTGGTCACCCGGAGCGGCGAACCCAGCGACGCAACGGAGCGGCGGCGGTCACGATTCTGGCCATGGTGAATCAACTCCCACTGATCACTGACAGTAGTGTTGACGGACGATCCATCACTGGCAAGTAAAGCTCTCCTCAAGCTCAGCCAGTGTGATCCCGTCGGCGCAAGGCCTCCATGATTCGCACCCCGTAGTTCTCCTTCACATTGAGTCATGCTTGCCGTTCGGACTGCCTCGGTTACACGAGCACAGTTGGCATCGCCTCATGTCGCTTTCTGACGAGCTACCCGTTTGGTATCTTGACTCGCGTAAGAGTATCGGAACTCAACTCAGGGGACTAAGAACTCTCGCTAGTTCCACAGCCCCAAAAACTTGCGTCCATGTTGGGCGTCCGTGCAACGCCAGCGACGGATCTGACCGCTTCCCCTTAGCCATGGTTGTCCGTCGCCTCCGAGTTACATTGGGGCATCCCCCGCATTAAATGGCCAAACACGAGAGCTGATGACTTTGAACGACTCACCTACACAGCAGCAGCACACCTCCCAGGAGCAGTCGGAAACCAATATCCACAGTGGGGCCAATTCACACACGTTGCTCCCCTTTGCACAATTAGGCTTGCGACTGCTCGGCGTGATGTTGATCGTTGACGGTGTGGGCGCGATGTTCGGTGGCGTGATTCAAGGACTTCTGCAGGCGCGATTGTACGCTGACGCAGGTTACAAGGCCTCGATTGATCCTCATTCGGCTGGTTGGGCCGCCGGCGGGATACCTCACCTTGTCGCAGGGATTTACTTGATAATCGGAGGCGACTGGGTTCTCCGAAACGTATTCACGTCCTCCCATCGAGAGGCTGGCGAATTGAATCATGTCGGCGATGAACCAGACATGGAACGCCGGGACAACTGATTCCTCCCGAAGATCAACTCGGTTGCCAGCGAGAGGCGGCTTTCGCGGGGCGACGGGCAGGGCTGCTTTGCCGGAGGCAAAGGCAACTATTGGGAACCGGTGGTGTCGCTTCGCTCAACCACCGGCTAATGGCTATCAAGCCTCCGGCTTGAAGGACAGTCGCATTGGACGCAGAACGGCCCGCGGCAGCTCGAGGGAGGCTTCTTTACCGATACCGCCGCATGGCATTCCATGCACTCGCGTGAGTGCATCGACGACGCTTGGAAGCAACTGCCAAGTGTTGCTTCCCCATGTTGATCGTTGTCGGCGTCTTCTAACTTCTGGCACGAAGGGCTGTTCGACGCAGGCATCGGCGCAAGACGGCGCGAAACTTCCTCGGTCGAGCAACATGACTTCATTCGCGCGCTCATTAGACGCGGCTACGACCACAAGGAGCCGCAAGTCCCAGCGCCGCCCCACGCGCTCCCAATGACCAATGACCAATGACCAATGACCAATGACCAATGACCAATGACCAACAACCAACCCGTCTAGTTTTCTAGTCGATTCTCTTGATTTCCTCCGAGCACCTCCCTAGAATCGTCTACGTTACTAGACGTTCTGTCTGTGAGTGCGACCAATAGCACAGGGGAGGCGATATGCCGCGGCCGGCTTCGAAGTATCCCACCGAACTCGAATTGCAAATTCTCAAGGTGCTCTGGCGTCAATCGCCGCTGCTCGCGCGC
The DNA here is from genome assembly GCA_046349915.1 of Pirellulales bacterium. GTDB lineage: Bacteria > Planctomycetota > Planctomycetia > Pirellulales > Pirellulaceae > CAIXSC01. The sequence continues at coordinate 2,160,902 of JAXMBL010000003.1, read as the reverse complement.
GACGTCCAAGCAGCGCTCGGCGAAGCCGGGCGCGAATTAGCCAAGACCTCGGTGATCACCACGCTCAACACCATGGTCGCCAAGCGGTATCTCAAACGGAGAAAGCAGGGGAATACCTATCTGTTCAGCCCCAGCATCTCGGAAGATCAGGTAGGCAATCGAGTGCTGGACGATGTCGTCGATCGAGTGTTCGGAGGGTCGGCGTCCGCGGTCCTGTTGAAGCTTGTCGATGCTTCGGATCTCGACTCCCACGAATTGCGAGAACTCCGCACGCTGATTGATCGCAAACTGAACGAGTCCTAAATCGCCAGTGAATTGGAGACAGCTCATGCATGTCACCGACTTGATCGATCCCTCATTTGCCTGCCGACTGATCAGCACATTCGCTCATTTCTTGTGGCAGGGAAGTCTCGTGGCGCTGGTCACGGCTTTCGGCGATCGGCTTCTGGGTGGCGCGAAGGCCAACCTTCGCTACACCCTCCATGTAGCATCAATGACGATCATGATGGCCCTCGTCATCATCACGTTCACTCGCATCTCGCCACTCGACTCACCTCCGACTTCCTCGCACAACATAGCGGTGAAGATGGACCAGCCGGAACATAGCGGTGTTCGAAAAGACCACTTCGCGACGCGATCGGCAACGACTTCCCCAACATCCTCGCTCGCCAGTAATCAAAGCTTGCCAACCGATACGTTGCAGGCGACAACGGCGACCGATCATTTGGCTGCCAATTCCGCCTCTCGTCCATCTGGCACGGCGATGTTTTCCTGGCAGTCATGGAGCATGCTGGCGCCGTGGCTCGCACTCGCTTATCTCGCGGGCGTCGGATCTCTGCTGATTCGGTTAGTACTAGGCGTCTGGCAAGCTCAACGCCTGCGACAACGAGCCACGTTGGTAGCGGACACAGCCATCCTGCAGGTTTTCCAGCAGCAGTGCCGCCGTGTGGGATTGCGAGTGCAGCCTGTTTTGGCGTGGAGCGCCGAGGTTTCCATTCCCATCGTCACCGGTGTGTTGAGAACACTCATCTTGCTTCCCAGTGTGGCGATGACCAGCTTGTCGCTCGAACAACTCCAGTCGTTGCTGGCTCACGAATTGGCCCATATTCGCCGGTTCGATCTGTGGGTGAACGTCCTTCAACGTCTCTTTGAGGCCGTGTTGTTTTTTCATCCGGCTGTTTGGTGGGTCAGTCGTCGAATCAGCCAGGAACGAGAATTCGCTTGCGACGAACTGGTGCTCGCCGCGGGCTGCGAACGGCTACGATATGCCGACGCCCTGGTGCGAATGGCAGAGTTATCGACTCAAGTTCGCACGGCTCTCACCGCCGCATCCGGTTCACTCGCCGCCACCGGTTCAAGTTCCTCGGAGCTGAAACGCCGCGTGCTGAGAATTCTCGAAATCTCTCCGCAGTCCGATTTGCCGAACAGTCGCCTGGCGATACTCGTTGGACTGACGAGCATCGTTCTGGTCGTGGCGCTCGCCCATTCCCGGCCCTCCTTTCAGCCACTCGCGGCGGCCCAACGCCCCGATTCAAAATCCTCTCCCCAACCCACATCTCCTGGGGCGAATACCCAGAATGACAGGGCGAAGCAGGAACACAGGGCGAAGCAGGACGCCGGGGCGAAGCCGAATGAAACGAATCAAGATTCATCGCCCCTGCCGATCGTAGAGATCGTCGAAGGATTCACCAGCGAGAATCTGCCGATCCCCGATGTGAGCCACATTCGCGATCCTATTTCGTTGCTTGACCAGCTTCAAAAAGGACCGCGAGTCTCCCATTTCTCGATGACGAGCGGCAGCTTTGCGACACAACCCAACGGGCCACCGTCAGCTTGGCAAGTGGAGCGTTGGACGGAGCAGTTTGCCGATGACGCTCGATTGGACCCGCGAGTCCGCCAACTCATCTCGCTCGGAGAATCCGCACGAATCCGCACACAGGAGCGACTCCCCTCCGCAGCGCCGCAGGTCCAAAGCCACCTTGCTCTTGTTCTTCGATCCACGGGAAATGCGAATTCCATTCCCGTGCTCATTCAATCCTTGCGTCGACTCAACGATTCTGAACTAACTACTCGCCCCCCCTCGGCGGCGATGTCTTCACTGGCACTGACCTCGGCTCTTTGGGAACTGACGGGTCGCAAGCATCAATTCACCGCCGCGGAATGGGAGCGATGGTGGAACGAGGTGAAGTCCGATTTCGTCGTGGCGCGCGAACGTCAACGTCCTGAATTCATGGCCTCGGTGACCAAGGAGCGAGTGGCAGCGTTGGCTCGAAATCTTGCCAACAATGAGGAAACCACTCGCGAACGTCTGATCGTTCTCGGTAAAGCAGCGACTCCGCATCTGCTTGAGCTATTGCGCGACGAGATGCAGCGAGCCCCTGAAAGTGAATTCACAACCCCAGCAGAAACTCGGACTCCTTCGATGCGTTTAGCATGGGTCATCGACGAGTTGGGCGGTACGCAAGAACTGCCGGCGTTGGTCCGCCTCGCCTATTTCACTCAGCGATTCTCCGCACGCAGCTTCAGCGCAAACACGCAGCCGGTGGATGAGGATGCGTTGTGTCGCGCACTGAGTCATTGTTCTTTCGCTGAATATTGCTCGATCTATCTGGCGGCCGACACGCAATCCCCAACAGAGGTCGGAAAAACGACGAGAGATAAGTGGCCGTTTGAGATCAATGCCGCCTACTGCCGTCGATTCAGCCAAATCGTTCCACCCAATCTTGGCGGCTGGTCCGACAACTCGCATTGGAAAAAAGTGATCCCCGCGGAGACTCCGGCGAGCGAGATCGCGGGCGCCGTTCCGGTCCTGGTGAATGCACTCAAGGACCAACGAGCGGCATGGAGGAATTCGGCCGCAAAGTTGGCCGATGCGATCGGCTTTTGTAGTCGCGCCAAGCCGGAACCGCTGATTGTAGCCTTGCGGGACGCGTGGCTCGCCGAAAGCGACGGGACGATTCGGCCCGCGCTGGCGTTCGCCATGTGCCGCTTCGCAACGCCAATAGTCGTGCGGGAAATCATCCAAGGAATACACTCGGATCGCCCCGAGATCGTGAGCGACTGTGCGGGGCTCATTGACTGGATTCCCATTCAACTGAACGAAGAAACTCGATCAGCTTTCGCACGACTTGTCGAATTGACTCGGCATGACAACGACGAGCTGCGCCGTCGAGCTGTGAGGAGTCTACGAGGTAAAGCCCCAAAACTGCTTGAACCCGAGTTGGCGAGGTTGCGGAGTGATCGAGCCGTCGATATTCGCAAGGAGTGTGCCTACGCTTTGCGAGTCGAGCCCTCGCCGCAGTTTGCCGACCTGCTGTTTCAACTGGCCGACGATGCCGACGACCAAGTTCGCATCGAAGCCATCCTATCGATCGGCAACTTGTCAGACAAACCGTCTATGGAACGCTTGAAGCCCTTGCTTCGCGACAAGCGAGTTCAGGGATATGCCGTCGCGGCCTTGGTGAGTATCGGTGGTAAAGACGCGCTGCCACTGATGATGTCCGAGCTTGAGAACGGCAATGCGATGGGCGGCATGGTGTATCAGCATTTACGCAAGCTGTCCCAGCAGACCTACGAGGACAAACCGGAACCATGGCTCGACTGGTGGAGTCGCCGAAAAGCCCAAGACCGTGGCGCCGGCGCCTGGAAAGTCGACGTACCCAATGGCGTACGATTGGAACTCGTGGGGATTTCAACGATTCACGCACAGCTGCGCGAGAAGGACGAGCGTCGTTGGTGGGATGGCCGCGGCACGATGATCGGATCGACGGAGCAACTGCTTGATGAGTCTCGCAGGATTCTCGCACGCCCCGAGTACGCCAACGGCCGCGAGGTGATCTTGCGATTGACGGAGCATGGTCAGACGGCCTTTGTCGACGCCTTACGCGCACGATCAGCGTGGATCGAAGTGGAGGCCGGAGGAGTTCGCGCCAATCCGCCCGTCTTTGTCCCCGCACAAACGCCTCCGCTTATGTTTCAATTGTCGCCTCATGGCTTGAGAGAAACGTCTGACTCCATCGACTTACAACTCCATACGCATTTTGTACCAAAGACATCTGAAAAGACGGCTACATTGCGAGTCGGTTTTGGCCATGAAGTCACTTCGCGCACTTATGACCACAAGGGGAATCCCGCTCATGACAAGCAGGTCGCCAAGTATCCCGCGATCTGGCGGCAATTGGGACTCTTGCGCATCGAACAGCAAGCCGACGGGCTGGAAGTTTGGACGATGCCCGCTCGCGAATTGGGTGATCTTGGTTTCGCCCATGTGCAAGTGCTCATGGTAGACGGACAAGTGATCAACTCGATCGCGCCTCAAGTGGCAGAAGGTTCGCGCGAGGAGCGACATCTCTTCAGCAAGGTTAACCGAGAAGATGTCGAAGGCGTCACGATCTCCGTGCATACGGTCACACATTGGGTCCGATTCAGCAGCCTGCCATTGCAGCCAGGCACGGAAACTCAGACTCAAGTGAATGTGGACGTCGTCGCTCCAACGCAGCTCTAATAAAAGCCTGGGACGTTTTCCGACTTAGGCGGCGTCTTCGGCGTCCGCTTCAGTCGAATCCGCGTTTACGAAGTCTTCGTCGGCCGTGGATGTATCTACTTCTTCGACCATGGGCCGCACGGTCGGCGCGGCGCCTGGCGCTCGCTGAAACTCGGCGCGATACACGGGTTCTCCCGCCTTGCGCGTGCGACGCTCGAAATGCGTGCGGAAATCGAGATCGTGGGCGGCGGGCGTTTCCGGAACGGGCAGGGGCCCCACCAGCAGCGGAAACTGCGCGATCAACTCCAACGTCGACCTGAAGTACTCTTCGACATCGGTCCAAAAATGCAAGCGTCCCTCTTCTTGAAGAACTCGCACCACATCAAACAAGAACGAGGCGTTTAAGACTCGACGCTTGCGGTGCCGCTTCTTCCACCAGGGATCGGGGAAGTAAACGTGCACCGCCGCCGCACAGCGATCCGGCAAGAACTCGCGAAACAGCCGGAGGCCGTCGCCATCGATCATGCAGGCGTTCGTGCGGCCATGCTTGGCGAGTCGCGCGGCGGCGAACTGCGAGTATTTGCGAGCGACTTCGACGCCCAGGAAGTTCCGCTCCGGGTAGGCGCCCGACGCGTTGTCGAGAAACAGCCCCTTGCCGCTCCCCATTTCGATTTCGAGCGGCGCCGCGTTGGCAAACAGTGACTGAGGATCAAGCGGAGGCTGGAGATCGGTCAGGACACGATAATGAGCCGACAAATCGATCTTCGGATCAACCTTCCGCAGGGCACGACGTCCCATGGCCTTCTATTCCTTGCAGTCGCCAGTCGACGTTCAGGTCCGCTCACTACCCCCGCTGGCGATGGACTGGGTGGCCGTCGTGATTTTGGACAGATGCGACGGACTAGATGTCCGTCGTACACTCAAACTCTGGCGACGGACTGGAAGTCCGTCGTACAGTGGAGACATAACGCTAGTGAGGCGTATCTTGAGGCTGCATGTTGATGATGTCGTTGGGAATCGCAACTCCCTTGAGAATTCCCTCGACCGCGAGCTCTCCTCGAACGACCCCTTGGAAGCTGCACACAAAGACCTTACCGGGACGCATTCGTTCCATGCGGCAAAGGAGGTAGAGTCGATCGCCCGGAAACACGGGCTCGCGAAACTTGACCTCGTCCAACCCACCAAAACCGATGATGGCGTTGGACTTCTCGCCTTTGTTCAGTCCTTCAAACTTGTAAGCGAAGAAACTGCATAGCTGGGCGGCGGCTTCGAGCATCAACACGCCGGGCATGAGAGGGCGTCCCGGCATATGTCCGCGCACCCAAAACTCGTCGGCGGTCACATCCTTGTAACCCACGCAGATTTTCCGCTCCGTGTCCAAGAACACGACCGCGGTCAACGATTCCATCTCGAATCGCTGCGTATTGTAGCGACGGATTTCGTCGAGATCCGCCACGAGGTTCGTCGTGTCGATCTCGTTCAAATCAATAATCAGGTTCTTGGCGGGCATCGCGTGCTCCTCCCCAAGGATGCTCGTCGGCGATACCTAGCGACTAAGTCCGCACCTTGGCTCGCTTTAAGCGGCGAGCCTTCGAGTTGGCGGGGCGTTTTCCGTGATTCGCTTTCTTATGTCCGCGATGGGGCTTGGCCATACGTGGCAATCTCCAGTCTGTTCCGATGTCGAAAATTCGTAAGGGTGCTACCTTAGCAATATCCGCGACTTGTGAAAAGCCGCATCCCCATGAAGTGCGACGCTCCTGTCGCATTCTCCATTTTGCTTGCAACCGGCCGCGGCCAGTGCCCCGCCTCCCAAATTACAACGTAAACACCTACCAAGAAAACACTTAACGCAAAAAAACCAACTCCAACAGCGATGAAGAGTCATCAGGCGGCTTGCCGGTCGCCTGACTGAGCGTTCTCCTCGACGCTCTGACGATTATCGGCTAGCGCCGACGATTCCCCGCGAGACAAATCGGTTCGGGCAGTTCCCGGTCGCCGCCGGTCGCAGACGTTGAGCACCGCGGGTAAAAATCCCAACGAAGTAGCCAAGCAGCAGACAATCCCCAGTGTCAGCACCTGCCCCAGCGTTCGCAGCCCTTGATGACGGGCGAAGATCATGCTGCAAAACCCGACCATCGTCGTCGATGAACAGAGCAACATGGCGACTCCCACCGACGGGCTTAAGCGGTAGGCGCCCGCAGGCTGCGAGCGCCAGTCGTGCACGACGTGCACGCCGTTATCGATGCCGATGCCCAGGATCAATGGGAGCACGATCATGTTGGCTGCGTTGAAGGGAATGTCGAGCCAGCCGAGCAGACCTAAGAAGAGCCAAACACCCGCCAGCAACGGCGAATAGGCGATCAAGGATAATCGCAAGCTCTGAAAGTCGATCATCAAGACGATCAGTACGGCGAAAAAGGCGTACATCGCCGCGTGCAAATAGCTCTGCTGCATCTGACCCGACGCATAATACGTTTGGATCGGATGCCCCGTCACCCGCGGATCGACCGACTCGACTTCCCGCACAAACCGCGTCAACGCCTCGCGATCCCAAATGCTCCCCTTCGCATACACTCGCAACAAATGACGCCCGTTGCCGCTGACAAATCGGCTGGTGAGGGCCTCATCCAGATCGCCGGCGTTTGGCGGCGACGGGTCCGCAAATTCGGTCAACTGCTTCAATCCTGCCCAAGCCGATTCGGTCGCGCGTTGACGCCAAGCACTCAGGCGACGTGAACTCTCCGCAGGACTCAGTGCCATCAGCCGCTGTTGGATTTCGCCGAACAAGCGTCCTAATTCAGGATCGCTAGCCAGTCCCGCAGACAATTCAGGGCCCATTCTTCCCAACTCACGTCCCAACTCTTCAGCCGTAAACGCCGGCAGCAACGGGACGCGTGCCGGAAGTCGCGAGAAACGCTCATTGAGGTCGCGAATCAAGCCCTGCGACTCAGGCGACGATTGGGGTCGCAAGGTCACGATCTCCTCGATTCGGTCCACCGTTTCCAGCGATTCAAAACGTCGCTTCAATCGGAGCAGATCCTCGGGAGAATCGGCCATGGAGACGGCGAACCAGACGCTGCGGTCCGATTCGTCCATCAGCACGTGTTCCCAGACCACGCTGTCGACTCGCTCAGGCTGAAGATTCAACAAATTGTGGTCGTAGCGCAGCCGCATCACGCCTGGGGTGGCGAGCGCCGCCAAGACCACGGTTCCCAAAATGATCCAACCGGGACGACTTCCCAACCGCGCAAGCAACGGTTCCAGCCCCAAGGCCGAACCGTTCATGCGAATCGGCCAGCGCTCGTCGATCGTCACCACCAACGGCGGCAACACGACCAAGGCCGCTAGGAGGCAAACGAGCATGCCGGCCCCCGCCACGATTCCTAACTCAGCCACCCCAACAAATTCAGTCAACCCCGCCGCAAAGAAGGCGCAAGCCGTCGTCACGGCGCCGGTCACAACGCCCGGACCTACCGCGCGAGCGGCCTCCAGAATGGCGTCGAGCGGCGTGGCGCCCTGACTGCGGGACTGGCAGAAACGAGCCAGGTAGTGAATGCCAAAATCAATCCCCAGCCCAATCAAGATCACGGCGAACGAGATGCTCAAAAGATTCAGATGCCCGACAACGAGCGTCACAAAGCCGAAGGACCATGCCATGCCAAACAACAATGTCGCAAAGGCCAACAACGAGTAGCGGAGGTTGCCGTAGCCGAGCATCAGAAATACGACCACCCCCACCAGACTAAACAGGCTGGACAAAGTCATGTCCCGTTGGCTCGACGCCATCTCGTCGAATTCCAACAGCGGCATGCCTGTCGCCCCAATTCTGACATTGGGGTGGCGAGACTGGACGTCGGCGATCAGGCCGCGCAAACGCTCGATCGGAGCCGCATTGCGCACTAACTCCTGCGGTTGCTTGACGAACTTCAAGGCGCAAATGCCCAGTCGCCCCTGGTTCTCCAGTAAAGGCCGCGCACGAAACTCGGCGAAGCGTTCCACCAAAGGTCGCAGCTCATCGCCCAGCGGAGCATCCGCCGTTTGATCGTCCAGCGATTGTCGCAACGAGCGAAGCCAAGCGAGCGCCGCGTCACGCGCTCGTGGATCGCCTCCCCCTTGAAACGCTTGCGACAGTCCCGCGGCCACCGACATCTTTCGCACATCGCCGTGAGCGAGCGGTTCCATGGCATCGACATAGGCCACGAGCCCTCGCAGGTCTGGCTCGGGAATGAAATGCAACGCCTTGGAACGCAGGCGCGAGAGATCACTGCGAGCCAAGACGCGTTCAAACATCGCGTCATTTCGCTCCAATTCGGCGGCGATCGCCGCCAAAGCCGGCTCGACCGCCGACGCATCCGCGCCGGCGACGAGCACCAGCACATCATCGTCGTCGCCAAACTCGGCCAAATAATCGAGCCACCGCTGATTGTATTCGCTGTGAGGACTCAGCAGATCAAGACGACTGGTGCGGAACCCGAGCCACTGCCAGGTGACCAAGACGGCGGCGATCATCACGATGAGAGAGATAGCGAGCACGACGAGGCGACCGCGAACGAGCCCATGCGTCATTCGTTCGAGTGGCTTGGTCAGTAGCGATGGCTCGGACATCGGCGGCCTCCTTTCCGCAAACGATCAGCCCAGTATTCTATGCCTTCAAGTCTCCCGAGGGGAAGAGCGAACCGCAGAGTCGCCGCTAACTCGGGGATCGACTGCCTTCGGCAGCTGTCGCTGGCCGAAACGGCGCCCGATCGAGTATTCTGACGACAGCCTTTGTGGGCAGGCCTTCCCCTGAAGTTGGACGCGAGTTCGCATGGCGATCCTGATTGACGGCTACAATTTGCTGTTCGCCAGTGGAATTTTCGGCGCCGAGCGTGGCGAGCGAGGCGGCGAGAGCTCGCGCCGAGCGCTGCTCGACTTCCTGGTCGATGTCGTGCCAGCCAGCGAACTCGCGCGGACCACGATTGTCTTTGACGCCGCCGAAGCGCCGCCGGGCTTGCCGCGAGAACTCACTCACCAGCGCATACGCGTCTTGTTCGCGCCGCGCAAGACCGAAGCCGACGAGTTACTGGAGCAACTTATTGAACAGGAGCGAGATCCGAAGAAACTGACCGTCGTTTCCAGCGATCATCGAGTTCAACGAGCAGCTCGTCGCCGTCGCGCGATCTATGTCGATAGCGACGTTTGGTACGCCGAAAAAGTCAGAGAACGGCGGCAGCGCGAGGTGGTTGCCAGCGACGAATTCAAGCCCGAACGGACGCTCGATGACCATGAGGTCGCGAGTTGGCTGCGTGAATTTGGCTTACCGCCCGCGACCAACGACTCATCGACCAAGAGAAAACCTTAAGACAACATTGCCCACGAACCATCTCCACACCAATGTCCACACACCGTAACGAGTTGGGCCAACCGATTGGTGAACCGCTGCCGTTGTGGCAGCCGCCTCCGCGTCCTTCCCGCACCACGCAGGTCGGGCAATGGTGCCGCCTCGAACCGCTCGACGCAATCCGCCACTCGCAAGAATTGTTCCGCGCGAACTCGGACGACCACGATGGCGGCAGTTGGACCTACATGGCGTACGGCCCTTTTGCGGATTTCGTCGCCTACCACCAATGGCTCGAATGCCAAGCCAGAGAACTCGACCCACTATTCTTCGCCATCATCGACGCTTACAGCGGACTCCCGAGCGGCGTCGCCAGCTATCTGAGGATCACTCCGCAGTCTGGATCGATCGAGATCGGCCACATTCATTTTTCGCCGCGACTCCAACGCAGCCCCGCGGCCACGGAAGCCCTTTTCTTGCTGCTGGAGGGGGCCTTTTCGCTGGGCTATCGGCGAGTGGAGTGGAAATGCGATGTGTGCAATGCACCCTCGCGAGCCGCGGCGGAACGTCTCGGACTTCGCTTCGAAGGCGTATTCCGACAGGCGACCGTCTACAAGGGACGCAATCGAGATACCGCTTGGTACGCAACGATCGACTCCGAGTGGCCAGCGTTTCGCGACGCCTTTCTACGATGGCTGAAGCCCGACAACTTCGATGACCTTGGCCAACAGCGGACCCGTTTATCCGACCTCACGCGAACGGCCCTCAACCACCTCGCCTCGTAACGCAACCGCTCCCGATCAAACGAATTCACGCCTGCGAGTCACTTGGCGGGGATGTGGCGCTGGCGATCAGTCCGATCACTTCGCGGGCTTGGGCTTGGCGGGCATTTCAACTGCCAGCGCCTTGTCCGAAATGTCCTTGCGGCACCAGGCGCCGGGCCAGCGAATGTGCTTGATCGCGGTATAGGCTTGCAGCTTGGCGTTGGCGATGGAACTGCCGAGGGCGGTTACCCCTAAGACTCGCCCCCCTTGAGTCACCGCATCCCCCATCGCGTTGACTTTCGTCCCGGCATGAAAAACCTTGACATCCGGGACCGTGGCGGCATCCCGCAAGCCGCGGATGACGTGGCCGTTTTCGTAATTCCCAGGATAGCCTTCGCTCGCCATCACCACACAGACGGCGGGTCGAGTATCCCAGACCAGCGGTTCGATTTCGCTGAGCTTTCCGTCAACCGTCGCTTCCAGCACGTCGAGCAGATCGGATTGCAGGCGCATCAACAGCGGCTGGCACTCGGGGTCGCCAAATCGCACATTGTATTCCAGCACTTGGGGCCCCTGATGCGTCATCATCAAGCCCGCGTACAGCACACCCTTGAAGGGGTGCCGCGAGCGTTTCATCGCATGGACGGTCGGCACCAGGATGTGCTCTTCAATCCACGCCATTTGAACGTCGTTCACCACCGGCGCGGGGCAGTAAGCGCCCATACCGCCCGTGTTCGGCCCCAGATCTCCGTCGAACGCCGCTTTGTGGTCCTGGGCGGCCGGAAGCGGAACAATCGTGCGACCATCCGTGATGGCCAGGATGCTGGCTTCTTGTCCATGGAGCCGATCTTCGATCACGATCGCTCGCCCCGCATCGCCGAATTCGCGCTGACGCATCATGCGGTCGATGGCGTCGAGTGCATCTTCCCGCGTCTTGCAGACCGTCACCCCTTTGCCCGCCGCCAGCCCGTCAGCCTTCACCACCAGCGGGACCGGCTCCTGAGGATCGGGGTAGCGTTCGTTGAGATAGCGAACGGCCGTATCGGGCTCGCGGAACACTCGATAGTCGGCCGTTGGAACGTTGGCGACATGCAACATGTTCTTGCAGAAGACCTTCGAACCTTCGAGCTGAGCGGCCGAACGAGAAGGTCCGAAGACCTTGAGCCCCGCTTTTTCGAAGGCGTCCACCATGCCGTCGACCAGCGGTTGCTCGGGGCCAACGACGGTGAGCCCGACGCGGTTATCGCGAGCGAACTTGATCAGGCCGGCAGTGTCGTTGGCGGAGAGAGGTACATTTTCGGCGTCTTGCGCCGTGCCTGCGTTTCCAGGCGCCACGAACACGCGATCCGCTCGAGAGCTTTGCTTTAACTTCCACGCCAAGGCGTGCTCTCGGCCGCCGCTGCCAATCACCAAAACGTTCATGAGACAATCATCCTAGCCGACACGGTTCGCATTTTGGGGCTGATTGTAGGCCAAGGGGCGGATGGTCGTTAGTGGGGCAGGCTGCCTAAGGCAGCCGGACGAAAAAAAAACTAACAGCAGACCCACTCCTGGGTAAGAGGGGCTGGAATGCGGGATTGGGCGGCCAGAACTGGCTCGAACAGGCGAGGGACTTGGGCCGCCCAATCCCTATGTTCAGCCCCGCTTACCCAGGTCGCCGTTGGCATGACGCTCAGGCATCATTTCCGAGCAGACCTTCGGTAGTGCGAACGACCAGAGGTTTGATATCCGCGAGTTCCGTGTGTGACTGAAGCAGAGTGCGGAGCAGTCGTCACGCGCGTGTCCAACAGGTTCGCCTGGAATTTTTGATCGGCCTGCGATTGTTCATCGGGCAAGTCCGACGATACGTGGGCGAGCGCAGGCAATATGGATTCTAAGGCTCGTCGACCGCGACGAGCAAAATGGGGCAGAAGCATCGACCTGATACTCCTGCTCGATCAAACCCTTTTGCACCGACTGATGACACCAGCCAAACATCGATTCCGCGCGCCGTGGACTTCCGCCACAGACCTCCGTCGCGACCTCCGGCTGAAACGCTCGTCAGTCCGCGCCACGCAGCCGACGGAAAAACTGCTGGATAACATCCTTGCTCAGATGAAGAAGTTCTCGCCAGTCGCAGTGGCCTCGCGCAACGCCTTACCGATCAAAGGCGAACAGCGGAAGGCGGTCACAGCCCTTTCGCAAACCACCGATTTCGCCCGCCTTCCGCAGCTTCGCCTTTGCTCGATAAGGTGGGTCTGCTGGTAGTTTTTTTTCGTCCGGCTGCCTAAAACACCCCAGAGTTTGCTCGCGAGACTGTCGGACCAAGAAATCGTGGTCACGGTCACCTTGCATAAGCGGCGTGAATCCTGACAATCTGGGCGATTATGGCAATTGACACGAAGTCGTCGGTTGCTGGGACGTTTATCAAGGCGGCCGGACGGAACAGTCGAGTGGAATAGGATTCTTGTTCCGGCTGTCCCGGTGCGAGCCTGTGGTTGGGTGAGGTTGAGTTACCGAGGCGGGGATGTTGACACAAACGAAGGATGTCGACTACAACAGGATAAACCGGTTTGTGAAAAATATCACAAACTCGCAAGGCCCTTATTCGCCTGCATTTCGCCTCGTGCCAGCTCCATTTCGTCGCGTTTCCCCACCCCAATCGCTGCCGTCAGGGTTAAACCTGCCGGACGAGCATTCTTGCGCGGTGGGTTCTTTCGCGGCGGGTTCTTGCGCGATCACCAATAACTCCGTTTGTTTCGCACCGCAGGCCAACAGCCTCTATTGCCGATACAGTCATTTTCCATACAGCCAATTTCAATTCTTCCCCTACAGAATGGGCCACACCGACCATGTCTGACAAGAAGAAGATGTCGGTCGAAGAGATTTTAGCGGCCGCGCGGGCCCAGAAGGCTGGCGGCGCCGCTCCGAAACCGGCGGACCCGAAACCGGCGGAGAAGCCCGCTGCCAGCGAAGCCGCGCCGGTCACTGAGAAGGCTGAGACGGAACAGCCGGCGGCCAAGCCAGCTCCTGCGCCAGCGAAGGCGCCCCCGGGCGGCAAGGGCATGAGTGTCGCCGACATTCTGGCTGCCGCTCGCGCCGCCAAGAGTGGCGGCGTTGCGGCGCCCGCAGCTTCGGCCGAGCCCGCGGCTCCGAAGGCGGAGAGTGCCCCGGCGGAGAAACCAGCGGCAGAGAAACCAGCGCCGAAGGCCGCGCCCAAGCCCAAGACAGAAGGAGCGCCGGCTGCTGGCGCGAAACCGGCAGCACTCGATACGGCCAGCATTCTGGCGGCGGCCCGCGGGGCAGGAAAGCCAGGTCCTGTCTCGAAGTCGGAAGCCAAAGAGAAGGGCATCGAAGTCCCGGCGGCGAAGAAGAAAATTGAAGTGCCGCCCATGCCGGCCAAACCCGAGTACGCGAAGCCGAAGGCGGCCGCGAAGAAGGGGGAAGAGAATCGACGCGGATTTTTCGCTTCGGTTTCCTATATGATCGCCGGCAGTTCGCTAGCGCTCGGATTCTCTTCGCTTGCCGTTACTCAACTACTCTGGGTGTTGGGACTCGCTCGCTATCTTTTCCCGAACATCCTCACGGAACCGCCGACAAAGTTCAAAGTCGGCTTCCCCGACACGTTGGCGCCGGGTCAAGTGGACGAGCGGTTCAAGGCTCAATTCGGCGTCTGGGTGGTAAAGCACGAGTACGAAGGGCAATCGCAGATCTTCGCCTTGAAGACCGTTTGCACGCACTTGGGATGCACGCCGAACTGGCTGGAAGCTGAACAGAAATTCAAATGCCCCTGCCACGGCAGCGGTTTTTACAAGGACGGCGTGAACTTTGAAGGTCCCGCTCCACGGCCGCTCGAACGATACGCCATCCGCGTGTCCGACGATGGTCAGTTGGAAGTCGACAAGAGCCGCGTGTTCCATGAGGAAACGGGTCAGTGGAAAGATCCGTCGTCATTCGTGCCATCTTAGTACGACAGGGCGGCAAGTCAGTTGGGCTCGTGAGTCGTGGGTATCCAGAAGATCGCAGAGGCAGGGGACGAGTGAGTTAGGTCGGACGCGGACGCCTTGGTGGTGGTCGCCGGCGTAGCATAGGTCCCGCAACGAGTGGAATTTCGAGCATGCCATCCTTAAGCGAAGTCATTCGCGAATCACAGATTTGGAAGAGTATCTTCCGGCATCCGATGCCGGTGGATCGGCGTAACCGCATCGTCGTGATGCTCACCAACTTCTTCCTTCATCTGCACCCCGTGTCGGTGAAGAAGCAAGGGATCGCGCTTAGTTATACGTGGTGCATGGGCGGCGTGACCTTCTTCCTGTTTCTGGTGGAAACGGTCACGGGCGTTCTGCTGATGTTCTACTATCGCCCGACGCTGGAATGGGCGTACAACGACATTCTTGCTCTCCGCGACGTCGCCTCGCTTGGCATCCTCCGCGAGGTGCATCGCTGGGGCGCCCACGCGATGGTGATCACCGTCTGGCTGCACATGTATCGCGTCTTCTTGACGGGTAGTTATAAGCCGCCGCGCGAGTTCAACTGGGTGATTGGAGTCATCCTGCTGTTGCTCACCCTGTTACTCTCCTTCACCGGCTACCTGTTGCCGTGGGACCAATTGGCGATCTGGGCGATCACGGTCGGTTCCAATATGGCTCGCGCACATCCCGTGCTGGGCCACGAGGGTCCTGGCGCCGCCTTGTTGACGGTCGATGGCATCGACATGATCACGAATGCGTCGGACGCTCGCTTCGGTTTGTTGGGCGCGCGATTCGTCGGCGAAGAGACGCTCAATCGCTTTTACGTTCTTCACTGCATCGCGATTCCTTTGGCCGCCTCATTGCTGATCGCCATCCATTTCTGGCGAGTGCGTAAGGACGGCGGCATCAGCGGTCCGCTGTAATCGGGAACCCACATCCATGCATGGTCATCTCAGTGAAGCGGAATTCCTGCATCAAATCGCGGGTTTTCTCGGCTACTACTACGTCTCGCTCTCCATCATGAATGCCTTCGCGGCGCTCTACTTATGGATGTCGGGACAATCGCGACTGCTGTTCAAGGCGGGCAAGTTCCCCGTTACCACGGCCTTCGTCTGGCTGCTGGTGGCGATTGCCTTCTTGATCATGGCGCCGCTCGGCTTCAGCGGAAACAAGGGCTCGATGGCCTTCGTCTCCGTGCCCGCTTCGTTCCGCGAACTGGCCGACGCCATGATGGGACCGGTGGTGTACTCGGTGGGGTCGCTCGCCTTGCTCGTCGGTCTCTATCTCGGTCGGACGTTCTTCGTGAAGCCTTGGGTGGCGTGGACAGGTTTCAATCTGTCGCTGCTGCTGATGGGTTTCTCGATGACCGATCCTGATTTCGCCAGCATTGTGACGAAACCGGACAATGTGCCAATTGTCGGCCTGATCTTCTTGCTCGGCTTCTTCACTTGGCTCGCCGCACACCGAGCTGTGTTGAACGACGAGCGTACGGCTCGAGGCGAACCGCCGTTGGAAGCGTTGGATAATGAAAAGGTGCTGACCTGGCCAGACTTGGTCTACACCGAGCTGATCTGCATGGTGGCTCTGACGGCGTTCCTGATGCTGTGGGCCTTGATGTTGCAAGCGCCGCTGGAAGAACCTGCCAGCGCGATGAAGACGCCCAACCCGTCGAAGGCCCCTTGGTACTTCCTCGGTCTGCAGGAAATGCTGGTCTACTACGACCCCTGGATGGCGGGCGTGGTACTGCCTGGCACGGTGGTCGTCGGCTTGATGGCGATCCCCTATATCGACTTCAACAAGAAGGGGATGGGCTACTACACGATCAATGAACGCAAGTTCGCCTACCTGACCTTCCAGTTCGGCTTCCTCGTGCTGTGGATTACCCTGATCGTCATGGGTACGTTCTTGCGAGGCCCCAACTGGAACTTCTTCGGTTTCTACGAGACGTGGGATGCTCACAAGGTCGAGGCGCTGAATAACATCGACCTTTCGATGTTCTTCTGGGTCGACTTGCTGCAGATGCCGCGTCCCGCGGCGCCGGAAGGCGCCACGCTGCCGATCAAGGTGGCGTACGTGGTTTTCCGTGAGTTGCCGGGGATCGTGCTGGTGGGCTTGTACTTCGCGGCGTTGCCGCCCGCGATGGCCCTGATGCCTTTCTTCCGCGACCTGTTTATCAAGATGGGATTCATACGGTACATGGTGATGACCAACCTCTTGTTGAGCATGCTGCTGCTGCCCATCAAGATGGTCCTCCGTTGGTCCATCAACTTGAAGTACTTCATCGCAATTCCCGAATACCTGCTGAACTTCTAGTTCGTCCCCACCAAGCTGGGAAAGAGAGCGGATATGCCCGCCACAGAACAGACATGGCGTAACCAGAAGCTGCTGCACCGCGTTTTCGGCGCGGTCGGCCTCACGCTGCTCGGCGCCACAATGTGGATGTTTTACGCCGACCACAACCGTGAGTGGAAAGGCTACCAGGACACGGCACGACACATGGAGCTGTCGTACAACTCCTGGATGCAACTCCAGCACGAAACCAATGCCGCCGTGCTCGAGCACGAAAAGCTGGCCGTGGCCTTCGCGATCGCGCGGACATCACCCGTGTCCGAGGATCTGCTGAAGGAATTTCGGGCTGAGATCGAGCGTCGCGCCGACGCCGATCCGCGCAGCAAGGAGCTGTATGAGCGGTATGGCGTCGAAGAGCTGAACAAGAAAGCCGCTGAGGCCTCTGGCGCCCTCGGCAGCGACCCGACTCAGGCTGATCCGGCGTTGATTATCGCCGCCGAGAAGGCTCGCGCGGAAGTCATTGACGCTCTCGATGAGATCATCAAGCAAGCCAAATTCCGCGAAGACAACGCCCTGAACGCCCGCAAGTTCAAGTCGGCCGATCTTGATGCGGTCCGCGCCACGCTCGATATCGGCGTACGTGACAATTTGC
The DNA here is from genome assembly GCA_046349915.1 of Pirellulales bacterium. Taxonomy (GTDB): domain Bacteria; phylum Planctomycetota; class Planctomycetia; order Pirellulales; family Pirellulaceae; genus CAIXSC01. Next base: position 2,143,447 of record JAXMBL010000003.1, on the reverse strand, counting down.
CCGCGGACGAGATGTCGGCGATTCAAGGGAAAGTGACGCGTGTTGCTGAAGATCTGGAGCAACTAAAGCTCGCCTACCAGGAATCCGCAACCCACCGGCAAACGCTCGCGGCGATCGTCCGCAACGCTCGCACCGGCGAGGATGTCGCCAAGCGAGCGTTGGACGACAATCAATCCGACCTGACCAAGCTGAAGTCGGCCTATGCGGAACGGCAGATGACTTACTTCGCCGACCGCTTCCCGTACCTGGGCAAGAAGTGGCTCACGCTCCCCATTCTCGACGCGTTCAACTCGCCCCGCAAGATTGACAACTTGTGGAGCGACGATCTGACGATTGACTACAACTTCCGTCGAGTGCGTCGATTTGACCGTTGCACGACGTGTCATCAGGCGATGGAGAAGACCCAACCGGGCACCGCGGACAAGCCGATGTTCGATGGCGCCGAGACTTTCACCCTGACGCTCGCCACGCCGACGAAGGATGAAGTCGAAGCCGCGAAAAAGGAAGTGAGAGAGTTCCGGGAAGCTCGCGAAAAGGCGGGCGAGACGTTGGCGACATCCTTCGAGCAAGACTTGTTGGAGAAAGTCTACGGTCTGCGTCTTGCCGCCGAAGGACTCGTGAACCGCGACGACGTCACGGTCGCGCTCGTGCTGCCCAATTCGCTAGCCGCCGCGGCCCCATCCGCCCTGTCAGCCGCTCAAACCAAGCCGCGCACTGGCAGCGAGATTCGCAGCCAGATCATTCAGTCGGTAAGGTACAAGAGCGTTGAAGCTCCGGTCACCGGTCTAGCGCTCGGCGACACCATTACGCAGGTCAACGGGAACGAAGTCGATGAACCGGGTCAGGTCGAGCGCATGCTGCTCGTCACGCCCAACTTCGGACAAGCCGTCACATTGAGCGTTCGACGAGGTTTCGCGCATCCTTACACCTCGCACCCGCGGCTCGACTTGTACATCAGTTCGTCGAGTCCCCATAAGTTGCAGACCTTTGCTTGCACGGTGTGCCACGAAGGGCAGGGGAGCGCCACTCAATTCAAGTGGGCGTCGCACACTCCCGACTCCACTCGTCAGCAGGAAGACTGGCACAAGGAACACGGTTGGTTCGACAACGCGCACTGGATCTTCCCCATGTACGCTAAGCGATTCACCGAAAGTGCCTGCTTGAAGTGCCACCACGAGGTGGTCGAGTTGGAACCGAGCGAGAAGTTCCCCGATCCGCCGGCGCCGAAGCTGACCCAGGGCTATCACCTGTTGCGGAAGTACGGCTGCTACGGCTGCCATGAAATCAAGGGATACGATGGTCCCAATCGTCGCATCGGCCCCGATATGCGGCTCGAACCGAACTACTTCGCCTCCGCTCAAGAGTTGAAGTCGGCCCTGACCAGCGCCGAGGCTTGGTCGAAGTTGACGGCGGAAGAACGCGGTTGGGTGCAAACGATCATCGATAGCCCCGAGAACGATGCGCCGCGGCACAAGCTGTTGCAGCGTTTGACCGAAGATGCGAAGGCTGAATCGCCGGCACTGCCCGAGGTCGCTCATGAACTGGCAGGGCTGTTCAAGGACGAAGAGACTCCGGGATCGATGCGAAAGCCCGGCCCCAGCCTCCGGTATCTGACGGCGAAATCTGATGCGGCGTTTGTCGCTGATTGGATTCGTCAGCCCAACTCGTTCCGAGCCTCGACTCGCATGCCTCAGTTCTTCAACCTCTGGAGCCATCTCGAGGGGAAGAGTCGCGATACCGCGAAGAAGTACGAAGCAGTCGAAATCGCTGGTATGGTGGCATACTTGAACACCCGTTCACAGCAGTTCGATTACATCGAACCCGCGCAGGTTCAAGAGCCCGCTGCGGAGAACGAGGAAGCGAAAGTGGCGGCTCGTATGGAGCGAGGGAAAGTCGCGTTCGAGGAACGTGGTTGCTTGGCGTGCCACACGCACGGCGACTTCCCCGACGTCGCGAAGTACCGCAAGCCTGGCGAGATCGTCCAGGGTCCAGACCTCACCGGCCTGGGGAGCAAGTTTGATCCCGAGCGAAATCCAGTCGGGCGTAAGTGGCTTTATTCGTGGATCAAGCAACCCACGAAGTACCATGCCCGCACGGTCATGCCCGATTTGTACATCGAGCCTGTGAAGACGAAGGACGAGACCGGCAAGGTGATCGCGATCACCGACCCCGTTGCGGACATTGTCGACTATCTGTTGTCGTCGAAGGCCGAGGGGTGGCAGCCTCAAGTCGATTCGGAGAACGCGAAGAGTTCGCTCGACGCGCTCGTGCTGGAGAACTTGCAAGAAGCCTTCTACGAGGCCGCGGCCCAGGATTACTTGAAGAAGGGGATCCCGGCGAGCATCGAGAAGACGCTCAAGGGCGCCGAACGCGAGCTGGTGGTTGCTGACGATGCGTTCAAGTCGGGAACGGGCTTGTCAGAGACCCAGAAGCTGAACTACGTCGGTCGCAAGTCGATCGCGAAGTACGGCTGCTTCGGCTGTCACGATATTCCAGGCTTCGAAGACGCCAAGCCCATCGGCACAGGGTTGGCGGACTGGGGTCGCAAGGAGCCCGCGAAGCTGGCGTTTGAGCACATCACTCACTACTTGCACGGCCATGGCGGGCACGGGGGCGACCACGGTGCAGCCGATCGCGCTGAAGAGGGTCATGGAGAAGGACACGGAGACGCCGCTCATGACGAAGGCGATTCGGGTGCGTCCGAGCAGATCCCCGAATTTTACCTGAAGCACATCGAAGCGGGTCACCGCGAGGGCTTCTTGTGGCAGAAGTTGGCCGAGCCGCGCAGCTACGACTACAAGAAGACCGAAAACAAGCGGTACAACGAACGATTGCGCATGCCGAAGTTCCCCTTCGCGAGCGAAGATCGGGAAGCGGTCATGACCTTCGTGTTGGGTTTGGTCTCTGATCCGCCGGCCACGAAGTACTTGTATCGTCCGAACACCGAACAGTTAGCTTGGATCAAAGGGCGGCAAGCCTTGGACAAGTTCAATTGCGCGGGATGCCACGTGTTGCAGGCCGAGTCGTGGGATCTCGCAGTGAAGCCAGGCGAGATTGGCGAGCAGGCGGAGACGAAGCAGTATCCGTATTTGGCGGCTAAATTCAGTCTGGCCGACATTGCGAAGTCCAAGAAAATAGACGCGGCTGGTTTGGTGCAGGCGCATATTTCGGGCATGCCTGCATTGAGCGACGCCGACGCAACTCCATTGGTGAACGACGTCGAAGGCGACCCGTTAGAAGATGACGGCGAGTACGATCCGACGAAGGTCAGTTACCCCTTCGAACTCTGGTCGCCGACGTTGATCGACGGTCAGAAGTATGAACCGGGCGTGATGCTGCTGAACGTGGGCGCGGACAAGTTGTCGAAGCGGTATCAAGCGGAAGGCGGCGTGCTGGCACGCTATCTCTTGCCGCGAGTGATCCAGCGGGAAAAGGTTGTCAATCCGGCCGCCAAGGGAACCGAATCGTGGGCTTGGGTGCCGCCGCCATTGGTGGGCGAAGGCGCCAAGGTTCAGTCGGAATGGCTGCATAGCTTCCTGCTGAATCCGTACCCGATTCGCCCCGCGGTTGTGTTGCGGATGCCTCGCTTCAATATGTCGTCGCAAGAGGCGGCCGATTTGGCCGAGTACTTCGCGCGGCTGGATGGCGTCGAATATCCGTACACCGCCACCGAGCAGCGACAGCCGTCGTACCTGGCGGAGAAAGAAGCGGCTTATCAAGCAAAGCTGAAGGAAGCGGCCGTCGCGGGCGACCAGCCGCGAGATCGCATGCAGGATGCCTTGCGGATGGTGACCAACAGCAACTACTGCGTGAAGTGCCACTTGGTCGGAGATTTCGAGCCGACTGGCAGTGAACGAGCCAAAGCGCCGAACTTGGCGAAGATTTACGAACGCTTGCGACCGGGGTATCTCCGCGACTGGATCGCTAATCCCAAGCGGTTGCTGCCTTACACCAGCATGCCAGTCAACATTCCCTACGACCCAGATGCGCCGAACCTTGGAGGCATCTCGCAGGATTTGTATCACGGAACCAGTATTGAGCAGGTGGATGCACTGGTAGACCTGCTGATGAACTACGACAATTACGCGAAGCAGAAGGCGCTCGTCGCGCCGCTGGTTCAACAAGCCGCTCCACCACCCGCTCCGGCTTCGACCGAAGCGGCGGCGGAGCCGGCGAAATCCGAAGGCGGCCAATAGCAGTGACCGTCGCGGACGTCGAGTCGCGATTGCTGGTGAGTGATATCACGAGCATCGCGGGTAGTGAGGGGTCAGGGAAGACGCCGCAGAGTGAGGAGATTGTTCGATGCGTAGATGCTTGCGTTCATTCATGGCCTGCGTCCTGTTGTTGACTGCCGCTGGTACGGCCTCGGCGGCCGACTGGGGTGATTTGTCGCTCCAGTTCGTGCTGGAAGGCGCCGCGCCCGCCGCCAAACCACTGACGATCAACAAAGATCAACAGGTCTGCGGGAAAGAAAAGTTGGTCGACGAGACGATCACCGTTGGACCTGGCGGCGGCATTGCCAGCGTGTTCGTCTACCTGCGTCCCGCCACCGGCAAGAAGGTCGACATTCATCCGGATTTGCAGAAGTTGGCTGGCACTGAAATCGTTCTCGACAACAAGGGCTGCCGTTTCGAACCGCACGCCGCCGTGTTGTGGACGGCCCAGACCTTGTTGATCAAGAACACCGATCCCGTGGGGCACAACACAAAGATTGACTTGCTGGAAAATCCCCCGGTCAATCCGATCATTCCCGCTGGCGGCATGTTGAAGCAGAACTTCAAGAAAGAGGAACGATTGCCTGCCTCGGTCAGTTGCTCGATCCATCCGTGGATGCAGGCTCGGTTGCTCGTTCGTGACAATCCTTACGCTGCCGTCAGCGGTCCCGATGGCAAAATCGTGATTCCGAAGCTGCCCGTGGGCGAGTGGGAATTCCAGATCTGGCACGAAGGCGCTGGCTTCATTCAGGAAGCGAAGGACTCGGCGGGTAAGGCGGTGAAGTGGACCAAGGGTCGCGCGAAGTTCACCGTGAAGAAGGGCGCCACCGACCTCGGCGCCTTCAAGGTGGCCCCTAAGACCTTGAGCAAGTAGTTCGTAGGAGTTGTCGACGGGCGACTGTCCCTTAGTGTGACAGTCGCCCAACGTCGCACTTCTTGGAAACATCGGACCGAGGCTTGGTTGCCTTGGGTCCCAGTGCGTGAAACACAACGTGAACCTAGTCGCAGCCGGGAATGGGCCAATGCGGGACCAGAACTTGCGAATCGTCGTGCATCCGTGGATTGTGGCGAGCAGCCTCGCTTTGTTCAGCTTGGCGATCAGCGCTGGCTGCGGCGGCAAGCTGCCCGCGAATGTCTCGCCAGATTTGGCGGTGGCAGCCTCGCTGCGAGCCGACTTGGATGGCGGCGTTGGGTCAGGCAGCGGTTCGGAGGAAGGTGGAGCGGCGCCGAGCGCGATGCCGACGGGTTGGGCCACTTTGGCGGGTACGTTTAAGGTCAGCGGCGACAAACCGTCCTCGGTGGCTTTAACGATCGACAAGGATCAGGCGGTGTGCGCCCCTGGCGGCAAGCAGGTTTTCAGCGAAGAAGTGGTGATCGGGCCCAATGGCGGCATCCGCAATGTCGTGATTTTCGTCTCGCAGAAGTTGCCTGACGACGAACCTTGGACGCATCCTGACGCCAAGCCGGGGAAGACGGACGAAGTAATCTTCGATCAAAAGGAATGCGTGTTTTTGTCGCACGTTCTGGCGTTGCAAGCAACGCAACCCATTCGCATCAAGAACAGCGACCCCGTGGGACACAACACCAGCCTCAAGCCGAAGAAAAACCCCGCGTACGACCAAACCATTCCGTCCAATGCATCGGGCGTCTATCAGCCCAAGGCGGAAGAGGATCAACCGTTCCCGGTGTCGTGCGCGATTCATCCCTGGATGAAGGCGTTCATGATCACTCGACGGAATTCCTACTTCGCCGTGACCAAGGAGGATGGTTCGTTCGAGATTCCCAACTTGCCCGCTGGCGTTGAGTTGGAATTTCGAGTGTGGCAGGAGCGAACCAACTTCTTGCAGGAAGTATCTGTCAACGGCTCGGCGGAAAAGTGGAGCAAGGGTCGGTTCAAGAGAACGCTGAACGTGGGTGAGACACTCAAGTTGGACGTGGATGTCGCGGGCGCGATTCTCAAGTAGACGTGCAAGAATTTCGAGTGGAAAATCGACACGAGTCGAGCGGAATTACGGGTGTGAACATGCGGATCAGTGGCCTAGTGCGGCGCGGTTCAAAGCGCGGAAGAGGGCTCTTCGACGGTGTAACGTGGACTTGCGGCCAAGCAGCGGTCCTCTGTGGGATGCTGTGCGCGTTCGCGGGTTGCGGGGCGCCGGAAGCCGAGTTCCGTGGGAATTTGGTTTACGTCCATCGCAAAGAACTGGAATCGAAAACCAAGTTCCTGCCGCAACAACAGGCGGACATCGCGAATGTGCTGGCGGCCTATTTCGGCACTCCCGATGATCCTCATCTGCCCAAGGCCGTGGGTGTCGATCTGTCGACAATCGTTGACGTCGATCGCGTCAAGATGTCGGCGGGCCGTGTGGCGAGTGACAAGACAGGCCAACCCGTGGGGCTGTATCGCGAACATTGCGTCCATTGCCACGGCATCACGGGCGATGGCGCAGGACCGACAGCCGCCTTCTTGAACCCCTACCCGCGCGATTACCGCATGGGTCGGTTCAAGTTCAAATCGACTCTGAAAGGTCAACGTCCGACGCACGACGATCTGAAGCGAGTCTTGTTGGAAGGCGTTGCGGGCACTGCGATGCCCTCCTTCAAAGTGCTCGATTTGGATGAAGTTGAATCGCTGGTTCACTACGTCAAGTACTTGTCGATTCGTGGTGAAGTCGAACGACGATTGGCTGACGAAGTGATCGAGCTCGACGCAGGTGGTCGCTTGGTTGGCGACGCCAGCGACAAGGAAAAAGACGCCGCGGCCTATCAGGCTAAGATTGCTCGCTTGAATGAAATCGTGGCGGAAGTCGCTCAGGCGTGGCTCGACGCGGAAGGTCAGGCGGTGGCGATCGAGCAGCGAGCAGCGGGATGGGATGAACCGGAGACGCTGAAGCAGTCAATCGCTCGAGGTCGCGAATTGTTCTATGGTCCGATCGCGAACTGCGTGAAGTGCCATGGCGACTCGGCGTTGGGCGACGGACAAGTGACCGACTACGACGACTGGACCAAGGAACTCGACCCGACCAAACCCGAGGCTCTCAGCCAATATTTGGATTTGGGCGCACTGGAGCCGCGAAACATTCGTCCTCGGAACTTGCGACTGGGCATCTTCCGCGGTGGACGTCGGCCGATCGATTTGTACTGGCGCATCGCCAACGGTATTGACGGCACTCCCATGCCAGCAGTCCCGATGCAGACGCCGGATAACGCCAAGGGTTTGACCCCGGAAGATATTTGGAGCTTGGTGGATTACGTACTGCACTTGCCGTACGAGTCGACCAGCAAGCAAGACTCGCATCAGCCGCAGCTCGTTCGCGAACGCCTGTAGTCGGAGAATTACCGTGGGACGTTTTTGGAGTTTGCTTTTTCTTTCCGTGCCGATCCTCGGGACGCTGGCGTTCGTGGTCGCGATCGCGGGCGTCGGGCCGTTCCGAGATCACTGGCTGCCGGAAAACGTGAACGATTACGGCGGCGTGATCGACCAGTTGTTCATGTTCATCCTGTACCTGACTGGCATCATCTTCATCGGAACAGGCGTTGCCCTGTTCTGGTTCATGTGGAAGTACGACGCCGAGAAGTACAACGAACCCGTGAAGTACACGCACGGCAGTCATACGCTGGAAGTGATCTGGTCGATCATTCCCGCCGCAACCCTGTTGTTCATCGCGATTTATCAGATGAATGCGTGGGCCGATCAAAAGATGCGGCGGCCGACCTTGGGTCCTGGTCCCGATGGCATCGAAGGGACGGCCGACGATGTGCTGAAGCCGGCCATCGTCGAGGTGACGGGACGACAATTCGAATGGCGTATTCGCTACGCGGGCAAGGATGGCGTGGTGGGCACGCCCGATGACATTCACGGCGTCAACGATTTGCATCTCCCCGTCGACGAGGATGTGGTCATTCAGATTAAGAGTATGGATGTGCTCCACAGCTTCTTCCTGCCGCATGTGCGAGTGAAGCAAGACGTGGTGCCTGGCATGAAACAATTCGTGTGGTTCCACGGCAACAAGTCGGGCGTGTACGACATCGTGTGCGCCGAATTGTGCGGCTGGGGCCACTACAAGATGCGCGGCAAGATGACGCTCGAACCGCGTGATAAGTTCGACGCCTGGTTGGCCGACCAACTCGCCGAACAGCAGCGAAGCGGATTCCAGCCGAAGACGGGGGGCGAAGAGTAATGACTAGTATTTCCGTTAGTTCACACGACCACTCGCACGGGCATGGGCATTCGGACACGATGAGTGTTGGAAAGTTCATCAGCACGTACGTGTTTTCGCTTGACCACAAGATCATCGGACTCCAGTTCTTGTTCTCCACGCTGCTGTGGTTCCTGGTCGGCGGCTTGCTCGCCCTGGGGATTCGCTGGCAATTGGCTTGGCCTTGGAGCGACATGCCGGTCATCGGCCGCATGTTGTTCTCGGCGGAAGGCGGCCAGATCTCGCCTGAGTTCTATACGACGTTGTTCACGATGCATGCCACCGTGATGATCTTCTTCGTGATCATCCCGATCTTGGCGGGCGCCTTCGGCAACTACCTGATTCCGCTGATGATCGGCGCCGACGACATGGCCTTTCCAACGCTCAACATGTTGAGCTATTGGTTCATGTGGCCAGCGTTCTTCTGCATCGGCTCCAGCTTCTTCCTGCCGGGGAATGGAGCGGCAGGCGGTTGGACGTCGTACCCGCCGCTGTCGGTAATGCGCGATGCGGCGCCGTCGAGCGGTGCGGCTCAGACGATGTGGCTGTTGGGCGTCACCTTCGTCGGCGTGTCGTCGATGATGGGGTCGGTCAATTACATGACAACGATCATCCAGATGCGTGCGCCGGGCATGACCATGTTTCGGTTGCCTTTGACTATCTGGGGCATGTTCATCACGGCGATCCTGCAGGCGTTCGCTCTTCCCGTGCTCACGGCGGCGGGCTTTATGCAAGTCACCGATCGCTTGTTCAACACGGGCTTCTTCTTGCCAGAAGGTCTGATCGTCAATAACTCGGCCGCGGCCAGCGGCGGTGGTCAGCCGCTCCTGTGGCAGCACCTCTTCTGGTTCTACTCGCATCCGGCCGTTTACATCATGATTCTGCCCGCGATGGGCATGGTGTCCGACATCATTGCTTGCTTTGCTCGGAAGCCGGTTTTCGGCTACAAGCCGATGGTGTATTCGATTTCGGGCATCGCCGGCCTGGGTTTCATCGTGTGGGGTCACCATATGTTCGTTTCGGGCATGCAACCGCTGCTCGGCATGGCGTTCATGGTGTCGACGATGATGATCGCTCTACCCAGCGCCGTGAAGGTCTTTAACTGGCTAGGCACGATCTGGGGTGGAAAGCTGACGTTCAACACTCCCATGTTGTTCGCGTTGTCGTTCGTGTCGATGTTCGTGATCGGCGGTTTGTCGGGCATCTTCATGGCCGCCACGCCCGTCGACATCTTCATCCACGACACGTACTACATCGTGGCTCACTTTCACTACGTTTTGTTCGGCGGCACGGCGATGGCGGTGTTTGGCGCCATCTATTTCTGGTTCCCGAAGATGTTTGGCCGCATGATGAACGACACGTGGGGGAAGGTCCACTTCTTCTTCTCGTTCGTCTTCCTGAATGGCACGTTCTATTTGATGCATGTGCTAGGCGCCGTTGGTTTTCCTCGTCGCTTGGCGGACCCGTACGACTATAAAGTCTTCGAACACCTTCAACCGGTGAATCAGTTCATTTCGATCTGCGCCATCGGCATGGTGGCGACTCAAGTGATTTTCGCGGCCAACTTCATCTACAGCATGTTCTTTGGTCCGCGAGTCGGCCGGAACCCGTGGAAAGCGAATACGTTGGAATGGATGGCGCCGAGTCCTCCGGGGCACGGCAACTTCGACTTCCAGCCGATTATCTACCGCGGCCCCTATGAGTACGGTTCGCCGGAAGTATCGATCGATTACTACCCGCAGACTCAGCCGCCTCCGGCCGGCGTGAAGCCGCTGCCGCCGAAGGGGCACTAGTGGTTTCACGCGAGCAGTTCCTCGGAGCTGCTCGCAGCGCTCCAGCAGTATGGAAATCGGAAGAGCCTAAGTCGTGAGTTCAGCAGACGTCGCAAATCGATACAGCCACTGGCCGCGCCGTGCGGCGGTGGCGTTGGTCTGCGCGACGTTTCCGCTGATCTGGGTCGGCGGCTTGGTGACCACGTACGACGCGGGCATGGCGGTGCCTGACTGGCCCAACACCTACGGCTACAACCTGTTTCTGTATCCTTGGCAGACCTGGTTGTTTGGACCGTTTGATTTGTTCATCGAGCATGGCCATCGGTTGCTGGCTTCAGGCGTCGGCATGATCACGATCGGGTTGGTCATTGCGACTTTTCTGGGCGACTCGCGACCTTGGATGCGCATTGTTTCGGTTGTGGCATTGCTGGGCGTGATCGGGCAGGGCGCGTTGGGCGGTATGCGAGTACTGTTCGATGACCGGCAACTCGCCATGGTCCACGGCTGCGTGGGACCGGCGTTCTTCGCGCTGACAGCGGCGATTGCCGTGTTTACAAGTCGCTGGTGGCGGAATGGTCAGGATCGCCAGAGCGACGAGGCGATGAGCAGCGGCCAGCAATCAGATCAGTCCGTGGGACGACGCATCCAACGGCTGTCGCTGTTGACCGCGGCGATGGCCTATCTGCAATTGGTCTTGGGCGCAGGTTTGCGACATGTTCCGATTGACGCGACCGCTGGTTATTTCCGGACTCTGGTAGTTTTTCATGTCATCATGGCGATGGCGGTGTTGGTCCATTGTTGGATGCTTCAGAAGGCGTGTATTGCCGCCCGCAATGCAGGATGCTCGCCCCAAGACTCTGGACTCGTCGGTCGAGCGACTGCGATGCTGGTCTTGGTAGCGGCCCAAATTGGGCTGGGGTTTGGCACGTGGGTCGTCAAATGGGGTTGGCCCTCTTGGTTCGCTGACTGGTTTTTCGCCGCCTCGTACACCGTGCAAACCAACAGCCTGGCCCAGGCTTTGACGACGACGGCTCATGTCGCGAACGGTTCGCTGGTGTTGGCGATTGCGGTGGCAATTTCAGTGCGATCCCTGCGAATGTTCCCGTTTTTGGTCGAGGATGGTCCGCAAAGGGGACACGGGAGAGATGGTGAGCGTTCGCGAGCAGTGCCGATGCGGGGTGCTTTGAGGTAAAACAATAACGATTAAGGGACAGGTCGCGGCGATCATGAAGTCCCTGTTGATCGCTCACATGTGTAAGTAAATTCGGTCAGAGGACAACGAACGATGGGACGTATCCCCATCACAGAGAATTTGAATCGGTCATGTCGTCAACAACCAGCAATTCAAAAGCAATCGACGCCGGCGCCGCGGTGACTACCAGCCGCTTGGCCGATTACGTCGAACTGACGAAGCCGCGAATTGCCGTCATGATGTTGGTGGCAGTCGCCGTTTCGGCGTTTGTGGCTCGTTGGGGACAACCGGACGTTTGGCATGTCTTGCATGCCGTCGTGGGCGTGGCTTTGGTGGCGGCCAGCGCTAGCGCGGTGAACCAATGGTTGGAGCGGACGAGCGACGGGCGCATGGACCGCACGTCTCGCCGTCCGTTGCCCGCGGGGCGGTTGACGAGTCGCGAGGTGCTGGTGTTCGCGGCAGTCACGTTGGTGGCGGGCACGATCTACCTGTTGGCGACGCTTCGCTGGGACACGGCAGCCTGGGCGGTTGGGACTTGGGTTGTCTATGTGGCAGCCTATACGCCGCTGAAGAGTCGGTCGGAAATCAACACGGCCGTCGGCGCGGTCTCGGGCGCGATGCCGATCTGCGTTGGCTGGGTGGCGGTCGAGGGAGCCTACGATTTGCGCATGGCGGCTCTCTTCACCACCATGTTCTTGTGGCAATTCCCGCACTTTATGGCGATCGCTTGGCTGTATCGGCGACAATACGAGCAAGCCGGTCTGAAGATGCTGACGGTCGTAGATCCCACGGGTCGAAGAGCGGGCGTCCAGGCGGTCCTGGCCGCCGTGGCTTTGTTGCCCGTAAGTTTGATTCCCGCGCTATTTGGCCCGGCGCCTGGCGCGGGCTGGTTCGCCGCACTTGCCTTGATGCTCGGGGCCGCCCAGTTGGCGTGCGCCGTGATTTTCTTCGCCCAGCGTAACGAGAGTTCAGCGAGGCTGCTTCTGCGAGCGTCGTTGATCTACTTGCCTGCGTTTCTGGGACTATTGATGTTCGTTCCGCTTGCCTGACGGTACTTTTCCATGACGCACGAAGCACACTCCGACCACGGCGATTCGCACGGCGACCACGGCCATGGCCACATCAAGTTGGCCTATCAGCCGGGGCTCCCGCTGGCCAACGGCAAGCTCTGCCTCTGGCTCTTCCTGTCGACGGAAATCATGTTTTTCGCGGGCCTGATTGGCGCCTACATCGTGCTGCGTTTCGGCTCCCCGGCGGGTTCGTGGCCGCTGCCGCACGACGTGCACTTGGTCGAGCCGATCGGGGCGTTCAATACGTTCGTGCTGATCTGCAGCAGCGTGACGATCGTGCTAGGATTGGAAGCGGCCAAGCTGAACCAAAGCTCCATCGCTCGACTATGGCTGCTCGCCACTTTCATCCTGGGCTCAGTCTTCCTTGGCGTGAAGATGTACGAGTACAGCGGCAAGTTTTCGCACGGCATTTATCCGTCCACCCCTCGCAGCTTGATCTGGGACCGGGCCGACGTGAACTACGCCTCGGCCGTGCGTCTGCGTTTGAACGATCTGGCGACGGAGCTCGCAAAGGCCTCAAGTGCTTCGGCGGGCGAAGGACAAGCGGCCGTGGTCAGCGATGACCAAAAGCGGTGCGAGGACTTGCGGGATTACTTGGTCTACTGGGCCGAGCAAACCGCGGCTCGAGACGACGATCCGGCTCGCCGCCAAGCCGCTCTCAACACACTCGCTTGGTACATCTATCCGCGAGAAGGCCACAAGCCCGAGAAGTTCATCGCGGCCGAAACGAAGCGGATGGAAAAGGACCAGGCTGAACTGAAGAAACAGATCGGCGAGATTGAGAAGCAGCAGACCGCGAGTGATGCGAAGAAGGCCGATTTGGAGAAGCAAGACGCCGCACAAGTCGGCGACCAACTGACCGCCTTGGCCAAAGAGAAGGCAGGGCTCGACGAACAAGCGTTGGCGTTGAAAGAACGGTTGCGTCGAGTGGACGGTTGGCTCGGACTGATTCCTCAGCTCGAAACCTACGCCCATGGATTGAACGACGAATATCATTTCTTGCGGTTGCCGATCCACATCCCGAGCGGCAACATGTGGGCGAGCACTTACTTCTTGCTGACGGGCTTCCACGCCATTCACGTCGCGGTCGGGTTGCTGATGTTCGCCCTGATGCTCCGCTACAAGCTCGACGCCTCGAACGCTCACCTGCTGGAGAACGGCGGTTTGTACTGGCACTTTGTCGACCTTGTCTGGATCTTCCTGTTCCCGCTGCTGTACTTGTTCTAAGAGTGGGTCGAGGCAAAACTCCCGTCGGATAACGCGGGTCGAAATTGGAGTCTCTCATGTCTGCAAACGATCAACACGACCATCACTCGCATGGCGGCACCGGCAAATACCTGATGGTGTTCGTGGCGCTCTGCGTGCTCACCACCATGTCGTTCTTCACCTATTCGTCGCTATGGCCGTTCAAGGACACGCCCGCGGTTGGCTGGGTGTTCATGATGGCCGTATCGTGCACGAAGGCGATGCTCGTGATCTGCTTCTTCATGCACTTGATCTGGGAAGCGAATTGGAAGTACGTGTTGACGGTGCCCGCTTCGCTGATGTCGGTCTTCTTGGTCGTGGCGTTGGTCCCCGACGTCGGGCAACGCGTTCGCTACTATGCCGAAGAGCGATCGCTGTATGCTTCGGAAGAGCAAGAGCCGGTGCATGGGCATGGGTCGCATGGCGACTCGGAGCATAAAGCGGAGAAGAAGGAAGACTCCGATAAGTCCGAATGACGACTCTGGCCATTGAGGTAAAAGGCGTTCGCTTCGCCTACGGGGACCGAGTGGCATTGAACGATGTCGACTTGGCCGTCCGAACCGGCGAGATCTTTGGCTTGCTGGGTCCCAACGGCGGCGGCAAGTCGACGCTCTTCCGCTTGCTATCGACACTAGTGCCGCTGCAGCAGGGCGATGCGACCATTTGCGGTTGCGATTTGCGTCGACAGCCATCCGCGGTTCGCCAACGTTTGGGAGTCGTGTTCCAAGCCGCTTGCGTTGATCGCAAACTGACCGTGGCGGAGAATCTAGCCTGTGCGGGAACGCTCTACGGCCTACGAGGCGCCCATTTGCGTGCGGCGTCCACTCAGCGACTTGAGGAATTAGGTCTAGCGGACCGAGCGAATGATCGAGCCGAAACGCTGTCAGGTGGATTAAGACGTCGCTTGGAGCTCGCCCAAGCGCTCATGCACAATCCTCGGTTGCTGCTGCTCGACGAACCCAGCACGGGCCTCGACCCTGGCGCACGTCTCGATCTTTGGAGCGTCTTGCGACGACTCCGTGAATCACACGGCACGACGATTGTGCTGACGACGCATCTGCTCGAGGAAGCCGATAAAGCCGACCGCCTCGCATTGCTTGATGTCGGACGCGTTGTGGCGGTCGACACCCCCGCGGCCTTACGATCGTCGGTGGGTGGCGAGACGATTATTCTGCGTACAACCGAGTCCTCGGAGGTCGCGGCGCTGATTCGGCGGAGCTTTCCGCTCGAGCCGCAGGCGGTCGAGGGGGAGGTCCGCATTGAAACTCGCGAAGGGTCACGTTGGATCGGCCCCCTGGCTCAAGCGGTCGCGGATCGCTGCGAATCGATTTCCCTAGGGCGTCCCACGCTGGAAGATGTCTTTGTCGCGCGAACGGGTCGTCGCTTGGATGCCGAGCGTCCACGGACGGAGGCGGCCCAATGAGCGAACAAGCAGTCGCTGAACGCGCCGCGGCGTCGATGGGCGGCGCCTCGTGGCGAGTCGTCCACATGTTGGCCTGGCGGGAATTGGTTCGTTTTTTTCGACAACGCCATCGAGTGATGGGGGCGTTGGCTCAACCTCTGGTCTTCTGGCTCTTGTTTGGCGCGGGGTTGCGACAGTCGTTTCGCCTGGGGCCCGAGGGGGGACCGACGTTTTTGGAGTACTATTTCCCCGGCACCTTGATGCTCACGTTGTTGTTCACCGCCATCTTCGCGACGATTTCGTTGATCGAGGACCGACGCGAGGGATTCTTGCAGACGGTGCTTGTGGCGCCAGTGCCGCGGTGGTCGATGGTGCTCGGCAAGTTGCTGGGCGGGGTCGCGATCGCCTTGATTCACGGCGTCATCTATTTGGCACTGGGATTAACGCTGCATCGGTCGGCGGCGTTGGCGGAATGGATACAACTTGGCGGGCTGATGTTTCTTTCCGCGTTGGCGATGACCGGCTTAGGCTTCATCATTGCGTGGCGTCTTGATTCCACTCAGGGTTTTCACGCGGTCATGAACTTGCTCCTGATGCCGATGTGGCTGCTCTCGGGAGCTTTTTTCCCCATTCCAGCCATCACGGGTGAAACGACCGGCGGCCAAGTGGTTTTGCACTGGATCATGCGGCTGAATCCACTAACCTACTGCGTCGCCGGAGTACGGCGGCTATGGTCGGGCGTCGAATTGCCCCTAGGATATTATCAGCCGACTTTGGGCATTTGTTGGATCGTGGCGTTAGTGTTCGCGGTGGGACTCACTTGGGCCGCCCTCCAAGTTGGTCGCACTCGCACTGTGGGAGATTGGCAATGAAACGAGCCATGTTGTTGGGCTTGGCGGTCCTGTTCGTCGCGGGCGGCGTCTTGATTGCCGTGTCGGCATCCCGGATGAAGGGAGGAAACCGCATCCGCACCGAAGTCGTCGGCTCCGCGGCTGATCCCGAATGGGCCAAGGGCGATTGGATCTCGGAATACCATCTGACCGAACGGAGTGGTCGCGATTTCGACTCCAAAGAACTCGCCGGCGAAGTGCATGTGGTCAGTTTCTTCTTCGCCTCGTGCCCCGGCCCCTGTGAACGGCAGAATCGACAGCTCGAAGCCATCCAAAGCGACTTCGCCAAGAAGGGGGTCAAGTTCCTCAGCATCACCTGCGATCCCAAACGAGACAGTCCCACCGCGTTGAGCGCTTACGCCAAGAAATTCCAGGCGGATCCTCAGCAATGGCTATTTTTGACGGGCGACCTCAAACTGCTCCGCCGAATCGGCGCCGAGGTTTATGGCGTGGCCTTGGACGAGATGACGCATGTCGAATCGTTCTTGGTCTACGATCGAGCAGGAAAGTTACGCGGCAAGTTCCCTTGGAATAAGCCCGAGAAGCTGGCCGAACTGCGAGTGCTCTTGGATGAGTTGCTGGCCGAATCGGCGAGCGATGCTCAAGCGAAAGCGGGCGAAGCCAAATCGGCTGAAGAAGCGAAACGCCAGCTAGCCATCGAAGAGGCTCGCAAGCATGACGAAGACGAGCCTGCGGCGCCGACTTCAGCCGGTGACGCCAAGGAAGCACCAACATCGCCCGAACCGTCGGCCGATAGTAAACCCAAGAAGCAGGACCCCTGAGCGATGATGGAATGGCTCGCTAAAGTTCTTCCGCACGTGAATGCTTCGCTCAACTCGTTGGCCACGATATTGCTCGTGGTCGGCTGGTGGCTGATCAAGCAGCGGCGCGAGACGGCTCACCGAAATGTCATGCTTTCCGCGTTTGGCGTGTCGGTGTTGTTTCTCGCCAGTTACCTGCTGTATCACTTTGGGGCGAAGGCGGGGGTGAGCACTCCCTTTCCGCAGTACCCGCCCCAAGCCGTGCGCTACGCTTATTACGCGATCCTCCTGAGCCACATTCTGTTGGCGATGGCGGTCCCCGTGCTGGCGATCGGCACGATCTACCATGGTCTGAAGGATCATCGTCCCCAGCACCGAACCTGGGCTCGCTGGACCTTTCCCATCTGGCTCTACGTGTCCATCACCGGTGTTTTGGTGTACGTACTGCTGTATCAGATCTATCCGCCGCGGTGAGCCAGACTTACAATGGTCGTAGGTTTTTGGGAGGACCATGCCGTGAACGCCATGCGACGTCTCGCTAAATCCAGCAGCGTGATTCTAGGCCTTGCGATGATCTTGGCGACCGATGTCGTTTGGGCCTGCCCCAACTGCAAGGATTCGTTGGTTCAGAACGATCCAACGGCGGCGGGCATCGTGCAAGGTTATTTCTGGAGCATCATCCTGATGCTGTCGATGCCATTCTTGCTGCTCGCCGCCCTCAGCACCTACTTCTACATTTTGGTCCGACGAGCTCGCAAGCAAGCGACTGTCGCAAGCGACTCAGCCCAGCCAATCGCCGTGCCCAACTCGTCGCTCCCCGCTTGGAGTCCGTCGCTCGATAGCTGAGCGCTTGGTCATTGGTCATTGGTCATTGGTTGTTGGTCATTCTTCTTTGGGCGTAGAGTGACGCCTTGATCGCTTAGTGAAGACGCGTCATGGCATTCAAGCCACACGGTGGCTTTGCTGACAATTACGCGTGAGTCGTAGTTGGCTGATTGGGGAATCGCTCGGTTGAAATGGTGCGTCCGCGCCGGAGGCTTGACGTACGCTACGCCAGAGCTATTTGAGAACCGAGGCGATTCACCGTGCGCGGCGCGAAACAGAGAGGAATCGCACATGAGCAACAACGCATCGCATGACGGACGTTGGAGAGTGCCGATCGCAAGTTGGGCTTACGCCTACGAACGTGGCTGGCTCGGCAGCGACCTTACGGCGGGCTTGACGCTGGCCGCGTACGCGATCCCGGTCTCGCTGGCCTATGCGTCGTTGGCGGGCTTGCCGCCACACTGCGGTATCTATTGCTACCTGCTCGGCGGTCTTGCCTACGTGCTCTTTGGAACCTCGCGTCAAGTGGCCATTGGTCCGACATCGGCGATCGCCATGCTGGTCGGGACGACCGTCGCGGGCATGGCCGACGGCAATACCGAGCGTTGGGCGGCGATTGCCGCGCTTGCGGCGTTGGTTGTGGCCGTCCTGTGTGTGCTTGCCTGGGGCTTGCGGTTAAGTGGGCTGATGAGTTTTGTCAGCGAGGTGATCTTGAATGGATTCAAAGTCGGCGCGGCGCTGACCATTGGCCTGACGCAGTTGCCTAAATTCTTTGGCGTTAGCGGCGGAGGAGATCATTTTTTCGAACGCGTCTGGATTCTCGCGGGGCAATTGCCACAGACGAACCTCGTGGTTTTCGCGTTTGGACTCGTCTCGCTAGTGTTGCTGCTCGCGGGCGAAAAACTGCTGCCGGGCCGACCCGTTGCGCTGGCCGTGGTCGTCGCGTCGATTGTGGTCATGCGTTACACTCCACTCGAACAGTTTGGATTGACCATTGTGGGTAAATTACCTCGGGGCTTGCCCAGTTTTCAAGCGCCATCGTTGCATCTTCGGGACCTTGACGGCGTGATTCCGCTGGCCTCCGCTTGCTTTCTCCTTTCTTACATTGAAAGCGTCTCCGCAGCTCGCACAATGGCGGCCAAGAACGGCTACGAAGTCAGCGCCCGCCGGGAATTGCTCGGCCTGGGCGCCGCCAACCTAGCCGTTGCTTTCGGAGGCGGTTTTCCGGTCGCAGGCGGCTTATCCCAGACGGCCGTGAACGACCAAGCAGGCGCCCGCTCTCCGCTCGCCCTGGTCTTCGCCTCGGCGGCGCTCGGAATCTGCCTGACGTTCTTGACCGGACTCCTACGTGACTTGCCGAATGTCGTACTGGCGTCGGTGGTGTTAGTGGCCGTTAAGGGCTTGATTGACCTAAAGGCGCTGACTCGACTGTATCGAGTGAGCCGGATGGAGTTTCGCATTGCGATGTTGGCGCTGGTTGGCGTCCTCATGCTGGGCATACTCAAGGGCGTCTTGCTCGCCGCCGTCGTTTCGCTGTTGACAATCATCGCCGGCACCGCTCGTCCGTCGATTGCATTTCTAGGGCGCATTCCCGGCACGCGACGCTACTCTGATCTACGACGTCACCCCGAGAACGAGCAATTACCCGGCGTGTTGCTCTTTCGCGTCGAAGGTTCGCTGCTGTATTTCAATGTCGATCACGTAGGACAGGTCGTGAAACGGAGAATCGAAGATACTCAAGACCTGACGCTGGTCGTTTGCGACCTGTCCAATTCACCGTATGTTGATTTAGCGGGCGCCCTTTTGCTGGAGTCCTTGCATGAAGCCATCGGTCGCCGCGGCGCCGTCTTCCGACTCGTGGAACCGCACGCGCGCGTGCGAGATTTGCTGCGGGCCGCAGGCCTGGAACAGCGAATCGGAACCTTCGACCGCCGCGACTCACTGGACTCCGTCATCGCCGAGTTCCTTGCGACTCGAACTCGACAGCACTAGGCCGCGTTTTCGAAACCAACATCGCGGCCCCATCAGGCGCTTTTAGCCTCGAATTCCTTTTTCGTGGCTTCGTCGATGAAGTAGTACGTTTGACCATTGCAATCCAGTTTTGCGCCGGCGAGAAATTTCGGAAAACGAACGTGAACCACGGGATCCTCGACCATGTGATCCTTCAAGTAATACTCGTTCTCATACAACGACAGGTAGACCTTGACGAAGGCCACGATGCGGTCGTCAAGCCACTGAGCAATCGCCGCGTGATCGACTTGTTCGAGTGGGAAAACAATTTCGGAGTGTCGCTCGAAGTCGATGAAGATCGGCAAAATCTCCAGATCATAAGTGACCACGACTCGCCGAACTTCGTTATCGGGAACGATCCGAAATCGCAGATTGATGTGAGCTAGAGGCGATTCGAAGGCGAACGTCGCCTGTCGTTGACTGGGCGTGATCTCTGGTTCCACCTTCACGACGTCCTTGAATTGCGCCGCCAAGGCCTCGAGTTTTGGCCGGCAGAGATCGCGGAGTTCATCGAGCAGACGAATGAAGCGGGCAAGCCGTTCTTCCTTGGCTTCGTGTTCCTGAAGCTGCGTGGCTCGATACTTCGCCGCTCGCGCCGTATAGGCTGCGAACTCGGCCTGAAGGCGACTTTCGAGCATGCTCGTCGTTGACATGGCCTCTCTCCTGTTCGTGACTTCGAAAAATCGAACGTGAACCACATCAGCCTGAATGAGCAATTCCCGCGCCGAGAAGTGCGAATGTGCTCGTGAGGCAGCCGGACGAACTGCGAGACGCCATGCCCCGCAAGAGTGTGACTCGGCGGCGCGCAGCGCGCGTCGGCAGTCGCAATTTTCGGGCAGCCTGCGCCGTGATCCCCGCAGTAACAAGGGAACCCTGATCGTCGCTGATCCTCACTGATCGAGTCAGGCGGCGATCGGCGCCATCCACGTTCAAAGAGAATGAGCCATCAGAACCGCTCG
Source organism: Pirellulales bacterium (assembly GCA_046349915.1). Classification (GTDB taxonomy): domain Bacteria; phylum Planctomycetota; class Planctomycetia; order Pirellulales; family Pirellulaceae; genus CAIXSC01. The sequence goes on along the minus strand of JAXMBL010000003.1, from coordinate 2,122,911 downwards.
TCCACAAAGCGAAATGGATAATCTGGTTCTCGATAACCGCCCGGTTTCTGGCGTTTTGGCAACTTGATTTTCTCGCGCGGCACTTCCTTGTACGGCACACAGCTCAACAAATGCGAGATGCAGTTCAGACGCGCGCGGCGTTTATCGTCCGAACGCACTACGAACCACGGCGCCCAAGCGGTGTCCGTGGCCTGGAACATGTCATCGCGAGCCCGCGAGTAGTCGTACCAACGGCCATACGACTTGAGGTCCATGGGCGAGAGTTTCCAAATCTTGCGGCCGTCTTGAATGCGAGCCTCCAATCGTCGAGTTTGTTCCTCAGGACTCACCTCCAGCCAATACTTGATCAGGACTACGCCTGAGTCAACGATCGCCTTTTCGACGAGCGGCGCAGCTTGGAGAAAGCGTTGAGCCTGTTCTTCCGTGCAAAACCCCATCACGCGTTCGACGCCGGCACGGTTGTACCAGCTTCGGTCGAAAATGACGACCTCGCCCGCGGCGGGGAGGTAGGGGAGATAACGCTGTATGTACATCTGCGATTTTTCGCGATCGGTCGGCGCAGGCAAGGCCACGACGCGAAACACCCGCGGACTGACTCGCTCGGTGATCGCCTTGATCGTGCCGCCCTTGCCCGCGCCGTCACGGCCTTCGAAGACCACGCAAACTTTGAGTCCTTTGTGCTTGACCCACTCCTGCAACTTCACCATCTCGACATGCATTTTCCGCAGTTGTTTTTCATATTCCTTGTTCTTCAAGGGACCGCGTTCCGTGCTCGTGGATGAATCCCCCTGCCAGTCGTCGCGTTTCATGGTTGCTTACCTCGCCCTAACCCCAGACATCATGGTACATCAACGCGAAAATGAAACCTCTGGCCACATGCTTCCGCGATTGGCTGTGATTGAATCGCGAATCTCAACGTGGCCGAGCACGGTTGCAACATGTCTCTATTCCAGCGAATGACCGCTGGCCGGTCTTCACTTCAGCGTTACGAAGCGGACGCAGACGGGAGTGGGCGCCTTCACGCTGGCGCCAGTCGGCGTCAACTCGCCGGTCGTCTGGTTAATGCGGAACACCAGCACGTTGCCGCCCGATTGGTTGGCGACCAGCATGAATTGACCAGTCGGTTCGATGGCGAAGTTGCGCGGCGTCTTGATTCCTTGAGCCTGGTGGCCAACTGGCGTCAGCATTTGCGTCTCAGGATCGATGGCGAAGATGGCGATCGAGTTGTACGGGTCGCGATTCGACACATACACGAACTTGCCCGACGGATGCACCACCGTCTCCGCGGTGCTCCCACCCTTCTTCTCGACATCCTTGGGCAATGTCGACAACACTTGGCGTTGAGTAAGCTTCCCCTGAGCGGCATCGTAGTCGCAAGCAATCAAGGTTAGATCTGACTCGCCGTTGATGTAGGCTCGCTTGCCATCCGGGTGCCAGGCAAAGTGGCGAGGTCCCGCTCCCTTCGGCGTGTTGAATTCGCCGTGCGGCGCCAACGTGCCTCGTGCGGGATCAAACGCGTAGATCAAGACCTTGTCGAGCCCCAGGTCGCAGCAAAGTGCGAACTTGTTCGCTTTGTCCACATGGATCGAATGGCCGTTCTTACGCGGTCCCATGTGCTGCTGGAACGAGGTGGCGGCGCCGAGCTTTCCATCGGCTTCGATCGGCAAGCAGATGCAACTGCCGCCGCTATAGTTGGCGACCAGCACATTCTTGCCCGTGGGGTCGACGACCAGATGACACGGCGCGCCCCCTTGCGTCGGCTGGGAATTGAGCGGCGTCAGGCGGCCTGTCGTCGAGTCGATCGCCAACGCAGTAACGGTAGCCTTGCCTTCGTTCACCGCGTAAACAAACTTGCCGTTCGGCGCGAAGGCGATAAACGAGGGACTTTCCGTCTCGCCGGCCAGTGTGGCTTCGGTCAATGAACCATCTTTCAGGTTCATCTCGCACTGATAAACCCCCTTGCTCTCCGGCCCCGTGTAGGTGCCAAAGTAAACGCGATACTTCTCTTGTGCGGAAACACTCATAGTTGCCAGAGTCAGCAGGATAGCCAACGTAAAGCGCAGCGACATGGGTTCAATGCTCCCGTAGAAAACAAGGATGGAGGGCAGGGCGGTCGAAGCAGCACGATTCCAACGGTCGCCATCGTACCGAACAACGGTTCGTCAGCCAATCAGTTGCCTCCGTGCTGTTTCGGCACTTAATCCTTGGGGATTCAGGAATGGCCTAGTTCGAACCGTGCTGACCGCGGAAAAAGGGAACACTGATTAATTACGAAAAAACCGGATACGCGCCTCGGCTGAGGTTCGTATCCGGTTTAGTGTTTCGTCGCTAGTGTGGTGCAACGACTACAGTTCGAAGCCGTTGGCGAACAAGTTATCGACCGCGGCAATGCTGGCAGCGTCCGCGTTCAATTCGTCCAGGGCGCCGGCGCCGCCATCCAGCATCGCCGTCATGGCCGAGCTGGTGGTGATGTTCAGCGTGTCGTTGCCCGCTCCCATCAAGGCGGTGAACGCGAAGGCGATGTCGGCGTCGATAATCGTCGCCACGTCGTCGCCGCCGCCCGCGTCGAGCAGCGCGTTCAAGCCGACGACCAGACCATCGACGTCGAGCACGTCATTCCCTTCGCCGAGGAGGACTGTCAACATGCCGCCAATCTCGACGTTGTCCATGGTGACGTCGTCATTGTGGTTACCGGTGTTCACGGTCACGTTGTACTTGAACATCGAATCGTAGACGACGACTTCGTCCAAGCCATCGCCCGTCAGAACCGACAGCGAACCACTTTCCCCCGAGACCTCGACAAAGTCGTCGCCCGATCCCGAGTCGACCGAAATCAGCCCTGCCACGTCGGTGCTGCCAGCGCCATGCTCGTGTAAGTTGATGTCATCGTTGCCGGCAAATGTGCTGACAATCACGTTGGTCTTAACTTCCACGTTCGCCGTATCGACGAACTCCTGACCGGAGCCCCCCAACACGCTCACGCCGCCCAGAATGGAATCGTAGGCGGCGAAGTCGTTGAACGCGCCTTCACCCAGCACTGCGCTGACGACGCCGACGACGGTCGAATCCTCGACCTGAACGAAGTCATTGCCATTGCCGCCCGAGTAGGTGATCGAGCCGCCGACCAGTGCGTCAAACACATCAAGGCCGTTGTCGCCGTCACGCAAAGACGAGACGACCCCGCCGCGCACATCGGTGGAAATCACGGCGACGCCATCGGACTGACGGTCGCCAAGAACACTGATCACCCCGCCAACCGTGCCGTTGGCGGCCAATGACGAGCCATCAATCCCAAAAGCATTAAAGCCATTGGTGGCGGCGGCGCCCAGGTTCGCGGTAATCGAACCGCCGACATCGCCCACGATGCCAATCAAGTCATTGCCAGCAGCGCCAATCACCGAGATGTTGCCCGCCAAGGTGAACTTCGTCACGTTCGTCAAGGCGTTGATCTGAGTCTGCAGGGCCGCGACATCGATCCCGAGATTAGCGAGGTTCACGCCGAAATTGTCGAACGCCAGATCGCCAAGTGCATCGGCATTGTTGCTGAACCCGATCGCGTCGTTGCCTGCCTTCAGGTCCGCACTGATGCTTATGGTCGCGCGCGGGGTCGTGAACGTACCAGCTCGACCGTTGATGGTCGTGTTCACGCCAGCCACCGCATAGCGGTTATTGCCCAACGAGATCACCGCAACCTGGTTATCCGCCCCGTCGCCGTTGATCACCAACGTGCTGCCAACCAACATCGCCGTCACGTTGCCCGCCAACACTTCGCGGCGTTCCAACGTTTCGACTCGCAAAGACCGACGTGAGGTTGAACGATTACGCTTCTTCAAGGACATCAGGAATCTCCAGCAGAGGTGGGAAAAAGGGAGTGTCAGTGTTTAAGTTCAAGCGATTTGCAAGCAGCATTGACTACCAAGAAGTCTCAATGCCACAAGGCATTACAGTTTAACCATACACCCCAGTTTGTCAAACGACGCCCACAAAACCCTCCCTCTGGGGATGATGCAGAGGAAAAGTTCATTCGGTCAGTTAGCAATTGGGGACGCCAAAAATCCCCTCGCGTGTGCGAGTTAGCCGTCAAGGCGGGGGAGGTTGGCCACGGAAGAACACGAAAGCGCACGGAAGGGACGATGCTCCAATGATAACTGGTGCGGAGCGAGCTGCGATCTGCCCTGGGCTAATGGGTCGTGCCTTTCGGAGCAATTAACCCATATACACTCGCCAAAACTGTCATAACCGCGCAATTTCCAATGCGATGACAGGGCGGGGCGGGGAAAAGGGCGACGTGCCGCTTGCCTTGCGGTCCTCCGTGCGCTTCCTCGCCTGCGGCCGCGGGTTAAACGAGGAAAGATGGTGAGTCTAGATCAACACTCTCTAGACATTGTCAAGCGGGGAGGCTCTATGGGTTGCGTTTTGGCCAGCGTCCAAGAACGCTTGAAGCAAGATCTGCGCGGCCAACTGATCGCGACGCTCCTTGCGCCGCTTGGCGGTCAAGCCCGCTTGAGCCATATACTCGTCCGCCACCACGCTCGAATACCGCTCGTCATAAAACACCACCGGCCGGTCCACGATTCCCGCCAGCCATAGGCCAAACCGTCGCGCCTCGCGCGACTTCGGACTCTCGTCGCCACTGGGATACACCGGCAGCCCGACGACATAGGCCACAATCCGCTCGTCACGAGTCAATCGCACAAAGAAATCGGCGTCCAGCGCGACCGATCGACGAGCGTACGTTTCCCAGGGACTCGCAAAACGGCGATCCGGATCCGTCACGGCGACGCCGATCCGGACAGTGCCAAAGTCGATTGCCGCAATCCGGCCCTGGAGCGGCCAAGAGCGTTCCCGCGCCGGCGGTTGCGGCAATTCTCCAGGAAACTCACTCCGCGGTTCGCTTGGCGCCCCCGTCATCGCTTCATCTCCCGCCGACTCGTTCACTTCGCATTGCCTCCGCGGATCGGTTCGCGCATCCCCTGCGCGCGAAAATGTCCTTCGCGCAGAAATCGCAGCGTCGCCGCATGGACATTTTGATCCTTTAACAGCCCTGAATGCGAGGCGGACGCCAATAAGAAGTCGGCGGCCCCCTCCAACCGAGTCTCCTCGACAGTCACTACCAAGTCGTCGTCGCCGCTCAACAAGGGGTTGTTTCCTTTTTCGTCCCCTCTGCCGCCCGCAATAATGCCAAACTCGCACTTCGGAGTCGCCAAGTCGCCCACCAACGATTCCCAGTCATTGCCGAGCGCCTTGCCGCTCGGCCCCACCACCACGCCGAAGAGCCCCGTGGCATGGAGCTTCCTCGCAATCTCCGCCCCATTGTTTGGCGGGCCCAACATCACGATGCGGTGAACCTTCAAGCGATTCGCCTCGACCTGCTCCCGCTCACAGTCGGCCAAGTAATGTCGCAGCACAATATTGCCCAGACTATGGGCGACAAAGTTCAACTCCGTCACTTCCGACGATTCACTCAAGTGCTGGATCACCTTGGCGAGCGCGGCGGCGTGACGATCGACTCCCTCGCGAGTGCTCGCGTAATTCATCGCGATCGGTGTGTACCCACCTTCCTTTCGCAAATAGTCGGCGATCCCCGCCATCACCACTCGAGACCTGCCCAAACCGTGCAACAAAATCACGACTTTGCCGCTCAGCGGCGCCAGTGACCGTTCTTGACGCACTTGTGCAAAGCGAGTCTGGCATTGACCGAGCGTCCCCCATGCCAAACGCTGGTCTTGGTCATCGAGCAGCCGGTAATGCCCCGTGAGCACATTCCGCTGGATTCGATAGTCGCCATGAATCCATTCGTCGGTCCATAGTTGCTTGCCACCCATCGTCGGCATGACGATGTTCATGTTCAGCGGGAGTAGCTTCTCCTCGTTCATGTCCAAGCCCTGAGCTGCGGTGTCCCCGTTGCGAACTTTACGAGTTCGACCACGAGCTTCCATTTCTTCCGCGTTTCCCCGAGTCGCCCGCGCCAACGACGCGCAGACCGCGAGCAGCGTCATTACTCCCGTCAGCCGTCTCCACCATCGACCATCCATGTTGGCTCCTCCCGCCCCAACAGACTAACGTCCCGAGACTCGTTCACCCAGTCCATTCGCTGCAACGATCCGGTCCTTGGGGTATTTTTCAACAACCTCGGATTAGCGAGGATCAGCGAAGATAAGCGTTCCCTTTTCCTGAGTTGGGTCTGCTGTTCGCCTTTGCTTCCGGGCTGCCTTCGTGTGGAGTACCGCGTCTCCAGTGAGTCCGCACTTCGACTCCGTCCCGCTGGAACTCGCAGCAAACCATTCCATCCAGCGCGGTATGTCTGAGCCGAGCAGGGCTGGGATCGAATCGTCGAGTCCCGCTTTGCCACTTAGAAAGTGCTCCGCTTACCACAACCCAAGCGGGTCGCGACCAAGCGAGAAACCGGTCGCTCGGTTCACGCGTGCCGCCATGATGAGGCGCCATGGCGACATCCCACTTTTCGCCGACCTGTTCTAGCAATTGCTGCATCCCAGCCCCTTCCAGGTCGCCCGGCAATAGCAGCCGCCTCCCACCGCGTTCGATCGACAACACCAGACTCGACGCATTGTCGGTTTTCGCTGCCCAGTCGAGCGGCGGGTGCAGCACTTCGACACATCCCTGCGAGTCGAACCAGATGCGATCCCCTTGAGTCAATTCGCGGCAGACCAAGCCCCGCCGACGGACAGCGTCGCGCAAGACCAACACAGCCCCATCGGGTTTCTGGAACATGCCAGGCGTCACATAAAGCGTCCGAACCTCGAACCGCTCCAAGAGCTCAGGAATTGCATTGAAGTGATCCGCGTCGGCATGCGAGATGACCAACGCATCGATTCGAGAAACTCCACGCGACCACAGCACGGCAGCGATCGAACGAGCACCTTGACGCGGCAATCCCAAGCGGCCGGCGTCGTACAATAGCGTCCGACCATCGGGCCATTCCACCAAAACACTCGTCCCATGCCCCACCGCCACGAACGTGCTCGACCAATGCTCATCAAGGCGTCCCTGGGGGAAGAACAGCCGCTCGCTTCCCTCGCGAACCAGCGGCGTCAGCAAAAGCACCACGGCCAGCCATGCTCCGTGCCAACACCATCTTCTCGGTAAGCCCACCAGGGGCGACGCGGCCGCGATGGCATAGAAGACAATCACCCAGGCGAACCTGGGTCCTGGGGTCCAAAAGTGGCCTCCAGGCATGTCTTTCCCCCATCGCACCAAAGTATCAATGCCCGACAAAGCCGCTCCACAAATGCCGCCCGCCACATCGGCCGCCAGCGGCCAAACGGGCGCGAGCACCAGCACGAAAAAGCCGGCATACAACGCAATCGCCGCGGGCAGTAAGGTCAGGGGGTTAATGACGAGCGCAATCGGGGAAACCAGATGAAATCGCCACGCCACCAACGGGACGCTCATAATCCAGACTCGCCCGCTCGTCATACACGCGTCGACGACCGCCCTGATTGCGCCTCGCATCGCTCGTTCGCTCCATGACCGGGAACGTTCGAGCAGTTCCTCCAAGGGATCGGCTAGGTGAGCCGTGGGTCGAGCCGCGGCTTCGCGCGCTAACACCGCAACGGCCAAGAACGACAATTGAGCGCCCGTCTGAAATAGCGTTGCGGGGCTGTCGGCCAGCACGACCCATCCCGCCGCGGCCAACGTATTGAACGCCAATCCTTGGCGAGCAATTAGTTTCGCGCCGCACATACAGACCACCAAAATGGCGGCGCGCACCACCGGCGGTTCGGCGCCGGTCAGCAACGCATAGAAAACCGCGAGCCCCGCGACCCCTACGTACGCTGCTCGTCTCGGCAACCACCCCAGCCGCACCACCCCCCAAAAACCATAGGCAAAGATGGCGACATTCAGTCCCGAGATGGCCAGCAGATGAGCGAGCCCCGTCACAAAAAAGGACTCGTTTAATTGTTGATCTAACTGCTCGCGAGTCCCCAACAACAACGCGCTCGCCAATCCCGCATGCCGCGCCGGCACATGCTCCTTCAATCGCCGCTCGCCCGCCTGCCGCAACTCGGCTAGCCACCGCCGCCCACTCCACGACCGCCACCTGCGTTCCACATGAATCGCCTCGCGCGTCTCGATGACCAGCCGAGTCAACCGGCGTCCTTCTCGCTCATAGTCGGCCCCATCAAACTCACCTGGATTCGCCGCGGGCGTGGGGCGTGATGCCAGCCCCAACGCTCGCAAGCGATCGCCGCAGTGAAGATCGAGCGACTCGGAGACAATCACGACTCGAGCGTTCCCGGTGCATCGCGACCAAACTCCACGCTCGCGCACGGCCGTTATCGAGGCTTCGCAGTCCCATTCCGTGCGCGGCGTATAACTGGCCAAGGGATCGGCCGGAGACAAAGGCCTTTGCCGCGGCTCGGTCCTTAATTCAATCCGTATTTCGACGGGGCGGGGGAGTAGATCGAGTCGTCGAGCCAAATCGTCGGCGGGGAACATGCGCCAAGCAACATGATGCCAGCCCGCCCCAGTCGCGGCGGTCGCGAGCAATGTGGCTATCGTGCCCAGCCTCAGGCTGGCCCGCGTCGCAGCCGCCGCAACCCGGCCGCCAAGACGCAGCGCAAGGAGAACTACAATTGCGGAAAGTCCTGCTAAACCACCGCCCAACAGCCACCCACAGCGCCAGCAAGCGTCGAGCGTGATGCCGGTGGCGAAGGCGGCGAGCAGTGGGACGAGCGGCTGATATGCCGCCGCACGCACTAGAGAAAGTTGGGGCTCCATGTCCGCTCGCTCCCGGCGCGCGAACATTCGCGAGCCTGGTTACAAACATTCCGGAACCGAGGCCCCACGCCCGGTCCGAAACACTACAAATCCAAATCGTCCAACGCGTCGATCAAATGATCTAAGTCATCCTTCGGTCCCGCTTGTTCGGCCGTCGGCTGTCGCTTGGGAATCCCCACCGACATTCCCACGGCCTCGCGTCCTACCGCCAACAATTGTTCATCGCGCTCGCGAGCCGCGATGGCCAACGCATCGGCCGCCTCTTCCGGCGCGCCGAATAGCTTGGACAAGTCGATCTTCAATCCTCCGGCCGCTTCGGCAGGCGCTCCCGCAATCGCGGGCGTCTTGTGCTGCGGGAAAATAATGGCGTTCTCCGGGCAAACTCGACTGCAAGCCGGACACCCCTTCCGACAATTGTCGGGCTGCTCGACCAAAATCGTCTCGGCTCGGTCCACGCCGTACACGCCAAACAAACAAAAATCGATGCACTCCATGCAGTTCGTGCAGCGACTGTAATCGATCACCGGATACCAACGCCGATCCGTCTCTTCCACAATTCGCAATGGCTGATTCGGCGCCGCCGCGGCAGGCGTCTCGCCCTTCGGCAACTGGCCCAGTCCCGTATCGTTCGTGGGCGACAAAAATCGCGCCATTGGTTCGGCCGCGGGCGCCCCTCCCAGCCACCCCATCAACTCCACGACTTGCGTGCGATTCTCCTCGGCAATCCGCCGCACTTCCGTCACGTAGGGATCGATCGAGTGATGCAGGCGCAAATCGATGCAGTAGATGCGTCGATCCGGTGTCGGCCGATTCTCGATCACTCGCAACTTGCCCGCTTCCGCTAACTCCGCTTCCGCTCGCGCTTCCTCAAGTTCCTTCTCGTCATCCTCGTCTTCTTCGTCCTCGGGCGACTTCAGTAACGTCACCCCCGACTTGCCATGCACGCCATTGCGGTCCAGCGTCCAGCGAGCCGCTCGTTCGTACAGCCACGACAACACCACCAGCGGACCGGAAACTCCTTGCAGAGCCAACACGCCCGTGCCATCCGCCTTCAAGTCGTACAGATGGGGAATCACCATCACTTCCAGACCCGGCTCCATCAATAACGCGGCGACTAAATTCTCCTCCAAATCCCGCTTGGCGGGGTTTTGACTCTGTCCCTGCGATATCACGACGGTTGTGCGTTTGGCCATGGCAAGCGTTCAAAGAGTGCAAAGGGGGTCTGACAGGGCCGTGCGGCCCGAACCAGCGAGCGTCGTATTCTAACCTCCCGCGGACCCTGTAGCCTAGTCAACACTCCGCACGACGGAAGACAGATAGAGTCGCCCACAGGTTCGGGGAGCGCGAGGGAATTCTTTTGGTGCTCGTGCTTTGTCACAACCAAAACTTCAGTACGACGGACTGCTAGGCCGTCGATCCGGATCCCGCCAAACGGTCCCGGCGACCTTTTTTCAGTTTCCTTGCTAAAGCTTGTTCTTCGCTGCGACAAAACTCTGGGGGCCGCAGGCAATCGAATCAGGGAGGGGCGGGAGTTGGGGGAGGTTCTCTGCCGGGGAGGCTGCTTACGCGGAGTTGAGGAGCTGCTTTCGCGGAGCGAAAGGCAACATTCGCGAAAGGCAACCGTTGGCTACTCGTTGAGCTGGCCCTTGATTGTGCGCTGAGTCACCTCCCAGACCGATTCCAGGTGAGCGAAGTAGGCATCGGGGGAGAGTAAGCCGTCGTCGGCCGCCTCCATGTCGAACAACCAACCCTTGGCATACTTGTCCACGTTGATCGTCGAGGGGTCGCTCAATAGAGCCTCGTTGAAACGAGTCACCAGGCCGGCGACCGGCGCATAGAGCGCACTCTCCGCCTTCTTGCTTTCAATCTGCCCCATCTCTTGCCGCAGCGCCACTCGACTGCCTGCGTCGATCGTCCATTCCAGAAAATAGACGTCTTGGAGCAAGCGGACGGCATACGAGGTAAAGCCAAACCGCCAACCTCCCGGAACCTCTTGCGCCCACATGTGGTTCTTCGCGTAGCGACGATCGGTCGGCAGTTCCGCCTCGAACTTGCCCATCATGAAGACCAGCGGACCGCTCATGTGTAGCGGACTCCGCGATGCTGAGGCTCGAAAAAGGGCGGCAACATTCCGTCCACCTGCAAGAGCCCCGCACGAGTCAACTCGACGCGGTCCCCCTCCACCCGCGCCAATCCTTGCTCAACATACGACTCCCACTGCGCTCGCCACTCGTCCAAAATCTCCGCGCCAAACTTGCGGCGGAAATAAGCGACATCCAGGTAACCGCGTTTCAGTTGCAGGATCATTTCTCGGATCAGCAACTGATGAGCCGTCGGCCGCATCGCTCGCCCCAACGGCAGCTCGCCGCGTTCCAACAACGAACCGATGTAATCGTTCCATTCCGGCAAGTTCTGATAGTGAACCCCCGACACATGCCCAAAACTCGCAATCCCCGTCGCCAGCAAATCCGAACCTCGCCACAAATTGTCGCGGTAACTGAAGTTCACCTTATCCGGGTCGCGCACCATCGTGTACGCACTCGACACGTGATAGCCCGCGCCCGCCAATTCGTTAAACGCATAGTCGACCCAGGCTCGCTTCGTCGGCCAGTCCGCGACCGGCAACTCGACCTGGTTCCCCAAAATGTCCTTCGAGAACACGGTGTTGAAGGGGAGTTCCAACTGGTAAATTGTCACGCTATCGGGCGCCAAATCAATCGTGCGGCGAATGCTGTCGCGCCAGTTCTCCCACGTCTCGCCCACCATGCCCGCGATCAAATCGATGTTGACGTTCGGAAAGGCGGCCGCTCGAATCCAATCCCAAGCGCGATAAATCTCCGGCGCCAGATGAGCTCGTCCATTCTCCTCCAGCACCTGATCACTAAAGTTCTCGACGCCCAGACTCAAGCGAGTCACGCCCAGTTCGCGCAAGGCGTGCACTTTGGGTTCGGAGAGCGTTCCCGGCTCGCACTCAAACGTGACTTCCTCCGCCTGATCCCAGCGGATATTGGCTCGCAACCGATCGACTAGCGAGGTCAGTTGCTTGACGCTCAAGAACGACGGAGTGCCGCCGCCAAAGTAGACGAAGCGAAACGGTCGCCCTCCCATCACCGGCTGTTGACTGACGAGTTCGATTTCGCGAGCCAGCGCCGAGACGTACGTTTCTATTTCGCCCGCCGTGTTCTCCGTGAACACCTTGAAATAGCAAAACTTGCAGCGTTTCCGGCAGAAGGGAATATGCAAATAGAGCCCTAACGGGACATCACGCGGCGGGGCCGCCATCGCCGCCCGCACCTCGCTGACCGCCTCCCTCTGCCATTGGGAAAAGGGCGGGTAATTCGAAATGAAATAACTGCCGACCTCGGTTTTGACAGGTTCGGGAGGAGTGGAAGTGGCCATGCAAAATTTCTCCCCGTCGTTACTTCTTTTCGCCGAAGCAATAGACCGATCCGTTGTCGTTGGCGATCACTAGCCGCCCACGCGACACGGCCGGCGAACCATTGAAGCCGCCGCCCGCCTCGTGCTGCCAAACGACCTTCCCCGTTCGCAAATCAAACCCGTACATCCGTCCGTCGGCGGCCCCCACTAATACTCGCTGGCCCACAATCACTGGTGAACCATCAATGCGATTGCGAGCCGTGAATTCCCATAGTTCCTTACCGGTCGCCGGATCAAGCGCATGGACTCGCTTGTTGCGTCCGCCAAAGACGACCGCTTCCGAGGCGACCGCGGGTGAACTGCGAAAGGGTTGGCTTCCCTTGGCGGGTTGAAACGTCCATGCCACCGTCGCCGACTTCCAATTGACGGCGAAGAAAGCGCCGGCTTCGGTGCCAAAATAAACCAGATCGCCGCGAACCGCGGGGGTCACGCCCGTCGGCGCCTCAATTTCCACCGCCGATACTTCCTGCGCCGTGTCCAAATCAACCACATGCAACTTGCTGTCGCAGCCCGCGACAAACGCCCGGTTCTCAACCACCGTCGGCGTGCAACGAATCTGGTCGGCGATCGCGAACTTCCACACCAATTTGCCATCGGCCGCATTCAGGCAGTAAAGCGTCGCATCTTGCGAGCCGACAATGACGCGGTCCTTGTAGAAGTTGGCGCTCGAGTCAATCTCCGCCTGCGTGGCAAACGTCCACAGAGTTTTCCCTGTCTTCGCATCAAGGCAGTAGAACTTGCCCGCGATATCGCCCAAGAACAGACGCCCCTCTCGGACCGCGGCCGCCGCCAAAAATCCGTCTTCGAACTTCTGCTCCCAAAGCTTGTCACCCGTCTCCAAACTCAAGGCATACAGCCGACCATCCATGTCTCCGACATAAACCACTCCGTCGACAATGCTGGGGGTCGAGTCAAACGCAGTCCCCGCCACCGTAAACTTCCACAGCACGTCCAGCTTCTCGGGCAGAGTGCCTCGAGATACCCCGGTCGACATCGCGTCGCCGCGGAACAACGGCCAATCATCCGCGTCTGAAGCGACTGGCTTGGTCTCCGCCGCCATCACGCCAACCAGCGACGACAGACTGACCAACGCCAGCCCTGTCAGGAAGATCAGCGCTGCCAGTAAGGTCAGCCCCGTACGTCTGAACGCCAGCAACCGTGCACCACTACCGTCTTTCGCACAACCGCGCATTGTGATTCTCCCGTGTCGCGTGAGAACGCTCGACGTCAATCTAATACGCCGACTGGTAGATCGCCAGCAACTCGGCCACTCCCACGGGGCGCGGGTTGAAGGTTCCCGTCCACTGCTTGGCCGCAAATTCCGCCAGGTGGTGCAGACGAGTTTGCTCGACGCCGCACTCGCTCAGCCGACCGGGCAGTCCCGCTTCCGACACCAGCCGCGCCACGAACCGAGCCAAGCCTTCCACGCCCTCCGCGGGCGAAGGGAACCCCGCCGCCCCACCGGTCGCTTCCAGTAGTTCACAGTACAACTCGCCCACCACCTGACCATTGAACCGCAGCACGTGGGGCAACATCAAGCCAATGGCCTGCCCGTGAGCAATCCCGTACTCGGTGGTCAGCGGATTCGCCAAGGCATGGGCGGCGCCCAGCATCGAGTTTTCGATCGCCAAGCCCGCGAAACAAGCCCCCAACTGCATACCGCTCCGAGCGGTCAGGTCGAGCGGGTTGCGCAAAACGGCGGAAAAACTGGGGGCCAGCAACTGCCAAGCCTCGCGACTGAAAGCCAACGAGGCGGCATTTCGCCGAGTCGTCACATACGACTCCAGCGCGTGCGAGATCGCATCGATCCCCGTCAACGCCGTGACACGCGGCGGCTGAGTCAGGGTGAGCACCGGGTCAAGCAGCGCGACCTTGAAAGCCGCTTTCTTGTCGCCGCACGCCATCTTCACATGCGTCTCGGCGTCGGAAATCAGCGCAAACGACTGCGACTCGCTTCCCGTCCCCGATGTCGTCGGCGCCGCGATCATGGGGAGCATCGGCAATTTAGCCTTGCCAACGCCCCAGTAATCATGCATCCGCCCGCCATTGGTGAGCAAGAAGTTGATCCCCTTAGCGCAGTCCATCGAGCTTCCGCCGCCCAGCCCAACCAAGATATCGGGCGCGAACTGGCGAGCGACGCCGACGCCGAGATCTACGTCGGCCGTCGTCGGGTTTTCATGCACCTCATGGAACAGCAAGACCTCCAGTCCGGCTCGTTCCAACGCCTGCATGCCCTTGGCGGCATGCCCCGCGGCAATCACCCCAGGATCACTTACCACCATCGCCCGATGGCCGCCGAGCTCTCGCGCGAGTTCGCCGAGAGACTCGATCTTCCCCGGGCCGAACACCATCCTCGTGATCGGCTGGTAGTCAAACGCAATCATGCTCATGCCGTTTGCAACGCGCGGTTGCGATACAAGAAGTCGATGATATTGCCTTCGTGCGGCTGCAACCAATTCAACTTGGTCGTCGGAATCGGCCCCAGATTCAACCGATCAATGTGCGTCGCATCGACGCACTGCCGCATCAGTTTTTCATCCTTCGTGATCACCGTGCCAACCAACGTTGGACCGATCTTCGCCAGCATCTCGTCCTGCGGGCAACGCACGACCGTGCTGAAGGGGAACATGTATTCCTTCTTCGCGATCGCATTCTCCGGCGAATCGCAGTGCACGATCGTCGGACGAATGTAGGCGCAGCGCTCCAATTCGACCAACCGCGCGCCGTACGACGACGTCATGTCAGTCACGCCGCTTTCCTTGAGATCGGTCTCGATCATGCCCCACACGGCCTTCGCCTGGCCGTGCACGGTAAAGGCCGCCAACCCGGCCGTCGGATCCTCGGGCGGCTTCACTTCGATGGGGCCTAGCTTCTTGGCGAGCGCTTCGGCGATCTCGCGAGTGTACTTCGACGCCCAAACGCCCGAGCAGTTAATGCAACCGCGACCGCTGTTGATGTAAATGCTCTCGGCGATCAGATCGATGTACTTCTCCCAGTCGTTGATACAGTCGTCGCCAATCAAGATCTTCGAGAAACCAGGGCCGTGCGCCTGCACTCGAGGATTTCCCTTGTACTGTTCAACGGTAGCGGTGCCGCCGAAGATCATCGCACGCGAGGCAGACCCTAACACCGCGGCGCCGGCGTCCGGTCCGCCCGGATAAATGCCCCACACTTCGCCCGGAATGCCCGCCGCCGTGAAGGCCGAGAACATTCGCAACGGGGTCCAGGGCTCTTGCGGACCCGGCTTCAACACCAAGCCCAATTGGAGCGGAATCGCGGGCAGCCACAGCGTGTGCACGCCGGGCGAGTTCGAGGGCAGCACAGCGCTCAATACGGGCGCCTGCGCCTGATAACTCACCGTGACTCCGCGACTCTCGACGCCATAACCTCGAGTGAGAATGTCGAGCGGCAATCCGCGAGTGAGGCACTCGAGAATTTTGTCCATGTTCCGCAGCACGAACGAATTCTTCGGCATGTTCATCCGGCACATGTGCTCGGGAAGCCCCGTGCTGGACGATTGCTGCTTGGCGAAATCCTCGGGCGATTGCTGGCCGTCGCCAATCGGCAAGGTCGCCGATTCATACAGGTCGGCTGCCTTCTTGATGCGAGTGATCAATTCGTCGACCGGAATCTCCCGCAGGATGTCGCGAGCCTTCTGCGCGGTCCGCATGTCTCGCTCAATCAAGCCGCGATTCGACTGGCTCACTTTCGCGATAGGTTCGCCGGTGAGGAAGTGCGAGACGGTGTCCTTGTCGAGCGAATCGTAGGGCTTTCCCCAGCGAATGACGGGAATATTGAGCACGAAAATCTCCTTGAATTGTCTGTGTCTGGAGGTGCGGAGAGGAGAACTAGCCTATCCACCGCTTAGTACACGCCCACCGTCGTCTGCGCCGCGATGCCTCGGAACGGCTTCACGCCGCTTACGCCGTCCCACGGGTAGGTCTCGAACGGACGTTCACGCTCTCCCTCGTCGCGCTCCAAGAACCCAGGGATGAAAAGTTCGCGAGTCAAGGTGTACAGCTTCACGCGACCGCTTTCGCCATAGCCGACCGTCTTGGTGTGGTCGTCGAAATCGACCACTTCCGTCACGGCTCGCGGTTGCGGAGCATAGTAGCTGATCTTGTAGCCCTCGGCGGCCGTCACCGGCTTGCTGCAAGCTAGCCCCATCAGCGTGTTGCCGTAGGTGGGCGTCATGTAAATGCCGCTCTCCTCGGGGGGACCGCCGAAGTACTCTTCGACGCAGAAACGCGTGAACTGCGGAGTGAACTCGGTGCCGCCCGAGAAAATCCCGGTGATGCCCGTGTCTTTGAACGACTTGCCCTTCTTTTCGAGCGCAGCGCACAAGGATTCGAGCAACTTGGGGGTGGTGAACATGCACTTGATGTCGTGACCCGCAGACAAGATGGTCAACGCCTGATCGATGCAGTGCGTCTTGTACGCCTCCAAGTGCTCCATCCACCCCTTCTTGATCAATTTGACGACCCAACGAGGATCGAGGTCGACGCAGAAGCAAATGCCGCCCCGGTATTGGCACAAATGCTCGACCGCCAACCGCAAGCGTCGCGGGCCCGACGGGCCCAGCATCAACCAGTTGCTTCCCTTGGGGAAGTAATGGTCCGGCAGAGTGTCGCTGAACAGTTCGTAGTCGGTCCAATGATCCTCAAACACCAGACGGCTCTTCGGAATACCCGTCGTCCCACCCGTTTCGAAGATGTAGGCGGCCTTGTCCGCCAACCCCTGCGGCTGCCACCGTCGCACCGGTCCGCCGCGGAGCCAATCATCCTCGAACAGCGGGAACTTCTTGAGATCGTCGAAGCACTTGACCTCGCTGAGCGGATCGAAATTGTATTCGCGTTTCTTTTCGAGCCAAAACGGCGAGCCGGTCGAGTCGTGGAAGTGCCACTGGACCATCTCGTAGGTATGGGCGTCGAGTTTTTCTTTCGCCGCTTTCGCCAAAGACGCCAAATCAACCGGAGAATTATCCGCTGCGCTCATGCCTGTACCTCAATCAGTGCAATAAGACGTCCGGTGGTCCAACACCCCATGTGATTGGCGCCGGAGTATCTGTCGGGAAGCGTCCGCAGGTGGGTTTACAGTTGGCGGGTGCCAGCCGACCATGACAATACCGGACCGCCAGCCGAAACACAACCGGCGGAAAGCCCAGCAGCTCGAATGGCCCCTGACGGGGAGAGTCCATTCTGATGTACGACGGACTTCTAGTCCGTCGGTCTGCCTGGGGTTCTTTCGCCGCAAGGAACTCGGTTGGCCGATTGCTGAGGAACTTTTGGGAAACGTGCGCTGTTCGGCCAAAATCGACGGACTAGAAGTCCGTCGTACGAAGTAGCCCGCTCGCTTCGCGAGCGGAATAGCCACGTTGCCAGCGAGCGCCTACTGCCGCCAGTCAAGCCGCGACGTGTACCAAATCGACGGACTGGAAGTCCGTCGTACAGATGGGAATCACCGCCCGCGAAACCATGCTTGCAACTTTTCCGCCAACGGCGCTGCGCAGCGAGTGTAATTGTGGTCGGCGGCCGCGATTTCGACGATCTCCAGCGGCTGCTCGGGCCGAGCCGCTTGACGAATCGCCTCGGGCACGCCCGCAAAGGCAATGCCGCCTCCCTCCAACTCCAACTGACCATACGCAAACAACAGCGGGCATTGAATACGAGAAACCAAGGGGACAATGTTATAGCGTTCGGCCGGTCCATATTTTTCCACGTAACCCGCCGCGGTGATCAGTAGCGGGAAGGGGTACTGCACGCGAATGAGCGCCTGGCCATCGCCGGCCGCCACATGCCGCTCGGCCGTCTTGATCGCGTCGAAAAACGCCGCACCGCCTGGATCGTTTTGAAAGAACCGGTAACAGAGTCGCGGGGGTGAAAGGGCCGCTATACGAACCACTCGTTCGTCCGCCGCCCAGGCCTGGGAATAGACCGACTTGATGGCGCCCAGGCTGTGCCCCACCAGCCCCATGCGACGCCATCCCGCACGTGCCGCCCAATCAATCCAGCCCGCCACATCCAAGCGACACTCATCCACCGTTTCAAACGCCGCCCCCAACCACTTCCGGCCTGCTCGCGTGGCCCCCGCATAGACGTTGTCGTGCCCTCGAGTGTTCACCCAGACAACCGGGACGCCCAGAGCCGTGAGCGAAGGAGTCAGATTCTCGAACAGGGACGAACCATAGAAGTTGCTCCCCACCCCATGCAGGCAGATCAGCCCATCGACATCGGTGACATTCGCGAGTCCTTCCGCGGGCACATGCAACGCCCCATCCAGACGCAACCCGTCCTCGGTCACCGTCTTCACCAAATCAACCCACATGCTCGCCCCTCAATTTCTTCTAGTACGACGGACTTCTAGTCAGTCGCTTCCACCCTCGTACGACGGACTTCTAGTCCGTCGATTCCGTCCGTACACAACGGGATTCCCAACGAATCTCCAGATTTCCGCCAACCGAGTTCGTCGTGGCGACAACGCGACAGACAGATCGACGGACTCGGATGTCCGTCGTACAGCAGACAATCGACGGACTAGGAAGTCCGTCGTACGGCAGGCAGATCGACGGACTCGGAAGCCCGTCGTACGGGCTACCGACGGACTGGAAGTCCGTCGTACAGCGTTCCAAGGCACTAGCCTTCCGAGGAACCTGAATCGGGCGCCAGAGGCGCTCCCAACTGCGATAGCACTTGAAGAATTCCGTTCAAGTGCGCCATGCGAGGACCAAACCGATCCACGAATTCTTGCAGCACGAAGTCGCCGTCGGCGAGATGCTCTTCGTTCTCTTGCACCTCGGCGGTCACCTGATACAAAAACTCGCTCTGCACTCGCCCCAACGACTCGGCCGCTCGCCGGCATGCCAAAGCCAACCGCGGATTGGCGGATCGCCATTGGTTCAGTTCATGAGCCCGCTGACGCTGCGAGGCGGTCGATTGACGCACCAACTCTTCCAACAACTGATTCTGGCGTTCCTGCCCAGCCGCCACCCGCTGTAGTAATTCGACGATCGCGGCCCCTGTTTTTCCTTCCGCCAGCGAGGGCGCGGGCGAAGCAGAAGTCGGGGCGACATCGATCCGGAAAACAGGCGAGACGTCGATCGATCCCTGGTCACGGGACATCGCGGGGAACTCCTGAAATACCACTCAATCCGCACGAGCACAAACACTTACGATCAACCAGCCGCGGCTAACAAATGCCACCGACAGGGAACTCGTCGTGAATGACCAGAGGGGAGTTGAGTGAGAGTGGGGATGGGGGCGGATCGAATTCCGGAGGATTAAAGGGGATCAGACGGTTGCAGATGAACTCGGGTTGGGGAACCAGCGAGCTGTCGGCCAGTATAGTCCGACGTGAGAAAATTTGTCGAGCATTCTCGGCATTCATTTTCGCGAGACCGCGAAAGGGCCCTCTTCGTTGGACAGCGGATGGTTGTGGACTACGAATCGCACAAATGCCCCGAATTTAGTGGAAGAGCACGTCGCCCGCCCAAAACTCTCACGATGAGGGGGTCCCGCCTCTCCAGGTCGATGAGTCAATCCGACTCACTTGGTAGACCTTGACGATTAAGGAAAATTGTCGTGTCCCGCGACCGTTGCCGATTGGCCAAAAACAACCGTTGAATGCCCGTTATTTTGGCCACGAGAAACTCACCGCGACCCGCAGAAATTACCGTCGTGCCACCCACTTTTCGCTACGCATGACAGCATCGTCAGGCTCGCTAAAGTCACCCCTGCGAGCCGCCCGATGGTTGACCATGCGGTCCCACCTCATTCCCTCCATGACCGGATTTCTATGAGCGCAAGCGGTTCGAAGTCTCTGCCCGCCATTGGATTCCTCACCGTCTGCGAGCACGCCGAGCAGGGGTGCTTTGGAGGACTGTTGGTTTTAAACGCCAACGGTCGTCCCTTGGAATTCCACTGCACGGCGCCGGTGAAGACCAATCGAGCGCAAGAGATCCTGTATGGTCCCACCCTGCGACGCTACTTGTTCGGCGAACAACTGGGCCCCGCTCTCTTGGGCAAACTCAAGGTCGAACCGCTGATCGTCTGCACCGACACTTCCGCGATGCTGGCGGTGCGCGAGTTTTACTCGAGCCCCGTGCTGTTGGTGCTCAACGATTCGACGGCACCCGCGAGCGATGAATCATGGGAGCGTTTTCGGCTCGGCGCCACTCACGTCGCGATCGAGAGTGAATGGCATGATGACCGCGCCGAAGTGTTGAGACGCTGGGAACCGTATGTGGGTCGTATCGACCTGTATGAACCTTTCACTCGCATCCGCGATGCCATCGACGAGGCGCGCAAGGCGGCCTAACTCGCCGCTAATGCTCGCCTCTCGGAACGGCCCCGCGCCGTTCCCCACGCGTCGTCGTTTGTTCCCATCTCCCTGCAACGAAGGGCCGCGCACGGTGCCTCGGATTCCTGAAGATTTGCGAGCCACGCTCGCGCATCTCGCGCCGATTACGATCCAATCGTGGGATACGCCCTCCCTGCCGTCGGCCACCCCCGACGTCGTGGCCCCACTGGAACTCCGCGGCTGGCGTCCCCTCGAGGCCGCCCCGCGCGTCGTTAGCATTCGCATTCCCAAACCGGCGGTCAAGGTAGTCGGATTTACCTTCCCCGAGTCGCCTTGGGCGAACCAGTGGATGAAACCGGCCGCGCCGCCGTCGAACAAGGCGACGGCCGCGGCGGCCGCCGCGAGTAGCGGCGAGAACGACGCCAGCGCGAACGGTTCAACCAACCCTGGCGCCAATTTGGCCAATCGACCGAAAATTACGCGTATCAAGCCTCCCGGCGACGTCATCAAGTTGGAAGATCGCCTCTACTACGTGCTCCAACCGCCGCTCGAATCGTTAGTCGCCAGCGGAGAAATCCACATTCCGTTCGAACCGTTCCCGTATCAGTTCGAGGGGATTGGCTTCCTCTATCCTCGCTACACCGCCGTGTTGGCCGACGAAATGGGACTCGGCAAGACCATGCAAGCGATCACGACGATCCGCTTGCTGCTGCGAGCGGGAGAAGTGCGTAACGTACTGCTGGTCTGCCCCAAACCGCTGGTCAGCAACTGGCGACGCGAATTCCAAACCTGGGCGCCCGAAATCCCGTTGGGCATTATCGAAGGGGACCAAGCACGACGTCACTGGCAATGGCGCCAACCAAACACCCCCGTCAAAATCGCGAACTACGAACTGTTGATGCGCGATCGCGAGGTGCTCGACGAAACGCTCCACTTCGACCTCGTCGCACTCGATGAAGCTCAACGAATCAAGAACAAGTCGAGCACCACGAGCGAAGTGGTCCGTTCGATTTCACGCACTCGCAGCTGGGCGCTGACGGGGACGCCCGTGGAAAACAGCCCCGAGGATCTGGTGGGAATCTTCGAGTTCCTTACGCCGGGTTACCTCCGTTCGGACATGCCCGCCAAACGCATGGGCTCGTTGGTCCAAGAGCATATCCTCCGCCGCACGAAGGACATGGTCCTCACCGACATGCCTCCGAAACTGTTCCGCGACGCGGAACTCGATCTGACTCCCGAACAGTACGCCACCTATCGCACGGCGGAAGACGAAGGGGTGATGCGACTGAGCGAGATGGGCGAGGAGATCACGATCCAACACGTCTTTGAACTCGTGCTGCGTTTAAAGCAGGTCTGCAACTTCGACCCGGTGACAGGGGCCAGCGCCAAGCTGGAACGGCTGGAAGCCGACCTGGAGGAAGTGGTCGCCAGCGGTCAAAAGGCCATTCTGTTCACCCAGTGGGTCGTCACCATCGCCAAACTTCGCGAACGACTCGCGCGCTTCGGCACGCTGGAATACCACGGCCAGATGCCGAACAAGGTCCGCGAGACGGTGATCGATCAGTTCAAGAATGACCCGAGCAAGCGGATCATCATGATGAGTTACGGCGCGGGAAGCGTCGGGCTCAATCTGCAATTCTGTCGCTACGTATTTCTTTTTGATCGCTGGTGGAACCCCGCCATCGAGGACCAGGCCATCAATCGAGCTCACCGCATTGGCGTCTCGGGCCCCGTCACCGTCACTCGCATGCTGACGATGGGAACCATTGAAGAGCGAATCAATCAAGTGTTGGACGAGAAGCGGCAGCTATTCAACTCGATCTTGTCCCACTCCGAAGCGCCCGAGCGCACCGGAATGACTCAGAAAGAGATCTTCGGCCTCTTCAATCTAAAGGTTCCCCCGAAGGCGAAAGCGGCTTGAAGTGTGCCACCTAACCGCCTAGGCTGGCATAAGATTCTGACTGCTACTGGGTGAAGCTTGGGGCGACGGTGCACTTGAGGGAAACCGAACCGTGTTCATTCACGAATTGAAACTCTCCGGCTTGCTGTCGTTCGGTCATGACATGTCGCCGCTATCCATGCGGTCTCTGAATATTCTCGTCGGGCCCAATGGTTCGGGCAAATCAAACTTTATTGAAGCATTGGGCTTACTACGATCCACCGCCACCGATGTGTCGGCTCCGATGAGAGGCCTCGGGGGTGGGGTCATGGAGTGGATTTGGAAAGGCGACCCGCAGGGAGTGGCCTGCATTGATGCAGTTATCGACTACCCAGATGGCCGCGAAGCTCTGCGGCATCGCATCGAATTCCGAGTCCAGAATCAACGTTTGCACTTGGTCGACGAGCGTATCGAGAATGCAACTCCACACGCCAGCCACCCGGACCCTCACTACTACTACCGTTACGAAAAGGGATATCCATGTCTCTCGATCCGTAATACGACGGCTAAGCAAAAACTATTGCCTTCGACAGTCCTCCCGGACGAGTCGATATTGTCTCAAGTGCGAGATCCTCCGCGGTATCCAGAGTTGGCATACCTATCCGACCAATACAAGAGCTCCCGACTCTTTCGTGAATGGACTTTTGGTCGAACGTCGGTGTTCCGAACACCGCAAGCAGCGGACCTGCGTAGTGATATCTTGGAGGAGAACTTCTCGAATCTCGGCCTGTTTTTGAGCCACTTGAGAACAATTCCCAAAGTCAAGAACGCGATCATCTCACAGTTGCAGGGTCTTTATGAGGGAATCGATGAATTCGATGTGCGTATCAAAGGCGGTACCGTCGAGGTCTTCTTGATCGAGGGCGACATCATCATTCCTGCGAGCCGACTCTCCGACGGCACCCTCCGGTTTCTGTGTTTGTTGGCGATTCTCTGCGACCCTGAACCGCCTCCGCTGATTTGCATCGAAGAGCCAGAACTTGGGCTGCACCCTGATCTACTGCCTAAGATCGCCGATCTTCTGATATCCGCGTCCGAGCGAACTCAACTGGTCGTTACCACTCACTCGGACATTCTGATTGACGCAATGACTGACCGACCAGAATGCGTCGTGATCTTTGAAAGACATAACCTTTGCACTCAAGCGATTCGATTGAATGAAGCCGAGTTGGTTGAATGGTTACAAAAATACCGCCTCGGACAACTCTGGACGCGCGGTCACATCGGAGGCGTGCGATGGTAAAGGTTACGATCTACATTGAAGGGGGTGGCGACTCGAAAGAACTCCATACTCGCTGCCGCGAGGGCTTTCGAACGCTATTGGAACGGTGCGGCTTCGCTGGCAGAATGCCGAAGCTAGTCGCCTGCGGCAGTCGAGAACAGACGTGGGGAGATTTCCGCACGGCTCATCGACTCGGCAATCACGCATTCATGCTGGTCGACAGTGAAGATCGTATCAACGACATCCATGCTCCATGGTCACACCTTCAAGCTACCGACCGCTGGAACAAGCCTGACAATGCAGTCGACGAGCAGGTTTTGCTGATGACAACCTGCATGGAGACATGGATCATCGCGGATCGCGCTGCATTGCAACGTCACTACGGCCACCAGCTAATTGAATCAAGTCTACCTAAAACGCAGAATCTCGAATCTCTGTCCAAAACGTCTGTTTTCCGAGCCTTGGAGCTTGCCACTCGCAATTGTGCCAATCGCTTCTCGAAAGGAAAGCGTTCTTTCCAAGTATTGGCGCAACTTGATCCCGCAGTTCTTGTCGCCCGCCTACCGAGTTTTGAGCGGGCTAGACGTATTTTGGAATCGAGACTGAGATGAACGAGGGAAGTTTATCTGTGCAAGTGACTGTTCGCTCGCTGCTGCAACGTCCCGGCATCATTCGTTCGCTCGCGCCGCACGATGTGTTCACCGCGCGAGTTTTGGCGGACGCTGGAGTGGAGTTGCTGTTCTTGGGTGGATTTGGGATGGCGGCCAGTTCGCTGGGGCTGCCCGATCTCGGCCTTGCCACTCTCTCCGAAATGGTCGAAGCCGTGCGCCGGATCACTCAGCGAGTCTCCGTGCCGCTGATCGCCGACGGCGACACCGGACACGGCGATCTGCTGAATGTCGCCTGGACGGTGCGACAGTTCGAAGCGGCGGGAGCGAGCGGAGTTTTGTTGGAAGATCAAGTCTCCCCTAAACGCTGCGGACATTTTGCGGGTAAACGAGTCGTGCCGGTCGAGTTGATGTTGGACAAGTTGCATGCGGCGCTCGACGCGCGACGCAGCTCCGACTTCGTCATCATCGCTCGCACCGACGCCCGCGCCGTCCTGGGACTCAACTGCGCCATTGACCGAGCGTGCCAGTACGCGGAGACCGGCGTCGACATTGGGTTTGTCGAGGCGCCGCAGTCTCGCGATGAACTGGTCCGCGTCGCTCGAGAAGTTCCCATTCCCCAGTTGGCTAATATGCTGCCGGGTGGAGTCACGCCGCTTCTCCCCATCGCTGAACTCGAACAAATCGGCTTCAAAATCGCCGTCGATCCAGTCGCCACGCTGATGCTGACCGCTCGAGCAGTTCAGGACCTCGCGCGCGAGTGGCTCGGCCCGGGCGCCGTCAGTGCGTTGACCGAGCGGATGGCCAGTTTCGCCGAAGTGAAGCGGCTGGCGGGAGTCGACGAATTTCTGGATTGGGGCGATCGCCTGCGTCCATGGGCTCGCCCGCAATGGATCAGACACACCCAACTCCTACTGAACTCGTTCCGCGAGCGTCTAGGTTACGACTTGATTGATCCAGAGGGCAACGAAGAAGACGTGGCCCGGCGGCTGTACGAATCGCCGCGTATCGTCGTTTCGCACGGCACGGAAGCCGATCCAATATTGAACTACGGAAATCGCGCGGCGCTGAAACTCTGGGAGATGGACCTGAATACGTTCGTCTCGACTCCGTCGCGCATGACTGCCGAACCGGTCCATCGCGACGAACGAGCTCGCTTGCTCGAACGCACTCGCCGCGATGGTTTCGTCGACGACTATCGCGGCATTCGCATCTCGCGCACCGGCAAACGATTCCTGATCGAGCAGGCGATCGTCTGGAACCTCACCAATCAGGATGGTCAACCCGCCGGCCAAGCCGCCACGTTCGACCGCTGGACACCCCAGGAATGACCCGCGTTCTATTCCAACATGTCGAAGCCCGACTTGACCGCTACGGAGCCGTCGCGCCAACCTTCGTGGTGTCAGCGGCGGCCGCCTTTATGGGTTTCAATCTACTTTGCAGGTTTGTTCTACTCGCAGATTGGCCGCACCAGGAACGCTCTCGACTGGCGCTATTGCCCGTGCCCGTCGTCACCCTGATCGCTTCATGGCTCCACTATCGCCTTCGAGTGTATGGGATCACACTCACTTCGACCTCTCTCCAACTTCATAGTGACTGGCGCGGCGTGGTAATCCCTACCACGGAGTTGATTGGCGTAGTCGGTATGCCGGGACTGGACCTCCATGAGTTCAGTGGAGACATCATTCAGTGGAAGAAACTGCTACTGATTACGACAGAAAAGTCGCTCCAAATCTCTCTCCCACTGCCCCAAATGATGGAACTCTACCAAGCGATCGTCTTTCTGTGCCCTTGGATGATCGGAGTTCCCTATCCACCTAAGTTGATCTCACATCCCGTGAACTTCGCGAACGTTTGGCCGCGTTTTCTTCAGGTCACCCGTCGAGTGGCTCGAAGACGCAGTCTCTTAGGAATGTCGATCATCGGCGGCATGGTGCTAGCGACCCCTGGCGTCATGCTTGCCAGCAACGCCGATTCAGCCGGGAAAGCGGCCGTGCTTGCGTTTATATTCATTCTGGAAGGGGCTGGCATTTTGTCGAGCGGCCGCACCCTATACCGCACGCTCGACACGCTGCGCAATCGCATGTTCTAAACACCTCCCTCCTCCCTCCTCCCTCCTTCTTCCTTTCTCCTTTCTCCTTCTTCCTTCATCTTGACTTAGCGAACGAATTCGCTAACATGCCTCCATCAGCGAAGGAATTCGCTAACTGAGGCTCGGATGAGAGCGACCAGCGTTTGAGGGAGAGGTGAAACATGGCGCGGCCAAGTTCCTCGCAACCGACGGAAGTCGAGTTGCAGATATTGCGGATTTTGTGGGAGCTCGGGCCCAGCCCCGTGCGTGAAATCCACCGGCGACTGGAGGCTGCCAAAGGCACCACCTACTCGACCACCGTCAAGATGCTCGCGGTGATGCTCGACAAGCAACTCGTCACGCGCGACGAAACGGCTCAACCGCATGTCTACCGAGCCGCGATGACTCGCCAACGAGCCAGCAAGCGAATTCTCGGCGATCTCATCGAGAAACTCTACGATGGCTCGGCGGCTAGCTTGGTCCTGCAAGCCCTTTCGACGTCGAAGGCGACTCAAGAAGAACGGGATGCGATCCGAGAATTGCTGAATCGTATGGAGGATCAAGGATCATGAGCTCCCTCCAGAATCTTGCGGCTCTGTGGATCTCTCCGTCGGCCGTTTCGCAGTTGGGTTGGACATTGGTCCATTCACTGTGGCAACTGCTGCTGATCGCGCTCGTAACCAACCTTTTGGCAGACGTCATGGGGCGGCGATCCGCGGCCCTGCGTCACGGAGTTTTAGTGATCGGGTTATTCGCCATGGGTTTGGCGCCTGGTTGGACCTGGTGGCGCCTCGGCCCTAATCCCGAACTGCAGCCCGCTGCCGCGCCAGCCGTTGAATCTGTCCCGGCTCAAGGCTCCGCGGTAAAGCCAACTCCACGCACCGTTTCATCAGCAACGCAGGCATCCGTGGCCGCGGCCGCTCCTTTGCGGATTCCATCGCAACCGTCGGCGGATGTCCGCCACTCGACTGAAAACAGTTCCTTCGCAACCAGTTCTTGGCGAATTACCGGCGAGCGGGCGTTGGAGAAAACCCTGCCCTGGGTTGTTGGCGCCTGGTGGGTAGGCGTCGCATTCTTTGCTTTGCGACCATTGATTGGCTGGTGGAACCTGCGGCGTTTACGGCGACGACAATTGTCCCCCGCGTCCGTTTTGGCCCTGCGTGCCTTGGATCGAGCCACCGTGCTGATTGGCCAGCGAACAGCCGTGCAACTTTACGAGTCGGCCTGCGTGAGAATGCCGATCGTTCTGGGCTACCTGCGGCCCGTCATTCTGTTGCCAGCCAGCCTGGCGACAAGCTTGTCACCCCAACACCTTGAAGCGATCTTGCTCCACGAGTTGGCACACATCCGACGTCACGACTTTGTGATCAATCTGTTGCAAACGCTGATAGAGACCGTGCTGTTCTATCACCCGGCCGTGTGGTGGATTTCGAAACGAATTCGCGAGGAACGAGAACATTGTTGCGATGACATCGCGGCCACGATCTGCGGCGATCGCGTCGAATACGCGCGTGCCTTGCTTGAGTTGGACCAGTGGTGCGACGCCGAGTCGGTGCTGGCACTCGGGGCAGGCGGAAGTTCCTTACTATTCCGAGTGCGACGCTTGTTCGACGCCACCGCGGAATTACAGGATCGTCGAGAGTGTTTTCCGATCGCACAAGCGATCAGTCTCGCCCTTACCATCGGGGTGATCCTTGGGGCGCAGCATTATGGATTGCCGACCGCGCGAGCTCAGATTGGCGACGGCCCGGCGCTCCAGGTCGCTGCACAATCGACGTCCAATCAATGGCTGCAATGGGGCGGTTCGCCCGCACGCAACAATGTGTCGTCCGTGCAGGGACTTCCCACTCAATGGAAACGGAATGACCAGCACACTCGTTGGTCCATCCCCTTGGGTTCCCAAACCTATTCGTCCCCAGTCATCGCGGCGGGCAAGGTCTTGATCGGCACCAACAACGGGGCAGGACGTGATCCGGCCATTCCGGCGACCGAGGACCGTTCGTGCCTCCAGTGTTTCGATGAAGCGACCGGCGCCTTGCTCTGGCAGTACGCCAGCGCAAAGTTGCCGGCGGGACGTTTGCAAGATTGGCCGCTGATTGGACTCTGCAGCACTCCATGCGTCGTCGATGATCGGATCTGGGTCGTAACGAATCGCTGCGAAGTGCTTTGCCTGGACCTGAATGGCTTTGGCGACGGCGAGAACGATGGCCCGTATCGCGACGAGCCCAACAGTGGGAAACAAGCGGCGGACATCGTCTGGCGGTTCGACATGCTGGCTCAACTGGGCGTCACGCCGCACCATCAGTCGTGCAGTTCGCCGACGGTCGCGGGAGGGCTGGTCCTCTTGAACACGGGATTTTCGCCCGCGAGCCGCGACGCTAAGACAATTCCCGCTGGCCCCGCTTCGCCTCCGTCATTCCTGGCACTCGATATCAAGAGCGGACAGATCGTATGGTCGCAGGCGACCCCAGCCGAAATGTTGCCGCCTCATGAGTGTTTTGGGAGTTCTCCTGCCGTTGGCGTGATGGGCGGAACCGCTCAAGCCATCTTCGCTCACGGGGATGGCTGGGTTTATGCGTTCGACTTCGAGCGATTGCGGAAGGGAGAAACCGTCGAGCTTTGGCGATTCGACGCCAATCCCAAGACGGCCGTGCGGAAGTTGGGACACAAGGGCAGACGTAATGCGATCCTCGCCCCTCCCGTCGTCGCAGGCAATCACGTATACATCGTGACGGGTCAGAATCCCGAGCATGGAGAAGGGGAGGGGGACCTGTGGTGTGTCGACGCCACTCGCCGCGGCGACCTGAGCGCCGAGCAAGTGTTTCACTCGTCTCATCCGGAGACGCCATTGCCTCCTCGTCCCGATGTCGCCTGCGACCCAGCGCGCGGCGAGGTCACTCGCAAGAACCCCGGTTCAGGAGTGATTTGGCATTTCAGCCAGCGTGATCTGTCGGGCGATGGGAAGATTGAATTCTCTGAGACGTTGCATCGCACGCTGGCGGCGCCCGTGATCCACCAAGGTTGCGTCTTCGTCGCGGACGCTGCGGGCATTTTGTTTTGTTTCGAACAGTCGTCAGGGCGACTCCTGTGGTCCGACGATCTCTTTTCGGCAGTGTGGGGAACGCCGTTGGTCGCGGACGGGAAACTCTTTGTCGTCACCGAGCAGGGTGAAGTACGAGTTTATCTCGCAGGTCCGCGGCGAGAACTCCTCGCGGTGAATGTCATGGAGGAGGCGATGTATGGAACCCCAGCCGCCGCCAACGGCACGCTCTTCATCGCGTCCGCGAAGCATCTGACGGCCGTGGCGACTCAAGTCGGCAGCCCGGCAGCTAAGTCGGAGAGGGCCAGCGATGACGAGCGAACTCCGCCCGCCGCTGCCCCTGAGAAAGCAACGAATCCAGCACCGCCTGATGGTGAACCAGGCGCGACGGGCGCCGGCTCCACGCAAGCCACCGACAAGGCGTTGGGGGATGGATCTGAGTTGTTGGCAGGCACGGCGCCCGATCCGGCCGTTGCCAAGGCGCTCGAGAATGCCCGGAAATTCCTTCACACTTGCCAAGATGTTGACGGTTCTTGGAAGATGTCGCCTCCCTCGGACTTGATCGATCCGAGCCTCACCGCGTTGTCGTTACTGGCTTTGCTGCGAGCCGGCGAGCCGGCCGATAGCGATGTCATGAAGCGGGGACTGGACGTCTTGTCGATTCGACAACCCGATTCGACGTACTGTGTTGCGCTCCGCATCATTGCTCGTTGCACGCGAGCCAATTTTGACAAGCAGGAAGTCGAGCGTGACGTGGCTTGGTTAGCCGAAGCTCAATGCCGTACGGGAAATGCGACTGGCGGTTGGTCGTATACTCGCACGCCTGCGACGCGCGGCGACGGTTCTTGTACTCGCTTTGCGGTCTGGGCGCTCGACGTCGCGCGGTCGCGAGGAGTGTCGGCGCCCGAGGAAACTTGGCGGCGGAAACTTGGCGGCGAGTGGCCCAGTATTGGCTATCCTCGCAGACTCGAAATGGAGGTTGGAGTTACATTCCCCAACAGGGTGCTGCTACGGGGAACATGACGCTGGCAGGGATTGCGGGACTGGAAGCAGTTCGCGGAGCAGTAGCGGACGAGGACTTGCATCGCCGCATCGATGCCGCCGTGGAGAAAGCCTGGGCCCATTGGCAACCGGCGCTACCGGCGCCGGACAAATGGCTGGCGCCTACACGGAACTATTCGTTCTATAGTCTCCACGCCCTTTCGTTGGCGGGCCACTTGAGCCGCAAGGAACGTATTGGCGAGGTCGATTGGGAATCGCAGATGTTTGCCGCGCTGTTGGCCGCTCAGAACCCAAAGACGGGTGAATGGCGAGCGGCGAATGGCGAATCCGAAATCGTCTCCACGGCGCTCGCGATTCTGATCCTCCAACCGAGAGAAGCCTCGCATCGTAAGCCCGCATCTCCGTAGCGAAATTCGCAAGAATTCCGACACGTTACCCACGCATTCCCTAACCACTGGGGTAAAGCAACTCGCAGGTGACGACGGAACTCTTGCGAGTTCCGCTACAAATCTCGTCGCCGAATTCGCAAGAATTCCGACCGTCACCCACGCATACCCGCACCACTTGGGTTGAACAACTCGCAGGCAACGACGGAACTCTTGCGAGTTCCGCTACAAATCTCGTCGCCGCATTCGCAGGAATTCCGACCGTCACCCACACATACCCGTACCACTCGGGTAAAGCAACTCGCACGCGACAACGGAACTCTTGCGAGTTCCGCTACAAATCTCGTCGCCGAATTCGCAAGAATTCCGACCGTCACCCTCGCATACACGCACCACTTGGGTAGAGCAACGCGCTCCTGACGACAAATCTCGTAGCGGAATTCGCAAGAATTCCGACCGTGAACCACGCATACCCGCACCACTCGGGTAGAGCAACTCGCAGGCAACGACGGAACTCTTGCGAGTTCCGCTACAAATCTCGTCGCCGCATTCGCAGGAATTCCGACCGTCACCCACGCATACCCGTACCACTCGAGCGGAGCAACTCGCACGCGACGATCGGAACTCTGGCGAGTTCCGCTACAGCTCGAACTTTCGCCGCAACTAACCCATCATCTCGGGAATGGGATTGGGATCGGTTACCAAGAGGCTGGGGCGGCCTTCAGGCGTGTAGAAGATCTTGCGAGGATCGATGCCCAGCTTGCGATAAACAGTCGACACAAAGTTCTCGGGGCCTAATACGCCATCGACTGCCGAGTAGCCGTTGCGGTCGGTCGCTCCCACGACCACGCCGCCCGGCGTGCCGCCGCCGGCCATAAACACCGACATGGCGTTCGCCCAGTGATCGCGTCCCGGAGAGTCGGCGCCGGGCAACGTCGAGATCTTCGGCGTGCGGCCGAACTCGCCGAGCATCACGACCAGCGTTTCCTTCAGCATGCCGCGGTCTTCCAGATCTTGCAGCAATGCCGCCAGCGCTTGATCGATGACGTCGACTTGCTTCGGCAGGTTCTTGAAGACGCCCGAGTGATGATCCCAGCCGCCGTCGTTTAGAGTGATAAAAGGCACACCCGCCTCGACCAACCGACGCGAGAGTAACAGGCGTTGACCGAACGGGTTGCGACCGTATGCGTCTCGCACCTTGTCGCTTTCGGCCGACAGGTCGAAGCCCTTCTGAGCCTCTCGCGAAGTGACCAAGTTCAGGCTCTGTTGATAGTAGCTATCGACCGCCACCACAGGGTCGGCCGCCGCTTGATCTTGATATCGCTTCAAGCGATCCACAACCTTACGCAGGTCGGTGCGTTGAGTGAAACGGAGCGATTCCAGTCCGGCCGGAGGCGACAAATCGCGGACTCGGAAGTCCTTGCTGTTGGGATTGTCTTCAACCACGAACGGAGCGTACTTTCCACCCAGGTAGTTAGGACCGCCCGAGCGAGTCATGCTGGGAATCGAAAAGTAGCCGGGCAGGTTGTTGCCTCGCGGCAACTCGTGGGCCGCCACCGACCCCATGCTGGGATGAAAACTGACGAACGCACCACAGCCGACCGGAATCCGCGGCGGCCGGCCCGTCATCATGTAGTGGTTGCCCGCACCGTGGTTGCCTTGTTCGTGCCGGATTGACCGAATGATCGAGAACTTGTCCGAGCAGGCCGCGAGTCGAGGAACCGTCTCGCTGAATTGCACGCCCGCAATTTTGGTCTGAATGGCAGCCAACTCGCCACGAATCTCGGCCGGAGCGTCTGGCTTGGGATCGAATGTCTCAAAGTGCGATGGGCCGCCATCGAGCCAAATCAGGATACAGCTCTTCGCCGACGCTCGCAGGCCCGCGCCCCCCTCGGTAGCCGCCCCTGCCTGCATCCGCAACAGCTCCGACATGCCAGCGCCAACAAACGCACCCAAGCCGAGCTTCAAGCAACTGCGGCGATCGAAACCTTGGCAATTCCGGTAGCTTTCCATGGCGTTCCTCGTAAAGGTCGGCAAGCTGTAACGGGCGGGGTCTAAGGAGGGAAGGAGCCAGCGGTCGAACCACTCGCCTCTGCCAAATATAACCATCTTCCCATCAATGCTCAACGATGGTTTATCGACTAAGTGCCGTCCGCCGGTCCAGTAGGTTCCGGCGAGTTCCGTCGAGATCACCCGCTGGGGCGGAAGGCGGTCACAGATCTCTCGCCAAACTGCCTCTCACGTCCGCCTTCCGCAGCTTCGCCTTTGTTCGATAAAGTGGGGTCTGCTGGTAGTTTTTTCGTCCGGCTGCCTGGCAGCTCCATGGACGGTGCCGGGTGGCAAGCGGCGGGGTTCTAGCTACAATTGGCGGAAATTGTGCCACCTGCGCAACCTTCCGGGCGGGTAACGAAGGAAGGAGGTGAGGGGAGCACAAGTCGCGTCCGGCATCCCACCTTCAACCCGCGTCTCTCCGTAAAAGGAAGCGTTGCATGAGTCGTTCCTTGGTTTGGTTCCTGGCGCCCCTGGTGGGCCCTCTGTTAGTGGCGGCCAGTACGCTGGCACAGTCGCTCGAGCTGCAGAAGGGCGACCACATCTGCATCATTGGCAACACATTGGCCGAACGGATGCAGCATGAGGGATGGCTGGAGACGCTGATCCACTCAAAATTTCCCTCGCACGAACTCGTCTTCCGCAACATGGGCTATAGCGGCGACGAGGTGACCGGTTACCAGGACGCCTCCAAGCGACTGCGTTCGATGTCGTTCGGCTCGCAAGACGAGTGGTTGGCGGGGAACGCTCCGTGCCCGCAACCCAACAAGTTGTCGAAGCGCGACGATGGCAAGGTGCGTCAGAATCGGTTCGAGCTGACCAACACGAAGGCCGACGTTGTCTTCGCGATGTTCGGCTACAACGAGTCGTGGGCGGGAGAGGCGGGCGTGGCCAAGTTCAAGGCCGACGTCGAAGCCTTCATCAAGCACACGGCTGCCCAGAAGTACAACGGCAAGGCGGCGCCCAAGTTGGTGCTGTTCTCGCCCATCGCCCAAGAGTACATCGCCGACCCTAACTTGCCCTCCGCCGACACGGTGAAGGCGAACAACGCTCGCCTGAAGCTCTATTCGGAGGCCATGGGCCAAGCGGCGAAGGCTCACAGCGCCACGTTTGTCGACCTGTTCACGCCTACCTTGAAGGCGTTTTCTGATCCCAAGCAACCGCACACGATCAACGGGTTGCACCTGAACGCGAAGGGCGACAAAGTGGTCGCCGAGTTCGCCGTCCAGGCGTTGTTCGGCGGATCGGCCGCTGGGGCGAATGTGGAAACCCTGCGTCAGGCAGTCAACGACAAGAATTGGTACTGGTACAACCGCTATCGCGTCACCGACGGTTACTCGACCTACGGCGATCGCGCGTTCCTGAAGTTTGCGGAAGGAGCCGGCGGTTACGGCGACGGACTCTCGAACTACTCGGTGGCCCAGCGCGAACTCGAAGCGCTCGACGCGCTCACGTCGAATCGCGACAAGGTGGTCTGGGCGGCGGCGGCCGGCAAGACGGCCAAGCCGGACGATTCGAACCTCCCCGAGTTCATCCCCGTGATCTCCAACAAACCGGGTCCGCTGGAAGGCGGCAAGCACTTGTTCCTCGCCGAAGCCGAATCGCTGGCGAAGATGACGGTGCACAAGAACATGAAGGTGGAGTTGTTCGCGGACGAAGGGAAGTTCCCCGAGTTGGTGAATCCGGTGCAGATGGCGTTCGACACCAAGGGACGTCTGTGGGTCGCGGTGTGGCCGACCTACCCGCACTGGAAGCCGACCGAACCGATGAACGACAAGCTGTTGATCCTCGAAGATACGAACAACGACGGTCGCGCCGATGTCGCGAAGACATTCGCGGGCGATCTCCATAACCCGACAGGCTTCGAGTTCTGGAACAACGGGGTACTGGTCGCCCAAGGCCCTGACTTGCTGTTCTTGAAGGACACTGATGGCGACGACAAGTATGACGTGAAGGAGCGAGTGATCCATGGTTTGGACACCGCCGACACGCACCATACGGCCAACAGCTTCACGCTCGATCCGGGTGGAGCGATGTATTTCCAGGAGGGAACCTTCCATCATTCGCAGGTCGAGACCCCATGGGGCGGACCTCGCCGAGTAGCGAATGGCGCTTTGTTCCGCTTCGAGCCGCGGAGCCGCAAGTTCGATGTCTACGTGTCGTTTGGATTCGCCAATCCGCACGGCCACGTTTTTGATCGTTGGGGACAAGACATCGTGTACGACGGCACGGGCGCGAATCCGTACCACGCGTTGTTGTTCTCGGGGGACATCGATTTCCCGCAAAAGCACGCTCGACCGCCGCAGGTATATCAACAGCGAACTCGCCCCTGCTCGGGCGTTGAGATCCTCAGCAGCAGTCATTTCCCGGAAGAATTCCGCGGCAATCTGCTGGTGCTGAACGTCATTGGTTTCCAAGGCATGTTGCAATACAAGTTGCAAGCCAAGGACTCGAGCCTTACGGCGACGGAAGTCGAGCCGATCGTGTTTTCTTCGGACCCGAACTTCCGCCCAGCCGACGTGGAAGTCGCGCCGGATGGCTCGATCTATTTCACCGACTGGCACAATCCGATCATCGGCCACATGCAGCACAACCTGCGCGACCCCAGCCGCGACCGTGCTCACGGCCGCGTCTTCCGCGTGCGATATGAAGGCCGCGATTTGCTCAAGCCAGCGCCGATCGCCGGCCAGCCGATCGACAAGCTGCTCGATCTGTTGAAGTCGAAGGACGACCGAGTGCGACATCGAGCGCGGATTGAGTTGTCGGGGCGGCCCACTGTCGACGTCGTCGCAGCCGCCAAGAAGTGGCTCGCTGGACTCGACAAGGCTGATCCTGATTACGAACATCAGGCGCTCGAAGGCCTCTGGTTGCATCAGAGCCACAATGTGGTTGACGAGGCGTTGCTGAAGGCTGCGTTGAAGTCGCCCAACGATCACGTGCGTGCCGCGGCCACAAAGATCGTGGTCTACTGGCGCGATCGACTGTCGAACCCGCTGGGCTTGCTCCAGGAACAGGTCAACGACGAAAGCGCTCGCGTTCGTCTGCAGGCCGTTTGGGCGCTCAGTTACTTCCAGGGCGCCGATGCGGAGAAGGCGGCGGAGATCGCCGTTGAATCGCTGGTGCATCCTCAGGATGGTTTCCTCAAGTTCACGCTGGAGGAAACGAACAAGACGCTCGATCGACGCGTAAAGGCGTTGAAGAAGTAAGTTGACGGGTCCCGTAAAGCCTTAAACGCGAGAGCCTGTGCCCTTCTGGGCCAGGCTTTCTGCACTCCCCAGCGTGGGAAATGGTGTCGGTATGAATGCCAATCAGTCGTGTGGTCGAAAGTCGAATGCAGGGGGACTTCGCCGTGGGGCGAGCCGCATGACGTTCGGCGTTGCCTTGTCTTTCGCTACTCTGTCTCTTACTTCGTTCGCTGGCGATACGAGCCTGTTCGCGACTCGACCATGCCTGGCCGAAGAACCGGTCAGCGCCGTCGGGCCGTTGATGAAACTGTTCCAAAGCGGCCGGCTGCCCGCCGAACGCCAAGGGACCGTGGTCGAGATGATCTGCAAGCGCGGCAACGAACATGACCTGCGAGTGGTCTTCGAGAAAGCTGTGACGCCTGAAGGCTTTCCGGCCGACCTCCGCCGTCAATCGCTCGCTTGGCTCACCGATTCCGCGACGACTCGCAAGGTAAAGCCCGCGGGCGATCTGTCGGCGATCGAAGCGCTGGTGGTCGGCGAGAGCGCCGCCAAGGACCCGGAATTACGCCAATCGGCCATCAAGCTGGCGTCGGCTTGGAAAGACGCCAGCGTCGCTCCCGCACTCGCCAAATTGGCCGCCGACGCGCAAACGAAACCGGCGTTGCGGCGAGTGGCGATTGAGGGATTGGTGGCGATCGGGGGACCGGTCAGTCGAGCGGCAGTGGAGAAATTGGTCGGCGCTGATCAGCCGATGGTCGTGCGCGTGCAAGCGGTGGCCGCTCTGACCGGCTTCGATCTCGACGCCGCCGCTAAAGCTGGCGCCACTCTGTTGGCCGAAGCATCCCCCAAGGACGATCCGGCGGAAATGATCTCGGCCTTTCTCAATCGCAAGAATGGAGCGGCCAAGCTGGGCGAAGCGCTGGCGTCGAAGTCGCTGAAGCCCGATGTCGCCAAAGTTGCCCTGCGCTACATGTACTCGGTCGGTCACAGCGACGCGGCGCTGTCCGATGTTTTGAGCAAGTCGGCGGGCATTGCCACCGATGCCCCGCCACCCACGCCCGAGGAAGTCTCGAAGATCGTCGCCGAGGTGACCACCAAGGGCGACCCCGCGCGCGGCGAGCGGATCTTTCGTCGTAAAGACCTGAGCTGCATGAAGTGCCACAGCGTCAGTCGAGCGGGCGGGCAGGTGGGGCCCGAGTTGAGCGCGGTGGGTGGGTCGTCGCCTGTCGACTATGTGGTCAACTCGATCTTGAATCCCAATCTGGCGATCAAGGAACAATATGTCACGCGAGTGTTCGAGCTGGCGTCGGGCAACGTGATCACGGGGATCGTCATTGATCGCGACGACGTGCGAGTAAATTTACGGGACGTCAATGGCAAGCAGATGACGATCCCGACCGCGGATATCGACGAAGAGGCCGAGGGCCGGTCGTTGATGCCCCAAGGCCTGACCATGTTCTTGACTCGTGATGAATTGGTCGACTTGGCGAGATTCGTTTCGGAACTGGGCAAACCGGGACCGTACGCAGTACAACAAGCCAAGCGTGCTCAACGCTGGCGAGTACTGGGTGAAACGCCCGCGGAACTGGTCGCGGAAGTGCCGCATCTGGAGAATCTACGACAGTTCGTGTTTGGCGCCGCACCCGAGGCGTGGCAACCTGCGTATGGTCAAGTGAACGGTCAGTTGCCGCTCGATGAACTGCGTGGCCCCGCCGGTTCGCCAACGACGTTGATCCTGCAGACAGAGATTAACGTCAGCGACGAGGGCCCCGTACGGATTCAAATCGATTCGACCGAGGAGGTTCATACCTGGGTCGGCTCGGACGCCATCGACGCCAAGCGTGATGCAATAGTCAATCTGCCGGCCGGTCGGCACACTTTGACGTTCCATGTGCGAGTGTCTGATCGAGAGCGTCCGACCCTGAAGGTCGATTTCTCGGTTCCAGACGGTGCGTCGACAAACTTCGAGATGGTCGGCGGCGCCTGAAAGTACGACAGACTTCTAGTCTGTCAAAATTGTACGACGAACTTCTAGTCCGTCGCAAATGTACGACGGACTTCTAGTCCGTCGATGAACAGGCTTGACCGGCGAAAGCCCTCTCAAGATACCCACCGGCAACGCTCGTTGTTGGCTGCGACAACGCACTAGTTGGACAGCGCCCGGTTTGCCGAAATCACGGATGTCAGACACAGGAGTCGGTCGACCACGGATAACACCGATGACACAAATGAGAATAGAGGGAGGAGGTCATTAGGTGGTTGTGGACCACGAATCGAGTGAATGCCACGAGGTTAGGATCAGCGAAGATCAGTGTTCCCTTTTCTTGGGCACGGAGCGGGACGATTTCTGGAAACACTCGTCTTCGCTGATCGTCACTGATGGAGTTCCTTTTCGAGCGAAGATAAATCGTCGTCTTTTCGATGTTCGCTCACGGAGCGATCCATGCAGACGCCGCCGATTGCTCGATCAGCTTTAAGCACTCAGCCTGTAACCGGTTATAGTTGACTCAAGCGGATAAACCTGGCGCTGTCCAACTAGGACCATTCGATAACGATAGAATCAACCGACACAATCGACGGACTGGAAGTCCGTCGTACATTCATGCGCACTTTGCCACTTAACTCACAGGCTGGATCGCTTTCATGTTCAAGTTCATCCATGCCGCGGATATTCACCTCGACAGTCCGCTACAGCGTCTAGGGCATTACGACGACTCGCCCGTGGAATTGCTGCGGACGGCGACGCGACGAGCGGTCGAACGGCTGGTCGATTTGGCAATCGAAGAGCAAGTTGCGTTCGTCATCATCGCGGGTGATTTGTACGACGGCGATTGGGACGACACTCGGACCGGCCTGTTCATGGTGAAACAGTTGAGTCGCCTGAAGGTGGCCGCGATACCGGTGTTTCTGATCTCGGGAAATCACGACGCCGCCAGCAAGCTGACGCAAAACGTCCCACTGCCCGACAACGTGCACGCATTCTCTCACCGCAAACCCGAGACTCGCCGGCTTGAAGACCTGCGAGTGGCCATCCATGGGCAGAGTTTCTCGAAGCCTGCGGTGACGGAGAATTTGGCGAAGAGTTATCCACCCAGCGTCTCGGGATGGCTCAACATTGGGCTCTTGCATACTAGCTTGGATGGTCGAGAGGGGCATGCGAACTATGCCCCCTGTTCGCTCGATGACCTGCGTTCGCGAGGATACGATTACTGGGCGTTGGGACATATTCACAAACGCGAAGTGATCGCGACCGAGCCCTTCGTTGTTTTTCCCGGCAACCTCCAAGGGCGGCACATTCGCGAGACCGGCGCGAAGGGCGCCTACTTGGTTACGGTCGATGACCGAGGACGATTGTCGACCGAATTCCGCTCGCTCGACGTGGTTCGTTGGGAACGTCTGGAAATCGCTGCCGCGGCCTGGTCGACCGCCGACGATCTGCTCGACGAAATACGCAAGGAACTCGTCGAGCTCCAAGCTCAGCACGAAGGACTGCCGTTGGCGGTGCGAGTGGAAGTGGTGGGCGAGACCGCTTGCCATGACGAGCTCATGGCGCGACCCGCCAAATGGGAGAGCGACATTCGCGGCATCGCCATGCATGGCGGCGGCGATCTGTGGATCGAAAAGGTCAAGTTTCGAGTGAAACCTATCGCTCAACAAGGCGATGAAGCCGCGAACGAAGGGCCGCTCGCGGAAGTCTCTCAACTGGTGGCCGAGTATCTAGCTTCCCCCGAATCGCTCGACGAACTCTCGGCGGTATTAAAAGACGTGCGCGACAAACTGCCCACCGAAATTGCCGAGACCGAGGACGCGGACGAATTTGGTGGACGCGAGTGGTTAAGGGCGGTGGTCGCGAGCGTGGAACCGCTGCTGCGCGATCAACTGGCGGGATCACGCAATTCGGAACAGGAGACGAAGCGATGAGAATCGATCGACTCGATTTCCTGGCCTTTGGCCCCTTCACGGGCAAACAATTGGCCTTGGATCAAGGCCATCACGGACTTCATCTGATCTTTGGTCCCAATGAAGCGGGCAAGAGTTCGGCGCTGCGAGGATTGCGCGACGCACTGTACGGCATTCCCTCGCGCTCGCTCGACAACTTCATTCACCGACACCAAGACCTACGGATTGGGTTTGAATTGCGCACTCAGAGCGGCGAACGGATCTCGGCGGTGCGTCGCAAGGGGAACACCAAGACGCTGCTCGATCCGAAAACCGACGAACCGATGGCGGAAACCAAGCTCGAACGTCTGCTCTCGAACGTCCCGCGCGACTTGTTCGAATCGATGTTCGGCATCGATTACCAGACGCTCGTACGGGGCGGCGACGAGATAGTGCGTTTCCAGGGTAGAGTAGGGGAGACGCTGTTTACGGCGGCCGGTGGCTTGAACCAACTGCGTCAAGTCCGCCAAACGCTCGACGACCGCGCGGAAGATCTCTTCAAATCCGGCGGCTCGAAACCGAAATTGAATGCGTTGATCCGCGAGTGGTCCGAAGCCGTAAAACAGGGCAAGTCGCTGCGACTCGCTAGTCGCGAGTATGAAGTCCGCCGCAAAGACCACGACGCCGCCCAGGCTAAGCTCGCTCAGATCGACGCCGAATGGAAACAGACCAAACTCGAGCTAGAACGGCTCGAACGACTGGACCGTGCTCTGCCATTGCTGGCGAAGAGACGTCAACATCAAGAACAACTGAAACAATACTCCGACACTCGGACGCTGCGTGACGACTTCGAAGCAGAGTTTCGTGCGGCGAGGAAACAGCTGGACTTGGCGTCGCATGCCCTGTCGCGCGAACAAGCGGCCATGATCCCCGTGGAGAAAGAGCGGCAGTCGGTGCAACTGCCGACTGGCGTCGTCGAACATCGCGATGAGATTCGAGCGCTCGTGGAAGCCTTGGGGGGACATCGTAAAGCACAGCACGACCTCCCTGGACTACAAGCCAAGTATGCGGACGGTCGCAAGACGGCCGCGGTCATCCTTAAAGAGTTGCGGTCCGACTTGACGCTCGATGAAGTCGACCAACTACGATTGTCGCCGCGCGAACGCGACCGACTGACGAAACTAGGGAAACAACACGAGCGAATCCGGCTCGACCAAGAGCGATGTGCGACCGCGATCGATACACTGCGCGAACGCCTCCGAGAAGCGGAAAGCGAACTGGCGAATCTGGGAGTGGCGAACGAAGCGGATTCGTTGGCGGCCGTCGTCCAGTCGATCTTGGCGTTCGGCAACATCGAGCAGCAGGCGAGCGAGTTGTCGCGTAAGGCGGCCCGCGGCTTTGATGCCGCTCGCCTGACGCTGCAACAATTGGGACGTTGGCAAGGCGACCTGCTGGCGCTCGAATCAACGGTCCTGCCCAGCGTCGCCACGATCGCCAGTCATGAACGAGCGATCGCGGAAGCGGAAGCGCGAGTCGAGGAAATCAGTCGAGAGATTCGCCGGCAGGAAGAACGCCTGTCGGCCATCTCGCTGGACCTCGCCACGCTGCAAGGCGCCGACGGCGACTTGCCCACCGAAGAGAATGTGCGGCAGTCTCGCGCCACTCGCGATCAAGCGTGGAAAGCGGCGCGAGCCGCGTGGTTCGCGGGCGAGATTTCCCAAGCGATGATTTCTCCCGAAGTGGAACGCGAGCTCAAGCATGGGAGCGGTTCGACAGACGCCGCCCGCGAAGCAAATTCGTCGTCAGCGTGGACGCCCGAGCAGTTGGCCCAGACGTACGAACGACTGGTGACCCAAGCCGACAGCACGGTCGATCTCGTGCGGCGAGAACAACGCCGCATCGCGGATCAAGCGCGGTTGGTGCGGGAACAAACGCAGATTCGCGAAGAACAAACTCGCGCGGAACAACGGCTGGCGGACGCCCATCGCCGAGTCGCTGGCGCTCGTCAAGCTTGGCTC
Source organism: Pirellulales bacterium (assembly GCA_046349915.1). Taxonomy (GTDB): domain Bacteria; phylum Planctomycetota; class Planctomycetia; order Pirellulales; family Pirellulaceae; genus CAIXSC01. The sequence continues at coordinate 2,081,037 of JAXMBL010000003.1, read as the reverse complement.
GACACCTGGACGCCGCTCGGAATCAACGCCGCGTCGCCCGCCGAAATGCGTGATTGGCGCAATGAAATGGAGCAGCTGCGTAAACCACTGCCCGAACTGCGTTCGCTGGAGCGAGAAGCGAGTGACTTGCGCGAGCAAATCGACGCGGCGCGCAGGCGACTCGCCACGGCCTGGCAAGCAGTCGGCCAGAGCGGTTGGGAAGACGACGAGTCGCTGGGACAAGCGATGCGGCGAGTGCAACGCTGGCTCGATGAACAACGAGAACTTGCCAACCGACGCACGTCGCTTTTGGCGAAGGTGAGCGAGTTGCGGCGCGAATGCGAGTCACAAGAGCGACAACAACAAAAACTGGCCGACGAAACGACAGCTTGGAAAACCGCTTGGTCAACCGCCATCGACCCACTGGGACTCGACAACGACGCGTCGCCTGATCAGGTGAGTAATTTCCTTCAGCGTTGCGACGACCTGCACGAAGTGTTGCGAGAGACCGATGGACCGAACGGTCTGTTGACTCGTATTCGCGGCATTGAAAGCGATGCGGCGGCCTTCGCACAAGAGGTCGATCGCATCGCCGGCGCCTGTGGCATCTCGGGCAGCGAAGCCACCGATAAAGCTCAACAACTGCTTGCCGCGTTAAACCTCGCCGAGACGCAAGAGAAACTCCAGGCGCAACTGAACCGGCAGCACGCAACGGCGCTGAAGCAGATCAAGCAGCTCACGGAAGAGGTCGAACGTCAGTCGGTCCACTTGCGAGGGCTGTGCGAGGAAGCAGGCGCCGCGTCGGCCGAACTGCTGGACGAATGCTGGCGACGTTCGCGCGAGAAGGCGGACTGCAAGCGTCAGCTGGAGGACGTGGAGAATGAACTCTTGCGGTTGGCGAGCGGCCAAACCATCGAAGAACTCGCCGTCGAAGCCTCCCACGTGGCGCCAGGCGCCATTGCGACGTCGCTTGCCGAACTGCGCGACCAACTCGAGCAACTCGACAGTCAACGCGGTGCTCAGCGCGAAGGCCTGGGGCGGATCCGCGGCGAGTTGGAAAAGATGGATGGCGGCACGCAAGCGGTCGAAGTGAACGCTCACATTCAATCGCTGCTAGGCCGAATCGATGAACAGGCGACCGAATACGCTCGCTGGCGCATTGCGTCGTTCGTCCTGCAAAAAGCCATCGATCGTTTCGGCGAGAAGAACAAGAATCCGATGTTGCGCCGAGCGGGCGAGTATTTCGCGCGACTGACCGAAGGTTCGTTCTCTGAACTGCGAGTGGAATACGACGATCAAGGCGAACCGGTGTTGGTCGGCTATCGCCCCGCTGGGAAGAGTATTCCGGTAGCGGGGATGAGCGAAGGGACCGCCGACCAATTGTACTTCGCCCTGCGGCTCGCCTATCTGGCCGACTGGCTCGACCGGCACGAACCGTTGCCGCTGGTGGTCGACGACATTCTGATCAAGTTCGACGATCAGCGAGCGCTCGCTTCGCTAGAAGTGCTGGCTCAATTCTCTCAACGCACGCAAGTGATTCTATTCACGCACCACCAACATCTGGTGGAACTAGCTCGCACGCGACTCCCAAGCGATCAACTGTTCACTCACCAGCTATAAGCTCTCCCATGTACGACGGACTTCCAGTCCGTCGCTCCTCCCCGTACCGAACCGGCTGCACAAGCAACTCTATTTCCACAGCCGCAACAGATTCATCACCGCAACGAGGCGCCAGACCGACCGACGGACTAGGAAGTCCGTCGTACACACTCGACCAATCCCTAGAAACCAGGTCGATACCCGGGCCCCATTGGATTGACGCCGCCCGGCATGGGCATCGTGCCGCTTCCCATGCCCATGGGATTCGAGCCCGCCCCAGGATTGATGCCGCGAGGAAAACGAGGAAATCCTCCAGGCATTCCCCCTGGCATGCCACCCGGCATGCCTCCAGGGTATCCGGGTGCGCCCGGAACGCTTGGCGCCCCCGGCACATTTGGGAAACTTGGTCCCATGGGATAGCCCGGCGAGCCGGGATAAGGAGTGCCGCCAGGTGAGCCAGGCGTACCTGTCGCACCAAATCCGGGACCGCCGATCCCTGGGGCGCCTGTGCCTGACATCCCAGGTGGATTCGAGATTCCCGGAGGCGCGCCCGGATAACCGCCCAAGGTTCCGCCCGACGTATTGGCCAGGGGAATTGGCGCTTCGGTCACCTGCAGCGAGTTGATGAAGCGTTGGACGTCGGGCGACGACTTCTGGTCTCGGTCGCCAATCCACAACGCTTCGATAACCTTCTTATTCACCACGACCACTTTGCCGTGGCCGGCAGCCCGCCGACCAGCGACCGTCGCGTCGAACCTCACCTCGCGGCCACGAAACGTACCCATGGAAATGGGCCCTTGTTGAGTGATCTGCCCGTTCCCCGCGGCTCGAACCATCGACTTGATGCCCGAATCGAGGGCCGCGTCGAGTCCATTCAGCATGAGGGCTTGCAGTTGGTCGTCGGTCAGCGGCATTTCAGTCACACCGACCTGAAACGCCCCATCTTTTGCCTCGACCTGATCCACATGCGTCGTCACGATGCCAACCGTCGACGCCTGCGACTTTTGGCGACGCTTGGGAGTGCCCGGCATTTCGACGGTATAGCCATTCCCCTGATGAGTCTTCCAGTTGCCGCTCGCTGAGGAAGCAGCCGCGGAAGGGCGAGGCATTCCAGGCATACCCGGCCCCGCCGAGTTGCTCGTTGGCGTCGCCCCTGGCATACCGGACGGTGCGGTCTGGGGGGAATTCAAAGTCGAGTTGAGTTCCGCCCGCATCGACGCTTCCGCCGCTGATCGACGAGCAGCCGCGACCACCGGCAGAATCAGAGCGACCACCACCACCACTCCAACAACGGCCAGCACGCCGCCGCCACCAATCAGTCCGATAATCCAGAGAGTCTTATTGCTCCCACCTTTGTTTGCTCGGCCCCCGGCAGCACCATAGGGAGCAGGCGACGAGTAGGCCGTCGGTGCATTGTAAGCCGGTTGAGCGGGTTGTGAGTAACTGGAGTAGGGCGACGCGGCGGGCGCCGCGCCGTAGCCTTGGAGCCCGCCGATTCCCAACGGATCATACGCCGTCGGACCAGCGGCTGGTGTAACCGGCGCTGCGTAGGCGCCAGGCGCGGCGCCAAACGGATTCATGGCCGCACCGCTCGCTCCCGCCGGATAAGACGCAGGCGCAGTCGGATAAGCCGCCCCTGATTGAGGACGTGCAACCTGGGGTTGTGGATAGGCTTGCGGTTGAGGACGAGCGGCCTGAGGGGCGGCTTGAGGCGCAGCGGGTCGAGCCGGTTGAGCGGCAGCGCGCGGCCCACTTGCCGCCGCCATCGGCACTGTCACCATGCCCCCGCACGATGGACACTTCACTCGCTGTCCCTGCAGGGCGTCCGGCGCTTGGTAGGACTTTCCGCACTGGCACGTGACGACAACTGGCATGGTGACGTTGCCTCGCAAATTCGACTAGCACCACTCTTCCCCGCCACAGTGGCTCAGGTCCCCTCATCGTAGCATGAACCCCACGCAAGGGCTGCGCGTTTTTCAACTTGAAGCCGAAGCGGAGGGGGGAAATTAGAAGTACGACGGACTTCCAGTCCGTCGACTCCGCGGTACGACGGACTTCTAGTCCGTCGATTGAGCCCGTGCAGCACTGGAATGGGGCCTTAGGCCAAGCTCCCTTGGTTATCGACTATTCAAGCCCCAAGGCCCCATCATCGATCGCGAAAGACCACGGGTGCGTCAGAAAGCTCGGACAAGTCGAGTTCCAGGCGGACCTGTCCTCCGTCGGTTTCGACTCCCACGGTGAACGCACCTGTGCAATGTAATCGGAGAGACGCCGCCCCCTTATCCGTTTCCACCCGACGCGTGTCGGGCGAGAATGTCGGATGCAAATGGAAAATCACGTCCCCCGTCAATGGATTGTTATCTATCGATTCCACTCGGAGATTCACTGCAAACCAATTCGCAGAGGTCGCCCAAACCTCAGCAGACAATCGTCGACCGGCTCGTTCGGGCAGCCCCCCCCAACACCCCTTTTGGGGATCATCTGGGGAGTAACTGATCGCCAGAGTCTCTTGGGCGATTTCGAGTAGTTCGTCGACCATCTGACGCGTGGTACGCAACCCATTCCAATCGACATGCACCACTCGATAGCCACTCGTGAGCGACCGTAGCCGATCAAACTCGCGAAATAGCCACGTCGCCACCACCGAGCATTTGATCTTCGATGATTGCACCGCTTTAAGCGTTTCCGTTAGCCATTCCGACTCGGGCGACTCTGGTCCAACGACCACTACGACAGCATCAACGAAAGTCAACCGTGTGTCCAAGCTGGCACGGTTATTGAGGTCTGACATCTCAAGCACCGCGATCGACGATGGCAAAAGCTGGCCAAACAGCTCCATCGAAATCTCCAGTTGCTGAGAATGAACCGTCATCAGCTCAAAAAAGCGAGCTACCTCCAGACGGTTGTAGACAAGCAGGACTTGCGAACGAGAACTCAGCGTCCTCTCTTGGCGAGTGGGGGCGAGCTGAGAGTAACGGGCCATGAGCGAGTGTCGCTCAGACGAACTCAACTTAGCAACCGCCGTCACTTGTCCACCCGTCAAGCAACCGGTCAGAAACTCCATCGACGCCAGTAACGAAGCCGATTGATGAGGACGATCAAAGACCGTTGCGAGCTGTTCATCATAGGCGTAGAAGGGGACATAGTAGACGGCGGAGCGTCCCCAATAAGTTTCCCGTTCATCCCGACGCAGATGCCACAGGAATCGCGAGTACTCCTGGTGCGCGAAATCGAGAGCCCAATCCAGCCGTTCCTTCTCCGCCGTTTCCACTCGAGTTGGCACGGGCCACACCTTGAGTCCTGGTTCTCCGCTCGGTTTGAGTCGCGAATCGCTCGCCGATCGAGCCACGGCCGACGCCCCCAGGATGCTCTGCCGATTTAAGGTAAAGCACACGACCAATTCGTCAGGCATCTGCACCGTACATATGCCCGCGGTATCCGCCAAGCCAGTACGACTATCGAGCAAGATGTAGTCGTACTCTTCGCGCATCTTGTTCTTTAGAACTTCCAGAAAGACCCCACCGCCCAATTTGTCATAGAAATCATCCCATCGAAACGTGCTCACATTGGAACCGTAAGCGGGCCCCTGCCGGCCAGCGGGCAACAAATCGATGCAGCCTTCGTGGTTGAATTCGTAATCAATTGGCTGCACATAAGGCAACCAATCGACATACGACATAAACCAAGCTTCCGACGAATCGCTCGCAACTGAATTGGGATGATTGATTCCTGACCGAGACTTAATGGATTCGCGTCGTGCTCCTTCGACCAGTGCTTGAAAAAACTCAATGAGCCCCAGCGATTGAGCTAGTTCGGGATCTTCAAGAAATGGTCGAAAATACCGATGAAGCCCCGGCGCCTCGAGATCCCAGTCCATGACCAAGACTCGCTTGCCTTGACTCGCAAGAATCCACGCCACGTTGGCCAGCGACATCGTACGTCCCGTTCCACCTTTGTACGAATAGAACGTGATGATACGACCATTCCGCACTTGGTCGCTCGGGCCGTTTGAGGAGTAGCTCTGCGAATCACTCATGCCGGCGTCTCCCCACTCGTCGGTCCACTCAGGATCGGCTTGCTTTGAATTGGCACGCCATTCTGAGCCGCCTGATCTTCAATCGCTGGCTCACCCACGCGAGCCATGCCATCTTTCGCCATGAGCTGCGCACGCACCCGCAACAGGAGCAGTTCGAGATTTCGAGCTAGCAGCGTCGGTGAAGTCACCGTACAGCGACCAGCGAGCGCCAATTCCTCGCATTCTCGACCATGTCGAGCCAGGTATGTTCCAATCCCTGGTCCAGCTGGCGCCCGATCAAGACTTGATTCATCGATCAAGAGGAGAGCCGTATGTTCGCGAGCTGCCCAAACAGACCGAACCCAATCTCCCACCATGGGATCGTCGTATCTGGCAATTCCCAGCAAGAGCTGGCGTTTCTCGATCAGGTCATCTACCTGCTGGTCCACAGGCTCCGTTTCACTCCATGGATCGTGGCGAATTCGCAAGTCGTAACAGACGCGATCGACAAAGGCGCCTAAAGATGTTGGCCCCAATTCCGCACAAGTCCATCTTGCCCCCTGAGGTACTCGAACAGCAACACGAATGTCGTACGCTTGTAGAACCTCCACGAACGCACTTGGGTAACTATGAATGTCGGCAGGAACAGCGAGTGCAGGCAGCAACTCGCCGCTTGCCAAGACATCCCGCAGGGTGCTGGCCAAAATCTCGACCACCATCAAGAAGTCGTTGCGAAACCTCGGAATAGTCGCCAACACTCGCAACCCCTTCTCCAGGTATCGCGGCGGAAGCCCTTCGACTGTCACCTGATGGCGTGTCAAAGAATGGGGAATCACCCCCGGAATCTGCTCCCATTGAATGGGAAAAACAAACCTCGCTGATTTCCCCCTGTTTTCTGGTTGCTTGCGCCATTCCTCAATCCGATCGAGAAACACGCGTAGTTCGCGACCGCACCACGGACTGCGAAGATATGTCGGTGAAACCAGACAGACGATTGTCGAGGCGCCACAAACAGCGTTGGCCAGTTCGACGTCCCACTCGTCGCCAAGCTTGATGTCACGCTGGTCAACAAAGCAGACCTTATTGAGGTCCTGATGCCCCGTGACTCGCCGAAGTACTTCGCGCAACTGATTAGCAAATCGCTTGAATTCACGGCCACCATCCAATCGAGCGTAGCTGGCGAATGTCGCATGTCCCATGTTCACCACCGAACCGTCAATTGATTGAACCGCCCTAGGTCTCCATCCCAAGTTTCAACACCACGGAAACGATCGGCCCGTCAGCCGCTCGTATGCTTCGACGTACTTGGCTCGAGTTCGTCGCACCACATCGTCGGGCAGGGCGGGGGGAGGACTGTTCTTGTCCCAGCCCGAAGTCTCGAGCCAATCACGCACAAATTGCTTGTCGAACGAAGGCTGGCTGTGCCCCGGCTCATACTGGTCAGCGGGCCAAAAACGCGAACTATCGGGCGTCATCACCTCATCGATCAGAATCAGTTCGCCCTCGCACACTCCCCACTCAAACTTAGTGTCCGCGATCAGAATGCCCTTCGTGCGAGCATGCTCGGCGCCCTTCAAGTAAATCTCGATGCTCTTGTGCCTTAAAGTGCGAGCCATCTCGGGGCCCACGATCTGCTCCATTCGCTCGAACGAAATGTTGATGTCGTGCCCCGACTGTTCTTTGGTCGCGGGCGTGAAGATCGGCTCGGGCAACTGCGAGCATTGCGCCAAACCGGCGGGCAACGAGATCCCGCAAACCGAGCCCTGCTGCCGATATTCCTTCCAGCCCGAGCCTTCCAGATACCCGCGCACGACGCATTCGATCGGCACGACCTCGGCCTTGCGAGTGACCATGGTGCGCCCCGCCAACAACTCGCGACTCGTCCCCGCGGGCAAGTCGATCCCCGTTAAATCGGTCGCCAGCAAGTGGTGCGGAGTACCCAGAAGTTCGAACCAGAACGAGCTGATTTGCGTGAGCACTCGCCCCTTGTCCGGAATGCCCGTCGGCAACACCCAGTCGAACGCACTGATCCGGTCCGAACTGACCATCAACAGCCGATCGCCCAAATCGAAGATGTCGCGCACCTTGCCACGCCGGACAGGGAGCCCTTCCAACCGAGTTTCTAACACTACTTGCGACATCGCCGTTGTTCCCTCTTGCCTAGCCGACTGCTGGTCCGTCGCTGAGTATATCAATTTCCTAGGAGGCGCTAGTGCCGTATGACGGACTTCTAGTCCGTCGATCCTCCTTGTACGACGGACTTCCTTGTCCGTCGATCCGCCTGAGGCCTTCTCGCCGCGACCAACTTGGTGTGCCTAAAGTTCAAGATTTATTGTGTAGCTCGTTCCGCACGGACCAGAGCGACGGACTGGAAGTCCGTCGTACAAGGAACCGGCAGGTTGCCGGACCCTAGGGCCTCGGTTACACTCCGTAGCTTCTGTTGCGTAAACGAGTTCCGACCGAGATTGACTCCAGCCTTCCCCTCTCCTCACGAGTGCACGGCGAGCGACCCCAATGGGCCAGTTGAGATTCCTGGTGCCTTGCAGCCAACGTGTCACGGACGCCGTGCTGCAACGCGCCTACCTTGAGGGACTCGATCATGTCCCCTGGGTCACCGCTACCCATTGGGACGGGCAAGTGCTAACGGTCGAGCGCGATGTGCGTGAATCAGGATCGCTGGCCATCCCGTGGCCTGTGCCGTCATTCGGCGAGTTTATCCTGACGACGACCAGCCTGATGGAGCGCAAGGCGCCGTACGACCTTGCCCTGGAATTGGCTCGCGGCACGCTCCATCGCCTGCGGAATCAGTTGCTCCAATGGAAACTCGTCGGCTTCAACGCATCCCCCGTCGTGCTACGCTCGGTCGACGAAGCCCAGGAGTCGTTTCTGCGAGCGGCGACTCGTCAGTCACAGCCCGAGGTGGTGCTGCGTGAGTCGGACTCGTGTCTCGAAGCTTGCTTTGTCGCGATGGATAGGGCTTGCTCCGAATTCGCTCAAACGGCCATCGAACTGCGGACGAGTGCGGGTACGCAGTTGGCGACCCTGCTGGGAGCTGCCGTTGAATCGCCGCCGCTGGACGCTCGAGCCACCAAGTGGACGCTCGCCTCCTTCAATACGATTCAACTCTCCATCTGCTGGTCCGATATTGAACAGACTCCAGGCGTGCGCGGTTACACGGCGATCGAGAATCAACTGCGTTGGTGCCGCGAGCAAGGATTGAAGACGATCGCGGGCCCGCTATTCCGCCCGAATCGTCGTTGTTGGCCCGCTTGGCTCGACCCGCGCTCCACCGATTTCGACATACTCCAGCGGCACGTTTCCGATTTCACTTTGCAGACGGTGCGGCAGTTGCAGGGAAAAGTCCACGTTTGGCACGCCGCCTCAGCGATTATGGGCGACAACGAGTCGCGGTTGTCGGAAGAGCAGCGGCTGCGGCTGCTCGCCACCGTCATTGAAAGCGTGCGACATTCCGACTCGCGGACGCCCCTGGTGGTCAGCTTCGATCAGCCGTGGGGCGAGTATATGGCTCGACGGCATTACGACCTCTCGCCGCTCCATCTGGCCGACATGTTGGTCCGCTCCGATCTGGGCATCGCCGGCCTGGGGTTGGAGATCAACTTTGGTTATCTCCAGCGAGGGTCATGGCCGCGAGACCTGCTGGAAATCAATCGGCTGATCGACCATTGGAGCGCCCTGGGGTTGCCGCTGTTGCTGTTCCTGACGGCGCCTAGCGGCCTGAGCGGTGATCCGCAGGCGACGGAACCAACCAGCGCGATCGAACAGCTTGGGCCGACTGGTCCGACCGCCGACTGGCAAAAGCAATTTGTCGAACGCTGCGTGCCGTTCCTTTTGGGCAAACAGGCGGTTCACAGCATTGTCTGGAATCAACTGCGAGACGACGTCCCGCACGACTTTCCTCACGGCGGCCTGTTCGATGCGGAAGGGGTCCGCAAACCGGCCATGGAATCGCTGGCCGACATCCGCCGCAACTACTTGTCGTAACGGGCGAGCAAAGTGGTAGCCCGCTCGCTTCGCGAGCGGTCAGCCGCGTGGCCCACAAGCGCCCACAGCCGCCAGCCAAGCCAAGTTGGGGGCCGATTGAGGCTCGAAAATCGCCGCTCAACAGACCGGATCGACGGACTGGAAGTCCGTCGTGGTAGCCCGCTCGCTTCGCGAGCGGTCAGCCGCGTGGCCCACAAGCGCCCACAGCCGCCAGCCAAGCCGCGTCTGGGGCCGAATTCGGCTCGAGAATCGCCGCTCGACAGACCGGATCGACGGACTAGAAGTCCGTCGTACAAAGTGCAGGGGTGACTCTTGCGATCCGCGAATTATGATAGAGCTCCGTTTGTACGAGGTGTTCGCGCACTTCAGTTGCACTTCATTCGCCCTTCCGACCTCCGACAGCACGAGAGATTCATGCCAAGCCCCGTTTCCTCTTCCCGCCATTGGCCCGTTCTCACCGGCATCCTTGGCCTGCTTGCCTTGGTCAGCGCGACGCTACCCGCCGCCGCACCAGCCGCTCCAGATTCGCCGAAAGCGGTGACCGATCCCGCCCAGGTGGATGCCGACTTCGCTTTTCAGGGCGAGTACGCGGCGACATTCCGAGCGGCTCGCGGGCTGGTGGGTTACGGTTTGCAAGTGGTCGCGTTGGGCGACGGACAATTCGATGGCTATGTGCTGCGAGGCGGTTTGCCGGGCGCGGGGTGGAATGGGGGTGAACGGACCAAGTTGACCGGGAAACTCGCGGGTGATCGCTTGACGCTGACGGGCGAAGGAATAGAAGCCGTTGTCGAACCGTCGCTTGCGAAGATCGACGCGATTGATGGCTGGATCGTCGAGTTGTCGAGGGTTCAACGCTCGAGCCCGACGCTGGGACTGGCGCCGCCCGCGAACGCCATCAAGTTGTTTGACGGAACGGATACGGGCGAATTGAACGGGGTCAAGATTTCAGAAGACGGGTTGCTGGAGGTGGGAGCGATTACCAAGCGACCGGTCGGCGACTTTCGTCTGCACATCGAGTTCCGTACGCCGTACATGCCGCGAGCGAAAGGGCAGGGGCGAGGTAACAGCGGCGTCTACATTCAGCAGCGATACGAGGTGCAGATTCTCGATTCGTTTGGCTTGCCGGGCGAATTCAACGAGTGTGGCAGCTTGTATCGGCAGACTCCGCCCGACCTGAATATGTGCTTGCCGCCTCTGACTTGGCAATCGTATGACATCGAGTTTATCGCCGCTCGATTTGACGCCGAAGGGAAGGTGAAGATCGCGCCTGCTCGCTTGACGGTCTATCACAACGGCGTCCCAGTCCATTACCAGCGCGAGATTGCGAGCAAGACGGGTGCGGGCCAACCGGAAGGTCCGACGCCGCGACCGATTTTGTTTCAGAACCACAGCGACCCGGTCCGTTTCCGCAACATGTGGTTGGTCGACCTGACGCCATCAACCACCGAGTCGATCGCGGCCAGCTGTGAACCGAGTCGCCGTTGCGGAGTCCGCCGCCTATTCCGCCGCTGCCGGTAGGGTGCGTCGAACCGGGCGGAAAACAACTCCGCCATCATCAAACCAATTCACCACCGCCCGGTGAAAACGCACCTTATCGTTAAACCCGCGTGACCCCGCCGAGAACCTACACGCGTGGAACAAACCCCATCGCGCTGGTGCAGCGGCATTCACGGCGCGACGATTATGGCATCTTTGGCGGAGCCAAAGGCAACGATTTCACTCTTCACTCTTCACTCTTCACTCTTCACCCTTCACTCTTCACCCTTCATTCGCTCCGGCCGACGCAGACGATGCACATGTCGTCGTCTTGGGGCCGGCTTCCCATGTTGGTGCGGACATCCTTAACCAGGAGGTCGCCCAGTTGAGAGGGGCGGATGGGGCCGTTGGCGACCAGCTTTCGCAAGCGGTCGGTGCCATACTGTTCCCCCTCTTCGTCCGACGACTCGTTGATGCCATCGGTGTACAGCACGAATGTCTCGCCGGGTTCGATGCGAGTGGTCACGATTTCGTAATCGACATCGTCCATCAAGCCGAGCGGGAAACCACCGCTGTTCTCGCCGGGTTCGTCGGTCTGCCCGTTCGCTTTGCGGACCAAGGGCGCCATATGACCGGCGCTGACCACAGACAGCTCGTGCGTGCGAGGGTCGAGGACCACGAGGATCATGGTGATGAAGCGACCGATGCCGAGGGCGGTGATCCGGTTGTTCAGCCAGCCGACCGCTTTGGCGAGATCGGTCTCCGAAACCAGGCAGTAGCGAGCCTCGGCGGATAGCTTGGCCATCAGTAGCGCGGCCGCGACTCCGTGGCCGACCACATCGGCGACCACGACCGCGAGCCGACCGTCGCGCAGCGGAATGTAGTCGAAGTAATCGCCCCCCACGAACACCGCGGGCTCGTAGTAGTGAAAGAACGAGTAGCCGGGGACGTCGGGGTAACTGCTGGGGATGAATCCCTTCTGGACTTCCTTGGCCAGTTCCAGGTCGCGTTGCATGGCTTTCTGTTGGAGCGCCTGGTCGTACAGTTGAGCGTTATCGATGGCGATGGCGGCCTGGGACGCGATGCTGACCAGGATTTCGAGGTCATCAGGCTTAAAGCGAGCTCGTTGGTCCAAAGTATCGATCTGGAGGACGCCGAACGCTTTCCCAGCGCTATCGATCAGCGGGGCGCACATGGCGGACCGCAACCGCAGATCGGCCACGCTTTGCGACATCGCGAACTGCGAGTCGTTGGTGGCGTCCGCCAGCAGGATGGCTTCCTTCGAGTCGATGACTTTGTTGATGATCGTGCGACTGATGCGGATCGTGTCTTCCTGGGTAGCTCGGCGAGTTTTTGTCCAGCGGGGAATGAGTTGTCCGGACTCAGTCTTCAGCACGACCAGCCCGCGATCGGCCTGGACGAACATTTTGAAGCAGCTATTGAGTACTTGCGGCAAGACGTCGTCGAGCGCCAGGGTTTTGGCGAGGCTCTGCGTGATCTCGATCATCGCCTGGAGCCGCACCTCGGGGCTGGAATTCACATGCAGAGGCATGCGGCCCGTGGAGATGTCGAGTTTCCCCATGACGGTCGAGGACGATCCGCCGGTGGGGTCGAAGATTTCGACCATCGGTCCGCCGATGCGAGCGGATTCACTGCCCATTGCGGGTCGCGGGGGGAGGGGAAGCAGCGGCGCATCGCCGTGGAAGACGTATTCGATATCGCAAATCTTGACGCGATCCTGATCGCGCAGCGCATGCCGCTCCGCCCCGACCAGTTCGCGCCCATTCACAAACGTCTTGTTGCGGCTCTTCAGATCTTCGATGTAGAGCGTGCCGCCTTCGGCGAAGACGCGAGCGTGTTGGCGGCTGACGGCGCCGACATTGATGACGATCTGGCAATCGGGGAGTCGCCCCATCACCCACTCGGTGCCGACGAGTTCCAGTTTACGGCCCTGTTCGGGACCGTTCGCGACGACAAAATGAGCCATAGGGAGCTCCCACAAGGGGAGGGCAGGTAAGTCAGTGGGGGGAAACCAAGTGCCTAGTCACAGCAAAAAAACGCGGGGCCTCTCCATGTACGACGGACTTCCAGTCCGTCGCTCCTTCCTTGTACGACGGACTTCCTAGTCCGTCACTCCTTCCTTGTACGACGGACTTCTAGTCCGTCGCTCCTCTCCTCCGCCTCGCCCCTCTCGTTCGCAGCCGCGACACTGCACCATAGAGTGCGAAATTCTAGTCCCGCCCCGAGCCGGTCGTCAACCAAAGAGCCGCCCTTGACCGGCTGGCCGCCCGAGCATACCCTTAGAAATCCAACGAGCAACCGCGTTGCCGAAATTCCCCCCGGCCAAACGCCTCAGGGATCAAGCAGCCAAACCGTGACCGAAACGGAAAGGCCGCCCCCTGGAGGATTGGCTGGCCGAGATTGCCGGGAAATGTGGTCGCCGTTGAAGCCGATGTGGAGTTCCCTGAAGGTGGAACTCGCAGAGTTCTTGGCCCTTGGTGTAACGGCAGCACGATTGACTCTGACTCAATTAGTCTAGGTTCAAATCCTAGAGGGCCAACTTACTTTTTTCGCTCCTGCGCAACACCTGCGCAACACGCCGCCTAGTCAATCTACAGCTTCTGGCGGTCGTTGTGGTCGGTTACAATTAGCGCGGAAAGGAGCGTGTTGTGAAAAGTAACGCACCCCAATGGGATCTCGGCACTCTTGTTGGCGTTGGGTTCCAAATCCGGGGCTCATCGGTGGTCGGCTTCCGAGTACGACGAGTAGGCCGCGAGTCGTGGGTGTTACGTGGAGTATTCGTGGGCACGCTAACTACGTCCCTTGGACTCCTGATCTTGTCGATGCAATTGATCACGTTGATGCAATCGCCACTGCCAACGGCGGTGTCGTGGATTTCTATCTGCGGCGTGCTCTTTTCAACGATCTGCTTAATATTGTTGCTAAAAGAGAAGCCGGACCATTGGATGCTCGAAGCGTTGACAGTGTCCGGTCCTGTCGAGATCTACGGGTCTAAGAATGAGATTGAAGCAATCCAACTCATGGCCTCACTCAGTGCCGACTTAGATCGCGAGCTGGCCCTGGAGCGAGACGCGTGATTGATTTTCCGGGGAAAACTACGGTATCCACGACAGCCCTTCCTGCAGTCGCCAGAGCAGCAGCGTAGGCGATAATTGCAACTGAAACCCACGGCGCACGGCTCCAGAGGGCACATTGTAATTCTCTGTCGTCGTCATCGTCAGCCGTAGCTTCTCGCCCTCCTGAAAGCTGGCGATGCCGATGGTGTTGCGCACTGGACCGTACACGTCTCCGTAGGTCAGCGTCGTATAGTCGACGAGGCGAGTTCCAACGTCGCTAGCGAGAGTGGCCGCCACTTCCCAAAACATCGCCTTCTGGTTGGCCACTTCGACAAAGTGCGAATGACCGGAGACGGTCGTCGTTTCAACGGTCTCACCGAGCAGGCTCTGGTATTCGCCTGAGTTCGCCGAGCTGCTCTCCATGTACGCGTACTGGTACGGACGCGGGTTCCACGTCAAAAGCATCAGATAGTCTCCGCGCCTCATAATCGTCCCGAAGTGATCGAGGTACGACGCTTGCGACGCATTCGGCCGAAAGTCGCGGTACGTTCCTGAGACTGCCCCAAGGCCGCCAGTGCCGAACATGGACGTCACCCGAAAAGACATGGTTTCGCCGTGAATCACGCCGGAGACTGGAATGCTCGACGAATTGTTGCTGTAGCCATTCGGGGCAAACGAAATTCTTTCGCGAGATCCCATCGCCCAAACCGGCCCCACAATATAGAACCGACCCGACTCGAGCGTCATCAGCACTGGCTGGCCACGGTGCACGTCGCCGAGCAGGCTCGCAGCGTGGACGACGACTCGGGGAGAATCAGCGACAAACGGCGACTGCGCGGAGTTAACCTCGCCAGCGGCCGTGAGAGGGCCCCAGCCGATGCCAATTGGCGTCGGCCAGGTGAAGGGCATAGTCCCCAGCTCGACCTCGTACACTGGAACGCCTCGAGTCGCTTGCCCAGCGACCGAGAGATCCGGGTAGCTACCCGCGGCGGAAACAGTCCGTCCCCATCTGACCTCGACTGGCCCGGCACAGATCCACCACTCGCCGGCCTCGGTATCGCGAGCAAGCTGGCCGCGGTGGCGCTCGACGCGCACGTAATCGCCTGCCTGATACGATCGAGCAGGGGCAGCTGCTACCGAATCGCCGAGGTCAAATGCTGGGCGAGGGCGAGGATGAATTCGCCGAGGCGCTGCGAGCGTTCCGTGCTCTGAAGGCCGGCAGCGAGGTCCCCGACGGCGCCCCTAAAGACGTCGCCGCTGCCGAGGAAATCGCCAGCGCAGTGCTAGGTGTCAAACCGATTGATGCAACAGACAGCAGCACTCAGCCTGAGAATCGAAAGAAACTCACCAAGAGCTAGCTAAATCATTTCTCAGAGGCAACCGATGTCGCGGGAACAAATTCCGAAACGGGAATCACCTTCCTGCCACTGCGAATTCGATCCTAGTATCTTCCCCATCGACGCGGAAGCAAGCTTTTGGAGTGCTTTTGTTCGTTGATGCTGGTGTGCTCTAGCCTGCAGCTGGAGCGTCAGCGCAGCGGCGTAGATCGATGAACCCTCGATGCTCAAACATCGCCCCGGAGCTGGATCGCGCCGCTGTTTGTTTTGAACCCGTACCGTCGCTGGATCGGCCCGGATTGTTACATTCCGTGGGCCAGATCGCATTCACTAGGATGGGACCTGACAATGAAAACTCCGTACGCCCGCGTGATTGGCGTCGACATCGGCGCGGAGAAGCTCGATGTCAACGATTCTGCCGCCAAGCTGGCCGCTCTCCTGCCCAACACGGTCGCCGCGATTCAGTCCTGCATCGTCGCCCGAATCGAAGAGTCGCTGGCGCACGTGAAAAAACAGCTGAAAACGCTCGCGGAACGAATTCAGCCGGTGCTGCGGGAACTCGCTCAAACCGAGGCGAAGGTCAACATCCTGCAAAGCGTGCCGGCCGTCGGCCTCGTGACCACCGCGACCTTGGTGGCCGAGCTGCCCGAGCTGGGCCGGCTCAATCGCGGCGAAGTGGCGAAGCTCGTCGGCGTAGCTCCGTTCGTCGACCAATCCAGCACCAGCGACAAGCCGCGCCGGGTTCGCGGCGGACGATCGCACGTCCGTAGCGTGCTCTACATGGCGACGCTGGTGGCCACGCGCCACAACCCAGCGATCAAGCGGTTCCATCAACGCCTGCTCGCCAAGGGCAAACCGAAAAAGCTCGCGCTGATCGCGGCGATGCGCAAGCTGCTCACGATCCTGAACGACATGGTCCGGCGCGGCGAACCGTGGCGTGAAGCTGCGACGCAGCAAACTGACCTGAAACAAAAGGAGGCGACCGCGGCGTCCTCGTTGAACGAGAGCAGCGATCGACTCGCGTGCTCGATGCATCGTTGACGCACCGGCGACTAAGCTATCCCTTGGAAAGTTGCCTCCCGGCAGAGCTCTCCTCCGTTTCGCTCAGCGATCGCATTCTACCACTGCGCGCCAATCAAGTAAAATCATTGAAAACCGGCGCCATGCCTCCCAAAATCCCGGGGGTCCGGGGGCTGGCCCCCGGAGGCACCTCGCGAAAACTTCAAGATTTTTCGCTCAGCCCCTTGCCCAAAAATAAGACCGTCGCTCCGGGTTCGGTTGTTTGAAATAATAGACACTGACTTGGGGCTCGTCGTCGGTGCTGCGCAGCGTTGCCTTCGCACGCAAGGACGTCGAGAAACTAAAGGAGATGATCCGCCGGGGAGACGGCAAGCGAGCCCGTGGTCGACCTCGCAACTCCGACAAACAACGCAAGCCTTCCAACGAGTCTTAATCGTGTTCCTCTTGAGCGTCTGGGACAGGCGTCGTGAATAACGCTGTCTGCTGGTGGGGCAGGTTTTCAACCTGCCCGGACAAGCCTATGGACCGTGGCGTACGTTTTCAACCTGCCCCTCTGACTTCAGGACCTTGCCGTAGGTTTTTGACGTGCCTGGCAGCCTTATGAAATGCATGGGCAGGTTGAAAACCTGCCCCACCTCGGACTGGCTTAGACTCTTGCACTATCGGCATGGGCAGGATCGACGGACTGGAAGTCCGTCGTACATTGGATTGTCGACCGTGGGGTAGGTTTTCAACCTGCCCCGGCTGGCGTTGGGAGTGCTGGGCAGGTTGAAAACCTGCCCCACTAGTCCCAATCGAGTCCTAGCTCCTTTAAGTCGCTGCGCAATCCGGCTAGATCGATGTATATCACTCGACGGTCGCCTACCGCGATCGCGACCAAACCCCGTCCATCGGGAGTGAAGCGGTACGGCAGCACCGGCACTTGATCCTGGATTTCGAGTCGTCCGATTTCGCGCAGGTCGGACGTTTGCCAGAACGCGATTCCGCTGATGCCAGAACTCACCGCGATCAGCTCTCCATCGTGTGAAAAGGCCGCGGGCTGTCCAGCCAACTGCCCGACTAACTTCCATCCATCCACCCAAAACAGGTCGCAGGTTCTATCCAGCCTTTGTACCGCCAACCAACGGCCATCGGGACTGAATCTCCCCTCGCCAGCTTCCGACGACAGTTCGCGCACATAGGCTCCGTCGGTCGCCGAGTACAACGCCACCGTGCCGTTATTATGACTGCCCAACACAACCCAGCGACCATCCGGACTGACCTCCGCCGACCAAACATCCGCGTGCTTCGGCGTCGTGACGGAAGTCGCTCCTGACTCGCGACGATGATAGATTGTCGCCGTATCATCTTTCTCGGGAACAGCAATCGTGGCGCCATCACGATCCATGCCGCAACGATCGTGAGTATTGAGGGAAGCGATCGCGAGCTCGCCGGCCCCAAGCCGCCAACGAGTCTTGCTTGCGTCCAGCGGCGTCAAGTCAAACAGTCCGAGCCCCTTCATTCCGTACACCAGCAGGCCGCGGTCCTCGGGCAAAAAACCCAGGGGCCAATCGCCCCAGGCAGACGGAACTTGGCCGAGCAATTCGCCCGCTGGCAAATGAAATATGGCAAGACCGCCCGGCTCGCGATGAACCGCGAGCAAGCGCCCCGAGGGACTCATCGCCAATCGATCAGTGACGCTCGGAGCAAATTCACTAAGCCGTCCCGTGTGAGTTTGCAGCGTCACGTAATCGCCACCCGCATAGGCGAGCGTAAAACGTCCATCCGCTCCGAAAGCTCGCGGGCGATCGAAGAACGCGTTCGCCGACTTCAATTGAATTCGCCCCGTGCCGAAACTGCTCAAACAGAGCAGAGCGGAACTGTTGATCGAGGCAAACATACGCGAATCCGACAAAGGAATCGGGAACAGTTCCTCCGGAAAAGGCGTGATATCTTTACCCAGCAACTTTCCGGCTTCTGCCGTCAGCGGCACTCCATTGTCCGCCGCGAACGCGTGGATCGCATGCCCCGTCGACAACAGCAAACATCGTCCGTCTCGACTCCACACCGCGTAGCACGCATCGGCCACCGCACTCGTTTCCCCAACGATCCGCTGCTCCACAAAGTCAAACACTCGCACAACCAGCCCATCCGTGATTGCGACTCGCTGCCCATCAGGATGTATTGGGAAGCCCTCAAGGGGGACGCCTTGAGTCGTCTCGGCGATCTGCTGACCGTCTTGAACACGCGCGACTCGAGTCCCACGAGGCTCGACATAACTGGCGTAGACGCTCCCATCATCGGCGAGCCAGCAACTGAGTTCTTCCCCTGGCTCGCTCCGAATCAGCTTGGGTGTTCCCCGCACGTCCCAAAACTGCATCTGGTCGACGGGAGTAGCAAAGAGAACCAGATGATTCCCTTCGCCACTGAACATCCCGTGCGTGAAGCCGCACTCCGCCGGCGCCGGGATACGGCCGATCGGCTCGTCGCTGCCGAAGCGGCAAATCTCGGCCTGCGTGGGGGTCTCTAAGTCAATGCGGATGTACCGCTCATGCGCCACATCGGTGGCAATGGTCGGCAAATCGCGAGACTTGCGTTTCCAACGGTCGCGAGTGAGCAGGTCGGGGACCAACAGCGTGCTGGTCGCCTCGTTGCGCAGCTGACTCCAATCAGCGGCGCTGACCGGATACCCGGCGTTTTCCAACTCGCGAAACACATCGCGGGCATCCTTCACGCGTGCGATGGCTTCGCTGTACTGGCCAACTCGCTGGCTCCGACGAAGCATGCGAGCTTCGTTGATGCGCGAGCGAGCCAGTTCCAGGCGAGTTTCCCGGGCGCGCTGATCCGCTAACTGTCGCGCCTTGGTCGCATCATGGGCAGACTGCAACGCAGTTGATGAAATGCCCGCAAAACGGTTCGCGACTAGCAGCGAGCCGATCGTCACTAGGACCAGCAATACCGCCAACGCCGCAGTGGGGACAGCAATCCACGGATTGCGCCGGCACCAGCGCCACGACTTGTGGATGCCGCTGCTGGGACGAGCCAGGATCGGTTGATCGCACAAGAACCGTTGCAGATCGTCCGCCAATTCGGCCGCCGAAGCGTAACGTTCGGACGGCGCCTTGTGCAGGCACTTCAAGCAGATGGTTTCCAAGTCACGCGGCGTGGACAGTTTCAGTTGGCGCGGCGAGGTGGGTTCACTGTCGCAAATGTCGCGTAGCAATTGCTGCAGGTTAGAACCTTGAAATGGCGGGCGGCCGGTGAGCAACTCGTACAGAATCGCCCCAAGAGCATAGATGTCGGTGGCCGGCCCCACTCGGCGTCGGTCGGCGGACGCTTGTTCCGGCGCCATGTATTGAGGCGTGCCAACCAGCAGGCCGCTGACCGTCGTCGCATGATCGACATCTAGCTGCTTGGCGAGTCCAAAGTCGGTGATTTTCGGCGAGCCGTTTTGGGTCAGCAGGATATTCGCTGGCTTGAGATCGCGATGCACAATTCCCGCTTGATGGGCCTGATGGATCGCGCGGGCCAGTGTTTCCACCAGCCGAGCCGCGTCGCGCGGCGGCTGCGGCACGCCGGCAATCTTCTGCCCCAAGGTCCCGCCGTCGACGAATTCCAAAGCGAGGAAGGGACGACCACCATGCTCGCCCACTTCATGGATCTGCACGATGTTGGGGTGTTGCAGCCGAGCGATCGCCATCGCCTCGGCCTGAAGCCGCTGGAGTTCGTTCGTTCCCGAGTCCAAGACCATCTTCAACGCGACTTGACGTCCCAGCTTCAACTGCCTCGCTTGATACACGATCCCCATCCCACCTCGCCCCAATTCACCCAGCACTTCGTATCCGGGCAAGTCGATCGGATCAACGCTCTGAGTTGCCACTCGCGTCGCGTTGGTCGCTGACTCGCCAAGTGTTGCTTGAGTGGCTTGAAACAACTTTGCCAGCAAGCCCTGATCGATCCCGGGAAACCTGTGCCTGAATTCATTCAACAAGGGTTGTTCGCCCAGTCGACGTCGATGGTGAAGTTCGATCGGCGCCAGCTCGAGCAGCAAGTCAATACGGTCCTCAGCCGAAAGAGGCGCAAGATATTCTTCGAGGCAGGGGGGAGGACCTGTCAACCAAGCGGATTCGAATTGATCGCAGATCTTATCCATCCACAGCGCGCGGGAGAGCGAATCGTAGGAATGCTTATCCGTCATAAACAACAAGTGGTACTCAGGTACTAGTCAGCAGTTCGATGGGAAGAGAACGAACCTCCAGGTTCGTTCGGCACTTCCAAAGATCGACGGACTGGAAGTCCGTCGTACAAGTGACTTACACCCCGTGGTGCAGGTTTTCAACTTGCCCGGCTGGGTTAGGGACCGTGCCCTAGGTTTTTGCCCTGCCTGACAGCCTTTCATAATGCCGGGGCAGGTTGAAAACCTGCCCCACCCTCGGACTGGCTCGCGAGCGATTGCGACGGACTGGAAGGCCGTCGTACTATATTCCCATTCGCCGCGATAACCCGACATTGGGTTCACCGCTTGATGCGACAGGAAACGCGCGGCCGGTGTTCGGCTCTCGCCTCTATCCAAGATCGGCGCAGGTGGGTTGAAGGACTCGCTAGCGATGCTGAATTCTCAGGACTTTCGTTTCTTACCAGTCGAGAACGCACCGATGAATTGGACAGGCGCCTTGGGGTTGGGCTTGCCTGGCTTGCGTTCGTAGCCCGCGTCGCCGGTGGTGGAGAAGGGCGGGGCGGCGGAGTAGTCCAAGTCGTACGCCACCACGGCGTAATTGCCTTGAGTCACCCCGACTTTCGCCGCAGCGGCGGTGGCCGACTTGAGGAAAACTCTCGCATCGGGCCAGCCGGCCAGCAACTTGTCGACGGGCTGCACCGTCTTTGAATACTCGCCAAACAAATAGTCGGGGTCATACACCAACCGAAAATCGCCCGCGAACTTGGACATCGGGCGGTCTTCGCTCTCGAATTGCTCCTCCAAATACTTGTCCGCCGCCTTCGCCGACGACAGCGTGCCGATCCAAATCGAAACCTTGCCATCATGGTCGTGCTTGGGTTCTGTATTGAGCTCGGGATGCACCAGTGGTGTTCGCTCGGAGAATGGGAACTGCCCCAGAAACCGCAGAGGTTCCTTCAGCTTCGGCCAGCCCGCAGGATCGATCTTCTGACGCTGGCGAGCGTCCACGACTCGCACGGCGTTGATGTCGGCTTCCTTGATTCTTGCCTTCTTCAGCGCTTGCAACGCCTCGTCCAAATAACCCGCCGAGTTGTACAGGCGCAGCATGGACTGCCGCAACGTCTCGCCCTCCGCGCGAAACGTCTCGTAGTACGACTCACCGTCCGACTCGAAGGGGAAATCACCCTCGAACGAACCGCTCGGTTTGCTCGAATTGCAGTACTTGCGGAAGTCTTTCAGCGAGTTGAATCGCCCCACCCACACGAATGCGTTGCGCATCGACGGCCTCTCCTGTACGCCGGACTTCCAGTCCGTCGGTTTGCCATGTACGACGGACTTCCAGTCCGTCGATCTGCTCCACTGCATTGTCCTGGCGAAGAACAATGCCTGCGGGAAACCAGAATAGCCGACAAGAGACACGGAAGGTACAGATCAGAACGACGGACTGGAATTCCGTCGTACAAGTGATCTACACCCCGTGGGGCAGGTTTTCAACCTGCCCGGCTGGGATAGGGGACCGTGCCGTAGGTTTTTGCCCTGCTTGGCAGCCTTTTGGCATGCTGGGCAGGTTGAAAACCTGCCCCACCCTCGGACTCAAGGTCCCCGCTCAGTCGCCCGTGATTTCTTTTTGCCTTCGCAATATTCGCTCGAACTCAGAGACCAAACCCTCTTGTCGGTAAGCGAACACCTCCAAGTATTCGATCGCGCGCGTGCAGCCCACATAAAAGCTGATACGGCCCGCCGCATCCCGCGGAAACTCGTTGCCAGACGCCAACAGCACGCAGTAAGCGTCGTATCCCTTGGCCGACGCGGTCGTCGATAACGACAACTGACCACGCGCCCCCAGCAACTCATCCTGCTCGCGAAACGAAACATGCAACCGCTCGATGCCGCGGATAGCCGCCTCGCCGATCGCTTGAGCGATCGCTTCGATCCGACTGCGCGAAAACCCAAGCACCAAAATGTCCTGCGGTCGCACTCGCTGAACTTCCACCAACCAACGCACGCGAGCCACGATCTGTCGAGTCTCCTCGGCGGCATTCGACGCCAGCTCCAAGCGAGCGGGCAAGCCCTCGCGCACCGCGAACGCAATTCGCCAAAAGCCATCGTCCTCGCGCACGATCGCGTGCTTCTCTTTCAAAGTGGACAAGTCGCCGAACGCTTGAGTCGGGAGGTCCTGGCCTGCCTCCGCACAACCGCCATACAACACATTGAAGGCTGCTTCGACAATCGGACGCGTGTTGCGAAAACACTGAGTCATCACGAACGATCGGCCGCGGACGTTCAGCCCCAGGGTCGACCAATTGGGACGCTTGCGTCCCAAGAAATTCTGCGCGTCGTCGTAGAAGATGTATAAGCTTGGCGAATGCTCGCCGACGCTGCGACACAGTTCTTTCAGGATCAAAAAATCGGTCTCCTGGAAGTCTTGCCCCTCGTCGACATAAATCGCGTCGTAACTCAACGATTCCACCAACTGCGGCTGCGACTTCTTGGCCGCCAACAATTCGGCCAGATACCGAGTCGCTCGTTCCTCGTCGGTCGCCTCCTCAATCTTCTGGTAGCGCCAAAGACCATCCCGCGAGAGTTTGTACAGCAGGCGGTTGTACGAGATGATCTCGAGTCCGTTCTCGGGGAGCGATTTGCCCGTCCGCTGCTCGTGCGCCAAGTCGATTTTGCGTTGGAGGAACGGCACCAGCGAGCGGTTATGGCACAACGCTAGTATGCGGAGCGGCTCGTCGTCGAACAGACTGCGTTCGCGTTTGGCGCGAGCCAGTCGACGAGCCAGATTGTTGGCGAGCACAATGGTCTTGCCGCTCCCCGCCACTCCGCGAATCAGCCGCGGCCCCTCCGCCCAAACCTGCTCGGACAACGTTTGCTGGTCGCGGGAGAGCGCCTTGTATTGCGTCGCCGCCTCGTCAAAGACTCCGCCCAAGGTCCCTTCATCCACGCGGCGCGAGGCTCGCTCTTCGGGCCGCGGATACAAAACCGACGTGTCGCCAAAAGCGAGCCGGACGGCCGCCAGCTGGTCTTCAGGCCAACGCTCGCAGCCGGCATTGGCTCGCAATCGAGCGGCCACCGACTGGAGCATCTGCGACAACGAAGCCAACTGATCGCCAAACAGCAATTCAGGCGGCGCATAAGCCTGCTCGCCCCAGCGATTCAACCACGCCTCGCGTTGAATGTTGGGGAAGAGCACCCAGTACTTCAGCGGCAATACAAAGTCGCTTGCGCAGTTCTGTTCCGCGGCGTTCTTGATGTCGAACATCGCGGCTCGCACTTGAGCGATCGGGCTGCGAGTTTGAGCGCCGGTCTCGTAGCGAAACCGCATTTGACCGCCGGGAGCGAGCGACTCGACCCCGCTCAGCGCATGCCCTTTCACCTCGAACACATGGACGCCGACCGCGGGATCGATCAGCACGACATCGGGCGGCCGCTTGGTCGAACGAGCCAGACTGGGCTCGCATAAGACGAGCGTTTCGGGCGAAGGAAAGCTCTCGGCCAACCGTGCGACGACGATCCGCTGCGCGTCGTTACTCGCATCCTCCCAGCCAAAGACCTGACAGGTCGCGTTGCGGATGACTTCATCAAGCTTCACGCTTCTCATCGATCCAACCAAGCCCCATGGCAATGAACGTTTCTTCCACCGAGCGCGGCGCGCGGCGGAGTCCGAGGGGCTCATTCTAATGGAGGGAATGGCGTCCAAGTAAACAGGGGTCCCTATTTAACTGGCTCTACCACCGGTTACACTGCGCGTACCGCGAGAGTTTTGTCACCTCCGCGATTTGGGGAAACGATGGATGGACGCCCCCAGTTCCGCGCTGCGACCAAGCTCAAGGGTATTCACATTCACGGAGGCCGGTCACATGTTCCCCACATCACGTTTCGCATCGTCCCCTCGCTTGTTCGCTCGCTTGTTCGTTCACGTGCATCGCCCAAGCTGGTCGCTTGTTTGCGGCTCGTTGGTTCTCTCGAGCAGCCTGTGCGTGAACTTGGCACAGGCGGAGGAAGCGGTCGCCCCTGGTCAACTTCAAGCCTCGCGCCGCGGCGCCACGGTGCTGCTCCGCAAGTCGGCTCGCCCCGCACTGATCGACCACTTGGCGCGTGAGACCGAGCCCGTCGAACTCGAGGGGCGCGACCTGTTGCTGCTCGAAGCGTTTCTAACCGCCAACAGTCGTCCTCGCCGGCTCCCGCGCGACGAGTATTACTCGAATCGTTTCGCCGCCCGCGGCTTGGATCACGACGATCCAGTGAATCTGACGTTGGCGTCGAGCGCGAATGTGAGTCGCGACGAGTGGCAACGATTGCGCACTCATCTGTTGTTCAATCGAGCGTTGGCGGGAAATCGACCGGCCGGGAATTAAGATCCGCGATATAATCGTGGCTGGGATCTCAGGCGAAATCCACGACGAGCTGATTCGTTATGAAGCGTCCGAAGCCAAGGAATGAGCCGACTTCGGCCGCACGCGTCCTGGTGCAGTGTTCGGCCTGTCGGCGGCAGTATGACGCTACGAGCGTTAAGCCAGGGTCGCAGTTCCGATGTCAGTGCGGCGAACTCGTGACGGTCAAGGCGCCGCGAGGTCACGATGCGTCGGTGGTGCGCTGCGCGAACTGCGGAGCGCCACGGGAATCGCTGGCAATCAGTTGCGGTTTCTGCCGCAGCGAATTCACGTTGCACGAACGGGATCTCGAGACCGTGTGTCCCGCCTGCCAGGCGCGAGTCAGCAACCGAGCGAAATTCTGTCACCATTGCGGCACGGGCCTTGCCGCCGAACTGGTCGCGGGTCAGCAGTCCAAGTTCCTTTGCCCGGTGTGTGACTCGCAACCAGCGCTCGTCAGCCGCCTACTCAAGTTGGAATCGACCGCAGTGCTTGAATGTCCCGTCTGCCTGGGTATGTGGCTCAGTGTGCAGGTGCTGCATCAGATTTTGGAGGGAGAGCCGCGGGCGGGAAGCAAGGCGCCGGGTCACCTTATCCCCACGCCGCCGCCAACCGCTGGCGGCTATCGGCCGTGCGTCGAGTGCGGCGGCCTGATGACTCGACGCAATTTCGGATTCAGCGCCAGCGGCGTGATCGTCGACATTTGCGGCAAACACGGTATCTGGTTCGACGCGGATGAATTCATGCACCTGATGGCCTGGGTGCGCACCGATGGACTGGAGTCGGCTCGCGACGATCTTGCTCGCCTTTCCGCTTCTCCCGACCAGTTGCGACGGCGGGCAGTCCAGCGACGCATATCGACGAACCCCACTCCGCATTCACCCCGTGATTCGGCCGAACCGTTGGCGGACGACGATTCGCCGCTGACTCGGGCGTTCGGACTGCTAACGCACTTGGCGTCGGCGGGTGATGTGTTGGCCGCCATGATCAGCGCTCTACTCGGCAAGTAAGCCGAGCCTGCGGATACTAAGAGGAATTCCCTATTTCCGCCAAATTGGCTGGGTTGCGAGCTTTACGCGCAGACCTCTAGAATGGCGACAACCTTCCGCCCCCGGGCCTCCGGGCGGCGGTCGGCTAGAACCGCCCGGAAGCCGCTAACTTCCGGGCGGTTCGCCTCTGCGAGCACGTATCGACGCAGCGCGTGCGATAACGTGTCTTTCTTGAAACCCGCGTCCCTCGGAAAAGTTTCGGAGGCGGGAGAAATTTTTTGTCGCGGCGAGCCCCCCGTACGACGGACTTCCAAGTCCGTCGAACCGTGACGCACCGAACGGGCTGCACGGCAAGCCGTGAGGAAGGGGCAGAGCGACGGACTGGAAGTCCGTCGTACAAGGAAAGCTCCACATTTCAGTGCAATTTCGTGTCCTTCCGTGGCAAAAACCGAGGGCGGCGTGGGTACGCGGGGCGGCTGGTCATCTCGCGAAGCGAGATGGCTACGATTGAACTGAATCTCGAACACGCGTCTGGACGATACTCGTTCAAACGACTATAGTCCCGACATGCGTACTCGCCAGCCTACCGCCGCCGCCGAACACGTCGCTCGGTTCGACTCGCTCGAACAAGAGGTGTTCCTCAGTTTGTGGCGGACCTACGATCGGCTGCGGCAGTTGGAAGACGAGTTGTTTGGGCAGTTCGAGCTGACGCCGCAGCAGTACAACGCCCTGCGGTTGCTCCGAGCGGCTCATCCTGGCTCGCTCCCCACCTTGGAACTGAGCGCTCGCTTGGTCTCCCGCGCACCCGACATCACTCGTTTGCTCGACAAACTGGCCGACCGCGGCCTGATCACTCGCGAACGACCGCCCGACAATCGGCGGCAAGTGCAGGTGGCGATCAGCGAATCGGGGATAGCGCTGTTGGATCAGATCGCCGAACCGTTGCACGAGTGTCATGCTCGGCAACTGGGGCATATGTCGGCTAGCGAGTTGCGACAGTTGGTGAGTTTACTGCGGGCGGCTCGTGATCCGCATGAAACGAATGCGGGTCATTGGTGACGTCCAACTTCCGAGTCCTGTGAGTTCATGGTTCATCGTCTCGAGGAATTCGACTTATGGTAACCAGCAGAATCGACAATTTGTGCGATGTAGTGGTGATTGGCGGCGGACCATCGGGCACGACAGCGGCCACCTTTTTAGCTCAACAGGGACATAAGGTGCAACTGTTCGAACGCGAGCGATTCCCGCGATTCCACATCGGCGAATCGCTGATTCCCGAGACGTATTGGGTGCTCGAACGATTGAAGATGCTCCCCAAACTGAAAGGCAGCATCAACGTCAAGAAGTACAGTGTGCAGTTTGTCACCGAACGAGGCAAGTTGTCCGAGCCGTTTTACTTCCTGGAACACAAGCCGCACGAGAGCTCGCAGACCTGGCAGGTCTACCGCGAAGAATTTGACCAGTTGATGCTGGAGAACTCGCGCGAGCAGGGCGTGATCGCTCATGAAGGCGCTCGCGTGCTGGAAGTTTTGTTTGAGGGCGAGCGAGCGGTCGGGGTGCGAGTCCAGTTGGAAGACGATTCGATCCATGAGGTCCGTAGTCGAGTGGTGGTCGACGCGAGCGGCCAGAGCACAATGATCATGGGACGGCTGGGAATCCGCGAGTGGGACCCGATCTTGAAGAAGGCCGCGTTGTGGACTTATTGGAAAGGGGCGCATCGCGATCAGGGCCGCGACGAAGGGGCGACGATCGTCATGCAGACTCAGGGTAAGAACGGTTGGTTCTGGTACATCCCGCTCCGCAATGACATCGTGAGCGTCGGCGTGGTGGCGGGCTACGACTACCTGTTCCAGAATCGACCGAATAAAGACCTCGAAACGGTCTACTTCGAAGAAGTCGATCGTTGCCCCGGCTTGCAGCCGCGCATCAAGAACGCCGAACGCTGCGGCCCGTTCCGTGCGGCCAAGGAATACTCGTATCGATCGCAAAAGGCGGCGGGCGATGGCTGGGTGCTGGTCGGCGACGCCTTCGGCTTCCTCGACCCACTCTATTCGTCGGGCGTACTGCTCGCTCTGAAGTCGGGGCAACTGGCGGCGGATGCTGTTCACGAGGGGCTCGTGAAGAACGACCTCAGCGGAGCTCAACTGGGTTGCTGGGAGCCTGACTATGTGCGGGGCATGGAACGGATGCGACGCTTGGTCTGCGCGTTCTACGATGGTTTCAGCTTCGGGCGTTTCGTCAAGAAGTACCCGCATCTGAAGGGCTACATCACCGATCTTTTGATCGGCGACTTGTTCCGCGACGAGGTGGATCAGGTTTGGGAGCCGATGGAGATCGTCGAAGCGGAACGTCGAGCGGAACAGGCCGCTCGAGCCGCTGCCGAGGCGAGTGCGAACTAAAGCGTCGACTGCTTTCGACCACCGATTGCTCGCCCACGTATGGCTGCCACCACGACGAACACGGCGCCCGCTGCATCCGCAAGTCGCATCACGCTCGCCTATGGCGTGATGTTGGCCGCGGCGGTGGCGATTTTCTGGGGCATTCGCTACTGGGGCGAGACACTTTCGTCCGGTGGCGTCTCCGTAGCCAGCGGAACATCGTCCTCGCCTGCTCACGCTCATACGTTTCGCCACGTACTGATTGCACTCGTTGCGATCCTCGTTACTGCTCGCTGTGTCGGCTGGATGTTTGCACGACTGGGTCAGCCGCGAGTGATCGGAGAGGTCGTGGCGGGTTTGCTGCTGGGGCCCTCGTTCTTGGGTCGCATTTGGCCCGACGCAACGGCATTCTTGCTGCCCGCCGACGCCGCTCCCTACCTGGGAGTGCTCGCTCAACTGGGCATCGCCTTGTACATGTTCCTGGTCGGGTTGGAACTGAATGGCGACTTGCTGCGAGGCAAGGCGCACGCGTCGGTCGCCATCTCGCACGCTAGCATCGTGGCGCCGTTTCTAGCCGGGGCCGCACTGGCCTTAGGCCTGTACGAGCGTTACGCGCCGGAAGGCGTGACGTTCACCAGCTTCGCCCTGTTCCTGGGAAGCGCGATGTCGATCACCGCCTTGCCGGTGTTAGCCCGCATCCTGACGGACCGTGGACTCGAGAAGACCGAATTTGGCGTGATCGCCTTGGGCTGCGCCGCGGCGGATGACGTGACGGCGTGGTGCTTACTTGCGTTTGTCGTCGGCATTTCGCAGTCTCAAATCGGCGCGGCGTTCCTGACTCTCGCGATCGCCGGCGTCTTTGTCACATTCATGCTGCTGGTCGCTCGCCCCATGCTGCGAAAGTGGATTGGTCCCAATAGCGGTGCGGTCTTCACCTCGAGTCTCGGCACTTGGTTGCTCGTCGCGCTCCTTTTGTCGGCGGTAGTGACCGATGTCGCGGGCGTCCATGCGATCTTTGGCGCGTTTCTGCTGGGCGCGATCATCCCACACGACAGCACGGTCGCGTCAGCGTTCAAGTCGCGTTTGGAAGATGTGGTAACGTCGCTTTTGCTTCCCGCATTTTTCGCCTATACTGGCTTACGGACGCAGATTGGTTTGGTGGGGAGCGCCCATGAATGGCTGATCTGTGCCGTGATCATTGCCGTAGCGACGTTCGGCAAGTTTGGTGGAACCATGATCGCCGCTCGATTCACGGGCATCGATTGGCGGCATTCGGCGGCGCTCGGCGCCCTGATGAATACGCGAGGCCTGATGGAGATCATCGTGCTCGATCTGGGCCTCAGCCTCGGCGTGATCACACCGACGTTGTTCGCGATGATGGTGCTGATGGCGCTGGTCACCACCGTGATGACGACGCCGGTTCTGCAGTGGTTGGGCGTCTATTCGCCGCCGCCGCGTGCAAGTGAAGCCTGAACCGCGTGAGGCCCGTTTGGTCCGCCGAAGCTCGACGGACTAGAAGTCCGACGTACGGGGTGATCTCTGTACGGCGGACTTCTAGTCCGTCGATCCGTGCCGCAAGGAACACCAATCGTCGCTGATCAGCACTGATCGAATTCGATGCTACTTGAGGAAGTCCGGCAGGTAATTACTGTCGCCGCCTTGCTCCCGTCGCTTCTGCTCGGCTTCCTTCCGTTCTTCTTGCCGTAACGCTTGATACGAACCGTGCATGATCCGGTCTTCGCGTCCAGGGCCGGCCAAGATCACGATCGCGGATTCTTCCAGCAAGTGCTTCTGATCGACATTGATGCCGCGGCAACGAGTCTGACAGAGTCCGCAGCCGACGCAGCGGTCGGCCAGGACCACGGGAGCGAGATAACCGCTCCCTTCGACCGGCAATCCGTCGCTGTCGACTTCCGTCCCGACTCGAGTGAATTCAATGGCGTGGTAACCGGCCGCGTGACATTCGTCCACGCACAATTGGCACGCTTCGCGACCGGCAAACGGCAGACACGTTTTCTGGTCGACGATCGCGAGTCCCATGCGAGCGACCTTCTTTTCTTCCAACGGCAACGCTCGAATCGCCCCTGTCGGACAGACTTGCCCGCATGCGTTACAACTCGATTCACATCCGGCCCAATCGGCGATGACTTGGGGCGTCCACAGTCCTTCCCAGCCTTGTTCAAATCCCAAGGGCTGTAGCACATTGTTGGGGCACGCCTTAAAGCACTCGCCGCATCGAATGCAGAGTTGCAAGAACTGGGGTTCAGGAACACTTCCCGGCGGCCGTACGGGCAAAGGTGCGTTCGGGTCATCTAGCTTGGCGCCCCAGACCTTCGCACCACCTACCGCGGCCGCTCCCCCTACCAGCGAAGCGGCGGCGCCTGCCGCTAGCGACAAGAAGCCGCGACGGCCGAGCGGCGTTTCGCCCGTGGGGGGATCGTCGGGCGGTTTCAATTGGACAAGGTTCCAACGTTCTACGAACTTGATGGCTTCGGTCGGACAAACGCCCCCGCACGACTGACACAGAGTGCAGTCGGTGGTGCGAGTCGTGAAGTCAGGCTTGATGGCGTCGAACGGGCAGATCTCGACGCACTTGTTGCAGTGAATGCAGGTATCTTCCACCTTACGTTCGGTCACGCGAAACAGATTTCCCAACGAGAAGACCGCGCCGCTGGGACAGACATACTTGCACCAAAAACGAGGGCGCAAGAACCCGAGCGATAGGATGGCCGCCAGCATGCCCAACGAGACGAAATGCCCCGCGTTCCAGGCTGGCGTTAAGTGCCAGCCGCGAGCCACCCCGGTTTGCAGCGGATCGAAGGCGAACAGAAACCCTCGAGTCACCACGGGAATTGCCGCGACAAAGCCCGACAGTAAAACGCCGCCCACGGCCGCCATCATGACGCTCAGCAATACGTAATACTTGATGTGCACCCACCAACCATTGTCGGGCGTGCGAAACCGAGTCACTCGACCTGCGATTGCCCAATCGAATAGATCGATCAGAGTTCCCAGCGGGCAAAGGTAACCGCAGAACCCGCGAGGAATGAAGACGCAGGCCAGCAAGATGGTCGCGGCCGACACCAACGACCAGACCCAACTGCGCGACGCGACTGCCGTCGACAGACTGACTAGTGGATCGATCGCAAGAAAAACCTCGGCCGAGACGACTTCCTTCCGAGTCAACTCGTCCGCGTAATGCGAAGGCCACGCCGCGGGCGGCCGATCCCACAGCGTGACGGTTCCGCCCGAGATCACCAAGTCAAGCAATTCGGGAGCAACTCCTCCTTCGGGAACAATCGTCCAATCGCTGGCTTCCTGGACCACGAGACGCGCGCTGTGAGGTTTTGCGGCTGAACCTCCTGAACCAGAGGGACTGGCCGAGGGATCTACAAGTTCATCGCTAATTGTGTCGCCATCTATGGTGTAGTAGATCAGCGTCCCTGTTGAAGGCGGCGGCACGTCGCTGGCGGGTGGCGCCGCGATTCGCACTCGCCCACTGGCCTGATCGAACTCACGCAGCTCCAACCTCGACCAGCGGTTCGGGGGCGCCGCGGGTCGAGCGGTGTAGGGCCAACAGACGTAGTGAAACAGCACCAAGAATGCCACAAAGCAGACGGCCTGGATCACTCTCCGGAATGGAGCCGCGACCAGCGATGGTCCAATCGCTTTCGCCCACCGACGTAAGCGACCTGGCTTTGCCGTGACAGGATCAGACAGCCAGCCCGCGGGAAACACGTGTTGGGCCGTCCGCCAAAGCAAACTTGGATCGCGCGGCGGCAAGTCGCGACGACGCTTGCGCAAAAAGGGGAGAAAGTGATCCCAACGCATCCAAGCCGCCGTGCGGCCTCGAGTGCGAACGGAAATACCGACGACAATGGCAGCGCCGCCCAGGAACACGCTGGCGGTCGCCAACAGCGGGCGTACGGGATCGCCCGACTGCCAACGATCTTGCAGGGTCGCCATTCCACCCGCCACGGCGAGCAGCCCAAGCGCGACGGCGCACAGCAGTCTTTTCATACGGCTATTTCCCCGTCGCGGCAGCTAACGCTTTCGCGGTCGCGTTGAGCACCGCTTCCGCGGTAATCGTCGCTCGACTTGTGGCGTCCACACCTTTAACGGTTTGCTTCTTGATGATTTGACGCGGCATGTCGGTGAGCGCCGAGTAGAACTGTTTTTCTTTGTGGTCGACGATTTTCACGTCTTCGATGCGATAAGCTCGCACCGTCACTTCCACTTCGACGTCCCCTTCATAGCCCAGACTTTTCGCGCGGTATTCTCCCGTCCGGCACATCTCGCACATCACACTGCTCGTACAACTTGATCGCGGCGATATTCGCGGTCGCTCGTTTCTTGGTCTGGTCGACCTTTCCCTTGAGACTCGGGCCTTCATCGAGCGCTTTCTGATAGTACTTGACGGCGTCGTTGTAGCGGCCCGCGAGTCGGCACGCATCGCCCGCATTCAGATAGACAGCGCCCGCGGATACTCCTTGGTTTGTCATCAGTGGGGCGAGCTGATCGGCCAGCTTCAGCGCTTGAGCCGTGTCGCCCATATCGCCCCACAGTTTGACCATTTCCGCTCGCAATGTACGCGTCTTCAATAATTCGGCGGCCATCGCTTTATTGCCGAGCCGCCAGTAGCATTCGCCCAACGAGACGCTGTCGTTTTCGCCGGGGCCCACGCCCGCCTTTTTCCACCAGAAGGCCGCGCGCGGATAATCTTGAAAGAACCGAAAGTACATTCCGCCGAGCGCCGCCATGTCGCGAGTCCGTTTGGCGGGATCTTCTTTGTGCAGGACGAGCAAATGATGGAGTAGCTTCACGCCGCTCTTCCAGCGACTGGGATTGGGATTGACGATGTCCCAAATGTACTGACCAACATTCTGTTGATTGTTCCAACCCGGCGGCGCCTTCTCTGGCCAATCGAGATCGAGTGTCTGCGGGTATTCGAGCGGCGTCTCTTCGAGCCAATCGGGAGGAGTGCTCCCTTGGTCGGCGATCAGTTTTTCGATCTCGGTCTTGCTGCGCAGCAATTTCGCGTCACTCGACGTTGAGTTTGCTTTGCCTGCCGCGGCGCCTGACGACCCTGAACTTGCGCCGCTAGCCGCGGAACCGGCTTTCTTGGGAGTCGTCGAGCTCGACGTTCCCCCTGCGATCTTCTCCGTCAAGACGTACCGTTTGTCTCCCATCGTGACCGCATGAATTTTGTCGTAGGGATAAGTGCGTGACAGAGTCGAGCCTGCGATGGTGGCATCGAAGGTCACGGTCCGAGCTTGTTTATCGATCTTCGTCACTTTGCCTTCGAGTTTCGAGCCCGCGAGAAACTCAATGACGTCGGCCCGAGCGCTGCGGTTTGTAAAGCTGGCCAGCAGCACCAAGACCACTATCGCAAACAGCATTCTGCTCGATCCGCACAGCTTGCCTAACATGCTCTCGTACTCCCACTCGCGAATCCTGCGCACCAAACTCAACTCAAGGACCGTAACGCCGTCACGCTCCGCGAATTCTCGCGTCGCCAGTCAACTTGTCGCCGGTCAGCTTGCCGCCAGTGGAAACCCGCGAGTCGCGGCGACTCGTCCATCTTTCGCCACTAGCAGCGCCGCGGCATCGGTGCTGCTCTCCACCAAAGCTCGTCCTCGCTCCCAGCCGGCGACCATCACGGCCGTCGAGAGTGCATCGGCTTCGGTCGCGGTGGGTGCGACGATCGACACGCTCGACAGTTCGGACGGAGATCGACCCGTGCGTGGATCGAACACATGGTGGCGAGAAAAATCGGGCGACAGCGGCGTAGAGTAGTCGCCGCTGGTCGCGAGACAGCGTCCCTCCAGATCAGCGAGCGCGATATAAGCATCGGGTTCGCGCGGGTGCTGAATGCCGACTCGCCAAGGCTCTCGCTGTTGTTTTCCGCCGAGCGACCCCATTTCGCCCGTATCTAGCAGCGCGTGCTTGACGCCGTGAGCCGCCAACGTCGCGAGCACTCGGTCGGTCACATAGCCTTGAGCGATCCCATTCAGAGTGATCCGAGGGCGTTGGCCCGCGGCGTTCGGCAACAACTCGACAACATCGTTATCCACCACTACTCGCCGCCAATCGACCAGGGCGAGCGCCGCGGCCTCCTGCTCGCGAGTTGGAAGTTGACCTTGGCGCTGCGATGATGAGTAGAGTTCCCAGAGAGGTTGCACCGTGATGTCGAACGCCCCACGGCTTTTCCGCGACATGTCCGCGGCCACTCGCAATACTTCAACCAGTTCCCGCGGCGGCGGCTTTAAGCGGCCCGTTGCATTCAGGCGGGAGACCGCGCTATCGGGCTGGTAGATGGTCAGTAGACGCTCGACGCGTTCCAGTTCGAGCCAAGCGGCGTCGGCCGCTTCGCGCGCCGAGTTTAGATCGCCGTGGAGCACCGTAATGGTGGCGGACGCGCCGAACGCTCGCCCTGTTCGCTCCCAGCGACTTGAAGCAGAGGCTGTGCGGTTACGTAGCCCCCAGAGGGAGGCCGTGGACACGGCCGCAACACCAGCCGTAAACGACACGAAGCGGCGTCGAGTGACAAGGGACATAGGGCGAGGTTCCCGAGAGGGAAGGGGATTGAGCGAGCACCAATCTACTGCGTAAATCCAGCGCCGTCAGCGTAAGGGCCGGTAGCAGGCCGGTCAAGCGCGGCGTGGGGCGGTTATTGGAAGGGCCTTCCTTGTACGACGGACTTCTAGTCCGTCGATACTTAGAAAAAAAACTCAATCAGTGACGATCAGTGAAGATCAGTGTTCCCCATTGCTCCTCGCCCTACGCTGAAGAAAACGGAACACTGATCTTCACTTATGGGGTCAGACTGCCAGACTTAATTGTTTCTGTCAAATTGCCGAAACACACGCATAGGCTAATGTGAGAGTGAAGACGCCACGAATCGGGCGAAAATGCTGGGTGGTCTGGGCTATGGGATCTTAATCCGTGTCAACGGTGTGATCCGTGGTTGATCGACTTCCGGGGCCAACCGGCGTGAACTCGTTGACTCCGCCGCTGTCCAACGATGTTCGTTACGCCGAAGATCGACGGACTAGAAGTCCGTCGTACATTGGATTGACCGATGTTTACTGATCGCGAGAATTCATCCAGAATCACCCGCGGCGACTGTTTCTTGCTTGGATGGCACACGAGTCTCGAAAGCACCTATGCGTTTATTCGAAGGAACTCCTTGGGATCGGCCTCCGCTTTGCGACCGCTGCGGCGAGTTGGAATCGGCCTGCAAATGTCCACCGTTACCCGAGCCGCAGGCGCCGCGAAAACCGCCCGAGAAACAGCGAGCTCGCGTGCAGGTCGAAAAACGAGCGAAGGGGAAACTGGTTACTGTCGTTCGCGGACTGGCGGCGGAAGATAACGACCTGCCCGCACTGCTTACTCAACTAAAGTCGGCTTGCGGGGCGGGCGGAACCGTCAAGGACGATACCATCGAGGTGCAAGGCGACCATCGAAATCGCATCAACGATCTGCTGGCTCAGATCGGCTATCGCGTTGGGTGAGAATCTCACCAGCGAGCGACCACTTCGCGCACTTTTGCAAAATCGATTTCCCCCAGGTCGATCTCGCCCTTGACTGGATGCACCAAACGCACTCGACGCGGCGTGGGCGCGATTCGCCAAGCGGTGCAGGGGGTCTTGAGCGGGCGTCCATCGGGTCCGCGCAACAATTGATCGTCCAGATAGATTTCGGCCTCGAACGTGTTCGAGACGAAATTCACCTCGACAGGAGTTGCGTCAAGCTGAACGGAGGCGGCTGGCGAGTTGGTCGCCGCTGGTTTGACGCCAGTTGGGCTTGAGGCAGTGGGACTCAAGGCGGACGGGCTCGAGGGAGTCGGCTGAGAACCTGCGAGCGATCGGAGTGAATTCGCGGCGCCTTCCGTTTCGCTCGCCGAGTCTGGGTTCGACAAAAAACGTTCGCGGAGCAGGGGAGCGGCCAGGAGGGCGGCGAGCAGCGGCAGAGTGGTTGCCGCGGCCGCGATTCGCCACCTTCGGCGTTGCCGTGGATCAAGTTGCCGTTTTGAGGGAGCTTTCGCGGCAATTCGCTCGAGTTCATCTCGCATCTCGCCCGCGTGAGCATACCGCAGATGATGGTCGCGCTGAGCGGCTCGCAGGGCGACTCGGTTGAGTTGAGCGAGCGTGGGGTCGGACGCGATCTCTCGCGCTCGCTCTCCTAAACGCGGAAAGGAGTCCGCGGGGAGGCCCGAGAGCATTTCGTACAAGACGAGACCCGCGGCATAGACATCGGCTCGCAAATCCATGCGACCATCGGGCGGCATGTATTTGAGCGTCCCGAGTCGCGAGAGATGCGTCGAGGCCGCGGTCAGCAGGCCAAAGTCCGCCAGCTTCAGATCGCGGCCGACGAACAAGCAGTTGGCGGGCTTTACGTCGCGGTGGACCATGCCCGCCTCATGCAGATGCGCCAGCCCCGCGAGCAGTTGTCGGGCGCAACGCAGAGCATCGGCGGCGGAGAGTCCACCGAGTTCGAGGCGGCGAGCGAGCGTCGCGGGCCGGTACTCAGGCGAATCGGAAGCTGGCCGCCCCGACACATCGTCGGCTAAATCCATCAAATAAAACAAGTGACTTTCGGTGCGCCCGACATGCTGAATGTCCAGCAAATGAGGATGTCGCGCTCCGCGTTGCGATTCCAATTGGGCCAACGAGACCATTTCACGCCCCGCGGGATCGGCCGCCACCCCGCGCAGCGGAATCAGCTTGACTGCTCGCAACGCGCCCGTCGATCGATTCACGCCGAGCCACACCTCGCCGAAGCCGCCCCGTCCAATCGGACGCAACAAATCAAAATCGGGCACCGTCGGGTTCGCGGTCGTCATGGAGTTCGCTCCTCATCCAACGTCCGCTCCACTCGTTCCGAAACCGCTCGTTGGATCTCATGCCGAGGCAATTGGTTCAGCGATTCCCGCAATTGCGACCCCAATTGGCCATCGTCCGCATAGCTTGCCCCCAGCGCTCGCAACCGGTCGAGCACTCGGCGGCGAGCCAAATAGACGGCATTCCGCGACAGACCGGTCAGCGACGCGGCGGTCGCGGCCGGGAGATCATGGAGAAACGTCAGTTCGAACGCCTGAAAGGTCTCGGGGGCGACCTCATGCCGGATCACGTCCAAGAGCGAAGCCAACAAAGTCTGCTCGAACGCCTGATCCCAGACCTCGTCGGGCGTCTCCGCGGCCCCTGCCACTTGTTCAAGCGGGTCGTTCTCGGGTGAGGCCGCGGCATGGGCTTGAGCCAATAGATCCGCGCGTCGATGTCGCTGAGAGATCACATTGCGGACGACGGCGCCCAGCCAATCGCGAAATCGACCGCGAACCGGATCGTAGCGGAATACCTGTCGCTGGCGAAACACCGCCAGCATCGTCTCCTGGACCACCTCTTCCGCCGAATGCTCCGAGCAGCCACGCTGGCGAGCCATGGCGTAGACTAATCGCCAATAGCGTTCGAAAAACTCATCCCAAGCCAAAGGGTCGGCCGCCTCGCGGAGTCGATCAAGAAGCGTGACTTGCGTGCGACTACTCATGAAAGCAACTCGGAGAATCGTTGGAAAAACTCGACGGAGACGGAAAATCCTAGCGTCGGCGGAACTTTGAAACAAAATCGCAAAATCTCGAGACAGATCTTGAGTGACCAGCGCAAATGACTAGATAAGGGGAACAGCGACACCAAGCTGTTCGATTCCCCTCTTTTCTAGTCGTTCGCCGGTTCCGGAAACAGTGGAGGACACCATGAACGCTGCCATCACCGCCTGTCTGCTCGCCATCAACGTCACCGCACAGTTTGGCTTGGACCTGACGCCCACCCCAGGCAAACCTAAAATGGTAGAGATTACCGAGCGAGCTCGCACACGACTTTATGTACGGACAATCCCCCCCGGCGCCCAAGTGACGCTCGACGGTAAACCACTCGGCGCATCCGATGGGCTATTCCTGGTCCCCGCCGGCGTGGGCAAGCTGAAGATTCAGTTCGATGGCGCGGAACCGCGAATCGAGCAAATCGAAGTTCCCGAGGGACGGATTACGCGAGTGGTCGTGGATTTGAATTCGGGGGTAGCGGCCACGGGCGCTGACGCGCCAGCCGGCGCGGGACAGGCCGTATCGGGACCACTGCCCGGCGCCTACATATTCGGCCAAGGAGGCCTTGCAGGTCACCCGATCCATGGTGGCGGCGAGAACAGCAAAGTCGTGCTCTTTCAGGTGAAAGAGACGAAGCCCGCACCCGTTATCAAGCCGTCCGCGCTCGAGGAAACGCTGGAAAAGCCTTTTACCGCCGACTTCGTCGAAGCGCCCTTGCGTGATATCTGCGACTTCTTGACCGCGCAAAGCAAGATCGAAATTCGCCTCGACCCACGGGGACTCGAACAAGAAGGCTTAACGGTCGACAAGCCCGTGACAATGACACTGAAGGCCAGCCGACTGTGCTCGATTCTCGATCTACTCGCCGAATCCACTAATCTCGCCTGGACCATCCGCGATGACGACATCGTGCTCACGTCGAAAGAATTGGCGGAATCGACAATTATCAATCGCGTCTACGATGTGTCGGACCTGACCAACGATTTCGACGGACTGATCAGGCTGATTAAATTTGGCCCCACGGAATCGAGCTGGACGGATTTTGGCGGCCAGGGGCGTATCGAAGTCGATCCGGCCGACTCCGAGGAATCGATCGTGGTCGCTCAATCGGAGCCTAATCACCGGAAAATCGCTGAGTTACTGCGTCTGCTGCGACAAGTTCGCGAGGGGAAGACTAATGGCATGCCAGCCATCGCGGAACGGGGCTATTGGAGTCATACCGAGTCGGCCAAGAATTTGCGACTCGCTTTGGACACTCCCGTTCAAGCCGACCTAGTCGATGCTCCTTTGCGAGATTTTGCGTCCTTTCTCTCCGACAAATTAGCGTGCCCGATCAAGGTGAATGAGCGATCGCTGGAGAACAATGGGATTGCGACCGATTTCCCAGTGACTTACAGTTCGACGGGCGCCAAACGACTTGAGTCGGTGTTACGTACTGTATTGGAACTTCATGGACTGGGCTTCGAGATCGAGTCGGATGTGCTCCAGATAGTTGCCGCGGACAATACTCATCGTTCACTTGCGGTCTATCCAGTGAGTGAATTGGTAAGGGCCGGTCGGTCGGTGAAACAAATCGCTCATCTCGTCGAACAGACAACCGCCACGGGAACTTGGCGCGACAGTGGCGAAGGCGAAGGCGACCTGCTTGGCATTGATGGCACTCTTCAGTGCCTGGTTGTTCACCAAACCACGAGCGCTCATCGCGAAATCACGTCACTACTGGGCCGCCTCCGCAAACCCAAGAAGTAGCCATTCAACGTAGCCATCTCGCTTCGCGAGATGATCAGCCGCATTTGAATTTGGCCACGGAATGTCACGGAACTACACAGAAGGAAATGCAAGCTGCTCGACTGGTTGGGGTCGAACAGCTCTCCTGAGACATCGAATCTCTGGCAATTTTTCTGAATGAGTCAAATCGAGAGAAGGGATAATTCTTCTCGGATGGCGCCAGCTAGTTCACTTTCTCCTTTGACTCTTTTTCTACCTGCGTTTCCTCAACCACTCGGCGCAGGACCAGATCGTAGCGAGCCCCTTCTGGCAGCGAGTCTTCATGCGGTCGACCATCGGCGCCGGGGCGTCGAGTGTCAAAGATGTGAACATGGTGTTTCCCCACCACTTCTCCGACTGAACCGCGGACGATTAGGGCTGTCGCTTCGTCGATTCCCAACCCTAGGAACTGGGGATAGCGTTGGAGAAGCGCCAGCAAGTCGCCCACTCGTTTGCGTTGAGTGAAGTGCTGATCGATCGCGGCGCCGGGGAGAAAAGCGAACGACCGTTCGTACCCATCCGCCATCATGATGTGGGGGCCGAGGGGATGGCCGCGGGCGAGATAATCTCCTTGGATCGTCGCGCCGGCGGACGAGCCGCCGATGACGCCGCCGCGAGCGAGCACGCCTCGCATTTTTTCGAGCGACTTGGTGCCTTCGTACGCATCGACGAACCGCCATTGCCGGCCGCCGCCGAACCAAATCCCGGTCGCTCGATCGAGCAACTCCCAGGTTGACGGCTGATCGACCGCCTCGGGCGTACGACCAGTTAACTCGCGGACTTCTTTCGCCCCTAAGCGTCGAAATGCTTCGGCGGCGCCATCCTTCTCGGGCAGGGGATCGGGATTCGAGATTGGAAGAACCGCGATGACCGCCTCCGCTCCACCCGCGAACTCGACGAAGCGTTTCATCAAACCAGGGGGAGTTCCTCCACCGCCGACGATGACCAACGTCCCTTTTTCCACTCGAGGTTCGCCCACCTTTTCCGGCGGATAAACAGGCAACAAGCGGTCGGCGGCTGCTCGGACCAAGGCTGTCAGATCGGCCAATCGACGCATCCCATTCAGCGTCTGCCCTGGATCTCGTCTTCCTTCGATTGGTGCGTAGCGCACTTGGATCTCGCCGTCGCTCACCGCCACCACATCGCGTTGACGGATAAGTAGTGTGGCGTGATCACTCAATTGCAGCGCCACTCGACTCGGTTGTCTTGCCAAGGCGGCCTGGAGTCGCTCGGCGACCGAACTTGGGGCGATGATCAACCGATCCAGCCAACGACTTGATTTGGGCTGGTCTCCGGGTTGAGTCGTCGACTCCAGCGACTCGATCCAGCTATCCGATATCGCCTCTCCCATTTCGATCGATCCACCCAGAATCTTGCCGCGACTACGGTGTTGTAGCATCGCGGTTTCGACTTTAGGCTGAGTCAGCCAGCGAGCGAGCCCCTTGGCGTCTCGACCTTCAATCCAAATTCCCGTCGCCGAATCAAATAAACCGAGTAACTCGTCGGATAACTCCTGTCCGGGATCAATCCGCGCGACAAGAAACTGCAAGCCTCCTTGTTCGAGCCACGCTTGTGCCAGACGAGCGGAGACTTCGGCGGTAGTAGGTCGAGTGGGCGGTGGTTGGATCGGTTGGCTTTCCGCACGAGCCGCATCGACGCCAGCTACTGCGACGCTCGACAGTTCGACGCAGACAATGCGCGAGTTCTTTTTTCCGGCGACCGTCAGGAACGTATTCAATGCCTCTTGGTCAGGCCCCGCGGCGCCCGAGACGAGTAATGCTCCTTCAAACCCGCGAGTAGAAACTCGCTGTGACTCGGTCGTGCCGACGGATGTGGCGACCGGCGAGTTAGTAGTCGTCCCGGCGTCGTCGGCGATCACGGCGCATGCGAGTAGCAGACATCCGAATCCCAGCAGCATTCGCCATCCCACGTTTTGACAACCCGCCATTGTTGATCGTCCGATCTAACTAGAAACGACTATTCAATCACAACTCGTCTAGCCCCGCCGAGTCGACGCGTTTTCTTGCGAACCATTGTGGCTGGAAAACACTTGTGTCGCCACCCGCGACCACTTGCAAGGCGGCCCCGGTTCGCCTAGGTTGCCAGTCGCATGGACGGAAGGAAGCATGGAGGGAACGTGACATGAAGTCGTTCCAGGAACCGACTCCTCAACAGGAGTCGAGTCGGGGCGGAGAGTGGCCAGGGAATAT
Source organism: Pirellulales bacterium (assembly GCA_046349915.1). Taxonomy (GTDB): domain Bacteria; phylum Planctomycetota; class Planctomycetia; order Pirellulales; family Pirellulaceae; genus CAIXSC01. Next base: position 2,039,058 of record JAXMBL010000003.1, on the reverse strand, counting down.
CGCCAAGGAAGCTTGGTCCGCGGGAGAAACAGCGGCGGCGACCGCGATTCGCCGAACGTGCCAGTGGTTTTTCAATCACCAAGCAGCGGACGGGCATTGGTGCGGCGAGTTGGAGGGGGATTCGATCCTCCAGAGCGAGACCATTCTATTGCTCGCTTGGCTGAACGAACATCAAACGCCTCTGGCGCTACGGTGCGCTGAACAACTGCTGCGGACTCAACTGCCTAGTGGCGGTTGGGCGATGGCGCCCGGTGGGCGTTTGGAGATCAGCGGCAGCGTGAAGGCGTATTTCGCGCTCAAGTTGACGGGGCATGATCCCGAGTCGGAACCACTGCGGCGAGCTCGCGCGGCGATTTTGTCGCAGGGCGGCGCCGACGCGGTGAATAGTTTCACGCGGTTTTATCTCGCGCTCTTGGGACAGATCTCCTTTGAACATTGTCCGGCGGTCCCACCCGAGTTCGTGCTATTGCCCGATTGGGCGCCGCTGAACAAATACCGAATGAGTGCGTGGTCGCGGACGATCTTCGTACCATTGTCGATTGTTTGGGCCTTGCGTCCCACGCGTACGATTCCGCCAGAACTGGGAATCTCGGAACTTTTCCTCCGGCCTCCCGAAGATTGGCCCGAACTGCGGTCGCCTGGAGCGGATCAACCGCCGCGGCGATTAAGCTGGGAGACATTCTTTCGCGGCGTCGACCGAGGCCTCAAGGCATTGGAGCGCTGGGGCGTTCGTCCCTTGCGAGCGAGATCGCTGCGAGCCGCCCAGCAGTGGATGCTGGATCGCTTCGAGGAGAGCGACGGGTTGGGCGCGATCTATCCTCCCATCGTTTGGAGCCTGATCGCTCTCAAGTCGTTAGGCTACTCGGACGATAGCCAGGAAGTGACCGAGTGCCGTCGGCAATTGAAGGCCCTGGAGTTGGACAGTGAGGATGGCCAGGCCACTCGACTGCAACCCTGCCTGTCTCCCGTGTGGGACACTGCGATCAGTCTGCGAGCGTTGCAGGCGGCGGGGGTGGAGCGAACGCATGGCGTTGTGCGTCGAGCGGTCGATTGGCTGCTCGACAAGGAGTGTCGTCGTGCTGGCGACTGGTCGCGGACGGTGGAAGTTGAGCCAGGGGGATGGTTCTTCGAATATCGCAACGCGTTTTATCCCGACGTCGACGATACGATCATGGTCGTCATGGCGCTGCTCCGACAGCTCGACGCAGCATCTCCTGATCGCATTGTGGCCACTCAGCGCCTGACCGCCGACGAGGTGTTCGAAGGGGTTCGGCGAGTGGAGCGGGTGCAGGCCGCGTGCCGACGCGCCGTCGCTTGGACGCTCGCGATGCAGAATCGGGATGGCGGTTGGGCCGCATTCGACAAGGATAACGATTTGCAGTTGTTGTGCGAGGTGCCGTTCGCGGACCACAACGCCATGATCGATCCCAGCACCCCCGACATTACGGCTCGAGTGCTCGAAATGCTCGGCCAGTTCGGATTCCGCCAAGACCACTCGGCGGTGCAGCGAGCGATCACATTGCTGCGAGCCACTCAAGAATCCGATGGCTCGTGGTATGGACGCTGGGGCGTGAACTATATCTACGGCACCTGGCAAGTGTTGGTGGGACTCGTCGCCGTTGGCGTTCCCACGGACGATCCGGCGGTGCAACGCGGCGCTCAGTGGCTGGTGAACCATCAAGGGGCCGATGGCGGTTGGGGGGAAACGATCGAGAGCTACGACGATGCGGGATGCCGCGGGCAAGGCCCGAGCACTGCGTCGCAAACGGCCTGGGCGCTGTTAGGATTGTTGGCTGCGGGTTGGGTCGAGCATCCCGCGGTCGCTCGGGGCGTCGAGTATTTGGTGCGCTCGCAAAGTCCTGATGGGGCGTGGCCCGAACCGGAATTCACGGGCACCGGTTTCCCTCGCGTCTTCTACCTGCGGTATCACCTCTACCCGATTTATTTCCCGCTGCTAGCGCTGTCGACCTTCGAATCAGCGAGGCGCCGATGAGTGTTCCTGTTGCGCAGATGTGGACCGTCGCTCGCTACGTGTTGAGTCAGCAGTGGCGAGGGCGCAAACGCTATCCGCTCGTCTTGATGCTCGAACCGCTCCTGCGGTGCAATTTGGCTTGCGCGGGTTGCGGCAAGATTCAGCATCCGCCGGAAATTCTGCGGAAACAATTGAGTCCCGCGGAGTGTTGGGCGGCGGCCGACGAGTGCGGCGCGCCGCTCGTGTCGATCCCCGGCGGCGAACCCTTGCTCCATCCACAGATTGATGAAATCGTCGCGGGCTTGGTCGAGCGCGGCAAGTTTGTCTACCTCTGCACCAACGCCCTCAAATTGGTCGAGTCCCTGGATCGATTTTGTCCGTCGAGTCGGCTGGCTTTCTCGATCCACTTGGATGGACCACGGGACGAGCACGACCTGTCGGTATGTCGAGAGGGCGTTTATGACATCGCGATCGACGCCATCCGTGAAGCTCGTCAACGTGGCTTTCGCGTTACGACCAACACGACGGTCTTTCAGGGAATGGCGCCGGCGCGGATGCGAGCGTTCTTTGACGAACTGGCTCGCTTGGGCGTCGAGGGAATGATGATCTCGCCGGGCTACCGCTATTCCAAAGCGCCCGATCAGGATCATTTTCTTGCCCGTCAGGAAACTCAGCGGGTCTTTCGCGAGCTGCTGGATGGCGGCACGCGTCGTTGGCGATTCAATCACACGCCGCTCTACCTGGCCTTCCTCAAGGGACAGTGGGATTTGGAGTGCACTCCTTGGGGAAATCCGACCTACAACGTCTTCGGCTGGCAGCGTCCCTGCTACTTGCTGGATGAAGGCTATTGCCGCACCTTCGACGAACTGATGGAGACCACCGACTGGAGTCGGTACGGCACTCGCAGCGGACACGCTGCCTGCCGCGATTGCATGGCTCACTGTGGTTATGAACCGAGCGCGGTGCGGGCGACGTTTGGGACGTGGCGCGGGTTCGTCGCCACGGCGTGGTGGACGTTGCGCGGCGTGCCCGACTCCGAGCCTGCTCGACACCTTCCCGCCAGCCACTCACCCGCCAGCGGGTCCCAGGGACCGCCGCGTCCGCATTTGCCTGGTCTTGTGCAATTGGAGCCCGCGGCGCAAGCTGGGGCGGAAGCTCGCTGATTCCCAGCGAGCGACAGTGCGCGGCGTTCGGCGCCGCGCGCTAACGCAAGCCCCGTTGCTCGCCGTCGGAGTCCTTCTCCATGTGGTTACGCTTTCTCGTCAATACGTGGGTGCGACAGCAGGCGCAACAGACGTTCCAAGGCTTGGTGGCCGAAGCATTGCGAGGCGAAGCGCCGCCGGAGCGTCGACCAGGCGCCTCGCGTAGTCGGCCCACTGCGCCTGGTAGCAGTACTGAGTCGAGATTGGCGGGCGAGAGGCACGACGATCAAGCGCTCGATGATCAAGCGTTGGCAACAACCGGCGAGTCTCCCAGCGAGCCTCGTCCTCCGTGTTCAATCTTGTTTCTGTTCGCGTTGGAGTTAGAAGCGGCCGGATTTATTGAACGCTTGCGCGAGGTCGTACGCACTCAATGCGCGACATTCGTGGAACACGACGGTTTTTTGGGTGAAGCGCGCGTGATCGTAGGCGAGACCGGAGTTGGCATGAAGGCGGCTCGCCGCGCCACCGAGGATTTACTGGCGCTGCATCGTCCCGCCTGGGTTGTCTCGGCTGGGTTCGCGGGTGGACTCGCCGAGCCTGTCCGCAAGGGACATTTTGTCATGACTCAGCAGGTCGTGAACGAAGCGGGTCAAGCGTTGAATGTGGGTCTCAAGCTTCCGCCGGAAACGCTGGCCGCACAAAAGTCGCTGCACGCCGGCCGCTTGCTGAGCGTCGACCGTTTGATTCGCGAAGAAGCGGAAAAACGTCAACTCGCCCGACAGCATGAGGCGGTCGCCTGCGACATGGAGACTTGGGCGATCGCGGATGCCTGCGCCGCCCAGAAGACGCGGTTTATTTCCGTGCGAGTGATCACGGACGCGGTGGACGATGAACTACCGCGAGAAGTGGAAAACCTGCTCGAACAAAAATCCTTGGCCGGAAAACTCGGCGCAGTCGCCGGCGCCCTGCTGAATCGTCCTTCCAGCGTCAAAGACATGTGGAAGCTATACGAGGAGGCTCAACGAGGCTCCAGTCGGCTGGCGAAGTTCCTGGAGGGGACGGCTGCTCAACTGCGTTGAGAGTGCTCCAGGCATTCAGAGAAACCGATATCGGCGATCAACATCGAATACACGTTAGAGCACGGTGCTAAAGGGATGAACATCTATCCGTGCGACTGTCGCCCCGTCCCACAATCTTGACTCAATGTGGGACAGCCCCTACCATTTTATTGGAGGGTTTTTCCGATGGCAGAAGGCGTTAACGTAAGGTTTTCGGGTGAACTTCAACGGTTCATCCAGGAGCGAACTGGGGATTCCGGGGTCTATTCCTCTGCAAGCGAGTATATTCGGGATTTGGTGAGGCGTGACTACGAACGGGAAGAGAATCGCAAGTGGCTATGGTTACGACATGAACTGAAGGCTGGTCTGGAATCATCGGAGTCTGAGTTTGAAACGCTCGATGTAGATGGCCTGATTAGCGAGGCTAAATCGCGGAGAGTCAAGCGTGGAAGTTAAGCTACTTCCCGCTGCCAAAGATCGACTGCTTGAGATTTGGGACTATACCGAACGTACCTGGGGCGAATCACAAGCGGACAGATATGTCCGTGGTCTCGTTGCTGCGATCCATGAAGCTGCCAACGCTCGACACCGATGGCGACCAGTCATGGATGAAGCACTCCCTGGGGTTTATTTTATTCGATACGAACGGCACTTCATCTTCTTTCGATCACTCTCGACCGATGCGACTGGGGTGATCAGCGTTCTGCACGAGAACATGAACATCCCGACGCGACTGAGAGAAGACGCTGCTAGGCAATGGAAAGACGGATAAGTCAGGTATTGGCCGCGTTGCTTGCTCGGTCCCGTTCTCACTTGTTCACTCGATTCCTGGAGGAGCTGAATTCAGACAGTCTTGAAGTAATGCCGCGGCGGCCAGTTCGCCCGAGCGGATGGCGCCTTCCATCGTGGCGGGCCAGCCGGTGCGAGTCCAATCGCCCGCCCAATAGAGACCGGGAACAGGTGTGCGCTGGTCGGGTCGAATGCGTTCCAGTCCTGGGAGAGGACTGAAGACCGCGTGCGGTTGGACGAGCAGGCGTTGATGCACCACTCGCCCTTCGGCTGCTCTGGGCCACACCGCACGCAATTCATCGATCACCGTCTGGAGAATCTTCTCCTTGTCACTTTTTGCGACACGATGGGACGCACTGACGACCACTTGGTAATGATGCGTCTTTTCGCCCAAACTCGACCTCTCTTCCCCATGATAAAACAACCACTGACTCAAACGTTCCAACAACACCGCGTGAGGAAGATCGACCAGTAATCGATCCCACCAAAGGTGTACGCTAGCGATCGACGCCGATTGGAATGAGTCAAGTTGACACAAAGCAGGCAGCCCTTCGGCGAGCGACGGATCAAACAGATCACGCAGACGATGCCATGGCACGGCCAAGATGACCTGCCGATAGTTCAAGACATCTTCCGGTCGGTTCAACTCGCGCAAACGCAAGCCGGTTACGCCTTGCGAATCCCCCGCAACGCGTTCCACCATGGCGCCTCGGAAGACTCGCGAGCCGCGTTGCTGCAACCAATGAGCGATCGCGTCGCTCAATTCGCCGAGTGGTCGTTGAGGAATGAGGACATGGTAGGCAGTTCGGCTACTCAGGAAACCATCGCGAAACACCTTACGTAGAGCAGCCAGCGACACATGGTCAAGCGACTCGGAAAGCGCACTGACCGCAACCACCGACCAGAACAAATCGAGTGAGCGAGCGTCCTCGCCATGGCGACTCAACCACGATTCGGCGGACTGCTCGTCGGTTTCCGCGGAGTTGGGGAGGCTGACGAGCCGTCGCAGGTTCTGAGCGATTCGCCATTTTTGTCGCAGATTCAGGTAAGGCAATCGCAGGAAAGCGGACGTCAAATGGAGCGGGGCCGGCAACCACGGAGTGCCGGAGAAGCGAGTGGTCTCGCCCGTTGGTCCCACGAAATACAAGGTCGTATCGCGACGAAAGAATTCGGCCTGACCAATTGTCGAGCAGAGATCGATCAACTGCGAACAGCAGCCCATGCCGACATGCTGACAGTGATCGACCCAAGTGTCGGTCGCGGGATCGAGAAACGATCCTGCTCGCCCCCCTAAACACTCACGCGATTCATAAACGTCGGCCGGGACGCCGGCTTGAGTCAGACGAACGGCCGCCGCTAAACCCGCGAGTCCACCGCCGACGATGGCGGCTTGGCGTTGATCTCCTGTGCGTCCTCCTGGCATGGCCGACTGATCCGTCATGGCGTTCCGATGACCGCGGGCGAGGCTTGAGCGAGCGGCGGCGGGGCGCCGACGCAAGACGTGGCGGCGATCCAGAGTTTTCGCCCTGGACTCAAACGCACTCGCCGTTGCAGCGCTACCAGTGGTTGAGGGCGCAAATCGTCCAACAATTGATGGTAGACGCGGAACATCAAGTCGAAAGCTCGTCGAGCACCTCCGCGCAGCGCATCGCGAGTTGCTCGACCTCGAGCGTAGTATTCGTCGGCGCGGGCGATCAAGTGACGCAACAGTTGCTCCAATTCGTCGCTGGGCCGACAGGCAAGCACATCGTCTCGCGACACGCCAAACTCGCGCAGATCCTCCGCCGGCAAATAAACTCGCCCTCGTTCTGCATCTTCCCGCAAGTCGCGCAGGACGTTGGTCCACTGAAAGGCGACGCCGCAATCGCGAGCGGCTGGATAAACCTCAAGTGGCCGCTCGGTCCACACGTGCAAGCAGGCCAACCCCACGGAAGACGCCACTTGATGGAAGTAGGTCAGCAGTTCGTCTCTTGAAGTGAACTCACTTCCCACCAGATCACGTTCGACGCCGTCGATCAGCGACATCAAATGTTCGACGGGGATCGAGTATCTTCGCACCGCGTCGACGAGCGCGGGGAGCAGCGGGTCGGTCGGTTCGCCTGCAAACGCTTGATCGAGCGCGTCGCGCCAATCCATGAGTTGCTGCAAGCGGACTTGCGTGTTCGTTGTCTGGTCGACTCGGCCTTCGTTGGTCGGCGAATCAGCGACCAACGAATCGGACACGGAGTGACGATCGGCTGTTGGATCAAACGCGTGGTAGTCGTCGTCACCCAGATCGTCGATACGACGCGCGAATGCGTACAGGGCGCACAAGGCGCGGCGGCGCGGTGCGTCCAAGAGCCAAAACGACCAGTAGAAATTCGACGCGGCGCGACGAGCCACCTCGTGGCAGAGCCGATAGCTTTCGGCGAGCGACGTGTCGACAATGTCAGGCATTCCATTCCTCCGGAGCGGCCCCGTGCCGCCACCCTCGATCCTTTTGCTTGCTCAAGTCGCAAGCAGGGCACGTGCGACAAGTTTGAGCTTTGTCAGTCGGCCCACTCGCGGTCGCTCGCTCCATACATCATAGCCGCGACGAGCGATCACTTGCAGGATGGCATGTCCGCCTTCGAGAAATAGTCGGAGATCGCGGCGCAGCCAGCGTGGTACTTCGTCCAGCAATGGCCGTCCCTCTTCGAGCGATTGGGAAGCGACCTGAACACACTCGCGCACGACGCCCCGCAACCGATCGGTGGCGATGTTCCCCGCAAAATCCTCGTCCACGCATTCGTAGCGATCGCGCACTTCACGCGGCAAATAAATGCGGCCTCGGCGAGCATCGAGCGCCACGTCTTGGCAGAAATTGGCGATCTGCAAACCCGTGCAAATGGCATCTGACCAGTGATCCAAGCGATCCGAGCGACATCGAGCCAACTCCAGCACCAACCGCCCGACAGGATTCGCCGACCCTCGACAATAAGCTCGCAGTTCGTCCCAGGTCGCGTAGCGAGTCTGGACTTGGTCGCGACGGAAAGCGGCGAGCAGATCCAAGAACGGCTGTTTTGAAAGTTGGAATCTACGTTGGGATTCGCCCAGTGCGATGAATACCGGGTGTTCCGCCTGACCGTGCCAGCAGGCTTCCAGTTGACCTTGCCACCAGTCCAAAAGTTCAACGCTGCCCGAGGCATCGCCAAATTCGTCGGCTAAGTCGTCGGCCCAGCGACAGTAAGCATAGAGGTCCGCGAATGGCTGGCGAAGTTCTCGGGGCAAAAACCAACTCGCGACGGTGAAGTTCTCGTAATGCGTGCAGGTAAGACGGCGGCAGTAGGCTTGCGAATCGGCTAAAGTCCAGACTCGCAGCGACGACGCTTCCTCCCAACTCAATTTGGCAAGCAAAGAGTGACCGACCAAGAGGGGGGGGAGTGGCATGCAAGCGACGCTGATAGGTGAGGGCCGTTTCTGGGACGTCTGACCCGGTCAGGCGATTTTCGCATAAACTGAGAGCCCGTCCCAGCGGTTCCCGTGAAGCAATCACGGGCGAGAGAGGATGGCCGGGCGAGTGTCCCTAGTGAATGGCCCTGGTGATGGAAAGAGGAAGTTACGAGGGAAAGATGAAGATCATTTTGGCAAGTCCCCGGGGGTTTTGCGCCGGTGTAAACATGGCGATCGAGAGCCTTGACTTGGCGCTCCAGTCGTTTGGTCCGCCGGTTTATGTGTACCACGAGATTGTGCACAATAAATATGTCGTCGAGACGTTTCGCGGGAAGGGGGCCGTCTTCGTCAATCATTTGGACGAAGTCCCGCAAGGCGCTCATCTGCTGTTTTCCGCCCATGGCGTATCACCGGAAATCCGTCGCGTCGCGCGGGAACGCCGCCTGTACGCGATCGATGCCACTTGCCCGCTGGTTACCAAGGTCCACCTGGAAGCGGTGAAGTTCGCGAAAGAGGGTTACACAATCTTGTTGGTCGGGCACGAGGGACACGATGAAGTGATTGGCACGATGGGCGAGGCGCCTCAGGCCATGATGCTGGTGGAAACCCCCGAGGATGTGGACCGTTTGCCATTGACGCCTGACGCGAAACTGGCCTATCTCACTCAAACCACTCTCTCGGTGGATGACGCGAACCGCATCATCGAACGACTCAAAGAGCGATTTCCCCAGATCGTGGGTCCGCCGAAAGAAGATATCTGCTACGCCACCCAGAATCGGCAGGAAGCGGTGCGTACCTTGTCGGACGGCGCCGATGTAGTGCTCGTGCTCGGCAGCCAAAACAGTTCCAACAGCCAACGACTCCGCGAATTGGCGAAGGAAAAAGGCATTGCCTCGCACCTGATTGATGGGGCAGCCGATATTCAACCCGAGTGGTTTCAGGGGGACGAAACCGTGTTGGTCACCGCTGGGGCGAGTGCGCCCGAGTCGGTTGTGCAGGAATGCGTCGAGTTCCTGCGGTTGAAGTATGGCGCTACCGTCGAGTCGAAATCGTTGCGGAACGAGGATGTCTATTTCCCGTTGCCGCGTGAACTGCGAGTGATTGCGTCGGCCGAGTCCTCGTGATCGCCTGAATTTCACCAGGAGACGGAATTTCGCCAGGAGACCGAATGCGATGATGCCAACTCCCTGCCGCCGACAAGCGCGCCGCTGGTTCCTTACGGCATCCGCGATCGTTCTCTGCGGGTTGGTAACGGACAAGTCTTGGTCACAGGAAAAGAAACCGGTGGCAGAATCGCCGCGAGCCATGGTGGCATCGGTACATCCGTTGGCGACGCAAGCGGGTTTGGATGCGTTGCGAGCGGGAGGCAATGCGGTCGATGCGGCGATTGCCACGGCCCTCACGCTCGGCGTCGTCGACGGCCACAATTCGGGCATCGGCGGCGGCGCGCTGGTGCTCATCCGAACGCCCGATGGAAAATTCCACGCGCTGGATGGACGCGAAATGGCGCCGGGCGCGGCGCGCCGAGATATGTACATTCAGCAGGGAAAACTAAATCCAGAGGCGAGCCAAACGGGACCGCTCGCTGTCGCGGTGCCGGGCGCGGTTGCCGTCTATTCGCAGGCGGTGCGGGAGTACGGCAAACTCCCGATGGCTCGACTTTGGGTGCCGGCCGCGAAACTCGCCGAGGATGGTTTCGCAATCGACCGAGTCTATGCGGGAAAATTGGCCGCTAGCGCTCGCACCATTCGGCGGTTCGAGGCCACTCGAGCCATCTTGCTGAAGGCCGACGGCGAACCTTACCGGGAGGGCGAGACGCTACGGCAGCCGGACTTGGCCAAAACCTATCGCGCGTTGGCGGAGCAGGGGAGCGACTGGTTTTATCGGGGCGAATTCGCGCGGCAGGTTGGCGACTGGATGCAGCGGGAGGGCGGGATAATTACCGCCGACGATTTCGCCGCTTACGAAGTCCGTCGTCGGGAACCGATCGCCACGACTTACCGTGGACATCAAGTGGTCAGCTTCCCACCGCCCAGCTCTGGCGGCGTACATATTGCTCAAATGCTGCACATGCTGGAGGCCCGCGCGCCGCGTCTGAAAGAACTGGACGAACCGACGCGAATTCACTGGGTCGCGGAGACGATGAAGCGAGCGTTCGCCGACCGCGCGTTCTGGCTCGGCGATCCCGATTTCGCTCGCGTGCCTCGCGGTCTGCTCGATCGTGATTACGCCGCGAAACTGGCCGCCAGCATTGATGCTGAACGAGCAACCACGGTGGCGGGACATGGCCAGCCGCCGCAAGCGGATGAAGCCGCGTTTGAGAAACACACGACGCATGTGGCGGCCGCGGACGCCGACGGGTACTGGGTGGCGTTGACCACGACGGTGAACACCACCTTCGGGTCGAAGGTGATCGTCCCCGGCACGGGCGTCATTTTGAACAACGAGATGGATGACTTTTCCATCCAGCCCGGCGTGCCCAACGCCTTTGGACTCTTAGGCGCCGAGGCGAACGCGATCCAATCGCGCAAGCGCCCGCTTTCGAGCATGAGCCCGACCATGGTGCTGCGCGAGGGAAAACCAGTCATGACGGTTGGCGCCGCGGGCGGCCCGACGATCATCTCGCAGGTTCTCTTGGCACTCATTCGGCGCATCGACCTCGAGTTGCCGCTGAACGCCTGTCTGGCGGAACCGAGGTTCCATCATCAGTGGTCGCCCGATGAACTACGAGTGGAATCGTCGCTGTCGTCAGCCACTCGTCAGGCGCTACGCAATCGCGGCCATTCTCTCAAGGAAGTCTCAGGCCTCGGCGTGAGCCAGGCGATTATTTGGGACGAGTCGCGTGGAGTGTTCCAAGGGGCGCACGACCCGCGCGTCCCCGGTTTGGCCGCGGGTCCATAGCACCTTGTACGACGGACTTCCAGTCCGTCGATTTTCCTACGTACGACGGACTTCTAGTCCGTCGATTCTCTCGTCCGAGCGGCGATTGCCGCGTCGCCTTCGGTTGGCGACGCGGCTTGGCTGAAGACTATGGGCGCATGCGGGCGACGCGGCTGTTCCGCTCACGAAGTGAGCGGGCTACAGGCGGATCAGGAGGCGGGGTGTCGTCGTTGAGTGACCTCAATAGCTTTGAGCAGCCCGCGAGCTTTGTTGAGCGTTTCTTGGTATTCGCTCGTGGGGTCGCTATCCGCGACGATACCGGCGCCTGCTTGGACGTAGCCGATGCCGTCCTTGACGACCAGGGTGCGGAGCGCGATGCAGGTGTCCATGTTGCCGCCGTAATCGAAGTATCCGACAGCGCCGGCGTAAGGACCGCGCCGTTGAGGCTCGAGTTCGTCGATGATCTGCATGGCTCGCACCTTCGGCGCGCCGCTCACGGTTCCCGCCGGCAAGCAAGCTCGCAGGGCATCGAACGCATCTTTTCCCTTGTCGAGTTGGCCGGTGACGTTCGAGGTGATGTGCATGACATGGCTGTAGCGTTCGATCACCATGACGTCCGACAGCTCGACCGACCCGAACTTGGCGACTCGCCCCACGTCATTGCGGCCGAGATCGACCAACATCACGTGTTCGGCCCGTTCTTTTTCGTCGCGGAGCAGTTCTTCGGCGAGTCGGCGGTCGTCGGCTTCCGTGGCGCCTCGGCGGCGAGTGCCGGCGAGCGGGCGGACGGTGACTTTGCCGTCGATTACTCGGCACATGATTTCGGGGGAACTGCCGACCAGCGTGGTCTCGGGGGTCCGCAGGAAGAACATGAAGGGGCTGGGATTCACCACTCGCAGCGACCGATAGACCTCGAACGGGTCGCAGTGCAGGGGGACGGCGAGTCGTTGGCTGATGACCACCTGAAAAATATCGCCCGCGCGAATGTACTCGACGCACTTTCGCACCGCGTCCTCGAAGGACGCTTGCGTGAAGTTCGCTTGACAGGCGAGTTGAGGATCGCCGGTGGTCGCGATGTCGACGGGCACCAGATCGTCGGGAGCCGACAACTGTTCGATCAGTTCGTCGATCTCTTCTTGAGCGGCCCGATAGGCCTTGTCCAAATCACCCGCGGCTTCATCCAGTCGAGCCATCACCACGACGAACATGGTTTTGCTGACATTATCGAAAATGATCATCCGGTCGTAGAAGGCGAACGAGAGATCGGGGAGGCCGCGATCATCGGTCGGTGCGTCGGGGAGATGCTCGACATAGCGCACCACATCGTACGCGGCGTAGCCGATCGCGCCGCTGGTGAAGGGGGGAAGTTCGGGCAGCGGCGCCACGGCGACGTTTCGCAAGCGAGCTCGCAGCAGTTCGAGTGGATCGTCGCTGACGGCTGTTTCCGTCGAGACGGCGTCGCCCACGACGTTCAAGCGAGAAATGCGGACTTCTCTTCCGTGGGCGTTGAGCTCGAGGAAGGGGCGAGTGGCGATGAAGCTATAGCGTCCCACTTTTTCGCCGCCAACGACGCTTTCGAACAAGCAGGCATGTCGCCCGTGGTCGAGTCGGTGGAAGGCGGAGACCGGCGTGAGCGAGTCGCTCATCAAGCGGCGGTAAACGGGGACGCGAGCGTAGCGAGAAGCTAACTGCGAGAACTGCTCAGACGCTGGTAAGTACATAGCCGGAACATCCTGGGACACGCGTGCACGGGTGTGGTCAGGTTACCAACAATCGAGCAACCTTGACACCCTGGCCACCACTGATAGAATTCTGGCGAGTATTTAGTTGTTGTCCGCCAACATGTTGCACCCGCCGATGAAGTGTCAGCACTGCGAAAAACCGGCGACTTTCCACATCACCGAACTCACCGGTTCCGAGCCGCAGGAAGTGCATCTGTGCGAAGATCACGCTCAGTTGTTCCTGTCGGCGTCGCAAGGCGATGGGTCGATGGATGACGAGTCCGCGGAAAGCGAGCCAGGAGCGTCGTCCGCCGGCCCCTCCACAGCAACTGGCGGCTCGGCGGCTGGTCCTTCAGCAACTGGCGGCACTTCAGCAACTGGCGGCTCAGCGGCTGCCGGTGGTTCGGCAAGTTCCTCGAGCGGCAGTTCGAGTGGTGCGGGGTCGAAGGGGAGCGGCAAGGGCGGCAAGAGCAAGAAACCGCAAAAGGTTGCGCAGACCGCCGAAGATCTGGCCAAGATCGATCAACGGACCTGCCCGAAGTGCGGCATTACTTTTCACGAATTCCGTCAACAGGGACGGCTCGGCTGCCCCCATGACTACGACTTTTTTCAACGTGAACTGGAACCGTTGTTGGTCAACATTCATGGCGACCGCAAGCATGTGGGGAAAAGACCGCGACATGGCGGCGGCAATCAGCAATTGCAGGCTGAGCTCGCTCGCTTGCGACGGGAAATGCGTGACGCAGTAGCTCGCGAGGACTATGAGACCGCCTCGTTGCTTCGCGACCAGATTCGACAGCTTGACAAGGACGGTGGGAACCCGTGAAACTTGACGCCTTGGCCCGGCAGTGCGGGGAATGGCTCCGCGGCACCGGCCCCGAGTCCGATATTGTGGTGAGCAGCCGCATTCGGCTAGCCCGCAACCTTGCCGACTTCCCCTTCGTCCGCCGTTGCGATGATCATGCGCGACGCACGATCGAGCGAACCGTGCGAGAACGTGTTCAGCAAGTCGCCGAGTGGTCGGACTCGATCTACGTCGACGTCTTCGGCTTACCGCCGCTCGACCGACAACTTTTGGTCGAACGTCAGATGATCAGCCGCGAGTTGTCCGAAGGCGCGGGTCCGCGAGCCGTGCTGATCGAGCCGCGCGAGACGTTCAGCGTCATGGTGAACGAAGAGGATCACCTGCGTATCCAGGTAATGCATAGCGGGTTTGATCTCGAGCCCGCTTGGGAACAGATCACACGCGTCGATGACCTGCTGGAAGAGCGGCTCCCTTACGCCTTTCACGAGGAACTGGGCTACCTGACGGCCTGTCCCACCAACGTGGGAACGGGCATGCGAGTCAGTGTGATGTTCCATCTGCCGGGGTTGGTCATCAGTCGCGAAATCGACAAGGTCTTTCGCGGACTCCAGAAAATGAATCTCGCCGTACGCGGCCTCTACGGCGAGGGCTCGCAGGCAGTCGGCGACTTCTACCAGATCAGCAATCAATTCACGCTGGGAAAAACCGAGGCGCAGTTGATCGAACGCGTCAGCGAGATCGTGCCCGTGCTCTTGGAATACGAGCGAAAGGCGCGGCAGTCGCTGCTGGAGCACGGTCGCAAGGAATTGCATGATCGGGTCAGCCGTGCCTTGGGAATCCTCCGCAATGCGCAGACGATTAGCAGCGAAGAAACCCTGTTGCTGCTCTCCAGCGTCCGACTGGGCATCAATCTCGGCCTGATTACGGATATCGAGATCGCCACCGTCAACAAACTCTTCGTCCACACGCAACCCGCTCACTTGCAGAAGCTCCGCGGCCGAGAACTCGACACCGCCGAACGGAACGAGGAACGAGCGACCTATCTGCAAAAGCACCTAGCGAGCTAGCCTCGTACGACGGACTTCCAGTCCGTCGATCCGCCGTAGTCCCCGCGGACTGCCGTGCCACCCGTTCGGTTCGCTACGGTTCGACGGACTAGGAAGTCCGTCGTACGGGGTGTTTTCCTATGTACGACGGACTTCCAGTCCGCCGATCGAAACAGCGTCATGCCGACCAGCATGCCCCCTCGCCGCTTCAACGCCTTAAAGCCCCCTGCGCGGCGGGATTTTTCGTCGCAATGGCTCGAACACCTCCCGCGGCACGAACTGCCCCAGCATTTCGTCGCTTGCCAACGGCGCGATTTGCTTGAGCAGCGAACTCGACACATGAGCAAACCGTTCGTCAGCCACCAGAAAAACGGTCTCTAGTTCCGGGTCGAGGTGACGATTCGCCATCTGCATCGTGAATTCGGCGGCGATGTCGGTGAGCGGCCGGACGCCGCGAATCATCACCCTGGAGCCGCATTCGCGTACGAAGACGACCGCGAGTCCCGAGAAGGTACGCACTTCGACGTTGGCGAAACGCGAGGTCGTTCGCTGCACCAATTCAACTCGCTCTTCCAGGTCGAAGAGCGGCTTCTTTTCGACATTGATCCCGATGCCGACGATCAGTCGGTCGACGAGTTGACTGGCTCGTTGGATGACATCCAGGTGACCGAGCGTGATGGGATCGAAGGTGCCGGTGTAAACGGCCGAGCGGTGAGTCGCGGACGACATGTCGGAAAAACTCGTAGGGAAGAGGCGATGGGGAGGGACCAGCAATGCGTCGAGCGGCTCGAAATCTACCCGGAGGGGTCAAATCGACCGGATTCGCGACGGCTTGCCCTCCCGTTTACAGTGTCTCGAGAACACGAACGCTACTCACCGAGGACGGCGAACAACCGTTCCAGATCGGCTCGCGTGTTATAGGCGTGAGGACTGACTCGCAACCAATCGCCGCGCACACTAAGAACGACGCCCGCTGCGAGGCACCTCGTACGAAGCATTTTAGAATCGCGGTCGTCCCAGCGAAAGCTCACGATCCCCGAGACGTGGCCGGGATCGCGCGGGGCGGCGAGTTGGGCGCCGTGGGCGACGACCCAGTCGGCGACTTCGTTGGCGAGTTCGCTGACGTGATTCGCGAACGACGAGTCGTGAGGGGAAAGCCCGGCTTCCGCGAGCAGGTCGAGACTGGCGCCGTAGGCGTGTAGACCAGGCATGTTGGCGGACCCTCCTTCCCAGCGAGCCGCATCGGGGCGGAGGTCAAACACTGGTTGATGGAATTCGTAGGGCTTTTGGACGCTATGCCAACCCACTCCAATCGGTCGTAGCAGTTCGAGATGCCGAGCCTGAACGAACATCAAGCCTGCTCCCTCGGGACCCAGTTGCCACTTGTGACCGTCGGCGGCCAGAAAATCGATCGCCGTTCGTCGAACGTCGAGCGGGAATACTCCAAGGCCCTGGATCGCGTCGAGCGCTACCAGAATTCCTCGTCGATGAGCCAACTCGACGATTTCGTCCAAATCGAGCCGCCAGCCGGTCAGGTAATCGACCCAACTGACGGCCAAGATTCGCGTTCGCGAGTCGCATGCCTCGGCGATTCGTTGCGGGTCGACTCGCCCCGCGGGTGTCTCGACCAAGCGAGTCGTCACGCCGCGTGACGCCAGATGGAGCCAGGGATGTCGATTCGAGGGAAACTCATGAGCCAGCGAGACCACATTGTCGCCAGTCGACCAGGGATACCCTTCCGCAATGAAACTCAACCCGACCGTGGTATTGGGAACAAAGGCGATTTCCTCGGGATTGGCGTTGATCAGCGAAGCCGCTCGCCGCCGCACCTGCTCGACTCGTCCCGCCCATTGAGGCCAGTGTACATCTCCATCCGAGCTAGCCTGCTGGGCCCATTGAGCCAGGGCCGCGACTGCGGGGGACGGGAGCGGGGCGACGGCCGCATGGTCGAGATAGGCCCAGGACTGGACCACCGGCATCCGCTCGCGAAAGACCTGGAGGGGGTGAGTCGGGGGGAGGGAAGCCGGGCCGGGGTTGCTCGGAGGCGGGCCAGGGGGGGTTACATCCGTCATGATTGATACGACAGTCCGCTCTTAAAAAAGTCCCGCGAAACGGTTGGGCGTGGATAGGGTGACACGCCGCGAGATCGGATTATACTAGCGAGCGACTTTGACGAGTTTATCGTTTGACTGCTTTGACGAGCCGCAACCGCTTGCCGAGATAATCGAGGACGCTTCGCATGCCGAAGGCGCTGTGCATGGCGGGGATGGTGATATCCATCCTCATCCTACTCCTGTTTGTCCTCGACTTGGCGTTGCCAGCCGCTTGGGCTCCGTTCAAGAAGGCAAACTACATCATGGACATTGGATTCGTCCTCTGTGCGGGAGGCCTAGGCTATTTGAGCTGGGCGACTTTCCGCGAGCAAAAGTAGCCGGGAAAAAACTAGGTTATCGCCGGTCCAACGGCTATAATTCCGATCGTCCACTTCGCCCTCATGGACGGTCTTGCTATGACTCCCGATCCCTTGACTGGTGCGCCACTCTCGCCCGCACGCCCCAATGCGGCCGCGGCGGGCAATCGTCCCCATATTCCCGCGGCTCGACCTGCAGCGGCAACTTCCGCAGGCGCGCCGCCACACTCGCCGCCTCCATCGCGTTCGACCGCTCCACCGCAGCCAACATCGACCGCTCGTCCTCCTACGCCAGCGAAGAGTGAACGCGAACTCGACGACGTGGAATTGGACGAGGACGATTTAGAAGAAGAGGAAGAGGGCGAGGAGTATCAAGAAGAATCCTCGTGGACTAGCGATTTTTGGCGAGCGTGCGGCGCCAGCGTGACTTCGATGGTGGTGAACGCCGCGGGGCTGGTGGCGTTGGCCTTGGCGACCGTGAGCGAGCCGCTGAAGTTGGTGGATCGCGTGATCGTGGTGAATCCGATCACGGAGCGTCCGCCAGACGATCTGCTCAAGACGGAACTGGACGACATCATCGAAGCGGCTACTCGACCAGATGTCACAACCAGTTACTCGACGCCGGCCGTTGGCGTGTCCGATGCCTCGACGCCGGGCGTCGTGGGTGGTTCCGCCGGCGGCGATATCTCTGCGCCTGTGCTCGACAAAGGCGTGATGGAACAAGCCTCCGACACGGGGCTGACCATTGAGGGCCTGATTGACGACGCCCCATCCACGCAACGACTCATTGCTCAAGCGCCCGAGGGCGCCATCGGCGACGCTCGCCAGATCGTCGAAAACTATCAGCAGGCCATGGATCGGATCACGCAAGAAATCCTTTGGATGCTGTCGAAGGGCGAAGTTCTGGTGGTCTGGTGCTTCGACCAATCGGAGAGCATGAAGGACGACCAGAAGGAGATTCGCGACCGCATTGATCGCGTGTACGTCGAGTTGGGACTGGCCAATGGGAAGGACAATCGTTCCTTACTGACATCCATCACCAGCTATGGGGCAGGGTTTATGAACCACACGCCCAAACCGACGGGAGACTTCCTGGAGATTCGCTCGGCCATCGATCAGGTTCCCGTCGATCCTTCGGGCAAGGAGATGATGTGCCAGGCGGTCGGACGTTCGATCGCTCAAGTTCGCGAATTGGTGCAGCGAGAACGTCGGCAGATGGCGCTGGTGCTGGTGACCGACGAGAGCGGGGAGCGGGAATCGAACGAACGTTTCTTGGAACAAGCGATCGCGGAGGCTAAGGCTGCTCACTGCCGCATCTACGTTTTGGGACGCGAGGCGGTCTTTGGTTATCCCTACGCCCACATGCGGTGGCAGCATCCTCAAACCAAGCGTATTCACTGGCTGCCGATCGATCGCGGGCCCGAGACTGGTTTTGTGGAGCAGTTGCAGATCGATGGCTTGCGTCGTCGCCACGACGCACATCCCGCGGGATTCGGCTCCTACGAGCAAACTCGCATGGCTCGCGAGACGGGCGGTGTGTTCTTCTTGTTGCCAAGCGTCGAAACGAACTTGGTGCGAGGCGAGAAGCAGAAGTACGAACTGGAGGCGATGCGTCCCTACATCCCGGACTTACGCTCTCGACTGGAAGTCTTCCGCGACCGCGACGATTCGCCTCTGCGCACCACCATTTGGCAGGTGATCGAAGGGCTTAACCCTTACAATCCGCAGATTTCGAAAGCGGTGGAGATGCGGATTCACTTCTCACCGCGCCCCGAGGAATTCATCAGGCAGGCCATCGAGTCGCAAGCTCATGCTCGCGCCTATCTCCCATACCTCGCTCGCGCTCAAAAAGAGATTGAAAAAATCAAGCATCTTCGCGAGCAGGAGGCCTCACCTCGGTGGCAGGCGAATTACGATCTAATCTATGCCCAGTTAATCGCTTATCAGGCGAGGATCTACGAGTATGGCGCTTACTTGGAATGGTTCATGAAGAACCCCAAGGTCGTGCCATTGACCAAGGCTCCCAACCTGACTTTAGTGCATTGGGACATCCATACTCGCAAGGAAATACTGCGACCCGAGGAATCCCAGCCGTATATTGAAAAGGCCGATGAGTTGTTCGAGGCGGTGATTCACGACCACCCAGGAACCCCCTGGGCGAAGCGGGCCGCGGACGAAAGGGCGCGTGGCTACGGCATCGAACTTGTCCCCGATTACGAACCTCCTTACCCACAACCTTCCGGCCCCCTGATTCCCATTCCCAAGTACTAGCCAGGCGGGCGACTCGCCACAAAAAGGAAATCGGATGACTCCTCACCCTATCAATCGACGCACTTGGTTGCAGCAATTGGGAGGTTGGGCGGGCGCGGCGACTCTGCCTGGCTTGACAGGGCTCGCGGCCACGGCCTGGACGCCAGCCGACGCCTCGGCCGCTCGCCGGAAAGACCCCGCCTGGGAAAGAGCCATCGATCGCGGGTTGAAATGGGTCGCTCGCACGCAATCTTCGGCCGGCCATTGGACCGCACAGAACTATCCCACCGCCATGACCGCCTTGGCGGGCACCGCCTTGATCTGCTCGGGTTCGACCACAACGCAAGGCCCGTATGCGAAGAACATCCGCCGCTGCGTCGATTACCTGATCCAGAATAAAGTTCGCCAGAACGGCTTGATTGGCGATCCGAATACCGATCAGCAGTACACGTACGGTCACGGATTTTCGATGCTGTTCCTCTCGCAAGTGCTGGGCGAAGAGGAAGACGCGGAACGTCGCCAGGAATTGCTCGACGTCCTGAACAAAGCGGTGAAATTCAGCGGTCAGGCTCAAACCCGCTCGGGCGGCTGGGGCTATGTGAGCGCGAAGGATGGCAACGACTTCGACGAAGGGTCGACGACCATCACCCAGGTCCAAGGTTTGCGAGGTTGCCGCAATGCGGGAATTCCAGTCCCCGCCGAAGTGATTGACCGAGCCAAAGAATATATCTACCAGTGCAAGAATGCGGACGGCGGCATTTCGTACAGCTTCCGCAATCGAGGCAGCTCGCGCCCCGCCATTACGGCCGCCGCCCTCGCCGCCCTGTATAACGCGGGCGACTACGACGGCAAACATGTCCCCGAAATGCTCAAATACTGCAAACAGCAGTTGAGCAATCTGAATGATGCCAGCGGGTCATTTGGTCACTGGCACTACACTTACGTTTATTACTCGCAGGTCATTTACCGCCAAGGCCCCAAAGAGTGGGAAACGTTCCGCGACAAGCTCTACGCCAAGATCTCGGGCGAACAGTCCGAGGATGGCAAATGGGATGGCGCGATCGGCCCCATTTATGTCACGGCCTGCAACCTGATCATGTTGCAGTTGGATCGAGCCTATTTGCCGATCTATCAACGGTAAGCGTGGTATCCGATCAGTGAGGATCCATGCCGACGCCTTCGATTGCTTGATCCGTTTTAAGTACTCACCGTAACCGGTTACAGTTGACTCAAGCGGATAAATCTGGCGCTGTCCAACTAGGAGCACTTGGGCCGCTAGTAGTCTTTTCGTGCGACAGCCCCGCGGGCAAGAAACCGCGCAGCAAGAAACGTGACGGGACTTTCCCCCGACTCGCAATAGCAACCGCAGCGGAAATCTTGCGACTTCCGCTGCCCAAGTATTGGCTACTCGCCTCTTTCAGCCTACGAGCCTGCTTGGCTACTTGCCTTTGGCCTTCTTGACCGCAGCGGAGAGACGCGCTTTGGTGCGCGAAGCGGCGTTGGCGTGGATCACCCCCTTGGCGGCGGCTCGATCCAACTTCGAAGCGGCGGCGCGGAGTTCCTTTTCAGCCGTCTCGATGCTTCCCTTGGCGGCGGCGTCACGGATCTTTTTGCCGATCGTCTTCAGCGACGACTTCACGGCTCGATTCTTCGTCCGGCTCGCTTCGCTCTGCTTGTGTCGTTTCTTGGCGCTCTTGGTATGGGGCATTTTTCGTTAGATCCAAGTCCTAATGTACGTTCAATCCGCGAACCCTGGTCCTGAGGGACGCGCCCAGGCCTCCCGCGCGGACCCGATTTTATGGCGGATTTCCTTCGTCTTGTCTAGGCGTCAGAGCGGTCCGTTCGGCACGAAATGCTTCCGCCGCCACGAAATCCCCGCAGGCCTCGGCCAAAGTCGCGGCTCGAGCCAACGCCCGCAGCCGGATTTCCCGCGTCCCTTCGCCCATCGCCAACGCTAAACTTCGACCATAGCAATCGCGAGCTTCAGAAAACTGCCGGCCGCGCTGGCGAATTTCCCCCAACTCATGCCACGCCAGCCCCGACACTCGCGGGTCTTCCGCCTCGGTCGCCACTTGCCAGCAGCGAGCCGCCTCGTCCCACTTCCGCTGCTGAGCCAAAAGGCGACCTAAACGAGCATGGAGCAGGGGATCGGTCGGGTAGCGTCGAGTCTGGGCGACCAAGAGTTCGAGTTCCAACCGAGATAAGCTGTCGTTCAGTTGGTCCACAAGTAGCTGCCAGACAGGCTGGGGATCGGCAGCGGCCAATCTTCGTGCCAGTGTAACTTGTCGGCGATGGCGAGCCAACTGAATCGACTCGCGGCGGTCTTGCAACCGCGAGTCCTGCCCGCAGACTGCAAGCCCTTGCTGGAGCAAGGCTTCCGCTTGCTCAACACCATCCTCTTCAAGGGCCGTGTCAATCGCGGCGAGCAGCGAATCGACGTCCCCTGGGCGGCTGACATCATCCCCGGCCAGTTTGGACCTGTCGAGCTCGGAGGAGAAAGCCAGCACGGCGAGCATCCGGCGAGCCTCCGGGTCGGACGAACGAGCCTGGGCGACCTGCCGCCAGTAGTCGGCTGATCGTTCAAACCACCCGAAACTGGCGGTAACTCGCCCACATCGTCGGCCGAGTTCGACATCGTTGGGCGATAAACGCAATCCTTCCTCGGCATATCGCCACGCCGACTCGCGATGTCCCGACGCGTGGTGAGCATCAATGAGGGCCAGCAAAACCGGCATATTCCCTGGGTCTTCCGCCAGCACCGAGGGAGCTTGGGACAGCACGCGCGACCAGTCTTGGCGCAACGCCGAGCTGACCAAGCCGGCCTGCCGAGTCCACCGACCAAGGGAGAAGCGTTTCTTGGTATGATCGAACTGACGCAAGTGTAGGAGGAAGGCGTCCGCATAAAGTGCGCTCGCCGGGTCGCCGACAACGCACTGCAACAGCAAACTCTGGCGTACTTCCCAGACGGTGGGCGCCTCGCGGGAAGGGGTTCCTCCCTGGTCGGCTGGCGATTCCCGCGCTGTGGGGTTTTCCTGGAGCATCCGCCACGCTCGCTCGAAACCACGTTGCAAAGTCCGTCGACGTTCCACGTCCAGCGGAGCGGGGGAGGCGGGCAATTCGGAAGAGGGGCCGGGGAGAGACAACGGAATGATCGCAAACAGAGGAATGAGACGCGATGGAGAAGAGTGAGCAGCCGACACACGACTCGGCGTCAACCCCTCTCAGACTGGGCAAAGTATATCTGGTCGGTGCGGGACCGGGCGACCCCGGACTGATCACGCTGCGCGGCGTCGAATGCCTGCGACGAGCCGATGTAGTGCTGTACGACTATCTGGTGAATCCGCTGATCGTGCGTCGGGCGGCGCCCCACGCGGACGTCATTTGTCTCGGACGTCACGGCTACATGCGTCAATGGACGCAGGAGGAGATCAATCTCGAATTGGTCGCACTGGCTCGGGCTGGAAAAACGGTCGTGCGGCTGAAGGGGGGCGATCCGGGGATCTTTGGACGAGTCGCCGAGGAATGCGAGCCGCTGCGAGCCGCGGGAATTGAATTCGAAATCGTGCCGGGAGTTTCCACGGCGGTAGCGGCCGGCAGTTTCGCGGGCATCCCCGTCACTCATCGCGACGTGGCATCCGCCGTGGCGTTCGTCACAGGACAGGAAGATCCGCAGAAGACCACGTCGTCGCTCGACTATCGCGAGTTGGCTCGGTTTCCAGGCACGCTCGTCTTTTACATGGGCGTCACCACGGCGCCGACCTGGACCTCCGCCCTAATGTCCGCCGGCAAGTCGCCCGATACGCCGGCCGCGATTGTGCGGCGCTGCAGTCTCCCGGATCAGCGAGTGATTCAAACCACTCTGGGGCAACTCACCGACCATCTAGTCCCCGCAACCAAGCTGCGTCCCCCCGTCATTGTCATTATTGGCTCGGTGGTCCAACTGGCAGATCGACTGGATTGGTTCCAGCGACGTCCCTTGTGGGGCACGGTCGTTCTGGTTACTCGTCCCGCCGACCAAATTGACGAGATCGCCGAACCGCTCCGCGAGCTGGGCGCGGAAGTGTTGGTCCAGCCCGCGATTGAAATCGGCCCTCCCGCCGACTGGACGGAGGTCGATGCCGCACTGCGGCAGCTCGCGGATGCGTCGGCGACTCCCATGGACTGGATCGTCTTTTCCAGCGGCAATGGCGTCCGCTACTTCCTCCAACGACTGTGGCAACTCGGATTGGATCATCGAGTGCTCGGCCGCAGTCGGCTGGCGGCGATCGGTCCAGGCACTGCCGCTGAACTCGCTCGCCATCATCTGCGGGCCGACTTGCAGCCGCTGGAGTTTCGAGCGGAATCGCTGGCCGAGGCCTTGGAACCACAAGCCCCTGGACGGCGTTTCTTGATAGTGCGAGCCAGTCGCGGACGCGACATCCTGCCGCAACGACTCGCCGCCGCCGGCGCGGACGTCGTTCAGGTGGTGGCCTATGCGAGCACCGATGTACGTGAAGCGTCGCCCGAGATTGCCCGCCGATTGGAAGCGGGCGAGGTGGATTGGGTGACGGTGACGAGTTCCGCGATCGCTCGCTCGACAGTGTCACTGTTCGGCGAGCGACTCGCCCACGCGCGGTTGGCCAGCATCAGCCCCATCACGACGGCGACCTTGCGAGAATTAGGATTCGCTCCAACCGTGGAAGCCGCTCCGTACACGATTCCCGCGATGTTGGATGCAATTTGCCAAAAGGTCGCCGCGGAAACGCCAACGTCCCCAGGCTGAAAACTGAACTCCATCCGCGTCGATCAGCGAAAATCAGTGTTCCCCTTCCTTTCCCCGGCCTGAACAAAAGAAAAAGGGAACACTTATCGTCACTGATCTTCACTAATCGAATGAGACGGACCGTTTTTGTGTTTACCTATATTCCCCATCACTCGGCATAGCGGCGACTGGCGGCGTCTAATTGGCGAGAATCGGGCAAGAGGAAACGCAGGCCTCGAGCGTCCACGATGAGCGCTCGATGGGGACCGATGCGGTGAAATTCCTCTTCGGCCTTGAGTACAAAAGTCGCGCGACCTCGATAGGTCGCCTCATCCCACCCTCCAGGATGACCACCAATCGTCCCCAATTGTCACCTTCGAGCGTGGGAAAGAACGGGGATGGGGCCAAGGTTCGCGCAATCAACGGCAGCGGCAGCGGCTCGAATCACTCGGTGAGCCAACATCAAGGAAACAACTTTGTCCCCTCGCTGAAAATGAAACTCTATTAGTGTCGATCAGTGAAGATCAGTGTTCCTAATCCTTGCCCCGCCCGGAACCAAAGAAAAGGGAACTCCTATCGTCACTGATCTTCACTAATCGGATCAGACGGACCGGTTTTGTGTTCCCCTACATCCCCCACCACTCGGCGTAGCGGCGGCTGGCGGCGTCCAATTGGCGGGAATCGGGCAAGAGGAAACGCAGGCCTCGAGCGTCCACGATGAGCGCTCGATGGGGTCCGATGCGGTGAAAGTCTTCTTCGGCCTTGAGCACAAAGGTCGCGCGGCCTCGATCGGTCGCCACATCCCATTCACACGGCTCGGTCAAACTCGACACTGAATAGATGCGTTCAATGATGGGGATGAAGTCACGTTGTCCCAGTTCATCCTCGAGCAGGCGGCGAGTCGTCGGGCTGGTGTCGTCGAGCCGTTCGACCCAGGCGATTTCGCGTCCACGCGAGTCGCACAACGACAAAGGTCCGTCGGGCGAAGAGATCGGGAACATGCGAACGGCCGAAACGGGCGAATAACGAGTCCCATCCTCCAAGATGACCACCAATCGTCCCCAATTGTCACGTTCGAGCGTGAAGGAAGGGGGATGAGGCCGAGGTTCGGCGCCCGACGGTTGATCATGCGGCGAGGGTGCGTGCGACATGGCGAGGGCCTTCAACCGATTCCAATTTGTTGAGCCAATTTCATCTGCGCCTGATGCAGACGGAAGTAAGCGCCTTCGCGCGCTAAAAGCTGCTCGTGCGGACCAATCTCGACGATCTTGCCCGCTTCGACCACCGCGATGCGGTCGGCCTTGCGCAGCGTACTCAAGCGATGCGCGATCGCGATGGTGGTCCGACCTTGGACCAGTGTATCGAGCGCTCCCTGAATCTCGCGCTCCGTCTGCGTGTCGACGGCGGACGTGGCCTCGTCGAGAATCAGAATGCGAGGATCGGTCAGCAGAGCGCGGGCGATCGAGATACGTTGGCGTTCGCCGCCCGACAACGCTTGCCCTCGCTCGCCGACCAGCGAGTCGTAACCGTCGGCCAATCGCAAGATAAACTCGTGAGCGTGCGCTGCACGAGCGGCCGCCACGATTTCCTCGCGAGTGGCGTCGGGTCGTCCGTAGGCGATGTTCTCGGCGATCGTGCCGTAGAACAAGAACGGCTCCTGAAGCACCATCCCGATGTTCCGCCGATACTGTTCGACGGGAAACCGCCGGATGTCGACTCCATCGACCAAGATGGCGCCTTGACCGACGTCGTAGAAGCGACAGACCAGATTGACCAGCGTGCTTTTCCCAGCGCCGCTGGCGCCTACGAGCCCGATCATTTCTCCCGCGCGGATTTCCAAATCGATGCCATGGATCACTTCGCGTTTTCCATACTTGAAGCGGACGCCCGCGAGCTTGATGTCGCCGCGTACTCGCCCCGGCGCGATCGGATCAACCGGTTCGGGGACGCTGGGAGATCGATCGAGGATCTCGAAGATGCGATGAGCCGCCGCGCCCGCTCGCTGCACCGACGCCAAGATGCGACTCATCGATTCCAAACGCGTGTAGAAGCGTCCGATGTACGCGACGAACTGCAGCAGCACCGCGACATTCACTTCGCCGCGCAAGATCAGCCAGACGCCGCAAGCCCAAATCACCAAGCTGCCGCATTCGGTCAAGAAGGTGACGAGCGGCCCGAAGAAGGACCACAGTCGATTCACTCGATTGTTTGCGTCGAGTACATGCTGATTGGAACTCGCGAATCTCTCGACTTCGCGACTCTCCTGCGCAAACGCCTTCACGACTCGAATACCAGGAATGGTGTCGGCCAAAACGCTTACCATGTCGCCCCATGCCGTGGTGCCGCGAGCAAAACCGTGACGCAAGCGACCGCGGAGCCGTTGCACCAGCCAGGCGATCGGAGCTAACGGCGCGAGCGTCACGAGCGCCAGCGTGGGATTGATCCAAACCAAAATCGCCGCGGTGCACAGAATGAGCAGCGAGTCGGTGATGAAGTCGAGTGCATCGGCGGACAAGAAACTACAGATGCGATCCGTGTCGCTCGACACTCGCGAAATCAAATCGCCCGTCCGCTGCCCGCCGAAAAATTCAAGCGAGAGCTTTTGCAGATGCGCGTAAGTTTCTAAGCGCAGGTCCGCGCTGATTCGTTCGCTGGCCAAGTACAAGACGTAATTTCGCGCCCAGCCGAGCCACCAGGCGAGCACCGCGGCGCCGGTCAACCAGCCGAGATACCAAGCCACCAGCGACATCGGGACTGTCTGCTTTGCGTCGAGCGGATCGAGGACTTCGTCGTAAAAGGGGCCAACGATGTATGGGGGGACAAGGCCCGCGGCTGTGCTCGCCAATAGCAAGACTGCTCCCAACGCAATCAGACGAGCACGAGGGCGAGCGAAACGTGCAAGTCGATAAAGAGCCTGACGCGGAGGCGGTTGAAGCGTGGGCGAGCAGGAGGCACAGATGCCGTCCGCTCCCACCACGGCGCCGCAGTTGGGACAGATGGAAGTCCCGAGTCCGACCGCGTTGCCACTCGCAGCGCTACGTGGCAACGCCTGCCGGACTTGTTGTGCGAAGGGATGCAACGCGGCCACACGGTCGGTGGTGTAACGCCAGATGGCCAAGCGTTGCTTGGCGCCGGCCAGTTCAAGTAACCCCACGCCTCCCGACTCGGAAGTCCGAATTGTGAGATCGGGCGTGAGGGGCCAGCTCTGCCACTCATTTCCGCTCCCCCCCCCGGCTTCGGATAAAGAAGTTCCGATCGATTCGGCAGTGCGAGCGGTAAGTAAACGCTGATTGGTCAGGACGAGCCACTCGACGGCAAACCGCAGTCGATGGTCCAAATCCGTCGCAACAACAGCCACAACCTTTTCACCTGATTGAAGTTGCGACTCAAGAACCGTTCGTTGCCGGGGCGGCAAAGAAGCGAGCGTGGAAGCGTGATGAGCGGTGGGACGAGTCACGGGCGGAGAGTGATCCAACGGCAGACAGGAGTTCTTGGGGGCTCTGGCGAAAATATAACGAGATTCCGCCGCAGCCGAGTATACGATTCTGTGGGGACATTGCGGGGCTGGCGGTATCGGCAACCTGGAAATTATCGGCCGAATCATGCTGGCATTTACGGTTCGGGTGGCAGATAATGCGTGCGATCCAAAACCAAGGCGGTTACGTAGGAAGGCGGCGTGAGCATGACATCCCACGGATTGCAAAGATCCGTGATGGTGATCGGCGCAGCGGTAAGGAAGCCGCCGGAGATTCGATGAGTTCGACACACGCGTGTCAATCGAAGTCAACGGGGCGAAGTGGGCAGACGTGGTAAACGTCTCTGCTCGCTAGACCGCGAAGTTTGGATGACTGTGGTAGTTTGCGTTGTCATCGACCTAGCAAGAGTCGGCGGAAATCCGACTAGAAGCGTTTTCGAGAATGACGATAAACTCCGGCTGTCATCGGACACGAGCTTGGTTGCGGTCCACCACCCATGCCGACGCGTGGGATCACGCACCGCTGGCAACAGCGAGACGAGATTTGATGCGTCGAATGACCTGCCTTCCAGTTCGTGCGTCTTCAGGGATGTCCTGACGCTTGTTTTGAAGACTTTAGTCGCGAGTCTCACCCTCCAGAACATTGCATTGACATTCCGGGCGTTGACGAGCGGTTGTTGAGCGCGAGGTAATTGGCCCGAGGGTCCAAGGAGCCACGAGCAACGCCGCCCAGATCGAGTCGCCTCTCCCTTTTTGTTGGATCCGTATGGAAATTCGAAAAGTCCTGACCTTGCGGGGTCCGAGTATTTGGAGTCTGAATCCGGTTTTCGAGGCTTGGTTCGACCAACGCGACTTAAGCGTTGATTCGAGAGCGCGGGCGTCTAACGCCGCGCTCTGGTCGGAAAAGCTCACCCACTTCTGCATGACCGTGCACGGCAACTGCGATGCGGGCTGTGCTCGCGACGCGGGTTGGCAGCCGCTGCACCAGGAGTCGGAAGCGCCGCGGATACTGGGGCGAGTCGCCCTGGAGTTGCAGCGAGCGTTGGGCGGTCGAGTCTCGACGATGACGGTCGCGTCGATGAATGAAGCGGGCGTGTATCAGGTCGTCGTCGGTTACGAAGACGAGCGGCTGGGACGCGCCTGCCTCGATTTTGCCGTCGACTTCGTGAAGGCCGTCGTTAAAGGCGGTGAATTTGATGTGGCGTCCGGCTGGAGCCAACTGCGTCAAAACGCCCTCGCTTGGCGCCTGCCAGCGGCGACGGCGGCAATTCTCAATGCGGCGGCCGCCCGCAACGTTCCGATCTTGAAGTCACCCGACGCCGAGGTCTGGCAACTGGGCTGGGGCAATCGACAGCATCGCTTCCAGGGTGCATTGACTGATCGAACGAGCGCCGTGGCGGAGTCCTTGTTGCGTGATCCGAACGTTGTCTGGCGGCTGCTGCAAGCGGCGGGCGTGCCGATGTTCGATCCCGATGAAGCCGTACCGCTGGCCAATCATCATATTCTGGTGGCGAACCAGCGATGTGTGAGCGCGGTGCGACAAGTAACCGCCGATCCGGAAGGCGCCGCGCCGCGGTGGGTCGAGGTGGAAGAAGCGTTCCATCCCGAGCTCGTTATTCAATTGGTCGAAGGCGCCCGGATGCTCGGTTTGGACGTCGCCGAATTCGCTTTGGCGGCGCCCGATTTGACCGCGCCGTTGGATGGTCAAGCGCGAGGCGTCGTCTCCGTCGCCTCTCGCCCCAACCTGGAACAGTTCTGCTCGCCCTCCACCGAATCGGCTCAGCGAGTGGGCCAAGCCATCATGGATGGTTTGTTTCCCGCGGGTCAGACGGGGCGTATCCCAGTAATCGCGGTCACGGGCGTGAATGGCAAGACCACGACCATTCGCTTGTGCGCTCACATTGTGGCGACATCGGGCAAACGCGTGGGCTTCACCTGCACTGATGGCATTTATGTCGCGGGCCGTCGAGTAGACGTCGAGGACTGCAGTGGCCCTCGCAGTGCTCGCAACGTGCTGATGAACCCGACGTTGGAAGCCGCCGTGCTCGAAACGGCTCGGGGCGGCATTTTGCGCGAGGGGCTCGCGTTCGACCGCTGCGACGTCGCGGTGGTGACGAATATTGGCGAAGGGGACCACCTGGGCCTGAACGGCGTCGACACGAAGGAGCAATTGGCTCGCGTGAAGCGCACGATCGTCGACGCGGTCTCGCCGCAAGGCACGGCCGTGCTGAAGGCCGACGACCCGCTGACCGCCGAAATGGCCGCACATTGCCCCGGCTCGGTCGTCTACTTCTGCCGCGACCCGGAACATCCGGTGATGGCGACCCACCGCGGACTGGGCGGTCGAGTCGTCTTTGTGCGCGACAACTCGATTGTCGTCGCCGAAGGCCAGTTGGAGATTCCTCTGTTATCGCTGGAGCGAATCCCGCTCACTCACAATGGGAAGATTCTGTTCCAAGTGGAAAACGTGCTGGCGGCGACGGCAGCCAACTGGGCGCTCGGCATTCCGGCGGAAGTGATTCGCAACGGGCTCGAGTCGTTTTCGGCGAGTCTGGACAAGTCGCCGGGTCGGTTCAATCTGGTCGAGATTGGCGGAGCGACGGTGGTGGTCGACTACGGCCACAACACCTCGTCGCTGAAAGCCATGCTCGAAACACTGGCTCAGTTCCCCCATGCTCGACGCTTAGCCGTTTATTCGGCGGCGGGCGACCGTCGCGACTGCGACATGGTGGACCAAGGCGCCTTGTTGGGCGAAGCGTTCGACGAGGTGATTCTGTACGAGGATCATTACATCCGTGGACGTCAACCGGGCGATATCACTCGACTGTTCCAGACGGGATTGTCGCAGGGCAAGCGAGTGCAACAGGTGACGCCCGTGCAAGGCTGGGAACTGGCGGTCGAAACGGTGCTACGACGCATGCAGCCCGGAGATCTGGTGCTGCTGCAAGCCGACACCATTGACGGCGCCGTGGAAGTCATGAAGAAGCATCTCACGGTCGACGCCGCGGCTCGCGAAGTCAACCTGAAGGACGCCCTCAAGACTTCGCAGACGTCGAGTCACCGCTAGTGCTTTGCCACGGCCAAGAGATTCGAGGCGCCTAACGACTCAACGGACATTCGAATCCGTTGAGTCGTTGTTCGCGCGACGGAGCAGTTCGACTGCAAGGGTGCAACGATGGAGTTTCGGCGGGTTTGGGCGCTGCGAGGCCCCAATTATTGGGCTAATTTTCCGGTGCTAGAGGCGGAAGTCGATCTGGGAGACTACAAGGACCATTCGTCCGAGGAAATCCCTGGTTTTAACGATCGACTTAAATCTTGGCTGCCGTCCCTGATCGAACACCGCTGCAGCGTGGGCGAACGAGGCGGGTTCTTTCAAAGACTCGAGCGCGGAACCTATCTCGCGCACATTCTCGAGCATGTCTCGCTGGAGTTGCAGACGCTGGCCGGCAGCAACTGCGGTTTCGGTCGAGCTCGAGAGCTGGAAGAGGAGGGGGTATATCGAGTTGCTTTGCAGTATGAAGAGGAAGCGCTCGGTCGCGCCTGCCTGGAAACTGGCCGCCGTCTCTGCCTGGCCGCGGTACACGATAGCGCCTTCGACATTGTGCATGAGTTGAACGAATTGAAAGAGCTGGCGTACGACGTGCGATTGGGGCCCAGCACGGGAGCGATCGTCCGTGCGGCGAAGGCTCGAGGCATTCCGATTCGCCGCTTGAATCGCGAAAGTCTCGTGCAGTTAGGCTATGGAGCTCGAGCCCGACGGATTTGCACCGCGGAATCCGATCGCACGGCCGCGATCGCCGAAACGATTGCTCAAGACAAAGAACTGACTCGAGAGTTGTTGCGCGCCGTCGCCGTCCCCGTCCCGCTCGGCCGCCCCGTCGTCGACGCGGAAGATGCTTGGAATGCGGCGCTCGAACTGGGGCTGCCCGTGGTCGTCAAACCGCGTTACGGGAATCATGGCCGAGGCGTCGCCACCAACTTGACCACGCGCGAGCAGGTGACGAAAGCGTACGCCACCGCTCGCGACGAGAGTCGCCACATCATGGTCGAGCAGTTCATCGAAGGCCTGGATCATCGGCTGCTGGTGATTGGCGACCGGCTGATCGCGGCCGCCATCCGTCAACCCGCGCAAGTGGTCGGCGACGGCAAATCGACGATCTCGCAGTTAGTGGACGAGGTGAACCGGGACCCGCGCCGCAGCGATGGCCATTCCACGGTACTCAGCTTCATCAAACTCGATGCCATTGGGTTAGAGGTCCTCGCCGAACAAGGCTATTCGCCGGAGTCGATTCCGCCCGCGGGCGCTACGGTCTTGATTCGCCGCAACGGCAACCTGAGCACGGGGGGCACCGCCAGCGACGTTACGGATCGAGTTCACCCGGAAGTGGCGGCGCGAGCCGTCGAAGCGGCGCGCGTGATTGGTCTCGATATCGCCGGCGTCGATGTGGTGGCTACCGACATCAGTCGACCGCTGGAAGAACAGCGCGGCGGCGTGGTCGAAGTCAACGCGGGCCCTGGGTTGCGCATGCATATCGAGCCGACCAGCGGTCTGCCTCGTCCCGTGGGCGAGTCGATCATTGATCTGCTTTTCCCACCGGGCGCCGACGGGCGTATTCCTTTGGTGGGCGTGAGTGGACATCGCGGCGTCCCCCAGGCCGCTCGCTGGATTTCCCACATCCTCGCCGCGCTCGGTCACCGCGTGGGACGCGTGGGCGAAGAGGGGATCGTGGTAGGAAATCGGCGGCAGCGAGATGCTCGCGACTCGGAGTGGACGCGTACGCGCGATCTGCTGCTCAACCCCGAGGTCACGGCGGCCGTATTTGAGGCCGCCGTCGCGGGCATCGTCCGCGAGGGATTTGGAGCTGATCGCTTGCAAGTGGGCGTGGTCACCTGGTGCGGCCCGTTGGCCGATCGCGATCTGTGTGGACTTGAATCGGCGGAAAAATACGTGCGTGCACTGCGCACCGTGATCGATGTCGTGCTTCCCTCCGGCACGGCCGTCTTGAACGCGGACGATCCAGAGGTCGCGGCCATGGCGGAAAAATGTAAGGGAAGCGTACTGTTTATCGCGCGCGACGGCGCCTCGTCGACGGTGGCGAAACATCGCGGTCGAGGCGGACGAGTCGTGATGGAACATTCTGGCTCGATCCTGCTAGCCGAAGGCGACGACACTCAAGATCTGGGCCCGTGGCGGGATGTGCTCCCGTCGGAGAGTCATGGAGATGCCGGCGCGCTGGACGGCTTGCTGGCGGCGATTGGAGCGGGCTGGGCGCTTGGCGCTTCTCCCGATACCCTACGCGAACTGTTTCACCTGATACCTAAGGAAGCCCAGCGATAAGGAAGCAAAGCCATGTTGAGCACCGTAGTGCAAGAAGCGTTAAACGACCAAATCAACACCGAACTCTATTCGTCGTACAACTATCTCGCGATGTCTGCGTACTGCGAAAGGGTCAATTTTCGCGGGTGCGCCCAGTGGTTGCGGGTGCAGAGCCAGGAGGAATACCTCCACGCGATGAAGCTGTACGACTTTTTGCTCGCTCGCAACGGCCGCGTGGTCCTGCGCGAAATTCGCTCGCCGCGAGCCGACTACGATTCGATCCCGCAAGTTTTCAGCGAGGCGCTCAAGCAGGAAGAAGAAGTCAGTCGCCGGATCGACTCGTTGTACGAACTGGCCTTCAAGGAGCGCGCCTTCGCCGCTCTGGTGGAGCTCCAATGGTTCATCTCCGAGCAAGTGGAGGAAGAACGAACGTCGCGCGACATCGTGTCGAAGTTCGAACTGGTGAAGGCTGACCCCTCGGCGCTGCTGGATCTCGACCGCGAACTTGGCTCACGCACCACGGTCGATGCCGGCGGGGGAGCAGGCGCCGAAGCGGGCGCCTAATTGGCTAGCGTCAGGACCACGGATGTCGTTGGACCACGAATTGCTCGAATTCCACGAATTCAGACGGAGGGGGGAGTTATTGAGCGTCATCGCTTACGCTCGGAATAGCTCCCCTTAGTCAGCTACAGTCCATCGCGTACCACGAACTCAACTCCAGCTCTTCATTCGTCCGATTCGAGTGATTCGTGGTCGAATCACTCACGGATGGCTCGTGGTCGAATTCGCAGGTGGGAACCACGGATGTCGTTGGACCACGAATCGCTCGAATGCCACGAATCCAGACAGAGAAGGGGAGTTATTGAGCGTCATCGCGTACGCTCGGAATAACTCCCCATAGTCAGCTACAGTCCGTCGCGTACCACGAACTCAACTCCGGCTCTTGATTCGTCCGATTCGAGTGATTCGTGGTCAGTACGGGATGCGAGGGATGACTGTTACGACCGAGCAACTCGGCGCGACGCGAGCACTCGTTCGCTTGGCACTTTCACGTTCCAGGCGAGTCCCAGCATCTGCATGGTGCGGATGACGATCCAACTGGAATCGAACTGCCACCATTCCAGACCGTGGCGAGCCGAAGTCGGGAAGGCGTGGTGGTTGTTATGCCAACCTTCGCCCATGGCCAGGATGGCGCAGACCGGGTTATTGCGCGATTCATCGCCCGACTCGTAGTCGTAGCGCCCCATCAAGTGGCAAACCGAATTGATGGCCCAGGTCACGTGGTGAGTGAAGAAGATGCGAGCGAGGCCACCCCACAGCACTCCCAGCAGAGCGCCCTTCCAACCATTCTCGACCGCGTAACCAATCCCCGCGGGAATCACGAGGCTCATGAGCACCCACAGGTAATAGAACTTGTCGACTACGACCAGCAGGCGATCTTCGAGGAGATCGGGCACATAGCGTTTCAGTTCGGGGGTCGACCAGTAGCCCGAGAAGAGCCAACCGACTTGGGCGTACCAGAAGCCCTTAATCGTGTTGATGAAGCCCTTGCCATTCAGGTGCGGCGAGTGAGGATCGCCGGGCTGATCCGACAATTCGTGGTGACGGCGATGGACCGCGCACCAGACGAGCGGCGAGCCTTGCACGGCCAGCGCGCCCATCATCATCCAGAAGGCGCGAGTCAGGCGGTGAGTTTCGAAGGAACGATGGGTGATCAGTCGATGGAAGCCGATCGTGATCCCCGACGCGGTCAGAATCCAACCGCCGACGAACATCGCAACGTAGCTCCACCCCATGAAGCCCCATTGCCAGCATAGAGCCATGGCGCCGATCAAGCCCATGGGCGGGAGCAACACGGCGGCCATCATGTAGAGTTTTTCGGCGAGCCGGGCGGGCGGCGGCGCGTTGGCCGATACCGTCGAGATATCCGGCAGGTCGTCTTGCACATCTAGTTGCGGGTCGGCGATCGCCATGTTCATAACTCCCAAGTTCCAGAGGTTGTCGGCCCCGATTCGCCTCGCGGGCCTCGCGACTGATGTACTTGTACGAGAAATCGACTCGCCGAGGGAACGAGAACCGCACCTACACGTCCGCTTTTACACAACGATTACGCTTTCACACAGGTTTTACATGGCGAGCGGCCTCGGAGCGCAAAAAAAGGCGTTTCCTCCCCAGTGGAAGGAAACGCCCGATGAATACCGCCGTCCGTTTTATGCTGCGAAAAATCAACAATAGACAATCAATGGGGACGGCTAAATCGAGGACTCGCGAAAGGACTAGCGACCACCGTACCCGCCGCGACCACCGCCACCGCCCATACCACCACCGTATCGACCGCCGCCACCGCCTCCGCCCGGTCGCGGTGCGCGCTCACGAGCTTCGTTGACGACCAAGGGGCGACCATTGACTTCCTGGCCGTTCAGAGAATTGATGGCGTTATCGGCTTCCGTATCGTCGCTCATCTGCACAAAGCCGAAACCGCGAGACCGGCCCGTCGCTCGATCCATGATCACTTCGGCGTTGGCGACGGCGCCATGTTCGCCGAACATCGACTCCAAATCGGCCGAAGTCGTGGCCCAGGGCAGATTGCCCACATAAATACGCTTACCCATTATCGAACCCTTGGACAGAAACGAATAAACCATGCGCGGCGGAAAACTTCTTTCCACGCGATGGCGGCAAGTATACAGATGAATAAAAAGCCGATCAAATAGCGGGGCAGGGAAAACCCGCCCAAAATCAGGGGGACAGCGATTTAGCGTCCCAATGCCTTGCGGCGAGCGAGCCGGTGAAGCACTGCCTGCAAGTGATCGATCTCGGCGTGCGTGTTGTACAAACTGAGTGACGGCCTGACCGTCGCTTCCAATCCAAAGCGTCGGAGGGAAGGTTGCGAGCAGTGGTGGCCCGAGCGAACGGCGATTCCCTCTTGGTCAAGAGCTTTCCCGACCTGCTCGGTGGTCCAAGGAGGTAGCACGAACGATACCACGCCGACCTTTTCGCGAGCTTGTCCCACGAGTTGGATTCCAGGAACGCTCCGCAAGCGATCCGTGGCATATTCAAGCAGTTCATGTTCGTAACGGCAAATGTTGGGCAGACCCAGGCGTCCGACATAATCGAGCGCGGCGCCAAGTCCTACGGCGTCGGCTATGTTAGGCGTGCCTGCCTCGAACTTGGCAGGCGCTTCCGCAAACCGAGTTTCTTCGAACGTCACATCGCGAATCATGTTTCCACCCCCTTGCCAGGGTGGTAAGAGTTCATGAAGTTCCTCGCGGATGTAAGCCGCTCCGATGCCGGTTGGGCCGAAGACCTTATGTCCCGAGAAGACGAAAAAGTCCGCTCCTAACGCTTGCAAATCGACAGGGACGTGCGCGACCGTTTGCGCACCATCAATCAGCACTCGAGCGCCATGTCGTTTCGCCATGGCCGTTAGTTCGTGAATCGGCAACAGCGTCCCTAAACTATTGGAGGCATGGGTCAGCCCCACCAGACGAGTGCGTGGGCCGAGCAATCGTTGGTACTCGTCCACCATCAGTTCCCCTCGATCATTGACGGGGGCGACACGAATGACAGCGCCTCGTTCACGCGCCACTAACTGCCAAGGAACGATATTCGCGTGGTGCTCCAATTGCGACAAAAGGATCTCGTCGCCCGGTTGCAGGAACTTGCGTCCAAAAGTTTGGGCGATCAGATTGATTCCCTCAGTTGTCCCTCGCACAAACACGATCTCACGGACCGACGAGGCGTTGAGGAAGGAACGTACTTTTTCTCGAGCCCCCTCGTAAGCGTCGGTGGCTCGGGCCGCCAACGCATGCGCCGCTCGATGGATATTCGAGTTGTCTCGTTCGTAGAACCGCGATACGGCGTCGATGACCGCGCGAGGCTTTTGAGTGGTCGCCGCGTTGTCGAGCCAAACCAGCGGGTGTCCGTTGACTCGCTGATTCAACGCGGGAAAATCGGCCCGTATGGACGCGATATCCCACGGCCGAGCACCCGACTGGCGAGCAGCAACGTTCGCGATGCGTCGTCGCCAGTCTTCCTCGCGAGGCCCACCGACCGAGTTCGCTCCCACCGGCCCACCCGCTCGCACGTCTCGTACAAAAGCGCGCAACCCCTCCAACGAGACTCCAGATTCCGTGCCGCCGCGTACGCCGGCGCCCTGAGTCGATAGTGGGTTAAAGGCAGGAAGCGCAATGTGCTCCGTTTTTTCCACCACGACATCGCTCGACGGCGCCGACTCACTGGGATGAAGCGACGGTTCATGGACGGACGAGGACGAGTCCAACGTCGATTCGCGATATAACTTCGACGCCAATTGAGCAATGATCTCGGGGGACAGCGGATCCATAATCGTTCTCCTTACAAAGCAACAACAGGGCACTCATGCTTAAGGTTCAAGGGAGAACGCTTACTTCACTTTCGCGGGCCGATGATCGTAGTCGTGGTAGTAGCCCACCTCGACGTTTTCGAGCACTGCAAGCGCGTCGTCCGTGAGAACCGCGCAATTGAAATAGAGGGTCAGCAGGTAGGAGGCGACTCCGAGGCTATCGAGTCCCATCAGTCGAGCGGAGAGGCTCGGGCTGATCTCGCCCGGAATCCCCGCCTGGTGGAGCCCGACAACCCCTTGTTCCGACTCACCCACTCGCATCAACAGAATGCTCGTCGTGCCAAACCACTGATTGGAATGGTAACGGCTCTTCATCTCTAACTTGTCGCAGGGAACCAGCGGAACGCCTCGCCAGGTGATCATGGGCGAACCGAAGAGATTCGTGGTGACTGGCGGCACTCCCCGCCAAGTGCACTCGCGTTCAAATGCGGCGATCGCCTTGGGATGCGCCAAAAAGAAGGCGGGCTTTTTCCAGACCAGCGCCAGCAATTCATCCAGATCGTCGGGAGTCGGCGCACCGTAGCGAGTGCTGATCCTCATCGCCGGATCGACCGAATTAACGAGTCCAAACTTCTTTCCGTTGACCAGTTCCCATTCTTGCCGCTCCTTGATCCCCTCGACCGTCAACCGCATCTGTTCTTCCAACTGATCGTAGGGACCGTTGTAGAGATCGGATACTCGCGTATGCACGCGTACGACGGTTTGCACGGCGGACAGCGAGTACTCCCTGGGCTTGGCCGAGTAATCGACGAACGTCTCGGGGATTTCGACGTTTTCGGCAAAACCCGAGACTAAGTCGATGTTGCGTTCGCCATAGCGATTCACCGTGGAACGAAGTTCGAGATGTTCATCAATCGCGCGCCGAAACTCCTCGCCGAGATTCGGCAATTCGCCCAAGACGGAATCAAGGTCTTTGCGGGAGAGCGTCAACAGAACACAGGGCGTGATCGTGCGCACGGTGATGTCGGACGGGCGATCCGACACCAATTCAGTCTCGCCAAAAAACTCGCCCTCCGTCAGTAGCGCAATTCGCAGGTTACTGCCATGGACTCCGCGACTGAGCACCTCGACTTGCCCTTGAGCAATGATGAAGAACTTACTGCGGTCTTCTCCTTCAACGATCAGCTTATTCCCCAGCGAAACTTCTTCGACCTTAAAGCGAGTAGCCATTCGTGAGAGAATGGCCCCTGGCACTTTAGAGAACAGCGGGACGCTGCGTAGCGACTCGGGAGCGTAGGTATACGCGCCTTCCTGGAGATCGACTCCGATGCGTTCGGCCTTCGCCAACTCAACCTTTGTCCGATTCACGCGATAGGTGCCGCCATCGACTTGCACCCACGGCAGCAAGCTGAGCAGATAACGCGGCGTGATGGACATCATCTTCGGCCGCGTCTTGGTCGTATTGGCTAGATTGCGGGCGACCGAGGTCGTCACACTCCGCTGGAGCAAGTTATCGGACATGGGCGAATCCTTGGGGAGAATTGGTTTCGAAAGTAGTTCGGATGTAGAGGCGTCAGGCAGGAGAAATCAGGGATGGCGATCGTCGCTTCAGCCAACCGCTCACGACCGACCTCGTGAGCAGCAACAAGCACGTCAGATGCCCAGCCCGTTCTCAAAATCGCGAGTTTCTCGGACGGTGTAGTCGTGGTAGTAACCTACCTCGACGTTTTCCAAGACGGCCAAGGCGTCATCGGTCAGGACAGCGCAGGAGAAGTACAGAGTCAGCAAGTACGACGCGACCCCGAGACTGTCGAAGCCCATCAGTCGCGCGGAGAGACTGGGGCCGATTTGTCCGGGAATCCCGGCTTGAGTGAGTCCCACGACACCTTGGTTTTCCTCGCCGACTCTCAGCAACAGGATGCTCGTGGTTCCCCATGATTGATTGGCGGCATAACGTCCCTTGACTTCGAGTTTGTCGCACGGAATCAGCGGCACGCCGCGCCACAACAACACTCGCAGGCCTTGAATCGTCGTTGTCTCGGGCGGAACTCCTCGCCAAGTACACTCCCGCTCAAACGCCGCGATCGCTTGCGGGTGTGCGAGAAAAAACGCGGGCTTTTTCCAGACCAGCGCCAACAATTCATCGAGGTCGTCCGGCGTGGGGGCGCCGTAGCGAGTGCTGATGCGCATCGCGGGATCGACGGAGTGCAGCAAGCCAAAACGGGGACTATTGACCAACTCCCATTCCTGCCGCTCCTTGATCCCCTCGATCGTCAGCCGCATCTGCTCTTCCAACTGATCGTAGGGTCCGTTGTAAAGATCGGAGACCCGCGAGTGGACTCGCACGATCGTCTGGACCGACGACAGGGAATACTCACGAGGATGAGCGGTATAGTCGACGAACGTCTCGGGAATCTCGACGTTCTCCGCGAATCCGGACACCAGGTCGATGTTCCGCTCGCCGTAGCGATTCACCGTCGACCGCAGGCGACGATGTTCCTCCACGGCCTGTTGAAATTCCGCCCGCGGCCCCGCTGTTTCGTCCAAGGCCTCATCTAGATCCTTGCGCGATAACGACAGCAATACACAGGGGGTCAGCGTCCGCACGGTTGCGTCGGAAGTTCGATCCGAGATCAGATCGCTTTCGCCGAAAAACTCCCCTTCCGTCAACAACGCCACTCGCAGATCGCTCCCATGAGCCCCCTTGCTCAACACTTCGACTTGCCCCTGGGCGATGATGAAGAACTTGCTGAAGTCAGTTCCCTCAATCACCAGGTTGTTGCCCAGCGAGACCGTTTCGGTGCGAAACCGTCCGGTCATGCGTTCGAGAACAGACTCGGAAAGTCGCGAGAAAAGAGGTACGCTGCGCAGGGCGTCGGGCGAGAATGTCGGCCCTTGTTCGCTCCAATCAACCTCGATCCGCTCCGCTTTACTCAATTCCACCTTCGTCCGATTGACGCGATAGGTTCCCCCCTCCACATCCAACCAGGGCAGCATGCCCAACAACATGCGCGGCGTGATCGACATCATTTTTGGCGATGTCTTGGTCGTATGCGCAAGATTTCGCGCCACGGCCGTCGTTACGCTGCGTTGCAACAGACTATCTGACATGAACTACCTCCAGTTCGTGAAAAACAAACGTGGACGAGGCGACCAGATCACGGTCCAGCGAAAGCAAGAACGAAGCGGCGTTAAAGAAGCCGCTCTTCGCTGACACGTGTGCCACGGTTGCCCCCCTGCGCTCGGCAGTCAGGCGTGCCTCCGGGACTTCCAGTCAGCGACGCTGGTATAGATTTCAGGCAGTCTTCCCTCCTGGGAGACGCCCGCAAAGTCAACTTAGCTTACCCAAGACTCAAACTTCCGTAAACTGGGCGGAAATTGTGGGCTCCGTTACCTTCGTGAGACGGCCTACGCGTCAGAATTGCTACAACCTTCGGCCGTCTCACTTGCATCACAGGTACAATCTTCTGGCTCGCACTTCAATTGGGTCTTGAGAATCGAGGAAACGCGTTATGCCGCACTGGCTTGCTTGTGTCTTTCTCAGCCTGTTGCTGTTCATCCCATGCGCCACCGTTACAGCACAACCTCAATCTGACGTCCAAGCTAAGCTCCCGTCGTCAGCCCCTACAGTGAACGCCCGACAACCATCGGCGTCGCTTGATCGTCCCAACCTGGTCGTGTTCCTGGTCGACGACATGGGAATCATGGATACTTCGGTGGCGTTTTTGGCGGACGCCCAGGGGCAGCCCCAACGATATCCCCTCAACGACTACTACCGCACGCCGCAAATGGAGCGACTCGCGGCTCAAGGCATTCGCTTCAACCAGTTCTGCGCCATGAGCGTCTGTTCGCCGACCCGAGTCTCGATCATGACCGGGCAAAATGCGGCTCGACATCGCACCACCAATTGGATTAATCCCGACCGCGACAATCGCGGGCCCGCGGGTCCGCCCAACTGGAACTGGCGCGGGTTGAACGAGCAGAGCGTCACTCTGCCACGACTCCTACGCGCCGCCGGCTATCGCACGATCCATGTTGGCAAAGGACATTTCGCCCCTCGCTCCGAACCGGGCGCCGATCCCACTCGCATCGGCTTCGATATCAACGTCGGCGGGTCCTCGATCGGACAACCGGGCAGCTACTACGGCCAACAGTCGTATGGCAACGCGGCCAAGAAAGCGACTCATGCCGTGCCTCATCTGGACAAGTATCACGGCAGCGAAACCTTTCTGACCGACGCCCTCACGCAAGAAGCCATCCATCATGTGACTCAGGCCGTGAACGACCGCAAACCGTTCTACTTGAACCTGGCCCACTATGCCGTGCATTCCCCTTTTCACTCCGATCCCCGCTATGCCGCTCACTATCAAGACTCGGGGAAGCCGGCCGCCGCACAGGCCTTCGCCACATTGATTGAGGGGATGGACAAGTCGCTTGGTGATCTACTCGACCACCTTCAAAAGCTAGGAGTCGCCGAAAACACGCTCATCATTTTCCTGGGAGACAATGGCTCCGACGCGCCTCTTGGACACCAACACGAAGTGGCTTGCGCCGCCCCACTGCGCGGCCGCAAGGGCGCTCATTACGAAGGCGGCATGCGAGTGCCCTTTATCGCAGCCTGGGCGAAAAGAGCGGAGGATACACCTCATCAAAAACGGTTGCCCATTCCCGCGGGCGTTATTCAACATCAACAAGCAGCCGTGTTCGATCTCTTTCCCACGCTGCTTGACGTGGCTCAAGTTCCCGCGGCCGCCGGACATCCGGTGGACGGTCAACGACTCCAAACACTGCTCGCCGGTCGACCCGATCCCCAACGTCAGGAACGCTTCCTGATGCATTACCCTCATGCACCACATCGGAGCGACTACTTCACCGTCTACCGTGACGGTGATTGGAAAGTGGTGTACCACTATCTGCCAGACAAAGCCGCGCCGCGCTACGAGTTGTTCAACCTGGCGACAGATCCGTTTGAATCCAAGAACCTGGCCGACGCTCAACCCGATCAACTGCGCCGCCTGATGCAGGGACTGATCGCCAGCCTCGAACAGCATCAAGCGCTCTATCCCGTCGATGCCAAGTCAGGCGCCGAACTGCGACCTCGAATTCCCCAATAATCGAGTTGGTCAGCGCGGGGCGTGTGACGTCAGTTCTCAGCTGTGATTCCACCACGAATCACTCGAATCGAACGAATGAGTGGAGTCGAGTTCGTTGTAAACGATGACGCCCAACAACCGCCTCCCAAGGCCTGGATTCGTGAGATTCGAGCGATTCGTGGTCCACCCCAGTCCGTGGTTCCCAGCCGCGAGCCATGCCGAAGTGACGTGACCACGAATCTCACGAATCGAACGAATGAACGGAGTCGAGTTCGTTGTAAACGATGACGCCCAACTACCGCCACCCAAGGTCTGGATTCGTGGGATTCGAGCGATTCGTGGTCCACCCCCGTCCGTGGTTCCCAGCCGCGAGCCATGCGGAAGTGACGTGACCACGAATCTCACGAATCGAACGAATGGACGGAGTTGAGTTGTTGGCATGCGATGACGCCCAACAACCGCCCCCAAGGTCTGGATTCGTGAGAT
Source organism: Pirellulales bacterium (assembly GCA_046349915.1). Lineage (GTDB taxonomy): Bacteria > Planctomycetota > Planctomycetia > Pirellulales > Pirellulaceae > CAIXSC01. Next base: position 1,996,138 of record JAXMBL010000003.1, on the reverse strand, counting down.
TCGAGCGATTCGTGGTCCACCCCCGTCCGTGGTTCCCAGCCCCAAGCCATGCCGAAGTGACGTGACCACGAATCTCACGAATCGAACGACTGGGCGGAATTGAGTTCGTTGCATGCGATAACGCCCAACTACCGCCACCCAAGGTCTGGATTCGTGGGATTCGAGCGATTCGTGGTCCACCCTCGTCCGTGGTTCCCTGCCGCAAGCCATGCGGATGTGAAGTGACCACGAATCCCACGAATCGAACGAATGGGCGGAGTCGAGTTCGTGGTACCCGGTGGATTTAGAACAGCGGGTAGATGAAGGGGGCGAGTGCGGAACTGCTGAGCAGCACCAATCCGCCAATGAGCAGTAGGGCGAGCAGAATGGGGGTTAACCACCACTTCTTGTTGTGTTTGAGAAAATCCCAAAAGTCTGCGATCAATCCTGGCGATTCCGTCTCGTCGGCCGCCTCCGCGAACGACTGACCAGCACTGGACGGCGCTCCCTCCGCTTCTGGGCGAGTCGACCGGTTTTCGTGGGACATGCGCTGCTCTCCGAGGCAAGACTTCCGGGAATACCGTAACGCACCGCGTGCTCGCTCAGAATGGGCGAAAGTAACTTCGTGGGTCCGTGCGAGGCGTTCGACGCCGCCAATAGGTGGTCGCTTGCCGATCGAAGCCGCGTTGCAGCGGGTCTTTGCCGAGTATTCGCAAGGCGAGTCCAATGGGCGTGATCACTCCCCAGTAGACGACGGCTAAAACCACGTGGGACACGAGCCAACCGAGAGGAAAGACGGCTACGTTCCAAGCCAGGTAAATCCAACGCAACAAGCTGGGGATCGTGAGTGCGGTGACAATGAGGATGGCGCAGGCTAGCGTCAAGCCAACCCAAGGCGTTTGCCAAGCGAAGCGACGACAAATCAGCCAACCAAACGTAGGCGTGAATAATCCCAGCAGCAACCCAAAGATCCGCAGATCATGGTCGGTGGGATTTAGATTGAGTCGGATCATGGAAACGCGGCTGGTTAGTGGGAAAATGAGAACTAGTCGAGCGAGAACTTTTGCAGGTACTCTTCTCGCACTTGTTCGCTCGCTGTTGCGGGCTGTTCTTTTTTGAGAAGCACGCAGCGTTCGAGAACGAGTACATCCATATGCGTGGCAAGGAAACAGCGGTATGCTTCCGCGGGTTGGCAGACGATGGGCTCGCCGCGAACGTTGAAGCTCGTATTGATCACGACCGGCGCGCCGGTGCGTCGCTGGAAAGCGTCCAAAAGTCCGTGGTAACGGCCGTGTCGAGCGGCGTCGACCGTTTGAATTCTTGCCGAGTAGTCGACATGCGTGACCGCCGGCACATCGGATCGTAGCGTCTTCAGTTTGTCGATGCCGCGTAGCAGTTCATCGCCCGGAGCGGGCGATAAGCGTCGTTCGGCGCGAACGGGCGCTACAAGCAGCATGTAGGGACTCGCTTGTCCTGATTTACATTCAAAGATCTGGTCGACGTGGTCTTCGAGCACGGCGGGCGCGAACGGACGAAACGACTCGCGGAACTTGATCTTCAAGTTCATCTGGGACTGCATCGATCGGCTGCGTGCGTCGCCGAGGATGCTGCGCGAACCTAAGGCTCGGGGGCCAAACTCCATGCGTCCTTGAAACCACCCCACGACCTGTTCGCTCGCCAATAGTTCAGCGACGTACTCGCATAACTGTTGGTCGTCGTCGAACCGGCGATAGACGGCGCCCTGTGAGTCTAGCAACTGAGCGATCTCGTCGTCGTTGAAACGAGGGCCCAGCAATGAACCTTGCTGACTATCGCGTGGATTCGCTCGGCGGGGTTTCTCGAGCAACTGGTGCCAGATGAACAGAGCGACGCCCAAGGCGCCGCCCGCATCGCCCGCGGCGGGCTGAATCCAAATGTCACGAAAGGGACCTTCGCGCAGCAATCGCCCGTTCGCGACGCAGTTCAGTGCCACTCCGCCCGCCAGACACAGATTCTCTTGCTTGGTTTCGGCTTGCACGTGGCAAGCCATCCGCAGCATGATTTCCTCGATGACTTTCTGAATCGAGGCCGCAATATCCATGTAGAGCGGGTCGGTGATCGGCGTTTCCGGCTCGCGCGGCGGCTTGCCAAACAGACGGCTGAACTTGGGCGAGATCATTCGTAGTCCTTCGCAATACTGGAAGTACGAAAGATCCAACCGAAAGGAACCATCGGGCTTCAAGTCGATCACACGATCGAGGATCAGATCGGCAAAGCGCGGTTCGCCGTAGGGCGCCAAACCCATCAGCTTGTATTCCCCCGAGTTGACTTTGAAGCCGCAGTATTGGGTGAAAGCCGAATACAGGAGTCCAGGCGAGTGGGGAAAGTGAAGTTCGTGAGTCAGTTCCAAGCGAGATCCCCGCCCAACTCCGAAACTCGCGGTCGCCCATTCTCCCACGCCGTCGACCGTCAGCACGGCCGCTTCGTCAAAAGGCGAAGGATAGAACGCACTCGCCGCATGTGACTCATGGTGTTCCGTAAAGACAAAGCGCTTGCGATAGGCGCCGCCCAGCCCTTTACGCAGTTCCCGCTGCAGGTGGAGCTTTTGGCCCAGCCAAACGGGCAGGGCGGTCGCGAAGGAACGAAATCCCTGCGGAGCGTAGCCGAGGTAGGTTTCGAGCAGGCGGTCGAATTTGAGCAGCGGTTTGTCGTAAAAGCCGACAAAGTCGAGTTGTTCGGGTTTGAGCTGAGCTTCACGCAGGCAGTAGGCGATCGCTTCCCGCGGGAATTCCGCATCGTGTTTACGGCGAGTAAAGCGTTCTTCCTGGGCGGCGGCGACAATCTGACCGTCGACAACCAGCGCTGCCGCTGAATCGTGGTAGTACGCGGAAATTCCAAGAATCGCGGTCAATCTACCCCCATCCCTTATGGCGCCTGAGCGTCCGTACCGAGTCTCCCGCTGCCTCGAGAAAGCTCTCCCTCAAGTGGCTACCCCGAATTGGTCCCGGCCCTAAGCCTGATATACTCCAAATTCCGCCCCGGTCCCGTCAAGAGCGATTTTCCGAGGAGCAGCCCTAGCATGTTTGGTCCGAGCGATCCACGCTACGCCATCACTGACACGTCAAGCATCATCACACCCGCTCTGGTGATCTATTTGGAGTTGGTCGAGCAGAACATGGACGAGATGGTGCGGATTGCCCGCGATTCCGCCCGTTTACGCCCTCACTGCAAGACTCACAAGATGCGGGAAGTCGCTCAGTTGGGCCTCAAGCGAGGAATCAACAAGGGCAAGTGCGCGACCTTCGCGGAAGCGGAAATGCTGGCCGAGGCGGGTGTCAAGGACATTTTTCTGGCCTACAACCTGGTCGGCCCCAACATCGCGCGTGCCGTCAAGTTTCGCCAGCGCTATCCCGACGTGCTTTTCTCTTGCACGGCGGATCATCCGAGCCCCATTGCTGAACTGGGGCGTGCGATGAGCGCCTCGTCGCTGCAAATCGAAGTGCTGGTTGACATCGACACGGGACAACATCGCACGGGCGTGCCCGCGGGCCCCGAGGCGCTGCGACTCTATCAGACCATCGCCTCGACTCCTGGTCTCGTGCCCGGCGGTCTCCATGTCTATGACGGGCAAAATCACCAACGAGATCGCGATGAACGGGCAGCCGCCGTCCATCGCGGCTGGGAAGGGGTCGCGGAACTGGTGCGATTGATCGACAACGTCCATCTGCCTCTGCCGCGGATTGTCGCGGGCGGCACGGGGTCGTTCCCGATCTACGCCGAGATGGACGAACCGCGTATCGAACTCAGCCCTGGCACGGTCGTCTTCCACGATTCGGGATATGGGGAAACGTTCCCCGACCTGCGGTTCGTGCCCGCGGCCTTGCTGTTGACTCGAGTTATCAGCCGCCCCACTCCTGATCGCGTGACGTTTGACCTCGGGTACAAAGCGGTGGCGTCGGACCCGCCCGCCGGTAATCGGCTCCGTTTTCCCGACTTGCCCGATGCCAAAGCAGTGCTCCAGAACGAAGAGCACTTAGTGCTGGAAACGGCCGTGGCAGGTTCGTTCCAACCGGGCGACGAATTGCTCGCCGTTCCGCGACACGTCTGCCCCACCTCGGCGCTTCACAAGCAAGTCTTTGTGGTCCATGGGGGAAAAGTCATTGCGCGCTGGGATGTTTCGGCGCGCGACCGCTGGCTCAACATCTAGTTCTGGGAATTGCGAAGAAGATCGGGGCATGACGAATCTGACGTACGAATACGACTTGGTAGTGGTTGGCGCGGGGCACGCGGGGACGGAGGCGGCTTTGGCCGCCGCTCGCATGGGCGCGCGAGTCGCCCTGCTGACGACCAACTGCGATACCGTGGGGCAAATGAGTTGCAACCCGGCGATCGGTGGTGTCGCCAAGGGGCAAATCGTGCGCGAAATCGACGCACTCGGCGGCGTCATGGGACGAGCCATCGACGCCACGGGCATACAGTTTCGGATGCTCAACGTCCGCAAAGGACCCGCGATGCATAGTCCGCGAGCCCAAGCGGACAAGAAGGCGTATCAATTCGAGATCAAGCGGATCGTCGAGGATCAACCGGGACTCGATTTGCGGCAAGAGGCGGTTGAAGATTTGCTGACCGAAGAAACGCCTGCCGGCCCCCGCATCGTCGGCGTGCGCACCAAAGGCGATGTCGAGTACCGTGCGCGAGCCGTCGTGTTGACGACGGGGACGTTCCTGCAAGCACTCATGCATACAGGCGAAATCAAGACGCCGGGCGGGCGGGCCGGGGAAGGGACCTCCGCGGGTCTCTCCGGCGCTCTGCACCGCTTAGGTCTCGAGGTGCGACGATTCAAGACCGGCACGCCGCCGCGACTCAATGGGCGCACGATCGACTTCACTCGCACGGAGTTGCAACCGGGCGACGCCGACCCGCAACCGTTCTCGTTCTTGTCGGCGCGGATCGAGCAACCCCAGGTCCCTTGCTGGATTACTTACACGAACCCCGAAGTCCATGACATCATTCGCGCGAATCTGAGTCGAGCGCCAATGTACAGTGGACAGATCAAGACGACAGGACCGCGGTATTGCCCCTCCATCGAGGACAAGATTGTGCGGTTTTCGGAAAAGGACCGCCACCAGCTTTTCCTGGAGCCCGAAGGGCGGAACACTCGCGAAGTTTACGTCAATGGCGTCTCGACCAGCCTGCCGCGCGACGTGCAGGACGCCATCCTGCGGTTGATCCCCGGCCTCGAAAAGGCTCAGGTGATGCGCTATGGCTACGCCGTCGAGTATGACTTTTGCCCGCCCGATCAGCTCTGGCCTTCGCTGGAAACGAAACGAGTTTCTGGGCTGTTTCTGGCCGGGCAGATCAATGGGACCACGGGGTATGAAGAAGCGGCCGGGCAGGGGCTGTTGGCCGGTATCAACGCCGCACTCAAACTGCGCGGCGCCGAACCCTTTGTGCTCGACCGCAACGAAGCCTATCTCGGCGTGCTGATCGATGATTTGGTCACCCGCAGCGTCGATGAACCGTACCGGATGTTTACCAGCCGCGCGGAATATCGACTGCTGCTGCGACACGACAATGCCGATCGCCGTCTGACAGCTCGTGGGCAAGCCATCGGCGTGGTCGAACCCGAACGCTGGCAGAGACTGCGGGAGAAGGAGAGCGAGATCAGTCGAGTCCGAACGTGGTTGGTCGAGAACCGGTCGGATCAAGTGACATTGGAGCGGTGGTTGCGTCGTCCGGAAATCGACTGGGCTGCCCTCGTCGCCCGTTCGCCCCAGCTTGCCGATGTGTCACCCGAAGTCGCTTCTCAAGTCGTCATCGATGTGAAGTACTCGGGATATGTCGAACGGCAAGAACAGCAGGTGGAGCGGCAGGCGCGCTTGTCGGAAAAACGCATCCCGCCTCAGCTCGACTACGGCAAGTTGACTCAGTTGCGCTTCGAGGCTCGGCAAAAGCTCAGCCAGATTCGACCGTTGACACTCGCGCAAGCGGGCCGCATCAGCGGGATCACCCCGGCCGACATCGCTCTGTTGCTGGCGTATATCGAAGGTTGAGACGCTTGGTCGGGGTGCCTGGGCGATAGCGGTAAATGGGGCGAATCCGGGTGAATCTTTTTTGCGCCATTTCTCACCAATCAACACAAACCATTACTCACAAATAACTTACGAATAAAATATCAATCTTGACGCACCCTGTTGGGGCGATATAATTCCGCTCGTTGGCAATTTCGGTAAACTTGGCAGTTACGGTCAAAGCTAGTGACTGTAAGGAGCCGGGGGGTATTCGAAATTGCGTATGCCACGGAGTCTTGTGTAACGACGGATCTTAGGACCAGACACCCCTGTGTTAAGTCACGGAGTCTGGGAGACCTCGCGTATCTTGGCAAGGTAGCCAAACGGGGATCTTCCGGGTGCTCTGGTTCGTTGCAGGGGGTAGGAAGGACGGATGTCTGACATGACCAGCAAGACAGTGTTTACCACGGGCGAGGCCGCCAAGATCTGCAAGGTGAGCCAACAGACGATCATCCGCTGCTTTGACAACGGGACCCTGAAGGGATTTCGGGTGCCGGGCAGCCGTTTTCGTCGCATTCCTCGGGACCAGTTGTTCGCATTCATGCGGGACAATGGCATTCCGACCGACGCGTTGGAAAGCAGCAAGCGCAAGGTGCTGTTGGTCGATGACGACCAAGAGTTGGTGGACCTGCTGCGTGATTCGTTCGAGCGAGACGGCCGGTTCGAAGTTCACACGGCGAACAACGGCTTTGACGCCGGAATGAAGGTCAAGGAATTGCGTCCTGATCTCGTCGTGTTGGACGTCATGCTGCCGGACATCAATGGCAAGGAAGTTTGCCAGCGAGTGCGGAGCGACGAGTCGTTGGACTCGGTCAAGATTATCTGCATCTCGGGTATGGTGGAGCAGGACAAGGTGGCCGAGTTGCGAGTCTCGGGCGCGAACGACTTCCTGCAGAAGCCATTCACCGTCGACAAGTTGCTCGAACGCGTCTGCGACCTGCTCGAGATGGAGCGGGCGATGGCTGGCTAACGGCCGACCGATTGCATGCTAAGTCTACCTGAACTTCGACTTGGCGACCGGATTATTCGCTTGCCGCTCTCCCCGCCGGGGACCGTCGACGTGGCCAACGCTTGGTTGACGGCCGACGCGGGGGAGCGGCATTTTCTCTGGCTCGCGCTGCTGCGACGCGAGTCGGGTTTAGCGCTGTGGGGGGCTCTGCGTCTCCCCCCGGATTCGACTCGATCGATGGAAGGCGAGTCGGATTGGGCGCCCGAATTGTGGGACTTGATCGCACGGACCTGTGATCAGGACTTGCTGCGCGCTTATGTGCTGCCTCCCGCCCATGTCACGCCAAACCATCGCGACTGGGAGCGGCGGGCGAACGAAGCGAGTGAAGCCTTCGCGCGGGCTTGCAACGATGCGCAGGCGGAAGAATCGCCTGTCGAAAAGCCTTCGCCAACCTGTGTATCACTCGCGGCTCTTGCTCATGCCCTACGAGCGTTGGAAACCGCCAAACTCGCCGCCTTGCGAGAGTTCGCTTACGGTTTGAGCCACGAGATCAACAACCCGCTCGCCAACATCGCCACTCGAGCTCAAACTCTGCTGCGGGACGAAAAAGAAGCGGAGCGACGTCGAAGCTTGTCGGTCATCGCGCAACAAGCCATGCGAGGTCACACGATGATCGCCGATGTGATGCTCTTTGCGAAACCGCCCGCTTTGCGTCGCGCCCCGATCCAGCCACGACAGATCATCGACCGATTGGTCAGCGAACTGCGCGAGTGGGCGGACCAGCAACACACTCGACTCGTTGTTTGCACACCTGGCGCTGCTAATTCCAATTCACAGCCACAGGCCATCGCACACGAGCCAGATTCCCACGAGTTCGCGAGTTGGGACGATTGGATCGAGGCGGATGGAGCTCAGTTGCTGGTGGCTTTGCGAGCGATCGCCACCAACGCGTTGGAAGCGTTGCATACGGGCGGGCAAATCGAATTCTCCGTGGATCGAGTACGATCGACGAAATCGGCGGACAGCGCGGATAATCGAGTGCATTTCGTGGTCCGCGACAACGGTCCAGGCATCGCTCCCGCCGTGCGCAGTCATTTATTCGATCCGTATTATTCGGGTCGCGAAGCAGGACGCGGGTTAGGCGTCGGCTTGTGCAAGGCTTGGCGGATCGCCACGGACCACGGAGGGACCGTCGAGGTGTTCGACGCTCCTGGCGGCGGCGCTGAGTTTCATTTGGTTATTCCAGCGATCCCGGTCGTCGGTCGCTCGCATTCTTGATCACAAGGACAGCGCTATGCAGATTCTTTGGGCTCAAACGCACCCCTTCGGCGCTTGGTGCCTTGCTCCTCCGCTGGTTTCGATCGTGCTGGCCGTTGCAACTCGACGAGTGGTTCCCTCACTCTTGGCGGGAGTGATAGCTGGAGCATTGATCTTGTCGGGCGGCGACCCCATTCGAGCGGTCCCCGAGCTCTTGGAAGGCCATCTCTGGAAGAATCTCGCCGAACCAGATCATCTGCGGATCTTTGCGTTCACGATGTTGATGGGCGGCATGGTGAGCGTCATTCATGCGACGGGCGGCATGCGCGGCTTGGTGGCGACCATTTCGCCGCTAGCCCAGGGACGCCGCGGCGGTCAGTTAATCAGTTGGCTCTTGGGACTGATCATCTTTTTCGACGACTATGCGAATTGTTTGCTGCTGGGGAATACTCTTCGGCCGCTGACCGACCGCTTGAAAATCTCGCGCGAGAAGCTTTCGTTCTTGGTCGATTCCACCGCGGCGCCCGTTTCGGGACTAGCCATCGTTTCCACCTGGGTGGCGACCGAAATCGGCCTGATCGCCGCTGGCTATGAACAAGTACTGCCGGCGGGAACGCCCATTGATGCGATGGGCGTGTTCATCGAAACGATACCCTACCGGTTCTATGTCGTCCTCATGCTCGCTTGGATCCCATTCCTCGCGCTGCTGAACCGCGACTTCGGCCCCATGCTGGAGGCCGAACAAGCCGCGGCGCGAGGCGAATCGCGAGTTGCTCATCCGCAATCGGTCGACGAAGCATCGGGGATTGCGACGGGAATCGTCCGACACTGGGGTTACGCGGTCGTGCCAGTCGGCGTCATGATTGCCGTCACCGCTTGGCTGCTGATCGCCAGCGGCGCTCGCTCGCTGGAAGCCGATCCGTGGCAGTTGGCGAACTGGTTTCAATACTTCAGCAAAGGCAATTCCTACGTCGCTCTCGTCTACGCCTCGCTCGCAGGGCTCGGCTCGGTCGTGCTCCTGGCTTGGGGCAGCCGTGCATTAACGTGGGACGAAGTCTGCGAGTCCTCGTTTCGAGGAGCGACTCACGTGGTATCGGCCCTCACGATTCTCTGGCTCGCTTGGTGCTTATCCGAGATCACCAAGGATCAGCACCTCGCCACCGGCAAATACCTAGCCGATTTACTGAGCGATCGCCTTTCTCCCATGATGTTGCCGACGGTGATCTTCCTGCTCTCTGCGATCATTTCGTTCGCGACGGGCACGAGTTGGGGCACGATGGGGATCATGATGCCGATTACCATTCCCGTGACCTTCCGCTTATTGGGTGGAGGCGGCGGCGCGGAAACGGTTGATCCGCACAATCCGATCTTGATCGCGTCGATCGGCAGCGTGCTCGCCGGTTCGATCTTCGGCGATCACTGCTCGCCCATTTCCGATACGACTGTTTTGTCGTCTCAATCGAGCAGTTGCCATCACTTGGCGCACGTCTGGACGCAGCTGCCTTATTCTCTATTGGTCGCGGTCGCGTCCGTATTGTTTGGCACCTTGCCCGTCGCTTACGGTGCGCCCGTCTATGTAATGCTCCTCGTTAGTTTAGCGGCACTCATCGCCTTCCTGTTCTTCGTCGGAAAACGCGTCGAGAGCCCGGATTTGTAAGCCTTACAATTCTCGGGCGGCGGCCTAACCCAAACACGGCCGGGAAGAGCGACCGCCGGCACAAGCCACAAAGCACTCGCAATCAAACACTTACGCACAAGAAACCACTCACCGCCCACCTTCCATTCCCGCTGTCCCATCTTGCCTTTGGGGCATTGGCACGCGACTTGCTTTCTATCCCGATGACGACAGACTCTTCGAGGCTGTCGCTCGTCTTCTTGGGAATTGGGTTCCACACACTGGCATGCCTCCCGGCGACTCATCGGTCGTGAGTCGCCGGGACGGTGTGCTACGCCCAACTCTCATTTGTCGCAGTTTCCAGCAGGCTTCTGATTATCTCTTTCTGGGTCATAGGCGAGTTGAACGCATGGAATGGGCATTGGTGTTTTCGCATTGGACGCTATGGGCGAGCGGCATGCTGCCGCTCTGCGAGGACACTCGCGTGGCGCCGCTGAATTATCCTGCCGCCGAGGCTGTGCGTTTGGAAGCTTCGGAAGTGGAATGGGAGAGCCCATTCAGTCGCGACTCACGGTTGTCGCCAGCGAACGCCGACGAGTAGAATCAACCGTCGTGAATGCGTCGCGTGGCGTTTTCTCGTTCATTGTTTCTCCAGGAGGTCGCGATGTCAGGCAATTCCCGCAAAACATGTCCCGAATGTGAATCGTCCCCCAATCGTCGCTCGTTCCTCCAAGCCGCGGCTGGCGCCGTTGCGGCCGTGAGTGTCGGCGGTTCGCTGGCCTTCGACAGTCGCTTCGCGCATGCGGCTCCCACGGCGAAGAGCACCGCCGAGACCGCGGCCGCTCGTCTGTACGCTTCGCTCTCCGCCGATCAGAAGAAGACCATCTGCTTCTCGTTCGACCATGAACTGCGCAGCCGCATCAACGCCAACTGGCACATCACCAAGCCGCTGATCAAGGACAGTTTCTACTCGAACGAACAACGTGCCTTGTTGGATGAGATCGTCAAGAACATCACATCTCCCGACGGCTACGAGCGGCTCCAGAAGCAAATGGAGTTCGATGACGGCGGCATGGGATCGTACAGCATCGCGCTGTTTGGCGAACCCGACAGCGGCAAGTTCGAGTGGGAGATGACGGGGCGACACTTGACCATGCGTGCCGATGGCAACAGCGTGGACAAGGCTGCGTTCGGCGGCCCCATCGTGTACGGACATGGCGAGGAAGACGCCAAGGATAACTTGTTCCACTACCAGACCAAGCAGGTCAACGAGGTCTTCAAGGCGCTCGATCCGAAGCAATCGCAAAAGGCGTTGGTTGAGAAAGCCCCGCCTGAAGCGGCCGTCCGCATTCAAGGCGAGAAGGGAAGCTTCCCGGGACTCGCCGTCGCGGACCTGTCGGCCGACCAGAAGCAACTCGTCGAGAAAACGCTAAAGACCCTGCTCGACCCCTATCGCAAGGAAGACGTCGACGAGGTATTCGAGATCCTGAAAACGTCAGGTGGTCTCGAGAAGCTCCACCTCGCGTTCTATCAGCAGGGTGACTTGAACAGCGACAAGATGTGGGACATCTGGCGAGTGGAAGGGCCGCAATTCGTTTGGCACTTCCGCGGCGCCCCGCACGTCCATGCCTACATCAACATCGGCGGTGCCTCGACCTGATCAGACCACGAGGACCGCGCAGCGGTTAGATCACGCAACTCTTCCACTGTGACCAAGGGAGAACGCTTGGTCACAGCGATGGAGGAAAAGGGAACACTAATCTTCACTAATCTTCACTAATCGAGCCGGAGCGTCTGTCGTTACCTTTAAGGGCGACGATCTCAGCGCATGCGATCAGACTCAATAACATCCCTTTGTACTGGGATTCGTGACATTCGCGCAATTCGTGGTCGATCTCGTTCGGTGTCTCAACTCTCCAAATTAGACCGCATTCCAGACATTGGTGACTTGACCACGAATCACTCGAATAAGTGATCGGAGTGTTGTTAGTGGTACGCGACTGACCGTGGCTGCCTGCGAGGGAAACAATCCAAGATCACGCGACCAGGCCCCACAGATTCCCACCCACCTGTCCTTATCAGTGTCATCTGTGCCATCCGTGGTTGAACGTCCTCCGCGTCTCACTGCTGCGAGCGCGGTGAATTGAGAGATTCACAGCTTGGCTTTTTCCGCATGGCCAAATCGACGGACTGGAAGTCCGTCGTACTCAGGCCAATAACTCGCCTAGCGTACAACTTCAGCCAACCGCAGGAGCTGGTTGTATTTGGCGAGTCGTTCGCTGCGGGTGATCGAGCCAATCTTGATGAGATCTCCCGCGGTTCCCACGGCCAGGTCGGCGATGGTCGCATCTTCGGTCTCGCCGCTCCGAGCGGACACTACGCAGGTGTAGCCCGCGGCTCGAGCTAACCGCATGGCTCGTAAGGTCTCGGTAAGCGTTCCGATCTGATTGATCTTGATCAACACGCTATTGGCCACTCGAGTTTCGATCCCCTGGCGTAGACGCTGAACATTCGTGGTAAACAGATCGTCGCCAACCAAGCGAACCCGATCGCCCAGGCGCTCCGTGAGACGACGCCAGCCCGCCCAATCGTCTTCCGCCAACCCATCCTCAATACTCGTGATGGGATAATGCCGACACCAGTCCGCGAGTCGATCGATCATCTCGTCGCTCGACAAACAAACTCCCTGCTCGGAAACCAGTCGATATCCCTGGCCATCCCAGAAGTGAGTCGCCGCGACGTCAAGTGCGATGGTGACATCGTGCCCCGGCGATAGTTTTGCGACTTCGATCGCTCGAGTCACGAACTCAACCGCCTCGCGGTTGCCCGGTAGACGCGGCCCATAGCCCCCTTCGTCTCCCACCAAACGTCCTTCATAACCGGCTTGCGTCAGTAGTTCTCCCAGACGATTGTAGACGCGAACAATCCACTCCAATTGAGTGGCGGTGTCCGGCGCGCCGACCGGCATGATCAAGACGTCCTGAAAATCCAAATTGCCGCCTGCGTGCAATCCTCCCGAAATCATATTCGTCATCGGCAACGGGAGACGAGGCTCGGGGGCAGGTTGCGGCGCGAAACCATCGGGAGGAGGTAAAGTGGCGTATACAGAATGGAGATGCTGGTAAAGCGGAACGCCTCGACATAGGGCCCCAAGATGAGCCAAGGCCAAGGAGGCGCCGAGCAATGCGTTGGCGCCTAACCGCGATTTCTGTGGAGTTCCATCGGTCGCGACCAGTAAGTCATCGATCGCGACCTGATCGGACACATCGCTGTGGACCAACAATGGCGCCAGCACTTCATTCACGTTCTGGACCGCTTGTCGCACCCCGCGACCATCGTAACGCTCCTTGTCGCCATCGCGTAACTCGCACGCTTCCCATTTCCCCGTGCTCGCTCCCGAAGGAACGATCGCCCGTCCACGATGGCCCGCGGCTTCCGCTTCCACTTCCACCGTGGGACGTCCGCGACTATCGAGCACTTCTCGGGCATACAGGCGAGTCAGACGCAGCATGTGGCGTATTTCCTAATCGTTAGCTTTCAGGGGTTAAACGGCCGATAGCGTCGCCGATCCGCTCGCACGATTCATCCCAATTCCGCGCGGGCTCCAGGAGCAACGAACGAGCGAGTTGGCGGATCGGCTCGTCCCGCGTCAGATATTCGACGCGACTCTTGCCATCGACGCGAGCCAGCAGGCAACCGGCCGTATTCTGCTGTGCGCGACTCTCCAGCTCACGCCATTCAACGTCACCCACTACCGGCTCTACCATCGCACGGTATTCAGACCAAAACGTCTGGGCTAAACCAAAATACTCACTCGAGCGAGGCGCGAAGTGAAACGTCTTCAAAATCAGGTGAGTCAGGAAGAAGCCAAGATCAAACGCCGGATCGCCAAAGTGTCCCACTTCAAAATCGATCAGCATGAGGCCCGCGGGCCACACCAGCAGATTCTTGGGACTGAAATCTCCATGCACTAACGCTCGCCGATGCTCCCAGACCGAATCCAGCAGACCTTGGACCGGAGTCGCCAAGTCCGCATGCACTCGTGCAATCTGGCGATAGTAGGGATCGAGTCGCAAGTCGTCAAAAAACTGTCGGTCATCTAACCGCTGTGCGACCGACCGATCGAGCCAGGTCTGAGCATGGATTGTCCCCAGCAGACGGCCGCATGCCGCGGCGATTTCTGGCTGGGGATCTCCTGACAAGAGTTGCTGCTTCCAGGTCGAGTGTCCCAGCGGAGCGGCAGTCATCGCAAACAAGTACTCGTCGCGATCCTCGAACAAGAGCCGCGGCAAATGCACCGCTCGCGAAACTCGCCGACTCTCGCTCGACTCTGGGGCGCTCAGCTCTGGGGCACTCGACTCTGGGGCGCTCAGCTCCAAGTCGCTCGGCCTGGCGAGGGCGGCTTGAGTTCCCAAGGTTGCCTGCTTCGTCAGCATCTGCTGACAGATTTCAAGAACAGCGACTTCCCGCCAGATTCGCTCGACGCTGCAAAACCAAGGCTGGGGAACTCGCAGTTGCGCCCGCGCTTGTTTCAGCACGAAGTCGCCATCGGTTCGCTCAGGACGCCGGACATGGAGCACGACGTTCGAAACGCCGCCAGAGAGGAAGCGAATCTCCAGCCGCTCCTTCTCACCTACGTGCCGCGCCGCTCGCAGGTAGTCGGCCGCATTGTGTTCGTCCAACAATTGCATAACTTCGGGCCCCTAACCGTCGACTCCCACCTGGGAAAAATCTCCCGCCAGGAAGGTGACAAACTCGGTGGGTCGCAGATGCCGTCCCACGGATTCATGAAGCTGGGCTGGCGTCAAGGCCGAGATTCGCTCCGCGAGGACCGCGTGATACTCCATGGTGCGTCCCTCGTACAACGTATCCGCCAGCAAGGACGCCAAACGATCATCCTGGGAACGAGCAACTTCCAACTGACGCAGATAGCCCTCTTGAGCGCGAGCCAATTCCTCGCTGGTAACACCGTGCGCCAGCAGGCCGCGAATTTCCTCACATACGATTTGTTCGAGTCGTTCCATATTGGCGGGATTCGCGTTGGCTTGAACTTGCCAAGCCGCTCGCTTGTCGAGCGCCGAGGCGCTGAAGGCGGAACCCACGCCATAGGAGAGCCCCTCTCGCTGCCGGATGCGTTCGGCTAACCGCGACGAAAGTGAACCTCCTCCCAAAATGTAATTGGCGATGACAAGCGCGG
Organism: Pirellulales bacterium; assembly: GCA_046349915.1. Taxonomy (GTDB): domain Bacteria; phylum Planctomycetota; class Planctomycetia; order Pirellulales; family Pirellulaceae; genus CAIXSC01. The sequence goes on along the minus strand of JAXMBL010000003.1, from coordinate 1,981,091 downwards.
GATAATCGTCGTCCCCACTGCTCAACGGCGTCAACTGCGCGGTCAACAAGACTGCGTTGTCTTTATCGGCGGCTTGGATGATGCGGCGAGTTCTGCCGACGCCCTCGGGAATCGGACGCGGGAGCCGCGCATAGGGGGCTGCTCCATGCCACGCCTCGAGCGAATTCAACAGCGGCTGCAGGGATTCCGGCGCAAAGTCGCCGACAACGGCCAGTTCCCCATGGCGTCCACTCAAGAATCGCTCGTGAAGATCACGCACATCGTCGGCCGTCAACCGCTTCACTCGCTCTTCTGCCTCGTCCGCCGTCGGCACGTAGCGAGGATCCTCGGGAGAGTAACCCGTGAGTTCGCGTCGAACCGAGTTACTGGCCAAGGCCTGAGGATCGGAGCGTGCGTGTTCGATTTCGGCCACTTGTTCCCGCCGGAGCACATTCAGTTCGTCGGCGGCAAGCGCCGGCTCGAAGAGAATTTCACGCAACAGTTCGACGGCGGCCGCGAAGTGCGCCCGTTTCGTACGAAGCTTGAATTGCACCACTCCCGGCTCGCCCACAGCGCCGAATTGCGTTTTCTCGCGGTCGAGCGCATCCCGAAACTGCTGATAGCCTAGACGGCGAGTGCCGCGGGCCATGTGCTCGGCCAGGAACTCGCCCGCGTTTGCCCGGTCGGCCAGCGATCCCACATCGCCATATCGCAAGCGCAGCAGCAGCGTCGCCGTCTCGCCGCGATTGCGTTTTTCCAGAATCGCCAATCGCAACCCCGCGTCATCGCGACGCGACCCAGTCTCCAAGCGTAGTCGTTTCACTCGCTTCTCGATCGCCAGCGGTGAAACGTCAAACGCTTCGCCGGCGGCGAGTTGCTCGCGCCCCTTATAGCTGGCCACCATGGAGACAATGTCGGGCGTATCGGGAACGACCACTCGCTCCGCCTGCTGCGTCGGCAAGAACAGCCCAACGGTGCGATTGTTGCGGCGGAGATATCGCCGAGCGACATTCATGACTTGCTTCGCGTCGACCGCTTCGACACGGTCGCGATAGAGGAAGTAAAGTCGCCAATCGCCTTGAGCCGCCCAGGAACTGAGCGCGATCGCGATCCCCGTCGTGTTGGCCGAACTGAGTTCCCACTCCTTGAGCAGTTGGCGGCGAGCTCGTTCGACTTCATCGAGCGAGACGGGATTGCCGTCGAGTGTTTCGGCCGCATCCAGGACGGCGGCGAGCGCCGCGTCCACGTCGCCATCCTTGGGCAACTCAGCGCCGACATACAACAGACTGGGATCGCGTCGAGCCTGCGCGAAGGCGAAAACACTGCTGGCCTTGCCGGTTTCGACCAGTTGCTGATAGAGCCGCCCCGCCGGTTGCAGCGCGAGCAAGCGAGTGAGCACGGCGACCGCGGCGAAGTCGGGATGCGCGGCGGCCGGGATGCGATAAGCGGCCGCCACCAAAGGGACATCGCCCACCCGCCGCAAGGTCACATGTCGCTCGCCATCGCTTGGCGGCTCCACCGTGTAAGTATGCGGCAACACGCGAGTCGGACAGGGTAACTCGCCAAAATAACGTTGCACCAGCGCAAGCGCCGTCGCTTCGACAAACCGACCCGCGACCACCACCATCGCATTGTCCGGTTGGTAATAACGTTGATAGAAAGTGCGCAGCGCCTCGACAGGGACTCGCTCGATATCGCTGCGATTACCGATCGTGGCCTTGCCGTAGTTATGCCAATCGTAGGCGGTTGCCGCGACGCGTTGCAAAAGCACGCGCGACGGCGAATTCTCCCCACGCTCGAATTCATTCCGCACCACGGTGAACTCGGTCGCCAAGTCGTCCGCGGAAATCACACTGTTGACCAATCGATCGGCTTCCAAACGCAACGCGAATTCGAGATTCTCGTCCGAGGCGGGCAACGTCTCGTAATAGTTGGTTCGATCGTCGGACGTCGTGCCGTTGAACTGAGCGCCGCGCTGATTCAGCAGTTGAGGAATCTGACGATGATCGGGCGTCCCTTTGAACGCCATGTGCTCTAGCAAATGAGCCATCCCCGCTTCGCCATAGCCCTCGTGACGCGACCCGACGAAGACCGTCAGATTCACCGTCACTGTGGGGCGCGAGGGGTCGGGAAAGAGCAACAGGCGCAGGCCGTTTTCCAACCGATACTCGGTGATTCCCTCCACGCTCGCCACTCGCCGGGGACTCCCGCTCAACGACGAGTCCAGTCCTGATTCCTGTACCGACATACGTCCCCGCGTTGCTCAACCACTGCTGGGCCCCCGCTTCCCGAGGCACATCGGCGTGGATACTGGACACGCCTTCCATCGACGGCCTTGTTGGGCGAGACAATTCTAGGGGGACTGTATAGCACTTTCCCAGCGGGCTCGCGAGTCGGGAAGCGTAGGGGAGGCTGGTTCGCCAAGTTCATGGGCGCCAGACACGGACGTCGGTCCGCCACGAATCACCCCAGCATAAACCTCGCCACAGTTTATCGTGGCCTCGAGCGGCCAAATATAGCGCCGTCCAACCAGAAAGAGCAGGGCGGGAGGGGGTCAGCCCGCCCCGCTCGACGCAGCCAGCAAGTCGTCAATTACGCTGGCTGCAATTGAAAGAGTTGCACGGGCGGTTCTTCCTCAATCAACTTGAGGTCGAACTTCTCTTGCAAGATCCGGAATACATTGGGCGTCACAAACGCGGGCGGGGCCGGTCCAAGCCGAATCCCCTTCACCCCCAGGTGCAGCAGGGTCAGCAACACGGCCACCGCCTTCTGCTCAAACCACGAAATCACCAGACTCAACGGCAAATCATTCACACCGCAGCCAAACGCGTCGGCCAACGCCGCGGCCACCTTGATGGCGCCGTAGGCGTCGTTGCACTGGCCCATGTCGAGCAGTCGTGGGATGCCTGCGACCGTGCCGTATTCACCATCCCGAATCCGATACTTGCCGCACCCCAGCGTCAGGATGATGGAATCAGGCGGCGCCATCTGCGCTACCTTCGTAAAGTAGTTCCGTCCTTGTTCGGCGCCATCGCAGCCGCCCACCAAATAGAAGTGGCGAATCTCGCCGCTCTTCACCGCGTTGACGACCTGATCGGCCAGCCCCAGAATCACCGAATGGTGAAAACCAATCAGCGACTCGCCGCGACGAGCTTCCGTCAATGGCGGACAAGATAGAGCTTGCTCAATCACCGGGCGGAAATCGTTCGTGCGCACTCGACGTGCGCCAGGCACGGCGGTGACGCGAGTGGTGTACAGCCGATCGCGATAAGTCTCCCAGGGAATCAGCACGCAATTCGTCGTGGCGACTATTGGCCCCGAGAATTGAGTGAACTCGAGTTGCTGGTTTTGCCACGCCGTGCCGTAGTGACCCGCGAGATGAGGGTGCGTTCGCAGCGCGGGATAACTGTGCGCCGGCAACATCTCGCCATGCGTATAGACGTTGACGCCGCTGCCAGCCGCTTGTTCCAGCAGGTCGGACAAGTCGAGAAGATCGTGCCCGGTCACCAAAATCCCCGGCCCCGCCTTTAGTCCTTCAGCCACCTTCGTCGGCGTCGGCGCCCCGAATCGCTCGGTGTGCGCCTCGTCCAAGAGTTGCATGACTCGGAAGTTCTTCTCACCGCACTCCAGGACAAGTTCCAACAAACTGTCCAGATCAAAATTGACGTTGGTCATGGTCGAGAACAGCGCCGCCTCGATGAACTCGCTGACCGCGGGGTCGGACTTGCCCAGCCGTCGCGCATGGTGAGCATAAGCGGCCATTCCCTTGACGCCGTACAGCAGGATTTCTTGGAGCGACTGCATGTCCGGGTCTTTCCCACAGACGCCGATCTCCGTACAGCCCGTTCCCTGGGAGGTCTGTTCACATTGGTTGCAGTACATCGCTGACGACTCCTTGGCGCATGCGCCGTGAGGTGGGAGCAACTTCCAATTCGCCGCACTCGACGACCGCGGCGGTCGGCGGCCGAACGCGGGCCGCCTTCGCGCTCATCGTAGAAACCTACATATCTGGATGTCAATATCCAGTTGTCTACATTTTACCCAGCGAGTAACATCGCAACAGTCGCTAGTCCGCCGTCTCACCTCGCCCCGCAAGAGTCGTCTTATGAAAACGATCGACGAGCAGCAGCTCGAACTCGACGCACAATACCGCTACCAGTACCTTTGCGAGTTCATTGGCTTTGGCGCCGAGGACATCGCCTGCATTCATGCCAGTGTGGGTCACATGGCGCCCAGAATCCCGCAGTTGGTCGAGCGAACTTACGAGCGATTATTGGCGTACGACGCGACCGCTCGCCATTTCGTCCCCCGGCAACATGGGCACGATGGCGAAGTTCCCACGAACTTGGCCGAACTCTCACAACAGCATGCCCAGATCAAGTTTCGCAAGGAACATCTGCTGCGCTACCTGATGCAACTGATCGGCAGTCCCTACAACGCGCGCATGGTGACCTATCTCGACATGGTCGGCAAAATGCACACCCCGAAAGCGGGCAACAAGGCGATCGACGTGCCACTCGTCCAAATGAACGCCTTGATGGGTTTGCTCTCCGACCTGCTCCTCGAACTCATCCACGAATTGCCTCTCGAACCGGCTCGACGCAACCACACCTCCCGCGCATTCCAGAAACTACTCTGGATTCAAAACGACTTCATCACTCGGCACTATCAGACCACGAAATCAGCGTGAACGCGTTAGCCAAGTTCAAACTGAAGTCGGTCAACCACGGATGGCGCGAATGGCACGGATTCGGAAGAAACAGACGAGGAGGAGGAAGTAGGATTAGGAGCAGGAAGTTGGACCACGAATCGTTCGAATTGCACGAATCTGGATGGAGGGGAGGGATCTATTGAGGGGCATCTCGCACGGTCGCGTTGAGCCCATCTCAGATGCGACAGCGACCAATCGCTTATCACGCACACAACTACCACCACCCATTCGTCCGATTCGTGCGATTTGTGGTCCCATCATCCTCTTGTGGTCCCATTATCCTCGCTAGTCGCCTGCGTCTCGGGTGGAGAGGGCGTGAAGCGTCGTCAATTCGATCGTCGTCGCTTGGGCTCGCACCGAGCCGTCCGCGAACACGAAATTCACGATGCCGCGGTGGGGCGAGAAGAAGTCGTACGGTTCACTGTAGGGGCTGTTCAACGTTCGATTGCCAATCCGTACCATAGCCATCACGGGCGATCGTTCGACCACCGCGCTGTAGACAGGCGCTCCGGGTGTCGTCCGACACGTTCCTCCGGTCACAACGCCCGCCCAAGGAGCTTTCGCCAGCATAGCGCCACGCTCACCAAAAAGGATGGTCTGGCTCGTGCCATCCAAGATCGACGCTAGGCGATGGCCGCTGTTGCGTTGAAACATGCCATTGCCCGTATCGGGATCCTGATTGATCAGCCCATAGGACCCAAAGTTCGACGTGTAGCTGCTAGTGTGGGCATCCACGATCGGCTCGTTCCCCTCGGTCAAGATCGTATACACTCCGACATGCCAATCGGTCGGACAATTCAACTGTCGGATCGATAGCTTGCGAACCGCATTATGCTTAGGGTCCTCGACCGGCGAGTTGAAGTCGATTTGGTCGTGGATTGTTTGCCCTTCCATGAACGGCAGCAACAAGGCAGCCCACCCCCAACCAGGCGTCTGGGGCATGATCACTTGGGGCGCGGGAGGCGGAGCATCGAACCGTTTCCACTGGTCCGCGGTCATTCCTCCCAACCCCGATCCGGAGAGTACCGATTTCACGCCGTCTGAGTTGACGCCAGGCACAATCAATGTCGGCGCCAACTCGGCCAAATACGCCGGTGGAAACGTGCCGTGCGTGTCGTGGTAAAGCTGAGCGGCGAGGCCGAGTTGCTTGAGGTTGTTCTTGCACGACATGACCCGAGCAGATTCGCGGGCCGCTTGCACAGCGGGAACCAGGATCGACACAAGAACTCCGATGATCGCGATCACGACCAGGAGTTCGACCAGCGTAAATCCAGACTTCGGGCGTCCCCTCTTCATCACTTCTCCCTCCGGATTCCCACCACTCTTTCCGACGTTCCAATTGTCGGCGTTCCGCTTGTCGGCACCCACCACCTTAGGTCCCCAGACACTCCCTGTCAATTTCGTGAGCAGGGCGATGAGCCAAACACAGCACCCAATCAGACTTGCGATCTTTCCCCAGCGTAAACTCGTCGGCGCATACCTCCATTCCACTCGCCCCATCCCTCCAGGCGCCCGCACACCCCGCATGACCCCATTCACCCGCCAGACCGTTAACGGCGAGCCGCGTGTTTCTCCCGCCGTCCACCATTCCGCCGTCCAACCGCGATCGTACGCTTCGCTCACGACAAGCAATGCTGGGCGAGCCGAATGGACATCGATGACCATTCGAGTTCTGCTAAGTTCAGTAACGCGACACTCCAAGCTTGACGCCTCCGCAAGGGCGTCGATGCTTTGCTTCCATGATTCAGTCTCTTGCCGAAAACTCCGAGCCTCGTCGCCCACTCCCGCCGGAAGTGAAGCGGCGAGATCGATCACGGCCGAGCGTCGAAAGTCGCGTAAGCTCCCACCAGGCGCAACAATCTCTTTCCACAATTCTATCTGTTCGGCTTGAGTCAGCCTCGTCGCAGTCCTTTCCGACCAGTCCACGTCACGCACAAGCCACGCCGTGGGAAAAGAGCGGGGATTTTCCCGAATCTCCAGTCGATTGCCGCTATCCTCAATCGCAGCCATGCGAGGCGTCACGATGTAGGCGACCCCCAAGGCGTCTAGCAAACTCGCCGGAGGACACCGGACTCCATCGGAACCACGTCGGCCCCAACGAGTCGACGTTTCGAGCAACCCGCGTAACTCGGCGACACTCCAACCATCCTCATGAGAGAGTACGGGCCGATCGTCTAACAGGTTGGTTTTCGGGAAAAGACTGTGACGCTCCCAGATTGCCGTGTCGCGCATCCTTGCAGGCGAACTCCGCTCGCGCCAATCGACAGGCCACCACGAGGCCGCGTTGTCGCGATACCAACGCACTCGTTTTCCCGTTGAGTCCGCTTGGGAGCGATCCTGCTCAGTGTTTAACTTTGATTCGCCCCCGACCAACTCTTGAGCTTCCCCGTCGTTCGTTTGTGCGACATCCACCCACCGCACAAGCCAACCGTTGGCCCCACACAAGTCCATGGCCGTTATCGTGATGGCGATAACCACCATGATTCGTTGGCAGTTCGCTCCGAATGTTGCGCCCCCATGTGCGACAACTCGACGGGCAGTCGCGACCAAACAACAGCACAGCGCGGTCAAACCGCAGGTTTGCCACAGAGCGAGACGCACGTCTTGCTCACACCCCACGGCATCAAAGGGCCCCAGCCAAGCATCTGACGCTTGCCGCTGCCCCCACGCTCGAAACCAGTCGCTCCTCAATACCCATTCGCCACTCGCCGCCGCGACTGCCGCCAACAGCGTCAGGGCGCCGGCGAGCCACAATGGAGCGTGCCCCAGATTCCCCTTATCGTCATCGTTCAAGACGTTGTTAGATTCCATGAGCTTCGGGAAGCTCATGGCCCGATCCCAGCCCAGGGCGGTCAATAGTGCGAATGCCAAGGCAACGCTAGTCGACCATTTCGCTGGATAGCGAAACCACTCGTAGCCCGGCAAAACTTGCGTGAGAAACCAGTACACTCCTCCCACGTGCGCCCCCACCCAGCGCAGGGGAGACTCACCTTTGATCCAGTACCCGACTTCGTGAATCAGCCAACCGGCGCCGTAATGTCCGCACGCCGCACATAACCCCAACAAAGCCGCGACGGCGAGTCCACGAATTCGGCGAGACCGTCGCACATCGAGCAGTGCGAGTAGCGCCATTACCATGGGCGCCACCCCTGCATACAGCGTGGGCGTCCACACTCGACCCTCGGCCGGCAAGCTCGACATCCACCGGCAATTTTCGGGAAACATGCGCCCCGCGATGTTCGGCCAGAAATACTCGATCCAACGCCAGGGGCCGACGCTGAAGTCGTAGACCGTCTCGGCTCGTGAACCTGGTTCGAGTGGCGCCCACCATGGCGCCACTCCTGGTTCTTTTCCTTCCATTCGCCCCGTGCTCTCGAGCGTCTCGAGGGTGGGTACGATCTGAACCGACGCAATGGCGGCGGCGATCACTGCCGCTCCCGCGAACGAGACAGCGGCGTGCATTCGCCAGCGCATGCGTTCGCCAAGCGTCGCCTTGCGAGGGCCGGCGAAGGCGAGTCCCAGCATGGCGACCAAACCGAGATGGACGGCCGTTTGAGGATCGCCGCCGAGCACGGTTAATGCCAGTGGCGGCGCCAGTCCCAAGGCCGGCCCATAGCCAGCGTGGGGCGAGTCGCGGCGCAAGCGATCAACAATGGCGGTCGCTCCCCAGGCCAACCAAGTGGCGCCGACCAGATAGACGGGATTCGCGTATTGAAAGAGAACCGAGCCGCCATACGCGTAACTGAGTCCCGCCAGTACCGCGGCAGGGTTGGAAGCCCCTAAACGCCGCGCCGCGGCAAACGCCCCCCACGCAGCTCCCACAAAGTGCAAAAGAAGAAACATGCGGTAAGCATGCGGGAACGATCCAATCCAGCGCATCGCTTGTCGGCCGGGATACCAGAGCGCGGCAGTGGGATCAGCCGCCAGCGACGCCCCTAAATTCTCGTGGGGATTCCACAACGGCGGCTCGCCTGCCCCCCAGGCTCGATCAATCCAACTCCAGAGCGGGTAGTAATAATGCCAACCGTCGCGCAGCGCAGGGACGTTCGCATCCATCCCCAAGATTGGCACGAAATAGAGAGCGGGAAGAGCCAGCACTAGCCCGCACAGCACCGTGGTCCGAGAAATGTACGGGGACATCCGTGGTGTCTCCGTCACACTTCTAGACAAACTCCCGGAAAAACTCCCGGCCCCGACAACAGGTTACTTCGCCTTCTGAGCCACTCGCACCTGGGCGCGACCTTGAGCGAGGGCGCGTTCGCGGATTTCGAGCAGTTCTGGCGTGTGGATGGGCTTCTTCATCGCCGCTTCGATCTGAGTTCGCGCGGCTTGCTCATCCACTTCCTTGGCGACAACCGCCTTCGCGGTCAAAACCGAGATGACGTCTTTCGAGACCTGCACGAAACCGCCGTCGACGTACCACCGTTCGACGTCCCCGCCGCGACGCAATCGCATCTCGCCGAAACCCAAACGCCCGATCATCGCTCCACGCCCCGGAGCGATACCGATTTCACCGTCGTACAGCGGCAGCGCGACGAACTCGGCCTCCGCTTCCAAGACGGTCTGTTCGGGAGTGACGACGACACACTTTAGGTTGGCCATGGCGGCGGATCCGTGAACGGAATCGAACCAGTGAACGATGGATCGCTCGAACGACGACTACTTCTTGGCGGCCATCTTCTTGGCCTGCTCTTCGGCCTGTTCGATGGCGCCGACGTACATGAACGCATCTTCCGGCAGGTGATCCCACTTGCCGTCGCACAACTCCTCGAAGCTGCGAATGGTATCGCCGAGTTTCGTGATTTCACCCGGCTTGCCGGTGAAGACTTCGGCGACCAAGAACGGCTGCGACAGGAAGCGCTCGATGCGGCGAGCACGATGCACCACCAACTTGTCGTCTTCGCTCAATTCTTCGATACCCAGAATCGCGATGATGTCTTGCAACTCGCGATAACGCTGCAACATACCCTGCACTCGACGAGCACAGGCGTAGTGTCGAGCACCGACGAATTGAGGATCGAGAATGCGGCTCGACGAGGCCAAGGGATCGACCGCGGGGTAAATACCCTTTTCCGAGATCGCGCGTTCCAGATAGAGGAACGCATCCAACTGACCGAACGCAGTCGCCGGAGCGGGGTCGGTCGGGTCGTCGGCGGGGACGTATACCGCTTGCACCGAGGTAATAGCGCCCTTTCGAGTCGAAGCGATTCGCTCCTGGAGGGCGCCCATTTCGGTCGCCAACGTCGGCTGGTAACCCACCGCGGACGGCATGCGTCCCAACAGAGCGGATACTTCGCTTCCTGCTTGCGAGAAGCGGAAGATGTTGTCCACGAACAATAGCGTGTCCTTGCCGGTCGTATCGCGGAAGAACTCGGCCATCGTCAGGGCCGAGAGGGCCACGCGGAGACGAGCTCCAGGCGGCTCGTTCATCTGACCGAACACCATGCATGTCTGCTCGATCACGTGCCGACCGGTGTTACCGATCTTCGCTTCCTGCATTTCGAGCCACAAGTCGGTTCCTTCGCGAGTTCGTTCGCCCACGCCCGCGAACACCGAGTAACCACCGTGAGCACTCGCGATACGAGCGATCAGCTCGGTGAGAATAACGGTCTTTCCCAAACCGGCGCCGCCGAACAACCCGGCCTTGCCACCGCGTACGAACGGAGTCAGCAAGTCGATCACCTTGATGCCCGTCTCGAACAGTTCGGTGTTCGTCGACAGCTCGGCAACCTTGGGGGCCTCGCGGTGAATCGGCCAGCTCTCCTGGCAATTCACGGGACCGCGGCTGTCAATCGGCTGACCCAGCAAGTTGAACACGCGCCCCAGAGTTCCTTCGCCGACGGGCACCGACAGCGGGGCGCCCGTGTCGACGCACTCCTGACCTCGCATCAGGCCGTCCGTGCCACCCAAGGCGACACAGCGAACGCGTCCACCACCCAAGTGCTGCTGGATCTCGCCCATCAGGTCGAGCTTCACGCCTTTATGCGTGGAAGCAACCTTGACGGCATTGTAAATCGCCGGCAGATGGTGCTCCGGAAACTCGGCGTCAAATGTCGAGCCGATAACTTGAGTGATGCGACCGCTGTTGCTTGTGCCGTTCGTGACCATATTAAACTCGCTGAAATTGAGGCCCCTGTCGCGGGACCTGGATGCCGTGTACTCACGTTGCGACTGGAGCAAACCAGCCGAGGTGGACGTCGTCAGCTCTTGAGAGCCTCGACGCCTCCAATGATTTCCATGATTTCGCCCGTAATCTGCGACTGCCGCGCTCGGTTGTATGCGGTGGACAATTCCTTGATCATCTCGCTGGCGTTTTCTGTCGCCGATTTCATGGCGACCATGCGTGCGATTTGTTCGCTGACCGCGGCGTCCAAGAAGCACTTGAACAACCGAATCTTAAAACTCGTCGGCACCACTTCTTCCAAGATGCTCGACGCAGACGGCAAGAACTCGTACTGAGTCGCGGCCTGCGAACTACCATCCTTCTCCTCGGCGACCCCTTCCGTCAGCGAACCGAGCGGCAACAAGGTCTCAACGACCGCTGCCTGTCGCGAGCTGCTCACGAATTTCGTGTAGGCGACATCAAGTCGGTCGAGTTCACCGGCCGCGTACATTTCCAGATAGCGGTTCGCGATCTGTTCCACTTCCTCAAACTTGGGTTGGTCTTCAAAGTTCGTGAAGCTGCGGCTGACCGGCAAGCCACGGAACTTGAAGTTCGCGAGCCCGCGTTTACCCGAAACTTCGGCCTCCACCTTGGCCACCGACGTCGTAAGTTCAGCCAAGTGCGGAACCGCTTGCCGCAGCACCGAACTGTTGTAACCGCCGCACAACCCGCGATTGGAGGTCAAGACGAGCAGAGTGGCGGACTTAGTTTCCGCCCGGCCTTCCAGCAACGGATGACTCACCTGCAAACCCGACCGAGCCAAATCGGCGACCAGTTGAGTCATGCGTTTGGTGTACGCACTGGCCGCCGTCGCTCGGTCCATCGCCTTCTTGAATCGAGCTCGCGCGATCAACTCCATGGTCCGCGTGATTTTGCGGATGTTGCGAATCGACTTTCGTCGTTTGTCGAGCGCACGCGATTTGGCCATTTCCCTCTCCCCGTACCACTCATCCCGCAATCGTCGGAAACCGATCTCGGGCTCGTTACTGTCGTGCTCTTACTCTTTCAAATCCTGCTCGCATCACTGCGGCATTACTACCGCGTTACTGCATTCCTTCAGCATCACTGGCGCGGATCAGCTAATCATGCGAATTGAGTAAGGATATTGGTAAAGGCGACCGGCGTTGGCTTCGATCGCCGCCAAAATCGAGTACACAATGCCGCCGATGCCAGCCACAATCGCCAACGGCGCCCCCACACAAGTCAGTGTGCTGACAACGGCCACGATCGTAACGGCCAGTTGAAAGTTCAGGGCTTCCTTAGCGTGAGCCGCTACATAAGCCGACTCATCCTTCTTCATCAACCAGATCACGAGCGGTCCGATGATCCCCAGCACGAAATAGGACGCGTGGGCCAAGGTAGCCCAGAGCCTTTCATCATTCGTGGGAGGGGGAATCTCAACTTCGCTCATTGCGACCTCGCGGCAGTTGGGCCGCGTCCAAGCAAGCTTAACCCTTGGCGAAAATTGCCTGAAACTCCTCGATGGCGCTCTGCAACGCCTTCTTGAGTTCGTCGGTCAATTCCTTCTTCTCCACAAGCTTCGCCCGCACATCCTTGCGGATCGACTTCATGTGTTCGAGGAACGCCTTTTCCCACTTCTGCACTTGGTTGATGGGCAGCTTATCCAAGTAACCGGAGTTACCCGCAAAAATTACCATCACCTCGTCGACCACTTCCATCGGTTGGTATTGCGGCTGCTTCAGCAATTCCACCATGCGGTAACCGCGATCGAGTCGCGATTGGGTGGCGGCGTCCAATTCCGTACCGAGCTGAGCAAACGCTTCCAGCTCGCGGAATGCGGCGAGCGCCAATCGCAAACCACCTGCCACCAACTTGTCCTTCATGGCCTTGATTTGAGCCGCACCACCGACGCGCGACACCGAAATACCGACGTTCATCGCAGGGCGGATGCCCTTGAAGAACAAGTCAGGCTGCAAGTAAATCTGACCGTCGGTAATCGAAATCACGTTCGTCGGAATGTAAGCCGAAACTTCGCCTTCCAACGTCTCGATGATCGGCAACGACGTCAGCGAACCGCCGCCCAACGCGTCCGACAACTTCGCCGAACGCTCCAACAAGCGGCTGTGGCAGTAGAACACGTCTCCAGGGTACGCCTCGCGCCCCGGCGGACGACGCATCAACAGCGACAACTGTCGGTAAGCAACGGCTTGCTTCGACAAATCGTCGTACACAATCAACGCATGCTGACCGTTGTACATGAAGTACTCGGCCATCGCCGTGCCCGCGTAAGGAGCGACGTACTGCAACGGCGCCGGGGCGGACGCGCCCGAGACGATCACCGTCGTGTATTCCATCGCGCCGTGTTCTTCGAGCACGCGGATCACGTTGGCGACCGACGAGTCCTTCTGACCGACGGCGACGTAGAAGCACTTAACGCCCGAGTTCTTCTGGTTCAGGATGGCGTCGATGGCAATCGTGGTCTTGCCCGTCTTGCGGTCGCCAATGATCAACTCGCGTTGACCGCGGCCGATCGGCGTCATCGCGTCGATCGCCTTGATCCCGGTCTGCAACGGCTCGCGCACCGGCTGACGTTCAGCCACGCCCGGCGCCATCGTTTCGACCGCTCGACGCTCGGTCGAATGCACGGGCCCCTTGCCATCTAACGGATTGCCCAGCGGATCGAGCACTCGACCAACCACTCCCGGGCCGACCGGCACCGACAGCAATTGCCCCATCGCCCGCACCTCGTCGCCCTCTTGAATGCTGAGGTAATCGCCGAGAATGATCACGCCGACGCTGTTCTCTTCCAGGTTGAAGGCGAGCCCCACGGTTCCGTTGGGGAACTGCACCATTTCACCCGACATCACGCCAGACAGACCGTAGACGCGAGCGATACCATCGCCCACCTCCAGGACCACGCCTACCTCGCGCACATCCAAGGTGCTTTGGTAAGTCTGAATTTCTTGCTGAATGACGGATGCGATTTCGTCTGCATTGAACTTCATGGAAACCCTCACGCCCCGCCGTCACCCTGCAACTCTTGTCGTCAGGGGAGGCCGGCGCGCCTTTGCTCAGTTAGCGACCACCAGTCGATCCAAATTGCGACGCATGTTTTCCACCGACTGCGAGAACGTTTCCTCGCGCATGCGTTCCAAACTATTCTTAATGCTACCGTCGTATACCTTGTCCCCGATTCGCACGACGATACCGCCGAGCAACTCGGGATTCACCGACGTACTCACCACGACCTCTCTCCCCAACGAAACCGCCAGTCGGTTGCGGACTCCGTCGAGAACATCGGCCGGAACCGGCGCGGCCGTCGTCACCTCAACCTGAACTCGCCCACGCAAATTGTCCAGGAGCAGATGAACGGCTCGGTTGATCATGCGGAGGCAATCGAGTCGCCCGTGCCGCGATACCACCTTGAGGAAGTTCAACAGACAGACTGACATCTTGCCCGCAAAAGCTCGGTCGAAAAGGCGTTCCTTGTCCTCGTGACTCACCCGCGGAGACTTCAGCATCGCCTCGAAATCGGGAAGGCGTTCCAGCACGTCAGTCAAGAATGAGTCGAACTCGGCGACTACCGATTCCGTGACGCCGGCAGACTCCGTCACGCCCAACAACGCCTTGGCGTAGACTCCGCCAAGGTACTGTTGGCCTGCATTGAACCCGCCATTGGAACTTGAAGTTTCAGCCATGGAATTCCTGCCCGACTACGACCCCAGCGACCACTCGTACCTGGATCACCTCAGCCCTACGCCCCGCCTGTCCCTTCCGAATCTCACCGCCTCCAGTTCCGCTGGCAAACGCCCGCCGTCCTGAAGCGACTCCTCCGGTCGCGAACTCTCAATTGCGACTGGGAAACTTCTCCAACGCGTCGTTGATCAGCTGGACATGATCCGCGGCGCTCACCTCACGCTGCAGAATTCGCCCCGCCAGTCCCACCGCCGTGTTGACGCTCTTTTGAGCAATTTCTCGCAGCGCCACCGTCTTGGCGACTTCGATATCCGCCAAAGCTCGCTCTCGATCGCGGGACGCATCCGCGTGCGCCTTCGCCAGGATCTCCTCGCTCTGCTTCTCGATGTCGCGATGAGCGGTCGCCTTCAGTTCGCGAATCTCATCCGCAGCAGTCGCCAGCAGGGCCTCGTGCTTCTTCAAAGTCGCTTCCGCTTGCGCCGCGTTTCGCTCGGTTTGAGCAATCAAGTCGCGAATCGACTGCTCACGCTTGTCGAGCCCCGACATGATCGGCTTCCAACCAAACTTCAGCAGCACGGCCGCCAACAACAAGAAGACGATGAAGGTATAGATCGCGAGATCGGCCTTCAACTCTTGAATTCCGGTCAACGCGCGAGGGGCCAGATTGGCATGCCCAGGTCCATCATTGGCATGACTCAAATCGGTCGGATCATGATGGCCATTTCCACCCCCATGCCCCGCGTCACCATGTCCCGCCTTGTTATGCCCCGCATCATCATGCTTGGGTTCGTCATGCTTGGCGTCCGCCGCAGCCGACTCACCCTTGGCGGAGGCGCCGTGATCCGCATCCTTCGATTCGGAGGACTTTTCAGCGGCAGGCTGTTCAGTAGCAGGTTTCTCCTCGCTGGCAGCGGCAGGCTTGACTGCCTCGGCCGGCTTCGCCTCTTCCGCCGGTTTTTCGGCGGCGGCCGGCTTTTCCGCGGTTGCTGGCTTCTCGCCGCTGTCCGGCGTTGCCGGCGCGGCCTTTTCAGCCTCAACCTTATTCGCCTCGGGTTTCGCGGACTCCGCTTGCGCGGCGTCCGCCATATTCGCCCAAGCGAACATCCCGACCAAACTGAAAGCAGCAATCCAGCCACGCAGACTGAGATTCATGACGTCCACGCCCCACGGCAAGGAAACCAACAAACAGAACCGAGCGCCCTTGGTTCGCGCACCAGGATTACCTCTCGATGCGTGAATCGCCCGACGCAACAGCCGCCGACCAACTACTTCGCCCAAGGATTCTGCTGGAGGCAGACGACGAGCGCGAAGAAGGTGAAACCTTCGATCAACGCCGCGGCGATAATCATCGCAACCTGGATCGTACCAGCCGCTTCGGGCTGACGAGCCATGCTTTCGTAAGCCGACGAAGCGAGCTTGGCGATGCCGAAGGCGGCGCCGAGCGTCACGATGCCAGCGCCGATGGCGCCCGAGAATTCCACCAGCGGGCCATCAGCGGCAAACGCCGGGGTCGCAAACGCCGCAACAGCCACCAAGCTCCAGAACGAAATCTTCGCCAAATGGTTCACTGCAAATACTCCTCTCGATACCAACATGAGACTGACCACGTCACCAAGCGGACAAACTAGTGTTTGTGGATCGCCGCGTTGATGAACAAGGCCGATAGCAACGTAAAAACGTAGGCCTGCAAAAAGGCTACGAACAACTCAAGACAACTGAGGGCAGCGGAGCCAACCACCGCAAAGAAGCCCGTCACACCCCAACTCGCGCTGGCCGCCCCCTCGACGCTGAACGCCAACATCAGAATGGCGAGCAACACCAAGTGGCCGGCGATCATGTTCGCGAGCAAACGAATCGACAACACCGTGTGCTTGATCACCAAACCGAGCACCTCGATCAAGAAGATCATCGGCACCAGCAGGATCGCCAACACAAACGGCAGGCCCATCGACGGGACCTGATTCGCCCAATACCCCAAGAAACCAAATCGCTTGGAACCGGCGATCATGCCAGTCAAGAATGTAATCAAAGCCAAGGCCAGCGTCGCTCCCCAAGAACTGGAAGGCGCACCCAACCAGGGCAACATCCCCATCAAATTACAGCCCAAGATGAAGAAAAAGATCGTCCACAAGAGTGGCACAAATCGATCAGCATCCTCATGCGGGTTGTGAGAATGAACAGCGAGCGCCCCGCCAGCCAGAGCGACGCCGGCTTCGGGACCGTGATCCGCATGACCTTGAGCCCCGTGCCCAGATGAGCCGTGCCCAGATGAGCCATGAGCGTCAGGCCCGTGTGTAGCATGTCCATGAGCAGCATCGCCTTTATGACCATGCTCTCCATGACCATGCTCACCATGGCCATGATCGTCATGATGGTGAGTCTGAATGGCCTTGCGAGCGATCTCGTCGCGCACAAACACCAACATCGACTCGAAGAAATTCCAAAAGCGACCACGAGGCGGGCCGCCCGCGGCAACCATTCGGCCGACTCGCGAGAAGATCACCAATAGAATGACGAAGACCGCCGCCTCGAGAATCATGAACTTCGAGATGCAGAAGCCCGACTCGCCTTGATACAAATTCCGCAATTCGCCAAAGGGCTGCGGAATCAGCACTTTGCCGCTCAAGTGGAAGTTATAGGCATCAACCAATTCACGCGACCACTCGACGGGCGAGGCCTTGAACGCTCGCAAATCTCCCGCCTCGCGCCGAATCTCGACCCAAGACTTCAACCAAGCGCCATCTTGCGAGGCGCGAGCGAACCACACACCGGGCTCGCCAGCCTGCTCGGTCCGCCCCAGCCACTCAGCGAACGTGTCTGTCCGATCCGCGGCACCCGACTTCCAAGTTGCGTACTTATCCGCCAACGCCTGCGACTGCTCTTCGAGATAAATATCGAGCGGCTTGCCAAAATTGGCGTGATCCGCATGCAACCAGTGTTCGTAATCGTGTCGCAACGTCTTGGTATCAGGCAAACCAAACGGCGATGACGCGTTGAGCTTCTCCAACCCAGCGCACAAACGCTCAGCCTCCCAAGCCTGAAACTGCGGATCATTCTTGATCCACACATCGGGAAATTCCGCCTTGGAATGGCGAGCCGAGGGCCACAATGCCTTGGGCACCTCGAAGTAGAAACTGTCCTTGATATGTAATTCCGCCGAGGCCATGAGCAATTACGCCTTGGTTTCCCGCGCCGCGATTCGCCGCACCATCCGCACCGAAAGAACCGTATCGAGAGCTAGAGCGATCAAGTAATTGACCACCAGCATCTCGACCAATCCCGCCCTCACCAACTCGCCACCCCGCAGGAACAAGCCCGCGGCGGCAGCAAGAGGCACCGTCATTCGAACCAACATCCCCAACAGGACGCCGTTCACCGCCTGCAAACCCTGAAAGGGGAGCGACACCAATAACCCCGCCACTCCACCCAACCAACTGACGCCAGCCGCCAAAGCAGCCGCCATCACACCTATCTCACCGTGCGCCCAGTAGCCGTATCCGGCCACCACCGGAAATACAACGACCAACACGCCCGTTACAATCAAAACACCACGAGTCATGGCCGAACCACTGGTCGGCGGCACTTCAGAAGGCAACGTCGGTTCATCCACGCTTCGGATCGTCCTCAGAAGGACGACGCTGCCGGCCCCCGCCCAGATCGCGAGTCGCTCGAATCAGGTGCCACATCCCGGCCACCAACCCAAAAGCAAACCCGATCAAAACGAAGTACCAAGTGCCACACCGTCGATCAAGCCACATCCCCGCCAGACCAGGCAGGACCATCTCCAGAGCCACCGCCATGATTCGAGCCGCCCAGTCCATGGCAATTCCCACGCGACTGTACGGATCAGAGGATCGGGATCGATTCAAACGACTATCCCGTCCCTTCTCCCCAACTGGGTTTTTTCAATCTAACTGAGCAGTAAGGACCGGTCAACCAACCTTTGTGTTTTTTTTCACAAAGTCCGTTTTGGCGTTACCGGCCAATCACTTAGCACAAATTACCAACCACAAAACAGGGTTGCAAGGCGCCGAGAACCGCTCGGCCCAATCCACGCCGCCCCCCGTCGAGTAATCCCGCAACTTTTTGTTGGTTGAACTATGCCAGACCTTGGATTACTCTGACATCTATCCCACGTAACACGCGTTTCCCTCAACTTCGGAATTGCTTTGGAGTTGAGGCGAGAACCACGCCTGCCGCCGCCAAGGAATCCTGCCTTGATTACCGTCGCCTCACTTAAAAACTACTCGCTGAAAGACCTCGCTCAATTGGCCAGAAAGAGCGGCATTGAGGGTTGGCAGTCGATGCGGAAAGAACAACTGATACGCGCTTTAGGTAAAACAGTGAAAATAGGCAACAAAGAACCATCCAGCAGAGTTGGCTCAGCGGGTAAGCCGAGCCAGTCCGGCAAGGCGTCGGGCGCCACCAAGGCAAGCTCCGCCAAAGAGGGCGGCAGCAAGGCGGCCGCCAGCAAATCGGCATCTGCCAAGGGCGGCGCCGCGAAGGGCGGCTCGGCCAAAGCGGCAGGTCCCAAGCCGGCGACCAAGTCCGGCGCCTCTGCGGGAGGAAAAGCGGCGACTCAAACCGCCGCAGCTCGCTTAGGAGCCAAGCCGTCGGCGGCCAAGCCGTCGATAGCTAAGACCGTGACGGCGAAGAAGGGTGACAAGCTCGAGAGCTCCAAAACGACTTCCCCCAAATCGGCCGCCAGCAAGTCGGCTGCGACGCCGAAAGCCAGCAAAGCAGTCGCCACAAAGACTGGCAGCTCGAAGTCTTTGGAGTCTGTCAGCGAGGGCAAAGCCGACCAAGCGCGGGACTCGGCCAAAAACGAACTCGCCAAACCCGCGACCAAGCCAGCAGCGAAAGCGGCTGCCAAGGCGCCTGAGAAGAAACCGGCTGAAAAGCCTCGCCTGACGCAGGCATCGCGTAAAATCCAACGTGCGAACGAAGAACGCGAACGACGTCGCGATTTGTCGCAACCGGCTGAAGGGAAGGGGAGCGAGGGCCAAGGCGGCGAAGCTCAGCGTGATCGCGTCGTGTTGATCGTTCGCGATCCGTACTGGCTGCAAGCCACCTGGGAGGTGACTCGCCAAAGCGTACTGCGAGCTCAAGCGGCCATGGCGGAACAGTGGCATACGGCTCGACCAATTTTGCGTCTGTTGGAGATCGAGAGCTCCGGCACGACCAGCTCGGCCGAGCGCGTCTTGCGGGAAATCCCGATTCATGGCGGAGTGCATAACTGGTACATCGACGTAATCGATCCACCCAAGGGATATCGAGTCGAACTGGGTTATCTGGGCGCCAACGGCAAGTTCTTCGTGATTACTCGCAGCAACACCGTGACGACGCCTCGACCGGGCAGCGCGGATTCGATCGACGAGAACTGGTCGGATGTGGAGCAGAACTTCGAGCGAATTTTCGCTCAGAGCGGCGGCTATAGCGAAGAGACCAGCAGTCACGAACTGCAAGAAGCGATCGAGGAGAAACTGCAGCGACCGATCGGCCCCCCGATCTCGTCTCGATTCGGAGTGGGCGCCGAACGAATCCTGCGCCGTCGTCGCGACTTCCAGTTTGACGTCGACGCGGAAATGGTAGTGCACGGCCAGACCAAGCCCGACGCCCATGTCACCTTGTCCGGCGAACCGGTGAAGCTCCGCGACGACGGTTCGTTCGCGGTCCGCATGGCGTTGCCAGATAAGCGTCAAGTAATTCCGGTGGTAGCCAGCAGCCGCGACGGCGGCGAACAGCGGACGATCGTGATTGCGGTCGAACGGAACACCAAGGTCATGGAACCGATGATTCGCGAATCGAACGATTGACCTCGATTTCGCGACTTGTTCCCCCTGCCGGACGTTGCTAGGATGCGGTTGTCGAGCGTTCGCGCTCGACAGGCGCTTCTCTGCCATGTTCGTGATGTTGACGTTGATTTTCGGGGAGCCGATAACGAGTCCGCAAGGGAACCAAATTCGGGCCCAGGTCGCTGTATAGCCAACGCTCCGGCCGCTTGCGGCATTCGGCCGTTGGATCACGAGCCCCTTGGCCTAGGTTCCCACCTATCTCTTGCGGGCTCCCAAAAACTCGTCGCCACGGCATTGCGGTGGAGAAGCGTCTTTTTTTCCCGCCTTTGTAGGAGGCCGTCGCCCAGACGGCTGGTAACCCCATGACGATCGCTGGCGCGACGCCTCCTGAACGAGTAGTCGCAGGCCCCGATCTCGACGCCGTTCACGAACAAGCTCTGCTTGCCAAACGTGAACAGTTGATAGGGCGGCTACAATCACTGCCGAGCGTGGCGGTGGCTTTCTCAGGGGGTGTGGATAGCGCCGTCGTCGCGCAAGCCGCCTATCTCGCGTTAGGCGCACGGTCGGTCGCCGTGACGGGAGTGAGTGCGAGCCTGGCGGCGGGTGAACTAGCGTGGGCGACCTCGACCGCCCAGCAGATCGGGATTCGCCACGTCGTTCTCGAAACCGACGAGTTCTCCGACCCCAACTACCTTCGCAACGCCCCCGACCGCTGTTATCACTGCAAGACCGAACTCTACACTCAACTGGAAAAGTGGGCGCCCGCCCAGGGAATCTCCACCATCGTCAACGGCGCCAATCTGGACGACCTGGGAGACTATCGACCGGGTCTCGCCGCCGCACGGGAACACTCGGTGCTCAGCCCATTGGCCGAATGCGGCTTGAACAAGCAGGAAGTTCGTCGGTTGGCGGAGGCTTGGGGCTTGCCCGTTTGGGACAAGCCGGCGAGTCCGTGTTTGTCGAGTCGCGTGGCGTATGGAGAGGCGGTCACGCCCGCTCGCTTGGCGATGATCGACGCCGCCGAACAGTTCCTGCGCAAGGAAGGATTCCCCGTCGCTCGCGTGCGTTACCACAAAGGAGATTTGGCTCGAGTAGAGGTGCCTCGCGAAGAACTCGACCGAGTGCTCGCCAATCCCTTCCGCGACCAGTTGGTGCGGAAACTCTTGGAGCTGGGTTTCAAATTCGTGACAATCGACTTGGCGGGATTCAAATCGGGTAGCCTGAACGTCTTGGTGACGCTTCAACCCGCCCGTTTGGTCGATTAGGCTAGGGGAGGGATACTCAGTAGGGCTCGGGATCAGGGAGCTTAGCATGGAGACTTCGCCCCTCGCCCCGCGGCCAATCCGCGTGGGCAACCACGTCGCGACGACGATCGAGAGACAGACGATCGAGAGACAAAGGCAAGGATGATTTCATGGACTCTGGTGACGTCCCCACATCCGACGCAAACGAGCCCGCGCGCTCCGACTCGCGAATCGGCGAAAGCGACTCGGTGCATGACCACGTAAGTCATCACGGTGAATCTGCGTCTGACGCCAGCACAAACTCGAGCGCTAACTCGGGACGCGATCTCGCGGGCAAGGAACTGGGGGACTACCACATTGGCCATCGCCTGGGACGAGGCGGCATGGCGGAAGTCTATCTGGCGGAACAGAAGTCCTTGGGACGTCGAGTTGCGTTGAAGGTGCTATTGGGGCGTCTGGCCGAGGACCAAGCCTACATTCGGCGATTCCAGAATGAAGCACGAGCGGCGGCGGCTCTTGTCCACGCGAACATCGTGCAGATTTACGAAGTGGGCGTGCGCGACGGCATCCACTTTATTGCGCAGGAGTACGTCAAGGGTCAAAACCTGCGGCAGTTGATCCAACGCCAGGGCCCGCTGACGCCGACGCAAGCCGTCAGCGTCCTGCGACAGGTGGCCGCCGCCTTGCAGAAGGCTGCTCAAGCCGGCATTGTCCACCGCGACATCAAGC
Organism: Pirellulales bacterium; assembly: GCA_046349915.1. Classification (GTDB taxonomy): domain Bacteria; phylum Planctomycetota; class Planctomycetia; order Pirellulales; family Pirellulaceae; genus CAIXSC01. The sequence goes on along the minus strand of JAXMBL010000003.1, from coordinate 1,958,813 downwards.
CCGAGAACATCCTGATCGCTCGCAGCGGCGAGGTGAAGGTCGCCGACTTCGGGCTCGCTCGAGTGAACGCGACGCAAGCGACGCTTCATTTAACTCAAGAGGGAATCACGCTCGGCACGCCGCTCTATATGAGCCCCGAGCAGGTCGAAGGACGAGTGGTGGATCCGCGCAGCGATTTGTATTCGCTGGGCGCTACCGCCTATCACATGCTGGCCGGGCGCCCGCCGTTTCAAGGCGACAGCGCCTTGGCCATTGCAGTCCAGCACCTGCGAAACGAACCACCGCGACTCGATTCGTTGCGATCCGACATTCCGCCGGCGCTCAGTCGAGCCGTGCATCGCTTGTTGGCCAAGAAACCCGAGGAGCGATTCGCGCAACCGGCGGACTTGATTCGCGAGTTGCGGATTATCGCAGGCCAGGAGGGCAGCGAAGACGACATTTGGGCCGGCGGCCTTGGCGACGATTTCGAATCGCCTTGGGCGGAATTGGGGCCAGAACGAGCCGCCGTGACTCGCCGGCTCGCCACCGCCATGCTCCGCACCACTCGCCCTTCGTCGCCACGACGCGGCTGGGCCCTCATGGCGGCGACCATCTGCTGTGCACTCGTCATTGGAGTCGCGGCCGCCTGGTGGACTCGCCCCCGTTCGTTCTTCGAGACGGCGTTGCCAGCCAACGAACAGCAGCGAACCGAACGTCGCGAGACGGCGAAGGACCAGTTCTTCCTGGCCATGCAGGAGGGGACCGTCGAGGCGTATCTGAGCGTGGAGCGGTACTTTCCCGAAGGGGGCGACCCGCTGAACGCGTATTACGTCCATCGAGCTCGCCAGCAACTGGGCGAGACCTACTTGCAGCGGAACGATCTGGAGGCCGCCGAGTCGGTCTATAGTTCGTTGGCGAAAGCGAACCCGCAGTCCGACGCGGCCTTTGCGGCCAGCGGCGTCATTGGGCTGGCGAACATTCGCGACTTGCAGGGACAGCGAGCAGCCGCCGAGTCGACATTGGCTCGATTGCTCCCGCTGCTTGGTCGAGTGCCCGAACCCGTACAAGCTCAACTGCGTCAACAACTTAACAAGAGCCTACGCCCCGTCTTCGATCAGATGCAACGCGACCTGACGGGCGGCTTGTAGGGCGGACCGAGGAGGTTGGAGCGGGGCGTGAGTTTCGGCTTGCCGGACGCCGCAGGTCAGTAGGGGTTGACTTCCGTCATTCTCCTGGCAGAATACCGACTGTCCGTCAGCAAGGCCCCCTTCGTCTAGAGGCCTAGGACTCCGGGTTCTCAGTCCGGCAACAGGGGTTCGAATCCCCTAGGGGGTACTATCGAGCGTCTTATTCGCTCGCAATCAACGTCCTTCACGGGACGTTTTTTCGTAGGCGCAACGATTCGCACAGCGAACCGCTCTTCTGAGTGGCCGCCGCAATGTCCAAATCCCCACCCGAAGAAGCCCCGGTTGCGTCCGCAGTGTCACTCGCCGACCTGGAAAGGTAGGAGCGGGATTCGATACGGCGAGTCCCTGAGGCTTCGCGGCCACTCAAGCCGGAGGCTTGCTAGCCATTAGCCGGTGGTTGAGCGCAGCGACACCACCGGATCAAGGCCCGCAGCTACACACCCCGACTCCGACAACGACCACAACAACAACTCGCCCCAATCGAGCATCTCCAACGATGCCCACAGGCGCGGACGTTAACCCTACCTTGGTTTGGTGAACGTCACGTCACCGCATCTCTTTCTGGAATCGGCGAACATGCCGTGTGGATTTGTCGAAAATCGAGACGCGTGATGGAATTCGTTTGTGATCACAGGCGATCCCACGCGATGGAGCTCGTTACCAGGCGACTCGCCACGAGTTTTGGCGTGCATTGAGTCCGCATTGGGAAGCGGTGTTCTTATCGTTCGTGCGGCAGACTCCACGTCTAGAACATGCAGTCGCGGAGCGACGACCGACATTAGCCACGGGTTTTGACCCGTGGTTTGAACGAGAGAATTCGAAGGCGGCAGGAGATTGCAACGAGACTTGTGGCTCGTAGGAGAACCCTCGCGGCGTGAAGCCACTGAGCGTGATGAGAGATCGCGAGTGGCCATTGATCCGTGCCGAACAGAAACCAACCCAAGTAACGCGTCTCAGTGACAACGACCTATGGCGAGTCAAACTGCCCGGCTCCCGGCTCGGTAATCAACACAGCACTCCCGCGGGCTGAACCCCACGGCAACGATCAGTCGTGGCTCTACGCCACGCCTCGGAGTCCAACAAGTGCAGCCCACGCCAACAGCCCCTTCGCTTGCGGATTCGTCGAGCGAGCTCCCAAGTGCGAGAACTCGAATTCTCTTTTGATCGCGACTGATCTGCTGCGTTCCAGAGCGCAAAGATGATTGCATCGAATTGGCAGGGCTTCTGACAAGGAACGCGTATCCGGCTGGCATTGTCTGTCTAGAGACGATCAATAAACTGGTTGCACTCACTCAGAAGGCTAGCAACAATCCCATATGAAGGGTTCACTGTAGAGCGACCACTTGCCCAAAGACGCACCAATAGGGCGATCAACCCGAGCGGCGGATCGGCGGTTTCTGAAGTCAAACATTCTCGGTCGCCGCCGGCTTACTTTGGTCGATCTGCGTTTCCCCCAATCGTTTCTCAACATTTTCGCTGGAGAACAATATGCCGCAAACACTCAGTGTCACCACAGATTCCCTAGTGATAGTCGACGCACAAAATCATCCAGTCATGCGTCTTGTCGCTCCCGGCGTTATTCAGTTTTTGAACGCAACAGGCGGCGTTCAGGCGGAATTAACGGCGGCGCAAGTCACCGACCTCCCCAGTCGTGCGCAATTGCAGGCACAAATCAACCAACTACAGGCTCAAATCGGTAGTCTCATGAATATGTATGGCGCTCTTTCAGGGACACTGGCCGCGGTAGACAATCGCGTAACTGCAAACGAATCATTCATTCGAGGTAACTTCGACGATTCAGGTTCACGTTTGACACTGAAAAAGCGAACCATTCCTCTTGAAGGATTCCAGCAGCGAGACGGCGAAGGTATTCCGTTCTTTGATGACAACTCAAACGGTCGCTTTATCATTCGCAATTACGGTGCTGACTCGACAATACTCAGTCGCAATGACGGTGGCACTGGATGGCTGCGGGTCAACAAACGCAAGGACATTGAGGAATAGCGAGCGATATGCCGCGTTCCCGAACAAAACGATTGGGACAGGGGCCAGCTTGCGCCGAGCCTCTCCCACAACACCTTGGATGCGGGTTCTCACTAGGCGTTGCGAAACTTGGGAGCAAGCTGGCTCCAGATCGTTGAGAGACTGACCAAAACATCTTGGTGGAGATACTCGTTGTTGAGCGTGCTTGGAACGCGGTGGCAATGAACCATAAACCAAGCACCTCGTGAGCTAGAACCGAAAGGCAGGGCTTCTTCTTAGGAACGCTCCAGTACCCAGAGATTTCGCATCCAGGTCAGTGGTCGCCGTCCGGTTTCCTCCTGTCGTTGGCACGCGGCAAACTTGCAGATGCTCGCACGAGTGGTGGAGCCACGACTGATCGTGACCGTGGGTTTCAACTCGCAGGAACGAAGCGTTGGCCACTGAGTCGATGCACCTGCCTGGCCGCATGTCGTCGAGGCGTTGACGGCGTTGAAGCCCCGACCACGGGTTGAAACCCGTGGCTACGATCGGTCGTCGCTCCGCGACTGCATGTTCGAGATGCGGCCTGATTCGCACGAACGCTTGAAATGTTGCATTCCAAATACGGACACAGTACGCCACAGGATTCGCGGTGAGTCGCTCGATACCGAACTCCATCGAGTAAGAATCGCCAGTGAGCAAAAGCTCATCGCATCACCTGTCTCGATTCACGACAATTAAAATCGACATGTTCACTTTGGATACGTTCTCGGTCGGCACGCTAACAAGACGCTCAACTCGAGCGGCGAATCGGGCGGGAGTCGTTGATTGAACCGCATCCGATCGGACGAAGCATGAAGACCCTTTTGCTCGTGCTGTTCTACTCCGTCCAAGCAGTGACTTTGATTGTCGCTGGTTGCGCCACGTTGTGGTGGTCGGGGCCATTGATGCTCTGACTCATTTGGCTGGTCGGCGAGGAACGGGCGTTAGGCGCCGACAACGTCATACACACGGAGGGCGGCGGGAAGTTGCTCACGAATCCCCTGGCCATGATGACATGGACTCTCCCGTTCTTGATTCTTGGGTGTCTACAGATATCCGCTGGATTCATTCTGCTGCACGACTGCAAATGGCGAATGGCGAGCCGACCGCGTACCGGACGTAATTCAGAGGATGCAGAAGAAGGGGCTCCACTTAAGGGCGACGAGGTCAAATAACAAACCGTTGCGCACAAGCCGCGTGACGCAACCTTGAATATGAGTGGATTGCGGTTTCCGCGTTCATGGATCAAATCATCCATACTCGATGTTCGCCGATTCATGCTGGTTCCGCAGTCTACATGCATGGCCCGGACGTATCGGGCCCAACCTCCGAGGAGTACTGTGCGATTTATCGGGCGTTAAATCCAGGACTTCCCTGGTAATCACACCGAATGATCAACCGATCGAGGCAGGGGCGACTTGCCTTGGGCATTTCGCTAGGTCGTTGTGTCCCGTGAGCGTGCCCACTCAACAATTAACGGCCACTTGTCTTTGTCGACATTGCAATGTACATAGAATGGCCGTCGAAATTCATTGATAATGTTGGCTGGTGTTTGGTGGGTCGCGGTGGCTTGTTCCCCTCACCCCTCCCTCTCCCCAAGCAATCTTGGGGCGAGGGCGATACGTCTTTCTTGGCGTGACGGTTTTTCGCCGGACGAAGCACTGCTACAGTCGCCTTTTGCTCCGCAAAAGTCGCGTAGCGCTCGGTCAGCTAGCGCCGCCCGTGAGCGGAGAAGATGCTCTGCGGGCGCCCGCCGTTTGCCGCTTCAGTCGGTTGCCATCTTGAGGCGGCTTTCGCGGGGTACCGGTTTGAGCCGCTTTGCCGGAGGCAAAGGCTACTGTCTCGTCGTCGTTAGACGAGTTCTTCGACGGGGCGACCTTTTTCGATCATCAACGTCGGTCGGCCGGCAGGGCTGGGGAAGTGGATCTTCTGATCGATTCCCAAGACATGGAAGACGGTCGCCATCAGGTCTTGAGGAGTGATCGGGCGAGTCTTCGGGACGTCGACCTTCGAGGCCGATTCGCCGACCACTTGGCCCATCTTCAAACCACCACCTGCCAACGCCAAAGTGCTGAGAGGCGCCCAGTGATCGCGTCCACCGCCCTTATTCACTCGCGGGGTACGACCAAACTCGCCGGTCACGACCAGCAGCACATCGTCCGCGAGCCCTCTCTCCGCACAATCTTCCACGAAGGCGGATACCGCTTGATCCAACTGCGGTGAACGACTCTTCATCCCTTGGACGATCTGTCCATGCATGTCCCAACCACCGTAATTCAGCGTCACGACGCCGCAGCCCGCTTCGCACAGTCGGCGAGCCAACAAGAGTTGCTCACCCAAGCCCTTTCCGTATCGCTCCACGGTCTTGGGCGATTCGTTCTTGATGTCAAACGCCTTGGTCGCGTTGCCAAAGACCAGATTGAACGCCTGCTCTTCAAACTGATCCAGACCTTCCATCAAACCAGTGCGGTCGGCTTGGCGGTTCATGCGATCGAGTGAATCGAGCAAGTTGCGGCGGCCGCCGATACGCTCTTCGGGCAACGTCAGCGTCATGTTGCGACGAGCCTGCCCGTTTTGATCGAAAGGTCCGTAGCCAGTTCCCAAGAACGACGGGCCATCGGCGAAAATTCCGCCCAACCGGACGTACGTCGGCACTCCCGTTTCTTGGCCGCTTGCGCCACGCACTCGCGACACGATCGAGCCGAGTGAGGGACGAGTCGCCAGGCCGCCGTTATCAGCTTGCTTGTTGTCGTACCCAGTCATGACGAAATGCGTACCGCCCGAGTGCCCGCTGTTGGTGTGAGCAAACGAACGCACGAAAGCCATTTTGTCCGCGACTCGAGCGATCTTGGGGAAAGTTCCCCCCACGGTCACGCCCGGGATTGGGGTCGCTTCTTCGCCGGTCGTGCTGCGATACTCGGAGGGTGCCGTCATCTTGGGGTCGAACGTCTCGACATGAGTCGGTCCACCACTCAACCACAACCAGACGACCGACGTCTTCTTCACCGGCTTGCCCGCCGCCGCCGCTTCCGCTCGCCCTCGCAATAGTCCTGGCAGCGTCAAGGCGCCAGCGCCTAAGGTTCCCACTTTCAGGAATTCGCGACGAGAACGACCTTCGCAATCCGAGTGATGGCGTGAGGAAAAAACGTCGAGCATGGGGGGGGAAGCTCCTGCGGAGGTGAGGCGAGACGAACAACGCGGGATTAAACGCGAAACAGGCGAGGTGTGGCGAATAATAGATAAATCGTCGCAAATGTGTCAAGTTTTTGAGAAAATATCCGACCAATCGGGGGGATCTCGGAAAGTCCGTCTCCCCCCGGGCCGGTCGAGCGTCGTGCCAGTACGACTAAACTTCGTTCAGCGCCGGGAGAACCCATGGCCGGCGATAAACGGGTCGAGTCAGGTACTGGTTCGCATCTGCGTCACCGACGAATTGGTAGTTCACCGGATCGAATCGCAGAGTGCGTCCGGCACGCCAGGCGCAGTTGCCTAGATGGCACAAAATGCTGGAGGGATGGCCCACCGTTTCGAGGTCTGCCGTCGGCTTCGCTCGCGTGCGCATGCAATCGAGAAAATTCTGGGCGTGGCCGAGATCGTTGTACGAGCCTTTCTCCTCCTGGATCAGTTTGCCTTTCGGGTCAAACGCTCGCCAGCGACTATTACCAATGATCATGGAGCCCTCATCGCCGTAGACGGCGGCCCCTTCGCTTTCGTCATGCAGGTGGTAGGCATTCCAGACTCGCATTTCATACGTCATCAAGTAACCCGGCTCGAAGTCGTAAGTCACCATCAGCGTATCCGGCCATTCCTGGGCGTCATCGAAGTAGTACTTGCCTCCCAGAGCAGAGACCTTGGTGGGAATGCCTGGGGCCTTTTCGTTCTTGGCGGCGACCGCCGTTTCGAGCGCCCAGCGAGCGATATCGAGTCGATGGACTCCGTCGTTGCCGAGATCGCCCGTTCCGTAGTCGAAGAACCAGCGCCAATTGCCGTGGAATCGCATGCGATTAAACGGGCGGAGGGGCGCGGGTCCGAGCCACGTGTCGTAATCAATTCCCGCCGGTGGAGCGCTATCCGCCGGTTTCCCGATCGATCCTTGTCGAGCGCTCTCCCAAGCCTTCGCAAAGCGGACTTTTCCTAACTTTCCCGTCTTTAGATATTCCATGGCGCTCAAGAGATGAGGACCACTGCGCGCCTGGGTCCCCATCTGCACAACTCGCCCATGTTTCTTCATCGCGGCGACCATCGTCCGCCCTTCGATGAGATTGTGTCCGTCGGGCTTCTCGACATAAACATCTTTGCCCGCCTGGCAGCCATGAATGGTCGGCAGAGCATGCCAATGATCGGGCGTACCAATTACCAGCGCATCAACGCCTGAGTCTTCGAGTGCTCGTCGATAGTCCTTGATTGCCTCGGGCTTTTTTCCTTTGCGTTCGCTGACCTGAGCGGCTCGAGGCCCCAGCACGCTATCGTCGAGGTCGCAGACGTACTTCACTTCGACGTCCGCAATCGAGGCGAATGTGCTGAGTACATGCCCCCCTCGTCCACGGAGCCCCATGGCGCAAATCGTGATCTTGTCGTTGGGGCCAATGCGTCGAGACTCGGCGGCGAGTCCCGCGGAGTGATAAGCGGCGCCGGCGACGAGCGCGGCGGCGCCAAGAAATTCCCGTCGTTCCATGTCGAGTTTCTCCGGAAGGTGATCGACCACGAATCGCGCGAATGACACGCGTCCAGCCGGAAGGGTATCCGTTGGGCGTCATCGCATGCGCTCGGATTGTCGTCTTCCCAGACTGCCATGGCTAGTCGTGTATGACGAACCTAGCTATCTCCGACTAAGGGCTGCGACGCACGCAAAACAGTTTCTCGCCCGTGCGAATCAGCAGACTCGAGCCGACAGCGGCCACGCCGTATTGCACGGGTCCGCTGAACATCGCCGCGGCTCGACGACGTTCCTCGGTCTCTTCGTTTTTGCCAGCCGCGATGTCTGGTTTCGCGTCGGCGGGATCCCACAGACGGTTTTCGGCCAGCTTCTCGAATTTCAGCCCCGCGGCGATGACGGTCGTGAGTCCATCTTTACCGAACAGGTAGATGCGATCGCCGACGGCCAGCGGCGTGGCCCAAACCGATTCCGCGGTGCGTTGGGTGTAGTGCGATTGGCCCGTGGCGGCGTCGACGCAGTAGACGACTCCTGCGCGATTGACCCAGTAGGCGCAGCCCTGATGCACGATGGGCGAACCAAACGAAGGACTGGCTTGCTCGTTACGCCACTGCACCTCGGGCGTCCATTGACCGTTCACTCGCGTCACTGTCAGCGAGAGGTTCGACTTCCGCGCGCCTTCGACATTTTGACCTTCGCGTCCTGCCGACGCACCAACCAGAAATCGGCCGTCGCCGCGGTCGATTGGCGTCGCGGCCGTGTTTCCTCCGACATCGGCGAATGTCCAAAGCAACTCGCCCGTTTGCGGCGAGTATCCATCGACCGAGCCCGCCGAGCTGCAAACGACCTGCGCTTCACCTCCCAGCGAAATCACCGCGGGCGAACTCCAACTGGTGCGACTGGTTCGCGTCGTCCGCCAGAGGGTTTGACCATCTTCCTTGCGAATCGCGGCGAGGTAGGAGGGGCCTTCATCGTCGACCAGGACGAACAGGCGGTCGGCGATCTGGGCAGGCGAAGCGGCAAGTCCGAATTTGTTTTGGAACTTTCCATGCTCTTTCGACAAGGATCGATTCCAGGCCGGTTTGCCGTCATGAGTCAGAGCGACCAAATCGCCACTCTCGAAAAACGCGTAAACTCGCTGCTCGTCCACCACCGGCGTAGGAGCCGCACGACTAACGTACAGACTGCTTTTAACGGGATCACTCGACGGAATCGAGTGACGCCAAAGCACTTTTCCATCGCCGAGCGACAGGGCCATTAACAGGCACGAATCTTTCATCGGCCCTTCGACGGCCGTGATGAAGACACGGTCGCCCCACACCACAGGGCTCGACTGCCCGTGTCCGGGCAAATCCGCAGTCCAAGCGATATTCTGGCCCGGGGCCCATTGGAGCGGCAGGGCGTCGGCCGTCAGCGGCGTCGCCCCCGCGCCCAGAAACCCGGGCCATTGAGCGGGTGTTTCCGCGGGAATCGCGGTGGAACAAAGAAGGACTAAGAGCGAGAGTGACATAAGCGTCTCCTGAAAGTTCGGTGATCCGACGTGAATTCGCCGCATCGCCCGTTGGTTAGGGCGTTAGGGGGCTTTCGCGAGCGGCGTCTTCGGCACCTGCACTGTAAGCGTCGCACAATAGCTCGTGTATTCATATGCGTCGCTCTTCTCATCTTCCGCGTTGTGGCGAGCGGCAATCAAGTGGACGGTGGCTTTCGCGGGAGTAAAGGAGGCGCGACCTTGAGCGTCGGTGCGGCGTTCGAACCGCGGATCAAATTCGTCGGCGAGTTTTTCCCCGCGAGGAATGAAGCTCACCAACACATTCGCCTGAGGTTTGCCATCTTTCAGAACTTTCACGGTCAACGGCTGTGCCACGGCAACTTGGCGTAGCGGACACGATTCGAGCACCAATTCGTAGGGAAGTCCCAGCGGGGCCAGCCCAGCGGTCGTACTTACCTGCGGATTGTCCAAGGATTCACTCGCGATAAAGAGCGTCTTGGCCGAACGCACGCCACGCACAGACTTACCGTGCTTCATGACTCGATCGAGCGTCTGGACGACGGTGAATGTGCCAGAACTCCGCGGCGAGTAGCTCGTTGTCCAAAACCCTTCCTTTTCCGCGGCAGCCGTGGGAGCGAGCTGCTCTCGAAGCGATTCATGCTTCCCTTGGTCCGAGGCGACTTCCAGGGTGACCCATTCCGGGTTGATGCGTCCGGCGAGCAAGAAGTCGCGATGGTGATTGCCGTGATTGCCCAACTTCAGGTCGACGTGCACGACCTCGCCCACTCGCACCAGACTGGTGTTGGTTTCTATCCACGTATCGTGGGCGAGTCCGTCATTGCGCAGCACCGTGATGAGCAACAAGGTGATGGCAGTGATCTTGAGTGCACCTAGAACACAACGGCGGTCAAATTGTCGAGCATGAATTCGCATAGAGTAATTCCTCGAAACAGAAACAAGTGTGGTAGTTCGTCAATATAAGAAGAATGATCAGGCAGCGGCTCGTCTGAGGGAACCGCTGCCAATACGTTAACGGCGAATTTGTCACCATGTCTGGCACGGCGACGCGCGGACTTAGAGTTCGCCGAGTGGATTCCCATCCGCGATCGAGGCAAAGTTACGCCAGACGGCGAGTGTCACCGTGTTCGAGACAAACTTGACCGAGCCGTCAGCGGCCAACACCATCACTCCGCCCGGATGACGACTGCGAGCGGCCTTCCATGTTCCAACTCGCGAATAGCAGTCCGGCTTCTTGATGTTCGGCGAGTAGTAGTGATGGTAGCCGGTGGTACTGGCGGCGCCGTCCGCCCATTTATCGCCGCGCGTGAAGTGAGCGGGCTTCGATCCTTGACCGCATTCCGCATCGGACATTGGCGAGTTGAGCAGCCAGATCATGGCGTTCTGCTCATCACGAGTCCCGGTGATGGCGGCCAACGTGGAGGGAGCGGCGGCAGTCCCGAGCGTCGTCTCGGACAGAGCGGCTGTGTTGCTAAGTCCATCCAGGATGTCGGCGAAACGTTTCTTCGAGTCGATGTAGAACAAGCCATCAGCATTCAAGTCGGCGCCCGCGTTCAAGCCAGTTCCCCAATTTGCGACATAGTTGACCGATCCCCAATTGGGCGTCACGACTGCCTTCCGATCGCTCGGACAGAGCAACACAGGCACCTGCAGCGCCACGATCGGTGCGTTTTGCGGATCGATCGCGGGCGTCATCCCGATCAAGTGCAAAGGTGCATCCAGACGCAATGCGTTGTGAATGTTCGACTGCTCGAGAAACGGCGACAACGAAGCGTGAATCGACCATCGATACGCCCAGTTGGGCACCGCGGGGTAGGTCGTCGTCACCTTGTACTCGTACGCGGAGGGGAGAACTTGATAGACTCCCTCAAAATTGTGCAAGGCCAACCCCAACTGTTTGAGGTTGTTGGAACAGCTTGATCTGCGAGCCGCCTCGCGTGCCGCTTGTACGGCAGGCAACAGCAGCGCTACCAGCACTCCGATAATCGCGATCACCACCAACAATTCCACCAACGTAAACGCTTTTCTTCGAATCATTGCGCAAAAACTCCCTATGAACCCTGACGGGGCTCGAAATATGCAACCACCCCAGCTCGCTCGCCCTCACTCAACGCCTGTCGGCGGATAATGAGCAAACGACGCAGCGTCGCCAGACCGAAACCTCAGACGAAAAGGACGACCGCGGATAAGAGTCGCGGCGGTGGGACTGGAGGTTCGGGCGATTCAATAGGCAGAAAGATTGACGGTGCGACTGGCAGCTCGCGCGCGGTTGCCGTGAGGCCAGTGCTTGAGTTGGAATCCGCGAGCGCCACGGGTGCGAACGACGCGATCAGAAAACGAGGTAGAAAGCAGGGGCAGGCCTCGATCGACAACTCGTCGTCTACCGAGTCGTCTCCCTCGTTGGCTAGAGACGCCGTGACTTCGTTTCCGCTCGCCGCCGCGTGCTCGCGTACTAACCGAACGTTACGAGACAGCTTGGCCCGAGAATCCGTTTTTCCACAGTCGGTGCAACAGGTTGCCGACTCAAGGCCTGTTCGATCGCGAGTTGGCTCGGAGCGGACATTTCGCGTGGGCCGATACCACGTCGGCGGCGAAAGGCCTCGGGCCGCGGCCCAAGCCAGTTTCTCTTGTTCCGAGCAACAAGAACAGCGGCTCCAACAGGTGGTCGAGTCTGTACAGCCGCACGCGTGCGATTCGCAGGGAAACGCCACCCTACGATCTTTTGTGACCGGCGGAGACAGGGGAAAACCCGTGCCCATTCCCGCGGCCGCGAACACAAGCATCCACGCGATCCACCGATATCCAGGCGGCCGCGTTCTCATCAACGACATCACGTCGGATATTACTCACCACAAGCCACGCCGGTAGAACCTCGCGGCTCGCTCCTCACTACCAGACGAGGATAGTGCGAGGCTTCCTGCTGTCAAGGGCCGACTCCCCGCGTTGCGGGGCAGGGGGGATTCTGCGAATATGAATCGTAGATCGACACCAGCAGCCAGCCTACTGATCCGCCTACCTATTGTCGCGGGAGCAAGTCATGACGAAGACCGCTTTTGCCATCGGCGCCCATCCGGACGACATCGAAATTTTCATGGCTGGCACGCTATTGCTGTTGCAGCAGAGCGGCTACGAAATCCACTATCTCACGATCGCGAACGGCTGTTGCGGCTCTTCGCAAACCGACCGCGAAACGACGGCTCGCATTCGCCGTGAAGAGTCGATGCGAGCGGCCGCGTTGGTCGGTGCTGTGTTTCACGAGAGCCTGTGCGACGATGTCGACATTTTCTACGACCGTCCCTCATTGGCTCGAGTCGCCTCGATCGTGCGCGACGTGGCGCCCGAGATTATCCTCACTCATCCGCCTGTCGACTACATGGAAGACCACATGACGACGTGCCGGCTGGTCGTGACAGCCGCCTTTTGTCGCGGCATGCCCAACTTTCCCGTCGATCCGCCTCGTCCCGCGGTATCTGGCAAGACCACGATCTACCACTGCCAGCCGTTTTGGAATCGCACGCCGCTGCGCGAGCCCGTCGAACCTGAGTTCTTTGTGAACGTGAGCGACGTGGAAGAGCGGAAGGTGGAAATGCTGGCTTGCCACGCAAGCCAAAAGAAATGGCTCGACGAAAGCCAGGGGCACGATTCTTACTTGCAGACACTGCGAAATTTGGATGAGGAAGTGGGGCGGATGTCGGGCCTGTTCAAATGCGCCGAAGGATGGCGGCGGCATCTCCATTTGGGATTTGCCGGCGAGGAAGATGATCCCCTCCAGGATGTGCTCCGCGACAAAGTGCTGTCTGCTCGCGGCGGTTAAGCGACCGTACGACGGACTTCCAGTCCGTCGATCCGAATCGGCTGGCGGCGAGGGGCGCTCGTAGGCCACGCGGCTATCCGCTCACGAAGTGAGCGGGCTACTACTCGCGAGTCACCCATCCATCGCGGCATTTTGCTACACTGTGGCGCCCCGCCAATCCAACCACGACGTGGGCCTCCTGCGTTGAGGCGACGGCGGAAACCGCATCCGTGGAGAATCGCTCGCAATGAACGTTAAGCTTCCGCTCGTAATCGGCTCATTCTTACTGACCGCAGTCTGTTGGGGAATCTACGGGCCGCTGTTGCACATCGGTCAGGTCTCGCTGGGCGGCAATCGCCTGCGAGCTTTCCTCTGCGTGGGATTGGCTTACTTCTTGATCGCCGTGGTCGTACCACTGTTGATGATGTCCACCAGCGGCAAGAAGAGCGAGTGGAGCGTCAAGGGATTGCTGTGGAGCCTTTTGGCGGGGACCGCGGGTGCGTTGGGAGCATTGGGCGTGATCCTGGCTTTCAACTTCGGCGGCAAGCCCGTTTATGTCATGCCGCTGGTTTTCGGTTGCGCCCCCGTGGTGAACTCCTTCTGGACGATCTACTGGCAGAATACGTGGAAAGACATTAACGCCTTTTTTGCCGCGGGCTTGATTTTGGTGGCGGTGGGAGCAGCTTCGGTGCTGTTCTTCGCCCCGACCAAGCCGCCCGCAAAGCCCGCCGCACCCGCGGTAGCGGCGGCTGAATCGAAGTCGGATGCGGCGGCTGAAAGCAAAGAAGAAAGCAAGTCAGGGGACAAGCCCAGCGAGGGCTCGGCGAGTGTTCAGACCCCTGCTGCCGCACCTGTTGCGGCGGCTAGCGCCGCGCCGTTGTCGCTGCAAAGCCTTTTGATGCGAGTGGTCCCGTGCGTGCTGCTGACCGCTTGCTGCTGGGGCGTCTATGGCCCCTTGCTGCACTGGGGACAGATGGGCTTAGGAGGGAATCGACTCCAGGCGTTCCTGTGCGTCGGACTGGCTTATTTCGTGATCGCCGTGCTGGCGCCAGCGGCAATGCTGGGCGGCGCCGTCGCGGAAGGTTGGTCGATGACCGGTATTTTCTGGAGCTTGTTTGGAGGCGTGGCGGGCGCTTTCGGTGCGTTGGGGATCATTTTCGCGTTCAACTTCGGCGGTAAGCCGGTCTACGTGATGCCGCTGGTTTTCGGCTGTGCGCCGGTCGTTAACGCGTTCTTCACCATGTCCAAGGATGGCACTTGGGCTCAGGTCAACGCATTCTTCGCCGCGGGCTTGATCCTTGCCGCCGTTGGCGCGATGACGGTTCTGTTCTTCGCTCCTGTCCAGCATGGTCCGCCCAAGAAAGCGGCCGAGCCTGCCGGGGATAAGCCCGAGGGCGACAAATCGGGGTCGGCCGAGAAGAAGAACTAAAGCCTTGATCGCGGTCTGTGCGGATTGAACACCATGAATACGCCTCTGGAACCAGAGACAGCAATGCGACGCATCGACACGCTGCTGTCGCATGTCTGGATGGTGAGAACGTTTTTGAAGCACAGTGAAGAGGCGGAAGAGGACGATGAATTGTCTGAGGTCCACCGCGAGCTATACGATTTTATGCTTGCCTTAGGGCCGTCGTTCCATGCGGACGACACGGCGGGGTATTTCAAGCAGGCAAGAAAGAAGTGGAGTCGGTTCGAAAAAGCGACTCGCCAATTCCTGGAAATCCAGCCTCAGATCAGCAGCCACACCAATTTTCAAATGGCGGCCCGGTCCTTGGCGGCCGCCGTCTCCGAAATCCGGTCGGTACTCGACGCGACCCCCTAGCCCCATCATGACAGGCGGTCGGCTCGGCGATATGCTCGACAGCAGGGCGGACGTGGTTAGGATTCAGCTTGCGAGGCCCCAGCGGACCTTGGGACGCTATTAGTCGCTATTCTCAGGAGGAAACACCGATGAAGCGAGTCACCTACGATCCTTCGGGATGCTATTTGGGCAGCACGGGACTTACGGCGGCCAGTCTCCAAGAGCTCGCGCCTCGGCTGGAAGCGGCCCGCGAGGAAGTGCTGGTGAAAGACGCGGCGCTCTATGCGTCGGGCGGTCCCATCCCGGCCGAAAAGAACCCGCTGGACGCTGGCTTTCTTGACCTCCCCAAACGTTTGCTGGACGAATACAACGCCGACCGGCCTTCGAGTCAGTTGTACCGCATCCTCAAGACGGCTCATCGCCTGCGCGACCAAGTCGATCGCATCGTCGTGTTGGGGATTGGTGGATCGTACATGGGCGCGAAAGCCCTGATGGATGCCTGCTGCGATCCGTATTTCAACGAACAGACGCGGGGCGAGCGCGGCAGTCGTCCTCGCATGTACTTCGAAGGCAATAACGTCGACAACGATGCGTCCCAGGGTCTGTTGCGACTCCTGGGCAATGGTCGCCCGAGCGCGGAACTGGAAAGCCGTTGGGGGATCGTCGTGATCTCGAAGAGTGGCGGGACGATTGAAACGGCAGTCGCGTTTCGCCAGTTTCTCGCGGCTCTGCGGAAATCGCTCGGCGGTGATGAACAACTGCTGTCGCAATTGGTGATTCCAGTGACGGGTGATTCAGGGCGTTTGCAGGACTTGTCGCGAGCCTTGGGTTGCGCCGACGTCTTTCCCGTGCCCGACGGAGTGGGGGGACGTTTCTCGATCTTGTCGGCCGTGGGCCTTTTGCCCGCCGCCATCCTGGGCATCGATGTCGTTCGCCTGCTCGAAGGAGCGGTCGCGATGAACGAACTGTTCCGGACCGCGCCGGTCGGCGAAAATCCGGTGCTCGACTATGTGGGCGTCAGCCATTTACTCGAAACTCGCCAAGGCGCCTCCACTCGCATCTTGTCGGTCTGGGCCAAATCGCTCGAAACGACCGGCCTGTGGTACGACCAGTTGCTGGCCGAGAGTCTGGGCAAGGCTGAAATGGGCGCCACGCCGATCACCACCGTCAACACTCGCGACTTGCATTCGCGAGCCCAGCAGCATCAAGAAGGGCGGCGGGATAAGTTGGTTACCAACGTCGTGGTCGATGAATGGCGATGCGATCCCTTGCCGGTCGGCCGCAGCGACTTCGATCAGGACAAGCTGAACGATCTCGCGAGTCGCACGCTGCCCGAATTGATGAGCGCCGCGGTGGCGGGGACGAACGAAGCTTACCGGTCGGACGGACGCCCAACCGCCGATATCCACCTGCCGCGAGTCGACGAGATTTCGCTCGGTCAGTTTTTCCAAATGATGATGCTGGCGACGGTGGTCGAGGGACGTTTGATGGGGATCAACCCTTACGGCCAACCTGGCGTCGAAGGCTACAAGAAGAACATGAATCGCATCTTGGGACGAGGCTAAACTGTCATGCTCACGCTGACTTGGTTGGGACATGCTTGCTGGTCGATTCGAACGGCTAAACACACGATCCTGCTCGATCCATTCCTGACGGGATCGCCCGTGGCGCCAGTGAAGGCGGAACAGGTAGACGCCGATTTCATTTTGGTTTCCCACGGTCACGGAGACCATGTGGGCGATGCGGCCGCGATCGCTCGTCGCACCGGCGCCAAGGTGATCTCGAATTACGAAATCGCCGAGTGGTTGCGCACGCAGCATGGCATTGCGGACACCCTGGGAATGAACTTGGGCGGCGGCGTTGATCTGCCATTTGGCAGATTGACGATGACCGTCGCGCATCACAGTTCGGCGCTGCCCGACGGTTCCTATGGCGGCAATCCCTGCGGGTTCGTTCTTAGTGTCGATGGGCAACGAGTCTACTTTGCCTGCGATACCGCACTGTTCGGCGACATGCGACTGATTGGTCGAGCAGGATTGGAAGCCGCCATTCTCCCGATCGGCGATCTGTTCACGATGGGGCCCGACGATGCGTTAGAGGCCGTCAAGTTGCTCGGCGCGAAACGCGTCGTGCCGTCCCACTTCAACACCTGGCCGCCGATCGCTCAGGATGCACACGCCTGGGCGGAAAGAGTCCGACAAGAAACCTCGTCTTCGCCCATCGTTCCCGTGATTGGCGAGCCCTTCGTGCTGTGACCTAACGCCCCGCATCGTGCTGAACGGTTTAACTTTCTGACTGCGAGGTTCGCGGCCATGATGCTCGATGGTTTTCCCCTTGGCGTTCGCACACTCAATGAATCGAATCCGCCGGCAAGTCTCGTCGTGCGAGTTGCGTTGTTTTGCGCGACCATCGGGATCTGCATCGCGAGCCCCGTCTCGGCAGCCGAGGGCCCTTTACGCTGGAAGTTCGCGACAGGTCAAAAATTGCGGGCCGAGTGGACTCAGCGAGTCGAAACAGACACGGCGATCGGCGACAAACCACTGCGTCTGGTTGTGGACACGACCCTGGAGCTGGATTGGGTGGTGGAGTCGGTCGACGCCAGCGGCAATGCCACGATCACTCAGTCCTTCCGCCGAATCGCCGTTCGGATGGACATGCCTCCCGCCGCCCCGCTGGAATTCGATTCTTCATCGTCAAAACGTCCCACGGGCGACCTCCGTCCCATCGCCGATTCACTCATCCCGCTGATTGGCCCGCCCTGGAAGTCGACGCTCTCGCCGCGCGGCGAAGTAACTCAGGTAGCACCTTCCCCCGAACTTACCGCCGCGCTCGAGAAGGTCGGCGCGGATGGGCGACTGAAGGGCCTCTTCAGCGGCGTCACGGGCGCTGAAGGGTTACGACGATCGCTTGTAGTATTGCCCGAGGGCCCCGTGAAATCGGGCGACATGTGGGAGGTTCCCACCGAGACCGATTCGCCCGTGGGTCGGGTGAAGGTTGTCTCCAAATACCGTCATCGAGGCGTGGAGGTGGTTGACGGCCAGTCGCTCGACGCGATCGATTCCACGGGCGAAATTGACTGGACGCCGCTGGCGACGAAAGGACTGGTG
Source organism: Pirellulales bacterium (assembly GCA_046349915.1). GTDB lineage: Bacteria > Planctomycetota > Planctomycetia > Pirellulales > Pirellulaceae > CAIXSC01. The sequence goes on along the minus strand of JAXMBL010000003.1, from coordinate 1,940,781 downwards.
AAGGAACGCAAGATCACCGAGCAAAAACAGAGTGGCGTCACCCTGTTTGACGCGACCGCGGGTCGAGTGGTCGAGAGCCGACAAACTCAATCGCTGCGCACTGAATCTCGCGTGCGCGATCTCCTGTTGGATGTGCGGTTGAAGAGTACGCTCGGGTTGAAATTGTTCGCCGTTGAGTGATGCGGGGAGGCAGTTGAGCGACGATTGTACGACGGACTTCTAGTCCGTCGATCTCGATTGGCTGGCGGCCATGAGCGCTCGCCAGCCACACGGCTATCCGCTCACGAAGTGAGCGGGCTACCACCGTACGACGGACTTCTAGTCCGTCGATCTCGATTGGCTGACGGCATTGGGCGCTCGAAGGCCGCGCGGCTAACCGCTCACAAAGTGAGCGGGCTACCTAGCCTCACAGAAAGACCTCTTTTTCGTGAATCGGCGAGGAAGGCGAGCGTCCGGTCTCGATGGCTTTTCTCACCATATCTTCGCCCTCGCCTCGATGCGCGTACATGGCATCGCCCGGGCTCACAAATTGATTCCAGAATTTCTGGAACGTCGCCACTGTTTCTTTGTTCTTGGCAAGGACCGCTGGGACAGCGTGCCACATGACGCGCGCGGCCTTGGTTTTTCGGAGGTATTTGTCGACCAAGCCTTGAGCGAAGTTGGGGGCAAGAGGCCCGAGAGTTTTCGACCACCACGTCTCTTCGCGATGCACCACGTCGCGTGGGACGACATAACGAGGTCGTTGCAGGGGCGCGAGCGTTTCACGCAAGGCCTCGGTGAAGATCCCATTTTCGTCGGCCGTGGCATTCTCCAGGAAGACTCGCACATATCCGCCCTCCCGATTGTGTACGGCCACCTCGGGCAACTTCTCGATCAGCTTCGCCTCGTGGAGCGCATGGACCAGAGCTTGGCCAATCGCCAGCGACAAGGAATGGTCGCTCCACGCGGTCTTCGCACCCTTGAACGGCGGAAAGCCGCCTTTTTCTCGCCGACTGACAGGCCGAGTCTCGATCGTGCGTTTGGGTTCTCCCTTGTACGGTTCGCCGATCTTCCACCGCTTGCGTACTTCATCGCGTCGAGCAACTCGGGCTAGCATCTCTTCGTTGAGTTCAACGACAGACTCTTCGAGTCCCTCGGGCTTGAGACTCGTGAAGGCGGGATGCACATGTCCCACTCCCTTTTCCACTGCCCCATCTTCCGTCACTCCAAACAACGTCTGATGTTTGGCCATGAAGCGTCGGTAATCATCCAGCCCTTTGGCAAACTCCGGCGCTAGGCAAACGATGTCCCAGTTGTTGGCGAGTTTCGTGGGTTCTTGAGGGTCGAGCCGAATTGATCGACCTCGCAATTGATTGACCGTCATGGACGTGGTGACGGTAGTGAGGTCGATCAAGACATTGATCTTGTTCGCATCCCAACCCTCGCCGAGCAAACCACGCGTACCCACGAGACACCGAGTGATACCTCGTTGAAAGAGTTCCGTGATCATCTCGACGTAAACGCGCGGGCACCAATCCGACCCATCGCCTCGCAGGACATGAAATCCGTTGTCGCTGGCGAGCGACAGTTTGGCGTCGTACCCGCCTTGCTTCAGCCACTTCGCCGCCTCGGCCAAGAATACCTCGGCCATGTCATCGTCGATCAAGACGCTGGAGCCTGTCACGAGAATGGGATTGAGAGCATCGGTGGCTGGCGTCGAGACTAGTTTGCGGAAAGCCGCCACCGCGCCGCCGGCTTCCTCGTTCAGCAAGTGGCCGATTTCGGCGGTGATCGCCGAAGTTTTTTCGTAATCGGCAACCACGACGGCCCGCAAGGAGTTGCCCAGTACTTTGTGCTCGGCTTCCAGAATGGGTGTGATCGCTTCGATTTTGCTTTGCGAATACGCCAGAACTCGTCCCACGGGCGACGCACAGGCCTGGCAGCCCGTTTCCGTGATTTGCACTCCCAGCATCCGCAGCCGCTGGATCGCCGTGTCGGCGAGCGCTCGATCCTCCTCGTGAGGCGAACGCCGCAGCGCATGCCGTACATAGCGATCGAGCACGGGGACAAGAACCGACATCTCGGGGATCTGTTGAGGGAGGAATTCGAGCGCGGGCGCGGGGACGTCTTCCGGCAAGGGGAGATCTCGTTGCAGGAGAAAAACGCGAGCGGCCATCGCAAAGTCGGCATCGCGTCGCTCGAATGCCCCCCAATCCTTGACGGCGCCTGTAGGGAGTCGCCTGTCGCGCAAGGTCTCCGTGAGCCACTGAGGTAGGGGAGGAGCGGGTAGCGCGGGAACGTTTGCCGCGGGTGCGTTTGCTGCGGGAGGCGGCGATTCCGCAGCGGTCGTCTCGGATTGCGGTTCAGTTGGAGTCGTCGTGGCGGCGGAAGTGTCGGAATCAGAAGTGGACGCTGAGGAGACGGCAGCGCCTTCGCGAGGCGCACTGAGTGAATCGACCAACTGGCGAAGTTGTTCGTCAGCCTTGGCCACAAAGATCAACTCTTCGGGCGTCGGACGCACGAAGTATGCGAGATCTTGGTACGGGGCGAGAAAGCCATCCTTGACCACGGCCGGCACCGGCACCTCGTAATCCACCTCGCCGAAGAACTTCTCGTATCGCTCGACGTCCGCCGGGAGTTTTCCATCGCGATCGGGCGGAGTCGCGGTCAAACCGACGATCATGGGTTCGCCGAGCAGTTCGTGCGCAGCGGCCAGCACGCGTCCCCAATGTTCCATCAAGTGGTGACACTCGTCGAAGATCACCAGCCCCAGCCCCTGATCGCGTAAGCGTTCCAAAGCTCGAATGGCCGAAGGGTGCAGGGTATCGAGCGCATCACCGTCGATCGCGGCTTTATCGCGGGCCGTCTTGCGATAGGCCGAGAGTCGCTGTTCGTAATAGTCGCGATTGTGTCGCTTCAAGTCCTCGATCCAGACCATGGCTTCGTCGGGATGAGCAGCTTGGCCTTTATCCAATAAGGCTTCGCGCCATAGCTCGAGCGCGGCCTCCTCCTGGTCGGCGTCGCCTCGACGAGGCAGCGTAACGGACTGATAGGTGAGCGAAGTAAGCAGCCCAGGTTGCTTGGGGTCCGTGCTGACCAGCGACTCGCGCGGCAGAGGACAATCGAACAGCGAAGTCTTGGCGGCCCACTGAGCTTGGATGGCCGAATTGGGCGAGAGCACAACCGCGGGCGTGCGAACGCATTCGGCCCAGAGATAGAGCCCCAGGATCGTCTTGCCCGAACCTGGCGGCGCGACGATGTGCAACTGGCGTTTGCCCGTTTCGAGTTTCTTGCGGGCAATGTCGATCACCTCAGCTTGCGAGGGACGCAGTTGGCCCTTGAGTCGGATCGTGGGGAACGACGAGTTCATGGGCGATCAGCTTCGTGAGTTTTTGCGTTGCAGGAAATAGCGTTGGACATCGGCGACGCAGGATCGCCCCGTGGGAGATAGCTCCGCACAGCGGGCCTCGGGAGATTGTGCTCGCAGCAGACACGCTTTCGTGCGAGTGACCACTCCTTGGGAGATATCTTGATCGATGTCGTCGATCGTCAGGCCGAAACAGACGCAGATCGGCGCATTCAGGTCTTTGGGATAGACGCTTTGTTTGAGCGCTGCTAACCCCACGGTACGTTCAAACATGTCGAAGTAGGCCACCTCGCATGTCGGCGTCGGACAAAAATTGGCGACCTCGGCGATCATGAGCGAGGCAGGATCGCGGAGTTGAGCGAGCACGACCGATCGCTGGACCACGATTCCCGCCGCCCCGCAGCGGGGACAAAACTCGTCCGTGGAATCAGGCTCGCGCAAAAACGCCTTGTTCATTTCCGAACTCTCCAAGGCTGGGAGTCGGGCAGGCGAGCTCAGGCCGCCGAACTGACGCGGCCCCTCGTCGGCGCGACCCATGCTCGCACACTCGACACGATCGACTCGACCAAGGTCGGCGGGAGGAATGCCATGTTGGCGATGATCATGGCCAACCCAAAGGTTGGCATGCCCAGGCACAAAGCAATCCCTCCATGCACGCACACGGCCATGAAGATCATGATCGGCCGAGTCAGGCGGGGCCAGACCAGGACGGGATAAAATGTCTCCCAGAAGATGGTCGCGTGCGTGAGGGAAGCAATGACCCAGGGATAGGCGGCGATCCAGGTCATGTCGACCGATTGGTACTCGTAGTTGGCGAAAGCAAACCAAACGGCGCTTCCGTCCCACCAGAGATTCCCTTTCAGTTTGCTGATGCCGCCAAAAAGGTAGACGATGCTCAGATGGACCTGCATCAGCCGGATCGCAATGTTCGTGGCGATCCGCGGCTCGGGAGTCATGTTCGGCTGTCCAAGCGAGCGTCGTCGCAGCCAAACGTCGACCGAATACGCATCCCCCGCGGGCCCCACCATCAGGTACATCGCCAACATGGCATTCACCTGGTCCAGCCCATACAAGGCGCCTTGGAGGCGATGGCAGTACGCCAATGTGATGATCCAAGCCAAGACGGAGACGATGCGAGTGCGATAGCCAACGACCAACAGCAAGAAAACGATCAACGCGGCGGCATGCGCGATGTAAAGCAGAGCGGGCGACTCAATGTGCCACAGGTAACTCCACGCGTAATCGCTCCCGGCAATCTGCGAGACGGCCTCGCGAGTCAACCAGGGATGAGGTCCCAGGAATGCGACGAGATCGATCCCCCAAACCAAGTGCGTGTAGAACAGCATCGAGCCGGCCAGCACACGAATCATTGCCAGTGTGTGGGGCGCCGCGGGCGCGAACCAGAATTCGTTCCATGCCTGAGCCAGTTCGTCCAACCACTGCCGAACGGCCGTCACCGCTCGCATCATGGCGCACCTCCCGGCCCGATGCGTTCACGATTCGAATTCATCAACCCTCGCCGCACGGGAACGCTTGATTCTGGCGTCCCGTTCTGGGGCGCGACGCTTTCCGCGGGCACATCGTCGGGATGGTCGATGTACCCCTCCCTCTCGTCAATTCTCCGTCGGTCGCGAGACACGAGGTCGGGCAAGAGCAAGCCATGCTCCACTCGCACCAAGTTCGCCGATTCAGCGCCGTATTGGTGCTTTAGATGAGCCAGATACGATTCGCGTAATGTGTGATAGTAAGTCTCGTATCTTTCGCGAGTACGTCGCCATTCCATCAGCGCTTCGATATCCTCGGACGCTCCTGGGGGAGCTGTCGACGGCACGTAACCGACAATCAACCGCTCACTCAACATGAAGTGGCGATGGTACAGCAGTCGCGGCCGATGACGCTTGAGATCGGGAAAGACCAGCTCCTCGGAAGGCTTGCCGTCGGCGTAATTCAATTGCACTCGAAACAGATGGCTCGGGCCGGGATCGGGGGCGAAGAACGCGTAACCATGGTCCAGGAACATCGCCTCGACGTACGGATGGAGCCAACTCATCAGCGACGCGGCGACTGGCGAAGGGACGGACGCCCCTGGTCGCGGAGCGCTCGCGAACGTGAACGGCGCGATAAATACGGCCGTCACATGGAGGAGGATTAACAGGCTTAAGGCTCGCCGCCACCCTTTAGCGAGTTCCTTGACGGGTGGCGAGGCCGACTTCTCGCGCTGGACCATACGCGTGGTATCGGCTGACCGCAAGCAGCGGCGCGATGATCTTTGACGCGGCCGGTAGGACTGGCGCATCCGTCAGGAGCGGTCTGACCCAATGAGTGAGGATCAGCGAAGATGAGTGTTCCCCCTTTGAGCCGCCGGCCGGTCTCAAGGCGAGATCAGTCAGCGCAAAAAAACAGGCCCGCCGCGGCTGAGCGCCGCTGCGGGCCTGTCAAGATTCAACTTAGTCTTTCAACCTATTCGATCGGCAAGCGGAAAGTACCCGTTTGCCAACCTGCGATCCTAGCGAGCGTCAGCGATCTTCTCACTGGCCACATCGAATCGCACCACACGATTGTCACCCGCCTTCAAGGAGACCGTTTCTTCACGGACGACCTTCTCGCCGTCACGTTCCATCTCCACGCGGATCTTGTAGTTCGACCATTCTTGACCTTCAGTCAAGCCAGTCGTCGAGAACGTGCGAACCGTTCCGGTCGCCGAGGTCTCATTGCCGCCCAGGAACACCTTAGCGTTCTCGGGAACGTGCACGGTCAGCGAGGTCTCCGGCGTGCCCTTCGGCATATCGAAGGCCAGATCGGCGTTCTCGCCAGCTCGCAGTTGGACGGTCTTGGTTTCCGCCACGGTCTTGCCGTCGCGAGTGGCTTCGACGCGCACTTCGTAGGTGTACTTGAACCCAGTCGCCAAACCGCGCGACACGTAGGTTCGCTGATCACCCTTGCTCGAGGTCGCCACGCCATTGACGAACACCTTGGCGTCGCTCGGCACGCTGACGGTCAGCAGAGCCTTGCCAGATCGAATCGAGGTGTTGTCGCCAGGTTGCGGCAATTCGCCCTGAGGGACGGCGTCTTGAACCGGTCCTTCCGGCAGTTGGCGAACTTCGGGCACGGGTTGAGCGGGCACCGTGTAGTACGAGCCGCCGCTGCTGCCCCAAGATCCGCCGCTCGAGCCACCGCTGGAACCGCCGCTCGAGCCACCGCTGCTGCCCCACGAGCCACCGCTGGAGTGACCGCTGGAACCGCCGCTTGAGCCCCAGCTGCCGCCCGAGCTGTGGTGACGATGATGGAACAGGTTATGGAGCCGCGGGAACAAGGGACGATGTCCCGAGCTGCCGCCGCTGCTGCCCCACGAGCCACCGCTGGAATGGCCGCTGGAACCGCCACTCGAGCCCCACGAACCACCGCTGGAACCGCCGCTCGAGCCCCAGCTGCCGCCGCTGGAACCCCAGCTGCCCGACGAGCCGCCGCTCGATCCGTGTCCCCAGCCCGCGTGAGCCGGCGAAGCCATACCGGCCATCACGGCGAGCGCCAGCGCCGTCCCAAGCGTCTTCCGATTGATCCAAGTACGCGCCATGCCCACACATCCCCCTAAATGGTAATTGGTGCGAGGAGCCCCTCGCAAATTCATACTCTCTTGAACATAGCTAGACAGTTGAGCAATTCAAGGAGTTTAGGGAGAATTTTCCGCCTGCGAAGTTTCGACAAAGTGGGTTATCTGTGTTGTTTTAGTAGGTAATTCGGCACACTTTGCGGGCTTAATTACGGTAATACCGATTGCCAGGGAAGTATAGACAAGACAGGAAATCTAGACAGAAAGCGTCAGGTTCAATGAGCTCTCGGTCGCCAGATACTGAAGGCGATCAACCACGGATCGCACGCGGATAACACTGATAAAGAAGATGGAGGGAACCCGTTGGGCGTCATCGTACTGGCTCGGCGCGCCCCCTTCAGGCAGCTGGACGAAGCAACTACCAGCCGACCGACTCGACGTCGCTCGGACCCCTCATTCGTGCGATTCGTGCGATTCGTGGTGAAACCACTCTCGAAGTAACCACTCTTGAGTTAGCCGCGGTTGCAAGTTTCGGCCATTAATCCAGCTGCCCAACAGACACCACGACAGAGTTTTCTCACTCGCTGCGCAGATCAAACGCTCGTTACCTGGCATCGACTGCGCTATTCATTCTTCTTTCGTGGTTCCGACGGCTTCGATCTTCACGTCGTCGAAGCAGGCCTCGCCGGTCGCGCCAAACAGCCCCACTCGGAGGATCCCTTCACGAGTCGCCAGGGGAACTCGAAATGTCCGCACCACATGCTGCCAGTCCTTGGTCCCCTTGAAGTTGCCGATCCAGACCAAGCCGAGATCCTTGCGGTTCTGGTCGTAAAAGGTGATAGCCACATTGGGCGAATCGTCGCGTTCGGGCCCGGGCGTCACATCGACCAGCTTGATCCAAGCCGAGAGGCGGATTTCCTTCACGTGGCGACCATCGATCCCGAACCCTTGCAAAATGTGGGCGGAGCGTCCGTCCTGAGCATTGCGGAAACGGACAAAATGTCGTCCTTCCGGCGCGGTTTGGTCCTCGACCACCACGGCTTGCTGTTCGTAATACCAACCCGCCACATATTTGTCGGTGGGTGCGGGCGTCTCGAAGTTACCGTTGATTGCCTTCGGGTTCTTGGGATCGGGCAATACTTCTCGCCCCGCCTCGGCCTTGCCGGTCATGGGCACGAAAAGCGTTGGGCGCAAAGGCTGAGCTTCCAGTTTTCCGTTCTTCTTACGGTACAGATAGAGGATTTGCTGATAACGTTCGCCGACGGGAATCACCATTAGCCCACCTTCGGCCAATTGGTCCACCAAGGGCTGTGGGACCTTCTCGGGCGAACAGGTGACGATGATCTTGTCAAACGGAGCATGTTCGGGCCATCCCTGAAAGCCATCACCCACTTTCACCTGAACGTTTTCGTACTTGAGTCGCTTGAGGAGTTGCTTGGCCTGGAGGCCGAGCGGCTCGACAATCTCGATGGAATAGACTTCCTTGACCAACGGGCTCAGAATCGCGGCCTGGTATCCGCTGCCAGTGCCAATCTCAAGCACTTTGTCCGTTGGCTGCGGGTCAAGCGATTGAGTCATGAAGGCGACGATGAAGGGGGACGAGATCGTTTGGTGCTCTCCGATCGGCAACGCCATATCGTAGTAAGCGTTACGTCGGTGCTGAGGCGAGACAAACTCGTGTCGCTGCGTATCTCGAGCCGCCTTGAGCACGCGAGGATTGTCGATTCCTCCCGGCACAAGCACCTCTTCGATCAAACGATTTCGCAACTGATCAAATTGAGTTGTGGATTGGGCGAAAGCACCCAGCGGCGTCAGCAGCGGGAGCGAACAGGCAATCAGCCCGGCGGCGAGCAGACCTGAGAGCGTGAGTTTCCCTTGTGCACGACCTGCCGGGGCGTTAGCTCGCATCCTCGATACTCCTTAACCATTCCAGCACTTGCGGCGACGCGCACGCCGACGTGCTGAAGGGGTGACCGTACTCCTACCGTCGGCTCATCGTACTAGCTTCTAGCGATTGCGCAAAGTTGAACGGTGACGCAGCTCAAGAATCAGTTCACCTCGCGACGATACCGATCCTACGGGTCCTTAGTGCGACGCAGGAGTCATCGTGCGGGGATACCCACCATTATGAGAAATGCGCGACCATCGAGGGCCAAGCATGTCAATTCGGGAGGGCTGGAGAACTCACGGCCACTGGGCGAGCTTGCTTGCGCTCGCCCTGACTGCCGTATTGTTCCCGCTTGCCTCGAACACAACCGCTCAAACTGGCGCCACTCCAGGAAACGCCGCAGGCGATCCTAACGCGAACAAGCCCGTCCCAGAGCCAGCGACCGCGGGAAAACCGACGCCCGTCTTCACTCGCGACATGTCCTTCACGATTCCCTTTTCGGTGGAGTCGACGGCGACCGACATTGCGGAAGTGCAACTGTTGGTCTCGAACGACCGCGGAGCGACTTGGCACATCTATGCTCGACAGTCCGCGGCCGAGAAGGGATTTCGCTTTCGGGCTTCGCGAGACGGCGAGTATTGGTTTGCGTCACGGACGATCGATCGGTTAGGTCAAGCTCGCCCGGCCGGCCAGCCTCAGCCACAACTGGTGGTACAAATCGACACGACATTGCCGCGACTCAATTTGACGGCGACGGTCGGTCCCGCAGGCGATATCCAAGTGCGTTGGGATGTGGCGGACGAGCGAGTGAATCCGCAGTCATTCCAACTGTTCTATTTGCCTGCGATCTCCGGGACGCCGCAGCCCGTAACCGTGCCCACGTTAGTCCCAGGACCGGTCCCAGGAACCTACCAAGGTCAGGTCACCTTCTGGCCTCAAGGCAACTCGCGGCTGGCTCAGGTCAATGCCGAAGTGAAGGATGCAGCCGGTAATCGGGCGGTCGCTGGCAAGCGGCTCTACGTCACCCCAACTGCTCGGGGACGTAATCCTGCGATTCCTCCCTTCGTCCCGCCTGGCGCAACCGGTCCGGGACAGATGGTGACTCATAGTTCTGGCGTCCCCGTCGGCGGACCGCCTCCCTTCGTTCCTCCCTCGGCGACAACGATGTCCGCGGGTTCGACAAGCGACCCGACCAGTGCATCTGCTGGAACAGGAAACGCGCCGACAAACAACAGCGGCACGGGCGCCGCTCCAGCCACGGTGGGTTCGACCGGCGGCGTCACGGAGGGCTTTGTCTCGGCTCGTCCGACGCCGCCGCCCGTCACAACGCCTTTGGGCGGCGACTTGCCGGGCGGCGAACGTCCCCGCATGACCAACTCGAAGAAATTCGCGCTCGAGTATGACATCGAGTCGGCAGGTCCCGGTGGAGTCTCGGACGTTGAACTCTGGATGACTCGCGATCGTGGGGCCAGTTGGACCAAGACGGCGACGGACGCCGACAAACAAAGCCCCTTCGACGTCTCGGTGGATGACGAAGGAGTCTTTGGCTTTCGAGTCGTGGTCGTGAGCAAGAGCGGTTTGGCGAGTTCCGCGCCGCGTGCGGGGGACTTGGCGGATCTCTGGATCGGCGTCGACTGCACTCCGCCGCGCACTCAGTTGTCGAGCGTCAGTTTTGGCGAGGGCGAAGACGCTGGTAAACTGGACATTCGGTGGGAGGCGGACGACATGCGACTAGGCCCGCGCCCCGTTACTCTGCTCTACGCGGAGAATTCAGCGGGCCCGTGGACCACTTTCGCATCGGGCTTGCCCAACACTGGGCAGTACTCGTGGCTGATCACCGGCCAAGTCCCGAAGAAGGTGCTGTTGCGAATCGAGGTTCGCGACGACGCGGGCAACCTGGGATCGTATCAATTGATCGACCCCATCAGCTTACAGGGACTCAATCCCGCGGGGCGGATTCGCGGGTTCACGCCCTCGAGCCCTTCCAGTAGCGGCGCTTCGCGTCAGCCTCTCTTTGGCACTCGACGTCGATAAACCGACTATCGGCCTCCTCCGCCCGCCCTCCCGGTCTCGCTCCTTGGGAAACGCTCGATACAATAGTTTCCCGAGCAGTACATGCGTGACGAAACAAGAACAGGCTCGCGATCCCAGCGAGCTTTGATTCGACCAGGGGAGAGCGGGGCATGGCGGAAACAAAGCACGCACTCGATTTCCTGGCGACAGCCATCTCCGACAAAGTAGCGCCGGTGTGCGTGCTGTTTGGGAGCGAACGATTCTTGCGCGCCTTGGTTCGCAAGCACTTGCTGGCGGCGCTCACCCATGGCGATCAAGACGCTGACTCGTCGATTACCGTGTTCGATGGCGATTCGGTCGAGTATCGCGATGTGGCGGACGAGCTCTCGACGGTGGCGTTGTTCGGAGGCGGCGGGCCCCGGGTGGCCGTCGTCGAGGATGCTGACAAGTTTATTGAGAAGCACCGCACGTCGCTCGAAGGCTACGTCGCCAAACCTCGCTCGACCGGCGTCCTGATTCTGGAAGCCGATTCATTTCCCTCCAACACTCGGCTGTACAAGGCGGTAGCCGAAAGTGGTCTAATCGTCGACTGTCGCGTGCCCGAGATTGCTGGCTCGAAGTCGAAGAATAAACCGATCGACGAAGCACGGATCGTGAAGTGGCTGGCGGCCTGGGGCAAGTCGCGGCACAAGATTCGTCTCTCGAGCGAATCGGCCGAGGCGGTCTATCAGTTGGTCGGCCCCGAATTTGGTTTGCTCGACCAGGAACTCGCCAAGCTGGCGCTATTCGTGCCCGCGAACGGCGCGGTGGAAACCGAGCTGGTGCACGATGTCGTGGGTGGGTGGAGAACCAAAACCGCCTGGGACCTCAATGGCGCCATCGCGGATGGGAACGCGGCGTTGGCGCTGGAGCAATTAGACCGTTTGATTCAGGCGGGCCAGGACCCAACGGCTCTGTTCGGCACGATTTCGTGGTCGCTCCGACGTTTCGCCGCGGCCGCTCGCTTGGTGCAAGAAAGCGAGCGACGAGGCCAGCGAGTGGATCGAGAGACGATCGCGTCGGCCATTGGCAAGGCCGGCTTCTGGGGAGACGATGCGAAGCGCGCCGAGGCTCAATTGATGCAGATGGGGCGTCAGCGGGCTTTGCGGCTCTATCGTTGGCTGCTGGAGATTGATCTCGGTCTGAAAGGGAGCCACTCGAACGAACACGCGGCTCGCTTTCTCTTGGAACACCTGTGCGTGCGACTCTCACGTAAACTGGCGCCCAAGCCTCCTGTGAAAGCATCATAAGGAATAGCCACATCGTGTACGACGTGATCGTCTTGGGCGCCGGAGGCGTTGGATCGTCCGCGTTGTTCCATCTCGCTCGACGTGGCGTCCGAGTGTTGGGGCTCGATCGCTTTCCCGGCGGCCATGATCGCGGTAGTTCGCACGGCGATACGCGAATTATAAGATTGGCCTATTTCGAACATCCCGATTACGTGCCGCTGTTGCGCCGGTCTTACGCATTGTGGAGCGAGTTGGAACGGATCGTCGATGAATTGCTGTACGACGAAGTGGGGTTATTGGAGATTGGTCCGCCCACGGGCGAGGTAGTGCCAGGAGTGCTGAAGAGCGCGGCCTTACATGGTCTCGAAATTGAGCGGCTGACGCCCGCCGAGGTCGCTCGACGTTTTCCCGGCTTCCGAGTGCCCGAGGGATGCGAGGCGGTCTTTGAGCGGCGAGCAGGCTATCTGCGAGTGGAGAAGTGTGTCTTGGCTCACTTGCGCGCGGCGCAAGCCAGCGGGGCCGAACATCGTACGGGAATTGACGTTCGCGGGTGGCGCTCGTACGGCGATCATCTGGAGATTACCACCGACCAAGGCCCGATCACGACTCGTAAACTGGTGATTACTCCAGGCGCCTGGGCCGGCGATTTGCTGCCGGGAGTGGGAGTGCCATGGCGAGTTTTACTGAAGCAACTTTACTGGTTTGCTCCGCGCGACGATCGCTATCGCGCGGGCGGAACAGGTTGCACGTTCTTCTACGAACTGCCGTGGGGCATGTTTTATGGTTTCCCCCAGGTTGATGAGCATGGCGTCAAAGTGGCCGAGCATTCGGGCGGTCAGGCGGCGAGCGACCCGTTGCACGCCGATCGGTCGCCCGATCTCGTCAATCAACAACGCGTCGAAACGTTTCTGGGTGCGTCCATGCCTGGCATGACTCGCAACTTGCTGCGACGTTCCACCTGCTTCTACACCATGTCGCCCGATGGGCACTTTGTCGTCGACCGCCATCCTACCGACGACCGCGTGGTCTTCTGCGCTGGATTATCTGGCCACGGTTTTAAGTTTGCGTCAGCGCTCGGCGAGTTGTTGGCGGACTGGACGCTCGACGGCGGCTCGGCGCTGTCGGCGGATTTCCTGCGAGCCTCGCGTTTTATTCCACCATCAAGCGCCGCTCGTTGAGTCGCGGCGTCTTCTTTCCATTCGCTCCGCACTTTCCGCCAGGAGTCGCCTTCCATGCAAACAAGTATCAACCGTCGCGATTGGTTGACCTATTCCTCGCTGGCTTGTGCCGCGAGTGCGACAGGTCTGGCAGGTTGGCTGCATCGCGTCAACGCGGACGAGTCGGTGGAGGTTCTCAAACTGGGTGATCGACGAGAATTGTTCGTCGACGATTATCTGATCGAACGACTCGAAGGAGCGACTCTTACCGCTCATCAACCAACGCCGCGCGATGTGGTCATCAGTTGCGAAGAGCCTTGGGAGGGCAACACGTCCGCCTACTTTACGCTGTTTCAAGATGGCGATCGCTATCGGATGTACTATCGCGGCGGCCATTGGGACGTCGAGAAAAAGCAAGCCGCTCATCCAGAGTTTACGTGCTATGCCGAAAGCTCGGATGGGTTGAATTGGCACAAGCCGAAGCTCGGCCTGTTTGATTTCATGGGCTCAAAGGAAAACAACATTGTGTGGGCGGGCGAAGGAACTCACTGCTTCACTCCGTTCAAGGATGCGAATCCCGCGTGTCCGGCCGAATCAAAGTACAAAGCGTTGTCGGGTTCTTACCAGCGAGGCCTGCACGCCTACCATTCGGCCGACGGCCTGAAATGGCAACGCACTCGCCCCGAGCCCGTGATCACGGATGGCGATTTCGATTCGCAGAACCTGGCATTCTGGGATGCGGAACGGAACCTCTATGTCGACTACCACCGGAAGGGTCGAGCCGGCGTGCGGGACATTATGACGGCGACCTCGAAGGATTTTCTCGAGTGGACGAAACCCGAGTATCTGGATTACGGCTCAGCGCCCGCCGAGCATTTGTATACGAATGCGATCCAGCGATACCCGCGAGCTCCGCGGCTCTTGGTCGGCTTCCCGACTCGATTTCAGCCCAAGACGCAACAGGTCGAACCGATCTTGATGACGAGCCGCGATGGGAAGAAGTTCCGTCGCTGGCCCGAGGCGCTGATTCCCATCACCGCGCCCGCCGAGCGGGAAGGGAATCGCAGCAATTACATGACTTGGGGTTTGCTGCAACTTCCGGGGGCGCCGAACGAACTGTCGGTCTATGCGACCGAGCGTTACTATGAGGGACCGGGCAGCCGTGTCCGGCGATTTACTTTTCGAGCGGATGGGTTTGTTTCGGTTCAAGCTCCCGCCCAAGGCCTCGTGGTCACTCGCCCCTTGACCTTCACCGGCAGCACTCTGTCCGTGAATTACGCGAGTCGCGCTGGCGGTAGCTTGCGAGTTGAGTTGGTGCGAGCCGATGGTAGTCCGCTGGCTGGCTTCGCCGCTGCCGACTGTCAGCCGTTGTCGGGCGACTCGGTGGATCAGCCAGTGAAGTGGACAGGCGATTTACGTCCATTGGCAGGCCAACCCGTGCGCCTGCGGTTTCTGCTCGACAAGGTCGACTTGTACTCGCTGAAGTTCTCCGTGTAATAGGCGAGGGGCGGCAAGATGCAGACGGTGGACTGGAACGAGCGGCGACTCTCGCGTCTGATGCTCGGTACGGTGCAGTTTGGATTGCCGTATGGAGTGGCGAACCGTGCCGGCCAACCTGACTATGCGGCCGTTAGGGAGATGGTGGAGCTTGCGCTCGCGGGAGGCGTCAACTGTTTCGACACGGCCGCTGCCTATGGCGCCAGCGAGGAAGTGCTGGGTAGGGCGTTGCGCGAACTTGGCGCCCTCGATCGAGTATTGATCGTGACCAAGGTGCATCCGCTACCAGACGACCGAGCGGCCGACGCCGGGCAGGCGGCCGAGTTCATTCAGCAGTCCATCGAACGGTCGCGTCAACGACTGGGATTGGATCGACTCCCGGTGGTCCTGTTTCACCGCGAGCAGGATGCGGCTCACTGGGAGGCACTTTGGGCGTTGAAGGAAAGAGGCTTGATTGGCAGGTTAGGCGTCTCGTGCGATAACGTGCCAGGACCGGCGAACGGCTTCGCGGCCCGGAGCGGAGTTGAGGCCTTACAACTTCCGGCGAATCTGGTCGATCGTCGTCATTGGCGTAGCGGCGTGTTCCAGATCGCACAGGCGCGCGGCGTGGCCATCTTCTTGCGCAGCGTCTATTTGCAGGGGTTGCTGCTGATGCCCGAGGGCGAAATTCCCTCGCCGCTCCAGGAGATTATCGAACCGCGACGACAACTACAGGCTCTGGCAACCGCGGCCGGCATGACGCTGGCGGAACTCGCCGTCCGTTATCTCTTGTCGCTCACTGGCGCCACCTGCGTCCTGGTGGGGGTCGAGACAATCGAGCAGTTACGAACGAATTTGGAGTGGTTTCGCCGTGGTCCTCTCGATGCTGCCACGCGGCAGGCCGTCGAGTCGTTGGAGTGGCGTCTGGCGGAAGCGACGATCACGCCGCGGCTATGGAATTCGCGGTAGGGGAGTCGGTCTCGCGCTTGCCATGTTCGCGAATTCTCGTCGTGATGACCGCGAACCTCGCGACAATTCACACAGTCTGAGAAGCAACAGTCGTTGTTTCTTTACATTCGGCTCCTAGAGTACGGGAGCTGGCGTGGGCCTCCTGCGATAGCTGGATAAATCGGTCGGATCAGGGCGAATTCCCTGGTTCCGTGATTGTCGAGAAGTTGTCCGTCAGTATAGGCTGTAGAGGTTCGATGCCCGACGCAGGGCGGCGACTGTCGGTTCAAGCGGCTTTAGCGCACGACTCAACGTGTCACCCCAAGGCCTTTTGAACCGGGAGCCGTCCCCGGGGGAGGTAATCGTGACGACTGTGCTGACGCGACCAACATTGGTCCTCAACCGCAATTGGCAACCTGTCGGGGTTGCCACCGTGGCTCGTTCATTGGCGTTAGTCGTGGGCGAAAGGGCCCAGATTGTCGATCCGGCGGACTTTCGCCAGTATTCCTGGGCTGACTGGGCCGCTTTGATCCCCGACGAAGATGAGCCATTCATCCAGTCTGTCAAGTTTCGCTTGCGGGTGCCCGAAGTCATCACGCTCGCCGCTTACGATCGCGTGCCCAAGAACGTCGTCACGTTCAGCCGCCGCAATCTCTACCGACGCGACCAGTTCACATGCCAGTACTGTGGAGCGCAACCGGGGAGCGAGGAGTTGACGATCGATCACGTGCAGCCGAGATCCCGCGGCGGAACCAGCACATGGGAGAACTGTGTGCTGGCCTGCTTGGACTGCAACCAGCGCAAGGCGAATCTCACGCCGAAAGAGGCGGGGATGCCGTTGTTCAAGATCCCAGTTCGTCCCGCTTGGACGCCGCTCTACGCCCGGCACACCGTGCGGATCGAGAGCTGGTCGAAGTTCATCAGCGAGGCTTACTGGACCGTTGAACTGGAAGAGTAAACCGGTGTACGACGGACTTCCAGTCCGTCGGCAAAGGAAGTTGGGCAACCAAGTAATTCGGTCGACCACGGATGGCACGGACGACACGGATAAGGACAGAAGGTCGACGGACTAGAAGTCCGTCGTACGAGGTGCTTGAGCGCAAAAACAAACGCGGATGGAACCATGGTTCCATCCGCGTCTTTATTAGCCAGAAAACTTCGATTCCGGGGGGAATCGAGCCTGATGCTTGCGGTTTACAGCCTAAACCCTAAAGCCTAAACCCTAGAGTCTAAAGCCTAGAGCCTAGCTCTAATAGCGACGTCCGCCGCCGCCACCACCGTAGCCGCCGCCACCGCCACCGCCGTAGCCGCCGCGACCACCGCCGCCGCCGCCACCACCGTAGCCGCCACCGCCGCCATAACCGCCTCGGCCACCACCGCCGCCGCCGCCGCGATCTTCACGCGGACGAGCTTCATTGACCGTCAACGCTCGACCCTCAATCTCCTTGAGGTTCAAGCCGTCAATGGCTGCCTGAGCCTGGGCCGAATCGCCCATTTCCACAAAGCCGAAGCCCTTGCTGCGGCCCGTGTCACGATCCTGCACTACCTGTGCGCTCTTGACCTGGCCGTATTCGGCGAAAATGGTCTCGAGCTGCTGGCTCGTGATGCTGTAGCTCAGATTGCCGACATACAAACGCGTTCCCACCGGAGAATTCCTTGAACTGAAATGCACGGCCCCCGAGTTGACTTTCCGGGCCGAAAGGAAAGGGATCTGAGTGGCGATCCGCCCAAAACGTCTGACGAGCGAGAGCAGCGGACCAAACAGCAGCACGCAGCGCTAGGCGTCGGAGAACGATCAAGCGTCCTTTTAGCATATCCGCAACCATAAATCTAGACAGATCAGAGAAACTTCTCCAAACTACAAAAGAACCGCAGCAAGCCGACTTTGCCCAAGGCTTTGACACCGCCGTCACATCGCCCTAGGCCCTGCATCGTTGGCCCGCTATAGTGCTAGCTGAATCGCCGTCTTCCATCGGAAAGATCGGCCTCGACGGATCGCTCGACGGTTACCCAGGAGAGGTGCATGGCACGAGAAGCCATTCTGCGACAGGAAACGCCGCAGGAGGACGTCGATCGCGGTCTGCGCCCCCAGCGTATCCACGACATGGTCGGGCAACGCGATGTCTACGAGCGTCTCTTGATTGCCGTGGACGCCGCTCAAAAGCGAGCCGATCCGCTGGGACACATTCTATTCGATGGCCCTCCCGGACTCGGCAAAACCACGTTCGCCCTCTGCATCCCCCGCGAACTCGACGTCCACGTGCAACTGGCCAGCGGCCCCGCGCTCAAGGCGCCCAAGGATCTGATTCCCTACCTGAGCAACGCGCCCGAACGGTCGGTCTTGTTCATCGACGAAATCCACCGCTTGCCGAAGGCGGTCGAAGAATACCTCTACACGGCCATGGAGGACTTTCGCATCGACATCGTGCTAGGCGAAGGAGTCAACGCCAGAACCGTCAACTTGCGACTCAAACCCTTCACCTTGATTGGCGCTACCACTCGAGCCGGCCTTTTGTCGGGCCCGCTACGCGATCGATTCCCCATCCGCGAGACGCTCGGCTTCTACGGCCCCGCCGAACTGACCGAAATTCTGCGCCGAAACGCTAGCAAGCTGAACGTAACGCTCGACGACGACGCCGCCAGCGAACTGGCTCGCCGCTCACGCGGCACCCCGCGGATCGCCAACAACCATTTGCTGTGGGTGCGCGATTTTGCCACCAGTAAGGCCAACGGTCGCATCACGCTCGACGTCGTCAAGGCGGCGCTCAAGATGTCCGGGACGGACGAACTGGGATTGGGCAAGCAAGACCGCAAGTACTTGGAAACCGTCATCCGCGTGTTCGCGGGGGGACCCGCGGGCATCGAAGCGATCGCCCACACCATGAACGCCGCCATCGATACGCTCGAAGACGAAATCGAGCCCTTTTTACTTCGGACGGAAATGGTGGTGCGCACGCCGCGCGGTCGCATGGCGACCGGTCGCGCTTATCAGCATCTGCAAATGGCGAACCCCGCCGCGGGCGGCTCGGGGCAGGGGACGTTGTTTAGTTAAGCAGCCGGACGAAAAACTACCGGCAGACCCAATCGGGCCACTCATAACTGCCCGGCTTACTGACCAACGTCCAACCGGTCGTGGGAATTGGTTCGAGCGGCACGACTCCCGGCGCCCACGGCGCCATCGCGCGGAACTGTGGGAGGTTCAAACTCTGCACCAAAGCGGCGGCGGTGGCGCCTCCCTCCACCAATACCCAACGAGGCGGCGATTCGCCGCCAATCACCGACGCCGCGAACCTCGCCAACATCTTCACCAATACGCCGTCGACGTCCCCATAAACATCCTGCTCGCTGGCGCAGGTCAACAACACCTTCGGTGATCGCTGCCTCAACTCGCGACACCTTTCGTGTTCGAGCACCCAGAGCCACGGATCGCCGCCGGCCAACAAAGGCGAAAGAGCGAAAACTGGCACTCCCAACGTTTCACATTGGAGACCTCGACCCGCCTTCCACGCGGTCGGACTGCCGCAAATCAGCAGCACTGATCCCGCGACACTCGCATCTCGCGAGAACGCCGTTCGCACCGCATCTCTCTCGTTGGATGCACTTGTATCCGCCACGGTTGAATCGGCCGACAACGGCCGGAAGTCACTCGACAACGTCAGGCGTCGCCGCAACCACTGCCAACAGAATTCGGCCGCTCCGACCGGCAGAGTGCCATCGTCCAGACGATCACACCACGCCGACAAATCGTCCGTCGATTCCGCATTCCCGACAACGAGCCCCAGGTCTGGCAGACGATCTTGAGTGCTACCGCAATGGACCGCCAACTGCTGGAGCGTTTCGATCACAAAGTGCTGCTCCGCGACAAGTGCCGCCGGGTCGGAAGGCGCCAACAGCGGGTCGCTTCGTCGGTAGGGGATGCGTCGCAATAATTCGAGGACGTGCGAAGTGGCTGCCGGATACTCGGGATCGTCCGCGAACAACGTCTGCTCCAACAGAATCTGCCCAACCTCAATCCGACCATCGCGAACCATTCGACCTCGTTCGGGATTCGCGGGCGTCATCAGCGCCCGTATTCGACCAAGCCCTGTCATCAGGCCGCGAATTTCGGCCGCGATCGATCCGCGCAGGACCGAGTCGATCTTCTTCACGACTTGGACAACACCAGCCGACTTTAATCCTCGTCCGACTTCCAACAACCGAGCATGAGCTTCACGGGGTGACAGAGATCGACTGTCGGTATCCAGCACGACGACTCGAGCATCCGTGGGCTGGAACTTGCCTCGCTGCACTTGCGTCTCAACGCCCGCAGCCGCGGCCATGCCAGCGACTTCAGCCGCGCCAGTAAAGTCGTCGGCGACGACGACGATCATGGGCGAGTAGCGTCTGCCGCTGCTTCGTTGGCGACGGCAGGGGCGACTGACTGGGATGAGTGGGTCGAAGGTTGGGCGAGTCGCGTGGCCAGTCGAACGGCTTGCACCAAACTGCTCACATCCGCTTTTCCCTGCCAGGCAATATCACACGCGGTTCCGTGATCGACAGACGTGCGGAGGATCGGCAACCCCAGCGTGATATTTACGGCGAGATCAAACGCGAGCGCCTTCAGCGGAATGTGCCCCTGGTCGTGATACATGCAGATAAAGCCATCAATGGTGCGCCTGCGCTCAGGGAGAAACACGGTATCGGGCGGCAGCGGACCATCGACCAGATATCCTCTGGCTCGACATGCCTCGACCGCCGGCGCGATGAACTTCTCCTCTTCGCCATCGCCAAACAGCCCATGTTCGCCCGCGTGCGGGTTTAGTCCACAGACGAGCAACTTGGGTTGGCAGCCGCGAATTCTCTGCAAGGCGTCCGCCGTCAACTCGATCACCTCGATGATTCGCTCCACGCTCAAGAGCCCAGGAACATCGCGATAGCCGACGTGGGCCGTGACGAAACTACAAGTGATCTGCTCCGAGGTGAGCATCATGCAGGAGCGATCGGCTCGGGTTCGCGAGGCGAAGATCTCGGTATGTCCCGGAAACGGGATGCCGGCCGCTCGCAGCGCTTCCTTGTGAATAGGGCCTGTGGAAACCGCGTCGACGTGGCCGACGAGTGCCGCGTCGATGGCCGCGTCGATGTAGGCGTAGGAAGCTCGCCCCGTGTCCGCGGATACCTGTCCAGGCTCGATTGAATCGGCATCCACGGCGGCCAGGTCGAGGATGGCGGGTTGGTCGAGTTGTTCAGCAGCGGCAGGCCAGGCGGATTTAGGGATGATGCGAGCGGGTAAGGTGAGCCCACAACGTTCGGCGACACGACGAAATACACCCACGTCGCCGAACAGAATTGGAACACAGTCGCGCACGGCCTCCGGACGCTCAAGCAACTTGAGACAGACCTCGGGTCCGATGCCTGCCGGATCACCCATCGTCACCGCGATTCGCGGACGTCCCATCTCGCTGATCCCTTCTTCGGAAATCTCATTCTCTGGTAGTTGC
Organism: Pirellulales bacterium; assembly: GCA_046349915.1. Classification (GTDB taxonomy): domain Bacteria; phylum Planctomycetota; class Planctomycetia; order Pirellulales; family Pirellulaceae; genus CAIXSC01. The sequence goes on along the minus strand of JAXMBL010000003.1, from coordinate 1,919,658 downwards.
ACGCGATCGCCCGTTCATGACGATCCAGCTTGAACACAGGATTGTAGACCGTGTTCGCGTTTTGTCACAGCGAAGGATGTGGGTTGTCAACGTATCGGAAAAGGTCGCGAGGCCCGTGCTGCTCGGACCAAACCGACGGACTGGAAGTCCGTCGTACGGGGAAAGGCGACGGGCTTGCGGTCTTGCCGCGAAATCGGGATAGTTCCCCGTCCAATCTTGGTTCTAGCTGTCACTTGCTGGAGAACACCGTCCCATGCCGCGTTCATTCCGAAGACTCTGCGTGTACTGCGGCTCGCATGACGGTTGTTTGCCCCAATATGCCGCGATGGCTCGACGTTTAGGCCTGCTGTTGGCTGAACGAGGCATTGGCTTGGTGTATGGCGGCGGCAACGTGGGGCTGATGGGAAGAGTTGCGGATGCCGTACTGGAGCAAAGCGGCGAGGTGTGGGGCGTCATTCCACGAGCTCTTCAAGACAAAGAACTCGCCCATGCTGGGGCGACTCGCATGGATGTCGTCGAATCGATGCACGAGCGGAAGCAACAGATGGCCGACGCCGCCGACGGCTTCATTACCTTACCGGGAGGCATCGGCACGCTTGAGGAGTTGTTTGAAACATTCACCTGGTTGCAATTGGGCTTTCACGACAAACCGGTCGGCATCTTGGATGTCGACGGATTTTACGCCCCGTTGCTGAGTTTCCTGGAGAAGCTGGTGGAGCAGGGGTTCTTGCGGCGAGCTCACCTGGATTCGTTATTGGTGGACGACGATCCCGAGCGATTGCTTGACCGAATGGCGTCGTTTACGCCGCCGCAGCTCGGCCGCTGGTGGCCCTCGCCGAACCACGCCGATCCGCGTTAACGGGGAGACGCGACAGTCGTCTCTTGCTCTGCAAAAGTCGCGTAGCGCTCGGCCGGCGAGCGCCGTCCGCAATTGAAAGAAGTTTCTCTTCGGACGCCAGCCAGGTGCTCTGCTTCACTCGGTTGCCATCAAGAGGCGGCGTTCGCGGGGCGACGGTCTTTGGCGCTTTGCCGGAGGCAAAGGCAACAGTAATGAAGTCCAAGGTGAGCGAAGCGAAACTGCGAACCGGTGGTGTCGCTGCGCTCAACCACCGGCTAATGGCTAGCAAGCCTCCGGCTTGCTGAACGGATAGCCATGGGCCAGAGCCTCCACAGGAGAACTCGACGAGCCGCATCACCCTCGGGAAATGCCGAGAAACGGCCGCCGTCCGTTGCACGGTGCTTCGAGTCGCGCGGCCAGATAGAATTGGCAACGACAAAGAGAAATCGCTAGGATCATGTCCGCGGCACAGCAGCATATTTGAACAAGGCACTAAACCCGAGCGGTGAATTGGGGCGATTCTCAAGAACCATAGTTCTTGGCCGCCGCAGGATTGCCTCAGTCGATAGGCCGCGAAAGGGTGGAGCGAAGTGGGAGAAGACGTAAAGGAGTTGAGGCAAGCGTACGAGCGACTGTTCATTGCTCCTTTCGCGTCTCACCGTTGGGCCTCTGGGCGTGGCCGTTCGCATTGGGTGGATCTTGAAGGCTGGCAGAATTCAATAGCAGGACCGCTCTCCTCCATAACAAGCGTCGGTGGTTGCGACTACGTCTATTCACGCGAGGACGACATCTTCGCTGGCGTTACCAATCCATCGAGATTACGTTCGCGGTTATTGGAGTGGCACGCTGGCCTGGTGGCTGGGATCGAGCAGTTTAAGCCGAATACGCCTAACGAATACGATGACCTTACGTTCATGCGAGTCGTCGCTACCGAGATGCGGGAATTAGTGGAGCGAGCTTGCGTTGCTGAGCAGACTCGCTGGGATTACAAGTTGTGTAGTGGTTATCATGCTGAACTTCGGACCAGTGTTCCCCCAGCACTTTGGCCTACACCCAGCGACGAATGGCAACGCGAGGCTCATCGTAGAAGCGACGAAATCGACGCAGGGCAGATGAAAACATCGCCCTGGACAGAGGTCAGGTCAAAGTCCAGAAATAAAGCAGGCCTTGATGACTGAAGGCCGGGTAATCCCTTGCTCAAGAAGTCCGTGACGGTGCGCTGAGCCTCGAGCATGACGAGTCGCTAGCCGCAGGCGGCGGCGCATGACGGCGCAGACCGTCCTCGGTCGAGCGACACGGTCTCTCTCGCCCCCTCGTTTGATTGGGTTGCGACAATGCGCCGCCACACGTCAACAGCCTAGCCCCCTCGAATTCCCAGCAACCAATGACCAATGACCAATGACCCGCAAATAGCATCCCAACCATTTCCGCTCCTTTCAGTTTCGCGTTGTCCGGGGCCAGCGATTGGGCTATATTCTGGGCTTCAGTTGCGGAAGTCTGGGGTTTCTGGGAAGAGTTCTCACCGCCACAGACTGTTCCACACGGAGGGATTCGACCATCGCAACCGCGCGGAGTTGAGCCGCGGAGGGTGGGGCAGGGAGGTGTGCCGTTACATCGACGCTACGGATAGGTCTGGGACATGACACGCACCGTCTGGGTGAAGGCGGTCCGCTGGTGCTGGGTGGAGTGGTCATTCCGCACGAAAAGCACCTGATCGGGCATAGCGACGCCGATGTCTTGCTGCACGCGCTGACCGACGCATTGCTGGGCGCCGCGGCTCTGGGGGATATTGGCGAGTTGTTTCCGGATACCGATCCGGCTCATCGCGGTCGCGACTCGGGGGAAATGCTCCAGGTCGCCTACTCACGAGTGCGGGAGGCAGGTTACCAGATCGTCAATGTCGACTGCGTGGTGTTCGCACAGCGGCCCAAGATCAGCCCGCACAAAGAAGCCATCCGACGTCGCATCGCCGACCTCTTGCAGTTGGAACCGCAGCAGATCGGCTTGAAGGCCAAGACGGGTGAATTGGTGGGTCCGGTAGGGAACGAAGAAGCCATGATGGCCGAGTGCGTGGCACTCGTCGAACGGATTTGAGGGAACAGGGAGTTCAGACAGATGACGATTCGGGTCTACAACACGTTGTCGAAACAGAAGGAAGTGTTCGAACCGGTGACGCCGGGCAAGGTCGGCATTTATCTCTGCGGACCAACGGTCTACAAGCCAGCGCATATCGGTCACATGGTGGGACCGGTCATCTTCGACACCCTGAAGCGTTACTTGGCCTACAACGGCTACGACGTCACGTGGGTCGTCAATATCACGGACGTCGACGACAAGCTGATCGCCCAAGCGAATGAACGCGGGATTCAGATGTCGCAGGTGGCGACCGAGATGACCATGGATTATCTCGCCAACCTCAAGGCGCTCGGGGTCGACCAGATCGACCAGATGCCGAAGGCCACCGAGTACATGGGCGAGATCATCCGTTTCATTCAGGAACTGGTCGATCGCGGGTATGCCTACGCCGCCGACGGCGACGTTTTCTTCGACGTGATGCGGGACGAAGACTACGGCAAGTTGAGCAACCGCTCGGTGGAGAACCAACAGGGCGAAGGCGGCGAGGCGGCTTCGCGCAAGCGTTCGCCAGGCGATTTTGCGCTGTGGAAGAGTGCGAAACCGGGAGAGCCTTCGTGGACCAGCCCGTGGGGAGCTGGTCGACCCGGTTGGCATATCGAGTGTTCCGCCATGAGTCGCGCCTTGCTCGGCAAGACGTTCGACATCCACGGCGGGGGACTCGACTTGGTCTTCCCTCACCACGAAAACGAGATCGCTCAAAGCGAGTCGTGCCACTGTGCTCCGATGGTGAAGTATTGGCTGCATAACGGTCTGATGCGAGCTGGCAACGCCAGCGGCAAAGTGGGTGGCAAGGGAGATCGTGAAGCCCCAGCAGGCGGCTCGGCCGAACAGGGCGCAGCCGATCAGGGCGCGGCTGAACAAGCGACGGTCGACACCAAAATCAGTCGGTCCAAGGGGGCCGGTGGATTGGCCGACCTGATCGCTCGACAAGGCGGCGACAAATTGCGGTTTTTCCTCCTGCGCACGCACTATCGCAGCACAATTGTGTTCAGCGAGGAAGAAGTCGCCGAAGCAGGCATTGGACTCGACACGTTCCATCGCTTCTTCGAACGCTACACGCGAGTGACCGGCGAGAAGTTCCACGAGTTGAAACCGGTCTTGCGTCGATCCGAGGGGGACTTTGATCCAGGTCAGGATACGCTGCTGAAGGAGGTCCATGAGCGGCGTGAAGGTTATCTGACCAAGATGGACGACGACTTCAACACGGGCGCGGCGATCAGCGAACTATTTGACCTGGTGCGCACCCTCAACAAGTTCGTCGACCAACACAAACTCGAGGAAGATGCGGCGAAGAAGCCGCAAGAAGTGGCAGCCTTACGTCGCGGGGTCGCTACTCTACGAGAACTTTCCACAATTCTCGGGCTCTTCCGCTCGGCGCCGGCGAAGGCGGCCGTGGGCGGCGACGACGCGCTCGTCGGAAAATTGGTCCAACTACTGCTCGAACTGCGAGCCGACGCGCGTGGTCGCAAGGACTTTGCCACCGCCGACAAGATCCGCCAAGCCATGGGAGCGATCGGCGTGGTGATCGAGGATCGCAAGGGTGGGACCGAGTGGCGGATTGGGTCGTAACGTGGCTCGTCGCGTCAAGTCGTCAGGAACCGTCGAGCCGCCAAGCCAATCCGCGGAGATCGAAGAAGTCGCCTCCGCGACGTCGGCCCGAGCGGCGGTTCCCGCAATGAACGGCTCGTCCGGCGACTCGGGCGGACGTCGCCAGTACGTCTTGGGCATCGATCCTGGACTCAACATCACCGGCTATGGAGTGCTGGAGGTGTTGCGAGACAGATCGGTCCGCATCGCGGAAGCGGGCGTCGTGCGCGGCCGCGACAAAAGCTCGCTGGAATCTCGTCTGCGAGAGATTTTCCAAGGGGTCAACGAAGTCATCCACGCGTTTCACCCGGCCGCGATCGCGATCGAGCAATTGTATTCCCACTACGAGCGACCACGGACCGCGATCCTGATGGGCCATGCTCGCGGGACCATCTGCCTGGCCGCGGCCTTGGCCGACATTCCGCTTTATCATTACGCCGCGACGCATGTCAAACGGATGCTCACGGGCAACGGCCACGCGCCCAAATCGCAAGTGCAAATGGCGATTCAACGTGAACTCCGGCTGACAACCACCCCCGAACCACCTGACGTGGCCGACGCTTTGGCGGTCGCGCTCTGTCACCACTACGAGACTCGCATCGCATGATTACTCGCATTACCGGCAAACTGATCGCTCTGACCGAAGCCACGGCCACGTTCGAAATCGATGCCTTCGAGTACGAGGTGCTGATCCCTGATTTCACTCGCCGGCAACTCCAAACGCATTTGGGTGAAAAGGTGAGTCTCCACACGATTCACTACTTTGATGGCAATCCGGCTCAAGGTCGAGTGACACCGCGGCTGGTGGGGTTTCTGAGCGTGGTGGAACGCGAGTTCTTCGACCTGTTTTGCTCGGTCGATGGCGTCGGCGCGAAGAAGGCGCTTCGCGCGATGGTGCGTCCCGTCAAGGATATCGCGGAGATGATCGAGGAGCAGAACCACAAGTCACTCACCACGCTGCCGGGCATTGGCGCGGCGATGGCGGAACGCATCGTCGCCAAGTTACGCAGGAAGATGTCGAAGTTCGCGCTCATGGTTGTACGCGACAAGGCGAGCGACGAAATGCCGCGCGATCTATTGCAAGAGGCCTTCGACGCGCTTTGCACGCTGGGCCACAGCGAGGCGGATGCTCGCCGCATGCTCGACAAACTTCTGCAAGGCTCGAAGCGCAAGTTCACCGACGTCGGCGACGTCTTGCAGGCGATCTACGAAGAGCAGCACGGCGACGACTAGTTCGCCGAGTGGTCGCGAGTCAGTTCGAGCAGCCTATCCGACCGATTGACCGCGTTGGTGGACGGTCCGCGGGGGTGCGGGGCGAGGTAGACGAGTCGCTCGCCATCGTCGGACAGTTGCGCTCCCACGACGCTTGGGGGCGTGACCAATTCCATGTTCACGTTTTCCAGAATCAACAGGAGATTCCCCACGGCCGCGCCGCGCAGGTTCCCTTTGGGCACGGGCAGACTGCCTTGCTTGCCATTCAGCAGCCCACTGGGCTCGCGTTCGAACAGGATATTGAACAGTTTGTTGGTAGGATGGACCCAATAACCCGCGAAAGAAGCGGTCGACGTTTGCTGCTGGCAAAGACGATCGGGCGACGCGGTTTCGATGCGGTCAAGCAAACCATTTCGCGCGGGTTCAGCATTGCGCGGGGCTCGGCGTACCGGTGGAAGTCCTAACGGGAAACCAGCCGTCGGCAACTGTGGCGACACTCCTCCCTTCCCGGCTGAGTTCCCCTGAAGCGGGTTTAGCATTGGCGGAGGGAGCGGCAACGGATTGGGGAGCGGTGGTCCGAAAGGACTGACCGGCGGCGTGTTTTTCGGATTGCCTTTGGGTTTACCTGACTTTACGCCTCGTCCCTTCTCGCCTTTCTTGGGAGAAATTCCAGGGGAGGGCTTAGTCGGCTCGTTCGCGGGAAGCGGATTCAAGGATTCCCCCTCCGTGGCCATGAGACTCCAGTTTCCTCCCGTGCCATCGGGGTTGAGAGTGAGTTTGCCCTTTCGCTCGCGACCTCGATGATCGTACATCGTGAATGGCAACTCACTTCCTTGGGCTTGCCCCACCAGAATCGCCGATCCAGTCGTGGGCTTGGTCTGGTCGATCGTCATATCGGCGGTGTAGTGAAACACTTTCGTCGCGAACACGCCTGCCACTGCGCCGCGAGCGTCCTGATACAGCGTCAGGACGCCGTGATCAAATAACCACTGGCCGGCGAAAGGATATTTCCGACGGTCAACGGCCCAAGCGGCCGGGGCAGTCGTCGTGTCGTCGCCATTCTTGACCAGCGTCGCACTGGGGTTTTTGCGTTGAGCCTCGCGAGCCTCGCCGTCCAATTCTTGAAACACCACGCGAGCCGCTTCTTCGTAACGATGGTCACGGTACGCACCCGACCGTTTGGACTGCGCTTCGTTGAATGCATCCTGGTTCATGCGCAAGCTACCATCCAAATCACCTCGCTGAATCTCGTTTTCGACCGCGTCAACCGTTTTCTTTGTCTTGCGCTCGGCATCTTCCCGTTCTTTGATCCGCTGAGCGAGCACGGCTCGCGTGCGGGCCAGATCAAAGCGCGGATCGCCCTGTTGGAGATCAAGGCGCAACACCGCGGCCAACCGCCCTCGTTCATCCAACAAGTCTAAGGCGGGCAGTGAGGTCGGCTTTCTCTTCCCTCCTGCGACGTCGACCTTGAGCTGCCCTTTGAGATTGCGAAACAGCACTAATTCGGAGTCAGGGAGTGGAATGCGGAATCGGGCCAGCGGCGTGGACGGATCCTCAGGAGCGACTGTCGCCAAGCCGCCTCGCACGCGAGCCGCGCGAACTCGCGCAAACACGTCGCGACGATCAGCGACGCCCAGCGCGCCAGCAACTTCCCAGTGGTAGCCTTCAGGCGCCGGCAAAGCCGTCCAATCCAGGTCTTGCGATTCGAGCATCTTTGATTGAGCCAGCGCCAAATCGAACAACGCGGGCGGCTTCATCACGAGATGCACGTCGCTGCCTTGAGCCGACACCAGTGCCATCGATTTGGCGAACCAACCCAGGAGCGGACCCAGATCCTCGTCCAAGTCGACAATCCTCTGCGCTGCACCGTTGACCTGCGCCTGAAGCTCGACGGCCAGCTTCGCGGCTTCGGCCGGTGTTTTTAGATGAGTCACGAGGCGGACATGCGTCATGGGATAGATGGAGGCGGCCATGGTCGAGGCTCGCGCTTTCCGAATTAAGGGAGCCGCCTGAGTCGACGACGGAACGAGGTCGGCCAGGATCTTGGTCAGGACCTCATCGAGCGTACTGCGTTCGAGGTTGACCACCGTCAGCGGGGTCGCGTGGTTCAATGTCATGTGCAGCACGGGCAGGCTGCCGAGCTGCGCCGTCGCGGGCTGAAGCGGGCAACTCTGGCTGAGAGCATGATCCACCATTTCGTACCGTTCAAGCGAAGGAGGAGCGTTAACCGGCGCCCCGATCGACGCCACCAGCCAACCAGGCGTCTGGGGAACGGGTTGCAAGCGAGCGACCGTCGTCGCCCAGACTTCGTGTCCCGCGGCTTGCAGACGACGCTGCAGGCGGTCGCGCGAGGCCTCGTCACCGACCATGGCGACTCGTCCCGGAAGCGTCGACGATTCGATCCAATACGCATCGGCCAGAAAGTAAATTGTGTCGACGCCCGCTGCGAGAAAGCTTGCTCGCAGCGAGCGGTAATCATCAATAAAACCGTCGCGATCCTTGGCGTCGGCCAGGGTTTGGCGGAGCGGATTCTCGACGGGCAATGTCGCCACGACGGGCCATAATTGGGCGGCCAATCGCACCGCGTCGGCGCCTTGCAGTCCCGAGAAGTGAAACCGATAGACTTGCTTCGTCTGCGTCGTGATGAGCGTTCCCGGAATCTTCGCACGGCTGACAGATCCGAGATCTGCCGCCTGCAACGAGGTGTGATGAAGGAGCGAGAACACAAGGGCGAACAATGCCAGGGCGGTATAGGCCCATTGACGCGTGGACATCATGGATTTCAATCCCGTATGGAGGGGTTAGTGTTCAGCGATGGACGATTCGCATGGCTCGGTAGTGAGAACAGGTTCGGGTTCGCGGTCTTTTATGAACCTAGCCACGCGAAAGCCGACGTTGTTGTTCCTAGAAGCGGGGTTTGCATGTCCCCTCCAGGCCGACCGCGCGTATGGCGGCAAATAGTTGTACGCGCCGCCGCGCAACACTCTCTCCGTGCCGGTCTGTGGTCCCAAGGGATCGCTGGCCGCCTCGTCAGCGTAGGGACTAAACCAGTCTTGGCACCACTCATGGACGTTGCCATGCATGTCGCAGAGACCGAACGCGTTCGGTTTTCGCTCTCCCACGCCATGCGGGCGATCGATGTAGCCAAACCAGCCGTATTGCCCCAGAGTGCCGTAGTCGAATTTAAAGGAAAATGGAGTCGTGGTTCCCGCTCGACAAACGTATTCCCATTCAGCCTCCGTAGGCAAACGATATCCCACCCCTCCCACGACAGCCACGTCGGCCACCGAGATGCCGCCGTCCTTGTGATGAACCATGAATTTGAGTTCATAATAGGAGGGCAATCCCTCTTTCTCGCTCAGCTTGTTACAGAACTCGATCGCGTCGAACCAACTGACCATCTCCACCGGCAGTGACTCCTTACCGATGTCCTTAACCTGCTCGGCCTTCCTCCCCTTCGCGTTGAAGTCGCTAGCGTTGCGTCCCAGAACCTTTTCGTATTGCTCCTGCGTTACTTCCGTAACGGAGAGCGCGAAAGGGCGAGTCAGATCGACTTCATGTCGTGGAAGCTCTTCGCTTTTGGGATGACCATTGAATTCGATGGCCCCATCCCTCTCGATTTCGTTGGCCCCCATCTGAAACTTGCCGGGTGGGATCAACGCCATTTTCATCCCAACGCCATTGGTCTCCACCACTTCGCGACCCAAATATCTCGCCCACTCTTCTTGATGAAGCCTTGCTTGACTGTTCTCAAAGGGAGCATTCGCATGATTTGGGCCCGCCGTCGGCCCAACAACTGATGACGACGACGATTCCAGCTCGGGAAATCCATCCCACAGTATTCGGCCGTCGGGAGCGGTGACTCGCAGGTTCCGCCAGCGAACGGGCGAGTTGCCGGTGGCCAGTCCGACCATTCCTTGCAGCCGATCGTCGTCGCTGTAGGTCAGCAAGCTCTTCCCATCGACCCAGCAGCGAATGCGTGGGCCGCGAGCTTCGACTTTGATCTGGTACCAGCGGTTATGTTCGTGCGGGATGTTCAGGAAACAACCGGGACTACGCCCCCATTTTCCCTCCTTGAAAAAAACCGCCTCGGTCACCGTGGCGCTCCAACCGCCGACTTCGAGGTCCAGGTAATTGCCTAGATCGCGAGCACGATACAGCAAGATGATTCCATGGCCGTCTTTCGCCCCCTGGGACATCGCCTCGACTTCGACGTCGTAATCGGTCCACTGGGGATCGCCGAAGAAAATGCGCGAGTTCTGCGGCAGCTTCTGCGCGAACTCGCCTGCTTCAAATCTCCAATCGCCGCCGGTAAGAAACTGCGGCGCACGATCAATCGCTTCTATCGACGCGGCAACAGTCGCGGCTTCGCCGCCTTTCGTATCGCCGCTGACGTCCGGATACTCCTCTCGCATGACGCGATTGTCGGCAGGCGACATCCACCGCCATAAAGCGCCGCGCACATCGGCGACATGTGTCGCCTCCGCCCAACCAACCCCCGCCAAGAGCAGTAACGCGACGACGGCCGCAACACGCCAGCTTCGCCCTCGTCCGGTGACGGGGTTCGACATGGAATCTGGCTGCGCTCGGTCGGCCTGAGCCACCGTTGGCGTCAAACACGTCGCATCCGTTGGCTTGGACAAATACGCCGCGACATCGTCCGGCAATTCGACTCGATCGTATTGCCGCAGACTCGCTTGGCAGCGTCTCAGCAACTCCATCACCTCTTTCGCCGTCTGAAAGCGATCTTCGGGTTGTTTGGCGTGCAACTTCGCGACGATGGCGCAGAGCCAGTTGGGAGTCTCGGGATGAATGTCCTGAATGGGGCGAGCCGGTTCGTCAACCACTCGCTTGAGCACCGCAATGGCGGTCGCCCCGCGAAACGGCGGGCGACCACTGGCCATGTGGTAGAGTACGCTCCCCAAACTGAACAAGTCAGCCCGATGGTCCAGTGTCTGCCCCAACGCCTGTTCGGGCGCCATATAAAGCGGAGTCCCCGCGATGACGCCGGTACGAGTCACGGTGGCGTCGTCGGCCGCGCGAGCCAAACCAAAGTCGGTAATCTTGACTTTGGGTTCAACGCCTGTTTCCAGCAGGATGTTCCCCGGCTTGATGTCGCGATGAATCAGCCCTTTGTCATGAGCTGCGGCGAGTCCAGCGGCCATCTGTTGGCCTAGCGCTAAGATCTTCGCGACCTCCAGCGGTCCTGATAAATCCATCAACTGCTGGAGCGTCTGTCCGTCGACGTATTCCATAACCAGATAAGGAATAGGCAATTCCTCGACGCTATGAACTTGTACGATGTTCTCGTGTTTGATCGCAGCGACAGATCGAGCTTCGCGCAAGAATCGCTGGCGAGGCGGCGAGGTGACGGCTAGCTGGGGATTCATCGCCTTGATCGCCACCATTCGATGCAGCTTTTGGTCAAACGCCTTGAAGACAGTCCCAAATGCGCCTTGCCCCAGTACTTGCAGGATCTCGTAATGGCCAAGTCTTCCGATCGCGCCCGCGGTTGTGGGTGATTGCAGAAAACTCATGTCCACGGCGCCGGACGATTCACCAGTCGAGTGAGCGGAGCTTGATTCCGAGTCCATCGTCGCGTCCCAGGACGACTTCTCCGTCACCCCTTCGCGTTCAGTGGGTTCGGCAGGCGAGATTTGATCCAGCACAGGCGACTGCAGAAATCTGCTCGCCTGCTCGTGGGACGTTAGCAATTGCTCGACCCGTTGGCGGAGGTTTTCATTATCGCCACAGGCCTGACGCAGGAAGTCATCGCGTTGCATGACATCGGCGATGCCAATGGCTTGTTCAAAAACCTCGCGTTCATTCATGACCAAATCCCCCGGGTCAGTTCATCGAAAAATCGAGTCGCCGCGACGACGGAGATCAATGCGACGCAACCCGACTTTTTGCGCCAAAAATTTTTCCCAAAACTCGTTTTTTCCTCCGGAACGCTAGCGGAAGCGGGCGCGAGTTTACTCGGGACCTTGCAATTCGCGGTGGAGCCAAGCGCGGGCGTAGGCCCAGCGACGGTCGGCGGAACGCTGCGGAATGTTCAGCAGCTCGGCGGCATCGGCAAGTGTAAGTCCCGCAAAATAGCGTAGTTGCACCAAATCAGCCGCCTCGCGATCACTCTCGGCCAATTTGTTCAGCGCAGCATCCAGAGCCAATAAGTCCTCGCGTGGTTCCAGGGCGGCCACTTCCGCATCGAATAGTTCCAACCGTACCTGATCGCCGCCGTGTTTGAGGCGTTTCTTGCGCCGAGCCGACTCGACCAGGATGCGCCGCATGGATTGAGCGGCCGCCGCAAAGAAATGGCCACGACTTTCCCAAGATTGTTCTCGCTCCCCATCCCCCACCAATCGCAGGTAGGCCTCGTGCACCAGCGCAGTGGCCTGCAGCGTTTGACCAGGTTTCTCTTGGGCGAGCTTCGCCGCAGCTAGTTTCCGCAGTTCGTCGTAAACCAACGGCAATAGCTGCGATGCCGCCGAAGAATCACCAGCCTCGACCTGCGACAGAATACGAGTGACATCGGACATAGCATGAAACTCGCCAACGAAAACAAGCGCGAATCATAGAAATCGCAGTGTCAAACTGCGAATGGATTGAACCGGACGAGCGGACTCATTGCACTCCTATTCAGATCCTACCCACCTCCCCTAAACACCCACTTTTCAGTTGTTCAGGCATACATCCATACCATCCCGCCTCGCCATTTTCCGTGCCGTTCCGTGTCTTTCCGTGGCCGTATTCTTCCGCGGCCAAGTCGTACCGTGCTAAGGCAGTGGCCCCCAACCACCGCCGCCGGGCGTGCGAATTTCCAGTTCATCGCCTGCTTGCACCTCGCACTGGACCGCGTTGGGTAGTTGCTCCCAAGCCGCGTTAGCTCTGCGCAAGCGATTCTCTCCCAAGCTACCCGGCTGGCCCCCCTGAACTCCGTAGGGTGCATAGGGACCGCGGCGCTGCGTCAGTAGCGAGATGGTGAGCGGTCGCAGGAATCGCAGGCGACGCACGATGCCGTGGCCGCCCCGAAATCGTCCAGCGCCTCCCGAATTCCTTCGAATCGAAAACTCTTCGACCCGCACGGGAAAGCGTCGTTCTAAAACCTCGGGATCGGTCAAGCGAGTGTTGGTCATATGCGTGTGAACGGCGTCGGCTCCATCCGCCGCGGCCGTTGCGCCCGCGCCTCCGCAGATCGTCTCGTAGTAGCCAAACGTGCCATCGCCGAACAGCAGGTTGTTCATCGACCCTTGGCTGGCGGCCGCGAGTCCAAACGCACCCAGCAAGACATCGACCACTCGCTGCGACGTCTCGACATTCCCACCGACGACCGCGGGGCTGTCCGCGGGCGTCGCACCTGGGGTGGGATTCAGCAAACACGGCGGCAGCACCAATTGCACGGGCGCCAACACTCCCTGGTTCAAGGGAATCTCTTCCGCAATCAGACAGCGCAGCACGTACAAGATGGCGGCCGATACGATGGCTCGATTCGCGTTCAGATTTCCTTTCAGCACCTGTCCTGTGCCCGAGAAATCGATCCGCACGGAATCGCCATGCACTTCGACCGCCACACAAATGGGCGTGCCGTCGTCCAGATGATCGCGGAACTCGCGCCTTCCCGCGGGCAACTGTGCCAGCGCTCGGCGAGTCTTCGTTTCGGCGGCCTTTTGAATATGTCCCATGTAGGCGACCACTTGGTCGAGCCCGTAACGTTCCACCAATCGTTCGAGATCGCGTTGCCCCTGACGATTGGCCGCGACTTGCGCGGCGACATCCGTAAGATTGTCTTCGATGGCTCGCGATGGGTAAGGCGATTCACTCAGTCGACGCCGTAACTCGTCGAATCGCGACTCTCCCCCCTCGACCAACTTGAAGCCGCGCAACAACACTCCTTCTTCCGCCAGGTTCCGCGAGAAGGGCGGCATCGATCCCGGCGTGATGCCGCCGACCTCCGCATGATGCGCACGGCTCGCCGTCAGAAACACGCGCGAACCGGTCGCGGGGTCATGGACCGGAGTGACCACGGTTACATCGGGCAAATGCGACCCTCCCGCATACGGATCGTTGGTGATCAAAACGTCACCCGGCGACAATTGGGGGAACTGCCGTAGCAACTGCCTCACCGTTTCGCCCATCGCGCCCAAGTGCACGGGAATGTGCGGCGCATTCACCACCAGATCGCCATCCGCGGTGAAGATGGCGCAGCTAAAGTCGAGTCGTTCCTTCACGTTCACGCTGGTCGCGGTGTTCCTGAGCGTGACTCCCATCTGCTCCGCGATCCCCTGGAAGCGACCATTGAAGACTTCGAGCAATACTGGCGAGACAGCCTGCTCGCCATCCAGCCCTGTCGGACCACTGGCCTGGCAAAATCCGTAAATTCTTGCCGCGGAGTGCAGGGACGAGTCTGTCGTGTCGTCTTGCGACACTTTAGCTGCCGATTCATGCGACGCTTCCAAACGTTCCAGCAACAATTCTCGTCCCGTCAGCATTGATGCTTGCCAGCCTGGGTCGACCACGGTGGTCGAGTAGGATTCGACGATCAGGGCGGGACCACGCACTACGTGTCCCGGTTGCAGCTTGGGGCGTTCATACGTGGCGACGGCATTGTCCTCGGTTACATCCACGGGCGCAACTCGTGTTGAGGGAGACAATGCAGCCACCGCGGGCGCCGCGGCATCGACTCGGATCGCGACAATCTCTAAAGGCCGCCCCAAGTGTGCGTAACCAAAACGTCGCCGATGCTCCGCTTCGTACGCCGCTCCATAGTCGCCGTCGGCCGGTTGATCGATCGTGAGGAATGCATCGAGCCCGCGATAGCGAAGGTCGAGTGCACGACGTGTGACGACTCGTTCCATCACCGCTCCCTCTTCCACGAGTTCTCTACGCGTTGCGTCCTCGAGTTCGAGGAACCGTGGTTCGAGTTCCGTCAGCTCATGGGTTGAATAAGGACGGTAGACACCCAGCATTCGATGTCGTTCTGGCTCCGCCAATCCAATACCATAGGCGCTCAAGAGCCCCGCATCGGGATGACTTAGAACTCGTGTGATTCCCAGTTCATCGGCCACCGCGCAAGCGTGCTGTGCGGCCGCTCCACCGAAAGCCACCAACACATAGTCGCGAGGATCGCAGCCTTTGGCGAGCGACACGCTGCGAATCGCGCGAGCCATGTGCGAGTTCGCCACCTCGACGTAACCGCGCGCCAAGTCAAACAGATCGGGCTTCGTTCCCGTTGCCTGAAGAATCTGTTCAGCCATCTCTCCCAGGCGGCGAGCGACGGCATCGCGCACCAAGGGAAACGGAAAATGGTCAACGCTGACTCGCCGCAGCCATAGATTGACATCCGTGATGGTCAGCGGTCCGCCTCGTCCATAGCAGGCCGGCCCGGGATCGGCGCCCGCGCTGTCTGGCCCGACCGTCAGCTTGACGCCATCAAAACCGCAGATGGAACCACCGCCCGCCGCGACCGTTTCGATCGCCATCATGGGCGAAACAATGCGCACGCCCGCCTTTTCCGTTTCAAATTCCCGCTCGTAGCGACCGTCAAACCGCGAGACATCCGTACTGGTTCCCCCCATGTCAAAACCGATGGCTCGGTCGAACCCCGCGGCCAGCGCCACTCGCGAACAGCCGACGACTCCGCCTGCCGGTCCCGAGAGGATGCTGTCCTTGCCGCGAAATGCATTGGCTTCCACCAGCCCTCCCGCTGAGGTCAGCAATCTCAAATCTGTCCCGGGCCCCAGCGCGCGTCGTAAACTGGCGACGTAGTCGGCGAGCAGGGGACTGAGATAGGCGTCGACCACCGTGGTATCGCCGCGAGCGACCAACTTGATCAAGGGAGCGATTTCGTGGGAGACACTCACGTGGCCAAAACCTGCTTCTCGTCCTAACGCGGCCACTCGGTGTTCATGCGCTGGCTGGCAGTAACCGTTCAAGAGGCAGATGGCGAGCGAAGCGACATCAGGTCGACGATCACGCAATTGCCGCAGTTGCCAGCGAACCGTGTTTTCGTCGAGTTGCTCGACAACCTCTCCATCGATCGCGAGGCGTTCGTCAATCTCGATGACTTCTTGAAATAAGGGCGTTGGCTTTTGAATCGCCAAGTCGAAGAGCCGCGGGCGATTCTGGTAGCCGATTTGCAGGATATCGCCAAAACCGCGAGTGGTGACAAAGGCGGTCGGCGCCCCACGTCTCGTGAGCAGCGCGTTGGTGCCACGCGTCGTCCCCAAGCGAACCTCAATGGGAGGAAGAGCTTGATCGAGGGGAACGCCCAACAGATAGCGAATGGCGACCAGAGGCGCCTCTTCGCCCGAGTCGAGTTCGAAGCGAGCGCCGGGCGGCGGGTCGGCGTCGAGTGGCGACGACAGCAGGAACATGGCGCGCGGACTAAACGAAGACTTGACGTGCCGCTCGGCGAACAATTCGCCGTCACTCCCAAAAATCCTGATCCGGAAACCGCGCCAAATATCGGGGGGATCAATGCGGCTGCCGAGTTCCGCAATCACTTCGCGGCTCGAAACAGCCGCCACGACTCCCTTCGTTATGCCCGAACTGAGTGTCTTGAAGCGGTGCAAGCGACCATCAGGGTCGCGGGCGACACAGTCGGTGAACGTGCCGCCCACATCCAGCCAGAATTGCCACCGGGCGTTGGCGTTGGCCACGGCGTTACCTCCGTACTACCCAGGACGGGCGAATGCGCCCGTCCTTTGTTCTCGCTTGTACTTCGGAGTTAGAGTGTCTTGCCGCCGACCGAAATAAGTTGCGAGTAGGTGCGCAGGTACATGCGGCCGCCGGAAACCGCCGGAGTCGAGCGACTCGGTTCCCCGAGGGACATCCGGCCGATCTCCTTGAATTCCTTTTCGGCGGCGAGCACCACCACTTCGCCCTCTTCGCTAATGCAGTAGACCTTGTCATCCACGCGAATGGGCGAACCTGAAAACGCACCGTTCACACGCTTCTGCCAAACCTGCTTGCCGTCCGCGACTTGAACGCAGGTGACAATTCCCTTGTCCGACCACAAGAACAGCAATTCACCGCGAGCCACCGGCGTGGGCACATAGGGAGCTTCCTTGCGAACTTCATAGACCACTTCAGGTTGAGCACCCTTGGGCGACAAGGCCACGACATAACTGCCGCCGCCGCCCGATCCGGTCGTGCCAAAGACGAGACCGCCGGCGATGAACGGCGAGCTCACGGTACGCTTGTCGAAAACCTTCAGCGCCCAATTCTGCTCGCCATTCTTCGGATTCAGCGCGAAGATGCCCTCGGCCGTTGAGCAGCAGACGATTTCGTCGCCGCCCTCGTCGGGAAGCTGACGCACGCACGGCACCGAGTAAGACGTCGTATCGGTCTTGCGGGGCGTCTTCCATTTCACTTCGCCCGTCTTGCGGTCGACCGCCACCACGAAACTGTCCTTCGGATCAGGCGTGTTGGGCTGCTTGGAAGGCTCTTGCGAGCAAGAGAGGATGACCAGATCGCCGACGACGATGGGCGATGAACCGAAGCCGTGTTGACTGACCCACTCGCCAAAATCGACGCTCCATTTTTCTTTCCCGTCGTGCGCGAAGGCCTTCAGCCAAGTGTGATCGGGATCGGACCAGGCGACATAGACGGTGTCCGCATCGACGAACGGCGTGCACGAAGCGTAGCTGCTACGCACATGCAGATGATGGGGCTTCGACGGGAAGTCTTTGCGCCAGAGCTGGCTGCCATCCTTCGTGGAGAGGCAGAGCATGTACCGCGTGGCGTCATCTGGATTCGCGCTCAGCAAGAAGATCTTCTCTTGCCAAATCGCGGGCGAGGAATGCCCCACTCCCGGCAATGTGACTTTCCAGTTCAGGTCGGCGTCCGTCCACGATCCGGGCACGGTCTTCGACTCGCTCTCGCCCGAACCATTTGGTCCGCGAAAACGATTCCACTCTTGACCATGAACGGACAGAGGTGCGCTGACCCCGACAAGGCAGAGCAGGGCGGTTGCGCACGGCAGCAACACATTGAAGGAGGAAGTGAGATGCATGGAGACTACCTAGGCGGGAAAATAGAGGGCAGGGCGAGGCCGAGCGCCACCCGCTCGACGCCGCTTATCGTACCGGGTCGATCGTGGACATGCCAGTTCGCATGCCAGCGTCCAGCCACTCCAGGATGCGCCAATCGAGCCAACGACGATCGGGATCACGTCCCGATTCACCGATGAAGCCAATATGTCCACCATGCTCGGTAATGTGCAGTCGAGTAGAACTGGAGAGCGTGATCGTTTCCAAAATGCCGATGGGAATGATCGGATCATCGGCGGCGGCGAGCATGGTCGTGGGGACCTGCACTTGATGAGCGACGTGGCAGGAACTGCACTGTTCGTAATAGTCGACGGCATTCTTGAAGCCGCTCAACGGCGCCGTGACCCAGTCGTCGAACTCCCAAAGATTCTCGGGATCGCGCGGCAACTTGAGTTGGGCGAGTCCGGGCATGATGTGCTTTCGCAGCCGCATTTGGCGGCGCAGCGAACGCAGAAACGCCCGCGTGTAGAGTGGACTCACCTCGTTGAGCATATTCCGCGAGCAATGAGCCAAATCGGCGGGCGGCGAGACGATGAGCGCCTGAATCAGATGTGCGGGAGCATCGCCCCCCCATTCTCCCAGCAGCTTAAGCAGGATGTTGCCGCCCAAAGAGATGCCGACGGCGGAAAGGGTCGAGCGCGGGGCCAATCGCTGAATCAACTCAATCGCCGCGCGAGCATCCTCGCTGCGTCCCGCATGCCCCGGATATTGCGCCCAATCCCAGGCGGCGCCGTGACCGCGCAGATCCAACCGAAAGGCGCGCACGCCGCGACGACGCAGCTTGTCGGATACTCGCACCATATATGGCGACAAATGGGAACCGCCCAGTCCATGCAGCAGCAACACGCACGGTTGACCGTCGCTCCATCCCTCCGGCAAGTCGTCGTGCAAGGCAGTACGATCGCCGTCCGGCAGAAGCAACGTATGGCATTGAGCTCGATAAGCGACTCGCCGATGAGGCACATAGGCGCCAGCGAAGGTCTGAGCATGCCCGCTGCGCAGCAAGGGATGCGGCACGAATTCGGGAAACTCGTACGCCGGCGGCGCCGAATTCCGACTCGGAACATTCCCCATCACCTTCTCCGGCTGGCCCTCAGTCGTGCGGCACTCGGCGGCAACCTCGCGGAGATCGCGGCGAGTTGATTTAACCTCGCGGGATTCCATACTCATCGACTTTCCGATAGAGGGTTGCACGACTGATTCCGAGCAGCTTGGCTGCCTCAGGCATGTTATTGCCGGTGCGAGCCAAGGCTTCGACGATGAGTTTCTTCTCCCAATGCACGAGTTCCAAGGAATCGAGCTCCGTTCCACCTCCTCCGACATCACGCAGACCTAAGTCATGCGGTTGGATGACGTCTCCTTCCGCGAGCACCACGGCGCTGTCGAGCACATTCCGTAGTTGCCGCACATTCCCGGGCCAGTTGTATTGGATGAGTCGTTCGCGAGCGGTTGGCGAGATCCGTAGACCGGGGCGGGCATGCTGACGAGTGAAATGCTCCAGGAAGTGGTCGACCAGCAGTCCGACATCGTCGCCGCGTTCGCGCAACGGCGGTACTTGCAGTTCGAAAACGCTCAAGCGGTAGTACAAGTCCTGTCGAAACCGCCCCTCCCGCACAAAGTCGGCCAAGTCGCGATTGGTGGCGGCGATCACGCGCACATCCACCCGCACTTCCTTCGCGGACCCCACGGGTTGGAAGGGATGCCCTTCGAGGATGCGCAGCAGTTTGGCCTGCCCCTCCAGCGTCATCTCGCCTACTTCATCCAGAAACAGCGTGCCCGAATCGGCCTGTTGAAACCACCCGATGTGATCCGAGTCGGCTCCCGTGAACGCGCCTTTCTTATGGCCGAACAATTGACTTTCCATCAAGTCGCGCGGCAGGGCCGCGCAGTTCACCGCGAGTAAGGGGCGATCCGCACGCGGGCTGCCGCGATGCAAGGCTCGCGCCACCAGCTCTTTTCCCGATCCACTCTCGCCACGCACGAGCACGCAGCCGCCCGCCGTCGCGACTCGAGCAATTCGCGATTTAAGTTCCCGAATCGGGCGACTGTCGCCAATGATCTCGTCCGATGCGCCGGTTTTCGCCAACAGACGCCGATGGTCGGCGGCGAGCGAGGCCTGTTTGCGAGCTCTGACGAGCGCGATCGCCAGAATATTGGCGACAGAAACTGAAAAATCAAACTCGGCTTGATCGAAACGGCCGTGCTTCAAATAGACGTGAATGGCTCCCACGGTCGCCTGATCGTGGAGGAGCGGTACGCAGAGAGCATCCGCGTAGTGGCTGAGAGAATCCCCTTTACGCGAGCCAGTCTGCGTATCGATCCAGACCGCGCGTCCCTGACGGCAGACCATCTCCGTGAGAGCTTCGCTCAGCTTCAGCGGATTGCGTCCCTCGCTGGGAACGACCGCTTTCGGTCGCAGCCGCCCTTGCTCGTCGATCCACAAGAATCCGACCAACGAAGCCTGCACTCGCCGCTGGAGGCAATCGAGCGCGATTTGCAGCACTTCGTCAGGGTCGACCTTGCCCAACAACTCGAGGGAGAGTTCGTATAATTGGAGAAAATCATGCGCTCGTGGAGTGTCGCGAAGCGCGGAAACCGCCAGCGAACTCGTATCGTGCGCGCTGACATGAAACTGCCGCACAATGGTCTGAGTGGCCCGTTCTTCTTGCTCGTCCGCGGCCGCGGGCGTCTGGTCCGCTCCGTGGAATTCGAATTCGGCGGGTCCGATTCGCAGCAGATTGCCGGAGGCCAACTGAGCTTCATCGACTTTTTGACCGTTGAGAAACGTGCCGTTGGTGCTGCCTTCGTCACGCACCCACCACTGATCCCCCCGCTGCACGATGCAGGCATGGACTCGCGAGCAGCGCGGGTCATTGAGCAGGATTTGACAATCAACGCCGCGTCCTACACGCGTTTCAGCCTGGGGATCGAGCGCAAACTGAGCGCCGACCCACGGCCCGCTTGTCATGGTCAAATATACGTACGACTTCGATTCCATGCCCGCTCACGTCTCCAAGCTGCAATCGCTCCGCCTGACGATTGGCTCGCCCGCGCCGTCTTGCCCGCTTGCCGCCAACCCGCGCGGTCAATATACCAATCTCGGCGGACACGATGTGCTGCTCGCCCCAGGAGCCGCCCATGTCGGACAGTTTTTCCGCAGTTTCCGCCGCCAACCTCGCCGAGCTGACTCCGCAATCGTCCGCTCGGCAGTCGTCTGCTCCGCTGCCTTTCGACCAGCCGGCGGTTGACCTGGGACTGCCCCCAGACCGCCTGGGCGTTTTGCTGATCGGCCACGGAACTCGCAGCGTGGTAGGACAACAGGAATTCCTCGACACGGTAGCGCAGGTAGCTCAGCGATTTGCAGGCTCCCTGGTGAGGCCGTGTTTTCTGGAACTAGTTGAGCCGTCGATAGATGCGGCCATTGACCAACTGGTCGAAACCGGCGTCACGCACGTGGCGGTCGCGCCGCTGCTGTTGTTCGCCGCTGGGCATGCGAAGAGGGACGTACCCGCGGCCATTGAGTCTGCCAGAAACCGCCATCCTCACGTCAGATTTTCCGTGGGACATCATCTCGGCTGCCATCCCCGCTTGCTCGAATTGTCAGCCAGCCGTTTTCGCGACGCTCAAGGGGTGCGGAGCCAATCTGAATCGCACGCCAGCGATGCGGCCGCGGATAAAGCGGGCGCAGCGCCGCCGACCATCGCGACGTCGCTGGCTGACGCGGAACAAGGCCACAAGTCATCGACTCAGGCCTGGGTGTTGGTGGGCCGAGGCAGCCTCGACCCAACCGCCTGGGCCGAAACTCAACGGTTTCTCGAACTGCGTCGGACGTTGACGCCGGTCCAGGAGGCTCGCGTGGCTTACTTGGCGATGGCTCAGCCCCGGCTGACCGAAACGCTCGCCGAACTAGGTCCGCTGCCGTACGATACGATCGTGGTCCAGCCGCATCTGCTGTTCGCGGGCGACTTGCTGACCCAAGTGCATAGGGAAGTAGTCGACGCCGCGGTCAGTTTTCCACGCATTGAGTGGCGACTGGCGGCCCATTGCGGCGTCTCATCAAACGTCGCGGACGCGGTTGCCGATCGGATTCGCGAAGCACAACGGGAGTGGGGCGTGAGCGATTGCGTCCAAACATCCAATCGAGGGGGAAGCATGCAATGATATTGCCTTCCCCGCGGAATCTCCGTAACATCGACAGGTCATCATTGACTCGCCTATTGTGGAAATCGCTGCTGCGAGCGAACAAACCGAGGGGTTGCCATGGCCGGTAATTGCGTTGTTGGGCGTCGTACGTCTTGGTTTCCGACCGCATTGTTTGCAGGGATGGCGCTCGCCGTCTCGCTCGGCACATCCGGCTTGTGGCAGGGATGGGCCGCGGATCTTGGTGCGGCGCCGAAGAGTCGCGACCGACAAGTCACGGGGATGGTGATGACGCTGATCAAGCGCGACCATCTGTCGAAGCATCCTGTCGACGACGAGATTTCTCAGCGAGGCTTGAAGTCGTTTCTCAAGACGCTCGATCCCGGCAAGCTCTACTTCATGCAGGCCGATATCGACGAATTCCAACAGCGTCGTTCCGAATTGGATGACTTGCTACGCACCGGCGACATCAGCTTCGGCTACACCGTCTTCAATCGCTATTTGCAACGATTGGGAGAACGCCTCCCCGTGATCGATGAATTGATCGATGAAACGCACGATTTCACGGTCAAGGAAGAAATGGTCACCGACCCCGACATGCTGACCTACGCTCGGACGGCCGCGGAATCGCGCGACCGCTGGCGCAAGCGGATCAAGTTTGAACTGCTGGTGCTCAAGGGAGACAAGGTTGAAGGCATGGAGGCTCGCGACCGCTTGAAGCGCCGCTACAGCAGCTACTCGAAGCGGATGAATCAAACCGACAGCGACGAATTGCTGGAGATGTACCTCACGGCCTTCACCTCCAGCCTCGATCCGCACACCACTTACATGTCCCCGAATTCGTTGCAGAACTTCATGATTCAGATGAGTCTGCAACTGGAGGGAATTGGCGCCGCGCTGCAGATGACCGATGGCTACACTGTCGTTTCGAAAGTCATTCCTGGCGGCGCCGCCGAAAAAGATGGTCGACTCAAGCCCGAGGATCGCGTGGTCAGCGTGGGGCAGGGCGTCGACGGCGAGATGGTCGAAGTGCTCGACATGAAGTTGAATGACGTCGTCGACAAGATCCGCGGTAAGGCGGGAACCATCGTCAAGTTGGGCGTCATTTCGCCCGGCTCGACCGAAACCAAGATCTATGAAATCACTCGAGCTAAGATTGAACTGAAGGACAGTGAAGCTCGCGGAGTGATCTTCGATGACGGCAAGAAGGCGGATGGCTCGCCGCTGAAGATCGGCGTGATTGACTTGCCGAGCTTCTACATGGACATGGATGGCGCTCGCAAGGGCGTCGAGGACTTCAAGAGCACGACTCGCGACGTTCGCCGCATTCTCGACGACTTCACTTCCAAGGGCGTCGACGCCGTGGTGCTGGATCTGCGACATAACGGCGGCGGCAGCTTGACCGAAGCCATCAATCTGACTGGGCTGTTCATTGACCACGGGCCGGTGGTGCAAGTGAAGGATCCGGATGGACGAGTCCAGCACTATGATGACTTGGAAAGAGGCATGGCTTGGGAAGGTCCACTCGTGGTGCTGACCAGCAAGTTCAGCGCGAGTGCCAGCGAGATTTTGGCGGGCGCGATCCAGGATTACCAACGAGGTTTGATCATCGGCGACGATGCGACTCACGGTAAGGGGACGGTCCAAAGCATGCTAAATTTGGGCGATCAGGTCTTCCGTAATCCCGCGAAGGCGCCGAACCTGGGCGCTCTGAAAATCACGATGCAGCAGTTCTACCGCCCGAACGGCGATAGCACTCAGCAACGAGGCGTGTTGGCTGATATCGCGTTGCCATCGATCACCAATCACATGGACGTCGGCGAGTCGGACTTGGAGTATGCGTTGGCCTTCGACAAGGTGCCGGCCGCTCGACATAACAACTACGAGGGCGTCAGCCAGGATTTGGTCGAGCGTCTGCGTTCGAGCTCACAGGCTCGTACGAAGAGCTCGGACGATTTCCAGAAGATCTTCCGCAACATCGAGCGTTATCGCGATTACAAGGCTCGCAAGAGCGTCTCGTTGAACGAGGAAGAGTTCTTCGCGTCGCGAAAGGACATCAACGCCGAAAAGGAAGAAGAGAAGCAATTCGAAAAGCAGGCGAACGGCAAGGGTCAAGACGAAATCGTTAAGCGTGATGCCTACTTCAATGAAGTGCTCGCGATCACCAGCGAGTACGTCAACAATCTGAAGACGAAGCGGATTGTGCGTGCTAACTAGCGTCCGCGTTACACGAGGCTGGAATCGCGGATGGATCGGCGGGCCTTACGCTAACGGAATGCGTAGCCCGTCGTAGCCCAATTCCATGCCTGGCGGTAGGGCTGCGTTCGTCTGAGCGTGGTCTAGCTCGTGCGAGATATGAGTGAAGACGGTTCGCCGCGGCTTCACTCGCCGCGATGCCTCGATGGCTTGATCCAACGAAAAGTGGGACACGTGGGGCCGCGGACGTAACGCGTCGAGGATGAGGGTGTCGAGCCCTTCGAGCAAAGGCCAACTCTCGGGCGGAATCTCGCTGACATCGGTGCAGTAGGCGATGTTGCCGATGCGAAAGCCAAGCGTCACGAAGCGCGGACCGTGAATCAGCCGAATGGGAGTGATGGTGGCTCCCAGCAGCGGAAACGGCTCGAGTCCGATTTCGTGGAAAGTGATCTGGGGAACGGCGCCCGCATGCGTCGGTGGTTCGGGCCGGAAGGCGTAATCGAATACGCGTTCAATCCTTCGCCGCACGACTGGCTCGCAATAGACGGGCACGGAATGGCCCAAGCGGAAAGGGAACAGGCGGATATCGTCGAGTCCCAATAGGTGATCCGCGTGCTCGTGCGTGAACAGGACCGCATGGGCGAACCCGATTTTCTCGCGCAGCAGTTGAGTGCGTAGGTCGGGCGGCGTGTCGATCAGGAGGATTCCCTCGGGCAAGCCCACCAGAACGCCGCAGCGGGTTCGCTGATTCCGTGGATCGTCGCTCAAGCAAACCGGGCAACCGCAACCGATGGTCGGGACGCCGACGCTGGTCCCGGTCCCAAGCAGAATCATCTGTCCGCGGATATCGGTGGTTAGGAGCGGAGAAGGCACGGGAAACACTCGCCGGGTAAAGAAGTGGCCTGTTGGGACGAATTCTGGGGGCGGGACAAGAGTGGAGCAAGACCTCATTGTGGCGGCAGCCGCATCGGTGGCAAGCGGCGACTGCGGTGCGGGATCGGCGTTGACCGGTCCGAGACACCGCTATAAGCTACGCAGCGTGATTATCTTGCGCGTTTTCACCCATTGGGTGCAGGTCAGGGTGGACCGAACTCGGTAAAATCCCGCAACTTAAAGCGGCTCATAGCTTTCGGGTTACAAGACATGGAATTGTTCGAGAACATTGTCGACGGGACGACCAACTTCTTCGGCGGCTTGCTCCGCGGCTTCGAGCGCGGCATCACGTCGATGTTTGGGTCGGCGAACGCCCGTTACTTGAAGAAGCTCTGGGCCAAAGTCGAAGCAATTGCGGCGTTGGAGCCTCAGTTGCAGGCGCTCAGCGATGCGGAATTGCGCCAGCAGACGGTGAAGTTTCGCGAGCGACTCGCCAAGGGCGAGACGCTGGATGACATTTTGGTCGAGGCTTTCGCGACTTGTCGCGAGGGCGGTCGCCGCTTTCTCGGCATGCGTCATTACGACGTGCAGATGATCGGCGGCATGGTGCTGCACAACCGCGCGATCGCGGAAATGGTCACGGGTGAAGGCAAGACGCTCGTCGCCACTTTGCCCGCGTACTTGAATGCGATCGAGGGCAAGGGCGTTCACGTCATTACGGTGAACGACTATTTGGCTCGACGCGACATGGAGTGGATGGCGCCGCTCTATATGGGTTTGGGACTCACCGTTGGCGCGATCCAAAGCGACATGGACGTCGACGATCGGCAGAAGGCGTATGCGTGCGACATCACGTACGGTACGAACAACGAATTTGGCTTTGATTATCTGCGCGACAACATGCGTCCCGCCGCTCGCGGGGATAATCGCTACGACAAACGCTTCCAACAGTCCCAAGGCAAACTTAACTTCGCGATCATCGACGAAGTCGACAACATCCTGATCGATGAAGCACGTACGCCGCTGATCATCTCAGGACCAGCGCACGACGACGCTCGCAAATACGCGAAGGCCGACGAGATCGCTCGCCGTTTGAAGCGAGACGTTCACTTTACGGTGAACGAAAAGGACCACTCGGCGCACTTGACCGATGACGGCGTGCGCGAGGCGGAGCGGTTGGCCGAGGTGGAGAGTTTTTACACCGCGGGCAACATGGAATGGCCCCACCTGATCGACAACTCGCTCAAGGCTCACTACCTCTACAAGCGCGACGTGAACTACGTCGTGAAGGAAGGGCGAGTGGTGATTGTCGACGAGTTCACGGGACGCTTGATGGAAGGGCGTCAGTGGAGCGACGGCTTGCACCAGGCGGTGGAAGCGAAGGAAGGGGTGCGGATCAAGGAAGAAACGCAGACGCTCGCCACCATCACGCTGCAGAACTTCTTCAAGCTCTACAACAAGATTTGCGGCATGACCGGCACGGCCATGACCGAGGCGAACGAGTTCTGGAAAATCTACAAGCTGGACGTCGTTGCGATTCCGACCAATCGCAAGATGAAGCGCATCGAACATGCGGACGTGATCTATCGAACGGAACGCGAAAAGTACATTGCGATCGCCGACGAAATCGAACGGATGCATCGTTTCGACGTGCTGGTCACGAAGAACAATGACGAGCGTTGGGGCACGATCGTCAAGGAACACGAAACCGAGTTCGAATTCCAACCCCAAGATAGCAAGGCGAAAGAGCGGGTCGCCAAAGCGGACGTGTCAATTGTGGAACGACGAGGTCGACCGATTCTGGTGGGTACGGTTTCGATCGAGAAGAGCGAGCGATTGTCGGCACTGCTCGATCAACGAGGCATCAAGCACGCGGTGCTCAATGCCAAGCACCATAAGCGCGAGGCGGAGATCGTCGCGCAAGCAGGCCGGCTGAACGCCGTCACGATTGCCACGAATATGGCGGGTCGCGGCACGGACATCATCATGGGCGGCAATCCCGAGACGATGGCCTGGGCGCAACTGCAAGAAAAATATCCCACTCGGTTGGAAGTTCCCACCGCCGAATGGAATGCACTTGTCTCGGAAATCGAACAGCGCGAGAAAATGAAGGAGCAGGGGGAGTACGTCAAGTCGATCGGCGGTTTGCACGTCATCGGCACGGAGCGTCACGAGGCGCGTCGTATCGACCTTCAGTTGCGAGGACGCTGCGGTCGTCAAGGCGATCCCGGGAGCAGCCGCTTCTTCCTCTCGCTCGAAGACGACTTGATGCGAATCTTCGCCGGCCCCTGGGTCAAGTCGATTCTTGATCGGCTGGGGATGCAGGAAGGCGAGCGAATCGAGAGCCGCATGGTGACCCGACGCATCGAAGCGGCCCAGAAGAAGGTCGAGGAACGCAACTTCGAGATTCGCAAAAACCTGCTGGAATACGATGAGGTGATGGACCAGCAGCGACGTCGCGTTTACGGTTATCGGCAGGAAATTCTGGATGGCGGTAGTTGCCGCCAGAAGATCCTCGATATGGTCCGACATCAAGTCGATCACCATATTGGTGCGTTCTTGCAACGCGACTACGGCGTCGACACGTTTGCTCGTTGGGCCGGTTCGCAACTCGCTTGCACACTTGAAGGTCGCGACTTCCGCGGACTCGACTTTAACCAAGCCGACTCGCTGGCGCGCGAGCACGCCGAACGGATGGCCGAAACGTTCGTGCAAGACGCGATCGACGAAAATCTGCCCGAGGGGGACGAAGACGCCGCGTCGGAGTGGAACTGGGAAGCCTTGGCCAAGTTCGCGAACACTCGCTACGCCACCAACCTGCGGGACCGCGATCTGAAGCAAGTCGGTCGCGACGGCGTTTCGGAATTGCTGCTCAAGGCGTCGCATGCAGCCATTGCGCGAGTCGATCTGACCGACGGCAAACAGTTCTTGGACGAAGACTACTCGTGGCGTTCGATCGTCGGTTGGTCGAAGTTCAAATTTGGGCTTGATATCAAGCTCGACGAAATCCGTTCGCTTGACGCTGAGTCCATCAAGAAACGCATCTACGAGAAGGCCGTGGAGGCGTACAGCAGGAAAGAGGCCGAGTATCCGGTGCTCGCGGGTCTCTACCGTTTCTCGATGCAAGCGGAAGGTGGACAAACTCGCCTGGATCGCGAAGGACTCGTGCAATGGGCGCGCACCCGCTTTCAGTCGCCGTTCTCGACCAGCCTGCTGGAGCACAAGCAACGGGACGAGATCCACAACCTGCTCACGGAACTGAGCCAGACGAATCTGAAGCGAGTCAGCGAATCGCATCGCCAGGTCGAAGATCGAGTGGCTCGACTGTTCGCCGATGCGGGCCCGCGAGCGACCGCACAGCAAGCGAGTTCACGGGCATCGCTGGAAGCGCTGTGCGATTGGTGCCTGAAACAGTTCGGGCAGGAACAAGAAGTTGAATCACTGGTCGGTATGACTCGCGACGAGTTACAGCAACGACTCGCGACGGTTGTCGAAGACTTCTACTCGCCGGAAATGCGCCGCATGGAGCGCAGCGTCCTGCTGCAAATTGTCGACACGGCATGGAAGGACCACTTGCTGGTCATGGACCGCCTCCGCAGCTCGGTGGGATTGGTCGGGTATGCTCAAGTCGATCCCAAGGTCGAGTACAAGCGTGAGGGAATGAAGATCTTCGAACAGATGTGGACAGCGGTGGACGAGCGGACGACCGACTTGATCTATCGCATGGAGAATCTGGACGAGGAATTCGTGGGATCGACCTGGGTTGAAACATCGGCCCGACACGATTCCGCTCCGACCCCGTCCAGCGAGATCGCTCAACAGCAGCAGGCCGCAATCGACAATAGCCAATCGGAGGTGAAGGTCGAGCCAATCCGCAATCGAGGCGAGCGAGTGGGTCGCAACGATCCCTGCCCATGCGGGAGCGGCAAGAAATACAAGCAGTGCTGCCTGCGGAAAGAGCTATCGTAGGAGACGTCCGTGAAGCGAGTCGTCGCATTTGTCGCGACGACAGCCACGGTCGGCTCATCCCGAATGCCATGCGGTACCTGCTGAATTGCCTCTACCTGCTGTTGCTCATCGCAGCCTCTCCCTGGCTGCTCTATGTGGCTGTCCGCAAAGGCAAGTACCGCGAAGGCTGGGCGGCCAAATTCTGGGGGCGAGTCCCCGTGCGGGCGGGTGATAGGCGCTGCGTTTGGCTCCACGCCGTCAGCGTGGGCGAGGTTAATCTGATCAAGCCGGTGCTTACCGCTTTGGAGCGGGAATGGCCCGATGTCGAGTGTGTGGTTTCCACAACGACGCGAGCCGGCTACGAGTTAGCTCGTCAAAAATACGCCCCGCGACTGGTCTTCTATTGCCCGCTCGATTTCAGTTGGGCCGTTTCGTCGGCATTGCGCCGAATCCGTCCCGATGTGCTGATCCTCGCGGAACTCGAACTGTGGCCCAACCTCATGCTCGCCGCTCGCCGGCGAGGGACACGGGTGGCAGTCGTGAATGGACGGTTGAGTGAGCGTAGTTTTCGGGGCTACCGCCGGATCGTAGGTTGGGTGCAACGGTGGCTGCGAGAAATTGACGTCATCGGTGCTCAGAATGCGACTTACGCCGAGCGTTTCGCGACGTTGGGAATGCCGCGCGATCGAGTCGTCGTCACGGGCTCGGTGAAGTTTGACGGAGCGGTCGGAGATCGCTCGAACGCCACCACTCGCCGTCTCGCCGAGCTCGCTGGCATCTCGGGCGAGGACTTGGTGTTCTTGGCCGGTAGCACTCAACACCCTGAAGAGCAGTTGGCGATCGAGGCGTATCAGCAGCTTTGCGGGGAGTTTCCGCGGTTGCGGTTGATCGTGGTTCCGCGGCATGTGGAACGGTTCGAAGAAGTGGCCAAGTCGCTGGAGAAGTCGGGCGTCCCCTGGGTACGACGCAGCAGCTTGCGGCCTGGGGAGCCTCCCGGAACGGCTCGAGTGATGCTGGTAGACACGATTGGCGAGCTCGGGGCCTGGTGGGGATTGGCTCGGTTTGCCTATGTCGGCGGCAGTATGGGAAGTCGCGGCGGCCAGAACATGATCGAACCAGCGGCTTACGGCGCCGACGTTTGCTTCGGCCCGCAGACTCAGAATTTCCGGGACGTGGTCGGGCTGCTGTTGGCGGCCGACGCCGCGACCGTGGTGCGGTCAGGCCCAGAACTTATCGCGTGGCTGCGTAACGGCTTGGAGACTCCGTCGCTGGTCGAGGAACGCGGCCTGAGAGCTCGACAGTTAGTCGTGGCCCAGCAGGGCGCGACGGTGCGGACGCTGGAATTACTACGCCCGCTCCTGGAGACACCCTTGGTTGCCCAGAAACCCGCATAACCCGTATAATCATCGGCTTGCTCCCGAGTTGCGGATAGCAAGTCGGGAGATCCATCCATTTCCCCGTAAGGAGTTCCGTTCGTGGCAGCCGGCAAGTATCTCTTCACAAGTGAATCGGTCAGTATGGGGCATCCCGACAAGCTGGCCGACCAGATCTCGGACGGCGTGCTCGACGCGCTGTTCGCCCAAGATCCCTTCAGCCGAGTTGCCTGCGAAACGCTGGTGACGACGGGGATTGCGGTGATCGCCGGCGAAATTACGACCAAGGCGAACATCGACTATCAAACGGTGGTGCGAAACGCCATTCGCGACGTCGGCTACACCGACGACCAAATGGGCATTTGCGCGGATACCTGCGCGGTCGGCGTGTACCTGGACAAGCAAAGTCCAGACATTGCCGTCGGCGTCGACGAGAATGCCTCGGCGGGCAAGGAAATTGGCGCGGGCGATCAGGGTTTGATGTTCGGCTACGCCTGCGACGACACCCCGGAATTGATGCCGCTCCCCATCTCGCTGGCTCATCGCATCATCAATCGGCTGACGCAGGCTCGATTTGCCAATGAAGTGTCGTGGCTGCGTCCCGACAGCAAGAGCCAGGTCACGATCGAGTACGACGGCCATAAGCCGGTGCGAGTGGATACGGTTGTCGTATCGACTCAACACGCTCCCGATGTCAGCCACGCGGAAATTCGCGAGTTCGTGATTGAGAAGATCATTCGGCCGTTGTTGCCGCCCGATTTGATCAAGGGCGAAATCAAGTACCACATCAACCCGACGGGTCGCTTCGTGGTCGGCGGTCCTCACGGCGACTGCGGCTTGACCGGCCGAAAGATCATCGTCGACACCTACGGCGGGTGGGGACGTCACGGCGGCGGCGCATTCAGCGGCAAGGATCCGACCAAGGTCGATCGCAGCGCCGCTTACATGGCTCGTCACGTCGCGAAGAATGTCGTCGCCGCGGGACTGGCCAGCCGTTGCGAAGTGCAGATCGCCTACGCGATCGGCGTTTCGGAGCCGGTCAGCGTGCACGTCGACACACAGGGAACGGGACGGATCTGCGATGAACGCATCTGCACGTTGATCCGCGAGTTCTTCCCGCTGACTCCCGCGGGCATCATCAAGTATCTCGACCTGCGTCGGCCGATTTTCCGTAAGACGGCGGCGGGCGGACACTTTGGTCGTAACGAGCCCGAGTTCACTTGGGAACGAACTGATCGCGCTGAACCGTTGGCGAACGCCGCCGGTCTGCCGCCGGTCGCTCGTTCGTGAATCAGGTGACAGCGAGTCGATTTTATCCCCGTCGCTCCGCGATCCGCGCGGAGTCGGCGGGCGGGAAGGACTCGAATTCCAACGAGGTCATGCTGGCGTCGGCGCGCGTGGGAGTTTGGGCCTTTATCGGGTCGGTCGCTCCTGTGGCCATTTGGATTGCGGTCCGACGTGGACTGGGCGAGGGCGCCCCGCCCACGTCGGGATCTTTGCTGGCCGTCGCGTGGCTCACGACGCTCTCTTGTCGCTTGCTGCACGAAGCGTGTCAGCGAGTCTCCAAGGCAAGTTCTAATCACCGCGGCGATTGGCTCTTGCACGGCGGCTTGACCCTGGTCTCGCTCTTAGTCGCCTACGCGGTGACTTTTCCCGAAGCGCCAACGCTGGGAGTCGCCGCTCTCTGGTCAGTTGTGGCCGCAGCGGAGGTAGCGTGGTGGCGCCGCACTCCCCAGTCCTCGCTTCGAGCCTCGTCGGAATCGCTCACACGAGAAAAGTGCGAAGCCGTGACATTCCGACCTTCCGATCAGCGAGAAGCTGAGTCGCCAGCAACCACAGAGTCAGCATGCAGGAGCCCACTCGTCGAACAGCAGGGCCCTGACATTGGCGGCGAGGAGGCGGCCGACGAACCATGCGAAGAAGAGGAAGTGAGAGAGGAGCCAGAGCGAAACGAAGAGGAGGGCGAGGAGGAAGAAGGTGCCAGCTTGCTCGACCCGCATGTATCCCAGCAGTGGACGCGGGGCATGGACGATGCGGGGGGCGAGTGGATCGAGGCGTTGGTGCGAGTGGAGTTTGCGGCGGGTCAACGAAACGTCGCCGCTCATTTTGCCTTTTGTCCCCTATTATCGTCTGCTCCGCGCGTGTCGGCGACCGTGGTCGAGGGAGCGCCCGCCGAGGTGGTGGTCGCGGAATCGCGGGGATTTGGCGTGCGATTGGAACTGCGCCGCGCGGAGAGTTCGGCGGCCTTCACCGACGCCTCGGTGATTCACGTGCGAGCGGAAGCGGCGAGCGGCAGGGAATTGCCGCACTAGCGCATTGTCAACTCTTATCTCTCAGGTACGACGGACTTCCAGTCCGTCGAAGAGTCCTCGTAGGGTGCGTCAAGCCGATCAAGACAAACTCCCACCAGCGAGCAAACGTCAATGATCGGCGCTGACGCACCTTCTCGTTGAGCAACCGTGGCAGCTTCGATCACCACCACGCGCGTCGACGTCATCGAACCGCCACGCCCACTTAACGATAAGGTGCGTTTTCACCGGGCGGTGGGGGAGCAATCGGCAATGGCAAGATCGCTCGCCGCCCCGTTCGACGCACCCTACTTCGGTACGACGGACTTCCAGTCCGTCGCGGTCTCTCGTAGCCTCTCGGACTGCCGTGCAACCTGTTTGGTGCGTCACGGTTCGACGGACTGGGAAGTCCGTCGTACGAGGTGGTTCCCAATGTACGACGGACTTCTAGTCCGTCGCATTAGGTCTAACGCAACAGGCCTAGCGCAAAGAACTTAGAAGTCCGCTGTAGAAGGTTTCCACCGCGAGTCGGTCGAGGCCCAAAGCTGCGCCGCTCGGAGCGTTCGCACTCGGCTACCAGCTTCGGCTCCGCGACCGGCTCCGCCACGCTTCGCGGCGCTTGGCTTACTTGTTCGCTCCGCTTGCTGGAGTACCCATCGGACTAGCGGCGACGCGAAAGCCCAGGTAGTTGAACCGGGACGACGGAACGCGCCTGTAGCGGGTCGCGCACCGGACGAACCTGGCGGTGCCGCCGAAGCTACCGCCCCGGACGCACCGGTACGAGCCCTCTGAGGGGCATGTCGGGTCGGACGTGGTCGCGGCTGTCGTCGCATAGTAGGACTCGCTATACCAGTCGCTGCACCATTCATACACGTTTCCATGCATGTCATGAAGTCCATAGCCATTGGCCCGCTTCTGGCCCACGATATGGGCATACTTTTCGCCAATATCCCATGCGCTTTTGTCGTACCACGCGTATTCGCCCAACTCGTCTTCCCCATCGCCAAAGTGATAGCGAGTCGATTGCTTGTTTCCTCCTCGGCAGCCGTACTCCCATTCCGCTTCCGTCGGCAAGCGATAAACGCGGCCTGCCGCCTTTTCCGCCGGTCGCGCCGACAACCGGCGGCAAAACTCCTCCGCCTCTTCATAGCTTATGTACATCGCTGGGTATTCGTCGCCCTCGCGCACGTAATCTATGCCCTTCCAAGGCTCCGTCCCCATCACCACCTTCCACTCGCGCTGCGTCACCTCGTACTTGCCAAGGTAGTAAGGCTTGCTCAACCGTACTCGGTGCTGCGGACGCTCATCTTCATACGCGTCCGTATCCGACGCCGGCGATCCCATCTGAAACTCGCCCGCAGGGATCAGCACCAATTTCGCGCCGATGCTGTTCTCGATTACCGAGGCGGGCTCGAGGGGCGTCGGCGGGCGAGGCAGATGTCGCCGCTCCAATTCCGCGCGCAGGTAGGCCACGAACACATTGGCCGGCAGCATGTTGTTCACAAAGCCACGCGTGGACGACACCAACTCTCGGTCCGCTTCTTGCCGCAAGTCCAGCTGGCCCAGCGTCGTCGCCAATCGACCGCGTAGGTCGGCGGTGAAGGCTTCCGTCGTTGGTTGGCGTCGAACGCTCGCCACCAGCGTCGCCAAGTCGCCCGCCTTCCTCGCCAGCGGCAAGTCGCGGGAACTCATCGCGCCAGCCACGAATGGCGTCTGAGCGGGCAACTTCGCCTCGGTCGACCAGTTCGCCAAATACTTCGAGACAAACGCCTCGACTTCCCTCAACCGAACAAAGTTCTGACCATCCGAGGCAGCCCCGCCTCGCAGCGCTTCGAGCAACGCGTAGGTGAACACTCCATGTCCCACGTTGCCGAGCGCCCGATTTTCGTAGCTCAATTGCTTCGGACTGCATGACGCCAGTTTGTATTGGCCTGTTGGCGAGGCGAACGCCTGCTTGAACGCCGCGTCCATTCCCCGATCCGCCGCAGGCGCCCCAATCGTTTTCGCGGCGACGCGCTCCTGGCACGCATCGACGAACAGCAAGCGATGGCCGGCCCGCGACTGCTCCATGTCACCTTCAATCAAATCCAACTCGACGGCTGTTTGCCCCAAGCGTGTCTTCAACCCGTCGCTCGGCATCACGTACGGTCGGCCATTCGCGATGAAGCCATGCGAGCTGACTGAACACACCAATAAATCCGACGCCTGCTGGCCGATGCCGCGCAACTTCTCCAGCGTTAGCAGGATCTCTGTGCGATCCGCGCTGCCGACGACTGCCTTCGCCGCCTTTAGTTGTTCCAGGTGCCGCTGGACCGGAGGCGTCGTCGGGGCGCCCGACAGCAGTAGAAAACAGTTCTCGGCCGGGATCAACTTCAGTTCGAACACGAATAGATAGGCTTGCTCGACCGCGTCGTGAACGGCAAACTCCAGCCAGTTCAGTCGATTGTCCTTGGTGAATTCGTTGACGCCAATGAACAGACCGGCGTTCCCCGACGTCGCAACGCCTTCAAGGGGTTCAAACAGCGTCCCCTCGACCACGATATTGCGGTTTGTCGTCGCCGCGGGCCGATCTTGACCGCTGGTGATTGCGATGAATGGCGTACAGAACGATGACAACGCGACCAACGACGCCACGGCAACCAAGACACGATGAGGCGTCCGCGGGAAAGCAGCGATGGAATTCGTCATGGTCGACCTGATTGATGCCTGGCCTGGGCCAAGTTACGGAGCCAACGGGCGGAACACCCGTCTGTTATAGGGGAAGATACCGAATAAGACGGATTCTAAAGCCACTTGAAGTCGGGTTCAAACGACACTCCCCAACCGTTCGGAACCGGGGCCCGTCGTTACCAGACAGAGGCCCCTCGGGCATCAGAATTGCGCGCGAGATCCGTCGCAGCCCAGAAATTCCGACCGACACCTAGTTGGACAGCGCCAGGTTGATCCGCTTGAGTCAACCAAAACCGGTTACAGAGTGAGTACTGAAAATGGATCGAGCAATCGACAGCGTCGGCATGGATCGCTCTGCGAGCGAACATCGATAAGACGACGATTTCTCTGCTCTCGAAAAGGAACTCCATCAGTGACGATTAGCGAAGATCAGTGTTCCCTTCTCTTTCGCGCGGGGCGGGACCAGCGCTGGGAACACTTATCTTCGCTGATCCTCACTAATTTCTTCTGACTGCCAGACATGGTTTCTGGCAACAGGTCCTCAAGCGGTCTTATCCAGCGTTTGGATTTGGCTCTGCGCGACCTTGTTGTAGAGCGTCTTCAGGCTGATGCCGAGATCCTCGGCGGCTGCGGGCTTGTTCCCCTCGTGCCTTTCCAGCGCCTCTTGGATCACGAACTGCTCGACTTCGGCCAGCGTCATAGGGCCGAGTGGCCGCCAATGCCGCCGCCCGGCGCGAGCGGCCAGGCGTTGAGGCAGATGGTCGACCGTGATCGGCGGCCGATCGCAGAGGATCGTCGCGTGCTCGATCACATTCGCGAGCTCTCGGACATTACCGGGCCAGTCGTATGCTTGTAGCAGTTCCAACGTCTCTGGCGTAAACAGTTGATCCACCGGCGCGGCGCCTGGTTTAAAGCGGTGATAAAGGTGGGCGGCCAGTTCGGGGATATCGCTCAACCGCTCCCGCAACGATGGCAGACCGATTTCAAATGTGTTGATGCGGAACATCAAGTCTTCGCGAAAGTCTCCCTTCGCGACCATCTGCTCGATGTGCCGATGAGTCGCGCATACGACGCGCACGTCCACCTGCCGCGACTCGTTGTCGCCGACTCGGCGAATTTCCCGCGTCTCCAAGACACGGAGCAGCTTCGCTTGCATCGCCTTCGGCAGTTCGCCAATTTCGTCGAGGAACAACGTTCCGCCGTGAGCGACTTCAAATAATCCCACGCGATGATCATCGGCGCCCGTGAACGCGCCCTTGCGATGCCCAAAGAGCTCGCTCTCGATCAGCGCCTCCGGGAGAGCTCCGCAGTTGATCGCGACCATCGGCTTATCGGCTCGCGGACTCTGTTGATGGACCGCGCGAGCCACCAGTTCCTTGCCGGTGCCCGTCTCTCCCAGAATCAAGACGGTCGAATCGGTCGGGGCGACTTTGGCAATCAGCCGCTTGACCGACTCCATCCTCGCACCACCGCCGACTAATTCTCGTTTCCCTTCCGCTCGCTCCAATTGGTTCTGCAGTGCGCGGAACTTGCAAACGAGTTCCTGCTTCTCCGCTACTTTTCGCAGCACGGCTTCCAACTCGATCAAGCGACAGGGCTTCGTGAGATAATCGAAAGCCCCTTGTCGCAGTGCGGCGATCGCCGTTTCGAACGACGATTTGCCCGTGAGGACAATGGCATCCGCGTCGGGACAAATCTCACGCGCCTTCGCAATCACTTGAATTCCCGACATGCCCGGCATGTCGATGTCGACCAACAAGCAATCGTAGGTATTGCGTTCGAGCGCCGCGACCGCCGAGGGGCCATCGGCGCACACCGTCACCTCATGTCCCATGCGAGGGATTTCGTTCCCCAAGCACTCACGCAACGACGCTTCGTCGTCCGCGAAAAGAACCTTGAGTCGTCGCACCGAGTTGTTCTTCGACTTTGTCGCCTTCATTCGATCCCCATCCTTGCTCAATGGATTCCACGACTTCGCTACCTGTCGCAGGCACTCTTCAGGATAAATGCCCCAAAGCGGCGTGCGATCATCTACGCGGCTCGCCGTGAAATCTCGCTTTCTCCGGACCGCAACGGCGACGCCGTACGGTTTGCTACGCCAGCGGTTCCATTGGCAACCGCTCGTTTTTCACTCTCGGCCAACGGAAGAATGACTCGCAAGCGCGAACCATGTCCCGGGCCCTCGCTCTCGGCTTCAATCGTCCCACCGTGGTCTTGCACAATGCGATAGGTGATTGACATTCCCAACCCAGTTCCCTGGCCATCGCGTCGACGCGTGAAGAACGGCTCGAACAAGTGCTGCAAGACTTCGGGCGTCATGCCGCAGCCATTATCCACCACTTCTAATTCGGCTTCGTCGCCGCGGCGCCGCAGATGAACGCAGACCTTCCCGCCGGGATCGAGGCTGTCGAGCGCATTGGTCAGCAGATTGAGTACTACTTGTTTGACTTCCGCGGCGTTCACATCGGCTGTCACCGATTCCATCGCGGTGAATTCGACCTGCTTCTCGCGATAGGTCCCAATGGACTGCACCATTTCGATCACCCCGCGAACCAAGTCGGCGAGATTGGTCGGGTGCCGCTCCACGTCGCCCAGTCGAGAAAAGTCGAGCAATTTCTCGGTGATTCCCTTGCAGCGAAACGCCTCTTCCTGAATGCGTCGAAGGTACCTATGCACCACCTCGATGTCCGCTCGCCGCTGGTGATCGTCGGCGGCGAGCGTGGGGAAGGGGAGTGTCGACGGGGCGGCGCCTTCGCTCGACTCCTCGTTATCCGAAACCTCCGAGTCGTCCTGCGTCTCCTCGGACGACTCCAGAAGTTCACGAACACGCGACTCTAAGGCCTCGGCGGACCAAGCAATGGAGGCCAGTGGATTGTTGATTTCGTGAGCGACTCCCGCCGCTAAGAAACCAACGCTGGCCAACTGTTCGCTCCGCACGACTTCGCGAGTGCGCTGCTTCACCTGTTCGTCGAGATTGTCGCGGATTTTCTGAAAGGCATCCGTCATATCGTTCATGGCATTCGCCAATTCGGCCACTTCGTCGGCCGTATTGACGCGAATACGATGACGCAGATTGCCGCCGCTGATCTTCCGCGACTCTTCGACCAGTTCGCGGAGCGGACGAAAAATAGAAAAATAAAAGAAGCCGATGAGCGCCACCAGCAACGTGGCGCCCGCGAATCCACTGATCCAGGTCAAATAAATCCAAGCACGGTATTGCCAACGCACCTCGTTGACCAGCGACTGCATTTTGCCGTGTAGATGGTTGGGCAGACTGCTGGCCAACTGAAATAGATCATCCAATTCGCGATCGATGGTGGAATGAGCCAGATCGTTGGAGAAGAGATTTTGCGAGCGTTGCATGCGGTCGAGTCGGTCGAGCGAGCGTTCAATGTCGCTCACCGTACGCCACTCTTCATGGTCGTCGTCCAGACTCAGACGAGACGCGGAGCCGTTTCGCTCGAGTTGTTCACGATAGAGTTGCAGAGCGACTCGCACATCGGCCAGGCGAGTACGAAACTGAGCGTCACGCGCGACGGGATCTTCCCAGTGGAACTGTAGCGGCACTCCCACTTCATCGGCCGGAGTGGATCTGCCCAATGCCCGCAAGTCGGCTACGCTCTTCGTCAGGGCGGCGGCGCGTGGAATCTCGGCGGATCGCTTCGAAATCGTCCACGCCAAGTGCTTATAGGCGTACGGTCCACGCAGCCCGCTGAATGCGAGTAATGCGAGGGTCAGCCACAGGGTGGCTCCGCCCAAATACAACTTGTAACGAATTGGCCAACGCTTGAGCACGTGCGACCTCCTTGTCGCCGAGCGACGAACCGCGGGCGCGAGTGTACCCGGTTCGGGACCCTGGAGGAATACGAATTCCGTGGGCCCCTGCCAGGGCGAGTACCACGCATCTAGTACCGCAGAATTCGCCGGGTCATCGCCAGTCCAACGATCAGGAGAATGAGATTGCCGCACCAAACCGCGTACGGGGGAAAGGCGCCTGTTTTCGCCTGATCCACTCCGTACTGCATCAGGGGATAGTACAGCAACAAGATCGGGAGAAAGACGAGCCCGAAGGTGGTCATCAGATCCGAGTTACGCAGCCGGACGGCCAGCGGGGCGCCAACTAAGACGAAGAAGAAGCAGCTAAAGCCGTTGGCCCACCGTCGCCAAGGCTCGGAGTTGAGTCGATACAGGCGCCCGCGACCGGCTCGCAGCGTTTCGTGCCTCGACATCCATTCACCCTGACTCAAACCAGTAAAGTCTCCCATCAACAACTGAGTCGCTGCTTTCGTCGCAAACGCTCGCTCATTGCTGGCTAGTCGCTGGCTCTCCGCCGCCGCTTCCGCCGGGATCTGCCGCAGAGCATAGTCCGCCGGGTGTTTTCCTTGGTCGGCATTCTTCGTGGCATCGCGCAAGGGAATCGCTTGCTCCAGCACGCCAGGCCATGTCAGTCGGCCGCGATCGCCCGATTCGATGATCGGGTCCCAGAGACGCAACATCAACGCGTTCTCTTCCGGCCGACTTTGGAGTTCGGCTTCGCGAGCCGTAATGGTCATGGTGCGTCCACGAGCATCTTGAGTGGTAATCGTGGGCTGTATCAGCTTGCGTCCCTCGACCCTCCGCACCGTAATCGCCAGTCTGTCGCTCGCTCGGTGCGAACGATGCGTTCTCAAAGTGCCATAGACGATCTGCTCGACCGAATCCATGATCACTCGCTGAATTCCTTCGCGTCCCCAAGACGCCGCCAAATCGTTCAACCACACCGCGGAAAGGCTGACCAAGAAAGAGAGAATGAGTCCCGGCCAGAGCACCGCCATCGGCGAGACCCCTAGCGACTTAATGGCCACGATCTCATTGGCCGCCGACATCCGGCCATAAACGCTGCACGCGGCGAATAGAATGGCCGCTGGCACGGCAAACCTGAGGGCATTCGGCAACACATAGGGCACTAGGCGCATGATTGGCTCGGGACCTAAACCCTGTCGAGCCGCCTCAAGCGCAACCCCCAACAGGATCATGAACGCCGTCATCACTGCCAGCGTCAGGCCGAAAACCAAGAGAATCTCGCCAAGTACGTAACGGGTGAGGCACCGCATGCGGAGACTCTAACGAGTTACCGCAGCTTGTCCAACGTCAAAACCAAGTACGACGGACTTCTAGTCCGTCGAATCGGCCCGTACCAGCCAATCCTGGTTGGAAAGCACCACGTCCGCCAATTTCACGGGTGTCAACCACGGAAGTCGGTCAGCCACGAATCGACCGAGATAACGCGGATAAGTTCAGAGAGGGGAAATCGTTGAGTCGTCATCGGACCGGCTCGAAGCCGGGTTCGCAACTGCGAGACAAGGAGAGTGGTGGACCACGAATCGCACGAATTTCACGAATCTGCAACGACTGATCGAGTTGAATCGTTAGAGCTCGATCGCCGAGTCGTTCGCGTCCCGTTTGCGATTGCGAAAATCTCGCATCAGCCCGCTGATCGCGCGAGCATACGTGCGCAAGGCTGGCACGGTTTGGCCCGCTTTTCCGGCTTCGGCGGCTTGCCGACACGCCTTGTCAAAGGCCGAGACATCGAGAGACGTTTCGACGGCAGCCGCGCGAAGTTCCGTGGTGAGTGCAGCCAATTTCTGAAGGAATTGAACGGGATTCGCACAAGAGGTGCGAGTATAAGGGGCTTGGTAAGTCTTGGCAGTGGAACTTCGGCCGCCGCGACGACCGCTCCAAACATCTCGCAGAGCCCACCCTAAGCCACCGATCAAGAGTCCCAAGGCGAAGGCAATGCCCGCGAACAGGGGTTGGCGAGCAACCAGCAGTCCCACCGCGGCCAGCAAACAGACTCCCGTCCCCACCCAAACCGCCGGATGAACTTCGCCCTTTGATTCGCTGGATTTACGAGCCGCCACTGCTGCCGTCCCGGCCTTCTGCAGCCAATTGGGAAGCACCCGGGCCACCAAAACCGTGATGTTGTCGGGGCCGCCGCGGAGATTCGCCAGATCCACGAGCACCGCCGCCGCCTCTTCGGCCGGCAGGTAAGCCAGAATCGGCGCTAACTCTTCATCGGCAATGGCGCCGGTGAGACCGTCGCTGCACAACAAAAAGGTATCGCCCACCTCAATCGGGAAGGGGCCTTCAACGTCCACCAGGATCTGCGAGTTTGGTCCGAGGGAACGAGTGATCACATTCTTGGGAAGGGCTTGAGACGGGTCGAGTCCCGCCGGCCAATTGTTGTCACGTTTCGCTTCCCAAACCAAGCTGTGGTCGAACGTCAGCTGTTCGAGAATCTCGCCCCGCAACCGATAGACGCGACTGTCCCCAATATGGGCGATCCAAGCAGCGTCGGGCAGGATTGCCAATACGCTGGAAGTGGTTCCCATGTTATGAAATTCGGGATTCGCCTGGCCCCGCCGATGGACTTCGGCATTGGCCTCATGGATGGCGCGCTCTAGAGCTTCACCCGGCGGTAAATCCCTCAGCTTCAAATAGAGGTGCGGGACCGTGTCGACCGCGATCTTGCTGGCGAGTTCCCCCGCCGCGTGCGCCCCCATGCCGTCGGCCACCATCAGCACATGGCCGCGAGCGTGCCAAACCCCGTCGTCGGAGGCGAGCACCAACCCCAGCGAATCCTGGTTGTTACGGCGGCGCATTCCAACGTCCGACAGTTGCGCGTGTTCGAAACTGTCCTGCCAGGTCGCCATACCGGTCCGCGCCAAAGTTGGGAAAGGG
This sequence comes from Pirellulales bacterium, assembly GCA_046349915.1. Classification (GTDB taxonomy): domain Bacteria; phylum Planctomycetota; class Planctomycetia; order Pirellulales; family Pirellulaceae; genus CAIXSC01. The sequence continues at coordinate 1,877,627 of JAXMBL010000003.1, read as the reverse complement.
ATGAAAACTCGTTAGATCGCGCCGCTTCTCTATATTCTAATCGTCCAGCCGACGAACGGCCTAGGAGCGTTTTTGTTCTCTCAGTATACTCCCGCCCCGACTCGAAGTCCCACAAGGGAATCATCAGGCGCGATCGATTCTATCATTCTCGCTCATCGAATCCGGATACTTTCTTCATTACTCCCCATGCTATCCCCCCCGGCCAGACGACTACTACTCCTCCTGACGCTGGTCGCCATCGCGGCCACCGCGGCAACGGGATGCGTCAAACGCCGGATGACAGTGCGGAGCAATCCACCGGGAGCACGGGTCTTTGTCGATAATCAGGAAATTGGGGTAACTCCTGTTTCCACCTCGTTCGTCTACTATGCCCCTCGCAAGATTCAGTTGATCAAGGAAGGCTACGAGACGCTCACGGTCATGCATCGGTTCGATGCCCCGTGGTATGAATACCCGCCGCTCGACTTCTTCTCCGAGAATTTCTCGCCGCGCGAAATACGCGACGAACGAGTCGTCGACTTTCAGCTTATCCCCCAACAGTTGGTGCCCAATGAAATTCTGTTGGAACGGGCCGAGCAGTTGCGAGGTCAAGCGATGCAGGGGCACGCCGTGCCCCTGTTCACTCCTCAAGTCGCTCCAGTCGCGGTTCCCGCGGCGCCGCAACCGCCCACGCCATTCTCAGCCCTGCCCGCCGCAGGCATGGCTCCAGCTGGCATGGCCCCTACCGGCTCTCCGCCACCTGCGTTCCCGCCTTGACCGATGATCAAGGTTGAGCCGGCGCAGCCGCTCCGTCCTGAGCATCCTCTGGTTTCTTCAATCGGACCAGGACGCGGGAAACCTGTCGATCTTTGTCGAGGTGAATGAGCACGGGGGCTTCGTCATTCGTGAGGTTATACAGTCCGGTCTCGAGGACCAAACTGTCGTTTCCTTGCAGTTTGACGGCGACCTTTTGCGTCATTTTGTCGACCGATCCACTGACCGGCGTAACTTGGTCGGTGACCAGATCGTGATAGTTGCCGCGAATCACTCCCTCTTTATTGACCGCCAATTGCAGCGTCTTTTCCGCTTCGGAGCCGCCATCGGGAACCAGTCCGAAGACGCCGAGAGGCAGCCATTCCTCGTTCGAGGTATCCGCGCCTTGAGCGGCAAGTTGCGATGTCTGGTTGTAGTACTCGTCGGTCGAACCCAAGTTCTGATCGCCGTAATACACACTGCCGTTGTAATACGACATGTTGTCGGAATAGTCGTAGTAGGCAGGCTCCCCTTCGCAACCACAGTAAGCGCCCGCGGTCGCCCAACTGGTGGCGGCCCAAATCGTGCCCACGGCAGCCCAACGGCCGGGCCACCAGCAGCCTGGGTAACGGGCGGCCCAACCGGGACCATAGTAGCCCCAATGATTGAAGTTGCCGTTGACGGCGCCCCAGGTCTTGCCGCCCACAAACTGCCCATTCACAAAGGATGCACCTCGGCCCGCGGCGACCGTGTTGCCATAGGGGCCACGTACGGCGGCGCCGCCTCCTACCTTGACATAGCTGTTGCCGCCGGGGCCAGTTACCTTCACCCCCACTCGTCCGGCCGCGGCCGTTCCGCCCAAGGGGCCGGTCCGACTGCCGCCGACGCCACCGACCGTCACCGAACCTCCTCCGGGTCCGCTGACGGTTCGCGATCCACTCGCGCCCCGAGCCGGCAAAGTGGAGGGCACACTCGCTCGACTGCTCGCCGCCGGCATGTTGAGGAAGTCACTCACGTCTCGTTGGCTCGGTCGGTTAAAGTCGCCTGCTTGCGGCCGTGCACCTGGAGCGCCGAACTCCGACCCTGCCCCACGAAAGCCGCCTTCCCCGAACTGGGAACGGCTCATGGAAGGCGCACGATCATAGCCGCCCAGCCCGTTCACTCCTCCCCCCGTACGATTACCGCCAAAATCACCCATCGACGGGCGATTGGCAGGAGCGGGACGCGACATGCCGCCTACTCCGCCGCCGCTGATGCCGCCCGGACGAGCGCCGCTGAATCCTCCGCCGCTCATGCCGCCCCCACTGAAGCCACCTCCGGGCCGAGCACCACCAAAGCCGCCGCCACCCCCGCCAAATCCGCCCCCGCCACGTCCCCCACGAGCCCACGCGGACTCGCCGGAAACGACCGCGAATGCTGCAACCGCCACGACTGCCACCATGAAGCGTTTCATTGAGTTTTCCCTTTCCACCAAGGTTTCAATCCAGTGCCGGTTACTCGCTTACTTGCTGTTCCGCCCTTTACGTTTTCCCGTCCCCGAGTCGGTCGGTTTTGCAGCCGGGGCGGAATCTTTCGCCGGATTGCTGGCAGGCGTCGCCTTTTCCGCCGCGGGTTTGGCCTCCGTCTCCCTTTTGCCGCCCGCCGCGGCTCGTACCACTTTCACGGGTTTGACATCCGGCAACGCTTCGCCCTCGAGGCTTCGGTCGATGGATTGCCAGACGTATGTGTCATCGCCATCTCGTTCGTAGATCGAAGTCGCCGATGCTTGGCGCCCATCGGCAAGAGTTTGCGTGGCGCGAACAATCCAACGATTGCCTCGTCGAGTCCATACGCCCTGGCCGAAGCCGCCATCGGTGTCAAACATCCACGAGCGAATCGAGCGCGACACGGGATCCCAACCGATAATCTGCGTCCCTTCGAGTTCATTCTCCGCGCTCGTTACCACGCGAAAAGACTGCGTCAGGAACGCGCCGTTCTTGGTCCAAGCCACCTTGCTCTCGATCGTGGCGCCCTCGCCATGATCAACCCATTCGCCCACCAGCCATTCGAGTTGGTCGAGTCCATCGCGCATGAACGCTTCGGCGGGTAGTTCCACTTCCCGCACGCTATCCAACTTCCACTGGCCATCCTTCCGAGAGTGAATTGCCAAGTAGGTCGCACCCGAGGGTTCCTCGCCGGGGCGTGTAACCACTACGACGCCTTCCTCGACGGCCACATCCGCCGTGACGAAGCGAATCGTGGGGTTGGTCGTTTCAATCCGCAGCCCCTTCAACTCGCCGAACATGGCCGAGAGCGCCTGTTCGATCGCGGCGCGTCCCTGAATCTTCTTGCCGGCGGGACTCAACCATTCCGCCGTTTCTCCCCAGTGGGAGGCCACCGCCTTCGCATCCCCGCGATTGTAGGCCGCCACATAGGAATTGATGGAGGCGCGGATCGCCTGTTCATCGGCGGACATTTTCTCCTCTGCCCGTATCGCCGCCACCAACAGGCACGAGAGCAAGCAACTTACGATGAGTTGTTTCACGGAATAGACCCTCCACACCAAAGCGACTCGCCGAATTACGTTCCCGCCACGAGCTTTATTCTATGCGGCGAAGACGAGATTCGCGATGAGGGGAGGCTTGATCAATCGTGAGCCAGCGTGCGATCAAAGGCGGTCGCGCTCGTGGCATTCGGCGCCCCGCCTCCGCCGGACACGCCGGAGGAAGCCGACGATGTACTCGGCAGGTTAGCTGAATGTCGCTGTCGATCGTGGCGATTCCACCACGCCTCGGCTTCGGCCAGACTCCAATCGCCGCCAGCCACTCGACTGAGCATCTCCGCCAAATCACGAGCGGTCTGAGGTCGTTTGGCCCGGTTCTTTTCCAGGCACGCCAGCAAGGCGTTTTCAAGTTCAGGCGACACTTCTCGACCGGCCCGTAGCGAGGGCGCGATGGGCTGAGCGTCGAGATGTTGCTGGCACAGCGATGCCAGCGTATCCGCCACGAAGACGGGCTGACCGGTCAACAAGAAGTACCCGACCGCCCCGACCGCATACAGATCGCTACGAGCGTCGACCAAGTCGGGCGCCTGAATCGACTCGGGGGACATATACAAAGGCGTGCCCGTCATGGCGCCCGCGCGCCCCGAATTCTGGCCGTCTCCCATGGCTTTGACCAAGCCGAAGTCGAGCACCTTCACGGCGTCGGGTTCACCGCCTCGCCGGTTCAGCATGATATTGGCGGGCTTAATATCTCGATGCACCAGACCTTGGGTGTGAGCTTCGTAAAGCGATGAGCAAATCTGGCGTAGAATGGCTACCACTCGCCCCGCGGGCTGCGGACCGTAATCATCGACCAATTGCTGCAAGTCGATGCCGTCCAGATACTCCATCGCGTAGTAAAACACCCCTTCCGGCGTACGACCATAGTCGTAGATCGCCACCGTATGCGGGTTGTTCAACTGGCATGTGATCTGCACTTCTCGTTCGAACCTCTCGATCGACGCCTCGTTGACTTTCTCGACGTTGAGCAACTTGATCGCCGTGGGGCGCCGCAGCATGGCGTGGCACCCGCGATACACCACTCCCATCGCCCCTTCGCCAATGCGTTCCTCCAAGCGGTACTGGCCGAGTTGTTTCGCTTCGACCGCCGCCTTGCGAGCCTCGCGTTGCAGTCGCGTCACAATCAGGGTGAATGCGAAGATCGCCGCCGCACTCAGCACCAATAGCCCGAACATCGTGTGAAACGATCGTTTCAAGGTGTTGAGCGCCCGAAAGGCCTCTTCGTAATCCAATTCCGTCGCCAATCCCATTTCATATTTGGGCAACCAAACCCACGCGCCGACCGTCCGTACGCCGCGATAGTCGGCATACCCCGACACGTCGATCCCCGATTTTCCCGCCGTCGCCTGGGCGGCCATGTGCGTCAGCGGTAATTCGCCGCGCCGCACCTTGGGGCGAAACCCCTCCGTCAAATCGCCGCCTGGGTCTCGCAGTTGAACAGTGAGAATGGACGAAGCGCCCTCGGTATCGGGAACCAATCCCAGCAAGGTCAGTTGATCTTCAAAGCGGCTCGCCGTGACCATCACCCCACGCCGATCGAAGGCGTATGTTTCGCCCGAGTCGCCAATGCGCCCCAACTGCACTAATTTGGTGAACTCACGCTCGGGACGAATCCTCAAACTCAATACGGCGATGACCTGCAGGTTTTCATCGCGAATCGGCGCGCAAGCGAACATGGTGGGCACGCCCGTTCGTAGTCGTCCATTCTCATCCTTGACCGTCGCCAAGCTGGAAAATGGGGGGCAAACCGTGGTCTCTCCATCAAGCGGCCGCTTGAGAAACGGCGCGAATTGATCGGCCGTTTCCCCCGCCAACTCAACGTGATTCGTCGCCAGAATTCGATGCTCGCGGTCGGTGACGAAGAAGCCCACAAACTGGTGCGCCGACATACCAGGCGCCAATTCCTTGGCGATCTGCTCTCGCAATCGAGCGACCGCCAAAGCTCGCGAAGTTGTCGAGCGAGAGTTGGACAACGGGGCAGGGGAAGGCAAGTCCGAGGAAACATTGGCCTCTCCTTTGACGTCCTCCATCGAATCTTGCGGCTTGTCGTCTTCCAACGAGACCGATAACTGGCCCGCCGAGGTTGGCATACTCTCGAGCAACTCGGCGACCAAACGACGAATCTGTTTATCGTTCGCTTGGGTCAGAGCATTCGCCTCTTGCGCTTGAATCCATTTTTCAACCATCGCCTGCTCGACATGCAGCAAGGTCTCCAGTTGAGCCGTGAGATTCGACTCCATGGTGTGATGGATCGACTCCGTCACCAAGTATCCCACCGTCCCCAGCAACAGAACCGCGAGAATCGGCCAAACCCACAACTGTTTTTTCAAGAGCAAGCCGGTCCGAGAAACCGTTCGTCCAATCGACGTCTGACCAAACGTCATATGGGCTTGTCCCGCGGCGGCCCCGCCATTGCTTGCGAGCCCCAACCAGGACTTAACGCGATTCCACATGACGATCGAGTCCTTCCAACGGCGATTTTCTTGAATGAGGCGACGAGACGGCGACGCGGCAGCCCACTCCATCTTAGTTCCCAGGGAATGCGAGCCAAGAATCGACGGAAAATCAGCGAAAAGCGCCCTTGTCAACGGCCGCGACGCCCGCCGGTCCCGGCAATCACGCTCCCTACAATCGCGTCCAACGGACTTATCGATAGCTGTTTCGCGTCATCGACCAAAGAGTCGCCATGCCAGGGGCGACCTGAGAGAAGGTCGGCTGGTAGTTTTCCGACCGGCTGCACACCAGCGAGAGCCCAAGAGATTATCGTCCGGGCCAAGTCGGCTCGGGTTCGCCCCAACTCCACTTCGTCCCGCTGCCAATGGGGCGACGGTCGAGCGCTCGCTTGACGATTTGTCCACCGGGATCGGTGGCCAGCTTATCGGTCAAGATGCGAACGTCGTTCATGATGGGACGCAATTGACGACTCGCGTCCTCGACATTGGTCACGGTTCGCTGCAATCGGTCATACAAGTCGCGATCGTGCATCAACTGGCCGAGAGTCCCCTCGCGATTGTTCAGCGCTTCGCCGAACTGCACCAATTGATCCAGCAAGTCGTCGATGTTCGTCACGCTCGACTCGATCGCCATCACCAGCTTGTCGCCTCGCTCCGCGAGCGGCTTCGTGAACTGCTCGAGATTTTCCAGATTCGTGTTCGCCCGCTCGCTCATCTTTTGGAAACCGTCGAGCGTGCGTCGAGCATCTTCCAGGGTCGTGCGGGCTTCGGTCATCAGCTGAGGGACTCCCGCCAAGGCCTGCTTGAGCTGGAGTCGCACTTCGGGATCGCCCACCAGTTCGTCGACGGTCGTCATGGCGGAACGGAAGCGATCCATCGCCTGTTCCGACTTCATGATCACGCGCTGAAACTGTTCCTGATTGTTTCCTACGATCGTATTCATGTTACGAGCCAGCACAGTGACTTCGTTCCCGGCGCCTTCAATCGAACGAATCGCACCGCCCAGCTTGTCTTCCAATCCAATCAACACTCGCAGCGGATCGGACGCGACGATTCCGTCCGCGATAAATTCGCCATCCTGAATGAGTTCGTTGGAGGCGCCTTGCTCGTTGCTGGGCACAAACTCCAACACGGCGTCGCCGATGATCGAGGCCGTGCTGATCCTCACGACCTCGCTGCGACGCACCTTGTGTCGATCATCCAGCTTCGCCGTGATGACCACGCCGCCTTCGTCCAGCAACTGCACATCGGTCACTCGACCAATATGAATTCCGTTCTTACGCACGGGCGTCTGCGCGGTTACTCCCGGAGCATGCGTGAACTTCAGATAGATGGTCTTCTGCGTCTCGAAGAATGACGATCGACGTTCCGCGAACGCGAACACCAACAGGAACGCAATGATCGCCGCCGTCACGACGACCACTCCCACGCGTATCTGTAATGTTCTCTCGTCCATGATCCCGTTTCCCAAGCCGCGACCAGCGATTTCTCACTTTCGGCAATCGCCCCGTGCTCGTGACGCCACGAACCGTCGACCGCCCCACCGCCTCCCATACCGACCGCTATTCCCCCTGCAACTCCATGATCCGTTCGCCCGCCTCCCCCTTCACGAACTGAGTCACTCGCCGATCCCCCGTGCGGTCCAACTCGCTCGGCGGACCGTCGAAAATGATCTGCGACTCATCGGGCGACAACCGCGACAGGGGATAGAGCATCACGACTCGATCCGCCACCTTGCGCGCCGTATGCATGTCATGCGTGACCACCACGCTCGTCACCGGCCGACTCAAGCGAGTCCGCATGATCAACTCATTGATGACGTCGCTCATGATCGGATCGAGCCCGGTGGTCGGTTCATCATAGAGCACCAGTTCGGGATCGAGCACGAGCGCCCGAGCCAATCCCACTCGTTTTCGCATCCCCCCCGATAACTCGGCCGGTTTCCGCACCGCCACGCTGGCGGGCAAGCCTACTTCGGCGAGCCGCGACATGACTTGCCGCTCGATCTCGTCGTCCCCTCGTCGCGAATGTTGTCGCAAGGGGAACGCCACGTTTTGTCCGATCGTCATGCTGTCGAATAACGCCGCGTTCTGGAATACGAATCCATAGCGCACGCGAAGGCGAGTCAATTCTCGTTCGGATTGCCGCGACAAGTCGCGTCCATCAAATGTGACTGAACCGCTGGTAGGCGAGATCAATCCGATCATCGTCTTCAACATCACCGATTTACCGCAGCCACTCTCTCCAATCACCGCCAGCGTCTGACCGCGGGGAATACGCAAATCGATGCCGCGCAGCACGCGATTACGACCGAAGGTGATGTGGAGATCACTCAGTTCCAGCAAGGAATCGGGTTCGGTCGAAGCGCTCACCATAATCTCAACGCCGTTTGTCTCTAGAACAGCTTGGCCCCTTCCGGCCACAAGCTCTGGTAGATCCCTTCCAGGATGATCCCCAGCACCAAATCCAACAGCAGAATCAAGACAAACGACAGCACGAACGCCGCCGTCGCCGCTCGCCCAACTCCCTCCGCCCCCGCCGTGCAGTGAAAGCCGCGATAACATCCCACCAACGCAATCGTCGCCCCAAAGAAAAGACTCTTGAACAAACCACTGAACAAGTCGAAGTTACCCACGAATCGTTCCGAGTTGTTCCAGTAGTGATGCTGGTCGATTCCCAGAATCACGACACTGTAGAAGTATCCACCAACCACGCCCATGAAGTCCGCCATCACCACCAACGTCGGTATGAGCAGCAGACAAGCCAGTAGCCTGGGCACGGCCAAATGTTGAATTGGATTGGCCCCCATGCTGGCCAACGCGTCAATCTGCTCCGTGACCCGCATCGTCCCCAGCTCGGCCGACATCGCGCTGCCCACTCGACCGGCAAGCATTGTCGCGGCCAACACCGGCCCCAGCTCGCGCACGAGCGACATGTTGATGACCGCTCCCAGGCGAGTCTCCAGCCCGAGCTGCCGAAACTGAGCGTAACTTTGCACCGCCAACACCATTCCAATGAAGGTGCCCGTCAAAGCCACGACCGGCAAGCTCAACACGCCAACCTGATAGAAATTGGGCCACAACGTATCCCCGCGGGGAAACCGCGTAAACAGCCACGCGAAAGCGCGAAAACTGAAGATTGCGAAACTACCAATCGACGCCGTGAAATCGACGACCAATCCGCCAATGTCGGCTAACCAAGTCGTCCGCGAGTCGATCGGTTGATCTTCGCTAGCGGAAGGCGACGGCGAATGATTGCGAGGTGATCCCATGTCGGTGCAAAATCGACACGGGAACCGGGATAACTTGAGTCGACTTTGCCGATCAGCGCGATTTTCCGGCCTCATCCTTGACCGTCAAGGGAACCGCGAAACACGGAACTGGGTGGACCACGAATCTGGACGGAGGGGGATAATTCGTGGGACGTCGCTTCGAGCGATCGGATAGGGCCACTCTCAGGCACCACCGGCCGGTCTGACTCAATTAGTGGGGATCAGCGAAGATCAGTGTTCCCTAAACGGCCGAAGGGCCGGTATCGCAATCGCGAACCGGCCCTTCGGTACTGTGACTTAGTGGATCGGCGATTTTACTTATTCGCCTTGACCTTCCGATCCCGCCGGCGTCGCTACCGCCTCGGGGTTCGGTTCGGCCGCGGTCTCTGTCTTTACTCCCTTGAAATCGAGCCGTCGCAACTTGTTCTCGTCGTCGCGAATGGCGCCCACGACAATCGAGTCCTTCCCGTTGAACTCGCCCTTCAGCAATTCCTCGGACAACGGGTCTTCGACGTACTGCTCGATGGCCCGACGCAATGGTCGAGCACCGTAGTCCAAGTCCGACCCCTTCTTGATCAGGAATTCCTTAGCGTCGTCGGTCAAAGTCAACGTCAGGCCGCGTTCCAGCAATCGTTCCTTGACCTTGGCCAATTCGAGATCGATGACGCGCTTGAGGTCTTCCTTCGTCAGATGTCGGAAGATGATCACTTCGTCGATACGATTCAAGAACTCCGGCCGGAACACTCGTTCAATTCGCTCGCCGACCCGTCCCTTCATGCTCTCGTACGAAGCATCGTCGTTCGGCTTGGCGAAACCGAACTGCGATTCATTCTTGATCGCTTCGGCGCCCGCGTTGGTGGTCATGATCAGAATCGTGTTGCGGAAGTCGACGTGTCGACCGAAACTGTCGGTCAGACGGCCTTCTTCCATCACCTGGAGCAACATGTTGAACACGTCCGGGTGGGCTTTCTCAATTTCGTCCAGCAACACGACGGCGTATGGACGGCGTCGAATCTTCTCGGTCAGCTGACCGCCTTCTTCGTAGCCGACGTATCCCGGCGGGGCGCCGATCAAGCGGCTGACGTTGTGCTTCTCCATGTACTCGCTCATGTCGATGTGGATCAACGCATCGGCATCACCGAACATGAACTCGGCGACCGCTTTGGCCAACAAAGTCTTTCCGACGCCGGTAGGACCGGCGAAGATAAAGCAGCCCGTGGGACGCTTGGGGTCCTTCAGACCGCTGCGACTACGTCGCACCGAACGAGCGATCGCGCGGATGGCCTCATCCTGACTGATCACGCGCTGATGGAGCTGTTCTTCCATCTTCATCAGCCGTTGGCTGTCTTCGGTCGACAGCCGCGTGAGCGGAATGCCCGTCATCTTCGAGACGACTTCGGCGATGATCTCCTCATCGACCACGCCGTCGGTCTCCCGCGATCGCTCCCGCCATTCGCGAGTGATCTGTTCCTTTTTCTTCTTCAGCTTGTCGGCCTGATCGCGGAGCGCGGCCGCCTTCTCGAAGTCCTGATTCGCGACTGCCTCTTCCTTAAGCTTGTTAAGCTTTTCGACTTCGTCGTCGATCTCCTTCAAGTCGGGCGGCTTGGTCATCGAACGAAGTCGCACGCGGGCGCCCGCTTCGTCGATCACATCGATCGCCTTGTCCGGCAGGCAGCGAGCCGTGATATAGCGTTCGGACATTTCCACGGCGGCCGCCACGGCCGCGTCCGTGATTTGTACGCGATGGTGCTCTTCGTACCGAGGTCGTAATCCCTTCAGAATCTCGACCGTCTCTTCGTGAGTCGTCGGGTTGACCACGATTTCTTGGAATCGGCGAGCCAGCGCGCTGTCTTTTTCGATGTACTTGCGGTATTCATCGAGCGTCGTGGCGCCGATGCACTGGATTTCTCCGCGCGACAACGCGGGCTTGAGCACGTTGGCCGCGTCGATCGCGCCTTCGGCTCCACCCGCTCCCACCAACGTGTGCAACTCGTCGATGAACAGGATCGTGTTGCGAGCACGACGGACCTCATTCATCACCGCCTTGATGCGTTCTTCGAACTGACCACGGTACTTGGTGCCCGCGACCATCATGGCCAGGTCGAGTACGACGATCCGCTTGTCGGCGAGCAACTCGGGGACGTTGCCGCTGACGACTCGTTGAGCAAATCCTTCGACAATCGCCGTCTTCCCCACTCCCGCTTCGCCCAAGAGAACCGGATTGTTCTTCTGGCGGCGGCAGAGCACTTGAATGGCTCGCTCAATTTCTCGTTCGCGGCCAATCACGGGGTCGAGTTTGCCTTGGCGAGCGAGTTCGGTGAGATCGCGGCCGAAGCTGTCGAGGGCAGGGGTCCGCGATTTGCTTCCCTTGGTCGCTGGTCCACCCGCTTCGGCGGTCCCCGCTGCGCCGGCAGGCTCGCGACCACCGCGTTCGCCTCCTTCGCTCCCTTCGATGCCATGGCCGAGCAAGTTCAGCACTTCCTCGCGAACCTCGTCCAGCTTGAGCCCCAAGTTCATCAGCACTTGAGCCGCCACACCTTCTTGCTCGCGCAACAGCCCCAGCAAGATATGTTCGGTGCCAACATAGTTGTGATTGAGATTGCGGGCCTCTTCCATCGAGTACTCGATGACTTTCTTCGCCCGCGGCGTCTGAGGCAGCCGCCCCATCGTGACCATCTCGGGGCCGCTCTGCACCAGTTTCTCGACCTCGAGTCGGATCTTTCGCAGATCGACATCTAGATTCTTGAGGACGTTGGCCGCGACGCCGCTTCCCTCCTTCACCAGTCCCAGCAGGATGTGCTCCGTGCCGATGTACTCGTGGTTAAAGCGCTGAGCCTCTTGATTGGCCAGCTGCATCACCTTCCGCGCCCGGTCCGTAAATCGTTCGTACATGTAACGCCTCTCTATCTGACTCGTCCGAATCTTATGCCGATTGTAGTGATTTCGCCGCCGCGACGGAGGGAACCCATCGCTAAACTTCCACCGCTGTCGTACCTAGATGTATTACCTGGATGTATTACCTGGTTGCCAGGATCGCCTAGCTGCTGGGATCAGTCGCCGCGGTGCGCTTCAGGGCGGCCCACTCGCGTCGATATTCCAAGCCCCAACGTTCGGCTCCTTCACGTCTTGCTAGATCCTCCAACTCTTCCTTCGCTTCCTGCGGTCGCTCCATCCGACGCAAAATCGTGGCCAGCAACAGCCTCGCCTCGATGTCTCCTGGTCGGACCTCTAACAGTTGTCTTAGCATTCCCACAGCTTCTGGCCAGTGCCCTCGAAGGTAGGCGACCTGCGCCGCAACGAAGCGAGAGTCACATTCCTCCTGTTTTGGCAGGGCTTTGAGCTGCTGAGCCCAAGTGAGCGAATTTCGGGCCGAAACGAACCAAAATCCGACCACCGCCGCCCAAAGAGCGATTTTTCCCGCCGATCCCAGGTCCCAGTTGTGGGTGAAAGTCGCGAATAACGCCCCATTCAAGAGCGTCGCAAAGGTCAACGCCACCGCGAGCCCTCGCCAGTGGCCAGCGAGCCACAAACGGGGCAAGCCTGGCCAGACTAGAGTCCACCTCCCTGGAATTGGATTGGCCGGAGCATCCATGTTCCCTATCGCAGCCTCCCTGACACCCTTCGATCCAGTGGCTTATCAATCCACTACGTGTGCAGCACCGCCGCCGCACGATTCCTATTCGCACAGCGCGGCCAGAACACACCTTCCCTAACTCGTGAATTCTATCGCCCGACCGTCAGGACGACAAGGCAAGTAAATGCCAGCCATGGAGTTAGGCAGAGGGCTGGGCAATAACAAGAAGCCAGAGGCCACGTAAACGCGCCTGACCAAGCCCTAGGCTCCGCCCCTACAGCCTGCCACAATGGAATAAGAAGGTGGTTCGTCCTCTGCAAAGCACACGATTCCCTGACCTTCCTAACCCCAAGTTCCACCAGTTCCGCCCCTTCGTCCGCCATGAACCCCACCAACGCTCCTCCCGATTCTAACTCCGACTCACTCGATCCCCGCCAGCTCATGGATCGCCTACGCATTCTCGACGCGAATGCCAATCGGGCGCTCGAGGGACTGCGAGTCGTCGAGGAATATGCCCGGTTCTCGCTCAACGACCCACACCACGCCCGGCGACTGAAGCAGTGTCGACACGATCTGGCCGAGGCCCTGTCGTCGATCCCCGAGGAACAGCGGTGGACCGCCCGCGACACGCCCGGAGACGTTGGCGCCACGATCAGCACGGATTCCGAGTACGAACGAGCCTCCCTGGACTCCATCGTGGCCGCGAATCTAGCGCGAGTCGCGCAGGCCCTGCGCAGCATCGAGGAATTCGCCAAGGGCTACCGCCCCCAATTGGCTCGCGCCGCCGAACGCCTGCGATACACGAGCTATGACATTGGCAAATCGCTGATCCGCAGCTCACAACTGGCTCACTCCTTTCCAGTCGCTCAACTGTACCTACTGGTCGATGGAGCGACCGACGATCAACAACTGGAGTCCAAGGCACGACCGCTCGTCGAACTTGGCGTCGATTTCCTCCAACTCCGCGACAAACAACTGTCTGATCGCGAACTTACCCGGCGAGCTCGCGTGTTGCGCCGCCTGACCCTGGGAAGTCGCACGCGATTGATCATCAATGATCGGCCCGATATTGCGGCCATCGTGGACGCTGACGGAGTCCATGTCGGTCAAGAAGAACTGACGGTGCGCGATGTCAGACGCGTCGTCGGTCCAGATCGCTTGATCGGCGTTTCGACGCACTCTATCGACCAAGCTCGCCAAGCCGTCGCCGACGGCGCCGACTACCTGGGGTGCGGTCCCACCTTTCCCAGCGGCACGAAGTCCTTCAGCGAATTTCCCGGCCTCGCGTATCTCCAGCAAGTCGCGGACGAGATTCGACTTCCCAGCTTCGCCATCGGAGGCATCACCCTCGAACGACTCGACGCGGTGCTGGCCACGGGGATGACGCGGATCGCGGTCAGCGGCGCGGTTTGGCAGACGACGGACCCCGCCGCGGCCGCTCGTCGGTTCCTCAAGCGTCTTGCCTCAGCCAGGGAAAGTAGCTCGCCTTAGGCAACCTGGGGCGAGCTGCGTATCGCCCGCGAACCATCCGCGAGGCAGCTAATTCGCTTCGTGCGGCGCGTGAAACCGAAATGCCTGGCTCTGCCGGAAAAACTCGAGCGGATTGTCGTAAACGACTTTGCGGATGAGTGATTCAGGATGACCGCGACGCCTCATTTCGAGAATAAAGTCGGGGACCGCAGTGGGCTTCGAGGGCCCCCAGTCGCCCGCCGAGTTGACCATGAGACGCTCGGCGCCGTAGGTCTCGACGATATCAGCGGCCCGTTGAGGGGTGCACTTGGAGATGGGATACAGAGTCATCCCCGCCCAGAAACCTTCTTCAAGCACATGCCGCACCGTATGCTCCTCGACATGATCCACGAGGACGCGTCCCCGTTCGATCCGCGAGTCGCCGCATAGCATGTCCAGGATCATGCGAGTCCCTTGGTACTTATCCTCCAGGTGCGGCGTGTGGATCAGAATCTGCTGGCGATGGCGGACGGCCAGATCGAGATGCTCCAGGAAAATGGTCGACTCGTTCCGAGTATTCTTGTTCAGACCGATTTCCCCAATACCCAACACGTTGGGCTTGTCGAGGAACTCGGGAATCATCGCGATCACTTCCCGCGATAGCTCGACGTTTTCCGCTTCTTTTGCGTTGATGCAGAGCCACGTGTAGTGCTGAATGCCATACTGAGCCGCTCGCTTCGGCTCGAATTCGGTGAGTTGTCGGAAGTAATCGCGAAAGCTCTCGACGCTCCCCCGATCGAAGCCCGCCCAAAAGGCAGGCTCGCTCATCGCGACGCACCCCATCTTGGCGAGTGTTTCGTAGTCGTCCGTGGTCCTAGAGACCATGTGAATATGCGGGTCGATGTAATACATGGAAGCAACAACTCCTGATTGGCCGACGAAGGATTCGACCTGATGCTTTGAGTCGAGATGCGTCGAGTCACGAGGCGAGCGGACCGTTGGGACTACTGGCGTTCGAGCTGAAACTCGCGGCGCCACTGTTCGTGATAGGGACGCGAGAAGATCAATTGCACTTGTTCAGCTCGGTCCCCACGCTCGTCACCCACAACTTCGAGCGCTTCGCGAATCTTGGCCATTCGCGGGTCATCCGCCACACTCCCCGTACCACGCTCCAAGCGATCCATGGCGGCCGCCAGCTCGAGGATCTTGCAACGAATCTCCAAATACTCGCGATTCAAGATGTCGGAGGCTGATCGTACGTGCATCATGACGCGGCTCCTCGATGGTTTGCTCGGAACCTGGCGCTCGGCGATCTTCTCCGCCCTGACGTCGTGGCCAAGCCCTCGCAGTGATTCTCGTAGTCTCTCCCCGCGACGCCCGCAAATCAAGACGCCGTAAAATGAACTGGGGAGGAAACCATTCGTTTCCTCCCCAGTCAAACTCAACTGTTGGCGCCAAAAAATGGCGACTATGAACCGAACGGATCGTCGTCCGGCTTGCTCGCCGCGGGCTGACGCGGACGAAATTCTTCGTTGCCGCCCTCGTTCCCACCGGCGCCCGCGGCGCCAGCTCCAGCTCCGCCCGACTTGGCGGCCGGCTTGCTGCCGCCCTTCACCTCGGTCTGGGCGCCTCGTCCCAAGGAAACGGTCTTCTCTTCTGACCGCCAGCCGAGATAACCGAGCAACTTCTGCACAGGCATGCGCTCGATCCCGAGCTCTTGAGCCTTCGCGATCATTTGATTGCGTCCCTGCAACTGCGATTCGACCGCGAACTTGTCAGTCGGCAATTCGCCCTCAATCAGGTAACGCGTCTGCAGAGTCATGCGATTGATGTCGTTAACCTTGCCATCATCGCCTTGCTCGACGTCAATGACACCGTTGTTCATCAGAATCAAATTGCGAACCAAATCGCGATCATTCGCGCCGTCGCCATTGATGTCCATGAACGCGGTGAGCGCGAAACGCAACCGTTGACCGGCTTTCCACACGGGCGAGTAGATCAGATCGCCCGGCAACACCGGGTTCGCTGTTTCACTGTGGACGATGCGAGCCTCGGACAGGTGAGCTTCCAAGACCTTGATGACTTCGATCCCGGCCTTCTTTTCCGCCTTGGTGGCGCTGTTCTCGGCTCGATCGTAAACGCTGAAGGAAATCTGCGGACGCAAGCCGTCAGCCGATCCCAGGTTGATGATTACAATGTTGGCACGCTGATTGACGTAAGTGATTCGTCCATCGGGCACCTCGAAATTCTCGTGTTCTTTCACGCGAGCCAATTCATCGCGCTGCGATTGATTGAGCTTCTGGACGGTTTCAATCCGATCGTTGACCTTCTTCAGGTCCTTCTCGGCCTTCGCCACCGCTTCATTCAATTTCGAAGCCAAGTCATCCTTTTGAGTGACCAGTTTGTCCTTCTCGCCGTTCAAACGCGACCGTTCCGTCTCGAAGTCGCCCGTTCGCTTCACCAACTCGGCGGAAGCCTCTTCCTGGCCCTTTTTGGCCATTTCGACTTCCTTCTTCGACTCCTCTCGAGCCGCGACCAACTGAGCCTGCAGCTTCTTTTGTTCTTCAACGGTGACGACCAATTCGTCGTTCTTCGCCTTGATCACCTTCAGCAACTCGGCGGGAACAAGTCGGTAGTTAGGCTTGTCCAGCCCCTTACCGTACATCTGCATGTCCTGCTTATAGCCTTCGTCGATCTTGTGGATCTCGGCGCTCGTATCTAGCCCCTTCAACAAGCCGTCGTAGTCGGCATCGGACAGAGTTGTGTCCCACCCCAACATGTATTTGAGACATCGCACTTCGACGTCGCGATCAGTGTACTTCTTGCGAATGTCGGCGACTTCCGCCGTCTTGGTCGCGGTTTCCTTCGCGGCTTCTTCGGCGCTACGGAAATACCCATACGTGGTTCCGCCCAGCGCGAGCACGACGAACACGAGTATGATCAGTGCGACCTGGTACGTGAAGTTCTCACGAGCGGCCATAAAACGTCTCCTCGAGGGGAACTAACCACAATGGCGGACCCTCCAGTGTACCTCGCACTCGAGCGCCACGCCGCACTTCTGCCATCACCCGCTTGCTGCATGCCCAATCCTGCTCGGCACACAGACGCCAATCGCTAAACTCCCGCGCAATTCCACTGCATTTTCGCACCCGCCGTGCTCGCGCCTCACCGCCTCTTCACAGTAAGGTCGCAAAGCGATTGGCGACAAGTCCTCCGTCGACCGCGGCGAGAGATGAGCTTCTGCAATCGCAAAACCCGAGTGGGTTTGGATTTGAGTATATCCACCTCCCATAGCCTGTCAACAAAATCCCGCCCGGCACTCGCAGGGGTGCGCCTTGACGAATACAAGTCCCAACGACCACGATACGAAACACTTCACTCTTCCGTGCGGCCTACACAGCCCCTCGTCCCTCGCCCCCGCCAGGTTTTCCATGCCCAAACCCGTGAGACAGCAGTTTCTGGCGGGCTTCGACGCCGCCCCCCCCCCAACGCCCCCGACCTCAGAGCCGCCGCACGCCGCCAACCAATCAAAACCCACTGATACAACTACGTCACCGGCCAGCAGCCCAGCTGAAGCGTCTTCGGTCCGAGCCAGCGAGCATGCGGATCAATCGGATCGCAACGATTTTGCGGGTTCGGTCGCCGCCGCTCCAACACCTGGCGACGCGGTCGACAATCCCGGGTCGCTCGCTGGGAAGACCGTCTACGTCATCGACTCGCACTCGCTCATCTACCAAGTTTTCCATGCGATGCCGGAGATGACGAGTCCAACGGGATTGCCGGTCGCGGCCGTCCATGGATTCGTGGCCGACATCGCCAACCTGCTCGAACAACGTCGCCCCGACTACTTGTTTGCCGCTTTCGATCATCCCGGCGAAACATTCCGTCACGACCTCTATGCGGAATACAAAGAACAGCGGGAGGAGATGCCGGACGACCTGCGTACTCAAATTCCCTTGATCCAGCAGCTGCTCGACGCCCTCGGCATCCCCTGCCTGTCGTGTCCACAATTTGAGGCCGACGACATTCTGGCGACCATCGCTCGCCTGGTTCGCGAGGGAGGCGGTTCCTGCGTGCTGGTGACCGCCGACAAGGACTGTCGGCAACTGATCACCGACCAAGTCCGCTTGCTCAACGTTCGCAAGAACGAGTTTTTCGACGCTCAGTCACTCCAGACCACCTGGGGTATTCGTCCCGAGCAGGTAGTCGACTTCCAGACATTGGTCGGCGATGCGGTCGACAATATTCCCGGGGCGCCGTTGATTGGACCCAAACTGGCCGCCGACCTGCTCGGGAAATACCAGACGCTCGACAATTTGCTGGCACACGCTCACGAGGTTTCCGGTCAGAAGCGGCGCGAGAACCTCCTGAATTTCAAGACTCAGGCGATGGTCAGTCGCGAATTAGTGCGGCTGCGCGACGACGCCCCCGTGACGCTCGATTGGCCCGGCGCTCGCCTCGCGCGAGCTCGCCCCACTCTCGTGCAATCGCTCTGTACGGAACTCGGCTTTCGCCGCCTGTCGGAACGCTTGGCCAAGCTCTCGTCCGCCAACACTCAGGTAGTGCAGGAAGACTGGAAGTCTCATTATCGTACCGTCGCCACCCCCGAGGCGCTCGACCAACTGGCGTCAACACTGAGCCAAGCGTCACGGATCTCGGTGGACACCGAAACCACCTCGCCGCGGCCGCGCGCCGCTCAACTGGTCGGACTCTCCTTCGCCTGGGCGGAGGGGGAGGCGTGTTATATCCCCGTGCGTGCTCCCGTCGGCGAACCCCAGTTGCCCGAAGCGTTGGTGCTGGAAAAACTCCGTCCCGTGCTCGAGTCGCCGTCGATCAAGAAGGTCGGGCAGAACCTGAAATACGACGTAATCGTCCTCCGCAACGTCGGCATAGAGCTCCAAGGGCTGGAGTTCGACACCATGGTGGCGGACTATCTTCTGGAACCAGGGGGACGAATTCACAACCTCGACGACCTCGCGAAACGCTATCTCAATCACACGACGATCAAGATCGAGGAGCTGATTGGAACAGGGCGACACCAGAAGCGGATGGACGAAGTCCCAGTTGACCTGATCACGGCCTATGCCGCGGAAGACGCCGACGTTCCCTGGCGATTAGCGGACCAACTAGGGCGCATGCTCCACGAAGAACGACTCGAGTCGCTGTTTCACGATGTCGAAATGCCGCTGGTCGAAGTCCTGGCTTCGTTGGAATTCCATGGCATCCGCATCGACGCCGACCGATTGCGCAGGATGAGCGTCGAGTATGGCGAGAGATTAGCGGATCTCGAAAAAGTCATTCACTCGCTGGCTGGCCATCCCTTCAACGTCGACTCGCCGAGCCAGTTGTCCGAAGTACTGTTCGACCAACTGGGGCTGCCCGTGGTGAAGAAGACGAAGACCGGCAAAAGCACCGATGCCGCCGTGCTCGAAGAACTCGCCCCCCTGCATCCGCTCCCGGCGAAAATGGTGGAATATCGACAGCTCGCCAAGCTGAAGAGCACCTACCTCGACGCACTGCCCGAGTTGGTGTTGCCGGAGACTGGCAGGATTCATAGCTCCTTCAAACAGGACGTGGCGGCGACGGGCCGCTTAAGCTCGACCGATCCTAACCTGCAGAACATTCCCGTGCGGACAGACGCGGGCCGAGAAATCCGAGCCGCCTTTCTTCCAGGCCCCGAGGGTTGGGAGCTGCTAACGGCCGATTACTCTCAGATTGAGCTGCGAGTGTTGGCCCATTTTTCCGGCGATGAAACGCTGCGAGCGGCATTTGCGGCGGACGAGGACATTCATGCGCGAGTCGCCAGCGAAGTTCAGGGAGTGCCGCTGGCGGAAGTGACTCGTGACATGCGACGAGCGGCCAAGGCGATTAACTTTGGAGTCATCTATGGTCAGAGCGCCTTTGGGCTGGCCCAGTCGCTAGGCATTTCCAAGGATGAGGCGGCTCAATTCATCGCCGCCTACTTTGCTCGCTATCCAGGCGTCGACGCCTTCATGGATCGCACCCTGGAGCAGGCCCGTCGTCAGGGCTACGTCGAGACGATCTTGGGGCGTCGTCGTCCCGTGCAAGGAGTTCGAGACGCTGCTCATCGAGGCGACTCGCGCCAACGGAACTTGCCCGAACGAGTCGCCATCAACACGGTCATCCAAGGTTCGGCGGCCGACCTGATCAAGCTGGCGATGATCCGTATCCATCGCCGGCTGCGCACCGGTGAATTTCGTGCCCGGCTGCTGTTGCAGATTCATGACGAGTTGGTTTTCGAGCTACCGAGGGACGAGCGGGAGCGGCTGCAAGCATTCGTTGTGGACGCGATGGCCAACGTTGGCGATCTGGCCGTCCCCCTGAAGGTCGACGTGAAGTGTGGACCGACTTGGGCCGACTGCGAGAAGGTGTGATCGCCGCGGGCAGCTGGACTCACTTCGCAGAGGACTGGAGTATCCGCCATGTGGGTCGTGGGCATCGTGGGGGGAATCGCCAGCGGCAAGAGTCTAGTGAGTCGCCAGTTTCGCGAATTGGGCGCTCGCTGGATTGACGTCGATCGGCTGGGGCATGAAGTGCTGCTGGACCCGGCGGTCCGGGCCGCACTGGCGGCTCGCTGGGGAGACTCGATCCTCGCGGCGGATGGGCAGGTCGATCGTGCACAGGTCGCCAAGCGGGTTTTTGCCGCCGGCGAGCAGGGGCGGGTCGAGCGGGCGTATCTGGAACATCTGGTCCATCCGCTCATCGCGGCACGGGTGACAGCGGACATCGCGGACCTCCGCCAACGCGAGCCGTCCGCCGTGGTCGTGCTGGACGCCGCCTTGTTGGTAGAAGCTGGTTGGACTCGTTTTTGCGACGCAGTGGTATTTGTCGATGCGTCGGACGACGTCAGGCGGCGGCGAGCGATCGAGCGGGGGTGGACGGAAGCCGAATGGCGAGCCCGGGAGGCGGCTCAGTTAAACTTGGGGAAAAAACGAGAAGTCGCTCATTACACCCTCGACAATTCCCTGTCTACCACGGAAACTTATACGCAGGTTCGGGAGCTTTGGGAACGGTTCCAAATCGCGAGTCGGTCCCCAAGCGTTTCGCCTCCCCCACGAAATGTGTCGCGACGCCCGTCGTGACTCGGCGAGGGGGGATGAGTTCCGCGAGCCGAGAGACTTATCCCGTTTTGTTTGACGACGAACGCCCCGTTCACGTCCCCGCCCACCTTCCGTCGCGCTAGGTTCACTAGTTCGACGACTTTTCCCATTCGTCCTCGTCTGGCTTCTCCGCAGGAGCATCCTCCCATGGCCCCCCGACATTCTCGCGCTGGTTCCGAGCGAGCGGATCGCGTTCCCCGCGAGCCCGATCCTTTGCCTTCAACCGGCGAACACGTTATGCGAGACGACGCCGCGTCGCACACCACGCCCCCTTCGAAGCATGGCGACGAACTCGCCGTGCGTCAGCGGCTGCGCGAGATTGAAGCGGAAGGCGAACCACTCTCGTTGGCGGAGGAAATAGCGGAAGAGGCGGACCGTCGCGGCAAGGGACTCGACGATCTCCAAAAAAACCTGACGCGGTTGAAGCAGGGCGAGAGTCATCTGGCCGAACTGCAAAAGATGTCGATGAGCGAACTGATCGAGGCCGCTCGTCGCGAGAACGTCAAGGAATTCACCGGCCTCAAGAGGCAGGATTTGATCTTCAACATCCTCAAGGAACGAGTGAAGCTGAACGGACTCATGTACGGCGAGGGGACGTTGGAGATCCTGCCTGACGGCTTCGGCTTCCTACGTAGTCCCGACTACCACTATCTCTCCTGTCCGGACGACATCTACGTTTCTCCGAGTCAAATCCGCCGGTTCGGGTTGCGCACCGGCGCGACGGTCTCGGGACAAATCCGCCCGCCGAAAGAGAACGAACGCTACTTCGCCCTGTTGCGAGTGGAGGCGGTGAATTATCAGGAACCGAATCGAACGTCGCAGTTGGTGCCGTTCGACGACCTGACGCCCATCCATCCCGACAAACGCATCATCATGGAAGCCGACTCGCTCGACTTGTCGACGCGAGTCGTCGACATGATGACCCCCATTGGCTTTGGACAGCGGGGACTGGTCGTCAGCCCGCCGCGAGCTGGCAAGACCATTCTGCTGCAGAAGATGGCCAAGTCAGTGCTGAAAAACTACCCGGATGCGTACGTCATCATGCTGTTGATCGATGAACGCCCCGAGGAAGTGACCGACATGGAGCGTCAGGTCAAAAGCCAGCAATGCGAAGTGATCAGTTCGACGTTTGACGAACCGTCCTCGCGACACGTTCAAGTCGCGCAGATGGTTTTGGAAAAAGCGAAGCGGATGGTCGAGTTCGGAGTGGATGTCGTCATCTTTCTGGACTCCATCACTCGCCTGGCTCGCGCCTGGAATGCGGAATGCCCGCAGTCTGGCAAGATCCTTTCAGGGGGACTCGACGCCAACGCCATGCAAAAGCCCAAGGCCTTTTTCGGGTCCGCTCGCCGGGTCGAAGAAGGGGGATCGCTCACCATCGTCGCGACGGCCTTGATCGATACTGGCAGCAAGATGGATGAAGTGATCTTCGAGGAATTCAAGGGGACCGGCAACATGGAGATCGTGCTCGACCGCAAACTGGTCGACCGACGAGTCTGGCCGGCCATCGACATCAATCGCAGCGGCACTCGGCGGGAAGAAATGTTGCTCGACCCCGAGGAATACCGCCGAATCTGCATCATTCGCCGGGTGTTGCAGGATATGAATCCGCCGGACGCCATGGAGTTCTTGGTGTCTCGGTTGCAAAAGACCAAGACCAATGCCGAATTTCTGATGACCATGAACATGAAGTCATAGAGCAGGAATCGGTAACACCAGGGGTTCGCCGAGCGAGAGCGTACCTTGGAAGAGGCGCATTCAGGAAAGCGAGGGACGAGCATGCCGAAGGTTTATTCTGGGCTCAACGACACGGTCGACGCGGAATTTGCGATTGTCGTGGCTCGTTACAACGAGTCGATTACTTCACGACTGCTGGAAGGCGCCGTAGCGACGCTGACCGCCCGTGGAGTGCCCGGCAATCAGATTGAAGTGGCTTGGGTGCCGGGCGCCTGGGAACTGCCCCTCGTGGCGCAACGACTGGCCCAATCGACCCGGTATTCGGCCGTGCTGTGCCTGGGCGCGGTCATTCGCGGCGAAACCACGCATGACCAGCACATCAATCGGCAAGTGAGCCTCAGCCTGGGCCAGATTGCGCTCGACACCGGCGTACCGGTGCTCTTCGGCCTACTGACCGTCAATTCCCTGGAACAGGCGTTGAATCGCGTGGGGGGAAGCGCGGGGCACAAGGGGGTCGAGTGCGCCGAAGCCGCCTTGGAAATGGCGGCCTTACTGGATAAGCTGCCCTGAATTCCTCGCTCCTTCGCTCGTAGGTCCTGATCCCCCGATGCCACTGAACCGCCGTCGCGCTCGCGAAGTCGCCTTGCAAGTCCTTTACGCCGACGATCTCAATCCGCAACGAAATCTCGCCGAGGCGGACGATTTCCTGGTGCGTCGGCTGCACCGCGACGTTGCGCTCGTGGATTTCGCTCGCTCGTTAGTCTCCGGCGTGCGTAAGACTCGCCACGAGCTCGACGCGTCCCTGGCCAAACTCGCCGCCAACTGGTCGCTCGCCCGTATGGCGGCCATCGATCGTAATGTCCTGAGGCTCGGAGCCTACGAATTATTGCATACCGGCACCCCGCCGCGTGTCGCGGTGAATGAAGCCATTGAGTTAGCCAAGAGATACGGCGGTCGTCAATCTCACCAATTCGTCAATGGAATTCTGGATCGATTGATGCCGCATCGACGGAAGCATCCTGGGAGTTGAAGCCGACTCGCGTTTCGCGTCGAGTTGACGGGAGAGCAAATATGGGACTTTTCGATCGCATCAAGGCGGGACTTCAACGCACCGCGCAATTGCTGAAGACCGATATCCGCGATCTGTTCAAGCAGGAAGGCCGTCTGGTGGACGACCCCTTCTTGAATGAACTGTTCGCCGCGCTGGTAAAGACCGACATGGGCAACGCGTCCGCCTCGCAGATCCGCGAGCGCATTGGCGCGGAATTCCGCGGTCGAGTGGTCGAAATGGCGGACCTGTTGGCAAGCGTCAAACGTCGGTTGCTGGAGTTGATGGAGCAACCCGAATCGCCCATCAGCTTTGCCGCCCAAGGCCCCACCGTCATCATCGTGGTGGGGGTGAATGGCTCGGGCAAGACGACTTCGATCGCCAAACTATCGGCGCTTTACCGCCGCCAAGGAAAAAAAGTGGTGCTCGGCGCGGGTGATACGTTTCGAGCCGCCGCCGTGGAACAATTGACCATCTGGTCGGACCGAGTCGGGGCGGAGATTGTCAAAGGCGAGATGGGGGGCGACCCCGCCGCGGTCGCTCACCGCGCTACCGCCCGCGCCGTCGAAACGAATGCGGATATTTGCATTCTCGATACCGCCGGCCGCCTGCAAACTCAATCGAATCTGATGCAGCAGCTGACCAAGATCCGAAAAGTGGCAAGCAAGGTAATCCCTGAAGCTCCCCACGAGGTCTTGCTGGTCTTGGACGCCACAGCCGGCCAAAACGGCATCTCGCAGGCGAAGGGATTTTCCGAGGCGGCTGGCTGCACGGGCATCGTTCTCACCAAACTTGACGGCACCGCGAAAGGCGGCGTTGTGATCCCGATTCGTCAGCAATTCCAACTGCCTGTAAAGTACATCGGGGTAGGGGAAGGAGCGGACGATCTGATGCCGTTCAATTCGACCGAATTTGTCGAAGCGCTATTCGAGGATATTCAAGAGGCTAAATAACTCGCGTGCTGCCTTCCCGCGCAGCGCCGATTGCCCGCGAGCTGCGCAGCATTCTCGACGCCGGATTATCTGCGCCGGCGCCATCCATTCAAGACGCCTAACATAACTTAATATCTGCCAGCGGCTTACAGCCATCCATGGCCCGAACAATTCTGGCGATAACGAATTGGCACGACGGTTGCTTTCTAGGGTTTTCGTCCTCGGGACTCGACGAGGGCTCAAAAACACGCCCGAAACGCGGTGACTCGAACGATGCGAGTCACAACGCCGGGTGGAAGAATGTTGGACGTAGCCTTGTGCCGGTTTTGGAACGACGGCACAAGTTTAAGTCGAAGGACGATGGCTCTTGCCTGGGCCAGATGGTACCCCGCTAGGCCCGCACAAGCACCCGCCTCGCTTGTGCGGGCCAGGGGTGCCATTTTTTTGTTTCCAGCCCCTCGCGGGTTGCTTTCCGTCCCTTAGCGGCTGGAATCGTGATTCACCTCCCGACTTGTGACGCGACACGCGTCGGACTATTCTGCTCGGCATGAAACTCATCATCGCGATTATCCAACCGAGCAAGTTGGAAGCCGTTAAGGCAGCCCTCACCGAGGTCGAGGTGTTTCGGCTGACTGTGATGGACTGCCAGGGATTCGGCCGACAACGCGGGCAGACCGAGGTCTACCGCGGTCACGAATTCACGGTCAATCTGTTGCGGAAAGTTCAACTGCAAATCGCCGTCAACGACGACTTCGTCGAACCGACCATTAGCGCCGTGCTCAAAGGTGCGCGGACGGGCGAAAAAGGGGAGGTCGGCGACGGGAAGATCTTCGTCCTGCCACTGGAAGATTGCGTACGTATTCGCACGGGCGAGCGCGGGAGCGACGCGATTTAACCAGCCCCAGTGCTGTTAACCCTAGTGCTGCTAAATCCAGTGTTGGGGGCGTCGGCGGTTCGAGGACAAACGAGTGCCCGCGTTCCCGATTGCGGCATCGAGTTGCGGTTGGCTGAGAAACAGGCAATCGACAAGGCGTGCATCGCGGAGATTTGCCGCGCGAAAATCGGCGCCGCGGACGTCCGCCCCCGTGAGGTCGGCGCCCTGGAGATTGCATCCCAGCAAGAGCGCCCCCACCAGATCAGCTCGGCGCAAGTCGCGGCCAGCGAAGTTTTTCCCCAACAGATCCGCGTTGCGTAAGCTAACCGGTTTCGAAATTGCAGCCTGCCGAACCGCGGCGCTCAGTTGAGTCAACGTTTCTCCGACCGCACGGCGCGTTGCCAGAATATCGATTCGCCGCAAATCGTCGGGCGAATTCCGCGTTGCTCGATCAACCTCCGCGAATTGCCGTTCGACCTCGACCCCAAGCGGCTCTTGGGGCTCGCACCAGCAACGAGCTTCGTGGAGGTGCCAAAGCAACTCGTACAAGTGCCGCATGATTCGAAACGACTCGAACATCTCCTTCGCGACTCGCGGCGGAGCGTTCCTCCAATCGACATTGGCATAGGTAATTTGCGAGATATGTTGCCCCGCGCCAAAGCAGTCGAACACCGCGCAGCCCGCAAAACCACGGTTCCTCAGTTGGTCATGGATGGAGCAACGATGGTCGGCCGCCAAATGCGGGCAGGGCGAGCCCGCGCGTTTGGTGATCGCGAAATCGGCCGACGCCGCGAATTCGGAGGCCACACAGCACAACCCCACGCAACGTTCACAGTCCGCGCGCAAGCGTGAGTCGGCCTCGGGCGCCGACTCCTTTCCCCCCTCGCCGCCGGTCACTCGGCGGCTTCCGCATACGGATTCTGAATGCGCGGCATCCATTTGCAGAGTCCGAGCCCGAGGAAATAGAGCAACGTCAGCGGAACCGCCATCAAGAAGATGCTGATGGGGTCGGCCGGAGTCAGCACGGCCGAGACGACGAAAATGGCCAGAATCGCCACTCGCCATTTCTCGATATAAGTCTCCAGGCTCACGAGCCCCAGCCGATTGACGAACAACATCACTAGCGGCAGCTGGAAGCTGATGCCGAACCCCAGCGGCAGGATCAGCACAAAGCCCAGCCATTCGCTGATACGAGGGTCGGGGTCGATGTTCAGCACCTTGTTGAAGCTGAAGAGGAAGTCGAGCACGGGTTCGAAGACGAAGAAGAACGCCATACTGCCTCCCGCCACGAACAGCAGCATGCTGAACGGCAGATACATGTAGACGTAGTTCTTTTCGTGCGGGTAGAGCCCCGCCGCGACGAACATCCAGACTTGCCAGAATATCCAGGGGCTTGCCACCACCACCCCGGTGATAAAACCGGCTTTCATCCAGATCATGAACGCTTCTTGCGCGTTCAAGCTGCGCACTTCCATCTTCACGGGACGCCAAGTGCGGAAGTTCACCAGGAAAGACTGAGGCGGCGGGATGACGTCTCGATGGATCGAGAGACCGCCGGGTGTGCGGGAAACTCCGAGTGGTATCGGCGGTTCCTGGGTCTGGGCCACGGCAGGTTTTTTTGCGTCGCCCGGCGACTCGACCTTTTGATCGGCGCCTGAGACGTCCTTTGAAGTCTCGGCTACGGTCGTCGGTTTCTCCGCGGGAATTGCTTCCTGAGCAGGCGACACAGACGAGTCGGCCTGGCCCTCGCCTGATTGGCCTGCCTCGGATTGGCCTGCCTCGGACTTCTCGGCTTTCTTGCTCTCACCCCCAGCTTGCTCGGGAGTGGACTGTTCGGGGACAGATTGCTGGCCGATCGGCGGCTTCTCCGCGGGATTCTGTAGGGGAGTTTGGGTCTCCGCGGATTCGGACGGCTTGGGCGGCTCCTCGGTCAGCGAGATTTTTCTGCCGATGCGTTGGACTTCCGCAGCCTCCAGATACATCTCGTCGAAAACCAAGCGATTATCGCGTACAAAGGCCTGCAATTCGGGAGTCACATCATCCTGGTATTGCGTCTTCAGATCATCAATGGCCTTCTCGATGTAGTAGTTCTCCAAGGCCTGCTTAAGCGGGTACTGCATCCAATTCATGACGTGCTTAGAAATCAGCAGTCCAATTGCAAATCCAATCACGAGCCCCACGACGGCGCGGAACAGGGAGACTCGGAGTTCCTCCAAGTGCTCCCCAAAGGACATTTTTGTACTTTCGAACAAATCGTCATTCGGGTATTTGGCCATGGTAGGCGCCTTTCGTAGAACCATCGGACGGACGGCGAACTCGCCGCGCGGCGTCGGGAGCGGTTCACCTCGTCCAAGTTGCGACGACTGGCGGACCGCGACACCGCGAGCCCAAAAGCGTACGGAGGGAAACTGCCGTACCAGGTGAGAGTCCCCAAGCCGGTCGGGAGGTTCCCTGACCGCTCGAAGTCTAAGGATAATAGCAAGGCCACGCCAAGGGAACAACTAACGAGCCACTCTATGAACCACTTGCCGCCTTTACGCTTTCAGCCGCTGATCCGTCGCTATCTCTGGGGTGGACGTCGCCTGGAATCCCTTCTCGGCAAACAACTTCCCGCCGGCAATGACTTCGCGGAGAGCTGGGAACTGGTCGACCATGGCGTCGACCAAAGCCAAGTGCTCGCAGGACCATACGCCGGGGCGACTCTCGCCGAATTGCTCGACCAATTCCCCGTGGAGCTGCTCGGCGACGACGCCGAGAAGATCCCACGCATTCCCGTGTCCGACGCTTCTCGTGAACGCCCCGCGTTTCCGCTGCTCTTTAAATTTCTCGACGCACACCAAGCACTGTCGGTCCAGGTCCATCCCAACGACTTACAGGCGGCTCAACAGACTCCGCCTGATTTGGGAAAAACAGAGGCCTGGGTGGTGCTTCACGCCGACCCAGGCGCCGTCCTCTACGCCGGACTGAAAAGAGGTTTCGACCGCCCCGTATTCGAACGCGAGGTGCGACGCGGTACAACCGAACTGTGCTTACACAAAACCTATCCTCAAGTGGGCGACTGCTTCTTCATCCCCGCCGGAACAGTCCATGCGATCGGCGCGGGATTGGTCGTGGCGGAAGTGCAACAATCCAGCGACACAACGTTTCGGCTGTTTGATTGGAATCGAGTCGGGCCAGATGGCAAGCCGCGTCCTTTGCACATCGAGCAAGCGTTGCCCGTGATCGATTACCAAACAGGCCCCATCGGCGCCCAAATTCCCCAGGCCACCGATCGCCCCTACGCCCAGCAACTGATTCGCTGCGAGAAATTCGTGCTGGAACGTTGGACTCTGTCCCATGAAACCAGCGTCGGCAGCGAGGGAAAATTCCGTGTCCTCATGGTGCTCGACGGCGCCGTGACTCTGGCAGGCGACCCGCTGTCGAGCCCAGTGACTAAGGGACAGACAGTCTTACTGCCCGCCAGCTTAAATGCCGTAAGCATAATACCAGCGGGCACTTCCACAATCTTGACGGCAAGTCTTCCGTAGGCATTCACCAGCTACTGATGGCCTGGAAGCTCGTTCAGCGTGCGCCCCGTTTTACCACCCGCCTCAGCAAACACTTGCCAAAGGCAGCCGGAAGAAAAAACGACCAGCAGACCCACTCGACACAATCAATGACTGCGCAAATCAGCGAAATGGGGCGATCTTGGTAAAGGAGAGTCGCGTTGACGGGACGAGTCGAATGCTTCAAGGCCCTGCGGGCAGCGGGTCGATGCCGACCGGGAGGGATTTCAATGCCTGGGTGGGATTTTCACCCGGTAAGGAATCTCCAGGCAACTCGCCTTCTGCCAGTTCGAGGCGGTCCCTATACTTCGGGCCCCTCGGACTGGGTTGGGAACGGGGATTTGTACCGAAATCATGGAATGCGAAACGGGTCGTCGAGGGTGGCCCTTGGCGGGCGCCCCTAAGCGTCAGACCTTGAAAACGGATGAAAAACTGGCGCCCCATGCGCCGCCGAGAAGCGAAGGAACGCTAGCTAATGCCATCACGCTTCTCTCGCTTCGCTTTCGCCGCTTGCGGACTGCTGATCGGCGCCGCGATCTGCGGATGCACGAGCGGCCGGCCGAATCTACTTCATCCCGGCGATCTCCAAAGCCAGCGGTTCAATGCGATCGCCCACGATCCCTATACCGACGCCGATGCTGGCCCCGAAGTCGTGGGCGGACGACCGCGAGAGTTCCAAAAACCTCTCCCGGAGCCCGTGCGAAATCGGTGGTTGATGGACAGTTGGT
Organism: Pirellulales bacterium; assembly: GCA_046349915.1. GTDB lineage: Bacteria > Planctomycetota > Planctomycetia > Pirellulales > Pirellulaceae > CAIXSC01. The sequence goes on along the minus strand of JAXMBL010000003.1, from coordinate 1,847,681 downwards.
GGTCGCGGCAATAGACGCAGCCTCCGTGTATGACGGACTTCTAGTCCGTCGCGCCGCCGTGTCCTCTCGGACTGACGTGCCGCTCATTCGGTCTGGCACGGTTCGACGGACTTCCAGTCCGTCGCCGAGTAGCAAGTGGGATTAACTTGAGCTTCGGCGAGTCGCTCCCTGTCGATCAGGAGGCTGTGCCGGTATGATTTCGAGCATCTTTATCCCAAGGATCGCTCGCCATGGCTCGCCGTCGCCCCCGTTCGTCTAAGTCCAATCAAGGGGGTAGCCCGAAACGCCCCAGCAAATCGGGCCGCAGTCGCTTGAACCGACCCGATAATTCCAAGTTCGGCCGGGCGCACGCTGCTCGCGGGGAAGGCTCGGGAGGCCGTTCGTCGGAAAATCGGTCCGAGGGTTCGCCTCCGTCGGGCGAGCGATACGCCGACGAAAATGGTCGGCGGCGGCGCGGCTCTCGCGATCGCGGCGCCGACCGGGCGCCAGAGCAGGGCGGCGAGGAGCGACGGACTCGCAGCGGCGAGGGGCAAGGTGGTCGAGCTCGTCGGCCAAGCCGCGGGATGATGAGTGCTCGTAAGTCGGGCGAGGGCCGCCCTGGCGGACGAGGGGAGCGGCGACCGGCTGGTCCCGCTCGCGGAAAGTGGGCGGGGAAGAAGCGTGGCGCGCCCCCTGGCGAAGGACCGCGTCGCGGCCGTCCGGAGGTGGAAGCTCCCGAGGGTGGCGGGGGCGACGAGCCCGTACGCGAACGGCTTCAAAAGGTGTTGGCGGCCGCGGGCATCGCCAGTCGGCGGGAATGCGAGGAGCTGATTGTCTCGGGACGCGTCGAGGTGGATCGGAAGACTGTCGTGGAACTTGGCACTCGCGTCGACCCGGTCAATCAAGAGATTCGCGTTGACGGAGTCGCTTTGCCCAAACCCAAACGACTCTACTACGCCGTCCACAAGCCTGTCGGCGTCGTCACGACGAATTACGACCCCAGTGGACGGCCGCGAGTCATCGATCTGATTCCCACGGACCAGCGAGTTTTTCCCGTCGGCAGACTCGACCGCACCAGCGAGGGTTTGCTGATCGTGACCAACGACGGCACGCTCGCCAATCTGTTGACCCATCCCCGCTACGGCGTCGACAAGACGTACCTGGCCTTGGTCGACGGCGCGCCCGATCAACACACGCTGGATAAACTCCGCGAAGGCGTACATATCGCGGAAGGGCTTGCCAAGGCGGCTTCGGTGAAGGTGAAGCGGCGACATGCATCGGCGACCGAGTTGATCATCGTGCTGGCCGAGGGGCGCAATCGGCAGATTCGCCGCATGCTCGCGCGAGTCGGACACAAGGTCTTGCGTCTCAAACGCATTGCCGTGGGACCTCTGCTGCTGGGCGATATGCCCGCAGGCGCGCATCGCAAATTGTCACCGCAAGAAGTCGAGCAACTGCTGGAAGCCGTGAAGGCGAATCGCAAGCGAGCTCGGAAGGAAAAGCGGCGCAAACCCGAGTCCGACGCGACAGGCGGCCCCGGCGCGGTTGCGGGCGGTCGGAAACGTCCTGGCAGCGACCAGAATTCCAAACGTTCTTGGGATGACGAGGCCCATGTCGCCGATGGTTACGAGGGAGGTGACTTTGGGGGAGCTGGCGACGAGGAAGACGTGCTGCTCTCGGAAGAGACCTTAGGCGCACGGGGAACCGATTCGGCCGGCGCGGTGCTCGACTGGAATTCCGATCAGGGTGACGACGACTTTGGCGGCGACAAATTTGGCAGCGACGACTTCGACGACGACGGCGAGGAATGACGGGATGAGCGCAACCTTGCACGCCCCTTACTGTGCGGACCATGCGATCCAACGAACCGTGCCCATCGTGGAGAACGTGCGGCTGGCTCGCGACACTTATCGCGTGCGATTCGATTTTCCGGAGTTAGCCGAACGGATTACTCCCGGACAATTCTTGATGTTGCGGCTAGCCGGCGGCAGCGATCCGCTCTTGGGACGCCCGTTGGCGCTGTACAACACAGTGACCGATGAAGCGGGTCGCCCGCGTTATGTCGACGTCGTTTATCTGGTGAAAGGGCGACTCACCACGCGACTAGCCGAGGCTCTCCCCGGCCAAAAACTCGACGTGTGGGGACCGCTGGGCAATGGCTTCCCACTGCAGAACACCAACCACTTGATCATGGTGGCCGGTGGAATTGGCCAGACGCCGTTTCTGGCGTTGGCCGCCGAGCACCTGGGAACTCGCCGTTACGGTTCGCCGCAACGTGTGGTTGCGGGCATGCCCAAGGTCACCTTCTGTTACGGCGCCCGCAACGCTGGCTATCTGGCGGGCATCGAGGACTTCGAGCGTTTAGGGGTGGACGTTCGCATTGCCACCGATGACGGCAGCCGCGGCCATCGCGGCTTCGTCACGGATCTGCTGCGTCAAGTGCTGGCGGAAGCGGCGCAAGTTCCCGCGAGTGGTCCACGCATCGTCTGTTGCGGACCCGAGGTCATGATGGAACGCGTGGCCGCAATTGCGGCCGAGTCGAACGTTCCGTGCCAAGTATCGCTAGAAACGCCCATGGCCTGTGGCATTGGCATCTGCTTCACCTGCGTCGCCAAGGTGAAGGACGCGGACGGCGGTTGGGACTACAAGCGCACGTGCGTGGAAGGCCCCATTTTCGACGCTGCGAAGATCGAATGGTGAGGCGCTGCCGGGTCATTCGTCCGCTTCAGATTGCTCGGCGTGGGGTGTAATCACATGGTCGACGGGGGCGAGCCAACCACGTCGACGAAAGTGCCACCACATACCGCCTGCGGTCGCCAGCATAGAGCTCAAGGCAAAGGGATAGCCGAACCACCATCGCAATTCGGGCATGTTCCAAGGTGATGCCGCCGGATCGAAATTCATGCCATAGATGCTGGCGATGAAGGTGATCGGAATGAAAATCGTGGCGATAATCGTCAGCACTCGCATCGTTTCATTGATCCGATTACTGACCGCCGACATATAGAGATCGCGCAGATCGGCCGACAACTCGCGATACGTCTCCAACAAATCCGTGATTTGAATCACGTGGTCGTAGCAGTCGCGCAGGTAGACGCGAGTCGCATCGGTGATGAAGGGGGTCGAATCGCGAGCCAGCGACGCGAGCATTTCGCGATGCGGCCAAATCGCTCGGCGCAACACCAACAACTCGCCCTTCACCTTATGCAGGTCATCGAGAGACTGGTGGTTCGCGGCAGTCACGACATCCTCTTCGATCTTGTCCAATTTCTCGCCGCACGACTCGAGCAAGGGAAAGTAGGCGTCAATGGCGGCGTCGAGCAGCGAGTAGGCGAGAAAATCGGTCCCTTGATGCCGCGTTCGTCCGACGCCTTGTCGAATTCGCTCGCGCAGCGGATCCCAGCAATCGCCCGCCTCTTCTTGGATGGTGATGACGAAGTTCGAGCCGATGAAGAGACTCAACTGCTCGGTGTAGGAACGCACCTTTTCGTCCGCCATGCGAGCCACGACGAAGAGAAAGGAATCGTAGACATCGAGCTTGGCTCGCTGGTGAGTATTCACGGCGTCTTCCAACGCCAAGCGATGCAACTGAAACATCTCGCCGATCCGCTCGATGGTGGCGGGATCGCCCAGTCCATCGACGTTGAGCCAGAGAACCGGATATCGCCCACGTAAGTCGTGTAAGTCGGCGATGCGTTGCACGTGTCGTTCGACGACAGCGTCTGGCCCATAGGCCATGACGGTCATGCGAGGAGCATTGGCTGAGGGATCCGCCAGAATTTCACCAGGCATTGCGCCCGGTTCGGATCGACGCCTGATGTGTTTCCCGTTCTTGCGATGTTTGCGTCCGTGTCGCGTCATGATGGGCAGCCGGAACCATCTCGGCCAGGTCAAAGGGATGCGGAACCACCGCGCCGATTGCGCGACCGGCTCACTCCGACGCGTCCCGCGGGAAATCTCTAACCCGAACAGTCAGAGCAATTCCGCGTCATCATAACGCGGCCGGGAAACGAAAGAACTACCGGCAGCGTTTGGAGCTGCTCGAATCGCGTCGCCAACGAAAGACGGCTGCCAGGAAAATCAGCCGACCCACAACATCGGTGGATCTCCCCCTTGCTCACGACGCTCCCACTCGCGACGCACCTCGCGCAACCCATACGCGCACATTTCAAACTCGTCGCTCAACCGCTCCAGCACACTTCCCGAGTCCGACTCGTCGGCTGGCAAGACGATTTCGCTGGCGATGCGGTAGGCGCGTTTTCCGTGTTCGCAATAATCGCCGTAGCGATCCGCGGCGATCGTGCCAGGTCCGCGTCGCAACGATTCGGGAAACAGGCCGGTCCAAAAGAGCGTAAAGTCGCCGATTTGGCGATGAAATTCGCGTCGAGCCTCGCCCACTCGCATTTCCGCTTCCAGCAACATCTCGGCGACATCCGAGAGCGGGCGACCGGTTAGGGATCGCACGCGAACGACCGAGTCGTTCCGCACGAAGCGGTAGAGTAATTCGCTGAGGTAGTCAATCAGTGGCGGGTCGGCCACACCGAGTTCCGACTCGAAAATCGACTCGGCCAAGCCGGCGAAAAACCGCCGCAACGTTACGTTGGGTTGGTTGAGCGTCATCAGCCCAGCCTCCATTCGCCACGATCGCACGCACGTCTCGCCTGTTCTTTCAACTCTACGACGCATCCCGCGGGAACGTCAAGAGCAGCCGTTTGTCGACCGTGGGTCAGGTTTTCAACCTGCCCCAGCTGGGTTACGGACTGCCGGCCAGGTTGAAAACCTGCCCCACCTCGGATTGGCTCAATCTCGCGGATTATCGACTTGGCCTGTCCGGCACGCACTGGATCGACGGACTGGAAGTCCGTCGTACAAAGGAGCTACTGCACGGGTGCTAATCGCACCTATCGACCGATTTTGGCTAGGGATTGAGCGCCGCCAACAGACTGGCCGCGTAATCGCCGATTCCCCGAATCACTTGCTCTGGTGATTGCGACTCGGTCTGGGCCACTCGACGCATCAGCGCCGAGCCCACGATCAGCCCATCCGCCACTTGCCTCAACAACGAGACATGTTCGGGCTGACTGATGCCAAAGCCAATGCAGAGGGGCAGGGGAGTCCGTTCACGGAGCCAAGCCACGTTGTCCACCAAATCGGGCGGGAGCTGCGTTCGTTCCCCCGTGATCCCCGTGACAGAGACGTAATACAAGAAGCCGGAAGACTGTTCCGCGATCCGCAACGCTCGTTCGCGAGGAGTCGTGGGAGTGACCAATTGAATCAGGCTGAAATCCTCTTTGCGGCACAATTCCGCCAGCGAACCCGCTTCGTCGACCAACAGGTCCGGCACAATCGCGCCGGCGATTCCACTCGCCTTCGCGTCGGCCACATATCGCTCCAAGCCGTGGCGGTAAATGATCGCGTAACTCACCATCGTCACGAGCGGGAGTCGCACGGTCGGCGCGACGCCGCGAGCCATTTCCAGGATCTGATCGAGCTTGACTTTGCGATTCAAGGCGCGCGTGTACGAAGCTTGAATGACCGGGCCATCCGCGATCGGATCGCTGTAGGGAATGCCCAGTTCGCAGAGATGACAACCGCGGGCGTCGAGTTCCTGAACGAGCGCGCGAGTGAACGCCAAATCAGGGTCGCCCGCGGTCACGAAGGGGATGAGCGCCTTGCGACCGGCGGCTCGTAGCTGCTGGAACATTAAATCGACGGCCGACATGCTGCTCTCATCCTGAAGAAATGCGGTAGAAACGAACCTAACTGCCAACGAGATCAAGCCAACGCGGAAAGGTCAGCAAACACACAGGCCAACGACCTTAAATCCAACCCCGAATCCGACGAATCTCCGCGGCGTCCTTATCGCCTCTGCCCGACAAGCAGACCACCACGACTTCGTCCTTGCCACGCACCGCCGCGACCTGCATGGCCTTGGCGATCGCATGGGAGCTTTCCAGCGCCGGCAAGATGCCTTCCGATCGAGCCAATAGATCGAAAGCAGTAAGCGCGTCGTCATCGCGACAATAGGAGTACTCGACGCGCCCCGTATCTTTCCAATAGCTATGCTCGGGACCAACTCCCGGATAATCCAACCCCGCCGAGATAGAATGCACGTCGCTGGTTTGACCATCCTCATCCTGCATGACGTAGCTGTAGCTTCCGTGCAGGATTCCCGGCTGGCCATAGCTCAAGGGAGCGGCATGATCGCCTGCCAGCGAACCTCGACCACCCGCTTCAACTCCCAACAGCTTCACGGCATGATCATCGACAAAGGGGTAGAACATACCCGCCGCGTTACTCCCCCCGCCGACACTCGCCACTACCAAGTCGGGAAGTCGTCCGAGTTGGGTGAGGCATTGCTGGCGAGTCTCTCGGCCAATCACCGACTGGAAGTCGCGGACGATGCGGGGAAACGGGTGAGGCCCGACCACCGAACCGATGATGTAGTGAGTGGTTTCGACGGAGGACATCCAATCTCGCATGGCTTCGTTAATCGCGTCGCGCAGGGTGCGAGAACCGCTGGTGACCGGGCGAACTTCCGCCCCCAGCAGCTTCATGCTGAAGACGTTCGGCGCCTGTCGCCGCACATCCTCTTCACCCATGTACACAACGCAATCCAGGCCGAATCGAGCACAAGCCGTGGCCGTCGCTACTCCGTGCTGTCCCGCTCCCGTCTCCGCGATCACTCGCCGCTTTCCCATTCGCAGCGTGAGCAGGGCTTGTCCCAACGTGTTGTTGATCTTGTGGGCGCCCGTGTGATTCAAGTCCTCGCGTTTGAGCCAGATCTGGGCGCCGCCGCACTTCTCGCTTAGTCGCCGAGCGTAGTAGAGCGGGGAAGGGCGTCCCACGTAGTTCTTGAACAGCTCGTCCAATTCCGCTTGGAACAACGGGTCTTTTCGCGCCAGTTCATACTCGACGGTCAACGACTCGAGCGCTTTCGTGAGCGTCTCGGGGACGTACCGCCCTCCAAACTGGCCAAACCGCCCCGATTCGGATGGAACCTGACTGGACGCCGTCGAACCGCTCGCAGCGCTGTTCGCGCCAGAAATCGTGGCCATTATTTTCACCGTACCAGCTCAACAAACTCGAAACCAACCGCAAGCTTTCGATTCTCGACCGAGCATGCGGGATGGTCAAGCGGCCTGGAGCCTCGATTACAATCGCTTGCCCCTCGACCATTTGCCCTTAGGACATTATCTGTTCCGAGAGTTCCTTCGAGTAGTCTGTTGTTACATTCGTTCACGTTTCCTCGTCCCCACCAACTCTGCTGGACGACCATGCCCGAATTACCCGAGGTAGAAACCATGCGTCGCGGCATCCTCGACACCGTCGGGGGCGTCATCCGCGACATCGTCCGTTGTCCCTGTCCACGTAAATCGATCACCCTGGAACCCGATTGGCCGGGGCTGCAACGTCGAGTTGTGGGGCGTCAAATCGTGGCCATCGACCGCTTGGGGAAACGCGTCTTGGTGCGGCTCGACTCGGGCGATGCGCTCGTTTTTGAACCCCGTATGACCGGCCTGGTTCTGGTCAGCGACCCGCCGAGCGTCGAGCACTTGCGGTTGGAGTTGCGAATCGAAGGGAGCCGCCTGTCTCACGTTTGGTATTGGGATCGTCGCGGACTCGGCTCAGTCAAGGTGCTGACGGCCCAAGAAGTGATCGACCGACTCGGCCCCACACATCTGGGCCCCGATGCCTTGAACATCGATTTCGCCGAGTTCCACCAGCGTTTTGCGGGCGGAAAACGCGAAATCAAAGTGGCGTTGCTCGACCAGAAACTGGTCGCGGGAATCGGGAATCTGTACGCGGCGGAGATACTGCATGTCGCGAAAATCGACCCTCGACGCAAGTGCGCGAGATTGACCAAAGTCGAATGGCGTCGAGTGCACGACGCCATCCTCCACGTGCTGGAAGAGGCTGTCCGATATGAGGGTTCGACATTGTCCGACGGGACGTATCGGAACGTGCTGAGCCAGGAGGGCGGCTACCAGAATCATCACCGAGTCTACGACCGCGAGGGGCTACCGTGCCCTCGCTGCGGCGACAAACTGATCCAACGCATCGTTCAAGCTCAACGCAGCACTTTCTTCTGCCGCCACTGCCAGAAATGAATCCAAGCCATTCAGTGAACGGCGCGGCTCAACGTGAGCCGAACCGCCTCAATCGACTCGCCGTTTAGCCATTTCCACGGCGGCGAGATTGCGAAACAGAATATCGGTCGTAGGATCATGTCCTTGCAACTGGAAAGTCCCCGGGCTGGTGCGCAGCCCCTTGCGAGGATTTTCGTCCGGCTGGCGGTCGTCGGTCCATTGAGTCACTTGATAACCGTTGACCCAGACGGCGATCTCTGGTCCTGCCGCGTTGATCGTCTTGGTAAACCAAGTCAGGTCGTCGGCAGCCACAAGCCGAGCATTCACTCGACGGAATATGCCGCCGGTTCCACAATCGACGACTTGGCGACGATCCCCGTTCTTGAAGCCATTATGGATTTGGCTTTCATATCCCAGCATCTCCCCTCCCGGAACGCAGCGAAAAAAGAGGCCGGAATTCAGTTGAGGGGCGTTGGTGCGGCATTCCAGACGAGCCACAAAATCCCCGAACTCGCCCACGGTCTCCAATTGGCCGCGCCCGTCTTGGACTCGCAGCTCACCCGCCTCCGTGACGGAGAACCGACTCTTCAACTGCGGATACTCCTTCCAGCCAGTCAAATCGCGTCCGTTGAAGAGCGATTGGAACCCCAGCGGCTGAAGTTGCACATTGCGGAACGCCACGGCCCCTTTGTTCAGTTGCAGACCGATGTGACCGCGGCCGAGCGGCATTGGATCGGTGTAGTCCAGTACCTGCTTGCCGTTCAGCTTGACGACAACATGCCCACCCTGCACGGCGACTTCGTAGTGATGCCAAGTATCTGGCGGTGCGGCGCCTGCATCCCCGTCCGATTTTTGTCGACCGACCAAACTCCCAGTTGGAAAAGGACTCGTCGCCGGCTCGGCGATGTTCAGTTCGTAACAGTCGGCCTTGGGATCCTGAGGCTTCGCGAGCGTGTGCAGGAAAATGCCGCTGTTGGTCCCTGGAGCAAAGCGAAACTCCAGACGCAGCACGTAGTCGCTCCAAGGCACGGCGGACACCAGCAAGCCCGGTTCTCCCTCCGACACCGTGATCGTCCGTTCCGTCGATACGGCCCAGTTCGCGGCGGTCGCCGCTTGCCAACCGAACAGTGTTTCGCCGTCAAACAAAGAGATCCAGCCCTCTTTCAGCTCTTCGGCGCTCAGCGGCGCCTTGAACGGCTCGGCCGCGGCCGTGGCCGGGGCGAACGACGGGGCGGGCGACGTCGAAGGGGGGGCGCCGCTTGACGCGGGAGATTCCACAACTTCAGCGGCTGAAGCGGCTGGGTTTGCTGCTTGCACATCTACCGACTTGGGCTCAGTTTGCGAGGGGCCCTGCGCTTCACGGGACTGACAACCGCAGCAAAATACTGCGCACCCCAGGAAGAGCCAGCCGATTCGCGGGCGAGCTGAAAAGGCCGACCGGTTAGGGAAACTAGCTCGATTATCTGGCTTGGGGCGGAACATGAGACACCCTTCTGGGGAAGGTCCGAGTACATGGCGAAAGTGAAAAAAATGCGTTGGATTGTTGATCCTCGCCCCCCCAATCTGACGTTCCACATTCGAGTGGACAAGAGGGTTGCGGCTAGCCCGCCTAGGCGGTTTTCTGGCGAAAAAGTCGCACGCGACGCCGCCGGGATGTCGACAAGAGGTGAATTTCGAGGCCGAAGGGTTTCGGGGTGTGGCTTGACACATCCTAGGGTGGCTCTTTAGCATGTCGAGCTTTCCAATCGGAGGAGATCATGGCAGTACCCAAACGGCGTCAGTCAAATTCCCGCACCGGTCGGCGTCGGGCACACGACGCGTTGAAACCGAAACAGCTGCAGGCATGCCCGCGGTGCAGCACCCCGAAGCCGTCGCATGTCGTCTGCCCGAAGTGCGGATTCTACATGGGACGAGTGATTGTTGAGCCGGAGACGACGACCACTTGAGCCGCGACCACTTGAGCCGAATCGCGTTTCTGTTCCCCGGTCAAGGGGCTCAGGCGGTTGGCATGGCGAGGGCCCTCGTTGAAAGGCTCCCCGAAGCTCGCCGCCTCTTCGACCGGGCTAATGCCATATTGGGTTTCGACTTGGCGGAGCTTTGCTTTCAAGGCCCCGCAGAGCGACTCGATGCCACCGACAACAGTCAACCGGCACTGTATGTCGCGAGTTTGGCTGCGCTGGAAGCCCTGCGAATCGACTCGCCTGGACAGGCCGAGGCCTGCGAGGCGACAGCCGGTTTAAGCCTTGGAGAGTACACCTCCTTGGTTTTCGCGGGCGTGATGGAGTTCGAAGACGGCCTGCGAGTGGTGCGGGCGCGGGGCGTGGCCATGCAAGAAGCTGCGGAAGCGAATCCCAGCGGCATGGTGAGCATTCTGGGCCTGGAACGAGAAAAGGTCGAAGCTCTCTGCGACCAAGTTCGTAAACCCGGCGAGGTACTACAGGTCGCCAACCTGCTTTGCCCGGGCAACATTGTTGTATCAGGGAGCAAAGAGGCTTGTGCCCGAGCCGCCGAGGCCGCTCCAGGAGCGGGGGCGATGAAGGCCATTCCGTTGGCGGTCGCGGGCGCTTTCCACACGCCCCTGATGGATTCGGCCGTGCAAAAATTGGCCGTCACCCTGGCCAATGTACCTCTGCGGGCCCCTCGAATCCCAGTGATCTCCAACGTGGATGCTCAGCCTCATTCGGATCCGGAAGAGATTCGCGCCTTGCTGGTCCAGCAGGTGGTATCGCCCGTCCGCTGGGAAGATTCCATGCGAGCATTAATCGGACGTGGGTGCGATCATTTCTTTGAAATAGGGCCGGGCCGAGTTTTGGCGGGATTACTGAAGCGAATCGACCGCAAGCTCAAATGCGACAACATTTCGGCCTAGGTGCGTATATGGCGAGTGTGCTAATCAGGGTTTCGCATTCGCGTTGCGTTTGGTAGGAAAGCCGAAGAGTCGTGTTTCGACTTGACGGCCATTTCACTACAGCCATCAGAAACTACGGGAATTTGGGTATGTCGGACGAAAACAAACGAGCCATGATCGTTGATTTGTCGGGGCGAGTCGCCTTGGTGACTGGGGCGTCTCAAGGCCTGGGACGAGCCATGGCGGTTGAATTGGCCCGCAACGGAGCTCGCGTGGCGTGCGTGGCGCGAAACGCCGAGAAACTCGCCCAAACCGTGGCGGAAATCGTGGCCATCGGCGGCCAGGCCGAGGCCTTCACTTGCGACGTCAAGTCGCGCGAGAGCGTCGATCAGGTCGTGGACGGGATCGCCGACAACTGGGGGCGATTGGACATCTTGGTCAACAACGCCGGTGTGACTCGCGACACGCTGCTGCCCCGCATGTCGGATGACGAATGGGATGACGTAATCACCACCAATCTGCGCGGCGCCTTTCTGTTTGCGAGGGCGGCCTCCAGGCACATGATGCGGGCTCGCTATGGAAGAATCATCAACATCTCGAGCGTTTCGGGCTTGATGGGGAACGCCGGCCAGACCAACTATTCGGCGTCCAAGGCAGGCTTGATCGGTTTCAGCCGCAGCTTGAGTCGAGAGCTGGCGGGCCGTAACGTCACGGTCAACGCGGTAGCGCCTGGCTTTATTGAAAGTGAAATGACGCAGGTGCTGGGTCCCGCCATTATTGACGAAGCCAAGAAACGAATCCCCGCCAAGCGACTCGGCAAGCCCGAGGACGTGGCGGCGTGCGTGGCGTTTCTGGCGAGTTCCGCCGCTTCCTACGTCACGGGACAGGTATTGACAGTGGACGGCGGAATGACGGGCTAACGAGCCCGTATCGAGTTACTAGTGCTGAATGAGGATTGCCGACGGACGAGTAGGGATGCCTTGAGAGTTGGGAAAAGGTCGCTTCCGCGACTTAGGGATCAGCTTCCCTATCTTGACCTTCACCGAACGCATCCTCTATCCTGTCAGCCGGTTTCGCGGAACGAGTTCGCGAAGGACCATTGGATTTGCTTTGCCGAACCGGAAGTCGTAACGACTTTCCGTTCTTCTCTTACTTGGAGGTCGTAGAAGGTGGCTTCTGTTGCTGATCGCGTGATGGACATCGTGGCGGAACAGCTCGGCGTGGACCGCGAGAAAATCAACCCGCAAACGTCGTTTGTAAACGACCTCGGCGCTGATTCGCTCGACACCGTCGAATTGGTCATGGAACTTGAGGACGAATTCGACATCGACATTCCCGATGACGCGGCCGAAAAGATCCAGACCGTCGGACAGGCAATTGAATTTATTGAGAAAGCGAAGAGCAACGCCTAGGGATTGAGCTGGCCCTCTAACCAGCGGGTTGGAGGGCGGTAGGCTCGTAGATTTCTCCAGATGCGTTTTTGACCCGAGAGTTAGGCTTGAGGCTTGCAGTCTCTCGGATTTGAAGCCTCTCAGCGGTGAAGTCACGGCTCTTCGCGTTAGGAAAACTCGCTATCGCCGTCAGCCTGAGCTGACTCGAAGCGAGCGTGTCATCGAGCGGCACGGGCTTGGCTCGTTTCACAACGCCCGTTTGCACGGGTGTTTGGCCCTAACGAAGCCAAGCGATAAACATCGTTGGAGACGTGCGCTGCGGCGTCCGCTCCTCAAGGCAAGACGGTATCGTCGCTAGCGGCGGGGAGCCCGTTTTTCCTCTATGTTCGCGGGTCTTGAATCAAGTTCCACGATGGGCTGTCAGTGGGTAGTCAAGGTTCCATGAAGCGACGCGTCGTAATCACGGGTCTCGGTGTTGTCACGCCTCTCAGCTGTAGAGTTGACGAGTTGTGGGCGAAGTTGCTTGCGGGTGAAAGCGGTATCCATCCGCTGCAGATCTTCGACACCTCCGCCTTCAAGATCAAGTTCGGCGGCGATGTGCTCAACTGGAGCACCGACGGCTACATGGACCACAAGGAGGCCAAGCGAGTCGACCGCTTTACTCAATTTGCCGTCGTCGCGGCGATTGACGCGGTGCGCGACTCAGGGATTGATTTCAACCAGGAAGATCGCACTCGCTGCGGCTCGATCATGGGGTCGGGAATCGGCGGGTTGTGGGAGATCGAGGAACAGATTGGTCGCCTGATTCAGAAAGGGCCCGATCGAGTCTCGCCGTTCACCGTCCCCAAGATGATGCTCAATGCGGCCGGCGGCAACATTGCCATTCATCTCGGGCTGGCCGGACCGAATTATTCGTTGGCCACCGCGTGCGCTAGCGCGACCAATGCCATTGGCGACGCTCTGCGTTCCATCCAGTATGACGAATCAGACGTCGTGGTGACGGGCGGATCGGAAGCCGCCATGACTCGCATGGGCTTGGCGGCCTTCACCAACATTCGTGCGCTATCGGAAAGAAACGACGAACCCATTCGAGCGAGCCGGCCGTTCGATCGCGATCGGGACGGATTCGTGCTGAGTGAAGGGGCCGGATTGCTGGTCTTTGAGGAACTGGAACACGCTCGAGCTCGTGGGGCTCGCATCTATGCCGAAGTGCTGGGCTTTGGCTCCAGCTGCGATGCGGGACACATTACTCAACCTGACGAGACTGGGTCGGGCGCCGCTCGAGCCATGACAATGGCCTTGAAGGATGCTCGCCTGTCCCCTTCAGACATCGACTATGTCAACGCACACGGCACCAGCACGCCTCTGGGCGATAAAGCGGAAACGCTGGCGATGAAGCGAGTCTTCGGCGAATACGCTTCACGTTTAAGCATTTCGAGCACGAAGAGCGCCATTGGACATTCACTGGGAGCGAGCGGCGGCATTGAACTGGTCGTGTCGGTGAAATCACTGCAAGCCAACGTGGTGCACCCGACCATTAACCTGGAAAATCCCGATCCGGACTGCGATTTGGATTACACGCCGCTACAGCCGCGTGAACGAGTCCTGAATTACGTGATGAGCAACAGCTTTGGCTTTGGCGGCCACAACGCCTCGGTCATCATCGGCCGATTCCGCAACTAGCGCGGCGTCGCTTCCGCGAAACAAGGTACGACGGACTTCCAGTCCGTCGCTTCCCCCGTACGACGGACTAGAAGTCCGTCGATCCTCCCCAAGATGCCGCTTGGTTGGCGGTAAGGGGCGTTTGCCGGTCACGCGGCCAACCGCTCACGAAGTGAGCGGGCTACTTCTGGTACGACGGACCTCCAGTCCGTCGCGATTCTTGGCGTGACCATCCACTCGCGACTCATCGCACCGAAGCCCGAGCGACGAGTGGGAAATTTTCTTCTTTTTTTTCTCTGCGATCGCCCGCTTGGCCCGGCCGCTTGCGACTGAAAGGGAGACGGACGTGAAGCTCGCCGCAAGGGGCGACGAGCCGCGGACGAAAGACGAACAGGAGGGTGTCATGCGAGGAAAGAAGACAGCAACGGCGGCTTGGTGGGGCATTGGCTTGATGGCGTGGTGCTTGGTGGGATTACCGGCGACGGTAGGGGCGTGGCAGACGGACGGAGCGAAACCGACCAACACGTCGACGCCAAGCGCTGCCGAAGCCAACTCAACGGAACCAGGCGTCAAGAAGCGAACGGAGCCACGCGGGAGGCTGCCCGCCTACTTTGGCGAGGTCATCGACAGTCAGCAGCGAGAGAAGATCTATGAACTCCAGGCTCGGTACTTGGCCGAGATCAAGGCGTTGCAAGACAAGATTGCGGAGTTGGAAAAGAAACGCGAGGAAGATGTGCAAGGCATCCTCACGCCCGAGCAAGCGGAGAAAGTCAAACAGTTAGTGGAAAGCGCCAAGTCGAAACGTTCAGAAGCGAGCAAACGCAAGAAGTTGGCAGCGACCGCCACGCCGACGAACGACACGTCGTCGCGCCCCTAGTTGTCGGGGTGGCAGGTCGTGATGGCGCGGTGCGGAGTGAAGCCTCGCGGCATTCACTCCGCGCTGTCGCCCAAAAACGTCTCGGGCTCGCGCGGGCGACGGAACAGACGTCCGCGCTGCTCGAGGCACTCAATACCCCACCGCGGCCCCATCCTTGCGAGGCTCGCTAGCTCCATGCAAGACTCCCGTATCGGGATGGATGAGAATCCCTTGGTAGCCGCCGAAACTGCCGCGCGCCCTGACGACGGTGTGTCCTTTGGCGCGCAAGGTGTCGACCGAACTGTCGGCGATTCCCGATTCGACCAACACGGTTCCGGCGCCAGCGGCTGGGATGCTGGTGGGGGTCGCCGAGCCAAGATGTTGGACACGGGCGGCGTCGCCGGCGGCTTGTGGGTTGAGTCCGAAATCGATGAGTTGATTCAGGACTTGAACTTGGCCTTGGGGCTGCATGTCGCCGCCCATAACCCCAAAGCAGAACCACGGTTTCCCTTGCTTGGTGACGAATCCCGGGATGATCGTATGGAACGGACGCTTCTTCGGCTCCAACCGATTGGGATGATCTGGCTTGAGCGAGAAAAGAGCGCCGCGGTTCTGGAGCGCGAAGCCCGTGTCGCCCGCGACGACCTGCGACCCAAAGTTGTAGTAGATGCTCTGAATGAGCGAGCAGCAATTGCGGTCCTTGTCGACGACCGAGAGGTAGACCGTATCGCCGTGAGCCAACTGAGGGTCGCCAAACTCGACATCCGTCGCGGCTCGGTCTCGCGAGATGGACTTTACGCGTTGGGCGGCGTATTTTTTCGAAATCAACTCGTGGACGGGCGCCGCGGCGAACGCGGGATCGGCGTAATATCGAGCGCGGTCGGCATAGGCGAGCTTTTTGGCTTCGATCAACAAATGCAGATACTCGGGATGTCCCGGGTGATACTGACTCAAGTCAAACGGCTCCAGCAGATTCAAGATCTGCAGCACGGCGAGTCCTTGTCCATTCGGGGGAAGTTGCCAGACTTCGTATCCTCGATAGGTCGTCGAAACTGGCTCGACCCAGTCAGCGCGATGCTCGGCAAAGTCCGCCAATTCCAAATAGCCGCCTTCACGATGGCTAAAATCCACGATGCGCCGCGCTAGGTCTCCGGTGTAAAAGGCGGAAGGGCCCCGTTGCGCAATGAGGCGATAGGAAGCAGCCAGATGGGGGTTTCTGAACACTTCGCCGTATTGCGGCGATCGCCGTCCTTCCAACAAGTAAGTGGCCGCCGAATCGGGCCACGCGGCCAGTTGCGGGGCGGCTTGGTTCCAAGCCGCTGCGATAATCTCCGAGACCGGAAACCCTTCCTCGGCCGTCTCGATGGAGGGCGCCAGCAAATGATCCAGCTTTTTGGTCCCGAACCGCTTGTTCAGCTCGGCCCAGCCGCTGACACAGCCGGGCACCGACCACGATAGCGGACCCGAATTCGGAATCGCGGCGAGATTTTTCTGCGCGAACACGGCGGGTGAAAGTGCTGCTGGACTGCGTCCACTGGCGTTGAGGCCGTACAGTTTCCGTGACTTTTGATCCCAGTAGATCGCGAACAAGTCGCCGCCAATCCCGCAGCTCATCGGCTCCACCACGCCCAGCATGGCGTTCGCGGCGATGGCGGCATCCGCCGCATTTCCACCCGCTCGCAGCACATCCAGACCAACTTGAGCAGCCAGGGGATGACTGGTCGCGACGAGTCCGTGTTGGGCAAGCACCACGGACCGACTTTGGTGAGCAAGGCCCGCGGGCCGATCATACTCGCCCCCCAAAGACTGCGGCGGCGCCGCTTCAAATTCCCGCATGAGACAGACTCCGCACAGCAGGGCTAACCGCCAAAAAAAGTGACGGGACATGGAGATCTTCATCGGAACTCATCGTGTTGTTTGTGGGGGCGAAACAATTCGATAGCCGTTTTCTAAACAACTCGAGAAAACGCGAGGACATAAGCGTCAGCTGATCCAACCGGCATAGTCTACCAATCTCAACTTGGGTTGCAGCGGCAAGAGCGGATCGAATCTTGAACAATGCGTCCGCGGCTAGTCGGAGTCGTTCCGACCTCGCGGGAGCAATCGACCGTTTTCCGACAAATGGGAGGGATCTGACGATGTCGCGAGACCGATGGAGGAATGGGCTAGCAAGGAAGAGCGGTAACCAAGGAATCGAATACCTCGGGTTGCAATTACTCGCTGAGCTGTTACATTAGCCTCCCAAAGTTGATTTTTTGGAAGTTAACTGGGAATAGTTTCGGCCCACGCGGGCGCAAGGAGATTTGACGTATCCAGGCGCCTTTTCGCAAAGACGCCAACGCGGAGAAGTCTCAGCCACACATGACGATCACGAAAGAACGGAAACAGGAAGTCATCCGCGAATATCGACGTCGCGACGACGATAGCGGGTCTCCGGAAGTTCAGGTGGCCGTATTGACGACTCGGATCAATGCTTTGACCGAGCACATGCGGACCCATTCCAAGGACTACTCGAGTCGGCGGGGACTGTTGGGAATGGTGAGTCGTCGTCGACGGCTGCTGGACTATCTGCGCAAAATCAATCCGCAGAAGTACTTGGACGTCATCGGCAAACTTGGCATTCGCAAGTAGGCTTGTGAAGCGGTTCAGTCGGCGTCGTGCGCAGATTGAGATCAGCTATCGCTGATCTCAACGTCTGTTGGTCCATTCGTATTGGTACCTACAGAGTTCGCAACGCTTCAAGAACGCTTTTCGTCGACGGTACGGTGGTTTGCATTTTGCATGCAAGCCAGGTGATTTAAGCACTCACGCTGCTGATGCTGATTCGGACTGTTCGCCGATTGATGATCTCGTCATTGTAAGATAGCGAGAGATTCGACGGGAAGAACAAACCCGAAACTCAGCACGCAGTTGCGACTGAGTACTTAGTCGCTAACTGTGAACACTCGCTGATTGGCAGCGTGCTTCGTCGAGTTGCATGCATCAGCGAGCGTCGCCGTAGTCGTTAAGGCGAGTCGCGTTAAGGCAGCTACGACGTCGTCAGCGTCTTGTGAGGCGTTGGTGGCGCGGCTTGCCGCTTTATTTTGCTCGACTGAAAGACGCCGAGCAAACGGCGACGCGAGTCCTACCCTGCGGAGGATTGCTTGAGGGATCGTCGGATAGAAGCCGCCCGGAGGCGGCTTGATGTGAGCGTTTGGTCGAAACGCAGATGAAGGTGACAAAGAAGTGAAGGTTCGTGTAGAGAAGCAGATTGGCAAGTGTCTTTTATCTTTTGAAACAGGTTTTTTGGCCAAACAGGCCACAGCAACCGTTCTCTGCCAATATGGCGAGACCGTTGTCCTGAACGCGGTGACTGGCGGGCCTCCCCGGCCCGGTATTGATTTCTTCCCTCTGACCTGCGACTACCGCGAACGAACGGCAGCTGCGGGCAAGTTCCCTGGCGGGTTCATCAAGCGGGAAGGGCGACCCACGACTCGCGAGACTCTGACCTCGCGTCTGATCGATCGCCCGATTCGTCCGTTATTCCCCGAGGGATATTACGACGAAGTACAGATCCAAAGCATCGTGCTTTCGTTCGACAAACAGAACGATTCCGATGTACTGGCCATGAACGGCGCCTCCGCGGGCCTGTTCATCTCGCCGCTTCCTTTCCGTGGCCCGATCGCTTCGGTTCGAGTGGGCCGAATTAACGGCGAATTGGTGGCCTTCCCCACGCTCGATGAATTAGAAGAGAGCGACCTGGATTTAGTGCTGTCTGGTTCGGAAACAGCAGTGCTGATGATCGAGGGGTTTGCTCGTGAGTTGCCCGAAGCCGAGATGTTGGTCGCCATTGATTTCGCCCATGGCGTGATCAAGGAGATCTGCTCCCTGCAGCGGGAGTTGGCCGACAAGTTGGGCATGCAGAAGGCGCCCTATGTGGCGGCCAAGAGCAGCTCGCTATTCGATCGGCTCAAGGAAAAGTACTATCAGGAATTCCGCTCCGCGAAGATGACTCCGGGCAAGCAGGCTCGAGCCGAGGCAGTCAAGGCGTTGAAGGAGCGAGTGAAGACGGAATTAATGCCCGACCGCGATGGCAAGAGCGCGATCGACCAAGCGGTCGCCAAGGCTTTACAAGCGGTCAAGGGAGCGATGGACGAGAGCGGCGCCGAGGAAGACAACGAACTGGTCGAACCCGGTGCGTTCAATTCAGCTTGGCATCGGTTGGAAGAGCGAGTCGTACGCGATCTGATCCTCGAAGGAACTCGACCTGACGGTCGTGATCGCAAGTCATTGCGGTCGATCGAGTGTCACGTGGACGTCCTGCCCCGCGTGCATGGTTCGGCGATCTTCCAACGTGGCGAGACGCAGTCGCTGATCACGGTTACGCTGGGCACGTCGCGCGACGAGCAGCGAGTCGATGGGTTGATCGACGAGTACTCGAAAAAGTTCATGCTCGACTACAACTTCCCCTCGTTCTCGGTGGGTGAAGTGCGACCGATCCGCGGCCCTGGTCGTCGCGAAATTGGTCACGGAATGTTGGCGGAACGGAGCGTGAAGGCCGTTTTGCCGTCGACGGACGAGTTTCCGTACACGATTCGCGTGATTTCGGACATTCTCGAATCGAACGGGTCATCGTCGATGGCCTCGGTTTGCGGCGCAACGCTCGGGCTGATGGCCGCGGGCGTGCCCATTTCCAATCCTGTGGCCGGTATTTCGGTGGGGTTGGTCAAGGAATCCGATTCGAACTGGTGCCTCCTGACCGACATCATCGGCGACGAGGATCACTACGGCGATATGGATTTCAAGATCGCCGGCACCCAGAACGGCATCACGGGCATTCAGCTCGACCTGAAGATTGACGGAATTGGCCAAGACATTATCCGCGCGACGCTTGATCAATCGCGTGAAGCGCGAATCGAGATTCTGCGGAAGATGTTAACGACGATTCCGCTGCCCAAGGAAGACATCTCTCCCTGTGCGCCTCGGTTGATCCGCACGCAGATCGATCCCGAAAAGATCGGTTTGTTGATCGGACCGGGTGGCAAGACGATCCGAGCGATCCAGGAATCGACCTCGACTGTGATCGAAGTCGAAGACGATGGCACGGTGACGATCGCCAGCGCGAACAAGGAATGGGCCGACGCAGCGTTGGCTCAGGTGGAAGCGCTGACCGCGACCGTGCAGATCGGCAAGATCTACACGGGACGAGTCACGAGCATCAAGGAGTTTGGCGCGTTCGTCGAGATCCTGCCAGGACGTGACGGCCTGTGCCACATCAGTGAGCTCTCATCAGGATTCGTCAACAGCGTTCAAGACATCTGCCGCGTGGGCGATGAAATGAAGGTGATCGTGATCGACATCGACGATCACGATCGCGTGAAGCTCAGTCGCCGCAAGGCATTAGAGCAACTGGGGTTGCCGGATGAATTGGCCGGCGCTGCTCCGCCGGAAGGGGAAGAGCGACCGGAGCGTACGGAACGCAGCGATCGTGGGGATCGGGGCGACCGCGGAGATCGGGGCGACCGAGGCGGGCGAGGCCGCGGCGACTATCGAGGCGGTGGCGGAGAGCGAGGCGGTCGAGGCGGTGGTGGCGGTGGCCGCGGTCGTCGTTAATCACGGTCGTCGATCATCGACTCGTTATTGACTCTCATTGAAGGTTTCGGGAGGACCGCGGTGGCGGCCTCCCTTTTTTCTGCGCGGCGCACAGCCATGTCTCAGGAATCTCCCGTCAATCCGTCGGACGAAACGGCTCGGCTGCTGGTGCAGTACGGCGAATTGGCCGAACTAGCCGGTGCGTTGGCCCACGAAATCAAGAACCCCTTGTCCGTGATTCGCATGCAGATGGATCTGCTGGAGGAGGAGTTCGCCAACGCGGAGACGCCGCGCGAGCGGCGCGCCTTGCAGAAGATTGCGATGGTCAGCAAGCAGTGCACTCGGCTAGAGAACCTCCTGCGTGACTTCCTCCATTTCGCGAGGTTACGGCAATTGGAGTTGCGGCCTGCCAATTTGAACGAGCTGATCCTACGAGTGCTTGAGTTCTTTGAAGCCCAAGCTCGCGAAACGGGCATCGAAATTGTGCGCTACTTGGACCCTGATTTGCCGAGCGTCTTGCTTCACCCCGAGACGCTCGAAGCGGCCCTCGTCAATCTCGTGAAGAACGCACTGGAGGCGATGCCTAATGGGGGGCAGCTGATGGTGCGCACTCGAGTCGCCCGAGCCGGCGTCGCGCTCGACATGATCGACACGGGCTGCGGCATGGACGAGAAGACGCTGTTTCGCATGTTTGAGGCGTTTTACTCGACGAAGTCCAACGGCACGGGACTCGGTCTGCCCACGGCGCGTAAGATCATTGAGGCGCACGGGGCGATGATTGACGTGCAGAGCGCACCGGGGCTGGGCACGAAGTTCACCATCGAATTCCCGACTCCGGCTCGTCTGGGCGATGCGGGCACGACAGGCGCCGAGTAACGGGCCACTTGGCTCGCCCGTCCCCCCTCTTGTATGATCCTCGGGTATGACTGAAGACCAGACTGCAACACCTCAGGACGCCCCTTCGCCCTCGATTCGGGTGCTGATCGTAGACAACGATCAGGCCTTAGCGCATTCGATGCAGGAGAGCCTCGAAAAGGTCGGCTACTCTTGTCAGGTTGCGACCTCGGGTCAGGAGGGCGCGAAGCGTCTGCAACACGAGGTATTTGACATCGTGGTGACTGACCTCGTGATGCCCGATGTCGACGGCATGGAAGTACTGGCTCGAGCTCGCCAAGCTTTGCCTCAATGCGAGGTCATTATGGTGACGGGGCACGCTTCGGTGCCAAAGGCGGTGGAAGCGATGCAACTGGGAGCGTTCAACTTCCTGGAGAAGCCGATCACTCCGAATCGTCTGCGAGCAGTGACGGACAAAGCGGCGGAAGCGGTGCGGTTGAAGCGAGCCAACCTCGAACTTAATCAGCGCTTGGACGAGACTTTCGGATTTGAAGGGATCATCTTTGGCAGTGACCGCATGAAGCAGGTGATTGAACGAGTGAAGCGGATAGCGCCGACAGACGCGACGGTCTTGATTTACGGGGAAAGCGGCACCGGCAAGGAGTTGATCGCGCAGGCCATCCATCACAACAGTCCGCGACGAGGGCGTCGGATCAAGGCGCTCAATTGCGCGGCAGTCGCCGAGAACCTGGTGGAAAGCGAATTGTTTGGACATGTGAAGGGGGCGTTTACGGACGCGGTATCGGATCGCGAGGGGGCGTTTGAGTGGGCGAACGGCGGCACGCTGTTTCTGGATGAAGTCGGCGACATGCCGATGGCGACGCAAATCAAACTGCTCCGCGTGCTGGAAGAGCATCAAATCACGCGGGTCGGAGACAACAAACCGATCAAGGTCAACGTGCGACTCGTGTCCGCGACGAATCGCAGCCTGGAGGATGCGGTCGCGAAGGGTACGTTCCGCGCCGACCTGTATTTTCGCTTGAAAGTCGTCACCTTGCTTTTGCCCGGATTGCGGGAGCGGCGCGAGGATATCGTTCCCTTGGTCGATCATTTTCGCAAGTTGTTTTCGCGCCGGCATCACAAACAGGTGAAGGGCATTTCGCCGGCCGTTTCGCGAGCGTTGTTCGCCTATGCTTGGCCAGGGAACGTCCGGCAGTTGCGCAATGCGGTCGAAACCATGGTCGTGCTTGACTCCGATGGCGTGTTGGATGTCGACGATCTCCCGCCCGAACTAGTCGAGACGCAAGAGGCCCCAGCGGCGCCACCCCCGGGACTCAGCGGACTCGTCGGTCGCCCGATGGAAGATTTCGAGCGATATGCGATCGAGGAGACCTTGAAACTGACTAGCGGAAACCGCGAAGAAGCGGCACGCGTTCTCGATATTGGAGCTAGGACGCTCTACCGGAAGCTCGAGAAGTACAAGCTTTGACCTTTGGCGCGGTTGCCGCCTCCAGATCCGAGGTTCGTCCTGTCATGCCTGTGATTCGTCAGCTTCCTCCGAGTGTCATCAACAAGATCGCGGCCGGCGAGGTGATTGAGCGGCCGGCGAGCGTGGTCAAGGAATTGGTCGAGAACTCCGTCGATTCCGGCGCGACGCGAATCGAAGTGACCTTGGGCCAAGCGGGCTGCGAGCTCATTCGCGTTGCCGACAACGGTTGCGGCATTAACGCCGAACAACTCTTGTTGGCGGTGGCGAGCCACGCGACCAGCAAGATTCAGGATGCGGACGATCTCTTTCAGGTCGCCACGCTCGGCTTTCGCGGCGAGGCCTTGGCCTCGATCTCCGAAGTCAGTCGATTTCGTATTGCGAGTCGACCGGCGGAGGCGTTGGCGGGTTCGCAAATGGAAGTGGTGGGCGGTCAGATTGGACCGGTGGAACCGTGCGGTTGCGGCGTAGGCACGACCATCGAAGTGCGCGATCTCTTTTTCAACACTCCTGTGCGTCGCAAGTTCATGAAGACGCCCGCGACCGAGATCGCGCACGCAACAGAGGCCTTCACTCGCATTGCCGTGGCTTACCCGGATCGACACTTTGTGTTGCGCAACAATGATCGCGTGGTTTACGATCTGGCGCCTACGTCCCATTGGCCCGAGCGAATTGGGGCTTTGTTTGGGGTGGAGTTGGGCGCCGCCTTGATCGCGGTCTCTGGCGGGGATGGGGCCGTGCGATTGAGCGGCTATGTCGCCGATCCCAATTTCAATCGCGGCAACAATCGGATGCAGTACCTGTTCCTGAACGGACGCTGCATTCGGGACCGCTCGTTGCAGCACGCGCTCAGCGAAGCTTATCGCGGACTCATTCTGACAGGGCGTTTTCCCATTGCATTCTTGCGTCTGGACATGCCCGCGGACTTGGTGGATGTCAATGTGCATCCGCAAAAAATGGAGGTCCGATTTCAGGATTCGAGTCGTTTGTATAGCCATCTGCTCGGGGCGATACGAACCAAATTCTTGACGACCGATTTGACGCCGCGAGTGGGGCCAGGCGAGGCGGTAGGCAAGTCGGGCTCGGCGGCGTTTGGCGTGACTCGACAGGGCGCCCCAGCCACGCCCTCGCCCACGTCCACAGCGACGGTGCATCACGAAGGCCGGGTTCAAATCGAAGCATTGGGCGACGAGAACGATGGCGCGGTCCATTTGCCGCCGTCACCCCTCCAGAGTACTTCCTTGCCCCAACCGTCGACGGAATTCGAGTCGCGTCAGGATGCCGGTGAAAATCGTCCCTGGCGATTGAAGACTCCCGCACCCGCGACGCCATCGCTGTTCGATTCGGCTCGATCCGCGGCTCATCGAGACCGAGTGGTGGCGTGGGCCAAAGGCCACGACTCGGAGGTTGTGACAACGGCCGACGGACAAGGTTCGACAGTCTGGGAGGCGCCCGCGGCCAATGCAAGCGTCCTTACTTGCGCCCAAACGAGCGTCAGTACGGACGCCGCCGCCACTTGGGGTGGGCGAACTGCCGACCCCTGGGCGAATTCGCCACGGCAGGGCTCGATTCCCACTCCGCATTTACCGCTCCACGCGGACGGGGCGGGAAGAGCGGGCAGTTCCTCGCCTCTCTCCATGCCGCCTCCCCCCATGTCGTCAGGCGCCTCGGCGGCGGCGTCTCGCGGCGTTCAGTTGCTGAACCGTTATTTGGTGACGGAAGTCGACGATGGCATGATCGTCATCGACCAGCACGCCTTGCATGAACGGATCTTGTACGAACAGTTGCGAGAGAAGGTGCTGGCAGACAAACTGGAGGCTCAGCGGTTGCTGGTGCCCGAACCGGTGAACTTGTTGCCAGCCGAATGTGCCGCGGCGTTGGATGCCTGCGATACGTTAAAGCGGTTGGGACTCGAGATCGAGCCGTTTGGCGGCGATACCGTATTGGTGACCAGTTATCCGGCCTTGTTGGGACGGACGGCGGTAGGCGAACTTTTTCGGCAGGTGGTCGATTTGTTGGTGACTGGTGCGAAGTCCCCCGAGCCGCGCGATCTGGTCGACGAACTGCTGCACATGATGTCGTGTAAAGCGGCGGTCAAGGCGGGGGATCGATTGACGAGCGACGAGGTGGAGGCGTTGTTGCGACAGCGACACATGTTCCGCGACACGCATCACTGTCCGCACGGACGGCCGACGGCGCTGGTCTTTACCTTGGATGAACTCGATAAGCACTTCAAGCGAACCTAAAGTTTAGCGCGAGATAGGCGGCAATAGCTCATGATTTGCGTCAGTATTGGACGGGGCCGACATCGGCAGATGATCGCGGAGCACAAGCATCTGGCGGAGCAGGGGAGTCAATTGGTCGAACTGCGCGTCGACTGGATTGTTCGTCCCGTCAATCTGAAAAGGCTGTTGACCGACCGACCGTGTCCCGTCGTGTTCACGTGTCGTCGCGAGGCGGATGGAGGCAAGTGGGCCAAGTCGGAGGCCGAGCGACAAATCCTCTTGCGTTCCGCCATCGTGGAAGGCGTCGACTATGTGGATCTCGAGGACGACGTGGCGGCGAGCATTCCTCGCTATGGGAAGACCAAACGCATCGTCAGCTACCACAACTTCCGCGAGACTCCTGAGAACCTGAAGGAAATCCATCAGCGACTCGCCTCGCTGGATGCCGATATCGTCAAGCTGGCGACGATGGCCCATAGCCAGTACGACAACCTGCGCATGATGCGACTGGTCAAGGAGTCGACGATTCCCACGATTGGATTGTGCATGGGCGAAGTGGGCATGCCCACGCGAGTGTTGTGCCTCAAGTTTGGCTCGCCATTCAGCTTCGCCACGTTTCACGCCGATCGAGCACTCGCTCCGGGTCAGTTAGCCTTTAAGGATATGCGCGACCTCTATCGTGCTCACCAAATCAACGCCGACACGGAGGTCTATGGCGTGATGGCCGACCCGGTGGCTCACAGTTTGAGCCCACGCGTGCACAACGCCGGCTTTGCTCGGATGAATCTCAATAAGGTCTATGTCCCATTCCGCGTATCGCGCGAGGAGCTCCCCTCGTTTTTGGCGAACTGCCGCGAGTTAGGCGTGAAGGGCTTGAGCGTCACGATTCCTCACAAGGAAGAAGTGTTGAGGTATTTGTCGCAGACCGACGAGGCTTCGGAGGCGATTGGCGCGGTGAACACCATTGACATGGCGGGCCCGACCGCGATTGGATCGAACACCGATTGCGCGGCGGCGCTGGCGAGCATCATTCGTACGATGGGCAAGGAAGACCAAGCCGAGCCGCTTCACGGAGTGAAAACCTTGATCTTGGGCGCGGGCGGAGTTGCTCGAGCCATTGTTCACGGCCTGCGAGCGGCGGGCGCCGAAGTGACCATCGCCAACCGCACGCTTTCGCGAGCCGAGGAATTGGCTCGACGCTTTAAGGCCAACCCGATCGAATGGAATGATCGGCATTCGCAAGCGTACGACTTGCTCGTGAACTGCACTTCGGTGGGAATGCACCCCCAAGTGGACGAAACGCCTTTTGAGAAACGTGGCTTGCGAGGCAATCTTGTCGTCTTCGATACGATTTACAATCCCGAGCAAACTCTCCTGATCAAACAGGCTCGTGAAGCGGGCTGCGCGGTGATCACGGGAGTCGACATGTTTGTCGGTCAAGCGGCTCGACAATTCGAAGTCTTTACGGGCCGCAAGGCGCCGACGGATGTGATGCGGGATCAAGTCATGCGGGCCATCGCCGCGGTGCGCAGTTGATGGATATCGCCGCATGAACATCTACTTGATCGGTTATCGCGGCACGGGCAAGACGACCGTTGCTCGCTTGCTGGCCGCGCGTTTGGGTTGGCCGGTCGTGGACGCCGACGAGCGTTTGGAGCAGACCGCGGGTCGGTCGATCGCCAAGATCTTCGCGGCGGACGGCGAGTTAGCGTTTCGCGACCTCGAATCCTCGGTGCTCGATCAACTCGCCGCCCAAGGACCCTCCGTGATTTCGCTCGGCGGAGGCGTGGTGTTGCGTGAACGAAACCGCGAGGTTCTGCGCGGGGGCCGAGTGGTTTGGCTGCGAGCCCCCGCCGCCGAATTGTGGGCGAGGATTTCGCGCGACCCAACCACGGGCGGTCGTCGTCCGAACCTGACGACGAGCGGAGGGTTGGCGGAAGTCGAGCAACTACTGAGCGCGCGCGAACCATTCTATCGACAGTGCGCGGACTTGATTGTGGAGACGGCGGATGTGTCCGCGGCCGAAGTCGCGGAACGAATTGCTCGTTGGCAAGCCGAGGAGGACGCGCGGTGGACGTCTGGCTGAGTTTTTCGTCGACGACACAAGCGGTCTGGCTGTTCATCCTGGGAGCGGTGATCGCTGGCCAAGTCAATCGCGGCATCTACCGTTTGGCGTATGAACCGCGTCTCATCGGTCCTTGGTCGTCGCCAGCGGAAGAAGCGCCTGCTCGACGCTGGTTCGATCGTCTGCCGATCGTTGGTTGGCTGTCGTTGCGGCGAGAAGTCGGAGTGTGGGGGCCGGGATTCTGGCTGCGACCGCTCGTGATTGAAATCGTGTTCCCCGCGGGACTCGTCGCACTCTATTTCCACGAGTTGGGTGGGGGACTGTTGCCGGTCAGGAGTTCGTCGCCCGCGCCGGAGGTGGAAGTGTACTTGGCGCAGTTTTTTGGTCACGCGGTGCTGATTACGCTGATGACGATCGCCACGTTTATCGACTTCGACGAGCAAACGATTCCGGATGCGATCACCTTGCCCGGCACGTTGGCGGGATTGGTCATTTCCACCGCACTGCCGGTAGGCGGCTTGCCGGTTTGGACTCGTATTGAGGGAACTCAGGAGGTCGTTGCTTCTTCGTTGCGTCTCACGTCACCTAATCCTTGGACGGAAGACTTGGATGGAGTGAAAGGCTTGGCGATTGGCGTCGCCTGTTTTGCCACTTGGTGTTATGCGCTGATCCCGAAGCGGTGGATCGGTCGTCGTGGGTTGATCAAGGGATGTCGCTACTTTTGCGTCGGCATGTGGCGCAGCGGTTGGTGCGGCCCCATGGCGGCCCTGGCGCTCGCGGGTTCCCTGGGGATTCTTGCGGGCTGGTGGCTGGGAGGACCTTGGTGGCGCAGCCTGCTGACGTCGCTGGTGGGGATGGCCGCGGGTGGGACGTTGGTCTGGGGCTTTCGCTTGGTGTTTGGCATTATCCTGGGCGAGGAGGCCATGGGATTCGGCGATGTTACGCTGATGGCCATGGTCGGATCGTTTTTGGGATGGCAGGCCACGGTGATTGCCTTTTTCTTGGCGCCGTTTGCCGCCGTCTTCATCGCGGTAGGCCAATGGCTGCTCACTCGACGCCGCGACATCGCCTTTGGTCCCTACCTTTGCTTGGCGACAGGTTTGCTCATCGTACGCTGGGGGAAACTCTGGAATGACTCGCTCGTCGGCCTCTTTTCCATGGGCTGGTTGATCCCGATCGTGGTGGCCATCTGCGTCGCGATCATGGGCCCCTTGCTGTTGGGAATGCGTTGGCTGCGTGGGGCCTAATTGGACAGCGCCAGGTTTATCCGCTTGAGTCAACTATAACCGGTTACAGGATGAGTACTTAAAACTGACTGTGCGATCGGCGGCGACGGCATGGATCGCTCCGTGAGCGAACATCGAAAAGACGAATCTCATCCGTGTCATCGGTGTTATCCGTGGTCGACCGACTTCTGTGTCTGACATCCGTGATTTCGGCGAACCTGGCGCTGTCCAACCAAGGAACGGTTTCTCGCCTGGGTGGAGTGCGGTGAAGGAGGCGACAGGGCGGTTCACGCCGAGGTTCGCCGCCAATTGCTCTTCCGACAAAACGACGATTTCGGACATAATCGCCGTTTATGAGAATCTTTCTTTCTGTGGGTGAACCGAGTGGCGACTTACACGGCGCGAACCTGATTCGGGAGCTGCGAGCGCGGTGTCCCGAGTTGGAGGCGGTGGGCTTCGGAGGTCCGAAGATGGCGGCGGCGGGTTGCCAGCTCCATACGGACCTGACGCAGTTGGCCATCATGGCTTTCGCGCTCGCGATCGCCAATCTCCATAAGTTCCTTGGGCTGTTGTTGCAGGCCAATCGCTACTTTCGCGAGCAGCGTCCCGACGCCGTGGTCTTGATTGACTACCCGGGGTTCAACTGGTGGATTGCTCGTCGAGCCAAGGCCCACGGCATCCCCGTGATCTACTACGGGACGCCTCAACTGTGGGCCTGGGCGTCTTGGCGAGTAAGCAAGATGCGCCGATTCGTCGATCATGCCATCTGCAAGTTGCCGTTCGAGGTGGAGTGGTTGGAGCAGCGGAACTGCCGTGCGACCTTTGTCGGACATCCGTACTTCGACCAATTGGCCAACCAGACGCTGGATGACGCGTTTCTTGAGTCGCAACGCAAGATACCGGGCCGAGTAGTGGCTCTTCTGCCAGGTTCGCGCACCCAGGAGGTGAAGTCGCACTTGCCGACGTTGCTGAAGGTCGCGCGCACTCTGCAAGGCGAACAACCGGAGCTCCGGTTCGCCGTGGCCAGCTACAGCCCTCGACATGCGGCGTTGGCGCGCGAGATTTTCGAACAACTTCCGGACGCGGAGCGACCGCGAGTCGAATGGCATGTCGAACGCACTCAAGAAGTGATTCACTTGGCCACGTGCTGCGTAGCCTGTTCGGGATCGGTGTCGCTGGAATTGATGTATCACGCCAAGCCAACGGTGATTTTCTACCAGACGACTCGCTTCGGCATGATCATGCAGCACTTCCTGCGAAAGACCAACTTCATCACGCTGGTGAATTTACTGGCAGTGAAGGAACGATTTCGCGAGGGGTGGGCGCCGGTGTACGACCCCGACGCGGCGGATGCGATCGAGGCGCCGTTCCCCGAGTATCTGACGGGCGACGACTGCTCGAACCGCATTGTGCACTGGGTGCGTCGCTGGCTCGCGGGCGAAGGAGGCGTGACTCGACGCGTGGAGTGGTTGCGTGATCTACGTGCTCGCTTTGGCCACCCCGGTGCATCGGGAGCGGCGGCCGAGTACATTTTGAAGGTGTTGGGACGAGAAGCGTCGGTTCCACGTCGCGCTGCCTGAGCCCGTGGCAGGCCCATCATCTCAGGTCTCGTTCCAGGCCGCACCGCTTGCAAAAGCCAAGAACGAGCGTGCGGGGCGAGTAGTCAATCACTTGAACTTGGCCCACTTCATCGAGTTGACTTGTGCTAATCGGCGAACCAGCCCCTACCGCGTACGACCTTCGTTTTCGACTCGGTTCGGTTCCCGTGCGGGTCCATCCGTTCTTCTGGCTGTTTACGATGCTCATGGCATCGCATGGCGGTGAAGCCTTTGCGCTTGTCGCCTGGGTCTTCGTGTGCTTTGTCTCGATTCTGATTCACGAATTCGGACACGCGCTCGCCATGATCCGCTATGGCGAGCGACCTCGCATCGTGCTGTACGCGATGGGAGGCTTGGCAATCAGCGATGGCGGAGGTTGGGCGCGCAGCAAACTCGTGGGCGGCGGAGGGCCTCGTGGTTGGCTCAGCCAAGTAATCATCTCGGCCGCGGGCCCGGGCGCTGGATTTCTTTTGGCGGGCGTTGTTGTCATCGCCACGCTTCTTGCGGGAGGCAAGATTCTCTGGAATCCTCCCAAGTTACTCGTCCCCATCGCTGTCTTGGAAAACCCACGACTCATGTTGGTCGCGACGGAGCTTCTGTGGGTGAATCTGTTGTGGGGCATCATCAACCTTGTCCCGGTGATGCCCTTGGACGGTGGACAAATCGCTCGTTCCTTGTTGATCGCTCGCGATCCTTGGCGCGGGTCTCAACAGTCGATTCAACTTTCGATCTTGGTCGCGGTGGCGGTCGCGACGCTGGCGTTTGTCGTTTGGAAACAAAACTATCTCGGTTTTCTTTTCGGCTATCTCGCCGTCTCCAACTATCTCGCGTCCCAGCAACGTCTCTGGTGATTGGCCCGCGAACTCAAACGCTGAGATGACTCGCTGGCTCGTTGCGTCATCGACTTCGCGGCGATTCGTTGAACCACATGCTTCTTGATTACGCGCGTCGTTTATTCGCGAGCGAGCGCGCACTCGCGATGAATTCGAGTTCGCGCGACAGCGAGTGAAGAGCGCACGAACTCAGCGAGTTGCTCGCGCTGCGCGCAGCGCGTGATCACTGTTGAAAAGCGAGTCGCGGAGTCGCTGCGACAGTGCTCACTCGCCACGCTTCAAGAAAAACTCGACGCGCGCGAGTGATATTTTGTGGAAAACCTGTTGCATTTATTTTCGACTTTCGTACAACTACGGCACTAAAGAGTGCGTAACCGCCTTGCGTTCCATTTTGCTCAACTGCGGATCTGTTGAAGTGAGTGGAGCACGACTCGATGCTCATCCGGCACGATTGCCAGATGAGCAACGAAATCGGAAAGGTGGTTGGAACGTGGAATGGCGAGTGACTCGAGGAAGTGCCAAGTCAGCTGACTTGAATCCTCTTCGCGGCTCGTCGGACAACCTTATCACTGGAGGACGTACCGTGGCCAAGAAAGCTGCCAAGAAGGCTGCCCCGAAGAAGGCTGCTAAGAAGAGCGCGGCGAAGAAGAAGAAGTAGTTAATACTTCACGCCGCCGCGTCCGTCGCTCGACGGACGCAGCAGTCCAGACCGTAACGAGAAAGGGCCGCCGAATTCGGCGGCTCTAATTTTTTGCGCTCAGGAAAATACGCTCGGGCAAATACGCTCCGACAAGCGTGCCGGGACAAGCGTGCCGGGACAAGGGGGAGGGGCTGGGCAGTAAAGTTTGACTTTGCCCCCAGTCTTGACGATAGTTGGATCAAGCAGTAACGCATGTGCGTTACCCCAGAACGGGTTACCAACTGTCAATCGCCTCGCCTCACGAGCGGCGACTCCATGCCCATGATCCAGCGACTAATCGAACTGCTGGGATTGCGATCCCCCGACGCCTATCGACGTCAGCGGCCGTTGATTCTGGTGAACGGATTAGCGGAACAAGGCGAAAGCTGGTATCGCAATCGCGAAATCTGGCAACGGCGCTTCGACGTTCACACGCCCGGGGTATTGGTTTACGACGGTCCGGTCCTGCGCGACCGAATTCATTCGGACCTGCCGGTGACAGTCAGTTTTCTGACGGATCGATTGGCCGAGTATTTGGATCGCTTTGTTCAATCGCCGCCCTACCATATTGTGGCGAGCAGCTTGGGTGGACAAATCGCAATCGAGTACGCTGCCCGTAATTCCCAAAAAGTCGGCAAACTCGTACTGTTGTGTCCTTCGGGCGTCGGTTCCGAGGAACGACTTCCGATTATGGACGCCGCTCGGCACAAGAATTTTCAGGGGCTGGTCGAAAGCACGTTCCATGACCGGCGAGTCGCGAGTCCGGGCGTGACGGAATACTATCGCGAGAAATTTGCGAGTCGCGAGTGGCGCAGAGCCATGTTTGAGACGGTGCGCGGCACCAAGAATCACTCGGTCCGCGAGCGGTTGCCGGAAGTGCAAAACCCAGTTCTCGTCGTTTGCGGCCGCGAAGATCGCATCGTCGATCCTCTGGCCGTGCGAGCTGCGATCGCTGGACTCGACAATTACCGCTTCGAGTTATTGCCCAATTGTGGCCATGCTCCTCAACTAGAACGGCCGCGGCAAGTCAATCGGATGGTGCTCGAGTTTCTTGGCCAGGATCAGGATCACGAGACCTACTCGCATCGTCCTCCAACTCGAATGACGGACGACAAGCCCCTTGAAGCGACCGCCGAAGCCCATGCCGGCCGTATCGCTGCGCCGTCGAGTTGATTGAATCGTGGCTGCTACGAGTGGTGCTGAGCCATTGCATCGGTGGACGAAGCGTCGTTCACTTCTGATTGTCGTTGCGTTGGCCGTTTTGCTTGCTCCAACCGTGATCGGCGTCGGGGCGGCGGTGCGGAGCAACGTGAACGATGTTCGCGATTGGTTGCCCGCACATTTCGAGGAAACTCGGCAATACCAGTGGTTTCGTTCGCAATTTGGCAGCGAAGAGTTTGTCGTGGTCAGTTGGCCCGGCTGCCTGCTCGACGATCCAAGACTCGCCAACGTTGCCACTCGACTGCGCAACCGTTCAACCCTCTCTGAGCAACGGGGAACCGGTCCACTATTCACTCGCGTGACGACCGGCGCCGAGTTAGTGAACGAGATGACCTCCGACCGGCTGGGATTCACGAAAAAAGTCGCCGTCGAGCGACTTCGTGGGACATTGATTGGGCCCGATGGCCGGCAGACTTGCGCTGTGGTGACGCTTAGCGATTCAGCGCGGATTCGACTACGGCAAGTCCTGGGCGAGATCCGCGGCGCCACGCTTGAGGGCGGCGTGGCCGAGAACGAGATCCACTTGGGCGGTCCCGCCGTCGTGAACGACGCCATCGATCGCTCCAGCACACAATCCTTGGTGCGACTCGCGGGACTCGCGGGACTTGTCGGAATCCTCGTGGCCTGGGTCTGCTTTCGTGAAATACGGTTAACGCTGATCGTATTCTTCATCGCGGGCTACAGCGCCGCCTTGAGTCTGGCGGCGGCGCCTCTGTTGGGCGTACCGGTCAATGCGATCCTGATTACGATGGTCCCCTTGGTATATGTCGCCGCGATGTCGGGCGCCATCCACTTGTCGAATTACTACCGCGAGGGACTACGAAGCGTGGGCGCGGGTCGGGCGATCAAGGAAGCCTTGAGACATGCCGCCGTACCCCTGACGTTGGCCACGACCACCACCGCGATCGGGCTCTTATCGCTCTGGTACAGCGACCTGGCGCCCATCCGACTCTTCGGCGTCTTTAGCGCGCTCGGCGTCTTGATTGGACTCTTCATGCAGCTCGTCGCGCTCCCCGCGCTTCTCGATTTGATTCCGACGAGCACTCCGACGGAAACTCCGTTCAACACCCAGCATCCAGCGTCACCCGAAAGTGGACTGGAGCCGCTAGCTCCCGGCTGGCAGCCGGTTTTGCGCGCGACGACTCGCTTCCACTTGGCCTGCACAAGTCTCTTCGTGATTCTCTTGGCCCTCGGCGTCACGGGACTCACTCGCGTGGAAACCTCGATTCAGATCATGCGTCTCTTCTCGCCCAAGACGCCCGTTGTGTCGAGCTACGCGTGGCTAGAAAAGAAACTAGGTGCGCTTGTACCGCTGGAGGTCGTAGTACGGTTTGACTCAACCAACTCGCTCGATGCCACTCAACGCCTCCAAGTCGTGCGTCAGATCCACGAGCAGATCGGGGAAATTCCCGGCGTGAGCGGCTCGCTCTCCGCCGCCACATTTCTGCCGAAGCAATCTCCTCAAGGCGCGTCGCTCCGAGGAGCAATCGCCAGCGTCCGACTTCGCAGGGCTTTGGCCCGGCTGGCGGAGGCGGGGTACTGGCGAACGAATGACGAGGGAGAGGCGTGGCGAATCAGCGTCCGAGTCGCCGCGGGTGAAGACTTGGACTACGGTGAGTTTCAGCGAGCACTTCGCGACAGGGTCGAACCCACCATCACCGCGGAAAGACTGGCGGGCCGAACGGGAATCACGGCGATTTACACCGGAGCCGTCCCGATTATCTACAAGGCTCGACGAGGGCTGTTGGATGGCCTGATTTTCGGCTTCAGCACCGACGTAACGCTTGTCGTCATCTCGGCGTGGCTGCTCCTGCGACACTGGACCAGCGGTCTCTTGCTGTTCCTCACGAGCATCTTCCCCATGACGATTGTCTTTGGAACGATGGGGTGGTGCGGCTGGGTGGTCGACATCGGTTCGGTAATGGCGCCCTGTGTCGCGTTGGGAGTCACCATTGACGACGCCATTCACTTCGTTCTCTGGTTCGGTCGCGGCTCGGCGCGAGGCTTGGGGAGAGCGCAAGCGATCGAACTCGCCTATTCCGTGTGCGGGCAAGCGATGGTGCAGAGTTGGGGAGTGATTGGGATCGGGTTATCGGTCTTCGCGCTGAGCGACTTCGTTCCTACGTTTCGCTTTGGCGCGTTAACACTGGCCCTGTTGACCGCCGCGTTGCTCTGCAACCTGGTGTTCCTGCCAGCACTTCTGGCCGGCCCCATCGGCGGCTGGTTTGCGAAATCAGCACATCGCCGAGCGGGACACGTCGCTTGAACCATCGTACGAGTTGCCCGTAGGCGGCCAGAGAGTCATCAGAGCGACGGAAGTTGAGCAGGCGCGGATGTGCTCGCCACTCGATCCGCGATGTTTTGCACCAAACGTTCCACAATCGCGTCCAGATACGGCGCGACCGCGGGATCCTTGTAATTGGCCACGGTGGTCCCGGCATCGCCGTTCTCGCGGATCGACATATGAATCGGGACATCGCCGAGGAACGGAATCTGCAGTTCGGTCGCTCGGGTCTTGGCGCCGCCGCTGCCGAAAATGTCATAGCGTTTGCCATTATCAGGGCAAACAAACCCGCTCATGTTCTCGACCATGCCAAGCACGGGGATGTTGACCTTACGGAACATCGCGATCGCCTTGACGGCGTCCAGCAAAGCGACATCTTGCGGAGTGCAGACAACGACGGCGCCGGTGAGCGGCAGCATCTGAGAAAGCGTCAAGGCAATGTCGCCCGTTCCGGGCGGCATGTCGATGATCAGGTAGTCGAGCTCTCCCCAGGCGGTATCGCGCAGAAACTGAGTGATAGCGCCGTGCAACATGGGGCCGCGCCAGACGACTGCTTCCCCTGGGGGCACTAGAAACCCCATCGACATCACGGGCATGCCATCCGCGAAAATTGGCTGCACCTTCTGATTCACAATTTCGGGACGTCCCTGGAGGCCCAAAAGATGTGGGATGCTCGGACCGTACACATCGGCGTCCATCAAGCCGACCAGGCAGCCGGCCCGCCGCAGTCCCAACGCAATGCTCGCCGCCATCGTACTCTTGCCGACCCCGCCTTTACCGGACCCAACGGCAATCACTCCCTTAGCGGTAAGTCGAATTTCTCCCATTGGTTGCGCAGGACGCGAGAATCCAGCGAGTTGCACATCGACTGAGACGACCTGGGGCAGTTGCGACCGAATGAGGTCGGCGAGTCGTTGGCAGGTCGCCTTGGCGATCGGGGCGGCAAACGACGTCAACCCCAACGTGAGCGTTACGCAACCATCGGTCACCTTGGCATCCCAGATCTGTCCCTGCTGAAGAGCACCACGCCCCGTCTCGGGATCCAGGAAACTAGCAGCAGCATTCAGCACATCGGACGCATTCACTGGAGTTGACGCCATCGGAATCCTATTTCTCTTCAACTTCGCCTTACTCGCCTTCCCGACCTGGAATGGCAGACCTGGATTGGCAGGGGTCGAAAGCTGCTTTCAAAGGGTAAAACTCAACGCAAGTCTCTCTTCAACGTTGCAAACCACCTTCATGTCAAACCATCATCATCATGCCAAACCGTCGATACCCCAAACAGTGGTTGAGGCATGAAAGAGCTCGTTAACCTCGCGAATCACCTTCCGCGCTCTTAGCTGGTTCGTCGGCCACTTCCAGCCAAGTATCGGAATCGCTCGGAATCGCCTCCGTCGGCGTTTCGCAGGCACTTATGTCTTTCACCACCCGTACTTTCGTCGCCGACCTGTCCCGTGCGAAGTCTTCGCGCCCCCCCTCGCGCCAGGGCAAAAGTCGCAACAACCGAGCTCGCAACGGTTCCTCTTCCGACATTTCCGGGATGTGACGTTGCACGATGCGAGAAGCGGCCTTGAGATCATGTCGCGACCGCGCCACCTCCACCACGCCAAGATCCCGCCAAATCGGCTCGTACTCGTTCAAATCGTCGCCAGTCAGCAGGTCGTCAGCCAGCATGACCACGCGAGTGAACGGCGCTTCATCGTGGAGGTAAGCGAGCCGCCGCATGATCTCATCGGGACGAATCCCAAGCGCTTCCATACAGATCACACTCGCAGGCGCCTCTGTCAGCTCGACGATCAATTGATCCCAGGAGCGAATTTCGACCAGACGAGCGCTCTTGTCCGGGAGCACTCGCCGCAAGGCCGTCGCCCAATACCCCGACCGCTCGAATACTAGGCAACGCCCCATCGCCATAAACAATCTCGTGCTCAATCCGGCTCACCCCATCGACTTCGGCCGTATGGTAGAGAGGCCAGGCGAGTGTGACAACCCGCAGCCTGTCGGCCTAGAAGGGCAACGCTGGAGGGCCGAAAGAGCTTTGCTCGCCCCTCTTTCTGCCGGATAGACAGCCAACTGCCTCGGGACCTCCATCGCCTTGAGCGGGCAGGCTTGAGGGGGAAACCCCTGGGCGATACGCGTCAAACTCTGCCTATGCTCCGCCA
Source organism: Pirellulales bacterium (assembly GCA_046349915.1). GTDB lineage: Bacteria > Planctomycetota > Planctomycetia > Pirellulales > Pirellulaceae > CAIXSC01. The sequence continues at coordinate 1,810,671 of JAXMBL010000003.1, read as the reverse complement.
TTTTAACCGTGCCGGGTAACCTGTACGGCGAGATAAAGAACGGTCGAATCTGTTTGCGGGCCGAGTCGATCCTTAACGATGGTGTCGGCGGTGGGACAGCCGCGGCGCGTCATCCGATCGATTCGCCTTCCAGTCGGCGACGATCGAACGCGGGATTCACTTGGGGGTGGGAAGATCGAATGAGTCGATTGGCATCACGCCTGCCTGCATGGCCGTTCGTAATCCTAGTGCTCGCGGTCGCCGTGCTCAGCCTGATCGCGCCTTATGGTTGGCGACAACGGGTTCGCGACGATGTCGATGCGCCCGCGGCCGAAGCTCCCGAGTCCGACTACCGAGTTGCTCGGCGAAGCGTGCCCTCCGACCCCAGCGTGGAATCCCATTTAATCCAACCGCGACTTGCGGTGAATCAGGATCTTCTGAGCCCTCGCATCGCTCGCGACGAAGCGGTCGCTTCGCAAATCGAAACCTCCCCTGACGGAATCGACATCCCTCAATTTGTCTCAACCGAAGAGCCGCGGAGTATTCGCGGATCATTGCAAGCCGACCGCGACGCCTCGGAATACAGCGTTACCGGCCAAGATTCAACAGAGCAGGCATCGATCAAGGACGAGCCGCTCGTGGAATTCCGGCCGGACAATCTCGCCCAGAATCAAACGTCGCCGGTCGAGACAGGTCGAATCGCTATTCGCTCCAAGCCCGAGAATACACTTCGACCGCGCCCCGAGCCGCGAGTGGATGAAGCCGCGGCGGATGCGACATCCGCGGCATCGTCCCCCCGTTCCAGTAACAGCTCGCCGATGTCGATCCAGGGCGAAAGCCGCGACGCGACAGCGGCGAATCCCATGCGGTCTCCTGTTCGCATCCGAATCTCTGACTCGCCAACCGAACCGTCGGGGGCGGCATCAGCGACTGCGGACGTCGAGAACCAAGGCTCCGCATGGCCCACCCCCGTAACGCTGCTGGAAGGGCTGGAAGAACTGGGACAAGCAGGTATCGCCGTGGAGTGGACGACAGCAGTCAAGCGAGAACTAAAACGGCTGGAGAATATTCGGCGACTGGACGATCACGCGTCGAGCGATGCGCTCGCGCGTTTACGTGGCTTGGCGGACATCGCTCCTCAAGCGGCCGAACAGTTGGCCGACTTACCGAGCCGCAGTGAACTCATTCGCTGCTCTTACTCGCTGTCGCGTCGCGTGGCGGTTTGGACCGCAGTGCATGAACTGGCAGTCTCGGGCCTCGCGTCGGACGCCTGGACATTGCAAGCCACCCAGGAGACCGCGGTCGCTCGGGCAGCCGTCGACGCCTACTTGTCCACAACTCAAAATGGCTCTTCCTGGAAACAGTACCTCTGCGTCGAGGCGGCGCGGGGCCTTGAGACAAGTTTAGATCAACCGACCCTTGAGCAACGCACCCTGGCGAGGCGGATACTGAGTCGCTTGGACGCTTCGAGTCTAGGAGATTCCCAGGCCGAGTTCCTGAAGAAGCCCGTATTTGTGAATTGGGCCGCAACCCTGCGTCAATATGCACGCGATCGCGTGCAACTTTCCGACCTGCTGACCTTGGTCGAGCAGTACGAGCGAACCTTCTCGCAGGGCGACTCCCAGGGCTTGGCTCGCGGGTTCCAAACATTGCGTTGGTCGCCGCTGGAGATTGAAAACCGCCTGGCTCAACCACTGAACGATCACTATCGCAACGCGAACGTGCGAGTCGCGATTGCGGCGTCGCTGATCAATCGCGTGCTCCCTAGCGAACACTCGACGGTCGAAGCGGTGGACGATGTGATCCGCGATGCGCATGTGCAGGGACAGAGCCAAACGTCATCGCGAATTCGCGTGTTCCTGGTGCCTGATCGTTGGCAATGGCGGCTCGGCTTGGAAGCCCGCGGCGATGTGGCCGCTCAGACGGAGAGTCGCAAGGGGCCCGCCACCTTCTATCAAGACGCATATTCGAATTACGACGCCCGTAAGCATGTTACGGTCGACAAACGAGGCGTGAGACTGGAACGGGCCGAGGCTCGCGCCCGATCGTCTTCGGATCTACGCGGTTTTGAGACCGATTACGACGGAATCCCGCTATTCAATATGCTGGCTCGCTCCATCGCCAATCGAAAGTACCAGGAAGAGTCGGCTCGGGCCGAAACCGAAGTCGAGGAGAAGGTAGCGATGCTCGCTCGCCAACGACTCGACGAGGAAGTGCAGAAGCGACTCTCGGACGCGGAAGGCGAATTCCAACAGAAGTGGCTCTCGCCGCTTCGTAAACTGGGGCTCGAACCGACGCCGATTGACTTCGAAACCACGGAACAACGACTCATCGTCCGCTACCGACTGGCGGGTATGCAGCAATTGGCGGCCCATACCCCTCGTCCGCAAGCACCCGCCAACAGTTGGCTCAGCGTTCAGTTGCATGAGTCCGCGTTCAATAACACGCTTGACCAATTGCATCTGGGTGGGCGGAAGGTCAGCATCGACGAACTTTACCGAGAACTCGCCGCCAAGTTTGACCGTCCCTCTCCCACGATTCCCGAAGATCTGCCCGAAGACGTCACGATCACCTTCGCCCCCATCGAGGGAATCCGCGTTCGCTGTGATCATGGACAAGTGCAGTTGACCTTGCGGATCGCTGAACTTGCCCAAGGCCGCGGCAATCGCTGGCGCAACTTCGAGGTACGCGCGACTTACGTCCCTTCGACCGATCAGCGTGAAGCGAACTTGGTGCGAGACGGCATCATCGAACTGGGCGGCGAACGGCGTGGACTGGGGAATCAAGTGGCGCTGCGGGCGATCTTCGCCAAGGTGCTGTCCAAGAATCGGCCGATTCGCCTGATCAATCACTCGATGGCTCGACAACCGCAACTGAACGATCTCGAAGTGAATCAGTTCGTCATCCACGACGGCTGGATCGGGGTCGCCATGGCGCCGAAAATTAACACGGCACGCATTCCCTACAGACAGCATCGCCGCTTCTAGTGCGGTGTGCGTGCGAGGAACTGAGCTCTATCGCAGTCGCCGCATGTCGCCGGCCGCTTCCTCTTTCACCCTTCATCGCAGACCCGTCTGATTCGCCGTATGACGCCTTGTTTACGGCGAATCCTACTGCTTAACAGGTTTGCATCTTCACGGGCAAATCGCCTGCTATCTGGGCACCATCGCGTTCTCGCTGATGATCCGCGGATCTGCGTAACCGCTTACACCGCATAAACAACCGCGATTCTGGCAAACCTCGTCCAGTATTTCGGCACGTGATGTGCATACAACCTGCTCGCATGGAGGCCTCGCGGCTCTCCATGATCCCTCCCTCCACTGATGCGACATCCCCCTAAGCCCACCGAGTTGCATTCCCGAAACGGAGTTCATCGACAACGTAGATTGTGAGGAGATTTGCTCATGCTGTACTCGTACTTCCCCACCCTGACCGAGAAGTTGCGCCCGTGGCGAGCCTTGTTGGGCGGGCAGTTGGCAAACGGCCTACAACTCGATCGGCGTGCTCGCGATTGCGCATATGGGTTGATCTGCGCATGGATCGCCGTCGTCTCATTCTATGACGCTCTGCTCGTATTTGTCTTTCGCGAAGTGATTATGGACTTCGAACGGAATCCCGTGGGTCGAGCCCTGATTGAAATGCAGCAAGGCGAGGTGACGTGGTTTCTGGGGGCCAAGGCCTTGGGAACCGCGCTGGTGATCTCGGTTCTTCTGTTCCTCTACGCTCGCTTTGAAAAATACTCGTATGCGGTCGCCAGCAGCGTGGCAGCCTTTCAAGTGGGTCTGTTGGGATATCTGAGCCTAGGGTAAGAAACTCCGAGTTCGCTCGACACATTCACTTCACCGACTCGCCCCGTTGATTCCTCTTGCGTAAGATATTGAGCACTCAAGTCCCATCATTCGCTGGGACGCTTGCAGACGTTCAACGCGGGAGTTATCGCTGTGGCACAGCTGCGTTTTGGCTGCCAACTCGGAATCTGGGCGATCCTTTGCTGCGCGGTCTCGTCGGTCGCCGCCGAGGAGCTCGCTAACACCAAGGATGCCTTAAGAAGTTACGTGAATCGGCCGGACGATTCCTATCGCTGGGAGAAGCGACGGTCGGGCAAGGTGTTGACAGCCACCTACGCCGAACTTCGCATGACCTCGCAGAATTGGCGAGGAATTGCTTGGAAGCATCAGCTATACGTCATCAAGCCAGCGTCGGCGCCGGCGGACTGCAAGCAAGCCATCTTGTTTATCGGCGGCGGCAGCTGGAAGCCCGACCTGGATCGCGCCGACTTCGAGCCCAACCTTCCTCGCGAGTCGCAATTACTGGCTTTAGCCGCCGAGCAAGCGCGGACGCCTGTCGCCATTTTGATGCACGTTCCTTTTCAGCCAATCTTTGATGGCAAGACCGAAGACGCGATCATTGCCTACACGTTCGACGAGTACATGAAGTCGCGAGATCCCGAATGGCCCTTGCTGTTGCCGATGGTGAAGAGTGCATCGCGTGCCATGGACGCCGTGCAAGAATTTGCGAAAAGCGAGTGGTCGCTGGGCATCGAGTCGTTTACGGTGAGCGGCGGGTCGAAGCGTGGCTGGACGACATGGCTGACTGGCGCTATCGACAAGCGAGCTGCGGCGATCGCCCCCATGGTGATCGATGTGCTCAACATCGCCCCACAGATGCGACATCAAGTGGCGACCTGGGGAGTCCACTCGCCAATGATCGCCGACTACACTCGCCGCGGCCTCGACAAGGTCTTCGAGACGCCCAACGGTCAAGGGTTGTTGCAGATTGTCGATCCCTACTCGTACCGTGAGCAATTGACGCAGCCGAAACTCATCGTGCTCGGCACGAACGATCCCTACTGGCCGCTCGACGCGTGCAATCTCTACTGGGACTCGCTGCCAGGGCAGAAGCACTTGCTTTATGTCCCCAACAATGGACATGGACTCAAGGATGCCGCGCGTCTGGTGGGCGGGCTAACCGCTCTCCATGAACAGACGATCTCGGGCAAGGCGCTGCCGAAGATCGAGTGGGAGTTCGAAACACAAGACGATCACTTGCGATTGCGAGTGAAGAGTGAACGTCCGCCGCAAAAGGTATCCGCTTGGGCGACGTCGTCCACGAATCGAGACTTCCGTAAGTCGGAGTGGCAGTCGACCGACGCGGAACGCGAGGGCGACGCGTGGATTTGTCGCCTTCCGTTGCCTAGTGCGGGCTGCGCCGCACTCTTCGGCGAACTCGTGTTCGCTGGGGTCAATGACGTCCCCTACTATCTCTCCACCAACGTGAAGATCGTTGGCGAATCCAACACGCCTGTAAAGGACGAGAAATGACGCCGTCCAAACTTGGGCGGCGTTACTCCAGCAGTTTGCGGAATTCGTCCCGTAGTCGCGAGACTTCGGCTCGCAACTCCGCGACTTCCACACGTAGCTCGGCGAACATGTCCAAGGTGACGCTTGGCGTGGTCGCTGGCTGGCTTACACGAGCCGCGGGCGTCGGCGCAGCGAACGATGCAGGCGATGGCGTCGAGGCGCTAGGCATGGCGCCTCGCGGCCGATCGTCCTCGTCCTCGTCGTCCGCGGCGCCTGGCCGATGGCCGGCGTAGCGGGCTTTGAGTTCGGGGAGTTCCCGATCTTTGTAGATGTTGTGAGTCACGATTTGGCCGCGACCTGGCGGCGTCAACTCGAGCAACAGTTTCTTGGACTGCAACAGACGCAACAGGTTTTGGAGGGTCCCTTGATCCGGGATCGGCTCCATGCGAGCCGCCCTGGTGCGGAGTTCCCCCAGAGTTTGCGGGCCGCGGAGTAAAAGTTCAGCCAAGACCGCGATCTCGACTTTGTCGACGCCAAACCATTCGTAGAGATTGTGCTTGTACTTGGGAACTCGCCCGCCGCCTTGAATCTCGACAACCGCTCCCATCGCTCGCAGTTCTTCCAGCACCTGCTCGATATCCTCCTCACTGAGGTCCATGTGAGGGTCGCGGTTGCTCTTCTGGTTGCAGCCGGAGATGAGCGAGTTGATCGTCATGGGATAGCTGTCGGGAACCGTCTTGGCCTTCTCGATCAGCACCCCCGCCACTCGTCGTTGCCGAGGACTCAAGGGCTGCCATTTGGGCGCTGAACTGGCATCATCTGCACCTGGAGAACGATCTAGTGTCCCGCTCATGGTCTTGCTCCTCGTCGCACTCTGGCCTGGTAAGTGCGTCTGATTCTAGAGGAATACGTGACCTGGGGTAGGGCGGGGTGGGAGAAGCTTGACTCCGCCCGAGCGGCGCCCGTCGAAAGTGACGTCTACTAGGAGACAAGTCGCGGCGCCCTATAATCCGCCGAATGTTTAGGCAAGCCAGGCTCGGAGTCTCGAATCATGTCCCAACCAATCGCCGCGGATCGCCCACTAAAGAATCACCGCATTCTCGTCTTCGTGGGCGATATCTACGAAGATCTCGAACTCTGGTATCCCAAATTGCGTCTGATCGAAGCGGGCGCCAAAGTCGTCGTCGCGGGCCCGGCGATGGGAGCCACCTACGCGGGCAAGAACGGCTACCCCTGCGTGTCGGACGCGGCGATCGACGACATGGAGGCAGCCGACTTCACCGGACTGGTCGTCCCCGGCGGTTTCATGCCCGACAAACTGCGGCGCGACCCCAAAGTGCTGCAATTGACTCGCGATTTCGCCGAGTCAGGGAAACTGGTCGCCGCCATTTGCCACGGCGGCTGGATCCCCATTTCCGCCCGAGTCTATCGCGGTGTTCGCGTGACCGGTTCGCCCGGAATCAAGGACGACCTCATCAACGCGGGAGCTTTGTGGGAAGATCAACCGGTGGTCGTGGATCGACATTTCGTGTCAAGCCGCAAACCGGACGATTTGCCCGAGTTCTGCCGCGGCATCCTGAGCGTTCTGACGGAGCGGAAACTAGCTTGATAGGCGGGGTTTGCAGGGGAAAGTCCTTTGAGACTCTATTCGATCGCTGGATAAGGCCCGAGGAACCGTTCTCCATTGAAGTGAATTAGGTGCGACGGCGAGTCCGCAACCCAGACCTCCGTCTCCCAGGCAATCTCCGCCAAATAACGGCTCAACTGGGATCGATTCGGAAATGCCGTAACGAAAACCAATCCGGCGACAGAGGTGGAAAAGAGACGAGTGAGTTCAGCATGTCTTTTTCCGTCTACCGGTCCGTGACTCGTAACCGACTCAATCAGTAACAGCCAATGGTTCAATTCGTAGTAAAGCACCACATCCGGCATTTTGCCATGCAACTCAACGCTGACTCCCAAATCAAGTAATAATTTCTCATCAAAATAGCCCCACTTTTCGCCCGTATCGCCAGCGTAAACGAGCACGCTGCCTGGAGCGAAACGAGGTGCAAACACTTCGATAACTGCTCGAATCAACTCGCTGTGCTCGCCGGGACTCAGGATGATTTCCTTCCCAGGAGCGATCTTAACCGGGATTTGGTGTTGCTCGCGCTCTTTTGCGTACCGAGCGACTAGAGATTGACGTCGGGCAAGAAATTCACTCAGCGAATGCCTCCACTCAAGCGTTCCAAAGATACGAAGAAGTGCGAGCGCAGCTGGTTCGATCTGATAGACGGCCTTGGGACTATTCACAGGATGATCAGGCTGATCTGGGTTGTACAATGCAATTCCTGCCTCGCAGAATTGGTGCATTGTTTGACGCCGAAACGTCTCGCGGGTGTTGGGTTAATACCTTTTTCCATAATGCTGACGCACCCAGTCCATTATTGGAGTAATGCCAATCAGCGGATCACTGGACGCCGACCAAGGCTTATCCGGCGTCAGATCAAGAAGAGCTAATAGGCAAAGCGCAGATCGTTCATTTTGCTGCGCATCCGGCATTCCTAACTCCGCGAGTACTTGCTGCGCAGCCTTGACTTGACGCCTCCGATTGACATTCGTCATACGGTCACAACCCCGAGTCTCTTGTCGATCACTTCCTGCGTCAGCGATTCTTGTTGCTGAGCCCATTCGCCTAGTTCCATAAGAACATCACGACTTGGGTACTTCATGAGGTTCAAGTCCGTGGCATTTACCTGAGTGTGACCATTAAAGCGACGAAGAGCTTCGTCCACAGCGGTTGAGTTCAGGAACACAGCTAACCCAAAGGCGAGCGATCTCGGTAAACCACGTTTGGCGTCGTGAAAAATGTTCAAGTGGTTCTCGAATCCCAAGTACTCAGTTTTACCAAACACGCGTGGTTCCACGACACTCGCCACGATTCGCCGCGTCTCCTCCTTGGATGAGAAGCGTCGCACCACACAATAATACCCCTTCGGATAGAGCCGCTTCTGGGTGGCGGCATTTCGCTCGATGGCGTTCGGCTTTTTCGCACCGGCTATCGGCCAAGTGACGCGACCGCTGGCGAAATGGCATGGGTAAAGCAGCGGAACACTTGTCGGCCCTGGCATGGCCCGCAAGTACTCCTTGAGCCGAAACTCAACAACTGGCCCCGTTGATATCTTGATTCCAAGATCGGTAGGCGAATATCGAATCTCCGTGGCAAGCTCAAGTACACCTCGATGAGTCGTGGTTGGAATGTGAATGAATCGCTCTGGGTCATCGCTAGACACGATTCTCTCGAATGCGTGTACCGTTTCTTGCAAATCCTCGAACGTATCATCCGTCGAAGTGGAAACCGTTACATCCCCTTGTTGCCCCCACGCTCAAGCCGAATGATCACATTTTCTTGCAGGACTGCGTCGTCTTTGAAGGCCTTGTTTCGCGAATCAAAGAGGTGCAGATTGTGAATGGCGGCACGTTCGAGAATGAAGTCTCGAAAAGGGCGATAATAAGGTCCGTTGCAGTAACTTCGCGGAATAATCGCGACGACTTGTCCACCTGGCTCAGACAACGCCACGGCCAAAGCAACAAAAGCCGAATAAAGGTTTACGGTTTCGATTCCCGCGCGACGCAATGCGAGGCGATGCTGTGATTGACTGCCGATTTTCTTATAAGGCGGATTCAAAATGGCGTGGGTGTAACGTGGAAGACGCTCGGCAAATAGTCCGCCCGCGAGTGAGTCGACAGCGGCGAGGATGAAGTCCTCGCCATGCACATGCGGAGTGAATCGAGCGTCGCTCCATCGTGCAAGCGTCTCCTTCAAATGGCCATGCAAGGTCGAGTCAATTTCAAACGCATCAAGTTCGACTTTATCGAACGAAAGATCGCCAGAACGCCACCGCTCCAAGAAGGCCGACGTCAGTGAGCCAATGCCAGCGCCGGCATCCAAAAGTCGACACGCGCCTGAGGCCTTAGGAAAAAGCTTGCCATGAACGCCGCGGTTCCCGCGGGCGTCAAAACTGGCCGTATTGCGACTTCTTCTTCGCGTCCGTAGTCCGAGAAACCCGGAGTCGAGTCTTTTCCACTTCCGAAAGCAATCGACACCTCCTGTTCCCCTCACCGGTTCGGATTTTTCAGCATACCAAATCTTCATTTGGTGCGATGGGAGACGCCTTAGTTCAAGGGTGCTTTATCCGCAGGTTCGCTCCCCTTAACGACGGCTCGCCAAGTGAAATTCCACCCCGAATGTGGTCGGCCATTCTCGACGACCAACCCCAACAGAAATGCGGTCAAAATCGTCGTCAAGCAAGGGACGGCGATGGACAAGAATGGGGTGGGACGCACGGCCGATCCGGTAAGCATGGGCCACCAACTCCAGGCGATCGACACGGCGATCCCTACCAACACTGCCGGCACCGTCGACCGCGCCGTGCAACGGCGGAGGAACATCCCAATAAAGAACATCGCGGCCAAGGGACCGACAAACATGTTGAAGAAGCGAGGCATGAGGTCGACGAGCGTCAATTCATACGTCGCCGTGATGCGTACGACGAAATAGGCGTTGGCGGTGACCAGCAGTGATACGATTACCGTCAAAAATCGCACAAAACCGAGTTCCGAAAAGTAGCGTTTTCCTCCTCTGCGCAATCGCGGCACGAAATCGTTCGTCACTACCGCGGTAATCGCATTCGCACCCGACTCGAGCGTTTGAATCGCATCGCACAGGAATGCGGCCATGACGAGCCCCGCGCAGCCCGGCGGCAATTGAGTACCCAGAAAGTGCGGAAACAACTTGTCGGCGGCGGACACCGCCGACGTCGCATCCGCGGGCAGCAGCGAACTATGGCGAAGGTAGAACGCCAACAACGCCAGTCCCGCCAGCGACAACAGGATCCCCATCGATACGTCGACCGTCAAGTTGATGAAGTAGCTGCGTCGAGCGGCCTGCAGCGAGGCGGTCGAGAAGTAACGCTGCAACACCACTTGGTCCGAACCATGCGTGCAGATGTTCCAAAAGAAGTTATTGACCATCGCGGTCACCACCGTCACTCGCACCGTTACATCCCACGAGAAGAGAGGCGGCGTGGTGTGCTTCTGCCCATGGTCTCGCGCCACCTTCCACCAATCGAGCGGTCCCGTCCCGTCGCTCCACACCACGTAGCCAATGGCGAGCAAAACGCCCGCCAGCAATAGCAGGCACTGCAACACATCCGTCCAGATCATCGCCTGAATGCCCCCCACCGATGTGTAGACGGCGGCAATCACGCCAATCAGGGCGATCCACCAGTAGAGATCGGGCCCCGGCAACCAGGCGATGTCAGGGCCCTTGATTCGATCGAGCGCCATCGACGCGGCAAAGATCACCATGCTCATCCATCCCAGTCGTAGGAAAAGGAAGAGCATGGCGCCGAGGAAACGCGGCCCGTAGTTGAATCGCCTCTCGAGATACTCGTAGGCGCTCGTCAGCCGCAACCGCATGAAGAAGGGAATCCAGAAGACCGTGATCACGGTCGCGGTCAGCGGCAACCCGAGATAGCCCATGAAGTGGCCTATCCCATGCTTGATCATCTCGCCCGGCACACCGAGGTAAGACAGGGTCGAAAACAGCGTCGCGAGTATGCTCAAGCCGACCGCGAACCAGGGCATGTGACGACCTCCCACCAGGAAGTCGTCCACGCTTTCCTGCTTTCTTCCAAACCACCAAGCGATCCCAAAAGTCCCCACCAGATACAAGACGATGGCGGCTTGATCGAGTCGTCCCAAGCCGCCTTCGAGTTGCAGGGTGGTTTCTTCCACGCTACTCGCCCTGGTCTTTCTTCTCGATCTTGGACCAGGCGTCCTTGAGCGTCACGGTGCGATTAAACACCAAATGCCCAGGACGCGTGTCCTTGGGGTCTAAATGGAAATAGCCTTGTCGTTCGAATTGGAATGGCACGCCGCCAGTCGCGGCGTTCGCCAGCGATGGCTCGACAAAGGCCTGGACAGTCGTCAACGACTGTGGATTCAGATGGCCCCGCCAATCCTCGCCTTCCGCCAGATCGTTCATGTCCTCCTTCAGGAACAAGCGATCGTACAATCGCACTTCGGCCGGAACGGCTTGAGCCGCCGAGACCCAGTGAATCGTCGACTTCACCTTGCGTCCATCGGGCGAGCGGCCGCCTCGAGTCTCCGGATCATACGTGCAACGCAACTCGACGATATTCCCCGCCGCATCCTTCACCACTTCCTGGCACTTGATGTAGTAGCCATAGCGAAGTCGCACTTCGACGCCCGGCGATAACCGGAAGAACTTCTTCGGCGGCGTCTCGCGGAAATCGTCCTGCTCGATGTAGAGCTCTCGCCCGAACGGGATGAACCGATTGCCCGCCGCTGGATCCTCGGGGTTGTTGACCGCCTCCAACTGTTCGACCTGCCCCTCGGGGAAATTGGTGAGCACGACCTTCAGTGGATTCAGCACGGCCATGACGCGCGGCGCTCGTTTGTTCAAGTCGTCGCGGAGGCAGTGCTCCAGCAGAGCCACATCGGTGAGGCTGTTGAATTTCGTCACGCCGATCGTGGCGCAGAATTGACGAATTCCCTCGGGCGTGTACCCCCGGCGACGCATGCCCGCAATCGTCGGCATCCGCGGATCGTCCCAGCCATTCACGAACTTCTCTTGAACCAGCGACAGCAATCGTCGCTTGCTCATGACGGTGTAGGTCAGATTGAGTCGAGCAAACTCGATCTGCTGCGGAGCATAGATGCCGAGCGTCTGGATGAACCAATCGTACAGTGGTCGATGGTTTTCAAATTCGAGCGTGCAGATGGAATGCGTGATGCCTTCCAACGAATCGCTCTGCCCATGAGCGTAGTCGTACATGGGATAAATGCACCACTGATCACCCGTGCGATGATGCTCCGCGTGCAGGATGCGATACAACACGGGATCGCGCAAGTTGACGTTCGAGGCCGCCATGTCGATTTTGGCGCGCAACGTCCGACTGCCATCCGGGAATTCCCCCTTTCGCATCCGTTCGAACAGCTCCAGGTTCTCCTCCACCGAACGACTTCGGTAAGGACTCCCTTTCCCTGGCGCCGTCAACGTCCCTCGATGGAGACGCACCTCTTCAGCGGTCAAGTCGCAGACGTAAGCCAGCCCTTGCTTGATCAACTGAACGGCCCACTGATAGAGCTGCTCGAAGTAATCCGAGGCGTAGTACAGCCCATCCCAGTCGAACCCTAACCAGCGCACATCTTCCATGATCGAATCGACATACTCGACGTCTTCTTTCGTCGGGTTGGTGTCGTCAAACCGTAGATTGCACTTGCCGTTATACTGGCGAGCGATCCCGAAGTTGAGGCAAATCGACTTGGCATGGCCAATGTGCAGGTAGCCGTTCGGTTCGGGAGGAAAGCGAGTGTGAACTCGCCCGCCATGTTTTCCCGTCCGTAGATGCTCGTCGATGATGTCACGAATAAAGTCGTTGCGCGTCGAGTCGCCGCTACTCATCCCTGGTCTCTCTCTACTCTAAGGAATCCTATCCGCCTCGCAGGCCGCATTCTAACCAACTTGGGCCAGACGGGCGAGCCAAGGAGGAGCGGTCACCCCTTCGCCGACTCAACGCCGCTCGCCCCCGCTTTGGTCAAGGCTCGGTCGATGCGAGCCAAACTGCGTCCCCGCCCCAGGATCGCCATTGCCTCGTACAGCCCTAACCCGACCGACTTTCCGGTGACGGCCAGCCGTAGCGGGTGGATCAACTGCCCAATTTTGACCCCACGCTCGGCCACGTAGGCCTTCAACAGTTCCTCTAACGAGGCAGGTTCAAACCGTTCGAGCGATACGACGCGATCCCGAAAACCCCGCACCAGCTCGATGGCGGCTGAGGTCGCGTACTGTTTCGCAAAGTCGGCTTCGTCGTAGGGCAGCGTTTCGTCCGCGACGAAAAACTCGGTGTAACTCAAGATGTCGCCCGCGGTCTTGATCCGGTCGCCCGCCGCCTCGATGATCGCCTGCACGTAAGGGCCCACATCACAAGGCGGCGGCTTGGTCACATAGCCGGCCTTCTGCAAATAGCCCAGCATCTGCGGCACCTTCTGCTTCACGGGGACCCCGCGCATGTGCCGATCCTGAAAGGCCCACAGTTTCTTGGGGTCGAAACTGGCCGGCGCTTTGTTCACACGCTCCAGCGAGAACAGTCGGATCATCTCGTCGCGAGTAAACTCCTCTTTGCTGTCATCGTAGGACCATCCCAGCAACAGGAGATAGTTCAGAATCGCATCGGGCGCGTACCCGGCCACTCGGTAGAAGTCGACGATCACCGGATTGAACGTCTCGGCGGCCGTCGCCTGTCCTATGGCATTCGCAATGCCCAGGGCGTGCTCATGCAGCTTGCGGAAGTCGACGTGCTTGAGGTACTGGGCGATTTTCCGCTTGCTCAGCTTGTTCGCGCTTCCCGGTTCGGCGACGTAGGGGAGGTGAGCGAATTCGGGCAACTCGTATCCCAAACTCTGCATGATGAAGATCTGCCGCGGCGTATTCGACAAATGCTCGACCGCGCGAATCACATGAGTGATCTCGAAATCGTGGTCGTCGATCGCACTGGCCATGTGGTACAGGCAGGTTCCGTCAGCACGTTGAATCACATGATCCTGCTCGGCCGCCCAATCAAAAGACACGGGACCACGAATCAAATCCGTGAATTGACATTGTCCCTCGCGCGGCATCTTCAATCGCACGGCCGCCTTCCGTCCCTCGGACTCGAAACGAGCAGCATCCGCATCCGTGCTCGCCATCCAACGTCGGCTGTAGATCAGCGGGCGTTTCTCGCGTTCGGCCTCCTCGCGTTCCGCCTTCAACTCTTCGGGCGTCGCATAGTCGCGGTAAGCCGCCCCCCGAGCCAACAACTGGGCGACCGCCGCCTGATAACCGGGTAATCGCTGCGACTGAAAGTAAGGAGCATGAGGCCCACCCACGTCTGGTCCTTCGTCCCAATCGAGCCCTAACCAGCGAAACCCATCCAGGATCGGCTGCAACGCTTCGGCCACGTTTCGCTGTTGGTCCGTGTCGTCAATTCGCAGCAGGAACTGACCGCCGTGCTGGCGAGCAAACAGCCAATTGAAAAGCGCCGTCCGCACGCCGCCAATGTGCAGGTAACCAGTCGGACTGGGAGCGAATCGAGTACGAACCGTCATAAAGGACATTCCCAAAGCAGAAGGGGCCTAAGCCAGCGTTTGGCAGCTCGCAATGTAGCGCATTGCGGGCGTTTCGACGAGGCGGGTGGCTTCGCTGGACAGAGTCAGGTTCGCCGAGTTCACGGCTGCAAAACACCAAAGGAAGTGGACCACGAATCGCACTAATGCCACGAATCAGGACGGAGCGGAGGAAGCCATTTTCCAGAAACCTAGTTCGGACAGTCTGACCCGATGAGTGAGGATCAGCGAAGATCAGTGTTCCCTTTTCTTGGGCGCGGAGCAGGTCGAGTTCTGGGAACTCTCCTCTTCGCTGATCTTCACTCATGGAATTCGTTTTCGAGCGAAGAGAAAACGTCGTCTTATCGATGTTCGCTCACGGAGCGATCCATGCCGACGCCGTCGATTGCTCGACCCACTCTAAATACTCATCCTGTAACCGGTTATAGTTGGCTCAAGCGACTAAACCTGGTGCTGTCCAACTAGGCCGCCTTGCGTCCTTCGCGCCGCGCGAGCTTTTTCATCCGCTTGCGTTCGGCTCGCGAGAGATTCGAGCCCGAATCGTCGTCTTCTTCCTCGTCCTCGTCGTCGTCCGCGGCCGCTGCCGGGGCAGGCGTTGGTTTCGCGGCGGGCGCTGGCTTGGCGGGAGGTGTACTCTTCGACTCGGTCGGTTTCGCGGCCGCTGGCGCACTCGGCTTGGCCGCCGGCGCCGACTCCTTGGGCGCAGCCTCCGTGGTCTTCTTCTCTACCGACTCGTCGCTCTCGTCCTCGGAATTTTCCGGCTCCGCTTCCTTGGCTCCCGACTTTTTCGCAGCCTTGCGAGCCGCCTTTTCCGCTACCGCCAATGCCTTGGCCTCCGCCTTCGCCTGACGACGAGCTTCCCGTTCCGCTCGAGCCTTGCGGCGGCGGGCTTCGCGTTCGGCGCGACGTTGAGCCAAGATGCCTTGCGAGTCGAGGAAAACGTAGCGAGCGTAGGTGCCGATCGCGAACAATAGCGCCGCATCTCCCGCCATCTTCGCCGACGATTGCATCAAGATCAGCGTAAAGGGAGAGGAGGCGGATACGTAGTCCAGTTCTAGAGCCCCAACCATCGTGTAACTTGCCGCCGCCGCGACCACCCACGCGGATGCCCCGACGCTCCGACGCATCTCGATACTCATCCGGCCCGAGATGACCACCACCAAGACCAGATTAAAGGCGACCCACCAGAACCGCGTGTACTCGCCTAATGAAGTCCCACTCGCATAACGACTAGCGACCACCTCGAGCGCGTGCCGAGCGACTGCGTGCAAATCGGTCGTCGCATCAATGCTCGCCAAGAGACAGACGACCGCCAAGCTCAACCAAAGACGATACCGTCCCTTATAGTCGTCAATGCGATGTCGGCGGATCGAAAACACGCTGACGCAAGCGACCGCCGCTAGCCCCAAAAGGGCCGACGACAGCCACGCCGACAGGCTGCCGCGGGTCGTGGGATCGAGCGCCGACAAATTATGTTCGCCAACCAGCTTCGCGCCCCAATGCCGGTGAGCATACAAGGCCTGGACGAAGGTGACGGCCAACAGCGATGACAGAATGAGGACGAGTAAAGTCCAAGGGCGCTTGGGAATCAGGTCGGTCACACGAGCCTGATGTTCGACGAGCGCCGCATCGGTATAAGGCCGCTGCGTAGCACCGCCCCCACGACGACGACGTCGCGGGGTGGCTTCCGCCGCCTCGTCGGCTGCTGCGGGCGACGTGTCCTCCTTGAGTACTCGTCGCCGTCGCTGATTAGATTGTCCACTGCGTCGGAATTCCATGACGCTGTCTGGCTCCGCCGCGCAGAGTGATCGGGAAACGTCGACAGCCGCCCCCGGCGGCGTATCCCCTTGGAGAACAATTCGGCAGTTCTAGCCCGAAACTCTACCTGGACCGTACAACCTTACCAGGTGGCGAGGCGTTCCGGCGCCTACTCCGCAACGACCGGATTCTCCAAGACGCCCAACCCCTCTATCTCCACTTCCACTCGATTGCCAGGCCGGAGGAAGATCGGAGGCTTGCGGGCCGCACCCACGCCGGGCGGGGTGCCCGTGAAGATCACATCGCCCGGCTTGAGCGTACAGACGCCCGAGACGTACGAAATCAGCTTGTCGATCGAGAAGATCAGCTGGCGGGTGTTTGAGTTCTGCAAGGTTACGCCATCGATCCGCAAGGCAATGTTCAGATTGCCAGGATCGCTCACCTCGTCGGACGTCACCAACGCCGGGCCGAACGGCGCGAACGTGTCGAAGGTCTTCCCCAGCAGCCACTGACCGCCCGGTTTCTGCAATTGCCAGTCGCGAGCGGAAACGTCGTGACCACAGGTGTACCCGGCCACATGCGAGTAGGCTTGTTCCACGGGAATGTGCCGCCCACCCACGCCGATCACCACGACGAGTTCCGCTTCGTAGTCGACCTTTTCGGTCACCTTGGGCAGAACGATTGGAGCGCCGGGAGCACTGACGGCGGTCGGAAACTTATTAAACACCACCGGCTCGGTCGGGATCGCTGCCCCAGATTCGGCCGCATGGTCCGCGTAGTTCAGCCCGATGCAAATCACCTTCTCAGGGTTGGGAATCGGCGCCAGCAGTTGAATTCCCTCGGCGGAAAACGCCTGGCCCGTCGCGATCGATTGTCGAGCTCGTTCTAAAGCAGCAGGACCTGCCGCGAGCAGTTCCTTGAGCGTATTTGGCAAAGAGGGATCTGTCTGAGCCAAATCGACATACTGGCCGTCGCGGATTCCCGCAACTCGCGGCCCTGAAACACTTTGGTAAGTGACCAATCGCATGGTGATGTTCTCCTGTGGGCGTGACCCTACTGGACCAGCGGAACTCAATCAACCCGTCACCCCCACAAACCGTGCGAAATCCAACCACACTTCAGCACCGGCCCTGGCGCCGTTGGTGGTTGCGAGCCCGATTGACCTTGTCAATTTGGGTAGTCTTTGGTACCAGCTCGCTCGCCAGAAAGGCGAGCGATGAAGGCACTTCGAACACAGCACGACAACCGACAGAGCGGCCGCCGAGCGGTGGCTCGACGCCCAAGCTGTCGCTCGTGCTGCTCGGATGCCATCATGGCTGTCAAGTTGGCGATTCTGACGAGTATCTTGATGGTCGTTCTGGCCGGATGTCGAGCTAACAAATCTGCTTCTCCCAACAACGGCATCCTCCCAGGACTTTCATTGCCCACCGCGGAAGACGTCGCAGGTTCGATCCCCGTGTCTCCTTCGAACAACCGCGACTGGGCGCCCCAGCATGCACGCCTGCCTCGGATCGACTTTGATGGGAGTCGAGTCGTCGTGCATGATGTCCGCAACTTCGACTACATCACGGAAAATGATCCGATCGAAAGCTTCGAGACGAGAGCCTACGATCTGCGGGACCTCGAAACGGTCGACTACATTGTCGTCCCCTTCGCCGCCGCTCCCTTACTCGCACACACCATGTTGAGCTTCGGCTTTGCGGACGGTCGCTATCTGATCTCATCGGTTGAAGTTCGTTTGGAGAAGGGGGAGTTCTATTCGCCGCTGCTCGGTTCAATGCGGCAATTCGAGATCATGTACGTGATGGCCGACGAGCGAGACGCCGTGGGGCTTCGAGCCAACACTCGCGGAGACGACGTATTCGTTTACCGAGTGCAGACGACGCCCGACAAAGTACGGGAGCTGTTCGTCGACATCGCGGATCGCGTCAATCATTTGTACGAGCAACCCGAGTTCTACGATACGGTCACGAACAACTGCACCACGAACATTGCGCGACACGTGAACCGAATCGCTCCCAGTCAGATTCCCTACGGCGCCGAAGTGCTGCTGCCAGGACTCTCCGGCCAACTCGCTTACAACCTCGGCCTGCTCGACCGCAGCGTCCCCTTCGAGGAGCTCGAGCGACGCTCCAATGTCTCGCCGCTCGCGAGACTCTATCGCAATTCGCCCGATTTCTCCGCAAAGATCCGCCGCTGATTCGACGATCCGTCGTACCCTGATTTGTACGACGGACTTCCAGTCCGTCGACTAAGACAGTGCAGAACGAACGTAGAACGAGGGCCGCTCCGCTAGTTGCTTTACTACGTTGCCATCGAGAGGCGGCTGTCGCGGGGCAACGGCTAATGCTGCTTTGCCAGAGGCAAAGGCAACAGTCGTGGCATCCGTGGCGAGCGCGGCAGCGTACCGGTGGTGTCGCTTCGCTCAACCACCGGCTAACGGCTGTCAAGCCTCCGGCTTGAAGGACAAATGCTTCTTGCCCATGGCCGGAGACTCTCGCCGAACCTCGTCAACCATGGGGGAACGCGGAGAACCGGCCGCCGGCCGTTGCACTGTGATTCGAGTCGCATGGCCTGGCAAAACTGGCATCCAAGAAGAGAAAACGCTAGGATCACGTCCTCCGCGCAGCGGCTTACTTGAACCATGCCGTGAGTGGGAGCGTCAAAATGGCGGGCGGCAAGTGGTTCACGTTTTGTCGCCGCCCGGTTACGGCTAGCGTAAAGCTTCACAGAACGACCGTCTTGGTTCGCACTGCGTCATGACATCCGAAGAACCCGCGTTTCCGTACTTCATCGCAGTCCCCCCGCGTGACCTGACCTCCGACGAGCGACAGACAGTCCTGAAGCTACTCGAAAACGCCAAGCCGAAGTTCTCAGAACAGGTTGCCACGCTGCAAGTCGTCGGCCGCTGCGGCTGCGGTGAGTGCCCAACCATCTTCTTCGAACCCGTCGAACCTAGCGATCGAGAAGAAGATTTGAGTTCCTACGCTGGAACGGACAAGGAAGGCGGCGTCGTCGGCGTCGTGTTGATGCAAAAGCAAGGTCGCCTGTCGCAGCTAGAGTTCTTCTCAGCGGGTGGCCACGATCCATGGTCCCCGCCGTTAGCACGGGACCTCAAACCGTGTTCTTGATGACGCGCGTCGAATCGCGTGGCGTTGCGGGCGAGTGGCCCAGCAAGAATCGGGTCGTTTGTTCAAGAGGCCCGTGGCGGTCGAGCGATGTGGTCTCTTGCGTGCGATCGTTTGAATGGGTTGTGACAACGCACTGTCGCGCATCAAAGGTCAGGCCCCTAATGTGACCAATGACTAATGACTAATGACCGGGCTTACCGGTGGTGTCGCTTCGCTCAACCACAGGCTAATGGCTATCAAGCCTCCGGCTTGAAGGACAAGTGCTTCGTAACCTTGGCGGGAGACTCCGATGGAGGACTCGGCTCCTCGCCATGCCGACCATTAGGGAAGTCGGAGAGGCGGCTGGCAGTGGCTGTGCGGCGGCTTGCTTGTACATGCGTTTCGGCGGACTAGAAGTCCGTCGTACATGGGATACCAGTCCGTCGTACGTTAGATCGCGGAGATGACAGAGCACACCTCTCGAAGCTCAGCGAGCTCGCTTGGTCGGATCGATGGTGCGAGTTGCCTTCGTACGCTGGAAATCCTCGGGGGAAAGCCGCCATTTCGTGGCTTTGGGCGTCGCCCGCACCAGTTTAAGCTCCTTAACGCGGATGTCGCCGCCGTACCGCGCGAACAAGCGGATCTCCCCGCGCAAGGTCGCTTGCAGCGGGTTTCCTTCGTCAGGCACGATATGAAAATCGTCCGCAGCCCGCTCCTTTTCCGGCACAAATCGTCGTTCAGGTTCCTGGAATTCCAAGGTCTTCAGGTAATCCCAGACCTCATTGGCGTTCGCGTTCCCATTGTCGCCCACTTGCCCGCGCAAAACCAACTTGCCGTCCAGCAAGATCTCAAAGGAAACCACTCGGACTGCCCAGGCCTGTCGAGGCCCCACGAAGAAAGCTCCTCCCAACGTGAATGCCAGTAGCAAGATGGGTAGTAACCGACGGCTGGAACTTGTGGCAAGCATAAGGCCTCCCAGGGTAGTGACGCTAAAGCACTTCGCAGACAGGTTGGACGAATCTCCGCGATCAAAGGTTCCTCATCGCGGGGAATTCTCGCGATTCGCTCCTCACCGTGACCAAGCACGACGCACGCGTTGAAGGGCTCGACAAAACAGTCTCGGTTGCGACACGAGTAGGGAAAAAAAGGTTCTTCCGGGTTTGTTTTGGGTAGCTGTCGAGGAAGTGCTCAGTGCAGCTGTCGCCGCAGGATTTTCGGAGGCATAGCTCCGGTGTCCAAAAGGTGCGAAAAGAAGAAGAGCCTCTGGCGGCGTTGAACCACCAGAGGCAGGATGCACCATATGGCGCTCCGTCGACCGGGCGTCGGAGTCAGGACGAGAGTTTCTTTCCGGCGGTTCGTCCCTCGGGCGTGTTTAGGTAGTGGTCGGGAATCCGCAGGTCCTCAATGATCCGCCCCCCCACCAGCGTCTCTTCCACAATCCTTGGCACATCCGCCAATGTCACGCGGCCGTACCAAATCCCTTGGGGATAAATAACGATCACCGGCCCCCACTCGCATTGATCGAGACATCCCGCCTGGTTCGCTCGAATCTCACTCTGCAGCCCGCGTTCCTTGATCGCTTGCTTGAGCGCGTCGCGAATAGCCGTCCCTCCGCCCGCTTCACAACAGCCTCGCGGATGCCCCGCGGGTCGCTGATTGGAACACACAAACAAATGTTGCTGAAATGCCGCCATGGGAAGTCTCAAAAGTGAGGACTGGATCGCCCTGCATTTACGGTCAGGAATATGGGTTCAAACCTCAAGCCAACGGACGTTGCCCCCAAGGAATCGGCATCGTCGGCGGTCGGCGGTGCCGATCCCGCCGAGCGTCCTTGGGGCGATCTTTGAACCAAGTGACAAAGCGAACTAACTGCTTGACGGCCTCTTCGTAAGCCAATCGCCCTTTCTCGGCGGTTGCCAGTTCGGCTTCGCCCAGGACGCCCGTCTCGCTGTAACTGCTAGTCCACGAGATGATGGTCGCCGGCCCAGCCGCGAATAAATCGACCCAATTGAACGGGTTATTCTCCTCGTTGAAACTGATCGCGCCGTTGCGAATCTTGTCGGTACGCACGTTGTCGCCATCCAGGTACATATAGAGCGACGTCTCCAGCTCACAGGCGTGCGCGCATCCTCCCGGAAACTTGCTCTGCCGCCACTTGGGTAAGAACTCCTTGTCCACTGTCAACAAGTTCCACCAGGCGCCCAAAATGCACTCGGCGTCCGTTTCGAGGTTGGTCCGCCGAGCGACCAAGTCGAGATTCGGCATGTTCGAGCCATGCCCGTTCAGGAGCATGATTTTCTTGAAGCCGTGGTAGGCGAGCGACTTAGTGATGTCGAGCACATGGTGCATAAAGTGCTCGAAGTCATTATTGATCGTTCCCGGAAAATCCATCACATGACCGGTGTAGCCGTAACAAACGGTTGGCAACACCAACATCTTGTCGGGAATCAACTGGCCGGCGCCGTGAGCGATCCCGGTCGGACAGACAATGTCGACGTCCAACGGCAAGTGATGCCCATGCTGCTCGACGGCCCCGCACGGCAAGATACAGACCTTTCCCAGGTCGACCGCATCATTGATGTCAGGCCAGGTGAGCTTTTCGTAACGGTACTCCGTCGCGGCTCGACTCGTCATCCGTAGGTCTCCTCAGTGGCGGCAGGATAGGCTGGAACTGGCAAGCAGGGGAACTAGGCGAGTTTTACGACGTTGCGTAGACGGGCGAAAGAGGGGCAAGCGACGACGCGGAGTATCGGGAACTTGGGAAAACCAGCGAATCCCGCTCGAAGCAAACTTGCCGCACCGCTGCCCCAGGGTAGCGTAAACGTCCTGTTCGTTCTCCACCGCGCGCGTCGAAATGACCCTTGCCGCGCGATCCCGTCGACTCTATTCTCCGCGCTCCGTGCCCAGCCATCCCATTCACGCCCGAAGGGGGCCGTCACTGGGCAGGAAAGCTGGGCGCTAGGTGGAGTCCGCAAGTATGAGTGGTTCGATTCCCTTAACCTCTCACGGTCAGTGGCAAGGCGTCGCGGACGCGGAACCGGCGACCAAGGCGTCTCCCCTGGCAATTCGGATGGCTCGGGCCTCGCTCAGGCTGGCCGCCTCCGACGCAATGACCATAGTCCTACTGGTGACGATTGCTCTCTCACTGATCTTCGCCACGATCTATGAAGCTCGACGCGGCGGCGAACTCGCTCGGTGGTACTTCTACGACGCGGGTTGGTTTGTCGGTTTACTCGCGACACTGGCCGCTAACTTGGCCGCCAATTCAATTGGCCGACTTCCTTGGCGACGAGACGACTTCGGCGCGATCACGATACGATTGGGGGGCGCCCTTTTGCTGGTAGGCGTACTGCGCACCTCGCTGGCGGGAATCGCAGGCCAAGTCATCGTTTCGGACGATCAGTTGGTCGACACATTTTTGGTTCCGCAGCGCAGTTTGCTGGCCGTCTCGTGGGCGAACCAATCAGACGTCCCGGACTACCGCTTTGAGTTTACGGGCGGGCCCGTCGCGTGGGCTTCACACCAGACTCTCGACCTCGGTGAACTGGATGGGATGCGCGCACGCGTGTTGAAGTATCTGCCGCGAGCACGCGCCGTTTCGCAATGGAAACCAGACGAGTCGGGTAGGGGAGGGGCCTATCTGCGGTTTACCCTCGTCCCGCCAGGCGGCGTCACCCCGCCTCCCCAGGAACTTGCCGACGAAGGCTATGGCGATGAGTTGGTGGTGGGCCCCTTGATCGTGCGACTCGAACCGTCCCTGAGTCGAGCGTACGTCGATGACTTTCTCGCACCCACGCCGAAAGCCGAACGCGAGTCGCAGTGGGGGAAGGCGGGTCGATTGCGCATCTATTTCAAGGACGAACGCAAACAACTTGATGTTCAAGAACAACTCAATCAGCGCATCCCGATAGGCGACTCAGGAGTCGCCGTGCAAATCGTTCGATATCTGCCCCACGCGCGTCCCGACGCTCATGGCCGCTTCCATCCCGGCGGTGAAGAGCCAAGAAATCCAGTCGTCGAAATCGATGTTTATCTGCCCGGCGAAGAAAAGCCTCGCCGTCAGCTCGCGTTCGCCAAACAACCTCTCTTGACGCTCGACGGCGTCGCTGGCGCCGTCTGTCCCGTGAAGTTTCGCTTCGATCACCCAGCCGTTCTCCCGCCTTCGGGCGTCGACCTGCTGCGAGTCGACTCGACTACGTTGTGGGCAAGAGTCATCCAAGATGGCGAGTATCGAGTCGAGCGAGTCCTACCCTCTGCTTCCCGCATCAAGTTGGCCGCGGGCTTTGAGTTCCAAATCGTCGAGTATCTACCGCATGCACGACGGGAGGTCCACTTCGAATCGCCCGACGACTCGCCAACCAAGCCTCAGGACGATTCGGCGGCCTTGCACAGCGGCGTCATGTCGACGGGATTCGCCATTCCCGAATTTGATGCGGCGGCCGAAGTAGAAATCGGTATCGCGGACATCCGCCAGCAATTCTGGGTCAGCCGTAACATTCCCTTGGAATCGGCCCCTGTACTGCACACTCCCCAAGGTCCCTTGCGAGTTCATTTTGCCACCGCCACTCGCCCCTTGGGATTTCAATTGGGAAGAGCTTCCGCTCTTCGCGACCAATCCGCGGTCGCGGCAACTTCCAAGACGTCGTCTTCGGAGGATGACGGTTATGTCGTGGCAAAGGGTTCCGAACAACCGTTGGTCAAGTTACAGACGGGAAACACTACTCGAGTTGGCGAAACCGCACTCCAGATCCGATCGATCGAGAACGCGGGCCATGGAAGAACTCGAGCCGTCATCGACGTGGCTTGTGATCCGGGCCGTCCTTGGAAGTACGCGGGCACGCTCATCGCCGGACTCGGCGCCGTCCTTTCCGCTTGGCAAGGTCGCCGCGGTCGAGCCAACCGTTCGCCAAACACCTCGGCGACGGATCAACTCTCCCCCCAAGCAAACGTTGGTTCGACGATCAAACCTCCGCGTTCGGTTGACGAGCGAGACGTGATTCGCCTTGAGCGTTCGAGCGAAGTTGAGAGCGAGTCGCCTGATCCGTCGCGAGGCGACGATGACTGGCAAGCGGGACGTAGAGCAGCATGATTAACGCCCTGGTGAAACGCAGCCAAATCACTCCAGGGCCGGGCGAAGCGTTCAGTTAACGCCCGTCATTGACCAAAGATAAAACGTCTGCTGGGAAGGACTCCATCAATGCAAACGACGAAGCGAACTATCCCGCGTTTCGTTTGGGCGATCTTGGCGTTGCTCATCGCGTCAACACTCGGCGGCTTTGTCTATTTCGAGATTCCGTCGAGCGATTCATCATCGTTCGCCGCGAAGCGGCGTTCGCTGCCGGTCGTATCCGACGGTCGCTTGATGCCACTCGACACGCTCGCTCGCGAGTCCTTTACCCGCGTGACGGGGCGAGCATCTTTGGTCGATCCCGATTCAGGCCAAGAGGTCGATCCAGCGGCCTGTTATCTGGAGTGGATTGCCACGTGGCGAGGCTGGGGCCATCCTCGCGTCGACCAAATGTTGGCGAACGACGATCGTCGCTCGTTCTACTTCCATTGGCAAAAGACCGATCGTTGGGATCTGGCCGCGCTGTTGCCCGTCGATGATGGTGAACTGCGAGCCATTCTGGGGCTTGAGGCGGGACAGACGCATATCTCGCCCGCCTCGCTGAACGCGGCGCGGATTCAGCACGAGTCCGCGGGCGCCGCATTACCCTTTGTGGTCTGGGTGGAACCGTTTCGTCATCGAGCGGCATCGACATTGGCGGCGCACGAACAGGCGGCGATCGCTCTAGCGGAGCGCTTCGCCGAATATCAAGAAATTCGCCTCGGACTGCATCTGCATGTGGTGCCTCCGACGGCCGCCGAAGACAGTTGGCCGGGATGGACCGATATCGCCCTCACGGCTTGGGACAAGTCGCGAGACCCGCAAGGTCTACGCCGAGCCGTTCAGCAATCGTTTCGAGACTGGCTTTCGGCGGGCCCAGACACCGCGGCGGGACGAGCAGCCGAGTCGGCGTTTCTCGAGGCGGTTGACCAGGCTCAGGCCAGCGTTCGCACTCCCTGGACAATCGCTCGCACGCGAGCCGAAGTGAAATGGCGACGAATTTCGCCCAACCGAATCGCGTGGGGCGCCGCTTTGCTGGGACTCATCTGCATCGCTTGGACCGGTCGCGTCACCGCGCTGGGTCGGTGGCGATTTCCACTCGCCGTCGTCTGCGGAGGCGGTGCATGCCTGATGGGCGTCGCGGACCTTTCGCTGCGCGGATTCAGCCTTAATCAATGGCCGTTGACCAAAGGCTGCGAACTCGCTGGCACGATGGCCACGTTGGCCAGTTGCTTGGCGCTCGCTTGGGCATGGCGAGGCCAATCTCGCTTACAACGAGATCGTGGGCTCGCTCTTTCGCTCGGGTTGGCGGCGTTGCTGTGGCTAGCGATCGATCCCGCATGGAACGTGCTCGATCTAAGGTTGGAGCGAGTGAGTTCTTTATGGGGACGTTCGGTCTGGCTGGGAATTCACGGGATGACGATGGCAAGCAGCGGCGTCGCGTTTCTGCTAGCGGCACTGCTCGGCAACCTTTGGCTCTGGCGGCAAGCGAACGCCCGAGACAACTGGACGAGCGATGAGGCACGAAAACAAACTCTCGCCGAGGCACTCGCCCACGCCTGGAATTTCGCGCTGACCGCCATGGTCGTGGGAGTTGCCAGCGGCGCCCTCTGGTCCGATTTGGCCTGGGGACAGTTCTTCCGCGGCAGTCCTAAGGAAGCCATGGCGTTAGTCGTGCTGTTGGTAGCCGGCGCCGGTCAGATAGCTAGAAAACGCGATTGGTTGAGCGAGCGAGGGACGGCAGTGCTAGCGATCACAGCCGCTAGTCTATTTTTTATCGGTTCGATCGGAACCGACGCGGCGGGGATCGCGGGTCGACATGACCTGCTACGGTGGGAAGGGGGACTGGTGGGAGCATCCGTGGGACTCGCTGTTCAAATCGCCTTCGTCGCCGCCGTGCTACTCGTGGATACCTTGCGCGATCGTGAAACCAAGGAACCGTCAGCGACGGTCGCGCCACCGGCGCTGCGAGTTTATTCGTCGCAATAACGAACGTCGAACGGACCCGCAAAGTACTCTGAGGCGAGCGAGTCATTTCACGTTCGACGCTGCAGCAGTACTTGGCCGTACGGAAGGCTACGAAGAATCGCGCCGATTCGGCGGGCGCAAGGTTGCTTTAAGGAGTTGCGATAACCAGCGACGCTCGAAATGGGTTCGTTCGCCGAGCAGCATGACGGGGACGTGGTCGAAGAGCCGAATGACGACCCGCGATCCGCCGGAATCGGCGGTGCTGGCTTCGACTGCCTGAATCTCCTCATGGGACCACTCGTATTCGCTGCGACCGAAGAGCGTGATACTCTCGACTCGCAAACGGTTCGGCGAAACCACCACCGAGGTGCGACGTCGGGCTTGGTAAATGATGGCCAAGAGACTGCCCAATCCCACGAGCCAGAAGGGGACGAGAAAAAGGGCCATCATCAGCGGCGACTGAGGCTTCCCCGCTTCATTCTTCACTTCGCCGTTCAGAGCGGCATTCATGAATAAAGGCGTCGACACAAAGACAAATAGATTCCACAAACCTGCCCAGAGGGAAAGCAAGCACCCCGAACCGCACAAGAACCCGAGCGGCGGGAAGTCGATGTGAACTTCGTCGCTCAATCGTTCGACGCGCGCTAAGCTTCCCGGCGGAGGCGTCAGCCATTCCGCGGGCGCGCCTTCACCGGGGACAACCGGAGGTACACCGCGAAGGTGAGTCAAGAGTCGCGAGATGAGCTTGTTGCCGAGCACGGCGCCGGCAATGAGTCCAACAAGCGCTGATCCGAAGAAGACGACTATGACCACCAGGAACGTGGTCCCGCCGCGATCGGGAGCGGCTTTGTCCAGCGTCGAGGCTAGCGTCATGGCCAGTGTCGCTCCCACGAATCCCCCGATGCCAAAGCCAAAGAAGGCGCCGATTACCGTACCGGCCATGCGAGTCGGTGTTGCGACGTTCGGCGCGCCGGCAAGTGCGAGCGAATCGTCTGGCCTGCTCGCCTCCAGCGAGTGTGAGTCCGGAGAATTGGCGACATCGACCAGCGCCGCGCGGACGGCCATGGCTTCGGCGAGAAAACGGGGGCGTTCTTGCGGTGTGACGATCTGTCGCGGTCGCCAACACGCCAGCTTCCCTTCGCACGATTCCAGATGCCACTGCGGGCGTTGACTCAAGAACTCGACGAGTCGTTGATCAAACAATCGACGCACCCGCGCTACGTCGGCGTCGGTTGCGTCCGATTCGCCCACCAGCGATCGCATGCGTTCGCGCGGCCCCAAGGACAGATGGTAGGCTGTTTCAAAAGCATCGTAGGCATCGTCCGCCACGGACGATTGCGTCGACGATGCGAGTTCGTCTGACGAGTCGTCGGGCTCATTTCTGACTGAAATCTCGCCGATCCCCGCGGCTGCGAGGATGCGCATGGCGATAGTCCGCGGTTGCAACTCGAAGGTCGGTAGTTGCATGTCGCTGACATCGAACAGCACTACCGTTTCTTCACTCCAGGTCGAGGACTTTCCCTGATTGATACGCCGACGATGGTCGTAAACCTCAAACGGTATGCCCGCAACCTCGCCCAGCATGCCGTGCGATACGGCATAGGTGTCGGTGAAACGAGCGAGCGGTTGCCACTTTTGCCAATCAGCCTGCGGAACACTCTCGAGATACTTGAATCCCAACTGCTCACAGAGCGACTGCAATTCCTGGCCGCGTCGTCGCGAACGGACGACGCGGATCGTTTCCAGGATCAGGCCCAAAAGAAAACCAACGCCGACCCAAAGCCACCACTGGCCAAGCGGCCACGGCGCCAGTTGAATCGCGGGCTTGCCATTCAACTGAAACGAGCGGCCGATGATGAACCACAGCACTCCCCCCGTAAATCCCGAGGCGAATGCACGGGCGAATAGCCCGACGAGTGCGGACGTGGTGGTAGACACGGCGAGGGCTACTTCTTCTCCGCCGGCTTCTCCTCCGGCTTGGCTTCGGGCTTTGCTTCAGGTTTCTCGGCCGGTTTCTCAGCTGGCTTTTCCGCAGGTTTCTCTGCGGGTTTCTCAGCCGGTTTCGCGACCGGCTTCTCCTCAGGTTTCACGAGCGGTTTGGGATGAGGAAAGACCTCGGCGCGCGTCGCGACATCGAAGACGCGGATCGAGTCCTTATGGCTGCCAACCGCCAAACGCTTGCCATCGGGCGAGAAGGCCACGCACCAAATAGTGCTGGCGAAACCTGGGATCCACGCGACTTCCTTTTTCTCCTTGACGTCCCACAGTTTCACCGAGCGATCATGGCTGCAAGTTGCGAGTAGCGAACCATCGGGCGAGAAGGCGGCTTGGCTGACCCAATCACGATGCCCCTCGAGCGTGGCTTGTTCTTTACCAGCGGCGTCCCACAACTTCACTTTGCGATCGGCGCCGCAGGTCGCTAGCAGGCCATCCTTCGAGTAGGCGATCGACCATACGGCATCGCCATGCCCTTCCAACTTGGCCTTCTCCATGCCCGTGTTCCAATCAAACAGTTTGGCCGTCTTGTCGGTCGAGGCCGTGGCCAGAGTCGCTCCATCGGGCGAGAAAGCGACATCGTAGACGGCCGCTTCGTGGCACTTAAACGTGCGCACTTCCATGTTGTTTTCCAGCGACCAGATCGTAACTTGTCCATCCTCGCCAGCCGACGCGACATGCTTACCATCGGGAGTGATGGCGACCGCGCGACACCAGCCTTTTTTCTTTTCCAGCGTCGCCAGCGGTTTCTTATCCGCCACGTTCCAAATCATGATTTTGCCGTCGTAACCACTCGTCACCAGCTTGCCGCCGTCGGGAGTCCAGACCACCGACCAAACATTGGTCGGGCTGCCATCCAGCGAGGCCGCGGCCGCTCCTGACTGAGCATCCCAAAGCTTCACATCCCCTGGGCGGTACTGCAGGCTTTCGCCGCCGACGGTGGCGAGTGTCGCGCCGTTGGGGCTGAAAGCCAGCGAGGCGACCCAGCGTTCGTGCTTCGAGATCGGCGCGGGATCGGCGCCGAACACGCTCCCCGCGACAGACATCGCCGTTGCACAGGCCAACGCCAACTTACCGCACCAACCAACCCAACTCGTCCGACCAGCGACGCCATGTCGCCCTAGAATCGTGTGCTGCCGCATCAGAGTTACCTCCCAAGAATGGAACGAATTCGGCACGCCGCCATCCGCGTGCGGAGGGCGACCTCCAGGCCTGGGATTATAACGCTGCCAGTCCCGCGAAAGGAGTCAGCGTCTGGGAACATGCGAGAGAGAGCCCGATTTCGCAACCAAGACCAAGATTTGGCTGTGGCAAATTCAGGACAGAAAACTGGCCATGAGGCTGCCTTACCAAGCCGCTTCGAGTTGCCCCACAATCTGTCGAGCCAGTCCTTCGATACTGGCTTGTTGGGCCGTCGCGACCGACTGACCGACTTCAGGAATGAAGTCCGCTCCCTGCGAGATCCCCAGCAGCGAACTTGGCATCGGCACTTCGGTGCGTTGGATCAGAGTTTGCCCCTGCCGATCCACCCAATCCACTTGCACGACGAATTGCAACTCGAGCGCCCGCGGTTCGTCGGTGCCAGTCTCCACCATGACTTGCTTGCGATCGGAAAGCAGCCGGCAGCGGAGTTGGCTATCGGCGCGATTGGGATCGCCAACCACCTTGTAGGGAGAATTCAATTCAATCTCTTTGACCAGCGCCTCGGTCAATCGCTCGCCCAATTGTCGACGATAACTGTCCGACTCGATCATCGGAATATGCACGGTCCGGACATCGGTCCGAAACATACTGCGAGTGCCAAAGCGATACCCGCTGCAGCCGATACCTCCGACCACGCTCATCGCCAACAACGCAGCCACGACGACTCGCGACCTGCTCGTCGCGGCCCAGCGAATCGCGTTGAGCAACGGCGGGGCTTTCATCGTCGTTTGGTTCCAGCGCCAGCCTCGGGCGTGCTAGACGAGAGCAAAGGCTTGGCGTTTTCGCGCTCGGGGAAGAGATCCACGAGCCACTCGAGTTTCTGCGGCGGCACGGGCGGCTCGCTGGCGTTGGCTTGCACGCGAGTCGCGGCCTCGGCGGCAAAGGGCGTATCGGCGAAATCCTTGACGATTTGATCGTAATAGAACTTCGAGGCTCGATACTCCTTACGCAATTCGTGATAGCGTCCCATCGTCCAGATTCGTTCGGCTTTCTTGAACCGCACTTCGGCGTAAGCTCGAGCCAGATATTCCTTCTCTTGGTCGGCTTGCTGTGGAAACTGCCGACGAATCTGCTTGATCAACTGCTCGCACTCATCGAGCGGCGTCCCGGCGTAGTCAGGCCCCTCGTAAGTGCTGAGTTTGGCCTTGAGTCCCAGAAAGTGCGCGAGAAATTGATGCTCGCTGCTCGGAAACGTTTTCCGCAAGTCCGTATAGAGTTGGTCGGCCTTGAAGAAATCGCCGCGAGCAAAGTAGGCGTTCGCGGCGGCCAGCGTCGCGTCGTCGCTCAGCTTGCCCGTGGGATCGTCGACGCGAATCTTGTCGTACACGCGAAAAGCATGACCTCGCGTATCGCGCCACGGCGTGCTCTTGTCGAACATGTTGACCGAAAAGAAACTCTGCGGGCTCTTCTTGTCGAGTTCCAGCCAGTATTGAGCGATGGCGAAGCGACGCGCGTCGATCGCATCCATGTGCCGGGTATTGGGATGCTGTTTGATGAGCTTTTCGTATTGTTCGTTGGCCAGGGGATACTGGTCAGAGAAGAAGTAGCTTTCGGCCGCCAGGAACAAGGCGTCTTCTTCCAATAACGATTCGGGCCATTTCTCCGCCGCCGCCACATACGCTTCCGCAGCTTCCGAAAACGCCGAGGCGCGGCGGTCGGCCGGCGCATCGAGCGCCTTGGCATAGAGATCTTCGGCTTGAGCGAACAACTGCTTGGCAGTCGCGGCATTCGGGCCGTTGCCCGTCAGATCCTTGACTTGGGCCTTGATGACCTCGGGCTTGAACGCGTCAAAGCCCTCGACTTTAGGCTTTTTGATCGGGTCATACTCTTCGCGGTAACGATCTTCGATGTGGCTGACTTGCCTGACTTCGCCGTTCTCCGGCTTCGAGGACGCCGTCGAGCCGCCGCCCCAAGGTCGTCCCGAGAGCGTGGAACAACCGACGTGGCAGGCGACCAACAACGCCAACAACCACGGTGCGGAAGTAGTTTGCCAACGCATGCCCCGAGATCCTTCCGTGGATTTCTCTGTGCGAGTGCTTCGCTGCCCGCAAATCATGTTTCGTCGTATCGTGCCGCATCGGAAGCGAGGTCTGGCGTCACGCGAGGTCGTAATCCCCCACGAGTCGCCGCGCCCCACGACAATCCAGCTAACCAACCGTGCAAGCGTGGCGGTCGTCCCAGCAAATGAGTGAGGTAACGATTCACCACGCCCCGCAATTCGCCAGCGGATTTGGGTTCGAGTGCCACGGGACGAACTGCTGCCTCGTCCGCGAAAACTCGCCATATTCGCAACGTCTCGCCACTCACGCTCACTACCGCTCGCTGACCCGTCCGACAGGCCGGACACAAGACCCCGCCCGCCAGATATCCAAATGCGACGCGTCCCGCCGCATCCACCGGCAAGCCGCATCCGACACATTCATCCAGCGATGGAGCATGTCCCAACAAGCGGAGGGCCGTCATTTCGAAGCCCAGCACCGTCGAGGTCACGTCCCCTTCGCCATCCAACGCCGCAATCGCCCCGACCGCCGCATCGAACAACTCGGGATGCGGATCGTGCTGGTCCGTCATCTCCCTTAGCAACTCGATCAAGTAGTACCCGGAATACAACCGGGCAAGGTCGCGAGTCGCGGCTCGGAAGCGACGTTCCAGACGCGCTTCCGTGAGTAGGTCGAGCGCATCGGACGATTTCCGGAGGAACACTACGCGACAGACCGCAAGCAGGTCAAGAGCAGCCTCGAAGGGACTCTTCGGCCGTCTCGCCCCCTTCGCCAAAGCACTGATTTTGCCAAAATCGCGAGTAAACAAGGTCACGACGCAACTTGTCTCGCTGAACTCGACCACCCGCAGCACGATCGCGAAACTCTTTTCCGCCGCCATGCCAGTTTCTTCCCTTCCTTGCGACGGATCTTCAATAACGAGGCGTCAGTCCAAACTGGGCCAAATAATGACGTTCTCGATCCCGCATCTGCCGTTGGAGGTCAGGTTCCAGATCATCGTATCCAGCGAGGTGCAACGTGCCATGGACGACGTAAAGGAGCAACTCATCCTCGGCCTGCCAGCCATAGGATTCGGCCGACCGAATCGCCGTGTCCGCACTGACAATGACCTCTCCCTCGAGCGAACGCGGCTCGTCCGAACTATCCAGTACGAAACTCAGCACATCCGTGGGATAATCATGAGCCAAGTACTGACGATTCAGACGATGGATCGTCGGATCATCCACGATGGCAATACTGACCTCTCCTCTCTCAACCCCCTCGCCTTTCAGGATTGCCCGTACCGCCTCGATGACCCGTTTTCGCGCGACGGGCAAGCTGGTTTGAGCGTTATTGATGGCGACCTTGAGAGGGTTGGTTTTCGACATGTGGCCCATCCTTACCGTAAACGCAATTCAATGTCCAGCAAGGCCGCCGGCAACATGAACGGCGAGAGAGGCGAAGCATCACGCAGGCTGCTGGTCAGGATACTTCACTCGCCCGTGATAGACAGCAGCCAGCGACTTCACCAAGCTCTGCTCCACCAGATGCAATTCCTGGAGGGTGAGACCGCATTCCGAGAACTGATCATCCAAGAGCCGTTTCAGAGCAATTTCGTGGACCAAATTCTCGATCCGCGAGGGCGTCGGATCAACCAACGCCCGACTGGCGCTTTCCACGGCATCCGCTAACATCAGCACGGCGGTCTCGCGGTTCTGAGGCTTGGGACCTGGATACCGAAAATGCGACTCGTCAATTTCCGTTCCATCGGGATCCACTTCCAGCTGCTTCGTCGCTTGCCGATAGAAGTACTCGACCAGCGTGGTCCCATGGTGCTGTTCAATGAAGTCGATGATCGACTGGGGCAGGTGGTGCTGGCGGGCCAAATTAACGCCATCCTTCACATGCGCGATGATCACCAGCGTGCTCATCGCGGGCACCAAGGAATGATGACGATTCGCTTCTTGTCCCTGATTCTCGACGAAATACTGAGGCTTCAGCATTTTGCCGATGTCGTGAAAGTAGGCGCCGACCCGGACGAGCAACGCATTAGCTCCGATCGCTTCGGCCGCCGCCTCGCCGATCGACGCGACATTGATCGAATGGTTATAAGTCCCCGGAGCTCGACGCACCAATTCTTGGAGCAGGGGATGGCGAGCATCTCCTAGTTCGAGCAGGCTGATATCGGTCTGCACATCAAACAGCCGTTCAATGAACGGGAGTACCCCCGTCATGAGAATGGCCGACCCAATCGCACACACGGCCGCCCAGCAGGCGCCGCTCCACAACCCGCCCAGTAAATACTCGCGAGGCGAATGCGGCGTGGCGTCGGCCAAGGAATCTCGCAGCAATTGAGGCGCTCCCGACGCCACCCCAAACACTCGCCCCACGCACAGCGTCGCGAGAAAGGCCACTAGCCCCACGGCGAGCCCCACGTAGATGAGCCGCGTCCTGGTTCGCACGCGTCCCACCACAAGCACCGCAATACCGACCGTCGCGGCCAGCAGCATGAACTGAGCCAACCCATATCCCAACGTGATCGCGGCCAGCATGGCGACCGCCATGGAAACGAGGAATGCGAGGTTGCGAGAATAGACGATGGCGGCGGTGAGTGCGAACACGGTCAGCGGCACGCTCTCCGCTCGCCATTGATCGTGCGCCAAGAACCACGCCGCGGTCACGGCGGCGACCACCGCGCCCAACAAAGTGGCGAGTCGCCGAGACTCCCGCATCAGCGATGGATCGAAAGAAACAGCGAAGGCCCCGCCGAGCGCGAACAGGCCCGCGTAGAGCGCAAGAGTGGCTAGCGAGTAAACCAAGGTCTCGACCGGCGTGCGTTGAGCTAGAAACGTGTCGTGTTCGCGGAGCAACAAGCGAAGTTCCGCCAGATCGATCGGCTTGCCGCCTTCCGCGAGCGTGGATCGACCAGGCTCGAAAGTATTGGTCTCTGGATTTGCTTCTACTTCCGCGGCGGCCGCTTCCCGCGCTTTCACGGAAGCATCTTGGTTATAGGTCAATGTCGTCGGCAATCGTAGACGCAACCAGTCGGCGACCAGTCGAGCGGAAGTTTGGGCCACGCTATCGGATAACTCCGCCATGCGCAAGGCGTCGGCTAGACGTCGTTCGAGCGTAGCACGTACATCCGACAATCGCACCGACCGCACGGGCACGAGATGCGCTTGGGGGACCTGATTGGGAGGGTGAACGCGGATTTCTTGATGATTGGGCGCCTCCGCCCGATGTCGCTCGTCCAACTCCTCGAGCAACCCTAACCGCTCATGCTCCATCAAGACATCGGAGATGACTCGTCCCAGCCGAGTGCGTCCCTCCGGCGTTCCAAGGGCGGCCTGCAACGGCGGCAGCACGGCCGATGCATCCATGGGAGGAGGCTCGCCTGGCCGTTTTGTGAAGAAAGCCGCCATCAACTCGTTCGGAGGCGGAGTCGCCGGATCGGCGACCAACAGCCGCCCCAGCTTATCGATCACCTCGTCACGCAGCTCGCGCAGCGGAGTCGGATCGTTGGTATAGAAGCAATGCGTATCTCGCCGCACCTGTTCTTTTTTCAGACGAGTTCGCTCTTCGTCGCGAACCGTGAAACGCACTCGCGAGACCACGTCGCGGCGAGGAATCTGGCCCGTGCGGTACGCAAACGGCGGCGACCACCCGTGGGTCGCCACCCACACGCCGAGGACCGCCAGCGCACACAGTCCCACGCGTTTCATGACGAGCGTGCTGACGCAGGGCTCCACCCAACGTCGCCACCAAGACGTTCGGCCCGTTAACGCCGCCACCCGCTCCGATCGAGTCCGAATCGAATTGCCCGACGCCATGTTGCGACGCCCCTATCTCGTCCGAGGACGACTCTCGTCCTCATACGCTTCGACGATCGCTTGCACCAAACGATGTCGCACAATATCGGACTTCTCAAGCGACACCACGCTGACGCCCGAGATCCCTTCCAGGCGACGCACCGCGTCGATCAACCCACTCTTGGCATGTTCGGGCAGATCGATTTGCGTCACATCGCCCGAGACGACGATTTTCGAGCCGGTCCCCATGCGAGTGAGGAACATCTTCATCTGCGAGACGGTGGTATTCTGCCCCTCGTCCAGAATGATAAAGGCCTCGTTCAACGTGCGACCACGCATGTAGGCCAACGGAATGACTTCAATGAGATCCTGCTCCATGAACCGCTGAATCTGCTCGAACTCCATCATGTCGTGGAGTGCGTCGAGCAGTGGTCGCAGATAGGGATTGATCTTGGCTCGCAGATCGCCGGGCAAGTATCCCAGGCTTTCGCCCGCCTCCACCGCCGGTCGACACAAGACGATCTTGCGGACTTGCCGGTTCTTGAAAGCCTCGATCGCCAAGGCCACGGCGAGATAGGTCTTGCCCGTTCCCGCGGGGCCGATCGCAAAGACGACATCATGCCGTCGAATGGCGTTCACATAGCGACTCTGTCCCGACGTCCGCGGCTTCACCCGCTTGGTCGTATGGTTGATCTCGACAACCGCCTTCTCCCAGCCGTCGGCATCGCCCAACACTCGGCCCAGCACTTCGTCGACCTGGTCGGTGTCGAGCAGCCCTTTTCGCTCGGCCAAAGACTTCAATTCTTCGATCGCCGTCACCGCTCGAGTGACCGCCTGCTCCTCGCCCGATAGATGCAGCGTCTCGCCACGATGCGTGATCGCAACTCCAAGGCGGTCTCGAAATGTCCTCAGATGCTGGTCTCGGGTTCCAAATAGCCGAAGAGCTAATTCGGGTTCCGCCAATGCGATGGTTGCCTCGGTCATACTAATGGCGGAACTCGCTCACGAACCCCGCGCCAAACTCGTTGAATACCTGAAGACGCAGGAAAAACTATAACTGAAGTCAAGCCACGGGCGTAGTAGCTCCCCCCGACTGCGACCGAATCGCCGATTTCGGCCACTGGTCAACGACGCCGTTGCCGCATGCGACGGCTGTAGGCCTCCAGCACGGCTCGCTCTTCCGCCGTCAGGCTTTGGTCCCCGAATTCATGCAGTTTGGCGAGCACGGCATCCGCCTTCTGGTCTAAATCAGCCCATTGAGGATCACTCGGCTCGGGGCGGTAAAGTCGCAGTTCCTCGCGAGGAACGCCGGCCCCCCGCAGGTCCGATTCCTCAGAGAGATCGTGTTCCCGCGGCGAGACGGCTCGCCAACGAGGACGCCGCAGCCACTGCGGGAGACTCGGCGAAAAACGCCCAAAATTCAGTCCGAGACGGCAGTACAAGAATCCGAATGCGGCCCCCGCTAAGTGCACATCGTAAGCAACGGCCTGCTTCGAGTAGCTCAGCGAGCCCAGAACATCGAATCCCACGTAGATCAGAGCCATGACCCAAGCCGGCATCGGGATCACCATCATGAAGAGCACTTGCCGGTGCGGAAACCGCATCGCGAACAAGATGACCGTGGCGACGACAGCGCCTGAAGCTCCCAGCAACACTCCCCCCTCGCCGCCAAACCCCACGACTCGCACCAACCATGCCACTCCGCCTACGAACGCCGCCGCCAAATAGAATCGCAGGAATTCCCAGCGCCCATAGAGGGGCTCGACCTCGCGACCAAACATCCACAGCCCCAACATGTTAAAGCCAATATGCTGAAGGCTGAACGGATTGTGAGCGAACGCGTAGGAAAGCGTTCTCCACCAGTACCAAGGGAGCGACGCA
Organism: Pirellulales bacterium; assembly: GCA_046349915.1. Classification (GTDB taxonomy): domain Bacteria; phylum Planctomycetota; class Planctomycetia; order Pirellulales; family Pirellulaceae; genus CAIXSC01. Next base: position 1,773,408 of record JAXMBL010000003.1, on the reverse strand, counting down.
TCTTCGCGGTGCAAGGCCAGCAACGAGGTCAACGCATGCTCTCGCCCGCCAAACAAAAGGTCGGCCAAGTAGAGGGCCGCGTTGAGCATCACGAGACGCATGACGGTAGTTTGGGGAAACCGTACCGACGACGCTTCGCTGGCTTCCTCTTCGCGGTAGTAATCTCGGTCGTAGATTCCCACGGCGGACTCGCTAAGGGACACTATTTTGTAATGTTGTCGGTCAATCCTGGAGAACGATCTGCACCGGCAGTGCCGGTCGACGGGGACCAACCTTTCGCCCAACCGTCAAAGTTTAACAAAACTCAGGGTGTTCTCACGATACGGAACCTTAAGGACTGCAATTCGCCTAATTCCCGCAAAAGTCCTACGACGATACCTCTGGTGTAAGTCGAGCGAATTGCGAACGAGTCGCGCTGCGCTTGATAGGAACCCTTCGTTGGGCGGCGTGCTGGGCGGGCATGCCAAACCGAACAAAACCGGACACCGATCAAGGATGGGAGTGTTTGAATATGAAAATCTCTAAGTGGACGCTCGGCGCAGCACTCGCCATGGCCCTGTGGGGTCGTGGCGCGCTCGCCCAGCAAGATGAGTATTACCGCGAGTCTGCTCCTCGGCTAGGTGGCGCGGAAGCGGTTATCGCGGACGACGAATACCAGACGACGCCCGTCGTCGCCCAGCCGACCGGCTTCGGCACGATGCTTGGCGAAGAAGCCTGCGCCTGCGAGGAAGAATCGGACGAGTGTGCGCCTCCGGAGCCGTTTGAACTCTTCCCCAAGACCTGCCGCGGCATCAAGGCAGGCGGCTGGACTCAGTTCGGTTACCACAACCAGGCCAGCTTTGCTGACCTGTTCAACCAAAACCCCGGCAACCTCCATCTGCATCAGCAATGGATGTACATCGAGAAGCAGATCGAAGCCGAATGCGGTCTTGACTGGGGTTTCCGCTTCGACGCCATGTACGGTATTGACGCCAATAACACCCAGGCGTTCGGTAACCCGCCGGGCACGTGGGATTACTTGAACGGCTTCGATTTCGGCATCTACGGCTGGGCTTTCCCCCAGTTGTACGGCGAAATCGGTAACAAGGAATTGTCCGTGAAGGTCGGACACTTCTTTACGCCGATCGGCTACGAAGTGGTTACCGCGCCGAACAACTTCTTCTACAGCCACGCGTTCACGATGAACAACAGCGAACCGTTTACTCATACCGGTGCGCTGGCCAAGTGGGTCGCCAACGAGAAAGTGACGGTTTACGGTGGTTGGACCGCTGGTTGGAATACCGGCTTCACGAACCTGAACGGCGGCAGCAACTTCATCGGTGGTGCGTCGTTCAAGCCGATCGAAGAAATCACCCTGACCTACCTCGCCACCGCGGGTAACTTCGGCTGGCTCGGTTCGGACGCATACTCGCACAGCATCATCGCCGACGTTCTGTTGACTGAAAAGCTGAAGTACGTCTTCCAATCGGACATGGTGAGCGCTCAACAGGTCAACTATGACACGGTGGGCATCAACCAGTACCTGATTTACACCATCAACGACAAGTGGGCCGCTGGTGCTCGCGTCGAATGGTGGGATAACAACGGCGTCGCCACGAACGCCGCGACCTTCGGCGTCAACTGGAAACCGCACACGAACTTGGTCTTCCGCCCGGAAGTCAAGCAAGAGTGGATCCCCGGCATAAACGCCGATCAGACGATCTTCGGTGTTGACGGCATCTTGACCTACTAAACGTCAAGAACGTCCAAAAACACGTTCCCATCCAGACGCCCGCGTCGATCGACGCGGGCGTTTGCGTTTTTCTGGGTCGGTCGACACAATAACGCCATGTTTGCTCGACTCGCCTTACTTTTCCTGATCGTTCCCCTCGTGGAACTCGGCCTCCTTATGTTCCTGGCCGATTCCACGGACTGGAAGATCGCCCTCCTGCTGGTCGTCGCCACAGGTTTGGCCGGAGCATGGCTCGTCAAGCACCAAGGCTGGCGAGCATTCGGACGCATACGGTCCGAAATCCAAGCAGGGCAGTTACCAGGGGATGCGCTGGTCGACGGCCTGCTGGTATTAGTCGCTGGCGTCCTACTGCTCACCCCAGGCATTTTGACCGACCTGGCCGCCCTGGGGCTCCTGATGCCGTTTTCCCGCCGACTCGTCAAAACTCGACTTATCGCGTGGTTCAAGTCCCGCTGGACGCTATCCGCGTCCCTGGGAAACGGGCAGGGGGAAAATCCAGCCTTCTCCCCAGCAGATCCCCTTACCTTCGACGCTCCAGCACGACGCGTTTAGGCAGCCGGACATCGCCAGGTTCACCGAGCTCGCAGCTGTGGGACACGGAGCTCGGTCGACCGCTGATCGTCATTGATCGAATTCGTTTCCCACCCCCGACTGGACGGAGTATGCTTCAAGCTAGCAAGTCTGCCCTTTGCGAGTGTGCGAGATCGCACACCCACGCTTTTTGATAGCGCGCAAAGGGCTGTGCGATAAGGACATCGCAACCCGCCCTAGACAAGCTGGCCTTGGTTATGAAGAATCGAAGAATGCGTCTTCTTTCCCAATCCTCCGGAGGTTCTACTATGTCTCATTCTCGTACAACCGCGACTCGTCGCGGCTTTACACTTGTCGAGCTTTTGGTCGTGATCGCGATCATTGGCGTGTTGGTGGCGTTGCTGCTGCCCGCCGTGCAGGCGGCTCGCGAGGCGGCTCGCCGCACCGCCTGCAATAACAACCTGAAACAACTCGGGTTGGCCATGCATAATTTTCACGACGTCAACGGCAAGTTCCCGCGGAACTACCGCCAAGTCGGCGGCAACGCCTGGGAAGCATTGAGCGCCAACTACTTCATTCTGCCCTTCGTCGAACAACAACCGCTGTTTGACATGCAAGAGCCCAACCTGAGCAACTGGGGCTGGACGTACTCCAACACCATGAACACTCGGCTTGCGGTCTTCCTCTGCCCGTCGACTCCCGCCGGCAACCGCCGCGGCACTCATCCCCATGGCTGGGATGGACCTGGCGGAAATTACGCGTGGTCGACCGGTAGCTCGATCGAGACGGTATGGGCTGGTGATCGCTTCAACGGCATCATCGCCTATCAAGTCGACCGCACCATGGCGGACGTGACCGACGGCCTCTCCAACACTCTCCTCGCTTCGGAATTGCTCGCTGGCTCCGGCCAAACGGGCGGCTCGGGCAAGTTCCCCAATGACGTCTTCTACACTGGAAACGGCCCCTTCAACGCGGTCGTCAACCGCGACTTCCCCACGCTGGCCGAACTGAACGTGATCGGCACGACGGCGAAGAGCAGTCCCATTGGCTACAAGTCCAACAATGGAAACATGTGGGCTTGGTATGCGGCCGCGTTTTCCACTTTGAACACGGCCGCCCCGCCGAACTGGTCGTTCCCCAGCGCGGGCGGCGACTGCTGCCCAGGTGGTTCGCACGACTGGGGCTTCGGCATCATTCCCCCTCGCAGCAAGCACCCCGGCGTCGTCAACGCGCTGCTGGGTGATGCCTCAGTTCGCACCATTGCAAACACGGTTGATGTATTGACCTTTCAGCGCCTAGGCAACCGCAGGGACGGTCAGCCTCTTGGCAATCTCTAAGTGCGGGAGTTTTGTTTCATGCATGGGTTTCGGAAAAGAATTTCAGGTCTGCTCGCAGGCTTAGCGCTGGTTTGCTGCTGGGGTTGCGGCGGCACGGTCAAGGAAGAACAGATCCAAGTGAAGACGGCGACCGACCCGCTCGCCAACGCCAAAACGGCGTTGCAGCGCTACGCCGACGGCCAACCCTTGGGAAGCGAAGTCACCATGTTTGACTTCATGGTAGAGGAACTGAAGAAGGTTGATCCGGCGAAAGCCGACATCCTGAAAGAGGGACTTGACGGCATCAAGGCGACGCCCGCGCAAGCGGCGACCAAAGCCAAGGAAACGCTCGGAAAGCTGTAAAGCGATTTTCCGCCTGATTCAACCTCGAAAAAGCCTGAGCGGCCACGCACCTGCGTGGCCGCTTTTTTTGATCTTCGACCGCGAATCGGACGAATGAGGTGATGAGGGGACCACGAATCGCGCGAATCGAACGAATGAGTGATCAGAGTTGCATACGTGGTACGCGACTGGCGCCTGGCTGTTTGAGATGAGGACAATCCTTGCAAGCACGATGACGCGCAACGGATTCACCACCCTTCGTCTGGATTCGTGGCATTCGCGCGATTCGTGGTCAAACACCTTTCGTGGCGCCCAACCGCGAACTGGACCGCGAGCCTTAAGCCAATTGGTCCAATTGCGCTCGAGCCGTCGCTGCTACGTCGCGCAGGCAATTCGCGGTAAAGGGACTGAGCAACCCGGCGGATTGGGCGAGATTCTGAAAGGGCGCCTCTCCCCCTCGCCGGCAAAGCGCCAGGTAGGTGTCGAGCGTTTTGGGGAAGTCACGATTCGCGTGCACCCAGAACTGGAGCGCACACGTCTGAGCCAGCGTGTAGTCGATGTAGTAGAAGGGCGAAAGGTAGATGTGGCGTTGGAATTGCCAGAATCCACCATCCACACAGTGAGGCAAATCGCCGTAATCGCGCCAGGGCAGATACGTTCGCTCCATCTCCTGCCACATCGCATGCCGGTCCGCGGGCGATGCGTCAGGATTGGCATACACCAAATGCTGGAAGTGATCGACTGCCACGCCGTAAGGAATGAAAAGCAGCGACTGGGCCAGGTGAATGCGTCGGAAGCGATCAGCATCTGGGCCGAAGAACAACTCCATGTGCGGCCATGTCAAAAACTCCAATCCCATGGAGTGAATTTCGCACGACTCGTAGGTGGGCCACAGATAGTCGATCAGCGGCTGCTCACGGCTGAGATACCCCTGTAAGGCATGCCCGATTTCATGCGTAAAGACTTCGACATCCCCCTTCGTGCCGTTGAAATTCGCGAAGATGTAGGGAAGGCCGACCGTGGGGAACGAAGTGCAAAATCCACCGCCAGCCTTGGTGGGACGATTTCGCAAGTCCATCAAGTGCGAGTCGATCATCAATTGAAAGAACTGACCGATCTCCGGGTGCATGGCGGAGAACATCTCGCGAGCTCGTTCGATCATCCAGTCGTGGTCGCCCAAGGGCGCGGGATTCCCCCGGGGATCATGAACCGGTTCGTCCCAGAACTTCGGTTCGGCAATCCCTAAAGCGAGTGCTTGGCGCTGCCGGAGCTCGCGCCCCAGCGGCACCAGATGTTCACGCACTTCCGCTCGGAACCGCTCCACGTCCGCTTGCCCGTAATCGACTCGCTTCATCCGCTTGTAGCCAAGCCCGATAAAGTCGGCGAACCCCAACTTTCGCGCCATCGAGGTGCGTAAGCGGACCAGTTTGTCGTAGATGTCATCGAGCTGCGTGCGATTTTCAGCAAACCACGACCAACGTTTCACCTCGGATTCGTGTCGCGTTGCACGATCAGCATCCTCGCGAAACTTGACGATCCCCGAAAGATTGTAGGTCTCGCCTCGAAACTCGATCTTCGCCGACGCCAACAACTCGGTGTAGTCCGCCTCCAACTTCGACTCATCCACCAAGTCCTGCTCGATCGCCGGTTCGAACGTCAGGACGTCAGCCTCCCACAGGTCAAGTGCGTACGAGCCATAGATGCTCGCCACCATCTCGCGTGCGGGCGGCGTCAGCAAGCGTCGTTTCAGCCGCATGGAAAGGTCAGTCAGCTTTGGACGCAAGGCGTCGGCATAATCGCGAGCAGCGCGGGCCGCTTCGTCACGCGTATCCTGCTGAAAGCGCAGCGAGACGAGTGCTTCCCAGGTTTCGATGCGTCGTCGCAGATCATCCCAGCGAGCTAAGACATCGCGATACTGTTCGAGTGTTTTCGCGGCGTCGAGTGCTTGGTTCAGAGATTCATATTCAGCAGCCGCTCCTTCCGCCGTAGGAGTGGGGGCTTGAATCTGATGAAAATCAATCGTCGGCATTGGGCGACTCGCGTCAGTGTGAGTTCACGAAAAAACCTCGTCCCGATGGCGCCACCGGGACGAGGTTCAAGATTCTACGCGAGTTCGCTCAGCGGAAAACTACATCTTGCCGAAAATGCTGATCAGGTCGACCGTGCGGCTGCTGTAGCCCCACTCGTTGTCGTACCAGCTGAGCACCTTCAGCAGGTTGCCGCCCATCACTTGCGTCCAGGGCGCCACGAAGATCGAGCTATGGGGGTTACCGATGATGTCGCTCGACACAATCGGATCCTCGACGTACTGCAGGATGCCCTTGAGCGGCCCCTCGGCAGCTTCCTTCATCGCTTCGTTCACTTCCTTTTCGGTGACGTCGCGCGACAACAGAGCCGTCAGGTCGGTGACGCTGCCGTCGGTCGTCGGCACGCGGAGCGCGATGCCAGTCAGTTTTCCCTTCAAATCAGGAATCACTTCGCCGACAGCCTTCGCCGCACCGGTGCTGGTCGGCACGATGTTCATACCGGCCGCTCGTGCTCGATAGATGTTGTCGTGGGCCAAGTCGAGCAGACGCTGGTCGTTGGTGTAGCTGTGGACCGTCGTCATCAGGCCCTTCTGAATCTTGAACTTCTCATGCAACACCTTGGCCATCGGCGCCAAGCAATTCGTGGTGCAGCTGGCGTTCGAAATGCACTTCATTTCCGGCTTGAGCAGATGGTCATTCACGCCCATCACGACAGTCAAATCGGGAGTGTCTTTCGCCGGCGCACTCAACACAACTCGTCGAGCACCCGCGTCCAGATGGCTGTCGTACCCAGCCTTACCCTTCACAGGGTCCTTCTTGCCAGTGAACACGCCCGTGCTTTCCAGGGCGACGTCAACCTTCATGTCGCCCCAAGGCAACTTGGCCGGATCACGTTCCTTCAGCACAGGAATGTGTCGTCCATTGACCACAATCCCCTTGTCGTCGTTCCCGACCGTCCCTTGGAACATGCGGTGCGTGCTGTCGTACTTCAGCAGCATTGCCAGGGTGTGCGTGTCGGTCAGGTCGTTAATGGCAACGACCTCGAACTCGTTCGGACGGCTCGCCAAAATTCGAAACACCAAGCGGCCGATACGTCCGAAACCATTGATCGCAACGCGAATTGCCACGTACTAACTCCTTTGCCCAAAATATTCTCTACGCGATTTTCGTCGGAGATTATAGTGGTCAAGGCTCACAGCAGCAACGGCCGCCAAGGAAGCGGCGAACAAGATAATCCCGCCGAACCACTAAGGCACAAAAAACACCACTAAGTGAACCTTGCGATCACACACACGCCGCAGCCCCAGGTGAGTGTTGCGTGAATGTGGGGCGAAGATACAGGTTCGTTCCGCCGAGTGAATCGCCGAAGTCTACTCGGCTGACTTCTCCGCAGGTTTGTCACTTGGCTTGGCCTCATCGTCCTTATCAGCATTCGGGTCGGTTCTCGGCTTCTTCTTCACCTCGCCAGCGAGCGGCTTTGTGGCGGTCACCGTCACTTGGTTAGCGAACACGATCTGCTTCATGCCGGCGGGCGACCAACCTTGGAATTCAATTTTGTCGCCAGCTCGCACCAAGCTGAGATTGCCATAGTCGACGCTGACTTTCGCGTTCTCGGTCAATTCGCCCTTGAGCGGTCTGCCGCCCGGCACAGCGACCTGAAATTTTCCGTTCTTAAACTCAGTCAGCCGACCAATCACGGTCACAGGCATATTTTCGGCAGGCGGCTGCTTTTTCGCAGGCTTCTCCGGTTTGGCCTCTTCGAACAGACCGTCCGATTCCTTCGAGGCGTCGAACCCGGTATCGGATTGCACTCCCAACTGATAGCCCTCGCGGAGCGTGATTACATCAAGCTGGCTTACGGGTTCGAGCAGCCTCCCTCGTTTGTCGATCACGGTTGTAAACCGAACCAACAGCCCCGAATGAAGCCAACTGGTTTCCGCCGACGCCGCGTACTCGACTTGTTGAGCGCGCGGCTCCAACTGCACGATGAAGCGTTCGCCTTGAGCGCCAACCACTTCCATCCCGCCCATGGCGGGTCCACGAATGGTTCCGCCACCCCGTGCCGGTTCTCTTTGAGCCTCGGCGCCCATCGGTCGACGGTTTTGAGCCTCGACCGGAGTCGCTGCCGCAACCAAAATCACGATAAACACGAAGACGGAAGCGTGACGCAAAAGTCGCATGGCGGGTGACCTCGGATTGACGAACGGAGTGGGTCTTAGGGCAGGTGGGGTGGGGAGGCAAGCGCAGCCACCCCTACAGAATAACGTGCTGTCGCGGAATTGACCAGTGAAATCGTCCCTTGTGAATAGGGTGGGAGGACGGAACAATAGTGGCCATGAGCCAGAAACCCACCGCCCGCGTAACGGTCCCGGAATTCGTTGGATACAAGGCGGCCGGTCGCAAGATCGCCATGCTGACCGCCTACGACTTTCCCATCGCCCAACTGCTCGACGAAGCCGGAGTCGACGCCATCCTGGTCGGAGACAGCCTCTCGATGGCGGTCCAGGGACACGACTCCACCCTCCCCGTAACGCTCGACGAGATGATCTATCACGCGGAGATCGTGGGACGCGCCGTCCAGCGAGCTCTCGTGCTGGTCGATATGCCTTTCCCCACGAACCACCTCGGGGTCCACCACGCCATCGATGCCGCCGGCCGCATCCTCAAGGAAACTCGCTGCCAAGCCGTCAAGCTGGAAGGTGGCGCCGAACAAGCGGATGTGATTCGAGGGTTGGTCGCCGCCGGAATTCCCGTCATGGCTCATGTGGGTCTACGCCCTCAAAGCGTCCACACCATGGGCGGCTATCGAGTACAACGGGATCGAGAACGATTACTCGCCGACGCCCTCGCCGCCCAAGAAGCAGGCGCCTTTTCCGTGTTGCTCGAGTGCATTCCCGCGCCGTTGGCCGAGGAAATCACTCAAACCCTACGAGTGCCGACGATTGGCATCGGAGCAGGGCCAGCTTGCGATGGTCAGGTCTTGGTCATCAATGACCTGCTTGGCTTAACGAGCGGCTATGTGCCAAAGTTCGTCAAGCAATACGTCGACTTGCGTTCGCTGATCCAATCCGCCGCCCGTCAATACACCGACGAAGTGCGCGGCGGCGTCTTCCCAGACGATCAGCGTACATTTCACAAATAGAAACTTCTGCCTCGGGTTCTTCCCCACGCACACGCTTGATTCCGCTCTTCTTCCCGCCCACGACCTCAGGAGACCGTTCCCATGCGAAAACTACTGGTACTGAGTTGCCTTCTCGCGGCCCTCCCAGTGGCTGGAAACACGGCAGTGCCCGCGGAAGAAAAAACCAGCAACTCGACCGCCACGATCGCACGCATATCGCTCACGGAACGACCAGGAGAAGCCGACGCCGTGGTGGCGCCAGCTCGTCCCCTCGTCCACACGGCTCAACTGCTGCCCACCGATGCCGCGGGAAAAGTCCCAGCGGGCGAGAACGCAGCTCGTCAGTTCGCGCGAGTCATCGATCAACTCGCGACCACGCTCACGGCCTCCCAATCGACGCTCGCGGACATCGTGAAGCTCAACATCTACGTCGCCAGCGACGAAGTGGCGGCGACGGTGCGTAAAGAACTGGCCGGTCGCTTTGCCGAGTTTCCGCCCGCCGTTTGTTACGTCGTCACTCGCCTTCCGCAGACCGACGCCCTCGTCGCGCTCGATGCTGTCGCAGTAAGTCGATTGGAACTTGCTTACACGGAAGTCCGCATGGTGCGTGCGACACAGCCAACGACTGCGTCGACTTCCTACCTGGCGGCCATTACGCCAGTTGGCAGTCGCGTGTACGTTGCGGGCCAAGCTGAAAAGGGCGACCTCCGGCAAGCAACGCTCCGCACCCTGCAAAGCCTCGACGCGACCTTGAAGTTCCTGAAGCTCGAGTGGTCCGACGTGGCCCAAGTCAAGTCTTTTGTAACCCCCATGGCAGCCGTCGCCGACTCGGAGGACGAGTTCCGTAAGTTCTTCGGCGAGCGCCCACCCCCCCCTCTGGTTTGGGTCGAGTGGGAGTCGGGGCTGCCCATCGAAATTGAACTGGTGGCTTCGGCTAATCGCGGCAAGTCGGCGGCGAGTGATTCTTCAACGCCTTCGACTGATCTAGAGTTCCTCACACCTCCTGGCATGACGACTCCCACGATTTACTCACGAGTCGCTCGGACACACCACCCGCGTACGATTTACATCGCTGGCTTGTATGGCGAATCGCTGCGTGATGGCGGCACGCAAGTGGAACAGATCTTCGGCCAACTGCGCGAGGCGCTTCAACGAACGGGCAGCGATCTCGAGCATCTCGCCAAAGCCACTTACTATGTCTCGGACAACGATGCCAGCGCCAAGCTGAACGAACTTCGCCCTCGCTACTACAACCCCAAGCGACCGCCCGCGGCCTCGAAGGCTCAAGTACGTGGAGTTGCTCGTCCCGGCAACTCGATCACGCTCGACATGATCGCCACCCCACGCAAGTAGATAGCGTCTTCAAGCGAGACACCAATTCTCCCAGCCTTCGTCGGCGGTAAATCGACCACTCATCACACGAATCGAACGAATGAGTGGTCGGGACAGGGTCGCCGTACGCGACTGATCGTGGCTGATTGAGAGGGGATGCTCCAAGCGTCCAACACGCCCGTCAACGGATTCCTCCCTCCATCCAGATTCGTGGCATTCGAGCGATTCGTGGTCCCCACCTTCGGTGGCCGCGAATCTGGCACTGTCCACCTAAGTTTCGAGGTTTGGCTTCGGCTCTCCGATGACTCGCGTTGAGTTGATCAGCAGCCAACAACTGGCGCCAAAAACGAGCACGCCGGCGTAAACCCAAAAGGCGGGATCATATTGTTCTCGGCCGGTAAATCCGAGTGCCTTGCGGTGGTCCGCGAAGTAGCCGAAAAAGAACTGCGAGGAGACGGCGCCGAACACTCCGAGCCCGTTCATGAGCCCGAACAGCGACCCCAGAAAGCGGCCGGAAACCTCGCACGCGCACGACCACCAAACGGTCTGTTGACTAAACATCGCCCAACAGGACAGCGAGGCTAGCGACGCCGACACGATTGCATTGTCGACATGCATGGATGCGACCAATAGTCCGGCTGCCGTCAGTAGTGCGCCGATGGCGACGGTGCGGCGAGCGCCCATGGTGAGTCGACCTTTGCGAGCCAACCGGTCAACGACCCAACCGCCGATCAACGTCCCCAAAGTTCCGCCCATCAGCACTAGGCTTGCGAGCACCCCCGAAAACGATTGCTCGACGCCGCGCGCTGTTTGGAGGTACTTGGGATACCAAGAAAAGTAGAGATACGAATTGAAGGCGGTGCACGAGACGGCGATGCTCAACAGCCAGATCGCGGGATGAGACAGCACTTCCGCCCAGGGGATCGGCGGGTGGGGTTCGTTCGTCGCTTCGCGATTCGGCGCTAGCAAAGCTCGCTCGCCCGAGTTCACTCCAGGATGCTCGTCTGGTTCGTCGCGAAACCAGCGATAAAACACGATGGCCCAAACGACGCCTGTGACGCCGAAAACGAGAAAAGGAATACGCCAATTCGTCCATTTGATCAAGTAACCGCAAATCGCGGGCGCGAGCGCTCCGCCGATCAGCGAGGCGGCTTGAAACACGCTTTGCACGCGTCCGCGTTCAGTCGCGGGAAACCAACGCTTGATGACTCGAGCCGAGTTGGGATAGGCGCCTGCCTCACCCGCGCCGAACAGAAAACGGACCGCCACCAGCGAGTAGAAGCCCACACAAGCGGCGGTTAAAGCGGTGAAGATAGACCACCAGACGACGATTCGGGTGAGAATACGGCGCGAGCCATACCGATCGCCCCAGTGCCCTGTCGGGACTTCAAAGATGCCGTAGGCGATGGTGAACGCCATCAACACGAAACTCGCCCGCGTATCCGACAGCGAAAACTCCTTTTGCAGGGCCGGGAGCGCCTGCGAGATGCAGACGCGATCAAGGTACAGTACAAACGCCATCGCACAGAGCAAGAACAAGACGATCCACCGCGCGCGAGACGGGGGATCGAAGTGAGTGGGGTCGGCGAGCGGAGTGGATTGCGAGGATGGCTCGGTGTGCGACACGTTGCGGCTCCTGGGGTTGCTTGTGACCGCCTGGGGAGAGATGCCGTAGAGCTTAGACCGCGCCGCGGCCGCTGGGAACCCCGCGCCCTTCTCGCAATCGACATGGATCGTTCGCTAGAATCTCGGGGCCGATATCGTCCCCGCCACCGAGAACGGATTGCCTCCATCAAGTTCTCTGGCCCACCAGGCGACTCGATTGGTCCACCACTCCACCACCCACCCTCTGTCGTCGGAGTCACTTTGTCATGCTGCTGGGATATGTCAGCGACGAGAAGTATGTCGCAATCGCCGATGTGGTCATTGAGTTGCTGGATTCCTCGGGCCGGTCATGGGAGACTCGCTCGCGGGCCACGGGCGCGGTGCATGCCGAAGTGCCACCGGGACGGTACGAAGTCGTACTGGTCAAGACAGGCTTCGGTTCGAAACGAGTGACGCTGGATATCGCCCCGGAGCAGCCGCCTTATCAGTTTCGGTTGTTGTCCGACCAGCTGTTCGGCTACGCCTGGCCCAAATGCGTGAAATCGGGCGACATCGCCGAGTTTCGAGTGCACTCGGTCGAACCATTCAAACTCGAACTTTGGCGTTATGGCTGGGAAAAAGAATTTGTCTGCGGGCTCGGCTGGCACGACGAACATGGCCCACGCGCGATGATGCAGATCACGCCGGACGGGGACTACACACAGGTTGGAGTCGGTTGGAACAAGATTGGATACGGCAGTCCCAGCCATCAACAGTTAGTCGCTGGCCCTGGTCGTTCGGGGCTCTATTATTTCCACGCCACGACTCCGAGTGGTCAGTCGTTCTCATTTCCCTGGATCGTGGCGCCGGCAAGCCCTGCCGCGCCGCTGGCGGTCTTGGCCTCGAACATCACCTGGAACGCATACAACAGTTTCGGCGGTCGCAGCAATTACATCAGCGCCGACAAGTTGCCCTCGATTCCCGTGGTCAACTCACGCCAGGAGTTGAAGCGTTACACCCAGTCGCAACACCAAACCTGGGGCAGCCTCGCTTACGATCCCCTCTCATTCGAGCGTCCCGAGCCGATCAATCACTGCGAACTTGCCGAGAAAATCACCGATCCCATCGAAGGTCGAGCCGCCTGTCACATCGCGCCCGCCGAATGGCGATTGTTTGGTTGGCTCGAGCGAGAAGGATTCGCCTACGATCTATACGGCGAGACGCAGTTGCATCACGACGAATTGGATCTCTCCAAGTATCGAGTTCTGATCATCAGTACGCACCCCGAATACTGGTCGCGCAAGATGTATCAGCGAGTCAAACGCTGGGTGTTTGAAGAGGGAGGAAAGTTGCTGTACTTGGGAGGCAATGGAGTCAATTGCGAGGTGGACTTCCTGAATCCTCAGACCATGGTTGTACAGAATGGCGCAATGACCAGTCTGTGGCCCGAAGGGATTGGGGCAGAGAGTCGCATGGCGAAGCGAGTTGAGTCCGAAGCGAACTTGCTGGGAATCGTGTTTACACCCGCGGGAATCATGACCGGCGCGCCGTACCGAGTCGTCGACGCCCATCATTGGGTCTTCGCGGGCACTGGCCTGCGCAACGACGATCTCTTTGGCGAAAAGTGCCTTCACATGCGTTGCCCGGGCGGCGCATCTGGACATGAGACGGACAAGATCTCGCCGCTCTCGTCCCCCAAGAATGTCCACCTGCTCGCGAAAGGCACGAACCCCGATGACGGCGGCGCTCACATGGTGTATTTCGATACGGCGAGCGGCGGCGAGGTTTTCTCGGTGGGTTCCATTACCTATCCCAGTTCGCTCCCCGTCGACTCCCACATTTCGACGATAACCGCCAACGTCCTCCAGCGGTTTCTGGGATGAAACAGGGCACGCGAGCGAGGCGGTCAGTAAGCCAAGGCAGCGGCCGCCCAGCCCGTCGCCATCAGCGAGAGAAACTGATCCTCGCCATGAGGATCTCCGTTGTCGAAGTAAGTCTGAACCGGTTCACAGTGTGACTCAACTCGCCACGAACCATCCGCTTCCTGCGTCGCCAACAACCTCGCCGCACCACGCGCGTATGCCGACGACTGACTCGACGCCCTTGACTCGGCCAACGACCAGAGGACTAACCCAGTCGCGTACGCGTCGCTGGCCATGCCAGAACGTTGAGCCCATCCACCGTCAACTTGCTGTTGATCAAGCAGTCGAACTCGTAGCGTGACAAGCTCCGCGAGCCGTTCGTCGGGAGTAAGCGTCGAGTCTTTTAGCCATACGTGAGCCAATAAGGCGCCCACGTGATCATCGATCGATTCGGGAGACGTGCGTCGCATCCAAGGGAACGCCCGGGCGATTGCTCGCTGTGATTCCTCGCGATGTCCGCCCCTCGCATAACGTTGCAGGCCCCTGAGCGACAGTGCCGTGACAAACAGCTTTGACTCTTCGGCGGGCGGCCGATGCGCCTCGGGTTCCCAATAGCCGTCCGCGTTCTGGATCGCCAGCAGGTTGGCGACGAGCGCATCGGACAGGGAATCCGCGGGTCGATCGGCTAGCTCAAGCGTCCACAGTCCGTAGGCGACGGTGATGGCCCGCCCATCAATGCGTTGGCCAGCGACCAAGCGTTCTTTTTGGGTATTGAACCAGGCGACGGTATGTTGCGCGGCGATCTTGCTGGAAGGCCGATCGATGGCCCAACCGAGTCGCAAAGCCGACGTTTGCGCAAGTAAAGGAAAAGTTTGGTGATGGCAGGCGAAGCAGGTGCGATGACTGGGGTAGTTGCGAGCGCCTCGCTCCAACACTTTGACCGCTCGTTCGACCGCGGTTCGCCTCGTTTCGAGCGACGGGGCGTCAACTTCGGTTCTTGCCGATAAGCGGCCTGAGTCAGTTGGAGGAAAGGCATGAGTTCGCCCCGCGCAAAATGCGCTGACGATCATCGCGACGACGCACGTTGATCCAAGGCGACTCATACCGAATGCGGCTCGAAAACACCGTCAGACAATTGACCATCAGGCAGACGTCGATAGACGAGATGCCCGAGCCAACGCTGATCGTCCATGTGGGGAAAGTCGGTTCGCAGGTGCACTCCGCGCGACTCTTCGCGCGTCAACGCGGCTCGCAAGAGCACCCGAGCGACAGCCAACATGTTCTGTAGTTCCCAGCCCTCGGCATCTGGAAACTGTCTCTCCAACACGTAACGGGACCATGTGTCCACGGTTTCGACCGCGTCGGCTAAACCATGATGTTCGCGTCGCACGCCCGCGGTGCGCCAAAGCAGACTCTTGAGTGAGTTGCGAATATCGGCCAGGTCGAGCGGTTCTTCGGGCTGACGCAACACGGGGTTTTCCAAGGGCAGTGCAGGGGAGAGTCCTTCGCTGCCCGCCGCCGCCTCCCCCGCGCCGCGTCCCGCATGGGCGCCGTAGACAAGTCCTTCCAATAAGCTGTTCGAAGCGAGTCGATTGGCCCCATGCAATCCTGACGAAGTGACCTCGCCGGCAGCCCACAGCCCTGGGACGGACGTGCGTCCCTCGGTGTCAACCGTGACTCCTCCAATCATGTAATGAGCGCCAGGACGAACCGGGATGCGATCTTTCGTGATGTCGATGCCGAATTTCGCGCACATCGCGGCGATGCCGGGAAAACGCCGTCGCACGAAGGTCGCGTCCAAGTGACTAAGGTCGAGATAGACGCAAGCGTGCCGCGTCTTTTCCAATTGAGATTCAATGGCTTGAGATACGACATCACGCGGGGCGAGTTCACCGCGAGCGTCGTAATCGGGCATGAAGCGATGACCGTAGCGATCAACGAGTCTTCCCCCCTCGCCGCGAATGGCTTCGGTAATCAGGTTGCGACTGCTCCCGGCGATATACAACACGGTCGGATGGAATTGCAGGAACTCCATGTCTCGTAATGACGCGCCAGCTCGCAGCGCCAAGGCATGTCCATCTCCCGTCGCCACGGAGGGATTGGTCGACTCACGGTAGAGTTGCCCGGCGCCGCCCGTGGCAAGAATCGTCTGCTTCGCCCAGACCATGATCGGGCCGCGACGCTCATCCTCGACGATCGCCCCGCGACAAGCCACGTCATCGGTCAGTAAATCGAGCGTAAAACAGCGCTGCCAGACGCGGACATGATCCAACTGCCGCGTCCGCTCGATCATGGCCCGCATGACTTCACGGCCCGTGGCATCGCCGAGAGCATGGACGATTCGTTTGTGGCTGTGCCCCCCCTCTCGTCCCAGGGTCAACTCACCTGACTGTGCGTCGAACGCCGTCCCCCAATGCATCAATTCGCCAATCCGCTCCGGCGCCTCGCGGACCACTAATTCCACGACGCGTCGATCACATAACGCTCCACCCGCGGTCAGCGTGTCGGCGATATGGTTCTCAAATCGATCTTCGGGGTCCATCACCCCCGCGATTCCTCCTTGAGCCCAACTGCTGTTTGATAGTTCGAGTTCATTCTTCGTGACTACGAGCACGGAGAGCCGTGGATCAACGGCGCTGGCCGCTCGCAAACCCGCCACTCCCGCACCAATGATCAGCACATCGGTGTGCCAGTGGGGCAGTTGTTTGGGATGGAACGGAACCAGATAGCGCGGGATGCGAACCATGTGTTCTGGGGCGTGTTCCTCATCTGGGCCGCCTCATGGCGAGACCCGACGAAGGTAGGTATGAGAAAGAAAGTCGCCGAGGGGGCGAAACCAAGCGCCGGCCCCCCTCGGCATCAACAATGCTCCACGAACGAGTCCAGCTCACGTAATGTGAGCGCCCTGAGTTTCGACATAGACCGAGTACAGGGACTGACTCGCGCACATGAACAGCCGATTCCTCTTCGTGCCGCCAAAGCAGACATTGCCGCAGATTTCGGGCAGCAAAATTTGGCCGATGCGCACGCCGTCGGGCGCGAAGATGTGTACGCCGTCGTAACCGTCGCCGACCCACCCGGCACTCGCCCAGATGTTTCCGTCGACGTCGGCGCGAATGCCGTCCGCGAAACCAGCCTCTTTAAATCCCTCGAGCTTCATGGAGGCAAATTCACGGCCCTTCACAAGCTTCACTTGGTCGACGACATCCCAGACCTTGATGTTCTTGGGAGCTTCCGGATAGTGCGACGCGCCGGTGTCGGCGACGTACAACTTCTTGTAGTCCGGTGAGAAGCAAAGTCCGTTGGGCTTGTAGATCTCGTCGGCCACTTTGTCGATCTTGCCGGTCTTGGGATCGATCCGGTAAATCGCCTCCTTCAGCAACAAATCGCCCTTGTTGCCTTCGTAGTTCATCAGGCTGCCGTATCCAGGGTCAGTGAACCAAATGCCGCCATCGGGATGCACGACGGCGTCATTCGGCGCGTTGAAAGGCTTGCCGTCATATTTCTCGGCCAGCACAGTGGTCTTCCCAGTGTGCTCGTACCGCACCACTTTTCGCGTGCCGTGTTCGCAGGCGATCTGTCGCCCCTCGAAATCGAACGTGTTACCGTTACTGTTGCCCGCGGGGTTGCGGAAGACGCTCACATGACCATCTTCCTCCAGCCAACGAAGTTGGATGTTGTTGGGGATATCGCTCCAGAGCAGATATCGTCCCACCGCATTCCAAGCGGGCCCTTCCGCCCACAGCGTTCCCTTGTGGAGTCGCTGAATCGGCGTGTTGCCCAGCTTGTACTTGGCGAAACGCTTATCCAACACCTTGATGTCGGGATCGGGGTAACGGACCGGCTCGGCGTTGGGCCCATAATCTCGAGCCATGACGCTTGCCTGATCTCGAAGAGTCAAAGCTGCCGCGGCGGTAACGGCGCCGGCGGCCGCAAGGAACGAACGTCGGCCCAGCGACGCTGGTCGCCGAGACGCGCAGGACGAAGTGACAGCGGAAGGAGGCGAGCGATGCGAGTCTGACATGAAAACACCTCGGGTACGACGAAGGACGCGGTGACGACTCACCGAAATGGTAGGCATCACGTTAGACGAGCCGACCGGCAAGTTCAACACGAGTCTGGTCGCGCGAGCGGAAGAGGTGGAGCATAATTCCACGCCAGCTCCGCACACCGTCACGCCGTTGACTCGCCGAACTCCACGACAAACAATACACTGCTCGCCGTTTTCCCGCCTCCTTTCCGACCACAGGAACCCGCCATGTCACGACTCGCGTCCGCGCTGCTACTGACCCTAATTTTCCTCGGGACCGTTCTCACATCCTCCGCGGCGGAAGATTGGCCCAATTGGCGAGGCCCTCGATTCAACGGCGTCGCCGCGGGAACGGCCTATCCGACTCGCTGGAGCGCGACAGAGAACATCGCCTGGAAGGTCGCTCTTCCCGGCAAAGGCTCGTCGACCCCCGTGGTCGCCAAGGACCAGATCTTCGTGACCTGCGGGATTGACGGCAAGAATTCGGTGGTCGCCTACGACCGCAGCGGCAAGCATCTATGGACGACCGCGGTGGGAAATGAAAAGCCGGGCAAACACAAGAAAGCGACCGGCGCGAATCCGTCCGCGGTAACCGATGGCAAATTCGTCTACGCCTATTTCAAGAGCGGCGACCTTGCCTGCGTCGATTTCGCGGGCAAACTGGTCTGGAAGCACAACCTGCAGGAACAATTCGGCGAAGACACTTTGTGGTGGGACTTGGGAACTTCCCCCGTACTGACCAAGTCCCACGTGATTGTCGCGGTGATGCATAGCGGCCCCTCGTTCCTGGTCGCTTATGATCGCGAGACAGGCAGCCAGGCCTGGAAGCAAGCTCGTGACTTGAACGCCCCCAGCGAAGCGGCTCAAAGCTATTCAACGCCCGTGGTGCTCGACTACAACTCGCAAGAAATCCTCGTCGTGCTGGGCGCGGATCACGTCACCGGACACGAGGCGGCGAGCGGCAAGGAACTATGGCGAGTCGGCGGATTGAACCCCACCGGACATCAGTATTTTCGCTCGATCGCGTCGGCAGTGGTCGCCGATGGCATCGTGGTCGCACCTTACGCCCGCGGCGCATCTATGACGGCCATCAAATTGGGCGGCCAAGGGGATGTAACCAAGTCGCACGTAACCTGGGCCCTCGAGGGACTGGGAGCGGATGTGCCAACGCCAGCCGCCCATCAAGGTCGAGTCTATGTGTGCACGGACAAGGGCGATCTCGCCGCGATCGAACTCAAGACGGGAAAAGTCCTCTACAAGGGCCAGTTGGAGCGGAATCGCAACGCGTACAGCGCCTCGCCCATCTTGGCGGGAGAACACCTGTATCTCACGCGCGAGGACGGCAAGACGTTCGTCGTGAAAGTCGGCGACGGTTTTGAAGTAATCGCGTCCAACGATTTGGACGGCGACATGACCGTCGCGACGCCAGTGCCCGTGGATGGACAAGTACTACTGCGGACTCAGGATCACCTGTACTGCGTTGGCAAGAAGTAAACGATCAATCGTGTGACTTCGAGCCAGGCTCGCTCGCGGACGAACACTCACGCGAGCGATCCAGGAGAAGCGTTCAATCCAATTCTCCAAGTAACGGAGCATGCCCCATCGCGTCGTAATGAGGCCCCGACTTCTCCAGGAAACTCGCAAAAGTCGTCACCTCGTCCACCGCGGAGAGGTCGCCGTCGATGTCGGCCATCTGTTCGACCAACTGTCCAAGTTCCGAGGCATGCGGTCCACTTTCGCGCACTCGACCTAGCGTCAGGTGTGCTTGAAAGCGGCGAGTTTCTCGGGGGAATCGCAGGCGTTCCTTGAGAACCTTGTCGATGGCTTCATGTAGTAAAGCCAACTCTTCCGCGCCTTGCTCGACGCCTAACCAGATGGTGCGAGGCCGTTCGGTCGTGGGAAACGCGCCGCAACCACGGAAGACCAGTTCGAAGGGATCAAACTGTCGGGCCGCATCATTGACCGCCCGACAAACTTCGGGAATGTCATTGTCGGGGACATCGCCCAGGAACTTGAGGGTCAGGTGCATGTTCTCCGGCTTGACCCATGTCACCTTGGCATCGGCGACACGCAGTTGTCGGATGATTTTCTCGGCACGAGCCCGTACGGGTCCCGATAACTCGATGGCAACAAATGTCCGAATACTCATGGTCAGAACGCCAACATTCGTTTGTATTGTTCCAGTCGCAGATCAATATCGCGTCGATCAATCTGCCGCAGGCGCTCCAGACTGAAATCTTCCACGTTGTAGCTGGCCACCAGGATGCCGTGAGCGAGCGCCTCCTTGAGCGTTTGCGGCGAGAAGTCGTCGCGTTGAGCCAAGTATCCCATCATGCCTCCCGCGAACGAATCTCCCGCGCCGGTCGGATCGACGACTTGGCCGGTGGGGAAAGCGGGCAGGACGTAAGTTTCGTGATCGGCGAAGAACATCGCGCCATGTTCCCCCTTCTTGATCACGACAAAGCGGGGTCCCATCTGGCAGATCCGATGCCCCGCTCGCACCAAGTTCTCGTCGTCGGTCAACAACTTGGCCTCGCTATCGTTCAGCACCAGGCCGTCGATGCGGCGAAACAACGCCATCAATTCGTCGTGCTGTTCGCGGATCCACAGGTCCATGGTGTCGGCCATGACGAGTCGCGGGCCAGCCACTTGCTCGAGCACACGTCGTTGCACGGTGGGCGAACCATTCGCCAAAAAGACGAATTTGGCCCTTTTGTGGGCCTCGGACAACGTGGGATTGAAGTTGCCAAAGACGTTGAGGTGAACCTCCAGCGTCTCGCGATCGTTCATATTGGACAGATACTTGCCTCGCCAACGGAACGTATCGGCGTCCGGCACCACCTCCAAGCCGCTGGTGTCGACTCCCCGTTGCTGGAGCAATTGCGTGTGTTCGGCGGGCCAATCCTTGCCCACCACGCCGACCAACTGGACCGGAGTAAAAAAACTCGCCGCGTACGAGAAGTAAACCGCGGAACCGCCCAGCACATTGTCGCGCGAATCGGTGGGGGTCTGCACGCTGTCGAAGGCGATCGAGCCAACAACCAACAAGGACATAAACTACGATCCTGGGAACCGAAGGAGTCGCGGACGCGAACGTCGCGGACAAGAAACACCTACGCGACATACCGCCGCCGGGTGGCAAAACGGGGACGCGAAACGAAAGGGCATTATCCGCCATTCTCCCGACGGCACAAGGCAGCGTGTACAATCACCCCTCATGACTCGAACTCCCTCCCCCCTTTGCGCGCACCCGCGAACGCAGTCCCCCCGCGGGCTCGGCTGGCTACTCAACGCCATGACATTGGTCCTCGTAACCGCGGCGCTACTGGCAGCGCCTCCGTGCCCGGTTACGGCGGCCGAACCGCCGCCCCGTTTCGCCATCCTGCGGGCCGACGGAACTCGCGCCGTCGGCCAGAGACTGATCACGGTCGCCGCGGATCCCAAATCTCCCAACCTTCCCGACTGGCAGCTCGACAGCCAGCCGCTCTGGGATGCACCGCAGCCTGCTCGCTGGCTGCGTGATCGTACAGTTCCCCTCGCGACGTCTCCGCCGGACGCGTTTGTCGAGTTTGCGACCGGCGACCGCTTACCGGGGGCGGTAATCGGCTACAGCGACGGGCGCGATCGTCCCTTTGACAGTGTCATTCCTCACCTACTCGTTCGCCCCGAAACATCGTTGCAACCACCTTCGCCCGTCGTGGACCCGGTCGCACGAATCGCGTTGCGTTATGTGCGACGAGTCGTTTGGCAACGACGCGACATTGAGTCATTGCAGCCTGGCACCTTGTTCTATCGAGATGGCAGGTCCGCGACTTTTCGAGCCATCCGTTGGGGCGACCAGTCAGCGCAGTTTCTGTTCGCCGACGGCCCCCGCGGCGTGCCCTATGCCGAAGTGGCCGAAGTCCATCTCCCCACCAGTGATTTCTGGGATGCCTACTGGGAGGAACTCGCCGCATTATCGCCCGATGCAACGGGTCGGCTCTGGCAATTTGAAACTTCCGACGGACTGATCCTCACCACCTCGCGAGCCCGTTCGCGACTACATCATCCGAGTGGTCCGCAGGAGTCGAGTCGCTGGATTCACGGACTTCATCCCGCGTGGTCGCTCGACGCCCTTTGGGTGCCTCAAGCCACCGTGGCCGTCATCCGCTCTTTCGCCACCCATGAGTCGCCGCTGGGACGCATTCCCTTGGCGATGGAACTGCGAGAGGGATGGCTGACTGCTCATGGCCCGCCAGCTCGCTTGAACCGCAACGTTCAGCGTGGCCCGTTGCGGGGCGGAGAAGGGGAGCATGGCTGGGGATTCGGCGTCCATGCTCGCAGCCGACTCGAATTCGACCTGCCTCCCGCCGCACGCGTCTTTCGCAGTCGCGTGGGACTCGACAAATCGGTAAGCAACGGAGGGTGCGTGCGCGCGCGCGTATTCGTCGGCGGCGCCGCAACGCCCGCCTACGAGAGCGGGTATATCGTGGGAGCAGCCGCCACGGCCGATATCGGCGTCGTGGCCATACCGACTCAACCCGACAAGAAAACTCGCTTGCTCTTGGAAGTCGATCCGGCCCATGAAGGTCGTCCAGCGAACGCCGATCCCTTCGATGTGCGTGACTGGACCAACTGGCTGGATCCACTCGTGGAATTCGATCCCGCCGTCGTGCAGGGCGAGATTGCGAAACGGATCAACCGCCTGATGCCCGCCTGGCAAGATTGGGCGCGCGATTCAGCAACCTCCAACACTCCAGCGGAAATGCGGTCGAGCTGGAAGGTGCAATGGGATGAATTGGCGCCGTCGCCCGGTCGCTTTCAGTTGATTGAGACGCTACGAGGCCCCGTGCATTCCTGGACCCGAGAATGGCGTCGCGAGTCGACCGATCGTTGGCTCGTCGTCGCCGCGCACTTGACCGCCGCGGTTACGCCCCCGCCCACTCTCGAAGTTTGGATTGACGGCGAACTCGCCGGCGAACAACCGCTGGCGGTGCGCAACTCCGGTCTACGCGATCCACCTCCGCTCGCGATCTCCTTAAGACACTACCGCCCTGGTCCTCTTCGTTTTGAAGTTCGCGTCTCTGGCGGAGCAGGAGCTGCCGAAGCCCCTGTCACGTGGCGCTGCCTGCGAGTTGCCCAGCAGTTGCCCACGCTGTATCAGGTGCTGGAAGACGATGCGGTTTGGCAAGCAGGCGAAGAGGGTGACGGCAAAGCTCGCCCCAAAGGTCCCGCCTGGGATGACCAGGATCGCGTGTCAGGGACTCGTTCGATCAAGCTGGTCGGCGACAGTCTTGAGGAACTGCTGCTCCCGTCTCCTGTTTCCGTGCGCGAGTCGCCTGCCTGGGGCGAGTATCGTTACGCGCGACTCGCCTTTCGTAAGCAAAACAAAGGACAGATTAGCCTGGAGTTTTTACCCACCGAGCCGCGGGAAAAGCCGCTACGGCTAGACGCCGGCCCGGGCCCGGCGGCGTTTGGCGATTCCGTGCGATTTTATCAGGCGGAATTGCCCGATCAATGGATCACTATGCCGATCGATCTGTTCGGATCGCTCGGGAGATTCGATGCTCGAAGCCTGCGTTTAGCGGTGCTGGGGAGCGGCCCAGCTCGCTTCGACGCCATCTATCTGGCACGCACGCAAGCGGACTTCGAGTTGATCTCGTTGGCCGCGGGCCTTACTCCACCGACTCCCCCAGCCCGCGAGGAATTCGAGAAAGCGACCGCCAATCGCCTTGTCCCGACACTTGTCAGTTTTTCCGCGGCCGATGGGCAGCCCGCGCTCGGAGTCATGACAGGCGCGAAGGGAGAATGGATTTCGACAGCGCGAGCACTCGGCGAGTCGGGACGAACGTTGATGGTCACCTTGGCAGACGGCAAAACAGTGTCGGCTCGGGTCAAGGGAGTCTTCAAGGCGGGCGACCTCGGTCTTGCTCAATTGGATGAAGCGGGAAATTGGCCAACCGTGGAGATTGTCGCATCGCCTACCTTGCCCGCTGACTTGCAGTTTTTCACCATTTCGTCCGAATCCAAGGACTCTCAATCCAAGGACTCTCAGCGACTAGCTCGCAGTCGCTGGGTTCCCTGGCGACGAACAACGCGTCTCGCCATTTGGACTGACTCGGTCAGCGGCGACCGTTGGGCGACGGGTTCGCCGCTGGTCGATCAACACGGGCGACTGCTGGGATTATTGAGTCGTCGGTATGGTGATGGCGTGATCCAGACGAGATTGAACGGCTGGGAGGCCATCGCAACTCGCCTTCGCGCGGGTGAATCTTGGTAAGGCCGCCGGACGAAAAAAAACTACCAGCAGACCCACATGATCGAACAAAGGCGAAGCTGCGGAAGGCGGGCGAAATCGGTGATTCGGCGAGAGTGCTGTGACCGCCTTCCGCTGCTCGCCTTTGATCGATCATGCGTAGCGCAAGACTTCAGCGACTTCGGAGCCGTAGCTAGAGAAGCAATCTTGGACCAGGCTGCCAAACGCCCAAAATGACTCCTCGGCAAGGAGGTGTCTCATGTGGCAAGCCCACGGCGCGCGGAGTCGATGTTTGGCTGGCATCGCAAGTCGGTGCGAAAGGGTTTGATCGAGCTGGAATATCAGATCGATCTTCTGCCCCATTTTGCTCGTCGCGGTCGAAGGACCTATGAAGCTCAGTCGGCATGTTCGTTGTCGTTCACGAGCGTCTCTCCAGGCTGCTGATCACGACTTGCGTCCCGCGGCGACACTGGTTCCGCTGGGAATCCTCGAAGTGGATTCGGGACAGTTGTTCATCAGCTTTGGACTCAGTCGGGAGAAGAGTGACTTCATCGCGGATGGCATCGAGAGCTGGTAGCGATTGAGGCGCGCAGTGCACCAGGGCCGACCTGAGTAAGCGTGGCTGGAAAGGAGGATTGGGCGGCCCCAGTCCCACGCCTATCCAAACAATCTCTGGCCGCCCAATCCCGCATTCCAGCCACGCTTACCCAGGAGTGGGTCTGCTGGTAGTTTTTTTTCGTCCGGCTGCCTAACATGTTCGGCTTGACGATGGCGCGACGCCGTTAGGAACGCGCGTATGGAATTCAATCGCTGTCGGTCCCTCGGTAGAGAACCTGAAAGGAAGCTTGGGCGATGCAATCGAAAGGCTGGTGGCAAGGCAAGGGAATGGCGATCGTTGCCGTAACGATCGGCGCGCTGATGGGCGGCAGTTCGGCGAAGGCGGATGTCAAACTGCCGAAGATCTTCGGCGACCACATGGTGCTGCAGCAAAAGTCGCAAGCCGCGATTTGGGGCTGGGCGGAGAAGGACGAAGAAGTCACCGTCACCGTCGCCGGCGCCAGCGCCTCGGCGAAAGCTGGCGAGGACGGCAAATGGCTCGTACGCGTCGCGACCCCGGAAGCAGGCGGCCCGCACGAAGTGGTGATTAAGGGGAAGAACGAGGTCAAGCTGACCGACGTCATGATTGGCGAGGTTTGGATCTGCTCCGGCCAGTCCAACATGGAGTGGTCCGTGGCGGCCTCGGCCAACGCGGCTGAAGAGGCGAAAAACGGCGAACATCCTCGCATCCGGATGATCAAGGTGGGTCGCAATCCGGCGGAAAAACCGGCCGACGACATCACGGGCAGTTGGGCGGCGGCGAGTCCCACGAGCGTCCCGCAGTTTTCGGCCGTCGGCTATTACTTCGCGCGTCACCTCCAGCAAGAGCTCAATGTCCCGATCGGCATGATCAACACGTCGTGGGGCGGAACCATTTGCGAGGCGTGGACGAGTCGCGAAGCGTTGGCCGCAGATCCCGACTTCAAGCCAATTCTCGATCGCGCCGCGACGTTTCGACCTGGCCAGCCAAACCAGGCGGCTGCCCTCTACAACGGCATGATCCACCCGCTGGTTCCGCTGTCCATCCGCGGAGCCATTTGGTACCAAGGCGAGTCCAACGTTGGGCGAGCGGTACAGTACCGCAAGCTGTTTCCCGCCATGATCGCGGACTGGCGCGCACGATTCGGCCAAGGCGATTTCCCCTTCCTCTACGTGCAACTCGCCCCCTTCAAATACAACCATGATCCCAAACTGTTGGCCGAGCAGTGGGAATCGCAGCTCAAGACGCTGGCGACTCCCGCGACCGGTATGGCGGTCACTACGGACATCGGCGACATCAAGGACATTCATCCTCGTAATAAACAGGATGTCGGTAAGCGACTCGCGCTGTGGGCGCTCGCGAAAACCTACGGTAAAGAACTCGTGTTCTCGGGTCCGCTGTACGATTCGCTGACCATCGAGGAGAGCAAGGCGAAGATCAAATTCCAACACGTGGGCGGAGGCCTGGTTGCTCGCGACGGCAAGCCGCTCTCGCACTTTACCATCGCTGGCGAGGATCAACAGTTCGTCGAGGCGACCGCGACCGTGGAAGGCGATGTCGTGGTAGTGACCAGCGATAAGGTCGCGAAGCCGGTGGCCGTGCGATTTGGTTGGGACCAGACCGCGACGCCGAACCTGGCGAACAAAGAGGGACTGCCCGCCTCGCCGTTCCGCACCGATGATTGGAAATTGTTAACGGTCGACGCCAAGTAACCGTTCCGCGGCGATCGCGGCTCGAACAAGATGAGCTAAGCGAGTGGCGGACCGCGTGGCGGCCGCCACCACCGCCTCGGGCGTCGTGTGAACCGCGATATCGGGACTCGCCACATTCGTCACAACGGATAAAGCGAGACAACGCAGGCCGAGTCGAGCGGCGACTTGCACTTCGGGGATGGTCGACATCCCCACGGCGTCGCCGCCGATGCGGCGTAAGAACCGATACTCCGCGCGAGTCTCGTAGTTCGGGCCTGACATCCCAACGTAGGTTCCCTCGACGGCTGGAAACTGATGACGGCGAGCGGCGGCCAGCGCGACATCCGCGAGTTGCCGGTCGTACGGTCCCGCTCCTCTTGGTCGCGAGTCTCCCGCCGCGGAAATCGCTCGACGACCCATTAAATCGATATGACTCGTAATGACCAAGACATCGCCCGAGGCGAGTCGCGGGTTGAGGCCGCCGCTGGCATTGGTCACGATCAAGGTGCGGACGCCCAGGGTCGCCAAACAGCGAACAGGGAATTCGAGACGCTCCAGTGGATGCCCTTCGTACAAGTGCGAGCGCCCCGAGAGAGCGATTAAGTCGACGCCCGCAAACTGACCGCACACGGCTCGGCCCGCGTGACTAAGCGCCTGCGATAAAGGAAAGTGCGGAATCGCCGAGTAAGGAATCGTCAGCGAATCGGCTAACTCATCCGCAAACTGGCCGAGCCCCGTTCCCAAGATGATGCCAATACTGGGCGTTCGGTCCCAGCGCTGACGCACCGCTGCGGCAGCTTCGGCCACTTCAGTGGCAAGCCAATTCATGAAATTGCCTTCCGCAATCAGCTCGGCCGTTCTTCGGCAAGCACGCCGGCGACCAGCGTCGTCAATCGCGGTTCCGCGGCGTTCGCGACCGCAATGATCTTTTCGACATTCGCTGGTTCGAGTGCATCGGGAAGACACATGTCAGTGACGATCGAAAATCCGACCACTCGCAAGCCGCAGTGTACCGCGACGATCACTTCGGGAACCGTCGACATGCCCACCGCATCGGCGCCGATCAGCCGCAGAAAACGATACTCGGCGCGCGTCTCCAGATTAGGACCGGCGACCGCGACAAACACGCCTTGGTGTGCGACGATTCCCTCGCGACGAGCCACCTTCAAGGCTCGCTGCACCAGCGCCTGCTGATACGGCTCACACATATCGGGGAACCGAGGTCCCAGGCGATCGTCATTGATCCCGATCAGCGGATTGTCGCCCATCAGGTTGATGTGGTCCTCGATCACCATGATGTCGCCCGAGTGGAAGTAGGGGTTCAGTCCACCACAGGCATTCGAGACGACCAGGAGTTCGGCGCCGAGCGCCCGCATGACGCGCACGGGCAACGTAACTTGCTGGAGCGAATACCCTTCATACATGTGAAACCTCCCCTCCATGGCAAGCACGGGGAGGCCTTGAAGAGTGCCACAAACCAACCGACCTCGATGGCTGGTCGCCGTGGACTTCAGAAAGTGCGGAATTTCCGAGTAATCGAGCGACGCTTCGATGTCGATGCGCTCGACCAAGCCGCCCAGCCCCGTCCCCAGAATGACGCCAGCGTGGGGCTTACGCGGCCACCGTCGACGAATGACGTCGACGGCGGCTTCGATCTGCGAATGAAGTTCTAGCATGGACTCTACTTCGGCAAGCGATCCTGACGAACCTTCGGGAACTCGCCGGTCAGGGCCTTCATGAACTCAACAAGGTCCTTCTTCTCCTGCTCCGACAACCCCAACTTCTTGACCTTATCGCTGAGCGTCGCATTGGGATGGCCGCCCTTGTCATACCAAGCCACCACTTCTTCCAGCGTGGCCTGGCTGCCGTCATGCATGTAAGGCGCCGACAACGCGACGTTACGGACCGTGGGCGTCTTGAACCCGCCCTTGTCCTTGTCGTCCTTCGTCACCTCAAACCGTCCCAAGTCAGGCTTTTCCTTGTCCATGCCCACACCCAAATTGTGGTACTTTTCGTCGGTGAAGTTCGCGCCGACGTGACAGGCCGTGCAATTCGCCTTCTCGGTGAAGAACAGGTCCCGCCCACGCTTCGCCTCGATCGAAATCGGGTGTGCGTCGCTCGCCTTCTTCAAGGCCTCGTAGGTCGCGAACAACTCCGGATCGTCCTTCTTCAACGCTTCCAGGTCCGCCAAATCTTCCTTGTTAGCCGCCTCAAAAGCTCGCAGCGGTTCGTAGAAATCGTACGGCGAGGGCCCTGTCACAATCACTCGCTCAAACGAAGCAATCGCCTTGCCGACGTTGCCGATCGTCACACCTTCGCCTGGGAAAATCTTCTCGAATTGAACCTTGTAACCCTCGATTCCCTTCAGGGTCTCCACACACTTCTCGTGAGTGTTCCCCATTTCGATCGGATTGGCGATCGGGCCGACCGCCTGCGCTTCCAGCGAATCGGCGCGACCATCCCAGAACTGAGCACCGCTCAGAATTCGGTTGTAGCTGACGGGCGAGTTGCGACCGCCCATCTGGCCATTGATTCCCACGCCAAACTGCGTGTGCCGACCATAACCTTCGTCCGGGTGATGGCAGCTGGCGCACGACACAGTGCCATCGGCCGACAAGCGAACATCAAAATAGAGCTGGCGCCCCAACTCGATCTTGGCGCGTGTCAGAGGATTGTTCTCGGGGATCACGATCTGCGACTGACCTGCCGCCAGACCGGCGGGAAGCTCAACCGCGAGCGGTTCATGGTTCTTGGGATCATCGAGCCACTTCGTGATGGCGTCGACCTCAAGAGGCCCATCTCCAGGGATACCTGCCGTCAACTCCGGCGACCCCAACTTCACCGATTGCGACGCAGCCTCTTTCGCCGGAGCAGGAGCGTCTGGCTTGGCAGGCGCTTCTTCCTTGGCCGGTTCTTTCGCCGGCGCTTCCTTCATCGGCTCCTCTTTGGTCGGCGCATCCTTGGCCGGGGCTGGTTCAGTTGGCACCGGTTCAGTTGGGGCGTCAGCCATAGGAGTTTCCTTGGCTGGCTCTTCCTGTTTGGGCGCCGCAGCGCCCGTCGTGGCGCTCGACTTGCCTGGTCCCGCGTCTTTTCGCGCAGCCGGTGGAGCCTCAGGCGCACAACCTGTCGAAAGCACCAGAGACAGCAGCCCCACACTCGCCGCAGTTCTTCCGAAAATCCAACGCATCGTACGACAACCCTCCCGTTCACGGTGCCAACATACTCAACTCAGCTTGTCACAAGTTACCCCTTCCCGTCGCCGCACCGCAAGTGGCCGCGTCGCCTTGCCAACTTGTTCGCCTTCAAGGGCCCTTGCCCAGTCGCGAAATTAACGGGACGCTTAGCGTTGTGCGTCAACGAAAAAAGGGTGAAACACTATTGTGTTTCACCCTTCGTTTTTCAACTGGCAGAGACTGCGGACACGCAGTATCCGCTGATTCATTCAACACAAACTAGCGGCCAGCCAGCTTGCCCGTATCCTCCGATCGCATCTGGGAAGCAAGGCGTTCTACAAACTGACGATCGCCATCGCTCAACCGTCGCAACTCGACCGTTGTAAACTTGCCGTTGCCCTTCAGCAAGCGAACGCTGTCTACTCGGATCTCAACCAAGCGAGCTTCCACCTGGAACTTACCGGTGTTGTCAGCCCACAGCCGCAATTGCTGACCAGCCGGACGCAGAGCACCGAACGGATCATCTTCGGGCTTGGCTTGCGGCTTCGCTTCCGGTTTGGCGGCGGGCTTCGGCTCCGCGCCAAACAAGTCGTCCAAATCGTCCTTAGGAGCCGGCTTGGGCGCTTCAGGCTTGGCAGGAGCGTCCGCAGGCTTGGCGGGAGCGTCGCCAAACAGATCATCCTCGGCAGCCTTCGGGGCCGGCTTCGGCGCTTCGGGCTTGGCAGGAGCGTCCGCGGGCTTCGCGGCCGGCTTCTCGTCACCGAACAAGTCGTCATCCTTCGGTGCAGGTTTGGCCGGTTCAGGCTTGGCTGGCGCCGGTTCCGGTTTGGCCGGGGCCGGTTCGGGTTTGGCCGGAGCCGGTTCCGGCTTGGCCGGAGCCGGTTCAGGCTTGGCCGGAGCTGGTTCGGGCTTGGCCGGAGCTGGTTCGGGCTTGGCCGGGGCCGGTTCGGGCTTGGCCGGGGCCGGTTCCGGTTTGGCCGGGGCTGGTTCGGGCTTGGCCGGAGCCGGTTCAGGTTTGGCCGGGGCCGGCTCGGGCTTTTCGGGCGCCGGTTCGGTCTTGGCCGGCATCGGTTCCGGCGGAGTGGCGTCCGACTTTTCGGGTGCCGCTTCCCCCTTCACCTCGGGAGCCTGCACGGGCGACTTCGTATCCACCTCGCACACGGGAGGCGCTGGCGGGCAGCACTGCGAACGTCGCGATTGTCGTCGTCCCAGGAGTCGGCAAGCGAGCGCCGAGTCCAGGGTGAGCAACATCACGACGACCCATACGAGTGCGCCTTTAAAGAGTTTTCGACAAGTAGTCCACGACATCAGAGCGGTCTCCAAGTTCTCAACTTTTCGAGACAAGCCAACCACCATTCACGGCAATCAATGCTAATCCTGCGCCCCAGGCCTCGCAACTGTCCGATCTTGTTTATTTAGCCCATTTTCCGCTGGGTTGTACCGACGGCTCGCAAAGATCCAGATTTTCCGGGAACTTGACGACGACGAACTCGACGACGCCGAGCGTCCCCATTGGGGACGTCGTTACTCGTCCGAAATCTCTTCGAGGTACGTATATCCCTGCAACCCCGCCTCGTAGAACTTGACAAAACGCCCTGCCTGCCGGTGATCAATCCGCCCCTCATTGACGGCGACTTCGACGGCCGACTGAAGACGGTGGATCAAGTCTCGGTCATTGAATTGCACGTAATCAAGCACTTCGCTGACGGTCTCCCCCTTCACGATGGTCTCCAACACGACATCGCCCTTGTCGTTCAAATCAACGTGAACGGTATTGGTATCGCCGAACAGGTTGTGAAGGTCGCCAAGGATCTCCTGGTAAGCTCCGATGAGGAACGCGGAGAGATAGTAGGGACGTCCGTCGAATTTATGCAGCAACAGCGTGCGTTTCACATCGCGCCGATCAATAAACTGATCGATTTTGCCGTCGGAGTCGCAGGTAATGTCGCCCAGCACGGCGTGCCTGGAGGGTCGTTCGTTCAGGCGATGAATGGGGGTAACGGGAAACAACTGCTTGATGGCCCAACTGTCGGGCATCGACTGAAAAAGCGAAAAATTGCAGAAGTAGGTATCGGACAGCGTTGAATCGAGCCCCTGCAGTTCCTCGGGCACGAACTCCGCTTTCTCGATCATTCGCCGAATGCGATGACAGATGCCGAAGAAGATGGTCTCCGCGAGCGCCCGCTGATCGAGCGACAGGTAGCCCGTACCAAACAGCGTCATGATCGTATCGAGCGACTGTTGAGCGTCGTGGTAGCTCTCCAACACATTACGCACGGTGATGTTCTTGTAGGCATCCAACAAGTCGCGAAGCGGTTGAGGACTGTCATCAGGCAGTTCCTCGGGCACCACCGGGGTCTTGCCGTTGGAGCCTTGGGTGGACACACCGAGCACGCCGAAGACGAGCGCGCTGTGGTAAGCGACGATCGCCCGACCGCTCTCCGAGATGATATTGGGATGAGGCACTCCTACTTCGTCGCAGACCGACAGCAGGTGGTGGACGACGTCGTTCGCGTACTCTTGGAGCGTGTAATTCACGCTCGACTCAAAGTTGGTCTGCGAGCCATCGTAGTCGACGCCGAGCCCGCCTCCGACATCGATGTATTCCAGTCCCGCGCCGCGTTTCGACAAATCCGCGAAGGCGCGAGCCGCCTCGACCATGGCGCCCTTAACGTGCCGGATGTTGGTGATCTGGCTGCCGAGGTGGAAGTGGAGCAATTTGAAGCAATCGGCCATATCGCGCCGCTTGAGTTCTTCAAACGCCTGGAGAATTTCCGTGACCGTGAGCCCGAACTTCGAGCGATATCCGCCAGATCCCTGCCAGCGTCCCGAACCGCGCGCGGCCAACTTAATGCGCATGCCAATTTGCGGTCGCACGCCGACTTTGGCGGCGTAATTCAGGATCAGTTCAAGTTCGGTGTATTTCTCGACGACAGGGATCACCTTGCGCCCAATTTTCTGGGCGAGCATCGCCATTTCGATGAACTCGGCGTCCTTGAAGCCGTTGCAAATAATCGGGGTTTCCGCGTCCGTCATGGCGACGACCGCCAGCAATTCAGGCTTGCTGCCCGCTTCCAGGCCGAATCCGAAGGGCCGGCTGTATTCCAAGATCTTCTCGACGACTTGACGCTGCTGATTCACCTTGATCGGGTAAACGCAGGTGTACTTCCCCTTATAGTCGTGCTCGCGAATCGACTGGGCAAACGCGTCGTGGATCTCTTGCAGACGGTTCTTCAGAATGCCGTTGAAGCGAACCAGCACGGGAAGGTCGAGCCCGCGGGCCTGTAAACGCTCCACGAGTTCCTTCATGTCGATAAATTTCGACGGATCCTTCGTGGGGTGCACGAGCATGTTCCCCTCGGGGCTCGCCGAGAAGTACCCTTTTCCCCAACTCGGGATTTCGTAGAGTTCGTTGGCGTCCGCGGTAGTCCAGCGGTCGACGGCTTCCTTCAGCATCTTCGTAGGTCCTGGAATGAAAAGCGTGAAACACGGCGTCGGAATCGCTGACGACCTCACGGCTCGTCCACACGAACTCTCACGCGTCGCATACTATAGCGACTGACCACCCCTCCACAAATGGGCGCTTTCGCTCCCGCAGAACCCCATTCGCGTTTCCCATGCAATTATTCTCCGTATTCGCCCCCGAAGCGACCTTTTGGTACGCCCTGTCGCTCGCTCACGCCGCCGCCGCCGAATCGCCCTCCTCGCCAGATACGTCTCTGAGCCGCGCTCTCCGACAAGCTCAGACACTGCTGGCGGCTAGCCAAGAGCCCGATTTTGCTCGTCGCTGCTGCATCGCGTCAGCACTCTCCCCAGACTCGCTCGTTTCGGTTACTCCGCAAGCCGTGAGAGACTTGGTGCGAGAAACTGTCGCAGGTCACTGGCCCCGACTGGCCGCGGAACTTCCCCTCCGTGCTCGCCCCTTTCTCGAATTGTGGGAAGCTCGCGGCCCCGGTCTGCTGCGCCAAGTGCAGCGACGATGGAACTCGACCGATCCCAGCGAGGGGAGTCGGATTGATGCGTGTCACGTGCTTTGGGTTCACCCGATCCAAGGCGGCGGCGGATGGTCCTTTCCATCACAAGCCGCGATTGCTTTCGAAGCGACGTTAGTCAACCCAGTGCCAGCGATCCCTGAACCGCTACGATTCGCCTGGTTGGTGCTTCAGGCAGCCCTGGGTTCCCAGATGCTTGACTTGCCTTCCGAGATTCGGCTCAAACAGTTGGCGTTACTCCCCGCGACGCTCGCCGCTGGGGAATTCGTCGAGTGGACCCTGTGCGACGAACGCCATGTGACGCTTGCCGCCCAGCATTGGCTTGGACTGTCGCCCGCCAGCGCCGCGGAACTCGCCCCCAACCTGCTAGCATGGTGGGGGACTTGCGAATCGCAACCTCGCGGCGATTGGCAGTCGGACCTCCAGCGACTCAAGGACCACCTCGCACCCTACTTTCTGGAAAGTTGACGCCATGCTGGAATCACGCTGGGAACTTGGCAAAGTGGGGTTGCGAGTCGCGGTGAGCCCCAAGCAGGGACCGCCGCTGATCCTTCTGCACGGCGTCGTGCGGCAATGGACCGACTTCCTCCCGCTGTTGCCCTATTTCCTGCCGCGTTGGCAGATCCACGCGGTCGATTTCCGCGGACACGGAGGATCGGATCGAGTTCCCAACGGTTATCGAGTCATTGATTATGCGACGGAGATCGTCGAATTATTGCAACAGCTGCCCGAACCCGCCGCGGTCTACGGCCACTCGCTAGGCGCGATGGTCGCCATGGCGGCCGCGGCGCGAGTTCCCGAAAAGGTGCGCGCCTTGGTGCTGGAAGATCCACCGTTCCACACCATGGGACGAGACATCTCGGGGACCGTCTTCCACAGTCAATTTCTCGGCCTTTCCCGGATCGTGCGCCCCGGTCGATCCGTCGCCCAATTGGCGGCGGATCTCGCGGTCTTGCCGCTCCAGATCCCTGGCAAGGCCGAACCAGTCCTCCTGGGACAATTGCGGGACCGGCCGGCGTTACGCTACATGGCAGCCTGCCTCGCCCAACTCGATCCCGACGTGCTCGCCCCAATTGTAGCCGGCAGTTGGCTCGACGGTTACGATGCCCCTGACTTGGCCCAGCAAGTACGCGCGCCGTCACTCGTGTTGGAAGCGGACCTCGCCGCGGGCGGCATGCTTACTCCCGCCGACGCCGCCTGGCTCTCGGCAACTCTGCCCGAGTGCGCGACCGTGAGGTTCCCTGGCGTGGGACATCTACTGCATTGGCTCGTCCCCGAACAAGTCGCGCGTCCCACACTCGCTTGGTTGGAGTCGACAAGGTAGATTCCCGAAATGAGCGGGGCGACCACGGACTGTGGGGCGTTCTCGTTTCCAGGCGGCATGATCGCGAATTCGTTGGTCGGAGCGAACCAGACCTGCGGGTCATTTTCCTCTCCAAACCCCAGAAACGGTCGACATGAAAACTGCGAGCGGCTCGACTCTCATTACCAATGGCACTCTGGTCGACGGGCGCGGCGGTACGCCAACGCCTCGCGCCGCGGTCCTGATCGAATCTGGTCGAGTGAAATATGCGGGCCCAGAATCCGCGGCGCCTCGCTGTGGTCCCGAAGTCGCCCGCTTCAATGCGAACGGGGGAACGATCTTGCCGGGACTGGTCGAGGCGCATTTCCATCCCACTTATTTCAATGTCGCGGCTCTCGAGGATCTCGACATCAAGTACCCGGTGGAATACGTCACGTTGCTCGCGGCCGCGAACGCTCGCTTAGCGCTCGAATGCGGCTACACGGCGGCTCGGAGCGGCGGCAGCCTATTCAACATTGATGTCTGGCTCAAGAAGGCAATCGAGAACGATCTCACTCGCGGACCGCGGCTCGTGGCCAGCGGACGAGAAATCTGCGGCGCCGCGGGACTCATGGATTGGAATCCTGACTTTCGCAAGATCGGCATGGAAGGACTCGTCCTGCTGGTCAATGGCGCCGACGAAGCGCGTCAAGCCGTGCGTAAACTGGTGAAGGACGGCGTCGAGTGGGTGAAGACTTATCCGACGGGCGACGCGGCGGCGCCCGATGTGAACGACCACCACACACTTTGCATGACCTTCGAGGAGATGTACGCGGTCGTCGCCACCGCTCACAATCACGGACTGAAAGTCACGGGACACTGCCGAGCGACCGAAGGCATCAAGAACGCGCTGCGCGCGGGTTACGATGCAATCGAACATGGCACGTTTATGGACGACGAATCCCTGGAGTTGCTCCTTAAGCGAGATGTGCCCGTCGTGCCCGCTCTGTATTTTGAATGGGCGAGCATCGAGCGAGGTCCTGAATTCGGCATGTCCCAGCGAGTCATCGACGGGCATCGCGAGACACTGGAAGGCGGCGCCGAGTCGGCTCGTCGCATCCTCCGCGCGGGCGGGCGACTCGGCATGGGCGGCGACTACGGCTTCGCCTGGAACCCGCACGGCGACTATGCCCGCGAACTCGCGTTCTTCGTCGACTATGTGGGATTTACACCACTCGAAGTCATCACCTGCGGCACCAAAACGGGCGCCGAGATCCTGGGACGCGGGAATGAACTGGGAACGGTCGAACCAGGTAAACTCGCGGATCTGCTCGTCGTCGACGGCGACGTCCTGGCCGACATCAAGCTGCTGCAACAACGCGAACGTTTCTGGGGAGTCTTCCAAGGAGGAATTCCCAAGGCTGGCCGTTGGCGAGCGCCCGGTATGGAATACTAAGCGGCATTCTTGCGATGGACTCACCGCTTTCCTTACGACTTCAGACCGCGCTCGCGCTGCATCGAGCCAATCACCATCAGGCCGCCGAGACAGAGTATTTGGCCCTCCTGCGCGACGATCCGCGACAACCGGACGCAGCGCACTTGCTGGGCATCCTGTACCTTCAGACAGGGCGACACGCGGAGGCGATCACACTCTTCAAGACGGCGATCGCAGCGCGACCGACATTCGCCGAGGCCTTCGTCAACCTAGGAACCACTTGGCTGGCATTAGGGAACCCCGCCGAAGCCGTGCACGCGTTCGAGTCCGCCGCACGCTTGAAACCGCAGCTCGTCGAAGCCCATAGCAATCTGGGGAACGCCCTCCGAATGCTGGGGCGCATTCAAGATGCTTTGAATGCGTGTCGCCATGCCGCCACGCTCAACCCACGTCATGTCGGCACGCACAACAACCTCGGGCTCGCCCTGTCGGCGGCTGGCAATTCCACGGAAGCAATTCAGGCCTTTCAAACCGCGCTTGCCTGCCAACCCGAACATGTCGACGCCATGCGCAATTTGGCCGCCGAACTGCGAGGCCTCCAACGGTTCGACGAAGCCGAGAACTACCTACAGCGAATACTCGCTCTGCGCCCCGACGAACCACGCTCTCTCGCTTTACTTGGCGAAATCCATCATCAGCGCGGCCAGTTGGAGCAAGCGGAGCAACTGCTGCAAAAAGCCGTGGCCGCCTCAATGCCGCCCTCGCCAAGCACCCTTGTCGAACTGGCCAATGTATTGTGCGAACTCGACCGTCCTCGGGAAGCTCTCGCGTACTACGACCGAGCCATCGAATGCCGTCCCGATTTCACGGAAGCCCTCTTCAATCAAGCCAGCGCCCTGCGGGATCTCGGCCGCTTTTCGGAAGCCATTGAACTGGCGCGGCGAGCATTGAGT
This sequence comes from Pirellulales bacterium, assembly GCA_046349915.1. Classification (GTDB taxonomy): domain Bacteria; phylum Planctomycetota; class Planctomycetia; order Pirellulales; family Pirellulaceae; genus CAIXSC01. Next base: position 1,736,193 of record JAXMBL010000003.1, on the reverse strand, counting down.
CACGTGCCTGACTCCCCGCAGGGACTCGCGAATCTGGCAACCCTGTTGCGTGAAGTCTGCCAAGCCGAGGAAGCCGTTGCTCTTTGCCAACGGGCGATCGAATTACAGCCCGAGTTCGCGGAGGCTTGGAACTGCCTGGGCGCTTCGCGGCACGAGTTGGGCGAGTTCGACGCGGGCTTGGCAGCGTGCGAGGAAGCGCTGCGTTGCAGTCCCACGCTCCATTCCGCTCGCTTGAATCGCGGCATCTTCCGACTGTCTCGCGCCGAGTTTCGCGAGGGGTGGGAGGATTACGAGTTTCGCTTGCAACAGAAGTACTGGCGTCGACGTCAACGTCAGGCGACTCGCCCGCGCTGGGACGGCTCGCCGCTGAACGGTCGCCGTATCCTCCTGCTGGCCGAACAGGGATTCGGCGATTCGTTCCAATTCATTCGTTACGCCCGCTTGTTGCGCGCCGCGGGCGCACGGGTCTTCATGGCCGCCCCGCGACCACTCGTGGGAATTCTGGCGAGTTGTCCTGACGTCGAGCAATGCGTGGCTTGGAACGATCCCTGGCCCGACCACGACGTCTACCTCGAACTGCTCTCCGTTGGAAAGTTCTTGATCCACTCGCTCGAGGACATCCCCGCTCCCAGTCCCTACTTGTCGGCGAAGGCCGAATTAGTCGACGACTGGCGCCAGCGATTGGAGTCGCACCCCGGTTTTCGAGTTGTGATCGCGTGGCAGGGAAGTCTCGGAGAACAGGACTACCGGCGAGTGCCCGTGAGCCATTTCTCGCTGCTTGCTCGCATTCCGGGAGTGCAACTGGTGAGCGTGCAAATGGATGGCTCTAAGGAACTCGCCGCTCATCGCGATACCGTCCCCGCGCTCGACCTGGGAGATTGCATCGATCGCGAGCACGGCGCCTTTCAGGATACGGCCGCCGTGCTGATGAACGCGGATCTCGTCGTCGCCTCGGATACCTCGATTCCCCATCTCGCCGGCGCGCTCGATCGCCCTGTTTGGCTCGCTCTCCGCTCGCCCAGCGAATGGCGCTGGCTACTCGACCGCGACGACACGCCCTGGTATCCGCGGATGCGGCTATTTCGCCAATCGCAACGCGGGGATTGGACGTCGGTCTTTCAACGAATGGCGGAAACATTGTCCGCGATGGTCTCCCGCCGAACGGAATTCGACCGGGAATTCTAATGGTCGTTAACGGGAGAAAGCTCGTCTACCCAGGGCGTCGCTCCACGGCTGCGCCGTGTCGTTCCGCCCTGGGCTATCTTGTCGCTGCCCCCTTCGGGGCGGAGGACGGTTCTTGCCTGGCCAGATTGTTGTCGCCAGCGTCAATTTCCGCACGGATTCTAGGGAATGTAATTCAACGTGTAGTACGCGATGGGATGTAGCAGAGGTTGCATGGCCTCCGAACGCACTCCATCCAAATGCAGTTGATGCACATGTCCCACCTGTAGCTGATCGATGTACAGTCGAGCCGAGAGGCCATCGGCGCCAACCTCCACGCGAGTTACTTTCGGCGTCGTCTGATCGACTTCCGGGCTGCCGTAACTCGCCTGATAAATGTACGTGTAGGTCTCCAGCCGATAAGACGACGGATCAGCGGCCGACTTGCGATCGACTTTTTCGGTGAACGTCACTTCAAACCCATCGGGCTTGGCCCGCATTTCGTGGATCTCGAAGGGCGTCTTCCCGGTCCAAGTCAGTCGTTCCAGCGCAAACGGTTTCGAACCACGCGATCCCCAACCGCGATTAGTTCCACCCACAAACATGCTCCCCTCCGAGGACAGGAGCATGGCCAGAGTTCCCGAACCAAAGCCAGCCTTGAACGGAATGCAGGCGCCTTGATAACGACCTCGCACCTTTTCCAGACAGACTCGCATGACCGTGCTGTGAGTCTGATCGCCGACAAACAACTGACCGGCAAACGGGCCGAACTTTCCTTTCGTCACATCCGCGGCGATTCCGCTGGCCGACTGTCCCATCTTTTGATACGGAAAGTAAACCGCGGGCGGAACCAACTCGGGGATCTTCCCGGCCTCGACCATCATACGGCTGCCCGATTGAGGTTCCTGCGGTCGCTTGCCCATTTCCGGCGCCAGATCGTACCAGCGGTTCCCCGCCGGGTGCCCCACAAACGTCCCGGGACTCAAATGCTTGAGGCTGCTCGTTCCATTCCAAGGCCCCTGATTGTCGGTGTAGAACATGTCGCCCGCGGCATTCACGCCGATGCCCCCGGGCGAACGGATGCCGCTGGTCGTCGGAATCACCTTGCCATCCGCCGAGACGCGAAGGCACCATCCCCGAAACTTCACCTCGCTATTGAACGACCCCGTCAAGCACAGCACGACCCAGAGATTGCCGTCTTTGTCGAACTTCGAGCCAAACGCATATTCGTGGTAGTCGCCGTTGATTTCCCAGCCATCGCTGATCGTCTCAAACAAGTCGGCTCGACCATCGCCGTCGCTGTCCTTCAATCGAGACACTTCACATCGTTGAGTCACGTACAGCCAACCATCGCGCCAGGCCAGGCCGAGCACTTCGTGCAGCCCCTCGGCGAACCGCGTGAACTTCATGTCGGCCGTCTTCGCCGCGTGCGGCTTATCGACCATCCATATCTCGCCTCGCCGCGACGAGACCGCGAGTCGACCATCAGGAAGTAGCTCCAAAGCACCTACCTCCAGCACAACCCCTTCCGGAATCGGCAGCGACTCGATGCGGTAATAGTCGTCTTCTTTTGCGGCGGCTTGAGCCGACGCCGACGCAATCACCCCCGGTGGGGCTGACAACGTCAACAGCAGCAACGTCATCCACGCCCCTATCACGACTGGGACGGCGACTGGCCGACATGGGCGAGAGGGCGAGGAACGAAAGTTCTGAATCATTGAGCACAAGAGTGACATGCGTAGCTCGCGAACTTATGTATGGGGTCTCGGTAGGGCAGCTAGAAAAAGGGCAGCTAGAAAACTGAGGCGATTCGCGTTCACCAGACGATTTCTTGCGTCAGTGTGACTGGCGTGGCGGAAACCGTCAGCGGCACGAGCAAGACTCGCCGATTCCCGTCGCTGCGAATCACCGGGGAAACGCCAGGCGCGGTCACTTGGACTCGCCACGAGTTATCCACAACAAAAGCCTGTCCAGCTGGCTCGATCTTCTCGCCCACCGCCGCACGGAACCACACTCGCGACTCGCCGCCGCGCCTGGTCAGGGTGAGCGAGCGAATCAGTCGACCTTGATCGCCCGCCAACGCTCGCGGATGATCTTCGACGCGGATGGGACCGACGTCGTATTGGAAGATCGGTTCTCTTTGAGCATTCAGTCGATAGCCGCGGAATTGATAGCCAAGTTGGCGAGCCGATTGCTTGGGCCACGGCGACTGCTCGTCATCGAACGGCGCGAAATCAACGCCATTGGCGAACTTCAGAACATTGTCCCCCAACGGCGATTGGAATCCAACTCCGCGGTCGGTCCAGTGTTTCGACGCATCGATGAAAGAACCTTGCCAGACGAGCGCCAGTCGCAAGTCGTTGGCATCGAATGCCAAGTTGACTTTTTGGGGATAACCGACGCCGATCGCTCGTGGACCGGCGCCTTCGATGAAATTGCGATAGATGATCGGTTCATCAATCGCCATCAACTCGATCGGATCGCGCCCGAGTCCTTGCGGCATGGCCGCCTTATCGCCTTCGGACAAGAAAGCCCACACGGAATGGATCTGCTGCTGAGTATCGCCTCCCAAGACATTGGGAAGCAGCGTTTGTCCCATGGGCCAGGCGGCGGGCATGCGAGTTCCGGCGCGGAACGCGGGTGGGTCCAGAATGTACGCATGGAACCAAGCCTCGCGCAGCCGCTTCGTCATCGTCGTCATGCCGATCGATTGAATGCCGGTCGCCGGGGTATTGCCCCAAGTATGGCACTTGATGCACGAGAATCCTTGAGATCCCACCAGCCGACGCCCGGTCGCCTTGAACGGCCCCGGCGCCACCGATGGAGTCACCGGTTTGTAGGTGGGCTCGGGATCTGCTTGAGCCAGTGCATTGACTAAGTGGCCGACATTCGTCGTGCCGAACTTCGGCATGCGAGTGAACATGTAGGGCCGGTCCTTGGCGCCATTGTTAAATACATACGTCAGCCACTCGGTCCGCAACTTTCCACCCACTCCCGTCAAATGCGGCGGGATACGTCCTTCATCGCCCATTTCAGGTTGGTTCGATTGGAACGATGCATTCCGCGCCTCGACCACGCCTCCGCGACCGCCTCGCTGATGGCAAGCGTAACAGTTAAACGCCTCAAAAGTCCCGTCAATCGCGTTAGGCAGGGCAGCGGCCTGATCCGTGTTGACGGTGCGAATCGCTTGCACCGCTGAGCGGAGCGCTGATCTCTGAGCGGCGGATAACGCATATCGCGGCGTCCCCGCGGCAGGCGCATCCGACAAACAGCCCTTTTCGACATTCAGCCGAGCCAGTTTGGGAAGCGCGGCAAACGAGTCGGGCGCCTTGGGTTCCTGGCCTGGAGCATGGCAAGCGGCACAGGCTAGTTTCTGGAACAACGCCCGCCCTTGCTCCGCCTTCATCGGATCAGGAACAAAGAGAGCCGTCTTGGACGCTGCCGGAGGTTGGGCCTCCAAGGTGACGAACGACTCCAGCGATTGACGAGGGACTCCGGCGCCCTCAATCTCGACCTTCAACTCTTCCCCGCCGCCTTGTTCGAAGTACTCCACCACCACTGGATGAGCACCCGCTTTCAAGAATGCTCGTCCCACGGCCCACTGCAAGGGATGAATGCCATCGACGGTCGCCACTTCTTGCCCAGCGATCAAGATCCGCGAACCATCATCGGAGCCGATGTGAAAGCGATACTGCCCCTCTTTGGCGATTTGCAGGAATCCTTCGAAGCGAATCGCGAAGTTGTCAGGGCGTCCAACTAGGACGGTAAAACCTGACGTTTCTCCGCTTGACTTCGGCTTCATCGTCGAGAAGTCGGGCAGCTTGTCCCAGGTTCCTTCGTAGTACGAGTACCGCACATTCGGCTTGAGCGCCTGATCGCGCAGCAAATACGACGCGATGTCACGCGACTCGTCGGCCGTGAGGTTCAAATGCGGCATGCGGCCGGAAGGTCTCACAGCCAACGGATCTGCCAAGAACTGCTGCAGTGAGGGGAGAGAGTACTTGCGACTAAGAGTACCGAGCGGGACCGAGTCGGGCAGGGGAGCGGCCTTGCCTTGTTGTCGATCGTGGCAGGCCACACAGCCGACTTGATGAAACAATGATTCGCCCCGCTTCACCGCCGCACCGACCGCCGCGCTTTCTTGGACCGCCCCACTGAGCGCTAGATAGTGCGTCAACGCCTCCGCTTGTTCCCGGCGTTCTTGCTCGCTTCCCGCGCCCAACACGTGCGGCATTGTCGTGCCCGGCTTGGTCGCTTGCGGGTCAAACAAGAAATCGCGAATGAACTCGGGGCGAACTCGCGTTCCCACGTGTTCCAGAACGGGCCCACGCTTCGGCGAGACGGTCAACTTCGCGGGAGCATCAACCGCATGACAGCCAACACAGTTCAACTCCCCCAGCAACAACTGACCGGCTCGAATCGAGTCCGCGCCCTGCGCCGAGTAGAACCGTTCGAAAGCAGGCACTATCGCGGACTTAGGTGGCGACTGCTCTTGCGCGGATGCCGACAAGGCAAGAAACACCATGCAGGCGCTGGTTACACGGAGAACAGAAAGCATCGGTCTGAAGATTGCTGGACACGAAACGGGCACGATAAAAGCTCCGAACCGCCTGGCGGGGATTGAGTAATACGGGGATGGTGGGAATCGATCGCTCATTCGCCTCTTTTGTCGACGAACGCCTTGGCATACGATTTCGGCTGGCATATTTCAGCTGGCATATCTCAATCGTTGCGTCGAGCCCTGTCAACATGCTTCCCACCGACCCCGCGAACGATCCAGCTCTCCGACCTAACTTCGGTTCCGCGCCGTCTGGAGGGGGAAGCTCAGCCAATGGCCCGCCTCCGCCCGCGGCGCGCGGCCCCGAATCGCCAACGCCGCGTACTCCTCCCACGCTCGCCATTTTGCTGACGATTCTCTTGGTGCTGGTGGCTTATTCGATCTCGCAGTCGATTTGGAATGGCTCGGCGGGCTTGGGGGGCGGTCGCGCGGACGCGGAAGCTCGAGTGGTGACTCCGCGCGGCGATCTCGCCGAGGACGAAAAATCCACCATCGAACTGTTTCAGCGAATGTCGCAATCGGTGGTGTCCATTTCGACCGCCACTCTCAGGCCAGGCCCCGGATTTAACGCGGTCGAAGTCCCCAGCGGCACGGGCACCGGATTCGTCTGGGACGAACAAGGCCATATCGTGACCAACTTTCACGTGCTCGAGGGTGGCGAACGCTGGCGAGTTACCTTGGCCGACCAGTCGACCTGGAACGCGGAAGTGGTGGGATTGGCCGAGGATCGCGATTTGGCCGTCTTGTCGATCAAGGCGCCGCCGCAAAGACTGCGGCCCGTTTTGATTGGAACTTCGCGCGATCTGCGAGTGGGGCAGCGAGTCTTCGCAATCGGCAGTCCCTTTGGCCTCGACCAAACGCTGACGACTGGCATCATCAGTGGACTTGGTCGAGAGATCCCGTCTCGCAGCAACCGCTTGATACAGGGCGTCATTCAGACCGATGCCGCGATCAATCCCGGCAACTCGGGCGGTCCCTTGCTCGACAGCGCCGGTCGCTTGATCGGCGTCAACACGGCCATTTACAGCCCGACGGGAACTTCCGCGGGCATTGGCTTCGCTATCCCAGTCGACATGGTGAATCGAACCATCCCGCAGTTGTTGAAGTATGGACGAGCGGTTCGCCCCGTGCTGGGCGTGCGGATCGCCCCAGATGCCATGCTCGCGCAACTCAATTTGACCGGCGTCATGGTGCTAGCCGTGCAACCTGGCAGCGCCGCCGAATCAGCGGGACTTCAGGGAATCCAACTGGATCGCGACACGGTGACCGGGTTGGGAGACATCATTATCAAGGTGGATGACCGCGAGATCACTCGCCAGGACGATCTCTTCGCGGCCCTGGAACAGTCTGAATTCGGGCAAACGATCAAACTCACCATCATTCGCAATGCCAAAACCGACCAGCAAAGCATGATCGAAGTTCCCATCAAACTGTGATCAATGGTCGCTCGGAAGCCGTCGGCGCGAGTAGCGATGCGGCGTCCTACCTGCGAGAATCCTCCAACCATCCGCTCCGTGGCAAGCGAGAACCGTTTGCTGTTTCCCACCTCTTCGTTGCTCGTCGCGCATCACGCCGTCCTTTACCTCCAGGAGACGCTTCATGCTTGTGAGATCGCATTCAGGAATCTTCATTCACTCCCGGATCGTCGGGGCATTCATCGGGGCGGTGATCGCCTTGATCGCATCGAGCAACATCGGTCAGCAAGCTTGGGCGGCCGAACTGTTCACGCTGACCCCAGAGACATGGGACCAAGCGACGCCGCAGGGAAAAGAGGTCGACGCCATCTATGGCGATTACGTATTGCGTAGCGATCGATTGATCGTAGTCGTCGGCCGACCTGGTGCGAATCGACATGCCAACCTCACCGTCAAGAGCGTCGGCGGGGCGTTGTTGGACTTCACTCGAGTCGACTCGCAGAATGATCAACTGAGCGCCTATTTCCCTGGCGCTTCGCGTTACTCGTTCCACGATACGGCGAAGGTAGCAGCTTGGGGCGCCGATCCCTCGCAACCCAGTCGCACCGCCGACCCGCGGCTGTCGGGAAATCAGATCACGCTTGAGTGCGGGGCAGAGTCTGTCGAAGGACGCCCCGACGTCGTGGTCCGTTATACCCTGGCCGATGGCCAACCCCATTTAGTCGTGGAAACGCTCCTGAAGAACTCGAGCGACAAGCCGCTGACCGAGGAACTGGCCGATGCCATTCGGGCTGATCGCATGTTCGACTTCGGCGTGGATGCCGAGACGGGCGTGTTTTGGGCGCATGACGAGTGGTTCGGCCAAGCGTATGGCGTCGAAGTCGATGGCTTCGAGATCAAACGCGACAAATTGTTGCAGTTGGTGCGCGACGGCAAGTCGCAGGCGACGATCGCGCCCGGCGAAACACTGACCATTCGTCGCCGAATCACCTGCGGCGATCATTTACCCGCGGTGCGAGCCACCGCCTTGGCGTTCGATGGCAAGCCGCTGCGCTCGGTGCGTTACGTGGTGACCGATCCCGCGGGCCCGGTCGCTCGCGCCAAAGTCAATCTTCAACGCGGCGGCATCGCTTACGGATCAGGCCGAACCGCCGCCGATGGTTCGCTGGCGGTCGAATTGCCGCAGGGCGAGTTTGAAGTCAAAGTCGAGGCATTGGGGCGGCCGACGGTCACGACCAAGACGGGCGGAGACGCGGAAGGCGAGCAAGAGATTGCACTCCAAGCATGCGGATATGTCGTGGGGGCCATCACGGACGCAGCCGGTCAGCCGATTCCCTGCAAAGTTGCTTTGTTCGACGAGAGCTACGCGTTGACGTATCCTCTCGGCAAGGACGGCAAGTTTGATCCGAAACAGATGAATCCCTACTTCGGCCCGGATGCGGGCGACTTTGCCGTCCACAACTTGATCTATTCCGCGAACGGCAAATTTCGACAGGAACTCGCTCCTGGAAAATACGACGCCTTGGTGATGCGCGGCCCGGAATACGACGTGGTCTACGCCAAGCTGGACGTGCAGCCTGGCGCTGAAGCATCGCTCGCCGTCAAACTGAAGCGATCGGTCGATACCGCGGGCTGGATCAGCGCCGATTTCCACAGCCACTCGTCGCCGTCGGGTGACAATGTGAGCAGCCAGCTTGGCCGCGTACTCAACCTGATTGGCGAACACGTTGAGTTTGCGCCGTGCACCGAGCATGCGAGGATTGACACGTACGATCTTCATCTCAAGCGGTTGTCAGCCGAACGTTTGTTGGGCAGTTGTCCCGGCATGGAATTGACCGGTTCGCCTTTGCCCCTGAATCACCAAAACGCATTCCCACTCGTCTTCAAGCCGCGTACTCAGAATGGCGGCGGCCCCATGACCGACGTTGATCCGACGAAGCAGATCGAGCGATTGGCGCTGTGGGACAACAAGAGCGACAAGTTGGTCCAGCAGAACCATCCGAACTTGTATCAGATGTTGAAGGACAAGGATCTCGACGGCAAGTTAGACGGCGGTTTCTCACGCATGTTCGGTTTCATGGATGTGGTGGAAGTCCATCCGCCGGGCGCCATCTTCGACTTGGAAAAGACCGAGAAACCTGGCACGAATCCGATCCGTCAATGGTTGCGATTGCTGAACTTGGGATATCGCATTCCGGGCGTCGTGAACACGGATGCTCACTACAATTTTCACGGCTCGGGCTGGCTGCGAAATTACTTGAAGAGCGAAACGGACGAACCGGGGGATGTGCGACCGCTGGATATCGCTCATTCAGCCGAGCGTGGGCATGTCACCATGACCACGGGTCCCTTTCTCGAGGTCGAAGCGGTGGCGGACGAACCGCGAGTGCGACCGGCACGAGGCATTCCCGGAGATGTCGTCGCGGCGCCGGATGGCAAGGCTCAACTACGCATTCGCGTGCAGTGCCCCAATTGGCTCGACGTCAACCGCGTTCAAGTCTTCGCCAACGGACGCGCGGTTGCGGAATGGAACTTCACTCGCCGCGAACACGCGGAATCCTTCGCCGATGGCGTGGTCAAATTCTCGCGACACATTCCAGTAACCCTGGACAAGGATGCTCACCTGGTGGTAGCGGCGATTGGCGAAGGGCTTACGCTGGAACGATTCTACGGCCCGACCTACGGCGGCAAGCTCGCACCGGTCGCGGTCAGCAATCCCATTTTCATCGACGTCGGTGGGAATGGGTTCCAGGCAAGCGGCGACGAGTTGGACCTGAAGTGATGGCCTCTGTATTGGCTGCATTTCTGCTGGGCCGCGATTGAGTGCAGCTATCCAGCTATTAATCAGCGAGTTCAACACTGGGTTCTGGCAGTCGCCGCAGATGCCATTGATGTACCACGGATTCACCTTCGCGAAGCACGAATAGTGAATTCGTGGAAGGGGCGAGGCGCAGGGCTTTGATAGGAGTAGCACCTTCCGTCAGTACGAGCGTTGATCGCCAGACGCCAGATTGTTGGTCCCAGCGGCGGATCGAGCCATCGAGTGAACCACTCCAGAGTCGGCTTCCGCTTGGTTCAAAGGCGAGGGCGACGACTTGCTGATCGTGACCTGAGAGCTCCACAACGGTGTTTAACGATTCAAGTTGAACAACGCGTATCTGGCCATTGTTAGCGCCGATCGCAACCAAAGTCTCATCGGGCGTTAGCGCAAGTGCGCTCACGCCGCTTCCTGGCCCCGCTAAAGGGTCGAGGGGCTTAGCTGTTTCCCACTCCCAGCGTAACACCCCACCCGACTCATTTCCCGCCAGAACTTGGCGTTGTCCCACCGCGACGCTCCTGAAAGGGCTCACTCCAGTGAGCGCGGTGAGCACATTATTCTCAAAAATATGCAAGAGTCTCCCCGAACTGACATCCCACGCGGCGAGTCGATCTCCATGGAGAATGGCGAAGAGCGCCCGGCCATTCGGTGCGAAAGCGATAGAACCGTAGTAGGGATAGGCTTGCCAGTCTCGCTCGCGATCTTGCTCAAACGGCAAGACTACCACGCGATCCAAGGCAAGTGATTGCGAGCGGTCCATGTCGGAAACGACGACCAGATTAACCGAATCTGTCGCGGACTCGGCGGCTATCAAGCCCGCATGAAGCCAGGTGTATTCCCCGGAGGGCAATGGCTCAACTTTTAACGTCTCGCGTCCTTCGATCGCTATGTGCACAGAGGGAAGTTCAAGCCGCCTCGCTGTCGCTCTCAAGCGCACAATCACAGAGATCGTTTGACCAGCCTGCACGGGGCGGACTAACGGCACACGCAATCGCCAAACACTATTGTCTCCCATACAATAATACTCGACGGCCTTACCGTCATAAGCCGTTGGATCGTCGATCAGCTTGACAGACGATTCGGCGTCACTCGAAGTGAGCGTGAGTTCCTCGATGACCTGTGTCTGAAATCCATCCGCGGAAATCCGTTCGGGCCAGACTGGAATACCTTGAGGACCGCGCCAGTGCAGTCCGGTCAATTCACAGGCGACTGCTAGATGTTCCGCTGTCGGCGAAACAGCCACTTTGCCCACGTCTCGCGCCGCTCGAGGCGAAAATCGCGAAAAGAAGTGCCCGCCTTCCGCTTGCCAATTCACTGCGCGGCGAGTGGACATTGACGAGTTGGAATCGGAACCTAATTGGGTCGTGATAACTTTTGCTCCGCGCAACAGAGGAGTAGGGAGTTGCGGAATGGGTTGGAAGTGAGCGGCGAGGTGCGTTGCCGATCGGCCGTCGGCACTCAAGGCAAAATCATTAATGGGGTCGAGGGATTGGAGGGCGACGGAGCGTATGTCAGCCGGCCGAATTTCGTACAAGCGAGTAGCATTCGCCTCGCCCAGCGCCAACCATCGCCCATCGGGGCTCGTCGCAATCGGACTCTCCATGTGCCCCTTGGTGTCGAGCGACATGGTGGGACGATCGGTTGCTAAATCAATGACGCGAACGACTTCCGAATCGGTGCCCTGAAACATCAGGCCGCTCCGTGCCGCGAATCGAGCTGTCCCCAAATACTCTGTGGCAACCTCTTCGACAGGAGCGCGAAAAATCCGCGCAGTGCGACCGGTGAGGGCGTCAAGCGATCGCAACGCCCGCGACTCGCTCAAGACAATGGAATCGGATTCGGGCACATAGGCTACGTTCCCGGCCGGCGTTTCTGGCAGATCCTCACGCGACTTCCCCGTCGATAGGTCTAGCACGCGAAATCTTCCCGTCCCGCTGAAGAGACGGCTGCCGTCGTGGTGGACCGCAAAAGCATCTCGACTGCCGAACAGATTGTCCAGCGGCTCCCAGCGTTCATTCTTCCATGCCCAGCGGCCAATATGGAAGTAAGCCATAGCGCCCGCATAGAGCGTGCGAGAGTCGGCATCGAAGACCACTCGCCGGACGTAATCATCCTTGAACCCCCCCAGAAACGTCGGCGCCACGCACCCCAAGCGATCCCACACGCAGACTCGTCCACGCCGAGTCCCAGCCGCGATCCAACGCGAGTCGGGACTGAAAGCTACCGCGAACATGCCATCCTGGTACATGCTCGCGGAACCTCCCTTGAACAGGTTCCCCACGAAGGTCTGGGCGTTCGCCGCGAGGGTGTCGAGCGAGTATTTCTCGATGAGCTGTTGCGTGGCGACGTCGTAGACAAAGATTGAGGAATCGGGGATGCCCTTGTGCTGTGCGACTGCGACAAACCGACTGTCGGGACTAAAGGCGACTGCTTTGGGATGGATCTGCTCGGCGACGACGCCCACGGGACGCAGATCGGCCGCCGCCAAGCATTCGGCGGCAAGCGACCGAAGCCGCAGGTCGTCCAGTTTACCCTCGGCTAACTGCTCGGCCTTTCTCAATTCCTGGAGCGCCTCCCACGACCAGCCGGGAAGTCGCCGGGAAGCCAACTCGCTGGCTCGACTAAAATGACGCATGGCGGTCGCGAGGTTGGCGACTGCCAAATTGCGGCGAGCAAGTTCACTCTGTTGGGCGGCCAATTGAGTCTGCTGATTGGCTACCGTCGTTTTCTCCGCAGCTAACTCGGCCCTCGCTTCCGCGGTGCGACGCCATTGCTCCGATCGTTCGCGGTACTCCCAACCGACAACCAGTAGGAGGGCGGTGACCGCCGACATCACGACGAGCGCCGCGGCCACGGGCCGGCGGCGCGTCCAATGGACCATTCGTTCGATACTTGAAACAGGTCGCGCCGTGATCGGTTCGCCTCGCTGGAATCGCGCCAAGTCCTCGGCAAGCTGCGACGCGGAAGCGTAGCGATCCGCGGGATGCTTGCGCAAACACTTAAGGCAAATGGTCTCTAGGTCACGGGGAATCGCGGGGTTCGCCAACGAAGGAGGGACCACTTCCTGTTCCACCACTTGCCGCAACGTGTCGGTCAGTGACGCGGCACGAAAGGGAGGGTGGCCGGTGAGTGACGTATAGAGGATCGCTCCCAGCGAATAGACGTCCGAAAGAGGACCGACCTCGGCAGTACGCCCCGCCGCCTGCTCGGGGGACATATAACTGGGAGTTCCCAAGATAGCGCCGGTGGCGGTGAGTCCTTCGGGCAGATCTAGTCGTTTGGCAAGTCCAAAGTCCGTTATTTTCGGCTCATTGGCGCCTTCCAGCAAGATGTTGTGCGGCTTGAGATCGCGGTGCACGATACCCTGGGAATGGGCGTGCGCCACCGCTTCGGCGACAAGTTGCGTCAGGCGGGCCGCTTCTGTCATTGGCAGGGGGCCCTGCTGAAGGCGAGCATCCAGCGATACGCCGTCGACGAAGGCCATGGAGAAAAACGGTTGTCCATCTTGTTCGCCGATTTCATAGATCGGCACGATGCCAGGATGCCGCAGGCGAGCGGCAGCTTCCGCTTCATTCCGAAACCGCCGCTCCTCGTCCTTGGATGCGAAACGACCAGCCAGGATCAGCTTGAGTGCGACAATACGATTGAGCCCGATCTGTCGCGCCCGATACACGACCCCCATTCCACCGCGTGCGATCTCATCGAGTAATTCATAGTTGCCCAGGCGGCGATACTCGGAGTCCTCAGGGGCCCGTGTGGTCGCCCTTGCCGCCGCCGTGCGTCGAGCGCGCGGCCAGATCTGCTCGAGAACCCGCAGGCACTGCTCGGCGCCGGAAAGTTGATCGACGACCGCAGGAGGCAGCGCCGCGGAAGGAGGGACGGTGTCCTTGCCCCCCTCGGCCAGCAGGCCGTCGTAGGCCAAAAGCAGATAGTCGAGTTCGTCGAAGCGGGGCTCTCTCTCAGATTCCACGGGAAATGCCGCATCGCTAGCGGCTAATTCCGCTCTCGAATACTCGAAATCCGGTTCGTCACGATTGGGGGGAAGCGTCATCGGAGGGCGCCAGGCGAGTCTGAAGGAGCTTTACCGCGCGCACCCACAGTTTGCGGGCTGCCTCGGCGGACCGATTGAGTCGTTCGCCGACTTCGGGAAACGACAATCCTTCCTGATGGTGCAACAGAATGACATGACGCATGACGGGGGGGAGGTCCTCGATGGCATCGAGCATGCTTCGCTCTTCTTCGCTGGTAATCGCCTGACGCTCGGGCGACACATCCATAGTCACCGAGCGGGCGAGCCTTTCGTCTTGGGCTAGCGTTTCGTCGAGCGGAACTTCGAGTACCAACTCGCGCTTCGCCGTTCCAAAATAGTGGCGATCGATGTTGGCCAGATTGTGCAAGAGGATTTGTCTCAACCAGGCGAGCAATTGTTCTTCGTCGTGCCCGTGGAACTTATCAAAGTCGCGAAACGCCTCGAACAGGGTTTGTTGGACGACATCCGAGCCCCCAAGCTTGGACCGAAGGCGAGCGTCCAGTTCGGCGTAGGCGATCGTGAGCAAATACTGGCGACATTCCTCGCTCAATCGCCCGAGCGCATTCTTCGATCCGCCACGAGCCTCCTGAATCCAGGCTCTCAGCGCTTTCGATCTGGACGAACTGTTTTCCGAGCTATTCATAGCTGCGCAACGTATCCGACCATCCCGCCATCCAAGAGCGAGTGTAACCGCGGGCCGGATCCCCGCCAATCGCGAAATGTGGGGGGAATAACGGCTCCTGCCAGAGACGCAACAGTGCACCTCAGAAAAAACGAACTTTCTTGAATTTTCGTGTCCGATTCTGCGGATTCCGGTGCTTGGTGTTTATAGGAGGGAAATCAGGCGCGGCGGCGCCCCTAGTACCTCCACCCCAAAAAAATCCCTCCTCCTTCGGCTCGCTAAGCATTAAGTCGCTTCACTGTATCTACGCGGTGGGCGAATTGATCTCCACGTCTATGGCAGACAAAGGTGACAAATTGTTCACGCACCGCATGCTGAAGTTCGTATCTTGGGCCCTGCTATCAAAGGTGACAGGGATACGAGGGGAACGCTCTCGCTCAAGAGGACTCGCTTTCTGCCGAGCAGGTATCGAACAACTTGAGCACCGCACATTGCTGGCGACTTTCGGAATCACCTCGTTTCCAGCGCCGCAACCATACCTCACAGGCATTGTCGCGACTGACCTGAATTCCGATGGAAGGCCCGACGTCGCGGCTTCAAGCGCAAGTGCTCCCGAAGTCTATACTGCCATGGGTAACGGAACTGGAGGGATTGGTTCATTCACCTCACTTCTCCCTTTTCTAAGCTATTCTGATATGTATTCCATCGCCGCCGGAAATCTCTCCGGAAATTCGGCGCCCGAACTTGTGTATTCCTCTTATTTTTCTAATGAAATTCGGATATTTAACAACACAGGATCGGGAACGTTTTCGGTAGGTTCTTATTACTATGTTGGAACGGGCCCCGAGCAATCGGTCATCGCGGATATGAATGGCGATGGAGTCAACGACATTGTTGTCGGATTGAACGGTGGTCAGGGCATTAGAATCCTATATCGAGATGGCGCTGGAAATATTGCGGCGAACCGTTTTCTGTCTATCTCGGGTAGCGTGATAGGCGTAACAACAGGCGACTTTAATGGCGACGGGAGGCGTGATATCGCAGCCGCGGTATTCGGCGGGCATCAGATCGCTGTAGCCTTAAATCAGGGCGGAGGATTTTCATCAAACTTTTCCGTTAGTCAGATTAGCGCCGGTGTGTCATCCCCGACCGCCATAATTGCCACCGACCTCGACGGAGACTCCGATCTGGACCTAGCAGTATCGGGGAGGGACTCAAGTTCCATAGGACTATTCCGAAACAATGGTGCAGGCTCATTCTCCCACGTTTACTCGCACGCTATTGGCGGAGGAGCCTGGAATACGTTCGGATTAGATTCTGGAGATTTTGATGGAGACGGTGATAGCGATCTCGTTATCGCATTGCGCAATGATGATCGAATCAGAATCCTTCGCAATAATGGCTTGTTCAGCTTTGAATTAGAATCTGCGATCTCCGTCAGCGATGCTCCATTTTCACTTGACGTAGCCGACTTTAACAATGACGGTCGTGCTGATATTGCTATTGGACATGAATCTGGATTCACAGTGACATTAGCCATTAACACGACAAATTTCACTCCCAAAGGTATCACGCTGTCCAATTCGATACGAGCCGAGAATTCAGGCTCGAATTCAGTGATCGGCAATTTCACGACCACTGATACATCGGGAGATACATTTACCTATTCGCTCGTGTCCGGCCCTGGCTCCACCGACAACGCCGAATTCAACATTCTCGGCAATCAATTGCGAGCCACCAACTCGCTGGATTTCGAGGCGGGCGCTACTCGCTCAATTCGAGTTCGCTCGACCGATCAGGGCGGTTTGTTTTTCGAAAGGTCATTTAATATCACTGTCACCAATGTGAATGAAGCGCCGACAGCGATCATCCTCGACCAAACGGCACTCATGGAGAATGGTGGAGTCAATGCGGTCGTCGGCAATGTGTCAACGATCGACCCCGATGCAACGAATGCGTTTACCTACAGCTTCGTACCAGGCCCGGGCGACACCGACAACTCGCAGTTCCAGATCGTCGACAACGAACTGCAGGCAGCTACTTCGCTGGACTTTGAAGCAGGGGCGACACGGTCAGTGCGAGTCCGTACGACGGATCAAGACGGTTTATGGTTCGAGCAGACATTTACCATCGCCGTCACCAACGTGAATGAGTCGCCAACGGCGCTCGCCCTCACCCACAGCTCGCTCACGGAGAACGCCGGCGCCAACGCCGCAGTAGGCAGCTTCGCAACCGCTGATCCTGATGCGGCGAACACATTCTCGTACAGCTTGGTGGCCGGCCCGGGCGACACCGACAACTTACAGTTCCAGATCGTCGACAACGAACTGCAGGCAGCTAATTCGCTGGACTTTGAAGCAGGGGCGACACGCTCGGTGCGAGTCCGTACGACGGACCAGGGCGGCTTATGGTTTGAGCAGACCTTTACCATCGCCGTCACCAACGTGAATGAGTCGCCGACAGCGCTCGCGCTCACCCACAGCTCGCTCGCGGAGAACGCGGGCGCCAACGCCGCAGTAGGCAGCTTCGCAACCACCGATCCTGACGCGGCGAATACATTCTCGTACACCTTGGTCGTCGGCCCGGGCGACACCGACAACTCGCAGTTCCAGATCGTCGACAACGAACTGCAGGCAGCTACTTCGCTGGACTTTGAAGCAGGGGCGACACGGTCAGTGCGAGTCCGCACGACGGACCAGGGCGGTTTATGGTTCGAGCAGACATTTACCATCGCCGTCACCAACGTGAATGAGTCGCCAACGGCGCTCGCCCTCACTCACACCTCGTTGGCCGAGAACGCTAGTGCCAACGCCGCGGTGGGCAGCTTCGCATCCACCGATCCTGATGCGGCGAATACATTCTGGTACAGCTTGGCGGTCGGCCCGGGCGACACCGACAACTCGCAGTTTCAAATCGTCGGCGACGCACTGCAGGCAGTTGCTTCGCTGGACTTTGAAGCAGGGGCGACACGCTCGGTGCGAGTCCGTACAACGGACCAGGGCGGTTTATGGTTTGAGCAGATCTTTACCATCGCCGTCATCAACGTGAATGAGACTCCGACGAACCTGACGCTTAGCCAAACGACAATCCCTGAGAATGCAGCCGTGGGCACGGTGGTGGGGACGTTCTTGGCGACCGATCCAGACGTGGGTGATTCTTTCACGTACTCGATCATGACCGGTTCCATCTCATCATTTAGTATTGTCGGCAACCGGCTGCAATTGGCGTTCGTCCCAGACTACGAGACGCAATCGGCCTACGCGATCACGGTCCGCGCGACCGACGCGGGCGGGTTATGGCGAGAAGCCAGTTTCTCCATATCCGTGACAGATGTCATCGAAGGAGGCGTTCCGATCCAAGGCACCGAGGGGGATGACACGCTCACGGTGATTTACTCACCAAGCGACATCACCGTTTCGCGCAGCACGAGCGGAGGACCAGCTTCGTTGCTGGGAAATTACCCCATTGGCACGGAGCTCATCGTCAATGGACTCGGAGGCGTAGATCAATTGGTGTTGGAACTGACCCCCGATCAACTGGGTGATTTCACCACAACGCAATTGCTTGCCATCAAGTCTTTTCTCGCGGCCTCTGCTGGCGCGACGCTTGATACAACGATCGCGCCCGCGAGCGATTTGTCGGCGGTGAATGTCGAATCGGCGCGGCTGCTGGTGAGCGACGATGGAGAATTGATCGACATCACGGCAATAATGGGGTCAATCCTCGACGAGTCGCAGATCGTGGTGGGGACGCCCGGCGACGACTCTTTGAAAGGCACGGCGGCGATCGACTTGATCCTCGGCCAGGGAGGCAACGATGCGCTCGAAGGCCTCGACGGCGCCGACTGGCTGTTCGGTGGCGCAGGGAATGACTCGTTGCTCGGCGGTTCCGGGAGCGACTTACTAGCGGGCGGTTCGGGCGACGACGCTCTATGGGGGGATACAGGTTTCGACGATCTACGGGGTGGGGCAGGCGCCGATATGCTTGATGGCGGCCTGCACGATGATGTGCTCAACGGCGGCCCGGGGATCGATTCGCTGCATGGCGGGGACGGCTATGACCAATTAAGCGTGATGGGCGATGAGGCGGAATTCGATTTGCTCGACGGCGGCGCGAACACCGATCTGGTCGTCAATGTAGGGGGAACTCCAGTCGTGATCAGCGGCTTCCTTTCCGGCGCCAACGCGATCGAGGGATGGAACGGCGGCGGGCAGCCGATTCTGGGTAATTCCACAGCCAACACGCTGCATTTCCTGTCTGTAAGCCTCTCGGGCGTTCCCTATATCGATGGCGGCGCCGGAGACGATTCGATTACCGGAACGAATGGAGTCGATTCGCTACGGGGCGGGGAGGGCAAGGACACTCTGTGGGGAATGGGCGGCGTCGACTATCTTTATGGCGATGCCGGAGCCGATTCGTTGCATGGAGGAGACGGGACCGATCATCTCTACGGCGGCGAGGGAGCCGATACCATCACTTCTGGGGCGGGGCGAGACACGATATATTTCGCTGGCGACGTAGGCTCGTTGGACACCATCACCGATTTTGCGCTCTATAGCGATGCGATCTCGCTGCAGGCATATACCCTGATGTACTCGCAACTTTCGTTTTCTATCTCGAGCGGAGCAACAATGATCACGTTGCCCAATGGCAAGCAGATCCGACTCCTGAACTGGTCTCGAGTCGTAACGTCCTCGCAGTTTAGACTCTGATAGCGAGTGAACGGGGCGGGGGAGCGAACACGGGAGTCGTGATGACTGTCCATCGATTCGATTCGCTCCTCCCTGTCGTTCAAGGGAGGGCTCGCCAAGCATGAGAGAGTTTTCGATGGAGACGAGTGGCAGGTCTACCGCACCAACCTATCCAAGAGCGATTCAACATCCCCGAGATCGTTGAGCAGAAGGTCGGGCTCGTAGGCTTCCAGGACTTCGCGTTGAAAACTGCCGGTGGCCACGGCGACCGACTTGGCGCCGATATGGCGAGCGCACGTCACGTCCATCGGCGTGTCGCCAATCACCCAAACTCGTTCCGCCTCTGAGTTCGGCAAGCGACGGCGACTTTCCGCGAGTGCTTCGGCCGCTACTGCATCGCGGTCGGCATGCTGGTCGCCAAATCCGCCAAAGTCGAAGTAAGACCAAAGACCATAGTGAGTGAGCTTCAACTCCGCGCCGCGTCGCACATTCCCCGTCAATAGCCCTAACTGCACATGTTCGAGCTGCGATACGGCAGCCAGGATGCACTCCACCCCCGGCAGCACTCGCCCCTGTTTTTGCGGCAACTGTTGTTCGAGATGATACAGGTAGGCGTCACGAAACCGCAGCCAATGCTCTTCCGTGTCCTCCATCTCGTGACACTGGAACAGACTGCGAGCGATTCCGCGGTCGGTCCGGCCGCTCACCGGCACCTCGTGCGGATCCGCCACGCCAAACTCATCCCGCATTGCCGCGCGAAGCGCCGTCATCCCCGCCCCTCCGGTGCTGAGCAGAGTGCCATCAATGTCAAACAAAAGCACAACCATGGAGAAAGGAAGAAGGAAAAAGGAAGAAGGGTGAAAGGAGGAGGGAATATCCCACCAAGAAACCAACAACCAACAACCAACAACTAACAACTAATGACTAATGACCAATGACCAACGACTAATACAACACCGACGATAATCTTCGACGATAAGTCCTGACCAAGTCGCTGTCGGCGGGCAGGACTCGGAAGATATCGACCATGAACTGGCGAGCTTTCTCGCCGAGTCCGGCGCGATCTCGCGGGACGATGGCGAGGAGGACTTCGAGTGCGGCGGGGTAGTCGGCGGCGGCGGCGAGTGCTTCGCCGAGTTGGAGTTGCAGGGCGAGATCGTCTGGGTTGGCCGCCGCCGCGGCTCGGCACTCGACGATACCGGGCGTTTTCTGCGAGCGAAGTTCGAGCGTTGCTTTGACCTTTTCGGCTTCGGGCTCGAGAAAGCCGCGACGTTCGAGTTTTTCGAGGATGGTGCGTGCCTCGTCATCGCGCCCTTGGGCGGCGAGGACGCGGGCGAGTCCGATGGGAATGTCCCATTCATTGGGGAGTTTGGTCGCGAGTTCTCGGTAAAGAGACTCTGCTTCGGTCAACGAGGTAGTTTCCAACGACTTTGCCCGAGCGACATCGGCGGCGAGAAAGAGCCGTTCGAGCCATTGGCGAATCTGGCTAGCTGGCAAAGCGCCGACGAAGTAATCGACGACTTGACCGCCGAGCACCGCGTAGACGGCAGGTATGCCTTCAACCTGAAACTCGCTGGCCGCCTTGGGGACCTTTTCGGTTTCGGCCTTCACGAGCAGGAACCGACCGTTCATTTCGGCGGCGAGCGATTCGAGTTGGGGGCCGAGCAGGCGGCAAGGTTGACACCATTCGGCCCAGAAGTCTACTACCACCAACGTGTTCTGAGATCGCTCGAAGACATCATGTTCGAACGTTTCCTCGGAAGTCTCTATTACGAAGAGGGAAGCGGACGAGGACATCATGGATCTCCGATTCACAGCCGCGTTCGCGGGATTCTTCCCCGCGGCGGTTCGTTGCGTAAGAGTTGTCTGCCAGCAGTCTAGTGGTTGAGCGACCGCTTGTGCAGCGGCGCAACCGCCGCGAGGGGTCGGCGGAGAGTGGCTTGACGCTCGCCAGACCGGCCGCTAAAATCCTTGCCCAACTTGATATGCGGCTTGGCTTTAAGATCAAATAGACTTTCAAGCTGACAGCAATCGGCAAGTACGCCGAGGAGTGACTATACATGGCTGATTCCGAGCCAAAACGGGGTGACGTGTTTGACCTGGACAAGATTCGCAGCCTGATCGAACTCATGAAGGAGCATGACCTTACCGAGGTCGACCTGCAAGAGAGCGATCAGAAAGTGCGACTCTGTCGCGGCACGGTGGGCGAGGTGAGGCTAGCCGCTCCCGCGGCGTCTCTGCCCGCACTGCCGCCGCCTCCGACCGCAGCGGCGGCCGCCCCGGCGGCGGAAGGGGCCAATATCGTTTACATCAAGAGCCCCATGGTCGGCACGTTCTACTCGCGCCCCAACCCCAACGCCGAACCGTTCGTGAAAGTGGGCGGCCACGTTGATCCCGAGAGCGTCGTCTGCATCATTGAGGCGATGAAGGTGTTCAACGAGATTCAGGCGGAAGTGCGAGGCCGGGTTGTGGCCGTGCTGGTCGACGACGAGTCGCCCGTGGAGTTCGGCAAGCCCTTGTACAAGATTGACACCAGCGGCTGATTCGCAATCCGATAAGGACAAGCGTCGTCCTGCCGCCGCATAAAGAGCAACTCGACCAGCCAGATGCTGTCCTGGCGAGGCCTGAAGCCTCCCAGGTGTGACTGGACAGGTGCTTGGGCAGCCGAGGGTCGAGACGAGCGCGGCTTGAGAACGTCTGACAATCCGACGAATCAGGCCCATCCTTAGCAGTGAAGGCGACTCGCGAAGTACTGGCGGTTGCCGTAACCCCAGTGAACCCCTGTGGGTGGAAATTACCCGAGTGGAAATCCCATGTTCAAACGCATTCTGATTGCCAACCGCGGTGAAATTGCGCTCCGAGTCATCCGAGCCTGCCGAGAACTCGGCATCGAAACGGTCGCCATCTTCAGCGAGGGAGATCGGGGATCGCAGTATTTGGAGTTGGCTGACGAGGCCTATTGTATCGGGCCGCCGAAGAGCGCTCAGAGCTATCTCCGCATCGATCAGGTGATCAGCGCCGCGGAAGTCGGGAATGTGGAAGCCATCCATCCCGGTTACGGCTTCCTCTCGGAAAACGCCCATTTCAATGAAGTCTGTCGCAGTTGCAAGATCGATTTCATTGGCCCCTCGCCCGAGGCGATGAAGGCGTTGGGCGATAAGAACACCGCGAAAGCGATCGCTCGCGAGGCGAAAGTTCCCGTGGTGCCGGGAAGCGAGGGCCTGATCGATGACGACGCGGAGGCCTTGCGAGTAGCCCATGAAATCGGCTTCCCCGTGCTGATCAAGGCGACGGCGGGCGGCGGCGGCAAGGGTATGCGGGTCGCCGCGAACGACTTGGCGTTACAGAGCGCTCTACAACAAGCCCGCACCGAAGCTCAGGCGGCGTTCGGCAACCCCGGCGTCTATCTCGAGAAATACATCCAGCGACCGCGGCACGTTGAAGTGCAGATCATCGCCGACCACCATGGAAATGTCGTCCATCTGTGGGAACGCGATTGCTCGACCCAGCGTCGCCATCAGAAATTGATCGAGGAGAGTCCCGCGCCAGATCTGCCGGAAAAGACTCGCACGGCCATTTGCGAAGCAGCCGCTCGACTGATCAAAAAGGCCAACTACACCAACGCGGGAACAGTCGAATTCATCGTCGACCAGGACCACAACTTCTACTTCATCGAAGTTAATGCGCGTATCCAAGTCGAACACCCGGTCACCGAGATGGTCACGGGGATCGACTTGATTAAGTCGCAGATCATGGTGGCAGCCGGCGAGCCCCTCCCGTTCCGACAGAAAGACATCAAGATCAACGGGTGTGCGATCGAGTGCCGCATCAACGCCGAAAACCCGGCGAAGAACTTCCAACCCACGCCGGGCAAGATCACTCGCATGTTCGTCCCAGGGGGTCGCGGCGTCCGTTTCGATTCGCATGCCCACGTCGGCTACACCGTGCCTCCCTATTACGACTCGATGATCGGCAAACTGATCGTTCATCAGCCGACTCGAGCGGAAGCGATTGCCTGCATGATTCGGGCGCTCGATGAGCTACGAGTCGAAGGAATCACGACGACGGCCGGGTTCTTGAAGGAAGTCCTCCGTCACTCGGACTTTGTCGAAGGGAAAGTCGACACGAACTTCGTCGAGCGTACGATGCTGAGCTAGAACTTGGCGCCGACTGCGAATAAAGGAGCGGCGGACTCCCTGTCCGCCACCGGCCAACTGCAGCAGGAAAGGCTAACCTCAAGCCACAAAACCGCAACTAAGGCGTCATTTCACCCCATAGCCACCAAATCCAGCACTTTCTTGACGTCCTGATCTTGGGCGTATCTCACCCTGCCGCATCAGCTTGCGGCAAATCGATTGATTGACTTGGCTTGACGGCCGATACACCTTAGAATCCGGCAACGCGTTCGACGGCTGTCGATGTTGACGCGGAGCTAGGCGAGTCACAAGGCGAAAATCGATACAGTCCGAGGCACGATTTTAAGGGGTGCGTAGATGTCGGAAACCAATGGCGGAGTTAGGGTTAAATTCAAGAAGGTGGCATTGCTCTTCGCGGGCGGGCCGGCCCCAGCCGCAAACGCGGTGATCTCGACCGCGGCGGTTTCCTTCCTGCGGCACGGCGTCGAGGTGGTCGGGATCAAGCACGGCTACTCGAAGCTCGAGAAGTTCTCGCAAGACAAGCCGCTGATGGCAGGCGAGGACTACATTGAATTGACGCACACGGTGCTCAAGCGGACTCGCAATAGCCAGGGGATCTTGATTGGCACATCGCGAGCCAATCCGGGAAAGAAAATCTCGGCCCCTTCTCATCTCGACAACCCTGAATTGCGTCAACCTCTGCAGAACGTGTACGACGGCCTGCGGTCGCTCGGCGTCGAGGCATTGATTTCGATTGGCGGCGACGACACGCTCAAGACGGCCAACAAGTTCAAGATGTTTCAAGATCGGTTACCCGCCGATGCAGTCCGGATTCCGGTCGTCCACGTCCCGAAGACCATCGACAACGACTACCATGGCATCGACTTCACCTTCGGTTACTTCACCGCGGTCGATACCCTGGGAACGGAAATCCGCAATCTCTTGTACGACGCTGAAGCGGGCCAAGCCTACTTTATCGCCGAGACGATGGGGCGCAGCGCGGGCTGGCTCGCCTACGGCGCGGCGATTGCCGGCGAAGCGAGTCTGGTGTTGAGCGTCGAGGACATCCAGGGCAAGTACCGAGGCACCGAAATGGTGACTCGCAAGGTCGACGGGAAAGAGGTCCAAGTCGAACGTCCGGTCATGATTCTGCCCGCGGTCGTCGATCGAATCGTCCATACCATGCTGGCACGGGAAGCCGAAGGAAAGCGATTCGGCGTCATTGTGTTGGCCGAAGGATTGGCCGAACTCCTCCCCGAAAAATACCTGGAAGGGATTCCGCGCGACTCGCACAACCACATCGCGATTTCGGACGTGAATTTCGGCCGCATGTTCTCGAAGCTCGTCGCCAAACGTTACGAAGAGCTGTCGGGCGGGAAAAGTCGCAAGGTGACCGGAGTGCAGTTGGGCTACGAGTCGCGTTGCGCGAAGCCTCATGGATTCGATGTGCTGCTGGGGAGCCAACTAGGCGTCGGCGCTTTCCGGGCGCTCGCCGAGCAGGGCCACAATGGCGTGATGGTCTCGGTCAGCGGGCAACTCGACCTGCACTACGTGCCGTTCGAGCAGTTGATCGACCAAGCCAACCTGGTGACGGTCGTGCGCTATATTCGTCCCGATAGCGACTTCCGTCGTCTGGCTCGGTTCCTGGAAACCTACCAGAACACGGAAGAACCGTAGTAGTTGCTTAATCAGCGACTACTTGAGTAACCTAAACGCGGCACGCCAGTCAGGCGTTCCGCGTTACCTTCCGGGTCAGCGAACGCTAGAGGCGTTTCGCCGGGGGATCATACGCCGGCGGATTGACTTGGCTGCCGAGCTCGCAGGTCACGGTCCATGTCAAGAATTAGCGCGGATCAGCGAGAATTAGCGTTCCGTTCCCCAGATGCAGAGCGGGTCGACTACTGGAAACACTGATCATCGCTGAAAAAGTCCGCCATCTCCCGATTCGTCGCGGCGCCGCAGTTCACTACAGCGTTCCCTTAGTACTGGGAACGCCGACCATGCGGGGATCGAGTTCCACGGCCATCCGCAAGGCGCGGGCCGCGCTTTTAAAGATCCCTTCGCTGATGTGATGGCTATTTCGGCCGTAGTGCACGACCACGTGCAGATTGCACAAGGCGTTGGCGGACACCGATTGCCAGAAGTCCTGCACGAGTTCGCTGTCGAATTCGCCGATCTTCTGAGTCGGAAACTGAGCCTGAAACACCAGATAACTGCGTCCACTCAAATCAATGGCGGTCGTGACCAAGGTCTCTTCCATGGGCAAGGTCATGTGTCCATAGCGGCGAATCCCCTTCTTGTCTCCTAACGCCTGCTGGATCGCCTGACCGAGGCAAATGCCGACGTCTTCGACGGTGTGATGCTGATCGACGTGCAGGTCGCCCTCGGCCGCAATATCGAGATCGATAGAGGCGTGGCGAGCGAGCAGGGTCAGCATGTGGTCGAAAAAGCCTACGCCTGTCTGAATCTGGGATTGGCCCGATCCATCCAGGTTCAGCGACAGCTTAATCGACGTTTCAGCAGTGCGGCGGTTGATTTCAGCGGAACGGCCCATGAGTCGTCGCATCACAAGAGAGATTGAAGAAGTGCCAGGCAAGCGTCCGTTTGCTCGTCGGTCCCGACGCTGATGCGGAGTCCATCTCCCCAACGCGGGTAGTTCATATATCGTACCAGAATCCGTTGAGCTTTGAGTTGCTCGTAAAGTGGCTGCACGGGGCGATCAGTCCGCGTGGCCCAAACGAAGTTGGCCTGCGAGTCGGTGACGTGGAAGCCCATCGCTCGCAAAGCCGTGGTCATGCGTTGGCGAGTAGCGATGACGCGCACGCGATTTTCTTTCAACCACTCTTGATCGGAGAGCGCCGCCGTGGCGCCGGCGATGGAGAGTGCGTCACAGTTGTACGAGTCCTTGACTTTGATGAATTCGCGGATGAGATGAGGCTGCGCGATCAGGAATCCAAACCGCAAACCGGCCAGCGCGTACGATTTACTCAACGTTCTGGAGACCATGATCTTGTCGCTTTGGCGGACGAGATCGATGGCATGCGAGTCCGAGAAATCGGCATAGGCTTCGTCGACCAGCAGCGGGCAGGGGAGACGCTCGGACAACTCCAGTAGCTTGGCCGGAGGAATTACGGTCCCGGTGGGGCTGTTGGGATTGGGGAGGAAGACCAGCTTGAGACCAGGACTCGGCGCCGAAAACTCAGGCGGCAACGACCAATCGGCCTGGAAAGCCACTTCTTCGCTGCGGGCCCCCTGCAAATCGGCCAGGGTGCGATAGAGGATGTAGCTCGGGTAGGGGAGGCGTAGACATTCTCCCGCCCCTACCAGACCGCGAGTGACAATCGTGAGAATGTCATCGCTGCCGTTGCCGCAGAGAATCCAGTCGGGCGGTACTCCGTAGACTTGCGAGGCTTGAATGCGAAAAGTGGTCGCCAGCGGATCAGGGTACTTTGCCAACCCCGCGTCGACTGCGTCGTGCAGCGCGCGAGCAACCTTGGGGGAAGCGGGGTAAGGGTTTTCGTTGGTATTGAGCTTGATGTACTTGCCTGCTTGCGGCTGTTCACCTGGCGTATAGCCCGCCATGGCGGCGATTTCCGGCCGAAAATATGTGGTCATGCGAGTACTCGACAAATGCAGTAAAGACTGAGAACTTACAGAGCCTGACAAAGAAAACCAGGAAACTTACGGCGCCGGAAACCGACTCGCGCGTGGCAGCTCGTGGCAGCTCAGCCCGCTAGCCTTGCCGCATCGACTCCAGGCGAATGTCAACGCTGGCGCGATGGGCAGTGAGTCCTTCCTTGTCGGCTAGTTGTTGGACGTGAGGCGCGATGCGAGCGAGCGCCGCGGGCGAATACGCAATCACGCTGCCGCCCCGGAGGAACGAGTTGGCGGTCAAGCCAGCGGCCCAACGAGCGGTACCGCCCGTTGGCAGCACATGCGACGGCCCCGCCACATAGTCGCCCAGGGCCACGGGACTGTGGTTGCCAAGGAACGTGGCGCCCGCGTTGCGCAGTTTGGGCAGTAATCGCTCGGCATCGTCAGTCGCCACGTGCAGATGTTCGGGCGCGATCAAGTTCGAAATCTGACACGCCTCGTCCTCGTTTCGAGTCAAGATCAAGGCGCCAAACGACTCCAAACTTTGGACAGTCCACTCGCATCGACTGAGGAGGGCGACCTGCCGCTTCAATTCCTGAAGCGTCGCCTCCAAGACTCGCTCGCTCCACGTGATCAGAATGCTGGCGCCCGGCGAATGCTCGGCCTGGGCGAGCAGGTCGGCGGCGGTGAAATCGGCTCGAGTTGTTTCGTTCGCAATCACCACCACTTCACTGGGGCCCGCGATCGAATCGATGTCGACTTCGCCGAACACGTGTTTCTTGGCGAGCGCCACGAACAGATTGCCGGGTCCCACGATCTTGTCGACCTTGGGAAGCCCCGCGACGCCATAGGCCAGGGCGGCGACCGCTTGAGCGCCCCCCAGCCGATACACTTCGCGCACCCCCAGTTCGTGACAGGTTGCCAAAACATCGGGATTGTTGGCGCCGTACGGTGTAGGGGGCGCGACAACCACGATCTGCTCGACGCCCGCTGCGGCGGCGGGAACGGCAGTCATCAATACCGTCGAGGGATAGGCGGCCGCCCCCCCAGGCACGCAAATACCGACTCGTTCAAGCGGCGAGTAACGTTGACGAAGCACGACTCCCTCGGGCCGAGTGACTTCCACGTTCCGGTGCAGGATCGCCCGCTGAAACTCCCACACGTTGTCCCGCACGGCTCGCACCGTCGCCAAGAACTCAGGAGAGGCCGCTCGGTGGGCTGTCGCCAATTCCTCTGGGGAAACGCGAATCGTCCCAGGAGTCAATTCGGCGCGGTCAAGTTTGCGGGAGTAGTCGAGCAGCGCATCGAGCCCGCGCGTCCGAATGTCGCCGCAAATTCGCTCCACGACTCGCTGGGGACTCAGCGGCTCGCCGAAGACTTCCATGGTCCGCTTGCGTCCCGCTTCGCTGACGACCTCGCCGCGCGGACTCAATCGTTCGCGAAGCTCGTCCAGCTTTTGGGGGAGATCACCGTCTCGGGTGTCGATACGCAGCAGATTAAGGTTCGCATGATCCATAGTTTTCTCATTCTTGTCGCGGACCGGGTGAATGGAAAGGCCCTCTCATTCCCGCGGGCTTCACTCCCGGTCTGGCGTTGGCGAACGCGGAGTGGTAGGAAACTCCCTTGGCTGGCTCGTTTGCCCTTCACTTTCCCCCCACCGAGAAACTGCGACCTATGGCCCCGATCATCGACCTGCGTAGCGACACCGTGACTCGTCCCAGCCCC
Source organism: Pirellulales bacterium (assembly GCA_046349915.1). Taxonomy (GTDB): domain Bacteria; phylum Planctomycetota; class Planctomycetia; order Pirellulales; family Pirellulaceae; genus CAIXSC01. The sequence continues at coordinate 1,707,443 of JAXMBL010000003.1, read as the reverse complement.
GCCATGCGGCAAGCCATGGCGGACGCGGAAGTGGGTGACGACGTGATTGAGCGTGATCCCAGTTGCGAGCGGCTCCAGCGGTTGACCGCGGAGCTGCTCGGCAAGGAAGATGCGATATTCATGCCTTCGGGGACGATGACCAACCAAATTGGGCTACGCATTCACTGCAAACCGGGGGACGAGTTTCTTTGCGAGGCCGGTTGTCACGTTTACAACTATGAGCAGGGAGCATTCGCGCAATTGAGCGGCTTGGTCGCCAGGACGATCGAGGGCGAATATGGCGTGCTGCGTCCCGAGCAACTCGAAGGGCTGATTCGCCCCGAGAACGACCACCTCCTCCGCACGCGACTCGTCATTCTGGAAAACACCCATAATCGGGGTTCGGGCCGGGTTCAGCCCTACGAGTATGTCGAGCGAATTTGTCGGTGGGCGCACGATAACGGCCTGCGCACTCATTTGGACGGGGCGCGGTTGTTTAATGCGGTCGCGGCGACGGGAATCGACTTGGCGACTTGGAGTCAGCATTTCGACACGGTCAGCGTCTGTTTTAGCAAGGGACTTGGCGCGCCGATCGGCTCAGCCCTGGCCGGTTCCAAAGGCGCGATCCAGGAGGCTCGTCGCCATCGCAAACTGTTTGGCGGCGGCATGCGGCAGGCAGGAGTCATCGCGGCCGGGGCCCTCTATGCGCTGGAAAACAATCGCGAGCGATTGGTCGAGGACCACGCGAACGCTCAGATTCTGGCCGAAGCGATTCGCAGCTGTGGCACGCTGACGCTCCAACCCACCGAGGTCGACACCAATATCGTGATCTTCCGAGTCGCTCCTGAGGTAGGAACGGCCCAAGAATTGGTGGCTCGGTTGGCCGCGGGCGGAGTCGCGGCGCTCGCCATCAGCCCCTCCCAAATTCGGCTGGTCACCCACCTGGACGTGTCAGAAGCCGACTGCCGGACGGCGGGGGAAGTCATTCGCCGCGCTGCCGCCGGCAAATAGTCGGGTTCACGTGTGGAACGAATCGCTCCCCTTGAGCGTCTCAGGGGAGTAGAATGGGTGCAAGTCGACTCGCGCGCGTCGGGGCGACTGTCCGCCTTTCCATCGAAAGCGTTCCGCTCATGCTTGTCTCGATTCCTGATTTTTGGAAGCTGGCGATCGAAAGCCGGCTATTGGCGCCCGAACACTGCCAGCAGTTGGCCATCAACTACGAGCAGACCAAGGGGCCGCTGGCCCAATCGAACTCGAAGTCGCTCGCCGATTGGCTGGTTTCGATCAATGTGCTTAGCAAGTACCAGGCCATGGTGTTGGTGAACGGTCGTGCTGGCCCGTTCTACTATGGGGAGTACAAGGTATATGACCGGGTGGAAGCGGGTCGCTGGAAGGGGCTTTTTCGAGCGGTCCACGCCCCGACGAATCACCCCGTCTTGTTGCAGTTCGCCACCGGCTCGGTGACGCAAGATCCGCAACAGTGGTCCTTTGTAGCCGGTCAAGTCCATAACCGACTCGCCGCCCCTTTCCCGTATTGGCATCGCTACTACGAAGTGGTGGATCTCGGCAATTTCAAGTTTCTGGCGGCCGAAGATCTCCAGGGCGACACGGTGGATGCCCGTTTGACTCAAGTGGGGCGCATCGCGCCACCGGACGCGTGCGTGATCGTGCGTCATGCAGCCCTGGCGCTCGCCCAACTCCATCGCTGGCAAATGCCTCATGGCGACGTTCGCCCCGCGAATCTCTGGCTCGATGCTCACGGCCATTGTCGATTACTGCAAGATCCAACGCTTATTCCCAGCCCGTTCCCTCAGGGCGTCTCCGATTCCGATGGCTCGTTGGCGATACGTGCGGATTATGCAGCGCCCGAGTTGGCGCAGGCGGGTCGCATGCCGGACGCGCAAACCGACATCTACGCGCTGGGATGCTGTTTTTTCCAGATGCTGACCGGCAGGCCTCCTTTCGTGGGCGGCGATATTCCGTCGAAGTTCCAGCGTCATCAGGTCGAGCCCATCCAGTCGCTGGCGCCATTGGGAATCCCGGATCCGTTGGCCCAAATCGTCGCCTTTATGATGGCGAAGAACCCCGCGACTCGATTTCCTCAAGCGCAAATCGTCGCGGATCAATTGGCTCCCTACGTCGATCCCGCGCGACTGAATGTCGCCAGCGTGCCTGCCGTGCCAAGCTTGCCCATGTACGAGCAATTCGTGCAACAGCGAGGACAAGGGCGAACGAGTCCAGCGTTTCAGCAGCCAGCAGCAGCGCCCGCGGCCCCTGCGACTCCCTCCGCACAAGCGCCTATACCAGCACCCGTACAAGCCCCCGCAACCGTCGCGTCTGCGCCCCCCTCGCCGCCGCCCCCCTCGGCATCGCCTGGAATTGCCACAAGTTCAGCCCCTAAAGCCACGAGCGCTGCGTCTCCCGCACCGCCTGCTTTGAGTCCCAAAGCGGCCCCGACTCAGCCCACCTCACCCAAGCCAGCCTCGGCGCCGCCAACGCCCTCGGGACGGCCGGCGCCAACGTCACAGCCTCCGAGAGGCGGCTCGCCAGCGGGCGCCTCGCCTGCCGCGGCAGGCGGCGCGAGACCGACGCCCGCGGGGCGCCCGGTCCCAACCACCGCAGGCGTCGATCGACCAACAGCGTCGTCGCCAGCGGGGCCAGTACCCGCTAATCCCTCGTCCGCACTCAGCCCTCGCCCCGTCGCGGTGCCTGGGACAGGAAATGCTCCCCCCCCCGCAGGCGTGGCGCCGGCGGCTGTCGGTGAATCCTCTCGACGTCAAGGTAACAATCTTCTGCTCTGGGGGGGGATTGGCGGCGGAGTCTTGTTTCTCCTGGTGTTGGTCCTGGTCATCGTCATGAATTCTGGCGGTGAATCGCCAGGGAATGCGGAAGCGGTCGAGGGCAATACTCAGGTTGCCTCGCAAAGTGGCTCGCCGGGGAGCGCCGCATCCACCGCGGTGGGCGGCGCAAAGGCCAATCCTCTTCCTGCCAAATCACTTCCCGCGAACTCAACTACGGGAGCAGCTAACACCGGGACCAACCGAGTCAACTCGAGCGGTGCAGGGGGGACAGCAGCGAACTCGGGAACTCGCCCATCGCGTGGAGCAACCCCACCCGTCGCCGAAGCAGCCGCGCCCAAAGGCCTTCAACAAACGGTCATCCCTGACGATGGGAAGAGCTTATGGGAATCGCCCACTACGGGTGCGCCCGTGGAGTTTCAGTGGGTGCCGCCAGGCGGACAGGTCTTCATTCTCCTGCGTCCCAACGACCTGTCTCGATCCACCGAAGGGGCTCGCGTTCTGCGAGCGATGGGGCCCACATTGGCGAGCCAGTTGGCCGATTGGGAGAAAGCGGCGGGGACGCCATTCGCCTCGATCGAATCGCTGATCATGACGCTTCACGATAACGGCGAGGAATTCCCACGACCGTCGTTCGTCGTTCGTATGTCGGACGAAGTGACGAGTGACAACTGGGTAGAGCGTTGGAAGGCGGAGAGCGCGGGCGAATCGGACAAGGCCCAACTTTTTGCTGGCGGGGGTTGGTTGTACTGTGTTCCCAAAGCTGCCGGCAATCGGCTCTTTGTGATGGGTGCGAAGGAAGACGTCGAAGAGGCGGCGAAGGTGGGTGGCGCCCCGCCGGCGTTGCGTCGCGAGGTCGACCGGTTGCGTCGGATGACCGATGACCAACGGCACCTGACGATCTTGTTCGCGCCCAATTATCTCGCGAGCACGATGTTCCGGGATGGGCGGTCGTTTTACTTTGGCGAAGCGCGGCGAGTGCGTGAGCCCCTGGATTGGTTCTTGCGCGATGAACTGCAAGGAGCTCTATTCAGTCTGCATACCGCGGGCGACACCTATCTCGAGCTACGACTGACCAGCAATTTGAACAAAGATCGTTTCACGCTGGCGAAGGAGTTCCAGGATCGTTTGGAACAGGTGCCAGACCTGGCCTTCGACTACATCGCCACGCTCGGCTCGAATCCTTATTGGGAACGAGTTCGCTTGCAGTTCCCCAACATGATTCGCTTTTTGCACGGCAAAACACGCATTGGCGTCGAGGAGGATACCGCGACGATAAACGCGAGACTGCCGGGACCGGCGGCGCACAATCTGGTGTTTGGATCGGAGATGCTGCTGATGTCGCAGCCGGGCGCCTCCCCGGTCGCGGTCGCCGCCAGCAAGCCGATGCCGATGGCAGGCAACATGGGCGGCATGTCGCCCGCCTCAATGACCATCGAGGACGTCTTGAGCAAGTACAAGACCAACGTTTCTTTCGAGGCCATGTCGATCGAACACGCACTGCTCGACTTGGCCAAAGGGGTGAATGAAGACTTAAAGGGCTTGCCGTTCGAGTTCAAAATAAAGGTGGCGGGAGAAGATTTGCGGCTAGACGGGATTACGCGAAATCAAACGGTTCGCGACTTCATGCAGAAAGACCGAACAATCGGTGAAATCCTTACCGCCATGGTGATGAAGGCCAACCCTGTCACGACAGTGAAGGAGCCGTCGGAAAAAGACCAGAAACTATTGTGGGTCGTCGAAAAAGACCCAGAGGACCCCAGTAAGACCATCGTCCTTGTCACGACGCGAGCCGTATCGGACCAGAAGGGCTATAAGTTGCCCGCGGTATTTCAGTTGAAGTAATTTTGCTGAAAGAAACTTGGCAAACGAGTAGAATTCGGTCGTGTCGGAACGGTGGGAGCGAGACGGAAGGCGAGGGCGCTGACGTGACCAGTTTCTCGATCGCTTGCACAACGTGTCACGCCCGACTCAAGGTCCGCGACCACTCGTTGGTCGGCCAGATCATCGCCTGCCCCAAGTGTGGCAGCATGGTCTTGGTCGCGGCACCTTCAGGAGCGACGCCAGCGCAGACTGAGGCCCGCCCTACGGAGGTCGTTCGCCCAGACTCGCCGGCACGCTCGAACTTGCCCTGCCCAGCCTTGCCCGGTCCGGGTTCGACCCCCTTCGACGCCGATTTCGATTCACTCGCCGCGGCCCCATCGCCGCACGAGTCTCGTCCCGCAGCCTCGTCTCGATCTGCGCCAGCCTCCACAGTCTCGCCAGCCTCCACCGTCTCGCCTGCAGCTCCAGCGCCAACCGAACTCGCCGATCAGCGAACAGCCAGCGATTCGCTCATGGCGAGCGGCGCATCGCCCCAGTCAGCATCTACGGAGACGACGCCACTGACGGCGTCTGAAACGCCAATTTCCGAGGCGGTGGAACGGTCCTTGGCCTCGCGTAGTTCATTGCTTGGATGGATCGTGGGAGGAACGCTGGGCGGTATCGTCTTGGCGTTGAGTTGTTTTCTGGCGATCGCGTTTTGGGGCGCCAAGAAATCGACTCCACCGCAAATGGCACAAACGAACGTTTCCCAAGCGTCCCCAGCGCCCGGCACGGGCACACTGCCAACGGCAGAGGAAAACAGTGCCGCCACCCCGCCCGGTTCGGCAGCATCCCTGGCCCCAGCAGGCGTCGCGACCAACTCGGCGTCAACGCCCAACGACCCCGCGGCTCCGCCTGCCAATTCGACTTCCAATCGAGTGGATCAACCCAATTCGCCGCCGGTCGCGGAAAAACCTGCCCCTCAGCCGACCCCACAAGACTCGCCCGACCAAGAGATGGCAGAAACGCCTCGCTCGGAGGCCCCAACAGCCGCGGCCAAACCCGAGCGAATTGCGGGCGAAAGACCGAGGATCGAACCCGAGGGTCCCCCCGGACTCAAGCCTGTCGAGCCGACAGCGAAAGCGGCAGGACCGGCGCCTGTGGCGGGGCGTTTTGCCAATCTACTCGCTGGCGATTTATCGGCTGGCAACGAGGTAGCGGGCAACGCAGGGGCGGGGAATGCGGGGGGAGTTGGCGGCGAACCGTCAGACCTGCCGGCGGGTCCGCTGCCGGGCGATAAACCGGGCTCTTCCCGAGAAGCCGAAGAGATTGTGCGTCCGCGATTACGGGAGATCGATGTTGCTGCGCGGCTAGCGGACCCACTGACAAAAATGCGACTGAAGGATCTGCCGTTAGCCGATTTTGCCAACTTGATGACCGACCTCAGCACCATCCCAGTAACGCTCGACGTCGACGCGCTGAGGATTCGCTGGATCTCGGCCTCCTCCCCCGTATCTGTCGAGATTGAGCAAACGACGGTCCGCGGCGTCTTGTCGGCGGCAGTGGAGCCGCTGCAGTTGGGAATAGTCGTAGGCGCCGGCCAGATTCAAATCTCGCACTTGGACTCGCCCGAATCAGCGAAGCGGCGACGAACGCACGATGTGGCGGATTTAGTCGGCGCCGACGCTCAGCAACTAGAGATTCTTGCTCAATGGGTGCAGGATCTGGTGGAGCCCGACACTTGGCTCGAGGCGGGAGGCGCGGGAACAATCAAGGCCGAGCGTTCGTCGCTGGTCATCGAGAACAAGGACTCGGTGCACTTCCAAACTCTCTATTTGTGCGACAAATTACGAGCCGCTCGCAAGTTGCCGCCTCGCGGGAAATACGCGGCCAGTCTGTTAGCGCCCGCGAGTCTGCCGGCTCGAGCCGAATCGGCTCTACGAACGCCAATTACCCTAAATTTCAGCCGCGCCACTCGCCTGACTCAGATCTTGAATCGTCTCGGGCAAGCGGCGAACGTGCGGATGGTCGTGGATTGGCAAGCCCTCCAAGATGCGGGTTGGTCTCCCGACACGATGGCCAAGCTGAACACCGAGGGGCGCGAGTTGTCCGAGGCATTGCGGCGGCTGCTGGAACCTCGCGAATTAACCTTCCGCGTGATCGATGATGTTACTCTGGAGGTAACGACCCCGGCGGCCGTCGCACGGAAGCTGGAATGGGAGATCTATCCAGTGGGCGAAGCCATCGCGGATGAGGGGGAGGCGCGAGGTTTGATGGAACGACTGCAAGAAGCGGTCGGCAAGAACCATTTTCGCGTCTTGGGCGGCAGCGGATCAGTCCGCTATGTCGCCGCCAGCCGCTCGCTGTTGATTGCGTTGCCGGAACCACAACAACGAGTCGCCGCGCGGTGGCTGGAGGAACAGCGTTCGTCGAAGTAGGCCCCTCCGCGAGGGCTCATGCTCCCGTTCGAGACATTCCCCTCACTTGGTCTGCTTGCAATTCCTACTGCATCCGTCATAATCTCGCGCATGCGTAAGATCTCGACCGCCTACTTTTTCTATTACTTTAGCCTCGATGTTCTCGGGGCGCGGGGAGGTTGTTGACTCGAGGTTGTTAACTCGAGGTCCAGACGCAACAACCTGCAAGAACGCAGTAACAAGCCCCGCGAACCAGAACGGTTAGCGGGGCTTTTTTTGTTGGTCAGTTTTTCCAATTCACTCTTTTTCCACAGAGCACGTTTCGTTTTTTGGCCTTAAGCCTGGGAGTTTCGCATGATCGTCGTCATGGAAAATGGCGCCACCGAGGAACAGATTAAGCACATGGTCGAACGAGTGGAATCGTTTGGGCTCAAGTCGCACGTCATCGTGGGCGCCGAGCGAACGGTGATCGCCGCGATCGGCGTGAAGCGGGACGGCGTACGGCAATCGCTCGAGTGTGGACCGGGCGTCGCGCAAGTGGTCCCAATTCTCGCCCCGTACAAAGTTGCCAGTCGCGAGGTGAAGCCCGACCCGACGCAGGTCAAGGTGGGCAGTTTAACGGTGGGAGCTGGCATTCTCGGCGTGATCGCGGGCCCGTGCTCCGTGGAAACCGAAGCTCAGATTGTCGAGACCGCACGGGCCGTCAAGGCCGCTGGAGCGACGGCGCTGCGCGGCGGCGCCTTCAAGCCGCGGACGAGTCCGTACAGCTTCCAAGGCCTCAAGGAAGAAGGCCTCAAGATGCTCGCCACCGCTCGCCAGGAGACGGGATTGGCGGTTGTCACCGAGGTCATGTCGACGGAGGATGTCGAACTGGTGGCTCGCTATGCGGACGTATTACAGATTGGCGCTCGCAACATGCAGAACTACCGCCTGCTGGAGGCCGTCGGACATACTCGCCAACCGGTACTGCTCAAGCGTGGGCCAGCGGCGACCATGGAAGAGTTTTTATTGGCGGCCGAGTACATTCTGAACGAGGGCAATTCCCAGGTCATGCTCTGCGAGCGCGGGATTCGCACGTTCGAATCACACACTCGCTTCACGCTGCCTTTGGCGACCGTTCCCTACCTCCGCCACAAGACGCACCTGCCAATTGTGGTCGACCCCAGTCACGGCACTGGCCACACGTACCTGGTGCCCGACATGACACTGGCCAGCATTGCCGCTGGCGCGGACGGCGTCATTTTAGAAGTACACCCCGACCCAGAGAAAGCACTCAGCGATGGCTACCAAACGCTGAATTGCCAACAATTTGCCGACCTGATGGCTCGCTGTCGCCAGGTAGCCAACGCTGTTGGACGGCGGATCGAGTAGGGTGGCAGGCGAGGCGTTGCCGATAGGGAACGAGGGAGACTAGACTGACAGGAGGCGCTACAGCGCCTCCTGACGCGGCTTCCCCAGCGTCGCAGGTCGTCCCCCCTCAATCCATCTCGCCGTAACTCCGCCGGAATTTTCCCATGCCTCCGCTTTCGCCCATTCCGTCGGCATTGTCGTCCCATTCGCCGCATATTAGTCGTCGTGCCTTGCTCCAAGTCGGGTACTCGGGACTCGTCGGCCTGGGCCTGTCTCAGATACTTGGCGAGCGTCGACAAGCGGTCGCGGCGGGACAGGGGAGCTCTCCGAAGTCAGTCTTGATCGTATTCCTCACGGGCGCGGCAAGTCATCACGACACTTTTGACATGAAGCCCCAAGCGCCCGACGATGTGCGAGGGGAGTTCCAGGCGATTGACACGTCGATCGCGGGCTATCGGATCTGCGAGCATTTGCCGCGACTGGCCGCGAGAGCAAACAAGTACGCGATCATTCGATCGTTGTCGCACCACGACAACAATCACTTGATGTCCACGCATTATGTTTTGACCGGCGAACTGCAGCCGGGGGGATTTTTCGACAAAGTGGCGTCGCGAACCGACTGGCCCTGCTACTCGGGGGCGCTCGCCTACTTTCGTCCGCGCCACGACGGCATCCCCAGCGGGGTGAATCTGCCGACATTCTTGCGAGAAGGGCCCCTGACATGGCCCGGTCAACATGCGGGCCTACTGGGTCCGTCGTGTGATCCCTGGCAGATCGCGGGTGATCCGAACGATCCCAAGTTTCGCGTCGATTCGTTGAGTCTCATGGAGGGTCTGACCGCCACTCGCATCGGCGATCGCAAGAACTTGTTGGATGACATTAATCGCCAGCAACGTCTCTTGGGCGAGCTAGCCCAAGCACGCAGGATCGATCGCGATCAGCAGTTGGCTCTATCGATCCTGACATCCAATTCGCTGTCGCGCGCATTCGATCTCAGCCAGGAGACGGCCGCGGTGCGCGACTTGTATGGGCGACACACGACCGGCCAATCACTGTTACTCGCACGACGACTGATCGAAGCGGGCGTGCCGGTGGTGCAGGCGAACATGGGACGCGTCCAGAACTGGGACAACCACGGGAACATTTTTCCCACGCTCAAGGATCGCCTCCTCCCTCCGCTGGATCAAGGCGTCGCCGCACTGCTGGACGACCTGGAACAGAAAGGCTTACTGGAATCGACTTTGGTCATGATGTTGGGCGAGTTTGGACGTACGCCGAAGATCAATAAAGACCGCGGACGAGACCATTGGGGGCCCTGTTTTTTTGGTCTATTTGCGGGCGCCGGGGTGCGTCCGGGTCAGATCATTGGGCGTTCCGACGAACAAGGGGCGTACCCGGCTACTCGTCCTTACTCGCCCCTCGATATCGGCGCAACCGTCTATCGCGCCTTGGGGATCCCTCCGGACGCGGAGATGCAAGATCGCTTGGGGCGAGTCTTGCGACTGAACCGCGGCGAACCGATCGAACCGCTCTTTACCGGGGCCGACGGCTGAGTGCCTGGCTGCCTCGCCTCCTAGGCAGCCGGACGAAAAAACTACCTCTTAGGGGGTGTGCGAAGTTCGCGACGGACCGATTGCGACCCTGCGTCGGGCGAGTCTGTCTTTCCCACTTCCAGGGGCGTTAATTCCGACCAGCGTGCGTCAATGGTTGGAAAGCCGTGATCGACGGCCGAGCGGTTTTGAGCATGGATGGCATGGGCGATGAACGCAATCCGATCGAGGGAGGGCAACAACTCCTGACGTTGCTGAGCATACTCGGCCCACTGTCGGGCGTCGTGGGGATTTTTCGCGCGCGGGACGTGCTTGCGCAGCCGGCCCAGCAGGCTTTGGGCCTCTAACCGGTAGAGGGTGTAGAGCCGTTCGGTTTCCGTCTTTGGAGCAACCCTGAGGGCCGCCAGACACATCCAGTCCACGGGCGGCGCTAGGGACACTTCATCGTCTAATCCGGTCAGCCCCTCGAATTCCTTGCCACAGTGACGCTTCAGTTCATTCCAGAGCCGCGTCTTGTGAGTTGCTGGGAAGTGATCGAAAAGCGCCAGAGCTACTAGGTTGTGCCGAGCGTCGAGTGGAAGCGATTGGGCGCCCCACTGTCGTTTGTTCGGGGGTTCGTCGGGCGAGCGGTGAAAGAATGCGTCCCGCCCGTTCCAGTAGTCCTGAAATCGAGCAGCGAGCGACGCCGCCATTTCACTCGCCTCCATCGCCCTCGTCGCGTCGCCAGTACGGCGAAAGAACCGCTCGGCGGCGGCGAGTCCTTGGTAAACCTCGACGTTGTCGAGCAAATCGCGAGTGGGGGACTTACCGGCGGGAACTAACTCGGGCGCGAACGACCAATACAAGTCGTCCTCGCGGCACCGCTGCAAGAACTCCAGGCATCTTTCACACGCCTTGGCACTCTGTTTCTCCGTTCGTTGCCCGACCATGACAGTCGCAAGTCGCTCGGCGAGCAACAAGTAGCTGGCGACCGCGGTCGCGTCATTTTCACAGCGAAAATAGGTCGTATTCTCCAAATCGAGATCAGCGGCGACGGTCCCGCGTAAACGCCGGAAATAGCCCGTGGCCTCCACCTGCTGCTGAGTACACCATTTGAGCCAGTCGAGGCAGAGCCAATTGATACGTAGGTCGGGAAAATGCTGCGTCTCCCGCAGCACCCCCAGGACGACTCGATTGCCAGTCCAGGGATCTACCTCGGCCGGGATGTCGGTTTCACCGTAGGAATGACGAGTGATCGCGCCGTTCTTCAGTTGACACTGGCGCACGCGCATTCGAATTTCAGTCAGCAGTGACTGTTCAGCGGAATTGGGTCGCCAGGTCTGAGCGAAACAAGGGGTGAAAAACAGGCAGGAGAAGGTACACGCGAGAACCATTAGTCTAAAGCGTGGCGTGAAACAGCGGCTGCCGTCGACCATGGCGGAGACTCACCTATTTGGGAGGTATGAGTCCGAAACCCTAGCGGTTTTTGACACTTTGGGCAAGACGAACGTAAGGTCGTTGAATTCCCAGGAGCCGGACGTCAGATGGCACGTTGTCTCCAGTGACGCTCGCGCCTAGGATTTACCGTATGAGATTCATTGGACGAGCGCTGCAATGGACAGGTTTGATCGTGCTCCCGTTAGCCATGGTCATGGAGTTGACGGGGGGACTGGGGCGTCGCGTCGGCGTCAGCGACATGGTGCTGATGTTGGGATATGGCGTCATTGCATTTTCGCTGGGCCGCGTGTTGGAGGGGCTGGCGAGTGGCAAGTCGTGAGCACGGCGGCCGACGACATCGCGAGCATGAGTTCGCTCGGCCGCGCCTGGCGCGCGGCTGGCTGCCTTTAACGCTTCTTTGCGTCCTCTCTCAAGTTTTCCTCGTCCCGCCGACCGCGTCTTCCCAAACCTTGGACGTTGGGTTGGAGAGCGACGTCCGAGTCGACGAGGCGGATGTTGCCACTCGGGCTCACCTTGCTCGGGCCGATCAAGCCGCTCGCGACAGGCAATGGGACGAGTCGATTGATGCCTTGCTGCGGGCGATGGACGCTGAGGGCGAGCGGCTTTTGCCTGCCGATCAGGAGTCGGAAATCCCAGGCGGCGAATCGTTCGTGCGATATCTCCCGGTCCGCGGACACGTACAGCGCCGAGTTGCTGAATTCGTGCGTCAATATCCGGCTGCCGCTCGCGCCTATCGGCGGCGAGTCGATGCCGCGGCCGAACGGATGTTTGACGAGGCGGTGACGCAGGCGGCTCGCGAGCCGGCCTATTTCGCCTGGGAGAAACTGCTCCGCACGTTGGCGTCGAGCAGTGTGGGGTCCGAGGCATGGCGACGATACGGCGAGGCCCGATTGGAACGAGGCGACCATCATTTGGCGCGAGCGGCATGGGAACAACTTTCGCCGCTCGGCCGAACACTGGCCGAGAGCGGAGCTGCGACACGAGAGCCCAAGTTGCCGAGACTGCCCGGCGACCGATCCTGGTGGTTGACGTTTCGCGCCGCGGGACGATTGTCGCTCGTTCAAGAGTATGACGCCGCATGGTCTCAAGCTTTGCCGCTGGTCGGGGAGCGGGAAGCCGCCGACGCATCGGCTCGACTGGTCTTGGTCTCCATTCTTGCGGGCGAACGCGAGCGTGCAGCCTGGGAACTGGCGCGATTCGAGCGGATGTTTCCCAACGCGGAGGGTGAGTTGTCGGGTCGACGTGCGCCCTGGTCGAAACTCCTGGCGGAACTTCTGGCAAAAAGCGACGACTGGAGTGGGCCGCCTCCCGAGACTGCGTGGACTTGTTTTGGGGGAGAGTGGAATCGCAACGGCAGTTTCGCCACCCCGCTCGACTTGAGCGGCAAGGCCGTTTGGTCGAGACCTCTCGCGCCAGTCGCGCCGCCGGACTCCTCGCGCGATCTGGCGGGAAACGCCACATCGGCCATTCCTCCACTCCTGGCCGTTTACCCTGTCGTTGCCGGCCCTTATGTTGCGGCGCAGGATGGAGCGGGCCTCAAGGCGTGGCGAACGGATTCGGGGGAACCGGCGTTTGGCGATGACCCGTCGGGTTTGGTCTTCCCCGCGCCGATGCAGAGTCCCTGGCTGTCTGCGCCCAACTCGCGAGTCGTGGGCGTCCCTCGTTTTCCCTTGGCCATTGCCGCGGGACGTGCTTGGGTGAGAGTTGGCGCCCCGTGGCTTTCCCAGGAACGGCCGGTCGGCAGCGACTTGCATCCAGCACGGATGGTGGCAATTGACTTGGCCGCGGAAGGACGTGTCGGGTTGAGTTGGATATTGGACAAGGAGCAATGGGGTGACGAATGGACTTGGGAGGGGCCGCCTGTCGTCGTCGACGGCCGAGCGTACGCCGGACTGCGACGTTGCGACACGGTCCAATCGCAGTCGCATGTCGCTTGCTGGGATGTCGGCAGCGGGCAGTTGCAATGGCGGAAATTCGTCGCGGCGGCCTCCACCCCGCGTGCTCGCCGGTCCGTCGAGTGGACGCAGCAGTTGTTGACCTATTGCGAAGGACGTCTGTTTTATCAGGCTCGGGTCGGAGTCGTTGCTTGTTTAAATCCCGCGGATGGCGCCATCGAGTGGCTCACTCGTTATCCCCGCGTGACAGCGGAACAGGCTGGAGCGAGCGTGGAACGTTTTCGGATGCGTGATTTGGCGCCATGCGTGGTGCGCGATGGCTTGGTCGTGGTGGCCGCGGCCGACCAGCCCAAGCTATTCGCGTTGGAAGCGGCCACGGGCCGCTTGGTTTGGGTCGCCCGTAGTCCGGACGGCGAAACAGCATCTCACTTGTTAGGCATGACCGCAGGTCAAGTGATTGCCTCGGGAGATTCGCTAACGTGGCTTGACGCGGGCACCGGCGAGCAGCGTTGCCAGTTTCCTGCTCCTGGCGTCCAAGATCTTTCGCTCCAGGGATTTGGTCGCGGGTTGATCGCCGGCGACCAATTGTGGTGGCCAACACGCGAAGCGATCCTGGTGTTTTCGGTCGTGCCGGAACGAACGGAGCAGGGGTGGAGACCGCGTGCGCTCCGGCGAATTGAGTTGAAGAACCGCGGCGCCGTTGGCGGTAACCTCGTGTTGGCTGCCGGGATGTTGTTCATTGCCAGCCCGGATAGACTGTATGCCTTCGGCCCCTGAGACGAACGTTCCTCAGACGAACGATCCCCCTCGGCGTGGCCTGCCAACAAGGGAGAAGTGATGGACGACCTGACAGCAGTCGCTCAATTGCATGAGGCACACGTTCGGCTGCGCGCGGAATTGGCCAAGGTGATCGTCGGCCAGGAAGCCGTCATCGATCAGTTGCTCATCGCTTTTTTCGCGCGTGGACATTGCTTGCTGGTGGGAGTTCCGGGACTGGCCAAGACTTTGCTGATCCGCACGTTGGCCGATTCGTTGGCGTTGCAATTCAATCGAGTGCAGTTCACTCCCGACCTCATGCCGTCCGACATTACGGGGACGGAGATGATCCAGGAGGATAAGGCGACAGGACAGCGGTCGCTGCGATTCGTACCGGGCCCGATCTTCGCCAATGTCGTGCTGGCGGACGAAATCAATCGTACGCCCCCTAAAACGCAGGCCGCACTTTTGGAAGCCATGCAAGAAGGACAGGTTACCGTGGGCGGTCGTCGCCACTCGTTGCCCGATCCTTTTTTTGTGCTGGCGACTCAGAACCCCATTGAACAAGAGGGGACCTATCCACTGCCGGAAGCCCAGCTTGATCGCTTCATGTTCCACATCCAAGTCGACTATCCCGGCGAAGAAGAAGAATTGCAGATCATCAAGCGGACGACGACCGATCACATGGCAACGGCTGAACGGACGCTGGATGCCGCTCAAGTCCAAGCGTTATCGCAAGTGGTGCGGCGAATTCCGGTCCCTGACCACGTGGCGCGACACGCACTCGCGCTGGCAAGACGCACTCGCCCCGCCGAAACCGGCTCGCCCGACTTCATCAAGCACTATGTGCAGTGGGGGGCGGGCCCGCGAGCGGGTCAATACCTGGTCTTGGGCGCGAAGGCGCGCGCCGTCCTGCAAGGTCGACATCATGCCACGATTGAAGATGTCCGAGCAATCGCTTATCCCGTGCTCCGACATCGGCTGCGTACGAACTTTAACGCCGACGCCGAGGGGGTGACGACCAACGAGATTATTCGTCGGCTGCTTGCCTCCACGCCAGCGGAGGGCGATGAGGAGCGACTTGGAAAACTCCCCCCGGTTCTTCGACCCGCGGACACTCGCCCGACTTAAGGGCTTGCCGCTCCGCGCTCGCCACATCGTCGAGGGATATGTGGCGGGACTCCATCGCAGCCCTTACCGCGGATTCTCCATCGAGTTCGCGGAACACCGCGAGTATGCGCCGGGAGACGACTTACGGTATGTCGATTGGAAAGTGTTTGGGCGTACCGACAAGTTCTATCTCAAGCAGTACGAGGATGAGACAAACCTGTTGTGCCACTTGCTGCTCGACGTCAGTCACAGCATGACTTATCGCGGCCCCGACTCGCCCCTCGCAAAACTCGAGTACGCTCAATGCATGGCGGCCGCGTTGGCTTGGCTCGTGCTGCACCAGCAAGACTCGGTCGGGTTAGCGACGTTCGACGATCAGGTGCGTTCGGTCGTTCGCCCCAGCGGCAGCCCCGATCATTGGCCCCAGCTTCTGTCAGTCATGGAGCAAGCCGAATCTCGACCTCGCACTTCCCTGGGGAAGGTTCTCCCCGAACTGGCGGCTCGCTTGACTCGTCGCGGCGTGGTCGTCCTTCTCAGCGACCTCTTTGACGAACCGTCGCGAGTACTCGAGGGACTGCGACATTTTCGCCATCGGCGACACGACGTCGTCGTGATGCATATTCTCGATCCTGCCGAGATTGAATTTCCATTCAACGATCTCCAGCGGTTCGTTGGTCTGGAAGGGGAAACGCCGGCGACGGTCGATGCACGCAGCGTGCGCCAGGCGTATCTCGACGAATTCAATCAATACCTGCGGACCATGCGCACTGGCTGTCTCTCCTTGGGCATGGACTACCAATTGCTCAGAACCGATGTCTCGTTTGATCGAGCGCTGGCTGGATACCTCGCGATGCGTCTGACAAAGGGAAAACCATGAGTGGGATCCCTCTGAGCGAATGGTTGTCGACGATGCCGCTTTGGGCGTTCAGCCCCTTTGCCAGCTTCCCCCTGCTGGCCTGGGGACTCGCCGCCCTGATTCCCATCGCCATTCACCTGTGGAGCCGTCGGCAGTATCGAGAGCATGCTTGGGCAGCCATGCCTTTCTTGCTAGCGGCCTTGCGCCGACAGGCGAAACGGCTTTGGTTCGAGCAGTGGGTGTTGCTGGCGCTTAGAGTCTTGATCTGTCTGACGCTCGCCGTTGCGCTCGCCGACCCTATGCTAACGGGCTTAGCCGCACTGACGCCAGCGAGCGGCGATGCCGGATCGACTCATCATTTGCTTGTCATCGATGTCTCGTACTCGATGGGCTACCGGCTGGGAACGCAGGGGGAACGGACGGCATTTGACGAAGCTCGAGAAGCGTTGGCGCAACGCGTGCAACGTGCACCCCAGGGGGATGGTTTCTCCATTGTTTTGCTCGCTGACAGCCCCAGGGCGGCGATCGGCGAACCTTCGTTTGATCGAAACGCGGCGCTCGATGAATTGCAGTCCTTACGTATTTCGCACGGCGGCGCGGATGTCCGGGCGACCCTGGCATTGATCGAACGCCTCATCGCGGATGCTCGCCAGAGATTTCCCCGCTTGAAGCGAACGCAAGTCATCTTCGCCACCGACCTCGGGCGCCAGGGCTGGGAGAACGCCGTCGTCCCTGAGATGGCGTCGACCTGGGAAAAGCTGGCGGAACTGGCCACGACCGAGTGGATCGATGTGGGGCGGGAAGATAACGGCAATCTGGCGGTTATGTCCCTGCGATTGACGGATTCCTTAGCCGTGGTCGGCCGCGGCTCGCGACTAGAGGCTGAGATCCGTAATTTTGGCGCCAGCGATGTGCGAGCCATGCCGGTCGAATTCGAGGTCGATGGCCGCCCACTTGGCGTACGCTCGCTGGACATTCCCGCTGGCGGGCAGGCCGTGGCAGTCGCCGATGTGCGATTCGAGACTCCCGGCGACCGCATCGTCAGCGTCGCGATTCGCGGCGACCGCTTGGCCCTGGACAACCGCCGCTGGCTGAGTGTTCCCGTACGAGATCGAGCGCGTGTTCTGTGCGTAGAGGGGCGGCTCGATGAGGCTGCGTATTTGGCGTTGGCACTCAATCCTTCGCCGCGGGACGAGGCAGCGATTCGGGTCGAGGTCGCCGCGGAATCCGCCTTGCTCGATCGCTCTCTTTCGGCGTATGACTTGATCTGTCTCTGCAACGTCGGCAGGCTCACCTCCGCGGAAGCCGCCGCGCTCCGCGATTTTGTGTCCCCCGGAGGCCGGCTTGCCATCTTTGTCGGAGATCAAGTCCAGGGGGAAAACTACAATCTGGAGCTAGGGGGCCAGGAACAAGGCGGGCGGGAGACCGATGGCTCAACGTTGCGACTGCTCCCGGCGCAACTTGGCGCCCCCAATGCCATGGGGCTGCGATCGATCGATCCGCTCGATTACCGTGATCCTTTGGCGGCGCCGTTCCGCGGACAAGAGCGAGCGGGACTGCTGTCGACTCCCATCTGGTGCTACTTGCCCGCGAAGCTCTTCGCCCCCCAGTCGGCGCAAGTCGCACTGGCATTCGACAATGGCGACCCCTGGATCGTGCACGAGCGGCGAGGAAGAGGCGAGGTCTGGCTGATTACGAGCGCCGCGTCGCCACGCTCGCAATCTTCCACCACGCAACCGCCGACGCCCTGGTCCGCTTGGGCCGCTTGGCCTAGTTTTCCCCCGATGATTCAACAGTTGTTGCGCGAGTCGCTGGCGGGGCGATTGGACTTGAGAAACGCGTTGGTAGGCCAACCACTCGCGGGCCGCTTCACAAGCGGGTCGGCGGGCGCCGAAGTGGTGGTCATTCCGCCCGATGAAGGCGAGACGGGCGAGACTCTTCCTCGTCGAGCGTCCGTCGAACGGTCGAACGATGACTTACGTTGGAGTTTCGTGGCGACGGCTTCCCAAGGCCTGTACATCGCTCGCCGCGGAAATGAAGAGGAGAGATTCGCGGTCAACCTCGATACTCGCGAAAGCGACCTAACGCGACTCGACCCAACACTCTTGCCGGCCAGCATGCGGCGGGAGTCGTCCGCGACCGAGCCGCGCGAGCAGGGCCCCTCCGCCATTTCCTCGGGCAGATCGCTCTTTCGCCACCTATTGATGGTCGTGCTAGGACTATTGATCGGCGAGTCCTTACTAGCGCAGCGGCTGGGGCGCGGCGACGATCGCGGGCAATTCCGGCGACAGGCAGGCTCGGAAGATGAGAGCCGATTCGGGGGGACGCGAGTGGCAAGCACAGCGACGGTGGAAGCAAATGGGGGGCCGCGTGGGTAAGGACGCTCGCCTCCCGCCTGGGAATGACCTCGGCTTCGGAGAAGGACTCGAGACCGCTTGGGAGCACTCTTGGCCGTGGCCGGTCTGGGGCACGATCGCGATTTTGCTGGTGATCGCCGCAATCGTCGCTTACCTGTATGCGAACGAGCGAGGCCCCGCTGGCAAGGGTCCCCGCGTGTTGCTGGCGACGCTGCGCATCACCCTATGCGCGATCGTCCTCTGGATGAGCTATGGGTGGATGCGTCATCAGCATCGCACGGATTTACCCGACGTGGTGATCTTGATCGACGACTCGGCCAGCATGGCGACCGTGGATCGGCGTGATGAGCAGCGTCCGGCCGAGGCCAATCAGCCGGCGAATCAGCGGGTCTCGGACAGCCTCAGTCGACTCGACAAAGTACGCGTATTGCTCGATGACCCTCGACTAGGGTATCTCAAACGATTGCAAGGTCGCTATCGTCTGAAAGGATATCGTGTGGGCCGGACGGCTCGCGTCATCGCTCTCGACAATACCAACTCGTCCACTCTTCATGACCCACCGGCGATAGACTCGAATCAGCCAGCCAGCGAGACCAAGAACGAGGCGAATCTCGTCTCGCTGTCTGGGTGGAGTGCGGAAGAGCCCGCCACCCGCTTGGGACAGTGTGTGCTCGATGTTCTTCAACTCCAGCGAGGCCGGCCGACGGCCGCTATTGTCTTGCTTACCGACGGCGTGACGACGGAGGGGCGAGCCTTAGCGGAGGGGGCGGCGGCAGCGCGCCGACGCCAAATCCCGCTTTATTGCGTCGGGGTAGGAAGCGAGCGGGCGCCGATTGACATCCGGTTAAGTGACTTGTTGGCCGACGATGTGGCGTTTGTCGGCGATCTTGTAACGTTCGAGGCACGCTTATTCGTCACTGGTTTTGGCGGGCGGTCCGTGAAGGCGCGGTTAGTCCGCTCAGACCGCGGAACGGTGGTCGCCGAGCAAGCGGTCTTGCTCCCCGCGGAGCCCGGCAACGTCCCCGTGCGGCTGGCATTTCGCCCCACGACTCCAGGCGACTATCCCCTGACGATGGTCGTCGAATCGCTGGCTGGCGAAGCGACCACCGAGAACAACCGATTGGCGAGACGCGTAACCGTTCGCGAGGAGACGCTCAAGGTTCTGCTAGTTCAAGCCTATCCCAGCTACGAATATCGCTACCTGAAGACGATGTTGCAACGACAGCTCAAGCGAGTGGGCACGGGCGAAAGGGCGATCGAGTTAACGACGGTGCTGCAAGAGAGCGACCCAGATTACCCACTCGTGGACGAGACGGCGGCGAGAACCTTCCCTGCGAATCGCGACGATCTGTTTCGCTACGACGTGGTGATTTTCGGCGATGTGGATCCTACGTTGTTGGGCGCGACGGCCTTTGAACATCTCGCGGCGTTTGTTTTGGAGCGCGGCGGCGGCTTGATTGTCTGCACTGGCCCCCGCTACACGCCCATGGCCTACCGCCACACCAAGCTCGCCGAACTGTTGCCTATCGATTTGGCGACAACCACCTTGCCGGTTCCCGGACGAGTGATCAGCGATTCCTTCCAACCGCGACTTTCATCATTAGGAGAACTCGCTCCGCCCATGCAGATCGAGGACACCCCGGAGCGAAACGCCGCGGCATGGGGCAAGATGCCGGAATTGTACTGGCTGGGCTCGGCGCCCGATCTGCGACCGGGCGCTCGCGTGTTGCTGGAACACCCCTCGCGCACCACGGTTTCGGGAGCGCCGCTGCCAGTAGTTGCGGTCCAATTCGTGGGCGCCGGCAAGGTCGTTGCACAACTAACCGACGAGACTTGGCGATGGTCGCGAACCGCCGATGGTGAAGCCGCCTACACTCGTTATTGGATGCAGCTCTTGCGCTGGCTCAGCCGTTCCCGATTGGCGGCGGGCGGACGACTGGCTCAACTCACGGCGGATCGCGAGCGATATGAGACGGAGGACCGAGTCGAATTGCGAGTTCGTTTCATGGATGAACGCACGGCGCCCAGCGCTGACGATGGGGTGACGCTCATGTTGCAGCGTGATGAGGCTGGCGCCAGGTCCGTGACGCTTCAACGCGACGCGGTGCGGCGAGGCGTCTTTGCGGCCTCGCTGGAACCGCTCGCGGAAGGCAATTACCGAGCCTGGTTAGTCGCTCCTGAATCGACCGACCCTCCCTCGACTCGCTTTACCGTGGTGGCGCCCGCGAACGAGCAGTCGCGACTCACGCTCAACCGCGAGGAGCTTCGCGAGGCCGCTCACGTTTCTGGCGGACGTTACTTCGATTTGCCAGAGGCCGATTCGTTGCCCGACGAACTACCACGGGGCCAACAGGTGCGGATTGAATCACTTCCTCCCCAGCCCATCTGGAATCACTGGCCCGCACCGCTGGCGGTCCTCTTGCTCCTTACCGGCGAATGGTTGCTCCGGAAACGAATGAGCATGCTCTAGGGCAGTTAGCTGTCTTGCACAACAACCGAATCTGGAGAAGAATAAACTTCCCGCCCCCGAAAAAATACTCGCCCAAAACATCGCTAGCGTTTAAGCGGCCCGCCCAGGGATGAGTTGGCCCATGAGCCCCTGCCTGAAAGTGTCTACCTGAGGATTGAGGACCCCTTGGATGCGTCATCAACTTCGTTTGTGGTTAGTAGCAATAAGCCTTGGGTTCGCCGGTTCGCTGAGCGGGGCAGCGACCGCGATGGGGCAGGCCGCCGAGAAATCGCCTGATCCGCCAACGTCGGCGGCGAAGGGCAGCGGCGAAGCAATCACGTTTGAACATCACGTCCGCCCTTTGCTCAAGACATACTGCCTGGATTGCCACGGCGGCGAGGAAGAACTTCAGGGAGAGTTGGACCTCCGTCTCGCTCGCCTGATTCGCAAAGGCGGTGAATCGGGCGCGGCCATTATACCGGGACGGCCTGACGACAGCTTACTGATCCAGCGTGTCCGAGATGGGGAGATGCCGCCGGGCGAGAAGAAGATGCCGGCAGCCGATATCGACACGCTGAAGCGTTGGATCGCAGCGGGCGCTCCGACGCTTCGCCCCGAACCCGAGTTGATCGACAAAGGGATCGGCATTACGCCCGAAGAGCGCGAGTTCTGGGCCTTTCAGCCGTTGAGCAAGCCCGCGTTTCACCCCGACGACGCCTCCAAGTCCTCCTGGGCTCGCTCCGCCATCGACTGGCAGATCGAAGCGATTGCCAAGAGCGCCAGTGTGCCGTTGGCCGACGAAGCGGATCGGGCCGCGCTGTTACGACGAGCGTCACTCGATCTCACGGGACTTCCCCCCACCGCGGAAGAACTCGATGAATTTGTCGCCAGTGACGCACCGGACGCCTTCGAACAGCGACTCGATCGGATGCTCGCGTCGCCACGGTATGGCGAGCGTTGGGGACGACATTGGCTGGATGCCGCGGGCTATGCCGACTCGGATGGCTATACGAATACGGATTCGCCACGCCCCTACGTATATAAGTACCGCGACTACGTCATCCGATCGTTGAATACGGACTTGCCCGTGGATCAGTTTATTCTCGAGCAACTGGCGGGCGATGAACTGGTCGGCGCGACGACCACGAACTTTACGCCCGAACAGATTCGCTGGTTGACCGCCACTGGCTTTTTGCGACTCGCAGCGGATGGAACAGGCTCGGGAGCGCCCGATCAAGATCTGGCTCGTAACCAAGTCATGGCCGACACATTGAAGATTGTGAGCTCTTCGTTACTGGGGCTGACCGTGCAATGTGCACAATGCCATAACCACCGGTACGATCCCATTCCGCAGGCAGACTACTACCGCCTGCGAGCCATCTTTGAACCGGCCCTCGATTGGAAGAATTGGCGAGCCCCCCAGCAACGACTGGTTTCTCTCTACACCGATGCGGATCGAGCGCAGGCAGCGCAAGTCGAATCCGAAGCGCAGCGAGTGCAAGCGGAGAAAAACGAGAAACAGGCTCAGTATCTGGCGGCGGCGCTCGAAAAGGAACTGCTGAAGTTCCCAGAAGACCGCCGTCCCGCTCTGCGAATGGCCTATCAAACGCCCGCCGATAAACGCACGCCCGAACAGACGGCGATGTTGAAAGAGAACCCCAGCGTGAACATCTCGCCGGGCACACTCTATCAGTACGATGCGGCGGCTGCCGAGGAATTAAAGAAATTCGATCAGCGGATCGCTGAGATTCGCGCGAAGAAGCCGGTCGAAGACTTCGTGCATGCATTGGTCGAATCCAATCCAACGCCTCCGACCACGTTCGTGTTCCATCGAGGCGACCATCGACAACCCAAGAACGCAGTGACGCCGGGCGACTTAACGATCGCCTCGCCTCCCGGCTCGCGATTCGATATCTCTTTGGCGGCGAGTCCGATGCCTGCCGCGACAAGTCCGGCGACGGCG
This sequence comes from Pirellulales bacterium, assembly GCA_046349915.1. Lineage (GTDB taxonomy): Bacteria > Planctomycetota > Planctomycetia > Pirellulales > Pirellulaceae > CAIXSC01. The sequence continues at coordinate 1,684,723 of JAXMBL010000003.1, read as the reverse complement.
TCCCCCGCGGCGGCGGGAAAATCGGGGCGTCGCTCGGCATTCGCGAAACACCTGACTCAAGGAAATCATCCGCTGTTCGGTCGCGTACTTGCCAATCGACTCTGGCAACACCATTTTGGCCGCGGTTTTGTGGGGACGGCCGGCGATCTCGGCATGTTGGGTGAACGCCCCACTCACCCCGCGCTGCTGGATTGGCTCGCTCTCGAATGGTTTGAACGCCAATGGAGTTGGAAGTCGATGCATCGGCTCTTGATGACCTCCGCCGTTTATCGGCAATCGTCACGCAACGATGCGGCTCAAGGGAACGACCAAGATAACCGTCTCTGGGCTCGAGCTTCCGTGCGACGACTGGATGCCGAGCAAATACGCGATCGCATGCTCTTCGCGACAGGTGAATTGAGTCAGCGGATGTTTGGCCCGGCGGCGCCAGTGAAGGAGGATGAAGTGGGGCAGGTGGTGGTGGCGGAAGGCGAGCCCCGACGCAGCATCTATCTACTGGCTCGCCGAAGTCAGCCGGTGGCATTGCTGACAGCTTTCGACGCGCCCGTGATGGAGACGAACTGCGAGCGGCGTCCGACGTCGACGGTGGCCACGCAATCGCTCATGCTGATGAATGGCGAATTTGTGCTGCGACAGGCCGAGTCATTAGCGAAACGGGCGCGACTCGAGGCCGGTTCTTTCGCCCCGCCAACGTACTCGACCGAAACTCGACAGTTGGCGGATCGAGTCGAAGCACTGCGGCGGCCGCCCGTGTGGCGCTATGGGTATGGCGAGTTCACCGAGGCGACTCAGCGAGTTGCGCGATTCGAGGCGTTATCGCATTGGACGGGTGGACAATGGCAAGGCGGCTCATCACTTCCCGATGCGAAAATCGGCTGGGTGTTGTTGAATGCTCATGGCGGACATCCGGGTCATGGAGAAGCATTTGCCGCCATTCGGCGCTGGACGGCGCCTCGAGCTGGGATGGTGTCGGTTAAAGGAACCCTGGCTCACCCACAAAGCCCCGGAGATGGCGTGCGTGGGCGAGTCGTCTCGAACCGAGTGGGTAAGGTGGGCGAGTGGAGTGTGTTTCAGCAGCAGGCCGAGACCGTGGTCAACGAGATCCCCGTGGAAGCCGGGGACGCGATCGACTTCGTGGTCGACTGCCGGACCGCCGAGTCGTCTGATTCGTATTCCTGGCCTGTGACGGTGACGCTCAAGGCGACTGCCGTCGGCGAGGTTCCCGCGGCAATCTTGTCATTCGCATCGGAGAAAGAGTTTGCAGGTCCTCGCCCGCCCGCCGCGTGGCGAACGCTGGTGCAAGCTTGGAGACTCGCGTATGGCCGCTCTCCCAACGACCTGGAGTTAGCTTGGGCGTTGGAACATGTGGCGAACCAAGCGCCGATACTGCATGCAGCCACGGGCGAGTCGGTGGCGGCCGAGTTGCAAGCGATTGTCAATGTGTGTCAGGCGCTACTCACCTCAAACGAATTCCTGTACGTGGATTAAAACAGCGCCAGCCCGAGATCAGCGCCAGCCCGTGATCAGCGACCGAGAAGCGTGCCAAGGGAGGATGCCCAACATGTTTGATTCCCGCCGAAAATTTCTTCAGGAAAACGCCATGGGCGTCGGCGCTGTCGCGCTGGCTTGGCTACTGCAACAGGATCGTCTCTTGGCGTCGCCGGGCAAGGTTCCTCAACAGAGGCCCGTCTTTGATCTGAAGCCCAAGTCGCCGCCGCTCCCCGCCCGCGCGACCGCCATGATTTCGCTGTTCATGCATGGCGGCCCCTCTCACGTCGATTTGACGGATCCCAAACCCGAGTTGACGAAACGCAGCGGCAGCGATTATCCGGGCGAGGTGGTCTTCAGTTTTGTGAATCGCGCCAGCAAGAAACTGCTGGGAAGTCCCTGGAAGTTCGCGCGGCACGGGCAATGCGGCACGGAGATTTCGGAATTGCTGCCGGAACTCGCGGGGATCGTGGACGACATTTGCTTGATTCGGTCGATGCATACGGGGCATAACGGGCACGAGGTTTCGATCCGCTACTTTCATAGCGGTTTACCGGCGGTGACAGGTCGCCCGACGATGGGGTCGTGGCTAACGTACGCGCTTGGCAGCGAGTCGCAGAATCTGCCGGCCTACATGGTGCTGGTCGATCCAGGCGGCCATCCGGTCGACGGCGTGCATAATTGGTCCAGCGGCTGGATGCCGCCGCTTTACCAAGGGACGGTTCTACGGCCCAAAGAACCGCGAATTTTGAATCTGGACGCGCCGCCGCAATTGCGCGGCGAGCCTCAACGGCAAAACCTCGACCTACTCGGGCGACTTAATCGAGCTCATTTGGAGCGTCATCCCGGCGAAGCCGATCTGGAGGCGAGAATCGCGAGCTACGAACTGGCGGCGGCCATGCAAACCGCCGCGAAGGAAGCGCTCGATATCTCGGGCGAAACCGCGGCCACTCACCGGTTGTATGGAATTGATCAACCCGCCACTCAAGAGTACGGCACTCGCTGTCTGATCGCCCGTCGGCTCGTGGAGCGCGGCGTGCGTTTCGTGCAGTTGTTCTTGGGAGGTCAACCTTGGGATAATCATCAGAACATCCGCGGAACCTTACCCGCCATTTGCCAGCGAACCGACAAGCCGGCGGCGGCGTTGGTCAAGGACCTGAAGCAACGAGGGCTACTGGACACCACACTCGTCCACTGGGGCGGCGAGATTGGACGCTTGCCCGTCGTGGAAGGTTCGGGAGATTCGGTGGGGCGAGATCACAACGGACAAGGGTTCAGCACTTGGCTGGCAGGCGGCGGCATTCGTCCCGGAATGACTTATGGCGAAACGGACGAGTTCGGCCACAAAGCAGTCACTCAGGTGGTCTCTCCGAACGACTATCAGGCGACCCTGCTGAAACTGTTCGGGCTCGACCATACGCAGTTGGTCTATCATCACAACGGCCAACAGCAGCGTCTGACGGATGGCCGACCGGCTCGAGTAATTAACGAGATTCTCGCCTAGTTTTTCTGGAGCAATGGCCATGGCAGCTGCCGATTTTCGAGACCGATTGCTGGCGGGCCTCGGCGGCCCATGGCCTCCTGCGGGCCCGCTTCAAGCCAATCTTGAAGACTCCGTGAAGCTAGAAGGCGGCATTCGGCGCGAACGAGTGACTTATGAAGTGGAGCCGGGCGAGCGGATCGCGGCGTATTTACTGATTCCCGACTCGGCGACAGCAGCGCGTCCCGCGCCTGGCATCTGTGTTTGGCACCAGCACAATGGGCAGTGGTCGATGGGGATGAGTGAACCGGCGGGGTTGGCGGGCAACCCGATGCACCACACGGGCGTGGCCTTGGCGCGCGAAGGGTATGTCGTGCTGTGCCCCGATGCTCTGGGGTTCGGCGAGCGCGAAAAAGGCTACAAACACAAGGGGGGAAACCTGGAGCGTTTTCTCTTCTTGAAGTACGTGGTAGCGGGTAAGTGCCTTGCTTGGAAGCACATTCTCGATATGCGTCGGGCCGTAGATTATCTATCGAGCCGCGCGGAGGTGCGTGGCGATCGCCTGGGCTGCTATGGACATTCCATGGGCTCTACGCATACGTGGCTCGTAGGCCCCTGGGAACCGCGTCTGATCGCCTTGGTAGGCAATTGCTGTCTACCTACGTATGCCGGGATTCATCGCGAACAATTACTGCATTGCTTCCCCAACTTCATCCCCGGACTGCACGCATACGGCGACACCCCCGACATCGCGGCCCTGATCGCCCCCCGTGCCTTGCACTTGAATCTCGGCGAGTTGGATGGCGGTAGTCCGATCGATGAAGCTCGCCGGGGCATCGCAATCATTCAGCGGGCCTACGAATCGCAGCATGCCGAAAAGCAATTCTCACACTTCATCGAAGCGGGGGGTGGGCACGTATTGAGCGAAGAGATGTGGAAACGCACCAAGGCCTTCTTCGCGAGGCACCTGCAAGGCTAGTGCTGGGCCCCAGGGCCCCCAGCGATTCAGACGTTGTACCTTGACATTGAGGGAATTCGTCACGTATAAGCGCCGGTGAATCGGTCCCGACTGGACCGAGAGCGTCGATTTTCCGGTTCTTGGTCGTCTAGAGTGAGGGACGAATCCATGATGAAGACGGTGGTAGTTGCGTTGGTATTGCCAGTGGCCCTGGCGGTCTCGGCTTTCGCCGCGGATCTGAAGTTGGATGGCGTGAAGTGCCTGGTGGCGGGCAGCCAGCCTGCGAAGGCGGCGAATGCGTCGGACTACAAGGGCGGCAAAGTGTTCTTCTGCTGCGGCAATTGCAAGAAGAAGTTCGACGATGCGCCGGCAGCCCTCTCGGTGAAGGCGAATCACCAATTGGTGTTGACGGGCCAGGCGAAGCAGGCGAAGTGCCCGCTCTCGGGCGGTCCCTGCAAGGAAGACAAGGTCGTGGAAGTGGGCGGCGCGAAGGTCTTCTTCTGCTGCGACAATTGCAAAGGAAAGGTCGCCAGCGCCAAGGGAGACGAGCAGGCTGCCTTGGTTTTTAGTGATGCGGCGTTCGAGAAGGGTGGCTTCAAGGTCGCCAAGTAAGTCGGGCGAACCGCTTAATCTCGCGAGCCACAAGGAAAACTCGACGGGACGACGGAGTCCCGCAGGTTGACTGGTTGGATCGCATTGAGTTAGTCGGCTGCCAAGAGGGGGAGCATCCCAGACGGGGAGGCTCCCCTTTTTCGTTATTTCCCGGTCTTTTTCGTGGTCTCCCAGATTCGGGCAGTTCCACGATGTCATGATCGTTCCGTGTTGCTCGTTTGACCGTCTTGAAATCGCTCTTGCTTGGGGGGAAGCGGGTTGTTACGATCCGCGCGAGTTTCCAGGCGACGGGAGAGAGGGCGAGTCCCAAATCCAGGGAAGGAGGGGAGATGCGAGGGCTGGTGTGTGGGCTGCTGATAATCGCGACCATGGTCGCGGCGGCAGGCTGCAACAACAATCCGTTCGCACCCGCCGGCCAAGCCTCTGCTTGGCAGCAGCCGGGGCAGCAGCAGCCCTATGAGGCGCAGTTGGCCGAATTGACCCGACGGTCTGGGCAATTGGACGCCAACAATCGGGACTTGCATGCGCAGTTGGCGCAGTCCGCGCAACAAGTGCAGGTCATGCGCGACCAAGTCACCTTGTTGCAGCGTCAATTACAGGATTCCGCCCAGCAACTCCGCGAGACCCAAGTCGCTCGACAAGACGCCGAACAGAAACTGGAGTCGCTTACAGCCTCTTATCAGCGACGCGGGGGGGCCGTCATTACGGCGAATAGCAGCATTCGGCAAGCCTTATTGCCCGTGGAGGTGCCTGGGGTGGCCGTACGACAAGACGGCGATGTGATACGCATGGAGTTGCCAGCAGATCAGCTATTCGTTGGTGGTGGGACGCAGTTACAACCGACCGCTTATTTGGCTCTGGATCAAGTGGCGACAGCCATTTTGCGGACTTATCCGCGGCAGCGGATTGGCATCGAAGCGCATACTGATGGGTCCAATGGCGCGGGCATGGCGTCGGCGGCCCATCAACTAACGGCGGCTCAAGCCGCCGCGGTGCTCGATCAACTCACCCAACGCAATAAACTCCCACCCCAACAGCTTTTCACCGTCGCTCATGGAGCGAATCATCCCCGCTCGGCCAATACGACGTTGGAAGGCCGAACCAAGAACCGCCGCATTGAGGTGGTGATCTATCCAGAGACGGCCGACGGACGCTAGTCGTTTCTTCGCTCGAAAAGGAACTCCATCGGTGACGATCAGCGAAGATGAGTGTTTCCAGAACTCGCCCCGCCCCGCGCCCAAGAAAAGGGAACACAAATCTTCACTGATCCTCATTCATCGGGTCAGACTGTCTGAACTAGGTTTCTGGAAAATGGCCGAGGCACTCAATCTAAGCTCATTCAAGAGTGATGACACCACGAATCGCGCGAAGCGAACGAATAGGCGGTCGGAGATGTGTCCGTGGTTCTTTACTCGCAGCACGCTTTTTGGGCCCTCTGATTCGCGCGTGGGGTAATCCCCGAAGCAGGGCGGCCCCTGCTACAATGACGCCATGATCGCAATCATCGACTATCAGATGGGGAACCTCCGCAGCGTCCAAAAGGGGTTCGAGAAGGTTGGACATGCGGCCGAGATCACCAGTGATCCCGTGCGTTTGGCCCAGGCGGACAAGATCGTGCTGCCGGGGGTCGGGGCGTTTGGCGACGCGATGGCCGAGTTACGCGCTCGTGGACTAGTCGCCCCTATCCGTGAACTTGTGGCGAGCGGCAAGCCCTTCTTGGGGATCTGCCTGGGGCTGCAGCTTTTGTTTGACGTGGGCTACGAAGGCGGCGAACACGAGGGCTTAGGGATCTTGCGGGGCAAGGTCGTGCGTTTTGACTTGTCACGCGACTTCAAAGTCCCGCACATGGGTTGGAATGAAGGCCGTTTCGTCCGCCGTGCCCCCGTGCTGGAAGGGCTGGCCGATGGCACTCACTTCTATTTCGTCCACTCGTACTACGTGGTTCCCGAAGATCCTGGAGTCGTGGCGGTCGAGACGACTTATGGACACCCATTCTGCGCGATGGTCTGGCGGGATCGTCTGTTCGCCACTCAGTTTCATCCCGAGAAGAGCCAAGCGGATGGGTTGAGGCTCCTGAAGAATTTTGCGGAACTTTGAATAACGACGCGAGGAACCGATGAATCAGCGGCACGATTCGCTCCAGGTTTGGCCAGCGATCGATCTACGGGGCGGGAAGTGTGTCCGGTTGCGACAAGGGGATTACGGGCAAGAGACCGTATTCGGCGACGATCCCGCCGAGATGGCTCAACGGTGGGTCGAGCAGGGCGCCCGTTGCCTCCATCTGGTGGACCTCGACGGCGCTCGCGACGGCCAGTTGACCAATCTGTCGGCGATCGAGGCGATCGTGCGATCGGTTTCGGTGCCATGCCAATTGGGAGGCGGCGTGCGTGGGGAAGCGACCATCCGGCGACTGCTCGACCTAGGACTGACTCGCCTGATCGTCGGCACGAAAGCGTTGAGCGAACCGGAGTGGTTTCGCGAAATGTGCCATCAATTTCCCAATCAGTTGGCCCTGGGAATCGACGCCAAAAACGGACTCGTCGCAACCGACGGCTGGCTGAACGTCAGCACGATCCCCGCGACTCGACTCGCACGGCAATTTGACGACGAACCCGTGTCGGCCATCATCTACACCGACATCGCGCGCGACGGAATGTTGGAAGGCCCGAATTTTCAGGCGGTGGAGGAAATGAGGCGGACGGTGACCATTCCGGTCATTGCTTCGGGTGGAGTCACGACGGTGGCGGACGTCGAGCGACTGCGCACGATTGGCGTGGCTGGCTGCATCATTGGCCGAAGTCTTTACGAAGGCACACTCGATCTGAAGGAGGCCTTGCGCGCCGCGCAGCCAGCCCCTGCATGAATCTCGCCGAGCCGGCCGAGCTCCGGCGACTCGACGGGAAGTACTCTTTGCCAGGCAAGTGTGTGTTATTGAACAATCACTGCAAAGGAGATTCCCATGGCGAAAGTAAGCGTTGACCACATCCGTAACATGGCTTTCGTAGGTCACGGCGCGGCGGGCAAGACCACCTTGCTCGATCATCTCTTGGTCAGGACCCAAGCCGTCACGGGCCACCCCAACGTGGAGGCCGGCACGAGCGTCTGCGACTTCGATCCCGAGGAAAAACAGCACAAACACACGATCGAAGCCAAACTAACCCATCTCACGCATCTGGGGCGTCGCTTCAATATTCTGGATACGCCGGGCTATCCGGACTTTATCGGCCAAACGATTGGCGCACTTTCGGGCGTCGATTTGGCGGTGATCGTCATCAATGCCCAGACAGGCATCGCGGTGAACACGCGACGAGTTTGGCAAGAGGCCGAACGGTTGGGGCTCGGCAAACTCATCGTCATCAACAAGTTGGACGCTGACAACATCGACTTCCCACAACTCGTCGAATCCATTCGCGAACTCTGGGGCAACCAATGCGTGTTGCTCAACGTCCCCCTCGGCATCGGCTCGACTCTGCGTGGAGTCGCGGACGTGATGGAGATGCCGACCGATACGCACGACGCCGTGATCCCGCCGGCGTCGCTGCACGATGATGTCGTCGAAATGATCGTGCAGACGGACGCCAAGGCTCTGGAGAATTACCTGGAAGGCGTTCTACCGAGTCACGACGAGATCGCTCACCTGTTCGAGCATGCGATCGCACATCGCACGATCGTCCCTATCCTCTGCTGCTCGGCGAAACGCGATATCGGGATCGACGAGCTCCTAGGTTTTCTCGCCGAAGACGGCCCCGCGCCGATCGACATGGATTACGCGGCCTCCAAGGATGGGCAGGAGATCGTCATCAAACCCGATCCCGAGGGGCCGCTGATCGCTCGTGTTTTTCGCACGCGAATCGACCCCTTCGTGCAGAAACTGAGTTTCATCCGCGTCTATTCGGGAACCTTGCGTCGCGACGATGTCGTACACGTCTCATCGACCCGCAAGTCCTTGAAGATCGGACCGCTGCTCGAACTGCAAGGAGCGGAGAGCCACCCGGTGGACGCCGCCGGCCCGGGAGACATCGTCGCCGTCGCCAAGACCGAGGACTTACACACCGGAACCTTACTGGGCGACTACTCGCTCGCGGACGTCGCGTACCCTCGCCCGATGGTCGGCTTGGCAGTGATGCCGAAGAGTCGCAACGATGAGACGAAGCTCTCGGGCGCCATGCACAAGGTCGCGGAGGAAGATCCTACCTTCAAGGTGGATCGCGATCCGCAAACGCACGAAATGGTAGTGATGGGGATGAGCGAGCTGCATCTGGCGATTATTCGCGAGCGATTGCATCGGCGCGAGAAGCTGGACATCGAAACCAAACCACCCAAGATTCCGTTTCGCGAAACGATCCAAACGCTGGCGGAAGGAAGCTATCGACACAAGAAGCAGACCGGCGGTCGAGGGCAGTTTGGCGAAGTGCATATTCGCATGCTGCCGCTGCCGCGCGGCGCGGACCCCGCCGAGTTTTGCTCGAAGGAACGGTTCCCTTCGATGAAGGAATACCACTACGACGCGGAGAACAACTTCGTCTGGGTCAATTCCGTGGTCGGCGGTTCGATTCCGACGAATTTCCTGCCCGCCATTGAAAAGGGCTTCAAGGAACGCATGGCCCGGGGAGTGATTGCCGGCTATCAGGTGCAAAACGTCTGCGTCGAAGTCCACTTCGGCAAGTACCACGACGTCGATAGCTCGGAAGCGGCGTTCAAGACGGCGGGTTCCATGTGCTTCCGCAATGTCTTCCAACAAGCTCGACCCGCGCTCTTGGAGCCGGTCGTGAAGCTGCAGATCACGGTTCCCGAAGCCAACATGGGGGATGTGTACAGCGACATGTCGAGTCGTAATGGAAGAGTGCAAGGGGCGGATGCGGCCGGAGGCGGGTTTCAGATCGTGCAGGCCGAGGCCCCGTTGCGCGAGGTGACGAACTATGCGAGGACGCTGTCGAGCATGACGGGAGGGCAGGGGAGTTTCACGATGGAATTCAGTCATTACGACGTAATGCCCGCCAACGTCCAGCAAGAGCTGATATCCAAAGCGAAGCTGCAGGAGGAAGAGGAGGAATAGTTCGACTCAATTCCCAGTCGCCTACGATCCGAAGAATCCCTCCAAGCGGTTGAGGCTGCTTGATGGTTGTGACTGCGCTGTCTAGGATGCGCCAAGTGGCAAACTAAGCGTATCCTGCCTGGTTTAACACCGGAGGGGCTGTATGGATCTGCCGCATGCAGGTGGCGAGCTGATGGGGGCGTGTACGAGGCCGGCGTAGGCCGGTCTCGTCTGTCGCGAGGTTCGTTTGCCTTGGACCTTGCTGGTTTTGCTTCCCCTGCTTCTTTTCCCTCGTCCCGTTCGTTCGTCAAGCCGCTCCAACGCGACTCGACCCACGGGCTTTATCGAGTATCACCGCCATGGCATCCGATGTGCGCCGCAAGGAACAGCTTCCCGAACTCACCAACCGAATCGTCGAAACTTATCGGCAGATCAAAACCATCAATCACCTGGGACATTGCCCGCTCCCCCGGTACGAAGAGGTGATCGGGGCGATCCAGGATTTGACTGAGATCATCTTTCCGGGTTACCGACGTCGAGAGGGGCTGCACATCGGTAACGTGACTTACCACGTGGGCGATTTGATCGATGGCCTGCACGATACGCTCACTCGACAAATTGCCCGAGCTCTCCATCACGAGAGTCGCGTGAAAGGGGAATCGCAGGGATGCGACGAGCCGGTCGACTACGAGGCGAAAGGCCAGGAAATGGCCATCACGTTCCTGGAGACGATTCCCGACCTACGGCGCATGCTGGCGACCGATGTGGCGGCCGCGTACGAGGGCGATCCTGCGTGCAAGAGTCCCGATGAGGTGATCTTCTGCTATCCGGGCTTGGAGGCCATCACCATCTATCGCCTCGCGCATGAGCTGTATCGTCTGGGAGTCCCTTTCATTCCCCGCATGATGACGGAGTATGCTCATCGACAGACGGGAATCGACATTCACCCTGGAGCTCAGGTTGGACATCATTTCTTCATCGACCACGGCACGGGCGTCGTGATCGGCCAGACGTGCGTCATCGGCAATCACGTGAAGATCTATCAGGGAGTGACTTTAGGAGCGTTGAGTTTTCCCACGGACGCAAATGGCAACCTGATTCGCGATTCGAAGCGGCATCCGACCATCGAGGACCGCGTGGTGATTTATGCCAACGCCACGATACTGGGCGGTCGAACAATCGTTGGGCACGATTCCGTGGTGGGATCAAGCGTGTGGCTGACTCACAGCGTCGATCCCCACACGACAGTCGTAATGGAGAAACCCAAACTGCGAATTCGCAGCGAAACGCCCGACGAGTTACTCCCCGAGGTCAATTACCAGATCTAGACGTTTCTGGAAAATGGCCCAAACTCCACTGGTTGCGGCAGCCTGAGAGAGAGCGATTCGCTAGGAACGAAGCGAATCTTGGCCTATACTCTGTCCCGCGGTCGTGTTGCTTGGCTTGCGTGTAAGGGGAAAGCCAGGCTAGGCGGAGCATCCTCGCCGAGCTTTTGGATGCCGAGTCGTCGTACGGGGAGACGGGGGACATGAGCGGGACTCTTCTGGTGATCAGGGATAGCATTCGGCGTTTGGCAAAGTCGGCAGCTCAGCTAACAAACCCCAGCCGCTTGATGCTGGCGGTTTGGCTGGCATTAGGCATCGCAGCGGCGGCCTCAGCGGCTCCAACGCCTGCTCAACGCGAAGAAATCTCCGCATTGAGCGTCTCCTTAACGAAGGCCGGGAATCTCTACAAACAAGGTAAAATCTCCGAGTCCGTGGAGGTGGTGAAAGAGGTGCAGGCCAAGGTCGAGAAGTTGGTCGCCTCGGATAAGTCGCTCATCCCATTTCTCGAACCGCTCCACGCGAAACTCGAAAGAGCCCATGCGGTGCTGGAGTTGGAAGGTGCGACGCTGCCGATGCTGAAGAAGCCCAGCGAAATGGCCGCCGAGTCGAAACCTGAGGCAGGGAAGCCCGGCGGCGTCCCCACGGGCGCACTCAGTTTCTCGACCCATATCGTGCCGATTTTGGTGGGAAAGTGCGGTAACTGTCACGTGAACAATGCTCGCGGCATGTTCAGCATCTCGAGTTTCGAGAACCTCATGAAAGGTCCTCCCGCCGGGAAAGTCGTCTTTCCAGGAGACCCTGTGGGTAGCCGTCTGATTGAAGTCATCGAGAGCGGCGACATGCCGCGAGGCGGCTTGAAGGTGAGTGCGGAGGAGTTGGCGACGCTAAAGAAGTGGATTGCGGATGGAGCCAAATACGACGGTAAGAGCCCGCAAGATAGCTTGGCTAGCCTGAACCCCAACGCGAAACCGGATACCGGACCGATGCTGCAGGTCATGGAGGCGACCGGCAAGGAAACGATCAGTTTTGCTCGCGATATCGCCCCGGTATTGGCGGCGAACTGCACGAACTGCCACGGCACGATGCGACCGCGAGAGAATTTCAGCCTGATCAACTTCACCGGCTTACTGAAGGGAGGAGATGGCGGCCCTCCGATTGTGCCCGGCAAGCCCGAGGAAAGCCTGATCATCAAGAAACTCAAAGGGACTGGCGGCGGACAAAGAATGCCGGTCGGCCGGGATCCACTTTCGACGGACGTCATGGCCAAGATCGAAAAGTGGATTCTCGAGGGTGCGAAGTTCGACGGCGGCGACCCTGGGCAAAATGTGTCCCAAGTGGCGGCCTTGGCCCGAGCGAAGGGAGCAACCCACGCTCAGTTGAGCGAAGATCGAGCCAAACTAGCGGCAGACAACTGGCGACTCGGAATGCCCGGGAATCAACCTGCTCGTTTTGAGTCGACGAACTTCCTGGTGTTGGGCAATGTCGGCGAAGCGACCCTCGCGGACATCGGAGAACGTGCCGAGGCGATGGCGCCGAAGGTGGCCGCCGTCTTTAAGGCGCCTTCGGACCAACCTCTCATCAAGGGCCGCATGACCCTGTTTGTCTTCAGTGAACGATACGACTACAGCGAATTCGGTCAGATGGTCGAGCAACGTCAAATTCCCAAGGAATGGCGTGGTCATTGGACCTTCAACACCGTCGACGCCTACGGGGCGCTTGTGCCAGCACGCAATAACGACTACTCCCTGGAATTGCTGATCGCTCAACAGTTGGCTGGCGCCTACGTCGCAAGCCTCGGCAAGACTCCGCGCTGGTTCGCGGAAGGCGCCGCTCGCTCCACCGCCGCTCGACTCGATCCCAGCGACTCGCGAGTGGTCGCTTGGAATGACCAAGTCCTGTCAGCAATGGCGACCATGGCCAGTCCCGGCGACGGGGTGAATGGAAAACTGGCGCCCGAAGTGAATGACATCGTGAACTACAGCTACGTGAACTACTTGATGAACGACGGAAAACGATTCCCCAAGCTCATCGATCAGCTCAAGCAGGGGATCGCCTTCGACAAGGCGTTCTCCGAGTCTTTCGGCGGCAGCCCCGAACAAGTCGCCGAGGCCTGGGTCAAGAAACCGGGAGTTAAAGCACGCCCCGCTCCGAAGGGGAAGAAGACAAGCTAAGGCAGCATCAACCATGCCGACGAATCGCTTTTTTCGGCTGGGCGGCAGCGCGAGTCGGGCGATAGCCGTGCGCGATAGCGAACCATTCGGCGTATCGCTCGCGGTCTTGGTAGCCCGTATTACGATCGTCGACCAAGTGCCCCAGTTCGTGGACCAGGATGTTGTTCAGGTAGTAGTCCCGAATCGCCTCCTCGGACCACACTAGCTGCCACTCGCGGCCTCGCTGGACCCAACGTCCACCGTACATCCGCGCCTCGATGACTTGAGCGGGGCGTGGGGGCCGACTAAACGTCTCAATTCGGTTCTCTTCGATTGGATAGAGGTAAATCGTCGAGCCCCACTGCATGCCATAGCACGGACACGACTTCTTTTTCCGCGTCATGCGGCTGAGGTGAACAACCTGTAAGTTCCGGAGGAATTCCTTGGGAAAGCGACTCAAACGCTCCCGAATCTCGTCTCGTCCCAAGACATGGCGATAACCAACTCCAGCCGATTCCTCAATAATCCGGTAATCACTCTCTTCCCAAGTCTCCTCAGGTTCGTGCCATCGTTCGGGAGGCATAATCACGCCTGAACGGCGCGAATCCCCCCCCGCAGCTCGTTTGCCAGCTGCCGGCATATGAGTCTTGACCGTCCGAGCGGCAACGACGGAGTTGCGACGCGCCATCGGACGAGTCTTTACGGTTTGTTGAATGCGATGCAACATACAGACGGTTCCCAGCTCGCCGCCCCCAGGGCGGAATGGTCGAGGATCTCGCGACACGACTTCGCACGATGCTTCTTGCCATCCAATTTGCTTTCCGAGTGGACTTCCTGTGGTCGGTGGGTCACACGGGACGCTGCTGCTACGGCGTCCTTTTGCCCGCGGATTTCATCACGAACCCCGCCAGCAATTCGTTTTCCCATCTCCATGCTAGGAAGAGTCCACATGAAATTTCAAGTGAACACCCTAAGTTGCATACCAACAAAGACTTACAAACTAACAACCCACGCCGAACATTCTCAAAAACAACACTTGACTCGAACGCGTCCGCATGCGCTGCGGCCGCCTAGAAATACGACAGCGAGGCCATCAGCTTGGCACTCGAGTTGAGAGGGACAGAGGGAAGCGTCAACACGACGTTCGCCGCGAAACGTTCCAGCACTAGGTCGCGGGAAAGCGCGGCAAGGCGACACTACTGGTATCGCGGTAACCGGGACGAGTCGCCGGACCGCCAGAAGAAGAGCCGCTGCCACTCGCCGCCGAGAACACAAGGGCGACAACGACGCCAACAATCACCACGGCTCCCAAGACGGCGGCCCCAATCCAGAGCATGCGTTGAGAAGGGATTTTTGCCGAAGCCGAAGTGGCCGCGGTTCGCTTGCCAGTAGTTGTCGCCGATCGATTGCGTTTGGCTGGCGTATCGATCTTCAGCTGCAGCCCAAGTTCGCTGGTTGCTTGCGAGTTCGAACTTGAGGCGACAACCTCCTCTGAATCGCGATCCGCTTCAGGATTCGCCGACACCGTCGTGGAGGCGAGTGAAGTCGCGATGGAGTCAGATTTCGATTCAGCCGCTGGCAAGGCCCTGGCTTCCGAGCGAGGCGTCGCCGGTTTCGCGGCAGGGCGTTTACTCGAGGCCGGTGCTCCCGTGGCAGGCGTACGGGGCAAAGGAGTTACGGGTGCAGGAGCGATGGGCGCGGCAGTAACGGGCGCGGACTTAGGTTGAGGGACATCGAGCGTCGGCGCCCCACCATCCGCGACGGTATCGCCAAATAGTTGGTGATTGCCGGAACCGGTGCTCTTGTCGCCACTCGGCGAAGAACGCCGCGTCCCGGACCTTTTTGCCCCACTACTCCCCAGATCCTCGGTCCGACTCGGTCGCGAAGGCAGATCCGCGGGGGCCGCCTCGGTCGCTTGGGACAAAGCCTCCATGGCGCCTGCACCAGCGGCTCGCGTCGCCTCACTCGCCACCCCCGAGTCTCCGCGAGCTTTGGCGGAACCGTGGGGCGTAGAGGCGCCTGGTGACGCGGCTGAAGCTGACGCGACCGTGGCGGCTGACGAAGCGCCGACCGCTGCGCCACCACGACTTTGAGTTGCCAACCAATTCCGCAGTTTCTCGGCCACCTCACGCGCTGTTTGAATCCGCCGCTCTTTCCGCTTCTGCATCATCCGATTGGCTAAATCCAGCAACTCGCGGGGACAGTCGGGACGATCGAGCCGGATGTCCGCGGGGAACTGTGTCTGATGCTTAGCGATTCGTTGGGCTAGCGATCCCTCGGGAAAGGGAGGATGCCCCGTCAGCAAAAAATAGAGCGTGCACCCCAAGGCGTAGATGTCAGCACGAGCATCGACGTCATGACTGTTAAGAGCCTGCTCGGGCGCCAGATAGTCGGCCGTGCCGAGCACATTTTCGTTATGGGCGATGGTCAACGAGGCAGCTTCGTCGGACGAAAAGAGGGCTAAGCCGAGATCAAGGATCTTCACGATCCCTTTATCGTCGACTAGCAGATTCGCGGGCTTGATGTCGCGGTGAATCAGATTGTTGTCGTGAGCGTGCTGCAATCCTTCGGCGGCTTGAGCGATATAGTCGGCCACCGTCACGTAATCGAGGAATTCGGGGGATCGCTCCTTCACCAGCGAATTAAGGTCGCTGCCCGCCACATACTCCATCACGAGATAGTGCGTATCACCCTCGTTATCGACGTCATAGGCCCGGACGATGTTCCGATGCCGTAGCGTGGCAGTGGCCTGGGCCTCGCGCTGGAATCGAGCCAAGTACGACGAATCGGCCACTCGGCTCTTGGGCAATACCTTAATCGCTCGACACTGCCGCATCAGGCGATGCTCAGCCAAGTAGACGCTGCTCATGCCGCCCGTGCCTAAATGTCCAAGCAGCTTGTAGTTACCGAGAAAAAAGCCCTTGTACTTCTTATCGAACAACTTTTCGCAATGCCACCGAGTGAGATGATTCTCCTGAATCAAGTGCTCGGCCACACTGGCGCCATCTTCGGGCAAGCTGCCGCCGTTCAACGTCTCTAGCCGACGCACCGACTCGGCCAACTCGTTCTCGTCGACGAGCCCGCTGCGTTGAACTAGCTCGAGAAAATTCTTTGCGGTTAGCTTCGCCATGCGCGGGGCTGTCGAACCCAGCCTCCCTTGGCCCGCGGCGCTCGCAGCGCCGTCCAATCACCCCAGGGTAGGCGGCAGAGAAGTGATAACCCTGTGAGCCGCTCGACCCTTTATTGTAAACTAGCACGCACTTGACCAGCATACCAGTTTTGACTTTGCGACGTAAAGCAACAGGACGTCAAAACCGACAGAATCGCCCTGACCCGTGTTGGCGGAGCCCGCATGCACACCGTTGTTTTGTATACTCGCCATGGCTGTCATTTGTGTGAGGATGCCCAGTCTTTGCTCGCGCAGTTCGGAGTCCGGCCACAGCTTGTCGATATCGACTCGTCTCCGGAACTCCGGGAACGCTTTCACGAGTGGGTCCCCGTGATCGAGATCGATGGGCGGGTACGATTCAAAGGATACGTGAACGAAGTACTGCTGGCTCGTGAGTTAAGAGCGTCCAGCGGAGACGCTCTAAAAACCGAGTCCAGGGCAGGGGAGTCGCATTGAACGTGAGATCGCGTAGCTGCCTCGTCATCGGCGGCGGAGTTGTGGGATTGTCGCTGGCCTATGAGCTATCGCGAGTTGGCTGGACCGTGAGCATCGTCGATCGGGGAGCGGTGGGGCGGGAAGCGTCGTGGGCTGGAGCCGGAATATTGCCGCCCGCCAACCCGAACTCCGCCATCCACGCTTATGAGCAACTGCGAGGTCTCTCGTTCGATCTCCACGCGGAATGGGCTGAGCGGTTACGATCGGAGACTGGAATCGATACCGGTTACCGTCGGTGCGGCGGCATCTATCTGGCTCAAACCCCTGGCGAATGGGCCTCCTTGCTCGGCTTCTCCTCCCTAATGACGGAAGAAGGGGTTCTCGTCGAGCGACCTCCCTTGGATGAACTCGCTCGATTAGAGCCGGAACTCAGCCTCCAACGGCCTGCCGCGTCGAGGCAGCCAGGGACGTCCAGCACCACCGCCATTCGCGGCGGACTCGTGCTCCCCGATGAATGCCAACTGCGCAATCCCTGGCATCTGCAGGCGCTCACCACCGCTTGTCGCCGCCAAGGAGTAGAAATCCTCGAACAGGTCTCGATCGAACGCTGGACGATGAACGGCGACCATCTCTCGGAACTCGAGACTAGCCAAGGAAAATTGGCCGCCGATAGCTACTGCGTCACCGCTGGCGCCTGGTCAGCCCACCTTCTCGAATCCCTCGGAGTTTCCCTGGGCGTTGTCCCGATTCGCGGACAAATGGTGCTGCTGAAGACCGAACGAGCACTGGTTCAACGGATCATCAATGTGGGCCCTCGCTACTTGGTTCCCCGCGAGGATGGCTACTTGCTGGTGGGATCGACCGAAGAAGAAGTCGGGTTCGACAAACGGACAACCCCCAACGTCATTGATGATCTGCTGCACTTTGCTTGGGAACTCGTCCCGTCTCTGCGATTAGCTCGCATGGAGAAGTCTTGGTCAGGCCTGCGACCCGGCGTATACGATGGCTTGCCCTACCTGGGCCAGCTGCCTGGACTCGCCAACGTGTTCATCGCGGCGGGACATTTTCGCAGCGGACTTTATTTGTCGCCCGGCACGGCCGTCGTCATGGCCGCCGTGATGGCGGGCGAAAAGCCCTGCATCGACATTCGTCCGTTTCGAGTAAATAGGACCTGAATCACTTGGTCGAAGGAACGTCTACGTATGGCAATCGACACCCCCGCGCGTCTAGCGGTCCTTGGCGCTGGCCCTCTCGGTCTCGAAGCTGCAATCTACGCCCGCTTTCTCGGCTATGACGTCGAAGTTTTTGAACGCGGTCGAGTCGCCGAACATGTGCGACAGTGGGCGCATCTCCGCATGTTTAGTCCTTTCCAACAAAGCAGTTCTCCCTTGGGCGTCGCCGCAATCAGCGCCCAAGACGAGAACTACCGCGCACCTGGTCCCGACGAGTTGCTGACCGGCGCCCAATGGCTCGAACGATACCTCGAGCCGCTCGCCGCCACCGATCTGCTGGCCGATCACCTCCGCCTCGGAACTCGCGTTCTTGCCGTGGGGCGAGCAGGCCTGCTCAAGGGCGAGCTCGCGGACGACGAGCAACGAGGGGATTATGCCTTACGAATGCTGGTCGTCGACTCCAACGGCGTCGAACGAGTGGTTGAGATGGATGGAGTCATTGATGCAACGGGGGTGATGGGCCAGCCTAATCCACTGGGCGAATCGGGGATTCCCGCGATCGGCGAACGCGCGACGGCCCAACGTCATGGACATTCGATCGACTATCGTGTGCCCGATATCCTTGGCGTGGAACGTCAACGATTCGCGGGACGCCATACGGTTGTGGTGGGAGCGGGACATTCGGCAGCCACAAGCGTGACGCTGCTTATTGAACTAGCCGCCCAAGATCCGGCAACTCGAGTCACCTGGATTGTGCGTGCTCCTACCGACGACGGAGAGATCGCCCCCATGGCACGACTCCCGAACGACGCATGGCCCGAACGTGATCGGATCGCGACCCTCGCCAATCAAATGGCCGCGGGACATCCAGCCATGAACTATCTGCCTGGCGTCGCCATCCACGGATTAGTCGAACTCCCCAATGCCAACGGCTGGAGACTGACTCTTCTAGGCATCCATGCGGGCGAGTTCGAATGTGATCGCGTGATCGTAAACACCGGTTACCGTCCCGATCTCAGCCTGTCACGAGAACTCCACATCGCCTACTCCCCGGACAGCGATCAGGCGGCTCCCTCGTATGGTTTGAACTCATCGCATTGGACGACCGCGGCGACGGAAAGTCCGCCGAACGGATTGGCGCCTCCGCACACTCGCTCGCCAAATGTGCTGCGTGAAGCTCACTATCACGTCGTCGGCGCCAAATCGTTCGGTCGCGCCGCTGGCTTTACTTACCTCGACGGTCTCAAGCAAATTCGCGAGCTATTCGCCCTTCTCGGAGATCGCCCCACACTCGACCTTTACGCGGGCGCTCAGCGGCTTCCTCGCTAATTGCCCCAGCTTCAGCGAAATGGCCGTACTGAATGCCAAAAAAAGAGCGTGGCGTCTTTCGACGCCACGCTGCTGAAATGCTCAATAAACTCGGCCCAAGCACTGCCAGAGTTCACATGCTCTACAGCTTGGGAATCGCTCGCTTCGGAGGACCTGCTTTCTTCAGCATCTTGGCCTTGTCGTTAGCGGGCGCCGGATTGTTGTTGTTGTCGCCAGCCCCTTCGCGAGCGGGAGGACTCAAGTCGGTGAACTCTTCCGTCCACTTCCAACTCAACTTGTCTTTCAGTTCACGTTCGGCGAGCAGGGCCCATGGCGTGCCTGGATGCTCCTCGACAACTCGATCCAAATACATCTTGGCGCGAGCCGCCAACTTCTCCAACTGACTTCCCACAGTTACCTCGTCGGCCGGCGCCAGAACCCAGGTGTTGTTCTTTTCGTCCTTGAATTTCAACCCGCGTTTGGCTTGAGCCAACATCGCATTGTAGGTCTCCGTGCGAACCTTCACGGCGAGCAGACGGCCCATCGCGAGATCAAAACCAGCCTGCCAACGAACCGACGTTTCTTTCTCGCGGTCCGCCTCACCCAGCTTCAGGACCTGGTAGAGCGATTCGATTTTCGGCTCCAACTTCGCCGCGTCCTTTTGCGCTTCCGTCAGCGCCGTCACCAACTCGGGCTCGCTTCGCTTGACAAACCTCAACGTCGGCGACTCCATCGGCGTAATCCACGACTGACGAGACGCTTCGACCAGCGCCGCCCGCGACTTGTTCGCGGTCACTCGACGCTTGTACTCCTCGGGAGATACGTAGTCCGGTCGGTACTTACGCATAACCTCGGGATCAAAGAAGTGTTCCAAGTGAGCCGCGAAACTATCGATCTCGCCGCGATTCACTTTGCGAGTGACATTGCGATTCGGGTGGACGGCGAAGTAGATGCCGCCCGTTTCGTAGCAAAGTCGAGTCAGTGCGTAGGGACCGAAACCCGAATCAATGGGTGAATCGTCTTCCTTGGAGCCAGAGAAGTTCAGCTTGATACGCTCAGGCAAGAACGACTCAGGCCCTTGCTCCACTTCGCCCCACTGCGGCTGCTGGTCGAATTGCGGATCGGGATCGACCCACTTCACCAGCGTCTCGCGGCGACCAAAGGGCGCCGGCACACCGATCACATACACCGGCATTTCATAGCGTCGGCAGATCTTGACCGTCTTTTCCAGCCCGTCTTGATCCGACCCTGCTTCGTCCGTGAACACAATGAACATCACGTTCCGCTCGGGCTCGGTCTCGTTCTCGCCCGGAATTCGATAAAACTTGAACTTCTCAGCCGAGAGATAGACGGCGGAGAAGACTCGTTCCACGCCCGAACTGTCGTCGGGCATGTCGGTAATGGCCTTCTTGATATCGGCCAAATTGTCCGTTGGCTCCTTCGTACGCAGGTCCACCTTATCGCCGAACGAGACCACCGAAGTCAGTAGCGGCTTGTCCTTGTGGCGCTTGAAGGATTCATTACCGGCGGCTTCGAGCACGCCGAGCTCTTCGTAAATGCGATCAAGCCGATCATGAATGGCCTGCCGCTGCTTACGAAGACTGGCCGTCGAATCAAAGATCCACACGACGAGCGTCTTGCGTTCCTCGAGCGAACGCAGGATTTCCATGGTAATGCGATCGACCGCGCCGACCGCGCCCGTCTCGCCATTGCCCATGGCGCCTTTCACCGCCAAGTTCGCATTGTGCGTCAGCCCAACTGGGTTCTCGAAAATGACGTTCGCTGAGATGTTCGCGAATTCCGTCGTCGGAGTCAGTTCGGTGGGCACCGGAATCTCCGAGTACACGTCGGAAACAGTCGGCGCTTGCGATAAAGCCACTTCGGAGCCATTCTCGCTATTGGCACCAATCTTATCGTGCTGCAACTCGCTAAACACGACATCCTTAGGCAATTCCAGCTCGTCCACCACTTCCTCGTCGACCGGGGCCGTGATGACCAGCGAAACCTGTTTCTGCTCACGGAAAGTCGGGATGCAAGCCAGCGTGATCATGAGCGCGACATGAACCACGAAGCTCACAAAGAACGCGGGGGAATCGCCGTCGAAGGGCGTTTCTTCCTCGCCCGTCTGCACCTGCCACCACTGTCGTAAGCTGCTCAGCATGGTTCCAGCACGCCTCCCGCTACAAAGTTGTTTCCCACCAGATGTTTAGCACCATCCGATCGGGTCCGCGAATCACCAACAGTTCGATCCTAGGCAGGTCATCTCTACCCACCCCAATCCTGATCAGCGATCAACGTAACTATTGTGCTTGTTTTAACGGCACTTTGCAAGCTAAACGCTTGGATCGACGGGAAGTACTCGACGCTCGGAACCTTTCGACACTTTTTTTCCCAATTGGGCTGCGATGACCGACAGCAACCCTGGGAATCGCACCATGTCTCAACGACTCTAAGTTCTTATTAATTCGACTCATCCGCAACTAAACACGAGTCACAAGCCGCGAAGTAATTCGTTGACGCAGGCTCTTGATCCGAATACGATGTCGACAGCCCACTGAAATTGTGAAGAATCAGCACGAAAATCCGACTGCGGCATGGTATTCGGGCGTTCGACGAATCTTCTGATCCAACCGACGTTTACTCAGCTTGCTTGCTCCCAAGTCACGCCAATCCACTCGCGTCAGGCAAGCGTTTACCCCGGCAAACACAACAACCACAAACTGTTGAGGCGGAAGGGCTTAAGAAATGTCTTCAAACCACATCCTGAGTGCGGACGGTAACCGTCGAGAGTTCCTACAGAGCGCTCTTGTTGGTGCGCTGGCCACTTGCGCCGCTGTTTCTCCCGTTTGCGATGCACCGGCGCAAGAAAAGCCTGAGATTCCCCCTCCGGAAAACGTAACGCTTGATACAACCAAAGACGGATTCGTCCTGCGAGCGACCTATTACCCAGGAACCAACAAGGAAGATTCGGTTCCGATCATCATGGTCCACGATTACGGACAACATCATGGACGAGCCGATTTCCATCGACTCGCGCTCGGCCTTCAGAAAAATCGCGGGCACGCCGTGCTGGTCCCCGACTTGCGCGGACACGGCGACAGCTTGCGTCGGCGCATGCCGGATGGCAGCGACAAAGAAGTATCCTACGATCAATTGAAGCCGACTGACTTCGCCGCGATGATCGCGATGGATTTGGAGGAATGCAAGCGATTCCTGATGCGCAAACACCACGCGAAAGAGCTGAATATCGAGAAACTGGTGGTCGTCGGCGCCGGCCCCATGGGCTCAGTCGTCGCACTGAACTGGGTCCATCAGGACTGGAGTTGGAAGCAAACTCCGTTCTTGAAACAAGGCCAAGATGTCAAGGCGCTCGTCCTACTCTCGCCCGCCAACAACTTCAAAACATTGAAGACAACCCATGTCTTCTCGCACCCGTACATTGCAGCCAAGCTCTCCGTGATGTTGGTGGGCGGGAAAACAGAAAGCGACGTGAAGCAACTCCATAACAAGTTCAAGGCCAAGCACGCTCCGGTCCCGGAAGACGAAGCGGAACGAGTGCGCAATCAAGACTTGTTCCTGTTCCTCGAAGAGACCGACTTGCGAGGCGCCGCTCTGCTCGGCCCCGAACTGCAAGTCAGCCCCACGATCATGCGGTTCATCGACCTCAGGATCGTGAACAAGGCCGAGGATTTCCCGTGGAAGTCGCGAGAACGCAAGACCGACTGATGCGTGGTCCGCTCGACGCTGGCTGCATTCGACGGACGAGAAGTCCATCGTACAGCGACTCGACGGACTAGAAGTCCGTCGTACATTGGCGCTGCGACCGAGACCTAGAGCGAAGATTCGGCGAGCGGCTTGAACTCGTCGGGCAGGGCGGGGGGAATTCCACTTTCCCCAATGCGTTCTGATCGAGGCGGTTCAGTCTCGATTCTTGGCAAACGCGACATGGGAGACATGGGGTAAGCTTCGTGATCTCGAATGGGCGGCGCGTCGTCGGTGGGAATGGGGCGTGCCGCGGATCGAGTTCGCCCTGTACTTCCCCGAGTCATGCTTTCACTCGCCGACGAGTCGGTTGCTGGCGAGGGAGTAGAAGAAGCACCATTCGAGGCGCCATCGCGCTGAACCCTGGACGGCGTTGAATTGGGTATCAAGCCGGACGAGTCCACGGGTCGCTGAACATCGTCCGAAACAGAAGTGGCAGCGTCCGCAGAGACGCCTGCCGTAGGCTTGAGAATCTGTTCAAACTGCAACCGCGGCTCAACAAACTCCCATTGGCCTCGCCCCGCGCTCTTGTTCGTTTCGCGCGGGGGTACTCGCTTGAAGGGGATTGACATCAGCGCCGCCACGCCAATGACCATACCGACACTGAGTAATTTTCGGAGCCACCTCATGTTCGTTCTCCGAACTAGAAATTCGGAGAACGAACCGGCTTGGCTGGATCATTTTCCGCGGACGCCAGCTTGTCGGGATTGAGCCGCTTTTTCACGCTCGGCCAAAATCAACAAGACAGGGGCGGCAATGAAAACCGAGCTGTAGACACCCACGATCGTGCCGATGACCAGCGAGAAGGCGAAGGCATGAATACTATCGCCGCCCGCGAAGTACAGAATCAACACGACGATGAACACCGTCAGCGCCGTCAGAATCGTTCGACCCAACGTTTGATTCACGCTTTGGTTAATCATCTCGACCGTCAAGTGAGGACTCTTTCCCTTCACTTCACGCAACCGATCAAACGTCACAATCGTGTCGTTGATCGAGTAGCCAACCAGCGTTAAGAAGGCGGCCACCACCGTCAAGTTGATTTTGAATTCATCGACTTGAGCAAAGCCGAGAACGGGAGCCAACCAGCGACTTATGGCCAGTGCGCCCAACATCATCAAGACGTCGTGCACCAGTGCAATCACCGCCGCCACGCCCCACGAGATCTTCTGAAAACGGAACCAGATGTAAGCCACGATGCCGAGAAGGCTGAGCAGCAAGGCGATAATGGCGCGTTGCTGAGTGTCTCCGGCCACCTGCCCACCGATTTCGCTCGACGACAAGAAAACGGGCGTCTCTTGCAGCTCCTGCTGCAACCGCTCAAGGATCTTCGCGGCCTCATCGGATGTGCTAGACAACTGAACCAACCACTTGCCGTAGGGAGTGCTGCTCGAGCCGTTCCAGTTCGGGCTGCTCAGGATCACTTGCGGCTCGGGAAGCTCCAACGCCCGCGCGGACTGAATGATTCGATCTTGCAAAGTCGGCGCATTGATCGGCGTTTCAAATTCAAGCTCAGATTGCATCATGACCACCGGAGCAGATGAACCCGTTGGTACGGCGACCGGCAAATCACCTCCATCCTCTTTTTCGGGCGCTGGCTGTTCCGACGCAGGCTTGGCCGCCTCTTTTTCAGCCGGCTTTTCCGTCTCTTCCTTGGTAGCAGCCGGCTTCGTTTCTTCTGTCGGCTTGGCTACTTCCGTCGGCTTGGCTTCTTCCGCGGGTTTGGCATCCGCGGGTTTGGCGTCCGCTGGCTTCTCTGCTGGCTTTTCGTCGGCCGGTTTCGCATCAGCTGGCGTCTCTTGGCAGTCCGACTGCTCACCTCCACAGGGCTTGGGTCCCGCCGCATCCTTGCCTTCCGGCTTAGCTTCGGCCGGCTTAGCTTCGGCCGGTTTTTCCGGAGCTGGAGCCTCGGACGCTGGCTTTTCGGCCGCAGGTTTACCTTCCGCGGGCTTTTCTTCTGTCGGCTTGGCCGCAGGCTTGTCGTCCGCGTCGGCCTCCTTAGCAGGGGCTTCCGACTTTCCTTCGGTCGACTGGCTGGGCGAGGACTTCGAGTCGCCACCGCTGATGGCCACCGCCTGAGGTGGCGTGAACTTCATCGAGTAGGTAGCAAGCATGCTTGCTCCTGACTCGTCGCGAAACGCCTGTTGAAGCTTCTTCTCCAACTCGGCAATCTTCGGCAATGAGGTATCAATCTTGTAAACGCGATCGCGCAAATCGGCCTGTCCCCCCACATCCACGTTGGTCAACGTGTACTGGATCTTCTCAGGACCGAAAGAACTATCGAGTTTTTCGCGGAGAACATCGGGAGAAGCGGCCTGCTTCAATAAGGGCTGCCCCGAGGTTCCACCGGTGAAGTCAATGTCGAGCATCGACGAGCCACGAATGATGGTGGCCACGATGCCTATTACGATGAGCACCACTGAAGCCAATGTCATGGGCTTCCAAATCTTCATGAAGTCGTAATTCGTCTCCTTGATGAACTGCAACATGTTCAACTGCGTGATCACTCGACGGCGTTCGGCGACGTCAAAGATGACTCGCGAGCAGAAGACCGCGGTGAACATGCTGGTCAAAATGCCCAGAGTCAGAGTGACGGCGAACCCCTTCACCTGATCGGTGCCGATGACGTAGAGAATGATCGCCGTAATGATCGTCGTGAGGTTCGAGTCGACGATGGTAACGAACGCTCGATCGAAGCCGTTGCGAATCACCATTCGCAGGGCGGCGCCTCGGGCCTGCTCTTCCCGCATGCGTTCGAAAATCAGCACGTTCGAGTCGACGGACATACCGACCGTCAGCACCAGACCGGCGAGCCCAGGCAGCGTCAGAGGCGCCTTGAGCAGAATCATCAGGCTGAGCGTCAGCACGATGTTCAACACCAACACGATAGCGGCAACCATGCCGGAGAACTTGTAGTAGACCAGCACGAACAGGAAGATGGCGACGAGCGAGATGGCGAGCGCCCAGGCACTCTTGACAATCATGTCGGCGCCCAGCAGCGAGCCAATTTGGTTTTCGCTGACCGGCTCTTCATAAAGGGCCGCCGGCAGACTACCCGCGCGGAGAATGCCCACCAAGAAGTCCACTTCCTCCTGCGTGAACTGCCCCGTGATTTGACCTCGGTCCGTAATCTGCCCACGAATGGACGGGGCCGACAAGAGGTTGCCGTCGAGCACAATTCCCAATTTGCGAGTGAAAGCGCCGTCGGGCAGATTCAGGCCGGTGAGTTGGCCCATGCGGCGCGCCGCCTCGGCCGTCTTGGTCGCGAAATCAACCTTGGGATTCAAGTTCTCAAAGCCCGCACTCACGGCGCCGAGGTCTTTTCCAACAACGTTCTGCTTGTCGTCGGCGTACATGAGGACGTCGATTTCCTCAACGCCGATTTCCTTGAGATAGTCGACGAACTTACCGGGCTCGTCATCGAACCCTCGCAACTGCGCGACGCTCTGGAGTTCCAACAAATCACCGGTGCGCGCGTTGCGAATCGTGTCGTACCACACACCAACCTTAAATAGGTTTTTCCCTTGAGTCGGTACTTCATCACGCGCCACGTTGGCCCAAAAGCCGACCACTTTGCCGCCCGCGTCTTTCACGCTCGACAAACGTTTCTTTAGCGGTTGCTGAGCCTGATCGCGAGCCAACTGGATTAAGGTCGAGTGATCTCGGTTGTTGGCGACAATACGAAATTCCAACATACCGGCCGTGCTAATCGACTTCTTGATGCGCGCGATTTCGAGTGGGTCGACATCGGGAATGATGATCTCAATCTGCTTCTCGCCAAAGGGGCGAATCACAATTTCCTTCGTACCACCGGGATTGATGCGTCGTGTGAGCGCCACGATCAGATTGCTCATGTCGATGGCGGGCGCCGCGGCGGGACCATCGGCTGCTTTCGCGTCGGATGCCTGGGCCGTCGATCGTCCCTCGAGATCGACTTCGTAAACCAGGATCACGCCACCCTTGAGATCGATCCCCAGTTTCGGCGGCCAACCGGTGTAGAGCACCAAGGTGGAGGCCACCAAGACGCAAATGATCAAACCGATCTTCCAGCCGAACTCGCGCATCCGCATGGAATCGGCGAGTTTCTGGCCGATGAAGAACGGCAAGACGAAAACGCCGAGGAGCACGCCAAGAACGTACAGAAACACCATACCGCTCGACGCTTGCTTTTCCGCCGCGTCGGCGGCCGCCCACAAAACCGCTGGTGAGAAGCCGACCATGACCACGTTGTCCTTAGATGCCGTATGCCTGTGGATTAGTCTATCGATGAAACTGGAAGCCAAGCCTGTCGAGCTTTCTCAAGCCCACGATCTCAGCCGACTTCCGTCCGCTGCGAATACTTCATTCGCGAATACATCAATGAAAGTGCCGCTGGAAGCAACGCCCTCTTTCATTCGGAACTCTTGCCGCCCTCCGCCGTGGATTCTTCCCCAGTGAGGACTCGAGTGATCGAAGTCCGCAACACGCGAATACGCACATTGGCGCTATCGTCAATTCGCAAAGTGACGTCATCCGAGCCTTGCTGGACGTTCACAATCGTGCCGTAGATGCCGCCTGCAGTAATCACGCGGTCGTTTTTCTTGAGGCCTTCGAGCAGCTTCTGAAATTCCGCTCGTCGCTTCGACTCGGGCCGAAAGAACATGAGCCAAGCCAACACACCGATCATGATGAACGGTAAAGCAGGTCCCGACAGAAATTGCATCAAGCCGTTTGTTTCCGCGGCTTTTCCTGCCTGAGCCCACAGTGGAGCCAACTCGGTCGCCCACAATCGTTCCATCCGTCATCCCCCGACAAAACTGACGTCATTCAGTCGCTGCGTACATTCAGTCGCCGCATAATCGCCCGACAACGAAAACGGCCCGACGCTTTGCGACCATCGGGCCATTCGCTTCCGCAAAAGTGGCGGTTATCTTAAACCGTTGCGCCATAACCAGCAAGGGCGGTCACGACTCCACGCTCGGCGAATCGTTCTGACGCCAACCAGCCCTTTTTCGCGCGTGATACTCCACGAACTCACCCCGCTCGATCGCGTCCCGCGCACCCGCTAACAGACGCTGGTAATACGTCAGATTATGGGCCGACAAGAGAATGGGCCCCAACATTTCATCCGCCTGAAACAAATGCCGCAAATATCCTCGACTGTGACGACAGGCAGGACAAGGACAGCCTTCTTCCAGCGGCCGCTTGTCGCGTTCATGCACCTTGTTTCGCAAACGGAGCGGCCCCTCATCCGTAAACGCCAACGCGTTGCGGCCATTTCGAGTCGGCATGACGCAATCAAACAAGTCGACTCCCCGTCGCACCGCCTCCAGCAAGTCTTGAGGCGTCCCCACTCCCATCAAATAGCGAGGCTTATTCTCGGGAAGCTCGGGACAAACAACGTCCAACATCCGGTACATGTCGACCGGCTCTTCCCCCACGCTCAAACCGCCAATCGCGTACCCCGGAAAATCGAGCGACACCAACTCGCGTGCGTGCCATTGCCGCAATGCGGCATTAAGCCCCCCCTGAACGATCGCGAACTGAGCCTGATCAGGCCGTCTTGCCGCTCGCCGACACCGTTCCGCCCACCTCAGAGACCGCTCCGCCGCTTCCTGCAATAGCTCCCGCGGCGCTGGCAAACCAACAACGTGGTCCAGCACCATGGCGACATCGCTACTCAACAGCTCTTGAATTTCAATCGCTCGCTCAGGAGTCAACTCAAGCAACCGACCATCAATGTGCGAACGAAAGTAGGCGGCCTGCTCCGTGATACGAGTCTGTTCAGCCAGACTAAAGATCTGAAAGCCGCCGCTGTCCGTGAGAATGGGCCCTGACCACCCAGAGAAGGCATGCAGTCCGCCCAGATCGGCCACTACCTCCGCACTTGGTCGCAGCGCCAGATGATAGGTATTCCCCAGAATCATCTGAGCGCCGGTCGCGCCAATCTGCTCCACCGTCAACCCCTTGACGGTTCCCAACGTTCCCACCGGCATGAAGGCAGGCAACTGCACTTGGCCATGCGGTGTGCTGAATACAGAGCGACGCGCCGACGAGCCAGCGTCGCGATGAAGCAACTCAAAACGAAAAGGCGCACTCGCAGGCGGCGAACTCACGGCCGACATACTATTCGCCGCGCAGCTTCAGGCCGATTCCCTTGAGTTTCTCGCGAACCTCATTGAGACTGGTCACACCGAAGTTCTTGCACTCCAGGAGATCATCTCCCGTGCGTCGCACGAGCTCGTTAAGCGAATTGATCCCTAGGCGAACCATACACTTACGAGCACGAACCGACAGATTGAGATCGGAGACCGGGCGGTCCAGCAAAGCAGCCGCGTCGCTCGGCAGCGACGACGTATCGATCGGCTCGACTTCAACTCGCTCGTGAGCCAACTGGCCAATGGACAGCCCCATGGTCGCGAGCATGTCACGGATCTCAACCAGCGAAGTCTCGCCAAAATTCTTGCTCGACAACAACTCCTGCTCGGTCACGCGAGTCAAGTCGCCGATCGACTTGATGTTCATCTTTTGCAAGACGTTGCGACTACGAACGGAAAGTTCGAAATCAGAGATTGCTCGTCCCAGCACCTGAGTCACGCGGTCTTGCGACTTCATGCCGCTTTCGTCGGACGAAACATCGGCGGCTTCGGCGTCCTTCAAATAGAGCCGAGCTCGTGCGTGATCCGGGAAAGCATCCAGGATGCGCTGATAGCAGGCCATCGCGCGATCGTACTGCTGACGGTCCTCGTACAGAATTCCCAGGTTCAGCAAGGTGCCGACATGCGTCGGAAAGCAAGCCGCCGCACGCTGATACAGCTGCACAGCCGTCTCGTCGTTTCCATGACGATCATTTTCGACCGCCAATCCGAACAAGGCGCCGGCATGCCGCTCGTCCGCATCCACCGCTCGCTCGTACAAAGCCCAAACTTCTCGCGGGTTCCCACCAATGGCCGCCACAGTCGACGCTCGCTGGTACAGATATTCAGCGGTCTGCTCCACCGCCCCCGAAAGCTTATCGAGCGTCGCCAAGCTGGCTTCTAGCTTACCGCCCAGACGCTGGGCCTCAGCCACGGCCAGCATGCACTCATCGCCGTTGTAACCGGCCACTTTCGCGGCCTGATAGCTGCCCAAGGCGGCTTCGTACTGCTGGATGGCAACCCGAGACTTGCCAAGGTAATAGTGAGCCAGAGCGCCACCATCCGCTTTTGAAAGCACATCAATGGCGCGGTTAAATCGTCCTAAAAGGTATAGACATACCCCTAAACGCACAGCTGCGGCAGGC
Source organism: Pirellulales bacterium (assembly GCA_046349915.1). GTDB lineage: Bacteria > Planctomycetota > Planctomycetia > Pirellulales > Pirellulaceae > CAIXSC01. Next base: position 1,654,568 of record JAXMBL010000003.1, on the reverse strand, counting down.
GTGGTCTCCTCGCGGCCCTCGAGCTCGGCCACGGCATCGCGCAGAATGCCGAACTGAATGGATTCCGAGGCGACCGAGTGGACGATCTGCTCGATTTCCCGCGGCCCAAAGGTATTATTTGCGAGAACGATTTCTTTCAAGTCAACTTGGACGGTAGTGATCATCGAGCCGCAACTCCCCCCTCAGAGCGAAATCCGTGAAGAGCCAGCGACGGGAGTCGAACCCGTAACCCCCGCATTACGAATGCGGTGCTCTGCCAATTGAAGCTACGCTGGCGTGGGTGCAGAACGGAAAGTCTGTTACCCTAAGTCAAAGTTGACTGGGCGTCAATATGAGGGAGCTTGGGCGTTCCCCTCCCGTCCGCTCCACGGTTATACTCGACGCAACCCCGGTTATGGAATACCAGGGCGCGGGACGCCGTTCGCCTCCTGTATCCTCGGCGAACATTCAGACGCCATTCTCCTATGCCCGCCAATCCGGCTCGTATCGGCCCCTATCTGGTCGGCCCAGGTCAACGCTTGCTATTGATCGCCGGCCCGTGCGTCCTCGAAAACGACGAACTCACCCTGCGCATCGCCCACCGTCTGCGGGAAATCACCTCGACTCGCCCGGTTCAACTGATCTTCAAGGCTTCTTTCGATAAAGCCAATCGGACGAGCGCCTCGTCGTTTCGCGGGTGTGGCATCGAGGAAGGACTACGTTCGCTCGACAGGGTTCGACGAGAAACCGGCTTGCCAGTGGTCACCGATATCCACGAGGCGCATCAAGCGGCGTCCGTCGCGGAGGTATGCGACCTGCTGCAAATTCCCGCGTTTCTCGCCCGGCAGACCGACTTACTGGTCGCCGCGGCCGCCACGGGACGAGCCGTTCATGTCAAGAAAGGGCAATTCATGGCGCCCTGGGACATGCAGCACGTTGTGCAAAAACTGGAGGCGGCGGGCTGTTCCAATATTCTCCTGTGCGAACGAGGAACCTTCTTCGGATACGGACGACTCGTCAATGATTTCCGCTCGCTGCCAACGATGCGAGCCCTGGGCGTACCTGTCGTTTTCGATGCGACTCACAGCGTTCAGGAACCGGGCGGCCTAGGAAACTCGACGGGCGGCAATCGAGCGATGGTCGCCCCGCTCGCGCGAGCGGCGGTCGCCGTTGGCGTCGATGGACTGTTCTTCGAAACTCATCCCGCGCCCGAGCAATCCCCCAGTGACGGGCCCAACATGATCCCGCTCGACGATTTTTCTCACGTAATCGATCAGATCCTTCAGCTCCGCGCCGTCGTAGATACATGGTGAGTTATTCCCGCTTGAATAAAGTCCCGGGTTCGGGGCGCCAAACTTTTCGCTACCCATTCATTCCTCCCCTTTTTTGCCCCAGCGGCGCCCGAGAGTGCCTTTCATGCTTGCTGCCGCCACCAGACACCAGCCTTCGTCGCCTCCTTCCCAGAGCCCATTTCGGCTCACCCCACGCCTGATCTTGCGTTCAGCGCCTCGTTTCGCCGTGGTCTTCATGGGAGTGCTGCCGCTGTTGGCGATCGGCTGCGGCAAGGCGCCCCGCAGCCGTCCTTCCCAAGCTGTCTCCGCCGCCAATGCCACCAATCAAGAACTCACCCAAGCCCTGGATCTCCTCCGACAACTCGACCAGATCGACCAGACTCAGGCCTCGGCCGACCTGGTGTATTTGCTGAACCGCTGGAGTCAGTCGCTTCCGCAAGACAGCTCATGGAAACCCGATGAACTCGCGGGCAGATTGCCCAAGCAACTTCGCGAACTCTACCCGCTTGATTCGCTCGAGCGCAATACCTTTGACATGCACGACACTCGCCTGCTGCTCGAAGCCTATTGGTCGCGCGACATCTCCGAATGGGTGCGGAAACAAGCGTCTCCAGAGCCGCTCACGGAATGGCTGAAGACTCGACAGCCAGCCCTCCCGCGTGAGCAAGCCGAGCAACTGCGAGTCGCTGAACGGCTGTTCGACTGGACCATCCGCAATGTCCAACTTGATCCGTTGCTGCCGTACGCCAGCGAGGCGGTCGGAGCAACTCTTAATGCGGACGGCAAAGCCGAAACCAGTGCGCCGCAGGCGCCGCCTTACGCCCGCGGAGTAGCCGGCCCCGGTTACCAACGTCAGGCCTGGCAAACTCTGTTGATGGGACATGGCGACGCCTGGGAACGGGCGCGAGTCTTCGGTTTGCTGGCCCGACAACAATCCATAGAAACGGTCGTGCTCGCAATTTTCGACGTCACCGTTTCTCCGCGTCCCCAAGCCTGGACCGTCGCCGTACTGCTGGGAGATGAGCTGTTCCTGTTCGATCCGGCGCTCGGATTACCCCTTCCGACCGGCGATGGAAAAGGAATCGCGACGCTGACAGAACTGCGAGCTCATCCCGAATGGCTGGAGTCGCTTGATATCGATGCGGAAACTCGCTACCCCGTTCGCAACAAGGACCTTCAAAACGTTGTCGCCTTGATCGACGCGACGCCCGCGTCCTTGGCCCTGCGCATGCATCGACTAGAAAAGCAAATGGCGGGCGAGCACCGGATGATCTTGGCCTCATCCCCCTCGCAGGTCGCGGACCGCGTGCGAAAGTGCCAAGGAGTGAACAGCGTCAATCTGTGGACGGCGCCCTGGGAAGCTGAAATCTACACGGCGGCCCTGGGACAACTGGCAATCAGCAACCCTCCGCCAGAAATCCTCGCACGACTCGCCGAAGAATCGATGTTCGGCAATCTAGGACCGCTCGTTCAAGGGCGGCACCGTCATTTCCACGGCGCATTCGCCAACGAAGAGGAAGAGAAGGGGGCCAAGGGATACTACCTCCAGAGCCGCTTCCCCGACGAGTTAATCGCGAAGCTGGGGACGGACGAACGTGCTCAACGAGCCATTGGACTCGTCCGCGACCGCTTCGAAAGCGACAACGCGTGGGCCAATAAACTCCGCTTCGCCCAGATGTACTCGAAATCCTCCAAGACGCACGCCAGTTATTGGCTCGGCTTGGTGCATTATGAATCCGGCCAATACGACGTCGCCGTCGACTGGTTTAAGGGTCGCACGCTCGAGGCGGCAGGCGAAAGTCCCTGGAAAAACGGCGCCCGCTACAATCTGGCTCGCACCTACGAACAACTCGGCAAGAAAGCCGAGGCCCGCGCACTCTACCGCGAGGATAAATCGCCCCAACGACACGGTAATCTGCTGCGAGCGAGAAACCTGTCGAGCTGAAGCTGTCGAGAGCCCAGTCACAAGAAGAAGCGGGGTACGACAGACATCGAGTCCAGGCAGTACTGCTGCGATCGACGGACTAGAAGTCCGTCGTACGTGCGGGGCGACGGACTAGAAGTCCGTCGTACCAAGTTTCTTAGCTATTCCGATGCGCTAGTCAGCCGCCAGCTTCTGCCTTGGATCAACAAACAACCAACAAGAAGCTGTGACGAAGAGCGCCGCGGCCGACATCAGAAACACGGCGTTCCATTGCCCTTGTTTGGCGTAAATGCCAATCACCCACGGGAAGAATCCCGCAGCTAAATTTCCGCACATGTTGGCAAATCCCAGAATCGACGCCACTTGCTTGCCAGCGATGTCTTGATAGACGGCCCAGAGCGAACCGAGGCCAAAATCGATCAAGAAGCCGGCCGCGGCGAACAAGGCGACCAGGGCGATCGGGTGATCGAGCGCCAGACATCCAAGATACGCCATGCCGGCGCCGATGGTGGCGACGAGTCCCGTCGTGCGTCGCCCCCACACCAGCCCCACGTTTCTCACCAGAAAGTCGGTGCTAACACCTCCCAGCACCCCCCCCAACATGCTCGCCAGCCCCGGTAACGCGGCGAGAAAGCCGACTTGAGCCAACGAGTATTTATGGACCGAGGTCAGATACGTGGGCAGGAAAGTGACGAGGAAGATCCAGCCGAAGTTCACGAATACGCTGATGCCGCACAGCAGCCACATCGTTCGACTGCGAGCCATCGCGGCCACGGGCAGCACGGGTAATCCCGCACGCGACGCGCTGGCCTCTTGTGCGGGCGAGTCGGCGCCACGAATGAAGCGCCGTTCCTCGTCATTACAGCGTGCATGCTCGTCGGGCGATTCGCGAAAGAACCCGTAGAATCCCAGCGCCCAGGCCACCCCGAGTATCGCATACATCGCGAACACCCAGCGCCATTGGCCCGACTGCATACCCGCAACCAGCCCGACCAACAGCATCAATTGCGGCGTCAGCAAGGTGGCGAGCATCCCGCCGGTTCGCCCTCCCATCGTCGTCAGGCTATTCGCGATGCCTCGTCGATGAACGGGAAACCAGCGTTTGTTTACGCTCGCAATACAGGGATAAGCGCCCGCTTGGGCCAACCCCAAGAGTCCCCGAAAAATGACCAGCGAGTAAAGTCCGCCGATGAATCCCATGCCTGCGAGCGCCAGCGACCAGAGCACGACGTACAACGTTAGCGTGAGGCGGGCGCCCAGGCGATCCGAGAGGACTCCGGCGGGTACCTGAGCCAATGCATAGACGTAAAAGAACACGCCTGTCGCAATTCCCAACTGCTCGTCATCCAACCCCAATTCCGTCTTGATGGGCGGCATGGCGACAGACAGCGCGAAGCGATGGAGGTAGAGCAGCAACGACATCGACACGGCGAACCCTAACACGCCAAAGCGAATGTTCGTCGGCTTTCCACCTCCTCCCGCCACATCCGCGGACATTTCGCCTGGGGTTGATCCGCGAGCTTCATCGCTCGCGGCGGGCGCTTGGTACGGATTCGAGCTGGTCATGGTGGTTCGGCCTTTCAACGGCGTCCCAGGATATAGCCATGGGGATCGACTTCGGATCGCAGAACTTCGAGTTGATCGGTGGTGGGCGGCGGAGTGACGTCGAGAGGCTCGCGCACCAACAATTCAAAACCGGTGCACTCCCGCACCTGTTCGTGAGTGACGCCCTCATGCAACGATTCGATGCGCATGCGACACGAGGACTCATCGAAACCCAACACCGCCAGGTTGGTGATCACCTTGTAAGGCCCCGTGCCCGCGGGCAAGCCAGCGGCTTCGCGCGCGCCCGGGCCCGTGAGATATCCTGGCGTCGTCACAAAATCGACTCGCGGAACAAAACGTCGCCGATCGTGCGGCGTGATCACCAGTGTTTTCCAGGCCAGGGAACCGAGATCATTCGCGCCGCCGCTGCCGGGGAGTCTCACCTGGGGGCGAGTGTAATCGCTGCCAATCTGCGTCGAATTCAGGTTGCCGTAGGGGTCGATCTGAGCTCCACCCAAAAAGGTATAGTCGACCATTCCGCGTTGGCAGGTCTCCATGATGTCCGCCATGCTGGTCGCCATCAGCCCTTGATGGAAGGTTCGCGAATCTCCCACGCTGATCGGCATGCGCGGCAAACGAGGGCCGACTCCACCCGCCTCGAACAACAAAGTCAGATTGGGCGCCGTGGTTTTCTGAGCCAACATGGCGGCCGCGCAAGGAGCGCCCGTCCCTACCACGACCAGCGAGCCGTCTTCGAGCATGCGAGCAGCGGCGCAGATCATGAGTTCCATCGAACTGTACCCAGTCGCGTTCATCCACGAACTCCCCTCGGCCCCATTACCAACTCGCCCACCCCCGGCAACGGCCCACCTTACCACAGAGCGAGTACCGATTAAATCAAGCAACCGCAAGCGTCCACCTTGGGCGAGGTGGTCAGCAGCGACAAAGTTGAGTCTGAACGCAGAGCAGGGAGGGGGAGGGGAGGGCGAGCCGTTCTTCCACGTCGATAGTCGTGGATGTCACGCGCGAGAGATCGGGAAAGCCATCACCTCGGCAAGTGAAGTCGCCCCGCATGCGACCATGCAGAGACGATCGAATCCGAGCGCCACGCCGCTGCAAGGAGGCAAGCCATGATCCATGGCAGTCAGCAAGCGACTCTCTTCGGGCAACTTTCGTTTCCCGTCGGCGGTTCGCTCCATGTTCGCCCGCCGATTTCGCGCTCGCAGTCGCTCGGCGTCGAGCAACTCGTGGTAGCCGTTGGCAAGTTCAATTCCCTCGACGTAAAGTTCGAACCGCTCCGCCACCGGCGGCTCGCCGGTACGCACCAGAGCCAACGCGGCTTGCGAAGCTGGATAGTCGAACAGAATGACCGGACGATCCATTCCCAGGCGAGGCTCAACGAATGTCGCCAGGGCGAAGTTGAGCCAACTGTCGCGATCGTTCACGGGGTAATCGGGAACGGAGGGATCTTGAGCTCGAATCAGTCGCGCGAGTTCCTCATTTGATGGGCGCCACGGATCGAAACCGGCGTAACGTCGAAAAGCCTCCTGGTAACTCAGCAATTCGGGTTCGCCTCGTTCGAGCAAATGCTGGGCGAGTCGAGCGAGTAGATTCATTCCAGCCTGATAGCCGTCCCCCACGCGATACCATTCAACCATCGTGAACTCGGGATTATGCAGCGGTCCCACCTCGCCGCCGCGAAACGCACGAGTCACTTGATAGATGGCCGTGGCGCCGGCGGCGAGCAACCGCTTCATGGCAAATTCCGGCGACGTCTGCAACCAAAATTCCGGGCCTATCCCTCGGTCGCTTGGATCGTCGAATAGCACCACGGAAAGGGGATCGAGGTGCCGATCAATCACGGTGTCGGCGGAGAGCAAGGGGGTTTCCACTTCCAGAAAACCTTGCTCATCAAAGAAACGACGCAGCCGGGCCAAAAGATGAGCCCGGCGGCGCAGGGCGTCCCAACTCGCCGTGGGACGAAAATCACCGGACATGGGCGTTACGAACGAATCCGCTCGATGTAGTCGCCAGTCCGCGTATCAATTCTGAGCATGTCGCCCTGGTTGATGAAGAGCGGCGCCAACACCTCGGCGCCGGTTTCCAACTTCACCTGCTTCGTCACGTTGGTCGCCGTATCGCCGCGAGCGCCCGGCTCGCAATATTCGACCTTCAAGGTGACGTGCTGGGGCGGCTCCATCGTGACGGGAATGCCGTTGTACAGCATGATCGAGCAGACAGTACCTTCCTTGATCCACTTCCAGTTCTCGTCGACTTGGTCGGCCGATAGCTCGTACTGGTCGAACGTTTCGTTATTCATGAACACAAAGGTATCGCCCTGCTTGTACAGGTACTGAGCGTCCACCTCCTCGACATCGGCGGATTCCAGGGTATCGCCACCCTTGTAGACGCGGTCGAGAACCGAACCGCGGATCAGGTTTTTCAGCCGGCACTTATAGAGCGCGTTTCCCTTGCCCGGCTTCACGAAATTCATCTCGACCATCACATAGGGGTCGCCGTCAATCTGGACCTTGATGCCCTTGCGAAAATCATTCGTCTTGTACGTGGCCACAGTGCTACCCCACTTCGCGTTCGCGGTTCTACGGATATCGTGTTACGCATCGAAGCGGCGGATTATAAGCGGAAGCAGGCTTTTTCGAGAAGGCAGGATATGACAACCCAGGGCAATTGGCACGACTCGCTGCGGCGCGCCATCCGCGACCCCATCGAGTTATGCGAAAAGCTAGGCCTGGATGCAAGTTGGCACGAGCCTGCTCGCCGCGCCGCCGAGTTATTTCCCGTGTTCGCGACCCTTGAGTACGTCTCGCGCATTACTCCAGGACAGCCAGCTGATCCGCTTCTTCGCCAAGTACTTCCTTTAGCCGAGGAACTCCAGAATACGCCTGGATTTACCAACGATCCGGTAGCCGACGAAGCCGCCAAGTTACAGCCCGGCATTCTGCAGAAGTATGCCGGTCGAGTGCTGATGGTTACCACGGGGGCTTGCGCCATTCACTGCCGCTACTGCTTCCGCCGACACTATCCCTACTCGGAATCACCTCGTTCCGCCGAAGCCTGGCAACCTGCCCTCGAACAACTGGCCGCCGACTCGTCCATTCAGGAAGTGCTGTTGAGCGGCGGCGACCCTCTGACGCTTGTCGACGCCCAACTGGCCGACATCGTGGAGCGGCTGGCGCGGATTCGTCATCTGCGGCGTTTACGAGTTCATAGTCGACTGCCCGTGGTCATTCCCGCGCGTGTGAATGATGAAATGCTGGCGTGGCTGACAGCCAGTCGCCTGACCCCATTCTTCGTCGTCCACATCAACCATCCCGCCGAGATCGATGCCGCCGTCGAGGCGTCGTTGGCTCGCCTGATTCATGCGGGCGTACCAGTGCTGAATCAGGCCGTGCTTCTACGGGGCGTCAATGACGACGTGGAAACACTCGCCGCGCTGTCGCTGCGGTTGGTTGACCTGCGAGTGATTCCGTATTACTTGAATCAGTTGGATCGAGTCGCAGGGGCGGCTCATTTTGAAGTCCCTGTGGAACAGGGGAGGGTGCTGATGGAACAGCTGCGCGCACGCCTGCCAGGTTATGCGATGCCACGTTACGTTCAGGACGTCCCTGGGGACCAGTCCAAGCGAGTTCTGTGGTAAACGAACTCGGCGCCAAATCGCCCACGATGCCGACAGGAGATCGTAACTCAGGACTACGGATCGCGTTTCGGCACTGGGACTTGCGGCCTGCTGGCGGCACTGTTCTAATGCCCGCCACCTGGGCGGAATCGCGAGACATGACTCGCATTTTTGGTGCGCGATTTGCTGCGACGTCTCGATGCGAATTTGGCCTGCCAGAATGGCACCCCGTTCGACCCGTCGGGGAGCCGGCCACCGGGAACCTTGGAGTCACCGCAGACGATGAACGCAAAGAATTCACCGGGAAAAGGAAGTCAGAAGTCGACGGAACCGATGATCGAGGCCGTTGGGCTGTCGAAATTCTACGGGCCGTTTGCGGCCTGCCGCGACATCTCATTCACGGTCAATCGCGGCGAGGTTGTGGCCTTTCTCGGCCCCAACGGCGCGGGCAAGAGCACGACCATGAAGATGCTGACGGGTTATCTCGCGCCATCCGAAGGAGTCGCTCGCATCGCCGGCCACAACATGGCTTCCGACCGCATCGCCGGTTCGGTGCGACTAGGCTACTTGCCAGAAAACGGACCACTGTACCCCGACATGACGCCCCACTCGCTGCTGGAGTTCTTTGCGGACGCTCGGGGCATGTCGCCCGAAAAAAAGCAGGAACGAATCGAAGCGGTCGTGGAAACCTGCATGCTGCAGACCGTGCTGCACAAGGCGATTGGCAAGTTGTCGAAAGGTTATCGCCAGCGGGTGGGGATGGCTCAGGCGCTGCTGCACGAGCCCGATGTGCTGATCCTGGACGAACCTACCGCGGGCCTCGACCCGAATCAGATCCGCGAGGTGCGCCAAGCACTGACTCGCATCGGGCAGCAGAAGACGATTTTGCTCTCCACGCATATTCTGCAAGAAGTGAAGGCGATGGCGAGCCGCGTGATCCTGATCAATGAAGGACGCAAAGTCTTCGACGGTTCAGTCGATGAGCTCGACAAGAGCCACGAAGGGTTGGACGAGGCGTTCCATCGCTTGACTGCGACGACCACTTAATGGGCTCGCTCGGACCGGATCGGAACGAAAACTTGAACATTCAATAGTGGATTTCAACCGCGGACAAGAAACTGCTGGTAACGGAAAGACGCCATGATTGCGACTATCTACGAAGCGATTTACCTGCTGATCCTCGATGCCCTGTTTTTCTCGGTTCTCGCTATCGGACTGGCGGTGCTGGCGACGCAGCGCCGGGCGGCATTCGCCGTTCTGAAACGCAACTTCAGCGGTTACTTTATCAACCCAACTGGCTACGCGTTCCTCTGCTTGTTCGTGCTTCTGACTTCGTTCGCCGCGTTCTGCCCGGACGAGTTCTTCAACTCGAATTTGGCGAACCTCGAACAACTCAATAAGTTCGTCCCGTACATCATGCTGGTGTTCATTCCGGCGATCACGATGAGCATCTGGGCGGAAGAGCGACGGCAGGGGACCGATGAGTTGTTGCTGACATTACCCGCGACGGACATTGACATCGTCGTGGGCAAGTACTTGGCGGCGGCGGCCATCTTCACGGTATCGCTGGTTTTCTCGCAGATCTCCCACTTCACCGTCTTGGCCGCTTTGACCGAAGGTGATTTGGACACCAAGTTTATTTGCGCCACTTATCTGGGTTACTGGTTCGTGGGCTTGTCGATGCTGTCGCTGGGCATGGTCGCCTCGTTCCTCACCAACAACCTGACGGTCGGCTTTATCTTGGGCGCCCTGTTCAACGCGCCGCTGGCCTTTGCCGCCGAGGCCGACAAATTACTTCCCGCGGGAATGTCTCGAGCGATTTCTCGTTGGAGCCTGAGCGATCAATTCGATGACTTCGGGCGCGGGATCGTCAGCCTGTCGTCCGTCACTTACTTCGTGATGGTTACCGTGTTGGGTCTGTACCTCAGCGTTGTCTTGATTGGCAAGCGACATTGGTCGGGCGGACGAGACGGCAACTCCCTCTTGGGCCACTTCTTCGTTCGAGCCGCGGCGCTGGTCCTTCTCGCGATGAGCCTGAACGTCCTGTTTGGCAACCATGACGCTCGACTCGACGCGACTCAAAACAAAGTCAACAAGCTGTCCGCCGACACCAAACGCATTCTCGCCGCCATGGACCCCAAGCGACCTGTGGTGATCGATGCCTTCATCGGTTCGGAAATCCCTGAGGATTATGTCAAGACGCGAGTCGAGTTGCTGTCGATGCTGAAGGAGTTCCAATCGGCCTCGGGCGGCAAGGTAACCGTCCGGATTCAGGAAGGCATTGAGCCGACTAGCGATGTGGCAGTGCAAGCCGAGAAACGCTTCGGGATTCGCGCGCAGACCGTGCGGACGCAATCGCGCGGCGTCTTCAAGGACGTCCCGGTAATCCTCGGCGCCGCGGTGACAAGCGGGCTGGAAAAAGTCGTGGTTCCCTTCTTCGACTACGGTATTCCGGTCGAGTACGAATTGATTCGCTCGATCTCGACCGCTTCCAAGGGGAGCCGCAAGAAGCTGGGAATTGTCCGCACGGATGCCCAATTGATGGGTGGTTTCTCTTTCGCGGGCGGCCAACCCCAAAATGTTCCCAAAGCAGCCATTATCGAGGAACTTGAAAAGCAGTACGACGTCGAAGAAGTCGACCCGACAAGCAAGATCGAACCAGGGCGTTACGACGTCTTGGTCGCGGTTCAACCTTCGTCCCTGGGACCCGCGGAACTCGACAACTTAGCCGATGTGGTGCGGCGAGGTCAGCCAACGGCCATTTTCGAAGATCCGCTGCCCGTCATCGACGAAATGCGATTCGTGCCGGGTACCGGACAACCCAAGCGTCAAAACCCGATGGCGCAAATGTTCGGTGGTGGTCCGCCGCCGCCGAAAGGCGACATCACCAAGCTTTGGCAGGTGCTGGGAGTGGAATGCGCGGGCGAGCGAGGCGGCGCTTCTCCTACCGGCGGCCCGCCTGGGTTCGACGCCTATATCGTGTGGCAGCGTTTCAATCCTTACAAGAAAGTACAAGTCTCCGGTTTTACGAATGAGTTTGTGTTCATTCGGCCCGAAGTACCTGGCGACGAAGAACCGTTCAACGCCGCCGATGCAGTGACGAGCGGCATCGAGGAATTGCTGTTCCCTATGCCGGGCGGCGTTAGCAAATCGAAAGACAGCGATATTGAATTCACGCCGCTCGTACAAACGGGCAATCGAGCGGGAACGATTTCATTCCAGAATTGGCAAATGAACCAGGAGAATTCCAATCTCCTGCAGATTGCCGAAGGTCCGACTCGCGGAAAATTCGTCCTCGCCGCTCGCATCAAGGGCAAATCGAAAGAGGGGAGTGACAAGCCAGAGGAAAAGAAGGAAGGCGAGTCGAAAGAGGGAGACAAGAAAGAGTCCGCTCCCTGGACGGATAAACCACTGAATGTCGTCTACGTGACCGACATTGACCTCATGGCATCAGCGTTTGTACGCATTCGCGCTCAGCCCGACCAAATGTTCCGCTGGCGGTTTGAAAACGTCACCTTTGCACTCAACGCCATCGACTCCCTCTCCGGCGACGATGGATATCTCGACATTCGCAAGCGCAAGACCAAGTACAGCACGCTCACCGTGATCGAGCGGCAGAGCGAGACGGCTCGCAACAAAGAACAGGAAGAGCGAGCCAAATTCGAGGAGGAGTACTCGAATGCAGTGAAGAAGGCCGAGGCCGAGAGCAAGGACATCGTGAAGAAGTTCGAGGACGCTCGGGCCGCCATTGAGGAACGCAAACGCAAAGGCGAGACGGTTGACCCGAAGGAAGAGGAGGCGATCGCGATTCAGTTGCTGGTGCAACAGCAACTCGCGCAAAACAAACTTGAGACGGAGCGGACTCGGTTGAAAAACGATCGCGATGCTCAAATCAAGGAGGCCGGTCGCCGGCTGGAACAGCAGATCGATTCCATCCAAGACACTTTCAAGGTGTGGTCCGTTTCGTTGCCTCTTGTGCCACCGTTGCTAGTTGGGTTGGCGGTCTTTGTGCGACGGCGTTTGCGCGAACGCGAGGGCATTTCGAAGGCGCGACTAATCTAGTTGCCGCTCGACTCAAGTCTGTGACGCCCGACAGGGGTAGTGGACGCTCCCACTCCCCGCGGGCGATGGCGGTCCGAACGGCAAGTTGCAAGATACGGCAGCAGCGAGGAGTAGATTCTGATGACCGAAAGCATGAAGACGGGAATCATCGCGGGGTTGGCGCTGGTGGTCGCCCTGGTCGCCTATGCGACGAAGCCGAGCCCGGTGGGATTAAAGCCGCAAGACACGGTGGGCAAGCCGTTGTTCGAGGACTTCGGCGATCCACTCAAGGCAAAATCGCTGGAAATTGTCAGCTTCGATTCGTCGAACAGCCAGTTGTCTTCGTTTAAGGTGAACCAAAACAAGGATGGAACGTGGTCCATTCCATCCCATAGCGATTATCCGGCTGACGCCGAGAACCAGTTGCGAGACGCTGCCACCGCGCTGGTTGGGCTGAAACCACTGGGAATCGCCTCGGAAGTGGCCGAAGATCACGCGAGCTTTGGCGTCTTGGCGCCAGACAAGGACAAGACCAAGGCTGGCGAGCAGGGCGTCGGTCTGTTGGTGAAAATGGAAGACGACGCTGGCAAGCCGCTAGCGCAGCTAGTGATCGGCAAATCGGTCAAGAAAGCGGAAGACCAGAGATTTGTCCGCATCCCGACTCAGGATGTCGTCTACGTCGTACAAATCGATCCCAAGAAGTTCACCACCAAGTTCGGCGACTGGATCGAAAAAGACTTGCTGAAGCTAAACGCGTTCGACGTGGAACAAATCAAGCTGCGCGATTACTCCGTGTTCCGCTCCGAGCGCGGCTTCCGCATGGATCCTCGCCTGGAGGCCACCATGGCCTTTGATGCCACTGGCAACAAGTGGAATCTCTCCGAACTGATGACCTACAGTCGCGGCAAACAAGTGCCGGCGGTTCTCGGCGAGAATGAAGAATTAAATAAAGAGAAGATCGATGCCCTGAAAACGGCGCTCGACGATCTCCAGATCGTGGACGTGCAGCGTAAGCCAAACGGATTGACGGGCGACCTGCGAGCGGATGCGGGCTTTCTGAATAACCAGGAGAGTATTGACTCGCTGTTCCAACGCGGATTCTTCCCCTTGAAGCCCCCCACCGGCGACCAAGTGGAACTGTATTCGGCGAACGGAGAAGTCCACGTTGGAATGAAGGACGGCGTGGAGTACTTGCTGCGGTTCGGCAACTTCGCGAGCGTGGAAGAAGGCTCCACCGAAGGTAAGCTGAATCGATACTTGTTCGTGATGGCTCGGTTCGATGAATCGAAGTTCCCCGAGCCTCAGTACGAACCGGAGCCGGCCATCGTTCCAACCGCCGCGCCTGAAAAGCCCGCGGCTAAGCCAGTGGACGGCGGGGCGAGTGGTTCGAATGGCGGCGCTGAGGATGAGGCGGCGAGCAAGACTGAAACGGCAGCCAAGGCGGATGAGAAGCCAGCCGAGAAACCGGCTGACGCTAAACCGGCTGACGAGAAACCCGCCGCCGAGAAACCAGCGGACGCCAAGCCGGCAGATGCCAAACCCGCGGACAGCAAGCCGGCCGAAAAGAAAGATATGGCCGCCGAGCTGGAGCGGATTCGCAAGGACAATCAGCGGAAGAAGGACGAGTGGAACGAAAAACGCAAGAAAGGGCTGGCTCGCGCCGCGGAGTTGAATGCTCGCTTCGCCGATTGGTACTACGTGATCTCCGAGGACACCTACAAGAAGATCCACCTGGGTCGCGCGGACATTATTCGTGAGAAAACAGGCGGCTCGGACGAAGGCTTCGGGGTTGACTCATTCCGCAAATTGCAAAAGGACGGATTGAAGAAGTCGCCGCCGCCCGCGGCCGGTGGACCGGGTGGGCCTGGCGGATTCCCGGGTGGAATTCCTGGTTTACCACCGATGTAGTCGACCGGCTCAAGGATAGCGTCAACGGACCGATGCCGTTGACGCGGGCCTTTCGTGAGGCAATCACGACCTGTCCTAGACCACGAACGAGGCTCTGACCACTCACTCATTTGTTCGATTCGTGAGATTCATGGTCCAATCATCACCGACGAACTCGCGGCCTAGTTCGCTAAGGTGAACCACGTACGGTGGTCGACCACGAATCGCTCGAATCACACGAATCTAGACGGAGGGGTGGGAATCGATGGCGAGTGATCGCACTCGCTAAGATCGTCCCTATCCCAAGCATTCGCGGACCACGAACGCCGTTCTGACACTCACTCATTCGTTTGATTCGTGAGATTCGTGGTCCAATCATCACCGACCGAATCGCGGCCTGGTTCGCCGCGGTGAACCACGGAAGATGGTCGACCACGAATCGCTCGAATCACACGAATCTAGACGGAGGGGTGGGAATCGATGGCGAGTGATCGCACTCGCTAAGATCGTCCTTATTCCAAGCACTCGCGGACCACGAACGCCGTTCTGACACTCACTCATTCGTTCGATTCGTGAGATTCGTGGTCCAATCATCACCGACCGACTCGCGGCCTGGTTCGCCGCGGTGAACCACGGAAGTTGGTTGACCACGAATCGCTCGAATCACACGAATCTAGAAAGAGGGTGAGGAATCGATTTGCGAGTGATTGCACTCGCTAAGATCGTCCCTATCCCAAGCATTCGCGGACCATGAACGCCGTTCTGGCACTCACTCATTCGTTCGATTGGTG
Organism: Pirellulales bacterium; assembly: GCA_046349915.1. GTDB lineage: Bacteria > Planctomycetota > Planctomycetia > Pirellulales > Pirellulaceae > CAIXSC01. The sequence goes on along the minus strand of JAXMBL010000003.1, from coordinate 1,639,472 downwards.
AGATTCGTGGTCCAATCATCACCGACCGACTCGCGGCCTGGTTCGCCGCGGTGAACCACGGAAGATGGTCGACCACGAATCGCTCGAATCACACGAATCTAGACGGAGGGTGAGGAATCGATTGCGAGTGATCGCACTCGCTAAGATCGTCCCTATCCCGAGCATTCGCGGACCACGAACGCCGTTCTGACACTCACTCATTCGTTCGATTGGTGAGATTCGTGGTCCAATCATCACCGACCGACTCGCGGCCTGGTTCGCCGCGGTGAACCACGGAAGATGATCGACCACGAATCGCTCGAATCACACGAATCTAGACGGAGGGGTGGGAATCGATTGCGAGTGATCGCACTCGCTAAGATCGTCCCTATCCCGAGCATTCGCGGACCACGAACGCCGCTCTGACACTCACTCATTCGTTCGATTCGTGAGATTCGTGGTCCAATCATCACCGACGGACTCGTGGCCTAGTTCGCCGCGGTGAACCACGGAAGATGGTCGACCACGAATCGCTCGAATCATACGAATCTAGACAGCGGGACGGGGAATCTGTTGCGTGTTATCGCACTCGCTTCGATCGTCCCAATTTCAAGCAGTCGTGGACCACGAACGCGGCTCCGACACTCATTCATTCGTTGGATTCGTGTAGGCAACCTGTTTCTCGCCTAGTTCTCTCAACAAGTCGAACGTATAGATGCCCGTGTCGTGACCATCGCTGAAGGCAATGGTGTAAGCGTAGTTTCCCACGGGCTTCATCCCCTCGATCACCAGCGGCCTCATTTGAGCTTCCGAGAGGACGGTGAGTTGCAATGGGGAAGGAGGCGGTGCGTTGCGTTTCTCGCGGCAGGTCGCGCAGGGACAGCCGTCACGTAGTTCGCGGCACGAGTAGCGACGGCGTTCGCCATCGCTCCACGTAATCACGAGATGTCGGTCCCCGTCGCGTTCTAACTTTGTGGGAAATGCGTTCTCGCCCATGCGAGCCTCCGGCAATTATCTTTTGTTCGCCCGTCATTCGCGGAGCGCTTCAATCAGTCGGTCGACTTCAGCGGCCGTGTTATAGTGGACAAGTCCCACGCGGACCATCCCCTCGGGCTCGCGCCCCCAGGCCTCGCTGAGGTTCAGCGCGTAGTAATTTCCGTGCCACGCAAAAAGCCCGCGGCGCCCCAGTTCGTCGGCGACTTGGGCGGCTGGCTTTTGAGCATGAGTGAACGAGAAGGTGGCGCAACGTTCCGCGGCGCGTTCGGGCTCGCGAATCCCCCATACCCGCAGGTGCGGGAGTGCGTTGAGTCCAGCGAGCAATCGCTGTCCCAGCTCTCGCTCGTAGGGCACGATGGCGTCGAACGCGGCCACGAGAGCTTGGCGGCGGTCGGCCCGCGCATTGCCAGTGACGTCGCGTCCAATCTGCGCGAGATAGTCGACGGCGGCGAGCGTTCCCGCAATGCACTCGTGGTTCTGCGTCCCGGTCATCCATTTGCCGGGAAGAGAATTGGGAGCGGGTCGTACCTTATAGGCCTCTAAACTCTCCAACAGTTCGCGACGTCCCCAGAGAATGCCGACGTGAGGCCCGAAGAACTTGTAGGCAGAACACGCGAGAAAATCGCAATTCCAGCGGGAGACGTCCGTTAGGCGATGCGGAGCGGCATGCACATTGTCCAAGAAGACCAAGGCGCCCGCCTCGTGAGCCCACTGCGTGATTTGTTCGACCGGATTGATCGTCCCCACGGAATTCGACGCGACGCCAACCGCGACCAGTCGGGTTTTCTCGGTGATTTTGGCCCGCAGATCTTCCAGATCGAGCGTACCGTCTGCGCGGTGAATTTCAGCGATCTTGACGGTCGCGCCCGCGTCCCTCGCCGCCAACACCCAAGGAGTAAAATTGGCGTCGTGATCCAGCCTCGTCACGAGCACCTCGTCTCCAGGCTTCCAAGTTCGCGATAAAGCGCGCGACAAAGCCAGAGTGAGCGTCGTCATATTGGCGCCGAAAGCAATCTCGTCAGGGTCACTCGCGCCCACGAAGTCCGCCAAAGCTCGATGAGCCTCGTCGAGCAGGGCATCGCTTTCGCGAGCTGTCGCGAATCGCCCCCCGTGATTGGCATTACAGCGTTCCAAGTACTGGCAGATAGCGTCAATGACCGGCCGCGGCGTTTGAGTGCCGGCCGGTCCATCGAAAAATGCGGCGGGTTGCCCCGCAATCTCTCGTTTCAACGCGGGAAATTGGCGACGAAATTGAGCGACATGATCAACGGTGAGCATGAACGATCGTTTTTCTGTAAGGAGGATCTTTAGGCTTGCCAGGTCGCGGCGACTTCTTGATTAACCATCCGCGTCTCGACCATGTCGAGCAGTCCAAAGTATGGCGACGACCGCGAGTGCCATGAGGACCGCGGCAAAGTAGTAGGGAGAATCAGGGCGATAGGCGAAAAGACGAATGCCAGCTACCGGTCCCATGATACGCGCCAGCGACGAAACGCTCTGTCCAAGTCCAAGAACTCCTCCTTGTTCATCGGCGCGACTACGTCGGGACAGGAGTGATTGGAGAGACGGGTTAACGAACGCGAATCCAACCACCTCGATCGCCATGGCCACGAGCAAGAGATTGAAGTCGTCGTTCGTCGCGGCTCGGGCCAGCAACAGGAATCCCGCGGTTGCGGCAGCCCCTCCGATCGTCGCCATCACGCCTTCGGAGAGTTTGTCGGCAAGTCTGCGGACGAGAAATCCTTGGGCAAGCGTCAAGGTTAAGCCCAGGTAAGCGAAGACCGCGAAAATGGCCACCAGTTTGATTTCGTCGGGCTGATCATACCCCCATGATCGCGACTTCGCGATGAGCCTGGGGAGGGCGCCCGAGGCTTCGGGCGCCGCCTCGAATTGGTGCACAATTTTCTCAATTTGCAGTGACAACGTCGACTCGAAATTCGCAAACGAAAAAACCGCGACGAAGGAGGTGCCCAGCAGCAGGCCAACTGTTGGGATCGATAGCGCGTCGCGCAGCGCGTTCAGGTCGAAAAGGCTGCGTTTTTCCGCATTCAAACCAGGCTCGATCGACTCGGGCAGGAGAAACGCCGCCAGTACGAAAGCCAGGCCAGACAGGGCCGAGGCTAAATAGCCGGGCCAGGGGCTTAATGCGATATCGCCGCCGGCGAGCAGGGCCACGACGCCCAGCGAGGGACCGAGTGTGAACCCGAGTGCGAACGCGGCGCCCACCAAAGCCATTCCCTTGGCACGTTTTTCCTTGGTCGTCGTATCGGCGATGTAGGCGGCGGCCGTGGCGATCGTGGCGCCAGCGATACCGGCCCCAATACGAGTGACAAACAACCCTGCCAGGCTCTGCATGCTCGTCGCAATCGCAAACCCCAAATAGAATAGGGTCGAGCCGGCGAGACCAATGAGTAAGATCGGGCGGCGACCAAAACGATCGGAGGCTCGTCCCCAAATGGGGAGGAAGAGGAACTGCATGGCCGAAAAACTGGACATCAACAGACCAACGGTCCAGCCGACTTGTTCATCGGCCCAGCCATACTTGGCGGCGAACTGTCGTCCGTAGATGGGTAGCAACGGCAAGACCATCCCGAACCCAAGCAGGTCGATGAAGACGGTTAGGAAGATGACGAGCAACGATCCCTTGCGTGGCGGATGAGTCATAACGGTCCGGACGCCGGCGAGGCGGCGACGATGGTTGTCGGGTAGGATGTTCGTTCGTGGGCCACTAGTGTAACGGACCGGGAGCCGGGGAGGGGGAGGCGATGCGAGGCGATTTTTCAGCACGACGAGCGCTCGAGCGACTGGACCCGCACGCGCGCGCCGCCTGGCAACTCGAAAAACTCAATGCACTGCTCCAGCAGATTTTACCTCACAACCGTTTCTACGCCGCCAAGCTGGCAGGCTATCGCATTCCCTTGGAGTCGCTGGACGCATTATCGCAACTCCCTTTCACCACCAAGGAAGAGCTGGTCGTCGGTACCCAACTGGCTCGTCACGAGTCGGGCGCGCCTCCGCAAGGCGCGATGGAACTCGACGCCGACGCGGGCTTGGCTCGTAATCTGACTTACCCCTTGGAACGCTATGTCAGATACCACCGCACATCGGGCACTCGAGGACGAGCTCTGGCCATCTTGGATACCGCCGATGATTGGCGTTGGTGGATTGATGGCTGGCAGTTTGTATTGGATGCCGCCGAGGTCACCGCGGCGGATCGAGCGGTGCTTGCCTTCTCGTTCGGCCCCTTCATTGGATTCTGGAGCGCTTTCGACGCGTTAACGCATCGGGGAGCGTTGGCGATTCCCACGGGCGGGATGAGCACCTCGGCACGCTTGGATGTCATTCGAACCATGCGGGCTACCGCCGTGTTCTGCACGCCGAGTTATGCACTTCGCATGGCCGAAGTGGCGGCCGAACGAGGCATCGACTTGCGTGCTCTCGCCGTTCGCACGCTGGTGGTCGCTGGCGAACCCGGAGGCTCCATCCCCGCGACGAGACGGCGCATCGAAGCGGCGTGGGGAGCGAGGGTTGTTGACCACGCAGGGGCGAGCGAAGCGGGCCCGTGGGGTTACGCGGCGCGCAACGACCTGGGACTTCACGTGAACGAGAGCCAATGGATCGCCGAATTCTTGGAGCCTGGCACGGCGAAACGAGTGCCGGAGGGCGAAATAGCGGAGCTCGTTTTGACATCGCTGGGACGCGCCGGTTGTCCCGTGATTCGTTACCGCACCGGCGACTTGGTGCGTCGACAAGCTCGTCCTGATCTCGAAAATCGCTTCACCTATCTCGAGGGAGGCGTGATCAGTCGAGCGGATGATATGCTCATCATCCGTGGAGTCAATATTTTCCCAAGCTCCATCGAGTCGATTTTGCACGAAATGCCGCAAGTCGTCGAATATCGACTGTTGGCTCAGCGAATAGGAGCGTTGGACACGTTAGTGTTGGAAGTGGAAGACCGACGCAACAACCCCCGGCTCATCGCCGAAGAACTTCACACTCGACTAGGGCTCTCCGTCGACGTTCGCGAGGCGCCGCTTGGAAGCTTGCCGCGAAGCGAAGGCAAATTGCGACGCTTCCAGGACGAACGCCCGACTCGCCTGTCCTAGGAATCGCGCGGATCATTGAGGAGATACGTTGATGACAGTCCCCCACAGCGAGTCCTGGTTGCAGCACGTCGCCCCGCGTTTGCTCGCGGGCGGTTTTCAACCCTTGCCGCCGGAGAGTTACTCGTCTCAAGGGTTCATGTACGCCGTCCGACGCACTCGCTTCGAGATCACCAAATTCGGGATGTCGGAAGCGTTCTTTGTGTTCGCCCAAATCGACCAACTCACGCCGCAACTGCTGTCGCAATTCTCGAACTCCGCGTTTCGTTTGGCGGAACATCACAAAACAGTGCCGCTGCCGTGTGGTTTTTTCGAGCACATTGTTTGCTATCCGGTGGCGATCACGTACCAGATCCACCCGCAGATGGCGGACTGGGTGCGAACCTCGGAACCATCGAAGCGATGGGCAGCGAACGAAATGCCTGTCGCCTTTGACACTTCGACCGGCTATCTCTGCTACTTTGAAAAGACCCCGCTGTGGGGCGCCGCCTACTTCAGTGGATTTCGCCAAACGATCGAGCAGTTTTTGCGTTGAGCGAGATTCGGAGTCTGGAGGTTACACCTCTTTGTCGTAGTTTTCATCGTTTAGGTTTTTCGGGAGTCTCCTCGATTGAATGCGTCCGCGGCTTCCACGCCATCATCGACTCCTCAACTCGGCGATGTTCGACATCATGCCATCGTGGATGAGCACGTCGCCGCGCCGCATGGACGTCCCTGCGAAGCATGCGGGGCGCCCGTGGAACCTCTCGACAAATTCTGTCCCGCGTGCGGCAATCCTCAACACTCAAAGTCCGTCGATGTCGTTGATGCTCAACTGACTTCGACGGAACACCAGGCTACAGACGCACTCGCCCAGGCGGTTCCCGCCGAAATAGTTCACTCGCCAGCTTCCTCGGCGGATCATGCCGCGGAACGGTCGCGGCAAAAGTTCTTTCGCTGCAATCAATGTGGCAGTGAAGTCGGCATGGACTTGAATCAGCGAAGCTATTCGTGCCCCTTTTGCGACTCGTCCTACGTCGTGGAATTTGCTCCTGAGATCTCGGGACGCCAGCGACCAGAATTTGTCATTGGTTTTGGGGTGACGCCCGCTCAGGCCCAGGCCAAGTTTCAACAGTGGCTAACCGATAACAGTTGGTTTCGCCCCGGTGATCTCGCCAAGAACTCCATCGTCGACAGAATTCGGGGAGTCTACCTGCCATTCTGGTCATTCTCGATGCTGGCCCAAAGCGTTTGGCAAGCAGAGATCGGCGAGTACTGGTATCGGACAGAGACTTACACCACGACCGGACCGGATGGAAAACTACAGACCCGCACCCGTCAAGTCCAGGAAACCGAGTGGTGGCCGCTCGCAGGCCGCCATCATCGCTATTACGCGGGCTACTTGGTATCTGGTAGTCGAGGACTCCCACAGGCCGAGGCCGATCGCATCCAGCCGTTTCAGTTGCCGGCGCTGCGTCGCTACGAACCGTTCTATCTCGCGGGGTGGCTTTGCGAGGAATATTCGATCGACGATCAAATCGCCATGGAAGCGAGTCGCCAGGAGTTTTTTCGGCGCGAACAGGCGAACGTCGCGGCTTTCATGCCGGGCGATACTCACCGAGGCCTTCACGTCGAGACTCATTTCAGTCAGGCAAGTTCTGACTTGTGTCTACTGCCTGTGTACGTGCTGAGTTACCGCTATCAAGGGCGACTATATCGCTTCCTGATCAACGGACAGACCGGCAAGACCACGGGCGACAAACCAGTGTCGACGGGGCGAATCGCGGCTGCGATCGCGATCGGGCTCGCCATACTGGTCGTGATTGGACTGTTAATCGCCGCGCTATCGCATTGATTCGCCACGCGGAACCAAACCGTTAAGGCATCGACTTTCTGTTCGAGCTTCGCTGGGAGGTAACCTGGACTGCCATGTCTGAAATGCTCGAAAAATGCTCGGTCTGTTTAGCGCTAATCGATGAAGAAGATCTATTCTGCGCGAACTGCGGTCGCGAGGCGCCGAATCGCAATTTGGCGGCGGAGCAAACAACGACGCTCCATGCGACGCACAACTTTCAGTGCGACGGCTGTGGGGCGTCGATGAGTTACGACGCGTCGGCCCAGAACCTGCGATGTCCTTTTTGCGGGTCCACGGCTCTGCAACCGCAAAGAGACATCCAAGTTCTTTCCCCGCGACGCATCGTGCCTTTTCGTATTCCGCAACAAGATGCCCAGGCGATCCTCCGCAAATGGCTCGGCCATAGCTTCTGGCACCCGAGCGACCTGGCGAAGAATGCGACGATCGACACGATGCGCGCCGTCTACGTGCCCTATTGGGTCTTCAGCGCCCGCACACTGACGTACTGGACCGCCGACTCCAGCGACGTTCCTTACACGGCTCGAGCCAAATGGCGTCCGGTAAGCGGGGAGCATCGCGGTCGCTATTCGGGGCTTTTGATCGGCGCCAGCAGCGTGCTGTCTCCCCAGGAGACGCAAGCAATTTGCCCGTACGATTTGTCCCACGGCGTTCCCCCAGATCAAGTCGATCTGGAAAACGCCGTGTTCGAACAGTTTCGCGTACAACGCCGGTACGCTCGCCCCCTGGCGCAACAAGGGCTCGAAGCAAGCGAGATCAATGCCTGCCGGGCCTATGTCCCCGGTGAAGCGAGGAATGTTCGCGTTAATGTGCGCATCGAAGGACTCAACAGCGAGCCGTTGCTGGTGCCGGTCTGGATCATGGCCTATCGGTACAAGGACCAAGTCTATCGTTTCTTGATCAATGGTCAGTCAGGCCAAGCAACAGGTGATGCACCAAGTGATTGGAAGAAACCTCTTCTGATCGCCGTCGTAGTTGGCGCAACCGTATTAGGAATCGTCACGTTGTTCGCACTTTGCGCTGGGCTGGGAAGTTAACAGGGGACGATCCTTAACCGATCAACCACGAGCAAGCTTTTGCAATACCTCGATGCCGCGATGAATCACGGCATCGTCGGCGGCGTATGAAATGCGGAAGTGCGTATCTCGCCGGCTAAAGATGTTGCCAGGGATGACGAGCAGGTTGTTGTCGATCGCTCGGGCGACAAACTCCGTGGCGCTGCCACTTGGAACTTTCGGAAACGCGTAAAAGGCGCCGCCTGGCGTCGCCAACTCGTAGTAGTCCTTTAACCCCGCCACCAAGAGGTCACGCTTGCGACGGTATGCTTCCACGTAGGGAGTCATCTCCACATCCATGGCGACTGCTCCCGCCCACTGCGCGGGCTGCGGCGCGCAGACAAAGGTATATTGCTGTAGCTTGAGCATGGTCTGGATAATCTCGCTGGGACCATGGACGAAACCTAACCGCCACCCTGTCATGGCATGGCTCTTGGAAAACCCATCGATCACCAGCGTGCGATCGTTATATTTCGCGGGGGAAGCGAAGGGCGAGTCGTAGCAGAAGTAGCGATAGATTTCATCCGAGACCAACACAACGTCGCGACGCTGAGCTAGCTCGGCGAGCGACCGAACCTCGTCATCACTGGCGACAGCTCCCGTCGGATTCGCGGGACTGTTTAACAAGATCATCTTGGTGCGAGGCGTGATTGCTTGCTCGACTTTGGCAGGGTCGATCTTGAAATCGGGATACGTGTCGATCACCACGGGGACGCCGCCAGCCATCTTCACCAGCGACTCGTACATGACGAAGTAAGGTTCGAAAATAATGACCTCATCGCCCGGATTGATTAACGACCAGATGGCCAACACCAATCCACCACTGGTCCCGGAACTCACGAAAACCGATCGGTCCGCGTGCCCATACTCCGCATTTACGCGAGCCTGTAGTTTTTCGCGAAGCACGGGCATGCCTTGAGTGAGCGCGTAACCATTCCGTCGAGAGCGAATGGCATCAACGCATGCGTCTTTGACAGGTTCGGGCACATCGAAATCGGGCTGGCCGATCGACAGATTGATCGGATCCTTCATCTTCGCAGCCAGGTCGAAAACCTTGCGAATGCCACTGCTGTCAAATGTCTTGGTTCGATCGGCGATCCAGGATGCCATGGAATCTCAAAGCTGGAAAAAGGATGTCAGAGTAAAACTAGCGGCCTATCGCCGCGATTCAATACAGATGTCGGGAAGTATATCCCATCCAAGCGGCAACAGGAGAGCAGGGCGGGAAGTGATTCATCCCCAATCGTATCCCTCGATCCAGCTGTCGCAACTGTGCCCGTAGTAACGAAGCTCATTCCGCATGACACGCGCAAGCCTCTCGCTTGCGCGCGTGAATTTCGACCAACCAAAGATTACTTGCGGCCGACTGGAATCAAAGTCACCAAGGCCGCAACGATAAGGCCAAGCACGAGACTTGTCGCCTCGGGGCCTCCCAGCGCATTGACTCCGGGAACTCCGAGCGCCGGTCCGAGCAGAATCAAACCCGCTCCGGCGATGCTGGCCACACAAGATTTCCAAGTTCGCCCCAGACTCAACACAATCAACATCATGCCAGCGATGCCCGGTGCGATGCTTGTGAACCACCCGCCCACCAGGGGCCACGCCAACGCATTCGGCTCCGTGGGGAATGCGAACTCAAGAACGGAGAGCATCCTCCCCGACTTCGCCGCCTGCGCAGCCGCCTTTGCCTGATCCAGCCCCGAGCGGGACAAAAGACCGTTCTGGTTAGCCCATGCCAAGCAACCAGCGAGCAAGAAGCAGCCGACGAGAAATCGCAGACGTGCTCCCAGCAGAACCTGAATCGGCCAGAACACCAGCGATGCCAAAGAGGATTGAGGCGACGCTTGCTCCTTTGTGGCGCCCGATCGAGCGGCGGCCAGCATCTCCTTCACGCGACGGCGTTTGAGTTCGGCCAGCTCGCGGGGATCAAGCACTCGCGTTTGACCTTCCGCATCGGCGGCGCGAGCGGCCGCCGCCTGCTGCACGAGACCGTCGGCCATGGCGGCCGCTTGCTGCCTTGCCGCCGCGGGCGTCATCCCCGCGGATACCAGTTGCTGGGTTTCAACTCGAGCCAAAGTCTTTCGTTGACGCGCGTCACGAGCTGCTTGAACGCGAGCATCAAACCAACGCACGATCGGCTCGCGCCAAGGTCTAAAACGTGGGCGACTTCGCCCCTGGGCATCCTTCCCCCAAGCATCACGCGCGCTGATCAACGCCTCGTAACCAAACAGTTGCTCGAATCCCTCCTCCCAGTCAGTTCCGGCATGACTGGCGACAAATTGTCGCAAGGCCGTTTCATCGACCCCCGCAAGCCGACGGTGCTTCAGCAGTCGTTCCAGCCTGGCAATCGCTTCGATCCGTTGCCGAGCTAACCGGCGATCGCCTACTTCATGGATGGCGAACGCCGCGGCCACCGCAACCAGCACGATCGCCAGCGTTCCAGCGACCCCCATGACCAATAGCAACAAGAGCGAAAGGAGGAGACAGCCCACACCGAAACTCAACCAATCCACCCACCGCAGAGAACCGATCCATTGTCTTATGCGTCCGAACAAATAGGTGCGGTCGCGAACTCCCGCGATCACCGTATAGGCCACGGCGCCAGTCGCCAACGTCAGGAGCACGCCGAGCGAGAAGCGAAGGCTGAACGGCAAGGCGACGAGAGCCAATGCCAACGGAATGCCGATCCCACCGAATGTGGCCGCTCGTCGCAGCCACTTCCCCGACGCCGAATTGAATTCCTTGAAACCCTGTTCTAATTCATCGGAGTCCTCGGGACGAAAGGGCTTCGACTCGGAGGTAGAGCCCCCGTTCAAAAACCGATCAAGCGTATCGATCACCTGTTGTAGATCGGGATATCGATCTTCAGGTCGCTTCGCCGTCATTCTCTCCGCCAGCGCGATCAACTCCGCGGGCGTCTTCCGCGCAATCTCGGGCGGCAAGGCGATGGGCTGAGTACGATGTTTATCCAGGATCTCCATAATCGAGCCGCCCTCGAAGGGCGAACGGCCGGCCAATAACGCATAGAGCGTGCACCCCAGCGAGTAAATGTCCGCCCGATGGTCCACCGACGAAGCGTCGTCGGCCTGTTCGGGAGGCATGTACGCTGGAGTTCCCACGGCAAAGTGCGTCAAGGTCGCGCTCAACGAACTCTGGATCATGGCGGAACGAGACGGAGAGCCTCCGCTCATCGAACCAGTTGAACCCGAGGAGTCGACCGCCGGCACTCGTTCATTCCCCGCCAAGGGAACCTTGACGAGTCCCATGTCGGCCACCTTGATCAACCCTTGGTCGTTGAGCATCAGATTCGCGGGCTTGATGTCGCGATGCACCATTCCCACTTGGTGTGCGAAGAGCAAACCACGAGCAGCTTGCAGGACGTAGCCCGCGGCGACTCGGGGCGGCAAGGGCCCTTCGCGTTTCACGATCTGATCGAGCGCCTCGCCACGCACAAACTCCATGCTAAAGAAGTGAAACTCTCCATCGACCCCCAAATCGTAAATCTGCACAATGTTATGGTGAGTCAATTGCGCGGCGGCATACGCCTCGCGAGTAAATCTGGCGATAAACGCTGGATTCTTCGCCCATTGCGAGCGAATCGTTTTCAAAGCGACATCGCGATCGAGCGACACCTGCCGAGCCAGGTAGACATCCCCCATCGCTCCGTGCCCCAACTCCTTCAAAATCCGATACCCGCCAATATTCTCGGGCAATTGACGCTGCGCGGCGCCCGTGGGTCCCTGCGGATCAACGGCCGTCGCGGCGGCAGGCCCATGCATCACCGTGGCGTCATGTTGCGTCGCCGCCGCGGATGCAACGCGCGGCGCGGCCTGAGGTGCAAAACCTCCCGATTCATTGACGGTGGAATGCGCCAGTGTTTGCTCAACCTCGGCGGCCATCGTCTTCGCTGAGTCGCTGGCACGCGCCACGCCATGGACTGTCGTGGAGGACGTGACTGGCGCTGACGGAGAAGTCGACGGCGGTGCATGCGCTAAGGTCGCGTCGGCATTCTGCGCAGCGTTAAAGGCGAGCGTTTGCTCGGCAGTCGCTGGTTTCGGCGAAGTCGAGGGCCCCTGAGTCGGGATGGTTGGCCGCGAGGGTGGAGTTGACGGCGCTGGAGCAGGGGCGGACGTTGGAGCAGGGGAGGGTGAACGCACCGTCGAGGCCAGACTATCGACCGTGGTCGCCAGTGGATCGACGGGAGAGCCCGTAGCCCCCGCTCCGACGGTCGACGTCTTCGTGCTCGTGGGTGGAGTCGTCGAGGATGCCATGGGACCTGCAAGCGTTGCTTCCGCCGACGCGGTGGGGGGAGACGCCAGCGTTGCATTGGCCAGCGTCGCATTCGCGGCGGTCGCAAGGCGCTCGACAGTCGGCTCCTCGCCAACATTCGCGGGAATCAGCAGCAGGAAGCGTTCCCCGCATTTCGGACACTTCGGTTGGTACTTTCCCGGCTTGGGGTCGTTCAATCCCAAGCGGTGTTGGCAGGCGGGACACGAGATCTTCATGGAGCACCTCCCAGCACGACGGGACGGAATTGCAGTTGTTTCTTGTTCCAATCGAGACGCTGGACCGTTTCGCGAACATACTCCCAGTGTTCTTCGGGACGATCTTGATACACGACGACTCGGGAGTGTTCGGCAGCCAGCGCCAAAGCTTGAGGCGTATCGAGAAATCGCATCACGTTCAACAGAGGAGGACCAGCGCGATGCGAGCTTGGCAGTCGATGCAAATCCAGCCTCGTGATATCGGGCTCGAATAGCGAGGCGTACAAAGCGACGCCAGCCATGGCGTCGGCGCTTTGTAACCAGACAGGCGTACTCGCCCAGGGCGTCGAGCGTAAGGCCTGGATCGCTCGCCGCACATCCCAAACTTGCGACGACTCGAGCGTCTCCCCCAGCAAGTAGAACCGTCGGAGTAGATGAGTTCGCTCTCTGGGACGATCGTCGAACGAAGTTGGTCCGACTCCGCGGGGCGCCACGTAGGCCATCAACCAGGGAAAAGTCGCGAACATCTTTCGATTGGCTTCCGCCGCTGCCTTATCTGGCGTGGGTTTCTCTTTCCCGGCGTGGTGTTCCGCGAGACACTCGCCGAAATCCCCCTGATAGGCCGCCAAGAACTCGCGCCAACCCGCGTCATCCATGACGTTTAATGTCACGAGATCCGCTTTCTTCAGATCGGCTCTGCCCGCGATGTAGAGGCGCAGTCGATAAGGTTGCTCACTCCAGAAGTCGAACGCTTGCAACCGCACTCCGTTACTTGTTTTGTCCCACACAGGATGCAGATCAAGTGAACCGGGGTTCTTGGGCCACCCCCGAAAAACTCGCTCACTCAGTGCCTGTCTCCAGTCACTGTTCATCGCACGCCAATGTTCCGCGTCTCGAGGCAGGGGAGGGGAGGCGAGCGGTACGAAAGACTCGTGAATCGTCGTGTTCAACTGATCGCCGGGACGTTCCGTGAAAACTCGCAAATCAGCAATCTGAAACAGCGGCTCGGCGGGCTCGCGAATTAGTCGAGGCGTTTGCTTGAGATGTTCGTCGAACCAACGCAGCGCATGCACCTGTAATTCTTGAGTGTCCTTATGCGGGCCAGCGGTAATGTTGAGACCGAGTTGCGTCGCTTTGCGATCCAGTTCATAAATCGCACGAGTCCTTTCATAGGTGCGAACAACGCCATCAAGCGGAAAGATGGGGTCGCGATCCGTATTGGACAAGAGCAAGGGACGAGGCGCGACCAATGCCGCAACTTGAGGATAATCCCAGCGGTACGTATTCACCATGAACATGCAATCACAGTGCCCCGCGACTTTTCCATCCACGACGTGATTGCGGAGATCGGTGATGCCAGCCACGGGAACTGCCACTCGAATGCGATCATCGAGCGCTGCGATCCACCAACTGTAGGCGCCGCCTCCACTCCTTCCGGTCACTCCTAGTTTCTGCCCATCCACTTCCGGGCGAGACTGAAGATAGTCGAGCGACCGAATACAGTTCCACGCTTCAACGCCCGCGGGCGTATAGCCTCGACTCAGCCACCACCACATGCCGAAGTGATGCGTTCCGTGGTGAGTCGCTTCGATCTCTCCGAGCTGCAATGAGTCGATGATGAGGCACACGTAGCCATGACGGGCGAACCAGACGCCATGATGTTGATAGTGCGTCTTGTTGCCGTAACTGACTCCATCTTTCTTTACTCCTCCGTGGCCACACACGTAGAGAATCGCTGGCGCCTTTCCCTTAAGGTCTTGGGGGCGGTAGAGATTGGCCGTCACATAGAGACCTGGCCGTGATTGGAAATGGAGACTCTCGACCACGATTCCCTCGCGTTCAACCACTTGGTTGATCGTAGCGCGAAGCGGGGTGCGTTCAGGCAACGGATCCAGTCCCAACATTTCCTGCAATTGTCGTCGGTACTCGCCGCGTTTCGCTTCCCAATCCGACCACTGGCGAATATCCGACATGCTGCTCTTCTCAATCTCGTGGGTCTTTAGGCGAAAGTAATCGGCCAACAGGCGATCGCCCGAATTCGCGCCAACGTCGTCAGCATTCGCTCCGAGAACCCAAGTGGCAGCCCCCGAGACTCCCCCGAGGAAGCAGGCGACGAAGGCCGCCGCCAGGAAGAATCGTCCCCAGAGCCCACTGTCACCATGCTTGCGGGAATGGACTCGGGGGCCGGAGAGCATGCAGAGGACGGAGAGCATGCCACCTTCGGTATTGGGTGGCTGTGGCGGGCGGGAGGGAAAACCCGCCGTATGCGAGGTGAATTCGACCATGTAAGAACACCTGATAATGAAAGAAAATGGCTCGCGTATCCGGCAATCGCCGTTCGCGATGATGCGAGTATAACTGGACTCATCTGTTCCGGGGAAATGCGAGAGGCCTCCCAAGATTGGGATAGGCGCGATTCGATCTTGTCGAATTGGCTCGATTTTGGGATACCACGTTTCCCTATGGTTAGATCAGTAACTCACTCATCGAGCAGAAGCGATCCAGCCACGATTTGCGTTTTCCTCCCGAATTGGGTGGGAGACGTGATCATGGCGACGCCCACGCTCCGGACCTTGCGTCACCGATTCCCCGCGCCGACTCGCATTATCGGGGTGATGCGTCCCTACGTAGCCCAAGTGCTCGCTGGCACTCATTGGCTAGACGAGCAGTTGCTTTGGGATCGCCATAGCAACAAGCCAGAACTTCGCAGTAAGGGCCTGATTCCCGTGCTGCAAGCCCTTCGCCCCAACATGGCGATTACGCTCACCAATTCGTTTCACAGCGCCTGGGCGGCATGGCGGAGCGGGGCGAGGGAGCGAATCGGTTACTCGAGGAATTTACGAGCGTTCTTGCTCAACAACCGACCGGCAGCGCCGCGAAATGGTTGGCGATTACGACCTTGGTCGGCGGTCGATCAGTACCTGACACTCGCCCAAGCGGCAGGCTGCGATATCTCCAACCGTCAGTTGCAGCTGGCCACTTTACCTGGCGACGAATCTGGCGCGGAACGCGCGTGGCAGGAATTGGGACTTACGGGACAGCGCGTGGTCGCAGTGAATATCGGTTCGGCGACTTCACCCGCGCGAGTTTGGCCCCAGGAGAGCGTCGAGCAGTTGTGCCGAGAACTCGTCACGGACTCGACGACCTCCGTCCTACTTCTTTGCGGTCCCAAGGAGCGAGCGGATGTCGCGGCGATTGAGCAAAGGGTAGGGCATCCGCGGGTCGTTTCGATGGCCGACCAAGACCTCAGCCTGGGTGTCTCGAAAGCCGTGATCTGTCGAAGTCACGCCCTGGTCACCACGGATAGTGGTCCGCGGCACATCGCCGCGGCGTTCACGATTCCAACGGTGACCATGTTTGGCCCAACCGATCCGGCCTGGAGCGTCAACTATAGTCCCGTCGAGCGTTGGCTGTATCGCGACCTTCCGTGCCGACCTTGCAACAAGAAGCAATGTCCGCTTGTCCATCAAGCGTGCCTGCGCGAGTTGAGCGTCTCGCAAGTGCTCGACGCTATTCGCACTCTCCCCAGTCCTGCTCCGCTGACTAACGCGCGAGCAGGATGATTAGCGGACTTTGCACTTGAAGCGGATGATGCCACCTTGGCCGACATCCAGCGGCTCGGCGATCTCCCACCGCAAGAGCAGCGACTCAGCCTCGTTTCCTTGCGTGCCAAACTTGGCCTTTCGATCACACTGAGCTGAGTCGTCGACGTATTCTAGACGCGTTGTCAGGCTATCGATAATCGTCACGTTGGAGATGCGTTGATCGCCGACATTGTCGAACCGAAGAGTAAAGTCGATCTCTTCGCCAGGCTGAGCTTCCGACTTGGAAGCAACCTTGATGATGCGAAGTCGCGGCTTGCCCGGAGGCAACTCGTACTGAGTTGTTTCGGCCGCTCGATTGGTTCCCTTGGCCTCGTAGGCGGGCGCCCCCTCGATCACGACTTGGACGGACTGGTCGCGAGTCCACACGATTGCCGCAGCGACTCGTTGCGACAGGCGAGCCCTTTCGGTGGCGTCGAACTGTCCGCGACGAATAACTCGGAAGTCCTCGTAGGGCAAGAAAAAGTCGCTGAAGCCTTGGAGGAGTTGCAGGTTTTCGACGCCGATGCCGCGGGTCTGGTCGCGTAAGGCGACGGTGCTGCGGAAGTTGTGCTCCAGGACCGGCGGCGTCTGTTGCACTGCCGAGGTTACGATTCGATTCGCTTCTTGACTGTTCAGCCGCACCGGATTCTCAACACCCGCAAGTCTTTCGTGGCCCTCGTGGAGTTCCAGCCCGTAGACCTTGCGCACGGATGCAAAGCGAGGCGCGTAAATTGGCACTCGATTGCTTGGCGTCACTTCACGGCGCCCTTGCAATGTGTCGTAGTGGGCGATCGTGTCTTCTTGATCAATACCGCGGACGGTCCAATCGCCATCCACTTTCACGGGTACATCGCGGTCGCCGCCATCAAAGATGTACTCGTCGTAAGGCCAAGGCCCATGCAGTCCATCGGGTTGCCAATAGCCGTGATCCATCCCCTCTTCGCCCATACCAGGCGGGCAGGCATTCAGGCTGTGGGGATACCCTCCGGGCGGGCAATCCCCGACGAGGTCGCCGAAATGACCGGTCGCCGGTCCCGCGGCGCCGCCAAACGCCTGCGGCGGCAACGTTGGGGGATCGTAAGAGACCGGACGCACTTCTTCCCCATCGGAGTTAACGACGGGAGCGGCGTCAGCAAGTTCTTCAACCGCCGGCAAACTCGGCGGCGATTCAGTCCGCGGTACAGCAGCAGCAACGTCGACCCGCGATCCCGTCGCTTCCTTGGGGGATGAGCGAGGAGAAACCGCAACGGACGGAGCACTGGGCGCCATCGTTCGGCACGCTGGCAGAGTCAGCAGCAAGCAGGCGGCGCCACTGAGCGCCAGCCAGCGAGTGAAGGTGCGACAGAGTGTGATCTTCATTGGCGCAGGGGGACTCGGCGCGGCGGGACCGCGAGTTGTCCACGTGGGGTTCCGGTGTAGGGGGGTTCGAGGCCGGCGTTGCGTTGCAGTGGAGCAGGGCGTTCAAAAAGCAGGAGCGGCGGGTGACCGTAACCAAATCCCAGATTCGTGGTCTCACGCTGAGGATCGGGAATCCGCGACCCCATGCGCAGGATCGCCATGGGTCTCCCCAGTTCATCCGCGATTCGCAGCGCATCGCCCGCGGGCGGCGCTTCGAAGTAGCGCTGTGGGTCCTGCGGTTCTTGCTTGACCGGCAAGGCTCGATAAGGATCTTCCAGGTAAATCACGCGGGTCACAAAGCGGCCCGTGATGGCGAGTTCGATTTCTTGCTGCGTCAGTTCAATCGGAATGGGAAAGCGCAGAGCTTGTCCCGGCGGCGGGTGCAGTCGGCTGACCACTTCCACGGTGGGATACACTTCATCCGTTTCAAAACCTGGAATGCGAGCCACTTTGAAGCGATAGACTTGGCCGATCAGCATACCGGTGAGCAAAGACTCGGACTTTCCTTCCGTGAATTCGCCATTCACGGCTGCGGAGATCAAAGTGCCCTGGGGACCGCGGACCTCCACGGGCTGAAAGTAGCCAGGCGTCGGTCCGCCTCGCATCGCTTGCCCCTGTCCGACGACTCCGGGCGGTAAATTGCCCGAGTGGAAGTAATGAATGGGCCCTTGTTGAGCGAGCAACAAACTTGCGGCGACCAACTGGCAAGCGATAGCCGCGCACCACGCGAGTGGCAGCGACCAGCGGCGGCGAGAGAAACGAGTGAACTGACGCATGGCGATGACCCTAACGGAGAAAGATACCGCCTCGCGGCGTCACGAAGGCCGGACCACCCCTCCCGGTCGAGCGACCGGGAGGGACAGTGGGGAGAGAGGAGTCCGCCGAACCGTTAGGGCACGTGTTCGTGCGTCTGGTAGCGAGGAATACCGTTCATCTGCGTCGCATGGATCGACTGCTCGCGGATGTAGGCTCGAGACGGCGGCGCTGGATAGCTGAATCCAGGCTGCTGCTTCACATGCAGCTTGACCTTATGGGTCGGCGGCGGCATGTAGACATGCGTATGGTTCCGCATGACGTGCTTCTGCAAGCCAGCGGGTGCACCGAGCGGGATGTGCGGCGGGCCAGGCAATCCGATGGGAGTACCGCTCATGGGCATCCCGTACTGGGGCATGGTGACGCCCGACACATAATTAGGAAGACCCGCCGGCGCTCCTCCCGGTCCGAACATCTGACCGTTGTAGCCAGCCGGGGCGCACGACATTAACCGCAACGCATCGTCATTCGAGCCAGGCAACTCGATGTCCTTGTTGCCGAGTCGGATCACGGCGAGGATCGTGCCTCGGCGATCTGCTTCCACAATGGGATCGGTGCCAGGATCAAGTCGAGTGCTGACAAGAGTCTCGACGCCGGCCAGGGCCAACTCCTGGAATTCCGGATCGGGCAAGTAGATCACTTTCGTCACGAAATTGCCGGTGAGGACTTGGTCGAAATCCTCTTCCGTGAACTGAATCGGGATGGCATTGTGGGCGAGGAACGCTTCGCTCCGAGGAGTCGAAGGGCCAACCTCGAGCGTCGGGTAGAGTTCGACGCCTTCACGGCCGCCGATGTTGGTGATCTTCAAGCGGTAGATGCCCCCTTGCGGGAAGTTCTGCCGACCCGGCACGACCAAGGGCGTGGAATCGAACTGTCCCACGCCTCCCACATCCCAGCGGACTTGCATGCCATCAGGCTTGTGGAAGAGCACCTGGGCGGTTGGCTCCGTCGCCGGCGCCATCCCTCCCATACCTCCCATGCCCACCACGGGCGCTATTGGCCCAGCCATGGGCGGGATAACTCCCGGTCCTGGCCCACCTACGCCGGGCCCAGGTTCCAGCAACTGCTGGGCGGGCGGCAAGTTGTACTCTTTGAGGCCAGCACAGCCCGTGGACAACGCCACGACTGCACAGGCAATCCAGTGCCACATTCGGATCTTCATGATCTCCCCCCCTGACGGCCCGCAGTCGACTGGGAATCGGGATCGTCCCGACCCTCGCGTTGCGGGTGTTTGTTTTCGGTCTCTCCAGGTCCGCTCATTTCCACCAACCCGCGGTCCGGGCCGCGACTTGACGTAGACCCACCGGCCAGTCGGACGTAGAATCCCTCCCGTTGGCGCGGCGGCAGTGAGCGCACGTCTCTGTGGATTTATGTTCGGCCCACTTCATCTCGAATCTTTGGCAAAATCCGCACAACCGGCTCATGAGGAATAGCTTGCCCAGCCTCCGTGTGCTCTTGGTCGCCGCGATCCTCGTCGGCGCCGCCGGCTTCGGCGTTTGGCATTGGAACAAACAGAAAATCGCAAGTCGATTCCAGCTAACGAGTTACAAGTCAACAGACAATTCAGCGCCGCAACTGGGGCAAGCCGACGAGGTGGATAGCTCCCAGACGTTGCCGGGAGCCGAATTGTTGGCGGAATCCGCGCGACGCCTCCTCGCACTCCCCAATCTCGAATGCAAAATCCGTCAAAGAGTCGAGTTGTTTGAGCAGCAAATCAGCGGCGTTGGCAGCTACAGCCAGTGGTCCCCCACCCCCAGCGAACGTCCTCGAGTCCGCTGGGAACTCAAATTTCAGGTCGGCCAAGACGTCGCTTCGATCCAACAGATCAACGATGGGCGATTCTTCTGGTCGCGCCGCGACCTCCCAGGCGAACAATCGCTGAGTCGCATCGATTTACGCACGGTTCGCGACGTGCTCCAACGCGAGGCGCGACTACCGCCCGACTTGGTCATGCGGAACTGGATGGCGCTGGGCGGTCTCTCGCGACTCATCCATGGCCTGAACGAACATTTTCAATTCGGACTCGCCCAACCGCGACTCGTCGATGACACGCCGGTCTGGGTGTTGGTGGGAACCTGGAAACCCGAAATCCTCGCCATCTTGGTTCCCTCGGTCAAAGGTCCCATCGAACAACGGCAACCGGTTCCGATCGAGCGTCTTCCCGCACACCTGCCTGACGTGGTGGTGATTGTGATGAGTCGCGATAGTCGCTTGCCTGCGTTCCCGTATCGGATCGAGTACCGCCGCAGTCGTCGTGGCGAAACGCGCGGTACGGCTCCCGAGCGGAACGGAATGAATGACGCGAATTCCGCCGCCGAGTTAGGCGGCATTACCATGGATGGACTCGCCGACGCCGCGGAAATTGCCGTACTGGACTTCTACGAAGTGAATCTCGAAGCCGAACTCGAACCGCAGCGTTTCGCCTTTCAGCCCCCTGCGAGCCAACAGGTGGTAGACGACACCGAGCGATTCCTACTGCAGACATTCGCCCCGTCGCAGTCGCCGGACGAGTAGTTACACTAAGAGACATGACGCGTATTTTCTTCAGCCTTGCTTTGTTCGCCTTGGCGTTATTGGCCGTGAACTTGCTGATCGGCCTTTCCATCGGCGATTACAATTCCGCAGTCACTCGTTGGCTTGACGCCGCGGCGCGAGTCCGCAATTTGGAACGCCAGCGTTCGCCCGACGCCGACGAGTTGAACGCGGCGCGAGCAGCTCGCGAGGAACTGAACCAGACACTGACGCCCCAGCGTAAACGCGTCAGCCTACACTGGCTTTTCGGCCTTTCCGCGGCCTTGGTCACCGTCTTGGTGAACAGTGTGACCGTGACTTACTTCATTGGCACGAGTCGTTGGTGCAAGGAAGTGTGCGAAGCCTATTCGCTCGACCAAGATCTCGCGGACCGCTGTGCTCGACTCAAACGGCGCACCTTTCCTTGGGCGTTATGCGGCATTCTCACGGTTCTGGGGATCGTCGCGTTAGGGGCGGCCTCCGAGCCTGGCAACAGTTTGGTCCGCAACTCGGGCGACTGGGTCAATTTTCACTTATTGGGCGCCCTGCTCGGCGTCGCCATCATCGGCGCGTCCTTCCTGGTGCAAGCGGGTAGCTTGTCCGCCAACTACGCCCTCGTTCAAGATGTCATGAACGCCGTCCGTCAGGTGCGTTCGGATCGCGGACTCGACACGGATAACGGCCCGAATTCGGCGTCGGATGGCGGTCCTCAGGGGTGAAGAGCCTCCCGAGGGAAATGGGATCAACCTGGGGAGCGGGCGGTTTCCCGCCTGTGTCGACGATGAGAGCTTGTGTCCAGCGAGTCACTTCGGCGAACGTTACGGTGGGCGGCGAACGAGTTGGAGCCATTGAACGTGGCGTTCTCGTATTGTTGGGAGTCGCCCGCGACGACGTCGAGGAGGATGCGCGATATCTCGCCGACAAAATCATCGGTCTACGAATTTTCGACGACACGGCGGGAAAAATGAACCTCGCCCTGGGAGATATCCAAGGCGCCATGCTGGTGGTGAGCCAATTCACGTTGTGGGGCGACTGTCGCAAGGGACGTCGGCCGAGCTACCTCGAGGCGGCGCCGCCAGAGCTCGCCGAGCGACTCTACGAAGCGTTCATTGGCGCCGTGGGAGCTCAAGGAATTCCGGTCGCCACGGGGAGATTCCGAGCCGACATGCAAGTGACCTTGGTCAATGATGGGCCGGTCACCCTGCTCCTAGACAGCCGCAAGGCGTTCTGAGGCAGCCAGACGAAGACTTGATCTTTGTGAGTCTCGGGGCGCCCGATATACTCCAGCCTTTCGAATTCCGAGATCTGGAGGTCCGTGGGAATGGAAGCCTACGACATTATTATGCTGGTCGTGCTGGGCGCCGCGACGCTTTGGGGCGCGCTCAAGGGCCTTGCTTGGCAAGTCGCATCACTTGCGTCAATGATCGTTAGTTACCTCGTCGCTTATCGCTTCCGCGGCGAGCTCGCGCCGAAGATCAACGCCGAAGCTCCGTGGAACGTTTTCTTGGCGATGCTCATCCTGTATGTGGCATCCTCGTCGCTGATCTGGTTGCTCTTCCGCGTCTTGTCGACCACGATCGAGCGGATGAAGATGAAGGACTTCGATCGTCAATTGGGCGCCATCTTTGGCTTCGGCAAGGGCGTGTTGTTTTGCGCTGTCGTCACCCTGTTCGCGGCAACTCTGCTGGGAGAGACGGCACGACAGTCCATTGTCCGTTCCAAGTCGGGCCACTACATCGCTCGCTTGCTCCACGACGCCGACTCGCTGATGCCGGAAGAAGTCAAAGCAGTGCTCGGTCCCTACCTCGAAGACTTCGACAATAAGGTCGACCCGGATTACCGGCCGCGTGAAGCAGGGGGGGGCGAGTCGATTTCGTGGGACAGGATCATGAGCAAATCAGATTCGGGCGACGGCTCGGATCAGTCCTCCGATTCCGTGTTTGGCGATGTTCGTCAGGAGCTCGAGAAAAGCATCGAGCGTGGAATTGAACGAGGCGTCGACCGCGGCTTGGAGCGAACGCGGGAAGCGTTTCGCGAGACCCTCGATAGTGCTCGTCGAACCGACTCCGGTTCAGCTCGTTGAACCAACTCCGGTTCAGCTCGTTAGTTCCGCCTAGGGTGGGAATTCCACCGGCAAAACGGGGCTGAAACCGAACATAAGAAACATTATCGGACGTTGCATTCAGCCCTTTCCCTTGCCTAAACCAGCCCTGGTCTGGGCTGGCTTCCTGAAGGTTCTGACACAGTTTCCGGAACTGTCTTTCAAACAGAACAGCGGCCAAAAAAACGGCACGCTCGCAACGCGAGTTACTGCTCCAAGAACACGCCCATGCGGCGGAACTTCTCGTAACGAGCCGTCAACAGATTGTCGAGCGGTTGAGTCGTCAGATCGCTCAGCTGCTTGACCAAATACTGCCGCATCCTGGCCGCCATCTTGTGATGATCGCGATGAGCGCCGCCCAGGGGTTCATCGAGTATCGCGTCGACGACGCCGAAACGCAGCAAGTCGTGGGAGGTGAACTTCAAGGCCTGAGCCGCCTGCTCGCGGTAGCCACGACTCTTCCAAAGAATCCCCGCGCAACCCTCGGGGCTGATGACGGAGTAATAGGAATGCTCCAACATCGCCACTCGGTCCCCCACCCCGATTCCCAACGCCCCGCCCGATCCCCCCTCGCCGATCACCACGCACACGATCGGAGTTCTCAAGCGCGACATTTCAAACATGTTCTGAGCGATCACCAAAGCCTGACCACGCTCCTCGGCGCCAACCCCAGGATAGGCGCCCGGAGTATCAATGAATGTGATGATCGGCAAACCGTACTTCGCCGCTATCCGCATCTTCGCCATCGCCTTGCGATAACCTTCCGGTTGCGGGCAGCCAAAGTTGCAAGCGGATCGCTCCTTGACCGTCCGCCCCTTCTGCTGACCAACCACCAAGACCTTGAAGTGCTCGATCTTCGCGAACCCCGTGATGATGGCGCGATCATCGCCAAAGTGCTTGTCCCCGTGCATCTCGACGAACTCGTCGAACGCCAGCGACAAGTAGTCGGACGAATAAGGGCGATCTTTATGCCGGGCGACCTCGACCGTTTGCCAAGGCGACAGCGTCGAGTAGACATTCTTGATAGTGTCCGCCAACTCTCGGCGCAAACGCCTCAGCTCTTCGTCGACTTGCGGAGTCTGGTCGGTGGTCTGTTCCAAGGCTCGAACTCGCATTTCCAGTTCGAGAATGGGTTGCTCAAAAGCTAAGTTCGTGCTCGCCGCGCTCATATTCCTGATCCGTGTCGCCGAGTTTCGAGTCCCGGATTTCCGGGGTGAGTCATACTAGGTCTTGAGTTTGACTTTAAAGATCCGCATGTTGCGGAACAGCTTCAGGAACTCGTCCATCGAGGCAGGGCGCTCCTCGCGAGTTTTACCCATCATCCGCATGACGAGTGCATTGAATTCCGGAGTCAGCTGGGAATTCGCCACCAGCGGCGAAGGAGCGGGCGCCCGCACATGCTTCGCCAGAAGGTCATCTGAATTGAGACCCGTGAAGGGCACTTTGCCCGTCACGATCTCGTAGAGCATGCAGCCAAAACTATAGACGTCGGACCGGAAGTCGACCGGTTCGCCCTTGATCTGCTCGGGCGACATGTAGCTGCGAGTCCCCGCGATCTTGGACTTGCGGGCGAAAAGCTTGGCCAGTCCCGTTACCGGCTTCACCGCGATGGCAAAGTCAATCAGTTTCACTTCGCCATCATCGGACACCAAGTAGTTGTCAGGCTTGATATCGCGATGCACCCAGCCCTGATCGTGGACATACTTCAGCCCCTCGGCGGCTTGTTCAATGATCCGCGTCAAGTGCGGCAAAAGCGGGTCAAGGCCCGAACGCAAGACGATCTTCAAGTTCTTGAAGTTGCTCAATTCCAAGATCAAGTACGCGATGCCGCGATCGATGTTGAACTCGTAAATCTCAATCACGTTCGGGTGACGAAATCCCTGAGCAACCTCAAACTCGTGTTTGAGCAACTCGATTTCCTCGGGCTTCTTCGCATACTCAGGCTGCAGCAACTTGGCGGCTAACTTCTTCGAATCGCCATCCCGAATTACTTCCCAAATCTGACTCGTTGCCCCTGGCCGGATCATCCTGAGCCGTCGGTACGGTCCAATGTAATCCTTGCCTCGAGACATCTTTAACACCCCAGGAAACAACCGGTGCGGACGACAGAATCGCGATAGTTTAACGCATCCAGCGGGCCCAGGAAAGGCGAGCCGCCCAAGGCCACTCAAACCACCAAGTCCCGCCAAATGACCAAGCTACACCAACCGCGCAAGCCCACCCAAGCAACCAAAAACACCCACCGCTAACAGACAACCCAAGAACGCCATACCTCCCAGAACAACCAAGCTTCCTAATCATGATTCTGAGAAAGCAATTGCTGGTAGTAATCGCGAATCCGCCGCGTCATGGTTTCGTGCCGAAACTGGTCAGTAAAACGACGCTGCCCCTCGCCGCCCCATAATTGGCATAGAGCAGGGTCGGACGCCAAGCGGCTTAGCCCGGCGGCCAAGCCCGCGATATCTTGAGGCGCTACCAGAAAACCGGTCTCGCCGTTTACCACCACCTCGCGGGCGCCGTCGATATCGAAGCTGACCACGGGCTTTCCGGCAATCAAAGCTTGAGGCAGGGCGCGAGCCAACCCTTCACGGAGACTGGCATGCACCAGAATATCCATGGCCCCCACTAAGGCGGGAATCTTCTGCGGCGATACCAAGCCCGTGAACACGAAGTACTCGGAAAGCCCCGCTTGGTCGATCCTGCGCTGAAGTTCGTCGCGCAACACACCGTCGCCGACGAACAAAAATCGAGCGTCGGAGCAGGCCTGGACGACAGTTCGAGCCGCCTCGACGACGTACTCATGTCCCTTGAGATGAAATAGTCGAGCGATCTTGCCGATGACTCGATGTTGGGGCGCGAAACCCAGTTCGGTACGCACTTGATCGCGAGTTGCGGCGGCGTTCAAGAACGGTTCGACATCCATGCCGCTGTAAATCGTGACGAACTTGGATCGCGGCGCGACGCCAGCAACGACCAAGCGATCGGTCATGGCGTCAGCGACGCTGATCAATCCGTGGCATTTGCGGGCGCCATACCATTCCGCGCCGCCAATGAGCCCGCGCGCCCAAGCTGGCTGGTAGTCGTGAAAAGGGGCGCCGTGCACCGTGTGAACAATCGCCGGCACTCGCAGAGACCAAGCAGCCATTCTGCCCAGCAATCCCCCCTTGGCGCTATGGGTATGCACGACATCGGGGCGAAAATCGCGTAGCAATTGACGTATCGCGCGGTAGCTCGCCCAATCGCGCCAGGGATGCACTTCGCGGCGTAAAGGCGCCACCACCTCGATCCGAAACACCCCTCCCCTCCCCTCGCTTTCCGTCCGCGCCGCTCCACCCCGGTTTGCAAGTCGCTCCAAGAGATCTCCCTCGGGCCCCAGCGCCGGTCCGGTGATCAAGAGCACCTGATCCCCGTACAGCCTCGCAAGATCTTCGCAGTTATAAAGCGTGTTCTCTTGGGCCCCGCCAACGATCATCCGCGTGATGACATGAGCGACTCGCATCAGTCGATCCTTCCGATGGTCGAAGAACCATCCTCGGTGATAGCCGAGTAATCGGGATCGCCGAGTCGCAATCCCGGGGCGATCTCGACATACACCAAAAACAGTCCCTGGGGAGGGGCGGCCATGCCGGCCACCTTTCGATCACGAGCGTTCAAGACTTCGGCGACCCATGACTCGGGCTTCTTGCCGCGTCCCACGGCGACGAGCGTCCCCGTGATATTGCGGACCATGTTGTAGAGGAACCCGTCCGCTTCCACTTCCACGACGACACAACTGCCCTCCAACGATTCTCGTCGCCAAACGCCAATGTCGAAGATGGTGCGCCGCGTAGTGAGACGATGCGAACCAGCCGACTCGAAGCTATCGAAGTCATGCGATCCCGCGAGAGTCTGGGCAGCACGATGCATCGCATCCACATCGAGCACTGCTCGCACGTGCCAAGCCTGGCGTCGGGTGAGCACGTTGCGCAATCGCCCATCGTGAATCACGTAGCGATAGCGTTTTCGAACGGTGTCGCGCAGCGCGAAAAAACGCGGCTTCATCTCTTCGACATCGAGCACGACGATGTCGTCGGGGAGATGCGCGTTCAGCGCTTCCCGTAATCGCTCGGGGGCAATCTGACTCGTGGTCGAGACGCTTACCATCTGCCCAAGCGCGTGCACGCCCGCGTCGGTCCTGCCGCTGGCGATCGCCACCGTTGGCCTTCCCGTCACGGCCAAAAGCGCTCGCTCCAATTCCCCTTGCACTGTCCGCCGATCGGGCTGGCGTTGCCAGCCCGCGAAGTCCGCGCCGTCGTAGGCAAGCGTCAACTTGAAGCAGCGCATGTCATTCTGGAAGCAGCGCATGTCATTCGTCGATTTCACAGCGTCGACGCTAGACCTTCGCTACAGGCTTTCGCGCCACGAGTAATTCGGCGATTTGCACGGCGTTTGTCGCCGCCCCCTTGCGGAGGTTATCGCTAACGCACCAGAAAGCGATGCCGTTAGGGCTCGAAATGTCCTCGCGAATTCGCCCCACAAACACCGCATCGCTCCCGTCGCAATCCTTCGGCATCGGATACTCGCCCGCCTGCAAATTGTCGACGACGGTAATGCCAGGGAAAGCGCTGAAGAACTCGCGTGCTTGGGCGACGGTAAGCTTGCGTTCCGTTTCCACGAGAATACTCTCGCTATGGCAATTCGTGACGGGAACGCGAACGCAGGTGGGACACACTTGAATCGAGTCGTCTCCCATGATCTTCTGCGTCTCCCACACCATCTTCATTTCTTCCGACGTGTATCCCTCGTGCTTCGGCGAACCGATTTGAGGAATCAGATTGAAAGCGATGGGATGCTTGAACGTCTGATACTTGTACGACTCGTTGCCAATCGCCGCGCGCGTTCCTTTATCCAGATCCTCTTGCCCCACGACTCCGGCGCCGCTCGTGGCTTGGTAGGTGCTCACGACGACTCGCCGCACGCGCGCGGCGTCGTGCAACGGCTTGATGGCGACGACCATCTGCGTCGTTGAGCAATTGGGGCTCGAAATGATTCCTTGGTGCTTGTCGACGGCATCGGGGTTCACTTCAGGAATGACGAGCGGCACCTTGGGGTCCATGCGCCAGTAGCCGCTCTCGTCGACGACGACGGCGCCGCGTTCCACCGCCCAGGGGCAGAATTCCTTGGCCGCTTCGTCAGGCGTGCTGGCGATCACCAAATCACCCGCCGAGAAGGACTGAGGACGCATTTCTTCCACCGTATACTCCTGACCGCGGAAGACGATTTTCGAACCCGCGGACCGTGCCGACGACAGGAACTTGATCGACTTGAAGGGAAAGTTCCGTTCAGCCAACAGCTTCAATGCGATTCGCCCCACAGCGCCCGTTGCGCCCACAACCACGACATTCTCGTACACGGCCCACCTCATTCAGCAAAGCGATTACCAGGGCCCCGGCGGCCTCGGGTTAAACCGGTTAGTATAATTGTTCCGGCTATTCCGCTTCAATGAGGGCCAACCCCAGGAAACCTCCATGTGTGGTCGCTTTACGCTTCGCGCTTCCCCCGTGGCTGTCGCCGCCGAGTTCGAACTGGGAACCTTGCCCCTGTTTCTGCCCCGCTACAACATCGCCCCTACTCAACCCATCGCGATTGTCCGCCTCCCCCCTGCCCCGTTCCCAGCTTCCACCATGCCAGCCGCAGCAGCGGCGACCACTTGTTCGCCCCGAGAATGGGCGCTCACGCGTTGGGGCCTCGTGCCCTCCTGGGCGGAGGATATGAAGATGGGGAGCCGCATGATCAACGCCAGGAGCGAGACGGTGGCGGAAAAGCCCTCATTTCGCGCCGCGTTTCGCCGCCGCCGCTGCCTGATACCGCTCGATGGTTACTACGAATGGCGCAAGACCACCGAGGGAAAAATCCCTTACTTGATCCAGCTCCCTGGCGCGGCGTTGCTGGCGGCCGCCGGCCTCTGGGAGAGTTGGCAAGCCCCTGACGGCTCGCACTTGGAGACGTGCACGCTCCTCACCACGTCCGCCAACACTCAACTCGCCGTCATTCACGATCGCATGCCAGTGTTTCTCGACGCGGAAGGCCGCCGAACTTGGCTCGCGCCGGACTCCCCCACCCCTGCTCTCCTCGAACTTCTCCAACCAGCCCCCGACGGATTACTGGAAACCAGGATCGTCAGCACTCGCGTCAACAGCCCCACGCATGACGATCCTCAGTGCATCCAGCCCCTCTAGAGACGGCCCTTAGGCGTAAGGCCACACGGGCAGCATATCGAGATACTCGGGGTGTACTCCCTTGAGCCAAATGTAATGAGCGTCCATCTTCTGGACGTGGACCAACCGCGCCGCAATGAGCCCATAGATCAAGAATCCAAGGAAGCCGAAAACCGCGCCGCCGAGAAGAAAGGGCGCCGCCGCGACGGTTTCCCAATCCAGACTGACGGAAATACAGAACATGGCGATGCTGGCAAGCACTCCCAGCCAGGCAATCCACATGACTCGTCGGCGCTTCGCAAAACCTGCTTCCGACAAGCCGATCTCGATTGTCGCTCGCTGCCCCAGAATGGAAGCGAGCACCGCATAGACGATTACGTTGACGAGTAGAGCCAGATAGATGGCTTGATGGTGCCAGAATAGCTTGCGTTTCAATCGTCCGTCCGCGGGAGCATTCGTCTTCACACAGCGTGGCGGCAAGACCGCGGAACGATGCATGACGAGAATCTTCCCTTGACGCCAGACTCCGCCGCTAAATTGCGACTGTGGATCGGCAATGATCGCGGGAACGACTTGCTCGGGCGCGGCGTAAGGGTTGTTGAACTGGTTGGACATACGAAGACTCCAGCTTGCAAGACGAAGGCCGTCGACACCGACTGAATTCGGCCTGATTTTAATTCGACTAACCGAGTGATGCGAGCATGCTCGTCTGACGCCGCGGCCGCCAATGCCACGGGGCGAGCTCGAAAGCCCGCCCCATGTAAAGTAACTTCGATCGGTCGCGACATCCCCTGCTAATCGCGGATGCGGCCCGTTAGGCGCTCTTCGATTGAGGCTCGGCGACTGAGAACAGTTGGCGACGTCCCCCAATCACATCCTCGTCAACCAGGAACTTGCTACCGGCAGGCTGCTCGGGAAGTTCGAACATGATGTCGAGCATAATTTCTTCGAGGATACCCCGGAGACCGCGAGCTCCCACTCCTCGCTCTAAGGCTCGGCCCGCGACGATCGACAACGCTCCCTCGGAGAACTCCAAACCGCAATTCTCCATTTCGAACAGCGTCTGGTACTGCTTGATCAGCGAGTTCTTGGGCTCTGTCAGCACTCGGATCAGGCCATCCTTGTCCAGCGGAGCGAGCGAGGAGATGACCGGTAGACGCCCCACAAACTCGGGAATCATGCCGAATTCGATGAGATCCTCGGTCGTGACCTGGGCCAGCGTCTCGCCCAGTTCCGCTTCGTCGCGAACGTTGCTTGGCTGACCGAAACCGAGCGACTTTCTTCCGAGTCGCTTGCGAATGATCTCTTCCAAGCCGACAAAGGTTCCGCCGCAGATGAACAACACATTGCTCGTGTCCATCTGAATGTACTGCTGTTCAGGGTGCTTGCGACCACCTTGAGGCGGTACATTCGCCACGGTGCCCTCCAGCATCTTCAGCAGCGCTTGCTGGACGCCTTCGCCGGACACATCTCGAGTGATCGAGACGTTGTGGCTGGTCTTGCCAATCTTGTCGATTTCGTCGATGTAGAGCACTCCACGTTGAGCCGACTCCAGATCGAAGTCCGCGGCATGCAGCAGCTTCAACAGCAAGTTCTCGACGTCTTCGCCAACGTATCCCGCTTCGGTCAGGGTCGTGGCGTCGCCGATCGCGAAGGGGACGTTCAAGATGCGAGCGAGCGTGCGAGCCAGCAGCGTCTTGCCTGATCCCGTGGGACCGATGAACAAGATGTTGGACTTCTCGACATCAACGCCCGAACCTTCCCAGTCAAGCGACAGACGCTTGTAGTGATTGTGCACGGCAACTGCGAGAATTCGCTTGGTTGCCGCTTGGCCGACAACGTGCTGATCGAGTTGCGTGACGATTTCACGCGGCGATGGAATGCGGCTGAATAGCTGCTTGGTGTTGCCGCGGCGACGCTGCTCTTGGTCGAGAATCGACTGGCACAGCTCGATACACTCGCCGCAGATGTACACATCTCCGGGACCCTCGACCAACGGGCCGACGTCTCGGTAGCTTTTCCGGCAGAACGAACAAAAGGCGTTCTTCTTGGTGGTGCTTCCGCCCCGCCGACCGCCACCCAAATCCTTCCCTACGGACATATCCACTCCTTTCGCTCCCCTACCGCGTCGTGCCGCCTGCGTCGGACTCGTCGTGGACAGGGTTCTTGAGATGTCGCTCGAATCGGCCGAGAGGCAAGTTTCCTTGCCCGCAGGCCCTGGAGGTCATCCCTGTCCGCGATCGTCGAGCAGTCTATCGGTGAATCGTTATATCGGTGAATCATTCCGCAATGAGCGACCCGGAGCCTCCCTGACCCGCGGACCGCTACATGCCGCACGACCCGCATGAGCCTTCACCTTTACCAAACCGGCAGGCTTTCGCCCGTCGTTAGGCTTGCGGTGGTTCCACGGAACCCTTAGGCGAGTTTCCGTTTAACTCTTGCTGGATCTTGCCGCCAAGCATCGTCTTTATTGTTCGGAATTCAGACTCGTCCAAGTGACCGTCGTGGTGCATTTCGCGAAAGTTAGATAGCAGATCACTGGTCGGCGCCGTATCCTCCGTGGCGCGACCGCGAAATCTTAGCACCACCCAAGCCCCCACAACGAGCAGGATCACGAGCACCGTCACCCACAGGACGGCTTGCGCCGCCGGCGACCTCAGAAAATCCATCAGCCCGCCGCTGAGCCCGTTGCTGGATGCCAAGTTTCCCTCCCCTGCCTAAACTTCCACCGTGGCGGACGAAGTGAAAACGAGAAACACACGTTTGACTGGTCGTCATTATCCATATTCGCCACGTCAAGTCCAGGATTTCTGGCAGACCTTGCCCGTTCTCGGTAATTCGCCTGACCGGCGCCCTTACCGTGAATTGACAGTCGGACGGCGTCGTCCTAGCTTGATCTCTTGGCCGCTTCTCGGGAGTCCGATGTGGGCGGCCGTCCTTGATGAGTCTCCCCTACGTACGCCGTTACAACTCCTAAGGTTCGCCCCACGCGATAAGGAATTCGTGAGAAATGGCATCCATTGAGCCGCTCGCTCGTGTCCTCAATACTGGCATTGTCGCCATCATCCGCGCCCCAAGCGGCGACCAATTGGTCGAGGTCGCCGAAGCCTTGCTTGCTGGCGGCATCGATGTCATGGAAGTTACATTCACAATTCCTGGCGCCATTGGGGTGCTCGAACAAGTGGCGAGCCGTTTGGGACGGCGGATCTTGTTGGGCGCGGGAACCGTGCTCGACACCGAGACTGCGCGGGCGGCGATTCTGGCAGGCGCCGAGTTCATCGTTTCGCCCTCGACAAACGTCGAAATCATCCAACTCTGCAAGCGTTACTCCAAACTCATCATGCCCGGCGCCTTCACCCCGACGGAAGTGATTACCGCGTGGCAAGCCGGAGCCGACATCGTCAAAGTGTTCCCCTCGGACGTGCATGGCCCCAAGTACCTGAAAGCCCTCCGCGGGCCGTTTCCCCACGTTCGACTCATGCCCACCGGCGGCGTGACTCTCGAAACGGCCGGCGACTTCCTCAAGGCAGGCGCCTGCTCGCTGGGAATCGGCGGATCACTCGTCGAACCCAAGGCTCTCGCTGATCGAGATCTGGCGCGCATCGAGTCGCTGGCGCGGCAATTCGTGGAATCAGTGCGTCAAGCGCGCGGGGCCCTCCATGCCTCTTGAGTTCACTTGTCCGCATTGCGGTGGTCGCACTCTTGTCGATGATGATTACTTGGGTCATACGGGCCCCTGTTTTCAATGCGGCAAATCGGTCACGGTCCCCTTGCGACCGCAAACCGATCCCCGACAGGCCGCCCTCTACCGTCGGCGCGAGCGTGAAATCTGGCGGTCTAGCCTGCTGGTCGTCGCCGCCGGCGCCGTCACAGGGGTCATCACCCTGCTCGTCGTCATCGTCTTCTTGTGGCCGTTAGTGGGTTCAGCTCGTGCGCTGGCTCACAGTTCCACCTGTTCGTCGAACTTGAGAGCAATCGCCACCGCGCTACGGGCTTATCATGAACAACACGGCGTCTACCCTCCGCCCTATCTGGTCGATGCCACCGGCAAACCGATGCATAGTTGGCGAGTGTTGATCTTGCCGCAATTGGGCGAGCAGTCCCTCTACGAACGGTATCGATTCGACGAACCGTGGGATGGCCCTAACAACTTCTCACTGCAAACTTCCATGCCACTAGTCTTCGCCTGTCCCGCAGATCCCAATGCGACTTCTCGAGTCGACACGAGTTACCTCGCCGTGGTCGGCGGTCGCACCGCGTTTCCCGCCAGCGGCGGACGCAAATCCACGGATTTTCGTGACGGCGAGTCCCAGACGTTGCTGGTCGCCGAGTGTCATGAATCAGGGATTCCCTGGACCGCTCCTCGAGACATCCCCTTCAGCGCCTTGTCGAGCGGCGTGAATGGCAACACCAAGGTCGGCATCCAGAGTTCGCATGAGCGGGGAGCACACATCGTGCTGGCGGACGGTCAGACTCGCTTCCTCGGCGACCAAGCGGCGCCCGAAGCCCTCGAGGCTCTCGCGACGGTCAACGGCGGCGAAGCGATCGACTGGTCGTCGCTTGATAGTTCCCCGTAATCACGAGCAAGCCGCGCGGGGGCTTGCGACCTCGACTTCGGTTTGGAACACTGGCCGATTCGGTCGCATCACGAGACGCCTGAACGCGTCCCCTGCTCTCCTTTGGCCCTCTTGGAAAACTGCCCATGCGCACCAATCCGGTGAAACAAAAGCTCCGTAACGGCGAACCAACCTTCGGCACTTGGCTATCCCTGGGCGACCTCTACGCCACCCGCGTCCTCGCTCGACTCGGCTGGGATTGGCTCACCCTCGATATCGAACACTCCGCAATTGACTGGTCGCAAGCCGCTATGATTTTCGCGGCCGTCGCCGATGCTGGTTCAGTCCCGTTGGCTCGCGTCCCCGAGGGCAATCATCACTTGATTAAGCGAGTGCTGGACGCTGGGGCTTGGGGCATCGTCGTGCCGATGGTCGACACCGTCGAACAGGGACGCGCAGCCATCGCCGCGGCCAAGTACCCTCCCGTGGGAAATCGGAGCGTGGGCGGCGGTATGCATTCGATGAATTTCGGGGCGACCGCGGGCGACTACTACGCGCGAGCGAACGACGAGATCCTGGTGGTCTTGCAAACCGAGAGCCCGACGGGAGTACGCAACGCCGAAGCGATCTACAGCCTGCCCGGCTGTGACGCAATCTTCATCGGCCCCAACGATCTGCGAGCTCAAATGCGCACCCCAGACGGAAAAGATCCTTCGCCCGAGGAGCACGAAGCGGCGATTCAGCGAGTCATTGAGGTTGGCAAGAAAGTCGGCACGCCGACGGGCATTCACGAGATGGACGCGGCCGGTGCTTTGAAGCGAGCCTCGCAGGGAATGCAATTCCTGGCCGTTGGCAGTGACCTGCGCATGATGACGGTCAAGGCGCAAGAGACCTTGAAAGCACTCCATCCCACGGAAGGCGGCAAGGACGTCGCTCGCTACTAAGACGAGCGGCCAGTCGCCGTCCCAGTTCGCCCCGCGATCCCGCTTGAGTATCCCTGTCCGCCACTTTTCGCTGGAGACGAAAACCTCCGCATGCCAGCTGTCTATCTACTCGCAACGCTCGACACGAAAGGGCCAGACGCCGCGTTCGTTTGCGAACGGCTACGGGACCTGGGCATCCCCGTCGTCGTGGTCGATACAGGAGTGATTGGTCCGCCTACCTCCGCAAGCGACATCGCCCGCGATGCCGTCTTCGAGGCCGCGGGCACGCGACTGGCGGACGTTATTTCACGAGGAGACCGAGGAGCCGCGATTGAGGCGGCGGCTCGCGGGGCGGCGCGGATCGTGGCTGAAGCTTGGAAACGCGGAGACTTGGTGGGAGTGCTGGGGCTGGGCGGGTCGGCGGGGACAACCATCGGCGCCGCCGCCATGCGGGTACTGCCCCTAGGCGTCCCCAAGTTGATGGTCAGTACGCTGGCTTCGGGCCAAGTCCGCCCGTTCGTAGGCGACAAAGACATTCTGATGCTCAACGCCGTCGTCGATATCGCGGGCGTAAATCGGATCAGCCGCGCAATCTACGGACAAGCCGCGGCGGCCATGGCGGGAATGGTTCGCTTTGCCCTCCCCGGTGGGGAATCCCCTTCAAAACCACTCATCGCCGCCACGATGTTCGGCGTCACCACTCCCTGCGTGCTCCGCGCTAAGGAAGTCCTGGAAGCCGCTGGTTACGAAGTCCTGGTGTTTCACGCCACGGGCAACGGCGGCCAAACCCTCGAGTCGCTCGCGCAAGAGGGATTGCTCGCCGGTGTGCTCGACATCACGACAACCGAACTGGCAGACGAGCTAGTAGGCGGCATACTTTCGGCGGGCCCTGACCGCCTGACCGCCGCCGCTCGCCACGGAATACCCCAGGTCGTCTCGGTCGGAGCGCTCGACATGGTCAACTTCGGCCCTCGTGATTCCGTGCCGGTGCGGTTCGCAGGCCGTCATTTCCACGTACACAACGCCAACGTAACTCTCATGCGCACCACGGCGGCGGAAAACGCCGAATTGGGACGAGAGATTGCGACCAAGGTCGCGGCATCGCTGGGTCCTGCTTCCATCCTGCTTCCTTTGCGAGGCGTCTCCGCGATCGATCGCCAAGGCGGCGTCTTCGACGATCCAGCCGCCCGCGAAGCTCTCTTCCAGTCCATTCGTACGCATCGTGGTTCGAGCGAACTCATCGAACTCGATTGTCATATCAACGATCCACTCTTCGCCGAGACGGCCGCGAACAGGCTGCTGAAGATGTTGGCCGAACGGCGTCAGACTTAGGAGTTTACCCAGCATGGGCCTGTTTCAGCGTGTGCAATTGATGGAGGCTTTTCGCGCGAAAGTGGCGGCAGGGCGCCCGCTGGTGGGCGGCGGCGCCGGCACGGGCATCAGCGCGAAGATGTCGGAAGCGGGCGGCATCGATCTCCTGGTCATTTACAACTCTGGTCGATTTCGCATGGGTGGACGCGGCTCGCTCGCCGGAATGATGCCTTATGGAGACGCCAACGCCATCGTACTCGACATGGCTCGCGAGGTCCTCCCCGTCGTCCCGCGGACGCCCGTGCTTGCGGGCGTCTGCGGAACCGATCCCTTTCGCGTAATGAAAATCTTCTTGCGCGAGATCGATGCCGCGGGCTTTTCGGGCGTGCAGAATTTTCCCACCGTGGGCCTGATCGATGGCAAATTCCGTCAAAACCTGGAGGAAACCGGCATGGGGTTCGGGCTCGAGGTTGACATGATTCGAACCGCCCATGAACTCGGCCTGCTGACCACCCCCTACTGCTTCAACCCGGAGGAAGCCGCGGCGATGGCACGAGCAGGCGCGGACATTCTGATCCCTCACATGGGACTCACCACGAAAGGCACGATCGGAGCGGGCACCGCGATCAGTCTTGCCGCCTGCGTGCCAGCCATCCAAGCCATGCACGACGCGGCCAAACGCGTCAATCCCGAGATTCTCGTATTGTGCCATGGCGGTCCGATCGCGGAACCCGCGGATGCGCAGTACATCCTCGACCACACTGAAGGGATCGTTGGTTTCTACGGCGCCAGCAGCATGGAACGCTTGCCCGTGGAACCCGCCATCGAAGGTCGAGTCCGAGAATTCACTCGCTTGCGATTCCAGTAGCACTGTTCGCGTCGCTGTCGTCTCCTACCAGCTTCCCTACCCAGACCGGGGTCTCTCATGAGCCGCATTTCGTCCCTTCTGACAGCGGCGTTGGCTGCCTTCGTCGTTGTCGCCGTCCAGCGAGTCGAGGCGGTTGAACCCCAGCGTCCCAGCATTCTCTGGATTAGTCTCGAAGATATCAGCCCCGATCTCGGGTGTTATGGCGACGCCTACGCCGTCACACCGCACATTGATCGGCTGGCCGCACAAGGCGCGAGATTTACGCGGGCATTCGCGCACGCGGGGGTCTGCGCCCCCAGTCGTTCGGGCATCATCACCGGCATGTACCCTACCTCGATTGGCACGCAGCACATGCGCAGTCAGGGAGTGCCGCCGGTCGGCGTCAAATGCTTCACCGAGTACCTCCGAGCCGTCGGCTATTACTGCACGAATGACAGCAAAACGGACTACAATTTTCCAGCGCCGACGACGGCCTGGGACGAGAATCGTCCCGGCGCCCACTGGCGAAACCGCCCCGCGGCGGACCATCCCTTTTTCGCGGTCATTAATCTGACGACAACGCACGAAAGCCAAATCCGCCTCGCCCCAGATCAGTTGGAGAAACGTCGCGAATCACTCACGCCCGCGGAACGTCACGATCCGGTGGAGGCGAAGATCCCCCCCTATTATCCCGACACCCCCGTCACGCGTCTCGATTGGGCTCGCTACTACGACAACCTCACCTTCACCGACAAACGCGTGGGGCAGATCCTGGCCGAACTCGAGGCCGATGGACTGGCGGACTCGACCATCGTCTTCTTTTGGGGCGATCATGGTCGAGGACTTCCCCGAGCCAAACGTTGGCTGTACGACTCGGGCCTCCACGTCCCACTCATCGTCCGCTGGCCAGGACAGATCGAACCCGGTTCCGTGCGCGACGAGTTAGTGGCGTTGCTCGACCTCGCGCCAACCATGTTGTCGCTCGCCGGAGTCCCGATTCCCGGCCACTTGCAAGGGCAAGCTTTCTTGGGCGCGGCTCGCGCGGAGAAGCCTCGCGAGTACATCTACGGCGCCCGCGACCGCATGGACGAAACGTATGATCTCATTCGAGCCGTACGTGACTCGCGTTTTAAGTACCTGCGCAATTATCGACCAGAACTCCCGTACTCGCAGCGAATCGCCTACATGGACGAAATGCCCACCATGCAGGAATGGCGTCGTCTACACGCGACCGGGCGACTTTCAGGCCCTCCCCTGCTCTTCTTCGCGGAACGCAAACCTGACGAAGAACTGTATGATCTCGACGCCGATCCGCATGAGATTCACAACCTGGCGAACGATCCCGCGCATGCCGCGACGCTCGCGCGCCTGCGTGCCGCCCACGAAAAGTGGGCCAGCGAAACGGGCGACCTAGGCTTGGTCCCCGAGTCCGAACTTCAACAGCGCACGCGTCCCGAGGGCCGCTGGGCTCACGCGGAAACTCCACAGGTTACGTGGATCAAGCGTCAGGCGACGCTGACATGCGCCACTCCCGGCAGTTCCATCGCGTTTCGCATCACCGCCGACAAGCCGACCAACTCGACGGCACGCTCAGCGGATGCGAACGATGCAAGCCCTTCCCCCAAAGAAGACAAACGGGCTCGCAAGAATCAGCCCGCCAAACGCGCGAATGCGAACCGAAATGGGGCGGCCGACATTGTATGGAAGCTCTACTCGACCCCCGTCGAGGTGCCTCCCGGACACCGACTAGAAACGAAGGCCTGTCGTCTTGGGTATCGCGAAAGCAAAACTGCGTCTTTCGCGTCCCCCCCAGAATGAACTCGTCGCAAGCCGCACGCAACTCAGGCTCGTCGCATGGTTACTTGTCCGCACCCTCAAATCGTTCGCGATCTGTCAGAGTGATATCGAGCGTCATTTTCTCGCCTCGTCGCAAGACGGTAATCGGCACCGTCTTGCCCACATCGGTCAGACTGACCGTATTGACGAGGTGGTTGTCATCGTTGATGGCAACGCCATTGAATTCCAGAATCACGTCGTCCACCAGCAACTTGGCCGTGGCGGCTGGCGAGTTAGGAGTGACTTGACTCACTCGCGCGCCGGTCAAACGCGGCAGCCCAAGTCGACGTGCAACCTCTTCGTTAAAGCGAATGTCGAGATGGACTCCGAGATACGCTCGGACTACCACGCCATTGGTTACTAGTTGGCGAGCCACGGCCATGACCATGTTGATGGGAATCGAGAAACCGATTCCGTCATTGCCGCCCGAACTGCTGGCAATCGCCGTATTGAGCCCCACCACCTCGCCGCGCAGATTCATGAGCGGACCACCGCTATTGCCGGGGTTGATCGCGGCATCCGTCTGCAAGAAGTCTTGGTAGGAAACAGACTCGGAGCCAAGCTGCAAGTCGCGCCGCCCCTTCGCGCTCACAATGCCGAAGGTGACGCTGTGGCTAAGCCCAAAAGGGCTCCCGACAGCCAGCACAAAGTCGCCGATGTCGGTTTGATCGCTGTCGCCCACCTTCGCCGCGGTCAGGCCGGGGGCCTCGACTGCCAAGACGGCCACATCGGTGCCGCGGTCCGACCAGACCTTGGTGGGCGAGATCAGGCGCCCGTCGGAGGTGCGAATTCGAATTCGATTGACGCGGGCGCCGCGAATCACATGGCGATTCGTCAGCACGTAGGTCTGTTCGCCGATCCGCACGATCACGCCAGAACCGGTCTCTTCGGACGCGCGCCGTCCCTCCTCGGGTCGCTCGGCGTCAATATGCACCACCGTCGGCCGGATAAAGGCGACGACTCGACGCAGCAGCCGTCCTTCCGCCTCGAGATGCTCGACGTCCTTCGCAATTCGCTCGGCAAGAGCGGCTCGATCGTCTTCGTCAGCCAGCCCCCGGTTTGGCGATAGCAGGCAAGCCAAGACCCAGCAAGCGAGAACCCAGCTAGCGAGTCCCCAGCAAGTCAGCCGCAAACCAGCCGCGTACGGTACGCGAGCACGACGTGCCGAACGACTCCCAGTCGAATCCATCCGACGGTCGATCCATATCATGGGTGCACACCATGGGTCACGCCAAGCGACATGCGACGCAAGTCCGAGCCGAGTTTGCCAGCGACACTCGCGTGGGGCGCTCCTCGCTCAACCGAAACTCCGTCCACTGCGTGGACGAATCCTGTTGCTACAGGGAGGCCCCAGCACGGTCCCGCGTCACATCCTACGACACGTCGATTTCCACATCGTTCGAGCTGGAATCGGAGTCGCTGAACGAATCGAAAAGTCGTGACATGGCAGGCCCGCCGCGGCCTCGCCCGCCCGCTTTTTCCGCTTCGCGCTGACAATTGATGCAGGTGGTCGCGTAGGGCAAGGCCTGGAGGCGTGCGAGCGGAATCGGCTGCTCGCAGATCTCGCAGCAACCGTAATCGCCTTCCCGCATCCGCTCCAGAGCATTTTCGATGCTCGCCAGTTCGCGGCTTTCAACTTCCGCCAAGACCGAACTGAGTTCGTCTTGCGCCGAATCGAGCGCCGCGTCAATGACGTCGCCCGTCGACTGCCCCCGCAGTTCCTTGAGAAGGCTCAAGTCACCCGCCAAGGCTCGACGCAGCGCGTCGCGCCGCTTGATGAGAATCTGTCGCAGGCTGCTCAACGATTCTTTCCGTGTCATCTTTGTCCCCATGGCGACGGTTTAAGGAAGCTTGCTCGCGACCTCGGACCGTCCATCGGCTTGCGCCTGGTAAAGGACCTCGTGTTCGCCCCGACGGCGACCTTCTCTCGCCAGTCGCGGAAAAGGCTGCCGACCCCAGTACTAATACGCTTGCGATCCCCATAAAGGTCGCGAAATGCGCAACCTACGGAATCTCGCTCCCAATCCGAGAGCCACAGCGCAACACCCCTCTAGCGAAGCATTTGCGAACTTTCTCCACGTCGCCGTGAAGAACAGGCCGCAGACTTTGCCTCTGCTGCACTAAAGGAGGTGTTTCGTTAATCG
The DNA here is from genome assembly GCA_046349915.1 of Pirellulales bacterium. Taxonomy (GTDB): domain Bacteria; phylum Planctomycetota; class Planctomycetia; order Pirellulales; family Pirellulaceae; genus CAIXSC01. The sequence continues at coordinate 1,598,782 of JAXMBL010000003.1, read as the reverse complement.
TCAAATCCGGCCCAGGCATCCAGTAGAAGATGCCGATTTGGCAAAAAATGCCGCCTGGGCTACCCCGAAAGACAAGGCAGGGGCGAACGGGTTCGCGGGGAGGGGGCCAATTAGAAACCGCGAGCAGCCCGAACATCCTCGAAATCGCGCAGGTGGTATTCGATCCCGACGTAGTCCAGTAGCCGGCACAGGCCGCGCAGGGCGACGCCAAACCCATCGGGGCCGCTAAAGCCACCGAACTGGCCGCCACCCTTCACGTGCGGTTCTAGATCGAGAAAGACGCCAGGGATGCCGCGGCGAGTCAAGCGGCGTTCGAGCGCGGGCAAGTATTCGCGAAAATCTCGCAAAATTGCTTCATGGCCGCTGTCGCCGATATCCGCCGGCACAAAATGCTTCAGCGCCTCTTCGTCGACGTGACTGGTCTTCTGCATCGGCGTCGGATGCCGGTAATCCTTGATGTGCATCCAACCCAATCCGTCCTTCATCACTCGATAGTGCTGCAGCACTTCATCCGACGCAAAGCCCTGAGTGACGATATTGCCCGCGTCGAAAATCAGCACCAGCGCGGGGTGATCGACCAAACGATGAATCTCGGCCATCAAGGGGCCGTTTTGCCCCACCAGATTCGCCTCGACTTCCAAGCCGAAGGTGAGGTCGCTGCGATGACAGACTTCAGCGATTTGCCCCAGTTGATCCACCACCTGCGGCAAGTGGTCGCGAGGGTCCGTGCCCCGCGGGTGATAGAAGGAAAACCCGCGGATCAGCTTCGTCTCGAATGCGTGCGCCAACTCACAAACTCGGTTCACTTCATCGGCGAGATACTGGGGGAAGGGAACGAACCGGTTCTTGGACCCATCGTCGACGTCCAGCAATTTGACCTTGCCGATCGGCGAACCGATGGAAGCCACATTGAGTCCATACTCATCCTCAAGATGGCGGATCTTGGTGATTTCCTGCTTCGTCAGCTGCATGACGTTCTTGACGCCGTGGCCCGCGTCGATGAAGCGCAGCGAGTAGTACTGAAGTCCGGCGGCGGCGAAGGCGACGAACTGCTGTTCGGCCGTCTTTTGGTTGGCGGCCTCGTCGGCGAAACCAGACAAGATGACTCGGGGGGTGTCGGACATGGGGCGTTACCTCGTCGTCGAAGGACTCAAAATAGATCCGTCATTGTGGGACTCGACGACACGGCCCGCAAGAGGTCCGCCACCCTCCCCCGCCTCACTTGTCTGGCGAACCGCCGACGCCTGCGTTATCCTAAACGCCTATGACAGACACCACCCTCCCAATCCGCACTCTTGCGACCCATCGTCTTCGTGCTGGCATGGTCGGCATGGGGATGATCTTTGACGAAACCTACAGGCCGTTCTTTGAAAATGTCCATCGGCATGGTCTGTACGACCGCCGGTTCGGACTTTGCGAAGTGGAATTGGCCGCGGTGGCGAGCAAAACCGGAGGTCGCGCCGACGCTTATAAAGCAGCCTCGACCGGCAAGATCGCCGATTTTCAGAGCTTTCGCGAGCCTGATGCCACTCGGCAATTGCTGAACGCCCCGGTCGATTTCGTCTGCGTGGCGACCCCTGATGATCGGCACTTCGAGTCGTCGAAGGCGGTGCTGGAGGCCGGCAAACACCTGCTGCTGGAAAAGCCCTCGGTCCTGTCGCTCGCGGAACTCGACGACTTGACTGATTTGGCTCGAAAAAAAAACGTGCTCGCGAAGGTCGTGTACCACAAACTGTTCGACCCCGACCACAAGAAGCTGCGCACGTTCGTCCACGATGGTCAGCTTCAGCATGTCAACAACGGCTATTGCTCGCTGCTCGAACCCAAACAGATCTCGGGTTCCCAGTTCGCTGAGTGGATCGTGGGACGCAACCCTGGCACTTACGTCGCGGTCCACTACATCAAACTGATCGACTTCACCTTCGGCGGCAGACTCATTGGCGTCGCCTGCACAGGCCAGCGCGGCCTCGTTGGGCCCGCCAACGGCCCCACGTGGGACTCGACGCAACTCCGATTGATCTACCAATATCAAGACGGTCGCGAAGCGGCCTTCGACATTCACACCAGTTGGGTAACTCCAGACAATTTCCCTGGTTACGTCGAACAGGAAGTGCAGTTCCGCTTTGACAACGGCGTCTGGAATTCACACAGTCGCAAGCGGGGCGTCGAGTGCACGATTGAAGGTCAGACTCCCTTCACGATCAAGACCACCATGAACAACCATTACAACGGTCGGTTCGTGGAACCCACCGGCGAACGTGCTCAACGAGGCTACGGCATCGAAGTGCTGGAACAGTTCGTGAGGGAAGTGGCGTACGTCGAATTCGGCGGCCCCGCGGACCAACGAGCCGACCGTCTGACAGCGATGCAGGCCCTTGCCTACAACGATTTGTCCGCGGAACGGCAGGTAGTGGCAGCCGTCCAAGCCATGGAAGCAATCCTGGCTGCTCACGCTCAAGGGAAACCAAATTGCGTGGTGCACGTGAACAACGCGAACGGCGGCCTTGTCCTCTACGAACCGGGGGCGGCGGAACCGCAAGTCCTGTACGGCCCGCGGGTGTAGCGATTCGTCTCGCGTTTTCACTCACTCCCCTGTTGCCCTTGGCCCCGTCATCCCCAATCCTCCGAAACCCTCAACGCCTACCGCACTCCGACTTTTTTCCCACCTTGCGACTCCGCACGGAGATTCGACATGTCTGTCGTCACGCCCGCCCAATCTAGCCCCAAATCCGCTCAACCTTCCCCTGTCGTTGCCATTGAGCATCCATCTGAGCCCGATGCCAACCAGTGGCGTCGACGCCTCGGTCAGACCGAACCGACTTGCTTACGAACCTTCACTCCTTCGTTGGCGGTGTTCGCCAAGAGCGCTGGTTCTTACCATTGGACTTCGGATGGCAGGAAACTGGCGGACTTCACTTCAGGCGTGCTAGTGGCCAATCTGGGCCACAACCCAGCCCGCTGGTGGCAAAGGGTTCTCGACTATCTCGGGGTCGCTAACCCCACGGGCGACGGCGAGTTTTACTCGGCAGTCCCCCTGACCGCTTATAACGCCATCACGGAACTCGAAGTCCTGGCCTGCGAACGGTTGCTGGCAAATATGCGAGGCGAACCGGGCGGCGCTCGCATGGAACAAGTGCTGTGGGCGGCGAGCGGCAGCGAAGCCGTGCAAAAGGCGCTATGGGCCGCCATGAAACGCAAGCCAGGACGCGACTTGATCCTGGCCACCCGCCGTGGGTTCCACGGCAAGAAAGGACTCGCCGGCGCCGTAACCGGCACGGAACATGACCCCGAACGCGATCCTCGCGTTAAGTTCATCAGCTTTCCCATGGACGAGTGCCGCGACTTGGAACGCCGTCAGCAACCACTCGACTTGACCACTTATGCTCGCGAGTTACAAGCGATCGCCGCCGAGCATGGCGATCGGTTGTGTGCGATTATCACCGAGCCCTACCTGGGCGGCGGCGGCTCGTATCACCCTCAACCACAATACCTCCAGTTGCTCGAACGGTTCTGTCGCGAGCATGATCTGGTGTTCATTCTGGATGAGATTCAGGCCAATTTTGGCCGCACCGGCCCGATGTACGCCTACACCCATTACGGCATCGAGCCCGACATCGTTTGCCTGGGCAAGGGTCTCGGCAATGGAATTCCCGTGAGCGCCGCCGTGGGCCGCGCCGACGTATTCGGCGCCCTGAAGTACGGCGAGGGTTCCGACACTTGGTCCGCGAATCCGCTCTCGAGCGCCTCAGTGCTCGCGACACTCGATGAATTCGAGGGACGTGACGTCATCGCTCAAGGCAAACGCCTTTCCGCAGTCATCGAACAGGGGCTGGTCCGCCTGAAACAAACTGGCTTGGTGGGCAGTGTTCGTGGCGAAGGGACGGTATGGGGCATCGAATGCCAAGCGGCAGGAGAACTAACGGCCGATCAAGTGGCCGTTGAGATCGTGCGAGCGTGCTATTTGGGGGATCGCCAAGGGCGAGCCATCCATCTACTCGGCCCGCTGGCAGGTAAGGTCATCCGCATCAGCCCGCCGCTAGTGATGCCGCTCGATGAAGCGCAATCGTATCTCGACGCCATGTATGACATCGTCAGCGAACTGCGCCAAAGACTCGGCTAAACTGCGAATTGGCAAAAAAGCGGATTGGCCCCGCGGTGGATTGGCGAAAAGCGCCAATCCTTTCGACGAGCGGGGCGAGCGACTTACTTCGCCTTTTCGTGAACAATGGTGACGGTGGTGGTAATGCCCCCCCGAGCACTGAAGGAGGCGGTGAGTTTCACTCGCCGCGGATCAACGACGGCGACAAAATCGTCCATGATCCGATTGCTGACGTTCTCATAGAAGATTCCCTCGTTGCGAAACTTCTGCAAGTACATCTTCAAGCTCTTCAATTCGACGCACTTGCGTTCCGGCGTGTATTGAAAAGTGAGCGTCCCAAAATCAGGCTGTCCCGTCTTGGGACACACCGAGGTAAACTCGGGGCAAACGATCTCGATCACGTAATCCCGGCCAGGGAACTGGTTGTCAAATGTCTCCAGTTCGTCGCGAAACCCACTACTCATCCCCTGCTCTCCTTTCGATGTCTTAGGCATTGTGGCATCATGGCGCCCATGTGAGAAGGGGCGGCGGGAGGTGGCGGGTGCGTATCGCGGAACTTTACCAATCAGTGCAAGGGGAAGGCTTACTTACAGGTACGCCCAGCGTTTTTGTTCGCGCGAGCGGCTGCAACCTCCGCTGCTGGTTCTGCGACACTCCTTACACATCCTGGTCGCCCGAGGGAGAAGAACAATCGGTCGAGCAGATCGTGGCGGCAACCCTGGCCTTTGCTTGCCGCCACGTCGTGATCACCGGCGGCGAACCCATGCTATTCGCCGACATGGTCGAGATTTGTCAACAATTGCGGAGCGCGGAGCGACATATCACCATCGAGACCGCCGGCACTCTGTTGCTGAACGTCGAGTGCGACCTCATGTCGATCAGCCCGAAGCTTGCGAATTCCACCCCTTCACTCGAGCGGTCGGTCGAATGGCATACGCGACACGAGCGAGTTCGTCACCAACCTCAGGTCGTTCGCGAACTGATTTCGCGCCACCCTTACCAACTGAAGTTCGTTATCGACCACCCCGAGGATTGCGACGAAGTCGAGCGATACTTGGAGGCAGTTCCCGAAGTGGAGCGATCGCGAGTCCTACTGATGCCCCAAGGAACGGACCTGGAATCCCTGACGCAAACAGCCGTCTGGCTCGAACCTTTATGCGTCGCCCGCGGCTGGCGTTTTTGTCCACGCAAACATGTGGAATGGTATGGATTCCGCCGAGGAACTTAGTTGGTCAGCCTCAGGGGCAGCCGGACGAAAAAACTACCAGCAGACCCATTCCCGGGTGAGCGGATTTGGAATTATCTTTTGAGAAGTCTGGCATTGAGCCAGTTCGCGTAGTCTCGTTGGTCGCCGTGATCGGCGGCGTCGATAATCAACGCCATCTGTCTAGCGTCTGTCACATCGATATCAATGGCCAGCGGCGCATCGCCGCCACGCACCGTGGGGCTGATGTATGCGGCATTCCACCCCTCTTTCTCCACATACACGCGAAAAGACACGCTGCCTTTTCTCCCTGCGGCGTCATCGAGGGCGAGTTCCGCCTGAAAACGCTGGTATTCGCCCGCGAGTTCGTAGGCCAAGCGGGAAGTGCTATGCATTCCCAAGCCTCGCAAGTAGAGTCGACCGCTACTGCGGAGCCCTGCTCCCAGCACGTTGCCATCGCGCCGAAAACTCCACGCTTGCGTCAAGAACGGAACGTGCTTGTACCCGAGCGGCTCAAGATCAGAAAGATAGACCGTCCCGGAGCGCAAGGGCTGCATAAAGGTCGTCTCAGGCCACAGCACGGCGGCATCGACCGTCAGCGTCGCACCGTCGCGCAAACGCATTTCAAGACGATCTTGGTTAAGCGTGAGCCGCGCCACTCGGAGCAACGAACCGTCCGCGAGCCCCAGAGCCCCCCACTCCTGCGCACGCTCGCGTGCCGCTCGGGGCTCGCCACGCAAGATCATGGCGCGAATCGAAGATTCGGGAACCGTGATTTCCCCGTGCGCCAACTCAATCCGTAATCGACGCCCCCCTGGATCCTCTTGCGCCGCCGCATCTCCTCGATCTTCAACCCACCCCAGCACACGCCCCGACAATGCGTCGCCGTTGTCGATGGCGACCTGATCTCGCTCCGACGCCGTTTCCAACCAATTTCGCCACTGGCGATCGCGTGATTCGACTTCGGTTGGCGCCCCTGAGCGTGCAATACCGCGTACCATCGCTCGATCCAACTCGACGATGCCCCATATCGGCGACTCGCAGATGATTCGGTCCCCCTGCAAACGCCACGAGTCGACGACCAAGAGACTCCCGGAACGCAGCAGTACGATGTCGCCTTGGAACGTATCAATGGGACGCCCCCATTCAACGACTTCATCCAAAGAATAGCGCGACTCCGTTCCCTCCGTGTCGAACAGCAGATAATCGGGCAGGTCGAGTTTAATCAGGCGAGCATTGACCAGTTTGCCAGACACGGTTCTGAGTTTCGGGTTTCGCTCGCCCTCCCAGGGCGCCATTGTTTCCGCGGCCTGCAGCACACAAGTCAGTTCAGGCAGTCCGCTCGCGCCACTGGCTACCGCGAACAGGATCGACCACAGACATTTCGCAAGCTTGCGTCTGCGATGGGCGGACATGCGACTCCCTCGCTACTTTTGGAAAACAGGCAGGTGATTTCGCGGCATGATCAGGATGAGACAAGCCATGGCGGTGCCATAGATCGGAGAGATGGCGTCTCCCCAACCTCCATCCGCCTGCTGACGTCCCACAAGGTCCGATTCAATGGCGGGATACCAAGCATTCCAATAGTTGCCGCCCGCCTGCCACATCGCCTGCACGGCATAGTAATGGCCGTACAAATAGTGGTTCTCGCTATTAGCCGGCGCCTTGGACGGAATATACTCCAGCACGTAATTCAATCCGCGTTCGATTTCCGGCCCCTCGTACACGCCAGCATTATGCAACGCCACAATCGCCGCCGCGGTGCGGGGGAACTTACTTGGCCCTCCCAGCGACAATTGATACATGAAGCCGCCATCCGCATTTTGACTGCGTTTGATGTAGTCGACGCAGCGCTGAATCGTCGCAGGCGGCACGTAGAGCCCAGCATTCTTCGCCGCTCGCAGCGCCATGACTTGGCAAATGGTCACTGAGATGTCGGCATCGCGTCGTTCGGGAAAGTACCGCCACCCCCCCTCGGCATTCTGCTTCTCAATGATCAACCGAACCGCGGCGGCCAATCGCGAACGCAACGCCGGCGCCGGCGACATGCCGTAGGCCTCGGCCAGCAGCAGCGTGGCGAAGCCATGCTCGTACATGGGGCCGTGACTGACCGCTTCGCCATACGTGATGAAGCCGCTTTCTTGGCAACATCCCAGGACAAACTCCAGACTCCTGTCGACGGCCGCGCCGTGGGGCCCTCGTCCAGGAGTGCTGCCATGAGCCATCAGGGCAAGTGCGGCGAGCGAGCACACGCCGACATTACGCGAGTAGACGCCAACGCCGAAGGAGCCATCAGGATTCTGGGACTTGACCAAATACTGCAAACCTCGCTGCACGGACGTTTCCGTGGCCGCCTTCATGCTCGCGCGACGTTCGCCGTTCGCGTCTCCACTCCCTTGCGCCCGACAGGCGCCCAGTTCACTCAACGTCAGCCAACTTCCCAGCGTTAGCAGAGAGGCTCCCTTCTGTAGCCAACGACGACGCGCAAGGACCGCTCGGCTGGACCGCTTAGACTCCACACCGCCCTTCTGCTGGCCATTCCACTCAATCATGGCGATCGTTTCTCCGCCAAGCGGCGGTAGTATGCCTCGATCATCGCTTCATATCCAGGCAAGAACTTCTCGGGCGCCAAGCTACGCAATTGCGCGCGTAACTGCGGCGGGAGTTCCCCCCACGCCTGTCCTGGAAGCGACATGGGATCGCCCTCGGGAGCGGCCGCCTTGACTCGCGTCTCGTCGTCGCCCGGCTTCCCCGACTCGCCCTGGGGAGAACGATTCGCAGGCGATTCGGGGGGCTTGGTTTCGCCCGCGGACGAGGCCGAGGCAGCCGGCTGAGCGGCGCCCTTACGTTGTCCCATGCGAGCCAGCATCGCATCCAGCTCCGCGACGATCGCGGCTTGAGTCGCCTGCGTCTCCTTCGTCGAATCCCCTTGATGCAATCTTTCTTCGATTCCCCGCATCCGCTCCTTCAAAGATCGAAGTGCGGCCTGCGCCCCCAATTGCACATCTTCGCCCCCCTCATCGTCAGCAGCCGAGTTTTGTGAGGGAACGGAATCAGCTGGACCTCGAGGTTTCTCGTCGGCACGCTCCCTATCCGATCCAGTTGGCTGGCGAGTTCCCTGCGATGGGGGCCCAGTCGAGTTGGTCGAATCGCGGGGAGCGGGCGGCGCGGTCCTCCCTTTGTTCTCCCCACCCGTCGAGAGCTTGGGGAGCAAGTCCTTCAGCAATTCTTCGTCCAGCGGATCCGTTGAGTTGGGAGGCGCCGCAACCGCTGGCAGGCCGGTTCCCGCAACCAACAGCCCCCCCAAGACGAAGGCCCTGCAAGCGGCGCCAAGGGCGCCCCCGATCACCGACCACCCCGAGTTGTTTCGGCGGCCATTCCCCCAGTGGCGACTCATTCGACGAGTTCTCCGAGAAGCTGCGCTAACTCTCCCTGTTCACGAGCGACCATCTCCAACTCGCGTCGAGCCATCGGCGCCAACATGCCATCGCCTCCGCGACTCGCCTCAATGCGAGTTGTTCGCTCTCGCAATTCCGCTTGAATCTCACGCACCAGCGCAAGGTCGGCCAAAGACAGCTTGGAAGAGCGCTCGCCAGGCCGCTGAGACGGCGGAGTCGTCCGCGGTTGGTCATTGGAGTCGGGCGAATCTTGCGACGACGAAGACGACTCGCGAGCAACGTCGCGTAGCTGCTCAAGCCGCCGCAAGGCGTTATGACTCAATTCGAGCGATTGCTCAACCAGATCTTCGCGGAGAGATTGAGCGGCGTCACGCATCTGAGCCACCGCCCCGCGTAATGCAAAGCGAAAGGCGGGCATGTCGGGTAACAAAGCGAGTTGATCGTCGCTGCGACGCCGCACACCGTCTTGCTGCTCGGCCAAATCCTCCCCCAAAAGCAACTTTGGCATGGGCTTGCCATCCTTTAGATGAGCGGCGCGCGTTGTGATTCGCTCGACCACTTCCGCTTGACGAACGATCAAATCTTCAACCGCGGTTCGCCACTCGTCCAAGTCGCGAGTCGCTCGCGAGCCGGAGGCATTGGTTTGATCCTCATTCGCCATTCCCGTAGACCTCGCCATGACCTGCAGCAGTTCGGCCAAGGACTCAAGACTGCTCTGCTGGGCCTCGCTGGCGGCGCCTAGACGATTATCCGTTGTCGCTTGCCCTGCTTGCCGAAGCGAAGCCGCGGGCGTGGTTCGTCGAACTACCTCCATCGCCTGCTTAACCGCTTGCCCCAGCCGCTGATCCGCGTTCTCGACTTCGCCCGCGGCCGCGATTTCCGCGAATGCACGTTCGAGTCGACGAGCCCATTCAAATTGCCTCTCCGCCAGAGCTTTTCGGAGCGAATCCCGCACGGCGGGTGAAGCCGGGGACGAGGAATCGGTTGCTTGGGTCAACAGTCGCTCGGTCTCTTCGCGCACCGATTCAATTCCCCGGCGAGCCTCGGCGATTTCGCCCGATTGTCGATGCAAGAGTTCCCACGGCGCAAGTCGGCCGACGATTTGTTCGAGGGTTTCAACAACCTTTTGTTGTCCACCAATGGCCTCGTCTAGCGGAGACTGAAACTCGCGCATCGCTTCCCGTAGAGCCCTCACGGTATGCAAGAGGTCGCGTTCGACGGCCGGTAGGTCGGCTTCCGCCACACCACGCAGCTTGCCGCCAATCTCCTCCAATCGCGCCACCGCGGTCCCCGACTCGAGACGGTTGCCGCGATACTCGGCGATGAGGGCGGACATGTGTGGCAAGACACCCGTTTGCTCATCCACCAACATTCGAGTAATGGCTCGCTGCGTCAATTCCACGCCCTGCAACTGATCTGCGTCCTTGGGGTTCGGAGAGCGACCTTGAGCCGCCTCCGCAACTTGTTTCGTTCGCGCCCACGCCTCTCGTTGTAATCGCAGTGATTCACGAATCTGGTCGAGCAATACGGTTTCGCGCCGGCTTAGTCGTTGAGCGAGTTCTTCCGGGGTAACAATCTCGATTCGGCGTGGCTCCGTTTCCCTGACTTGCCCAGCACTGTCAGTGGCCGCAATTCGCAGTTCCACGGTCACGCCAGCTTGAATGCGTTCATGATCGCCCATCTCCCAATCGGTATCGATGTTAAAACGATCATCCGCCATGCGATAGACCAGCGGCCCCGTCGCGGGGACCGAGTCCGCGGTCGATTTACGTTGATCAGGCGAGGCGTCCAGCAAGGTAATCGACGTGGTGGAGTCGTCGGAAGCATGGCTCGCATCCACCAAGCGATAACGTAGCTCAACTTTCCGCAATCCAATATCGTCCTTCGCGACGCCGCGGAGCATGACGCGAGCTCGCGATGTCGACTGAGACAACATGGGCGGGGAGATCAACGACAACGTGGGAGGTGAATCGGCAACCGCTTCGACAACCCAGCGAGCGACTTCACCCTTCACGCCATCGCGATCAGTCACATCAAGCACGAATGTGCCCGAGTCGCGAACGACCCACTCACGACCGGCGTTCCCTCCCAGGTGAAACGACAGCCCATCCTCCGTCAGCTGCCCCTCGGCTTCCAGATCCTCGCCGCGGTCGAGACGCCGCACCGAGACGAAAGCAAGGGGGCGCGAGGCCTGTCCCTGTAACCTGATCTTCGATGAAACCCAAGCCCGAGCGGGCTGTCCGATCGGACGAGGCTTTTCACCGGTGTACTCGGGCGCAACAATCACCGCCTCGCTCAATACGACCACCGGAGGTTCGATGACCCCCACATCGAACCACGGCATCGAATCGTCATCGCCCCCCGCTGCTCGTATTCGAAAGGGCCGCAACGGCCGCTCCACGCGAATCACCGCGCGATTCGCCGTCGGTGCGACGGTTCGCTGAACTCCCTGCGATTCCATCTCATCCTGATAATGCCAATAAAAAGTGACCTTGTCAGGCGCTTGTCCGCTTTCGTCAATGACCGCGAGTTCGACATCTTGCCCGGCGGCCACTTTCACAGGCGGCCTTTCCAATTTGAGTCGATGGCGGCGCGGCCAAGCCGCTTCGTTCCACGGATTTGCTAGACGCTGGATTACAAGTCCCGCCGAAAGCGGCTCGATCGCCGCGAGCGTCAAGCCGGCCCAGGCAATGACAGCGGCAATTCCTAACGCCCGGCGAGGCCCGCGAAAATCGAGCACTTGCCCAAAATCTAACTCGCGCGCTAGCGACGTCGCTTGCTTCACAACCGACTCGCGTAACTGCAACGACCCCGCGCCAGAATCCAGCTCGCCTTGACGCTGAAAATCAATGGCGGCGGCTAGCAGTCCTCTTAATTGAGGAAAACTACGTTCCAGTCTTTGAGCTACTACAAGCGGGTCATGGCTCGCCCGCAACACTGGGAGGAAGAAGCGTCGAGCCGTCCAGAGGGTCAGGAGAAGCCAGGCGATGGAAACGAGAAACCGCATGCCATGGTCTTGAAACCTCACCGAATAGTCCAGCGCACCGCAGAGTAGAATCGCTCCGACGGTCGCGGAAAACCAATCCGCTCCCGCCTGCGTCACGCTCCAGATTCGCGACCGGCGAATGAGCGAATCGATTCGCAAGGTCAAACTATCTCGGTCCATGAATCTCCCTCGCGGCCTGATCGCAGCGCATTGAGCCCACCTTGGAGCGGCAACCGCACAAGGATTGCGATAGCCAGCCCGACACTCCTTACGCTAAATTAACAATTCCTCCCCGATTTCCCCATAGGGTTGCTGTGTTCCTCATTCTATCCTAGAGGCCATCAGGACGGCTCTCCAATTACGACAGAAATTGAGCCTGCGTTGTCCACTCCGCTACTACTGCGCAATCCGGGAGCTCGCCACTTGGCAACCTCGCCTACCCCTCATGAACCGCCGCAGTCCGCCGCTTCGTCGTGGCGACAAGATCTTCTCGCCTCGATCGTCGTATTCCTGGTGGCCGTACCACTGTGCATGGGAATCGCCTTAGCCAGCGGCGTACCGGTCGCGGCGGGGTTGATTACGGGCATTGTCGGCGGCTTGCTCGTCGGCACTTTCGCTGGCTCGCCGCTACAGGTCAGTGGGCCCGCCGCCGGCCTGACAATTGTGTGCGGGGAAGTCATTCGACAGCATGGCTTATCCGCGTTCGGCATCATTGTCATGATCGCGGGCGCCATCCAACTGCTCGCGGGGCTCGCACGGCTCGGCAAGTGGTTTCGCGCCGTTTCACCCGCAGTGATTCATGGCATGCTTTCCGGGATCGGCCTCTTGATCTTGACGGGACAATTGCACGTCATGATCGACGATCGACCGCGAGAGAATGGCCTCGCCAATCTGCAAGCGATCCCCGTCAGTCTGTGGCGAGGCCTGGGGCTGCCGTCATGGGAGTCGTCCGCGGCGCGGCAGGATCAAACCGCGTCCTTGCGAGCCTGGAATGCGCTGTACGATGAACAACGCTCGTTGGCTCGTCTTGTGAGTCGCTCTTTGGCCAAAGCCAAGGCGCTAGCCCCCGACAGCGCGACTCCCGCGGCGGTGGACTGGCACGGTCTTTCCCAGCAGCAGCGACGCCTCGCGGACCGAACCATTGCCGCTGCCGACTCCTTGAAAAAATCACCCCTCAGCCAGCTCACGCCAGCCTCGGGACGAAGTTGGAACGAACTGCTGGATGGAACCACTAAGCTACAGGCGGAATTGGCGGCCGCATTGGCGAGTGAATCGCTTGAAAACTCGGAGCAACTGGCGACAAAAGTCGTACCCGCGGTAGCCGGTGTGCTCACCGACCTCAAGGCGCCGGCATGGGCCGGCAAGTTGGGCCTGCTCGCCATTGCCATTATTGTGTTCTGGCCCAAGGTGGCGACCGGACGACTCAAACTCGTCCCGGCGGCCCTCGTTGCTGTCGTAGCCACCACCGCACTCGCATGGTCGCTGGATTTACCTGTGTTGCGAGTCAACGTGCCCGCCAATTTGCTCGATGGCATCAACTTGCCGAGTGTCGATGCCTTCGGCGAATTATCGCTGAAAAGTGCTTTCGTCTCGGGCTTGATGATCGCTGTCATCGCAAGCGCCGAGACGCTGCTCTGCGCGGCGGCCGTCGACCAAATGCACAGCGGCCCTCGCACTCGTTATGACCGCGAGTTAGCGGCGCAAGGCATCGGCAACCTGGTGACCGGATTTCTCGGCGCCTTGCCGATGACAGGCGTCATCGTGCGCAGCGCCGCCAACGTGCAGGCCGGCGGCAAGACTCGCTTGTCGGCGATTCTCCACGGCGCGTGGCTCTTGCTATTCGCGGCTTTTCTCGCCCCAATTTTGAATCAGATTCCCGTCGCGGCGCTCGCCGGCGTGCTCGTAGTCACCGGCTTCAAGCTGATTGACTTTCGCGGACTGGCGCACCTGTGGAAGTCGCGACGAGTGGAAGCTCTCATCTTCCTCGCCACAATCATCGTGATTGTAGCCGAGGACCTTCTCCTGGGAGTCGTCACGGGGATGGTTCTATCCGCGATTCGCCTGTTGTTTATGTTCTCGCACCTCGAAGTAACCGTGGATAACCAAGCTGCCAAGCAAAAGCCTGGTGATGTGGACGCCCCACGAGACCGAGTCGTCCTGCGACTCGCAGGCGCCGCCACGTTCCTGAAACTCCCTATTCTCGCCGAAACGCTGGACCGCGTTCCCGCCGGGGTCGAGTTGCACGCCGATCTGGAACACCTCGACTTCATCGACCATGCATGTCTTGAATTGCTCGCCACATGGGCGAAGCGACATGAAGGGACGGGCGGACGACTCGTGCTTGACTGGGGACAACTTCACGCTCGCTTGGACACGAGTCGTGCTCGCCGCGATCCCGCGGAGGCAACGTGATCGCCGGTTAGGCACGCCGGACGATCGCCATCACCTCTCGACCTCGAACAACTCGCCGCTCCCCTCCCAAGGCAGCGGCTTCAAGATGCGTTGCTTACTGACCAATTCCCGATGAATCAAACCGGGCGTCACTAAATCGGAAAAACCATAATTGCCTGAGGAACGGTAGCGAGCGATCTCGCTCCAATCCACATAGACATGCGTGATCCCGGCCGCGTGCAGCGCCTGCAATCTTGCTTCGCGATTCTCTGCCTGAAGAAACTGAGCCAGGGGATCATCGTCGAAGCAGGTCGCGTAGATGCACGCTCGTTCCAGATAGAATGGTCGAGCGTCTCCAATCAGTAGCACCTTGCCCTCTTTGGGAACGATTGCATTCAGTTGAGCGTGCGCTGGAGGAGTCGAAGCTTCACGAAGCGTCTGGAGCGACACGAAGAAACGGTTGTTCGACAACAATTCGTCAGGCCCGCCAGGGTTGATGTCGACAAGCCATAGCCATGCCAACCCTAGGGCGAGTCCGCCCCAGACGATCCGACGTCCACACAATTCCAGCAGCGGACTGATCCCCTGGGAAGCGACAAGCGCTGCAAAGGGGAGCAAAGGGACCCAAAAGCGATCAATGCGATGCGTCGCCAACCACCAGATGATCAGCCCCCAAACGATCCAGGCTAACCACGGCAGTAATCGCTTGCGGGCAGACGACAAAACCACACCTGCCACCGCCAAGGGAATGAGCAGAGGATTCTGCCAAGTGCTGCGCCATCCTATTTGAGCGACGGATTTCAACAATGCGGCGCCTGTGGCGGGCTCCGGCGGCTGATGAACTCGACGCCACTGAGCATCCTTTTTCGGTGTTCGTGTAGGGCCGCCAAACACGCGATACAGCAAGGGATAAACGGGGTTGCCAGCAACGACCGTGTTCTTGACGTACCACAGGCCTCCCCCCAGGAAGACGCCGGCCGCCAAGACGACCGTAAGCCCGCACGAACGACCGTTCAACCAAGGTAACGGTCGAGAGATCCACGCCACCTGTGCTACCATCCAGACGACAACCGGTATTACCCCATAAATCACGCCCGGATACTTGCAAGCCGCGGCGCCACCGGCGAGCAGACTCGCCAGAAATCCCCACCTCGCCAACGGAGTCCAATCTAAACCGTTGACCGAGTCGTCCCCCGACTCCGCGGCCTCGCCGCGCGTCTTGCCGCCTTGCACTCCTTGCCACACTGCATAGGCCGCGAGAAAGAGATATCCGCCCAGCACGGAATCGATTAATCCGGCGAGTGACGTGTGGATCACCCAAGGAGTCGCGAGAAACAGGGCGCCCGCGATAGCTCCCGATGCGGTCGTTCCCAATCTCGAAGCGGCCGCTGAAATGCCCAATGCCGCGATGATCGCCAGGCATCCCGTCACCCATTTACCGGCGAGCGCACCGAGCCACCAAGACTGCTCGCCACTCGCGATCGTCATGGCGAAAAGGGCATGAGTCTCGGCGCCGAGCGGCATGTTTCCGTAGATGTTATGAGGGAGAAAACTGACTCGTCCCTGCTGATGCCACTCTTTCGGCACTTGCAGGTGGTACTCCAGAACATCGAACTCCCAGGGAGGCAAGATAGCCCCAAATGCGATGATCAGGGCAAACGGCAGGCCCCACCACCAGGCAGCATGGGCCGGGCCATCGCCATCACCTCCGTTCGCCGATAAAACTTGGGCGACTTTCCACCCGCGAAGAAACTCGGCGGCCTCCCCGCCAATTCCGATCATCGCGACCAGCAGCGGAGGCCCCACAACCAACCATTCCGAGTTCAATCCAATCAACCACCCGATCAAGAGGGTCCACTGGGAGACAAGCGCCAATCCGGCGAAGACCGCAAAAGCCACTCGTTCACGCGGCCACAAGCGTTGGTGCAGCCCCAGAGCTCGCAGCAAGAGAACGCCCACGCCCCACCCGCTCGCCAAAACCGCGCACGCAATCGAGATGGAGGGCAAGCGATCCAGGAGGGTGAATTCCCGCTGTTCGCCACCGAATGTGGAAAGCAGAATCACGTCGGCGATGAGCGGATAAGTGAGCCACTCGCGATGAGTTGGGATCTGAAAGAAGAGCCACCCGTAAACGAGCGTGCCGAGGGCAAGGATCAGGGCGACGGCGAGACGCGATTTTCCCAGCGGCCCAGTCGTCTCCAAACCAGTCGGCGTCTTCGGCGACTCCACGGCTGGGGGGACGGGCACTTTATTGCGCGACGCGGAACGAGAAGGAGTCATGGGGATCGTAAGGGTTGTGTGGGCGATTCCCCCTCCAAGCCGCTCGTTGCGTGCCCTCAGGGTCGAGCTATGATTGTACGAGTCTTACCACGCCCCAGAGAACCCGCCCCATGACGACGCCGCAGCGATTAACCGGAATCTACACCCCCAATATCGTTCCCCTCGATGACCATGGCGATATCAATGAGCCAGAACTGCGTCGCTACGTCGACTGGCTAATCGATCATGGCGTGCATGGTTTGTATCCGAACGGTTCGACTGGTGAATTCACGCGTTTCACCGCCGAAGAACGACGTCGGATCATTGAAATCATGGTCGACCAGACACGCGGTCGAGTGCCGATTCTGGCGGGCGCCGCGGAGGCCAATACTCGGGAAACGATTCGAGCCTGCGAGTATTACCACGATCTGGGCGCGCGTGCGGTCGCCATTGTCTCGCCGTTCTATTACAAGTTGAGCCCGGCGGGCGTGTACGCTTATTTCAAGGAAATCGCCGATAACTCGCCGATCGACGTAACTCTTTACAATATTCCACTCTTCGCGTCCCCCATCGACGTGCCAACCGTCCAAAGGCTAGCGGACGAATGCCCACGAGTGGTCGCGATCAAAGATTCCTCGGGCGACATTCCGCATATGTTGCGCATGATCGCGGCGGTCCGCCCTTCGCGTCCCGAGTTTTCGTTCCTCACCGGCTGGGACGCAGCGCTCATGCCGATGCTGCTCATCGGCTGTGACGGAGGCACCAATGCGACGAGTGGCGTCGTGCCCGAGGTCACACGGAAACTCTACGATCTGACGATCGCGCGTCGTCTAGATGAGGCACTCGATCTTCAGCACCGCCTATTGAGACTGTTCGACGCCATGATTTTCTCATCGGAATTCCCCGAGGGAGTTCGAGCAGGTTTGCAATTGCGTGGATTCCAGACCGGCTTGGGTCGCCAGCCGCAGTCATCAAGTCAGCAGTTGCAAGTCGACAAGGTTCGCGATCAACTCCAATGTTTGCTCGCGGCCGAGGGCTTCACCGACGAACCATTGTGCGGCTGCCCCGTGGGACAAGCGGTCGACCCCGACGCCATCGCGCGAATTGTGCAAGGCGTGGTGGGAGAACTCAAGAAACGTGGAATGGCCTAAAGGAGCCGGACACATTTGAGTTTTCGCGCCCGCCAAGTCGCGTTGCCCCTCGTTCCAGCCATCTTTCCGGCGTGAGCCTCTGGCGTCATACTGAGAGATTACCAAGGGAACGAGGTGGACATGGGATTTCCAACTTTGGTCTGGCGAAGCCTGCGACTTCGCTGCCCGGTCTGCGGCGAAGGACGTTTGTTCGCGGGCTGGTTTCGCATGCATCCGAGTTGCGCACACTGCAACGCGACTTTTGAGCGTGAAGCGGGCTTTTTCCTGGGCTCGATCTACTTCAATTACGGGCTCACCGCGCTGATTGTCGCGATCGCGTACCCCACCCTGCTCTTCTCACGCACCGCCTCCGAGAATCAACTGCTGTTGGGGGCGTTCGCCTTCACCTTGCTGTTCCCAATCTGGTTCTTCCGGTACGCCCGAGCACTCTGGCTGGGGTTTGATCAGTTCATGGACCCACGCAATCGTCGCGATACCCAAGTCGACCTGCCAGCCGGCGTCCCGACTCGAGGGAATTCGCCGCCGCTGTCATCCAACTCTGACAGCATCGATCGCGATGAAGCTGCTGAGAAGACATCGCATTCTCCGCCTGCTTAATCCGCAGGTGATTTCGTTGAACTAACGGCACTCAATACGCATCGACCTTTCGTCATTAACTTG
Organism: Pirellulales bacterium; assembly: GCA_046349915.1. Lineage (GTDB taxonomy): Bacteria > Planctomycetota > Planctomycetia > Pirellulales > Pirellulaceae > CAIXSC01. Next base: position 1,580,634 of record JAXMBL010000003.1, on the reverse strand, counting down.
GAGCCGCCATGGCGAACTCGCAATACACCGCCCGCTACTTGGCCATCGACATCACGACCACCGAAATGGCGCTCGCCGTTCGCGATGACGCGGGCCATGAAGATTTCGCGCGACTCGCAATGCGTGGCGCCACCCACTGGAGAAACTCGCCTGAGTACCCCGGGTTTCTGCTCGACGAAATCCCCGTGATGATCAGCGAACTGCTGGCGGAACTGGTGAATCAAGGCTGGTCATTCCACCGCTCGGCCCACGATCCTGGCTACCTGTCGGTCGCGTGCCGTCAGCACGATCAAGTCGTGTTGGACAAAGCGGATCGCCCCCTCCTACCCGCACTCATGTGGAAATGCAATGCCGCGGTAAAAGAAGTCGCTCAATTGCAAGACGGAGGCGCCGAGGCGACCGTGGGTCCGCTCGCGCCGCGGTTCGTACTCCCCAAACTCAAGCATGTGCTGGCCGTCGCTCCCGAACTGAAGGGACAAGTGCAGCGAGTGATGTTGACCGGCGACTGGGTTGCGCTCTGCCTCACCGGTAAAGCCCGACTGGCCAAGTCCGATGCACTCAGCAATGGCCTGCTCGATCAGAAGACTCGCCAACTCGCGGTCGAGGCAATGGAAATCGCAGGCTTGGCTCCTGAGTGGTTTCCGGAACCGGCCCAATCGGGCGCCGCGATCGGCGAAGTTCTGCCGGCTCGCAGCAGCGACGATCCCTGGCGTACGATCAAGGAACAACTGGCGGGTTGGATTTTCGCCGCGGGACTCGGGGACAACCACGCCTCGGCCGTGGGCTGTGGCATGACTGACGACTACCGACGGATCGTTGTCTCCGCGGGGACGAGCGGCACCATCAATTGGTCCTGCGACAAAGCGACTCGCACTACTCCCAGTCCCGACACCTACCGCTTCGAGTTCTATGAACAGAGCAGCCTGCTGTTGAAGATGCTGGCCGACTGCGGCGCGTGGTATTCGCGCTACTTCCATGAATATGCCGCCGACTTTGCCAAGCGACTTGGCGACCTCAACCGCCAAATGCTCGATGTCGAACTGGGCAATATCCGCCGAGTTCTGCATGACGACGGCAAGCATTTCGAGACATTCCCGCCAGGCTGGTCTGAACTGTCCCTCGGCGCCAAGACCGCCTGCACTCAATTCTCGATTGCGCTCGAACTGCTGCTTCGAGTCGAGCAACTCATCGCTGAAGCGAGTCCGCACGGCGGCTATCAGGTGGATACTTATGTGCTGACGGGCGGACTCAGCCAATCGACGCTCTTTCAGCAGTTTTTTGCGGCGGGCGTACACATTCTGGCGCCCCAAGCGCGCGTGGCCGTAAGTGGACGAACAGGCCCATTAAGGTTCAAGACATCCGCCTACGGAGCTTTGGTGAACGCCGAATTGGCTCGTGTTCACTCGTTGGCCGCAATCTTCGGCGATACGGCTCGCTTCCCCTTGCTCGACTGCGCTGCGTTCGATCCGCTGCGAGGCGCGACCGCTGAGTACCTGCTGCGAGCTGCCGGGTTGGGCTAGTTTAGATGCCCAATTGCGCCAAGCCGTCGGCGATACGCTCGAGAATTCCGGAGAGCGTTGGATGAGTCGACTCGAAGCGGCGAGCAGCCGTGTTCACGCGTTCCACGAGCGACTCCGCGGGATTCTCCCCCTCCGTCTTCGTCGCGTCTAACTTGGACCGGATCTCGCGAGCGGCCTGTTCCAGCAAATCGCGAGATTCGCGATCGAGAGGACCTGATTGGGCGAGCTCTTGCTCAAGATCTCGAACGGTGGCTTGGAGTCTTTCCTTGAGCTCGGACATGGCGACTTCTCCTGGGGGCGAATCGGCGGCGATCATTCGGGCTTGGTCACACTGGTAGGCATCGTCACCTCGGCATTACCCGTGCGAGCACCTCCCTGAACAACCGCCCCAGCCTCCAGCTTCCCCGACTTCCAGGAAGCAATCAAGGGGACCACGACGCTGGCGGGCACGGCAAAACTCGCGACTCGCCCCGCTCGTGCGATGTTGAGCGCCACCACTTGTCCATCCAGGTCCACCAGAGGCCCGCCGCATTCGTTCGGACGCAAAACCGTATCGTGTTGCAACGCCAAGGGAAACCCGGCTCGTCGTTGACTGAGTTGCCCGCCAAGTCGATTCTGAAACTCGATTCTCTCGTTGGTTGCGGCGGTCGGAGCGTCGCCCAGCACCACGGGGAGTTCGAATTGAGATGGCCCGCGTTTGACGAGCAATTGCAGAGTCTGCCCAGGCTGTCGTCGTCGAACTTGCGACTGCAATTCTTCTCGAGTGTGAACGGCGACGCCTCCCGCTCGCAACACTAAATCGCTCACCTTGAGTCCCGCTTTATCGGCCGCCATGCCGGGATAGACGTGTATGACCAACGGTTGTTCGTTGTCGAGCCCCACGCCGAGAAAACCCATAGGCGCGGGAATCGCTCGAGGTGAATTGCTCATCACACCGATCGCCGCGGGAATCCGATCGTGATTGGGAGTGGCCAACCAACTTCCCACAAACGGCTCGTCTTCGGCCCAGCGAACTGGACTCAGATCATGAGCGGCAATTTTCAGCAATGCTATATCATATTCGTCGTTCGTTTCGACAAGCTCGGCGGGAAACTTGCGACCATCGGCGAACGCACAGGTGATTCTACCTTTGAGTTCACTGGCCTTGGTCACGATCAAACCATCCGCATCGACGACGGCGCCGAGCGCAACTTGGACGTCGTCTCCCAGGACACGCACCGTCGACAGCCGGCATTGTTGGACGACCTCGGCGAACGCAGTCCGGACGGAGGCATGGTCTCGCTGATGGGGATTGGTTGCGCGGACGCCCGCCACCCGCTCCAACCATCTCTTCACTTCGTCGGACTTGTCAGCGGGCGGCGCGGGAGGCGCCAGCTCTTGAGCCGACACGGGACGCGCGGGCGGTATCGCCAAGACAGCCTGGAGAGCGACGAGTTGCAGAAGGCCCCAAGCGACTGTTGTCGCTCGCCGAAACCACGGATGGTTCAAGTCATCCAAGTGGGAGTGGCTCGAACCTATGCGATTTCCGCGACAAGATAAATCCGCGCACAGCATGAAACTTGTTCCAATGCATCTGCCGCAGCATCCTGCCGCGAGTCCCGCGTAACGGAAATCAGATCGTTCGACCATTCCCACTCAGCGTAACTTGGCTCGGCGCTAATTCGCCTTGATCCAAGTCGCCGCCCCGTGAGCTGCCCGAATCGTCCTCCGTTAGCGTTTCCCCACCACCAATTCCAATTCCAACATTTCGTCTCCGCGCCGCACCACCAAGGGGACTCGAGCCCCAGGCTCGGTTTGCCCCACAAGTTCGGTTAGCGACGTGAAATCTCCCACTCGCTTCCCGCCAAAGCTAATCACTACGTCGCCCGCCTTCAAACCAGCCCGGGCGGCGGGAGTCTCCGGAAATACCTCGCTGATCTTGGCGACATCCCCCTCAGGCGCGCCTCGAACTCCCAAAAAAGGAGCTTGCCCAGGCAAATGCCCCCACGATTCGCCTCTTTCTAGTCGTTCCCAGCTCTCGCGAAAACCGGCGACCGGCACGTGCAAATTGGCTGTCAACATGCCGCCGATTCGACTGTGAATTCCGATCACGCGTCCCTCGCCATCAAAGAGCGGGCCGCCTGAGTCGCCGCCGACCAACGTGCAGTCAGTCACCATGACCGCATTGCTGGTCTCGAGAATTCGCCCCAGCCGCAACACCGGCTTGCGTCCCCGTTCATAGCCGCCAGGATGTCCTGTCGCCATGCACCATTGCCCCGCTTTCGGCGCCGTTCCCTCATTGATGGCGGCGACTGGCCAAGGCCCAGGTTCAACGATCTGGACCAAAGCCGCGTCGATATTTCGATTCAGCCCGAGCGTCTTCGCGCGCACACTGCGACCATCCGGCAAGATGACATCGCACGGTACGTTGGCCCCTTGAGCCACATGGGCGGCAGTCAGCACCATGCCCTCGGGCGATACGATGACGCCGCTACCGTACGCCGAGCCGACGCGAATCCCCACCGTCGCAGCCAATAGACGCTCCGAGATTTTTCTCAGATGAGTCTGCATGGCCTTGAGTTCAGCGATCCCCGTGGGAACACCGCCCGCAAAGACGGCGGGAGCGGAGACTTCCAGCGAACCAGTTGACGCATCTTGCTCCTCGCTGCGAGCGGCAACTTGCGCATCGATGCCGCTGGCGGAGTTAGCCTCGGCCGACATCGGCGAGCGATTCGATGCTGGAGTGGGTCGCGCCGTTTCGGGCGCGGGAACGGCGCGAGGCGCCGCCGACTCGCCTCGCCCCCCTCGCGACTCGCGGACCATGCCCCGCACGCCGCCACGCGCGCCGGGCTGAGAAGCGGAATTAGCCCGCGGCGCATCTACGACCCGAGACTGCGCGAAGACCGGTGAGGCAACGATCGTAAATGCGAAGCACAGCGCTAAAGCGCAACACAGCGGTAGCGGGAAACACAGACGCTCATTCCAGCGAAACGGAATCGCGAAGCTCGACCGCCTGAGATCCATCGCCTCGTCCCCCTGACTGCCCAAGCTCGCTGTTGTCGATGGGTTGCGCATGTGAATGCCGCGTCCCAGCGAACAGCGGTCGTTCTCGCACACCGAACACATCATAAACCAAGATTCTTGGGTTTGCCCATACTTCGCGCGCGCTTGGTAGAATTCTCTGAGTTTGCCGCTTTCATCGCTGACGGGCCACGCGGACGCCAAGGCAACTAATTTGGATTCGCGAATTCGTAACGAAGGTATCGTATGCATCGCCTGGTGTTCGGTTGTGGGTATTTGGGAAGTCGAGTAGCACGTCTCTGGGCAGACCAAGGCGACTCGGTGACGGCAGTCACGCGATCCCCTGAAAGAGCTCAGATATTCGCGTCTCACGGATGGCAGCCGATCGTCGCCGATATCTCGAATGAGCCTGAACTGCTGACTGCCCTGAGTGGACTCGAATCAATCGACACCGTCTTGTTCGCGGTCGGATATGACCGGACATCGGGGCGATCCATCCACGACATCTATGTCGAGGGTCTGCGCCACGTCTTGCGGGCGCTCACGGCTTACACCCACTCGATACGCACCTTCCTCTACATTAGTTCGACCGGAGTTTACGGTCAGACGGAAGGCGAGTGGGTGGATGAGTCGTTCGCCTGCCAGCCCAACCGAGAGGGGGGAATCGCTTGCCTCGCCGCGGAACGCCTGCTGCAAGCCAGCTGCTTTGGCAACCGCGGCATCATCTTGCGCTGCGCTGGCTTGTATGGACCGGGGCGCCTTCCTTATCTCCGGCAAATCGCAGCTGGCGAGCCAATTGCTGTTCCGGCCGAGGGCTACTTGAACCTGATCCACATCGATGATGCGGCGAGTATTACCGTACAGGCCGCGCAACAGGTCGCCCCCCCCGCACTCTTCAATGTCTCCGATGGACAACCGGTGCTACGCAAGAATTACTACGCGACCCTCGCCACGCTACTCAACGCCCCTCCGCCGAATTTCCTACCACACGATGCTCCCCAGCCTGCCGCCTCAACGGCGAGCAAGGAGCAAGCGGGCTCGGCACGACGAGCAGCACGAGGTTCCGCGGATAAACGAGTCGCCAACGCGCGTCTGCAACAATTGCTCGCGCCGACTCTCCTGTACCCCAATCATTCCCTTGGGCTCGCCCAGGTCGTCGCCCTCAGCCAGACCAGTGAAAAGACTCCTTGAGCGCAGCGGGTTGAACGAATCTCCCTTTACTCCCTACAATCCCCAGAGCGGTGGACGCATGTGGGTCTGCTCGCGGCTCGTCTCAAGGAACATCCATGCTCGCTCGCAAACCAATCTTCCCTCACGTCATCGAACTCAATTTCCAAGCCGGTCATCTACTCGGCTGCAACGTCTATTTGATCTACGACCAAAACGAGTGGATCCTGATCGACATTGGCTACGACGAAAATGTGGACGAAATCGTCGAACTGATTCGGGAAATCGACTTCCCACTCGCGCAATGCAAGACGATCGTCGCGACGCATGCGGACGTGGACCACATTCAAGGGCTGGCCAAAGCCAAACAGCTCCTCCGCACTTCCGTTTCCGCTCACCGTAGCGCCGCGGGGCCGCTCGAAGCCGGCGACCGCCTCAAGACATTCGCTCAGATCATTCCGCAAGATATCCACCTCGAAATGCCGGCCGTCAAGATCGATCAGTTGCTCGACGATGGCGAACGGATTCGAGTGGGCTCGCTGGAGCTCGAAATCTGGCTCACCCCCGGCCATACCGATGGGCACATCGCCCTGCGGATGGGAGATCTCTTATTCAGCGGCGACAACATTTACCGCGACGGCTGCGTGGGCGCGATCGATGCCCATCACGGCAGCAACATTCCCGACTTTATCAAGTCCCTGCAGCGTATTCGGGCCAGCGACGTAAAGTGGCTCTTACCGGCCCACGGCCCTATTTTCCGTAAGGATGATGCTCTGCTGGACAAGACCATCGCCCGCTTGGAATCGTATCTCCACATGCCCGATTTCGGCACCTGCGCCATCGACTGGCCCCTGATCGATCAGTGGGAGCGCGAGATCGCCGAAGGAAAGTTACCGAGCTAGGCAGCCGCCTGTCGGGAGCTAGGCAGCCGCGTGTCGGCTTTGTCAATACGCACGATTGTAGCGGTTTTTCCTTCAATTCCAGTTCGACGCCCTGCCGATGGGACCAGTAGACCCAGTCCGAGCCTCTACCCAGAGGAAGCGCTCGGACATGATTTTCCGAGTCTACTGAGGGGGGATGCTCGATGTTTCGCCGATTACTATTCGCGCTCGCCTGCGCGACGCTGGTGACCAGCGTCTGCCAGTGGGACGCTTCTGCCGATGAACGTGCTTACGGCCGAGTTTGGGGTGGCGCCTACCAAATGCGTGATTGGGAGCGGTTCTACCATTACCCCTACGTATTCTACCCGCAGAACTACTGGGGCAATGAATACTACCGCAGCAGCGAAAGCCTCTACCATCGCTACCCGAATGAAATGCGAATCCCGGTCTACAACAAGAAGTGGCACAACGAGTTACCTCAGGGACAGCGATACCACTGGGGCAACCACTTCTCGACGGACGTGTTCTAGTCCATCGCCTTTCGCCCCTGTACGACGGACTTCTAGTCCGTCGATCCATGCCTCCGTACGACGGACTTCTAGTCCGTCGATCTGCCTAACGCACGGTCGCAGCGAAGAACGAGGGGCGCCGAAACCGAAGCTACTGACGTGAGGCTCATACGGCATGGAGAAGTGCGACGGACTGGAAGTCGGTCGTACTTTGCCCCACATCATCTTTAGCTGGGCGATAAAGCACTAAGGCTTTTCGAATCGTCGAGCGAAATCGTAGAGGATTTCGCCAGCGGACTGAAGTTGCGAAATCTCGACCCACTCGTCGCAGGTGTGGGCCTGATCGATCGAACCGGGACCGAAGACAACTGTCGGCGCGCCGGCTGCCGCATAAGCCGGTGCGTTGGTCCCGTAGGGAACTCCCTGAGGCAGCCCGCCTCCGTAGGCCTTGGCGACTGCTCCCAGGCGTTCGGCCAACTGGCCATTCGCATCGTCCGCAAGTCCCCGACCGGCGATAAAGGGATCCTCGTGGCGAATCGGCGTGCCCGCTGGCACATGCGCCGCCACGTAATCCATCACTTTTGCTCGAGCCTCATAGGGATCCTCGCCAGGCACCACTCGACGGTCAATTTCGATGTAGCAGTCATCGGGGACCGTGTTGACGCTGATTCCTCCCGAAACCACACCAACGCTCAACGTGGGGGTCCCCACGAGTCGGTGGCGAGTCAGTTTGCATGTTTCCTCACGTGCGTAAGTCTCGAGAGCGCCCAAGACTCGCGCCATGTGGTAAATGGCGTTGTCCCCCTGTTCGGGGCGAGAGCTATGCGCCGCCTTGCCTGAGGTTCGACAACGCCAGCGAACCGTCCCTTTATGGGCGACGACTACGTTCAGTAACGTTGGTTCCGCGACGATTACGGAATCGGGAATCCGCGGAATCAAGTCGCTCGGCGAGGGAGATTTCCAAAGCTCGGCGAGCTCTCGGGCTCCGTAGAATCCGTGCTCCTCATTGACCGAGCAAGCCATGATCACGGTCGGCATGCCCTTGGGCCGCTCTTCGATCAGTCGAGCGAACGCCCAGAGCATGCACGCCATCCCCCCCTTAATGTCGCAAGAGCCCCGGCCGTAGACCTTCCCCTCGCTTATCGTGGGCGTCCAGGGCGGTATGATCATGCCATCGACAGGCACCGTGTCCTGATGAGCTTCCAACATCAGGAGGGCTCCCCCTTGGGACAGAGGAATGTCGCCATCGATCCGAGCGACGATGTTGTCCCGCTGTGGTTGCACCGCTTGCCGATGCCACGCAACCCCAAGCTGCTGAAAGAGTTCCTGCAAGTAATCCGTAACGCGATGTTCGAAGTAAATGTCGCCGGAAACGGGGCGACCCATTGGGTTTACGCTCGGCAGTCGCACTAAGTCGCATAGCGTTGAGACGAGATCAAGTCCCATGGCGAGTAGCTCCTACGGTGGTTGCGGGGAGTGGGCGGGGAAGCTGGATTCTAGCGGACGCTTCAGGTCTACGGAACCAAGCAGAGGGGCGACAAACGCACAACCGGTATAAGTCGTAATCCAAGCCCGGATTGACCCCGCCTTGCCGCCCCTATACTATGCTGCGCGGTTATCGCTCCCGAACGGGCCACTTCTGCGGAAGTGGCTTCTGCCGCGTTTGACTTTGTGATAAGATTCACGAAGTCGCTCGTTGGCGAACCTAACCCTGCTTCGATTGGCGACTTATGGAAGGCTGGAGTTTCCTGCTCCCAATTCTGCTTTTTGTCCTTTGCGCCGGCCTTTTGGCCGTGGGGCTGCTGACAGTTGGCACCCTACTAGGCCCTAAACGGAACACGGCTGTGAAGGAAATGCCGTACGAAAGTGGGATGGACCCCATCCACGACACTCGTCGGCGCTTCGACGTTCGCTTCCACTTGGTAGCGGTCGCGTTCTTACTGTTCGACGTGGAACTTCTGTTCCTGTATCCGTGGGCGGTTGCCAGTCGCAATCCAGACGGCCTGAAGTATGTCGCTTCGACGGTGACGGAGCCGGCGAGCTTTAGTCGGTTGTTGGTGTTCGGCGAAGTCATGGTCTTTATGACCTTGCTCGCCCTGGGCCTCGTCTATGTGTGGCGAAAGGGAGTATTCCGATGGCGGTAGAACTGCCCGAGAATGTGCTGGTCACCAAGCTGGACGAAGTCGCCAATTGGTGCCGCAAGAATAGTCTTTGGCCCATGCCGTTCGCGACCGCATGCTGCGGCATCGAGTTGATGGCGACAGGCGCGAGTCGTCACGACTTGGCGCGGTTCGGCGCCGAGGTGTTCCGGTTTAGCCCTCGACAATGCGACCTCATGATCGTCGCGGGCCGAGTGGTCATGAAGATGTTGCCGGTGCTGCAGCGCATTTGGCAGCAGATGAATGAGCCCAAGTGGTGCATTTCCATGGGCGCCTGTGCATCGACGGGCGGCGTCTTCGACACTTATTCGGTGGTGCAAGGAATTGACCGATTTGTGCCGGTGGACATGTACGTCCCAGGCTGCCCACCTCGTCCCGAGCAATTGATTCAAGCGATCATCGACCTGCAGGACAAGATCCAGCGGGAAGGGACGATCATGGGCGAGGAATTCAACATCGAATCTCGGCAAGCTCCCAAGCGAGCGTTGATCGAGTTGCCAGTGATTCAGCCGCGAGTCGCGTTGGCTCGCCGCCGTTAGACCACCCGTTGTCCAACTTTCCGTGGGCTAGTTCAGTTCGCCCGCAACAAGCAAACTGGGAGTATCCCGAACGATGTCGACGGCCGCCGAGATACTCGTTGCCTTACGGGAAAAATTCCCCGCCACGACCGTTTCCGAGTTCCGCGGTCAGCAACGAGCCACCCTGCCGAAGAGCGATGCCTATGCTGCACTCCGGTGGCTCAAGGAAGCTCGCGGATTCGACTTGCTGGTCGACGTCACCTGCGTTGACTATTTGAATTATCGCGGCGCGAGCGACCGCTTCGGCCTCGTCTACCTGCTGACCAACATCGCTGCCAACGTCCGGCTGACGATTCGCGTGATGCTGAACGAGCCCGATTTGGAGATCCCCTCGGTGACGCCCTTGTGGGAAGGGGCGAACTGGATGGAGCGCGAGGTGTGGGACATGTTTGGAATTCAATTCGTCGGCCATCCCGACTTGCGAAGAATTCTGATGCCCGACGAATTCACGGCATTCCCACTGCGGAAAGACTATCCACTCCAAGGGCGCGGTGAACGCCACAACTTCCCTGTCATTCGCCGAGGGCAAGCCTAGAGCTCCTCGGGATCACGGCGTCCTCGCTTCGACGCCTCATCCCGGAGAAAGCCCCTAACGCTTGCAGCCCCAACAAGTCAGCGACATTCAGCCACGAACCAACGAGCAGCGATCCATGCCCATCACCCCCGCCACGCTGGACCAAGCGAACGCTTCGGAGCAGGACTACCTGTGGACGCTGAACTTTGGTCCACAGCACCCGGCGACGCATACCACGCTGCGCATCGTCCTGAAGCTGGACGGCGAGCGGGTCGTGGAAGCGATTCCGGACATCGGCTACCTGCATAGCGGCTTCGAGAAGATCGGCGAGCATCTGGACTATAACCAGTATGTGACGGTCACCGACCGCATGAACTACATCTCGCCCATGGCCAATAACGTGGCATGGCATCACGCTGTCGAGAAGTTATTGGGCATTGAACTCACGCCGCGCTGCAAGTACATCCGCACGTTGATTTGTGAATTGGCTCGCATCAGCGACCACCTGCTATCGACCGGCGCCATGGGACTCGATGTCGGCGCTTTCACGTTCTTCCTGTATGCGTTTAATCAACGCGAGCGGATCTACGACATCTTCGAGACCTTGTGTGGCGCTCGCTTCACCAACAGCTATACCCGCGTGGGAGGCGTGATGTATGACATCACGCCGCTGGTCGTCGACAAGATCCGGGCATTTCTCAAGGAATTCCCCAAGACGATTGACGAGATGGAGAAGTTGGTCAATCGCAACCGCATTTTCGTGGACCGCATGAAGGGCGTGGGAGTCCTGAGCACGGCCGAAGCGATCAACCGCAGCGCGACGGGACCCGTGGCGAGAGCCAGCGGCGTCACTCGCGACCTACGCAAAGATGAACCCTATCTGGCCTATCCAGACTTCGATTTTAAGGTCTGCTGCGCGAAGGCCGGCGACTGCTTTGCCCGTTACTATGTTCGCATCGCCGAGATGCGCGAGAGTCTGAAGATTGTGCAACAGGCCGTGGAAAACATTCCCGCGGGCCCCGTCAATGTCGGCGTGGACGAACGAGCCATTCTGCCGACCAAACAGCAGGTCTATCAGACCATCGAAGGGACGATCACGCATTTCGAATTGGTGATGGCGAACCGCGGATTTGAAGTTCCGAACGAGGAAGCGTATGGGGCCATCGAAGCGCCCAACGGCGAACTCGGCTTCTATCTGGTGGGAGATGGGAGCGACATTGCCTATCGAGCTCGTTGCCGACCGCCTAGCTACATTCACTTCTCCCTTTTTCCCTACTTGATCAAGGGGCATACGCTGAGCGACGTCGTCGCGGTGCTCGGCAGCCTCAACATCATCGCGGCCGAATTGGATCGATAGCCTCGCGGAAGGTCGGCGCCCCCGCATCGCGGGATTCCGCCACTCCCTCCTATTCCCCAGAACAAGAACGATCACCGCCTTCGCCTTGCGTCCTGAAACACGTTTGACATTCCCGCCCGAATCCATCGCTGCCGCCGAGAAGGACATGAACTCCGCCACCCGAAAACGCGTGCTGACCGACGAGATGGTTGCCCAGATCAAGGCTTACATCCCGCGATATCCGTCGAAGCAGGCGGTTACTCTGCCGGCTCTGCACATCGTGAATGAACAGCTGCGGCACGTCCCCTTCGACGCCATCGTCGAGATTGCCGAAATCCTGGAACTCGCGCCTGCCCAGGTGCAGGACACGCTCAGCTTCTACGGATTCTTTAAGCAGGACGCGCCGCATGGCAAGGTGCGGGCGTGGGTCTGTCGCTCGGTGAGTTGCCACTTGCTGGGCGCCGATGGGATTCTTGATCACATGTGCCACCGCTTGGGAATCGCGCCGGGAGGAACCTCGGCCGATGGCAAGATCACGCTGGAGTACGCCGAGTGCCTTGGGGCGTGCGAGCACGCCCCGTGCATGCTGGCAGGCGACACGCTGCATACGAGTCTCGATCAGAAGAAGGCCGACAAGTTCCTCGATAGTTTGTAAGACTTTTTGCCCGCGATCCGGCTAGACGGATTGTTGGCGTTGAACTGCGACACCAACCGCCGCCTGACAACCGATTCGTGAACCGCGGCCATGACCGCGACGCACTGAGGACGAAAACACCGTGGCTGAATTCGAACCGATCCTGCTGGCGAACATCGCCAAACCCGATAGCCATACGCGGCGAGTCTACGAGTCGACCGGCGGCTATGCGACTCTCCGCAAAGTGCTCGGCGGGCAAACTCCCAACGACGTGAAGGAGACCGTGAAGGCCAGTGGTCTACGCGGACGAGGCGGCGCGGGCTTTCCCACGGGCCTCAAGTGGACGTTTTTGCCCAAGGACCATCCCGGCCCGATTTACTTTTGCTTGAACGCGGACGAGAGCGAACCGGGCACCTTCAACAACCGCTACCTGATGGAACTCGACCCCCATCAAGTCATCGAAGGGTTGATTCTCAGCTGTTTCGCCACCGCCGCTTCGACCGCTTATTTCTACATGCGATACGAGTATCCGTTGGCGTGGAAGCGGGTACAGCAGGCGGTCGACGAGTGCTATGAAGCGGGCTATCTCGGCAAGAACATCCTCGGCTCGGGCTACTCGCTGGATATCTTCCTCCATCGCGGAGCGGCCGCCTACATCTGCGGCGAAGAGACGGGGTTGATCGAGAGTATTGAGGGCCGTCGAGCTTGGCCGCGAATCAAGCCGCCGTTTCCGGCGGTCGAGGGCTTGTTCCGCAAGCCGACGGTCGTCAATAACGTGGAAACTGCCGCTTGCGTGCGTCACATCATGGAACGCGGCGCCGACTGGTTCAAATCGATGGGGGTGCCGCCTGATCCCAAGAATCCCCGCGACGCTGGCAGTTACGGGCCGAAGCTCTACTGCCTCAGTGGTCAAGTCAACAAACCGGGCTGCTACGAGGCGCCTCTCGGCTTGACCGTCAACGAGTTGATCGACCAATTTGGCGGAGGCATGCGTGGCGGCAAGAAAGCCAAGGCGGCGATTCCTGGCGGCATCAGCATGGGCCTCTTAAAAGCCAGTGAATTCGACTGCCCACTCGACTTCAACGGACCGGGCAAGTACGGCTGTCTGGGGCTCGGCACGGCGGCGGTTGTCGTCATGGACGAGACGGTCTCGATGGTCGATTTCCTGCACAACAGCTGTCAATTCTTTGCTCACGAGAGTTGCGGACAGTGCACGCCTTGCCGTGAAGGAACCGCCTGGTCCTTACGGCTGATGAAACGCATCCTCGCCGGCCAAGGACGCCTCAAGGATCTCGATTTGCTGCTCGAGATCGGCGACACCATCGGCATCATTCCCGGCACGACGATTTGCGGACTGGCCGACGGCGCCGCGTGGCCGATCAAGAATGCGATTCGCAAGTTCCGCGACGAGTTCGAGGAACATATCAAGCGCACGAACCCGACCGGTTGGAGCCGCACCGAACCCGTTCCCGCGATGGACCTCGTTGAGATTCACTAACTATGCCCACAGTCATTGTCGACGGACAAGAAGTAGAAATCGGCGCCGGCGAAAAGCTCAACGGCATCCAGGCGGCCCGCCGCGCAGGTGTGGAAATTCCACACTATTGCTGGCACGAGGGTTTGTCGGTCGTGGCCAGTTGCCGCATGTGCTTAGTGGAAACAGGCAAGAAAGATCCGGCCACGGGCAAGATCCAGATGATGGGCAAACTGGTACCCGCCTGCCAGACTCCGGCTACCGACGGCACGGTGTTTGTCACCAACAATGACAACGTCAAGAATGCTCGCGCGATGGTCGAGGAAGACCTGTTGCTGCGGCATCCGGTGGACTGCTCGATTTGCGATAAAGCAGGCGAATGCTCGCTGCAAGATTATCACTTCGAACATGGTCGCGAGGAACGCCGCGCGGACATCAAGCCCTTCCATAGCCGCCGCCGAGATTTGGGAGACACGGTCACGTTGTTCGTCGATCGATGCGTGATGTGCACCCGTTGCGTCCGCTTCACTCGCGAGATTACCGGCACCGCCGAACTGATGGTGGCCAATCGCGGGGCTCACGAGGAAATCGCCGTCTTCCCCGGTTTCCCACTCGATAACAAGATGTCGGGGAATGTGGTCGATCTCTGCCCCGTCGGCGCCTTGGGCGATACCGATTTTCTTTACTCCCAGCGTGTCTGGTTCATGAAGTCCCATGACCATGTCTGCGCGGGCTGCTCGACCGGTTGCTCGATTCGAGTCGACGAAAACCAAGATCATGTCTACCGCCTGAAGCCGCGCGACAATCCCCACATCAATCAGTGGTGGATGTGCGACGAGGGGCGTTACGGCTGGAAACATGTCCACGACGAGCGCCGCATTGCGGGTCCTCGGCGTCGAGGCGGCGACGGTTTCGCCAACGCCGACTGGTCCCAGTTGCCAGGGCAATTGGATGGCGAATTGCGGAAGTCGATCGGACAAGCAGGCTCGCTGGCGGTTGTGCTCTCGCCTCACCTGACCGTGGAAGAGGCTTATCTCCTGGCGCAATACGCGAGGTCGCTGGACGCTGGGGCTTTGCTAGTTCTCGGCCCCATCCCTGTTTCCGGCCAAGACGAAACCTACGCCAAGGGCTTTACCATCCGCGCCGAAAAGTGCCCGAATCGACGCGGCGTCGAAGCGGTGATCGCGGGGCTCGCTGGCCAAGTGGTCACGTGGGAAACATTCCTTTCCAAACACCTCTCGGCCGGCAAACTCTCGGCGGTCTGGGTCACCGGCGGATACGTGGGCGATTGGATTGACGCCGCTACCGCGGCCAAATTCTCGCAGGTCAAGACGCTCGTCGTCCAAGACCTGTTCCCGTCTCCGCTGATGGATGTCGCAACATGGCAGTTGCCTGCGGCCGCGTTCGTGGAACGAGACGGGTCGTATGTCAATCACGCCGATCGCTTGCAAACGTTCGAGTGGGCCATTCGAGCGCCCGCGGGCGTCAAGGTGGAAGGACATTTGTATTGGCAGCTCTCGGGTCGCCAAGGGCTGTATCAGTCCCGCAAGGTGCTCGACGACGTCGCCCGCTCGATCGGATACTTCGCCGTCGCGACGGCGCCGATTCCCGAGGTGGGAGTGGATCTGAAGCTCAATCAACTGGCAGGCTCGGCATGATTCCTCCACGTGAACTTATTGAACCCCTGATCAAGATCGCGTTGCTCATCGGCGGCCTGATGACGGCGGCAGCTTACTTCGTGCTGCTCGAACGTCGCATGGCGGCCTGGGTGCAAGACCGCATTGGTCCGAATCGCGTGGGAATTCCACTCACCAAAATCCGCATGTTTGGGCTGGGGCAGCCGCTGGCGGATGGCGTGAAATTCATCTTCAAGGAAGAGTACACGCCGTCGCACGTCGACAAGCGGCTGTACATCTTGGCGCCGATCTCGATCTTGGTGGCGGCGTTGGCCGTCTTCGCCGTGATCCCTTTCGGCAGCGTTCTCCCCGGCATCCCGGGCGTTGAGGGACCGATTCGTTTGATCGTCGCGCCGGGCGTCGATGTCGGCATGATTTACGTCTTCGCCTTGTCCAGCATCGCCGTCTATGGCGTGGTGTTGGGCGGATGGGCGAGCAACAACAAGTACAGCTTCCTCGGCGGACTCCGCTCAAGCGCTCAGTTGATCGCGTACGAATTGCCCATGGGGCTGGGACTGCTGGGAGTGACGCTGGCAGCTCGCGGTTCACTCGACTTGGAAGTCATTATTCGCGAGCAAGCACAATCGGGCGTGTGGTTTGCTTTCGCCCAGCCATTAGGATTCATCGTCTTCGTCGTCGCGGCCTTCGCCGAAGCGGCTCGGCTCCCGTTCGACTTGCCGGAGTGCGAACAAGAATTGGTGGGTGGATATCACACCGAATATTCGGGAATCAAGTTGCTGTTGTTCCTCGTCGCCGAATTCCTGCACATGATCACGGCCTCTTTTCTGATCGTGATCCTGTTCCTGGGCGGCTGGCACTTCTGGGGCCTCACGGGCGCCGACGATAATGTGACCTGGGTGGGCGCCATTCTGCGAGTGGCGATTCTCACGGTGAAGATCGTCTTGGTGATCTTGTTCTTCATGATCACTCGCTGGAGTTGGCCACGTTTCCGCTTTGACCAGCTCATGGCACTCGCCTGGAAAATCATGCTGCCGCTCGGCTTAGCCAATCTGGTTGTCGTGGCGACGTTGTATGAACTGCGCGAGATTAGCGACCCACAAGGCGTCAGCCGTGCCTGGGATCTCGGAATGATGGCGACGACCTGGGCGACCTGCCTGATTGGCTGGATCGCCGTTGCCTACAGCGGAACGCTCGTCACGGACAACCGTCCGCGGAGCGATTTGAAGAAATACGAAATCGACTCGCAGCTTTAATGGACCTGTCCAACGACAGGGCGACCTCAAATGAAGAGCGACGATCCTCAAATACAGTGGGTGGATGAGCCGAAGTTGGGCATGGGCGGTCGCATGTACCTGCCCATGTTCGTGCAAGGCCTGACCACGACCTTCAAGCACTTGAAAAAGTCGCTGGTCGGCGACGTATTCACGATCAGCTACCCCGATCAAGAGCCGGAAATCGGCAACCCGCTGATTTACCGCGGCGTGCATCGTTTGAACAAAGATGCGAAGGGGCGAGTCAAGTGCGTCGCGTGCTTCCTGTGCGCGACCGCCTGCCCTGCTCACTGCATCGATATCTTGGCGGCCGAGAGCCCCTGGGATGATCGAGATAAATATCCGCAGAGCTTCACCATCGACGAGTTGCGTTGCATTTATTGCGGGATGTGTGAAGAGGCTTGTCCCGTGGACGCGATCGAATTAACCAGCCTGTACAACCTGACGGGGCGCAGCCGCGAAGAGATGATCTTCGACAAGGAGAAGCTGTTGAGCGTCTACGACGAGACGAAAGATAAAGAGCCGATGAAGTCGGCCTCGCTAGGAGGTGCCCCATGAGTGGCTTCGTCTTGGGCCAAGCCGTGACGAACTCGCTGGCGTTGGGAGAATTACTCCCGGCTGGCGGAGCGTTGACGGCCTTCTGTTGGGCCGCCGTGCCGTGGAACGAGTTGTTCCGATCGGGATTGACCTGGGGCGTCTTGCTGGGCGCCGCCTCGTTGCTGCTGCTGATCCCTGGGAGCTCCAAAAGAACTCGCAATGGCGGCTTGATCCTCGGCGCCTTGTCCCTGCTCGCATTCGGCATGGGGCTTTCTCGGACCCAGTCGCTGGGCGCCGAAGTGACTTTTTGGCTGCTCGCCGCACTCACCGTGGGCGCCGCGGCGGCCACCATCTCGACTCGCAGTGCGGTCTACTCGGCGATCTGGTTCGCCGTCTCTCTACTGGGGACGGGCGGATTGCTGTGCATGCAGAACGCTCAGTTCCTGGGGATCGCCACGATTGTGGTGTACGCAGGCGCGATCGTGGTGACGTTTTTGTTTGTGGTCATGTTGGCCCAGCCCGAAGGGCATGACACCTATGATCGCATCAGTTGGGGGCCGCTCGCAAAACCTGCGGGCGTGCTCGCCGCCGCTCTGCTGCTAGGCACCTTGTTCGGCGGCTTTGCTCCTCTCCGTTCACTTCCCGCCCCAACGGCAACGGCGGACAAAGACTCGCCGAAACCCGCGGTTAAGGGAGTCGCCGCGATCGACTCGATTGACCAGCGTGGGCATATGGCCAGTCTTGGCGCCGTGTTGTTCAGTCGTCACCTGATCGCCGTCGAAGTCGGTGGGACGCTTTTGCTGGCGGCTTTGGTGGGTGCGGTCGCAATCGTGATTCAGGGACGCGACCAAACAACTCGCTCAGCCGAGAATGCGGAGGAGACTCACCATGGCTGATGCCACCGCGGAACTTTACAACTACCTGATCGTAGGCGCCTTGCTCTTTGCCTTGGGCCTCGTCGGTTTCCTGGTGCGCCGCAACATGATCGTCATGTTCTTGTGCGCCGAAATGATGTTGCAAGGGATCTCAGTGAGCTTGGTCGCTTGGGGGCGTTATCACGCCAACTGGGGCGGCCAGATGCTCGTCATTTTCATTTTGACGGTGGCCGCCTGCGAGGCAGCCATCGCCATGGCCTTGATCCTCATGCTCTTCCACCGCAGCGGAAAGCTTGACATCGCGTTCTGGCAAGAGATGCGTGAAGAGGGACAGCCGGCGTACGTGGACCGCGAGGTTCCCGAGGAACGGGAAGAAGACCGCGAGTGGCCGCGTTTGACGCCCGCTGGCGTGCTCCCGAGCCGCGATCCCGAAGCCGACCTTCACCGCAGTCGCGTGTAGCGAGCCCCGCACGAATCGGATTCACGAATTATGGATTCCAAATTGCATACCTTAATGGTTCTCGTGCCGGGCTTGCCGTTAGCCGCCGCGCTGCTGACGGCCGTGCTCGGACCACGACAACTGAAGTCGCTCAGCCACTGGCCGGTTATTCTCGCGCTGGCTGGTTCCTGCGTTTCCAGCTTGCTGCTCTTGAGCGAAGTCCGCCAGCAAGCTGCCGACACGGCGGCCGAGGGTGGCTACGAGCATGTGCTCTCCCTGTGGACTTGGGCGCACATTCCGGATGCGTACCAGCAGGTCGATGTGAGTTCGTCCGCTGGGGCCGAGACCGCGGTCAAAGCCAGCGAAGGGGGGCTCCATGACTTCCATATTGATATCGCGCTGCGTGCCGATCCCTTGACGTCAACCATGTTGTCGATGGTGACGTTCATCTCGACGCTCGTGGCGATCTTCGCCGCGGGATACATGCACGGGGAACGAGGTTACTGGCGATTCTTCACTTACATCGCCTTGTTCGTCTTCTCGATGACGATGCTGGTTTCGGTCAGCAACTTCGTTTTGCTTTTCGTATTCTGGGAGGCGGTGGGTGTTTGCAGCTATCTGTTGATCGGCTTCTGGTACACGAAGCCCGAGGCAGCCGCCGCGGGCAAGAAAGCGTTCCTGGTCAATCGCGTGGGCGATTTTGGTTTCGCCCTGGCCTTGTTCTTGATTTGGACCAACTACGGCACGCTCGACTTCCATGATCGCGTGGGAGCAGCCCCGAATGACGCAACGGCCTCGGTTTCTCCCAGCGATCGCGTCGAGGACACGGCGAAGGGGGTGTTGAGTCCGTCGCGCATCAAGGCGGGCGACTATCGCACGGGCGCTGTCGGCTTGGCGATTTGCCTGCTGCTGATGTTGGGCGCCTGCGGCAAGAGTGCTCAGTTTCCCTTGCATGTCTGGCTCCCAGACGCGATGGAGGGCCCGACGCCTGTCAGCGCGTTGATCCACGCCGCGACGATGGTGACCGCGGGCGTCTACATGGTCACTCGTTGCACGCCATTGTTCAGCGTGTCGCCCGAAGCGCAGGCCGTGGTCGCCGTCATCGGCGGCTTCACCGCGTTACTCGCCGGTCTCATCGCCCTGACGCAGCACGACCTGAAGCGAGTGTTGGCATATTCGACTGTGAGCCAGCTGGGATACATGTTCCTCGGCTTGGGAACTGGCTCGATGCTGGGCATCGTCGCGGGCATGTTCCACTTGTTCACACACGCCTTCTTCAAGGCGCTGTTGTTCTTGGGGTCAGGCAGCGTGATGCATGCCATGGGACACATCATCGACATGCGAAAATTCAGCGGCTTGCGGCGCTTGATGCCGGTCACGCACGCCACGTTCCTGATCGGTTGCCTCGCTCTCGCGGGCGTGCCTCCCTTGTCGGGTTTTTGGAGCAAAGACGCCGTGGTGGCCTCGCTCCATGAGCAAGCGGCTCACTGGTCGCAAGACGGTGCTCACGGCGCGGCTGGAGAAATCGCCCCGGAAGCCTCGCAAGACGCAGCGACCTCGCGCCCCGCGACCGTTGAACCGGTGTTGGTGTCTCGGGCCATGCTCGCTCACCTTTACGAATCGCTCTATCTACTCGCTCTGCTGGTCGCGTTCCTCACCGCATTCTACACGTTCCGGGCGTTTTTCCTGACCTTCTACGGTCCTGAACGAATACCGGCGGAAGCCGGCGATCATGCTCATGAATCTCCCTGGTCGATGTGTGGACCGCTCGCGATCCTCGCGGTGTTCGCCGCACTCGTCGGAGGTTACTTCGAATGGACGCATGGGTTCGCTAACTTTTTGCGTCTTGCACCGTCGCTGGCTGGCGGTCCTGTCTTGAGCACAACATTGCCGGGCGAGTTCCACTTGAACGTCGCCGCGACCAGTACGATTGTGGCCGCCGCGGGTATTCTGCTCGCAATTTACTTGTACTTGGGCGACAACCGCGAAGTTCGCTGGATCGCCTCGATGGCGAATCTCGAGAACCTTGCTCGTTGGATGGACGTTGAGCGGGTGGAAAAGTGGAAGCGACGTCCCTGGATTGCCCGAATCCAGTCGGGCGCCGAGCGGATTGGACTGGGGTGGCTGACTGCGTTCCTGGGCTATGTGGTCCTACTGCTCGCTGTGCTGCTGTCGGCGCCTTTGGTGCTTGGCTACTATGTCTCGCCCTACCGCTTGTCCTATCACAAGTTTTATTGGGATGAGATCTACACAGCCATCTTTGTCCTGCCGCTCAAGGCATTGGGAGAGATCCTGGCCTGGGTTGATCGCTGGATCATCGATGGCGCGGTGAACCTCTGCGGGCGAATCCCCGCGTCGCTGGGCTCGCTGATGAGATCGCTGCAAATGGGGCTGGTCCCGTTCTACGGACTCGCCATGGTACTCGGAGCGTTGATACTGATGGCGGCCAAGCTGCTGTGGGCGGATAGTTAAGGATCATGGGAGCCGTTCGCTGGACGATGCCAGTCCGGTCATGTCGCAACGATAACGTCGGCTCAGGCGCCGATAGGGCGAAATAAGAACATGTCGCAACTCTTGCTAATCACGATCTTTCTGCCGCTCGTTGGCGCCGTCGCCATGGCGGCGCTCGCGCCGCTAGGCCGCCAAGCCGTACGTCTCGGCGCGCTCGCGGTCACCGTGGCAACGCTCGCCATGGCGTGCTGTGTGGTTCACAACTTCCCCGCCGAAGGGGCCAGTGACTACGCCGCCACCGACCTGCCGTGGGTGGGAGGCGGCGAGGGCTCGATCGGTTTGCCCGAGATCCGTTTTTCCGTCGGACTCGACGGCTTAAGCTTGTGGTTGTTCGGGCTCTCCGCCTTACTGCTGCTCACTTCGGTCTTGGTCAGTTGGGATGCAGTCGAAGACCGCCCTGCCCTGTTCTACAGCATGCTCTTGCTGCTGGAGTGCGGGTGTCTGGGGGTATTCGCGGCCCGAGACTTGTTGCTGTTCTACATCTTCTTCGAATTCACGCTGATTCCGCTCTTCTTCTTGATTGGCATCTGGGGCAGCGAAGATCGCAGGTATGCCGCGATCAAGTTCTTCCTGTTCACCTTGGCTGGCAGCGTGCTCACCTTCCTCGGGCTGTTGGCGATTGTCTTGTGGGACTCGCAGCACGGCGGCGGCGGGACGCTACGGTTCTCCATTCCCGCATTAGGCGAAGGCTTGCGTTCCCATCCGTTGCCACTCGCTTGGCAATGGTGGATCTTCCTCGCCTTGTTCGCGGGTTTCGCGATCAAGGTTCCTCTGTTCCCGCTGCATACGTGGCTGCCGCTGGCACACGTGCAGGCTCCCACGGCGGGCAGTGTTTTTCTGGCCGGAGTGTTGCTGAAGATCGGAACCTACGGCTTTTTGCGATTCAACATTCCGTGGCTGCCCGACGCGACGGCTCAATGCATGCCGTGGATGCTCTGGCTCGCTGTTGCGGGCATCGTCTATGGCGCCTTGGTGGCCTTGGTCCAGAAGGACATGAAGCGATTGATCGCTTACTCGAGCGTCAGCCACCTTGGCTTTTGCATGCTCGGATTGTTTGCCTTGAATCGGTTAGGCATTCAGGGCGGCACGTTGCAGATGATCAACCACGGGCTATCCACGGGCGGCCTGTTCGCGATCGTGGGCATGTTGTACGAACGCTACCACACGCGAGAAATCAGCCAACTGGGCGGCTTGGCCCGCAAACTCCCTTGGCTCTCCTTCTTCATGCTGGTATTCACCATGTCCAGCATCGGTCTGCCGGGCCTGAACGGTTTCCCTGGCGAGTTCATGATTCTGATCGGCATGTTCCAGCGAGGGTTTGCGGAGACGGCCGGTTCGGCGCGGTTCTCGTTGCAAGCAGTAGCTGTCATCGCCGTGTCGGGCGTCGTGCTTGGTGCGTGGTACATGCTGTGGCTGGTCCAGCGAGTCTTCTTTGGACCGCTCCGCGAACCCGATCTGCACGAAGACGGACAGCATGGAGACGGGCACGCCGCATGCTCGCCGTCAAGTCACCACGACCAAGCCCATGGTCATCACGCCGACGGCCATCATGGTCACGATCATGACGAGCCGCAGGGGGCTCACGTGCCCGACTTGCGTTGGCGAGAATTGGCGGCACTCGTTCCGCTCGTCATTTTCGTGGTCTGGATCGGGCTCCAGCCCGACTATTTCCTTCGTCGCATGCAGACTAGCTTGAATCCCGTGGCTGAGGCCATGGTTCGACCGATTGAACGCCAATGGGGCGGACCGGAGCGCACCGCGTCACGCGCCGCTGAATCGTCCCTGGGGAGCCGTTGAACGTGTTGCCAGATACCACAACCATATCGCTGCTGTTTCCCGAGATCATTCTGATCGCGATGGCGACGTTTATTTTCGTCGCGGGCGCGTTTCGACCCGAGCCGAAATGGTGGCCGACGCTCGCCAGCGTCACGTACATCCTGACTCTCTTCATCGTGTTGCTCGGCATCGAGTGGCGATACTGGGAGACCTTGGTCGGCCGACAGGTGCTCGCGTCAGGCCCTCTCACGCTGGACTACCTCGGCCAGTTGCTGCGGCCCATGGCATTGATCCTCGGCTTACTGCTGTCGCTGCTAATGGGTCGGTCGTCCCCCAAGGAGCTGGCCAGCGAAACGGTTGGCACCTTGATGCTGGCGATTGCGGGCTTGATGTTCGTTGCTCGAGCGAACGATCTCGTGCTGTTGTTCATGGGACTCGAGCTCATTTCGATCCCCACCTACGTCTTGCTGTTCCTCGGACGGCGTGACCGCGCGACCGGCGAAGCAACCGCGAAGTACTTTTTCCTGAGCTTGCTCTCCTCGGGACTCTTGCTGTACGGATTTAGTTTTCTGTATGGCATGGGCGGCACGACTACTTTGACGGGTTCGGGACTCGAGCCGGGCATTCGCGAATCGGTAGCGAGCCTGCGTAGCGCCGCCGAGTCGGCGCCCAACCTCTGGACGCTCGCGCCGATTGCGATCACGTTGATCTTCGCCGGCCTTGGCTTCAAACTGGCCGCCGTCCCGTTCCACTTCTACGCTCCAGACGTCTACCAAGGCGCCACGCCTTCGAATGCCGCATTGTTGGCGGTAGCACCCAAGGTGGCCGGAATCGTCGCGCTCACTCGATTGATCGTCGCGGTATTCCCAGGCGTCGCCTTCGCGTGGCAATTGGTCGTCATCGTGGCGATTCTAACAATGACGCTGGGGAACATTTGCGCGTTGTGGCAAAAGCACGCTCGCCGGTTGCTCGGCTATTCATCGATCGCCCATAGCGGCTATTTGCTGATTGGCATCGCGGTCAGCTTGGCGGCGGAGACCGAGTCGTTGCGAGCTGCGGGTCTGTCCGCAACTCTCTTCTACCTTGCGGCCTATTCAGTCGCATCCCTCGGCGCCTTCGCTGCCTTGACTCACTTGGGAGAAACTGGTCGAAGCGTCGAACGGATTGATCAACTGGCGGGAATTGGACGTACGTCGCCGTTGGCAGCCAGCGTGCTCGCAGTTTCGATGTTCTCGTTCGCGGGCATTCCCATTTTTGCCGGGTTCTGGGGAAAATTCGCCCTGTTTACGACCGCCTTGGATCAAGCAATGGGCACGGGCAGCGGCCCCATGCGAGCTTGGTTCCTCGCTCTGGCCATTGTCGGCGCCTTGAATGCCGCCATCGGCGCCGCTTACTACTTGCGAGTCGTGGGCGCCATGTTCTTCCAACCTTCGACGTCGACGCCTAGCGAACGGGGCGACGTTGGTCCCATCGCCGTGATGGTCGCCTGCGTCGTACTCGTGCTCGGCATGGGATTCGTGCCTAAGTTGGCCATGCGATCGGCGGGACTGGCCGGTCAGGCGGCCCAGGCAGGTGCGTCGCAACCGACCGCGCCCGCCGCCGCAAATGCAGCTCCCGATGTTTCAGAGTCGGCCAGTACACCGACGGCCGCCTTGGAGTCGGCATTCTGACGCTTGACTTTAGATCGAGGACACATCCCCCATGAGTCGACCTCGATCTGCCGGAACCAACCTCTTACGCTGGCTCGCCGAATCGACGGCGCCGGTGTACGCGGTCGACGAACAACGCTGTATTCTCTACGCCAACACAGCTGTGGAAGCTTGGCTAGGCGTCGACGCGGAGATGCTCCATGGTACTCGTTGCGACTACCATAGTCCCAACGCATCCGATTCCCCGGACGCCAAATTTCTCGCAGCTGCTCTTTGCCCACCCCCGACTTCGTTCACTGGCACGCGATGTAGTGGGCTGTTGGTGGTTCGCACCGCCTCGGGCGTAACCTCGCGGAGAAGCTGTGAGTACCTGCCGTTGCCGGGCGAATCCGGCGAGTTGTTTGGGGTGTTGGTGATCGTCGCATCGCTGGAGACCGACGAGAGCGGCTCCTTGGAAAGCATGTCGGGCGAGGATTCGCCCGAACAACTACATCAACGCCTCCAGAACGCTCGCCAATCATGGTGGGAACGTTTTCAGCTCGATCGACTCGTGGGAGACAGTCCGGCGATTCGCAAGGCTCGGGAGCAAGCACAGTGGGCTTCCGAGGGACGAGCAAGGGTGGTTGTCTCTGGTCCACAAGGGAGCGGACGCGAGTCTTTATTGCGAACAATCCATCGGGGTTCTCAATCGCTGCCGCCTCCGGTCGTGACCTGGGACGCCGCGTTACTGGATGACGAACTCCTGAAGCGAGCCCTGGAAGCCCTCGTTCGCGGGCGGACCGAAAACCCAACCCCTGCGACGGTGATCGTGAAGGAGATCGATCGTCTGGCGCCCGAGTCGCAGCACCGGCTCGCCGATTTCCTCCTGTCGACTCGTTATCCCCCGCGGATACTCGCGACCTCCTCCGAACCGCTCGCCAGTCTGGCCCGCGCGCACAAGTTTCGCCCCGAGTTGGCGGCCTGGTTAGGGACCGTGGAAATCGAACTCCCCCCGTTACGACAACGACTCGAGGACATCCCCCTGCTCACGCAGGCAGCGATCGAACGCTGGAACAGCCGCGGCAAGAAGCAACTCTCGGGAGCGAACTCAGAATCGCTAGAGTTGCTGACGAGGTACTCTTGGCCAGGTGAAGCTCGCGAGTTGTTTGACTTGGTCATCGAGTCATGCGGACGGTGTTTGGGCACGATCGTGACCGTCGACGACCTTCCTCCCTTGCTGCGTCACGCGGCCAGCGCGGCCCGCATCGCCCGCCCCGAGCCACCGGTAAATCTCGACAAATTGTTACTCGAAATGGAAAAGGAAGTCATTCGGCGAGCGTTGCGAAACGCGCGAGGCAACCGGGCGCGTGCGGCAAGAGCCCTCGGTATCTCGCGACCGCGGTTATTGCGACGGATTGAACAGCTTGGCCTCGCGCCCCCCAGTTCGCCCGAGTAAATGGCTGCTCCCAGGCCTTCAGTCGCCGGCTTCTTCCAAGACCGTGTCGACGTGTTCATAGGCGGGCGCGCAACAGCACAGGAACAAGAGAGTGACCTCGCCAGTGTTTGTGATTTGGTGCGACGCGCCGGGAGGAATCGCGATGGCATCGCCCGGCGCCACCTGTCGTATTTCTTGGCCAATCCGCATCCGGCCCGTGCCACGTAGGATGTAGTAGATCTCCTCGGTGATGGGATGATGATGAGGCGTAGTCGACGCGCCTGGGGGAAGTCGAGCCTCCGCCAGACTTTGCCGCTGAATGCAAGAATTCCGCGGGGCGAGTAATTCGCGAATCTCCGAGCCGTCTTTGGTCGTAAAAGCGGCGACTTCCTCAATATTGCGGATGTCCATGACGTTTTCTCACTCTCTTCGCTGCCTTGGGCGATAAGTCTGCCTCATCGCCTATCGTGAATCGCATCAACCCGAGGTGGGGCCCAGCAGGCCGGCCAGCCAGCAGGCATAAGCGACAGGAGCCCCGAAAAGCAAAGAATCGAGAACATCGAGCACGCCGCCCATTCCTGGCAACAACTTACCGGCGTCCTTGTGTCCCACGTCTCGCTTAATCAATGACTCGGCTAAATCACCCGTCATTCCCATGACGGCAAGCAGGACGCCGTAGACGATCCAGCGCCAGGCCTCCGTCGGCGGCGCCGCGGGGACCAACGCGGGAAACAGGAACTTGGCGCATAGTCCTGCGCCGGCGACCGAGGCCAGTACTCCCCCAACACCGCCTTCGATCGTTTTCTTGGGACTCAATAACGGGGCCATGGGGTGCTTGCCGAACAATCGACCGGCGAAATAAGCGCCGGCGTCGGACAACTTGACCACAATGATCATGGAGACTAAGGCCGCCATTCCCCAAGCGTTGCCCTGCCACTGACGCAATAGCACCAAGAAACTGCCAAGCACTCCCAAGTAGGCGATGACCAGTGCTCCCGAGGCAACTCGCTGCGTGACGCCGCCCGGCTCCCGATAGCGAGCCATTTCGCCCACGAAGAGCAACAGCACGGCGAAGCTGAAGGCGAGCCAAGGGGCGGCCAACAAGCCGCCACGAGCAACGAGCGGCGATTCGGCGAATCCCAACAAAGGGGCTCCCGCGGCCACGATTACCGCGATGACGCCCAAATGCACCTCCAACGCTCGAGGCGCAAGGCCGCGAGTCGCCAACAACGCAAGCAACTCGCGCACTCCCAGGGAAACGGCCCCAAGAGCAAGCGGCAGCAACAGCAGCCCAGGCGTTTCGCAAACAATCTGGCGGTAATCGAGCCACAAGAGCAGCAGCAAGCCAGAAATCAACACGGCCGCCGAGAGTAATCGCCAGCGAAGCACTGCACTCTCCTCCCGCGAATCAGGTCGAAACGTTCTACTCCAGCGAACCGAATCCCGGTAGTCGCTCGGCGCCGCTCAAGCTGTCGTCAATCCACCGAAGCGGCGATCTCGCCCTGCGAAATCACGAATCGCCTCGTGCAAATCTTCCTCCCGAAACTCGGGCCAGCAACGATCGGTGACCCACAGTTCGGCATAGCTAATCTGCCACAGCAGGAAATTGCTGACTCGCATTTCCCCGGCCGTGCGAATTAAAAGATCGGGGTCGAGCATGCCTGCCGTGTAAAGATGGTCCGAGATCGTCTGCTCGTCGATCGCTTCCGCCGCTAACGCCCCCTGACGCACCTCGGCGGCGATCCGTCGGACGGCGTCGACAATTTCGCCGCGTCCCCCGTAGTTGATGGCCAAGCAGAGTCGAGTGCCGGTGCAGGCGGCGGTCATCTCGATCGTCTTGTCCATCTCCCGCGCCACTTCTTCGGGTATGCCATCGCGGCGACCAATGACCTGGACCGCCACATTCTGCCGCAGCAACGTCTGACGCTCCTCGATCATGTACTGCTCGAGCAGATGCATCAGAAAGCTCAGTTCGCGCGGCGGGCGTTTCCAGTTTTCGCTGGACAAGCAGTAAAGCGTGAGCTGCCCCAGACCAACTCGAGCCGCTTCTTCCACCGTCTTCCGGACGCTCGTCACGCCGCGACGATGCCCCTCGATCCGCGGCAACCCACGGCGTCGAGCCCAGCGGCCATTACCATCCATAATGACGGCCACGTGCCGTGGACGACGCTCGGCGGGAACGTCGGATAGATCGAGTTGAAGCACGCGAGCTACTCCGACATCATCGTCTGTTCGCGTCCCGGTCCCACCGACACGATCCCGACCGGTCGGCCGATCAATTCGGCGATGCGATCCAAATACCGACGAGCGCCGGCAGGCAGATCGGCGATACGTCGCACCGAGGTCACATCCGTTTCCCAGCCGGGCAGCGCCTCGTAGATCGGTTTAACTCGCCGCAGATCCTCGACGTGGCTGGGGAAATGCGTGATGCGTTCGCCATCAAGATCGTAGGCGGTGCACACCTTGATCTCTGGCAAATGGCTGAGCACATCCATCATCATGAGCGAAATGATATCAATGCCGCTCAACCGCGCCGTGTACCGCACGGCGACTGCGTCAAACCAACCACAGCGTCGAGGCCGACCGGTAGTTGTGCCGTACTCTCGGCCGATCTCGCGAATCCGGTTGCCCGTTTCGTCGTGCAACTCCGTTGGAAAGGGACCGCCGCCGACGCGAGTGGTATACGCCTTGGCGACGCCGATTACCTTTTCGATCCAGCGACCGGGGACCCCCGAACCCGCTGAAACCCCAACCCCCGAGCTATTGCTTGCCGTTACGAACGGGTAGGTGCCATGGTCGACGTCCAGCAACGAACCTTGCGCGCCCTCGAACAAGACCTTTTTGCCTGCCTCGACGGCGTCCAACAAATAAGTCGTGGTATCGCCGACAAAGGGTCGTAAACGCTCTGCGTACCCTTGAAATTCCGTGTAGATCGCCCCCGCATCAAGGGAGGCGATCGCCGGGCTTTGCCAGCCGCCCAGGATTCGCCGTTTGGCCTCGACGATCCGCTCGACCTTCTGTTGAAAGTCGGCGCGGTACAGGTCTCCAAGACGTATGGCGTGCGAACGTCCGACCTTATCGCGGTAGCAAGGACCGATGCCCCGCAGCGTCGTGCCGATGTTCTCGCCATCCGCGGTACTCTCGTTCAGCGCCTGATCTTCGGCGATATGCCACGGAAACACCACGTGTGCACGGTCGCTCAACATCATGTTCTGCCCGACAGGAATGTCGCGATCGAGCAGCGATTGGATCTCTTTGAGTAGCGTGGCGGGATTGACCACCACTCCTGGCCCAACAACGTTCATCACGCCCGGATTCAAGATTCCGCTCGGTACATGATGGAGCTTATACGTCTTATCCCCCACCACGACCGTGTGGCCTGCATTGGCCCCACCCTGATAGCGAACGACGACATCGAAGCGGGCGGTCAACAGGTCGACGATTTTTCCCTTGGCTTCGTCACCCCACTGCAGGCCAATCACACAGGTTCCCGGCACCGGCTGACTCCTCAATAACGAAAACAGACGACGGCAAGAGGGGCAGTCTAAGTAGCCGCCCGCGTCGTGGTCAAGGATCAACAGCCGTTCTTGGACGAGAGATCACCCCGATTCCGGCGAACGACCTCTCCCCGTTAGCGGGTTGACGTCGGCGTCGTATTGCGACGATTGATCTCATCGGTCATTTGGCGTTGTAGAGCAGCTAGTTGTTCGGCCAGCGAAAGATTGCCGCGGAACAGCTCGTTGGCACGGGACCGCGTCGCATTCACGGCCGCCACTAACTGAGCCGCATATCCGTTGATGGCATTGACTTCCGCCTGGACTTTGGCGAGATCCTGCTCGAGTTTCGCCTTTTCTTGCGTACGATAGTCGATTTGGGCCTGAGCCTTCTTTTGGGCTTCGACGAGAATTGCGGTCTGACGAGTCACTTCGCCGATCCGGTCCCCGAGATACGCCATGCGCACGGCGATCTCGTGAAAATTCGTCGCATAGTCCTTCAACTCCCGGCGATAAACGTCTCGTACTTTGCGACAAGTCCCGGCGGCGATCAGTTCTTCGGCGCGAGCCAGCGGGAAGATCGCCTTCTGCTGCTTAACAAACTTGACTGGCCCGCCCGCTCGCAATCCCGGCGGCAAAGCTCGGCCTTGGTCGTCGAAATAACGCGAATCACGATCGACTTGAGTGGTCGTGCTATCGACTACCTCGGTATGCTCCGCCAGGAACTCAATTTCCATCCAGCGACGCGCGGGGGGATCGGCCTCGAGCGGCTCATTTCCTTCCCGCAGGTAGGTTTGGACCAACTGCTCATGCCGCTGGGGATCGATTTGGAGCACGTTGGGAATCAACGCTCGCACCTGCTGCTCCGTCAGACCCGCGAAGGCCTCGGGCGAATCGGTGGGCATTTTTTCGTAAAGCGTCCAACGTGTCTCGCCGCCAGGCGCCAGATGCGACGCCTGCTGCGGATCGAGCGGCAGAGTCGGGGCGATGGTGACTTCCGAGTCGGTGACTTCCGTGACCTGGAATTCACCCACGTAGACCGCGGGCACCGACCTCGGCTCGCCCGTAAATACGTTCTGCAACGTCACATCCTTGAACAAGTACAACACCGCCTTGGTTTCCAAGCGATTAGGCCCTTGTTCGGCGGGAGGCGGTTGCTGCGTGTTGAACTTCAGAGTGCTCGCCTGCACGTTGATGTTCGTCAATGTGCACTGTCGCCAGACGCGCCCCCGATTGATCAGGATGCGATAGACTTCCCCCTGAGCGCCGCTGAGATAGGTGAGCGGGTCGGGATTGGCGACATCGGGGTCGCCGTCACGCAAAGTGCGGGAAGCCACTTCTTTCTCGGAAACTTGCTTCTCGAGAGTCGCTCCCAGCTTGGACCACTCGGCTCGCGTCTTGAGGCTCATGGCCGTGTAGGCGGCGACGGGCAGCGTCGAGGCGAACGCCAGAAAGGCGAATACCATGTGGAACCACTTCCAAGACTTATAGCCGAGCCCCAGCATCACCAGGAAAAA
The DNA here is from genome assembly GCA_046349915.1 of Pirellulales bacterium. GTDB lineage: Bacteria > Planctomycetota > Planctomycetia > Pirellulales > Pirellulaceae > CAIXSC01. Next base: position 1,549,742 of record JAXMBL010000003.1, on the reverse strand, counting down.
CAGGGTGATGAGGATCGCCAAGATGAGGGCGGTGTTCATGCGTTAGCTCGGTAAGTGAAAACGTGGCTCGTCCTCGACCTCAAGGCGGCTGGAAGTCAGCGAGACCCGGGTGGTCGGTTCAGGGAATGACAGCCCGTGCGTTGCGACGACAAGGCGCCACCCCAAGTACCTTTCGGCTTAATGGTAAGCTGGGCTAAATGGAGCGTCAAGAAATCGCGGGCAATCGGCCGGTCTAAGACGACGTTTAGTGCGATTTCAGCGATGAAGGCGGCCGTCACAATCTTCATAATCCAGTGACTTTGCGCCGCAGGAGAGGTCCCCCTAGGCGTTACAGCCCGAAAAGTCGTTAAAGTCCACCTGTTTCCCGGCCCGAAGACTCATTGACGGCGTCTCATGCGACGCCCCTTCCCCCAGCCCCTTCTGAGGTTTTTGGTTGGGTTGGAGGCGGTTGAGTCCCCAGGCGAGGAGCAGGCATGTCGACTTCCCCAGGCAGCGAATCAGGGAGAGATCCAAGTGGGCGCGAGCCCCTGGGCGAGCGCTGGATTCGGTTCATTCAGGCCTCCATGGCCGCTGGCCGTCGCGCCCGGCAATTGCTTGCACAGGTGGGAACGAGTTGGCACCTCAGCGACGCGGAGACCCTGCTGCTCTGGACTTTCGCGCAAGAAACACCGGACAAACATCGCGAATCAGACCTGGCGGGACCCTTGGGACTAACCAGCGGACAACTTAGCGCCACGCTCTACGACCTGCGCGACCGCGGTTTGATTGCTTTTCGCTTGATCCCCGACGACGAGGTGCCTCAGCCCATTGAGCTGACAGCTCGCGGAGACGCGGCACTGCATGACGTGCTGCAAGCGCTCACGCTGGCAGCCCAGGCCTGGGACAGCCAGGCCACGGGACAGGAGCTTAGCGCGGGCATTCACCTCTTGCAGCGACTCGCCGTGGTTTCCGATTCCCGGGGAACGCGTCGCCTACGAATTCCCGAACCCAAACGATCCACAACACCGGCAAGCACGATCCGAGGAGCCGCCTGATGGCCACACGCGAAAGTCGATTGCTGTGGGGACTCCACCTCCTGGCGGCGGCCATCGCCGCGGCCTGCTTACTGGGATGTAACCGCGCTCATTATCGGCGGCAAGCCGACGCCGACGCACACGCATTGATCCAGGAGAAACTCACCAGCGACCATTGGGCGCTCAAGGATTACAGCGTATTCGTCGATCCCCGCTCCCGCATGTTCGATCCCTTCGCCGCGGATACCCCGCCGATGCCCAAGGACGATCCCTACTCGCATGCCTACATGCAGGAGGTGGACGGCAAGAAGGGTTATCCTGGCTGGTATTACTCGGGGACGGAGCCGAATCCTGAGAACCCCATGTGGCGAGACTTCTTGCCACTCGATGAACGCGGTGTTCTACGGCTCGACGCGACCACGGCCTTGCGACTCGCGCGACTGCACTCCCGCCCTTATCAGCAAGAGGTCGAAGAACTCTACCTGTCCGCGTTGGACGTGAGCTTCGAACGCTTCCGCTTTGACACGCAGTTCTTCGCGGGCTATCAGACCGACTACTTTGTTCGCGGAAACAGGGGCGGCAACGTTCTGACCGCGAACACATTCAATAGCGGCCGTCCAATAAGCGGCGCGGAAGTGAGCGCGGGAGGTTCACGAGGCCTCTCGATGCGACGCTCGTTCGCGACGGGCGCTGATTTGGTCGTGAATTTCGCCAACACACTCGTCTTCAATTTCTCCGGCAGCGACACCTCCGTCACGCTACTCGACTTCAGCTTGGTTCAGCCGCTCCTGCGAGCGGCGGGCAAGGATCGCATCCTCGAACGCCTCACTGTCTCGGAACGCTCGCTGCTTGCCAACGTACGCGCCATGCAACGTTACCAACAGACATTCTACGTCGATGTGATGACCGGCCGTTCGTCGGCCAACACCGGGCCTACTCGACGGGGCGGTGTTCTTGGCGGTTCGGGTCTCGACGGCTTTAGCGGCCTCGGGAGTTCTGGCTTCGGACGCTTGAATGTGACCGCCGGAGGCGGCAACGCGCAGGGCGCGGGCGCTGGTCAGGTGGGTGGATTCATGGGGCTACTGCAGCAACAGATGCAGATTCGCAACCAGGAAATCAACATCAAGCTGCTGCGCGACAACCTCGAACAACTGCGCGAACAGCTGACGGAAGAGCGACGCAAGCCCTTGGGAGTGGCGGGCGTGTCGCAGAACACGAAAATCACGCGACTCGCGCTCCAAGTCGAACAATCTCAACAAGCGCTCGTCGTCGCCGAAGCTCAGCTAATCAACAACTTGAACAACTTCGAGGGACAGCTCGACAGCTTCAAAGTCAACCTGGGCCTCCCACCGGATGTCTGCGTCGAGATCGTCGATCCGATGCTGAGGGATTTTTATCTGATCGAGGATGCCATTGAGCAAGAGCGGCAAGATTTTCGTGATCTGCGGCGCGAAGTGGGCCAGACCCTGCTCGGCGTCGTTCAACTCGTTCGCGATCTGCAGATCGAAAAGGGCGGCAAGATCGAGATCGTCCATATTCTCGATGAAACGCCGCTCCTGACGTCGCGACTGCGTACTTTGCAGCAGCAAACGGTGCGAGTGTTGGAGGTGCCCGACCGCCTCGAAGCAAAGCACTTGCCGCAAGTCGAGGCCGATCTCGAAAAACTGCGACGCAACGTTCCCCAACGCAAAGAGCAACTGGCTCGTTTAGAGCGTGAATTTAATGAACAGCGTTTACGCAGCGATCCGTGCGAACTGCTCCCCCTGCCGCTGACGAAAAAGGCGGAAGCGGCTCGCAGCGGCGCGGTGCGGGCGGACGCAGTCACCGAAATCTTCTCGCCCGAACGCGTCGACCAAATACTCGACGAACTCGAATCGCACTACGCTCGACTGCGAGACAGCTTGCAGCAGACAGAAGAGAAATTACGGCGGTTTCAGCAACGCATCGGCGAGTTGGATCGTGCGAGCCTGGGGTTATCGCCCCTGGAACGTGGGCAATTGGCGGTCGAGCTGTTGGCCGATGTCAACGAGGAGTTCGACTCGCTCAAGCGTGACATTCTGGATCTTGAATTGCTGCAAGCTCGCATCCGTTCGGAGAGCGTGACGCTCACGCCAATCGAACTGGAGTGGCGATCCGCCGTCGAGATTGCTCACCGCTATCGCCTCGACCTGATGAACGCCCGTGCTTCGCTGGTCGACCAATGGCGACTGATCGAATTCAACGCCGACAATCTGGAGAGCTCGCTCGACCTCGTCTTCTCCGGCGACGTCACATCCGATTTGAACGAGGGACGAATTCCCAGCACGGCGAATTCGGGTCAGATCCGTGCGGGGTTGCGATTCGACGCGCCAATCGTGCGGCTGTCGGAACGCAACACGTACCGACAAACGCTCATCGAGTATCAACAGTCGAAACGCAGCTTCTATGCGGGCTTGGACGAAATCTCTCGCAGCCTCCGCCAGACGCTCCGCACGATGCAGACCTTCCGACTGAACTTCGAACTCCAACGACTCGCCGTCTCGGTCGCCGCACGCCAGAACAACTACAACAACGAGTTGCTGCAGTTGACGCAATCGGGCGGCGACACGGCCGCCCGCGACACGGTATCGGCGTTGTCCGACTTGTTGAACGCCCAAAACAACTTCCTCAGCATCTGGGTGAACTACGAATCGTCCCGCCGCACGCTGGACCTCGATCTGGGCACCATGTTGCTGGACGACGAAGGGATTTGGATTGATCCGGAAGCGATCGGTCCCGATCACTTGGAACGCGTGCAAGGCATGATCAATTACGATCCGGTCGACGCTTGGGAAACTTGGACGGATGGAGAAACCGTAGGACCTGGGGTCAACGGCGACGACTCATCGGATGACGCCAACGCCCCACGAATCCTCCCGCCAGTCGTCGACGAAGTACCCGAGTGAACCTCGTTGGCGTGGCATTCAAAGCCCGAGGTTGTTGCGACCATTCACCGAGAATTGTTGAAAAGAGTCGTGTTTCCCGTTCCGACCACCGCAACTTTCGCCGCGACACATGGTTCAATATCCGGGTCGCCGCGCGCGAAGATTGCCGTAACCCGTTCAACGAACGCTTGTTCGGGGAGAAGTCGCGGCGGGTGACTCCGCGGTTTCTCGCGGCTATAATCCGCTGGATTCAGGTCGCGATACGATTTTCATCACCGGGCGGGAGGTGCGATATGGCGGTTTGCCACGCGGCGATTCCTCGATCGAAACAGATTCCGTGTCGCGCGGGTTCAACGACCATTCTCGTGCTCGGCGTGCTCGTCGTGGCCGCGATTGTCGGCGGCATGGCGTGGATCTTTATCCGCGGCGAGGCCGACGCGGGCTCAGGTCCGCTCGTCCATCTCGTCGAAGAAGGCCCCTTCGATCATATCGTTTTGGAGCAAGGCGAGGTCGAGAGCTCCAGCAACATTGAAGTGCGCTGCGAAGTGAAGTCTCGCAACACCTCGGGCACGCAAATCCTGTGGGTGATCGCCGAAGGCACTCAAGTGAAGAAAGGCGATCTGCTCGCACGACTCGATGCCTCCGCGCTGGAACGCGAGCGAGATCAGCAGTTGATCACCTGCAACACGAGCGAATCGATTGTGATTCAGGCTCGCAACACCTACGAAGCGGCGCAGATTGCGAGAACGGAATACATCGAAGGAACATACAAGCAAGAAGAACAACGGATTTTGGGCGAGGTGTTCGTTGCTGAACAAAATCTTCGCTCGGCCCAGTTGTCCATCGAGTCGGCTCAGCGATTGCTTTCCAAGGGGATCATCACGGCGCTTCAGGTGGAAGGCGAACAATTCCTCGTCGATAAGGCTCGCAATGAACTCGATGCCGCCCAGACTCGCCTGCGAGTCTTGAGGGAATTCACGCTGGCCAAGAGCCTCAAGCAGTTCGACAGCGACATCGCGACGTCCGAAGCAAAGTGGAAAGCCGAGGAAAGCAGCCTGGATCTGGAAAAGCGGAAGCTCGATGATATCGTTGCTCAGATCAAGAACTGTGAAATCAAGGCGCCGGCAGATGGTCAGGTTGTCTACGCAAACGTATCGAATAGCCGCGGCGGTTCCTCCGAGTTTGTGGTGGAAGCGGGCGTGAACGTACGAGAAGGCCAGGTCCTGATTCGCCTGCCCGATCCCAACCAAATGCAGGTTAAGGCGAAGATCAACGAGTCACGAGTGACGTTGGTAAAGGCGGGCATGCCCGTCCTCATTCGCCTCGATGCGTTCACCTCCGACGAACCGGTGCGAGGACAAGTCACCAAGGTCAATCAGTACGCCGAGCCCGGTAGCTGGTTCAGCTCGCAGGTCAAGGAATATGCCACATTCATTCGCATCGAGAATCCTCCGCCCGGCATCCGTCCTGGCCTGACTGCTGAAGTCCGGATCTTCGTCGAGCAGCGGGAGAAAGCGACGCAACTGCCCGTGCAGGCAGTCTTCGAACATGGCGGAAAGACTTATTGCCTGGTTAAGACCGGCGCCTCTGCCGGAGAAGGAGCGATCGAACCTCGGGAACTGACGATTGGCTCCAGCAACGACAAATTTGTGACGGTGGACGATACCGATTTCACGGCCAACAGCGAAGGCATTAAGCGTGGCGTGGCGAAGGGCGAACAGGTGGTGATGGACCATCGCAACTTCGTCGCGAAAGTCAACTTGCCAAAGATCGTCGACGCGCCCAAAAGCGAGTTGCCGCCGGGCTCGATACCTCCTGGCGACGGTGCTAACGCCCAGAAAAACGCCCAAACCACGAAAACGCCCGGCAATGACGCCGCCGCTGGCGGGCCAAGTGCTAATGGCCCTGGGGGCGGCCCGCCGTCGAGTGGAGGGCCGGGGGGACCAGGACTAGGTGGACCAGGAGGAGGTGGACCAGGAGGAGGTGGACCAGGAGGAGGCGGACCAGGAGGAGGCGGAGGTCGCGGCAATTTCGATCCTGCCGCCATGTTTGCTCGCCTAGATGCCAACTCGGATGGCAAGATCGATGCCAGCGAAATGAGCTCGATGCCCGAACAGTTTCAAGAACGATTCAAACAAAACGACACGAACGGGGACGGAGTCGTGGACCGCGGCGAGTTTGACGCATCGGCGGCCCGTCGCCGAGCGCAAGGCGGCGGTCCCGGGGGCGGTCCGGGAGGAGGACCTGGCGGTGGGAACTGATTCTCAGGAGGGCCCTCGCGTGGACACGCTGAATTCCGCGGTTTCCGCCGAGTTAGCTCGTGATGTTCGCATCGCCTGTCGACTCGAGAATCTGAAGAAAGAGTATGTGCTCAAAGGGGAGACCGTGCGAGCACTCCGGGGCGTTTCGCTGACCGTCCCTGAGGGTGACTACGTGTCGATCATGGGCCCCTCGGGCTCGGGCAAGAGCACCTTGCTGAATCTGCTGGGCTGTTTGGATCGCCCCACGTCAGGCAGTCTCTACTTGGGCGACGAGGATGTCGCCAAGCTGAACGACGATCAACTGTCTCGCATTCGGGCCACTCGCATTGGCTTTGTCTTTCAGTCGTACAATTTGATCCAGCAACTCACCGTGGTCGAGAACATCGAAGTGCCGCTCTACTATCAAGGGCGACTGACGGCCGAAGACAAACGACGCTGTCGCCAGTTGGCGGAAATGGTGGGATTGGGGGAACGGCTAGGTCATCGCCCCACGCAATTGTCAGGTGGTCAGCAACAGCGAGTGGCGATCGCTCGGAGTCTGGTGAACGATCCTTATTTCATCCTGGCGGACGAACCGACGGGAAATTTGGATTCGCGCACGACCGCGGAGATCCTCGATCTCTTCGCCCAACTCAACGATCGAGGCAAGACGATCATCATGGTCACCCACGAGGATGATGTCGCGCAGCATACGAAGCGGATCGTGCGACTTAGGGACGGCCTGATTCAGTTCGACAAGATCAACCCCAACCAGGTCCGACCTCAAGTCGATCGCCCGGTGCTCTTGGCGGGAGTTTGACCCATGCTGTGGCTCCGCACCTGGCAATTAGGCATTAAGAGCCTCTTGCTTCATCCGCTACGATCACTTCTCACCGTGCTGGGCATCTTCTTCGGCGTGTGGAGCGTGATCCTGCTGTTGGCGATTGGCGAAGGGATCAGTCGCGAGGCTCAGAAGCAGATCGAGGGGTTGGGCGCCGACAACATCATTGTCCGCTCCGTCAAGCCGCCGCGCGAAGCGACCGCGAACGTGCGTGGGCCGGTGCCGTATGGGTTGAAGCGAGCCGAGTTCGATGTCTTGAGCGAGACGATTCCGACGCTCAAGAAAGCCGTCCCCATCCGGGAGATGCGCCGGCAAATCCGCAATGGCGGCAAGCTGGTCGATGGACGGTTGGTGGGATGCACCCCCGACTACGCGGAAATCACACGACTCGAAGTCGACCGAGGACACTTCATCACCGACGCGGAGGTCGAGGAACGACAGCCGCACTGCGTGCTCGCTGCTCGCGTCGCCGAACGACTCTTCCCGATCAAAGATCCAATTGGCAAGCGAGTTTATTTGGCCGAACACACCGACTATTACATTGTCGTGGGAGTGCTCAAGCCGCGTAACGCCACGGCCGCGATCGGCGGTTCACTCGACGCGCAAGACTTTTCCAACGACATGTACATTCCCATCTCGACGTGCCGCCAGCGGATCGGCGATATCGTGGTGACTCGCGGCAGCGGCACTTTCGAAGGGGAGATCCTGGAACTCAATCAGATCACGCTCCGAGTCAACGACGTGCTGAATGTGCCCAAGACGGCCGAACTGGTGAAGGATACGCTGCGCGATCATGAGAAGAAGCAAGATATCGCGATCGTCGTCCCCTACGAGTTGCTCGAACAGGCGCGCACGACGCGGATGATGTTCATGGTCTTTATGGGCCTGATCGCGGCGATCAGCCTGTTGGTCGGCGGCATCGGGATCATGAACATCATGCTGGCGACCGTGACCGAAAGAACTCGCGAGATTGGCATTCGTCGCGCGCTTGGCGCCCGGCGACGCGACATCGTGCGACAGTTCTTGGTCGAAACGATCGCGTTGTCGGTCGTGGGAGGACTAACGGGAGTGCTGTTAGGACTGGTGTCTCCGTGGGCCTTCGACACGGCTCGCAATCAAATCACGGAATACTGGCCCGAGTTGGTCGCTGACCTGCCGGCGGTCGTGAAATCGGTCTCGCCGACGATTGTGCCCGAGTCGATCCCGCTGGCGTTCGGCATCGCGGTGGCGGTGGGAGTGGTATTCGGCCTCTATCCCGCGATTCGCGCCGCGGAAATGGACCCGATTGAGGCCTTGCGGCACGAATAGGCCTTAGTCGGAAGCGCCGTTGCTCAACGCCATGGACCGCGTCCGCGACCGAGGGCCTCGCACAGCGAGTCGACCATTTTTGGCGTGTGCTCGCTGGTCAAACTGATCCTCAAAAGCGACTCGCCGTCGGGCACCGTCGGCGGTCGAATGCCGGGGACCCAAAAACCTTGCGCACGAAGTCGTGCGGCAAGGTCCATCGTCACGTCGGGCGAGCCCAAGAACAGCGGCACAATTTGACTCGCACTTTCTCCGACTTGCCAGCCTTCGCTCGCCAGCTTGCCTCGCAAGCGAGCCGACTGCTTGAGCAATCGTTGTCGCCGTTCGGGTTCTCTGCGAACCACTTCCAGCGCGGCCAACCCCGCCGCGGCCAACGGTCCTGGCGCCGCTGTGGAAAAGACATAAGGACGAGCACGATTGGCCAACCATTCCACCAGCTTACCCTGGCCAACGACAAAGCCGCCGCTCGACCCCAATGCCTTGCTCAACGTCCCCACACGAATCGCCACTCGCGACTCGACGCCAAAGTGCTCGCACCCTCCGCGCCCGTGTTCGCCAAAAACTCCCGTGGCATGCGCTTCATCCACCAGCAGCATGGCATTGAATCGTTCGGCCAAGTCGGCCAATACGTCGAGCGGCGCCAGATCCCCGTCCATGCTGAACAGCGAATCGGTGACGATCAACCGACGTCGAAAACCGCCGGCTTGCGCCAGATACTTCTCCAGCGCCGGCATATCGACATGCGGATAGATTCGCACTTGAGCGCCCGCGAGTCGGCAGCCATCGATGAGGCTTGCGTGATTCTTCGCGTCGCTCAGGATCAGATCGCCTTTGCCGGCCAAGGCCGCAATGGCGCCGACATTCGCGGCAAATCCGGACGGAAACAGCAGCGCCGCTTCCGTCTCTTCGAAGTCCGCGATGGCTTGCTCAAGTCGCGCATGCCACTCGCCGCGGCCTGTCACCAACGGACTCGCTCCGCTCCCCCAACCATCTGATTCCAGAGCCGCTTGGACCGCTGAACGCAACTCCGCACTCGCCGCCAACCCGAGGTAATCGTTCGACCCAAAATTCACCAAGGGGACGCCCTCGACCTCGATCACGGGCCCCTGCGCGCCTCGCCGTTCGACCAGGCGGCGGCGCAATCCGAGCGCGTCGAGGGTGGCGAGTTCCTGATCGATCCACGCCAACGGATCACGTTCAGCGGACATCAATCCAGCCCCCCGGCCGCCTCAAACAATCGGAGCGCGTCGCAGTTGGCCCGCACATCATGCACGCGGATGATCTGCACGCCTTGACGCGCCAACGCCAGCGTTACGCCGACTGTGCCCCACACGCGATTGGCCTGTTTATCGCGGAGCACATGGTTGATGAAACTCTTTCGCGAATGTCCCACCAGAAGTGGTCGGCCCAGCGAGTGAAAACTTGCGCATTGTCGCATTAGCTCCAGGCTATGCGCATGAGTTTTGCCGAAGCCAATGCCGGGATCGAGGCAGATGCGGGCGGGTTCGATGCCGGCTTGTAACAACGCATCCCGGCGTTGGACGAGATAGTCGCGAACTTCACGCACGACCTCCTCGTATCGTGGATCATCTTGCATCGTTTGCGGCGTACCACGCATGTGCATGGCACAGACCCCTGCTCCGCTCTGTAACGCGACCTCCATCATGCGCGGGTCGCCCGTCAGTCCCGTGACATCGTTGATCACCTCCGCACCCGCGGCGATTGCTTCTCGAGCAACTGCGGCCTTGGAGGTATCGATCGACACGGGAATCGACGATTGTTCGACCAAAGCCCGAATCACCGGGATCACTCGACGCAATTCTTCGGCCTCGGTAACGGGCGTGGAATAGGGGCGAGTACTTTCGCCGCCGACATCGATAAAGTCGGCGCCCTCGGCGATCAAACGCAAACCCTGTTCGATGGCCGCCGCGGGTTCGAAGAACTGACCGCCGTCGGAAAAACTATCGGGCGTGGCATTCAAAATGCCCATGATCCGCGGCATTCGTCCGCAAGCGATCGTCTTCGTCCGCAATTGCCAGCTATTCGCACGAAGGGGCCACGGCCCCGACAATCCCCTCTCAGCCGTCGACGTGTTCATGTCGGCTGCGCCTTGTTTTCTCCGCGATCAACGCAGACGGCGACCGCCACGTCTCCGGTTACATTGACCGTGGTGCGGCACATATCGAGCAGCCGATCGACCCCGAGGATGATGCCGATTCCCTCGCCTGGGACGCCAACGGATTGCAGGACCAGCACCACCAGCGGCAAGGAACCTCCCGGCACGCCCGCGGTGCCGATACCGGCCAGAATCGACATCAACACCACGGTGAACTGCTGCGGCAAGGTCAGGTCGACGCCAAATACCTGCGCGAGAAACAAAACGGTGATCCCCTCGTACAGCGCGGTGCCATTTTGGTTCGCCGTCGAGCCGACCGTCAGGACAAAGCTGGCGACATCGCGTCGCACGCCCAGTTTCTCCTCCGTCACGCGCAAGGCCGTGGGCAAGGTAGCGCTGGACGAAGAGGTGCCAAACGCCGTCAGCAATACCTCGGAGAGCCTGCTGAAAAAAACTCGCGGCGAGAGACGACCGAAGACCGCCACAAGCCCCGAATACACCCCGAACATGTGCAGACTCAATCCGAGCAACACCGTCAAGACGTACCAAACCAGCGTGCTCAGAATGTCGAGCCCCAAGACGGCGGTCAGCGAGAACATCAGGCCCGCTACTCCGAGGGGGGCAAAACGCATCGCGAATCCAATGATCCCCATGGAGACGTCATAGATTCCCTCCAACACACCGACCAAGGGACCGGTACGCTCGGGCGAAAACGTAATGGCGACCCCCACGACGAGCGAGAAGAACATCACGGCCAACATACCGCCGCCCGGCGAGCTGCCATCGAGCGCTCCGACCATTTCCTGGAGAGGATTGCGCGGAATAATGTCCAGCAGCGTATCGCGCACCGACTTGGCCTGCTTCGCCTGCTCGACGGCTTTAGGTTTCTCCTTCGCGAACCGCTGCTTCAATTCCTCGCGTTTGGCCTCCGGGAGCCGCTCGCCTGGCCTCAACGTATTGGCGAGCCCGAGCCCAATAACGACCGACAGCGAGGACAAGATGACCGTGAGCCCCAAAGTGCGGAGTCCTAAACGTCCCAAGCGTCTGAGATCGCCAATGCCGGCCACTCCCAAGGAGAGGGCGGAAAAGACGAGCGGAACGACGACCATAAAGATGAGCCGCAGAAAGATCTGCCCCAGCGGCTCCGCCAGATTGCGAGCCACCCATTCGAGATGTGGGTTAGGCGCGCCATCAGCGCCCGGCGGCCACAAGCGATTGGCCGCCAGCCCCGCGCAGGCGCCGACTGCCAGCCCAATCAGGATTTGCCAGTGCAGAGAAAGTCCAGGCCGCTTTTGTTCTGACGCCGCATTCATGGTGCAATCAACCCTTCTATCGCCCTCTCACCAGAGCGACTCGAACCGGGTTGATCTCGACCTGGCCGCACCTCGGGAGTCGCGTCACGCGGCGAGCACTCCAGAAGGGCATCGCCGCGAGACGTTCTCGAATTTACTTTGCCGGTGGCCCCCCCGCCACGACCCGTTCACGGTTTTCCGGGGTCGCGGGAGTTGGGGTGGCTGGAGTTGGAGTCGCAGGACTTGAAGTGGCGGAATAGAGCGGTCCCTGAATCGTCACAGGACGAATATCGAGATGGATGTTCTGGATCGTGGCATCGGTCGTGCCTTGAGCGTCAGTCTCCCATCCCAGAGTGTCCTGGCCCCGGTAGAACCGGAACTCGAAGCCTGGAGTGGAACCTTCCGCCGCCGACGCGCCGTCAAACGCCAAGCCAATCGCCTGCCCCTCATGGTGCTCGATTACGCGACTCATCACGTCGACAAGCGTCGTATTCGCCAAGACATCCATGAAGAACAGCTTGCGACCACTCACCGGACGAAAATCGGGCGAGTTCGGATCGATTTTGCGATCCGCCTGCTTCGTTGGATTCGGCGTTACCGCCAACGTCGGCAGATGGATCGCGTCGCCGTGATTCAGGTAAGTCAATCGAGCGTTGCGCACGTTGAACTGCGGCTGCGATTCGTCCGATTCGGATTGGGACAGATCCAGCACCACCGCGCCGCGATTACCGACCACGCGAGCTCGCTCGCCGCGTTCCACCACGATTGCCGTGTCTTCATCAATACCGAAACCGTAGGCGACGTCTCGTTCACGCATCGCGACTAAAGCCCGAGCAAATCGCCCTCGAACCAAGCAGTGCTGGTCGACGAACCAATTGGCGTCGAGAAAACCCAACCCATGGTCAAGTTCCTTGCCCATCCGCACGCCATGAATCATGTTGCCGAGAATCGGCCCTGGGTCGCGAAACATTACTCGACTCATGATCGCGGCCCCCGCGCTGGTGCCCGCGACGACGCCGCCCCGGCGATAAACGTCCCAGACTGCGTCGAGCATCGGCGAGTTACCTCCCTGCTCGTCAACCAGCGAGTCGCGAATCCGCGACTGACTGCCGCCGATGAAAAACACGCCGCCAGCGTTTCTCACCTGCTCTACCCACGCCGGATCGCGCACCACTTCGCGGTAATCAACTCCGTCAATGCCGCTCAATGCCACCGGCACCACGAAAGCCTCGACGCCATACTTCTTCAGCAGCTTGACGGCCCGCTCGCCGTTGCGGATGGGATAACTGCTGGCGCTGGGAAACACGGCCACTCGCTTGCCGGGGCCGCCCGCCAACTGCGTGATTTCGGTCCAGATGGCTTCGTTGTCGTGTCGTGCGGCCCCGCCAATGATCACCAACGCTCCGCGAGCTGGCCCGACGGCCTCGAATTGAGGCTCCGGCAAACGCTCAGCCCCGTTCGACGCCACATTCATGACGCCAGCTCCCCACACACTCAGCAACATGATCAGAAGAAAAGCTTGACGTTGAATCGCGCGAGGGGCCTGATAACAGGCCTCACACAGAATGCGAAACGAGGAAAAATCACAGAATCGACGTATAGCAGAAACGTCCGCCGAGCATCCTTGCCCTCGACAACCTTCGCGCATGCTAGAGCTCTCCTGCTTGCTGCGTCAGTGGAACGCCCCTCCATCAACAACCGTTTTTGGTCGTCGATCCAGGGGCCGAGTCGTCCAATCTGGCTTCCTTTATGGCATGAACCCATCAATGAAGCAAGGTTTATTTGTTCATGAACTTGTGAGTGGGACTCGAACCAAGCCACAACTCTCCCTTGACCACGACCTCGTTGACCACCCTGACGAAAGTGTGCTAGCCTCTGCCACGCTAAGGCTTTACGAATGTTCGGTCCCAGGCAGAGATGCGAGCGTAGGCGATGGCACATGACGCCACATGGTTTCGCGAGCAACTACTGGAATCACCCCGCTGGAGTGCTCGTATCCTGCGTTGCCTGCTGTGGCTGGCAAGTTTGCCTTATGGCTGGATCGTTCGCCGTCGGAATGCCGCTTACGATTCTGGTTATCGCCGGATCGAACGAATTGAAATCCCCGTCGTCAGCGTAGGCAACTTGACGGTAGGCGGCACCGGCAAGACGCCGCTCGTCGCTTGGTTGGCAAACTGGCTCGCTGCACGAGACCGGCGAGTGGTGCTCGTGAGTCGCGGGTATGGTTCGAAGATCGGCAGCCCGAATGACGAAGCCAAGGAACTCGCCGACAAACTTCCCCAGATTCCTCACCTGCAAAATCGTGATCGAGTTGCGGCGGGGCGTTTGGCCATCGAACAGTTTCAGGCCGAGATCATTGTGCTCGATGATGCGTTCCAACATCGGCGACTACATCGCGATCTCGATATCGTGCTGCTCGATGCACTCGACCCGTTCGGCGGCGATCACCTGCTGCCTCGCGGACTTTTGCGAGAACCGCTCGCAGGCCTCGCGCGAGCCAGTTTTGTCGTGCTCACGCGAGCCAACTTGGTGGACTCGGCAACTCGCCACGTGATTCATCAGCGAGTCGCTCCCTTGGCGCCAGCCGCTCGTTGGCTGGAGGCGGGACTGACGACCGGCCCACTCCTCCGACGCGGCCACGATCCACTGCACGACCATACGCTGCGTGGCGCCCGCGTTGTGGCATTTTGCGGGCTCGGAAATCCACTTGGTTTCCGCAGGACGCTCGCCGGCGCCGGCGCGGAGATCGTCGAATTCCGCGAGTTTCCCGATCATCATGCCTATGGACCACAAGACTTGGCGGAACTCGAACAACGAGTCGCCGAGTTGTCATCGGACTCTCGCCCCATCCACTTCGTCGTCTGCACTCACAAGGATTGGGTGAAAATCGACCGCGATTCACTGGCTGGCAGCCCGCTCGTCGCACTCACGATCAACATCGCTTGGCTGAGCGATGTGACACCCCTGGAAGACGCACTCGCCGCCTTGATTCGTTAAGGGCAGGCTCATTGGAGAGTTTGCGTCGCCTTCCGGAGGGCCCAGGCAATCCATGCCTGGCACGTCCTTAGGACAACTGGATTTCCGCTTCAGCAAGCGCCCGACGCAACTGCTCGATTTCGTCCGCTGTAAGGGCGACCAGCGGCAATCTCGGCGAGCCGCAATCGATTCCCAGCAGCTTCATCGCGGCTTTTCCCGCGCGAACGACGCCCAGGCGAGCGAATTCATGGACCAAGCGGGTACAGCGGGCTTGAATCAACTCGGCTTGGGCCAAATCCCCTTCGTGGTGTGAAGTGAACAGGGACTTGTACTGCTCGGGCGCGACCGAATAGGTTCCCCCTACGCCGCCGTGAGCGCCAAGCTTCAGGGCGTCAAGCAACATTTCGTCAAAGCCGTACAAGATGTTGAAGCGTCCCTCGCGAGCAGCCAGACAGGCTTGTAACTCCACGAGATCGGGATTGGTGAACTTGACGCCAGCGAGCGTGGGAATCTTGTCCAACCCGCGATTCAGCAACTCCGAGGCGGGAAGGTTGACTCCGGTCATGCTCGGAATGTCGTAATAGTAAAAGGGCACTCGCGGTGCGTGCGAGGCAATCGCGGCACAGTAGTCGATCAACTCGTCGACATTCGACGGTCGAAAAAAGCTGGGCGCCATCGCGGCGATGGCTGTCGCGCCAATTTGCTGAGCATGGGCAGCCAAAGCCTGGGCATTGGGGAGACAATTGTGGCCTACATGCACCACAATCGCCATCTGCTTCCCGACCAACGTCATCCAGCGAACAGCCAACTGCTGGCGTTCAGCAACGGTTAAGGAATGACATTCACCCGTCGTTCCGCAAACGAACACGCCCGCCATGCCGCCACGTAAAACGTGCTGCGATTGTCGTTCGACAATCATCAGATTTACGTTTCCGTTGGAAAGCAAAGGGGTGTGAACAGCGGCCAATAGGCCTTGGATCTTCAAGTGCATCGCGAACTCCGGACGCCACGGGTGGGGAGTCATCGTAACGTCCCCCCTCCCTCACTCGCAACTAACTCGCTGGAAATGCGTCGGTTTCGCTACTCCCCCGTTTTTCGAGAAAAACCACCGCCAGCGTCGCAATATTATCCAGCGTCGGCCGTTAAGTTTGGCAGGCATGAACGAAAGCTCTTCAGATCGAGCAGGCCATGAACGGCTGGCGGATTGGGTCCGCCAGCACGGGCGAGCGGTGCGCGGATACGTCATAGGGGTGGTGCGAAACGAAGCAGCCGCCGACGACATCGCCCAAGATGTCTTCCGGAAAGCTTGGCAGGCCCGCGACAATTACCGCGAGGAGGGGCAGGCGCGAGCCTACCTGCTTCGGATCGCGGACCGTTTGGCAGTCGACTTTCTCCGCCGTTCCGGACGAGAAGTCTTGCTCGACGAAGAAGGCTGGAATCGCTGGGAGCCCAGCGGCGCCGACGAGGGCCCGGCTGTGGCCTTGGAGCAATCCGAGATGCGTAAGCAACTCCGGCTTGCCTTAGACCGACTTTCGCCCGCGCAACGGCGGGTCTTACTACTGAGGTTTTACGGGGAAATGGAATTCGCGGAGATCGCCGCGACGCTCGGCTGTCCACTGAGCACGGCGTTGAGCCATTGCCACCGCGGCCTGCGAGCATTGCGAGTCGCTTTGGTCAAAGACGAAGAGAGGTAAACGATGAATTCCCCCAGAAAACAGCCTGAACTTGAGCAGTTGCGGCAACAACTCGAATGGGCGACTGCTCGCCAACCCAAGACGACAGGCCAAGCCGATCGCGAATCGCTTGAGTTACGGGAAAGCTGGGACGCCCTGGCGGAATGCCTTGAGGCCGTCGACGCGACCTGGGACGAGCACTCTTGGGTAGAACGGTTGGCTCGCGAGGAACCAGTTGCTCGTCGCTCCGCTCGCTGGTCGTTTTCGCTTGCCCTATCGTTGTCATTGATCGTCTTGAGCGCATTCGTCTGGCTGGATCGGCTGGCGTTTCAGGGCGCCGAAATGCTCGCGCAAAAACACGCACATCGCGACCTGGCGCGGGAATCGGCCCAACCGGGAGCGGGCGGCGCGGGTTCCACCGACAACGCCTGGGAATGGAATGATGGAATCGATCAGCAATTGGTCGAGGCCCACGAAACGCTAGTTGCAATCCGGTCTGACTGGTATCCCTCGGACCGAGTCGAACTTCTGTCACAGCGAATGCAAGAACTACGAAACGAGTGGGATGACGAATCGCTGTAGAGGCGACTCGCGAATCGTGCACATAACACCTTCAGCACAACAACACCTTCAGCACAACGGAGACGAGTTTCCATGCATCGAAGAATTTCCAATCGCCATTATCTAAGAGCTAAGCAGTTGGGATGCGCCGCGCTGGCATGGTTCGCAACATCCGTGCCCTGCTTCGCTCAAACGGACAACGCCGCTCCACCCCAACCTTCCGAGTTTGCTCGCGAACAAGATCCCAACGCGGCGCCGGACCGACCTGGTCCCGTCGACCCGGCTCGCGGCGACTACCGTCGGCGCGAACCAGGCAACGCCGAGGGGGGACGTCGTCCAGGCGCTGGCGATCAACCTGGTCGAGGCCCTCGTCCGCCGCAGGGTCCGGGGGGTGATCGCGGGCCGGGGGGCGAGTTTCCTGGCGAGCCGCGGGATGATTTCCGGCCGGGTCCCGGCAATCCTGGTCCCCCTGGCAACCGCGGACCGGGAAACCCCAATGGCTTCGGCGGCCCAGGGTTTGGCCCACCTCCAGGCGGCGGAGTTCCTGGCGGCGGTCCCATGGGCCCCGGCGGTCCTGGCATGATACCGCCCGGAGCCGGCGGCCCCGGACGTCCCGGCGGCATGGGACCCCGCATGAATTCGTGGGAAGACCTTAAGCGCATTGATCCCGAAATGTACGAACTCGAAAGACAAGACCAGGAACTCGAGCGCAAGACCTTTGAGCTGGCTTCCCAATTCCGTAACGCCCCGATGGATCAGCGAGCGGAATTGAAGAAACAGGTCGAGGAAACCGTGACTAAGCACTTCGATGTACGCCAGAAAAAGCGACAACTTCAGCTCTCGCGGATGGAGAAAGAGTTGCAGCGGATGCGCGAGGAAATTCAGCGTCGGGGCGATGCTCAGAAGGAAATCGTCGGTAAGCGTCTTACCGAACTGCTGGGCGAAAAAGGCGAACTCGATTTCTAAACACATACCGCGAGACAGACTCTCGACTGTTCGCGGAATCGCAATGCAACGGACGGATGGATGACGAGCGAAACGGCCGCTTCTTGCGGCGAACTATTTTAGGGAGAAGTTCCAATGACAGTTCAATGGCGGAGCGGCTGGAAACGATGGGCTCAAGGGGCCACAGCCAGTTTGGCGATGTTTGCAGCGGCACAGTTTCATCCCACATTCGGACAACAGGCCGATGAATGGGACTCCGTTCCGGCGCAAACGACAATCAGAGACGCGTATGGCGATCCCGACTTCGTTGCCACTCAGCCGCCGCATTTTCGCGGCTTTCCTCATGGGATGCCTCCTCACGCTCGCATGCACGAGGACCGGGGAGCTCAACACTACGGCCACTTTCCTCCCGGTCCCCGGCAGCCCGGGCGAGTACCTGGTCCTCAGTCGCATGGGCCTCATGGGCCCCACGGACATTTCCCCCAACCACGCGGACCACACCATGATCGTCCTCACCTCCGGGACATGCACCCTGGCGATGGACACCCAACTGACCACCTCGCTCAGCGTCTAGTGAATCTCGAACAGCGTCTCGCTGCCATCACTCGCGAACTGCACGAGATTCACGAGCAGCTGGGACCAGCCCACCATGGCGCCGGACATCCGGCCGCGCACCGCGGCCCCGAGGGACCGCGACCCGGCGGCGGCCCCCGTGGACCCGAGGGTCGACCCGGTCGACCCGAGGGCCGTCCGATGGGACCTGAGGGAGCTCCACACGGACCACAAGGAGGACCCGATCGCCCTCAAGGTGATCGACGCCCCCAAGGACCGCGACCCGAAGGCGGTCCCCGAGGCCCCGAAGGCCGCCCCGGCCGACCCGAGGGCCGTCCAATGGGACCTGAAGGAAACCCACGCGGTCCGCAAGGGGGACCCGATCGCCCTCACGGTGATCGACACCCCGAGGGACCGCGACCCGACGGCGGTCCCCGAGGCCCCGAAGGCCGCCCCGGCCGCCCCGAGGGCCGTCCGATGGGACCTGAGGGAGCTCCTCGCGGTCCGCAAGCGGGACCCGATCGCCCTCACGGTGATCGACGCCCCGAGGGACCGCGACCCGGCGGCGGCCCCCGTGGACCCGAGGGTCGACCCGGCCGCCCCGAGGGCCGTCCGATGGGACCTGAGGGAGCTCCACGCGGACCGCAAGGAGGACCCGATCGCCCTCACGGTGATCGACGCCCCGAAGGACCGCGACCCGACGGCGGCCCCAGAGGACCCGAAGGTCGACCCGGCCGACCCGAGGGCCGACCGATGGGACCTGACGGAGCTCCACGCGGACCCGAACCTAAATCGCCGCCAGCCAACGCAACCTAAAGTGGACAGCGTCAGGTCCACCGAGTGTTAGCATCGACAAGTCGAAGATCCTCAGTGATTTATCGCACTTCTCGAAGCAATAGAAACAAAACGCCCTCCGCGTGCTAATTCGATTCACGCGGAGCTTTTGGAGGGGGTATTCCATGTCCACTCCATGTCTGTGGCCCGAATCCCGCAAATTACTCGAATCCCACGAATCCAGAAGGAACGGAAAACGCGGGAACTCATCGTGCGTGCTCAGCGAGCAATCAGCTCAAACAGTCACAGCCCGCCCGTCGCGTACAGCGCACGCAGCTCCGACCACCCATTCGTCCGATTCGAGCGATTCGTGGTCCAATCACCACTGAATGGGTCGTGGCAGAGTTCGCCGAGACGCAACACGGAAGATGATCGACCACGAATTACTCGAATCCCACGAATCCAGAAGGAACGGAAAACGCGGGAACTCATCGCGCGTGCTCAGCGAGCAATCAGCTCAAACAGTCACAGCCCGCCCGTCGCGTACAGCGCACGCAGCTCCGACCACCCATTCGTCCGATTCGAGCGATTCGTGGTCCAATCACCACTGAATGGGTCGTGGCAGAGTTCGCCGAGACGCAACACGGAAGATGATCGACCACGAATTACTCGAATCCCACAAATCCAGAAGGAACGGAAAACGTGGGAACTCATCGTGCGTGATCGGCGAGCAATCAGCTCAAACAGTCACAGCCCGCCTGTCGCGTACAGCGCACGGTCCGACCACCCATTCGTCCGATTCGAGCGATTCGTGGTCCAATCACCACTGAATGGGTCGTGGCAGAGTTCGCCGAGACGCAACACGGAAGATGATCGACCACGAATTACTCGAATCCCACAAATCCAGAAGGAACGGAAAACGTGGGAACTCATCGTGCGTGATCGGCGAGCAATCAGCTCAAACAGTCACAGCCCGCCTGTCGCGTACAGCGCACGCAGCTCCGACCACCCATTCGTCCGATTCGAGCGATTCGTGGTCCAATCACCACTGAATGGGTCGTGGCAGAGTTCGCCGAGACGCAACACGGAAGATGATCGACCACGAATTACTCGAATCCCACAAATCCAGAAGGAACGGAAAACGTGGGAACTCATCGTGCGTGATCGGCGAGCAATCAGCTCAAACAGTCACAGCCCGCCTGTCGCGTACAGCGCACGCAGCTCCGACCACCCATTCGTCCGATTCGAGCGATTCGTGGTCCAATCACCACTGAATGGGTCGTGGCAGAGTTCGCCGAGACGCAACACGGAAGATGATCGACCACGAATTACTCGAATCCCACGAATCCAGAAGGAACGGAAAACGCGGGCTCATCGTGCGTGCTCAGCGAGCACTCAGTTCCAACAGTCACAGCCCGCCCGTCGCGTACAGCGCACGCAGCTCCGACCACCCATTCGCCCGATTCGAGCGATTCGTGGTCCAATCACCACTGAATGGGTCGTGGCAGAGTTCGCCGAGACGCAACACGGAAGATGATCGACCATGAATTACTCGAATCCCACGAATCCAGAAGGAACGGAAAACGCGGGAACTCATCGCGCGTGCTCGGCGAGCACTCAGCTCAAACAGTCACAGCCCGCCTGTCGCGTACAGCGCACGCAGCTCCGACCACCCATTCGTCCGATTCGAGCGATTCGTGGTCCAATCACCACTGAATGGGTCGTGGCAGAGTTCGCCGAGACGCAACACGGAAGATGATCGACCACGAATTACTCGAATCCCACAAATCCAGAAGGAACGGAAAACGTGGGAACTCATCGTGCGTGATCGGCGAGCAATCAGCTCAAACAGTCACAGCCCGCCTGTCGCGTACAGCGCACGCAGCTCCGACCACCCATTCGTCCGATTCGAGCGATTCGTGGTCCAATCACCACTGAATGGGTCGTGGCAGAGTTCGCCGAGACGCAACACGGAAGATGATCGACCACGAATTACTCGAATCCCACAAATCCAGAAGGAACGGAAAACGTGGGAACTCATCGTGCGTGATCGGCGAGCAATCAGCTCAAACAGTCACAGCCCGCCTGTCGCGTACAGCGCACGCAGCTCCGACCACCCATTCGTCCGATTCGAGCGATTCGTGGTCCAATCACCACTGAATGGGTCGTGGCAGAGTTCGCCGAGACGCAACACGGAAGATGATCGACCACGAATTACTCGAATCCCACAAATCCAGAAGGAACGGAAAACGTGGGAACTCATCGTGCGTGATCGGCGAGCAATCAGCTCAAACAGTCACAGCCCGCCCGTCGCGTACAGCGCACGCAGCTCCGACCACCCATTCGTCCGATTCGAGCGATTCGTGGTCCAATCACTACTGAATGGGTCGTGGCAGAGTTCGCCGAGACGCAACACGGAAGATGATCGACCACGAATTACTCGAATCCCACGAATCCAGAAGGAACGGAAAACGCGGGAACTCATCGCGCGTGCTCAGCGAGCAATCAGCTCAAACAGTCACAGCCCGCCTGTCGCGTACAGCGCACGCAGCTCCGACCACCCATTCGTCCGATTCGAGCGATTCGTGGTCCAATCACCACTGAATGGGTCGTGGCAGAGTTCGCCGAGACGCAACACGAAAGATGATCGACCACGAATTACTCGAATCCCACGAATCCAGAAGGAACGGAAAACGCGGGAACTCATCGCGCGTGCTCAGCGAGCACTCAGCTCCAACAGTCACAGCCCGCCTGTCGCGTACAGCGCACGCAGCTCCGACCACCCATTCGTCCGATTCGAGCGATTCGTGGTCCAATCACCACTGAATGGCTCAACTCAGCTATCTCTCACCGCCGAGCACTTGCGATTCGTGGCGACTTCGTTGATGATTTGCTCTCTCGCGTTTCGTGAAAATTCGCGTTAGGCGGGATCGAGGTCTCTTTCCAGATTATCGTAGCGATCTTCGAAAACCGGGCGGAACTGCGAGACGACTTCGGGCAGTTTTGCTTGAGCTTCGTCCAGCCATTCTCGCGCTTTGCCCTTCATTTCGGCGGTCGCCGATTTGTGAGCACCGACATAGGCGGCCTTAATCACCAGGCTGCTCGCCTGAGTCTTGTCGAGCCACATGTCGGCGATCGCCACGGCCAGCCCAATGGGCAGTTCTTCAAAACGGTAGGTGCGGTTCATGCCCGCGACTCGCAAGATGATCTTGTCCTGCCCGCTGAACGTCTCCACGATTCCGACAGTCGTCGTCTTGACCGTAATCGCCTCGCCCGCCTTCAAGTTCTTCACGGCGTCACGCAGAGCAGCGCGGAACTCCTGGCAGAAGTGATTCAGGACTTTGAGTCGTTCGACCCGGGCCACGTGTGCGGGCACTTTAGCGATCGCCTCGGCTTTTTCGATTTCCTGCTTGGCGACTTCATACTGCTGCTCGCTGATCGCAATCCGAGCCGTTTCGAGCGCTCGAGCAAGCGTCGATAGTTCATCCTTGGAAGGACGAGGAACCGGTTTAGGCTCGGGCTTGGGCTCAGGTTTAGGGTCGGGTTCGGGCTTGGTTGCCGGCTCCGGCTTGGACTCGGGCTTCGAGTCGCTCGGTGGATCCGCCGGCATCTCTGGCTTCATCTCTGGCTTCGCATCGGTCTTAGGAGTGACGTCCGAGCCGTTCTCGGACTTGTTCTCCATCGAGTTCGCGTCCTTCTTTGGGTCTTTACTGGGAGGCGCTGAAGTCATGGCGGGATCGCCATCGGCCAACGAGTCGGCTTTACCGATCGCGACGGTGGTTTTGGGTGGTCGAGTACCCGACTTCGGTCCACCGCGTTCGCCGCGACGTTTTCCAGGCGAATCAGCATCTCGCTCCGGCAAGTTGG
This sequence comes from Pirellulales bacterium, assembly GCA_046349915.1. GTDB lineage: Bacteria > Planctomycetota > Planctomycetia > Pirellulales > Pirellulaceae > CAIXSC01. The sequence continues at coordinate 1,526,684 of JAXMBL010000003.1, read as the reverse complement.
TCGTCGGCAACATTGGCACGTTCTTCGTCGGCGCGACCGGAACGTTGGGAGTGGCGGCGGCGATTTGCTCGTTCTCGTCGTTCATTACGACAAACAGCACGCCACCCAGAACTAATACGATGGCCGTGCCAATCGCCAAGATTAAAGGGGTCTGTGTGTTCCGAGCTTGCTGTTGAGCCAACACTGCTCGCGACGCATGCGTAGTGCGAACTCGCGGAGGCTCGACGCTCCCCGGAACCGCTTCATCGGGCACCAACAATTGGCCGGGCGCCATGTGCGAATCGGTCCCGCCCAAGACTCCTCCTCCCAGCGACGAGTAGGCGGTCGGGGCCGCGAGCAGCGGACTACCTTGGGCAAGAGGGACGGGCATCGCTAACGGGGCCGCCATGGGGGCTGCTTGAGGCGCCGGATACGCATATCCGCCCGCAACAGGAGCCCCCATCGGAGCGCCCGTATTGGGACTAGGATAGGGCGCACCAGGGTAGGCCGCACCTGGGTACGGCGCTCCGTAGGGACTTGCCGCCAACGGAGCCTGCCCCATCGCGGCGCCGTAAGCCTGAGGAGCTGGCGCCATGGGTGACGGGCTGGCGGGCGCACCTAACGCCGAAGGAGACCCTGAATAATTCGGCCACCCAGTGCCGGGTGACGGCATTCCAGTCGGCATTCCACCGAAGGCGGCCCCACCGGTCGCTGGCATGCCTGGCACGCCGTAGTTGGGCGCCTGGGTATTCGGAGAAGTTGAGCCCATCGGATTGGTGGGGCCATACGAGGGCGTCATGGGCGCCATCGGATTGGGAGCTCCGGGCGGGGCTCCCCACGCCGCTCCCCAGGCAGGTCCAGCCGCTGGCGTCGCCGCCGAGCTCGCCGGCAACGCACTCGCACCGGCAGTGTTCATAACAGAGGGATTCGCCGTGCCGGGAGTCGAGGTAAAAGGACTGGTCGCGGCCGACAACGGAAGACCGGAACTCGGCCAAGCACTTCCCGTCGGCCATGCGGCCCCTGCACTGGTTCCGCCCCATGCCGTGCCGGGAGCTGCCGAAATGGGACCTGTTGCCCCAGTTGCCGCTACGGACTGTCCCATGGGCGAACCAGTCGACGCCAACGGAGCTGGGTTGGGTGCGGGTGAAGCCGGAGCAAGCGGCACAGAGCTGAATGGAGCATTTGACGAGTTGCCGCCTGAAGCTCCTCCCCACGCGGCTTGCCCCCCCTCGGCGGAACGCTCGGCTGCTCCCTGCTTCGTCGCTTCCAGTTCTTTTCGATACCGGATACGATATGCTTCGTCAGTCAAACATTTCTTCGCGGCCGAGATCTGATCCAACACGGCCGCCCATTGGGCGGCATGGACGCCGGGACGGTGTCCACGCACTCGACTGAGAGCTCGATCCGCAGCGGAGGTGATGACATCGAGCCGATCCTCTGTGTCATCGAGCCCCAGGAGTTGAAAGTAGTTGGGACGTTCCTGGCTTGGGTCGAGTCCCAGCCACTCGTGGTAGGGATTAAAGGCTGCGGCGGTCACAACGAGCTCCAAGAGCGGTGGGATACGGGCGGTCGACAGGGAGTTGGACGCCGCGAGGAACGACAATGTTCCATCATAGGTTTGCCAACTGACCCGAACAAGAGATTCCTCGGGGCCGCCTCCTAGCGGTTATAACGCTCAAGCGTCCCCGATGTACCCTCGCCAACATCCAAGAACTCGCGCAAACCACTGACACCAAAAGACTTCAGGAGAAAATAAAGTCGCAAAGTCAATTGCGATCATCACTCAACGGATATTCAGGTTCAGGCTGTTTCTGCCCCGTGACCTGTTCCATGATCCAGTTATTCAGATCCTGCAGCATCTTGGTCGTGAGTTCGTCATCGCAGGGGTATTGGCGGACCGTCACGGCCAAGCCGGCCGAATGAAACAACCGCAGGTCGTCGCAGAGCCGATCGACCGAATACTCGCGCGCGTCACGCCCCTGAGCGATGAATAGTGGGAGTCGGCGAATCTGCGGCAACCCTGCCAACAAGGAACGACCGGTAGGAAATGGTCCGCCCAGCGAGATGACCCCCGCGAAAACACCGGGATGACGCAAGCCGACCTGGAACGCCATCGTTCCCCCGCAGCCGTAACCCGCGAGAAAAACGCGATTGGCGTCCACGTTAAAGCGTTGTTGAGCGATGTCGACGCATTCCAGGACGGCGCGTTCGGCCGTCGACACGGCTCCCGCATGCGAGCCCCAAAAGTAACCAGGCGCATCGTCGCCGTGTCGCTGAGTGCCGCGGGGCCCAATCGCCGCATAATTTCTCAAACTCAACAACGGCATGACTCGCCGCAGTTGATGCTCGTCCCCCTTGGCGCCGTGCAGCCAGACGATCAACGGGTACGAATAGTTCGGCTCGTAATGCAAGGGAGCGAAAAGCGAGTACCGCGGGAGAATTTCGCCAGTTTCCGCGCTGCGACCTCCCCAGGTTGTCGGCTGCGCCGTTTTTACGGGGAGAGTGGAGTTGCCAACGGAGAACGAAAGGCGATTCATCATGGGCTGAGGCCGTCGCTGTGAAGTTCGCTGCCTTCGAAGACGCGATGAACTAGATCATCGCGTTTCCGCACATCTCGGTTCCGCTTAACGCGGTCCCTGCTTGCGGGGTTTGTAGAAAAGCCCCGCCTACCTGTCAACGTCAACCTGCCAGCAACTTTAGCCAGCCTTCGACATCAACTCGCCCATTGTCTTGACCAGTCCCTTGACTGAATCGACGCTCTTCTGGAAATCTGCTCGCTCCGAGTCGCTCAGTTCCAACTCGATGATGCGTTGCACACCGCCTGCACCTAGCACGACCGGGACGCCGACGTAGTAACCGCCCACGCCGTACTCGCGGTCACAGTAAGCCGCCACCGGAATCACTCGTTTCTTGTCCTTCACGATCGCTTCGACCATCTGAGCGGTCGCGGCGGCGGGTGCGTAGTAGGCGCTGCCCGTCTTGAGCAACCCGACGATCTCGGCGCCGCCGTCGCGGGTCCGTTGCACGATCTCCGCCAATCGAGCGGGAGCAATCAACTTGGTCACGGGGATTCCACCCACCGACGTGTAGCTCGGCAGCGGCACCATCGTGTCGCCGTGGCCGCCCATCAGCAGAGCCGACACATCCTCAACGCTGACGCCAAGTTCCATCGCCAAGAAGGTGCGATAGCGAGCCGTATCGAGCACCCCCGCCTGACCAATCACTCGCTGTGACGGGAACCCAGTCACCTGAAAAACTCGCTGCACCATCGCGTCGAGCGGATTGCTGACCACAATGATCACGGCATTAGGGCTCGTCGCCTTCACCTGCTCCGCCACGGACGACACGATCTTGGCGTTCGTCGCCAAAAGATCGTCGCGGCTCATGCCGGGCTTTCGCGGAATGCCCGCGGTAATCACCACGACATCGCTGCCCGCGGTCGGTTCGTAGCTCGTGGCGCCGGTAACCGTCGAGTCAAATCCCATGATGGGGCTGCTCTGCATCAGGTCGAGCGCTTTCCCCTTGGGCATGTTTTCAGTGGCTGGAATATCAACCAGCACGATATCGCCCAGTTCGGCCGCCGCGCACCAATGAGCCGTCGTCGCTCCGACATTGCCAGCACCCACGATCGTGATCTTCGCCCGACCCATCGTCTCATCCCCTATCCAATAAAAAGGCCTCCCGCGAGGCCCACTGCGGTGAAAGCTCTCGAACGCCAAGCCCCCGAATATCCCCCCACCCCCTCCCGTGCGTCAAGGGCGGCAGGCCAATCGATCACAGCTTAAGCCGGTACAGAATCTGGTTGTATTCGTATCTAGGAGTGGCGAGCGTATCGCCGCTGAAAGTTCGCGTGTAAGTCCCCTCGAAGTAAATTACACGACCATTCTCCTCGTCGAGAAACGCATGATGCCGAGGATTGTAAAAGCTGTATCGCTCATGCGTCACCACTTTCACCGCGTCTCCCCACGGCCCCTCGGGCCGCTCCGACTCGGCGTACCACACTTCCCCCAGATTCGACGTACTCCCGCCTAACTCGACAAAGATCGCAATCCAACGCTGACGGAAAGGATTCCAATTCACCGATCCGCGGTGCGGTGTGATGCGTTTACCCGACGCCGCGTCGACCAGCCTGATCAACGTTTCGTGCTCGCCCATTTCTCCCGCTGCCACCAACCGCCTTTCCGCCTCGTACGACCAGGGTCGAGCACCTCGTCGCCACGCGAAAACCAAACGTCCCGCGGCATCACGGTCGAGCCGCTCGCCAGCGTCCTGACCGTCGACTCGGTCGCTAACGAACGCCGTATAGCCTTCGTAGTGATCCAGTTGGACGTAGCCCTCGCGAGTCGCGAGGGTGCGAGTCCATGGAAATGGATCGCCGAAATAGGCTCGCTCAACACCCTCCTCCCGATGCCGAAATACATGCCCATGCGGTCGCAACGCCGCCGCGACAGGAAACTCAGCCACTCGCCGAAACTCGCTGGCCGTTTCATCGAACTCCGCAATCCCACGACTCGCAACCGTCAATGGCGGCCGAATCTTCTCGTAGGCGGCCAAGAGTTTCGGCCGCCCGTCAACCGCGGGCGCGCTTATCAGTCCGCCAATCCAAGTCGGCCCTTCGCCCGGCATGCGAGCCGTCTCTTTGGCTCGACCTTGCTGGTCGACAAAGTACTCGAAGTCAATTCGCGAGTCGGGCGTCGCTTTGCCTGACGACAAAGGCGGCGATCTGGCGCCGGGCACATGAAAGTTCCCTAGCGGATACTCGGGGCGATTGGTGTCGCCCCAGAACCAGTAAACCCGTCCCAGATGGACCGCGGCCACTACGCTGTCCGACCCCATGACCAGCCCCGGCAAGCGAGGAGCCGGAGCCGCTGGCTTTCGCAGTCCGAGCAACTCGCTATCGGCGTAGATTCCTCCGCCGGTGATGCGGTACAGCCTTTCCGCTTTATTCAGTCGTTTCAGCCGCAGTTCCGCTCGTCCCCCCGCCGTCACTTCGAGCGTCTTACCGCGAAAGCCGAAACCGTCCGCGGGGAACTCATACCCTGGACTCGACACGTGAAAGAAAACCTTGCGTTCCATCAGATCGGGCTCGAGAAATGCGACGTAGCCGGCCGAGTCGGTGAAAAAACGCAAGTCATTCACCGTCCGTAACTCGACCAACGGTACGCCTCGCCCCGTCTGCTGGTCCACCACGCGGATCGCGAAATAACGACCCGCGTCAGCGGCGCCCGCTGACTGGCCCACATTCGACTCGTCGGCCCGCGCGCAAGCCGCAAACTCATAGCCATTCCCTGGCAACAGGCCCGCCAACATCAGTCCCCACGCGCACAGCACCCCAAACTGCGACACTGCGGATCGCCGGCGACGTGAGCACCACTCGGCAGTTGCTCCACGCCAACTTGCAAAGGGCGAGCTGTCATGGCCTTCGACCTTGTCCACACTCGCCTTAATCATCGGCTATCAGGCTCTTCAGATCGGACAGTTCGCTTAGGTTCCGCGGAAGAATCAGTCGGGGCCGAGTCGCTCGATTCGGCCTCCGTTTGCGTCGAGGTCCGCTTCGCTTCCTCCGCGGGCGGTCCCAATTCGAAGCGAGGCGGCTCGGCATTTCGTAGTTGTCTGCGCGACTTGCGATTCCCCGAACTGGCCACCCAAGCCAGCACGGCAATCACAAAGATGGCGCCGATCAATACCGACCCCACGACCGAGCCAAGTCCATGATCGGTCGGCTCGACAACGGGGGCGAAGGCGGCGCTGCGAGCGATAAACAGAGGACTCGGCTGACGGCGACGAGTAGCCTTTTCGGCGTCGTCAACGGAGGGGGCCGCCTCTTCGGCGGAACGTTGTTCCTGCTCCCACTGATCTAGAAATTGCGACTGATACGACCAGAGGCGGACGTTGAAAGCGTCGAACGTCATGTCCTCGTTCAAATCGGTTCGCTCGCTCATCAATTGTAGACGTTCGGGCAGTTCCAAGACGCAACATATCACGGGGAACGCCACGTTAATGACGGGCCCCGTCTTGTCTTTCTTGTCGCGCGGCACTCGGACCTCGCTGTCCCCCAGCGGCACCATGACATCGACTTGGTAATAGTGGTCGATTCCAAATCGGTCCTTGATCTCGGGGTCGTTCAGCAAGATCTTGGTGACTCGCTTGGCTCGACCATACACGTGAAACAACTTCCCATGCTGCTCGCCCGGCTTCTGCAAGAGCGGAGGCAGATCGAACGGCGCAGCCTCCTGAGCCAGAACCTGAGGGTCAGCCTCCTTCACCGCGGCCAACATCTGATAAAAGCACTCGGTGTCCACCGACGATAGCGGCAGCGAATCGCGGCCGCGTAGGTCCTCGAGTCGATTGACATCGAAGCCGAACTTCGCCAGCAAGACATGGTCCGGCTTGACGCCCAACGCATCATTGGGTTTATCGGGACGCCAGACCATGCGGTCCGTGGCGAACACCAACTGCCTCTGCCCCTCGATTTCCGCCCCTGTCTTCAAGAATACGGCTTCACAGGCGGCTGGCTCGTCGAGTTGCTCGAGCTTTTCCCAGGCCTGCGGGATTCTTCGTGAGCAGATGACGACCGGATACGGAGAATTGGCGGGCGTAAACGAGACCCGGTAATAATGATCGAACTCGAACCGTCGAGCCAGCTCGGGCAGGATCGCCAGCTTCTCGATGCGAGTCGCACGGCCCTCCAGCAACACTCCGTCGGCGCGGCGAGCCGCCGGATCGTCGACGAATCGGCGGCCATCTCCCAGCGGCTTACAAAGTCGATGCCAGTCGTAGCCGCCGATCCGAGCAACTCGCAACAGCACGCGATTCAGCGTTTCGTCCTCGTTGACCGATAACGGTTCGCCATCGATCAAGTGCGACCACTGACTGTCGTCCACATTGACGAACAGTTCCTTCAGGGTTTCGGCGCGTTTGACCGCCGTCTTGCCCGGATTCTTGGTCCAAGGGAGCTCCTGAGCCGTGCAATTCTCGCCCCCTCCTGACCTCAGGGCATTCAGCAGAAGGGAAATCGCAAGCATCGCGAACAGGCGAGAAAACCCTGCTCGGTCGGCGTGCCTACTGAGCCGCAAGTTCTCGTGGTCCGTCATCGATCGCATCCTCTAAGTTAAAAGCGGCTTGTCGTACTGACGCGGGCGTTCACGATGCCAACCGAAGGTCACGCAGCGGGAGGGCCTTCGGCGGAATCCTCGGACGAGTTTTCGCGAGTGGAGTTCGTCATCCCCCGCTTCTCCACGGCTCGACGCGCCCCCGCACTCAGCGGGTCGCGTTTAAGGGCGACGAGGGCGATGCCGATGCCGAATACCGCGGCAATCGCGACAATCGCTGCCAGCGTCAGCCAACTCGGCTCTTCGGCGCCAGAGACGACCGGCGCTTGCCATCGTGGAACTCGCGCGAGCAACAGCGGCGCCACCTGAATGTCCTGTTCCGTGGGATAGGCCCAGCGTTTGAAGAAGTAGCCCGTAAACTCCACTTCCTCGTTGAGCGTTGTCATTTCGCCATCGGCGTATTTGTCCTTGATGGGGGGAAACCCTTGGGGTAGATCGAGCGAGTAGACGACGATCGGCGAGTTGGGGCCGCCCGCAGGGCGCACCCAGAACAAGTAATAGCCGGGAATTCCCGGGCGGTTTGCGGGCGCGGGCACATGATACGCCAAATGCACCACTCCCCGAATCGTGACCACCTTGCCGCGATAATCCCGCGGCTGCTTGAACAACGAAAGATAACCTGTCGGCCCCATGGACTGCTGACGCAAGTCGTCGTCCGCCGTGTCGCGCAAGCGAGCCAACCAGCGAAACCACGCCGCTTTTTCGGCCGTCCGGGACATCGTGTTGTCCCGAATCGAATCGAGCACAATGGCGTCCAGCATTTGTTGGAGTCGCTCGATCAACACGGGATCGACCTCCGGCGCCGACTCGCCTCCCACCCATTGATCGAGCAACGGCCGCCAGTGTTCATGCCAGCGTCCATGGAGCGTCCCCAGCCGCAATCGCCAAAGCGTCTGTTGGTCTTCGGGCAGAGTTGAGAGCGATTCGACCGCCTGAATGGCATAAGCCCGCCACTCCAGTTCGCATTTATCCAACAACTTGGTCCATGCTTCCCGATCCGCTTCCGCCAATCGTCGACCGCGAGCCAGCGAATCGAGCGCGTCGTACCAAAGTAGTTGCTCGTCGCCCGTGAGCGATTCGAGTACTTGGCGCCAAGCGTCGCGAGACGCGGCGGCCATTTCGGCGGGAGCGTCCGATTGTGCCGCCCCCCAGCGTTCGGGCGGTTCTGTCGGATCAACCTCCGTCTTGGCGGAACTGCGTTTGGGCGAGTCGCCGATGACCCCAAGCTGACTCTCCTCGGGTATCGAGGGCGGCAAGCGGGTCTCCACGTCCTCGTTCGCAATCTCCTCCTCGGTAAGCGATGTGCCGCCTGCGATCGGTCGGTCTTCAAAGCCCAACAAGGTCCAGAATTTGGGGTCTTTCGCTCGACCAATCAGCATCAAGACTAAAAGCAGCCCCGCCAACAGCGTGAATATTCGCAGTTGGACGGCGCGCGAACGGTAGTTCGTCGGGGGCGGCCGACGGAGCGGATCGGTGGAGGATTGGGAGGATCGGAACGGTGGCGCCATGGGAGAGATTCCGGTTTTCGCGGCCGGGGAGACGGAATTTAGTATAACAGTTTTCGTCGCAACCCTTGGAATCGGCTGAATCGAGGTTAGCTTAGGGGCAAGGGAATGCGGTTGGTCGAGTTGCGAGGGCCGCGCCGAGTTTTATAATCGGGGGAGCTTCGCGACGACTGGCGAATCTCGTCAGGTCGGCAAAGTGCGGACCGCGTCCTTGTGGCGAGGACCGATTTCGCGTGCGAAAACGCTTAGCGGGTGTTTTCCGGACGCAACGGCGGCGAATGGGGGAACTCCGATTGAACGCATAACGCTCCGCGGGCGAAAGCCCCTGGAGATGTTGGTCGTTTAGTCGTGTCCAAGAAGTTTGGTAGCGGACTGCGTCAAGGATTCGTGCCCATGATTGGATCGAGAAACCGGGGTCGCTGGAACGTTTGGAGCTGGGCTCTTGGCATCGCGGGACTGTCGTTCGCGGCAACCCCTGTAACCGCCGCGGAACCTGCCAAGGAATTCCTGGCCGCTCTCCGCGAAGCGATGTATCACGACGTGGCGATCGAGTATCTCGATCAGATCGCCAACAGTCCCCTCGTTCCCGCGTCCTTCAAGGAATCGCTGGGTTACGAGCGCGGCATCACGCTGATGGAAGGGGCTCGCTACCAAAAGGACTTCGCCCTGCGAGAAAAGCAGCTCGATGCCGCTCAGGCCGCGCTCGATCAATTCGTGACGGCTCAGCCGAATCACGCCATGGTGTTTTCCGCGAAGAGCGAATTGGGCAACCTGCTGGTCGAACGAGCCGACCTGAAGATGGAACGGGCCAAGCGACCCGCCGAGATCCAAAAGGACAAGCTCAAGACGGAAGCCCGCACGCTATACGATCAGGCTTACAAGACGTTCCAGGCCCTGGGCGAGGACATCAAGAAGAAACTCAGTCAAATCCCCCAGAATATCAACCGCGAAAAGGACCCCAAGCGGTTCGATCAGCGGGATCAGTTGCGCGGCGAGTACTTGCAGGCTGAATTGTTGTCCGCCGCGGTGCTCGAAAAATCAGCCAGTACGATGGATAAGGCCTCGAAGGAATACAAGGACACGCTGACCAAGGCGGCGACCGAGTACGGCTCGATCTACAACAACTATCGCCAGCGCGTGGGCGGCCTCTACGCTCGCATGTACCAAGGCGGTTGCTACCAGAACATGGGCAACTTCAAAGAGGCGCTCAGCTATTACGACGAACTGCTGCAGAATCCGGAGGAACCGAAAGAGTTCCACGAGTTACGCACGAAGGTGCTGTTGCTGGCGGTCGACTGCTGGATGCACGACTCGCAGAAGAAGTATGGCGAGGTGCTCGTCAAGGCGGGCCCCTGGGTTGAAAAGGCTTACCCGACCGAAATGCGGTCGAAGGAAATACACGCCTTGCGACTCGCGGTCGCTCGCGCCAGCAAGCTGATGGCGGACCAGATCAAGGCGACCAAGCCGAAGGATCCTCAAGTCGCTCAATTGATGGGCGACGCTCGTAAACTGGCGCAATTCGTCGCCAGATCGCCGGGCGATTTGCAAAAGGATGCTCAGAAGCTGCTGTCTGAATTGGGAGTCGGATCGGCGAACGCGGAGGGCGAGAAGTCACTTCCAAAGACGTTCGCCGAAGCCCGTCAGGCCGGCCGTGACGCGCTCGACGCGATCAACGTCGCGAAAGTTAACATCGATAGCTTGCCGGCTCGCATCCGCGATGAAAAAGACGCCAACGTCAAGAAGGAGCTTGAGGAACAACTCAAGCAAGCTCAAGACGTCATGAAGTCGGGCAACGGCGAAGCGCTCCGCATGTTCGACCTCGCCCTGAAGCTGGTCACCAGCGAAACGACCACCGACGAAATCAACTCGGTGCGGTACTACCTCTGCTTTCTCAACTATTCCACCGGTGACTTCTACGAGGCAGGCGTGCTGGGCGACTTTGTCGCCATGCGATACCCCGACAGCGCGGGAGCTCGTCAGTGCGCGAAAATCGCCATGGCCTCCTACCTGAAGTTGTACGGCGAAGCCAAGACTGAATCTAAACCGCAGATTGACAAACTGCTCGGCGACTTCGACAAGGATAAAGATGGTCGGTTGTCGAAGGAAGAGTTCGATGCCATGCCCGACGAAGCCAAGGCGCCGCTCGCCAATGCCGACGTCGATGGAAACGGGCGAATCGAGCAGGGTGAACTGGTGCGATTGGTGACCACGTTTGAAAGCGCGCAAGTCATCGATACTTGCAACTTCATTACCAGCAAGTGGCCTGATCAGCCCGAAGCGCAAGAGGCGCTCAGCACGCTCATCGCGTTCATGATTAGCGAAAATCAGCTCGACAAAGCCCAAGAGCTGCTGTCGAAAATTCCCGAAGAGACTCCGCAACGAGGAACGGCCGAACTGAAGCTGGGGCAAGCGCTCTGGGGCGCCTACCGTCGCGGTATGTTTGCCGTGCAAGAACAGGAACAGTCCGCTTCGGCGGCGGGCGCGATCCCGGCGGACATCAAACAACAGCTCGACGCACGCCGCGGTGAGCTTAAGGCGATCCGAGAACGAGCAGAGAAGACGCTGGTGGATGGCGTGGCTCGCATGGAGAAGGCGGGCAAAGTCGACGCCACGCTGACCGCCGCGGTTCTGGCACTCGCTCAAGTTTATGTCGATACGGAACAGGCGGCGAAAGCGGTCGAGTTGCTGGAGCGAGCCAATGTCGGCGTGCTCAAGCTGGTGGAAGCCAAGCATGAAGCGACCACCAAGGCCGGCTTCGCGGAGGATGTCTATAAGACTGCTCTGCGGGCTTATATCTCGTCGCTCGCCGCCGCCACGCCGGATGCCGCCAAGGCTCTGATCACCAAGGCCGAAGCGGTCATGGGTCAATTGAATCAGTCGGTGGCTGGCGCCGCGGACGGCCCCAAGAAGTTGTTCGCGATCTACTACGGACTGGCCCGCGACCTGGAACAGCAGATGGAACTCGCGGCCCCCGATTCCAAGAAGAATCTGGCGATCGGCTTCGAGACCTTCCTCAACCAGGTGCGAGCCACCGCGGTGGATCTCAACGTGCTCTACTGGGTCGCCTCGACGTTCTACTCGATGGGCGAAAGCTATGGACCAGGCGCTAATAATCAGACGCCGCCCGAGGCCAAGCGTTTCTTTGGCGAGTCTGCGAAGTCGCTGCAAGATATTCTCGATCGAGGAAAATCGGGAAAGCTGCAAGTCGAGGGACAACTCCAAAGCCAGATCATGCTCCAACTCGCCAAAGCGCGTCGCGAGATGGGCGAGTATGACGCTTCGATTAAGCTGTTTATGGAGATCCTCGCCAAGAACCCGGCACTGTTGAGTGTGCAAACCGAAGCGGCGAAGACCTATGAAGAGTGGGCCGATCGCTCGGCTGATCCTAAGTATTACCTCCACGCGATCCAAGGCAGCATGGAGAATCGCACCAAGAAGAGCACCATCTGGGGTTGGAATGAAGTTGCGAAGATCACCGCGGGCAAACCCCAGTTCCGCGACTCGTTCTACGAGGGTCGATATCATGTGGCGCTCGCCCGCTACAAGTACGCCTTGAATCCTAAAAATGCCGCCGACAAGAAGAAGCACCTGGAAGCGGCCGAAACTTCGTTGAGCAAGACTTATCAGCTGTATCCGAACTTGACGGGTGATCCCGCGCAGAACCAGAAGGACTTCCGTCAGTCGTACGACACCCTGGCGAAGATGCTGCAGAAGGCGCTTGGCAAACCCGAGCGAGGCTTGGCGGCGTATGATCAGGGAGCATCTGGCGGAGCGCCGACTCCGGGCGCAGCGCCGGCGGCGAGCCCCCTGGCTCCCATGAAGGCTTCGGCGGCAGTGAAACGTTAAGTCGAACACCATATCGCCCGAGCCATGCTGCGAGCGACGTAAGATGAAGAGAATAGTCTCGCGGTTTTTGGTCCAAAAACTGAGTACCTTTGGGCAATCAACGCGTTCCATAACCTAGGCACATCCCGCAACACTCTGTAAGGCTGCGAGGCAACGTAGGGCCGGTTCCAGATCGGCCTGCGGAGTCGGCATCGAGGAGCCCCACGCAATGAATCGTTGGCGTACCGTAATTTCGCTCGCGTCACTCTTGGTCGTCTTGTCGGCGACGCAAGCCTTCGCCCAACTCGACAAGGTCTTCGGCGCCAAGGGCGTGCCGGCGTCGGGAACCGTGACGGCCGTGGCGCCTGATAAGGTGACTTTGGACATCGGCGGTTCGCCGCGTGAATTCCAAGTCAATGAGATTCGCAACGTCGTCTTCGGCGATGAACCCACGGAACTAACCAAGGCTCGCGAGCAGGTCAATCAAGGACAGCTCGAATCGGCTCTCGAAATCCTCAAGACTCTGAAGTCGGACAGCGTTGCTCGCGACGTGGTGCGGCAGGATATAGAGTACTACCGGGCGTTTTGCTTGGCGAAACTGGCGCTCGCCGGTGGCGGGAATCCGCAGACCGCGGACGACGCGCTGTTTGCCTTCGTTCGCCAGAATCGGACCAGCTTCCACGTGTTCGACGCCACCGAATTGCTGGGAAATCTCGCGCTTTCCCAGGGGAAATTCGAGGACGCGGCCAAGCGGTTCGGCTTCCTCGGCAAGGCGCCTTGGGCCGATTATCGCATGCGAGCCAACGTGAACGAGGCTCGCGCCTTGTCGCAACAGAAGAAGTTCCCCGAAGCACTCGAAAAGTACGAGGCGATCATTGGCATGGGCGAGAATTCCGCCGAGGCCAATCGCCAAAAGCTGTTCGCCCAGGTTGGAAAGGCGATCTGTCTGGCCGAGACCGGCAAGGGCGACGAAGGGGTTCAGTTGCTTGAGAAGATCATCAAGGACAACGATCCGGCCGACTCGGCCCTGTTTGCTCGAGTTTACGCGGCGCTGGGCAACTGCCATTTGAAGGCTAATCGCACGAAGGAGGCCCTGACCGCGTTCCTGCATGTCCATCTGCTGTTCAACACCGACGGCGAAGCCCATGCGGAATCGCTATTTCACCTGTCCAACCTGTGGACGGCGGTCAACAAGTCGGACCGAGCCGTTGCGGCTCGCAATCTGCTGAAGGAGCGTTACGCTGGCAGCACCTGGGCTCGGGGCATGTAATGGTGCTCGCGGTTCTTTACCACAGGGCTGGTCCGTAATTACAATCACAACTTGACAACTCTCGCTAACTTCCCCCTATCCGCATATCTCTTGTCTTTGACGCATCTGGAGTGAACTATGTCCCGCGCCCGTGCTCGCGTTTCGGTTTTGGCTCTATTGAGCGGCTTCGCAGCTGCATGGCTCGTCTTGGCTCTTGCTGCGGTGCAGCCAGCCAGTCGTTTGGCAGCCCAGGAACCCGCGGGTGACGCAGCCGCGGCGCCGGCGGCTCCTGCTCCCGCGGCTCCCGCGGCGCCGGCCGCACAGTCGGATGCGAGCAAGAAGAGTTATCTACGTTGGACTTACGAGGCGTTGGGATGGCGTTATACCCTGGCGTTCCTGATTCTCTCGTTCGCCTTCTTCACGCTGTTGATCATGAACATCTTGGCGATCCGCCGAACGAACATCTGCCCGGCTCAGTTGGTGGAGGCGTTCGAAGCTCAAGTCAATGAGAAGCAGGCACAAGCTGCTTACGAATTGGCCAAGAATGACCCCTCTATTCTCGGCAAATGCCTTGCAGCGGGCGTTGAGAAAATCCAAGGCGGCTACGACGCAGCCATCAAGGCAATGTCCGAAGTGGGTGAAGACGAAAACATGAAGATGGAGCATCGCCTTGGTTATATGGCTCTGATCGGAACGATCGCGCCGATGGTGGGACTACTCGGCACGGTCGATGGAATGGTCGCGTCCTTCAGCGTGATCGCGACCAGCACTTCGACCCCGAAACCGTCTGAGCTGGCCACCGGTATTTCGATGGCCCTCGTGACGACGCTGGCGGGTTTGATCATCGCGATCCCCGCTCTGATGGTGTTCAACATCCAGAAGAACTATGGCGCTCGACTTATGTTTGAAACGGGTATCTTCGGCGAGAATCTGATTCAACAGTTCGCGAAGCTCGTTCCTGGCAAGAAGTAAGGCAGGACCCGCGATCGCACTCGCCTAGAAGGGCGAACTCACCTCAAAGGGCGAAGTCGGTACGTGGTCGAAAGAGCTCGGGAGTTGTGAAATGCAGTTGTGCAAGAAAGCGTCGAGCGACATTCAAGAAGGCGATTTCACGTCGATGATCGACATGGTGTTCCAGTTGATCGCCTTCTTCATGGTGCTGATCAACTTCAACGAAGCGGATACGAACGAGCGAATTAAGCTGCCCGGCAGCGAATTAGCTCGGCCGCCCGATGGTCCCATCACGTTCCCCATCACGATGCACGTCACTCGCGAGGGAACGGTCATTATCGGCGGCGAGGAAATCGCGATTGCGGGATTGAAGCCCTACCTGTTGCGTGAGCAGGCTGCCCTGGAACTGGAAAACCGGAAATTGTCCGATGCCACGGTAATCATCCGAGGCGACGCGGATGCCAAGACCGGAAAGGTTCAGGAAGTCATTCAAGAGTGTCAGAAGAATAAGTTCGAGAAGTTTGCATTGCGGGCCAAAGAGGAAGTGGGCGGATAGGCTCCTTCACGGGATCTTGTCCGTTCAATTGATTCGCCAACGGTGGCGATGCTCTTCCCGCACGGGTGAAACATGAAGATCAAGAGTCGCAGTACATCGAAGTTTGAGCTGATGATGACGCCGATGATCGACATCGTCTTCCAGCTGCTCATCTTCTTCATCATGTCGTTCAAGATTGCCGCGCAGGAAGGCGACTTCAACATCAAGATGCCGCTCGCGGGGGCATCGGCAGGCGCCCCGTCCGATGATCTGCCGCCCATGAAGCTACGGCTCAATGCTTCTCCCGGCGGTCAACTCGCCGGAATCGCCTTGGGAGAACGCCGTTTTGAGAGTTTCGCTCAACTTCATCGTTACATCATCAGCGAGTTCGGTTCGGACCGCGGCGCCGCAAGCGCGGTCGAAATCGAACTCGATTGCGACTATAACCTCAGGTACGAGGAAGTGGTGAACGCCGTTTCCGCGATTTCGGGCTACGTATCGCCTGATGGCCAAATTGTTAAATTGATTGAGAAACTCAAGTTCGCCCAGATCCGCAAGGAATAGCGGCTAATGACTCGTCCATCCTGCGGATGGCGGAGTAAGTCAACTAATGATCGGTGCATCGCCCGCGTCGCAGCTTGATCCTCGATCAGCGCGGCAGCGGGCGTCGATGTTTGAGGGCCGTGCCCTTCATGGAATCTTCACAACCGTGAGCAAGTAGGGAGACGAGGGTAATGGCGCGTGACCGCGGCTACTGGGTGGGCTTCGACCTTGGCGGCACCAAAATGTTCGCCACCGTCTTCAATCAACGCTTTGAACCCCTTGGACGAGAACGCAAAAAGACCAAGGGACACGAGGGAGCGAAAGCCGGCCTCGAACGGATCGCCAACGCGATTCGTCAAGCTCTGGAGGAAGCCAAGGTCGCCCCCGAACAGCTCGCCGGTATCGGCATTGGTTGCCCGGGCGCCGTCGACCTCGAACGTGGGGTGATTGAAGAAGCCGCCAACCTGGGTTGGAAAGACGTTCGTTTGCGCGAGAAACTGACAGCCGAATTTGGCTGTCCCGTCATGGTGCTCAATGATGTCGACGCCGGGGTGTACGGCGAGTATCGTTTCGGCGCCGCGCGAGATGCTCGCTGCGCCCTGGGAGTGTTTCCCGGCACTGGCATCGGCGGCGGCTGCGTCTATGAAGGCAAGGTCCTCCGAGGCCGAAAGTACTCGTGCTTGGAAATTGGTCACATGCAGGTTCGTCCCCACGGTGGGCGGCTGTGCGGCTGCGGCCGCTACGGTTGCTTGGAAACGGAGGCCAGTCGGCTGGCGATCGCCGCCGAAGCGGCTCAGGCCGCCTTTCGCGGCGACGCTCCCGAATTGCTGCGCACCGCGGGCACCGACCTATCGAATATCCGCAGCGGCGCCATCGCCCAATCGATCAAGGCCGGCGATCTGGCTGTCGAGAAGATTGTGCGACGAGCGGCCCAGATGATTGGGCTAGCGGTCGGAAACGCCGCGAATCTTCTGGCGCCCGATGTCGTCATCCTGGGCGGGGGACTCGTCGAAGCTCTCCCCAAGTGGTTTGTCGACACAATCGAAAGTTCGGCGCGTGAACACGCCATGCCGAGCTTCGCCAAATCGCTCAAGATAGTTGCCGCCCGCTTGGGCGATGACGCCAACGTCTTGGGCGCGGCGGCATGGGCCGAGGCTAATATTCCTCGCGAGGAGACGGAGGTCGCCTCCAACTAACTCGCTGGCATCCCACTCGGCGGAACTCGGCGATCCCGAATCGTATTTCGCGTCGATCCTCCTTGCTTCGCTTAGACGCCCTAGCTTTTGATCCTTCGCCCAGCCCCTCTTTCGTGACTTCTCCCATGTCCAGCGGACTGCGATCCGGAACCGAACGGGAACTCCCCCGCACAGCCCTTCCCGTGGCAGTGATCGATATCGGCACGACCTCCATCCGCATGGCGGTCGCGGAGCAGCGGGATGACGGGAGCATTCGTACACTCGAGAAACTGACTCAAGCGGTCCAATTGGGAAAAGACGCCTTCACCACGGGCACGATTTCCAAGACGACGATTGAAGAGTGCGTGCGAGTGCTCAAGAGTTACCGCCAGGTGCTCAACGAATTTCGCATCACTCGCCCCGACCAGATTCGAGTGGTGGCGACCAGCGCGATTCGCGAGGCGATGAACCGGCTGGCTTTTATCGACCGCATCTACATCGCCACGGGGATGCAGGTCGAACCGCTCGAAGAAGCCGAAGTCAACCGACTCACCTACCTCGGCATACTTCCGTTGCTGCAAACCGAACCGCAACTCGCCGGTTCCAAGGCCGTCGTCGCCGAAGTCGGAGGAGGCAGCACGGAACTCTTGGTGCTCCGTCAGGCCAACGTCATCTATTCCCACACCTATCGGCTGGGCAGCTTGCGGCTCCGCGAAATGCTCGAGGCCTATCAGGCGCCGTCGGAAAAACAGCGACGGATCATGGAGTCGCAGATTCAGAAGACCGTTGAGCAGATTCGCGAACATGTCGTGATGGACGGCCCAGTGGAACTTGTGGCGCTCGGCGGCGACGTCCGTTTCGCCGTCGCGCAGTTGATGCGCGACGCCCACCCCGATTCGCTGATTCGCCTGCCTGTCGCGGCCCTCGAGAAGTTCGCCAACAAAGTGCTCGACTCCAGCGAAGACAAGCTGATCCGCCGCTATCACCTGAGCGGCCCCGATGCGGAGACCCTGGGCCCTGCTCTGCTCGCCTACGTGCTGCTCGCGCGTGAATTTCACCTCGATTCACTCGTGGTCGCCCCGATCACGCTCCGCGACGGTCTTGTCAAAGAGATGGGGATGCAGGATGCATGGACGGAGGAATTCAGCGCACAGATTGTCCGTTCCGCCATCGACCTGGGCCGGAAGTTCGCCTTCGACGAGCCGCATGCAAGACATGTCGCGGAACTTGGCAAGCAATTGTTCGATCAGCTGCGAGACGAGCATGGTCTGGAACCACGTCATCGCATCATCCTGTACCTTGCGGCGCTGCTCCACGAAGTTGGTCTCTACGTCAGTCATCGCAGTTCCCATAAACACTCGATGTACCTGATTCAAAACGCCGAACTGTTCGGCGTCAGTCGCCGCGATCAGTTGTTGGTGGCGCTCGTCGCCCGCTATCACCGTCGCGCTTTGCCCAAACCCGAACATGAAGGTTATGCGACGCTCGACCGAGATGGCCGCGTCGCGGTCGCCAAATTGGCGGCATTGCTGCGAGTCGCGATTGCCTTGGATGATTCACGTTCCCAACGAGTTCACGATATTCGCTGCTTCCGAGACGCGGGGCGCTTGATCATCGCGATCCGCGGCCTCGAGGATTTATCGCTCGAACAACTCGCCCTACGCCAAAATAGCCTCTTGTTCGAGGAAACCTTCGGTCTCCCCGTGCTGCTCCGCCGAGAACGCTCCCGATGAAGACGCCCGCTTCGAAGTTTATTAATCGCGAATTGAGCTGGCTGGAATTTAATCAGCGAGTGCTGGAGGAGGCGTTGGACAATGGCCTGCCCCTGCTTGAGCGGCTGAAGTTCCTGGCTATCGTCTCGTCGAACCTGGACGAGTTCTTCATGGTGCGAGTCGGCGGGTTGCAATTGCTGGTGGAGAGTGGCAAAGGAGGCGCCGACCCCGCGGGCATGACAGCCGCCGAACAGCTCGACGCGGTCCGCGAACGCACTCAGCGAATGGTGGCCGACCAATATGCTTGTTTCAACGAGCAGTTGGAGCCCGCGCTCGCCGAAGCCGGCATCCGACGACTCAAGCCGACTGATTTGTCGGAACGTCAACGCGGCCTGCTCGAACTGATTTTCGACAGTGAAGTCTATCCTGTCTTCACACCGCAGGCGGTGACCGCCGAGCATTTCCCGTTGCTGACAGGAGGCACGCTGAATGTACTGGTGCGATTAGCGCCAGCCGTCAGCAGCGACCCCGCCAGCGATAACGCGGGTATCCATGGCGATTCATCGCGATTCGCCGTCATTCCCTTTGGCCGATCCGCAACTCGCTTCCTCACCCTGCATGCGGATCGCGGTTATGCGTTCATGCTGCTGGAAGATGTGGTGCGTGTGATGGTGGAGCGGTTTTTTCCCGGCGAAACAGTGCGGGAATGTACACCGTTTCGCATCGCTCGCAATGCGGATATCGGCGTGCGAGACGACTTGGCCGCCGACTTGCTGGCGGGGATGCAAGAGCTGCTTACGGCTCGCAAATTGGGCGATTGCGTGCGGTTGGAGATCGCCGCGGATGCCAGCGACGAGTCTCGCGCCTTCTTGCTGCAATCGTTGCATATCGAGCCGACCGACGTATTCGCCGTCAACGGGCCGCTCGATCTTTCGGCCTTCATGGCGATTACGGACCTGAAGGGCTTTGATGCTTTGCGGTACGAACCGTGGACGCCTCAGGCATCGCCCGAAGTAGACGCGAAAGCCAGCCTGTTCGAGATCGTGTCGCGTCGCGATCTGCTGCTATGTCATCCCTACGAGAGCTTTGAACCTGTCGTACGCCTGATCGAGGAAGCCGCCGAGGATCCAGACGTTTTGGCGATCAAGCAAATTCTCTACCGCACGAGTCGCAATAGTCCGATCGTCGCGGCGTTGGCTCGAGCAGCTCGCCGCGGCAAGCATGTGACCGTCATCGTGGAGTTGAAGGCGAGATTCGACGAAGCACGCAACATTGAATGGGCGAAAAACCTGGAGCAAAACGACGTTCAAGTCATCTACGGAGTCAAAGGCCTCAAGACTCACGCCAAGCTATGCATCATCGTCCGACGTGAACCGCAAGGCATTCAGCGCTACGTCCATTTCGGCACGGGCAACTACAACGAAATCACAGCTCGAATCTACAGCGACATCAGTTACTTGACCAGCAACGAAGAACTGGGCGCCGATGCGTCCAGCTTCTTCAATGCGATTACCGGATACAGCCAATTACAGTCGTTTCGTAAGATTGCAGCCGCTCCTTTGGGATTGCGAGATCGATTGTTGGAATTGATCAATGCGGAGACCGAGCGTCGTCGCCAAGGTCAGAAGGCGCAGATCGTCGCCAAACTGAATTCCCTGGTTGATCCCGAGATCATTCAGGCTCTGTACGCGGCTTCGCAGGCGGGCGTGAAAGTGCGGCTGAATATTCGCGGCATCTGCTGCTTGAGACCGGGCGTCTCGGGATTGAGCGAGAACATTACCGTGGTCAGTATCGTGGATCGATTTCTCGAGCACGCTCGGATCATCCACTTCCATCATGGCGGGGACGAAAGAGTGTTTATCTCGAGCGCGGACTGGATGCCGCGGAACCTGGATCGACGAGTGGAACTGCTCGTCCCCATCGAGAATGTAGCCGCCAAGCAGCGATTGATTTCCTTGTTGGAAACCTATTTTCAAGATTCGACCAAGGCCCGCCAATTAGGCGCTGATGGCAGTTACGAACGAGTCAAGGCGACCGGCAAACGTCGAGGCGTGCGAGCTCAAGAGCGACTTTATCGCGAGGCCTGTCAAGCCGTGATACAGGCCGAGCAATCGCGACGAACGGTGTTTGAGCCGCATCGAGCCCCAAGCGCGGAGGATTCTCGCTAATGCACTCGAAAACTCTGCTGCTGATGCGGCACGCCAAATCGGACCATGCGGAGCCGGGCCTGAAGGATCACGATCGTCCCCTGAACCCGCGTGGCCGCCGCACGGCCCCTCTGATGGCTCGTCTACTGCACGACCAAGCACTGACTCCTGATTGGATTGTGTCGTCAACCGCCTTACGAGCTCACGAGACGGCGCAACTAGTGGCACAATCCTTGGGATTCTCGTCGACAACGATCGATCGTCGTCGCTCGCTTTACCTGACGACGCCCCGTGAGTACGTCGAGGTGCTGCGCACGTTGCCCGACGAGTCATCTCGAGTATTGGTGGTGGGCCACAATCCAACGCTTGAGGAGTTGATTGCTCGCTGGCGCGACGAAGAAGAAGCGATTCCCACCGCCGCCATCGCGCTGTTCGAACTGCCCATTGATAGCTGGTCCGACTTGCAACTCGACACCCCCGCACAGTTTCGCGAGCTCTGGAAGCCGAAAGAACTAGACTATTAAGCCCCTTCCGTGCCATTCCGTGTCATTCAGTGGCCACTCCCTCCTCCTGGCACGCCCAGGCGCTACGTGGAATCTCCCGCCGTCCCCGCCCGTGGCATGCGAGCCAACAAGAGCACGGCGATCGAGAGAGCAATCACCAGCGGCCCCTCGCAGATCGTCCAGAACGGCGGCATTCCGATGACTAAGTCGAGTACGAGCAGTCCGAGCCCGTACGAGACACCCACCCAGGCTTGCACCAAGATAATCTCGCGATATCGCCGCACATCCCGCGCGACAAAGCCACACAGCGGCGCGTTGGAGGCGTAGATCAGCGAGAGAGATCGAGTCAGATAATCGACGATGGGAGCGTCGGGCAATTCGCCCAGTCCCATTTGAGCGTGGAGGCTATCCATGGCCGAGTGAGGGAGAAACACGGCGACCAGTGCGGACAGTAGAATGGCGCACTCGAATCTCAGAACGAACGCGAGCCATTTGGCGCTACGCTCCGTCATGCCCGAATCCTTATCCGGCCCCATCGAACGAATCACCTTTCACAACACCGACAACGGGTTCTCGGTGCTGCGAGTTCGCATGGAATCTCGCCCCGAACCGGTGACGGTTGTGGGACATCTTACCAGCCCGAGCGTCGGCGAGTATGTGGAGGCGCAGGGAGATTGGGTGATCGACAAGGTCCATGGCAGGCAGTTTAAGGCCACTTCGATCCAGACGTCGCATCCTTCGTCCACATCCGGCATTCAACGTTACCTAGGTTCAGGCGCCATCCGCAGCATCGGTCCGCAACTGGCAGAGAAGATTGTTGGGATCTACAAGGAGAGAACCCTCGAGATTCTCGACAAGTTCCCCGACATGCTGCTTCACATTCGCGGCATCGGCCCCAAGCGGTACGAGCGAATTCGCAAGAGTTGGGAGGAACAGCGGGAGGTGCGGCGCATCATGCTGTTTCTCCAAGAGTGCGGTTTGGGGGCTGGCGGACGGGCCATAAGGATCTATCGCGAGTACGGACATGATGCGATTCGTCTGATCAAGGCCAACCCCTACCAATTGGCTGACGACATTCGCGGCATCGGTTTCAAGACGGCTGACGCTTTGGCTCGCAGATTGGGCATCGAACCGCACGCGCCCGAGCGAATCCGGGCGGGCGTGCGCTATGTGCTCGGCGAACTGACTGGCGAAGGACACGTCGCGTTCCCCGAGGATCCGCTGATCGAAAAAGCCGCCGCCTTGCTCGAAGTGGACTCTCCCTTGGTCATGGAAGCGGTCGAGTTTGAGCGCGAGCAGGGACGCGTCGTGCGGGAACCGATTGAAGGGGAATCATGGATCTATCTGACGCCCCTGCATCGAGCCGAAGTGGGAGTCGCCAAATCGGTGCGTCGGTTACTGCAAGCAGGCGAACATCCCCTGCCCCGAATCGATGTGGAACGAGCGTTGGCGTGGGTCGAAGAAAAACTGAAACTGCCTCTCGCCGATCGCCAACGCGACGCGGTGCGACAAGCCTGTCGCAACAAGTTCCTTGTCATTACCGGCGGACCAGGCGTCGGCAAAACAACCTTGGTGAGAAGTATTCTGGAGATCTTTCTGGCGAAGGGACTCAAGTGTCTTCTCGCAGCCCCTACGGGCCGAGCCGCCAAACGACTCGCCGAATCGACCGGTCGTCCGGCGAAGACTATCCATCGCTTGCTTGAATTCGATCCGCAGTCAGGCGAATTTACGAGAAACCAGAATCGGCCGCTCGACGCCGATCTCGTCATCCTCGACGAGTCCTCCATGCTGGACATCGTCCTCGCTCATCAAACCTTGCGAGCCATCCCCGATTCCGCCGCCGTGATCCTGGTGGGCGATGTAGACCAGTTGCCGTCAGTAGGCCCCGGCTGTGTGCTTTCGGATTTGATCGCCTCGGAGCGAGTGCCCGTGGCGCGACTGACCGAGATCTTTCGTCAAGCGCGAGAGAGTCACATCATAACGGCGGCGCACGCCATCAATGCGGGCGAAGAGCCGGAAGTGAGCGCCGCGACGAGTGACAAGTTGAGCGACTTCTATTTCGTGGACGCTGAAGCCCCGGAGGCGATTCGCGACCTGGTGATTCGGATGGTCGTTGAACGCATCCCCGCGCGATTCCACGTCAATCCACGAGCGGACGTCCAGGTGCTCGCCCCCATGCATCGCGGGGAATTGGGCACGCAAGCGCTCAATGAAGCGTTGCAAACGGCCTTGAATCCTCCCAACGATTCGCCGGAAGTCGAACGCTTCGAAACCACCTTTCGCGTCGGCGATCGCGTCATCCAGCTGGTGAATAGCTATCAGCGCGAAGTTTTCAACGGCGATTTGGGGATTGTGACGAGCATCAATCGCGTGGAACAAGAACTGTCGGTGACGTTCGAGGGACGAGCGGTCGAGTATGACTTCGGCGACTTGGACGAGTTGCAACTGGCGTACGCGATGTCAATTCACAAGAGCCAAGGATCGGAATATCCCTGCGTTGTGATTCCACTCCACACGCAGCACTTTGTGATGCTCCAACGCAATTTGCTCTACACAGCAGTCACTCGCGGCCGCAAGCTCGTGGTGATCATCGGCTCGCGTAAAGCCCTCTCGATGGCCGTCCGGCGCCAGGACCAGCAGCAGCGTTACACCGCGTTACGCCATCGACTACGCGAGTCAATTTGATGACGTACGGGCTTTCAAGCGGCGAGATGCTGTTTTAGTTTTCTTGCCGCTTCGTTTTTTCTTGTTTCCAGCGGCGATCGCTACCTTGGTCGCGGCTGCTTTGGTAGAGGGAGCCTTCGCCCTTCCCTTTGCCAACCGAGCTTTGGCCTTCTGTCTCTTCTGAGGTGATACCTTTCCACCACGTGTACTTGCTTGGGCAACCGGCTGTTCGGCTTCCATTGCTTGGCTGGACTTGACGCGAACTCCTTTCTTGCTCGCCGACGACGAAGCTTTGGATTGTTGGCGATTCTGGCCGAGTGCAGCCTCATAACGCGCGATATGTTCGCGAGCTGGTACTCGGCGTATCGCAGCAGCGATCACATCGAGCGCCAGGTCATCGAGTCGCTTGAAGCGGAGACAGCTCTTACCCATGTCAAGTTTCTTGCCGGACTTCGCCCATTCTCCGCGGAACCACGCTTCTTCAGCACCGCCGCCTGTGTAACAGGTCATGAGATAGACCGACATGTAGTTCTTTTGCGAAGCGAGGCAAACATAGGGGAGAGGCTGACGAGGATCGCAGTGATAACCTGCGGGATAGACCCGATGAGGCACGTAAAAGCCAATCATGCCGTACTGCATTCCCTCCTCGATGTCTCCGTCGACGCTGTCAAGGATGACTTTACGAACGGCCTTGATGACGGCGCGCCGTTCCTCCGGTAATTCATTCAGATACTGTTCGACCGTAGCCGCTTTACTTTGCATGACCGTGACTCCGGCGCGAGAACGAGAATTGCCGACGAGACGCACTCAACCACCGTGGTGAAGTTAACCGCCTTGTCCGCGACAATCCACTCCCCCGTGTTATTCACGTTGCGGTGAATCTCACATTGCTCAGCCTACCGGCTTGTTTTCGTTCCATCGATGCGCCACAAAAGAGACTTGTTTGCTCCCCAATTGCAGCTCCTGCAACTTGGAGACGACGCAATGCGTCGCTCTACCAGAGTCGCTTCGTCGCTAACGCCTTCGCGGAGAACTTCCTGCCATGCGTCTTTCGGTGATCCCTTTGTTGGCTGCCGCGTTACTGATCACATCGCACCAAGCGACTGGCCAAGAGAAGTCGCCGACTCCGGTGGTGGAGAGTGGAAAGACGCCGCGTAAACTGCCCGGCCTTCAGATGGGCGGGTCCACTTTGCTGCCCAACCAGTGGTCGCTTAAGCCAGCGGGCAAGCAGCTGCCATTAGGCGATTTCCCCGTGAACATCGCGTTGCATCCCACGGAAAATGTGGCGGCCGTATTGCACGCAGGCTATGGCGAACACGAGGTCGTTACCGTCGACCTCGACAAACTCGCCGTGCTCGGGCGAGTATCACTGAGCGAGACCTTTGTGGGGTTGGTGTTCGCGCCGGATGGCAAGACGCTTTTCGCCAGCGGCGCGGGACAGGAAATTGTGCATCGCTTTGCATACAAGAATGGACTACTGTCGGATCGGACCGAGATCCGCATCGCCAACCCCAAAGAGAAGCATGTTCCGGCAGGTCTGGCAATCAGCACCGGAGGCGAAACTCTGTATGTCGCCTGTCCGTGGGGACACACGTTGGAAGTTCTGCAAACCGCCGACGCGGATCAAAGGTGGCGGCTGCAATTGAAGGAAGATGACTACCCCCATACGCCTCTCCCGGCGCTCGACGGCAAGCGATTGTTCGTTAGTTTATGGGGTGCGGCGGGCGTTGCCGTCGTTGACTTGGAGAAACGCGAAACGACCGCTGTTTGGCAAGTGGCCTCTCATCCGACCGAGATGGTCCAGTCTCTGGATGGCGAACTACTGTACGTAGCCTGCGCCAACTCGACGTCGGTCCATGTGCTGGATGCCAAGACAGGTCGGACGCTGGAAGTGATCCATGGCGCCCTGTACGCCCAGGCAGATAATGGAAATACCCCCAATAGTTTGTCACTCTCGCCGGACGGAAAAGTGTTGCTGATCGCGAACGCCGACAACAACAATGTCGCCGTCGTGGACGTCTCGCAGCGGGGCCAAGCTCGTTCCCTCGGCTACATTCCGGTCGGATGGTATCCGACATCGGTTCGATTCAGTCTCAAAGGCGACAAGATCTACGTCGCCAACGGCAAAGGACTCGCTCCCAAGGCCAATCGGCAAGGGCCTCGGCCCGGCAACGAACCACCGCGAACGGTCGTCGAGTACATCGGCGGGCTCTTCCGCGGCACCTTGGCGGCGATCGACACTCCATCGCCCGCCGCGATGGCCGAATTCACTCGCACTGCTTTCCAATGCAGTCCATTGCGCGAGGACAAACAACCCGTGATTGCTCGTCCCTCGCCTGATCATCCGATTCCCGGCAAAGTGGGCGAGTCCAGTCCCATCAAGTACTGCATCTATATCATCAAGGAGAACCGCACGTACGATCAGGTTTTCGGCGACGTGCCCCAAGGCAATGGCGATCCTGATCTTTGTATCTTTCCCGAGAAAGTTACTCCCAACCATCACGCACTCGCTCGCGAATTCGTCTTGCTCGACAACTTCTACGTCGAGAGCGAAGTGAGCGCCGACGGGCACGAGTGGAGCATGGCGGCCTATGCCACGGACTTCGTCGAGCGTTCTTGGCCCCTACTTTACCGAGGAAGCCGGGAAGGCAAACTGAAGTATCCAGCCGAAGGGTCGTTTCCGATCGCGCGTCCTTCGAGCGGTTACATCTGGGACCGGTGCGCTGAAGCCAAGGTGACTTACCGAAGTTATGGCGAGTTCATCAGTGAGCCCGCGAAGGCTGGTCAGCCGCGCAAGGCCAAGGTCGCGGCACTGGAAGGGAACTTTGACCCTGAATTCCACGGTTACGATCTCGACTACCCCGATGTCAAACGAGCAGCTCGATTCATCGAGGAAGTGCGGCGATTCGAGAAAGAAGGAGAAATGCCTCGTTTCCAAATCGTGCGTCTGCCAAACGATCACACCTCAGGCACAGCTCCGGGCAAACCGACGCCCACCGCCATGGTCGCCGACAACGACCTCGCTCTGGGACAAATTGTCGAGGCCGTGAGCAAGAGTAAATTCTGGAACCAGACGGCCATCTTCGTGGTTGAGGATGACGCCCAAAATGGCTCGGACCATGTCGACGCTCACCGCACCGTGGCCCTGGTCGTCAGCCCCTATGCTCGCCGAGGTCATGTCGACTCCAACATGTATTCGACGGCCAGTATGTTGCGCACCATGGAACTGATTCTGGGCCTGAAGCCCATGACGCAATTCGATGCGGCCGCTCTGCCGATGTATGGATCTTTCCAAGCGAAACTCGATGCACAGCCTTATCAACATCGTCCAGCGCAGGTGGACCTGACGGCGATGAACCTACCCAGTGCGTGGGGTGCGGAGTTGTCGAAGACTTTCGACTTTTCGAAAGAAGACGCAGCCGACGATTTGCTGCTCAACGAAGTCGTTTGGCGCAGCGTTCGCGGCCCTAACTCGGTAATGCCCGCGCCGGTCCGCGCCTCGTTCGTCTTTGGCAATCCGCTTGAAGACGAAGAGGAGGAGGAAGAGGAGGACGATGATGATGATGATGATGATGATGATGATGACAAGGCGCGGGAGCAAAAGAAGGAAGCACCGCAACGCGGCTCCTCTGGAGTCAATCGCCAAACTGACGGGGATTAGGACGTTGTCGTCATGACCGAACAACCCCGAATTCGCCCCCTTTTGCCCGAATTCAGCGACAATTCTCATCAAGAACTGGCCGAGTCGCTTGGCATTCCCGTGCGCCGCGACTCGACGATCCCCAGCATTCCGCTCCCTTCGGGAAAACTGCTGCTATCGGATCTGCATGAGACCAATTGCTTGTCCATTGACGGATTCGCCGCTACTGAAATTGCCGTTATTCCCCAGATCTGGACTCTGCCCGACAATACAGCTTTGATCGGCCGTCTCACGCTGATGAACCTGCCTGCCACGGGTCATTTTATTCCCCAAGAAAGACGACGAATCAAGAAACTCGGACGGGTGAATGTCACTTCGGGAGTACTGGCCGTCGCGGATGCCGAAATCTGGTCGAGTCGCAAGCACTCGCTTCCTCATGCGAGTTTAACCGAATTGATTCAAGCGAATCCCCTTATCGAATTATCTTGGGGAGCAGACCGAGCGTTGTTGCTGAAACCTGGCTATGGCGTCGGTGCATTCGCGGTGGTCGCGGATTTTGACATGGATCGTATCGACAACATTTCCATGTTCCTGCTGAAAGGAAACTCGCCGTAGTTGGTCAGCGCCAGGTTCGGCAAGTTCACGGCTGTCAGACACAGAAGTCGGTCAACCCAAGATCACGCCGCTGACAGACACCGACTTCCAGAAACCTCGAAGTTTGGCGATTTTCCTCAATCAGTGAGGATCAGCGAAGATCAGTGTTCCCTTTTCTTTTGCGTAGGGCGGGACGACTCAGAAGAGTTCCGTAAGTGGCTTGCCGCTTCCCACGATACTGACAGGTCGACCGGTCGAGTCGGCGAAGTGCGTGTCGAGTGGGATATGAAGTGCTTGATACAGCGTCGCCAGTAAGTCCAGCGGCGATACCTGGCGTTCGACCACCGCGCCGCCGCGACTCTCGCTGGCCCCAACGACTCGCCCCCCCTGAATCCCGCCTCCTCCAATCAACACTGAAAAGCAGTTGGCCCAGTGGTCTCGCCCCGCATGTCCGTTGATCAGGGGTGTACGTCCAAACTCGCCAGCACAGTAGATTACGACATCATCCAACCGGCCTCGCTGGTCTAAATCCGCGACCAGCGCCGCGATCGCGGCATCCAAAGGCGGCAGGTGCTGCTCTAGCCCTGGTTCGATATTGTCGTGATGATCCCAGTATCCCGTATTGATCGTCACGCACGAGCTGCCTGCTTCCACCAACCGTCTCGCCAACAAGGCCGCCTGCCCATACATGTGTCGGCCATACCGCTCACGCAGCTCCGCTGGCTCACGTTCCAGATCGAATGCCTCTCGAACCTGAGCCCCGGTCACCATGTCGAGCGCCTGGGCTTTGAAGTTGTCGAGCCCCGTGAGCGACCCCGACGCATCCACGTCGCGCCGCATCGTATCGAACTCGCGCAACAAAGAAGCGCGATCACGCACGCTGTCGAACTTCAATCCCTTGGGAAGAGCCAAATTGGGCACTTCGAAGTTCTTCGCATTCGGATCGGCATTCAATTCAAACGGATTGTAGGCGGCGCCTAGATAGACAGCCCCCTGATAGCCGAATGCCTCGGCCTTCGGCAAAGCGACATAGGGCGGCATGAGCGGCTGATGCGAGCCTTTCACCCGTGCGATGACCGATCCGAAGGAGGGCTTCTGCGGAGCACTGCGGGCCAAGGTGGGACCAAAGTAGCCCGTTTGCATCCAGTGCGCTGACGGCGCGTGAATGCCGTTCTGATGACTGACTGATCGCACAATCGACAGCTTGTCCATCACGCGAGCTTGCTGCGGAAAACGCTCGGTCAACTGAATTCCTGGCACGTTGGTCGCGATCGGTCGGTAGGGTCCTCGGTACTCCGCTGGCGAGTCGGGCTTCATGTCATACGTATCTTGCTGACTCAACCCGCCGTGCGTCCAAAACACGATCAACGACTTGGGTCGAGCCGCGGCTTGGGCCGCCGCGGCTGACCGCAGACGCAGAAAGTCGGCTAAGCCCAACCCCAGCGAGGATGCCCCTACCTCCAGAAAGTTGCGGCGAGTGACCCCGTCACAGAGTCGGAACGAGTTTCCTTGGCAGCGCCACATGCGAGGTCCGCTCCTTACTGGTTGGTTGTGATCCCGAATCGTGGAGACGCTACTTCCTCACCCACATAAACGCGATCAACCGATTGCATCAATGATTGAAAAGAAACTCGTTGGTAGCCAACAACGCCCAAAGTAACGAAGCGTAGGCTTCGGAAGTCTCTAACTTGGAGGTCAAGAAATCGACCGCTCGCCGCTCTTCGTTTTCCCGCGGAGGCCGTGCCAAGGCCCGCAGGAAAATAGCCTGCACATTCTCCCGATGCACCGCTTTGAGACGCTCCGCGCCGTCCACGCCACTCGCTGACGCCTGCTTTACCTTCGCTCCCAATTGATCGACGTAACCGCCCGCTTGCGTCAGTTTGCGTTGCAGTTCCTGCGAACTCACCAACTCGAGCGTTTGGCCCAAAGCAGGCGAGTCGACTCGTTCACACTCGCAGGCGGTGTTGCGAGCGGGACGGCCAAACACGTCCAAGAAATGGCTTGGCACCGCTTCGTCGGGCAGCTCGATGGCCCGAGTTCCCACAGGAAATTCGCCTGCCACATTGGGAAACTTCGTAGGTACATCCAGCACCTGACTGAACGCATCGAGCAGCACTTCCGCCGAAAGTCGTCGAGGATAGTAGCGAGCAAAACTCTGCGAGTCGCCCTGGTTCGTCTCGTTCGGCACGGAACTCAATCCGTACGCGCCCGACCCGCAAATGAGCCGAATCAAGCGACGCACATCATAGCCGTGGGCGATAAAGTCTTGCGTTAGTGAATCAAGCAGTTCGGGATTCGAGGGAGGATTACTGCTGCGAGCATCATCAATGGGATGGATTATTCCCCGCCCCAAAAAATGTCCCCACATTCGATTCACCATCGTCCGCGCGAAGTAAGGATTCTCGGCCGATGTCATCCAGCGGGCGAACGCCACTCGCGGATCATCAAAGCGTCCGAGTTCAAAGTCGGGGCCGCCCAGAGGGCGAGGCGACATTACTTTGCCGCTACGAGGCTGGATGACGCTTCCGGTCGACGCCAAGAAGATCGTCTCATTCGTCGGCACCTCGGCGTCCGCGAATCCCCCTTTGCGTCCCACGCGAGCGAAGATGGCCGCAAGTCCGTAGTAGTCATCTTGTCCCCAACGTTCGGCGGGATGGTGATGACACTGAGCGCACTGAATCCGTACTCCCAAGAAAGCCTGCGCCACCGACTCCACGTAATCTGGCGTCGTGCGCACACTTCGATACCAAACCGTGGGTGGGTTTGTCTCTTGATTACCTGACGCGGTGAGAATGGCCGTGACGAACTGATCGTAGGGCGTGTTTGCCGCAATCTGATCTCGCAGCCACCCCGAAAACAGCGCCGTGCCATGACGCTGTTTGCTCGTGGCATACCCGCGTCCCCGATTGCGAAGAATATCGGCCCACTTCAAGGCAAAATAACTCGCATGCTCGGGTCGCTCCAACAAGCGATCGATCAGACGAGAGCGTTTATCGGCGGTTGAATCTTGAACGTAGGCTGCAACCTCTTCCGCGGTCGGCAAGGCGCCGCAGATATCCAGCGTCGCTCGCCGCACAAACTCCGCGTCGCTCACAGGCGACGACGGCGCTACTCCCAGCCGACGCCACTGTTCCGCCAACGCTCGATTGATAGGCGAATCGGCGTTTTCCTGCCGCCACTTTTCGATAGCTTCCACCACTGCCGCTCGCGAGTTGGCTGCCTGAGGAACCGGCGTGGCAGGCGCCGCGCCGTGCAGCACATCCATGTGATCTCCGTATCGAACCATCACGGCGAAGAGACCGCTGCGGTTGCTGACTTCGACCGCGCCTGCCTCGGTTACTTCGACCAGCTCAGGCTCATTCGTCTGATACACAGCCTGACGCGTGACATCGCGCACCACTCCGTTAGAGAACCGAGCTGTCACTCGCAGTTGCAAATCGCGTTTTCCACCTTCAAAGACGTGCTCACGGGGCGAAACTTCGACTCCCACCAGCGTTGGATCCGTGGGGCGAGGAGCCGGCGCGCCACGCTCGATCCACCGCATCAGGACTCGATAGTCGTCGGAATCCACATGGAGTCGCTGACCGCCACCGTGGGGCACTGCGGCTACAGCTTTTTGCAACAAGAGGCTACGGCTCGGCGAGGCGATCGAGATCCTGCGCCCCTTGGCCTCGCGAGTGAGCGACTCGTAATCGTAGTCAGGCTCGAATCCCAGCAACGAGAGTCGAAAGCCGTTTTGCCCGGTCGCTTTGCCATGACAACCGCCGCCGTTGCATCCATGCTTGGTAAACAACGGAACGACGTCGGTAGCGAAGTAGATGTCCTCGGGCGCCGTAGTCTCCGCTTGCCCTTGCCGGTCGGTCGCCAGCGCCCCGAGGAATACACACAGCGTCACGACCAATGAGATTCGCCATTGCCGCCAAGATGGGCTCGACGAACAACGTAGCGACCTTGTCAAGAAATGCGTCCACTCGCCGCGGGACGATGGCATGGACCGATAAAGGTGCTGCGACAAGGTTGCTCGCTTCATTCGACTATCTCCAAGTCCAAAAAGCACGCAGCCCGATAAATGCCTTGATCCTCGACAGTCCCCACCGCCTCCAGCCGCAAGAATTCCAGCGGTCCCAGCGGGGCATTCTCCGTGGCGATAATCTGTATATCGCCCGTTTCTGTCTGACCTGTGAAGGTCACTCCCCGACCACGAATCCCTTGCACGCCGCCTGGTGCGGCCAATTCGGTATGAATCTTACCGATAAACCCCAATTGGCGTTCCGCGCGGTACTTTACATGGATCACTTGTCCTCGCGAAATCTTGCGAGGGGTCCCCGGTTCCACTCGAATCACGATCCTGCCCGGCGCCACTTGCACGGTGAGCGGATTACTAAAAGCCAGGACGCCCCGCTGATTCCCTGTGGACGTTGACGCCAATTCGGCTTCCACGGCAAACGTGAAAGGTCCCTCCGGCAAGGTTTCGGGGATCGCCACGCTCAACCATCCTCGAGAACTCCCCGCAGGAATCGTGGACATCGCCGTCGGCAGACTACGCGGCAAGCCGATCGCACGCAGCCGAATAGGGCCATCCGCGCCAGCAAGTCTCTCGACGTCCACCATTACATCACCAATGCCGCCCTGAAACAGCTTTTCCTCTTCGATGACCGCGGTTACGCGCAGATTCACCTCGGGCGAGATTCCGACAGGGGTTCCTTGAGTCATTCTCGTCCAAGGCGTCGGACGTCCCGCGCGAACAGTCACGCCACCCTCGACCGGCCGACGTAGTTCACGCTCGCCGACCAGGGCCGCCGAGTTCCTAGTCGCGGATGCAGTCCAGCGGACATCTCGCCCCCAGTCAGCCCCTTCACGTTGAGCAGCCAATACCAAGATGCCGCGTGATTCGCCAGCGGCGATCCAGGCATCGGGACACTCGACACCGACAGGCAAGTTCTCGGCGGACAATCGTAGAGGCGCCGCAAACCCACGTCGTCGTTGTGCGATCACTTCGACCAACTCTCTCCCACCGCGAGGAACATTAATGCCCGCAGGTTGGTCCGATCGCCGCGGCAACATCGTCACGCAGAAGTCAGGATCTTCCCGCCGCACACTTAGTCGGTAAACGCGACGGGGGTCGTTCTCTTGCCCCGCCCCAACGATGTCGCTTACGACGATCCAATAAGTTCCGTCAGCAGGGGCCACGAATCGTCCCTCGGGATCCACGTGAGTGGTCAGCCAGTGCGAATTGCCAAGGTTCTGCACGCAGTCCGTAAATCTGGCTAACTCGCGTTCTTCCGAGTCGAGCACCACGAGTTCCAGATCAGCGGGCGAACCAATTCGGTCGGCAAACGCTTCCAACCAAAGCACCTCGCCCTGTTTCGCCGAGAACAAATACCAATCACGTTCGCCGCTCTTTCCAAGTCGCCCACACACCTCGCAAGGAATCGCCAACTGTTTCGCCTGAGGCGCGGAATGGTTGTCCGCGCCATCGACAACCACCGGAAGATCGGTTACGTCGACCAACAAAGGAACTGCCGAGTCCGCTGACTGCCAAGTCAGACCGATTCGCCCCGCCTGTCGCGAGGTGCGCGGCATCAACAACGGCCCCGGCAGGCCGCGCGGTGATTCCAGCACACCTGTCTGCCAGAGATTCTTTCGAGTTCCGCTCGTGCGTTCATCGGGCGCCATCACATCCTTCGCGAACGAGAGGCCCGTTAAGTTGCGTCCCCAAACGGTCGTTTCCATCGACTCGCCTTGACGAACGACGCACGGCATGGCCGCTTCCAACCGCGGACCAGCGTCAATCCGGAGCCGGTAAACAAAATCGGCGCCACCCAGGAATGTCTGGTCGGCAACTCGCACCGCGTACTCGCCATCCGCGGGCACTTCGAATTCCAACCGAGGATCAACCTGCGTCCCGCCACGACTCGCCGCCAATCGCTTTCCATGCCCGTCAAAAACTTCTAAGACTCCATGCACGGGCGAGTCGAGTCGCTCGCCCCACAACTCAATCAAGACTGACTGTTTGGCGGCGAGAGTCAGCCGAAACCAATCGATATCGCCCGGTTTGTCGCAGCGAGCATTGATCCAAGTTCCACCCGTCGGCAGTCCGAGAGGAACCTTGGCTGCACTTGCCAAGCCATCGTTCGGTTCGACTTCCGAGCATTCTTGCCGATTACTGACCTGAAACGCGCGAGGACCGCTGATGCCAAATTTGCCCACGATGCGTACGTCGTATATGCCGAGAGGCGAATCGGACGGAATCGTCAACTCGGCCGTTTTTGCATCCACTCGCCGCCCCACCACTCGCGGATCAGACACATAGACGGCGTTCCAGTCGTCCAAAGAGGTCCCCTCGATGGCGACTCGCACGGTCGAACCGACGGCCCCGCCAGCCGGAAACAGGTTCGCGAGCACGGGAGAGGGCGAATCAGCCAAAGCAGCACGAACCAGCGGCCCAACGGCATTCGAAGCCGAGCAAAGCAATAACACTAGCGCCACACGCATTAGATCGTCCATTGCCACTCGCATCAGTCGAATGGTTGAAGGAACGGCGGGGTCGGTCGAATCAGGCATGGGCTCGGGCAGGCAGGTATTGGGGCGAGTCGACAGGAGCAGGAACGCTCATAATAAATCAACCAATACTGATACGACAAGCGAAACTCGGCGGGGATCGTCAGAAACGTCGGTCAGAACAACTGAAACGACGACATTCCCTTGATGGAAAACGACCTTCTTCAGTGACGATCAGCGACGATCCGTGTTTCCTCGACTCACCCCGCCGTGTACAAGAGAAAATGGAACACTCATCGACACTGATCCGCATTGATTGGGGCAGTTCGACTTCGTGCGGTTTGTGGCCAACAATGGGCGGGAATTTTTGCAGCTATTCGCAGCGGGATTTTTTTCAGTTACAACTGTAAAGAATCCTCGACAAACATCTGGGGACTCGCTTCGCTCGTCGCGGCATGGCAACATAGAGGTCCGCAAACAAGAGAGTCTCCCCAATTTGCTGATCGGAAGAGGCGGAGCGCCCATGCCCATTCGCATCACTTGCCAGCACTGCAAAACGAAGTTCCAAGTCGGCAACGAGTGGGCCGGCAAGCAGGGTCGCTGCAACACTTGCGGCGGGATCATTAACGTTGCGCCGCTGGAAGAACTGCTCAGTTCCATGCTCGTGCCGGTCGACGCCCCTACTTCCCCAAAGCCATCGACCAAGCCAGCGGCGCCTCAGTCGGCCTCCGCTCCCACTCCCCCCAACACCGCCAAACCCAACTCGAAGCCTGCTGGTCAACCAGCGACTCCCACAGCTTCACCCGCAAACTCGAGCGGTCCCCAGAAACCAGCGGCAGCGACCACTCCCCGCCCTGCGACATCGCCCACGCCCACCGCATCTCGTCCGGTGAAGCCCGCCAGCGATTCCCCCCCCGTCAACGCGACAGCGCCGCGAGCGGCAGTTCCCGCAACGCCACCTACTCCGACGGCATCCCAGGATTCCGTGGAATTGCCCACGACAATGCCTGTTGCTCGCGAAGGCGAGACCACTCGGCACGTAATCAGTAGGCCGAAAACACCAACAAGCGCCCGGATGAGTCCGCCGCAGACAGCCGCGCCGACTGCCGTGCCGGGAATTGTTGCTCCCGCGGTCCCGGCAGTTCC
Source organism: Pirellulales bacterium (assembly GCA_046349915.1). GTDB lineage: Bacteria > Planctomycetota > Planctomycetia > Pirellulales > Pirellulaceae > CAIXSC01. The sequence goes on along the minus strand of JAXMBL010000003.1, from coordinate 1,490,903 downwards.
CGCGGTCCCGGTCGAAGCGATTCCTGTTTCGGCGATTCCTGTTTCAGCGATTCCTGTCGCAGCCGCGACTGCCATCGAGCCCGCACCTGCACTTCGTTCCCCCGACCGACCGCTCTCGCCGCAAGAGATCTTGGGGGCGATGCAAGGTTCGATTCCTCCCGTCACCACCACGACAGGCTACAAGCTCGGTATCTTGGCCGCCACTGGCGTGATGCTGCTGCTGCCTGTGCTGTACATCATCATGATCGGCATGGTGGTGGCGGTCGTTTATTGGCACTTGACCAGCAACTACCATATCATGGGTGCGGCTCGTAACGGCAAAGCCATGGTAGCCGCGTTCATGATCTATTTGCTGCCTGCCTTGCTGGGCGCGACCATGATCCTGTTCATGATCAAGCCTCTATTTGCTCGCCCTTCAGGAAATCAACGGAAACGGTATCTGACGCCCGAGTCCGAACCGCTGCTGTTTGCGTTCGTCGAGCGAATTTGCCAAGCGGTAGGCGCGCCTTTTCCACGTCGGATTGACGTCGACTGCAACGTCAACGCTTCGGCGTCATTCCGCCGCGGCCTCCTCAGTATGTTCTCGGGCTCGGACCTGGTGCTCACCATCGGCATGCCTCTGGTTGCGGGCATGACAATGAGGCAATTCGCCGGTGTGTTGGCTCATGAATTCGGCCACTTCTCACAGGGAGCGGGGATGCGACTTTCGTATCTGGTTCGCGTGATCAGCTTTTGGTTCACGCGAGTCGTCCATGAGCGAGATGCCTGGGACGAATGGCTGGCGAACGCCTCGGGGGCGATCGACATTCGCCTTGGCTGGATGCTCTACGCCGCACGTGCTTGCGTCTGGTTGACTCGCAAGATCCTCTGGCTCTTCATGATGGCGGGCCACATTACGGCGGGTTACCTGATGCGCCAGATGGAGTTTGACGCCGACCGCTTTGAGGCTCGATTTGCGGGGAGCGATACGTTCGAGTCGACATGCCGACGACTGGCCCAACTCGGCCTGGCCTACGACGAAGCGCTCGACGATATCGAAATGTGGCGACGCGAAGGGCGGCTCGGCGACGACTTGCCGATGATCATGTCCGCTCGCATGGACGAGTTTCCCGAGGATCTCCAGCGTAAACTGAACGAAATCATCGACTCCTCGGAAACAGGTTTGTTCGACAGTCATCCAGCCGACAGCGACCGAATTGCCAGCGCCCGCGCGGAAGGTGCGCCGGGCATCTTCCGATTAGATCGGCCCGCCGCGGAATTGTTCGCGGGCTACTCGATCCTGTGCCGGATGGTCACGACGGACAAATACGAGGACGCTTTGGGCAGCGACTTCAATCCATCCGAAATGCATCCGTCGACCGACCTGTTGGCCCGCGGTAAACGCCAGAAAGCCGATCAGGCCTCGCTCGAACGACTCACCCTCAACTGTTTCCATATCCTCCGACCGATTCCCCTGCCAGCATCCCTGCCCGAATTTGCCCCTGCCGCGAAACAGTGCATTGCCGATATCAAGATGGCTCGCGATCAATTACTCGCGCTTCGCCCCAGTTATCGCCGTCGATTCCATCAGTTCGATGACGCCGATACGCTGGTCTTCGAGGGTACCGCGGCCATCGCGTTCTATCGAGCCAACGTGCCGATTCCGCATCACGAGTTCCGGTTCCCGATGCCTCGTCGCGAACAAATCGACCAGGCGATCGCGCAAGCACGCAATGAAATGGCGGCTCATGGTCAGCAACTGTATCCCTTTGAGAGCCTGGTGGCCGCACGACTCGAACGAGGCCTCCTCCTGCTGAACCAGCCGCAAATCGAGATGCGATTACCGAACGCGGGAACTTGGCGAGCCGAGGCGCAGAGATTCCTTCCCATCATCTATGCCATGAATGCGGCTCATGAAAGACTGAGGGAGGTGCGGAACTGTCGCATCGCCATGGTCCGACTATGCGGCATGATGGAGTCGCACCGCGAGAATCAAGCATTGCTCGAAGGCATCCTCGCGGGCAATCGCTGGCTCACCGAACAAGTGAACGACTATCGCCGCCTGGTGGCGGATGTCGAGTACCCCTTCGATCACGCCAAAGGCCCCGTCCCACTCAGCGATCACTTGGCCCCCTACCTCATCGACCCTCAAGACATCGGCACGACGTTTGATGCCGCGGGTCAGTTGATCGATCGCGTTCAAGAGCTCTACGTGCGAATCCTTGGGCGACTTGCCTCCTACACCGAGCAAGTCGAGACCACGCTCGGCCTCGCGCCCTTGATCTATCCTAAGGACAAGGGAATCGAGGATCGCGACGCCTGATGCGGACCACGAATGCAGCTTGCAGCTCTCACCACTCATTCGTCCGTTTCGTAAGATTCGTTGTCGAATCATCACCCACGGGCTCGCGGCCGAGTTCGCAGCCGCAAGACACGGAAGGTGGTGGACCACGAATCGCACGAATCACACGAATCCAGACGAGACGGTAGGGGAGCCCGTTAGGAGCACATCTCGCGGGTCTGAATCGTCTTCACATTAGACCACCACAGCTAGCGATGGACCTCGTAAGCCTTTGGGTAACGGAGAGGGGTAACTGGACAAAAAGTCACCGGCAGATCCATGTTGCGCAAGGCCCCTGGGCTTTACCAGGGGCGGTCAGTGAGTGGGCTAGCCAGTGAGTGGACTGGCTGGTGATTTTCTCGACCAGCTTCGTCGTCCAACTACATTAGTGCTTGTACACCTTGTGCTGCGGACGTCCTGACAGAATCTGCTCCTTGCCCCAGTTCGTCACCGAGCGAAATGCATCGCTGCGGATGAATTCCTGAAAGGCCGTCTCGTCCGACCACTCGCTGGTAATCAAGTACGAGGCGCCATCGGCGACATCCTTCCAAAGCGTCGAACGAGTGTGTCCTGGAGCGGCGTTCAACGCATCAATGACCGCTGCGAACTTCGCTTCAAAATCTTGTTGCTTACCTTCGATGACGTGGTAGTTCATTCCGACCGTTACCATGCACGCAACTCCTTGATTGTGTTCAATTGTTGTTCATCTTACCGCAACCGCATATCGCAGCTGAGGCCGCCGGCGGCGGGAACGTAGCAAGTACGAGTGTAGTCGGCCACCATGCGGTGAGCGCTAAATCGCCAAGCCAACGTACTGATCGAGTTCATCATCATCTGGATCCAGCCACGAGGCAGTCCGTCGACGTCCCGCTCGTAGAACTTGGGAATGACTTGCGTCTCCAAGACGTGATATAGCGACTCCGCGTCACGGCGATCCGTTAGTTCGTCCGAGACATGGCTCGTGCCTCGCCCGATGGCAAACCCATTGCTCCCATCGAACGCTTCCGCCCACCAACCGTCGAGAATCGAGAGATTCAAAGCGCCGTTGAGCACCGCCTTTTGTCCGCTCGTTCCTGACGCTTCCAGCGGTTGACGAGGGTTGTTCAACCACACGTCAACACCCTGAATCATATGACGACACACGTTGATGTCGTAATCTTCCAAGAAGACCACTCGTCCGCGGAATCGCGGATCATGACGCAGATTCGCCACTTTCTGGATCAGTTGTTTCCCGGGTTCGTCCCGAGGATGGGCTTTACCGGCGAAGACGAACTGCACGGGACGAGCAGGATCGCTCATCAACCGCACGACTCGCTCGACATCGCTAAACACCAATCCCGCTCGTTTATAAGTCGCGAATCGGCGTCCAAAACCAATCGTCAAGATGTTGGGGTCGAGCACATTGCGAGCTGCTTCGACCACTTCGTCCGGCTCGCCGCGCCGACGCGATTGCCGACTCACTCGCCGTCGCACGAATGCCAACAATTGATTCTTCAGGGCATTGTGAGTTTCCCACAACTCGCCGGGATCAATGTGCTGGATCTGCTGCCAAGTCTCCGCCTCGCCCATGCGGGCGGTCCATTGAGCTGGGAAGTGGCGATCGTATAGATGCCACATTTGCTGGGCCAACCAACTCAACACATGGACGCCGTTGGTGATATGGCCGATCGGGATCTCTTCTTCGGGCCTCCCAGGGAAGAGATTCGCCCACATGCGTCGGCTGACATGTCCGTGCAACGAGCTGACCGCATTGGCCCGACGCGACATCTTCAGCCCGAGCACCGTCATGCAGAAGGGCTCATGTTCGTTATGGACCTCGACTCGACCGAGTCCCATCAATTGCTCGTACGAGATCCCTAATTCGTCGCGCAGGGGCCCTAAGTGCTCTTCCACCTGGCCGCCGTGGAAACGGTCGTGACCCGCCGGCACGGGAGTATGCGTCGTGAACGCGGTCCGCTGAGAAACCTCGCGCACCGCATCGTGGAACGACAGACCATCGTTCTTCATCCGCTCGCGAACCACTTCCAAGGGAGCAAAGGCGCTGTGCCCTTCATTCAGATGATAGACGCCTGGAGTAATGCCAAGCGCTGCGAGCGCCCTCACTCCTCCCACGCCAAGCACCAACTCCTGTCGGATGCGAGTGCGTTCGTCGCCACCGTACAAGCGGCTGGTCAGCTCGCGATCCTGCGGGCTATTCCCGTCGACATCGCAGTCCAGCAAATACAACTTGACTCGTCCCACATGAACCAACCATACGCGAGCATGCAAGCGGCCGGATCGCGTGTCGATCTGAATTGTTACAGGTTTACCGTCGGGCGATAACGCGAGCTCGAAGGGGAGATTCTCTACTTTCGTGTCAAGATACTCCTCGTGCTGGTAACCGTTATGGTCGAGATGTTGCTTGAAGTAACCTTGATCGTAATAGAGGCCCACGGCGACCAGCGGCACTCCCAGACCGCTCGCGCTCTTGATGTGGTCGCCCGACAACACACCCAAACCACCGGAGTAGATGGGGAGGGATTCGTGTAAGCCAAATTCCGCCGAAAAATAAGCGACTGGTTTGCCGCCCAACACGCCCGCGTTGGTCGAGGCCCAAGTGTGCTTGCGGTTGACGTACTCCTTCAGCCGCCGGTAGGCGTAATTGATACGGCTATAGAGCACCATTTCGGCGGCTCGTAAAGCCAAACGCTCGGGGGTGAATTCGCGCAACAAAGCAATCGGATTATGGTCGAGCTGGCGCCAGCGAATGGGATCGATATCCCTAAACAGGCTAATAACTTCCGGCTGCCAAGTCCACCACAAATTGCGAGCGACGGCCATGCATTTGTCGTACAAAGCTTGAGGCGACATCTCGCTCACGGGAGGAATGATCTCACTCCGACTCAATCCCTCTGCTTCACCCTGAGCCATGCGGGCCTCCTTACGCTTGCTTGACCTTCACGAGCCAAATCAGAATCCACGATCGTGGTGACGTATCTTAGCGGTCCTACCCAGCCTGATCTAGCGGCCCAAACCTCCCTCTGCCTAGCGGTCGCTATAATCGGGCGATGATCGAATCGTCTTCATCGAAAACAAACCGCCAACACAGCTGGATCGCAACACCCGCGTCGCCCGCTCTGAGCGACCTCTGCAGTCAACTCAGTCAGGCTCATTCCTCACTCGAATTGACCACCGACTGGCCTGGCCCGCAATTACAACTGTGCGGTGAACGCGGAGTGTTTGCCTGGTTCGTGCCGAAGGAGGCTGGAGGCGCTGGTTGGCATGACGTAGATCTCGCACGAGGCTATCTCCGCCTCAGTAAGGCGTGCTTAACGACTGCGTTTGTGATCACACAACGTACGGCCGCAGTTGTTCGGATCGTCGACTCCAACAACTACTCGCTGAAAGCTCAACTGCTGCCTGGCCTGATCGACGGCTCGGACTTTGCCACCGTCGCCATCTCGCATCTTTCGACGAGCCGTCGACACCTCGCTCAACCCGTACTACGCGCTATCGAGACCCCTACCGGGTTTCGGCTGGAAGGGTACAGTCCCTGGGTGACCGGCGCGGCGGCGGCTCGCACTCTCGTCACAGGCGCCGTCGCCGACGACGGTCGCCAATTGCTATTCGCGATTCCCACCACAACGGCAGGGGTGCGAATCGGTCCGCCTTGCGACTTAGTCGCCCTGAACGCGAGCCAGACCGGTTCCGTCGAGTTTTTAGGGGTCGAGGCGCCACGCGATTGGCTCTTGGCCGGCCCGGCCGAGCAGGTTCTGCAGTCGAGCCGCGGCGCGGGGACAGGCGGGTTGACCACCTCGACCCTCGCACTTGGACTGGCCGACGCCGCGATCGAGTACCTTGAGACGGAGTCCCTACGACGGCGAGAATTAACGCCAGCGACCACCGCGCTTCGCGAGCAATGGGACTCGACCTGTCAACAACTCCTGCAAAATGCCGCCGGAAGTCATGCCTGCTCATCTGACCAGTTGCGAGCCCAGGCCAATAGCCTTGTGCTGCGAGCCACACAATCGTCGCTGGCCGCCGCGAAGGGAACCGGCTATGTTGCGGGACATCCCACGGGACGTTGGTGTCGCGAGGCGTTGTTCTTTCTCGTTTGGAGTTGCCCACAGGGCGTGCTCGCCGAAAATCTCTGTGAATGGGCCGGGATTGAAGGAGGAATCTGATCGTGGAACGTACGGAAATCACTTGGCACTCCCACAGCGTCTCGCGAGAAGACCGCGAGCGCATGCATGGTCATCAGGGGTGCGTGGTTTGGTTCACGGGGCTGAGCGGCTGCGGGAAGAGCACGGTCGCGAACCGCGTCGACCAAAAACTGCATGCGATCGGCGCTCATACGTTCCTGCTAGACGGCGACAATGTGCGTCATAGTCTCAACGCCAGCCCCGCCTTACTCGCTCCCGCCCACGGAGAGGCCTTTGCGAAACGATTCGGGCTGGGATTTTCAGCCGAGGATCGCGAGGAGAACATTCGCCGCATCGGCGCCGTCGCCGAATTGTTTGCGTCGGCGGGTCTGATCACACTCACGGCATTCGTCAGCCCTTATCGTCGAGATCGCGAGGCAGTGCGGCGACAGGTCGAAGGGCGAGGACGCCCTGGAGATTTCGTCGAGGTATTTGTCGACGCGCCGCTGGAAGTTTGCGAATCGCGCGATCCCAAAGGGCTCTATAAGAAAGCACGCGCGGGTGAACTGAAAGGATTCACAGGCATTGATGATCCGTACGAAGCCCCCGAGTCGCCTCAGTTGACACTCGCCTCCGCCCAACACTCGCCCGATGAACTAGCCGACCAAGTGATCGAATATCTACGGCGAGCGGGAAAACTGGGCTCGATCTAGACGCGACACACCGACTCGCAACGATGCTGTGGTCGCACGGAGGTAGCCCGCTCACTTCGTGAGCGGTCAGCCGCGCGGCCAGCGAGCGCCCCTGGGCGCCAGCCCAACCGCGTCGTGCGCCGTTTGACGCTCGGAAAACGACGCTCGACACACCGGATCGACGGACTAGAAGTCCGTCGTACGGAGGTAGCCCGCTCACTTCGTGAGCGGTCAGCCGCGCGGCCAGCAAGCGCCCCTGGCCGCCAGCCGAACCGCGTCGTGGGCCGATTGACGCTCGGAAAACGACACTCGACACACCGGATCGACGGACTAGAAGTCCGTCGTACATTAGCGTAATCGTTCTCGAGCTTGCTTCACGATGTCCTCGGCCCACGGTTTATTGGCGTACAGCGTCTCCAGGGCTCGATACACTTTCGCCGCGGCTTCGGGATCTTCCTTGCGTTGTTCGTCCGCCCACTTCATTCGTTCGCCAGCGAGCATTCGATCGGCGCCGCGTTGAGCCTCGACGATCGGCTGCAATCGCTCAATTTGATGTCGAGCAAGCTCCAACGTTTTGCGGGGACGCTCGTCGGTCGGTTCGGGATTTGAAAACGCATCGACCAACGCGTTAAGACGAGCCAGTGATTCGTCGGGCTGAAACGCCACATCTCGCATCGCTTCGGCGTACAAGCGTTCGACAGCGCTCATCGCCGCGGCGTCATCCGGGCGACGCAAACGTCGGTCGAACTTGCGTTGCTCCAGCGATTGCTGCAATTGCCGCTTCCACTGCGCAACTTCTTGAGCTCTCGAGTCGGAAGGATAGGTCGCCAGGAACTGATCGATCTTGTTCTCCACGCGAGCCAAGGTGTCGGCGTCGCCATACGACGCGGCTTCGGCGATCGCGTTGTACAACGGATCGGCCGAAGGAGGACGCGATAGCAGAAAGGCGCCACCCACCAAAATGACAACTGCCACAATTCCCACGGCGGACTTCACCAAGGTGAAACTCCAGTCCGCTCGCTGCTCGTCTTGCTGTTCTCGTCGCCGCCTCCGTTCGTCTTCCGCCACGGTGGTGAAACGACTTGACGCCGACTGTTGTCGGGCATCCAACGGATCAATTTGCGTGGGACTGCCGCGGTCCACCATGGGGGGAGGCGGCGCCGCGGTCCCCGCCGAGTCCCAGGTCATGTCGAATGCACTGGTGGGATTGGGAGCAATCGACGCGCTGGCGCCCGGATCGAGCGTCAAGTCGGTCGCGCGAGAAATGTCGGCAGCCAACCCCGAATCGGTGGCCAAATCGTACTCGCCTTCCACCGAAGTCGCGGGTGGGGCCGCCAGAGCATGCTCGAGCGCCTTGAGTCGGTTCCCCAAGATCAATGCGGTGGCGATTCGCTGTTGTGGCTCCTTCTCCAACAGTTGATGCACGATGCGTTCCAGTTCCTCCGGCACGTCGGGGGCTAGTCGGCGGAGAGGAACGGGCGAGTCGAACTTGAGGGCGTGAATGATCTGCGGCAGCGATCTTCCCGTGAAAGGGGGGCGTCGAGCAATCAAGGCGTACAAGACGCCGCCCACACTGTAGAGATCGCTCTTCGCCGTCACTGGTTTGCCGTCCGCTTGCTCGGGCGACATATAGTCCACCGTGCCGACGACGCCGCCGTCCGCCGTCAATTGACTGTTGCCGAACAGCTTCGCGATGCCAAAGTCGGTTAGCTTGACGTGTCCGTCGCGGGTCAGCATCAGATTGGCCGGCTTGATGTCGCGATGAATGATGCCCGTGTCATGCGCCAGCTTTAGCGCGGCGGCGACTTCGATGCCAAACCGCACCACTTCGGACACCGCGAACGGACGCCCTTCTTTCAATTCATCCTGCAGGCTGCGACCATCGACCAACTCCATGGCATAAAACAAGTGCCCTTCCTGCTCGCCATACCCCATCAACTGCACGATGTGAGGATGCCGGAGTCTCTTCAACGACTCGATCTCGGCTTCGAATCTGGCGCGCAAGCTGGGCCGATCGCCCAGCAAAGTCGACAGCACTTTAATCGCCGCCTTTTGCCCATTTCGCTGATCGACCCCGGCATAGACCGTTCCCATGCCTCCCTGACCGAGGATACGTTCGAGCCGATAGGGGCCGAGTTGTTCGAGTGCCATAGAGAATACGACCGATGCTTACAAGCGATCGGCTTCTATTTGATGAGGAGAGAAGCAAGAAACCAAACTCACCGCGAGCCAGTCGCCGCCCACGGAACACCCTGCTCGCGCCACGCACCACTTAGGCCAGCAATCGCTCCAGCACATGCGCGTCATAGACGTCCGTCAATCGTTCGTCGCGTCCATGCTGGTGATAAGTCACTCGTCGATGGTCGAGCCCTAGCAGGTGCAGCACCGTGGCATGGAGATCCGCGACCATCGTACGATTCTCCACCGCATGATAACCGAGTTCGTCGGTTGCGCCATACGCCTGTCCACCTCGAATTCCACCTCCCGCCAGCCACAAGCTAAAGCCTTGCTTGTGGTGGTCGCGTCCATCTCCCGATTGACTGACCGGCGTCCGCCCAAATTCGCCTCCCCACATCACCAGCGTCGACTCGAGCAGTCCGCGACGCTTGAGGTCTTGCAACAAGGCAGCGACCGGTTTATCCGTCTGCTCACAGCACGAACGAGTGCCTGCCGCGTTTTTGGCATGGGTATCCCAAATCTGTCCCTCGACAAATAGCTGCACCACCCTCACTCCTCGTTCGATCAGTCTTCGAGCGATCAAACAGCGACGCGCATAGCTATCCGTCGGGGCGACGCCTACTCCGTACAGGGCGAGCGTTTCGGCGGTTTCGCCGGCTAGATTCAGCGCATCGCCCGCATGCAATTGCATCCGCCCCGCCATTTCGTAGCTCGCGATCCGCGCTTCCAACTCGGCGGCAATCCGTGGGCGCTCCGCTAAATGCTCGCCGTTACGCCGATTCAACAACTCACGGCGCAACGCCTGCACACTCTCCGGCGCCGCGGTCGTCGGCTGCAAATACAAAACGGGCGTGCCCGTATGGCGAAAGTGCACTCCCTGATACCGGGGCGGCAAGAATCCACTCGACCAGTTTCGAGCTCCATCGACCGGCAATTGCGAGTCATTTCGCAAGACCACGTAGGCTGGCAAATCACGAGTCTCGGCGCCCAGCGCGTAACTGATCCAGGCGCCCATGGTCGGCCGCCCCGACACGATACGCCCCGTATGCATATGCCACAGTGCTTGCTCGTGGTTGTTATGCTCCGAGTACATCGAGCGAACGACGGCAATGTCGTCGGCGCACCGAGCGGTATGTGGCAACAATTCCGAATACTCGACGCCGCACTGACCCGCCTTCTGAAACTTGAAAGGACTTCCCAGAAGATTGCCGTGCGCGGAGATCTTCACCAAATCCGTGAAGTACTTTGGCATCGGCTGTCCGTCGCGCCGATTCAACTCGGGCTTAGGATCAAGCAGATCCATATGACTCGGCCCACCATGTTGAAACAGTTGTATCACTGCCTTCGCGCGAGGTGGATGATGCCATTTCCGCGGCGTTGCATCGGAAGACGAGTCGCCGCGACTCTCTTCGGCCAGTAAGGCGCCCAAAGCGATGCCAGCCATCCCGCTTCCCACGCGTGACAGGAGCGCGCGACGATCGAGCAGCAAATCCGCCAATCGTCGAGTTGTTTCGGTTATAGGCGTCATCTCTGCCTCACTCATACAGAAACTCGTTTTCGTTCATGAGCACTAAAGCGAGTTGTTCCCAGGCCGCTCGCGAGGCCCGCTCGATCTGTTCTGGCGTTGCACCGCCAAGCGATTGCAGGAAGGCAGCACGAGTCTGATCGACAAATGCCAACAAATCCTGGCTTTCCCCACTCGTGGGCTCGCGAGTGTAGACCCAGCGCACGGCCCATTGAACTCGCCCCACGTCATCCGCAGCAGACCGCCATAGCCGCTCGCCCAGTGCTTTTGCATTCTGGTCCGCGAAAGGGCTATGCAGTAGAGCCAGCGCTTGCAGTGGAACCGTCGAGGTGTTCCGCTCGGTGCAATTCACTTCCATCAAAGGGGTGTCGAACAAGTCCAACATCGTCAGGTGCTGGCTACGACGCACCATCAGGTAAATGCTGCGGCGATTGCCGGCCGCGTCGTCCGCCGTCAAAACCGAGCCATCCCCTTGGGCGAGAACCGGCGAGGGTTTGCCGCCCAAGCTTCCATTCATTTTTCCCGACACCGCCAGGACACTATCCCGCAACGTCTCGCCGTCGTGTCGCTTGGGCGTCCAAGCGCCCCAAAGTCGATTCTCGGGATCGCGACGACGCTGCTCATCGGTGTACTCCGAGCTCTGCCGAAAGACGGTCGAGGTAACCAACAGCCGATGCAGCGACTTGAGACTCCAATCAGCGCGAGGCAATTCCGTAGCCAGCCAATCCAATAGTTCGGGATGCGAAGGCTTCGCGCCTGACCGACCAAAGTTCGCGGGCGTCGCGACCAGGGGACGCCCAAAGTGCCCCTGCCATACACGATTCACTTGGACGCGCGCCGTCAACGGATGCCGCGGATCGGCCAGCCACTGAGCGAGCGCCAAACGCCGGCCAGTTGTCTTGTAACCAGGGATCGTGGGAAGTTCGCCTCCCGCATTCGACAAGACCTCGGGCACCCTCGCGGCCAATGTCGCCCCAGGCTTATCGTAATCGCCTCGACGGAGGATTCGTCCCGGCGGCGCGGGTCCCTCTAAATCCGTGACCCCGCGAATCTTGACGACCGTTTGCTTACGCGACTGTTCTTCTTGAACCGTTTTGCGGATCCGCTGAATCTCGTCGGCGAATTCTGGAAAACATTGAGACAAATCGGCTTCCGTGGGAGCGTGCTTCGCCACGGTCTCCTGGATTAGTTTCTTCTGCTCGGCGGTTTGCTTGGCGTCGTCCGTGGCAAGCGCGGCCGCCAGAGATTCGCGCACTGCGGGCGACAACATGCTGGACGGCCCAGGAGTCGCCTCAAATTCATCCAACCAAAGCCCCTCGAACGACGCTTCTCCATTCAAGACGTAACGACGTAATTCGACTTCGATGGAAGTGACTTGCGTAGCATTGTCCCACGTCGCCGATTCGCGAACCTGGCCATCCTCGTAAGTCGCCGTCAACTTACCTCCGGCGTCTCGCGTTAGAGTGACGATCGCCCTACCGCTTGCAGCCAAGCTTCGAGCTCGAGCACTTGGGGGGACCGCTTGTCCGTGCTTCTTGACGTAATGAGCCACGAGATCGTCGCCGATCGGCTCGGCGGCGGTCGCCGCTCCCAAGATCGGGCTGCCGCGTGCCGTATTGTTTTCGTCAATGTACCCGGCGACTCCCACGAGGAGGCCTTTCGCGTCCCGCAACTGCAACAGCACCCTTTGCATGGCCTTGTTGGTTTTCGGCTCGCTGTCCATCGAGTGCCAGCGAAACACCAGCCTCGCGCTAAACTCGCCTGCCAACAACACAGGCCGTCGCAAGCGCGCCAGCGCGTAACCTTTTCCACCGTCGATCGCACGAATCGCCAGTTCACCATTCTCGCCCGCGGTGTTCCAGCTCTTGGCCGTTCCCGCCAATTCGATCATCCAAGCGTGATCGATTTGATCCGTCGAGAAGGTATCGACAAGCGGCTGTCCCAATCCTGCGAGCAGTTCCTCCCAGCGACGCTGTCGATAACGGGTCATGAGCTCGGCTTCAGCCTGCTTGCCCTTCGCCACTTGTTCGTCGATCCGCTGGTTCTGCTGAGCGATGCGTGCTTGCTGTGGTTCCGTGGCCCACGGAATTCCACGCACCTCGGAGGGTTGCCAGCGAGCCGGATCAAACGCGGGAAGAAAGACTGCTTGCAAGGCATAGTAGTCACGTTGCGAGAACGGATCGAACTTGTGCGCATGACAACGGGCGCATTGAACCGTCAGCCCCAGGAACGACGAGCCCACGATTTGCATCGTATCGCTCAACACCTGATGAATTTCGTTCGGTTCGGTGTAGCCGGGATACGTGGGATCGCTCGCCGTGCGTAAAAAGCCGGTCGCCACCAGTTGACGAGTCATCTCGGGCGTGAGTTCCTCGGCTTGTCGCCACGGACTAATTTCGTCCCCCGCCAGTTGCTCGCGTATGAACTGGTCGTAAGGCAAATCCGCGTTGTGGGCGTCGATCACGTAGTCCCGATATCGCCACGCCTCGGGACGCACTCGATCAGCCGCCAAATAGCCATCCGAGTCGGCGTAACCGGCCACATCCAGCCAGCGCCGGCCCCACCGCTCGCCGTATTTCGGCGAAGCTAGCATGCGATCGACCAGCCGCTCACAAGCATCCGGCCCCGCATCATCGCGGAACTCTTCCCACTGTTCCCAAGTGGGAGGCACGCCCCATAAGTCGAAAGCGAGACGACGCAACAACTGGCGTCGATCGGCGTCCGGGTTAAAGTCGAGCGACTGTTGCGTCAGCCCCTGATGAATCCACGCGTCGACCGGTGTTCGCCAACGATTCGAGGCAGAATTGCTGGGCAGCGGCAACCGCGCCGGAGGTTTAAAGGACCAGTGAGCACGGTCTTCCGCGGTGACTCGACTGGGAGGCGCATCATCATCCAGCGGAAGCTCGGGCAAGCGAGCAACCTTGGCGCCCCCTTCCAGCCAGCGACGAATGATGCGTTTCTGCGATTCATCCAACGGCCCTTCTTCGGGCGGCGGCATTTCATGCTTGGCGATTCTCTGCCACAAGAGGCTCTCGTCGATTTTGCCATCGACGATCGCCGGTCCGCTGTCGCCTCCCGCCGCGATCGTGAATTTACGCCGCACATCAAAGCCGGCCTCGATCTTTCCCTCCCCATGACATTTCACACAGCGTAGAGTCAGGATCGGCGCGACCTGTTTCTCAAACTCGATCGGCTCGTCGGCGCCAGCCGCTGGCTGGATCAGAACCCCGGCGGCGAGCAGCGAGCACGCGACGACCAGGCTGCTCTTCAGTTGCCCAATCCGCCCACGGAGATCTAGCCGGCGCATACGACTGCCTCGCACCATAGTTCGCTTTTCTCGTCACGTCCGCGTCGGAGTCGACCCTCGACGCAACCGCGTTCGCGGCGTCAGGGTCTCGCGCGTTCCTTGACGCTATTCTGGTTTGCGCACGGAACTGGCGTCAACCAAGGCGTTACAATCGGTTCGCGGCGTTGAGCGGGTATTCGACGACGGGGACATCGCTGCCAACCAACTCGCGGAGGCGGCGCCAGCCGCGTGTGACGAGTGTTTCACGAGCGAGTACGAAGGCGGGGTCGAGCAGTTTCTTGTCGAAATCACCCGCCACTTCGACGGGTGGAAAATCGGGGTCCGTGATGAACTGTGCGAGGACGGGATTGCAGCGAATATGCCGCTCGGGGCTGACGTGCAGCACCTCGGGATCGACCATCCCAATCACATAGCGCAAATAGAGATCGCTGTCGACCATCTCCTCGACATCGCGACCACAAACGTCGCACAAGTATCCTTGTTCGCACTTGGCCACGGCAAACGCCTCATAGTCCCAAGACGTCGGCCATGCTGTACAAGCCGGGCTTTTGTTGGACGACGAACTTGGCCGCCTCCAGCGCGCCAAATGCGTAGCAGTCGCGATTCGACGCCTTCACGTTCAATTCGATCGTCTCGCCCAACATGCCAAAGACAATCGTATGCTCGCCGGGATTATCGCCCGTTCGCAGCGCATGGTAGCCGATTTCATGTCGCGGCCTTTTTCCCGGTCGCCCGCTGCGACCGTGAGCCATCTCGGACTGCCCCATGATGTCCGCCACGATTTCGCCGAAACGGAGCGCCGTGCCGCTGGGCGCGTCTTCCTTAAAGCGATGATGTCGCTCGATAATCTCGACATCCGTTCCATTCGGATAGTCTTTCAGCACGCGAGCCGCGGTGGCCACCAGCTTCATGGTCAAATTCACGGCCATGCTCATGCTGGGAGACCAAACCACGGGGATCTTCTGTCCCAGCTCCGCGATTCGGTGTTTTTCCTCGGTCTCGAACCCGGTCGTCGCGACCACCAAAGGGATGCCGCGCCGTGCGGCTTCGTCGGCGATCAACAGGGCCGCGCCGGGAACCGAGAAGTCAATGATGCAATCGACAGGCGTCAACAGCTGCGATGAAATAGGGACGCCGATCTCACCGACGCCCGCCAGCACTCCCGCGTCGGCATTGAGATCCGGATGCGTGTTCGACTCCAAGGCGGCCACGATATGCAAGGCGGAATCGATCGAACCCAAGGCCACTAGCCGTCGCCCCATCCGACCGGCCGCTCCGTGAATCGCTACTCGCAGCTTTCCCATGGTGTTTTCCTTTGTTCGTGCACGCCCAACTCAGCCCCATGCCGCGGCGGTACGCCTCGTGACCGCCTCGCGCACATCTGATTCACGCACTATGAGTACAACTTGATCGCCTTGATAATCTCATCCAATTGATTGGGGACGGCCACCGCTCGATTGGCGAACGATGCTCGCCGCACTCCGCGGCTCCCCAACACTTTGTTGAACTGTTCCTGATCGGTCGTGTGATACGCCACGGTCGCGGTGGGATCCTTGAGCTGATGCCCAGTCAGGATACAGACTACCCGATCACTCGGCGCAATCACCCCTTCGTCTCGCAGCAACTTCGCGCCCGCGACGCTCGCCGCGCTCGCCGGTTCGCAGCCCAAACCTCCGGCTCCCACGCGGGCCTTGGCATCCAGAATCTCCTGGTCAGTGACCTGACGCACGACCCCCTGGCAGACCTCGAGCGCTCGCAGACACTTACGGAGATTCACGGGCCGATTGATTTCGATCGCGCTGGCGATCGTCGAAGCCTTACGCTGGTCGGCATCCATCTTCCCATAGAATTGCTCGACCACCGACATATCGGCGTTGCCTTGCTCCCAGCGAACGCCATGGCGAGTATACAGTTCATACAAAGTGTCGGCGCCCGCCGCGTTGATCACGGCCAGCCGCGGCACGCGATCAATCAATCCCAACTCACGTAATTCCGCGAACGCTTTCCCGAAGGCGCTGGAATTCCCCAGGTTTCCCCCAGGCACCACGATCCAGTCGGGCGGTTGCCACCGCAACGCCTCGAGGACCCGAAACATGATCGTCTTCTGTCCTTCCAACCGGAAGGGATTCACGCTGTTGACCAGATAGATGCCCAGATCTCGCGCTACTTCTTTGACTCGCGCCATGGCGTCATCGAAATCGCCGGCAATTTGAACGGTGAGTGCTCCGTAGTCGAGCGCCTGCGAGAGCTTGCCGTAGGAGATTTTGCCCGAACCAATAAAGATGACGGCCTTCATCAGGCGAGTCACAGCGCAGTACATGGCGAGCGACGCGCTCGTATTGCCGGTCGAAGCGCAGGCGGCGCGTGCTGCTCCCACCATGCGAGCGTGAGTAAAGGCGGCGGACATGCCGTTATCTTTGAAGCTGCCCGAAGGATTCATCCCTTCGTATTGCAAATGCAGGCAACCGGGCTGCAATCCGACGTACTGAGCCACTCCGTCCGCCTGTTGCAGCAACGTTTGCCCCTCGCCCACCGTAACCACATGTTCGGGGCGAGCGAATGGCAGCAATTCATGAAACCGCCAGACGCCGCTGAACCGCAGAGGTTCATATCGCTGGCTCCACATCTGCTCAAATTGCCGCAGGGACTTGGGTGGACGTGCTCGCTCCCAATCGTAGGCAATGTCGAGCAAGTCTCCGCAATGCGGGCACGCTACGAGCACCTCGGAGACACCGAACGTGGCGCGACATTGCGGCGAGATGCACTGCTGAAACGCGACTTCCGCGTGTTGCTGGCCGTTTTGCACGATGCTAACTACTTGTGTTTCAAAAGGTTCCTGTTGGAATTCGTCGAGCGGATGGGTAGTCTATGCGAGGAAGGCAAAAACGGGCAAGGGCGACTCGCCCCGCCCCAAGCCAGGAAACAAGGACCGCCGCAAAGCGAGTCCGCCTTAGTTGTAACCTCCGATGTCCGCGCGCCGCTTCCACCGAGACTCCCAAGCCATGGCTGTTCCCATAGGATCTTTCTCAGCAGTATCCCCTCCCCTCCCTCGACGCGATTTCCTGTCCTGGACTTGCGGCGGCCTGACCGGCGCCGCCCTCGCCGTGCTCCTGGGAAAACCAGACTCGGCGACCGGCGCTCCCGTCCCGGGCGAATCGGCCGACCCCGTGCCGCACCATCCCGCTCGAGCTAAACGAGCCATCCATATCTGCCTCTGCGGCGGCTATTCGCAAATCGACACCTTCGACTATAAGCCAGACCTGGCCCGCTTACACGGGAAGTCGTTGCAGGGGGATCAGCGTCCCGACGTCTTTTTCGGGAAGGTGGGGCTACTCAGGAAAAACGACTGGGAATTCAAGCAGCGAGGCAAGAGCGGGCTCTGGATTTCGGAACTCTTCCCCCATTTGTCGACCGTAGCCGATGAACTTACGGTGATTCGTTCGATGACCGCCGAATCGTCGAGCCATACCCCGGCGACTCTGCAAGAGAACTCGGGATTCCGCCTCAACGGCTTCCCCACCCTCGGCTCTTGGCTTTCCTACGGACTGGGCAACGAGACCGACGACTTACCGACATTCGTGGTGCTCCCGGACACTCGAGGCTATCCCGCAGGTGGAACCAACAATTGGACCAATGGCTTTCTGCCGCCGCGCCACCAGGGAGTGGCCTTGCAGTCGAAAGGCGAGCCGATCGCCGATCTCCAACCGGCTCGGCCTCTCAGTGCGGCAGTCGAAGCCGACAGCCGCGCATTGCTAGCGAGCTTGAATCAATGGGAGCTTGATCGTCGCGGCGGCGATCGAGAGCTGGCGGGACGAATTCGCAGCTATGAGTTGGCCGCTAAAATGCAGTTGGCGGTCCCTAAAGTCGCCGACTTATCGCAAGAGACCGCGGCCACTCGCGCCGCCTATGGGCTCGATCAGCCTGAGACCGCCGAATTTGGGCGTACCTGTCTCCTGGCTCGACGTCTGCTCGAAGGAGGCGTGCGATTCATTCAAATCTATTCGGGAGGAGACTTTAGCTCTCCTCGCATCAATTGGGATGCCCACGAGAATGTCGTGCAGAACCACACGCAAGAGGCCATTCGGATTGACCAACCCGTGGCGGCCCTCGTGCGTGACTTGAGACAGCGAGGATTGCTGGACGACACGTTGCTGCTGTTTACCACGGAATTCGGACGTACTCCATTCACCCAGTCGGGCGAAAATGAAGTCGGGTTGGGTCGCGACCACAACCAAACCGGCTTTTCCGTCTGGCTCGCTGGCGCCGGACTTCGCCCCGGCATGGCGTACGGCGCGACCGACGATATCGGCTGGAAATCGGTCGAGAACCCTGTCAGCTGGCACGACTTTCATGCCACCGTACTTCACTTGCTGGGCATCAATCACGAGCGACTGACGTTCTACCACAACGGTATTCAACGTCGCTTGACCAACGTACACGGGGAACTTGTCCGTCCCATTCTGGCCTAGGGCTTTCTCGCGGCGAAGCTCAGTGTTCCGAGATTGCGTTCCCCCTGCGCCAAGAATATAGAGAACATTCGTCTTCGCTGATCCTCACTCATTGGACAGCGCCAGGTTGGCCGAATTCACGGATGTCAGACACGGAAGTCCGTCGACCATAAATTACACCGATGACACGGATGAGATTAGAGGGGGGGAGGTCGTTAGATGGTTGTGGACCACGAATCGCACAAATCCCACGAATTGAGAGGGAGAGGATTAAATTCGATGTCCTAGCGAGCGATCGGCTTGCCCTCTTCTCAGGCAGCCACTGCTAGTCGCGCACCACGCCCCTAGCCCCAATTACCCATTCGTGTGATTCGCGAGATTCGTGGTGCAATCACTTGGGAACACTGATCGCCACCGATCGATGCCAAGTACTAACTCTGTCACTGTTTCGTGTTGCCTCAAGTGGTTCAACATGGCGCCGTCCAACTAATTCGGTCGGACTGCCAGACCTACGAGTTTCTGGAAATCCGTGGCATCGGTGAGATCCGTGGTTCACCGATGTCCGTGGACTCGCTGAAGCTGGCGCTGACCGATTAATCGACGGACTGGAAGTCCGTCGTACACTCGGATCGAACGCGGTCGACATTGACAAAAAAGCCCGCGATCCGTAGATATTCCGCCAGCCGGGAGCAGGGCGCGACAGGAAGTCACGCAGTCTCGGCGATTTCGGCAAGCGCGCCCCCAGTCAACTCGGAGGCCCAGGGATGGACTTCCTCACTCAATCGACGAACCAATGGCTTTCACAATGGCGACAATCACCCGCGCGAGCGAGGTGGACCATTGGTATTGCGTTGGCGCTTGGCTGCGCGACTCTGGCGCTAGCTATTTTCTGGCCACGATCAGAACCTCGGGAACTGTTGTTTGATGGAGTGGAGTTCTCGCGGTCCGAAATGACAGCGATGGAAGCGGCTTTCGGCAAGGCTCAACTGAATGAAGCTCGAGTGGTGGATGGCCGTTTCGAAGTCCCTTCGCAAGCAAAGCATCTTTACCTGAAGGCTCTCTTCGACCAACAGGCGTTGCCAGCGACCTTCTTCACTTACGCTCAGCGGTCGCTCGCCGCGGATCATCCCTTCGCTTCCCCAAGGCAGCGCGAGGCGGCGGCGAAACTAGCTAAAGAGCAGGAAATCGCGCTCATCTTGCGGAAGATTTCCGGCATTGAAGAAGCCAGTGTTCAATATGAAGACTCGGATCTAGGCGGTTTTCCTCGACGAAGACTCCGACAGGCCACGGCGGCCGTCCGTGCTCGCGGCGATCGTATTCTCGACCCGACGATCGTGAACGCCATTCGCGCGACCCTGATGAATACTCTGGGCATCAGCACCGCCGAGTCGATCACGGTGCTCGACCTGAACGCCGGCGTCGCCCACAGCGGGTTGCCCGTGAACACACCGTCCACGAAGGGCGAATCGCGCGAGGTCGTCCCCGCGACTCATTCTCCTCGAGTTGCTCGAGAGGCGCCGACGATCCCAGCTTCGTTCGCTCATCCTCTTCGCGGTCACGAAGTTGCTTCCCGCGTGGGAATCGTACCAACCGCGGCTCCAAGCACCGCATCAACTCGCGTTTCGCTCCCTCGATCGGACGCTGCTCCGCCGACATTAGCGCATGCTGAAACCACGGGAGCGTCACCACTTGAAGCTGATTCACCAGGGCGAGCTTCCTTATCCGCCAACACACTCAAGCAGTCGCCGTCCGCCAACTTGCATGACCGGGCGCGAATGGGATCGCCTCACCCACAAGTCGACCGAGGCGAACTAGCGAGTGAATCGCCAGTTCCTCCGACCGCCTCTCCCTGCGAAGCCCACTCGACGAATTCCTCGCTGACTCTGTGGAACGAGGCAGCTCGTTGGGCTCATCCGTCCCTCTCACGCTGGCTGCGCGACAACGCCTTCACCTTGCTCGGCGCTTTCGCGGGACTCTACGGACTTTCTCGCCTCGTCCAAACGCTCCGGAGCACTCGCGTGGAAGGACGCCGCGCCAAGAGCTACCTACGAGACGTTCCGGGTGGGAACGTTGAGAAAGCGCAGGAGCCTGAGTCGCCTGAACGACCCCGCTCCACTCGAAAAACGAATCGCCCGGCCTTGCCCTCGCAACAACTGCCCTCACAACAACTGCACGACCAAATCCAAGGCGATCCCAGCGGAGCGGCGGCAACTCTCCGACAATGGCTCGGAAATGCCGCCTGAATGACTAATCACAAGCAGGCGAGCCGCGTGGGCTGAATGCGACGACAGTTCAAGGGGGAATCAGTCGTGCAAGAAGAAGCGATCAAAACGAGAACCAGCGAGTCGATGCTCCGAAAGGTAGCACTGGTCGTCGCGGGACTAGCCCCCGATGATGCCGAGAGTTTACTCGCACAACTTCCCCAAGAAGCTGTCCAACAAGTTCGTGACGCCGTCGAGCAATTAGATGCCATTGATCCAGCCGAGCAAGAGTCGGCCATTGCCGACTTCTTAGGCGGTTGGAACGGAGTCGCCTGGCGCACTCCTGCTCGCGATGATGCATCGCCGAGCCTTGCCTCCTCGGACCTTGCTCCCGTCGAGTTTACAACGGCCAATCGACGATCGCTTGATGATTCGAATGGCGTCGAGCTCGATGACTCCCTCGCCCGACAATTTGCGGACCGAACCGCGGCGGTTTCTCACGTGGGACGTTCGACTACCGAAGAGAGCCTGACCACAAGGGTCTCCCTCGAATCCGAGCCGTTTGACGTCTGGTCTCGCTTGCGCAGTGTTTCGGGCCGCGCGCTCGGCCGCTGCCTGGCGCGAGAGAATCCGCAAACCATCGCGGTCGTGCTGGCTCAACTTCCTCCCCAGCAGGCGGCTGAGTCGATCGCGGAACTGAACGGCGATTCGCAAACCGAGGTGCTGCGCCGCCTCGCCCAAGTCCACACGCCCGATCCAGAATTGCTCGATGAAATTGGCGCCGCCATCATCGCTCGACTTGCTTTGCTATCGCACGAGAATGGCGCCCAACCGGCGGGCCGTGCGGCACTGGCCGCGATCCTCTCCGCGGCGCCGCCGCAAGATCGAGATCGCTGGTCTCGTCAAGCGGGCATCCCCAGCCCAGCGGTGAACAATCCCCAACGGCATGCGGGAACGTCGGCATTGAAGCCAATGTCGCCAGCGGCAGCGGCCATACCAGCGTCTCGCGTTCGCCGCGGCGAACCCCAGCCGCCGCATACCGGGCCCGCCGCCGGCAGTGGACTCGCAACATCATCCATCCTCGCGTCGGGCGGTCGTGACGCCGACATACTTGCGGCGACCGAGGACGATCCGCTGCACTCGACGCTACCGCCGCATCTCGAATCAAAATCGTCTCATTCAACGCACCGTCGCATCTCCTTCGAGAAAACCGCTCCGCGCCGAGTTGATCCGGCCAGAATTGCGGCAGATCATCGTATTTCGATGTCGAGTGGTACGTCCGCGGCACGCGATCAGGAGCAAAGCGAAGGTTCCGAGTCGACGCCGATCAACGGAGGCGAACCGCTGTCGTCGCTGAAGTCGCTTGAGGACTTACTTTCCTGGTCGGATCACGATCTTGCCAAGTTGGTTGCCGCCGTCGACCCCTGGGTCTTTGTCCTCGCGATTGCGGGCGCGGCGCCCCAGGTCGCAAGCGGCTGGTTCTCTCGATTGCCCAACTTGGCGGCTCGTGAGTTGCGGGGTCGCCTGCACCAACTGGGCCCTTGGCGACTCGATGACGCCGTCGAAGCGGAACGACGCCTGATAGCGACAGCTAGGAAGCTTTTGAATCCGTGAGGAGAAGGCAAAAATGGCCACAATCATCCGAGCACCCGCACCCAAGGCGGAAACACGTGGCTCGCGCGAATCGCTCGGCGAAGTCGCAGCCATGGCGGAAGCGGCTCGCCGTTGCCTCGAACAAGCTCAAGCTGAAGCGGAAAGCTTGCTGGAAGATGCTCGACAGGAAGCCGTTCGGCTGCGTGACGCGGCCATCGAAGAAGGAAGACGTATAGGCCGCGAGGAAGCCGCTCGTGAAATACGCTCGGAACTCGACCAGCAACTCGCGGACGCTCCCGCGACACGGGATCAGGTCGTCGCCGAGATTCGTCGCGCGCAGGAAGAATGGTTCGCGTGCTGGGAACGCGACGCACTGCGGTTGGCCTGCGTCTTGGCGGCGCGATTAGTACGCCGTGAGTGTATCGCGCAACCGCAACTCACCGTGGGTTTAGTGCGCGAAGCACTCGAGTTGGCCGCGAATCGGCAGCGAATTCGCTTGCTGCTCCATCCCGCCGACTTGGATTTATTGGGCGACGAAATCGGGCGACTGCTGGCGTCGCTGGGCCGGCGCGAAATCGTGGAAGTGGTCGGCGACTCGGCCATTGAAGCAGGCAGTTGCCGCGTACTCACCGAACAAGGGGAGATCGATCAGCAATGGACGGCTCAACTGAATCGACTCTGCGATGAACTCTCCGCGTCCTAGAAGGTCAACGACATGAAGGAATGGGAACAACAAATCGCTCGCTCGACGCCGACCGCGATTTCGGGGAGCGTGGTCAGTTGGGAGGGAACCGTGGCTGGCGTCGCGGACTTCCCCGCCCCCGTCGGCTCGCAGGTCGAGATTGAACGATTCGGCGCGGGCGGCGTCGCGGGCGAAGTGGTCGGTTTTCGTAACGACCTCACGCTGATTTACCCCTGGGGCGCCGTGGAAGGAGTCCGCTATGGAACTCGCGTGCGGCTCGTGCGGTCCTCGCGTTCCGTATCGGTTGGACCTGCGCTCCTGGGACGCGTGGTCGACGCCCGCGGCCGCCCGATCGACGGCGGTCCCGCGTTGGCCAGTCGTCAACGAGCCGCTTTGGAACGCCGAGCCCCGGATGCAGTCTCTCGCCCCAGAATCAGCCGTCCACTGGCGACTGGCATTCGAGCGATCGATGGACTACTTACCTGTGGACAAGGACAGCGACTGGGGATTTTCGCGGGCGCGGGAGTTGGCAAGAGCGTCACGCTCGGCATGCTTGTCCGCAATACGGCCGCGGATGTTGCAGTCGTCGCCCTGATTGGCGAACGAGGACGCGAGGTCAACGAGTTTCTGCAACGAGATCTCGGCCTCGCGGGGCTGGCTCGAAGTGTCGTGGTGGTGGCCACTAGCGATGAACCAGCTCCTCTGCGAGTCCGCGCGGCGCTGACAGCGACGGCGATCGCCGAGTATTTCCGGGATTCTGGACGCAACGTCTTACTCGTAATGGACTCTCTCACTCGATTCGCTCACGCCCAACGAGAGATTGGGCTGGCAGCCGGCGAGCCTCCCACCACCCGCGGTTATCCTCCTTCGACGTTTGCTCTCCTGCCGAAATTGGTGGAGCGAGCGGGTACCGCGCCGAACGGCAGCATCACGGGTTTTTATTCCGTATTGGTCGAGGGGGATGATCCCCAAGAACCGGTCAGCGACGCGGTGCGAGGACTGCTTGATGGTCACATCCATCTCTCGCGTCGCCTCGCATCCCAGGGCCATTTTCCCGCCATCGACGTGCTGGAGAGCGTCAGTCGAGTCATGCCGGACGTGGTGTCGCGCGACCAACGACTCGCCGCCGCCCGCTTTCGCGAACTGCTAGCAGCCTATCGCGATCATGCCGATTTGATCTCGATCGGCGCTTATCGATCTGGTAGTAATCCCTTAGTCGACCGAGCGATTGAGAAACTCCCGGCTCTGCACCGTTTCCTGCGACAAGACCTGGAAGAGCCGTCGAGTGAAGAACTTGCTCGCGAATCGCTCTGCCAACTAGTCGACCAATAGCCCCTCCAACCCCCGCGGGCCGCTTTGCCCATGAATTCTCCGTTTCGCCTAGCCTCAATACTCCGTTGGCGAGAAGTCGAACGCGACTCAAGGCGCCAGGAATGGGTTGAGGCTTGCGACCGCGAAGCCGAGTTGCGAGTGAGCGCCCAACGACTGTGGGAAGAAATTCAAGCCGAACAATCTCGTCGTCGAGCCGCCCTGGACGCGGGCGCGGTTTCCATCGACGAACTTCAGACTCGCCATCGCTATGAATTGGCGCTCCGCGAAGAACTCGACTCCTTGCAGCAGGCCCGCGATGAGGCGGCACGGCAGCGTGAACTCCGACAAGGTCAACTGGCCGAAGCGGAACAAGCACTTAAGGCCCTCGAACGGCTCCGCCAACAGCATAGCGATCAGTTGGCCTCGGACCTGAGAAGGCGAGAGCAATTGAACTGCGATGAGTCCGCCGCGCGTCAAGCGGTCAGTTCCCGCGCCTAGCTCTCTCTCTTGAGCAGCCGGTCAAAGAAGCGAGAGCGAGTTATCAACTCAAGCAACGGCGTACGATGGACTTCCAGTCCGTCGGTTCGGGGCGCTTGGAACGGCTTGCCGCAACCAAGGCAGCCGGACGAAAAAAACTACCAGCAGACCCACTCCTGGGTAAGCGTGGCTGGAATGCGGGATTGGGCGGCCAGAGATAGTTCGGATGGGCGTGAGACTGTGGCCGCCCAATCCTCCTTTCCAGCCACGCTTACCCAGTTCGGCCCGACCGTGGCGCACAGCGGGCGGTTCCGACCAGACCTTCGGTAGTGCGAACAAGCAACGCTTGTCAGTGCAACGAAGCGGTGACAGGCGCCGTGGCTGCCTGTCTCTATTCCGCGGGCGCCGGGCCTGCTCGTAGCGGTTCGATCAGGACGCTCCAACGCGGGAGCGTCTCGGAACGCTGAAGGCGTTGCGCCAGGGAGCAAACGCCTGGCGGCTGATTCGCTTTCCACGCTCGTACGTTGTGGTCACCCACGGCACGATGGGATGCAGGCCGTCTGCGCCCACTGTAGTGCGGTGTTCACATCCGTCAGCAGCGTGCCATTCCAATGTCGTTCCAGGCAGCTCCAACAACGTTCCACCGGATTGTACTTGCTGTGGTAAGGCCCGATGCCATCCGCAATGAAGTCACTCGTTTCCCGACTGAGTCCAAAGCTGATGAACAATTGTCCCGAATCCACTTCGAGGATTCCCAGCGGAACCAGTGTCGCCGCGGGACGCAAGCCGTGATCAGCGGCCTGGAGAGGCACTCGTGAGCGACAGCGACCATGCCAACTAAAGCAAGTTCGTCTGAAACTTGGGGGTCGGCCTGCGATTGTTCGTCGAGCAATTCGGTCGACACGCGGGCCAGCGTGGGCGCCTGAGATTCACAGGTCCGTCGACCGCGACGAGCAAAATGGGGTAGAAGATCGACTTGATATTCCTGCTCGATCAAGCCCTTTTGCACTGACTGGCGACACCAGCCGAACATCGACTCGGCGCGCCGCGGACTCGCCACATCAGACACCTCCTCGTCGAGGAGCTATCTTGGGCATTCGCCATTCCCGGGCCAAGGTCGATTCTGGAACCAAGTCTGGCAGGTTGCAGAGGCCTCGCGCAATGCCTTATCGAACAAAGTCGAAGCTGCGGAAGGCGGTTACAAATCACTCGCCAAACCGCCTCTCTCGCCCGACTTCCGCAGCTTCGCCTTTGTTCGATAATGTGGGTCTGCTGGTAGTTTTTTTTCGTCCGGCTGCCCAAGTTCGCACGGCCGCCTCATCACGCGCCAACAGGACACGATTTTGCCCTTGTCCTTAATCGCGAATTTCGCGACAAGTCCCGGAAGAATCTTGAGTCGATTTTTCATTTTTTTTCGCGATTGTCCGAACCCACGTGTGAGCCTCCCTTCGCGAGGAGTACCGACTTGGCGCCGAGTTCAGACAGAGAGATCTACGAAATGCCCGAGCACGCTGGGTGCGACGGACGGTCCGACTGGACGCCGCTCGTCAATTCGTCCGCGACGGCGCCACGTTCCCGCACACACGACGTTGCCTCGGAAATCGATCGTTTGCTGAGCGCGGCTCGCGAAGCCCTCCAGCACGGCAACTCATCTGTCGACGGCGAGAGCAACAGCGGCGAACAGGAAGACTCAACGGAGAGTCCTGCATTCGCCTGGCCGACTTGGGAGGCTGCCGTATCGCAAACTCGCCCGGCCAATCCCGTCGCGGCTCAGAACTCAACGGTGCAAGTGGTCGTGGGAAAGATGGTGCTCGCGCCGGAACAGTTGTCGGCTTTCCGCAGCGGCGATCCCTTCCGTCTTCTACCCCTGACAACACACGACTTGGAGAAGACGCTTGTTGAGGTTCGCGTGGATGGTCGTCCCTACGCCCGCGGCACACTCGTCAACCACGAAGGGCGTTTTGCCGTGCGAATCACCGAAGTGATGACCGGAGCAGCCAGCATGTTGCCTATCGCGGCGCCCCACTCGCTCGCCAGCCCCACCCCTGAACACGCCGCCTTCGCTTCCCATTCCGCGGATCGTTCGACGCAGGAGGTTCATCCCTAATGCATAACTTACTGCGCAACATCAGCGGACTGCCGCATCGCCGGAAACACTCCGAGTTGCATAAGCGGTTGCGAACTTGCGGACTCTCACTCACTTTCCTCTGCGGCTTCGCCATGGGATCTTGGGGAAATGCGCAGGAATCCGACGCGCGACACGAAATCACTCGTCGCACGGCGCGCCCCTCCACCTCGAACGATGCGTCACCCAGGATGCTGCCGATCCAGTTCCGCGCGGTCGACCGTGACACGCGCGCCAAGGGCTCCTCTTCACACGAACCCAATCGACCGTCCACGATCAAACAGGCCGCCCATCAAGAAGACGCACCGCTTCCTCTGGCTCGCCCACGCGGCTTGCCCGAGGGACAATCGAAGACTCCGACGCAATCTGGCCCGACCCGCGGTGCGTTGGCGACGTTCACCACCATCTGTTTGGTGGTCGGCGCCGCCTGTGCGATGGTGTGGTTGGCTCGACGCGGTTTGCCAACAGCTCGCGGGCGACTTCCCGAGGAAGCGTTGGAGTGCCTGGGGCGCGCCTCGCTCGGCCCAAAACTTGAAGTCCATTTGCTCCGCATCGGAGGCAAATTGCTGTTGGTGGGATCATCCGCGAATTCCCACCAGACGCTGACCGAGATCACGGCCCCCGAGGAAGTCGAACGCATTGTCGCGGCCTGCGCGACCGAGCGTGGAGCGAGCGTCGCCGCGAGTATGCAACGAGCTCTCGCGCAACTCGACGCCCCAACCGGGGCGCCGCCATCACGGCGACTACGCCGCTCGACACGGGAGATCGCCGATGCCTAGTTGCGCGCGAATCATGGTCGGGCTCGCGATGTTCTGCCTCTGTGCCGATGCTTGGCCCGAACTTTACTCGCAAGAATCGTTCGAAACACGTCGTCCCGCCGAATTCGCGTCCCTCCCCGTCGCCGAATCGGGCGTCGATTCGTCCCAGGAGACTCCTGGCGCCTCGAGCGAGCAATTCGCGGCGGCAAGTCCTACGACCACCAACAGCCGTCCATCAACCGATGACGCCCCATCAGACGATGACAGCCCGCGAACCAAGGACAGTCCGCCAACCATGGACTCGTCCATCGCCTCGTTGATTGTCGGCGGCAGTGGCAACTGGTCCCATGTGTTGGCTTTGTCGGCGCTCAGTCTCGCGCCAGCGATTCTGTTGATGACCACCTGCTTTGTCCGGATCGCGGTAGTCTTGGGATTGCTGCGCCAGGCGTTAGGCATGAGTCAATTGCCTCCCACGCAAGTACTGACCGCATTGTCGCTCTTCATGACGGCGTTGGTAATGACCCCCGTCTGGACCGACATCTATCAAGACGCGATCGTGCCGTACCAGGAAGCTCGCGTCAGCGGCAGCGCCGCGACGATTCCTTGGGAAGAAACTTGGAGCAAGGGAGTCGCGCCTTTGCGCAAGTTCATGAGTCGCCAGATAGACCGAGCGGGCAACGATGACGATGTCTGGCTGTTTTACGGTTACTTGCCGGAGAGCCGCGTACGGCCCACGCCGGCGACCTACGATGAAATCCCTCTGCAAGCCTTATTGCCCGCTTTCTTGCTGAGCGAGTTGAAAGTGGCTTTTCTGATTGGCTTTCAAATCTGCCTCCCGTTCCTCATCGTCGATCTGGTGGTGGCCAGCGTGACTACGTCGATGGGCATGATGATGGTGCCGCCGGGCGTCGTATCGCTCCCACTCAAACTGCTCCTCTTCGTGCTACTCGACGGCTGGCGACTGGTGGTTGGGATGTTGCTCGACAGCTTCGCTCCCTATTCGTGAGAAGATAACCATGGATTCGCAGCAAGCAGTGGAATTGGGTCAACACGCCATGCTGACCGCATTGGCGCTCTGCGCTCCCTTGTTGCTCGTGGGGCTGGGAGTAGGGTTGTTTTCGGGCCTTCTACAGACAGTGACGCAAATTCATGATCCCTCGCTCTCGCTGATACCGAAGATTCTGGGCGTGGGTGCGGCAGTCTTGATTTGCCTGCCGTGGCTTGTCGACCGTCTGTTGATCTACACGCACGACCTTTGGTCCCAGGCGCCATCGATGCTGGGTGGAGGTTGAGTTGACGTCGACCTTTTCGCCTCAACTGGCCTTGCTCATCGCCCTCCGAGTGCTGGGGCTGGTCGCTATCGCCCCCGGGTTTAGCAGCCGAGTTCTTCCTTGGAAGTTTCGCGGCGCGTTCACAGCGCTGGTGACTCTTTTATTGTTGCCCAGCCAGCAAGGAAACTCGCTGCCGTCCGACTCGATCGAGTGGGCCTGGTGGGGTGTTCGCGAAGTACTGATCGGCTTCGCCTTGGGGATCACGATACGCGTCTTCGTCGCGTCGGCGCAATGGGCCGGACAGTTAATTGGCAATACCGTCGGACTTGCTCAAGGCGAGACAACGGAAGAGACGGAAGCGAACGGTGCGCCGCTGGTGCGATTGATGGCTGCCACTGGAATAGCGGTCTATTTCGCGGTCGGCGGACATCGCCAACTGATGGCGGCTCTACTGGAATCTTACGAGTACTTTCCGATTGGTCCTCATAATTGGCCACGCGAGCTTTGGCCTGGCATAGTCCGCTCGTTGGGACAGAGCGCAAGTTGGGGCCTGAGAATCGCCGCCCCCGCGCTTGTCGCGATCTTTGCCGCCACACTGGTCGCGGGAATTGTCAGTCGCGTGCTGCCTCAATTGGAAATCGTCTCCTGGACGGCAACGTCGAATACCTTGATCGCCCTCTGCGCTGTGACGCTCTGCTTGGGCGCGATGGGAACGATGTTTCCCCAGGAACTCGAGTCGGCCTGGGATTCGCTTCGCCAGGGTTGGCGTCCCGGCCTTCCCTAGACTCGCGGATCGCGGGCCATCCGTACCATTTAATTGGTCTCGAAAAATTTCCCTTCTCGCAGTTCCTCATTCCTTGACAATCGCATAACCTCGCTTGCGGATGGCACGCCATGGACGATTCGGATGCGGACAAGATCTTTCCGCCGACACCCCGCCGACGCGACCAAGCGCGGCGTGAAGGTCGATTCCCGCACAGTCGTTCACTCGCCTCGGCCCTTACTCTGCTCGTCTTCTTTCTTGTCTTGCGACACGGCGGTCACTACCTGTGGCAAGGCATTGAATCGATTGGGTGGGAACTCTGGTCGCGCGGAGCTTGGATCCGAGTCGATGAAGGGAGCCCGGTTGAGTCAAGTCGGTCGTCATTGATCGCGACGGCAATCACTCTCAGCCCTTGGCTGTTGCTGCTTCTCGGCTTGGCCGCGGCGTCACAGCTTCTTCAGATTGGCTTCCAATACCGTCCAGAACGCTTGAGCGAAGGCTGGAGTCGCCTGTTCGCGGGCGGTCGCTCCGATCTCCCGGAGCGACTAGGCGACACTTGCTGGAAGCTGGGACAATTCTTGGTCGTCGGCTTCGTCGCTTTCCGCAGTCTCGCGACGCGAATGCACGATTGGGCCGCCATCACAGATTTGCCACTCGCGGCCGCCTGTAAGCAACTGGCCGACGAAACACTGACGGTCGGTTTGCATGCGTCGGGAATGTTAGTCGCCATGGGCCTGATCGACTTCGCCTGGCGGTGGTGGCGACATGAGCAGTCGCTCTGGATGACTCGCGAGGAACTGCAAGAGGAAATGAAGAGCGAAGCCAGAGCTCCGCGTCCCCGCACGATGTCTACGTCCCTGCCCACTCAACAGGAATCGATAGCTTCCATTCCCGCCAGCAGCGCGGGAAATCGTTGAGATTCATGGCAAGCCTCACGCGCAAGCTTCCGTGGCGTGACCACGTACTTACCTGATACGTAAGCCTTTACGTTGCGCGAGGAGACTTTTTCGACTTGCCGCAAAACTTGCCTGAATTCCCACCATGGCCTCTGGTAGGTAAAGTGAGGAATGACGGCGGTAGGCATCAGCCTCCGCCCCATTGTTTTGCGAGGAACTCGATGCGACGAAAAGCTATCGTTTATGCGTTTGTCCGTGTTCACCTGGCTGTCGTCATGACTGTCGCTGGCGGGCTGGCCTTGCTTGGGTTCGAGAGCTTCCCCAACACGCTCCGCGCCCAAGATCGACTCGATTTCAACCGGGATATCCGGCCCATCTTGGCGGAGAATTGCTTCTATTGTCACGGGCAGGACGGCAATAAACGACAAGGCGATCTTCGGCTGGATGAGCGGAACGCGGCCGTCATGGCCCAGGCGATCGTCCCTGGTAAACCCGACGCGAGTTCGTTGGTGGCGCGCATCGAGTCGAGCGACCCGGACGAACAAATGCCGCCGCCACGTTCAAACCGACGGCTCTCGGAGTCGCAGAAGAAGATCTTAACCCGCTGGATCGCGGAAGGCGCTGAATACTCGCAACACTGGGCCTTTCAGGCGCCGGTTCGACCGGCCGAACCCGCCGTACGTCGAGGCGATTGGCCGCGTAATGCCATCGATCGATTCGTGCTGGCGAAACTGGAGTCTGAGAACCTGTCCCCCTCGCCGGAGGCTGACCGTGCGACGCTCATCAAGCGACTCTCGATCGATCTCACCGGCCTCCCCCCAACACCGGCGGAAATCGATGCTTTTCTCGGAGATCAATCGCCCAGCGCGTACGAAAAACTGGTCGATCGGTTACTTGGCAGTTCGCACTACGGCGAACGCATGGCGCTCCCCTGGCTCGACGCCGCTCGTTATGCCGACAGCAATGGCTTTCAGCAGGACGGTGATACGTGGCAGTGGATTTGGCGCGACTGGGTTGTAACGGCTCTCAACAACGACCTGCCCTTCGATCAATTCACTGTCTGGCAGTTAGCCGGCGATTTGCTCCCCAACGCGACGGTCGAGCAAAAGGTGGCGAGTGGTTTCAATCGAAACCATCTTTTGAATGGCGAGGGCGGCGCTATCCCCGAAGAGCAGCGTTTCGTGATTCTCTTTGATCGAGTCGATACGACGGCCACCACGTGGCTCGGCTTGACCATGGCCTGCGCGCAGTGTCATGACCATAAGTACGATCCTCTCACGATGCGCGACTATTATGGATTGCTAGATGCATTCAATCGCGTGCCTGAGTCTGGAACTCCTCAGTTCTTCTCGTCGCGCATTCGAGTAGCCGCCCCTTTCTTGGAGTTGCCCACCGAGGAGAACAAAGCGCGCATTAGCGATTTCGAGAAGCAGATTTCCGAGGCGGAGAAGGCTGCGCAGCCCTTGCTGGACGCCGCTTACGAGGGCTGGCGGGCTGGAGTGATGGCCGATGGGAAACCGGGCGAAGGCAAAGGTCTTCCTGATCCCTTGGCTGCCATCTTGCGCAAACCTGAAGCCGACCGTACCGAAGAAGAGAAGAAGTCGCTGGAACCTGGCCTGCGAAAACACTTCCAGGAAAAGGTCCGCGCGACCTTGGCCGGAAAGCTCCCAGCGCTCGCCAAAATCGATGACCTGCGCAAACAGTTGGCCTCGTACCGCGCCGACCAGATTCCGCGCGTGATGATCATGAGCGATGAACGCCCGCGGGAGACATCGATATTGGATCGAGGCGAATACCTAAAGCCCAAGGAAAAAGTCTCCTTTGCTCCACCGGCGTTCTTGCCGCCGCTCCCTTCAGGCGCGCCGACGAATCGTCTGGGACTCGCACAGTGGCTCATCTCGCCCAATCATCCGCTGACCGCCCGCGTGCAAGTCAACCGCATGTGGCAACACTTCTTCGGTACAGGCATAGTGAAGACGGCCGAGGATTTTGGCGTGCAGAGCGAATATCCCATTCACGGTCCCCTACTCGACTGGCTCGGGGTCGAGTTCCGCGAGCGAGGCTGGAGCATGAAGGCGATGCACAAGCTCATCGTGATGAGTTCTACTTATCGGCAATCGAGTCGCATGCCTGTGGAGTTACGAAATCGCGATGTTGAAAATCGCCTGTATGCGCGGGCCAGTCGCTTCCGCATGTCGTCATTCCTCCTGCGAGACTGGGCGTTGGCGGCCGCGGGGCTTTTGAACCCCAAACAAGGCGGCGCGCCGGTCTACCCCTACCAACCAGACGCCGTGTGGGAGGCGCTCGCCATTACGAAGGAACGCGACTTCACTTACCCGGCTTCTTCGGGCGCCGATCTTTATCGCCGCAGTCTCTACACATTCTGGCGACGAACGGTCAGCCCGGCCAATATGTTCGACGCGTCGAATCGACAGACTTGTCGAGTCCGCTCATCCACGACCAGCACCCCGCTTCACGCACTCACGACCCTTAACGATCCCACTTGGGTCGAGGCCGCTCGAGTGCTGGCGGAAAAGGCCTGGCGTACGTCGAGCGAGCAGGACGCGCGATTGAGTTTCGCGTTTCGCCAGGTAGTGTGTCGTTCGCCTCGCCCCGAGGAGTTAGCGGCCCTACGTCGAGCCTACGAGCGGCAGGTCGGCTTTTATCGAAAGGCCCCAGATTCGGCCCAGCAACTATTGACGGTCGGAGCGGCGATGCGAGATGGATCATTACCCGCGCCCGAGCATGCGGCCCTGTCAGCCGTCTGCTTGGCGATCCTCAATCTCGATGAAGCTCTGACACGAGAATGATCGCGCGTCGCAATGCGGCTATGAACGAGAAGGAATGAACCGTTATGCTCGATCCTATCCAAGAAAATCAACTTCGCGTTACTCGGCGGACGTTCTTTGGCTCCACCGCGGGCGGCGTCGGCGTGGCCGCTCTGTCCTCTCTGTTGGGCGGCAACGCAACTTACGCGGAATCGCCGACGTCCAGCAAGCGAGGCGCGCCAGGACTGCCTGGACTGCCGCATCATCCCGCCAAGGCCAAGCGAGTCGTGGTATTGTGGCAGGGAGGCGGTCCCTCGCATCTCGATTTGTTTGACGACAAGCCGAAGATGCGCGAGATGGCTGGCAAGGATATTCCCGACTCGGTGCGCGGCGCTACACGACTGTCGACCATGTCGGCAGGCTACGGAAAGTGGCCCTGCGTCCCCGCGATCAAGCCGCACCGCAAATATGGGCAGGCGGGAATCGAGATGAGTGAGATGCTGCCCAACGTGGGCGCCTTGGCGGACGAAATTTGCCTCGTTCGCAGCATGCATACCGAAGCGGTGAACCATGCGCCTGGCGTAACCTTCTTCATGACAGGCGCTCAAGTTCCTGGTCGCCCCAGCATGGGCGCCTGGCTCTCCTACGGACTTGGCAGCGAGACCGACAATCTACCGACGTTTGTCGTCATGACCTCCAGCGACAAAGGAAAGACGTGTGGTCAGTTATTCTTCGATTACTACTGGGGGAGCGGATTTTTGCCGAGTCGCTACCAGGGAGTTCGCTTCCGCAACACGGGCGATCTTGTCCCCTACCTCGCGAACCCACCTGGGGTA
Organism: Pirellulales bacterium; assembly: GCA_046349915.1. GTDB lineage: Bacteria > Planctomycetota > Planctomycetia > Pirellulales > Pirellulaceae > CAIXSC01. The sequence continues at coordinate 1,456,631 of JAXMBL010000003.1, read as the reverse complement.
ACGACCGAGTCGCGTCGAGCGCTGCTGGATGAGATCTCAACCTTGAACGCGCAGCACCTGGCGGATTACGGCGATCCTGAAATCGATACGCGAATCGCTCAATACGAAATGGCGTTTCGCATGCAGTCGAGCGTCCCTGAACTGGTCGATTTCTCCCAGGAAACCGCCGCGACACTCAAGCGATATGGCGACGATGCGTTAGTTAAAGGCACGTTCGCCAACAATTGCCTCGTGGCTCGTCGCCTCCTTGAACGAGGCGTAAGGTTCGTCCAACTGATGCATTCGGGATGGGATCAGCATGGAAACCTCTACACTCAGCTAGAGGCTCAATGCCGAGACACCGAAGGCCCCTCCGCGGCCTTGATTCAAGACCTGAAAGACCGCGGAATGCTCGACGATACGCTCGTGGTGTGGGGCGGCGAATTCGGTCGCACGCCGTTTGGTCAGGGAGATCCCGCCAGTCCCAAGGGACGAGACCACTTTGGCAAAGCGTACAGTTGGTGGTTGGCTGGAGGCGGCATCCGCCGCGGAACCGTTTACGGCGCAACCGACGAATTTGCGTGGAACATCATCGAGAACCCCGTCCATGTCCACGATATGCAGGCCACCATTCTGCATTTGTGCGGCATCGATCATACGCGTCTAACCTTCCGCTATCAGGGAAGGCAGTTCCGCTTGACCGACATCCACGGCGAGGTGGTCCGCGGCATACTCGGGTAAGGCAGCCGACGGCCTAGGGCGCCTGAGGTCGAGCGAGTCGTTCGCGGATCCAACTCGACATTCCTCGGTAGAGATGTTCGCCGATCGATTCGTCGCAAGGTCGAAACGAAACAGTGGCTCTCTGTCCCACTCGTAGCGTCGTCGCCAGCGCGGCGTCGAGTGGGACGAGAGCGGTGAATCGCGGGGCCAGCAAGACATAGTCCGACTTTCCCTGGGAGTCATCGTTTTCGACCTGTTCTCGCCGGACCGGTAATGGTCCCCCATTCACCGCCGCCAGCGCTGGATGCAGCGGTTCATGGGTCGCGCGCGGCAAGACTTGGTCCAGGCGACCGTGCCACAGAGCTTGCCGAGGAAAATCGACTCGGACCATTCGTCCCTCGCGACGGCTGAACTCATCGAGATCGTCTTGCGAGAGCGAAATCCGTACTTCCTTGAGCGACTCGTCTCCCATCGTCGCAACTTCATCTCCTTCTTCCAGGTATGTTCCCACCAGCGAGTCGAAGCCACGACGCACAATTTGCCCTGCTCGTGGCGCGTGGATCTGAAGATTCGCGACCTGAGCCTGTTTTTCGGCTCGTTGCAACTCGAGCGCCTCGCGTTGTTCGATTTCAGCTTGTTGACCCGCGTAATCGTGTTTTTGCTCCAACCTTCGCGCTCGTAGCTCTGACTGACGAATCTGCAAATCCAAGTCGGCCAGTTCCCGCATCAACTCGTCACTCTCCAACACGGCGATCAATTCCCCTTCCTCGACCCGCTGGCCATCGGCGACCAACACGTCCCGCACGAATCCGGCGCTTCGAGCTCGCAGGACGGTAGGCGGCGAGTACTCGACAACTCCCGGCGCCGAAAGCACGCCCGGCCACGGCGTAAATCCGAGTAGTCCGATGAGTGCGACGGAGAGTCCGCCGGCCAGTCCGAGAAATCGCAGACTACGCGGGCGTTCGCCGGGGACGCCGACGACCAGATACCGAACAAATTTGAATGACGGCGCCACAAACCAAGCGGCGAAGGCCAAGACGGCCAACACGATTCCCGCGCCGTGAAACAACGTAATAGCCGTCACGATCAGACTCACCGCCATGAAGATGCGCCACACGAGCGACGCCCAGCCATAGGTTCGAATCAACCATCCCCGCAAGCCCTGCCACGAGGGAGTCGCGGCGGGGACGCCCAAGAAGACTCGACGAACGACGCTCCGCACATGCCATTGTCCATTCGGGTACAGATTAGGGAGGCCCAACCAGTCCGAGAGAATGTAGTATCCGTCGAACTTCATCAACGGATTGGCGTTGAAGACAAGCGTCGAGATCCCCGCCATCACGACCACATTGAAACTCAAATTAGCTTCCCAGCCAGTTGTTTGCTGACTCCAGATCCAGGCTGCGGCCGAGGCAATGGCCAATTCGACGTACATCCCCGCGGCAGCGACGATGATTCGCTGCCATTTATCTCGAAAACGCCAACTAGACGTCACATCCACGTAAGCGAGTGGAGCGAACATCAAGAACAGAATGCCAAACTCACGAACATTGCCGCCGTAGCGTTTGCAGGCAATACCATGAGCCAGCTCATGCACGACCTTGAGCACTGCCCAGCAGAGCGCCAACCAGATCCAGTTGTGCGGTCCAAAGATCCCCTCGGAAGTCTCCAGGAATCGCGCCCATTGCGACATCACTTGGTAAGCGCCGATCCCCACCAACGCCAGCCAAGCAATGGCAGCGGGCGGCGAGAAAATCCACCCCAACCAGGCTGTAAACCAACCCAGCAAACGGTCCGACGACCTCCACAAAGGCCAACGAAACGCCAAGGGATTGAATCGCGCCGCCAACTGTTGAACCTCGCGCCGCTCCGCCTGACTGACCAAACGCTGGGACTCCACCGACTCGGCGGTAGCAGCCAGATCCATCTCGACCAACCACTGGCAGAGGCCAGCGGCGTCGTTTTCGGTGAGATGGTGCCGAGGCATGACCGTTGAAAGCCAACTCAACGCTCGATGCATGGTCGTTTGTCCATCCATCAGCGAAACCAACGTGTATTCCGCAAGCCCGAGGCGAAAGAACCGCGAGTTCAGAGGATCTTCGATCAAGTAGTACGATTCGCCTGAGTCGGTCTGTGGAGTGAAAATCAGGTCGGTGCGCAAGAGCAGTCGCGTATCGCCGATTTCGCGAACCGAAGAGTCAATCGACTTGCTCATCACATCACTCGTCATCTACCGGGCAAGCGTTCTTCACCAGGCAACTGTTTTCGTGGCGTATTCCCACGGTTTATGGAAAAGCACCCATCCCAAGGAGCGCCAGCCCACGGCCAGCTTGGCTCGCCCCTTCATCCCTGGCCTCAGTCGCCCTTCCGCGTTATCCAGTTCCGCCTCGGCGACAAACACATTTTCGCCATCGCGGATCTCGGATCTCGGATGTAGTCGTTCCAGCGAAGCCGACCATGTTTCCCGTGGGTAGGCGTCGAGTCGCACATCGAGCGACTGACCGACGCGAACGTGCGAGACCTCATCATCATGAACCGCGACCTCGATGATCATTTTTTCCAGAGGTCCGACCTCGAAGAGCGTCTGCCCCACTTGCAGCGGCGCCCCCTCGGCTCGTTCCAAATCTCCGCTCGCGATTACTCCCGCGACTGGACTGCGAATCTCCAAGTTCTCTGCTCGGTGATCCAAGACTCGCAGTTCAACCTCCAATCGCTCCATTTCCAAGCGAGCAATCTGTTGCTCCGAGTAATTGTGCGCTGCCTGCGCGGCATCCCGTTTCTTCCGAGCTTGATTGAGATCCGCGACCACCGCCGCTCGCTTCCATCGCAGCTCGCGACCGTCCATGATCGCCAACACGTCGCCTTCACCCACCACGTCTCCGGGCTTGACGAAAGCTCGTTCCAACGTCCCTTCGAAGGGTGCCGCCACATAACGACGCGTCACCGGCTCGATACGACAATCGCTCGCAACGCGATAGGGCCAGGGTAGGAACATCGCCAGTCCAGCCAGCAGCGAGAGGATCACCGCCCCTCGGCCTCGCCAACCAGCGAATCCTCGTTGCAGTAACCGACCACCGCGGCGCAAGGCCCCTCCTTCCAAGCGTTGAGCGGCATCGAGAGCGGTGGCGAGCGGTTGCGCGGCGGCTCGCAGGAAGACGGCTGTCGGCTCGAGAAACGCAGCATCGTCCGCTCGTTCCGCGTCATCGATCGCCATCACCACGCCCACGGCCTTGTCTCGCAAGTCCACGAGCGGCTGACTGAAGACCCGCTTCGCTTCCTCGCGCGACACGAGCGTCCGATGCGCGAGTGCTCCCAGCCGCTGCTCATCGTTCGCCGCGGGCCAACGCGTGGCATCGCCGCGCAAGAGCGTTTCGTCCATGGCAGCCTCGCACGCCTGGGCGGACTCGGAGCGGGGATCGAACTGAGCCACTCCAGAGATGGCGGCGAGGCGGCAGCGGTCCGCGGATTCGGCACGCAGGCCAATCACCACTCGGCGACAGCCAAGGTGTCGAGCCAGTTGCTCGGCCAACTCATAGCAGGCAGTCCGAACATCGGCCGCGGCGTTCATGCGTTCGACCAGTTCCACGATCGCGCTAGCGTCGCGGACCTCGTTCTCTCGCTCGCGACGGCCGACAAGGTGCTCCCACAGCACGATGTGACTGACAACCAATTGCGTCAGCAGCAGCAAATGAGGCGTTGTGTCGCAGACGGAATAGATGACCGCGAGCGCATGCGGCTCGGCGCCTAGTTGAGGAATGGGCGCCGCCACCAAGATGCGCGGCGGCGACGCGATATGTCGAATCTCCGGCTCGCCGGAGCGCCAGGCCGCCTGGCAAGCCGCCGCCAAAGGGGTGGCCAAGCGATCGCCGCGAGGATCGGCCTCGAACGGAATAAGTCGAGTCGGATTGCCGATCTCTCCCTGATCGTTACGCCCAAAGTGGTGCATCGCGAGCGGGCGAGTGTAAGCGTACAGCAACTGCGCAAGCCCTTGCAGCAGTCGCGGCTTGTCTACCGCCGTCGACGCAACCCGCAACATCTCGCGTTGAACTCGCCGCAACGACTTCGTGGCTTCGGAGATCGCCGTATCGGTTGCGCCCAGCGAGTTTTCGACCTCGGAAGCAGACATCACACCCCTACTCCGCGAGCCGCAAACGGCAACGATCCCCGCTGCGAGTACGTCCCTCGGCATTGTCGATGCGTAACTTGACCAACACCGTCCCGCTCTCGGCGTTTGTGACCGGCGATACGAATTCCACGACCGCACTCGCCTCATCCCCCGAGTCAAACTCCACGGGGAAGATTTCGCCAGACTTCAAACGAGCCGCTTGAGAGGTAGAAACCGTGAAGGTCGCGTATAGCTTGTCGAGTTGTACGATCGTCACCACATCGGGACTGTTCGGCGCTACAAACTCCCCCATCTGCTTGTGGACCTTCGTTACGACTCCATCCACGGAAGCTCGAACCGACCGGCAGGCGATTTGGGCCTTGATTTTGTCGCATTCCAATCGTTTGGAAATCAGTTCTTCGCGAGCCGTTCGGAGGTTGGCTTCCGCCACCGCGACTTCGAGCATCGCGCGATCCACCTCCTCTTGCCGAGCATGCCCTTGCTCTCGCAGCGGCTCCAACTTCTGGAGTCGTTCCTTGCGCAACTTCAGGTCGGCGAGTGCGGCATCCAAGCGTCCTTCGGACTTCATGTTCTGTTCGGCAATTGCCAACAACGCCTGGTGAACCGTGCTATTGAGTCGAGCGATGGTTTGCCCAGCCTTGACCCGATCCCCTTCGCGAACAATCACCTCTTCAACAGTTCCCATGTCCTCGAACGCCAAATTGATGGTGCGATAAGGTTCCGTGAACCCCTCGAGATCCGGCGAGGCTTCCGCATCACTCTTGGCGGTCAGCGACTTGGAACCAAGGGACTTGGCCGAATTGAATTTAGCCGCACCCGACTTGGGCGCCGCCGTTTTTGCCGCCGGAGGTTTAGTGAACGGCGAGGTCGTCAGCGGTGAACTTGCAGGTGTTGAACTCGCTGGCGAAGATTTGTCCTCCGTTGAGTTGGGGCCCGGTTTTCGAGTCGCCGACTGATCCAACTTGACGAAGGGCGAGGACGAGGCCGGTGGCGCGGCGGCTGAATTCGTCCCCCAATGGACGACGCCAGCGGTCGCCAGCGACGCGGCCGCCAAACCCCAAACCACAAACTTTTTGGTAATCATGACTTGCGACGCTCCCCTTCCCCCCAAGCGCCGATTGTGTCGGTTCGAACATTTGCATCAACAAAAGGGCGCTCCGCCGAAAACCTAGCTCGTGGATGGCAGCGCGGAGTGGAATTGGTCGAAGAGCGAGGAAAAAGTCCGTTCAGGGACATCTCGAACCCGGGGGCAGCTCAAGGCAGCTAACTCCCCCAACACTTTCTCAAGTCAGTCATCTTGCGCGAACATGGCCTGTCGCTGTTCGGCGTGATGACGGGTTGGGATTGGTTCAGCGAGGCAGTTCAGCTTTCTCGAAGCGCAACACCGGCGCGCCTGGCTGTTCCTCGCGAATCAACTGCACGCGCTCTTGCTTCAGCATGACTCCCGTGGCGCGATTCAAGCGAGCAAGGCTGAGGGTATGCGCCACTTGCGACTCGACAAACGTCGATTCGGCGTAGGCGAGTCGATCCTGGGCGTCCAGCAGATCTTCCAACGTAAAACTCGCGGCTCGATCATCCCCCGGCAGAGATTCCCAGCGCAGATGCAAGTACTGAGCGTCGGCCTGAGCGGCGACCATGGCGAGATAGCGAGCCTGAAGTTCGCGATAGGTCGTATCGACGTCTCGAACCGCGACTTCGACTTCGGAATGGAGAGTTTCCACCGCCGCCTTGAACTGACTGGACAATTGCCTCAATTCGGCTTCTCGTCGCTTATGCGTTGATTTCGCCGCGCGGCGGTCCAGCGGAATCTCGAACAAGAGTCCCGCCGTATAACTCGGCTCGCCGCGACTAAACTGGTCGCCCATCGAGCGTCCAATATCATTGTCCCCCCGCAGCCCCGTCACATAACTTTCCAGTACCAAGTCCAAGACCGGCAGTAACTCGTTTTGAGCCATGTTGAGTCGTACGCGAGCAGCTTCCAGCTCGCGTGTGGCGGCGTCAATTTCCGCTCGATTCTCCAGCGCCGTCAGAAAGGCGGCCCGCGAGTCGAACGTGATTGGCGTTACGATAGGCCATTGAGCGGGCACCAGTTCATTCGCTCGATCGGCCAACATCTCCGGCGCATTCACGATCGCTCGAAGTCGAGCCTCCGCGTTTCGCACTTCTCCCTCGGAACGAATTACTCCCGCGCGACGGGTGGAAACCGCGGCTCGAGCGCGCGCGATTTGACTGGCCAGCGAGTCGACATCGCGTCGTTTGTCGAGTCGTTCGAGAATGGTCTCCGCGCGTTCCAGGTGCGCTTTTCGCTGCAGGCTAATCGCTCGCTGCTCGTAAAGTCGCCAGTGCGTTTCAATCACTTCGAGCAGATGATCCTGAAGTTCCCCTGCCGTCTTGTCTTCCGCGACCGTAGTATCGATCTTCGCCAGCAGGATGAGACTGTTGTTGTAGGCCTTACCTGCGCCGTTCAACAATGGTTGATTAATGCTGAGCGTGAGCCGAGAGTTTCCCTGATCGTCGGGAAAGAAGAACTGAGAATTACTGTCCTTCAAGCCGACTTGCTGCGATGCCTCGAGCTTGCCGCCATACGATGTGCGTCGGCGAGCCCCAGCCCGATAAAACCAGTCGCTTTCACGTAATCGCGGCACGTTGAAGCCCGCTTCCAAAGTGCTCCCCGTGGGAACACTGGTCCGGACCATTTTGGATTCCATGAAGGCATGGGTGTCGAACGCGGCTGCGGCTCGTGTGATCGACGTCTCGGCGATGATCGCGTTATCGCTGATGGCTTGGATTCGCGCCGAGTAACGCAGGGCCGATAGGATGAGCGACTCGACGCTCACCGGCATGGGCGCTGGCGAAGTTCGCAACGGCCGCACGGCGTACGGTTGCCACCAGGGCTCAAAACCGGCTGGTATTTCGCCATTCTCTGGCGGCAGCGGCGGCGTGAGCCCCGTCGTGACGGACGATTCGATGGGCGAGTAGTTGGGCGAGGCGGGCGCCATCAAGGGTGACGACGGGTCTCGTGGGGACGCTGCTGGCAGGCGGACCAGGCTCCCTCCCATCCCTCGCTCCGCGTCTGAAACGACTGGGGACGAGAGTGGAGGCATCGGCGAGCGAGGACTCGCTTCCACCGCCGGCAAACGCTCCATCACCCGATAGGCGGCGGGATCTTCCACGGGAGGCAGGCGATGCATTTGAGATGGCAGTTGCTCGGAAGGCGCAACCGGCGGACTGGCAGTCGAGGGCGACAGCAACGCGGACGACGCCGACTGCGCCTGGAGATATCCTCCCCAGAGCGCTATCGCAAGCGTCGGCGTGCCGAGCGCCGCCAGCGTCCTTGCCGGTCGTCTCATGTTACATCCTTCCCGCGATCCGAAACGTCGGAGCGTTCTCACGCCTCGATCTACTCTCCGACACTGGGCAGACGTTCCACGTCGCCATCCTCGCGGCTCTCAACCGCCGACAAGGCCCCACTGGTTCGGGGATAATCGAAACCCGCCAAATCGGCCGAGGAGAATGCCAGTTCGTCCGTGGCGGCTGGGAGCCTCAATAGCCCTTCGCAGGCCTCTGACTCCACCGGCGGCAAACGCTCCAATCCGGGGCGAGCGGGCAGGTCATCGACCACCGGCGGTAGGCGTCGCAGAATCAGGGTGAGTTCATCGCCCCTGAGCGCGTCGCCCTGAACGTCATCGGTCTCGTTGAGCGAGGGGAGTTGCGGATTGTTCTGCTCTTGCTGCTGGGCCAACAGCAAGCTGGCGCCAAGCACTAAGGTCGCAGAGAACAACAGGACTAGCGTCCTTGCCAGCTTCATATAAGTCCCTTCAGAGTTCCGTCCATGAAACGTCCGAATCGTGACTGCTTTTTGTTCGACCAGAAAACGAAGTGAAGTTCATGCTCCTGGGGCAGCGGCGAAGAGAATCGAGAAACGCCGCCAATACAGCAAGAACGCCGTGTAGTTTCGCTACGGTCGTCATCCCAAGCAAGCGAAGAGCAATCGTCATGAGTGTTATGAACGGAACTCCGTGGGACGGCGCACGCGTTAGCACCGGGAAGGCCGTCACGACTGGACTGATTTCGCCGACCCTCGTCTGCTCATCGGACCGGCACAATCGTCATGTCAGGCGCCACAACTCCAATCATCTCCAACAATCTCCACCGGAAAAGCGACCTATGTTTACAGGTAAGTTCCGATTTCTGCGCGCCTTCGCGGCTGTGCGATTTTTCCAACAGCACGTGGCGAAACAGCAACGTTCGAGTGAGTTCCATGTTCAAGAAGTTCCGCAAACCCACGCCGGACTACGCGCAACTTGAAGACCGAGTGCTCCTTAGCGCCACTCCGCTCAGCGCCCCGCCCGCTGCAAATTCGCCTGAATTGACGCCTTCGGACGCCGTCACCTTCGCCGCGACCCCTGCAACAGGTACCTCAAGTACAAACGGCAATGCCCAATCGTCTGGTACGGACGATACATTTTCCGCGATCGCTACTCAGACGCCCCAGCCGGATGCATCACCTTCCATCGCCGAAGACGGTGGCTTCCTTTACGAATCGAGTTCTGTCGACCACCTTCAGGCTGCTCGGACAGACAACTCAAGCAACTCAGATTACGACTATGCTCAACTCGTCGCAGAACTGCTGACGGCCGACGCAGAGACGCCTCCGCTCGCACTTCAGGCAATTGACAACGACAAAGATTCCTGGGGTATCGAGCACAATTGGAGCGACGCGGATGCTCTCGATTTCAACATCGATCGCATGCGGCGCGAGATCGCCTTTGTCGACACGTCGGTTCAAGACTACACGACGCTCGTCGCCGGCATCCTCGCCAACAACGACGGCACTCGAGACATTGAAATCGTTTTACTGGACGAGGCGAGCGACGGTACTACGCAGATTCGCGACACACTGGCGACTCGCCAAGACATCGACGCGATTCACCTCGTGACCCATGGCACGAGCAACTCGCTGCGACTCGGCTCGACTCGCCTTGATCTGGCGAACCTCGACGAACATGCCGACGTGATCCGCGAGTGGGGCCATGCTCTCACCGCCAACGGCGACATCCTGGTCTATGGCTGCGACTTGGCGAGCACCGAAGACGGTCAACACCTCTTGGGAGCGATCTCGGAGTTGGCGCAGGCCGATGTCGCTGGCAGCGACGACGCCACCGGTTCAGCCTCCATGAGCGCCGACTGGACGTTGGAGTACTTGGTTGGAGAGATTGAATCCCAGGTCGCGATGAACGAGGTGGAAGGCGAGTCATGGACGGGTCTGCTCGCCACATTAACGGTCACCAACACCAACGACTCGGGTGCTGGCTCATTACGCGCCGCGATGCTCGCCGCGGTCAATGGAGACGTAATCACCTTCAACATCGCGGGCGTCGGCCCCCACACGATCAACGTCGCGTCGGAGTTACCTACCATAACGCAGTCGATCACGATCGACGGTTGGACGGAACCTGACTACAGCTCTCTGACCGCGATCCCCGCGATCGTCGTGAATGGCAATGCCACGAACAACACCAACGGTTTCCGCATAACCGCCAGTAATGTGACAATTCGCGGACTCACGATCAATCGCTTTGACGCGGCCGGTATTTACATCGAGTCGGGATCAAACAACGTCATCCAAGGCAACTTTATCGGAACCGACGCCACGGGCAACGCACTGGCCGAGACGCTTGGCGCCATGTCGGATGGCATTCGCATTCAAAGTGCCAACAACGTGATCGGAGGCGTGACTGCTCAGACCAGAAACATCATCGCTGGTTCGGATGAGGGAATTCGCCTGCACGATGCAACTGCGACGGGGAACATCATTCGCGGCAACCTGCTTGGCGTCTCGCGCGATCAGACGACAACTCTGGGATTTGATGACGATGGAATCGACATCGGCAGCAGCGCTGCTGCGAATACGATCGGCGGGACTGGCGTCAATGAAGGTAACGTCATCGCCGGCGCGCAAGACGCGGGCATTGAAACTCGAAACAACTCAGGCGCGGGAAACGTCTTCCTGCGCAACAGCATCTACCTGAATGGCGGAATCGCCATTGATGTGAATGCCAACGGTTCCTCGGGCAATTTCCCTGTCTTGACTTCCGCCAGTTCCGGTGGAGGAATCACCACGATTGGCGGAACTCTCAGTGGCGCCGCCAACACGACTTATCGCGTCGAGTTCTTCTCGTCGGGTCCCACCTTCGCGGATTCCCATGGTGAAGCCCGCGTGTATCTGGGTCATGCGGACATTACGACCAACGCCGCTGGCTCGGGAGTCATCAACACATCCCTGAATGCGCCCGTCAATCACGGTGATTTCGTCTCGGCCGCCATGACGCCAGTGGGTGGCGAAACCTCCGAGTTGTCGGCGAACCGCGCGGTCACCGGCCTCACGACCGAAGTCGTCGTTGATACTCGTCGCGATGTCGCGGATGCTCCTGGCTTCGGCACGACGCTCACACTGGCGACTTTGCTGAGTAACCGCGGCGCTGACGGCGTAATCTCCTTGCGTGAAGCAATCGATGCTGCGAACCGCACCGCGGGCTTGAACACGATTCGCTTCAATCTGCCGGGCGGCGCTCAACAGACGATCAACTTAGTCAGCGCACTTCCCTCCATCACCGAAGCCGTCGTCATTGACGCGACCTCCGATACCGATTTCGCGGGCAGCCCCGTGATCGAATTGAACGGAGCGTCCGCTGGTTCGGGCGTTGCCGGATTGCGACTAGCCTCCACGGTCAACGGCGGTTCGATCCGAGGTTTCGTGATCAACCGGTTCAGCACGAATGGCATTCTGCTGGATGGCGCCGATAACGTAGTCATCGCGGGAAACTACATCGGCACTGACTTCACCGGACAACTGGATCGAGGCAATACGGAAGACGGCATTCAACTCCAAGCCGGTGCGACTGGCAATACGATCGGCGGGTTGACGGCATCGGATCGCAACATCATTTCGGGCAACAACAATGCCGGGCTCGCCATCGACGACACCGCCACGGCCGACAATCTGATTATCGGCAATTACGTCGGGCTTGCCGCGGATGGCATTACGGCGATAGGCAACACCCACGATGGCATCCATCTCGTTGGCGCCACGAACAATACGATCGGCGGCATTACGACTTCCGCGCGCAACGTCATCGCCTCCAATGCGATTCACGGAATCGGGATCGACGGTGCGAGCGGAACCAAAGTTCTGGGGAACTACATCGGCGTCGCAGCCAACGGGTCTTCGGTCCGTGGCAACTTGGGAGATGGAATTCGACTGACTAACTCGGTTACTGGAACCGTCATCGGCGGCACAACCACCCAAGCAGCCAACGTCATCGCGAACAACCTTGGTGATGGCATCCTGGTCAACACGGCCGCGGGCACGGCGGCGACCATTCTCGGCAACTCGATTTATGCGAACGGTGAACAAGCGATTGATTTAGGAGCCGATAACGGCCTCACCTACAACGACGTACTCGATGCCGACTCGGGCGCCAATAACCTATTGAACTTCCCGGAACTGCAGACCGCGACAAGTGTAGGAGACGATGTCGTCGTTACAGGCAAGATGCGAGGCGCCGCTGCCACGACTTATCGAGTGGAAATCTATCGATCTCCTTTCGGGACCGGCGATTCCTCTGGTTATGGTGAGGCTCGTGAGTTGTTGGGAACGGCGAGCGTCACGACCAACAGCAGCGGCAATGCAACCTTCTCAGTCACGCTTCCCAATAAGACTCTGCTTTCCGGCGATCTTGTCACCGCGACCGCTACTGTCGATCTCGGCAGCGGGAATTACGGCGCCACCTCCGAGTTCGGCGGCAACATCCTGGCCCATCGCCCTAACATGGTCCTCAGCGGAAGCTACACCGGAAATGGTCTCGACAATCGAGTGATCTCGGGACTAGGCTTCCGACCGGAAGCCATCATCGTCATCCCAGGAAACTCGACTCAGTCAGGAGTTCTACGCACGTCGACCATGGCTGGCGATGCCGCCAAGCGTATGACTGGCTCGTCCGGCCTTGTCGCGAATCTCATCCAATCACTGGACGGCGACGGTTTCACGATCGGGAATGATAACGCGGTTAATTCGTCGGGCATAACTTACCACTGGATGGCTTTCGGCGCGGGAGATCACATCGACCTTGGCGCCTACAACGGGAACGGAAGCAGCCAGACCATCACGGGGGTCGGATTTCAGGCTGAATTGACGATATTTGCCTCGACGGGCTCTGGTCTGGCACGGTTCCATTCGTCACTCGCCCCTCCTGACACCTTCGCCTTTGACGACAGCAGCCCTGGTTCCAATGGCGTCACCAGCTATAACTCGGACGGTTTCTCCGTTTCCTCAGGCGCCGGGGTTAACGAATCGGGACAAACCATCCACTACATCGCGTTCAATGCGGACGCAAACTACTTCCGTCAAGCCACTTATGTGGGAAACAACTCCGACAACCGTTCCATCAACGGAGTTGGTTTCCAGCCCGAGTTGATGTGGGTGCGTCAACTGAACAGCACCAACAACGTGGCATTCAAGACAACCTCGACCGGCCCCAACACGGATAACACGATATTCCCCGATTCAAACACAAACGCCGCCAACAACATTCAGTCGCTTCATAGCGAAGGGTTTATCATCGGCAGCGACGACCGAGTCAACAAGTCAAGCAGCGACTTTGGCTACTTCGCTTTTAAGCAGATCGCTTCGCCGCTGATCGTCGACACGACCAGCGACATCGTGGACGGTTCGACCTCCTCCGCGAGCGAACTATTGGCCAATAAGGGCGCCGATGGACGTATCAGCCTCCGCGAGGCCATTCTGGCGGCTAACAACACGGCAGGCGAAGACCACATCTACTTCAATATCGTGGATGCCCTGGTCGGCGGCGCACATACCATCAACCTGACATCGGCTCTACCGACGATCACCGACAAGGTTCTGCTCGACGCATCAACGGACTTCGACTTCGCGGGCACTCCCGTGGTGGTTCTCAACGGCGCCGCCGCGGGTGCTGGGGCGGCGGGAATCACCCTAGGAGACGCCGCCGACGGCAGCGTCATCCGCGGGCTAGTAATCCGGAGTTTTCAGGATGGCATCGTAGGGGACTTCCACAGCAACAATCACCTGATCGTTGGCAACTACTTGGGCGTCGACGTGACTGGCGCAATCGACCAAGGAAACTCTCGCGCTGGCATATTGCTTCGAGGTGAAGGCAGCACTATCGGAGGAAACACGAGCTCAGAGCGAAACCTGATCTCTGGCAACGATGGCTATGGCATCTATTTGGATGGCGGCGCGGACAATAACGTCATCATCGGCAACTGGATTGGAGTCAATTCCACGGGCAACGTCGCCTTAGGCAACACGTTCAATGGCGTCTTTCTGGGAGGCAATGTCGGCAATCGAGTCGGCGGCACGGGAGTGGGCGAGGGCAATGTCATTGGGGGAAGCGGGGATATCGCGGTACGCATCGAAGCGGGCGAGGGGCACACGATCCAAGGCAACTCGATTGGCGTGGGCGCTAACGGAGTTTCAAGCGTCGGCAATCTAGTCGGCGTGTCCGTACGATTCGGCTCGACTGACATCTTGATTGGCGGCACTTCGGGCGCCGCCGCGAATCGGATCTGGAACAACTCGCATGGAATTCTCGTTGAAGACTCGACAACGTCGTCCGTGGCGATTCTCGGCAACAGTATTGCCAATCACGTGCAGCTTGGCATCGATCTCGGCGCGGATGGGGTATCGAGCAACGACGTGGATGACGCCGACTCGGGACCTAACGATCTCCAGAATTCTCCCGAATTGATATCAGTCTTCTCCAGTGGCGGCCAGACATTCATTCGGGGCTCGATTGACTCCGCGGCTAACCAGTCGTACCGCGTCGAGTTCTTTTCGTCGCCGGTAGGCGATATCAGCGGACATGGTGAAGGCCTGACGTTCTTGGGCGCCATAGTCGCCGCTACCGATGCGACGGGGCGAGCTTATTTCTCGACGACTCTCAACGGATTGACCCTGAATGTTGGCGAGATCGTCACCGCCACGGCAACTCAAGCGCTCCTTGGCGGCGAATTCGGCGCGACCAGCGAGTTTGCCGAGAATGTGACGGCGTCGGATAACGCCCCGCCGATCATTGATATTATCGATAATCTGCTCGGTCATTGGCGATTCGAGAACAGCCCAGTCGACTCAAGCGGCAACAACTACGATGGTGAATTCCGCAATGGCGCCGCCTCCAATTCCGCAAGCGTTCGTGTGGGCGTCGAGGCCGTTTCGTTAGATGGCGTTAACGACTTCGTCGATCTGTCGTCCCACGCCTCGACCCTCGGAACCCTGTCGTCTGGAACCATCGCTGGCTGGATCAAGACCTCAAGCTCTGGCGTTCGAGTCATCTTCGACTTCGCGGACGCATCGGACCCTAGTTCACACGCGCAACTGGGCATTAGCAGCGGAAACCTGTTCTTCGAGGTCATCGAGAACGGCGTGTCACAGCTGAACGTGCAGACAATCGGTCAGACGCTGAACGATAATCAGTGGCATCACGTCGCTGTCACGGTCGGCTCAAACGGCAATCAACTCTACGTCGACGGCGAACTGCTGGGAGTCGGCAGTGTGGTCTACACCAGTGGTGATCCATCGACTACGACCTTTGTTGCCGGTGTTACCGCGGTCGACTCGATCACCATCGGCGCCGGTGTCAGCAGCAGCGGCTTGACGAATGCTTGGAATGGACAGCTTGATGAGATTCGTCTGTACGGACATGCCCTGGCCGCGTTCGAAATCGACGCACTGGCGCTTCCGGCTTTGAACCTTGGATTGACAGTCTCCGCGGGAGCCTCAGGAGCGATTAACTCCAACTCGCTCGCAGTAGCAGACGCGGACACCGCTCCTTCCGCCTTGGTCTACACGCTTCAATCGTTGCCTTCGCATGGGACACTGCGACGAAATGGAGTCGCCTTGACCACTGGCGGCGTCTTCTCCCAGCAAGACATCAATAACAACATCATCACCTACCTGCACAGCGGCACTGAGACAGCTTCAGATAACTTTCAGTTCGCCGTTGTCGATGGAGATGGTGGAACGCTAGGTCCTCTGGTATTCGAGATCACTATTCTCCCGGTAAATGATGCGTCTCCCATCATCGAATCTAACGGGGGCGGTGCGACGGCTGCCCTGAACGTCTTTGAGAACAACACGGCCGTCACCACCGTCGTCGCCACCGATGCCGACCTACCGGCGCAAACGCTCACCTACTCGATCACCGGCGGCGCCGATGCCGCGAAGTTTTCCATTGTCGGCTCTTCTGGCGTTCTCACGTTCGCCGCGGCGCCCAACTTCGAGTCGCCGACCGATGCTAATGGCGACGACATCTATGAAGTGGTCGTCCAAGCCTCCGACGGGACGCTCACCGACACCCAGACTTTGTCGGTCACCGTCACCGCCGTCAACGACAATCCGCCCATCATCACCTCCAACGGAGGCGGCGCGACGGCAGCCCTGAACGTGGCCGAGAACAACACGGCCGTCACCACGGTCGTCGCCGCCGATGCCGATCTACCGGCGCAGACGCTCACCTACTCGATCACCGGCGGCGCCGACGCCGCGAAGTTCGCCCTCGTCGGTTCTACCGGCGAGTTGACGTTCGCCGCGGCGCCCAACTTCGAGTCGCCGACCGACGCTAATGGCGACAACATCTATGAAGTGGTCGTCCAAGCCTCGGACGGGACACTCACCGACACCCAGACCTTGTCGGTCACTGTCACCGCGGTCAACGACAATCCGCCCATCATCACCTCCAACGGAGGCGGCGCGACGGCAGCCCTGAACGTGGCCGAGAACAACACGGCCGTCACCACGGTCGTCGCCGCCGATGCCGATCTGCCGACCCAGACGCTCACGTACTCGATCACCGGCGGCGCGGACGCCGCGAAGTTCGTCATCGTCGGTTCTACCGGCGAGTTGACATTCGCCGCGGCGCCCAACTTCGAGTCGCCGACCGACGCCAATGGCGACAACATCTATGAAGTGGTCGTCCAAGCCTTCGACGGGACGCTCACCGACACCCAGACTTTGTCGGTCACCGTCACCGCGGTCAACGACAATCCGCCCGTCATCACCTCCAACGGGAGTGGTGCGACAGGGGCCTTGAACGTCGCCGAGAACAATACGGCCGTCACCACGGTCGTCGCCGCTGATGCCGATCTACCGGCGCAGACGCTCACGTACTCGATCACCGGCGGCGCCGACGCCGCGAAGTTCGTCATCGTCGGATCTTCTGGCGTATTGACGTTCGCCGCGGCGCCCAACTTCGAGTCGCCGACCGACGCCAATGGCGACAACATCTATGAAGTGATCGTCCAAGCCTCCGACGGGACGCTCACCGACACCCAGACTTTGTCGGTCACCGTCACCGCCGTCAACGACAATCCGCCCGTCATCACTTCCAATGGGGGCGGTGCGACAGCAGCGATGAACGTCGCTGAGGACAGCACGGCTGTCACCACCATCGTCGCCACCGATGCCGACCTTCCAGCCCAGACGCTCACGTACTCGATCACTGGCGGCGCCGACGCCGCGAAGTTCGCTATCATCGGTTCTACCGGCGAGTTGACGTTCGCTGCGGCGCCCAATTTCGAGTCGCCGACCGACGCCAATGGCGACAACATCTATGAAGTGGTCGTCCAAGCCTCCGACGGGACACTCACCGACACCCAGACCTTGTCCGTCACCGTCACCGCCGTCAACGACAGTCCGCCCGTCATCACTTCCAACGGAGGCGGAGCGACAGGGGCCTTGAACGTCGCCGAGAACAACACGGCCGTCACCACGGTCGTCGCCGCCGATGCCGATCTGCCGACCCAGACGCTCACGTACTCGATCACCGGCGGCGCCGACGCCGCGAAGTTCGTCATCGTCGGTTCTACCGGCGAGTTGACATTCGCCGCGGCGCCCAACTTCGAGTCGCCGACCGACGCCAATGGCGACAACATCTATGAAGTGGTCGTCCAAGCCTCCGACGGGACGCTCACCGACACCCAGACTTTGTCGGTCACCGTCACCGCGGTCAACGACAATTCGCCCGTCATCACTTCCAACGGGGGCGGCGCGACAGGAGCGTTGAGCGTCCTCGAAAACAGCACGGCCGTCACCACCGTCGTCGCCGCCGATGCCGATCTGCCGACTCAGACGCTCACTTATTCAATCACGGGCGGCGCCGACGCCGCGAGGTTCTCTATTGGCGGCTCATCTGGCGTTTTGACGTTCGCCACGGCGCCAAACTTTGACTCCCCCACTGACACGAACAGCGACAATATCTACCAAGTCATTGTCCGCGTCTCCGATGGCTCGCTCAGCACAACGCAGACGCTTTCGGTCAGCGTCGCCAACGTGAACGAATCTCCTGTCGGCGCCGATGGAAACGTTACCGCACTCGAGGACTCCGACTACGTATTCACTGTCTCGAATTTCGGCTTTTCCGATCCACTTGATTCGCCTCAGAACACCTTAAACGCAGTTCGCATCGTCACACTCCCTGCAATCGGCACGCTTACGAACAATGGACTCGCGGTAACATCCGGACAGATTATCAGTGTCGCTGACATTACGGCGGGACGACTGGTCTATCGCGCGCCAAACAATGCCAACGGTGTCGCCTTTACTTCCCTGACGTTCCAGGTCCAGGACAATGGCGGAACGGCAAATGGTGGAATTGACTGGGATCAAACGCCCAATACATTGACCATCAACGTCACCGCGATCAATGACCCACCTACTTCCACAGCTCCCACAACAGCCGCGGTGACCGCGGGCACTTCGCTCGTCTTCTCTTCGAGCACCGGGAACGCCTTGACGGTCTCGGATGTCGACGCCAGCACTGTCCGTGTCTCCTTGACGGCATCCGAGGGTACACTCTCGCTGAGCACCATTGCGGGACTCACATTCACCACGGGAGACGGCGTCGGCGATTCGGCCATGGTTTTCACAGGAACGCTGACGGCAATCAACACCGCGCTCAATGGGCTGACCTTCGCCAACGCCATCAATCATAGCGGCAGCGATACCATCACCTTTACCGTGAACGACTTGGGAAGCACGGGCGTGGGTGGACCACTGCAAGCGTCCAAAACCATCAGTGTGACGATTACTTCGCCCGCGGTGCCGATCATCGGCGATACATTTCTGAAGGGCGATTACCTGCAGGTTGGCATCGGCACTGACGGTGCTCTGGGTTCCGATGGGCAAGCTCCCAGCGGCTATGTAAGTGCTGGCCAACAACTGGGAGTCGAGGTTGATCCAGAACGAGACGGATGGGCCACCTACGACGGCGACTTCATTCTTCCCGGCACCCCCGAAGAGACATGGGGAGTTCGCGTTGGCGGGAGTACCTATTCCAACAGCAATGTGCAATCCGCGCAGATCTCGGGAGCGCTGACCAACTACACAACGTCCAGCAGTGTCGAATCAGTCGACTGGATTGGCGCCGTCGGCGGCCTGAACATTGACACGACATATCAGGTGGGCAAGGGCAATCTGTACATCGACGTCGCGGTTTCACTCACCAATGCCACTGCCGCCACGATGTCTAACGTTTACTACTATCGGAATGTTGATCCTGACAACAACGTCTTGCAGGGAGTCTCGGACGGCTACAAGACGACAAATACCATCATTTCCCAAGGCAATGACGGCAGTGGCGTCGCCTTTGTCAAGGCCATGCAATCGGATGGCTCCTATCTGGGACTCATGGGCTTCGGCGACAATGCGAGAGTGACCTATGGAGGTTTCTCCAATCGCGATGTTCAAGCCATCTACAATGGCTCCTCTACGCTCTTGCAATCGGGGTCTCGAACAGCCGATGAAGCAGTTTCCCTCGCATTCAAGGTAAACTCGCTTGCCGCGGGCGAAACGACCACTCTTCACTTCCGATACTACTTCGGCGCCGCGGTTGAGCCAACCGTCGACCTTGATCCCAATGATAGTGGAACCGCCATCGGATCGAATTTCAACGCCATTTTTACCGAAGGAGGCGGATCGGTCGCGATCACCGATACGGACGCCACAATCTTTGACTCGGATAGCTCGAACCTCAAGGGGATGACCATCCGCATCACCAATCTCCTGGATGTCGGCAGCGAATCCCTCACGGCGACTACCACGGGAGCCATTACCGCCAACTTCTCTGGCGATACGCTAACATTAAGCGGAGTCGATTCCGTCGCCAATTATCGGCAAGTGCTACGCTCCATACGCTACGACAACTCGTCGCTTGATCCCGACACCAGCACTCGAGTCATCACATTCCAAGCAAGCGATGGCGTGCATTCCAGCAACGTGGCCTCCGCGCTCGTTACCATCAACACCACTAACAACGCACCTACGATTACTTCGCCCGCTACGCTAACTGTGGCCGAGAATACCACGTCACTTCTAACCGTTACATCTTCCGATCCTGATGGCGCCGCTCGTGTCTACTCCATCACCGGCGGGGCGGACGCAAGTAAATTCACAATCAATAGTGCGTTGGGAACGCTGAGCTTCCTGTCCGCTCCGAATTTCGAATCGCCCGCCGACGTGGGAGGTGACAACGTCTATCAAGTGCAGGTGACAGCCAACGACCAGCGAGGGGGAGTAGCGGTACAGACGATTACGATTTCCGTCACTGATGTGGATGAATTCGACCTGACGCCGCTCGTCGATACCGCCCTCGCAGCCAACAACGTCACCGAAGACGCCGTGGTCGGTTCCACCGTCGGCATCACGGCTTACTCAGTCGACGGCGATGCCACCAACAACACGGTCGTCTACTCGCTCGACGATGACTCCAATGGCCAGTTCACCATCCATAGCCAGACGGGCGTCGTCACCGTCGCGGGACTGATTGATCGCGAGGCCGGCGCGACTCGCACCATCACCATCCGCGCCACCTCGGCCGACCACTCGACGGTCACCCAGGCGTACCTCATCACTGTCAACGACGTCGACGAGTTCGACTTGACGCCGCTTGTCGATACCGCCCTCGCAGCCAACAACGTCACGGAAAACGCCGCGGTCGGTTCCACCGTCGGCATCACGGCTTACTCGGTCGACGGCGATGCGACCAACAACTCGGTCGTCTACTCGCTCGACGATGACTCCAATGGCCAGTTCGCCATCCACAGCCAGACGGGCGTCGTCACCGTCGCGGGACTGATTGATCGCGAGGCCGGTGCGACTCGCACCGTCACCATCCGCGCCACCTCGGCCGACCACTCGACGGTCACCCAGGCGTACCTTATCACTGTCAACGATGTCGACGAGTTCGACTTGACGCCGCTTGTCGATGCCGCCCTCGCAGCCAACAACGTCACGGAAAATGCCGTGGTCGGTTCTACCGTCGGCATCACGGCTTACTCGGTCGACGGCGATGCGACCAACAACTCTGTCGTCTACTCGCTCGACGATGACTCCAATGGCCAGTTCGCCATCCACAGCCAGACGGGCGTCGTCACCGTCGCGGGACTGATTGATCGCGAGGCCGGCGCGACTCGCACCATCACCATCCGCGCCACCTCGGCCGACCACTCGACGGTCACCCAGGCGTACCTCATCACTGTCAACGACGTCGACGAGTTCGACTTGACGCCGCTTGTCGATACCGCCCTCGCAGCCAACAACGTCACGGAAAACGCCGCGGTCGGTTCCACCGTCGGCATCACGGCTTACTCGGTCGACGGCGATGCGACCAACAACTCTGTCGTCTACTCGCTCGACGATGACTCCAATGGCCAGTTCGCCATCGACAGCCAGACGGGCGTCGTCACCGTCGCGGGACTGATTGATCGCGAGGCCGGTGCGACTCGCACCATCACCATCCGCGCCACCTCGGCCGACCACTCGACGGTCACCCAGTCGTATCTTATCACCGTCAACGATGTCGACGAGTTCGACTTGACGCCGCTTGTCGATACCGCCCTCGCAGCCAACAACGTCACGGAAAATGCCGTGGTCGGAACGACCATCGGCATTACGGCTTACTCGGTCGACGACGACGCCACCAACAACACGGTCGTCTACTCGCTCGACGATGACTCCAATGGCCAGTTCGCCATCGACAGCCAGACCGGCGTCGTCACCGTCGCGGGACTGATTGATCGCGAGGCCGGCGCGACTCGCACCGTCACCATCCGCGCCACCTCGGCCGATAACTCGACGGTCACCCAGTCGTACCTCATCACCGTCAACGACGTCGACGAGTTCGACTTGACGCCGCTTGTCGATACCGCCCTCGCAGCCAACAACGTCACGGAAAACGCCGTGGTCGGTTCTACCGTCGGCATCACGGCTTACTCGGTCGACGGCGATGCGACCAACAACTCGGTCGTCTACTCGCTCGACGATGACTCCAATGGCCAGTTCGCCATCGACAGCCAGACCGGCGTCGTCACCGTCGCGGGCCTGATTGATCGCGAGGCCGGTGCGACTCGCACCATCACCATCCGCGCCACCTCGGCCGACCACTCGACGGTCACCCAGTCGTATCTTATCACCGTCAACGATGTCGACGAGTTCGACTTGACGCCGCTTGTCGATACCGCCCTCGCAGCCAACAACGTCACGGAAAACGCCGTGGTCGGTTCTACCGTCGGCATTACGGCTTACTCGGTCGACGACGACGCCACCAACAACTCCGTCGTCTACTCGCTCGACGATGACTCCAATGGCCAGTTCGCCATCGACAGCCAGACGGGCGTCGTCACCGTCGCGGGCCTGATTGATCGCGAGGCCGGTGCGACTCGCACCGTCACCATCCGCGCCACCTCGGCCGATAACTCGACGGTCACCCAGTCGTATCTTATCACCGTCAACGATGTCGACGAGTTCGACTTGACGCCGCTTGTCGATACCGCCCTCGCAGCCAACAACGTCACGGAAAACGCCGTGGTCGGTTCTACCGTCGGCATTACGGCTTACTCGGTCGACGACGACGCCACCAACAACTCCGTCGTCTACTCGCTCGACGATGACTCCAATGGCCAGTTCGCCATCGACAGCCAGACGGGCGTCGTCACCGTCGCGGGACTGATTGATCGCGAGGCCGGTGCGACTCGCACCGTCACTATCCGCGCCACCTCGGCCGATAACTCGACGGTCACCCAGTCGTATCTTATCACCGTCAACGATGTCGACGAGTTCGACTTGACGCCGCTTGTCGATACCGCCCTCGCAGCCAACAACGTCACGGAAAACGCCGTGGTCGGAACGACCATCGGCATCACGGCTTACACGGTCGACGGCGACGCCACCAACAACTCCGTCGTCTACTCGCTCGACGATGACTCCAATGGCCAGTTCGCCATCGACAGCCAGACGGGCGTCGTCACCGTCGCGGGCTTGATTGATCGCGAGGCCGGTGCGACTCGCACCGTCACCATCCGCGCCACCTCGGCCGATAACTCGACGGTCACCCAGTCGTATCTTATCACCGTCAACGATGTCGACGAGCTCGACTTGACGCCGCTTGTCGATACCGCCCTCGCAGCCAACAACGTCACGGAAAACGCCGTGGTCGGAACGACCATCGGCATCACGGCTTACACGGTCGACGGCGACGCGACCAACAACACGGTCGTCTACTCGCTCGACGATGACTCCAATGGCCAGTTCGCCATCGACAGCCAGACCGGCGTCGTCACCGTCGCGGGGCTGATTGATCGCGAGGCCGGCGCGACTCGCACCATCACCATCCGCGCCACCTCGGCCGACCACTCGACGGTCACCCAGTCGTACCTCATCACCGTCAACGACGTCAACGAGTTCGACTTGACGCCGCTTGTCGATGCGGCCCTCGCAGCCAACAACGTCACGGAAAACGCCGTGGTCGGTTCTACCGTCGGCATTACGGCTTACTCGGTCGACGACGACGCCACCAACAACTCCGTCGTCTACTCGCTCGACGATGACTCCAATGGCCAGTTCGCCATCGACAGCCAGACGGGCGTCGTCACCGTCGCGGGCCTGATTGATCGCGAGGCCGGTGCGACTCGCACCGTCACTATCCGCGCCACCTCGGCCGATAACTCGACGGTCACCCAGTCGTACCTCATCACCGTCAACGACGTCGACGAGTTCGACTTGACGCCGCTTGTCGATACCGCCCTCGCAGCCAACAACGTCACGGAAAATGCCGTGGTCGGTTCTACCGTCGGCATTACGGCTTACTCGGTCGACGACGACGCCACCAACAACTCCGTCGTCTACTCGCTCGACGATGACTCCAATGGCCAGTTCGCCATCGACAGCCAGACGGGCGTCGTCACCGTCGCGGGGCTGATTGATCGCGAGGCCGGCGCGACTCGCACCATCACCATCCGCGCCACCTCGGCCGACAACTCGACGGTCACCCAGGCGTACCTCATCACCGTCAACGACGTCAACGAGTTCGACTTGACGCCGCTTGTCGATGCGGCCCTCGCAGCCAACAACGTCACGGAAAACGCCGTGGTCGGAACGACCATCGGCATCACGGCTTACACGGTCGACGGCGATGCGACCAACAACACGGTCGTCTACTCGCTCGACGATGACTCCAATGGCCAGTTCGCCATCGACAGCCAGACCGGCGTCGTCACCGTCGCGGGGCTGATTGATCGCGAGGCCGGCGCGACTCGCACCATCACCATCCGCGCTACCTCGGCCGACAACTCGACGGTCACCCAGGCGTACCTCATCACCGTCAACGACGTCGACGAGTTCGACTTGACGCCGCTTGTCGATACCGCCCTCGCAGCCAACAACGTCACGGAAAACGCCGTGGTCGGAACGACCATCGGCATCACGGCTTACACGGTCGACAGCGATGCGACCAACAACACGGTCGTCTACTCGCTCGACAATGACTCGAATGGCCAGTTCGCCATCCATAGCCAGACGGGCGTCGTCACCGTCGCGGGGAACATTGATCGCGAAGCCGGCCCCACGCGATCCATCACCATCCGCGCTACTTCGGCTGACCACTCGACGGTCACTCAGGCGTACCTCATCACTGTCAACGATGTCGACGAATTCGACCTGACGCCAATCATCGATCTTGACCTCGAAATTGATCGGGTCACTGAGAACTCGCCCGCGGGCACGGTCGTCCATGTGATTGCGTACTCATTCGATGCTGACGCAACGGACAATACGATCGCTTATTCGCTTGATGATGACGCCGGCGGTCGCTTCACAGTCGATTCGCACGCGGGACTCGTCACCGTCGCCGATGGCAGTCTTCTCAATTTCGAACTCGACACATCGCATACGATTACGGTGCGGGCTGAATCAGACGACGGCAGCACCATCACTCGCGAAATTGCGATTGTGGTGGAAGATATCAACGAGAACGTTGTGATCGGAATCAACACTGGCGCCACATTGCTTGAGGGTGGCGCCCACACATTGTCGCCCAGTGAATTACAGGAATCTGATCCTGACGACTCCGGCCCAGATGTGATCTTCACCGTGATCTCGACCGTCAGCCACGGCAGGTTGACTCTCCTGGGGACGGAACTGTTGACAGGCGGTACTTTCACCCAGGAAGACATCGACAGCGGACGCATTTCCTACGAGCACAATGGCGGCGAGACGACGGCTGACGGTTTTTCTTTCTCCGTAATGGACGGAGGCGAAGCCGGAACCATTCCGATCACTGACGAGTTCCATTTCTCGATCACCCCAGTCAATGACGCCCCCATCGCGGTGGGAGAACGCTTCGTTGTCGATAGCGATTCGCTGATTGTTCTCAACCAACCTGGCCTACTTGCAAACGACAGCGACGCGGAGTTGACGCCGCTGCAAGCCATCTTGGCAACATCCCCGGCGAGCGGGACGTTGATCTTCAATTCGGATGGTTCGTTGCAGTATCGCCCCGACCCCAATTTTGATGGATATGTGAGTTTCAGCTATCGAGTTGACGATGGTCAAGCATCGAGCAGCGTTGTCTGGGTGACCATTGAGGTCAACAACGTCTATGGACCGGGCGGGGGATCGAACGGCGGCCCCGGCCCCACTCCTGTAGACAAGGAGACGCCGCCGCCTACCCCGCTTCTCGGCCCCGCGCCTCCTCGCCCAGCGGCATCCACTTCCTTTGCACGTTTGCATCCCGAATATGTCCCAACGCCCGAACGGCAAGAAAGTCAGACGCGTCGCACTGAAGCGGTGATCATCAATGACGATCCAACAATACTCGAATCGCGCCCCATCGAGTTTACCGCTGCATTCGAGAGGTATCGCGAGCAGGCGCCCCTTTGGTCTCGCGAATGGTCGGTCGCCGATACGGCCTCCACACTCGAAGTCGCGACGCTGCTGAATCCACAACTGTTCTGGGAACGTCTGACCGACTTTGAGAGAGAGTTGACCGAGGAAACTCAAGTCGTCGAGCTGACGGTAGGAACTGTTGCCTTGGCGTCATTCGCCTTCACCGCGGGATACATCTTCTGGACGATTAAAGGTGGGTCCTTGCTGATTTCCGTCATGTCCCAATTCCCCGCTTGGCGGTATGTCGACCCACTGCCGATCTTTGACGCTTCGCCGAACTCCCTTGGATATGGCGGCGAGTTCGATGATGAAGAAGGAGAATTAGTCCCATGAAATGGATATCCGCGACAACTCGCGTCACCTTAGGCCTGCTTTGCATGGCAGTCAGCGTCTGGCTGCTTGCCTTCTTCTTTGGCCTCATACCAGACGAAAGCCGTGCGCGACTTAATGGTCGAATCAAGCTCTGTGAGAACGTCGCGCTGCATTGCTCGTTACTCGCGAGTCGCAACGATCTGCCGACCATGGAGACGGCCCTCACTCAGTTGATGGCGCGCGACTCCGACATACTCTCCGTCGGATTGCGCGATTCCGAGGGAACGATGATTTTGGAAGCGGGTGATCACGCGAAACACTGGAACCTCGCCGCCACGGACCGTTCCTTACCGAGTCAGATACGGATTCCGATACTCTCGGGGGACGAGTCTTGGGGCACCATCGAACTACGTTTTCGCGACGTTCCCCTCGAGCAAAGTTGGTTCAAGCGACATCCCTTGTTGACGCTTGGTCTATTCGCCACCGCATCCACCTATCTGCTCTTCTTTGTTTACTTGCGAAACATGATGCGTCATCTCGACCCCACGCAGGTGATTCCCAAGCGAGTTCGGCAGACGCTCGACAACATGGCGGGCGGGTTACTCGTCTTGGACGCGCACCAACGCATTTTGTTGGCGAATCAGGCGTTTGCCGAAATCGTCGGCGTCGACGTGGAGTCGCTGACAGGGAAATTGGCCAATGAACTCCCGTTTGAGATGGATGGGCCCACACGAACGATTGAGGGGTATCCGTGGGAGCGCGCCTTAAAGGAAGGCGAGCCCCAAGTGGGAGATATTCTAGTCTTGCGCGGTGAATTGCCGCCGCCTCGCATCTTGAAAATCAGCGCGGCGCCCGTTTACAGCGACAATGGCGTTCTGCGAGGTACGATGGTCGGCTTTGACGACGTCACTCGCTTGCGCGAGCAGCAGGACGAATTAAAGGACATGTTGAAGAACTTGAGCGAGTCGCGGGCCAAGATCCAGCAACAGAATCAAGAGCTCGAACGCCTGGCGAATCGCGACGCACTCACGGGATGCCTTAATCGTCGAGCGTTTTTTCGCGAATTCGAGAAGCAGTGGTTGAAATCCGAGCGAGTCGGTTCTCCATTGGCATGCATCATGGTCGATCTCGACCATTTCAAGAAAATCAACGACACCCATGGTCACCAAATGGGCGACTTAGTGCTGCAGAGGACCGCCGAGGTCCTGCGTCAGAGTCGATTCTCGCATTATATCATCTGTCGCTATGGAGGCGAGGAATTCAGCGTGTTGCTTCCCGACACGGAACTCGATGGCGCCGTGGAAGTGGCCGAATCGATCCGCACGTCGATTCAAGCGACCGACTACAAGGGAATCGCCGTAACTTCCAGCTTGGGCGTCTCGGTCAGAAGCCTCGGAGCGCGCGATCCCAATGAACTACTTGACCAAGCGGACAAATGTCTCTACGTGGCCAAGCGCAACGGCCGCAATTGCGTGGTGAGGTATGACCAGGCGGCCATCCAAATCGCCGAGTTTGAAGCGGGTAATGTCGCCAAACCGGCTCCACAGCCAGTCGCGCCCGATGTGGATGCCAGCCCCTCCATCCCTTTTAACGCGGTCATGGCTCTCGTGTCGGCACTCGCTTATCGCGACCAGATGACCGCCGATCATTCGCGCCGAGTGGCTGATCTTTGCGTCATGGTGGCTCGCCGACTGATGCCCCAGAGTGAAGCCTATACACTCGAAATCGCCGCTCTGCTGCACGACATCGGCAAGATTGGCGTTCCCGATGCAATCCTCTTGAAGCCTGGCAAACTGACCAAGGACGAATGGAAGGTCATGTACTCGCAAGAGCGTATCGGCGTCGAGATCATCAAGTCGTCATTCTCGTCGCCCGCATTGCATGAGATCATCCGCACTTATCGCGCTTGGTATGGCGGTAATGCTCGTCATCCCGAACTTCCCGTAGGAACGGAAATCCCGCTTTCGGCCAGAATTCTCGCGATCGCCGATGCCTATGATTCGATTACTAGCCGCAATCCTTACCGCGAACCGATGAGCCCTCAGCAGGCTTTTGCCGAACTTAAGAGTTGGTCGGGTCAGCAGTTCGACCCTATTCTTGTCGACCGATTTATCGAATTCCTGACGGAAAGGGAAGGAATCCGCGAACAGTCGGACGTGACGATCTCGCAAACCGCGGCATTGAGCCTGGGCAACCAAATCGAAGGATTGGCCACCGCCCTCGATCATATGGACCTGAGCGGAATCGCGACCCTCGCCCATCGGCTCAGCTTGACCGCTTCGCGGTTCGAATCAAACAAGATTGCCGAGGCGGCCGCTCAATTGGAGGCAGCGACTCGTAATGAGTCCGATATGAAGGGTCTGGTGCGTCTGACCAACGAACTGGTCGACCTCTGCCGATCGGCCCAACGAGCTTATCTGGACAAGTCCATGGAAACCGTTTCAGCAGCCGTCAAGCCAGAACTCGTCGACTAACTCACTTGTACGCTGGGAACGATTGAGCCAAGTGCTGACAGTGCTCGGCGAATTGCAAATACGAACCAAATTTTGTAATAGCAATTTCACGCCCTCGCCGCCGACTCGCCTGGCGAAGAATCGCTAGAGACTACACAACCCTACTGACCCTCAGAATACGAACCATCCCGTTGATTCACTCTCCCGTTTTTTCTCACCGGCGAGACATTCCTTCACAACCGAACCTATAGGTTGATAACGTCCTCTTTACATTGATGGGAAGAAACCTCGTTAGCCCGCGAACCGACGGCAAGCCATGCCCATTGCGAACCTCATCACCGCGATGCTCGCCGCGAGATTTCAACCATGAAGCCTCTCTCCCTTGATACCGGTTCGCCGCCCTGGCCCGCGGTCGTTGTCCAGGCAGCCGCCGACGCATCCGACGAGCTCGAACGCATGCACGGCATCGCGAAACGAGCCAAGATCATGATGGTCGACGATGAGGAATTGAATCTAAAGGCAATCGAAAAGACACTGCGGCGGCAGGGCTATGAATCGTTCATCAATACCACGAATGCCTGCCAAGCAGTCCCTTTGATTGCCGCCGAACAGCCAGATCTGCTGCTGCTAGACATCATGATGCCGGTGATCAACGGCCTGGATATTCTGCGACACTTGCGTTCTCAACCTCGCTTTCAGTGTCTACCTATCGTTGTTCTGACGGCATATTGCGATCCCGAGACTCGTCGGCGCGCACTGCAGGCCGGCTGCACGGACTTCTTGCCCAAACCAGTCGATCTTCAGGAACTGGGCTTGAAAGTTCGTAACATTCTCATGGCCAAGGCCTGTTACGATGTTTTGGCGCGTCGAGCCGAACAACTAGAACATCAAGTGTCGCAGCAAGCTGGCGAGTTGGCGAGCGCTCAACGCGAGGCCCAGGTCAGGTATTTGGCGGGGAAGGCCGAGATCGCCACCGACGTGCTCCACAACGTCGGAAACGCGCTCAACAGCGTGAACGTCGGGATCAACATGATCTCGTTGACCGTGCACGATTCACGGATAAAGTCACTCAAACGCGCCGTGAGTCTGTTAGGCGAGCATGGTGAGAACCTTGCGAAGTTCCTGACTGGAGACGAGCGAGGCCGAATACTCCCGGCTTACCTTACCGACGTGACCGAAGCCCTGATCGCGGAACGCGACAAGATAGTGAGCGAACTGGAGTTGCTTAAAAAGCATGTCGATCACATTAACGCTGTCGTCTCCACTCAACAAAAGTACGCGAAAGTCTGCCAAGTCTTTGAGGACTGCACGTTACGGGAACTACTTGGCGATGTGGAGGAGCTGCTAGGAACCTCGCTGTCGAAATCGGGAATCACCATCACTCACGAATTCACCGCGAACCCTGTCGTGAAATCAGATCGCCAGCGGTTGCTTCAAGTCCTCCTCAATTTGGTCAAGAACGCGATGGAAGCCGTTCGCATGGTTCATTCCCCGGGTTCCGGCCGCATCACTTTGCGACTGGCGGCTCGCGGCACGGACTCGGCGACAATAGCGGTTAGCGATAACGGCATCGGGATCCCTCGAGAGAATCTAGTGAAGGTCTTTTCGCACGGATTCACCACCAAGAAGGGTGGACACGGTTTCGGGCTCCATAGCTGCGGAAACATCATGAAGGAAATTGGCGGCGCGATCACGGTTCAAAGCGAGGGCACGGGGCGAGGCGCCACTTTCACGCTGGAAATCCCTTATCAGTCGCGGGAGCGAATGTCATGATTCACGGGAATAATCGCCGAGTCTTGATCGTTGACGACAATCCGGCCATCCACGACGACTTTCGAAAAATCCTGGCTCTTGGCGCCTATGACGATGACTCGTTGAGCGTCAAGGAGGAGCTGCTGTTCGGCGAGTCCACGGAGTCGCATGTTCGCCAGCGATTCGAGGTGGAGACAGCCCTACAGGGCCAAGAAGGCGTGGAGATGGTGCTTACCGCTCGACGCGAAGGCCAACCGTACGCGGTGGCATTCGTCGATATCCGCATGCCGCCAGGAATCGATGGCATCGAGACAATTGAACGCGTCACGGCGATCGATCCAGAAATCCAATTTGTCATTTGCTCGGCCTACTCAGACTACTCGGCTTATGAAATTCTGCTGCGACTAGGGGTTTCCGACCGGCTCTTGCTGCTCCGCAAACCTTGCGATGCCGCGGAGATTTTGCTGATGACCTGCGCCATGTGTGAGAAGTGGAATCTGGCCCACAACGTGCGTGCGACCTGAGTGAACACCCAACATTCACGTTCGAGGCATATCGCTCTCGAACGAGTAATTCAGCCATAGCGGCAAGCCATGCCCGACTTACCTCATCGATTTGACATGGACCATAACGGGACGCCCATCGTCCCGCTGACGTCGCTGTTTGGCGGCTCGGAAACACTGCTGCGTTCCAACGCGCCACTCGAACAGTCCAAGGTTCTGATCATTGATGACGAACCTCTGAACATCCGAGTGGTTCAGAAGTGCCTGCGCAACGCCGGCTACGAAAATGTCGTCACCACCACCGACTCGCGAGCGACTATCGACCTGATTCGCGCCGAGCGCCCCGACGTAATTCTGCTCGACTTGATGATGCCGCAGATCAACGGGCTGCAACTTCTGGAAGTCATTCGCGGCGATCGTCGTCTGCATCATCTGCCGGTCTTGATCCTCACCGCTGAAGGCGATGAAGAAGTGAAAGACCAAGCATTGCGTTGCGGCGCCACCGACTTTCTGGCAAAACCAATTCGCCCCGTTGAACTCCTGGCTCGTTTGCGCAACGCCCTCATTGTCAAGGCTCACCACGACAACCTCTCGGCCTACTCCATTCGACTCGAACTCGAGGTCAGGCAACGTACGGCCGAATTGGAACAAACCCGCCAGGAGGTCATTCGAGTGCTGGCATGCGCGGCCGAGTATCGCGATCACGAAACAGGCAATCACGTGCTACGAGTCGGTCGCTTCTCGGCATTGATCGCCCGACAACTCGGCTTCAGCCCGTCAAGAGTCGATTTGATCGGCCAGGCGGCCATCCTTCACGACGTCGGCAAGATCGGCATTCCCGACTCGATCTTGCTCAAACCGGCCTCACTGACCGACCCCGAAAAGGAAGTGATGAGGCAGCATTGCGAGTACGGCCTGAAGATCTTGCAGTGCATCCCCACGGGGGGACGCTGGAAGCTCAATGAGTTCGACCATAACCAATTGTCGCCCGTGCTCCGGATGGCGGCCACCATTTCCATCAGCCATCACGAACGCTGGGATGGCAAAGGATATCCACGCGGCCTGAAAGGAGAGGAGATCCCGATCGAAGGACGCATCGTGGCCGTCGCCGATGTCTTCGACGCGCTAAGCAACGAGCGGCGATACAAAGACAAAATCCCACTCGATGATTGCATCGAGATGATGGAAAGGGATCGAGGAACTCACTTCGATCCACTCGTACTATCAGCTTTCCGTAGCAACATGCCCGAAGTGCTAGCGATTGCTCGCGAACTAGCTGACGAGACAACGCTCAAGCCTTCGGACGTACTTCAGTAGCGCGACGGCTCAAGCCAACGTTGAGTTTCTGGGATCGACTGGTACACTCAGGCGTCATGTTCTTCCCGCCTACTCGTGTCCCACTTTCCCAGGAAGGCGCCGCGCCATGCCGTCAACGTTTCCCCGCGCTCGGACGTCACTTGTGCGAACTCTCGCCGCCGCGCCATGTTTGTGGCTCGTCTTCTTACTGGTCACTTCCAGCCCCGCGGATGCGGCGCCGTTAAGGGCGGGCGCCGCCAAAATCGATGTGACGAAACGAGAAGCAGGTCCCGCCCGTGATCCACTGTGGGTTAAAGCACTGGTCGTAAGCGATGGCGCGACGACGGCAGTACTGATTACCGTGGATGCGGTGGCCATCGGCGAGATTGGCCCCATTCGTAATGACTACTTGTCCAAAGTCCGCGAGCAATTAACCAAGGAACACGGCATTCAGCCCACGCATGTCGCCGTTAATGCCAGTCATTGCCACGGAATCGTGTGCGACGATATCGACGTCAAGACGGTAGCCGCCGTCAAAGCGGCCATCGAAGCCCAAGTCCCCGTCAAGGTGGGCGTGGGAGTCGGCCATGAGAATCGGATCATGGAGAACCGTCGTATGCGGCTCAAGGATGGGCGCGAGGCTGATGTGCGTCATGCGTACTCCTTACCGCCCGACGAAACGGTGGCCGACATTGGCCCAATCGACCCGCAAATCGGCGTGTTGCGCCTCGATCGACTCGATGGCCGCACCCTGGCCGTCGTTTACAACTTCGCCTGCCATCCGATCCAAGGAGTGCCCGGCGGAGGAAACACCGCCGACTTGACCGGCTACGCCTCGAAGGCCATTGAAGAGAGCTTAGGCGACAATGCGATCGCCCTGTTCGTGCAAGGCTGTGGCGGCGACATCAATCCCGTGTTCTACAAGGATGTCGATCATCCGCGAGACGCCGAGCCTTTGGGCAACATGCTGGGGTTGAGCACTCTACGAGCGGTCAAGCGCGTCGCCTGCGGCGATTCGACTCAATTACGAGTCGTGCACGAGTTGCTGGAGTTGCCGCGAGCAGACTTGGCTGAGCGGATCGTTTCCCTGCAAGCCGAACAAAATCGCCTTCTACAATCTCTCCGCGGCACAAGTCTCAACTTCAAGACATTCCTTCCTTTAGTGGTCAAGTATCAAGTGGCTGGCGAGTTTCCCTCCTACTACGCCCATCGCTACCTGCATGACCGACAGAATGGTCGCGAGGACTTGAAGCACCTGGACGAGGAGAATCGCCGCAACATGGAGGCGTATCTCAAGAACATTCACACCATGGAAGAGCTCACTCGAGTACAGACTAATTTAGCACTGCTGAAGAAACATCATCAACAGAACATGGATGCCGGCAAACGCACGCTGAACGTTGAACTTGTCGGCATTCGTATTGGCGATTTTGTCATGATTACTTTTCCTGGCGAACTTACCGTTCAGATTGGCTTGAACCTGAAAAAAGTTTCGCCCCATCCCCACACGTTCATCGCGGGCTACACCAACGGATACATCTACTATGCTCCCACCACGGAACAACTGAAGAACGCGGGGAACGCCCAGGAAGACAGCGATTGCATCCTGGCGCCTCATTGGCAGGCGATCTTCGAGAAGAAAGCACTCGAGATTTTGCGCAAATTGTGAACTCGCAACGCGGCGCTAACCCAAGCGAACTCGATCGTCGAACCACCTCCCAGTTGGACAGCGCCAGGTTCGCCAATTTCGCGACTGGGAGGCACGGAAGTCCGTCGACCACGAATCGCGCGAATGCCACGAATCCGGCAGAAAGGAGGAATCCGTGCGGCGTCATCGAGCGCGCTCGGATCGCCTCCCGCTCAGGCAACCACGACTAATCGCGGATCACGAACATCGTTCCGAACACCCATTCGTCCGACTCGTGGAATTCGTGGTCGAATCACTCCCGACAGGTTCGCGGCCGAGTGCGCGACTGAGAGGTACGGAAGTCCGTCAACCATGAATCGCGCGAATGCCACGAATCCGGAAGAAAGGAGGAATCCATGCGGCGACATCGAGCGCGCTCGGATCGCCTCCCTCTCAGGCGACCACGACTAATCGCGGACCACGAACATCATTCCGATCACTCATTCGTCCGATTCGTGGAATTCGTGGTCGAATCACTCCCGACAGGTTCGCGGCCGAGTGCGCGGCTGGGAGGCACGGAAGTCCGTCGACCACGAATCGCGCGAATGCCACGAATCCAGACGAAAGAAGGAATCCGTGCGGCGTCATCGAGCGAACTCAGATCGCCTCCCGCTCAGGCAACCACGACTAATCGCGGACCACGAACATCACTCAGACCTCCCATTCGTGCGATTCGTGAAATTCGTGGTCAAGTCACTCCCGGCAGGTTCGCGGCCGAGTGCGCGACTGGGAGGCACGGAAGTCCGTCGACCACGAATCGCGAGAATGCCACGAATCCAGATGAAAGAAAGAATCCGTGCGGCGTCATCGAGCGAACTCAGATCGCCTCCCTCTCAGGCGACCACAACTAATCGCGGACCACGAACATCGTTCCGATCACTCATTCGTCCGACTCGTGGAATTCGTGGTCCAATCACTGTGTTTATCCGATCAGTTCGGGAATGGGCTTGCCGTGGTCGACGATGGGCGTCGGCCGACCATTGAAGTCGCGAATGAAGGTGGTCGACGAGTCGATGCCGAGATGGTGGTAGATGGTGGCGAGGAAATCTCCCGGGCCGCAGATGCGTTCCACGACATCCTCGCCACGCTTGTCCGTG
This sequence comes from Pirellulales bacterium, assembly GCA_046349915.1. Lineage (GTDB taxonomy): Bacteria > Planctomycetota > Planctomycetia > Pirellulales > Pirellulaceae > CAIXSC01. The sequence continues at coordinate 1,421,450 of JAXMBL010000003.1, read as the reverse complement.
GCGCCGATGAAGCGACCGGTCTGGATGCCGCCGCCCGCCCAGAGATTAGAAAACGCCCGCGGCCAGTGATCTCGCCCTGGCTGTTGAGTTCCCGCGGGGGCGCTCGCATCACCAGCCCCGGTGCTCGCCGCATAGCTAATCCGCGGCGTCCGCCCAAATTCACCGGTAACTACCACCAGCACGCGTTTATCCAATCCGCGTTCATAGATGTCTTCGATCAGCGCGGTGACTGCCTGATCGTACACATCGGCTCGGAATCGCATCGCGTCGAAGCAGTGGTGATTCACGGCATGGTCATCCCAGTTTTGCACTCGACCACAGAGCGGGCCGCTCAAGCTTGTGGTCAACACCTCCACCCCGGCCTCGATCAAGCGGCGAGCGAGCAGGAGTTGTTGCCCCCAGGCATTCCGTCCGTACCGATCGCGGACCTGCGGATCCTCGCGACTCAGATCAAACGCCTCTTTCGTCTTGGCGTTCGTGAGCAGCGTCATGGCCTGTGACTCGAATTCGTCAAGGGCGGCAAGTTCGCGCTGCTGATCGAATGCTCGTTCCAGGGTGTCCAAGTTCTTGCGCAGCGCCGCGCGCCGGCCCAATCGTCGAATCTCGCTCGCATCCGTCAGTCCAATGTTGGGGACGTTGAACGTCGGCAGGTTCGGGTCGCCGGACACGGTGAAAGGAGAATAGGCATCGCCGAGATAGGCGGGACCGTTGTACTCCAATGGCGGATTGATTCCCACATACGCTGGCAAAGGATGACGACGAGGCCCTTCTTGCGCTCGCAGGTAATTCGTTACCGACATCCAGTCAGGCAGCCGCGGCTTGGGCTTGTCTCGCGTATCCGGGTCACCCGACAACAACTGCATGGAACCCGCGGGATGGCCCCCCGCGGACTGATGCATGGAGCGCAGGATGGTGAACTTATCCGCGATCGCCGCCTGGCGAGGCAATAACTCGGTAAAGTGCAGGCCTGGAACCTTGGTCGCAATCGTCCCGAAAGGCCCCCGATACTCGCTCCCCGCCGTCGGTTTGGGATCATACGAGTCGATATGCGAGCAACCACCTGGTTTCCACACCATGATGACGGCGGTTCGTTCCCGCTTCGCTCCACTATTCTCCGCGGCCATGAGTGGATGTTGCGAACGCAAACGCAGGATGCCCGGTAGGCTGAGACTCGCGAAACCCGCGAGTCCTGCTTGCATGAATGTTCGACGATTCGACGTAATGCCGAGAGCGGGTCCGACGCAATCACGTTGCACGTTCTGAGAGTGGGTCATGGTCATTGGTTCTCCACCGGCTTGACTCGGATTGCGATCGGTTCCGTCACAACAATATCGACAATGTCGGTCGTATTGGCGGGCTGCGCGTGCGACTTGTACTTCGCCACCGCCCCGCCACAAAACGCCACCACGTAGTCGCCCGGCGGCGTCTTCAACGCGGCGAGATCAATAACGGCTTCGGCAGTATCGTCCGCGAAACGCACGTCAAAGGGCGGAGCCTGTTCAAACCCCGCGCCGATCGCCCGCAATTGCATCGTCGCGCCCGAAAAATCGTTACGACGCGTTTGCTTGAAGGGTAGAACTAGTTTCTGGCCAACCGTGGCTTCGCGAATCTCCGCTCCCGACACGGGAGCAATCGTGATGGGCGCCAGTTCCCCGCCGCCCACGGAAACAGGGACATCGGCCAAGAGGCGCGGGCTGGGGATCTCGCTCCAGGCATCTGGCACCGGCCACGCCATCGACGCCAACCGACAGGGTCGCACGACCGTTGCCTCCCCCACCTTGGCTTGGCCTTGAAACTGAACGCTCGTCAGCGAGCGAGGCGCGTCTTGTTGAGCAGTAACCAGCATCATGCCTCGTGATTTGCCAGCCGGGATCTTCAACCCTTGGGCCTTCACACCCGTGGGCAAGCCTTCCATCGTCAGTTCAATGTCGCCGTCGAACCCATCGCGTCGGATAGCCACGACCTCGAGCGCCATCGTCGCGCCGCCGCGCAACGACAGGGGCTTCGATAAGGCATTACGATCTCCGTTCCGTAGTTCCATATGGAGCGCCCATGCCACGACTGCAAAGTCGGGCGCCGCCTGGCGAATGATCAGGCGGTAAACATTGCGTGGATCGCTACGAGTTCCACCAAACAGGTCAGTGATTTGCAAACGATACAAGCCATCCTTGGGGACCGCGAACTTCCCCAAAATATCGCTCGATCCCGCATTGTAAGGAGGGCCATCATACGCATACCCGTTGCTTGAGACCTTGACTGGACTCGGGATGTCGCTCAACTCCAAGACGTCCGTGACCTTCTCGGCATCTCCGCTCCCTTCGATATGCTGGATCAAGATGGCGGGATCAGTCGGTCGGCCTAATCGCTCGGAAGCGACTTCGACCCACCACACGTCCCCCTTCTTGGCTTCGAATTCGAAATAGTCGACATCCGCGGCTGGGAAAAAGGTCCCCGCGATATCCAACGGCAAGGAGACCTTTTGAGCCTTCCCTCGCTCGTGATTCGGCTCCTGCTCGCTCGTCGCGGCCGCGTCAGCCAGTCCCGCCGGAGGCCAGGAGAATGAGTTGACAGCCAGGGTAGCAGGCTGTCGCACCAGTGGAGCGTCAGGGGGCAATTCGCGCAAAGCTAAACGGTAGAAATAGGCGGGCCCTCCCTTGAACGTCAGCTCATGCACCTTGATCGTGTACTTGCCATCTTGCGGCAGGGCATAGTCAAGCACCCCGCCTCTTCGTTCCACAACCAAGTCGCGACCTTGAGCATCGCCAATTATCAGCACGGGTTCGAGTTTGGAATCGATTCCTCGAGCCGCACAATCCGCGACGATCCGCTGTCCTTTCTTCCCTTCGAACCAATAGTGATCGACCGACTTGACGGTCATCACCGCATTACAGACTGACCCGACCTTGAGTTCCATCGCCGTCGCCGCAGTCAGACGAGCTTGCGTTGCCGTGACTTCAGGTAGATTGCCGACGGAAAACACTCGCGAGGATGAGACGCCTAGACGAGCGGACACGCGAGCTTCATGCAGCCCCAAGGGGCAATCCGCGGCAATCGAAACGACGTATTGGAGCGGCGCCGGTTTTCCATCCGCCCCCATTTTGGGCTGAGCCGTAATCTTGGGAGTTGAAAAAGTCAGCTCGCCGACTTCCTCCAAGTGCTCCCCCGTGATCACCACCTCCACTTGACTCCCCGTCGCTCCTCCCATAGGGAGCGTGGTCAGCAAGCGCGGCGAAGGTAAGCCAACCGACTGAGCGGTCGCCGTCGACGCCAGAGCCAATAGCGAGGCTCCGCAGATGAACACGGCGCCGAACATCCCGACAGGGCGTATTCTCTCAAGTCCAGCGTCTTTCGCAGCGTATCGAACCATGGAGTTTGTAATCCAGATCATTGCTCTCTTCTCCTCGACCTCAAGCCGCTTGTCGGTCCTGCCGCGTTGGTGATTTGTCACAACCCACGCAAGAACAGGTGAGACCAAGCGCTAGTGGTTGAACAGGAACTCCTTGGTATTGATGAGCGCCCAAATCAAGTCCTGAAAATTCTCCCGAGCCGCCCGTTGGGGATCGACAGGTTTCCCCGCGACATCCAACGGCGTCTCCGCGAGATACCCAAGGGCAGACTTCAATTCCTCGGATCGCGGTTCCCGCGCAAACGCAGTCAAATACAACTCTCTCACCTTCACCTCCGCCGGACGCTCGTCCTTCGCCAATCGCTCGGCTCGTCCCGTCGCCTGGGCGAGTTTCGACTTCAGCTCGGCGGAATTAATCAGATGGAGACTCTGCGCCAGACTCGAAGATTGCACCCGCTCGCATTCGCACACGCTCTCCCCTTCCGGTCGTCCGAAAACTCGGAGGAACGGCGACTGCCGGTTATAGCTGTTGTCCGGCAAAGCGACGGCTCGCGTGCCTGGCGGCAGGTTGGCGAAATCGGTCTGAGTCCCCGCCATGGCGTCGACCGCGTCCAAAAGCACCTCCGCCTGCAGGCGACGCGGGTAATACCGCGAGTAGTTTTGGCGATCAACCACATTGTGCTCGTTGGGCGCCGAGCTCAGTTGATAGGCATGAGAGCGGCAGATCGTTCCGACTAGATTCTTGAGATCAAAACCGCCTTCGATGAAATGACGTTCAAGTGCGGCGAGCAACGCGGGATTCGTGGGTGGATTCGTGTCGCGAATGTCATCCTCAGGCTCGATCAATCCGCGCTGAAAAAAGTGCTTCCAATAGCGATTTACCAACGACTTGGCAAAGAAGGGATTGGATTTGTCTCGCATCCAATCAGCCAATTTGAGCCGCGGGTCCTCATCGGCCGCGATCGGTGGAATCGCATCGCCGAGTGCGGCTGGCTTGACGGGCGCGCCCGTCTTCATGTTGTTCGCCGCCGCAACGCCCCGACGATGGAAAATCAAATCCTCTCCGCGAGTCGCCGAAGGCTTGCGTCCGACCTGGCTGAAAAAGGCCGCCAGCGCGTAGTAGTCGTCCTGGCTCCAGCGTTCAAACGGGTGATGGTGACACTGAGCACATTGCATGCGCACGCCGAGGAACAACTGCGCCACATCTTCGATCTGCTGCTTTGGCTCCTTCACTCGCTTGTACCAGGCAACGGGAGGATTGCCGATCACGTCGCCTGTCGCCGCCAACAACTCGCGGACCAGTTGGTCGTAGGGCTTGTTCGCCAATAAACTGTCCCGAACCCAGGCATGGAAGGCGAAGTTCGACACGATGTCGCTCGTGTCGTCGCGTCGATTCTTCAACAGGGCAGCCCACTTGCCCGCAAAAAAATCAGCGTAGTCAGGACTCTTCAATAACTCGTCGATGACGCGATCACGCTTGTCGGGCTCGGCGCTCGCCAGAAATGCCGTCGCTTCCGCCTCGGTCGGCAATCGCCCCGCGATATCGAGCGTCACCCGCCGTAGGAAGGTGGCGTCGTCGCAGACAACTGATGGCGGAATTCCCAGTTGGCGTAGATTGGCGAAGACATGGTCGTCAATAAAGTTGCGCGAGGCAGGCACATTCTCGACGGGCGCACCCAGCGGGATCGAGGCGTTGAAGCCCCCTACCCTGCCCTGATAGCGGACCATCACGGAGACTTTGCCGGAGAGGTCCAGCACACGCACCAGCCCTTGGTCGTTCACTTCCGCCATGGCCGAATCGTTGGACTCGTACAGCGCCATGGACGTTACATCTCGCTCCGTCCCATCCGAATACTTGGCGATCACTTTCAGCGACTGCTGACTGCCGCGGGCCAATAAACCGCTTGCCGGTTCAATGCGGAAGTTCTCGAATTTGGGATCAGATGGGCGGTCCAACGGCGCCCCCTGCCGAATCCACTCGACCAATGTGCGATACCCGGCCGATCCTCGCTCAAGGCGAGCCCCACCGCCGTGAGGCAGCTGCGCGGTCCCCTTCAGCAACAAGAGACTGCGTTCCGGCGAGGCCGCGAACAGACGCCGGCCTCGTGCTTCCTTGACCAAATGGTCGTAGTCCTCAAGCGGCTCGAATCCCAACAGCGACAACTGAAACCCTCGTTGCCCCGATCCCGCCTTGGCATGGCAAACGCCGATGTTGCAGCCAGACTTAGTCAACACGGGAAGTACGTCGTTGACGAAACTGACCGGACGATCCGCCGCTCCCTCCTCGGCCCCCAAAGCATGATCCGTAGCGACGACCGTCAAACACACTAAACCGAACCACACGCACCACGTTCCCGCCTGCATGCCCCTTGGTCGTCGTGTGCTCATCGTGCCCCCTCGTTGCGGTCCATTGGCTCGAACTCTTCAACCCATGTCAGTTTTATCGGCAGCGACCCCACGGCCGATCTCGACTTCCCTCCAGTGTAATCAACATCCGCTTATATAACCAAGAGGCTGCCTACGCAACGATCTGCTCGTCGTCTTCCAGGCTGATCGAGTTAGCGAGCCAGCCGAGCAAGCGGAAATAGAGGAAGCCCAGCACCGCGAGCACGACGGATTGCGGGAGCGCCAGGAGGGGATTCCCCATCCACAGCAGCCAGAGGTCCATCCAGACCAGTATGCCCAAGAGGGTAGAGGCTTGGTAAAAGGTTGTGGCCACATGAGATACACGAGTCATCCCGCGCCAGATTTCTGGCGAAAAGACTGAGGACCAAGACTGTTCATGCAGCATCGAGAGCAAGACGATCGGGAAGAACGCGATGACCGAGAAGGGGGTGACGAGCCCAAGCACCCAACCTCCCAACCCCAAAAATGCCGCCAAGAAAACGAGAGCGAATCCGGGTAACGCAGCCAGGGCCAACGCCCAACCTAATTGCAACCCACTCCCCATCCACTCGAAGACATTGGCCCCTGGCCATTCTTCGACGTCTCCGATTGTCGCCGAGGTCGCTCGCAGCAACGCCAGCAAATGCGCCGCGAAAACCAGGAACCAGATCGCTGCCAGCGGAAATCCAATGACCAGATACAACAGTTTTCCGAAATTGCTCGACCCGTTTGCTTCCACTTGAGTCGCCAACGACAACGTTGCCAGAGCAGGAATGCCGAGCACCGTGACAACAATGAGCCGCACCCAAGTGGTGGGCGCCATTAAAAAATGAAACAGGCTGTGCGTTGCCGAGTCGCTCAACACGGTCTCGTTGGTCTCGCGCCGTTGAGCCCTCATTTCCTCAGCGGCGCGTTGCAGCAATTGGTCGGCCCGCTGCTTCAGCACATCCGGCGAATCCAATCGGCGACTGTCCTCGCGGGGCGCCTCTAACGACAGTCGGTCCGGCGCCCCAAACCCATCCTCACTGACTAACATCCGTTCAGTGTGGGGCCCCGGCGTCACAATTTCGAAGGTCGTAAAGCAGTCGGGGCAACTCGCCTGCTGGCCGATCTGCGAGCTGACAAAGTCCATCCGGGTCGCACAAACGGGGCACGCCACCCCAAAACGATATTCGCCCGTTTCCCGAGCCAAATCAAGAATCTGCTCATCCGCCGGGGGTTCTAACTCCCCACCCTGTGCGGCTCTTTTCGCTGGCAAGTCCCTACCCGTCCCCTCTTCCTCCAGATCATCCAACATAATGGGAGGTAATTCGGGTCGACCTTCCGCCGCTGACGGCCACTGTTTAGGAACTGGCGGCGGTCGTACCGACGAGTTCGTCGTCGCTGGGGTAGTCGTTGACGAGGCTGTAACGGGGTTCTTCGGGGGACTGGCGGGTGGCTGCGGCGGTGGCTCCTTAGCTGAACTGGGTGTCTTAGCTTGACTGGCTGTCTTGCCGGAACTGGCGGCCTCGGCAGTCTTGCCTGAATTGGACGCCTTGGTCGTACTGGCGGAACCGGCTGGCGGCGCAATCTGGGAAGGTTGAGCAGGCTTCAAGGCTGGCGCCAGGGGAGCATCGAACCAGTCGTCGAACGAACTGCCTGAGGAGGAGTTAGGCGACGACGGTTGGGAGTCGCGATTCGCGGGTGTGGCCGGGGCGGCCCCTGTCCGGAACTGCGACTGACATTTGGGACACGTGTGAACCGCGCCCGGTTCGGCGGCGACGACCTTGAGGGTCGCCTGACAACGAGGACAAGTGATTTTCACACCTGCGATTGTGCGCCGCGAGCGAGTTGGTCGCAACCGGTCTGGACACCTGGGTCAGCTTTCAGTAACCTCCGCGCCCTCTTCTGGAATGGATTCCGGAAACAAAAGACAAGGCCTTGCGCGAGCGTTCCGGCGGCCCCGCCGCCCCGTTCGACGACAGGTGGATGGAACCACAATGCGTGCTCAACGTTGGCCCGAGTTGATCCTGCCGCTAGGAGTGATCCTGGCCGTCTTGGTCTTGCTCGTTCCCCTGCCGGCCGCCGTCATGGACGTGCTGCTGACAGCGAGTCTGGCGTTGTCGGTGATCATTTTGTTGACCACGGTATACGTCCGCAGCCCGTTGGAATTCAGCGTATTCCCCACGTTGCTTCTCGCCTCGACGGTCGGACGGTTGGTCCTGAATGTCGCCTCCACTCGCTTGATCCTGACCCAGGGAGCGACGGATCGCCTGGAAGCGGCGGGGGAGATCATCCGTGGTTTTGGGCAGTTCGTGACCGGCGACAAACTGGTCGTGGGACTGGTCCTGTTTGCCATCATCTTCCTGATTCAGTTCATCGTGATTACGAAGGGAGCGAGTCGCATCAGCGAGGTGGCGGCTCGTTTCACTTTGGATGGCATGCCAGGTCGCCAAATGGCGATCGACGCCGATGTGCAAGCGGGCGTGATCGACCACGCCGAGTCGCAGCGTCGTCGTCAGGAACTAGCCAGACATGCCGACTTTCACGCAGCCATGGATGGCGCCAGCAAATTCATACGAGGCGATGCGATCGCGGGCGTACTCATTACGCTCGTCAATATCGTGGGAGGCTTCGTGATCGGCGTGATGGAAGGCGGCATGACCTTCGCCGAATCAGCCGACACATTCACGCGATTGACGATTGGCGATGGACTTGTCAGCCAGATTCCCGCTCTGTTGGTATCGCTGGCCGCGGGTCTGTTGACGACGCGGGGCGGCGAGCAGTCCGACTTGCCGCGTGACATGGTGCGACAGCTGTTCACCAATCCCCGAGTCCTGGCGGTAGCCGCCGTGTTCCTCGCGTTGCTTGTCGCGACCAAGCTGCCGAAATCGCCCTTATTGGCGTTGGGCGGCGGCTGCGTTCTGTTGGCTTACTTCGGCGGACGCAAAGCCAGCGCGGAGAAGTCGCCCGAGGCGGCGACGAGCGAACGACAAGGAACCACCGTGGGTTTCACGTCCACCCGCCCCTCCACATCGACCGGCTCGATCGCGACGACTCCAGATGCCCCGGCGAATCCGCGTGAAGGGAAACGCGAAGAGCGAGTGGAAGACTATCTGGCCGTCGACCCGCTGGAAATCGAACTGGGCATGCGACTGCTACGGTTGGCTGATCCCGCTCGTAATGGCGATTTATTGCGGCGAGTGACATTGGTGCGGCAGCGAGTGGCGGCGGAAATTGGCATGGTGCTCCCGAAGGTGCGCATCCGCGACAATCTGCGATTGGACGAAAGGGCGTATCGATTGCGTATCGCTCACAATCCTGTCGCTCATGGCGTATTACATCCGGAGCGACTGCTGGCGATCGACCCTGGCACGGGGGTTGAGCCCCTAGTCGGCGACGAGACATGGGATCCGATTACTCGACGTCCCGCGTACTGGATTCCGACAAGCGCGCGGGAGCGAGCCGAAACGCTCGGCTACGAAGTCCAGGACGCCGTGGCGATCATCGCCGGCCATCTGCATGAGGTTGTGCGACATCACGCCGATGAACTCCTGACTCGTGACGCCGTGAAACACTTGATCGAAGAATTGCGACGGACATCGCCTGCCGTGGTGGACGAGTTGATTCCGGGACACTTGCGTCTGGCCGATGTTCAGCAAGTTCTCAGATTATTGCTGCGGGAAGAAGTTCCCATTCGCCAGTTGGGATTGATTCTGGAGGCACTTGGCGATTACGCTCCGCGCACTCAAGACCCGGAGACCTTGGTGGAGCACGTTCGACAACGACTGGCCCGCACTTTGAGTGCTCGCTATCGAGATCGCGAACAACGGTTGCACGTCGTCGCGCTTGACCCAGCCCTCGAAGATCGTTTAGCGGAAGGCGTCGTCGAAGGAGCGGCTTTCCGCACGCCTCGATGGCAGCCGACCTGGGTTGACGCCCTGTGCGATGGGTTGGCGGCCGAGATTCAAAAATTGGTTCAAATGCATCGTCCACCGGTAGTGCTGGTCAGTCCCACGGTGCGTGCCGCCGTCAAGCGATTGACTGCGTCCCGGCTGCCACGATTGGTCGTGTTGAGTTATTTGGAGATTACGCGAGATACTCGCATTGAGTCCGTGGGGCTCGTGGCGGACCCCGCCAACTCCCACGCGGGAATTGCGGGGGGACGTTAGAGCGGTTGGACGCATGTCACACCGCGGATGAATCGATTCGTTAAGCGACAGAGACCGAACGCCCAACGGAGACAACGCCGTCCGGGCGCACGAGGAGCAGTCGACATGGAAGTCAAAACCTATCGAGCCGCAACGCTCCAGGAAGCCCTACAACTCGTACGCGAGGAGTTAGGCCCGGAAGCGTCCGTCCTTCGCACTCGCGAGATTCGTGGAGGCGTCTGGCAATGGCTCCGCGGACAGCGCGACGTCGAGGTGACGGCTTCCAATGAAATCGAAGTCCCTCGTCGCCTTCCTCCTCTGGAGGACCAGGATCTTCCGTCGCATGAAGCGAGTTATTCGTCGGCGGCATGCTCGTCGGCGAACGAAGCCACGGACACGGAAGTCGATTCCTTGGAACATGCGTCGACTCCCCATTTGTCCGCCGACTCGCCCAGTTTGTCGGTGGAAAGAACCACGGAAGCGATCGACGAGTTTCGGCGGCGGACGCGGGCTACGTTGCCGCAAGGGAGCCACTTGGGACGTTCGTTGGTGGAAGAACTGTGCGCCTCGCCGCGCACGGCGCCGAGTCCCGAGTTGCCCTCGTCGTTGTTTCATTTGTTTACCGACTTGATTGACGCGGAATTAGGCGAAGATTTGGCGCGCGAATTAGTGGAACGCGCTCGTCGTGGTCTCGTCGGTCAAGACTTGGACGACTACGTCCTGTTGAAATCGCGGATCCTCCGCTATTTGGAAGACCACATTGAAACGACCGGCGGGATTCTGACCCAATCGGGGACTCGGCGCATCGTGGCCTTGGTCGGGCCGACGGGAGTGGGGAAAACAACCACCATCGCGAAACTTGCCGCGAACTTTCGCTTGCGAGACCAGCGTCGCGTCGGCTTGGTCACCGTCGACACCTACCGCATCGCGGCGGTTGAGCAATTACGAACGTACGCGGACATTATCGACTTGCCGATGGAGGTGGTTTCCACGCCTCACGACATGCGTGACGCGCTCGATCGACTCGCCGACCTCGACTTGATCCTGCTCGACACGGCGGGTCGCAGCCCGCGCGATGAAGTTCGCATTCAAGAACTGCAGGCGATTTTGGACGCGGCTCGCGCTGACGAAGTGCATTTGGTGTTGAGCAGTGCGGCGGGCGCGAGTCAGTTGAGGCAAACCGCGGAGAAGTTCGCACGCGTGGGGGTTACTTCCTTGTTGATCACGAAACTGGACGAGGCCGCCGCCATCGGCAATGTCTTCACCTTGATCCGCTCGGCGAAGCTCCCGGTGAGCTATGTCACCCATGGGCAAAACGTGCCCGACGACATTGAAGCTGCTGATCGCGGACGGTTGGCCCGTCGCGTGTTGGCCGGTTCTGGCAACACCTGGAGCTGACATCGAGCCCCCAACCTATAGGCCGTTTCCACTCACTTTATCTGTGTGTTGCCACGACCGAATAATCTGCGATTGATAATTGAATAAACGTGACCATGGACCGTATGATCGATCAAGCCTCCGAACTCCGCCGACTCGTGCTCGCCACGCCCCGAGAAGCGTTTGCGGGCGCGGGCGTGCCGCCGCGGCTACTGGTGCTGACCGGCGCCAAGGGCGGCGTGGGGACGACGACGTTGGCGGTCAACCTCGCGGTGGCGCTCGCCGACCACGGGGCTCGAGTCGTATTGGTCGACGCGGATGTGCAGCGAGCCGATGTAACGACACTGTGTGGGCTGTCGGACCATCGTGGCGTCGCCGACGTACTGGCGTCGCGCCGCGATATTCACGAAGTACTGCTACGAGGGCCCGCCGGCATTCAAATCGTACCTGGAGTCTGGGCGCCCGGAGACGGGGGCGGTTTCTCCGAAAAAACTCAGTATCGTCTGTTGCGGCAATTGCGGAGCCTGGGTCGGCACGCCGAATGGGTTCTACTCGACGTAGGTCACGGCTCGCCTGAAGTCGTGCGTCGCTTTTGGCAGGCTGCCGACGAAGTTCTGATGGTCACCACCCCCGATAACGTGTCGGTCATGGACGCCTACGCCACGCTCAAGTCACTGCTTGGCGAAACCGTTTCACCCTGCCTCCGCCTGCTGGTCAACCGCTCCCCCAGCGAAGACGAGGCAACCGACGTTCATCGACGACTCGATCAATCGTGCCGCCGCTTCCTGGGACGGGAAATCAGGTTGCTCGGCCAGATTCCCGCCGACGAGGCCGTACCCGCCGCGGCCCAACAACATCGTCCTCTGCTCTCTCAAGACTCGACCAGCATCGCCGCCCTGGCCGTCGTTCAAACGGCCGCCCGTCTGCTGAGCGAACCATTCGCGTCAGGATCGCAAAGCGGAGGCGGAGGCTCGCCGGCGACCGGCTCGCCCAGCCCGGAGAACAGTAGTCCGAATTCCGAAGGTTCCAGCCAAGGCGACCCCAAGCTAGGCGGCCAAAAGCTGGGCAATCGGGGGCAACGGGGAGTGGCTTAGCCGCTCTCGCACGAATCAAAAGCGTCCTTTTATTGTTTCTTTCCACGTCCTTTCAACTTTGAACTTCATGGAACCGATACTCGATAGGCGCTACGGCACACCCTAGTCTGTCAAACTGCGACGAATGGCTGAAGTTCGCCGACAAAGTATCGGATAGTGAATTGACAACTCGAGCGTCGTCCAGGATGGATGGCGCGGCACTCACGGAGGAGCGCATGGCGACCACTCTCGCATCGGCCGAAGATATTGAGCAAGTCTGGCGTGAGTACAAAGCCGATCCCGGCAATCAGGATTTGCGTAACAGACTCGTCGAACACTACCTGCCTTTGGTCAAGTACAACGGCGAACGCATCTGGGCGCGACTCCCGGAAGGCGTGGAACTCGACGACTTGGTGTCTGCCGGCGTCTTCGGTTTGATGGACGCGATCGACGCGTTCGACATGACTCGCGGCGTAAAATTCGAAACGTATTGCGTCCCGCGCATCCGCGGGGCGATGCTGGACGAGTTGCGCACGATGGACTGGGTGCCCCGCTTGGTCCGCTCGAAGGCCAGCAAGCTGGGTGAAGCGACCAAAACGCTCGAAGCCAAGCTGGGCCGCCATCCCACCGAACCCGAACTCGCCGAACAACTCCAAATTCCCATGGAGGAATTGGAGCGAATGATCCTGGAGGCGAACGCGGTCAACCTGATCAGCCTCAATAAGAAATGGTACGAGACCGACAGTTACAAGGATGTCCGCGAAATTGACATCCTGGAAGACAAAAAGGGCGAGGATCCCACTCGACGAGTCCAGAAGGCCGACCTCATGCGGCTCGTCACCAAGGGACTCAACCGCAACGAACGCCTCATCATCATCCTCTACTACTACGAGGAATTGACGATGAAGGAAATCGGCGCGACGCTCGACTTGAGCGAAAGCCGAGTAAGCCAGATGCACAGCAGCATCGTGCAGCGTCTACAATCGCAGTTGGGTCGCCGCCGCCCTGAATTCGGCACCTGATTCGCGTCGCGCGGACCGCGCCCTGCTTTTTTCACAACCTCCTCCATCGGCCCGCCTGTCGTTCGCGACGTGCGGGCCGATTGTATTTCCACTTTCCTAAGAAGCGACTCACACCAGGCGAGCAGAATTCGCATGGAACCGGCGCCCGAATTCCCCCACGCCGACGAGTCTTCGACTGCCTCGTCGCTCGACCGATACCGCCCTTACCTCCTGCTTCTGGCACGCATGCAGATCGATCCTCAATGGCACGCCAAAGTCGAGGCGTCGGATATTGTGCAACAGACGCTTCTCGAGGCGCATGCTGCTGGACCATGTTGGCCAGCAGATGAGGTCGACCGCGTTGCTTGGTTGCGTAAAGCACTGACGCATAATCTGGTCGATGCGATGAGAGCCTTGCGTCGAGGCAAGCGAGATGTCGCGCGGGAATACTCGCTGGCGGACGCCATGGAACGATCGTCCGCGCGGCTCGCGGAGTGGCTGTCGGCCGATCAATCCACCCCGAGCGTCGCGGCGATTCGCAATGAAGACCTGTTGCGATTGGCTGACGCCTTGACGCAACTGCCGGATGAGCAACGCGAAGCGGTGATTAGCCACCATCTTCACGGCGCCACGCTCGCGGAAGTAGCCCAACAACTGCGAAAGTCCGAATCCGCCGTCGCGGGACTGCTCCACCGCGGCCTGCGTCGCCTGCGGCAATTGCTCGCCGAATAACGGCGTCTATTCCAACTCCCCGTTTTCCGCCTCCTGGGAGAATTTCCGAATTGCGGCGATTTTGCGCGCACTGCGCAACGACTTCTGTCGCCTAGGAATGGGAGCCCCGTTTCCTTATGCTCGATTCCAGGTGGAACCGTCATGTCGCAAAACGAGCAATCCCACAACTCGCGTCTCGAAGAATTGCTTGCCCACTGCTTGCGAGCCATCGAGGCTGGTCGAACGCTCGACCGCGAGCGATTGATCGCCGAGAATCCGGAATTCGCGGCCGAGTTGACCTCGTTTCTCAATAATCGGGACGCCATGCAGGCCTGGGTCCCGCGAAAACAACCGACCGACCAAACACTCTCCGCGGCGCCCGGCGCGGCGTCAGCTCAAGCTGCCTCCGCTGAACTCGCCAGATTACTTGAAGCGTACCTCGCCGAGCTTCAGGCGGGTCGTTCGCCTGATCGAGCCTCATGGCTGCAGGAGCATCTGGATTTAGCGCGCGAGTTAGCCGCGTGCCTCGACGGCCTCGAATTCGTGCATCGAGCCCAGAAGGGAGAGGTGACGAGGCTGGGCGATTTTCGCATTGTCCGGGAAATCGGCCGGGGCGGCATGGGCGTCGTCTACGAAGCCGAACAGATATCGCTACGGCGCAGAGTCGCACTGAAAGTGCTGAAGATCGGCGGCGTGGCGGACGAAGCCGCGCTCGAAAGGTTTCAGCGCGAAGCGGAGACGGTCGCGCATTTGCACCATACGAACATCGTGCCGATCTTCGCCGTGGGGAGCGAAGCGGGCGTCCACTACTATGCGATGCAGTTGATCGAAGGCCAGAGTCTGGATCAATGGAATCGCGAGTCTCATACGTCTCACTCAACAGACGCAGTTCGGTGGGCCCAAACATCGCCCTCTCAAGTTGATCCGCGCCAGAAAGCCGCGACTCGCTTCATCATACTCGCTCGCTGGTGCGGCGAAGCCGCGGAAGCACTCGCCCACGCACACGAACGAGGCGTGATTCATCGCGATGTCAAACCGTCCAACCTGCTGCTCGACGTCGATGGTCGCCTCTGGCTAACCGACTTCGGTTTGGCGCGCCGCGCGGAGGAAGCAACGTTGACGCTGACCGGGGCGATGCTAGGGACGCCTCGTTACATGAGTCCCGAGCAAGTTCGTGCGGTGCAAGATCGGATCGATCACCGCACGGACATCTATAGTTTGGGCGCGACGTTGTACGAACTGGCGACTGGCCGCCCCCTGTTTGAGGCCGATTCCCCGCACGCTATCGTCCGGCAGATCTTGGACGTCGACCCAGCGCCGCCGCGGTCGGTCTGTCCCGATCTTCCCCGCGACCTCGAAACGATCATCCTGAAGTGCCTCGCCAAGAACTCGATCGATCGCTACGCGACCGCGCGCGAACTGGCGGACGATCTGCGGCGTTTTGTCAGCGGCGACCCGATTCGCGCGCGACGAACCACTCCGCTCGAACACGCACTCCGCTGGATGAAGCAACAACGGCGTAGCGTGGCAGTCGCCGCCGCTGCGGCCTTGGCGTCATGCGTACTAGCAGTGTCCGCCGTCGCTTGGTGGGATTCCTGGCGACAGGCGGATCAGGCGGGGCTGAAGCTTCTCACCGCCGGCCCCAAGCTGCGAGCCGATATCCTCGATGCTCGGACGGGACAGCGAGTGGCGCGTTTCACCGTACCTACCGAAGAACCCCAACGATTGCGTGCCGGCGAGTATCGCGTGAAGCTGTCGGGCGAGGGACAGTTCAGCGAATCTTTCGAGTGGACCGCGACTCGTCGCCAGATTGATTCCGTTGAAGTATCGCAGACCGATCGCTTGCTCTGGCAAGCGCCTCGTGGAGGGCAACGATTCATGCTGGGAAATAACGTCTGCGTGATCACAAGTCCGAAACAACTGCAACTTCGTGATGGCGTCACGGGTCAACTCCGGTGGGAACTGAGCCTGGACTGGAAAGATCAAACGCTTCTCGACCAAATGCGGGCCGCCGCCAAGACGAGCCGAGTCGAATGGAACCAACAGACGTTTACCCTCCAGCCCGATGATCGATTGGCGTGGCGACCGCCGCGTGTCGCGGAATTCGCACAGGCCGATGTCGATCAAGACGGCCATACCGACCTATTGATCGCGTCGACCCGTTCGCCGTCGCTCCTGGCCATCTCCGGCCATGACGGCAAACTGCTCTGGGCTCGTATGGCGGAGGCTGATTTGCCGCCAGGCATCGATCCCGCGACACTGCATCGACGTGACTCGTTCGCCCCATCTAGCCGCATGCTCGGACAGCCATTGGCGGCCAACCTCAAGGGCCAGTCGCTGGTAATCTGTGTTTGGTGGATCGTCCCTACGCATGTCTGGTATCTCGATGACAAGAATGAACCGCAATCTCGCTGGGACAACGAGCCGCAGATTTGGGTCGAAGCCCTCGCAACGCACAACGGTCAGGTCGCATGGAGACGACGTTTGCCGAAAGCTGACGTCATCCAACAGCCGCCTGCCGTTATCAACTCCCTGATCCTTCGGGATGGAGTCGAAACGTTGGCTCTTGTGATCGACGCCCAATTGTTTGGCATTCGGTTAGCCGATGGTCAACAAACGTGGGAAGATCGTCTGCCAGGAACACTCGTACGACCGCCGCAGTTCGCCGACGACAATGGCGATGGCGCCCATGATTCACTTTTGTGGGAACAGTTTGACGGACAGCAAACCATCGCAAACTTCCAACGCATTTCCTCCCCGCGCCGTCTAGAGAGCACTAGCGACAAGAGCCAAGAGGACAGCCGCGATGACGTCGCCGTGCCAGAGCAGACAACCGATCGCTACATGTTCAGTCTCGCAACTCCGCCAACATCAACAGTGCGGGAATTGCCTGTCGTCTGGTTTCCTCCACCCCTGGCCGCCGACTTGAATGGCGATCAACGGCTGGAATTCGTGGCCGCTCGCTGGCCCGACTTAACGAATCATCCACACGACGTCCAACAGCGAATTCAGCAAGTGACAATCGCCGTAGCCAGCAAGGACGGCGAATTTCTTTGGCAACGTACATTGCGGACCGCGGAGGAGCGGCAGACGCGATTCTTGGTTGGCGCCGACTTGAATCAAGATGGTTGGAGAGACGTTTACGTCGTGACGCTGGGCCCCTCTTTGCCGACGATCTCGCCCACCGCCCGCTCGACCGTTTTTCTGGATGTCCTGAGTGGACAAAGCGGCCAGACTCTGAGAATCATGCACTGGGAACCGGGGATCGACCTGCGAAACCACGAACTCCAACAGGAGGAGACATTCCGCCTCCAGTGGCTGCCAACCGCGGATGACTCCCCACGGCTCGCCGTCACCGTTTACTCGAGTCGCTTCCAAGGCCCCTCCCCGAACGTGACCGCACTGATCGATATTGAACAGCTCACGACGATTTGGGATGCTCCGCGGGAAATTTTGCACGATGGCGAAATCGTGGCAGTCGACTTAAATGGGGATGGCTGGGGCGAGTTATTGTCGGGTCAGGGTGAACAGCTTCGAGTCTTGCGCGGGGCGCCGCCCGACCTGTGGCGACGATTCGCAATACTCCGACCTCGTCGCCCCGCCGCCGATCTCGACGGCGACGGACTCGCAGATGCCCTCTCTCCCATCGGCGATCCCGCGGCGGCGTTCTCAAGTCGTACTGGCCAGAGAATCTGGAGCAACTCATCGCACCCGTTCACGCTACCGCTCGCTTCGTCGGATGACCTGGATGCTGATGGAACGGCCGATCTGTTGTCTATGCCCAGCGGCGTTCAGCGTCGGCTGACGGCCCTGTCCGGCCGCACTGGCTTACCCATCTGGAAGACAACTCTACCTTTGCCTTCGGATCTCCACATCAGACTACAAAACGAACGGCTTGCTTGGGCCGAAGTCGCCAAGTGGCCCAATACGGAAAGCGTCGTGATGTTCGCGACGCCGATCACCGCAAAAAATCGACAAGGGGGGCGGTTCTTCCTTGGTTGCGCAGCTGCGAGCGATGGCCAAATTCGCTGGCTGCAACCGATGAGCGAGTCGGCGGCCGGAAACGAGGAGATGCAGCTTCGCCCGGCGCTCGCGGATTTGAACGGCGATGACGTGTGCGACGTCGTCTGCCTGACGCCGAACCATGCGGGGCCTGCGGACCCAACTGCGAGCATCCCCTTCTGGGACTCGGCCATCGAATTACGGGCTTACAACGGACGAGATGGATCGGTGCTCTGGAAACGCGTGCTCGCCGCCAAGCAGCAACTCAGTCGTTATCCACCTTTATGGACAGTCGACGGCCCGCGCCCCGTGGTCGCCGATTTAGATGCCAATGGAAACGTGGAAGTACTGCTATCCGCCGTGGCGGATGCGCGGAACGCGGAGGTGCTGGCGTTAGCTGGAAGCGATGGACGAGTCGTGTGGTCGTGGAGCGGCGACGATGCGGACCAATGGAGCAATGGCTCGCAGTGGATTTACGCTTCGCCCCAAGTCATCCGTCGCGACTCCGGACTCGGGGTTGCGCTATGCATCCACAATCACGAATTGAAATCGGTGGTTGTGAATGAGAAGACAGGAGTTCGTCGCGATCTCTCGAGTAAATCCGCCGTTGAGGTAGTCGTGCTTGATGCGAAAGGCCAAGTCGCGGCGCGACGTGAGCTGGAATGGACGGGAAATCGCGTACCCGTGCACATCGTGGACATGGACGGCGATAATCGTGACGAATTGCTAGTCGCCAGCGGTCACAAGCTGCTGGCTCTTGATGGCGATCTAAAGACCATTCGTTGGGAGTGGCCGTTGATCGATCGCACGGAAGTTGTTTCTTCGGTAAACAACGGTACGGCGTTGGTCATCGGCCTCCATCGTTGGTATGGCGTCTCAGTCGCGAACGGTCAAACGGTCTGGCAAGCAGAGACGACGCCGCAATTGCGCGAACACCAATTGTTGCCAGCATTCCAGCCACACACCCTGCCCGCCCTCATTACTTGGCGTGGCGGCCTTGAGAGTGCGTCGCCGGTGATCGCGAGTCGTGACGCATCATCAGCGATTCCGAATCATCCCACGAGACGCGTCGGCTCGCCCGCGGCTCACTTGGATCGCGACCCGCGGTGGGCCCGGCCTTTGCCGTGGACTCGCCATTCTCCGTGGATCGGCTCGCCGATTCTCTGGCCCCCTCGACTTGCCGTGCTAATCATGATTCAGCCACTGGTGTTGTTCACCCTGGCGTCGCTTGGTTTCGGGGCGAAATCACTCGTAAGACAACATTGGTCAGCTTTCTTGCGTGGCCTCGTTGCTTGGCTCCTCCTCAGTGGTCTCGTCGCCGGAATTTGGCTTGCCTGGGATATGCGTTATCGCCTTCCCGAGGAATGGTACTGTTGGTCTTTAGGGGTCGAACCCTTGCTGCTTGGCGTTTCAATCCTTGGTTTGCTCCTAACCGCTCGAGGACCTCTGTTGAGCAGGTTTCGCCGCTGAGACGGAGGCCCTGCCCAAGCGGGGCAGATTCTCAACCTGCCAGACTGCCCAGGTGGGGCAGATTCTCAACCTGCCAGACTGCCCAGGTGGGGCAGGTTTTCAACCTGCCAAGCTGAGTGGGGCAGGTTTGCAACCTGCCAAGCTGAGTGGGGCAGGTTTGCAACCTGCCAGGCCAAGTGGGGCAGGTTTTCAACCTGCCAGGCTGCCGACAGGCTTTTGAACCGCCAGACCTTAGGCAGGTTGCAAGCCTGCCCCCACAGTAAGCAGGTTACATACCTGTTCCACAGCGAGCAGGTTGAAAACCTGCTCCACGACAGGCAGGTTGAAAACCTGCCCCACCGTAAGCAGGTCAAAACCCGCTCCACTCTGTCGGCAAGTTGCCAACCAGCCCTTACCGTTTGGCTCAGACTGCTGCATTCACGAGTTAAGCTAGAAAAACAGGGCAAAACAGGCAATCCAACAAGTCAAAAAACACCTGAAAAACGTCCCGTTTGGACAGGGCTTTCACGGGAATTTCGTTGACCGAGCGCGCGTGACCGATACAATCTGGCTCGGAAACGCCTAATCCTACTTATGTTTCATTGCCGGTTCGGCCACCACACGGCTGTCCTTGTGCCTGCCAAGCTAAACCTCTTCCTGGAGGTGCTGGGCAAGCGGGCGGATGGCTACCATGAGCTGGAGACGCTCATGACCACTGTCGGCATTTACGACCGACTTTCGGTCGCTCCGCGCGACGATGGTCTGATTGCGCTCGTATGTCGCTGGCGGTCGGGCCATGAGGCTCAAACTCGTCAGCTTCTCAACCGGGGTTGCCAATCCCCATACGAACCCCTTCCACCACCGCATACGAATTTGGTGACGCGGACCCTGGAGCAACTGCGTCAGCGGGCGGGTGAGTCGCGAGGCTTGGACGTTTGGCTGGAAAAATCGATCCCAGCGGCGGCCGGTCTGGGAGGCGCTTCGGCGGATGCGGCCGCTGCTTTAATCGCTGCAAACAAGGCTTGGAATTTGCATTGGTCGCCCACTCGCCTTGCCCAGCTCGCGTCCGAGCTGGGAAGTGACATTCCCTTTTTCATGAGTTCTGGGCAAGCTTCACGGGCGGCCGTCTGTCGCGGTCGGGGCGAGCGTATTGAGCCTGTGTGGGGAGTGGCGAGATTTCCGTGCGTCGTTGTGCGGCCTCCGACAGGTTTGTCCACCGCGCAAGTCTTCAAGGCGTGTCGGCCCGCGTCGACAGCGGTATCCGTCGAGCCATTGTTGGCGGCATTAAAGAATGGCGACCGGCGGAGGATTGGATCGGCGATGCACAACCGGTTGGAAGACGCCGCCGTTGAGCTCTCGCCTTGGATTGCTCGCCTTCGCCATTGGTTCGCGAAGCGAGACGTCGTGGGACACCAGATGAGTGGAAGTGGGACGAGTTACTTTGCGATTTGCCGCAGCCAGGCCCAAGCGGGACGAGTGGCGGCTTTGGCACGGCACGCCAGCTTGGGAGCGGTGTTTGTCGCCGCCACGCCGGCCCCTTGAGGAATCGCACCGAGGACGAGTGCAGCATCCGAGTTCACCCCAGGAGGATTCGCCATGGAGATCACCGAGGTTCGGATCAAGCTCATGGAAGACTCCGACGACCGACTGCAGGCCTTTTGTTCGATTACGTTTGATAATGCCTTCGTCGTGCGAGACTTGAAAATCATTGATGGCTCGAACGGCCCTTTCGTCGCCATGCCGAGCCGGAAACTGACCTCGCACTGCCCCAACTGCGGCTACAAAAATCACCTCCGAGCTCATTTTTGCAACCAGTGCGGGAGTCGCCAGAAGGAAGATCGCACCGTGCGCGATGCGGACGGGCGAGTAAAGCTATACGCCGATATTGCTCACCCCATCAATGCTCAATGTCGCGAGCAGATCCAAACGCGAGTGATCGCGGAATTTCACGCGGAACTCGACCGGGCCCAACAACCGGGCTATGTCTCGCGCTACGACGAAGACTACGACCTGGACTTTGATCACGAAAGCGAAGCTGGAGCGCCCGTCGACGAATCGCGTGGGTCGCGACCGCCGCGCTCGACGGAACCAAGTTCGCCGACGCCACCCGCGCCGCGGGCGGCATCTCCACCGCCGCCGCACTTCCCCCAGTCACAGCGTTCCGCTACGGGTGTGCCCGTCGCAAGCGAAGCTCGGGGGGGCGATGCTCGCGGAGTCCACGCTCGCTCGGGCGATACCCGTAGTGCGATGCGTGAAGAACAAAAGACTTCCCTGCCCGAGGACGTGGGAGTTCCCGCGAGTTCCCCGAGCCTGTCGGGAGAGGCGGCGGCTAAATCGGCGGAAGCAGCATCTAACGGCCCCGTTGCTGCCATGCCAACAACCTCGCCAACCGCCAGTTCAGGTTCGTCCACGCCCCCGCGCCGCCCCGCCAAATTTGGCGCGGGTATCTTTGATCCGCCCGCCAAGGAATAAACGATCACAGCGGGCGCCTTTTCAACGGTCGAGACTCATCCGATTTGATCGGATGAGGCCGTCGACTACTTCACGGGCGAGTAGTCGGTCAGGGTCATGAAAACCGATTCGACTTTCGAGACGATCGGTCCGTCCTTTTCCGATTCGGCTCGCACCTTCTGCCATTCCGGATCTGCTCGGAACGCATCCCAAGACTTCTGAGCAGCCTCGCGGCTGTCGTGCGATACCACATAGATCAGCGTGTTTTTGGAGAGTTTTTCGTCGGTCGGCACCCAGTACATGCCGTTCTTCATGCCGTGCTTTTCGAACAACTTGATCGTGTGGTTACGGAAGCGTTGATGGAGCGCGTCCAACCGACCTTCGTGCGTGGTATAGGTCCGCAATTCGTACAATCGACCACCCATCCTTTTCTCCTCCCCGACCGATTGGCCGGCGACAAATGCTCCCCCGATCACCGCGACACTCAATGCCGCCACCAGCCACTTCGATGCCTTCGAAATCATCGCCTGCGTTCCTCCGTAGAAAGTTGCCTTCACGCCGTAACTCGTCTCTCAACCGTTCATCACGGTCCGCCATCGGTACGGTCCACTCGCCAGCTAGGCTAGACCCGCCCGCGCGGCATGTTGGGGCGCATTGTGGACCAGACGCGGTTCAGGCGGCAAGTCGGGGTATGCGCCACCCCATATAGTTCACGAGAGAAGACTCGAAAAATTCTCTACCAACCTTGATTGATTGCATGATGCCCACTCAGGCGCGTAGCATATCCCTTTCTCACACTCTACTCAACCAATCCGCTGACCTCGCCTGACAGGAGCCCTTCGATGACGACGTCTAACGCGCAAGCATCTATTCCCGACGTCCCACTCGACCAGTCCGCGGAGGCATCCGCGGATTCGCGTCGCGGCTTCCTGCGTCAGACGGCGGGACTCGCGGCGATCGGCGCCTCTTCTCTCGGCGTCGCCTCTCTGGCCGTTCACTCCGAAGTTTCCGGGCAGGAGAACAACTCGCCCTGGACCATCGGGTTCATCGGCTGCGGCGGCATGGGCGGCAATCACTTGAGATCCTTGGCGGGCCGTCGCGACGTACGCTTGGCAGCGCTCTGCGATGTCGACGAGCAGCGGTTGGCCGCTTCGATCAAGCAAGTCGAAAATGCGGGCCAAAAGACGCCGAAGGCGGTCAAAGATCTGCGCCAGATTCTCGACGATCCCGCGATCCAGGCCGTATTCATCGCGACTCCTGACCACTGGCACGCACCGGCCGCGATTTTGGCCGCGAACGCCGGCAAGCATGTGTACGTCGAGAAGCCCTGCTCGCATAACTTGCGGGAAGGGCGGATGATGATCGAGGCGGCGCGTCGCAACAAGGTTGTGATGCAGGTCGGCACCCAGAGCCGCAGCACGGCGCACGTGCAGAAAGCCATGCAGCGACTCCGCGAAGGCGTCATTGGCGATGTACTGGCCGCCAAAGCATGGAATAGCCAGAAACGCGGCAACATTGGCAAGGCGCAACCTTCCGCCCCTCCCCCGCATCTCGACTACGATCTCTGGCTTGGACCCGTGCCCGCGATTCCCTACCAGACGAATTTTCTGCATGGGATCTGGCGCTGGTGGTATGCGTTCGGCGCGGGCGATATCGGCAACGATGGCGTTCACGACATTGACATCGCCGCCTGGGGACTTGGCGTCCAAACTCTGCCCACTCGTATCGCGGCGTTAGGCGGCAAGTACTTCTTCGACGACGATCAACAGTGGCCTGACACTCAATACGTAGCGTTCGAGTTCTCGACCAGCGATGGAGCGAAACGGCAATTGGTCTTCGAACAGCGAATCTGGTCCCCCTATGTGCAAGAGGGCTTCGAGAATGGCGACGCCTACTATGGCACGAACGGCATGTTGATCCTGGGCAAGTCGGGCGGCTTCAAAATTTACGGACCACGCAACAAATTGATCGACTCCTTTGAGGGTGGGTCTCCCGATCTGGTCGCCCACCATAACAACTTTTTCGATTGCATTCGCACGGGCGCGAAACCCAACGCCGACATCGAAATCAATTTCCTGTCGACGTCTCTTTGTCACTTGGCGAATATCGCGACTCGCGTGGGACGCGTCGTGAATTTTGATCCAACGCGCGAAGTCGTCATTGGCGATGAGGAAGCTCATGCCATGCTCGGCCGCACTTATCGCGAAGGACATTGGGCCGTCCCGAAAAGCTAAGGGCAGCCTGTGCACTCTTGCGTATCGAACAGCTCGCGTCCGCTCCGAGCCGCCGTTGAATTTCTTTCGCGGCGGCTCGTTTCACCGCTGCATTTGAGCTCGGGCCGCATCGACGAGGTACTGGAAGCGCGAGCGACCGTCGAGGTCGACGTGGGGGGACGCGTGGTCAGCGGCAAGGGAGCGATCTACCTGAGCGATCTCTGGGCCTGGCCCGATCCTCAGATTGAGCATGTCGAGCGTGAGGCAAGGATGCGAGATCTCTGCATGACGATTGCCGCGCAATTGCCCCAGGCCTGCGGAGGCGAAGCCGCTCACCCAACCGAGTTGGGACTTCGTCTGCATGACTCGATCACCGACAATAAAATCGAAACGATCTCGCTCAACATGCCCCGCCTGGCAAGATTGCTCTGCGCTAGTCCTTTCGATGCCGCCATCCACGACGCCGTGGGGCTTGCGCTCAACCGTTCCTCGCTTGATCTCTACGAAGGCGCCGAATTGCCGAGCGCTGATCGAGCATTTGCGTCTCCAGGCGCCGCGGCGGCGATCCACCGACTGCTCGACCGCCCCAGCGTGCGTGCATTCCCCGCCACATTCGTCATTGGCGCTCACGACGAACTGGCGCCTCTCTTGGACGAGTGGGTCGACCGACGGCGATATCGTCGAGTGAAGTTAAAACTCAACGGGCGCGACCCACGCGTCGATGCCATTCGCACGATCGAGGTCGTCCGCGAGTTACAGGGGCGAGGCATCTCATCGCCGTGGTTGAGCGTCGACACGAATGAAGCCAGTCACGACGCGGCCTGTGTGTTGGAGTATCTCGAACGCTTGTCAACCGACTCGCCGCCAGCCTACGCTGCGCTGCAATACCTCGAACAACCGACATCGCGCGACATCGCGCGGGATGCGCACGACTGGCGCCGCGTGTCGCGGCACAAACCAATCCTCCTGGATGAAGGCCTTGTCTCGCTGGAGGATCTGCCAGAAGCGATCCGACAGGGCTGGAGCGGTTTGGCGATCAAGACCTGCAAAGGGCACAGTTTCAGCCTGCTAGCGGCGGCCTGGGCGTATGAGCGAGGCTTGCTGCTGGCGTTACAAGACCTGACCAACCCCGGGGGCGCCGCAATCCACTCGGCATTGCTCGGCATGAGATTGCCGACCTTGAATGGCTTGGAGCTGAATTCACCGCAATTCACTCCGCAGGCCAACGAAGAGTGGCTTCCTCGTTGGGCGCCGCTGTTGGCCCCTGTCGATGGCTGGCATCGCCTGCCCGATCAGAACCCTCCGGGACTTGGTTATAACTCTCGTTCGAACCACACCCCCTCTCTAACTTCCTTCGACTAGAATTTGTTTTCCACGTCGTCCATTCCCCAACACCTCCGGAGCTTTTGTCGCCATGCGCATTTACTGGACTCTTGCCTTGTTCGCTTGCTGTCTGAGCAGCGTGAATCTCGCCGCGGCGGACGAGTATTTGAACGGAATTGAATGGAAAGAACCCGCGATCATCAAACCGGGCGAGGCGGGTGGAGCTCCGTCCGACGCGGTGGTGCTGTTCGATGGCACGGACCTCTCGGCCTGGGAAGGGTCGACGAATTGGAAGGTCGAAGACAAAGTGATGGTCAGCGGCAAGGGAGATTTGCGCACGAAAGGCTCGTTCGGCGATTGCCAGTTGCACATCGAGTGGTCGGCGCCGACGCCGGCGACCGGTTCCGGCCAGGGCCGCGGCAACAGCGGTATCTTTCTGATGAACACCTATGAAGTTCAGGTGCTCGATTCGTACGACAACAAGACTTACTTCGACGGCCAGGCGGGTGCGATCT
The DNA here is from genome assembly GCA_046349915.1 of Pirellulales bacterium. GTDB lineage: Bacteria > Planctomycetota > Planctomycetia > Pirellulales > Pirellulaceae > CAIXSC01. Next base: position 1,395,474 of record JAXMBL010000003.1, on the reverse strand, counting down.
ACAAACAAACGCCGCCCGAGGTCAACGCCATACGTCCCCCAGGACAGTGGAACGTCTATGACATCATTTGGACGGCGCCGCGATTCAATGAAGACGGGTCGCTGAAGTCGCCCGCCTACATCACGGCCTTGCACAACGGAGTTCTCATCCTCAACCACTTTGCGTTGAAGGGAGACACTCCTTTCCATCGGCCGCCGCAGTACAACAAGCATGCCGACAAACTGCCGATCCGCTTACAGGACCACGGCAACCCCGTGCGTTTCCGCAACATCTGGATTCGCGAGCCCCAGCCCGCGCAAGGCAAGCAGGTGCGTGCTCCATTTCTGCGCGATGGCAAGGGAGTGGAGAAGCCGGTTCAGTAAGGCAGCCGGACGGCTAGCTTAGAACGATCCAACGACGACGGGCCTGGCAGCAACTCGCTGCCAGGCCCGTGGCGTTAACCAAAATCGCAAACCGCATCCCTGTCGACGCGGGCGCAAAATGGGTCGAACTAAAACTTCATGATCGCATCAAATCCCAGCGTGAACTGGTTGGTCGCCAGACCATCGTTGAACGGATTCACTCCGGCGGCGCCGTCGAACCAGTCATAGCGGACTTCGGGTCGGAAGGTGAAGTTGTTGGTTGGCGTCCAGTTGAGCCCGAAGGTCAGCGACATGTAGTCGCCCGCCAACGGCGGCTTATTCGGGTTGCTCGGACGATTCAAACCAACTCGAGTTCCATCCTCGTCATTGAACCATTCAAACCGCATGGCGGCCTTCCAGCATTCGTTGATGGTGTACCCCAAATACTGATCGATGCCGAACCAGTCCGCGCGACCGCCATTGATGGCGCCGCCTTCCTGCGTCCCCACGTACTGATGAAAGACATAATCCATGCGGCAGGTAAGCGGGATGCCGATGAGCCAACTATAGCGAGTTCGATTGCCCCAACTCGGCGCGATCTGCAGGCCGGCTGGATTGTTGAACTCCTGTCCCGTCGTGATGGCGAACGAGGTCCAGACGCCGCAATCGCCCACGAACCGGGCCCGGGCCAGCAGACCGACCGTGTCATTCTCTCGGTCCAACGCGTTCCAACCGTTCGTCAGACCGACGTTGAACGTCCAACGTTGGTTAGGCGACCAATTCACCATCCCGCCCCAGTGAGTGAAAGGGCCGCCAAACTGGTAGCTGTACGACTTGGAATAAAACACATTGTCGGGCGCCATCACTCCTTCGTAACCCACCAACGTATAGAAGTGACCGACTTGGACATTCAGTTCTTGCGAACCGTAGTTGATATAGGCCTGGGGAATGGCTGATCCGTAGAACTCGGAGTTCCACTTCGACGTTCCATCGTCGTGCAACTCCATGCCCACCGACTGCGCGACCAGAAAGTCCTCGCCAAACAGATAGTCGACTCGCCCACCCCAGCCATTGCAGCAGCGCGAGAGTTTCTTCTCGGCGATGATGTACGCCTGGTTGAACATCGCCTCGTTGCTACGGTCAATCGAGTTATAGGGACCGTTGAAGCGACTCGCGGGGCTATCCGTGTTGAACATAATGCCCGCGTTCATCCAACCGCGAATGTTCCAACGATCCTCGCATTGACGGAACAGATACCACTGCTCATCGTCTCCGCAGTAGCCCATGCCGCCTTGCCCGTCGAAGTAAGCCGGTTCGCCGGAAAAATACGACTCACCGACATATCCGGGTTGGTCCGATACAATCCCTGGCAAATCCGAATCGACCGTCAGCGGCGGTTCGTCCGGGTCAACTGGTGCGACCGGAACGGCAAGCGGAACGGCCAACGGCTCGTCTCCCGCTTGTGCTCCTTGCACGGCCGTGTCGAATTCGACCGCCGTGATCTCGGAGCCACGTTGGATCGACTGAGCCAGCAGCGAGTCACTCGCCAATGTAGTGAATAAACCCGCGATTCCAGTCAAGCAGATACGACGTATACGAAGTTTGAATCCGTTCAAACGCATTTCGTCCTCTCCATGGTTAAGGGAGGGAGCGAAGCCGTCGAGTCAACGGCGTAACTCCTCCCTTACGGAGTATCGGACTGAACGCGAGAAACGCGAACTTACGAACGCCGAGAATGACCGAGCCGAACCGATTCGCGACGGAACATCGCTACTCGTCGGAACAATCGCGCACCCGTGTTGCACCGTAAATCCGGCGATTCGTCAGCCGCCGCACAGCCATTACAATCGGGCTTGAAAGGCCACCGCGAACGCACGCGACATGGGGAGTGGCCACGGAAGGACACGGAATCAGACCGTGAAGGGGAATTTCCAGCGGAGATATAGATAACGCGCGAGAGAGAGAGAGAGAGAGAGAGAGAGTGTGTGTGTGTGTGAAAGAGGGATGGGCGAGAGCGATTAAAGTGACTGAGTCGTCAAAGTCCCCACCGAGGTAGTTCTCCGAATGATGGGCCAGTGTAAGGAGCGAAACAGGGCCGGTTGTCCGGCGACCGAGGGACTTGTTAGCGAACGGCAGCGGCGAGCGCCAGCGCACCATGAACGACGACTTCTTCCCCAAGTTGCGCCGGGAGAATTTCGTACGTGCTCGCAAGCGGCGGAAAGACATACTTGGCGGCATGCCGTCTGACCGGCGCCAGAAATAAGGATTCGCTAATCAGCGAAACTCCACCGCCCACGACAATCACTTGAGGCGCTACAATCGTCACGACCTGCGCGATGGCCCAGCCGAGCGCCGCGCACGCATCATCGAGCACCTCGCGCGCCAGCTCATTTCCATCCGCCGCCGCCTGGGCGACATGCTTGGCCGTCAGCGCATCCAAATCCCCCTCGCACCGAGCCAATAGGTCGTCGGCATGGGCCCGCGACAATTCATCGATTCGCTCCATCCGCTCGCGAAAATGCGACTTGTCGGGACGCCCAAGTTGCTTGCGAATGCGCGATAGAGGGCGAGATACCTGCCCACTCAAGATGGCTTGAGCGGCCGCCGCAATCCCAGGTCCGCTCGCGAGCGACTCGACCGTGTCCTCCGCGCGATCGGCGTGTAATCCGGGACGCAGGTGGCCGATTTCCGCGGCCGCGGGTCGTCGAGCGCCGTGCAACATGCCGTCGATCACCAACCCGCCGCCGATTCCAGTACCAACCGTGACATAGAACACGGTCTGCGCACCCCGCCCCGCCCCGAATCTTGCTTCGGCAATTGCCGCCGCATCGCAATCGTTCGCGATAACCGTAGGCAGTTCGAGCGTCCTCTGACACCACTCGACCAGCAGCGCATCGTCCCAGCCGCTCACCTGATGACTCTTGATCACTCGTCCGCCCAAGGCGTCGACGGGGCCGCCAAATCCGATGCCGATCCGTTGCAGCACATAACGGCTCTTGAGTTCCGTCCCGGCTTGCTCGATCTGAGCCAGGATTCCCGCGGCGCCACGCCGTGCGTCGATGTCGCGTCGCACTAAATCAACCAGCTGGCCGCCAATTCCATGCCCAACGCCCAACTGTAGCTTGGTCCCGCCAATTTCAATGCCCAGAAACATGTTGATCAGCTCGCGTAGCGACCTTCCCGGTTGATTTTTGCAAAGACATCGTTCAGCACCCAATGAAACAGACACAAATGGATGCTCTCAACCATTCCCATGTCATCCAGCGCGACATGTAAACCATCCGACTGGGAGGCGAGCAACTTGCCGCCAGAGTAACCGGTCAGGCCAAACGTCTTCAAGCCATGGCGGTTCGCCCAATCGACCGCATTCAGTACGTTGGGACTATTGCCCGAGCCGCTGATCGCAATGACGAGATCGCCCGCGCGTCCGTAATTCATGAGTTGCTGGACAAAGATCTGGTCGTAAGCGACGTCATTCCCCACGGCCATGATCCAACCAGCGTTGTCGGTCAGACTAAGGACCTTCAAACGCTTTCGCGTTTCGTCCTTCAAATCTTCTGGCTTCAAAGTGCTCTTGCCAAGATCCTCGGCCATATGCGACGCCGTGGTCCCCGACCCGCCGTTTCCAAAGATAAAGACAAAGCGATCGTCGCGCCATGCCTCGTAAACCAAATCCGCCCAACGTCGCAAAGCCGATTGATCGACTCGCGACACTTCGTCCCGCAATCGTTGGAGATAGGCATCCGCGTCCAAGACCGCTCCCAGCATGTATCATCCCTTTCTCAAAACAAAATCAAGCTTTCAATCGTGCGACGGCCGGTAGGCGACGGCGATCGGAATCATCAGCAACGCCGTGAGCGCGAACAGACCGTTGTTCGGCCAATGCAGCAGTCCCAATAACGAATTGGCTGCCCAGTAAATGCCCGTCGAAATAAAGATCCCTACCCAATTCAGCAGATTCTGAGTCGCTACGGTTCGCCCTTTCAGTCCCGCGGGTGGACGCGATTGCAGGAAGACGTTGAGCGGAACCGCGAAGAGCCCGGTAAATCCTCCCAACAACGTAAGCGCCACGATACTCCCCCAATACCCCAGCAGGTGCTGCTTTTCTCCCGCGGGAATCGCCAGCATCGCCAAACAGGCCACCATGCCCCACGCGCCCAAGCGAGGAACCCAGGGCTGGAAGGAATGACGAGAAAACCAACCCGCCAACACGCTGCCCGCGGCAATCCCCGCGCTGATCACCATCACCAACAAACTCGTCCACCGATTGTCCTCGAGCAATTGCAATTTGCCGAGCGCATTGACAGCGGGCTGGACGATCGCAGCCACCAACCAAAACAATGTCGACACCAGTAGCGCGCGGCGCAAAGCAATATCGGCCCGCAACAGACGCCCAATGTCTCGCGGTATGAACAGCATGTCCCACGAGAAACGCAGGCCAGGCAGCGCCGACGGCAATCGCGGCAGCATCAGGGCCGTCGCCACTCCCACTCCCGCCACCCCCACGGAGACGCACCCCGCCATCCACAACCGTCCGCTCCACCAATCAAGCAAATACCCCGCCAACACACTGCCGAAGATGATCGCCAAAAATGTCGTCATCAACACAATGCCATTCACGGCGGATAACTGCTTCGAAGCAAAGTACTCAGGCAACGCCCCATACTTGCTGGGGCCGAAAAATGCACTATGAGTCCCCATCAGAAACAGCGTCACGCCAAGCGCCGTAAATACCGCGGGCGAGAGCCCCGCGCGTGAATAGGCGGCAAATCCAACGACTGCCAGCAACATGATGGCGACTTCGGCCGCCTTGCAGCCAAAAATCACGGACCATTTACGATAACGGTCGGAAAGATATCCACCGAGTCCCGAGAACAGGATGAAAGGGAGCGAGAACAACAGCAGCGCGACCCATTGCTGATCGCGGTGCTGCCCCGGCTCGCCAGGCACGGGCGTCCGCACAAAAAGCAGCAAGACGAGCTGCTTGAACAGATTATCGTTGAAGGCGCCCAGGAACTGAGTCGCCGTGAAGGCATGAAACGTGCGATTACGTGCCAGCGAGCCCGGCGAATCCGCCAGGGATTCGCCGCCTTCCCCCAAGCAACCCGCGTTACTCTCGGCCTTTGGCGGCGCCGAAAGTGCTCCCACGGAATTGTCCGCGACTCGCAGCTCCGCCACGAGCCACTATGCCTTTGCCGGTTCGAGCTGCACGACAGCCGCAGATTCGGACCCGTTCGTCTCGTCCGCCATCTTCCGGATGTCTTCCGTAATGCGCATCGAACAGTACTTCGGCCCACACATGCTGCAGAAATGAGCACTCTTGAAAGTGTCCTGCGGCAATGTCTCGTCGTGATACGCGCGAGCCGTTTCGGGGTCGAGCGACAGGCGGAACTGCTCGTTCCAATCGAAAGAAAATCGAGCTCGGCTGAGGGCGTCGTCGCGCTCTTGCACGCCAGGACGATGTCGAGCCAAATCGGCGGCATGGGCCGCGATCTTGTAGGCGATCACCCCTTGCTTCACGTCTTCGCGATTGGGCAAACCGAGATGTTCCTTCGGCGTTACATAGCACAACATGGCCGCTCCACTCCAACCAGCCAGCGCCGCGCCAATGGAACTGGTGATGTGGTCGTAGCCCGGCGCGATATCGGTCACCAACGGGCCCAACACATAGAAAGGGGCGCCCTTGCAGACCTCGATCTGCCGCTTGATGTTCATGTCGATCTGGTCCATCGGAATGTGGCCCGGCCCCTCAACCATGCACTGAGCGCCTAGCGCCCAGCTACGTTCGACCAAGCCGCCCAAGACATCCAGTTCGGCGAATTGAGCCGCGTCGCTGGCGTCGGCAATCGACCCAGGACGCAACCCATCTCCCAAACTCCAGGTCACGTCATATTCACGCATGATCGCGCACAAATCATCGAAATGCTCGAACAACGGATTCTGCTTGCGGTGAGCCATCATCCACTTGGCGATCAACGAACCACCGCGGCTCACGATTCCCGTAACTCGATTCGTTGCCAAATGGAGATGTTCCAACAGCACGCCGCAGTGGACCGTCATGTAGTCCACACCCTGCTTCGCCTGATGCTCGACCATATCCAGGAAATGTTGCGGTCGCATATCCTCGATATTGCCGCCCAGTTCCTCCAACATTTGATAGATCGGCACAGTGCCAATGGGCACCGGCGAAGCGGCGATGATCGACGCCCGGATGGCGTCAATATCCTTGCCGGTGGACAAATCCATGACCGTGTCCGCTCCGAAGTGAACCGCCGTATGCAGTTTCTCCAGCTCTTCCGACACATTGCTCGTCACCGCGGAATTGCCAATATTGGCGTTGATTTTGCAAGTCACGGCAATGCCGATGCCCATGGGCTCCAAACGGCCTTGCAGGTGGACCTTGTTCGCGGGGATCACCAATCGTCCCGCGGCTACTTCGTCGCGAATTAACTCCGGCGTCAGTCGCTCTCGCTTCGCCACAAACTCCATTTCCGGCGTGATCTGGCCCTTACGAGCGGCCTCTAGCTGCGTCATCGACGAATCCTCCCTACGAACTAATGAACGCGGGCGACTCCCGCAGGGTCATACTAGCGACCCCGCCCCCGATGTCAATTGACCGTCGACCGCCAAATGCCCGCGGCTAGGCCGGCTGGCAACCGAGTGGCGAAACTATAATTCCCCTCCCCCGAAAGGAATGGGTAGGGCGAGCTAGAACTGCCATCTCACGCGAAAACGGAGCGTCCGGCGGCCCTAGGAAACGCCGCCCAAAACGCTCGACTCTGGTTCCGCCGGCAAACCGCTGATGCGGGCCCGCCACTGATCAAGCTGTTCCCGAGACAAGCCTCGTTCTCGACTGATCTCCTGCTGAAACGGTTGCTCGTACCCTGGCACCACCACGCTGACCGTGATTCGTCCATTCGCCGCGTAGTGAAAGCGAACTTCCAACGGGGTCTGAGCGGGCAGATTGGGCGGCAGACCGCGCACCGAGCATTTACCGATGGCCGAGCACTCCTCGGGCGAGACGCTCTCTCCTTCGACGATCTGCAGCAGCAACGAAGTCTGCCCAGGCTTGTGCGTGCGAAATACTCGTTTGGCCACCACGGGCAACGGCGTGTTGCGCGGGATAATCACCGCGTTCTGCTTGCGTCCCGTGCGTGAATCCGTGCCGACGATCCCTAAACTATGCGAGTTCACGTTGCGGATGCTAAAGGTCGGCGTCTCGCCGCGTCGACGCGCCAGCACCAAACCAGCGTGCAAGGCAGCCCCATGCGCCACCGCCTCGTCAGGCGCCACCGAGTTATCCGGTTCCTTCCCCGTCACTCGCCGCAACATATCCACGATCGAGGGCATGCGAGTCGACCCGCCCACCAACAACACTCGATCGATTTCCTGCCATTCCAAACCGGCCGCCTGGATCGCTTGTCGCGTCGTGAACGCGGTACGCTCGACCAAGTCGTAGGTCAATTCGTGGAATAACTGACGAGTCACCTCCACTCGCAGCGACTGCGCCCGAAAATCACAAACGACGTGCGCCTTCTGTCGAGCCGACAGAGTTCGCTTCGCTTCTTCACAATCTCGCCATAGTCGCCCAACGACGTTCGCGTCTTCACGCGGGTCCAGTCCGTAATTTCGAACAAACTGTTCCGCGACATAATCCACGAGTCGCTGGTCCCAATCGCGACCTCCGAGCCGCACGTCGCCGTCCGTCGCCAGCGTCACAAACTCCGTCCCGCGAATCTCCATCACGGTGACATCAAACGTGCCGCCGCCCAAATCGTAAACCAGAATCCGCTCCGCCTCGTCCCGTTTCAAGTCGGGCCGAAAGTAACCTCGCTGAAAACCAAACGCCAGCGCGGCGGCCGTCGGCTCATTCAAAATATCGATCACCTCGAAGCCTGCCATATAGCCCGCGTCTTCCGTAGCCTTGCGACGATTCTCGTCGAAGTAAGCAGGCACCGTAATCACCACCTTGCGGAAGTCGCCGATCAAGCGTCCGGCATCCTGTCGCAGTTTATTCAGGACGAAGGCCTGCAGCACCTCGGGAGGATAGACCACTCCCTGGAACGCCTTATGAAACGCCGGAGTCCCCAACTCGCGTTTCGCGCACTCCGCCACCATCTCCGCTTCGACCGACAAGGCCTTGACGGCCTCTTTGCCCACCACAACTTCCGCGTTGTCGAACAACACGAAACTCGGCGTGATGACGTCTCCCTCCGTATTCACAATGGCATGAGGACGGCCATGGTCGTCCAAAGCCGCGACCACGGAGAAAGTCGTGCCCAGATCGATCCCGACCGCCAATTGCAGCGGGTCCACCGCGGGTCCACGGCTACGAGTTGGACCTCGTTCCAACGAACCGTCGCGGTCCTCGCCTTGCGTCTCGCCAGCGTTCGCGCTCCCTACACCCTCCGCTTGGCGTTCCGTATCGCGAGCATTCTCCTCGCGAACCCAAGTCAAGGTTCGGGTGGGCGTCATCGCCCCGAGGTTCGACACGGTGCCTTTTTGCGATGCCGGAGCAGACAATTCCGTCGCGGCGCCGCCCGCCTCTCCCAATAGCGGCTGCAACGCTCGCAATACTTCGGCCATCGTCTGGTAGCGGTCGACTTGCGACTTGGCCACCATCTTCAGATAAATGGCTTCGAGCTCAGCGGAGACTTCGGGGCGAGCCGCTTTGAGCGAGGGAATGTCTCGCAGGCGATGCGCCATCAGCACCTTAATCGGCGACTCTGCTTGGTACGGCGGATAGCCCGCCAACAACCGAAACATCGTGCAACCCAAACTATAGATGTCCGACCGGCGATCCACTCGTCCCGTATCGTCCGCCTGCTCGGGCGACATGTACTCGACGGTCCCCACGATCTGATTTTCACGCGTCAGCGATTCGACGGCCTCGACATTAGGGTCCGATCCGACGTCGGGCGGATCATCGATGCGAGCCAGCCCCATATCGAGGACCTTCAGCACGCCATTCGAGTCGAGCAGCAGATTTCCGGGCTTGATGTCGCGATGCACAATGCCTTTGGAGTGCGCGTATTCGAGTCCAATCGCGGCCTGCGCGATGTAACGAATCACGTCGCCCACGGGGAGAGGCCCTTGTCGAGCGACTCGAGTTCCCAGATCGAGTCCTTCGACATACTCCATGACAAGAAAGTGCACGCCGCCTTCCTCGTCCGCGTCAAACGCGGTGACGATGTGGGGATGGGACAGTTGAGCCGCGGCTTGCACTTCCCGCTGAAAGCGACGCACCGCATAGGGCGAATCGACCAATGACGGCCGCAGAATCTTGATGCAGACCAAACGTCGCATCCGGCGATGCAACGCCTTGAAGACCTCGCCCATTCCCCCTTCGCCGATCTTCTCGAGCAATACGTTATTGCCTAGCACCAGGCGTTCGGGCCGCCCCGACACCAACGCTCCCGCTTGAAAGGGGGTCAGTTTCTGCCGCAAAATCAATTCGCGAGCCATCGCATCGGCCGTCGAGGGACGCGATTCATCGGTGTAGCCGGCGCGAAACGCCAAGACCTCGTCGGCGGTCATGACGCCGCTCTCGACAAGTCGCTGACAGAATTGTTTGAGCGTCAGTTTGACGGCCATGGGCGATCACGAGGCACAAGGCTCGAAGAGCGACACGCTTCGCAGTATAGTGCCCCGCCCCCCGTGGGGTGAAGCAAGCTTTCGCGAATTCGAGCGGACTTGTGACTCGCCCTTGATCGGCCGCGGCGCAATCGTCACCACCGAACACCAACATGTTGCCAAAAAACAACACCTTAGACTTCATACCCCAAATTTGGCGCCAGCCACCGCTCCACCACTCCTAAACTCTCCCCCTTCCGGCGAGCGTAATCTTCCACTTGATCCTTGCCCACGCGGTCGACCGCGAAATAACGAGCTTCGGGATGAGCGAAATACAGCCCGCTGACGCTCGCCGCTGGATACATGGCGAACGATTCCGTCAGCCGCATCCCCACACGAGCCTCCGCGTCCAGCAATTGGAACAAGGTCTTCTTCTCCGAGTGATCCGGGCAAGCGGGATAGCCGTGGGCCGGACGAATGCCGCGGTACTTTTCGTCGATCAGCTCCTCGGCCGACAGACGCTCCTCCTGGCCGTATCCCCATTCGTCGCGGACTCGTTTGTGCAGCCACTCGGCCAAAGCCTCCGCCAAGCGGTCGGCCAACGCCTTCGTCATGATCGCTTGATAGTCGTCATGACGCGCCGCGAAATCGCCAGCCAACTCATCGGCGCCGATCCCCGCGGTCACGGCGAACGCGCCCACATAGTCGGCGCGGCCCGCATCAAAGGGCGCCACATAGTCGGCTAGCGAACGAAAGTCCTTCTGTCCCGGTCTTTCCCATTGCTGACGCAGCATGAAGAAGCGAGCCGCCTCGTGCGTCCGCTCGTCGTCCGTATACAGCACGACGTCGTCGCCTTCCGAAACGGCCGGCCAAAAGCCATACACGGCTCGCGCCGCTAATCGCTTCTCGGAGACGATGCGTTCCAGCAGACGAGTCGCATCCGCGTAGAGTTCGCGAGCCTGCGTCCCCACGACGGCGTCGTCGAAGATGCGTGGATACTTGCCCTTCAACTCCCACGCTTGAAAGAACGGCGACCAATCGATAAACGGAATCAGTTCTTCCAAGGGAATGGAATCGAGCACTCGCGTGCCTAAAAACGCCGGTTTGTCGATGCGAACCGACGACCAATCGGTGGCGAACCGCCGAGCTCGCGCGTCCGCATACGGCGTCAACGTCACCTGCCGCCGTTCATACGACTCGACCAATTGCCTCTGCAATTTCAGATTATCCCGCACGAACTCGTTTCGCAACGAACCACTCAGCAGCCGATCCACGACCCCCACACAGCGTGAAGCATCCAGCACATGCACGACCGGTTGCTCGTATTTCGGCGCAATCTTCACCGCCGTGTGTTTCGCGCTGGTCGTCGCTCCGCCAATCAGCAGCGGTTGCTTCATGCCGAGTCGCTGCATCTCGCGAGCCACATGCACCATCTCGTCCAGGCTGGGCGTAATCAGCCCCGAGAGCCCCACGACATCAACCCCCTCGGCTGTCGCGGTCTGCAAGATCTTCTCGCAAGAAACCATCACGCCCATATCCACCACATCGTAATTGTTGCAGCCCAGCACAACTCCCACGATGTTCTTGCCAATATCGTGCACGTCTCCCTTGACGGTCGCCAACAGCACCTTGCCGCGACTCTCGCGAGCCGCTTCTCCCGCTTCCGCCTTCTCGGCTTCCATGTAGGGCAGCAGATAAGCGACGGCCTTCTTCATGACGCGAGCCGACTTGACCACTTGCGGCAAGAACATCTTGCCCGCTCCAAACAAATCCCCCACCACCGACATGCCGTCCATCAACGGCCCTTCGATGATCCGCAAGCAACGTTCGTACTTGCCCCGAGCTTCCTCGAGATCGACATCCAGATACTTGTCGACCCCTTGCAACAACGCATGTTGCAGTCGTTTCTCGACCGCCTCCTCGCGCCAGGCCAGATCTTCCCCCGCCGAGGACTTGCCCTTCCCCTTCACAATCGCCGCATACTCGATCAATCGCTCCGTGGCATCGGCGCGTCGATTGAGCAATACATCCTCGACTCGTTCGCGCAACTCGCCCGGGATTTCCTCGTAAACTGCCAGTTGCCCCGCGTTCACGATCCCCATATCAAGCCCCGCGCGGATCGCGTGATACAAGAACGCCGCATGCATGGCTTCGCGGACCAGATCGTTGCCGCGGAACGAAAACGAAATATTGCTCACCCCGCCGGAGACTCGCGCGCCGGGACAGGTCTGCTTGATACGGCGAGTCGCCTCGATGAAGTTCACGGCATAGTCGTTGTGCTCTTCGATCCCCGTCGCCACGGTCAGGATGTTGGGATCAAAGATGATGTCCTCCGGCGGAAAATCGGCCTGCGTCGTCAGCAACGAGTAAGCTCGCTGGCAAATCGTCACCTTGTGGTCGACCTCGACCGCTTGCCCCCCTTCGTCAAAGGCCATCACCACGGCCGCCGCGCCATAGCGTCTCACCAAACGCGCTCGCCGCAGAAACTCCTCTTCACCGTCCTTCAGGCTAATCGAGTTGACAATGGCCTTGCCCTGCACGCAGCGCAATCCCGCCTCCAACACCTCCCACCGCGAGCTGTCGATCATGATGGGAACTTGAGCGACTTCGGTTTCGCCCGCCAACAGATTCAAAAACTTCGTCATCGCCGCCGGCCCATCCAGCAGCGCGTCATCCATGTTGATGTCGATCACCGAGGCGCCATTGGCGACTTGTTGGCGAGCAATCTCGACGGCTTCTTCGTACTTGCCGTTGCGAATCAAGTTGGCGAACGCTTTCGATCCCGTCACATTCGTCCGCTCGCCCACCATCGTAAAGTTGCTCTCGGGACGCATCGTGAAGGGGAGCGTCCCGCTGAGTCGAAGGTAGGGCTCGGCCAAGTGCCGATGATGCGGCTTCACATTCCGGACCCGCTCGGCGATCGCCCGAATGTGAGCCGGCGTCGTGCCGCAGCACCCGCCGACGATATTCAGCCAACCATTGGCCGCGAACTCGCCCACCAACTCGGCCATCCGCTCCGGCCCCAAGTCGTACTGCCCCATTTCGTTCGGCAAGCCCGCATTGGGATAGCAACTGATCCGAGTCGTCGAGACGGCCGCCATCTCCTCCAAGTGCGGCCGCATCAACTCGGGGCCCAACGCACAATTCATCCCGACCGCCAACAGCGGGAAATGCGAAACAGAGTTCCAAAACGCTTCCACGGACTGACTTGAAACAAACGTCACGCCCGCCTGATTGAAGGTTCCCGAGACCACCACCGGCACTCGCCGCCCCGTATCCTCGAAGTACTTCGCGATCGCAAACAAGCATGACTTGAGATTTAACGTGTCGATCACCGTCTCGGGCAACAAGAGATCGACGCCTCCTTCGACCAGCGCCGCGACTTGATCATAGTACGACGCCACCATTTGCTCGTACGTCACCGCTCGAAAACTAGGGTCGTCCACCTTCGTCGAAATGGTCATCTGCTTGGCGGTGGGGCCAATCGACCCCGCCACGAATCGGGGACGATCGGGCGTTCGCCGGTTGAACTCATCGACCGCCCGCCGCGCGCATTGCGCCGCCGCCACGTTGATCTCGCGCACCAGTTCGCGCGGCAAGGCAAACTCGTCCATCCCCACTTCGCTCGCCCCAAACGAATTGGTCTCGACGATATCCGCGCCCGCTTCCAAATACTCGCGATGAATCTTGGTAATGGCGTCCGGCTGCGTCAAACAAAGGATGTCCGAAAATCGACTCAAGTCCTTCGGATGGTCACGGAATCGCTCCCCTCGCACGTCCGCGTCCGTCAGGTTCAAGGCTTGGATCATCGTCCCCATGGCCCCGTCGAGCACCAGAATGCGGCGGTCGAGCAATTCTTCGAGAAGGGCGGACGACTGAGGATTCGCGGGAGTAACGGTCATCGGCGACAAACTCAACTGAGCGGGAGGTGACGACGCCGCCGCTCTCGTAACCACCATTGCTCGGCGACTCCGGGAGCCCATAACGCGGCGATCAAACTGCTAATCATAGACTTCAGACAGGTTTCCACGCAGGGGGGTTCGAGGCCCTGGGCCCGCAAAGTCTACCCAGAACTCAAGAATTACTTAACCAGAACCGATAAATGGGGACGGCCGCAGTAGGGTGCCGGCCGCGCCCCTTGCCCGCCGGAACGGATTCCCGAGCATGAACAGTCCATCGCCTAAGCCACGACCATCACGGTCCGCACCGCGACCCGCGACCGGCCCGACCGCCTCGAGCGCCGCTCGCTCCTTGCGACGCGCGGCCCAGACTGCGTATTCTGCCTCTGCTCAACAAGACTCGCCGCCTCCGCTTCCGCCGCCCGTTTCGGTGATTGCGCAGATACCCAACTTTGCTAAGCCGCGTTCCAGCACCAGCACTCCCCAGTCCACCACTCCGGCGCCATCAACCGCAGGCCAACTCGACGATCCCTACCTCACACTGAGCAAAGCGGCCCGCGGCGTCGATTCACTCGCCCAAACTCGCCACGCGACCATCCAATCGCTGGCGAATTCCGCCGAGTCCCAGTCCACGCCTCCTTTCAATTCGCAACCCACCACGGCGGACTTCACTCCCCGTCCTGCCGATTCACCACCACAACCTACGTCGACTGCTCCCGCCCACCCTGTCGCTCGCGACGACAAAGAGCGTTGGGTCGAGCGTTTACCGGAGTGGCAACGATTAGCCATTCAAGCGGTCGTCATGATCGCGGCCGCCATTCTGGTCGTCGCGGGTTTTGCGTGGTGGCGACAAACGAACGAAACGACGGCGGAACCGATCTCGCGACAAGCGATGAAGGAACTCGAGATCGATGAAGGGACCAACGTCGACGACCTGTCAGTCGACGATGGCCAAGACTCGTCGGAATCGCGTGGTTCACTCGCTCGTAAGCCACCGCGAGCTTCTGATTGGTCGGACCGAGATTCCGGCGGCACTCGCAGCGCCCCTTCGACGGCAGCGAATCAAGCTGGCGGCGAATCGGCGGACGCTGCTTATTCGAGCAACTATCCCATCGCCCGCGATGGGGTGTCGGCGCCACCGACGATTGAGGACCACACGCCAGGTTCGCCTGCCGGGTCTGTTCCCAATTCGCCTCCAGCAACAAACCCACAGCAGACGCTCGAAGGTGGTTCGCCAACCATTAACGCCCCCGAACAGGCTCGCTACCCTTCGACCGACCCGCGGCGATTCCAATTCGGCGGGCTCAACCCCTCGGGCGCCGGCGGCAACGCCGCGGCAAGAACACCCACTCAATCTCCTACGGCCCCAGGCGGCGTCACGCAACCTCCGTCCGAAACAGCGCGACTTGGCGAAATTACTCCTTTGCGATCTGGGAACTTGCGATGACCACTTTGAATAACGCGTTCCTTCGTGCGTACCATCGCGACCGCCCGGCGACGGCTCCTCCGCACATATCTGGCGGCGAGTCGCGAACGTCATCCATGCCGGTGCAAGGAGCCGTTCACTCCGTTCCACCGCAGGCGGTCCAGTCGCACATCGCCGCGGCCCAACCGCAATTGCATTTGGCGCCGAACAGTGCGACCGTTCCGCAACATCACGCCAACAGCGTACAACCTTTTGCTCAGGGAATAGAAGCACGCACATCGCTGCCACTCACACACCCAGGCGCCTACGGGGCGACGCTGTCCGATGTCGCGTCTTCGGCCGCTTATCCTCCTTCAGCCAGCTACCACTCGGCGGGGAACTCGGGGGCTTACGAACCGGCCGCCCCGCATCACCGCTCGCCGTACGCGCCCGCCGTACCGACCTCCCCTCCCACGCAGTCCCCTTACGCGCCCCATCCCGCGTCGCCAAGCCAACTCCCAGGCCAGCCGACTTTTGCAAGTCCCGCGCCTCCTCCGCATCTACCACTCGGACACGCACCGTCAAATTACGCGCCGTCCAGTTTCGCCCCGACAAATTACGCCCCGACAAGTTTCCCGCCGCCGGGACACTTGCCCTCCAGCCACGCTGCTCCTCCCTTGTCGCCCGCAATTCCTCCCTCGACGAGCGTAGCGCCGCCGCACTTCCTGCCACCGACACCGCAGGCTCGCAACACGGCTGCATTGCCCGCGACGCCCCTCGAGCCGCCGGCAACCGCGGAGCCCTCGCCGCCAACCGCGTCCCAGAAGACCGCGTCCCAGAAGACCGCACTCCAACGAGCGGCATTCGCGCCGGCATGGGAAGTCGACGAGTTGCCGTGGACGGAGGCGTGCGAGCAAATGAAAGACTGCACGGGGCGAGCGCTCTGGCGAGCGGTCGAACGCTGGCAGTCCCCCCATGGCGTCATGCCGCGCGTCATCGGCGTCACCAGTTTGATTCGACGCGAAGGACGCTCGACCGTCGCGGCCAGCCTGGCGCGGTCGGCCGCCGATTCGGGCCGTCGAGTTGCGTTGCTCGACGCCGACCTCGACAACCCGCGACTCTCCGCCTCTCTCGAGACGCAAATCGCCGCCGACTGGACCGACTGCGTCTTCCAAGGCGCATCGCTGGACGAAGCCGCCGTGCACTCGGTATCCGATCATTTAACCGTTTTTCCCTTGGGCGCCCCCGATCGCCAGTCGCCGCTCGATTGGTCTTCGCCAGAAATCTTGGAGTTATTTCAGTCGTTGCGTCCCCATTTCGACTTGATCGTTTTGGACTTGGGGCCGTTGACCGAAGTGCTGCGTCGAGGACTTCAGGGCGGCAGCGATGGTCCGCTAGATGGCACGATTCTCTTGCGAGACGTGCGCATTACCGGCGCCGACCAGGTGTTGCTGATCGCCCGTGAACTCCATCAGGCGGGCCTGCCGATCGTCGGCGTCGTCGACAACTTCAACGAAACGATCGCGGAAGAACAACCGTAAATCGCCTCTTTTCGCTTGGGAGAGACACTATGTACGAAGCCCACTGGCAACTCCGCGCCCGTCCCTTCGAATCGGCGATCGACGGACGAAACTACTACCCCAGCGAATTGCACCAAGGAGCGCTGCTTCGCCTCCGCTATGCGATCGAGAATCGGTTCTCCGCCGCCCTTTTAGTGGGCCCCTCGGGCATCGGCAAAACGCTCATCGCCCAACAACTCGCGGCTCAACTGCCCGAATCCTCGGGACCGCTGATTCACGTCGTGTTTCCGCAAATGCCCGCCGACCAATTGCTCGCCTTCCTCGCGGGCGAGTTAACGGGCGACTACTCTGAGCAGGAACCGACCGTGGAACAGAGCGTGCGTCGCCTGCGAGCCGCCTTGATGGACAACGCCGAGCGTGGGGGGCACGCCGTCCTGATCCTGGATGAAGCGCATTTGATCCGTGATCCCGATACGCTCGAAACACTCAGGTTGCTGCTCAATTTTCAACATCAAGGTCGGCCGACCTGCACGCTGCTGCTCGTGGGACTGGCTCCGCTACTCTCCACGCTCCAGCGTCTTCCCGAATTCGACGATCGCATCGATGTCAAATGCCTGCTCCCGCGATTTACGCTGGAACAGACCATGGCCTATGTGAGCCATCGACTGCATGCCGCGGGCGCCGCACGCCACATCTTCACCATCGCCGCGCTCGAGGCGTTGCATGACGCCAGCCGAGGCGTGCCGAGGCGCATCAACCGACTGGCGGATCTCGCTCTCCTGGTCGGCTTCGCCGAAGAACTGCCGGTAATCGGCCCCGCCCAAATCGAATCCGTGGCCGATGAATTGCTCGTGAAGAATGTCGACGGTTAGTTCGCCCCCCTGGTCACGGTTCGACCTCGCCTGCTTGATCGGCGTCCTGCTCCTGGCATTCGCGCTGCGAGTGCCGCAGTTGGGCGAGCCGCTGTGGATCGATGAACTGCATACGGGGTGGGTCGTCATTCATGGACTCGACGATTTGCCCGATCATGCGTGGGCGGGCAACCAGTCGTCGCTGTGGTTCTACCTTCCCTGGCTGACAACTCGCTGGCACACTTCGGCGATCGCCTTGCGACTCCCGTCGATTATCGCGGGACTCGCCGTCCTGCCGTTGCTCTACGAAATCGCTCGTCGAGTCACAGGCAGTTCACTCGCCGCGCTCGCCGCCGCATTACTCGCCGCGCTCGACAGCCGCTTCGCGTTTTACGGCGTCGAGGCTCGTGCTTACGCCTGCGTGCAGTGCTTCGCACTCCTGCATTTCGCCGCGTGGCTCTATCGAGATGTCAACTCAGCGCACGACGCGGCACGGAAGACCATCGCCATCCCCGGCGGCATCAGTTCCACGGCCTGGATTGGGTCGGGAGTCGCCCTGTTCTATCTCCACTACACCACGGCGTTGCTGTTGGTCGCCGAACTGATCTTCGACGCGGTGGCCGTGCGTCGCGACTCGGCTCTGCTGCGACGGAGAATCTTCGAATACGCACTCGTCGCAATCGCATGCATCCCCGCCGCGGCCCACCTGCGGACGATTGCTCAGCATCGAGACGATTGGTCTCAAACACTGGCTGCAGACACTCTGACCAGCATCGTTCCCTGGTACTTGCAACTCGCCGCACCGGCGGTTGTGCTGATCACAAGTCTCGCCTTGCGTTGGTTCCAGCGAAGACGCCCTCTATTTCAACCACCCAAGTTCGAGCCTACTCTGCGGCTCGTCCTGTGGATCACCATTCCCTGCCTCGCCGCACTGCTCGCCACTCACTTCGGCATCGCTCAACTCCTGCGGTATCGCTATCTCATCGGCGCCATGACGCTCGTCCCCCTCGTTGCCGCCATCGCGTTGGCCATACTTCCCCATCAACTGGGGCGAGTCATGTTCTTGTTCACCGTCGTGGCGCTCGCGACCTTCGAACATCCCGGGTTATCGCAATGGCGACGTGGAGCGGGCTGGCCCGCGGAACGCACCGAGTCGTGGGACAAGTTGGTGGCGAGGATCAATGAGAGCCGCGCCGAGAGCACTCGCCCTGTTCTTCTCTGTCCCGCACTCGTCGAGGATCGTCGACTCGCCCCCACCGACGAAACCCCTCGCCCTAGCAAAACACTCGTCGAATTCTGTCGCTTTCCACTCGAATCGCTCTATCGACTGGATGACCGCTCAACCCCAATCATCCCTCTGCCAACGCTCACACAACCACGACTAACTGCACGTAGTCGACAGCAGCTTGGCGAGTCATCGGGCGCATGGCTCATCGCCCGCGGCGACGAGAATTTAGCTCGCTACATCGTCCGGCAACTCAACCGCGAATTGCGAGACGCACGACGAACACCGCGCATTCAGAAGATCGAATCGTTCGGCGGCGTCACTTTGGTGGAATTGTCGTGGCAGACGAGCAAACCTCAGGCATCGCCGAAACCGCCTGTCAACAATTAGCCGGCGCCCGTCGTAGCCAGGCTGGTTTTGATCCAGCCCGTTATGAGGGGACCACGAATCGCTCGAATCGAACGAATGAGTGGTCAGAGTTACCGACGTGGTACGCGACCGGTCCCTGGCTGCTTGAGAGGGGGACGAGCCGTGCGACTGCAATCCCTCGCAACTGATTCCCCCTCCCTCCGTCTGGATTCGTGGCATTCGCGCGATTCGTGGTCAATCACCTTTCGTGGCTCTCCTTGGCGAACTTGGCCGCGCGCCAGTCTGTGATGAGGGGACCACGAATCGCTCGAACGAATCTGGATTCGTGGTACGCGGCCTTCTTGACGCGATCCGTCTGGATTCGTGGCAATTCGTGGTCCACCACTTTTCGTGGCTCTCGCTTTTCGTGGCTGCTTGACAAGGGGGACGAGCCGTGCGCGCTCCGATTGGCGCTCGAATCGAAATCCCTCGCAACTGATTCCCCCTCCCTCTGTCTGGATTCGTGGCATTCGCGCTTGGGTGGCTCTGCTTGGCGAACTTGGCCGCGCGCCAGTCTGTGATGAGGGGACCACGAATCGCTCGAATCGAACGAATGAATGAGTGGTCAGTGCCACAGACGTGGTACGCGACCGGCCCCTGGCTGCTTGACAAGGGGGACGAGCCGTGCGACTGCAATCCCTCGCAACTGATTCCCCCTCCCTCCGTCTGGATTCGTGGCCTTCGCGCGATTCGTGGTCCACCACTTTTCGTGGCTCTCCTTGGCGAACTTGGCCGCGCGCCAGTCCGTGATGAGGGGACCACGAATCACACGAATCGAACGAATGAATGAATGAACGTGGTGAGTGGGTGACAAGGGGGACGAGTGCCAACTGATTCCCCCTCCCTCTGTCTGGATTCGTGGCCTTCGCGCGATTCGTGGTCCACCACTTTTCGTGGCGCTCCTTGGCGAACTTGGCAGCACGCCAGTCCGTGATGAGGGGACCACGAATCACACGAATCGAACGAATGAATGAGTGGTCAGTGCCACAGATGTGGTACGCGACCAGCCCCTGGCTGCTTGACAGGGGGACGAGCCGCGCGACTGCAATCCCTCGCAGCTGATTCCCCCTCCCTCTGTCTGGATTCGTGGTATTCGCGCGATTCGTGGTCGACACCTTCCGTGGTTCACCGTGGCAAACCTGGCGTTGTTTAACTATGTCCCCGCCGCATTGCCTCCCTTGGCCGGCTCAGCTGGCTTCGCTGGTTCAGCTGGTTTGGCTGCGTCGGCTGGGTTCATTGGCACTGCGGGATTCGCATTCGGCAGTGGGCGGGCTGGCAATGCACGTCGAATGCCCGGAAGCTGTGGCATGTTGGGCACGCCGATTCGAGGTGCGCCGCCACCGGGCCCGCCTGGCAACTGAATTCCGGGCGCAATCTGGATGTTGAATTGGGGCATGTTCTTCCCCGCCTCTTCATAAGCCTTGTGCGCCTCCGGATGATTCTTCTTCAACTCGTCGAGATTCTTCCCTTCAAACTTACGTGTCTCCTGTTTGCCGTCCTTGGTCTCGACGATTTCAACCTTGATCCCTCCCTCATTCGACTCATTGACTCGAATGATGCGTCCCCCTTCTTCGACCTCAGTAAACTTGCCGTCGGGCCCTCGACGCACGGAAACTCGCCTACCATTGCGGCCATTCCCCGCTTGAATTTGAATTTGCGCCTGAGCGACTTGAGGCTGGCCAGCCACTACGCGAACTCGCGGCGCCACTCGCGGAGGCGCGGCCAACGGATTGTCGATCGGCCGCTTGGGCGAAAGCACCTCACGCGCGGCGATGGCAACTCGAGTCGAGTCGCTGGCGGCAAGTCGTTCCAATACTTCACGAGCTGCCCCCTTCACGCGTTCGTCCATATCGCGGAAGTGCCGCTTCAGCACCTCCACCGCGCGATCCGAAACCTCGCGACTGGGAGAACCGGCGGCTCGTTCGAGCGCTGGCAGTGCGGCTTGCCGGGCATCGTGGAGCTTGTTGGAGGCTGCTTGCCGTTCGACGAACCGCGGCGAATCAAGCTGCTTGACCCACTGCTCAATTTGCCGCTCCATAGCCTCGGGCACAGTTAACTCTTCGGCCTTGCTCGCTTGGGGCATCGCGAGAGTGACAAGCGCCATGACGCAGATCCGCGCACCGCTCCACGCCACGGAGCAGCCGACCGCAGCTTTCCACGCAGACGCTTTCCAACCTCGCGTCCGCTGGCTGTCGCTCCATTGTCCTAAACTCACTCCCGCCTGAAAGTTCAACTGTGACATCTTCACGCCCCTCGCCCGCACAACTCCCCCTCGCCCGCCCTCGTCGTCAAACCGATGGTTTACTCGACACCGACAAACGACGCAAGACACACCACCCTTCGAGCGGGTGAAAGGCGTCAGAGATTCCCTTAAACCCCAGCGAAATGACATCTCGAGTCGCGATTGGCCCCCCGCTAACTCACCCAACATCTCCCAAATCAAGGGCTTCGCCATACCGAACCAACACCATGCGTCGGAGCCGTGAATACTCGGGGTGGGACAATTCGGGGTCGCTTGTCACGATCTGTTGGGCCGTTTGCCGAGCCTCCACCACCACGGCGGCATCACGCTGCAAGTCGGCAATCCGCAAGGGAGGCAAGCCGTGCTGGCGAGTCCCAAACAGGTCGCCCGGCCCACGTAGTCGAAAGTCTGTTTCCGCCAGCTCGAAGCCGTCCCTCGTACGTACAAGTGCGGCCAGACGACGCTGAGCCTCATCGGTCCGAGCTTCGGCAAAGACGCCGACGTACCCTGGGTGCTTACCGCGACTGACGCGACCACGAAGCTGATGCAGTTGCGACAGTCCGAACTGATCTCCATCCTCGATGGTCATCAGCGTCGCATTCGGGACATCCACTCCCACTTCCACCACCGAGGTGGCAACCAGCACCTGAGTGTCGCCGCTGCGAAATCGCTCCATCACCTGGTCTTTGTCGGCGGCACTCATGCGACCATGCACAAGATCCAACCGAAAGTCGGCGAGTGGTCCGTTGGTCAATGACTTAAAGAGCCTCTCGACGCTGGCGGGAACTCGCGGCTCGGGCGACGTCCCCTCCACGTCCGATGTTGTCGCGCCAGCCATATCGACCTCGCGAGCCACGCTTCCTCCCAACAGAGACACGCCGTCGGCGGCTGGCACAATGATCGGCCCCAGCGATTCTTCCGAGTCTTGCTCGTCGTTATTTCTGCCTTCCAACTCATCATCCATCCCCAACCACGACGACTCATTCGCGGCCTCGTCGTCGTCCACTCGCGGCGCGATCACGTACCCCTGTCGCCCCTCGCGCAACTTCTTCTGAAAAAACGTCCACCACCGATCCCGTTTTGGTTCGTCGACATGATACGTATGGACCGGTTGCCTGCCGGGCGGCGTTTCACGCAAGATTGAAACGTCGAGATCGCCGAACAGCGTCATCGAGACCGTGCGAGGGATCGGCGTCGCGGTCATGACGAGATAGTGGGGGGCGAGCCCCGCGCTCTTCAGCACCGCTCGCTGCCGCACGCCGAACTTGTGCTGTTCGTCAATGATCACCAGCCCAAGGCGAGCGAACTGCGTCTCCGACCGGGCGATCGCGTGCACGACGGCATGCGTGCCGACGATCAAATCCACCTCGCCCGCAGCCACTCGTTCCAACAATCGGCGACGTTCCGCGGCAGGCACGGAGCCGGTCAGCAACCCGATGCGGACGCGACTTCGAGCCAACTGTCGCTCGAGCGTCCGAGCGTGCTGGCGAGCCAAGACTTCCGTCGGCGCCATTAAAGCCCCTTGATAGCCGTGAGCGACCGCGAGGAGCAGTGCGTACTGAGCCACCATCGTCTTCCCCGACCCAACATCCCCCTGCAGGAGCCGATTCATGGGAGTTTCTCGAGCCAAATCCTCCGCGATCTCCTTCATCGCCTTTCGTTGATCGCCCGTTGGCTCGAACGGCAGTACAGCTCGAATGCGTTCCTCGATCCGCTCATTGGTCGCCAAGGGGGGCGCTTTGGCGCCCGTCATCCGTCGATGTCGGCGCATGGCGAGCGCCAACTGCATGACGAGTAGCTCCTGGAAGATGAACCGCCGTCGAGCTTCGTCCAGAGATGCGCGGGATTTGGGGCGATGCATTTGAGGCAACGCCGCGTGGATGGGCCACAGGCGCTGCGCATCCAGAAACTCGCCAGGCAAGGTCTCGTCGAGCAACGGGGCATAGGAGTCGACCGTCTGATGCACAATCCGTCGCACGTACGCCTGGGTCAAGCCTTCCGTCAGTGAATACACCGGCACGATAACGCCCTCGGGAGCAGCCTGACCGGGCTCCAGCCATTGGCAGCGAGGATGACTGATCTCCCACCGCAGTCCATTCATACGCGGCACGCCCGACGCGACCACTCGCTGGCCCTTCTCGAACCGGCTCCGCATATACGCTTGATGGAAATAGACCAGTCGCACGAAAGCGTTCCCCGCGCGCAGCAAGACTCCCAGAATGGACTTACCGGGCCCGAGCGCACGCAGTTCCACCTCTTCCACCACCCCTACCACGCTGGCGGGCGTCCCATCTTCCAACTGCTCGACGGGACGCAGTTCGCTCATGTCCTCATACGACCGCGGGAAGAAAAACAGCAGGTCGCGCACATTGCGCAGTCCCAAACGCAGAAAGAACGGCGCGCGGTCCGGCCCCACGCCGCGTAAGTACTGTACGGGCGTCGCCAATAACTCGGCGGGTGATTTACTGAATGGCGCTGCCATGATCTCCCCCGCATTTGCACGGGTTTCCAGAAAGTACCAATTTCGAGCCCCCTTCTGTAGCTCGCAAACCAAGTCGCGAAGCGGACATTAAAATCCGCGGCTTAGTTTTTCTCGAGTTGCACCGCGGCCATGCAGGCCGCGTGGGCAATTCGTAGAGCCAATCGCCCGGTCCGTTCTGTTGGGGATTTGAACGGCTCCCCTGCCCTTGCCGTGGAGCAGGCGAGTGGTCACAGTATCGCTACGTCGCGTTACCTCGCTGCTTTCCCGCGGAGTCCTCCCATGTCGTCGTTGCGTCCTCTCGTCGGGTTGTGTCTGGCCGCTTGGGCCCTTTCCGCGTCGGCCGCCGAAGGCTTCAAAGCCAGCCCCGACCACGAGGTCCAAGCGGGCGTGCCCCAGGGCAAGGTCCAGGCGATGCCCGCCTGGAAGTCTCAAGTCTTTCCCAATACGATCCGCGACTGGTCGGTGTATGTTCCAGCTCAATACCAAGCTGACAAGCCCGCGGCGCTGATGGTGTTCCAGGATGGCCATGACTATGCGGCGTTGAAGGGGAATTGGCGAGTCCCCACAGTGTTCGACAACTTGATTCATCGAGGCGAGATGCCGGTCACGATTGCCGTATTCATCAATCCTGGACACGACGTGGGCACAGGCGAAGACTTTAAGACCGTCAAGTGGAAGGCGAGCAATCGCAGCTACGAGTACGATTCGTTGGGCGACCGCTACGCGAAGTTCTTGATCGACGAGATCATTCCCGAATTGAAGAAGCAATGGAATCTGAGTGATTCCCCCGAGGATCGCGCGATCTGCGGCGCGTCGAGCGGCGGTATTTGCTCATTCACCGTCGCCTGGGAGCGGCCCGACCAGTTCCGCAAGGTGCTGTCGACCATCGGCTCCTTTGTCAATCTACGCGGCGGCGACATCTATCCATCGCTGATCCGCAAAACCGAACGCTTGCCAATCCGCGTTTTCCTGGAAGATTCCAGCGGCGATCTCGACAACAAATTCGGCAACTGGCCGCTCGCGAATCAGGAGATGCATCGAGCTCTGCGTTACATGGGCTACGATGTGCGTTTCGATTACGTCGAAGGCTACGCTCATAACTCACAACATGGCGGCAGCATCTTCCCCGACGCTCTACGCTGGCTGTGGCGCAAGGAAGCCCACCAGCCGACGCTCTCGACCAAGCAAGATCTCGGCGGCGACCTCACGCTGCTCAAGTTGGTGATCGAAGGCGAGCAATGGCAAGTGGCGGCCGAAGGTCTCGGATTCGCCGACGGCCCCTGTGCGGACGAGGCCGGCAACTTCTACTACAGCGACCTCAAATCCAACCAGATTTGGAAGATTGCCGTCGATGGCGCCAAAACGAAGCTCCTCGACTTCGGCGCCAGCGGCCTAAAGTTCGGCCCCGATGGCAAACTGTACGCTTGCTTGCCGAAAAATCAGCAAGTGGTTCGGTTCGACCTGGGGAAGAACGGTGAGATGGAAGTGCTGGCGAAGAGCGTCCAACCCAACGACTTGGTTGTAACTCGTCGAGGCCACGTCTACTTCACGCAAACCGGGAAGAAAGAGGTCACCTGGCTCGACCCCGCCTCGGGCGAAACGAAGGCTGTCGACACCGGAATCGAGGGACCGAATGGCATCACACTCTCTCCCGACCAAGCGACGCTCGCCGTAAGCGACTATCGCGGCGGAAATGGCTGGCTGTTCCAGATTGCCGCCGATGGCACTCTGCGAGGCAAGTCGCCGACAATGACTCTGCGCCGTCCCATCGACTCCAAGGGGGAATTCAAGTTTAACGAGCCGCCGCCGCGACTGACCGCCTCGGGCGGTGATGGGATGTGCAGCGACGAACAGGGGCGTTTCTACGTCGCGAGTACTCTAGGCATTCAGGTTTTCGACGCCGGTGGGCGCGAATGCGGCCTGCTCCCCAAAGACCTGATCGATCAGGCCAAGGACAAGCCTTTGACGAGTTGCGTACTGGCCGGCCCTGAGCGATCGTACCTTTACATCACCCTGGGGGATCGAATTCTCCGGCGTAAGGTCCAAGCGAAAGGGAGTTTTTTCGCGGGCAAGCAGTAGCTTTACGGGCTAAAAACGGAACATTGCGTCCCTTCTCACGAGACCAATTGAGTGGGGGGCTTGCAAAAAAGAGTTGGCCAGCCAAGAATCGAGCCAGTTCAAGTAACTGACTTGAGCCAGAGTGGCGGAATGGCAGACGCGCTGGATTCAAAATCCTGTGTCCGAAAGGGCGTGTGGGTTCGACTCCCACCTCTGGTACTAACAGTTTTGCCTTAAACCACTTACGACATCGCACTCACCTGCGAAACGAAGTGGTTTTTTCATGCGCCGGGCGAATTCTCATACGCCTGGTGGCTGGGCGACGCCCAACCTCTTCGCGGCGATCTCTCGACTTGGACGGCGCCAGCTCGATCCGCTGGAGGCAACGACAAACGGCCTGTCTTTCCGGTTTTGCGATCTCGCGATATCATGGCCCGACTTAAAGGATTGCGACAACTATTCTGGGAACCTGCCCGCCATGAAGACCGACGAACTGCGTGAAAAGTACCTCGCCTTTTTCGAGACCAAAGGGCACGTCCGCAAGCCAAGTGACGTGCTGGTCCCGACTTGGGATCCGTCGGTGCTGTTTACGCCCGCCGGCATGAACCAGTTCAAGGATCACTTCCTCGGCAAGGTGAAGCTCGATTTCACGCGAGCCACGACGTGCCAAAAATGCCTGCGGACCGGCGATATCGATAACGTGGGGCGAACTGCTTACCACCACACGTTCTTCGAGATGCTGGGGAACTTCAGTTTCGGCGATTATTTCAAGCGAGAAGCGATCCACTGGGCGTGGGAATTTCTCACCTCCAAGAAATGGCTCGGCATCCCCGCCGATCGACTGACCGTGACCGTCTATTTGGACGACGACGAAGCGGCCAATATTTGGAATCAAGAGATTGGACTGTCGCTCGACCGGATTGAGCGGATGGGCGAAGACGACAACTTCTGGCCTGCGGGCGCCCCGAGCAAGGGACCGGATGGAGTCTGCGGACCTTGCAGCGAGATTTTCTTCCATCCCGCCAGCGGGAAGTCGGTCGAAATCTGGAACTTGGTTTTCACCCAATTCAATCGCGTGGGGAATCCACCCAACAACCTGCGTCCTCTACCCAGCAAGAACATTGATACGGGCATGGGGCTGGAACGTTGCGCGTCGGTGCTGCAGGGAGTCGAAACGAACTACCACATCGATATCCTGCTGCCGATCGTCGAAGCGGCCGCGGAAGTCTGCAGAACCAAATACGATCCCGCTGGCGATCATGGTCGTCGGTTGCGTCGCATCACCGACCATATTCGAGCCTGTGCTTTGGCCATCCACGAAAACGTGAATCCTGGCAACAAGGAAGAGCGGTATGTGATCCGACGGCTCCTTCGTCGAGCGGTGCTTGACGGCCGTCTGATGGGCCTGCACGAGCCCTTCTTGTACCAATTGGTCCCCGCCGTCGCCTCGTCGATGAAGGTTCCCTATCCCGAGTTGAGCTCGACCATCGAACGAGTTCAGGGAGTCATCCGGAAAGAGGA
This sequence comes from Pirellulales bacterium, assembly GCA_046349915.1. Classification (GTDB taxonomy): domain Bacteria; phylum Planctomycetota; class Planctomycetia; order Pirellulales; family Pirellulaceae; genus CAIXSC01. Next base: position 1,367,949 of record JAXMBL010000003.1, on the reverse strand, counting down.
AGAGAATTTCTTCGGAACCATTGACGCCGGCTTGGCACACATCGACCGCATCTTTGGCGATATGCAGACAAGTTCCAAGGCGGTCGTGCGCGGCGAAGACGCGGCTCGCTTGTACCAGACTTATGGCGTTCCTCCCGAGTTGTTCGAACAGATGGCAGCCGAGCGGAATTTCACGTTCGATTGGAGTGGTTTCCGCAGCGAGATGGAGAAACATGGCGATGCTTCGGGCAGCGACCAGTTCGTTATTTTCAAGACCGGCCCCGTCGAAGCGCTCAAGAAGGCTCTGCATCAAACCACCTTCGTCGGCTACGACGCGACGGAGACCGAAGTGGAGTTCAAGGGGATCGTCGCTCAAGATCATCTCTGCGATGAACTGACCGAGGTGGGCCACGACAAGCCGGTTACGGTGGTCTTGGATCGCACTCCCTTCTACGGCGAGAGCGGCGGCCAGGTCGGCGATTGCGGCGAGATCGTGGGCGATGGGTTTTGCTTCCGAGTGACCGATACTCAGAAGGACGGCGACCTGTTCCTGCACATTGGCCACTTGGTCAGCGGTAAACTCACCGCGGGCGCTCGCGGGACCGCTCGAGTCGATATCGCTCGCCGCACGGCCATTCGTCGAGCCCACTCGGCCACCCACATCCTGCACTACGCGTTGCAGAAGAATGTCGGGCAGCACGCACAACAACAGGGCTCGAAGGTCGACCAGGACTGGCTGCGATTCGACTTTGCCAACCTTTCGCCGTTGACCGCCGAGGAAGTCGCGGCCGTCGAACGCGATGTACAGGCGCGAGTCGCCACGAAAGAGAAGGTAAGCTGGCAGTACGTGCCGCTAGCCGACGCTCGCAAGGCGGGCGCCATGATGCTGTTCGGGGAAAAGTACCCCGATCCAGTCCGTATGGTGACGATGGGCGAGTTCAGCCGGGAACTTTGCGGCGGCACCCATCTCGACAATACGGGGGATGTCGGTTCGTTTGAGGTGGTCAGTGAAGAGGGAGTCGCCGCGGGCACTCGCCGAATCGTTGCGTTGACGGGCGCCAAGGCGGACGCACACGCGCAGCAAGTTCGCGACGCGCTGCAACAGTCGGCCTCGCAGCTGGGCTGCGCGCCGCTGGATGTCCCCGCCACAGTCAAGCAACTCGTTCAACACGTTCGCGAACTGCGAAAGCTCGTTTCCGCGGGTGGTCGTGGCGCCGCCGAGTCACAGGGCAAGCTCACCCTCGACCCGACTCAATCGCCTTCCTATGAGCAGTTGCGCACCGCATTGCGAGACACGGCTCGCCTATTGAATGTCGCGCTCTTCGATGTCCCCTCCCGCATCGAGTCGCTACGGGGCGAGGCCGCTTCGCTCGTTCAGCAACTCGATCGGCTCGCCGCGGCCGGCTCGGTATCGGCCGAGTCGCTCTTGGAGCAAGGTCAGAAGGTGGGCGAGACCCACGTCGTGGTCGCCGACACTCCGGGCGCGAACTCGAACCTCATGCGACAATTGATCGATCAGCTTCGTAAATCCACCGGATCGGTTGCGGTGCTGCTGGCCGCTGGCCAGGAAGATGGCAAAGTGACGCTCGTCGCTGGCCTGACTCGCGATCTGGTCGACGCGGGACTGAGTGCTGGTAAATGGGTCGGCGAAGTAGCGCCCGTCGTGGGCGGCGGCGGCGGCGGCAAGGCCGACATGGCTCAAGCAGGCGGTAAAGACGCCACTCAAATCCCCGCGGCGCTCGACAAAGCCCGACAGGTCATCCAAGCCCTGCTCGCCAATCGAGGCTAACCGCACGCTCGCCGAAAGAACACGTCCCAAGGCGGCAACTTGCTTGTGCAACGTCAACTCGCCCGCACGGTGCGTCTTCACCGGGCGGTGGTTTTTTTCGTTGACGCCAGCGTAGCTTTCCGCCCGGCTCGACACACCCTACGAAAACTCCAACGGCGATGTCGACGCGGGCGACTCGGCGGCCGTGGTTGCGCACGGAGATTATACCGGCGCCGTAACTGCGGGCGGCGGCGGGTATTGCCCCAAGGCGGCAGTGGACTTCGCCGAGTCCACCGGCAGGTTAGGCAGAAAGCTGTGGGCTGTTGGCCCCATTCCAGCCTTGATTCTTACTGAGCGAGAACCCAACTCGAAGGGGGAGGTCCTTCATGAACTCGGGCACTTCCTCCATCGCCGGAAGAGCAGTGGCGAGAGATTCAAAACATCCTGACGTATACGGAGGGCCTCGATTGATAATCGATAACCATGGTGCAGAAACGATTGCACGCAAGTTTTTAACGAGCAAAGGCATCGAGTTAATCGGGAGTGGAGAAGCCAAACACATCAAAGGCTCATTGAGGGAGAAGCACCTTCCTGGAAAGCCCGAGGATTATTGGCTTGTGACTTTCCAACGATCGACAGCCTTGGTCGACGGCTCGTCACCGATGAATGCCGAGGAACTGGAAATCCTTACCGCAGTCGCGGAAGCTAATGAATCAGTAACCGTCGCTGTTGAAATGGACGGAACAGCGGAAGTGGTTTGAATCGCCGCGGACGCGACGTGACCCATACATGGGGTGGGTGTGGTGGGCTTGTCTACCCAGGGCGTCGCTCCACGGCTGCGCCGAGTCGCTCTGCCGCTGGGCTATCTTGTCGCTGCCCCTGCGGGGCGGAGGCCTGTTCTTATCTCGGGAAACTCAAGTGTTGTCCTTGACGTCGAGTGGGATCATACAACCTCGCCTCTGACCAGATGTCTCTATACATCCGGAAAGAACCAGTCGTTCGACAGACAAAAGATAAATGCCATCATCCATGCGAACACCCCTACCAAGAGCGATTGGGGTTTCCAGAGGCGAGTTGCCGCGAATCGCAGCGTCTCGAACGGAAGTAAGCCAAGGGGGACGAGAAAGAACGCTAACCAAGTCCAAGACCTTAGCCAAAAACAGAACATGGCGAGGTCACCGCCCGAGGAATACTGAATGGGGCCAAAGGACCATCCCGTGATTCTGAGCAACAGAAAGATCAAGAGCGTCCACAAGCTGAACGAGACCAATATCTGCGAGGAAATTGTTGCCCATGCGGCATCATCGTCGCGGGCAAGCTTAGTAGTGACACGGCGAAGAATCGCAACGCTCGTCACCGTGAATGCCAATAGCGAAACGCCGGCCAGAAAGAACATTGGGCTTCCTCCGTCGGCTCTTCGTCTATCGACTCTTCAGCGGCATCACGACTCCGTCGTATGAATGAAGAGCGCCTTTTTTTCGCCGGGAAGCGTGAAGTCGAAGCCGCACAGCCGAAAAAAATCCTCGTTCGAAGTGATTGCCATCACTTCGATAATCCCTTTGCGGCGAGCCAAATCGACGCAGGCGGCCACCAGTCGCTGGCCAATGCCGTGCCGCTGATATTCGCGAGCGACCGCCAGCGACCTCACCTCGGCCAGCTTGATCGAGTAAATCTCGAGCGAAACGTAACCGATGATGCGTTTACCATCCTCGGCGACGAAGCTGGTGGCCAACAACTCGATTAGTTCCCCTTCCGACCGCGGCAACAACACATCTTGCTCGACGAAGGGATCAATCAGCCCAAGGATGTTCTCCAAGTCATCGTAACGAACGGGCCGAACCACCACGTTCACGGGTGGTTCGGACTCAGGGGCGCCTTGAGGCGATGCGGGAGGTTCCTTGGGCATCCGGTTTCTTTCGCGCTAGAGCAGCGACTTGAGCGCGGCAAGCGCGGCTTCGTAATTCGGTTCGTTCGTCACTTCAGGCACCACTTCCGCATAGGTGACTCGACCGTCCTTGTCGAGCACGAAGGTGGCGCGAGCCAACAATTTCAACTCTTCGATCAACACGCCCCAGTTGCGGCCGAAACTGCGATCCATGTAATCGCTGCCATTACGCAGATTCTTGATGCTCTCCGCGCCGCAGAAACGATTCATGGCGAACGGGAGATCCAGACTGATCGTCACGGCGTTGATCTGATCGCCCAACGAGCCCAACTCGTCGTTGAATCGCTTGGTCTGCTTTTGGCATACGCCCGTATCCAACGAAGGCACGACGCTGATGATCGTCGGCTTTCCCTTGAAGTCCGCTGGTGTGTATGCCTTCAGCCCCCCTTCATAGTAGTGCACCGTAAAGTCGGGCGCATTCGCGCCAACTTGCACCGCCTCGCCCGCCAACGTCATCGGGTTTCCCTTGAACGTCACCGCACCACTACGAGCCATGAGTCACATCCCCCTATTTCAAAAAATTCGCCGCGGACGTCCGTACTGCCTTGCGGCCTCACCACTTCCTGAAGATTCTCGAATTCGCCCCTGAATTAGCCCACAACTTACAACCGAGTCCAACGTAGTTCATTGACCAGATTGCTCAACTGGTCATCCACGGCGGCGACTTGCCCGCGGCCGGCATCGTGATCACTTTGACGCTCGTCACGGCAGGATGTCGAGCGACTTCGGCCACCGCTTCCGCGGATGGAACGCTGTCTAGATTGAGCACGCCGATCGCCTCGCCGCCCGGCTCCGCACTGCCGCGACCGACCGACATCTGGCCGATATTCACCTGATGCTCGCCAAAAATCGTACCGACTCGTCCAATGATTCCCGGGACATCGCGATGCGTAAAGATGAGGAGGTTGCCATCCAGGTAAGCCTCGAGACGATGCTCGTTCAGCCGCACCAAACGCGGCATGTTGGCGCCGAACAGCGTACCCGCCGCCACATACGACTTGCCCCCGCATTGCAGTTCGACTGTCATCGACGAGCTGAAAGCACCCGGCTCCGTCCGCGACTCCTCGGTCAATGCAATTCCTCGCTCGCGGAACAGCACTTCCGCATTCACGATGTTCACTTCTTCAGCGAGCGCTCCTTCGAGCAAACCGGCGCAGAAGGCCGAGGTCAGCAACTTGGTGTCGCGTTTCGCCACCTCGCCGCGGTACTGCAACTGGCAAGCAGCCGCTCCCCCTTCATGCCACTGAGCCAAAAACCGCCCCAACCGATAGGCGACATTGATATAACCGCGGAGCGCCTCTAGCGTTTTGGGATCGATGGCAGCCATGTTGACCGCATGACGCACCTCGCCCGTCGTCAGGAAGTTGACCAGCAACTGGACGGCTTCAACCGCCACTTGCGTCTGAGCCTCCTCGGTGCTCGCCCCCAAGTGAGGCGTGCACAGGACGTTCTTCATCTGGAACAAAGGACTGGTCGTGCACGGTTCGGTTTCGAAAACGTCGAGTGCGACCCCGGCTAGTTTTCCCGACTGCAGGCCCGCGATCAACGCGGCCTCTTCGTAAATCCCCCCGCGAGCACAATTGATGAGGCGAGCGCCCGGCTTGAGCAACTCCAGTTCCTTCATGCCGACCAAGTACTTGGTCTCGGGCGTCAAGGGTGTATGAACGGTGAGATAATCGACGCGGGGCAACATTTCCGCCACCGTCTCGACTCGTTCAATTCCCAGCTTCGCCGCCTGCTCCGCCGAAAAGAACGGATCAAAACCAATCACTCGCATCTGGAACGCCAGCGCGCGTTTGGCGACCTCTTGGCCGATCCGCCCTAAACCGACAACCCCCAGGGTCTTGTCGGCAAGCTGAGTGCCCATGTAGGCGTTGCGTTCCCACTTCCCCTCGGTCAGGCTTCGATGAGCGCCAGCGAGGTTGCGGGACAATCCCAGCACGAGTGCGAATGCGTGTTCGGCGGTGCTGAGCGTGTTGCCCGCTGGCGTATTCATCACGACAATACCGAGTCGCGTGGCGGCCTTCTTGTCGATATTGTCGGTGCCCACTCCCGCGCGAACGATCGCCTTCAGGCGACGATTTCCCTCCAGTGACTCGGCAGTAATCTTCACGCCACTGCGACAAATGGCGCCGTCAAACTCGGCCAACGCCGCTCGCAGGTCCGCCCCCTTCAGCCCCGTTCGCACTTCGTACTCGACGCCCGGCTTCGCGGCATCCAACAGGGCCAACCCCTCGGGCGACAACGTATCCAACACCAAGACTCGAAACATCGACCTCTCCTCCGTCCACCACCGCCCGAAACTAATCCCCCGCCACGCATGCGGTCCCACAAGAGGAACGCTTCTTGGCTTAGGCACGCCGCCAACGCGGCGGCATGCCAGCTAACTCGGCATGCCAGATCATCCCCAGCGCACTACTTCGCTCGACCAGCGCGGAATTCACGCATGTAATCACGCAGCGCAACCACTCCCTCGCGCGGCATCGCGTTGTAAATCGACGCTCGCATACCGCCGACGCTGCGGTGCCCCTTCAGGTTTCCGAGCCCCCGTTTCTCGGCGCCAGACAAGAACGCCTTTTCCGTATCCGCATCGGGCAGTCGGAATGTAACGTTCATGATCGAACGAGAATCACGTTGAGCGTGACCGCGATAGAAGTCAGGACTCTCGTCCAGCACCTCGTACAACAAACCGGCCTTTTCGCGATTGCGATCGTACATCGCCGCTAAACCGCCGACATCCTTCAGCAGCCACTGCGTCACCAGGTTGACGATGTAGATGGCAAAAGTCGGCGGGGTATTCCACAGCGAATTCTCATCGGCATGCGACCGATAGTTCAAATACCCCGGCAATTCATCCGATCCTCGCGCCAACAAGTCTTCGCGAATGATCACCACCGTCACGCCCGCTGGGCCCGCATTCTTCTGAGCACAGGCGTAGATTAATCCGTACTTCTCGACTGGGAGCGGTCGGCACAGGAAATCCGACGAGCAATCGGCCACCATAGGCACGCCTCCCGTCTCGATTTCGCCGAGGAATTGCACCCCTTCAATGGTTTCGTTCGACGTCACATGCACGTAGGCCGCCGCGGGATCAACTTTCGCCTCGTCAGGCCCAGGCAGTCGATCGTAATTGGTCGCCTTGCCATCCCATGCGACTCGAACCTGCCCCTCGCGAATGGCTTCTTTCTGGGCGCTCTTGCCCCAGGTTCCGGTCAACACATAGTCGGCCGACTTGCCCGATCCGCGCAGCAAGTTCATCGGAACCATCGAGAACTGCAAACGAGACCCACCTTGGACGAACAGAATCTTGTAGTTGTCAGGAATCGACAACAACTGTCGCAAGCTTGCCTGCGTTCCTTCCAGGATATCGATGAACGCCTTGTCCCGGTGGCTCATTTCCAGGATCGAGACCCCCTTGCCTGGATAGCACATCAACTCTCGCTGTGCTTGTTCGAGCACCGGCAACGGCAACACGGCCGGCCCCGGCGAAAAGTTGTAGATCCGCTGCGACCCGTTGCCGCTCATCGTCTGCTGCCTCCTCGTCCCTAGGGAAAACGCGAATTGTACGGAAGATTCACCGAATTGAGAACGGCACGACAGGCCATTCGTCGGGCGCCGACAGGCGGCTTGCCATTTCCATACAGCCGAGAAAGACAAGCGATTTCCCGCACTGCGGGCGACTGAGACGCTTAGCCGCACCCACAGTCGGACAAGCCCCTTTTCTGGGGAAAAGGGCTCCGAGCTCGCTTTACCATGCCTGAACCGGCGGAATGCAAGCCCGTCGCCCCCCCCGTCAATTAGCCGTGACCAAGCTCTTAGTAGCGAGGCGGGGCTGGCAGCCCCTGGACGGTTCGCGGCGGCACGGCTCCACCAGGCACGGGGGCGCCCGGCGTCGCAGTACCTGGCGTCGTCGTACCAGCGGTCGGCCATGCCGGCCAGCCAGGAGCCCCTCCGTTGGGGACAGCCCCTGCATTGGGAATCGCCCCTGCCACTGCCGTCGAACCCGGCATGCGCGACTGGAGCAAAGCTACTCGTTCCGCTATCGCCGGTTGCTGGCGATTGATCTGCAGTGATCGTTGGTAATTCGCCAATGCCTGTGCTGGATCGCCAGCTTGCTCCCGTAATCGGCCCAAGGCCGCCCAGGCACGAGCATTGTTCTGGTCCAACTGGAGAGCCGTCTGCAAATTGTTCTTGGCAGTCTCGGTGTCGCCAAACTCCTCGTACAACCTTGCGAGTTCGACACGAGCTTGTGCGGATTGAGGCCGGCGAGTCGCCCAGCCTTGCAACAGTGCGAAGGCACGATCCGACCGGTCTGTCTCCACCAACAGTACGGCTAATCCTCGGTAACAGTCGACATGATTGTCGTCGCGATCGAGGCACTGATTGTAGAGGTTTTCGGCCTGCGTTAATGCTTGTCGATCATTCTGCTGGCTGCCGATGCGATGATAGGTTGCCGCCAAGTTGTAATAGGCATCAGCATTCTGCGGTTCCGCCAACAACGCCTGCTGGAATTGCTGCATGGCGGCTGTCATCTGGCCCTGCTGGTAGAGCTGGACCCCGGCGGAATTGTGCGAATTAGGAAAGGATCCGCATCCGATACTCGAAACGACACTCAACGTGGCCAGCCAGAAGAACGGCGCCACACGGACAGTCGAGCGACTGCTCGCTGCTCCTTTCGCCATGCTCTCCTTGATTGGCTTCGACATCGGCTTGCTCCCCGCCGGTACTGCCCCCTGCCTCGCACTAGCGCGCGGAGCTTAGCGAAACCAGGAAGTCAGAGCAAGAGAGATTGTTGCGCTACAGCCCAAGGGGACAAGGCAGGAGAGTCGACGGACTGGAAGTCCGTCGTACATTGACGCGACGGACTGGAAGTCCGTCGTACGATGAGGCGACGGACTAGAAGTCCGTCATACGTATATCGCCGCGTTAGCGCCCATAGCCCCGCGGGTGCGTTTGATGCCAATTCCAGGCGGTGGCGACAATTTTGTCGAGCGTGTCGTAGACGGGAGTCCAGCCTAATTCCGTGCGAGCTCGAGTCGCATCGGCCACCAGACTCGGCGGGTCGCCCGGGCGTCGAGGCGAGGCAACGACTGGAATGGGGTGTCCCGTAACGCGACGGCACGCCTCCACAACTTCGCGGATCGAGTAGCCACGCCCCATGCCAAGATTGAAGATCTGGAGTCGGCCAACTTGGAGCTTTTCTAGCGCCAACAGATGCGCGGAGGCCAAATCTTCCACATGCACGTAATCACGGACGCATGTCCCATCTGGAGTGGGGTAATCATCGCCAAAAATCGTCAACTGGGAACGCTGCCCCAACGCGACACTCAGCGTGATCGGAATCAGGTGAGTCTCGGGCTCGTGATCCTCGCCAAACTCGCCCGATGCCGAAGCGCCCGCGGCGTTGAAATAACGTAACGCCGTCGCAGCCATGCCATAGGCGAAGGTGTAATCCTCTAATATCGACTCAACCATCGCCTTGGATCGGCCATACGGATTAATGGCCGCTCGCGGAACGGACTCGGGAATTGGCGACACATCCGGCGACCCGACCACTGCGGTCGTGCTGGAATGCACGATCCGTGCAACCCCGGCGGCCCGCATCGCGTCCAATAACGACAAAGTGCCAGCCACATTCGTCTGGTAATACAACGAGGGATCGACCACACTCTCGCCCACCAGAGCTACCGCCGCGAAATTCATCACCGCGTCGATCTTTCGATCACGCATAACTTGCGTCAACAACTCGCCATCCGACAAATTCCCCACAACTAAGCGAGACGAATCGGTCGCTTCGCGATGCCCGCGACTCAAGTTGTCGTAAACCCAAACCTCGTGGCCAGCCGCTCGGAGCTTGGGCACTGCGTGCGATCCGACATAACCGGCCCCGCCTGTCACCAAGATCCGCATATGCGCCCCATTCAAAGTTCTTGATCTGTTCGCAAAACGTTTAGCGTGCACGTCTTTGGTCGACGTATGGACAAAAGGCGTCAGCACACCCTCCAAGTAAGATAGCTTGCGAACTCTGGTCCGCCTGATAGGCAGACTGTAAACTACCCACTCGCTAGCCCGAATTGTTCGCGAGCTCGAACGACGTTCGGAATGCAGTGATTTATCCCGGGCTAGCGACTACAGAAAGCTCGCTCTTCGTCAGTGACGGGCGGCCCCGTAAGCACCAATGGACCAGCCAAGGTAATGGCGATCGTATGCTCAAAGTGAGCACTGGGCGAGCCATCCGTCGTGACTTGCGTCCAGTGATCCGCCAAGCAACGCACTCCCTTCGCGCCGCGATTCACCATCGGCTCGATCGCCAAAACCAGCCCCGGCTTCAGCGGAAAATCGCGTCGCTTAAGGTCGACCGACGAGTAGTTTGGCGCCTGAGGTTCTTCGTGCATGGTCTTCCCAATCCCATGACCGCTAAACGACTCCACGACGGAGAACCCGTGCGACCGCACCCACTGAGCCATCTCCTCGGCCACTTCACTCCACCACTTCCGTTCCCCCATCAACCGGATGGCCAGGGCAAGTGTTTCGCTCGTCACGTCCAGCAATTCGCGTGTTCGTGGAGCAATCTCGCCCACTGCATGCGTGTAAGCCGAGTCGCCGCACCATCCCTCGTAACGGCATCCCGTATCGACACTCACGATATCGCCTTCACGCAGCACGCGATCACCGGGAATACCGTGCACCACCGCCTCATTGACAGAAATGCATGTGGCTGAAGGAAAGGGAACCTTGCCGGGAACTCCCTTGAACAACGGCTCGGCCGCGTATCTCGCAAAAACCGCCTCAACAACCGCGTCCAGCTCGCCTGTTGTGACGCCAGGCGCGACTTTCTGAGCCACCTCTTGATGCGCACGCCAGACAATCAGCCCTGGCCAACGCATCCGAGCAATTTCGCGGGGAGAACGAAGCGTCAACATACGTCGCACGAGTGGCGGTGACGTTCCACCGCCTGCCGAATCCGCTCGAAGATCGCATCCGGATCGCCGATCCCGTCGACTGATTCCAACGCATCATGTTCTTGGTAATACTCCAAGACCGGCGCCGTTTGCGTGTGAAACACTTCCAGACGACGTTGAATCGTTTCGGGCGTATCGTCGACTCGACGTTCCTTCCGCGAGCGCTCCAACATCCGCCGTTGTAGCTCCGGCAGCGGAACCTGGATGTCGATGACGACGCCTACTCGGCCGCGCCGGCGAGACAAATACTCATCCAGCAGTCGAGCTTGTGTTACGGTGCGCGGAAAACCGTCGAACAGGCAACCTCGGCAGCAATCAGGCTGCTCCATTCGCTCGCAGACCACGCCGACCACAAGTTCGTCGGGCGCCAAGCGGCCTTCGTCCATATAACGAGCCGCGGTCAAGCCAAGATCAGTGCCTGACGCCTTAGCGGCCCGTAGCATCTCGCCCGTAGAAAGATGCGGAACCTGTAGATACTCACGAAGTCGAATGGACTGGGTCCCCTTGCCGGCCCCAGGTGCTCCAAACAAGACGACAAACATCGCGTGGTCCAGTCTCGTTGCGTCTTGTTCTCGCCGCTGAACCGATTCAAATCCCGCTCCGCCTCACGGAAATCAAATCGTTTTCCCCGTCGGCCGCTAAGCCGACGATTACGGCTCAAGAAGTCCGCTATAATTTCGCATCACCAGGTGGCTATCGATCTTCTGCACCAAATCAAAAGCGACGCTCACCGCAATCAACAACCCAGTGCCGCCGTAGAAGCTGGCAATCTGGTAGTTCACTCCCAACAAGTTCGAAACGATGGTCGGCACGATCGCCACGAGCGCCAAGAAGCCAGCACCCACGAACGTGATCCGTAACATCACCTTTTCCAGATAATCGGCAGTCCGACGCCCAGGCCGATACCCCGGAATGAAGGTTCCAAAGTCCTTCAGGTTCTCTGACATTTCCTTCGGATTGAAGGTGATCGCGGTCCAGAAGTAGCAGAAGAAGTAAATCAGCGCTACATACAGCACATTATAGAAATATGAAGTGCCTCGATTAAAGACATTCGCCATCTCGGCCAACTGCGTGCCATACGACGACGTCCAGCCAGAGATCAAGTTCAACAAGATCGACGGGAGCATCAACAAGCTGCTTGCAAAAATAATCGGCATCACACCGGACTGATTCAGACGCAGAGGCAGATACTGGCGAGTTCCGCCAAATACCTTTCGCCCCCGCACGTGCTTTGCACTCTGAGTCGGAATTCGGCGTTGCCCTTGAGTGATGAACACCACTCCGAGAACAACCGCAATAAACAGGAACACCAGGATGATCATGGACTCGACGCCAATCACGCCCTGACCGAATCCCTTCAACTCGAATTCCGCGTTGCGGAACAAATCAACCAGCGCTTCAGGCATGCGAGCCAAAATCCCCGCCATGATCAGCAAGCTGATGCCATTGCCGATCCCAAACTCGTCAATCTGCTCGCCCAGCCACATCAAGAAGATGGTTCCACACGTCATCATCAACACGGTGATGATCTGCCAACCAATCCCTAACGACGTTGGGTCCAAAGCATTGGAAAGGAACGACGGATCAATCATGCTTCCGCCGCCAGCCGCAGGCTCCATGAGCACTCGCACATAGATCCAACTTTGGAATAGACACAACACGACCGTCAAATAACGAGTGTACTCGTTGATCTTCTTGCGTCCTGTCTCGCCCTCTTTACGAAGCTCTTCAAGCGGCTTCCACACGCTGCCGAGTAGCTGCAGAATGATAGAAGCCGAGATATACGGCATGATGCCCAAGCCGAAGATCGTCGCTTGGCTCAGGTTACTGGCACTGAAGACCGACACTTGCTGGATGAACTGCCCCAGACCAGTACTGGCCTGGAAAGCTTTCGCCAATTGTTCTTGGTCAACAATCGGAACCGGAATCCAATAACCCACGCGATAGATTGCCAAAAAGGCGAGCGTGAGCAGAATTTTCTGCCGGAGTTCCGGGATCGTAAATACAACTCGCAGTTTTTCGAACATGGCTTCGATCCGTCCGGCTGGGGCCGACTCCGTTCGCGACTTCTCCAAAGAGTCACTCGCTAACGCAAAACCGCCGGACTATCCGGCGGTACGAGGACTTCTACTTGGTCTTTTTCGCGCTTTTGGCCACGCGAGCGGCCTTGACTGCCTTGTTTCGCTCGCGAGCAGCCTTCTGCTTCACTGCTACCGGCGTCTTGCCAGGCAATACCACGACTTCGCCGCCAGCCTGAGCAATCTTATCTTTCGCACTGGCGCTGAACCGATGAGCCGAAACCTTCAACTTCTTCGACAGCGAGCCATCGCCCAAAATCTTCAGGACGTCGAACTGGCCGTGCACCAAGTGCTTGGCAACGACCGACTCGGGCGATACTTCCTCGCCAACCTCAAACTCACGATCCAGATCACTGACATTCACGGTCGCGACGGACAGCGCGAAGCTATTGGTAAATCCACGCTTCGGAACTCGGCGAACCAGCGGAGTAGCACCACCCTGGAAAATCGGCAGAGCCTTGTAGCCAGCGCGAGCAGTCTGGCCTTTGCCACCGCGGCCCGCAGTCTTGCCTTTACCCGAGCCCGTACCACGACCGACCCGCATCAGCTTCTTGCGAGTGTGAATACCCTCATTCACTTCATGCAATTTCATGACAACGTCACTCCTCGCAAACGCTCAACGTCTTGTTGTGTCCGCAGGTTACGCAAGGCGGCAATTGTCGCCTTCACCAACAACACGGGATTGTTACTGCGGAAACTCTTCGTCAAAATGTTAGTTATTCCCGCCGCTTCACAGACGGCTCGCACCGACGCGCCCGCGATCACGCCCGTACCAGGGCCAGCTGGCAGCAGCACGACTTCCGCCGATCCGAATTTACCGGCGACGCGATGCGGAATCGTCCCTTCCTGCAACGGAACGCGCACCATACTGCGGCTGGCAAATTTCTGAGCCTTTTCAACGGCAGGAGGCACCTCATTCGCCTTGCCGTAACCCCAGCCGACGCGGCCCTTGCCATCGCCCACGACGACCATGGCGGCGAAGCTGAACCGACGTCCGCCCTTCACCACCGCCGCGCACCGCTTAATCTTGACGGTGCGATCGATGAAATCTCCGCCGCGACCCGAATCGGTAGACACGCTAGTACCTCTCCCGCTTTACGAATTCAAACTCTCCGCCGCTGGCGTCGCCAATTCGGCGACTCCTTTTTGGCAAGAGCGAATCATTGCCCCGCATATGTCTAAAATTGCTAGAACTTCAATCCAGCTTCACGAGCCGCATCCGCCAACGCCGCGACTCGTCCATGATACCTGAAGTGCCCACGATCGAAACAGACCTGTTGAATGCCGGCAGCCAAAGCTCGCTGAGCAATTACCTTGCCGATCGCCTCGGCGGCCGCTTTATTGCCGCCGTAACCGATGTTACCCCGCAAGTCCTTGTCTCGAGTGCTTGCCGACACGAGTGTACGACCTGTCTGGTCATCAATCACCTGGCAACTGACGTGCTTCAGGCTGCGGAAAATCGTCAACCGAGGACGTTCAGCCGAGCCACGAATCGACTTGCGAACTCGCCATCGTCGCCGCTGCCGTACCCGTCCTAAATGCTTGCTTTTGTCCACGATCGTCACCTAACCCCGCGTGAATTCTTCTTTACTGAGCCGACTTACCCGGCTTGATCTTGACCTGCTCACCCTGATACCGCACACCCTTGCCTTTGTACGGTTCAGGCTTGCGTACCGAACGCAACTCAGCCGCAAACTGACCTACCAACTGCTTGTCGCAGCCTTGAATGACGATGTGCGTCTGATCCGGGCAAGTCACCTTGAGACCCGTCGGGATCTCCTTCTTGACTTCATTGGCGTAGCCGACCCGGAGCGCAACCTGCTTGCCCTGGATCGACACCACATAGCCGACGCCAATCACCTCAAGTCGCTTTTCGTAGCCCGACTTCACACCGGCCACCATATTCTCAATCAACGACCGAGTCAGCCCGTGTAGAGCCTTCGCCTGCCGTTCGTCGGACAGCCGTTTCACAACGACTTCCTTGCCTTCGACAGCGACGGCAACCTCGGGACGATGCTCCCAAGACAGCTTGCCTTGCGGGCCCTCGACGTTGATCGTGCGGCCTGCTACCGAGACCTTCACGCCATCAAGAATCGGGACTGGTTTTAATCCAATTCGCGACATAGAGCACTTCGCTTCGTATCAGTATTCGCAGTTATCCGCCACACGCCCGAGCCCACTACCACCGTGCGCTCTGTGTACAACGAGTTGCCTAGCAGCCTGCTTGCGGCTCTTAATCCATAGCGGATCAGCCGCCGCAGGTCGCCCCAAGGCGACCTCGCGCAACTACCACACTTCGCACAGCACTTCACCACCGAGATTCTTGGTGCGCGCCTCGCGGTCGCTCACCACCCCGTGGCTGGTGCTAATGATCGTGATCCCCAAGCCATTGAGCACCGGACGGAGCTCCTTCGACTTGCGGTATACGCGGCGACCCGGTGAACTCACCCGTTTCAGGTGTTGAATCACTCGCTCGCCGCTCGGGCCATACTTGAGCTCGATCCGCAACTGCGGAACGGGCTCTTCTGGCACCTCTTTCCAATCCCAAATGTAGCCCTCGCGCTTCAGCACGTCCGCGAGCCCACGCTTGACCTTCGATGCCGGGATATCGACGTAGGGGCGTTCAATCGCCACCGCGTTACGAATCCGGGTCAACATGTCGGAGATCGGGTCAGTCAACATGATCTACCTGTTCCCTCGCTACCAGCTCGCCTTCCGCACACCTGGAATCATGCCTTGATCTGCCAATTTGCGGAAGCAGATACGGCAAATACCAAATTTCCGATACACCGCCCGAGGGCGACCACACAAGCGGCAACGCCGCCGCAAGCGGGTAGAAAATTTGGGCGGCTGCAACGCCTTCGCTCGCTTCGATTTACTCGCCACGAGTAATAACCCCGTTTACAAAATCGTCTGAACGCACACCGCGACTAATTCGCGCCCTTCTTCTCATCCACCTGGAAGGGAACTCCCAACAATCGCAACATTTCCCGCGACTCTTCGTCGCTATTGGTCGATGTCACGAATGCAATGTTCATCCCTTGCACGCGAGTGAACTTATCCGGATTCAATTCCGGAAACACCAACTGTTCCGCCAACCCGAGGCTGTAATTCCCCTGGCCGTCAAACGCCTTGCGGCTCACGCCTCGAAAGTCGCGAACGCGCGGCAACGCTAGCGATACCAACCGATCCAAAAACTCGTACATCCGCTGGCGACGGAGAGTCACTTTGCAACCGATCGCGACCCCTTCACGCAGCTTAAAACCGGCGATCGCTTTACGCGCCGTCGTCACCACGGGCTTCTGCCCCGTGATTTGCGTCAACGCGTCGACCGACGTCTCTAAATACTTCTTATCCTGGGTTGCAGCACCCACGCCCATGTTCACCACAATCTTCAACAGACGTGGAACGGCATTGGCATTATCATAGCCGAACTTCTCCGCCAGAGCAGTTCGCACTTCCTTCTCGTAACGTTCTTGCAGACGTGGCTTCATCGCTCTCTTCAACTCCGCCGGCCCCTTGCGACTGGGCAATGTACCAGTCACCAACGCCAGCCATTATCGACCCTGCAACAAAAACCGCTACGGAGGTCACTTCCGCAGCCCGCAGCGTTTGCTCTATAACGAGCAACCGCCTCTCTTAGGCTCTGCCCACTTCTTTCGGACTACTTCTTAGCGTATGCGGGACGTGCCGGAGCGATCTGGCTAATCGCGCTGCCGCACGACTTGCAGTAACGTTCCTTGCTGCCGTCTTCCAAGTAACGAGCGCCCGTTCGGGAGGCTTCTGAGCACTTGCCACACACCAGCTGAACGTTGCACAGTTGGATAGGCATCTCCTTCGAGAGCCGACCACCCTGCGGATTCTTCTGGCTGCGCTTTACGTGCTTAAAGACGCGTGAAATCCCTTCAACAACCACGGTGCCCGCTTTGTGGTCGATCTGCAGGACCTTACCACGCTTGCCCTTATCGTCGCCCCGAATCACTTCCACCACATCCTCAGTCTTGATTCGCATCACACCACCTCGCTCGCGAGGCTGACAATCTTCATGAAATTCTTCTCCCGAAGCTCACGCGCAACCGCCCCGAAAATGCGCGTTCCGCGAGGATTCCCGTCATTGTCAACCAACACCACTGCGTTGCTATCGAACTTGATGTAACTGCCGTCCTCTCGCCGAGTCGGTTGCTTGGTTCGCACCACGACTGCTCGCACCACGGCCTTTTTCTTGATCTCACCGCCAGCCACTACTGTCTTCACCGAGCAAATGATGATGTCGCCGATGCCCGCGTATCGCCGTCGCGATCCGCCGAGCACCTTGATACACATCACTTCCTTCGCTCCCGTGTTGTCAGCGACGGAAAGTCTGGTTTCCTGTTGAATCATGGCTCTTCGACCCTTCGTCTATCCTCACGGACCGCCCGATTCCATAACCTGGCGCCGCATCCCCGTTCCCTTGCCGCCGCAGTTAGGGCAGCCTGTTTTGTTGTCGCCACTCAATTCCGGCCAATTCGCTAAGCGCTCGTTTCCGCCTGCTCAATCGTCTCAGCCACTGAACTCGCCGTCCGTTCAGCCGCCCCGCTCTTCTTCACCACGCGCACCAACTCCCAGCGCTTCGTCTTCGAGCGTGGACGCGATTCGATGATCTCCACGGTGTCGCCCTTTGCCGATGTGTTGGCATCGTCGTGAGCGTAGCAGATCGTGCGGGCATGGATAATCTTGCCGTACTTCTTGTGGCGCACCAATCTCTGGATCTCAACCCGACGAGTCTTGTCCGTCTTGTCGCCCGTCACCAACCCGACAACCACGCGCTTCGGCATCTCAACACTCCCTGTCCTGCTTAGTCACTAGCAGAACTCAACCACACCGTCTCATTGCCACCGCACTACGCCCACGTCACGCCACCAACTATGCGCCAGCCTTCAACTCACGTTCGCGCTGGATCGTCATGATTCGAGCAATCAGCCGACGATTACGTCGAATCTCGCTCGGTGCATCCAACCGCTCGGTTTCGGCCTGAATTCGCAGTCGAAACAGGTTGGAACTCGTCTCATTGAGCGTCAGCTTCAGTTGCTCGTCGCTCATGTCCCGCAACTCTTTCAACTTCATCTCACAGTCCCCTGCACCGCGAACCCCAACTCGACAAGTTAACTCAATCGCCCGACAGTCGACACCTCGAGCATCAGCCTGGCCGACGTCGTACAAATCGAACGCGAATAGGCATCTTGTGAGCCAAGCGAGCCATGCACATCTTGGCCTGCTCCTCGGTCACTCCACCCAATTCGTAAAGCACCGCGCCGGGCTTGACGACCGCAACCCACGCTGCCGGTTCGCCTTTGCCCTTACCCATACGAGTCTCAAGCGGGCGTGCAGTGATTGACTTGTGCGGGAACATCCGCACGAACAACCGACCCTCGCCGCGGATGTACTGCTGCGCTGCAATACGCCCTGCTTCGATCGTCTGAGCCCGAATCCACCCGCCTTGCACTGCTTGGAGACCGAAGTCACCAAAGACAACGCGGTTGCCGCGGGTCGCGTTACCTTTTATACGTCCTCTTTGGCTTTTTCTGTGCTTGACTCGCTTCGGCATTAACGCCATCGGTCACGTCTCCTTCATACATTCCCTGGTGTATCCACACTTGCACACCCAGATTTCCCTGGGCAGTCGACGCCTCCGCGAAGCCGTAATCAATCTTGGCTCGCAGCGTGCTAAGGGGGATTGAACCCAAAATCGCCTTTTCCCGACGCGCCATTTCGGCGCCACCCAAGCGACCCGCCAACTGGACCTTGATCCCCTTGGCGCCCGCGTCCATTGTCAATTCCATGGCCTTCTTCATCGTCCGCCGAAAACTCGCCCGCTTGGCCAGCTGCATGGCGATTTCCTCGGCCACTAGCTGCGCTTGCAGCTCCGGCCGCGAAACTTCTTCAATCTTCAAGTTCACCCGGCGTCCGATGAGGTTCTGCAACTCCTCTTGGAGCAACTCAACCTCTTGACCCTTCTTTCCGATGATCAGGCCAGGACGCGCAACGAACAAAATGACCTTTACTTCGTCGCGAGTCCGCTCGATCTCGATGCGATCGATTCCCGCGCTGCGATATTGAGTCTTCTGGGGATGATTCTTGATGAAGTCGCGAACCCGCTTGTCTTCGATCAGCAGGTTGGAAAATTCCTGCTTCGAGGCATACCACCGGCTTTTCCAGCCAGTCATCACCCCTGTTCGAAAACCAACCGGGTTTACCTTCTGACCCATACCGTGTCTCCCACGTCACTTCGCACTATTGCCCGCGTTCGTCGCTACGCGAACCGACTGTTACTTCAACCGTTACCCAAGATGAACCTACTCGTTGATGTCCACCAGCGTGACCTGGATGTGAGACACCCGCTTCTTCACCATGAACGCCATCCCTCGAGCTCGCGGCCGAATGCGTTTGAACATCGGGCCGCCGTCCACGCGGACGTCCGCTAGCACGAGCATGTCCACATCAACTGTTTTTCCCTTGAGCTGCTCGGGGTCCTGTGCGTTGCCCAATGCGCTCTTGATCACTTGCTCGAGCATCCGAGCCCCGCGCTGTGGCTGATAACGCAACAGTTCGAGCGCGTCCTCGGCGAACTTCCCACGAACCAAGTTCGCCAAATGGCGCACCTTTCGCGGGCTGATGCGAGCATATCGATGAATTGCCGTGAATGCCATGACTCAGTCCTCAACTCGCGATCACTTGCCAGCCGGCGTCGCCGCTTTCTTGCCACTGTGTCCACGGAAGGTCCGCGTCGGAGCAAACTCCCCGAGCCGGTGTCCAACCATGTCTTCCGTCACAAACACCTTGATGAACTGCTTACCATTGTGGACGTCGAACGTGAAGCCCACGAACTCGGGTACGATCGTGCAAGCTCGCGCCCACGTCTTAATCGGGGTCTTAGCGCCGCCCGCATCGAGCTGCTTCCGAACCTTCCCGTAAACGTTGAAATCAACGAACGGGCCCTTCTTCGACGAACGTCCCATGATCTGCCTCTCTCAATTCCCACTACTTCAACTTGAGCTGCCCGTAACGTCGCGACTTGCGACGACGCACGATCGCCTTGTTCGACGGCTTGCGTCGCTTGCGAGTAAAACCACCCTTTGCCAGTTTTCCCGTGGGGCTTACTGGATGGCGTCCACCCTTCGTGCGACCTTCACCACCACCGTGCGGATGGTCAATTGGATTCATCGCTGTGCCGCGAACGTGCGGCCGTCGGCCCATCCAACGCTTGCGTCCCGCTTTGCCCAACTCGACATTCATCGCGTCAGCGTTGCCCAGCTTACCGATCGTCGCCCGGCATGTCGCGGGGATACGTCGAATTTCGCCGCTCGGGAGCGACACCTGGGCCCAACCTGCTTCGCGAGCCAAAAGAACCGCGCCCATGCCGGCGGCTCGGCATAGCACGCCGCCCTGACCAGGCAACAACTCGATAGCGTGAATCGTCGAACCGAGCGGAATATTTCTCAGCGGCAAGCAATTGCCAACATTGGGAGCGGCATCAGCGCCATTCTCGACCCGGGCGCCTTCCTTCAGGCCTTCCGGAGCCAGAATATATCGCTTCTCGCCATCGACATAGTAAATCAAAGCAAGACGCACATTTCGATTCGGATCATACTGAATCGAATTGACGACGCCTGGAACTCCGTCCTTTTCACGACGGAAATCGACCATACGGTACATCTGCTTGTGACCGCCGCCTCGGTGACGGACAGTGATGTAACCCTGATTGTTTCGTCCACCCTTTTTGCGCAAGGGTCGGAGCAGCGTCTTTTCCGGCTTCGCGCCCGGCGTGAGGTCGGCGAAATCGCTGACGCTCGCCGAACGGCGGCCCGCGGATGTCGGTCGATACTTGCGAATGCCCATGACTCTAATTCCCTATTTCCCGCCGCATCAACATCCCAACTGTTACACTGTCGATCCCAGCACGCCGTCGTTCAACGGCCGCTTAGACCGGGCCACTACTAGAAGAAGTCGATGCGATTCTCTTCACTGAGAGTCACCACGGCCTTCTTCCAACGCCTTGTGGGCGACAATCGGAACTTATGACGCTTCAACTTGCCCTTGCGATTTTGCGTCCGGACCTTCAACACCTTGACATTGAAGAGTCCCTCAACGGCTCGCTTGACGTCTTCCTTATCCGCGAGCGGATTGATCTCGAACTGATATTGATTCAAGCGAGTGACGCGATGCATCCCTTTCTCCGTCACAATCGGACGGAGAATCACTTGGTCGGGACGCAGATCAGGACCACTCTTTTCGGCTTGGTTTACCATCGTTAATTCTCCACTCAAACGCCGGCCCACTGTCCGATTCCCACTCGAACCAACACCTACTCGGAATCTTGCTTTTCGGCTCGCTTGGCCCGCACGCGAATCTCATCCAACGCTGCCTTGGTGACGAGCAACTTCTTAGGGCTCAACACGGACAGGGCATTAAGATCGGAAACCGGCGCCACCGACACTCCCTGGATATTTCTCGAGCTGCGATAGACGTTTGAATCCAGCTGAGCCGTCGCAACCAAGGTCGTCGTGCCAGCCAGTTTGAGTGACGCCAATATCGACGCCATCTCCTTAGTCTTCGGCGCACCGAAACTGAGTTCGTCGATCACCACGACTTCGTTGTCTTGAAGTCGCGAGGCGATTGCCATTCGCGTGGCCAACTGAACCGCCTTACGTGGCAGGCGGAAGGAGAAGTCACGCGGTCGCTTGGCGAAAATGTGTCCACCGCCGCGACGAGTTCCCGAGCGGCGCGAACCTGCACGAGCGTTACCTGTCCCTTTTTGGCGGTATAGCTTCTTGGTCGAACCAGCAACTTCGCCTCGTCCCTTCGTACGAAACGTCCCCTGGCGCTGATTCGCCTGATACATCACCACCACGTCATGAAGCAACTGCTTGCTGATCCGCGAGGCCACCTCCGCGGGATCAATCTCGTAGCTGCCCACTTCCTTACCGGTTCGATCGTAGATCGGCAACACTGCCATGACGACGCCCCACAATATCCAACTCGAAACGCTCTTGACTCAC
Organism: Pirellulales bacterium; assembly: GCA_046349915.1. GTDB lineage: Bacteria > Planctomycetota > Planctomycetia > Pirellulales > Pirellulaceae > CAIXSC01. The sequence continues at coordinate 1,346,182 of JAXMBL010000003.1, read as the reverse complement.
ATCACCCCGACGAGCCAGACGCGATCACGCACCACCTGCTCGCCCAAGGGCACACACCACCCGCCAAACCAGCACCACTCGATGCCACTGACAGGCCTAGACGACCAGCTCAACTGGCCACCAGATCTAACTAACTTTATTTGTCTCTTTGATTACGACATAGGCACCCGCCGGTCCCGGTACCGCCCCTCGCACCAACAAGAGATTCTTTTCCTTGTCGATACGAACGACATCCAGATTACGAGCGGTCACTCGATCGAAACCGTAGTGACCCGGCATCTTCTTGCCTTTCTTAGGGCGACCACCACCGCGCCACGCGGCCAAGCCACCCGTACCGCCCATGTGACGATGCACCTTCTTCACACCGTGAGTGGCTCGCTGACCACCGAAGCCGTGCCGCTTGATGACGCCCGCGTAACCGCGTCCCTTCGTCACTCCAACGACGTCGACAGCCTTGACGCCTGCCAATGCATCGACGGTCAACTCCTGACCTACTTCAGCACCGGCAAATTCACCACGCAGCTCACGCACGAACCGCTTAGGCTCGCAGCCAGCCTTAGTGGAACTGACGCCAGCAGCTTGACGCTTCTTGGCTCGCTTGCCGCCCAGATCGGCGACATGACCACGCTCAGAACGACTCGCCAAACGACGCGGCTTGTCCAGAAACCCGAGCTGCAGGGCGGAATAACCGTCCCGATCGGGCGTACGGACCTGCAAGACATGGCAAGGACCAGCCTCAATCACCGTCACCGGGATCGCCTTCCCGGACTCATCAAACACTTGTGTCATCCCGACCTTACGGCCGAGCAATCCCTTCGCCATGATTATCGCCTCGTCGTTGGTGCCGACAGGAATCAGATACCCACTCGCCATCTGCGAAAGGGGACCAGTTTACCTATCAAGCTTCCGGTGCATAGGGCACAGCCGTTGGTTTATGTGATTTACTTCACAACACACTATCACAGGCCACCAACCAACCAGCCAACTGGCCCGCAACAGATCCGCCACCACCCCTACCGCGTCGTTGCCTTAATCTTAATATCCACGCCCGCAGGCAGGCTGAGCTTGTTCAAAGCCTCGATCGTTTTCGCCGTGGCTTGAACAATGTCAATCAACCGCTTGTGGGTTCGAATTTCAAATTGCTGCCGCGCCTTCTTGTCGATATTCGGCCCCGACAGAACCGTGTATCGCTCAATCCGCGTCGGAAGCGGAATCGGACCGTGGACTTCCGAGTGAGTTCGCTTCGCCGTGTCAACGATCTCTAGCGCGCTCTGATCCAGAATCGCGTGATCGTAGGCTTCCATCCGAATGCGAATAACCTCTTGATGTCCAGCCACTTCCAATTCTCCTGCATTAACCACTATCTCGCGCGACCAACAAGAGCCACTACGAGCTCAGAAGCCGCTACTTCGCGTTTCACCGACCTGTTGCCTCTTCAGCCCAGATGGGAAACGGACGAGTGTAGAGATTCAGTTTCGTTTAGTCAACGGGCAAGAGTTGAGTTTTTAAGGTTCGGATTGACTCTCTTTTCTCGCTTCGCTAACGTCTGCCCGCGCGTCGAGGGCTCAATTGATACGATCTGGACGGAAAACTGGCTACCTATGATTCGCTTTGCCACTTGCTGGAACATGCTCGCCAGCGTGCTTCGTGAGGGAGTGGATTGCCGTTGGGCGCGTACCTGTTTTCGCCTCTTCGTTGTTAGCCTACCACTGCTCACAAGTCTCATAATCAACGCTGGTTGTGCCTACTGGCCGCAACCCACTAGCGAGTTAGCTCTCGAACTACCTCGACCGCAAATGTCGCCAGACACCGTTGTGCTCGAAGTGGCGACGGCCCACTTTCCCGAGACTGCGGAAGGCGAGGCATGGTGGCGGGCAGTCGACGAGCAGGCCGTGCCGCACGACTTGCGAGAAAGAATGGCGGAAAACGGTTTTCGCTGTGGGGTAATTCGCGGAACCTTGCCCGACGAACTGCGTGAACAACTCGCCACCCAGCGGGACGCGGCTCGCGAAGTCGACCCCGAGAACTCGCCCTCGCTTTCCATGACTGGTGAACAACGACTACAGAGTCGCGCGGGAAAGCGAAGCAAGATCCTGATTTCGGAAATCCAGCCCACGATGGCGATCTTAGTCCCTCAGGGCGATCGGCTTACAGGCCAGACACTCTCCGACGCTCAGTGCATTTTTTCGCTCAAGAGTTTTCCTCGTGGGGACGGCCGCGCCGACATTGAGATCACACCAGAAATCGAGCACGGAATTTCGAAACAAAAATGGATTGGCCAGGCTCATGAGGGCACGTTTCGCATCGATGCGAATCGCGAAAGGCTAATTCTCGAGACCCTACGAGTGCGCTCGACTTTAGCCCCGGGGCAGATTTTCGTGGTGAGTTCCACGCGCGAAAGCAAGGGAGTGGGGCGGCAGTTCTGCGTTTCCAGCAGCCAAGGGCCGCCCGAACGAAGAACTCTACTAATTCGCCTCGCACAGACTCAAATCGACGATCTTTTCTCTGAGCAAGTGACGTCCGATCCCTTGACAACGCCGCTTGACTGACCCGTAGCAGCGCCTGAAAGTCCTCTTCCTCGGCGTCATCGCCTGACAGTCCGGGACACGAACTCGCCGTCGATCGCTCAAACATGCGACTGGGCATTGTGGGGCGTGGGGTCGGCGGGGATAATCTGCGGACCGAGGCGAAAAATTACGTTTAGGAAATCACCAGCGAACTGTGTACGAAGGAGCCAGCTCACATGCCACTCATTCCCCTCCGCGACCTCCTGGACCATGCCGCCGAAAATGACTACGGCGTCGCGGCGTTCAACGTCAATAACATGGAACAGATCCAATCGATCATGGAGGCCGCCAAGGAAACGGACTCGCCCGTGATCATCCAGGCCTCTCGCGGCGCTCGGTCCTACTCACAAGACAATTACCTGCGACACTTGATGCTGGCCGCCGCGGAACTGTATCCCAACATCCCGGTTGTGATGCATCAAGATCACGGCAACAGCGTCGCAACCTGCGTCAGCGCCATCAAGAACGGCTTCACCAGCGTGATGATGGACGGCTCGCTCCGTGAAGACGCCAAGACCCCCGCGGACTTCGACTACAACGTCCGAGTCACCGCGGAAGTGGTCAAAATCGCCCACGCTTTCGGCGTCTCCGTCGAGGGCGAGCTCGGCTGCTTAGGCTCCCTGGAAACGGGTCATGGCGAAAAAGAAGACGGCCACGGCGCCGAAGGCGTCTTGAGCCACGATCAGCTACTGACCGACCCCGCCGAGGCCGAGCAATTCGTGGCGAAAACCGGCGTCGATGCGCTGGCAGTGGCGATCGGCACCAGCCACGGAGCGTACAAATTCAGCCGCAAGCCTGATGGCGACACGCTGGCGATGGCGCGCATTGAGGAGATCCACAAGCGACTGCCCAATTGCCATCTCGTGATGCATGGCAGCTCGTCGGTTCCCCAAGACTTGCAAGACCTGATCAACAAGTACGGCGGAAAAATGCCGCAGACCTGGGGCGTGCCCGTGGAAGAGATCCAGCGTGGCATCAAGCACGGCGTGCGCAAAATTAACGTCGATACCGACAACCGTATGGCGATCACCGCAGCCATCCGCAAGGTGCTGATGGAAACCCCCGAGAAATTTGATCCTCGCGACTACCTGAAGCCAGCTCGCGACGCCATGAAGAAGGTCTGCATCGCTCGCATGACCAGTTTCGGTCAAGCGGGCCAGGCTTCGAAGTTCATGTCGAGCCGTCGCTAGTGCTTTGTCACAATGAAACGCCCGAGTCAGCCAACTCGTAGAACGGACTTCTCAGTCCGTTCTACGAGAACTTGAACGCCGGACTATATGTCCGGCGTTGCTCGTTGGGGGATGACACGGACGCATTCGACGGACCAGAAGTCCGTCGTACGAGAATGCGATTGCGACGGACTAGAAGTCCGTCGTACGGGAATGCGTCTGCGACGGACTAGAAGTCCGTCGTACAGGAATTCATCTGCCGCGACTTGGCGACTTGCTTTTCCGATCAGCGAGTTCGCGTTGTCGCCAGCGAGCGGAACCGATACAATCCTCCCGCCTAAAAGTCGGGGCCCTTTTCGCCCCGACCTCCCCATGCGTCAAGGACGACGAGGCGGTTATGAGCACGGAAGCAATTCCCGACAGCGGCGGGCGACGCTCGCATCTGTTGGATAATGCCGAGCAGTTGAAACTCGGACGCGAGATCATTCGCGGCGAGGGATCGGCCCTACTGGCGCTCGCCGATAGACTGGGCGACGACTTCTGCCGAGCGCTCGCTCTGCTACACGTTTGCCCTGGCAGCGTGCTCGTATCGGGAATCGGCAAAGCGGGACTCGTCGGACAAAAAATCGCCGCGACGCTCGCCTCCACCGGCACTCGCAGTCACTTCCTCCATCCGGCGGAAGCCGTGCACGGCGACCTCGGTCGCATCCACCGCGACGACGCTCTGTTGATTCTCTCGCAAAGCGGCGAGACCGAAGAGATCACTCGACTGCTGCCGTCCCTGCGCGAGTTTGGCACGCCGATCATTGCCGTTACGGGACGCCCCAACAGCCGCTTGGGACAATCAGCGCACGTCACGCTGGATTTGGGACCGCTACAAGAGGCATGTCCGCTGGGCCTTGCGCCCAGCACCAGCACGACCGCCATGCTCGCGCTCGGCGATGCCTTAGCGCTCGTGCTGAGCCGCATGCGACAATTCGGCGCCCGCGACTTTGCTCGCTTTCATCCGGGGGGAAGCCTGGGACGCAAGTTGGCTCGAGTCGATGAGGTCATGCGACCTCGAGACGAATGTCGGATCGCTCACGACACCGATACCGTTCGCGAGGTCTTCGTCCGGCTGAGTCGTCCTGGTCGACGCAGCGGCGCGATCATGTTGATTGACTGTCATGGCCAACTGAGCGGCATCTTCACGGATAGCGACCTGGCCAAGTTGTTCGAACGAAAACAGGACGCGGCGCTCGACGCCCCAATCGCCGAGGTGATGACGCGTCACCCCACGGTCGTGCCTCAAGGGGCCGCGGCAAGCGAGGCCATCGCGGCGTTGGCTGGCCGCAAGCTCAGCGAACTCCCCGTGGTCGATAGCGATGGCCGACCCGCCGGCCTCATCGACATCACCGACTTGCTCGGCTTGCTCCCTCGGTCCGACGCTGAGTCGTTAGCGACTCAAACCATCCAGTCGTCCAAGTCTATCTCTTCGCCCCAAACCTCCTCGACGAACTCACCAACCGAACTAGCGACAAACTCTCCCTCATCCGCACAAACACGCGAGGAATGGATGGAACAAATCGTTCCATTCCCGAACCTTCGAGCGGGCTGGCGACGTACCCAATGGAACGACGATGAATCCTGAGACTTCAAACCTGGAGAAAATGGCCTCCTCCATCGAACTTATTCTGTCCGATGTGGACGGAGTGCTGACCGATGGCGGACTGTATTTTGACAATGCGGGCGTGGAAAGTAAGCGGTTTCACATTCGCGACGGATTGGGCATTCGGCTTTGGCAGCGAGCAGGCTTTCGCTTTGGAATCCTGACCGCTCGGACCTCGCAGATCGTGAAGGTGCGAGCCGCCGAACTTGGCATTGATATCGTCCGTCAAGGCTTCGAAAACAAGCTGCCGACGGCGATGGACGTGATACGAGAACTGCGATTGGCGCCGAGTCAGGTGTGCTACATCGGCGATGACTTGACGGACATACCCGTGATGCGTCAGGTGGGATTGAGCGTCGCGGTGGCGGATGCGGCCGACGACGTTCGCCAACTGGCGGGCCACGTCACACGACTCCCTGGTGGGCAGGGGGCGGTCCGCGAGTTGGTGGAATCGCTGCTGAAAGCTCGTTACCGCTGGGATGATTTGATTCGCAAATACCTCGTGGGCTAAACTCGACGTGCTCTCGACCCTCCGACGGATCATCTTCACGATGTTCGCTTGTGGAGCGGCTTTCGCCGCTTACACCGTCGTCGTCGTGCCGATGATCGAACCGTCAGTGGTGCGTCGAGCCGATGCGGGGCCGGCTGACCCCGCTGGCGCCAAACCGCTCTCTGCCGATGCGCCCTTGAACCGATTCGATGGTTTGCTGTCCACGCTTTTTCCTCCCGAAGCGTGGCAAGTACAGCGGCCGAAGATCGCGGAGGACGATGGCTTCGTCTTTCTGTTTCGCGACTTCCGCCAACTCTCCGATGGGCGAGTGGAATTAAAGCCCTGCACGCTGATCGTTCTTCCCAAGGACTATAACGACGAAGGAACGGGGACCTCGGTGCCGATGGTGGTGACCGCAGAAGAAGGGGCCGAACTGCAATTCGATAACGATGGCGGCTCGCAACGAGGCCGATTCGGTCGCTTTGTGAGCGGCCGCTTACCGGGCGAAGTACGAGTTACTCGACCTGAATCGACGCCTGGCGCCGGCGACGGCCTCTCGCTCACGACCAGCAACATCCAAATCGACTCGCAGAGAATCTGGACGCCTCACGATGTGCAATTCCGCTATGGCGCCAGCTATGGCAGCGGTCGCGATCTCGTCATCACGTTGCTGCCCGGCGCCGATGGCGGCAAGACCGGCTCGTCCGTCTCCGGCGCCGCGCTCAACGGCATCAAGTTCGTCGAACTGGTTCATCTCGACAAACTCCATCTCGAGTTGCCGAAAGAACGACCGACGACCGCCCCCGCCCCGGATGACTCGTCTTCCCTCCCCCGCCCCGGCGATCGCGGTGGTATCTTCTCCGGCCCCGCCGACGCCCCGATCGAAATCACTTGCCAAGGCTCGTTTCGGATGGACGTTCAGGAACGCATCGCTTCGTTCGATGATCGAGTGGAAGTGTTGCGAGTGCAAAACGACGGTCCCAGCGACCAGCTCACGTGCCAGCTGCTGCTGATTCACTTCGTCCGTCCCACCGTGGTGATACCCGCCTCGCCCAACGCCACGAATAACGAAACGATCTCGACTCCTCAAGTTGAGGTTCCTCCCGCTGGTCACAGCGCTGATGTTCGTCACGCAGTCGGCGTCGAGGAGACGACTCGCCGCGGTCAAGTCGCGCCGACCAGCGCGCGGCCGATGGCGATGGATGTCGAGCGTATCGTTGCGACGGGCGCGCCAGTCATCCTGCACGCGGTGTCCGCCGGCGCGCGGGCACGCGGTGAACGGCTGGAGTACAACGTCGCCAAGCGACTGCTCCACCTGGAAGACTCGCATACCGCCACGCTGGAACAAGCCGGTCTGCGGATCGAAGCGCCACAGCTTCAATATCAGTTGGCGGACGATCCCTCGCGGCTGGGGCGAGCTTGGGCGAGCGGCCCTGGCCGCTTAACTCGAGTAGACGATCGCGGCGGCCAGCTAGAGACCTCGTGGGGCGAGGAATTTCGCCTGCGTCCGCAAGAGGATCTGCACGTGCTGTCGCTCCGCGGCGGCACGTCGATCCAGATGCCGGGCTTCGGCAAATTCGTCGCGGCGACTCTACATGCTTGGGTTCGCGAAACGCCGGACGCGGCCGGAAAACTCTCCATCGTCCCCGATCGATTGCTGGCGCAGGGTCAAGTTCGATTCGACTCTCCAAAACTGGCTGGAAGCACACAAGAATTACAAGCTTGGTTTCGCGCCGCGACCTTGGACGAACAAGTTCCTCCTGGCGCCGCGGAACGACTTGGTGCGTCTGGCAACACCGGAGGACCAGGTCGCTCCGTTTCCTTCCTCCCGAGTGCTCCGCGTCAGGAAACTCGCTCCCGCATGAACGTCAACGGCGACCTGCTGCGCATTCAAGTCGTGCAAGCGGGCGAACGATCGTTGCTGGACCAAATCTCGGTACGCGGCAATGTCGAGGTCACGGAACTCGACCCAACCACAACGGGCGCCGATCAACTGAAGATCACCGGCGCGGAACTCAACATTGATGATGCTCAATCGTCACGCGCGATTATTCGCGTGTCGGGCGAGTCGCAAGGATTAGCGCGAGTGCGAGCTCGCGGACTCGACCTCGCCGGGCAGGAAATACACCTGAATCAGGCCGAGAATCGGCTTTGGATTGATGGCGCCGGCAGCATGACCTTGCCGCCGATGGCGAACCGACGCAAGCCGCGCGGCGAAGTTCTCTTCGAAAACACTCGTCCGTTGGCGAGCGGCCAGGGCGGCGGCGTACTACGTGATGACGCGGAGAAGTCGAGCCGCCCTACCCCATTCACGATTACTTGGAAAGGTCGACTCGACTTCGATGGCCAGAACGCTCGCTTCCAACGGGACGTCCAAGCTCGCGGGACGCATCGACTGAATTCAGGTGAATTGCTCGAGCTAGTCGTCCTCGGCGGCTTGCTCGATGTCTCGCTCTCGCATCGCCTGTCGTTTGGCGGCGAGTCTCCGCCGCCCGACCTGGGGCTCGCTCAAATGACCTTTGGCGGCCACATCTACATCGAAGGGCAAACCACTCAGTTCGGCGCGGTCACCGCCAAGCATCGCATGCAACTACACAACCTATCGCTTGACCAACTTTCCGGTCGCCTCCATGGCGACGGCCCAGGTTGGCTCAGCACGACTCGGTTGGACGACGGCCAATTCTCGAATGCAGTCGCCGGCCCCGCCGCGACTCCCACCGCCGGCCCGCCGGCCCCAAGACCTCAACCCACTGGCCCTCAACTCGTCTATCTCCATGTGGAATTCAGCCGGGCGATGGACGGCAATGTGACCGCGCAGCACGTCGAATTCACCGACCAGGTTCAGTCGATTTTTGGACCGGTGCCGAATTGGGAAACGGAGCTGGATTGGCGCAATCCCGATTCCGCGGGCGAAAAAGGTGCGGCCTTGCGTTGTGAACGCTTGGCAGTGGGCCAGATGCCGGGTGCGACGCCTGACTCGCCCGCCGTGGAACTTGAGGCGACAGGTTCGGCGGTCGTCGAGGGGCAGAAGTTCATGGCCCGTGGTGCTCGCATCTCCTACGCACAAGCCAAGGACCTGCTGCTGTTGGCGGGCGATGGCCGCAGCGACGCCGAGTTCTTCCGGAAGCCGAGTGCGAACCCCCTGAAGCCCGACACCGTGGCTCGCACGATCATGTACTGGCGACGCGACAATCGGATCGAAATCTCGGGCGGGAAGTATATCGACCTAAGTCCTTACACGTCGGAAATGATGAAGGGGACTCGCCGCCCCTAGCGATGCTCTGCTGCTCCTGTACGACGGACTTCCAGTCCGTCGCTCTGAACATCGTACGACGGACTTCCAGTCCGTCGGTATTCGCCTGTACCGCCCGGTCGTTAAGCGAAGTGACAACAAGGAACCATCGTGCGGACTCGCGCGATTTTGCTCAGTTTCGCTCACTCGCATTCTTACCCTCACTCAGAAATCGCCATTGCTCTTCACGCAAGACGCTGACCGTAAATGGTTCCAGTTCTTACGATTTCTCGGGTCGTTACAACCTGCGGTTCGCGTTTCTCTGCGGAATTGTCGCGAATTGGCATCATTCGTGCAGTGAGTTATGGCATGGCGTTGTCCCACCGCCATAGACTCACCGGAGCGCGCGGCGCCCTACGCCGACGCCCAACGCTCTTGCCGGGGAAACACGTCGCGGGCTTTTAGCCCGACGCGAGTTCCCTGCTCTCCCATCTGCTCTATCACCGTTGTTCATTAGCGCGGACGCGTCGAGTGCGTGCTCGCGCATTTCTTGGGGAGCTTCGCCATGTTGTCTCGTCGTCGAGTTCCACTGCAGTTTGACATTACGCCCGAGACACCGCGAGTAGCGCCAGTGAGTAGCTCGACTAGTCACGGCGTCAAGGAGTCACGGCGAAGAGCCGCCCAACGACGACGCAACCTCTTCTTCGAACCGTTGGAAGAACGTCGAGTGTTATCGTTTGTGGAGTCCGCGTGGCCGTTTACCGAAGTGGGACAAGCGAGTGCGACCGGCAGCGGCGCGGGGCCGGGACAACCTGGTGGATTCACTTTTAGCTATGACCTGTCCGCCAATCCCTACGTTGCAACCTTCGACCAAGGCGTCGAGTTCTATTGGGGGCCGAAAACGGCGGACTTGAGTTTGTCGGGCCCAAGTTGGAGCCGGAATTTCACCTCCGCCGATCTCGTTTCCTCTAGTCCTGGGCAAGCTATTTGGCAGAGGAACGACATCCGACTCGATATCAATGGCGACAACTCGCCGGACACATCAGTTACGGGACGGTTCGTCCTCAGCGTCACAGGAACATCGCTAGTGTCAGGAGCCTCGCTCCCGACGGGAGTCGCCACGATCGGCGCTGCCGCGCGAATTACTTCGAGCTTTACCGCCAACTTTCAATTCGACGTTTGGAATGGCGCAACCTGGGTGCCCGCGGACGTCTACTATCAATCGGCCAGCACGGGCGGCGCCGGTTCGATCAAGAACGTCAACAACAGCGGCTGGTATCAGAATTCACCCTCGCTTAACGTGAATCAAGGCGTTCCCGGGACAGGCGGCGACGGGACGGCGGATTCGTTCTTGGTAACTCGAGTCGGCTCTGACGTCCAAGTGACGGCCAATGGCAACCTGATCTTCGCGCTGCCGGCTTCTAGCGTCTCCGCGATGACGATCAACGGCTCCAGCGACAACGACACGCTCCAGGTGAATCTTGCCGGCGGCGACGCCATTCCCGCGGGCGGAATCGCTTTCAGCGGCGGCTCCCAGACCTCGATCCCCGGTGACACGCTGAACATCACGGGCGGAGTGCAGGGAGACGTCACCTACAACTACACCGGGGCCAACGCCGGTTCTGTGGTGATGCAGAACTATGGCACGGTCACTTACACCGGACTGGAGCCCATCACTAACACTGGCACTTCGAATAACGTTGTCCTCAATCTTCCCGGAGGATCTGATCACGCCAAGTTGCTTAACATCGGCTCAAGCACCCTGCGATTGGTCAGCACCGACGTGACGCCCACGTTTGAGCAGACGGACTTTGCGATCCCCTCGGGGTCGGTGACCGTGAATGGCGACAGCGGCGTCGTGGCTGGCTTGCCCACGTTGTTGGGAACCATCGCCGCCGGGCACGCCGGAGAAATGGACGTGAACCCCAACGGCGATTTGGTTTACGTTTCCGAGGGGATGGGAGGAACCGGCTGGTCGCGCATAAACGCCACCAATCCGGCAGCGATGACGATCACCAATCTCGCCGGTGGATTTGGAGGCGGCGTGGCCGTCGACCCGGTTACGGGCCGCTATGCCTCGACCAATGCATATGGGAGCACCTTGCATGTTTATAACGCGAATGACAGCGTTTACGACACCGAGTCACTCACTGGCTGTGGCGGAAGCCTTGAGGCAGGAAATGGCACCTTCGCCGTGAGTACGCAGTGCACTGATCGTTTCCATATCTACAGCCAAACTAGCCAGTCTATTACCCTTATTGCGTCCTATGGTGCACCTGGCTCTCACATCGCATACAACGGAGCAACCGACAAGTACTATTGGCGTACGGGTGCGGGCAATACGGCCGTTTACAACGAATCCCCCGCTGGATTCGCAGGGCCGCTAGGCGGTTATGACGTGGTGGCAACAAACGAAGTCACCAACCGACTCTATGCATTCAACTCGTCAACTGGAACGCTGCAAGTCCTCGATGGGTCCAGTCACATACCCTTGGCAACCATCACCGGCGCCACTCAAGATGTGGCGGTCGACACGGTGCTTGATCGAGTTTACACGTACGTTGGCGGGCAGATCGCCGTCTACAACGGGGCGGGAACCACGTTCCTAGGTGCAATTCCCCTGCCCGCAGGCCATACGCCTGGAATGCTCGATGTCGCAGTGGGCGATGACCGGCTATATGCGGTGGCTTGGAGCGGAGGCAGCCCGCAACTCGTCGTCTATGCAACGGGTTCTATTGTTCCCGGAAATGACACACTCACCGTCGATTTTGCAAGCAGCCTCAACCCGATCCCCGCCAGTGGAATCATTTTCAATGGCGATGGCCAGACGGGCGTCCCCGGCGACAAGCTGATTGTTGACAATGTCGTTGCGGGCTCAGCAACGCTGAACCACACGGATGCACACTCCGGCAGTGTCGCCCTGAGCGGCCTCGGCACGATCAACTACACGGGTCTCGAACCTGTCGAGTTCGACAACTCGACGATCACCAGCCTTACCGTCAACCTACCGAATACCAACGACTCCACGGATGACAACACCGAGTTACGCATTTCTGGCAGCGACTTGATTGTCGACAGTCTGAATGGAGAACACGAAGACGATACCGTAAGTCTCAACGGCATCACTAGCCTCGTCGTCAACGGACGCGACGGTGATGACACGATTACTCTTCATTCGTCAATGTCCGCCTTCGCGGGCGCCATCACGATCGACGGCGGCGCGCAGACGGATGATATCAACGTCAATGCCGCGCTGTCGCTCGGCGCCAACAACCTGGCGGTCACCGGCGAGACGATTGACGTCAACGCGGTGACGATCGCGACCTCATCGGGCAATCAGACCTACACTGGACTGCTCAGCTTGGTTGGCTCGCAAGTCGGAACGACCGGTAGCGGCAGTGTCATCCTGGGTGGCAATGTGGCGGTCACTGGTTCGGCGGCGAGTACTATGTCAGGCAAACTCGACCTTGGCGGCACGACTCGAACCTTTACCGTGGCGGATGTGACGGGAACAGCCGCCACGGACCTGGCGATTCCAGCGGACGTGTCCAACGGCTTCATGACGAAAGCAGGCGCGGGATTGCTCGCCCTGAGTGGCGCCAACTCGTTTGGTGGGACAGCGATGATTACCGCGGGAACGCTCCAAGTTTCGGGCGGATTCGCGATCGCCGACTCAACTTCGATCCAGACCGCGGGTGGGGTCTTTGATCTGGCGGGTTCGACGGAGACCGTCGCTTCCGTTTACGGTTCTTCGGGAAGTGTTTCACTGGGAACAGGCGGGCTTCTCATCGTCGCCGCTCCTGCCGCGACGAACAGTTCGTACGATGCCGCGATCACTGGCGCGGGCGGCGTCACCTTAAACGGTGATGCCACCGCTTCGTGGGGCCTGCGAGGCAACAACACCTATACGGGCCTGACCACCGTGCAGGGCGGCACGCTCATCCTGCAGAACGGCGCGGCAATCGCCGATACGGCGGCAGTCGATGTGCGATCCTACGCCACGCTGCGGCTCAATTCCAGCGAAACGATTGGCGCCCTGTCCGGCGCTACCGAGAGTCACATTCAGTTCAATAGCAACACACTCACAACCGGCGACGCCACCGACACAGTATTCGCGGGAAGCATGGTCAGCACAGGAGGAGTCACTAATCTAATCAAGCAAGGATCTGGCACGCTGACGCTGAGCGGCGCCAGCACCTACAGTGGCGGCACAACGATCAACAACGGACGCCTGCTGGTCAATGGTTCGATCACGTCGGCCGTCTCGGTGAATGGAAGCGGAACACTCGGCGGTATCGGATTCGTCGGCGCTGTTCAAAGCAACGGCACGGTCGCTCCGGGAAACAGCCCAGGCATCTTGAACACCGGCGACGTCTCGCTGACTGGTGGTTCCTTGGCCATCGAGATCGGCGGTCCCGATGCGGGCAACTCCGCCGCGGATCACGATCAGCTCAACGTCTCGGGAACCGTGGCGCTCGGCGCCGGAGTCGCCAAACTACTGCTCTCGGGCGCCTACACGCCCGCCGCGGGCGACGACTTCGTCATTATCGCCAACAACGGCGTTTCCGACTTCACCACCGGCTATCTACTCGACGCCGCCAACAATCCGCTGTATGAAGGTGCGGCGATTTCGTTCAACAGTCGCACGCTGTTCCTCACCTATAACGGCGGCGATGGCAACGACGTGGTCCTGCAGACCACGGCGGTCGTCAACGGCACGGACGGCGGCGATATCATTACCATCACGCCGCAGGCGAGTGGCGGTTTGAGCTATGTGCTCAACTCGAATCCAGCCGTCGTCCTTCCCGGCCCGCTGGCCAGCTTCACGTTCAATGGCCAGGGAGGCGACGACCTGATGACCGTGCTGCTCAATGCGAATACTCTGCCAAGCGGCGGCATTCTGTACAACGGCGAAGAACACGATACGCCGCTTGACCAAGGCGCGAACAATGTCCATGGCGACGTCCTGCGAGTGGTAGGAGATAGCACGCAGACGGCCACTTACTTGTCCGACGGCAGCGTCAATGCTTCGCTCGACAACGATGGCGTTGTGACTGTCGCCGGCCAGGGAACGATTCACTTCACGGGCCTCGAACCGGTCGATATGCAGGGGCTGGCGGTCGCGAACCTTCAGCTTCCCAACGGCGCCGATCTGTTGACCGTGACTGCGGGCGTCGACGCCGCAACCAACTCGCAAGCCGCCTTGATCGTTGCGGGCACGAGCGGAGGTGTGTCGTTCGAGCCGGTGCATCTACGAGGTAATGCACAGATCATCGTCGACACCGTGGCGAGCGGCGCGGATGGCGTCGACTCGGTCACATTCCAGAGTATCTCGGGAAGTCACGGCAACAGTGCGATGTCGCTGAACCTGGGAGCGAACCATGACGTCGTCAGCTTCGCGCCATTGACCGGCCCCGTTGCGGTCTCCCTGACCGCTCGTGGAACAAGCGATGGCTTCGCGGGCGCCACCACGCTCGCTGCCATGACGACCACGTTTGACAACGTCGATCAGCTCACTGGCTCGTCTGCATCCGGCTCGACGCCCGCGACCGGTGACGTGCTGACGCTGGCTCTCGCCGCCAACTCGACCTGGAATGTCACGGCAGCGAATGCCGGGGATATCTCCGTCGCTGGACCTGCTCGAGACTTGGATTTCACGAGTTTCGAGAATCTGGCCGGTGGCGCCTTGAGTGACTCGTTCGTCATGGGTGCGACAGGCAGCCTGAACGGCGGCATCAACGGCGGTCAAGGGGCTGACTTCATCGACTACAGCGCTTACTCAACAACAATTCCCGTGGATCTCACGGCAACTCCGGGAACCGCAACCAATGTTACCGGTGGCTTGGCAGTGGGCTCTGGCGGCGACATCGGCAGCAGTATCGAGCACGTGTACGGCGGCAGCGGCGCGGACACCATTGTCGGCGACGCCGACGTCAACACGATTCGCGGCAACGCGGGCGCCGACACGATCAACGCGAAAGACGGGATCGATAACGTCAACGGCGGCACGGGGAACGATCTGATCCAGATCGCGGGAACCGAAGCCGCGGACGACCTCATCGTAGGCGGCCCTGGCGGCGTCGAGGACCCCACGGACTACGACATTGTCCGCAACGTCGGCTCGGGCCCTGCCACGCTGCACAATTTCAACTCGACGTTCGATGTGTTTACCAACAGCATCGACCGCTATGAAGGAGCCGGTTTCACGCTCCAAGGCAACGCGTCGGGCAATGGCCTCCATCTCGGCTTCACCGAAGTTCAGAACACGCCAGTGGTCGACGGCGGCTTGGGCAACGACAGCATCACGACTTCGCACGACAACGACGTCGCCACGGAAGCTTCGACCGGTTACGTTCTCTACGATGGCGGCGACGGTACGGATCATGTGACCCTCGTGCTCACACCCGACCAGTTCGGCGCCCTAACCACCGCCGAGATTCTGACGTTGCAAGCCTATGTCGCCAGTCCATCGGGCAAAGTCTTGACGGTCACCGAAGGGAACTTCAAAGGCAACTTCCGAGCTCAGAATTTCGAGACCGCGGCGATCGCCGTTTACGACGACGACATCATTCTGGATATCACCAGTTGCTTCGCTGCGATCGTCTCCGAGGATCAGATCGTGGTCGGCGCCATGGGCGCCGACTCGATCGTCGGCACTAACTTGACTGACTTGATCTTTGGCCAAGACGGCGACGACACGATCTACGGATTGGATGCGTCGGACTGCTTGTTCGGCGGCGCTGGAACTGACCTCATCTATGGAGGCAACCTCAACGACAAGATTCTGGGCGGCAGTGGAGATGACTTCCTGTACGGCGGCGCCGATGAAGACATTCTGCTCGGTGGCTCCGGCAATGACTCGATCTTTGGCGAATACGGTCACGATCGACTGGAAGGCGGCAGCGGCGCCGACTACCTGGACGGCGGCGGCGACCACGACACCCTGAACGGCGGCGTGGGCGATGACACCGTACTGGGCGGCGATCTGCCCGACGTCATTCAGATTCGTGGCGACGAAGCCCTGAACGATGTCATGAATGGCGGTGGAGGTACGGATACGCTGGAGATCATCGCCAGTGGCGGCACGGCCACTTTGGCAGGCTTCTCGGCCAGCAACGCCAGCATCGAGCTGATCGCGGGGAATGGCCAGGGGCTCCAAGGGACCGGAGCGGCTGATACGTTCGATCTGTCCGTCATCGTAACGCCCATGAACCTCGCATTCGTCGATGGTTTGGGCGGTGACGATACGCTGATCGGTAGCCAGACCACTGATCTGCTTCGAGGCGGCGAAGGGAACGACCGTTTGATCGGTAATCTAGGCTTTGATCTGCTCGAAGGCGGCTCTGGCGCCGACTACCTCGACGGCGGCCTCCATGACGATACGCTCGATGGCGGCCCAGGCGTCGACACCGTGCTGGGAGGCGCGGGCTACGACATCCTGCGAGTCCGCACGGACGAAGCGGCGAACGACGTGATGAACGGCGGCGAGAATACAGACACCGTCGTCAACATGGCCGCGGCGCCCGTGGTGCTATCCGCCTTCAACGCGGGCACGAGTCTGATTGAAGGTTGGGTGGGCAACAATCAACCCATCGTCGGCGATGACTCGGCCAACGTCTTGTCCTTTTTGATCTCGACCTCGTACTCGATGTCGCTCAGCGGCGTCCCGTTCATCAACGGCTTGGGCGGCGACGATTCGATCACCGGCTCGTTCGGCGTCGACACAATCTATGGAGGGAACGGCAACGACACGATTCTCGGACTGGGTGGCACCGATTATCTGTACGGCGAAGCAGGCGACGACTCGCTGAACGGAGGCGATGGCGTCGATAATCTGTACGGAGGGGATGGGACCGACACCATGACGACAGGCGCTGGTCGTGACGTGGTCTACTTCGCCGGCGATCTGGCGACGATGGACGTCATCACCGACTTTGCCCTCTACTCGGACACCATCAATCTACAAGCTTACGGCGTGACCTACGCGACGCTGGGGTTTGATCGAACAAGTATGCCGGGAAGCACCATCATTCAGTTGAACTCGACCTCGCCCGTCAAGCGAATTCGACTGCTGAACTGGAACCGTGTGGTAACGTCGAGTCAATTCGTGTTCTAACGGAGATTATTCGTGAGGGTCGCAAGTTTGACAACGATAGGCCAGTGGCGGCGCAACGCGACGCCGCTGGCCTATCGCCCTATATTCCTTGATACTCAACCGTGATTCGCTGCCGTTGTTGTTCCATGAGTTGCGCCTGCTTCCGTTCTTGAGAAACGGCGCAGGAGAAGCCAAAAGGCAGTACCGGAGAGCATGACGGGCGGTATGACGCCTGCAATCACCGGTAGAATAATGATCCCAGCCTCATTGATCTCAACCCCCAAATGCGGCGCAAGAAGGCCAATAAGTAAGACGATCGCCACGAACGAAATCGGAGCAACGGCAGGCGCCAAGAAGTAGGCCTTCCAAAGGGTGCGATTCGATGGATTGAAGCGGCCCTCCGCCGACTCGGGCAAGAGCGAGGAGGCATGATAGGGATTCTCGGTGTTCATGTTGTTGTCGAAGGGTTTATGTGACTGGAATACGAGATCTAGCGACCAATCGACACAACGCGCACGGGCTCACGCCAGCAACGAATCAAGCACTTGCCCTGCAACGTCTGTCAGACGGAAACTCCGACCGTTGTGATCGAAAGTCAGACGTTTGTGATCGAGCCCCAGTAGGTGGAGCATCGTGGCATGAAGATCATGGACCGAGGTGCGATCGACGACCGCCTTGTATCCCAGGTCATCGGTTTCTCCCCAAGTTGTTCCAGGCTTAATGCCTGCTCCCGCAAGCCACGCGATAAAGCCGTTGGGATTATGATCCCTACCTCCCTTGCCTTGCGACACAGGCATCCGCCCAAACTCGCCGCCCCAAATGACCAATGTCGAGTCGAGAAGCCCGCGTTGCTTCAGATCGGTCAACAGTCCGTGAATGGGAACATCGGTCGCCAAGCAATGCTGAGAGTGATTTCCCACCAGGTTGCTATGCGCGTCCCATTCTCCATCGCTGTAGACCTGCACGAAACGAACGCCGCGTTCGACTAGTCGGCGAGCAAGCAGGCATTTGGAACCGTACGATTTTGTCTCGGGGCAATCGACTCCGTAGAGCTCACGCGTTGCCGCTGTTTCTCGCGACAAGTCTACAAGCTCCGTCGCCTCGGTTTGCATCCGGAAAGCGAGTTCGAACGACTGAATTCTCCCCACGAGCTCCGCGCCGCCTGGACGGTCGCGTAAATGGTTCGCGTTCAGTTGGGCAAGTAGGTCGAGTTGTCGTCGCTGATCCTCGCGAGTCACATCTCCGGGACGACTCAAGTTCAAGATCGGCGTCCCCTCGGATCGAAAGAGCGTTCCTTGATGACTCGAAGGCAAAAACCCGGCATGCCAATTCAAGGGGCCGCCTTTGATTCCCTGATTGTTCCCCAACACGACAAATCCCGGCAGATTCTGATTCTCGCTCCCCAATCCATAAGTGATCCAAGCGCCCGCCGCGGGAAAGCCTGGCCGCGAGATCCCCGTATTGATCTGATAGAGCGCCGGGACATGATCATTCGATTCGCTGTAAAGCGACTTGATGAAGGCAAACTCGTCCACATGCCTGGCCACATGCGGATACTTGTCGCAGACCCAAGCGCCGCTCTCTCCGTGCCGCTGGAACTGAAAGGGAGACTTCATCAAGGGACCTGGATTCCCATTGAAGACGTCGATTTGAAACTTCTCCCCGTCGCGTTTCGTCAACTCGGGTTTGGGATCAAACGTATCGACCGCGCTCGGAGCTCCCTCCATGAACAGCCAGATCACCGAGGTGGCGCGAGGAGCAAAATGGGGTGGCCGCGGCGTCAAAGGGCCAGCGTTCGCTGATTCATGCCGCTGCTCTCGAGCGAGCAATCCATCCCGCGCGAGCAAATCGGCCGCCGCCAACGCTCCCATTCCCGCGCCGGCTCGTTGCAGCCATTGTCTGCGGTTCACCACTAACTCGCGTCGTCCACAACTCGTGTTTCTGAGGTTGAGCATAGATTACCTTGCTGGAAACCTTCTCGATTCTTAACGCTGAGACTCGTGCTGTGCCCCAGCGAAGGACGTGTTTTCTTTCAATCGAAGCAAAAGTGAGCGGGTCCGTTTCGAGCGGACCGGATCGACGGACTGGAAGTCCGTCGTACTTTGTTTCTGGAGGCGACGAAACACTAATTAGTCGATATAGAGAAACTCGTTGAGCCCAAACAGCGTCTGACAAAAGTCGGCCAACGCTCGGCGACGAACGTCTTCCGGCGAACCCGATTCGCCTCGTCGCAGACGTTCATCCCGCTGCCTCGCGAGAAACTCAACACACGCACTGCGTTCAGCCTCTTGCGGCATGCGGCTAAATGCGAGTCGATACGCAATCTCGACCGACTTGTCGAACGAATCATCATGTGCATCACCGCTCTCGCGCAGCAGTCGATCGGCGAAATCATATGAGACGCCACGTACAAAGGGATCGTTCAAGAGTGTAAGCGCCTGAGGTGCGACGGTCGTTCGGTCGCGCCGTCCACAACTCTGCTGCGCATCGGGCTTGTCAAACGCTTGTAGTAACGGATATGGAACGACGCGTTTGTGGAACATGTAAACGGAGCGACGACGTAGCGCGGGCGAATCGGTGATCTTCGCGGGGTAAGGATCCTTCACGTTTCTTGCGAGCATTGCCTCGGCTGCGATCCGTGGCTTGAATGCAGGCCCATACGGTTCGCGATTCAAAGTGCCGCTCACATCCAACATCGTGTCTCGCAGCACTTCGGCCTCAAGACGACGCGGACGCATCTTCCAGAGCCATCGATTCTCGGGATCTTGCGCTGGCGGAGTCACTCCCGCACTCATCTGCCGATAGGTCGAGCTCATCACCATCTCACGGTGTACTCGCTTTAATCGCCAGCCGTTCTGGGCGAGATCCGCGGCCAACCATTCCAACAATTCGGGATGAGTGGGCTCCGCCGCGCGAGTTCCAAAGTCGCTCACCGTCGCCACGAGTGGCTCGCCGAAGTGGTGCTGCCACAACCGATTCACAATAACTCGAGCCAAGAGCGAGCCAGCCCCATGCTTTTCGTCGGTCAACCATTCGGCGACCGCTCGTCGCTGGCCTGTGCTATCAGTTCTGGTGCTGGCCTTGCGAGCTTCATCCCAGAAGGCGTCGGGAGTTTTGCCGCTGGTGAGCGCATTGACGAACCCCAGCCTTACCGTCTGCCGACGATCCATAAAATCGGCTCGTCGGAAATACCAAGTGGCGCGAGGTTCCGCGCCAAAGTCGCGATATGCGAGCGTCTTCGAGCCATCAGCCTGCACCGCGACCTCGGTACGATCGCCGCTGTGAAACGCGCTGAGCAAACGATAGTAATCTCGGGACGGGATGGGGTCGTATTTGTGGTCATGGCAGCGAGCACACCCGAGCGTAAGTCCTAAGAAACCAGTCCCGATGGTCGACAAGAGGTCGTCAAGTTCGTTGTAGCGTGCTCGTAGTCGCTCTAGTTCGAGCAGATTAGCTCCCAGACCCTCGCGAGGTCCACAGACCAGGAAACCGGTCGCCGCCACCGCCGCGGGGTTCGCGGGTTCATATTCATCCCCGGCGATCTGCCAACGGACGAACTGTTGGAAAGGCATATCTTCATTGAAAGCACGGATCACAAAGTCTCGATAGGGATAAGCGGTTGGCCGATCACGATCCGACTCCATGCCATCGCTGTCGGCATAGTGCGCGATATCGAGCCAATGACGGCCCCAGCGTTCGCCAAAATGACGGCTCTCCAACAGACGCTCGACCCATTTCCGATAGGCTGCTTCGCCATCTCGAGCCGACTCGGCGACAAACTCGTCGACTTCCTGGGGCGACGGCGGCAGTCCGATCAGATCAAAGTAAAGGCGTCGGATGAGGCGAGTTGCATCCGCGGGGGGAGCGGGCGGCAGGTTGTTTGCCTCCAGTTTCGCCAGGATGAAACGATCGATCGCGGTCCGCGACCATGTCTTGTCGGCCACCGCCGGCGACTCGACCGACTTCAACGGCTGGAAGGCCCAATGGCGACGAGCAGCCTCGATGCGCTCGTCGACCCAATCGGCGTCCCGCGGCCACTTCGCGCCTTGGTCGATCCAAGCCCGCAGCATCCCCACTTGCTCCCGCGATAGCCGTTCTCCCTCCGGAGGCATCACCTTGCCCTTCTCGACTTCCGCCACCCAGTGGATTAGGCGACTGTGAGCACTATCGCCTGGTCGAATGGCAACTCCATGTTCGCCTCCTTCGAAAGCACGCTGACGAACGGTCAGATTGAGCCCTCCCTCCTCGTTGTCCTGGGAATGACAATCGAAGCAGTGTTTCCTGAGGAGCGGTTGAATGTCTCGCACAAAGTCCACCGCAGCCTTACTGGCCGGTGGCAGCACCTTCTCGTAGTCCAATCGAGCCGGTGGACCTGCTCGGAAATTCCCCACGACCTCCGCTTCACTCAACGCCCGCTCATAGATCGCCACCAGTTGCAATTCACCCAACCAGGGACGATCGCCGGTGATCTCATTCGCCAACGCCAAACGATACTCGTCGCCCCACTTGGACAAGTCGCCTTCTCGCTTCGCAACAGCCGACTCACGTCCATCCAAGTAAATGCGAGCAACGCCTGTTGCGTCGCGAGTAAACACGACATGCGTCAATCGGTCGACCTGCGTATCATCCGCGGTTGCGAGGGAAGGAACGCCATTTTCGCTGGTCGATGAAGTTCGCAAACGAACGTCGTACTTGGCGCCATCTTGTCCGAGCGTCAGATTTCTGCGTCCCGTATCCGCCGACAAAGAAACGATGCGAGCTGGCCCCGTTTGGCGATTATCACGAGACGCAACCCAGGCCTCGATCGTGAGCGAACCGGTGCGTTGGATAGCCGCATTGACTTTTCGCGCCGGACCGACCGAGACAATTCGAGCCGAAGCGTCAACTCGTAGTCCCGCGTCTGTCCAGGCAACGGAGGAAGGTGTTTCGATACGTAAGTCGAGAGGTTCGCCAAAGTTCGATCGGTCGCGTACGATTCCGTCGGCAGCCGAGTCAAACAAATAAAACGCGAGGAGGCCTTGCGTCGTGCGTCCGGCAGGCGCTCCAGGCTTCGCCGAAATCTCAATGCAATTGGCCAGGAGGGCGCATATACCTAGAGATAACCCGAGGAATTTGAAGAGGAGTGAGCATCGACGCATAAACGGGCCGCATGATTCGAAAGACTTGTGCCTAACCAAAGCACTCAGTCTATCGAGTACCATGACGCCAGGGAATTCTCTTCCGTCCCTGTTCAGAATTCCCACCTAAGCCAGCCGGACGCAAGAACCTAAGCCTTAAAGCACAAATTGGCTGGACGCGACGATTCGATTCCATTGGAGCAAGCGGATCGACTTGCCTCCAGGCACCCGCACCAAGGTGCTTCCGGGCGACGAGACGCGATCAAAGGCGAGTGTCGCATAGGAGATGTGATAGGCCGCGAGGCTGATTCGATCAGAGTAAAGTGCGAAGTCGGCGATAACGTCCTCTGCCAAGTCGTCGACAGCAAACACGACAATGTCCCGTCCAGCCCCAGTTTCAATCACGTCTGCTCCAGCTCCACCCAGCAAATAGTCCGTGCCATCGCCACCAGAAAGCCGATCATCGCCCGCGTCGCCATACAGTGCGTCGACACCGCCCAGACCGTCGAGTCGGTCGTTACCGTCACCTCCTCGGAGGTTGTCCATGCCGAAGGTTCCAATAATGGTGTCATCGCCGCCTCTTCCATCGATATAGGGCACTGCGGACAGGGACATTGATGAACTGCCATTTATCAAGAAGATAATGACATCCGCTTCTTCCGTGCCGTAAATTGGCTGATTGTTGCCTATCCATCCCTCAACTTGACTCGCGCCTGCGTCAAACGTTGATAGCACGACAGGCGAATTACCGATATTGAGGATGGAATCAGTGTTATCTCCCCCGTCGATGATGTCATAGACGGAATCATCGCCGCTCACTCGGATCACATCGTACCCTGCATTGCCTTCGACGCTGTCATTACCCGGCCCCCCCTCTAACTGATCGTCGTGCAATCCTCCACTCAACCAATCCATGCCATCGCCGCCTTGCAGTCGATCAAATCCAAAATCACCGTGAAGCAAGTCGTTGCCATCCCCACCAAACATCTCATCGTCCCCACTCCCTCCCCAGATCTCGTCATCGCCAGCTCCACCCCAGAGACAGTCGGCGCCATCCATGCCATCTATGACATCATCACCTCCTTCGCCGAAAATTAAGTCGGTAAGCGAGGTGCCAAACAGAGTGTCGTTTTCCTGGTCATCGCCAGCTTGAATTTGTTCAGAGCTCTGAATGGGACCAAGACAGCCAGCTAGTTCGCGTAATTCGCTTCCATCGCGTGCCAGGAGGCTCATCGTCTCGAAGTCGAGCAGTTGCAGCCGACCACTCGTGAAGAAGGATATATCGAGTTCCATTTCTGAGGGCGAGTATAAGTAGTCTTTTAGGGCGAGCAGATCGCGCGTGGTCAGCGAATCGAGCTGCCGCGGAGTCATCGTGAGCAGCAATCGGTCAGCACCTCCCTTGCCATCAACAACGAGGGGCGAATTCGCGGTGTAGACGCCCAAATTCTGCGGGGCGTCACCGTTCGATGACAACGTTACCTCGATCTCACCCGCCATGTAGGATACAGTCAACAGATCGTCGCCACCGGTTCCGCTAATGACGACGCTCTCTTCCACAAGGTCTAGAACGGAAACGACTAACACCTGCTCCGTAAAAAGATGCCCCGCGTCTTCCACGCGCACGCGAGCGGAGAGCGTCCTCTGCTGTTCGAAGTCGAACGGAATGGCACTCCACAGGCGCCCATCCGCACTCATAGTAAACCGATGGTTATCGTCGTCGCCAACGCCGGACACAAGCGAGAATGTCAACGTGTCTCCCGCATCGACATCCACTGCATCCAAAGTCGCCACGAGCGTCCCCGCAGGGAGGTTCTCTGTAATTGAAGGTGCGGAAAGCGTGTTCAGCAGAGGCGCATCATTGACCCCCGTGACGGTAACAACTGCCGTCGACTTACTCGTTCCATAGAGTGCGTTTGGTCCGTCTCCGTAAAGCTCAATTTCAAAGCGACCCGGATCATGGCTATTAAGGGTGGGCAGGAATCGCAGGCCAGACTGCGCCTGGGCAACCGTGATGAAACTGCCATCGACAATCGGCGAAACACCGTCGACAAGAAATAACTGGCCGCCATAAAGCCCGTCAATTCGCACTCGGGTCGCACCAAGCCCCGCTGGGGGACGGACGGAAATTGGTTCTGATAGAGTATCTTCCAGGGTGTTGATCGCATCGACCTCCGTGGACGCGTGATGGCCAAAATCTACGTCTGAAACAACCTGCCCCGCAGAAATAACCACTTCATGCACACCAGCTACGGGCGCCTTCGAAGTGATACCCAACCGCTGCTCGTCGCGGATCCGGTGTGTTCCCGCGCCGAGTCCAAAGAACGCATAGCGTCCGCTTTCATCGGTGATCGCCGAAACGTCAGGTGTTCCGTAAGTGATGAACATCGACCACCCCAGAAGCGTTCCGACGTTTCCGGACGTAACATCATCGAGACGCAGACGCCACTGACCATTGGGGCTACGTCCATCCAACTGTGACAGGCCATGCACAGGGCGGAATGCTCCTGTAAACGGCGCCGCAGCCGATATGATCGACACACTTGCCTCGTCGTCGAATACGGAATTGGCAAAGTCATCGCCGCTTCCGCCCAAAAATTGCGACAAGATGACAGGTGTCCCGGTCGGAGAGATCAAGGCCAGATTAAGCTCTCCCACCGCAGGATGACTGAGATTCACTTGGATATTCACATCGAGAATATTCCCTGACAACCCTGACAAGTTCAGAGTGGAATACGTAGTCCCCTTGTCGACGATCGTCTTCGGCGCGTCACTGGACGAAAACTGTGAGACGAGCGGCACGTCGAGTTGCCCATTGTTATTCAGGTCGCGGTAGACCGTCCAACCCGCTAAACCCGGTTCCCCCGGATCTCTCGATCCGTCTGCATCGTCATCCCGATAGACAGTCCCCGAGATTTGACCAGGAACATCGAACGCCTCGGTCACCGTCGCCGAGTTTGCGCCTCCGCCATCGCTCGAGCTAAACCCCATTCCACGTCGTGCGAACGCCGACCAGATCTCAGCCTGATTTTGCCCCCCCGTGAGTACCTGATCAGCGGCCAAAATGGCATTGCGTCCCACCAGGAATGACGGATTGGCGCCCTGGATTTTCAGGCCGTCCATGATCAGTTGCAGTGCCAGATTGTTGCCACCGTTACCGTGATAGAGATCCGAGCTAAACCCATGCTTCTCGATTAGCAGCCAATTCAGATCCCAAAGCGCCGCACACCAGATCTCCCCCGCCTTGTGCCGCGAATTGTTCGCGGCGCCCCCATTAAAACTACCCAGAGTCAAGGGATTGATCGCCTTGTCAAAGCTATAAGGGTATCGACGCGCCCCATCTCCCTCCGGCCCTTCCCCCAGAAAGTAATTGCCGACGGGAAAAGCGTCGAGCTTAGCGTCCGCGGCGGTTTGCGTGAACATCAGAGCCCACCAGTCGCTCCAGCCCTCCGACATGCCAGCGCTTTGCAGTGCATTCAGCGCCGTGGTATTGGCGGGTCCACCGGTAAGTCGTTCGGAAACTCCATGACCAAATTCATGGATCAGAATCGTATTGTCCAGGGCGGCATCGCGGGCGGGACTTACCGTCGTGTTCACATACAACTGCATCCGCGGGCTTTGTCCATCCGGAAACGTCACGAACGACGGTCCGCCTCCGTCACCATCATGGATATCGGCAATCACAGGATCATTACCGATCCCGCCACGACCGTAATTATTAACTTGAAAGTTTCCGGCCACCTCCGTGAAACCATATTGATAGTGAATATCGTGGAGCAGATTCACCCAGTAGAACAAGTTGGTGATCGCGGCCGCTTGATACGCGGCAGGATTCTGATTCGTTGCTAACGGAAAGGAAAAATCCAGACCGGCGCCAGCGGTAGGTCGGAATCCCCCAATATCATTGTGGTCACCGTCTTCCTGTACCGAGGCGTTGTTACCGCGCGTATCTTGAAACTCTGCGCCCAACACGCCATTGGTGTCGTGCCATCCCCATGGAGATGCGAGTGAATCGCTGGGGTCAATTACCAATGACCGGACGCCGGCGTATGGCGATTCCAACGGCGCGGGAAAGACCTCGTAGGTCGCGTGTCCGTTCCATTCGTCTACAAAAAGCGTGTCCCCCGAGTCCGCATCCACAAAGCCATCGTACCACTGTCCCAGCTCTTTGCGAGACACGCTTAAACGCCACGCCAACTCAAGGCCTCCCGCGGTAGGTACATAGACCAACTGCGCCGACACTCCCTCCTCTCGCAACGATTCCTCGCGTGAAAGCTCTCGGATCGTCGGCAGGTTCCCCTTGGCTCGCTGCTCTAACTCTCCTCCCAGTCCCAATCTCTCGCTCAGGGAAAAATACGCGCGCTCGGCGCTGATTACAAACAGCGGCCCCATCCCATCCGCGAGATGTGTGTCCTGAATAAAGGTGCTCGACACCTGAATAATCTCGCCTCGGGAAGTAACACTTGCGTTGAGGTCGGCGTTCATCACCTCAAGTCCATCAAGAACCTGTCGCAGATAGATATAAGTCATGCCTGAATCGGCATCGGTATATTGGTCGGTAACTACATATCCGCGAGTATCCTCCACGTTCCGTCCCCAATCCCCCGCGTGTTCGCCCAAGTACCGCAATACAATGTCGCGAGGATCTCCCGCTTGCGGCCCCGTCAGGAACCTATCTGGATTCGACAACCGAAGTTGAGGAGGTAGATAGAAACTGCCAAGTTCTTCGCCTACCCCTGACTGCTCAAATCCGGCTGAGCGCGAGGCCGAAAGCGACACGAGCGGCCGCGGTTCGCTGGCCTCGCGAGCGTCCAAAAACAGTTCACGCTCGCTCGCGGTCATCGGTTCCCAGAGATTCTCGCCACACATAACGTCGCGTCGTTCGAGCCTCTCCAAGGTGGGGCGACGGCCGTGGATGCGAGGCCTTAATCGGCTAGCCCGTCGCACAGACTCAAGACGGTAATAACGGTGTTTTGCCTGGTCGTGATCTCGCATCGCTGAACCCTCGGAAAGTGGAGGTCGAATGGAATTCCGCCAGAGATAGTGCGCGAGCCCACTTTCGTGACAGCTAGTTTCCGACGGTTCGCCGCAACTCCCGTCGCCACAATCCTTTTGTTCCGTCAAAAATCTCACCGCAATAACGGCGCGAGTGGGACCGGTGTTGACCGCCGCCCTGCGGCCTCACGAAAGAGAACGGCGCCGTCACGAAAGCGAGTCCCCAGGGAAAAACCCGCGGACAAGAATGGGCGCCTGCGAATTTGCGATTTAGCGTTCGTCAGCCAACGGCCGATGCGCCTCAACGTACTTCAGCAAATCGAGTTCCCGAAGTTCTTCATCCAGCAGTTCAGGCGTGACGTTGGAGATAGTTCGGGCGACTTCCTCAACCAGCAGTTCAGCGAAACGGCGACGAGCCCTGCTGAGTTGTTTGCGAAAAGCCTCTGCGGTCAGCGGTTGCTTTGTCGACCTTGTCACACGTTCCGCGAGAGTGACGGAATCTTCCTGCGGATAGTCCACATAGGCCTTGAGCACCGTGTGGCACAAATTGCCGCGTACTCGCTTCTGATGGTCACGAAGCGCATTCCAGGCGCTACGCAATACGCACTCGCGCCACGTACGTTGCCATTCGTCATCCGCCCGCGACTCTTCCGCGATATGGCTCAGGTCTGGGGTAAGCGACGGACGCCGATTCTGACGGCGCAAGTGACTCCACGCCGCATTCCTGACGATTGCGATCAAATAGTGTCGAAAATGCCCACGTCCTGGCGCCGCCGTAGGAAACCCCTGCGCAACCACTTGCAGGAGAAACTCCTGCTCAACCTCATCGGCATCGTCTCGGGAAGGCAAGAGTGCCCGCAGGTAGGCCCGAACCGCTGACCCGTAACGAGTAACGAAACGCGCAGGATTCTCGATGGCCGTCCAATGCGTGGAGATGTGCTGGAGAGTCTGCCAGTGATTGTTGTCGTGCTCCTTGGATTCGGTCATCGGCGACATCCCGACAGATCGATAACGGTGCGAGACGGAGCAAGGCGTGACTTGGCGACGAAGGCACTATTCCATCCACCATAGCACGAGTTCACCTTCCGAGGTGGCCATGAGCAACCTTTTTCCGTCAGGGGTATACTTCAAATCGACCACGTCCCCTGGGAATCCACCTAGTCTCGCCACAGGGCGGAGGGTCGCCGTCTCGAAACACTCGACCGTCGGTCCCGCCGACCAGCAAACATGTTTACCTGACGGCGAAAAAGCGACACACCGAACCTCGCCTGATTTCGTGAGTGTTGCGTGATCTCGCTTCCCCTGCAGATAACTCCATAATGCGAAATACCTTGAAGCCCCTACTGCGACCATACTGCGATCAGGGGCAAAGGCAAACGTTGCGATAGGCACTCCTGTACGAAACTCGCGAGCCGTCCAGCTCGCGTCCTGAGTCCAAAGACGGAGATTACCATCGTCACTTGCAGTCATCACGCGCAGCCCCTCTTCCGGCGCAAATCCAATCGAGCGTGAGATTGACTGACTCGCTCCCACCGAAGCCGCAGACCATCGTCTCGAGGCAACGTCCCAGAGTGACCACTGGGAGCCAGACTTGTCGTGGCCCGTCAATGCCAGCCAGCGTCCATCTTCCGACAATGCGACCGCGTCAATGTCGCGACCAGCTATTGGGGGGCTGCCAGTTTCGCGAAGCCAAGACGATGTCCGCCATATCCCCACTCTTCCCTCTCCTGCCTCGCCGACTGCCAACCAACGGCTATCCGCTGAAACGG
Source organism: Pirellulales bacterium (assembly GCA_046349915.1). Classification (GTDB taxonomy): domain Bacteria; phylum Planctomycetota; class Planctomycetia; order Pirellulales; family Pirellulaceae; genus CAIXSC01. The sequence continues at coordinate 1,317,103 of JAXMBL010000003.1, read as the reverse complement.
CGAGACAAGTCGCACGCCCCGCAAGCTCTTCGAATACTCTTTGCCGACCATCGCGTCCCCAGACCGAAAGGTACCCCGCTGGGCCCCTTTTCTTGATCTCGCCGACCACAGCGGGTGGTTGCTGACCATTCGCCAGAACGACAAGAAACTCGCCGGAGTTTGCGGCTCCTATCCGGACTATTCCCGGCCATTTCATACTCCAACTTACACGCTCTGACTCTCGCCGCGGCTCGTCGGGTTTCATTCCCAGCGATCGAAACAGTACTTCGCTGAATGGAGCACTTGGCCACTCACGTCGATTTCGTCTGGACGTCACAGTCTCGGAGGAAATCGCATTCGGTTTCGCCGCCAAAGCCGCAACGCCATCCGCCAGTTTCACGGATCGCGGCGACTTGCTAGGACTGGCTCCCCCCTCCTCTCCTGTTCGCAAGTTTGTCGACCGCTCCGTGTGAACCGCATCGTAACGTGACCTGGGCGACCAACGGCCAATGACTGCGAGACCTCCCATAGCCATCAAAGAGACTGTCAGCCATTTACTCCAAGTGGCCAGACGGTTGCTCGCCACCTTGTTCGGCTTCGCGAACTTGTTAGTCGCTTGTCTTACTGGCAGCAACGGCGTTGGAGGCGTCTCCTTTTCGGCATCGATGAAAGTTGCGATCAGGGGCGGCCCAGAAACAGGAGGTGGGACGACCTTGGCTGATTGCAACGCAGCTTCCAGATCTACAAGTAATTCCGAGGCCGAGGGATATCGATCTTCGGGTTCTTTCGCCAAAGCCCGCTCGATGATTGCCACACACTCACCAGGCACTGCGGCGTTCCATCGGCGGGGATCTGGAATTGGATCGAGAAGGTGAGCATTCATCACCAGCAAGGGCGACTGACCAGGATAGGGCGGCCGCCCGGTCAACAGAAAGAAGAACGTCGCCCCCATCCCATAGATGTCGGTACGTTCATCAGCCAATTCCGACCGACACTGCTCGGGACTCATAAAATGTGGCGTGCCCATGACGCACCCCGAGCCGGTATTCATCCCAGCCAGCGGCTCCAAAGGTCGCACCAGCCCAAAATCGCTCAACTTGACCAGCCCCTCGACAGACCGCATCAGGTTCGAGGGCTTGATATCACGGTGAATCAATCCCGCCCGATGAGCAACCTCCAACCCACGGCATGCATCCACCATGACCCGAGTCGCTTCACGCCAATCCAAGGGGCCGCTACGGACCGCGTCCAAGAGATTTCCTCCCCGCACCAGTTCGAGCACGATATAGTATTGCCCGCTAAATTGGTCTGCCTCATAGACGGCAACTACATGCGGATGATGCAATTGAGCCGCAGCCCGGGCTTCGCGCAGAAATCGAGCGAGTGACTCGGGACGGGAGGCCAACGACCGCGGCAGCAACTTGATAGCCACGTGCCTCTCGAGCACCGTATCGAGTGCCTCGAACACGACTCCCATTCCCCCGCGACCTAATTCCCCGATGATCCGAAACTTCCCCAACCGACGCCCTACATACTTGCTGCGAGACGAAGGCATGCCCGTCGATTCCAAGTCCGGCGAATCGCCGGGAGGCCGAGGCAGCGTGGGTTCCGTCATGACTAGCCACTATTCGGAATAATGAAGAGAAGTTCCAACCATTATGGCAGAGGAACCTCACGATCCGCCAGTGATTTGCTGGTAGCAGACAACGGCTGCGCCACCCCGAGTCCCAGGTCGACAGGTAAAACTCGCCGCGTAGAGTTTCGCGATCGGCTAGTTTTTCGGCGAAACATCGACTTGGACATGGACCGAATGGCGGCCACCGCCGAGAAAAACGCCGCGCATCGGACTAACATCGGCAAAATCGCGTCCCCATGCCAAAGTCACATGCCTCTCGGAAGGCATTTGATTGTTGGTCGGGTCGAAGTCTAACCAACCAATGTCCGGGAAGTAGACGCTTACCCAAGCGTGCGACGCATCGACGCCGACAAGTTTAGGCTGCCCCGGCGGAGGTTCGGTAAGCAAGTATCCGCTGATGTAACGAGCGGGCAATCCCAGTGCCCGCAAGCAGGAGATCTGCAAGTGGGCAAAGTCCTGGCACACACCTTGACGCTGAGCAAATACTTCGCTGGTCGACGTATGAACCGAAGTGCTCCCCGGTCGATACTTGAACTCGCGATAGATGCGTTCCGTCAGATCCAATACGGCGGCCAGGAGTGGACGTCCGGGAGTAAACAGCGGCGCGGCGAAGTCGAGTGATTCCGGAATCCGCTTGATCAAACTCGATTCAAAAATGAACTGCGATGCGGCCAGCGTTTCTTCGTCTCGTGGCGTGGCGCATGCAGCGCGCACCTCCTCCCATGGCCACGTCGCGGTGGGCGACGGAATAGTCGGTTTCACCACATCAACTACGCTGGTCGCGGTGACGTCGAGTTTTTTATGGGGTTCGGCCAGCGAAAAAAAGTGGACCGTGTTTCCAAACGCGTCACGCCAGGGATCGAGCATAGAGGGTATTGGCTCGACTCGCAGTTCGCTCGAAATACAGGTCTGATAGGCGGTCGAACGCGGCACTAGATGCGCCTGATTGTGCGTAATCGAGACCGGATCCTGATAGCGATAGGCGGTGCGGTGCACAACCAAGTAAATCATGCGTCAGCTCCCGCGGTCTCATCCGACCCAAATACTCCCAACTGCTGCGACGGTCCTGTATGCGTAAGATACCGCTGAGTGATTGTGTCCGAGAGATGACGCAAGTGGGCGGCAAGCTCTTCGAGAAAACGAGTTAACGGCGGACGTTGCCCCGGCGTCTCCGCGTGGCAAAACGAATCGACGTCGCAAAGTCGGAGAGACGCTTGAGCTGCCAACAAGATTCGCTGTTCGCGGTCGTTCCCTGCTTCTCGTTCCTCGCCCGGAAGATGTTTGACATGTTCCGCGAGAGCACTCAACTGGAAGCCGACCGCACGTGGATTCGTTTCATCCACCAGAATCAGGTCGAGCACAGGCGCGAGCTGCAAGCTGGTGAGATACCGATAGCGATAGGTCATCGTGCTATCGGCAATCTCCAGCACGGCCTCCAGCATCGGCGTCATCTCCCCTTTCGCGGCGACCAACGTACGCTTGATCATGCGAATCGTATGCAGCGCTCGTTCGATGCGACGTCCCATGTCCAAGAAACGCCAACCTGGCCCGCGAGTCATGCTCTCCATTCCCAGGCCACTGAACGCGGATAGCAGGTTGAGCACCTGATTGAGCAGCGCGAGCACATCACCGAGCTTGGCCGTCGTGGTGGGCCAGGGAAACAAGGCCCGCAAATCGGTTTGGTTCACGATCCGCCAACAGTCGATCGAGAGTCGGTCGCGCACGATCGCCGCGGTATGCCGCAAAGACTCGAGCGTCGTCGCTATCCCCAGCGGCCGCCGCACATCAAACAAGTACTCCAAGACGTCTCGCCGCATCGCGGCGAGTCGTTCCGATGAATTCCCCGAGTTGTCGCGCTCGGGAGGCGGCTTGTCGCTGTCGTCAACCAGCGCATATACGAGCGTGGCGAGTTCATCGAGTTCCGAAGGGGCCAGTTCGTTCGTCATGCGGACCACGACGCTGCGCAGATGCCGCACTTTACCTTCCGCACGTTCGACATGTCGTCCGAGCCAGAACAAGTTGTCAGCCGCACGACTCGGCAGATCATTCACGCTGCGCCGCAATTCGACGGTGGCGCGCGGTGGAGTTAGCAGCGTTTGCATTTCGACTGGCTTGTCCGACAGGACCCATACATCCTTGCTCGCTTGCCCCGCCGCGAACGACTCGCCCAAGAGCGCCTGCCCGCTGGACACTCGCGACAGCCCGCCCGGCATGACCTGATACCCTTGGTCGTGCGCTACCGCGAACGCTCGCAACCCGACTCGCCACGATTGCCACGCGCCGTTGCTCCACACCGGCGCCGTCGAGCGAATCACGATCGACTGCGCGACGTAGTGATCGGGGCGGCGGGAGATTCGGTCGAGCAGTTCAGAGCGTTGCGCGGCAGTGAGATGTCTGCCGACAATCGGCGCTTTCGCTCGATGCAAAAACGCGGGACGCACGATCAAGTCTTCAAGGTTCTGACGGACGTAATCCAAATCCGCTCGCCGACCACACCACCAAGTGGCAATCGAGGGGAGTTGGAGATCCTCTCCCAACAACTCGCGACACACCTGCGGCAAGAAGGCCATGAGCGCCGGCGCTTCGAGGTAGCCGCTGCCGAGCGCATTTGCGATGGCCACTTGTCCGCTGCGAGCGGCATGAGCCAATCCGGGCACACCCAGATTCGACTCGCCGCGCAACTCCAGTGGATCACAGTCCTCGTCGACGACTCGACGCAAGACCACATGAACGGGCAACAAGCCGCCAAGCGTCTTCAAGTAGACGTTGCGTCCACGAACCGTTAAGTCGCCTCCCTCGACCAGCGCGTAGCCAAGGTATCGAGCCAAATATCCATCCTCGAAGTAGGTCGCACTGCGCGGTCCCGGAGACAACAGCACCACTCGCGGATTATTGTCCGGTGCGGGAATCAGGCCAAACAGCGTCTCTCGGAGCTTAATGAAGAACGACGCCAATCGCTCGACGTACAGCGATTGAAAGTCGTGAGGCAAAAGCCGGGAGAGAACCAGACGATTCTCGACGGCGAACCCGGCGCCCGAAGGCCCTTGAGTGCGATCTGCCAGCACTACCCAATTGCCATCGGGCGCACGAGCGAGATGGCTCCCGTAAAGATGCAAGTAGATGTCCTGGGGCGGCGTAAGTCGTTGACACGGCAACAACCGCCCCGGATGTCCAAATAAGAGATCTGGCGGCAGGACGCCTCGCTTGAGCAAATCCTGCGGGCCATAGACATCGGCCAGAATTTTGTTCAGCAATAGGGCGCGTTGCTTGAGCCCTTCTTCCAGCCGTCCCCATTCCTCTTTGGCGATCAACAACGGCAGCGGATCGAGTTCCCAAGGTCGATCAGGCCCTTCGGGCGCCCCAAACTCGTTGTACGTCACGCCATTCTCGCGCAACAACCGGCGAGCTTGTTCAGCGCGCTGTGCCACCGAGGAAAATCCGAGTTGTTCCAACCCTTGAACGAATTTTCGCCACACCGGTCGGATCTCACCATCCGAGTCCAGCAATTCGTCAAAACCGTCCGTGGGTGGAACGTACCCGGAAAACAGTCCGCCTGGAGGCGAATGGCCCTCCACCGTTCCGGTCGTCGCCATCTGAGTAGGGTTTTACCTCAAAGAAAACTGTGAATCGTACCGTTGCATGCCCTCTTTCTTGACCTCGCCTCCGAGCAACGCTCGAAATCAATCGTTCAGCGTCGCCAGTTCGAACGGTCGACGCAGGTCGAGCGTCATGGGATAATCTGGATTCTGCTCGCGAGTCGGTATCGGAATCTTTGATCCCGCAGTATGGCCCGAGGGGAAGAAGCGAGCAATCCGCCGACTCTCCGCCTCGTAGGCATTCACGGGGAAGGTCTCAAAACTCCTTCCTCCTGGATGCGCTACGTGCCATGTGCAACCACCAATCGAGCGTTCATTCCATTGGTCGAGTAAATCGAAGACCAACGGTGAATGGACGCCGATGGTGGGATGCAGACAGCTCGCGGGCTGCCATGCCCGAAAGCGAACTCCCGCGACATACTCGCCCGGGACTCCCGTCGGATGCAGCGGCACTCGCCGTCCGTTGCAGGCGACCACATAGCGTGGGTCAGTCAGGCCATAGACTTTGATCTGCACGCGTTCAACCGATGAGTCGACGAAGCGCGCCGTGCCTCCGCCAGCAGGCTCCTCGCCCAACACATTCCATGGCTCAATCGCCTGTCGCAATTCCATCCGCACGCCCTGTTTCTCTATCTGTCCCACGAGCGGGAACCGGAACTCGAAATGCGGCGCGAACCAATCCTGTTCAAAGCCAAACCCGCGATCGTTTAACTCATCCAAGACTTCGGCGAAGTCTTGCGAAACGAAATGGGGCAGCAAGAAACGGTCGTGGAGCGCGGTGCCCCAGCGGACAGGTCGCTCCTGGTACGGCGAATCCCAGAAGCGAGCAACCAGTGCTCGCAACAGCAATTGCTGCGTGAGACTCATCCGAGCATGCGGCGGCATTTCGAATCCGCGGAATTCCACTAAGCCCAAACGTCCCGTGGAACTGTCCGGCGAGAATAGTTTATCGATGCAAAACTCGGCCCGATGCGTATTACCCGTCACATCCACCAAGAGATGACGGAAGATCCGATCGACTAACCACGGCGGCGTGGGGCCTTCTTTCGGCAGTTGACTAAAAGCCGTCTCCAATTCGTAGACACTCTCGTGTCGAGCTTCATCGACTCGAGGCGCCTGGCTGGTCGGCCCGACGAACATCCCCGAGAAGAGATACGACAACGAAGGACGATTGTTCCAGTAGGCGACGAGACTACGGAGCAAATCGGGGCGACGCAAGAATGGACTATCCGCGGGCGTTGGTCCACCCAACACCACGTGATTGCCGCCACCCGTCCCAGCGTGTCGGCCGTCGAGCATGAACTTCTCGGTTCCCAGACGAGCGAGCCGAGCTTCGTCATACAAGATCGTGGTGTTTTCGGACAATTCAGTCCACGATGCCGCGGGCTGAGTATTGACTTCAATCACCCCTGGATCAGGCGTGATTTTGAAGACCTGCAAGCGATGATCGTAGGGTGGCGAGTACCCCTCGATTCGCACGGGCATCTCGAGTTCTTCGGCGGTTTGTTCCACCGCTGTCACCAGTTCGAGATACTCCTCCAAGCGGGAAGCCGGCGGCATGAAGACATGCAATGTCCCAGCTCGAGCTTGCACGCAGAGAGCCGTGCGGACGACCTGTCCTGCCGACTCGCCGCGACGTGGAGGCGTTGGCGGAGATGGCGGCGTCGGCGGCAAGGGATAATCGCTGCGCGAGCCATCGCCGATCAGGCCGCTCTTGCGTAATGTCTCGAGCGCCTCCCAATCGCGATACTCGTCGGGCGACGCTCCCACCGTCTGGTAGACAAGTTGTCTTTCCCGAGTCGCGATCGGCAGCCGACCATTCGCCATCGACAGCGATCGTCCATTGATGTACCTCTCGCGACGACGCTCATATTCGGGCAATGGCCCGCGTTCCGCGAAGGGATCGACTTCATGCAACTGCGGCAAGTCGCTCTCCGCGGCCCAGGGGATGGAATCGAGCGGCAACCGAAAACCCATGGGAGAGTCGCCTGGGATCAAGAACATATGTTCTTGACGCAGGAACCAAGGTCCGCTCCGCCATGCTACTCGCCCCGCTTCATCGGAAACCGGCGCAATCGGCAAGGCATAGCCGACGACTTCCTTCAGACCTCGTTCGAACACCTTGGCCAACCGCTCGCGTTCTTCCGGATCGCGCAAATTCGACGCCAGTGGGTCAACATTGATCGGCAGCCGACGCTCCTTCCACAGGTAATACCACGCGTCCTCGTAACCTGGGATGACGTAGTCAGGCGAAACTTGCAGACGCTCGGCCAGCGTCTTGGCGAAGCGACGAGCTTCCGTGTCGCCATAGCCGTAGGCCGCCTCGTCCTCGGCGATCCAACGTGCATCGTGCCACAAAGGGAGACCATCGCGACGCCAGTAGCAAGCAAGCGCCCACCGCGGAAGCGATTCGCCGGGATACCACTTCCCTTGCCCGAAGTGCAACAAAGGACTCGCGGCATACTTGCGGGCCAAGCGACGAAACAGATCTCCCGCCAATCTCCGCTTGCGAGGCCCCAACGCCGCGGTATTCCACTCGGCGCCATCCATGTCATCGATCGACACAAACGTCGGCTCGCCGCCGATCGTCAAGCGTGCATCGGCTGCGTTGAGCCGTTCATCGACTAACCGTCCAAGCGTTTCGACGCGTTCCCATTGATCCTCGGTATACGGTTTCGTGACTCGAGGATCCTCGTGGATCCGTTGGATCGACATCTGGAAGTCGAACTTCACCTCGCACGGATCGACAGCGCCCGTCACCGGCGCCGCGGAGATGGGATCGGGCGTCGCCGCCAACGGCAAGTGCCCCTCCGCAGCAAACAGGCCCGAGGTGGGATCGAGTCCTACCCAGCCGGCGCCCGGCAGATAGACCTCGGTCCAAGCATGCAAGTCCGTGAAATCGTGATCGGTCCCCGAAGGTCCGTCGAGCGACTTGACGTCGGGAGCAAGCTGAATGAGATACCCGGAGACGAACCGAGCCGCCAACCCGAGATGCCGGAGCACTTGGACCAAGAGCCAGGCTGAATCGCGGCAGGAACCGCTCTGATTTGTCAACGTCTCTTCACAGGTCTGCACGCCCGGTTCCATCCGGATCAAGTACTTCACGTACTTGTGCACGATCTGGTTGACTTCCACCAAGAAATCGACGGTGCGTGCCTTCTTGCGAGGCATCTGCGTCAGAAAGGCCTGCATTCTCGGCCCCGCCGGCAACGCCTGCCGGTACGGCAACAACTCGGTTTCCAACCAGCTTTCGTAGCGAAAAGGAAACTCCGTCGCTTCGGGTTCCAAGAAGAAATCGAACGGGTTGATGATGGTTAGTTCCGCGACCAGATCGACTTCGATCTTGAGTTCGCGAGTCATCTTGGGGAAGACAAGTCTTCCCAGGAAATTCCCATGCGGGTCTTGCTGCCAATTTAGAAAGTGGGACGAAGGACGAGCTCGGAACGAATAGCTGACAATCGGGGTGCGACAATGCGGCGCGGGTCGGAGCCGCACGACATGCGGCGAAAGCGTAACGAGTCGATCGAACTGATAAGTCGTTGAGTGGTGGAGGGCAACGCGGATTGCCATGACGTTCTGCCGTTCGTGGAGAAAGGGTAAAGGTGAAAGGGGCGTGAGTCGCCTGTCGCATAAGGGTCGCCGCCATGCCCCTTAGCCACTCGACTCTGCCACAACTTCAGCGGGTCTCGCTCGCCTGGACCGAGAAAAACGTCTCGAATACCGCGTTTCCCACTTCGTTGATTTTCGTCTGCAAACTGTCGATAAATTCGTGCAATCCCCGCGCGATGATCTCTTCCATCGTCATGTAATCGAATTCCGCGCGTAATCGTCCCAATCGTTGCTCGGCAATATTGCGGTGAGTCCCCGGAGTCCCACCCGTGATCGTCAGTAACGATTGCTCCGCCCGCAACAGACAAAAATACACGGCTCGCGGAAAATCGCGATCCAGCAACAAGAATTGAGCGACCGCGGACGGAATGATTCGACCTTGAGCGCGGCGGTACGCTTCGAGAGCGCTAGCCGATTTCAGCAACGCCGCCCATTGGATGGTATCGAGCGAAGTGCCAACATCGTTAACGTTCGGCAAGAGAACAAAGTACTTCACATCAAGAATTCGGGAGGTCTTATCCGCCCGCTCGAGGAGACGAGCCAGCCGACGAAAGTGCCACGATTCTCCGTGCGACATCGTCGCTTCGGTCGCTCCCTCTAGCACGTAACCGGCTTGCCGAATTTGATTAAAGAAATCAAACGGCGCCGCCACGACGTTCGTAGGCGAAGCTGTCTGGACAAGCAAGTAGAACTTGTTCAGTTCCTCCCACATCGTCGAGCTGATCATCTCGCGCACGGTACGAGCATTTTCTCGCGCCGAGCGGAGACACGACAGGATGGAGTTCGGGTTCCGCTCATCGAATGTCAGAAACTCCAACACATTCGATTGAGTGGCCTCGCCATATCGCTCGTAAAAATCCTCTTCATCCCCCGTCGTGTAGATCAGCGGGTCCCACTGATGCGGCGAATCGGGCCCCAGGTCCAACGACAACGTGAGGTTGACGTCGATGAAACGAGCGACGTTCTCGGCCCGTTCGACATAACGAGACATCCAGAAGATGGAATCGGCGACTCGGCTGAGCATGGCGGTATGGAGTTGGCTGGAGGCAAGTGCGGGGGATGTGGGTTCCCGTTGAGGGCCGACTGGCTATTCGTATTTCGTGTGAGCGGACACTCGCCGATCCATACTCTGGCGAGAGAATCGCGAGCGGTGTTCGCTGGGCGTTAGTGGATGTGCGGATTCGGCACGCGCGGCGTGCCGTTCTTCAACACCCACGTATCCTTGCTCCCTCCCCCTTGCGACGAATTCACGACCAAGGATCCCTTCACGAGCGCGACGCGAGTTAAACCGCCGGGCAATATGAAGATGTCTTCGCCGTACAAAATGTAAGGCCGTAGATCGACGTGCCGACCTTCCAAGTGATCGCCGACAATCGTCGGCACTCGCGACAACGCCATCATCGGCTGCGCCACGTAGTTTCGCGGATTGTCACGTATCAAGTCGCGATACTTGTCCAACTGCTCGCGCGACGCACGCGGCCCCAACAGAATTCCATATCCCCCCGACTCGTTGGTCGGCTTGATGACCAACTTGTCGAGATTGGCCAACACGTGCTCTCGCTCTTTCGCATCCGCGCACAGGTAGGTCGGTACGTTGGGCAGCTTAATGTCTTCTCCCAGATAGTACTTGATCATCTGCGGCACATACGCGTAGACCGCTTTGTCATCGGCGATGCCAGTCCCCGGCGCGTTCGCTAACGCCACTTTTCCCTGCCGATAGACTTCCATGATGCCGGGCACGCCCAGCGTCGAATCAGGCCGGAAAATCTTGGGATCGAGGAAGTCGTCGTCGATCCGACGATAAATCACGTCGACTCGCTGGAGCCCGCGAGTGGTACGCATCTTGACGTACCCATCGTGCACCACCAGATCCGACCCCTGCACCAACTCAACTCCCATCTGCTGAGCCAAGAAGCAATGCTCGAAATAGGCCGAGTTGTAGATGCCAGGCGTCAGCACCACGACGTTGGGGTCATTCCCCGCGGAAGGCGGAGCAATGTACTGGAGCATCTTCAGCAAATGCTCGGGATAATCCTCGACAGCCAGGATCGACAACCCTTGAAAGAGTTGCGGGAAGGTCCGCTTCATGACTTCCCGGTTCTCGATCACATATGACACGCCCGAGGGGCAGCGCAGGTTGTCTTCCAGCACATAAACTTGTCCGTCCGTGTCGCGAATCAAGTCAGTGCCCGTAATATGACACCACCGACCGCGGGGGGGATTCAACCCGGAACAGGGCTGTAGATAATTTTTGGCCGAACGAGCCATGTATTCGGGAAAGACCCCGTCTTTCACGATCTTCTGGTCGTGATACATGTCGTCGATGAACAGGTTGAGCGCCGTGATCCGCTGCTTCAGCCCCTCCTCAATACTCTTCCATTCACGACTTTCGATGATTCGTGGGATCAGGTCGAACGGCCAAATCTTCTCGGTGCCCGCCGCGTGCCCATAGACATTGAACGTGATGCCCATGTTCAGCAAGGCCAGATCGGCCGCTTTCTGCCGCTTCGGTAATTCGCCGTCCCCCAGCTGCTGCAGTCGCCAAGCCAGCCACTCGGCACGCGACCGCGGCCGACCGTCTGCTTCAAACATTTCGTCGTAAAATCCCTCGGTATCGTAACTTGGGAAACCTTGGGATTGAGATTGAGACATCGACGAGAACGAACTGGTCATGATTGCGGTCGCCATGCTGGAGGGAAGTTCCTTTCCGTCGTTCCCTAGTGCGAGGAACCCAGGTTTTCGCCTCCCCGAGTCCCTGCTGCCACCGCCCCCGATAACTCTCGAAGTACGGCGCAGTTCCGCCCCCGTTCGCCTGGGCAACGCGTTTTGCCAAACGAACGTTCCGGTCCTGCCTCTTCTCGTCGCATCGAGAGCGCGCCTGCGCGGCAGGCCCTTTTCCCGGTCGACGATAAGTTGAACAACGGTCCTATTATCGGCATTCTCAACGCAAACCATGTGCCCATGCCGGGACCGTCCAGCCGACCTACCCCACAACCGCTCGGGTGGAGGCTGGGTATTTCACCTGCCCATTAGGCTGAGTGATCGCCACCGCGTAGTAGCGGAGTCCCCGCGAGGTCTCCGGCGGGCGGGCTTCAATCCGAAAACGTCCCTCCCCATCGGGCGCCACCGTCTGAATGTGTTCGGAAGTTTGCCCCGTCTGCCAGAGGTAAAACCCAACCAGCGAGGCAGGTTCGGTCACTCGCCCCGAATACATCACTGCATCCCCAACGGGTAAACGAAATAGTGAGGGACCTGGCTCCAACAACAGACCATTTGCCGAGAATTCACTCCCTTGGAGGGATGAGTCGCGGAATTGAGCGAGCTCACGCCGAGTGACCGGAGTCGCCGAAACGCAGCGGTCCCCGGTCGCGACTGCCTCCCCTGCCCCCCGACGCCCGCGAAATCGCACATCGACTCCAGCGGGCTGGGCGGGCGAAAACAGCGTGAAGCAGATGTGGGCGGCGTAAGTGCCTGATTTGCCAACCTCGGCGATCTGTGAACCGGCGGCCACCATTTCTCCCGGTCGAACTCGAGCACTTCCCCCCCGATGATGCCAAAACCACGAATAGGTCCCATCGCCATGATCGAGTGCCAAGTGGTTCGAGTTCGCCATCGACAGGCGTTGATACTCGCGAACCGCCTCGGGGCTGCTGTCCCGCGGCCGAATCCCCTCGACTCGATGGTGATCCGCCACCCAGAGCACCCTCGCGTCCGCGGGCGCTAACAACGGAACGCCTTCCTCAAGCGAAAAATCCCAAGAATAACCATTGGCATGAGTCCCGGTTCCCAACGGCCCCTGGCTGCAAAGGGCCACGACTCCTGCGGGAAACGGATACCAAACTGTCCGTACGCCGCCCGCGTCTCGCTCAGTCCCGACGCCCTGTCCCAAGTCCGCGCGCCGATCTCGTCCTCGTCGACGAACGGGCGATGGTTCCTGCGCCGTTAAAGAACTGCCTCGCTCCCACGATCCCATGACCAAGGCAGCCGCCGTCGCAAGGCAGCGGCGTCTTGTGAGGGTCTTGAATCTTGTATTGAAACCGCCGTTATGGAACGACATGACGCGATCTCCCAGCATCAGAAAAACGCGTCGAACGCTTCGTCGACGGTGTCGTGAATCAAGAATAGTCGTCCTTCCAATTGTGTGATCCGAAACACTTCGCGGATCGGCGGCGAGATCGCGGCGAGACGCAATTGGCCATTGTTTCCAATCACCCAATCCCGGATGCGAATCAGCGACCGCAGCATCATCGACGACATAAACCGCACGGCGCCGAAGTCAATGACAACTCGCTTCGGAGTGTTCTTCTTCACAAACTCGACGACTTGATCCTCGACCTCCTGCAAGATCGACTCATCCTTTAGCTCCGTGGCCAGAATCGAGATGGCGACTCCGGTACGGCGAGTCTCGATCGACAATCGCGGGTACTTTTCTGGATCGAACAGAAATCCTTCGGCTTGCGTCATGATCACTTACCTCGGTTTGACGCCTCCTCATGGAAGCAACGTGCAATTCACTCCATCATTGCCACAGCGCACTCGACCGACGCCGCACTTCCTGCCTCTTCTCCTCGGGCGCGAGCGATTCCCCCGACGTGTCGTCTGATTCGACCGCGGTACGTCGATGAAACAGTCGGGTTACCTCGGGGGGGAGAAACCGAGTCAATTGCGCCAGGCTGTGCCGATCGCGTCGAATTCCTCGGCTGGCTTGGTAGTACCTCAGCGGATGACACACGTACAGCCACGTCTTCGCGCGCGTCAGCGCAACGTAGAACAGTCGCCGCTCCTCCTCCACCTCCTCGGCGCTGCGAGTCGCGAGGTCGGAGGGGATGTTGCCATCTGCCGCGTGGATCACAAACACCGAGTCCCATTCGAGCCCCTTGGCGGAGTGTATGGTGCTCAAGATCACGTAGTCGTCGTCGAGCGACGGATCGGCGGCCAAGTCCTGCGTGCTGTTGGGCGGGTCGAGCGCGATTTCGGCCAACATGGCCGCGCGATCCGCGAACCTCGTCGCCACTTGCTCGAGTTGCTCCAAGTCGCGCAGCCGAGCCTGGGGATTGTCGTAACGCCGTTCGAGCAGGGGTTGATAAAAGCGACGAACCGCGTCGACTTGCGGCGGCAAGGACTCGACTTGATCGCCGGTTAGTCGGCGGAGCAGTCGCACGAGATCCTCCCAGGACTCGCGGCAATCATCCGGGACTCGCTGCGATTCCCAGGCCGAGAATCGCCCGCCCGCGGCCGCCAACGAATCCATCAACTGTCGAGCGCGTTTCGGCCCGACGCCTGGCAGCAACATGAGCACTCGCGATCCCGCCACGATGTCACGCGGGTTCTCGGCCAAGCGGAGAATGGCGAGCAGATCCTTCACATGAGCCGCCTCGACGAACTTCAAGCCGCCATACTTCACAAACGGTATTTTGCACTTGGATAGTTCCGCCTCAAGCAAAATACTGTGGTGCGAGGCGCGAAACAGCACCGCTTGTCGTTTGAGCGCAATCCCCTGCTCGCGATGCGCCAAGATTTGTCTCGTCAAGAACTCAGCTTGTTCGGTTTCGTCGAGACACTGAACTAACTGGGGAGCTCCCCCTTCACCACGCGTCGTCCACAGTTCCTTGCTAAAGCGTTCCTTACTCAACGAGATCACCGCATTCGTCGTTGCCAAAATGGGTTGAGTGCTACGGTAATTCTGTTCCAACTTCACCACCCGAGTGCCAGGATACTCGCTGGGAAAATCGAGGATATTCCGCACGGAGGCGGCGCGAAACGAGTAGATCGACTGCGCATCATCGCCCACCACGGTGAGTCCCACGCCGGTCGGTTTGAGCAACCGCAGAATTTCGGCTTGCAGTCGATTGGTGTCCTGATACTCATCGACCAACACGCACTCAAACCGGCCGCGAATCCGCGAACCCGCCTGTTCGTCCGCCAACAACCCATGAAAGAAGAGCAGCAGATCGTCGTAGTCCAGCACCGACGTCTCGTCCTTCCGCGCGACATACTCCTTGAACAGAGTTTTCAACTCGCCCACGTAATCGATACACCAAGGGAAGTGACGATTGAGGATTTGTTCGATGGGCAATTGCGAATTCACAGCATGGCTGTAAATCGACAAACAGGTCCCCTTCTTCGGGAATCGTTGGTCAGTTTTCGCCAGCCCCAATTCGGTCCGAATGACGTCCAGGAAATCCTCCGAGTCGCCTCGATCGTGGATCGTGAACGTCGGCTCCAATCCGATCAACTGCCCATAAGCGCGCAGCAGTTTTGTGGCCGTCGCGTGGAACGTACCTCCCCAGACGCGATGCACAAGCGCTCGCCCCGCCGTCGTCGTGGATGAGGCAACGTCGGTCGCCCTCGCTCCCCCTACGGCGTCCGGATCCGCGAGCCGCGTTCCAGCCGCCATTTCACTCGCGTCCGACACTGACTGCTCGGCGGGCTCAAAGTCGGCGACATCAAGTCGCGCCAAGAGTTGCCCCACGCGACGCAACATCTCCCCAGCCGCTCGCCGCGTGAAGGTCATCAACAGGATACGGCTGGGATCGACTCCGTCCGTAATCAAGCGAGCCACTCGATGGACCAGAGTTTTGGTCTTGCCTGTACCGGCCCCCGCGATGATCAACAGCGGTTCCACCCCGTGCTCCACGGCCTCTCGCTGGCGATCGTTGAGTCCTTCCAAAATCCGGTTCGCCATTTTCCTCCTCCAGATCTGCTCGGAATGACACTTGGGAGCCAACGCCAACGGCGGTACGATCCCCAATGCACGAGTCCAGGCGTGGCATCCCCCGAACAGTCCCAGTGCCAAGAGACTCTCACGAACCTCTTCTTTCTAGCAGTCCTACTAGCTGGCATGCAATTGCTGAACAGACCGGCTGCCCAAGGCAAAGCTCAACGGTCCTCGTTACTTCTGAGCCAGCTCTTGGTAGAGCAAAACATGCCTCGCGACCATCTTTTCCACCGAGAATTCGCTCAGCATTCTCTGCCGCGCCGCCTGGCCCGTTTTACGAGCCAACTCGGAGTCGTCCAGCAGCACGCGTGCTTTCCGAGCAAACTCACCGGAATCGCCGACGGAGACTATGAACCCTGATTCACCGGGAATCACCAGATCACGATTGCCCGGAATATCCGACACGACGACGGGGAGACCGGCGAGCATCGCCTCCATTAACGCGTTCGATTGCCCCTCGTAACCACTCGCCAGCCAAAAGCAATCGAAATGCGGCAACAATTCTTCCACGTCGTCGCGTTCCCCCAAAAACCGTACATTCTGGTCGATCTTTACTTGGCGAGCATATCGTTCGAGTCGCCACCGCTGAGGCCCATCTCCTACAATGACAAAACGCGATTGAGGACAAGCCCAACTCAATAGCTCGGTGGCCCAGATCAGATCCTGGTATCGCTTCTGCGGCCAAAGTCGCCCCACGGCGCCAATCAAACGAGCATCGGCCGGCAGGTCGAGTTCCGCCAGCAGTTCGGCCCGCGATCTTCGTGGAGTCGTGACCGCACGTGGCTCGATCCCGTTCGGAATCACCGTGAACTTGTCGGCAGGCAGCCCGCGCCGCTCATAAAAGTCGCGCACGCCGCTGCTGTTGGTCACGATGCGTTGAGACGAGCGAGCCAGTCGTCGATCGATGGCTAATTCATGCCACCGTTTCCAGGGATCGACACATCGCTCCCCCCCCACGATCACAGGCACGCCGACTCGACGAGCCGCCACTCGACCGTAACTGTTCGCGGCAAATAACCAGGTATGGACGATGTCGGGTTGGAGTTTGCGCAAGTAGCTTTGGAGCCGCAAAAACGCCGCGGGATCGACTTTCCAGCGTTTGCCAATATGAGTTACGGGAATTCCCGCGTCACGAAGCACCGTTTCCAGCGGGCCGCCACGAGTCAGCGTGCAGACATGCACTTCGAACAAGTGGCGAGGTAGTCGCGTGGCAAGCAAAGTGAGCTGCTTCTCAGCGCCATTGCGATCCAACGTCGGAATGATCAGACAGAGTCGAATCGGCATGGCACCGCTGCGGAATCGCCCGAAAAACACTCGCCGCTAGAGACGGCCCCAGCCGTCTCATTTCAACCGCGACGATACGCCACCCCGCCGTTTATCGCAACCCGGCACGACGGCTTCGAATCACCTCGTCGAACAACCGCATGTGCTCCATCGCCATCCGTTCCAGCGAAAACTCGTTCTGCACTCGCTGGTAGGCGGCCGCCACTCGAGCCATCGCGCGAGCCGGTTGACTCAGGACGTCATGAATCGCCTGAGCGATTTTCAACGGCTCCCGCACCGGCGTCAACAATCCGTGTCGGTCGTGCTCCACCAACAGGCGATTCCCGGGGATGTCGCTCGCCACAACCGGCACCCCGGTCGCCATCGCCTCTAACAACGAGATCGACATCCCTTCCTGGTACGATGGCAGGACGAACACATCGGCCGCGTTAAGAACATCTTGCACATCGTCAAAGGCCCCTGGCATGCTGACGATCCCTCGCAACCCCAATTCCAGGATCGACTCATACAGTTCTTCCCGCTCGGGACCATCCCCCACGAGCCAGAGTCGAGCGTACGGCCAGCGAGCCAGCACGGCCGGCCACGCTTTAATTAAGTCGTGCAACCCTTTCGCTTCATGCAGTCGGCCCGTGTAGACCACGACCGGCGAGTACTCGGTGGTCGCCAAGTCAGGATTACTCTCGGCCAAAGCCCGGCGAGCGGCGAGTCGCATGGCGGAGTCACGCGGCGGCTCCACACAAACGCCGTTTGGCAGGAATCGAGTACGCGCCTCCGAGTAACCAGCTTCCAGCATCTCGTCCCGAATCGCGGGGCTCGGCGCGACCAAAGCATCGGCCAGTTGACATCGCCGACGAATCCGCAGGCCGAACCGAGCGGTCTGCTGCCATTGACAGTCGCCCGTCGCTCCCGCCCCCTCGGCTCGCAAAACGACGGGCACGGGCGAGTTCGCCAGTGCATCCAGAGCCGCATAGGCATCGTGCTTCAACATCGACACATAGACGAGATCGAGTTCATCGCGATGTCGACGCAGCCAACGATGCAGCGCCATCATGTAACGCAAAGTTCCCCAACCACGTTGCGGAGGATTCGGCAGCCTGACCACCGGCACTTCGCGATGCACGACGTCGGTCGGCCAACTGGGCTCCCACTGCGCCGTCACGATCGTAACGACAGCGCCCATGCGCCGCAGCTCGGTCGCCAGATTCGACATCACCATCTCGGCGCCGCCCACCAGCGGCCAGAAGCGTCGAGTGACTAGAGCCAACCGCCTCGGTTTCATGCCACCGGGCCTGCGATTTCCGCCGGCTCCAACGCCGCCACAAACGGTAAATGTCGATACTCGTCCCGATAATCCAACCCATATCCGACGACGAACAGATCGGGAATCTGGAACCCCACATACTCGGGCCGGTAATCGACCTCCTGCCGCCCCTCTTTGAATAGCAGCACGGCCGACTGCACCGAGCGAACGCCAAACTCCCGCAGTCGCTTCGCGAGTTCCACCAAGGTGTGTCCCGTGTCGAAGATATCGTCAACCAACAAAACGTCTCTCCCCGTCACGTCCGGCATCAATTCGGCATTCACCCGCAATTCCCCGCGGGTCGTCTCGCCACGATAACTGCTGGCTTGAATCACTCCGACGCGCAAGGGAAGATCGATTCGTCGGATTAAATCGGCGAGCAGCACGACGCTCCCCGTCATCACTCCCAAGATCGTCACCGGCTTCCCCTGAAAGTCGGCCTGTATCCGCGCGGCCATCCGCGCTACGCCCTCGCTCAATTCTTCTTCGCTAAGCAACTTCTTCACAGGCAACACTCGCAAGAGGCGAAATCGGCGGTCTCGTCTTCCCCGGTCAGCTAAGCCCATCGGCGCCCCGAGCATCGGAGGACCAGCGGGTCAGCAACTTCCGCGCGACGGCCCAACATTCTAAAATGCACCTTGCGAGTTCGCCAGCGTGTCGTCAAAACCTGCCGAATCCACTCGCCAAGCTCCTTTCCCAGCCTCGCGGATCGAGTCATGCCCGGAGAATGGTCGGAAATCCAGATCGGTGGACATCCTTGCGATGTGTACCGCCCACAAACGCTCAATCCCCATGGATTTGCCGTCATGTATCTGCATGGCGTTCATCTCCAACGATTGCCCAATCACCCTTCTTTCACCGCCGAACTGGAACGGTACGGCCTCCCCTGCCTCGCCCCTCACACTCAACGGAGCTGGTGGACTGACCGGATTTGTCGCGAGTTCGACCCGCAATTGTCGGCCGAGCGTCATTTGCTGGACAACGTTCTTCCGTGGCTCGAGGACAACTGGCAAGTCGTCCCACCACGATTAGCGTTACTGGGCACCAGTATGGGAGGCCAGGGAGCGCTCCGGTTGTCGTACAAGTACCCCCAGCGATTCCCGACCGTCGCGGCCCTGTCGCCCGCCATCGACTATCAAGTCCGCTTCCATGACCCCGACGGGGTTGTCGCTTCGATGTACTCCGATCCCGAAGCCGTACGACAAGACACCGCTTTACTGCACATCCACCCCTTGAATTGGCCCCGCCATCAATTCTTCTGCTGCGATCCGGCGGACGAGCGCTGGTGGGAGAGCGCGGATCGACTGCGCATGAAGCTCTGGTCGCTCGGAATTCCGTTTGAATGCGACCTCTCGACCACGGGGGGTGGACACAGTTTCGAGTACTACAGCCGAATGGCCAGTCGAGCATTCGCGTTCCTCTGGGAACGACTAGAACAAGACCGACTGCGACTCAATTCCACGTGACAACGATGCCCCAAAAACCTCATATCCTGGTTGTGGACGATGAACCGCACTTGGCGGTCGGCATCCGCTTTAACTTGGAAGCCGCGGGTTACCGCGTCACGACCGCGGGCGATGGCCCCAGTGCGTTACGAGTGATGGAAGCCGCCCAGAACGATGTCGATCTCGTGATTCTGGACTTGATGATGCCCGGCATGAGCGGCTATGCCGTGTGCGAGGCCATACGAGGCAGCGGCAACACGGTGCCCATTCTCATTCTTAGCGCCCGCACGCTCTCCGAAGACCGCACTCGCGGCTTCGACCTAGGCGCCAGCCAATACCTTACCAAACCGTTCGAGCTTGATGAGTTGATGAGTCGCGTGCGTAATCTACTGACTCACTTCCAACGGACTCGCCAAGAGGGCGTCCCAGCTCAGCCTACCGCACCCGAGATCTATCACTTCGCCAATGTCGAGGTGAACTTCACGACCTTCGAAGTTCGCGTCGCCAACCAATTGGTGCAGATGACGTCGCTGGAAATGAAACTCTTGCGCTACTTCATCGAGAACGAAGGGCGAGTGATTCCGCGGAATGAATTGCTGGAAAAGGTTTGGAATCAGCCCGGCTTCATGAACACTCGGGCTCCCGATCAGTTCATTCGTCGATTGCGAAAACTGTTCGAGCCGAACCCCGCGGAACCGCGGTATTTCTTGACTTTGCGTGACGCCGGCTACCGCTTTGTTTCGTCAGGCAAGGAGAGCGGACCAACTTAGCCCACAAGAAACTTTACGGCTGTGAAATAGAGTCAGGAGGGGCCGAGGAATTCGCCGGGACTTAGCATCCCAGACGACCCGCGCATGCTCTCACTACCGATGGTCTGCGCAGAAGGACTACCTGGGTGTTACGCCAGGGAAGAGATCAAGTGGGCCAGCGGTAGTTTTCTTCGTCCGGCGGCCCCAATTGGCCCCACTAGCCATTGAGGCAAGAAGGTTTAAACGGGCCTCCCCATAAAACACTGCGATCGCTGAAAACTACGGCCGGTTGCAGGAATACAACTGAGAATCTCTTGGCCAAATGAAACAAAGCTCAAATCAGCCTTGTCTATGGCGTAAAGGGCACGTTTTTCAGCAATCAACACGAGACTACCACACTCAACGCGAGCCGACATGCCAATCGATTCCAATAAGCTAGGGGCACTGTTGGACGGCTATTGGGGCATTTTGGTCGAGTGGGTAGGCGGTGCTCGTGACGGCGCCGAGGATGTTGTTCAGTCGGCATTCATTAAGCTCGCTTCGGAGGAACCAGCCCCCCAGAACTGCGTGGCTTGGCTGTTTACGGTTTCCAAACGATTGGCAATCAACGAGCAGGTTTCGCAATTCAAACGCCGATCAAGGGAGTCGCGAGCCGCAACAGATCGCGCGAGCGGTTCGAGTGGCTCGGTTGAGAACATTGAGATACGCGAACTACTTAACATTCTCGAGAAACGTGAACAAGAAATTGTCATCGCGCGAATTTGGGGCGGCTTGACCTTTGATGAAATAGGCGACGCCATTGGAGAGCCCAAAGCGACTATCTGGCGATCGTATCATTCGAGCATTTCCAAGCTGAAGCAAGCGTACGGAGAATCCGCAAATGAAAAATGAACCCAACCAATCAAACAACGAAAATGCTGATGCATTCTCTCCGTTCGAGCAGCAATTGCGATCTCATTCGCTTGGTCCATGTCCGACACGCGACAGGGAATTGATGTATGAGTGTGGCTATGCTGCTGGCATTGCATCGGAGAAACGCAAGAGTCGTCGGTCCACCACACGCTGGCGGGCTGCCAGCTTACTCGCTTCGATTCTAGCAGGCGTTTCGCTCGTATCACACTTCTCCCTGAATCGCGTCGATCGCCACGAGCAACTCGGCAATGGCCAAACCATCAGCGAGCCTCCCCATACTTCGACGGACTCGAACTTGGAATCAATCAACGGATGGGGCACGCAACTTAGTCGACCTCCGTACTCGAACCAACAGACTGGCGGCATATTACGAGCGTCCACATCGGCACAAGATGTCACGAACCTGGACGTACCGGACGTTGTTTCGAACCCCGCCCCTTCAAACACTCAAAGCACTCCTTTACGACCGATAGACTTTACGCAACTTCTTTAAGGAGATTTTCTATGATCATCAGAAGGCTATGGTTCGCGTGCGCCTGTACATTCTGGCTCTCGCTCCTTGTGACGCATGAAAGTGCTTACGCTCAGCAACGCGAGAGCATCAAGAAACAATTACAAATCACACCAGAAGCCGCAGACGATTACCAAGTCGCATTTCGCCTTCTGCCTTCGGAAGAGGACCAAGAGCCAGGCAACGCCGTACCGGTGTTGCTGCGAATGATTCACGAGCAACAGCCCTTCATGCAGAACGTTTATCCAAAGCTGCACGAATTCGCTGAAATGGACATGAATGATCCACGCTGGAAAGATTTCCGCTTTGCTCGATTTGCGGATCAGATCGTCCGTGCAGGCTCGATGAGTTTTGCAGATTGGCAGTATCCACTACGAAGCGATCGTCCGCACGCGATCCTGTTGCCTGACATTCAATCGCAACGGCAACTCGCAGGCCGAGGAATGACAGCCTGGATTCGACTGCTGCTGTCGCAAGGTAAAACGGACCAAGCATTAGAAGGAATTCGAGCACAATTGGCTTGCGGGCGCCACTGCGCCGCAACTCCGGTCGCTGTTTGCCACTTGGTCGGCCTGGCGATCGCTAACATGGGATTCGACAATCTCGAACTGGCCATTCAATCCGGCAATTGTCCAAACATGTATTGGTCGCTTGCCTCACTACCACCTACGTTGCAAGATCTCGGACCTATGGTTCGCTGGGAGCTATGGGCGACTCCTACTCGTCTGAATCAACCATTGCCAGCGATTGGAAGTGAGCAATGGGGTCCGATCGCAAACAGATTTGTGGCAATCTATGCCGAATATAGCAACGCAGGTTACACGATACAGGAAGGCGAGGCTTTACAGAGAAACCTGACTCTTATAGCCAATAGAGAACTAGTAGCGATGTTTAGCCTCTCGGCTGATGACGTTGACCGCATGAGCCAAGAAGAGCGTATTATGCGCTGGCTCTATTTGCGCTACTGTCAGTTCAGATCTCAGGTGGAACCACTTGCGTTCCAATCGCCGAAGCAGATCATCATGGCAAAAACGAAGATCGAAGCGGTGAACAGCGAATTGCTCTCTAAAATCGGTGCGAAGTCGAGCCCCTATCCGATTGCATTGCCGCTAGGAATCCTGGCGTGTCGGAATTTCGAACGACGCGTGAAGTTCATTCAGACGATTGAAGCGATTCGGGATCATGCGAGTCGTAATGACGGAGCGCTTCCAGCCAAGCTTGACGCACTGACTCTTCCTGCTCCCAATGATCCGTTCACCGAACAACCTTTCATCTACGAGTTGAACGGCAAAACGGCACGACTACATCAAGCTGAAATCGACGGTTGCGCGACTACAGTCTACGACTATGAATTGAGAGCAAAATCAGGCAAGTGACTCAGCTGCCACTGGCTTCGACACGCTCGCAGGTAGACCCACACCGCGAGAAACACGTCGGCAGCGGCCGAGTCGCTTTGGCTGCCCGTTCGTGTCAGCGCATCGATCAGCGCCGCGGCCGTCTCCCATCCAGACCGTGCAAACGTTGCCGCTTCGGACTGCAAAGTTGTACCACCTCCGCCGCGCTGAGCACCAACACCTGCCACCAACGCCGATACCCAGCGACGACGTAACGCGGCCAACCGATCATCCGCGGATTTGACGAGTTGCTTACCTATTCCGTATTCCGCCAATACTCGCGGCTTTGCGAGAGCCCCTGGCAAACATCGTCTTGACAGCTCGTCGAACCCCAAACAGACGCGATCCACAAGCTTGTCCCCCAACTCGAGGCGAGGCCCTTCTTCGTTTGCCGCTGGTGATTTTAGCCCTGCTCCATCGCTAACACGTTCGCCCGCGGCCCCCAAGATGGCCGCGTCTACAGAATCGGCAAACGACGTTTTTGACATCGACTCAGGAACGACCGGCGCAATCGCCAACGGATATACCCGCGCGGAATCGTCGAGTCGCATGCGTCCAATCAAGCGCAGCTTCAAGCCTGGGCAGTAACTCAACATGCGTAGATTCTCGCGGAACATGAGGGAAGGCTGCTCACTTTCGATCGCTAACCGCACCATCGTTCCACAAGGCGCTAATTCAAAAAGTAATTCTGGTCCCAGCGCCCCGTGGACCATCCCCGTCACAAACACGAAGTCACCGCCGGCAGCCCGATCATCTCCATCTTGCTCCAACTGCATGAGCACAGTCTGCCACTGATCTCGATAAGGTCGATCAAATCGCGCTCGAATCGGCCCCGCTTCCCAACGGGAATTCCCTTGAGCCGCCATTCGAGCGCCCTGTCCTCGCCCCAAACGCCCGCTGCGAGACGCCGTCATTTCCGTCACGACATAATGCCCTCGCGCCAAGCGATGCGCGGGTTCGATCAGCGGGCCGATCTCGATTCCCCCTTGGTAGGCATCACGCGCCCGCGAGGGCTCGCCTGGTCGCACATCGGCCGCCACATAAATGCGACCATCCTCGCCCAACAAATAGGCCGCCGCACCTGCGTGACCGCCTCGAGTCACAATGGGCTCCGCAAGCAATCCGTGCAGGCGTCTTGGAGATACCGGATGCTGTGCTCGACGCGATTCTCCGATCCACGACGTCAAGGTCCTCTCACGCCCAGCCAGCCAATGCACCGTTTCAAGCAACGCGGCGACATCGTCCGCCAACTGCCCAGGGTCCGCATCCGCGGATCTGGCCCGATAGCTTCCCACCCCCCCCACCACCCGCAGCGCCAACTCGGCCGCGCGTGGCAACCCCTCGGCGCGACACGCATGCGCGGCACGCAAGACGCTCGACTGGATCACAACTCCGACCGCGGCCACTCCGACTCGCAGAAGTTTCTCCACCGCCTCGCGCAACGAACTCGCCGCGAGCCGCTGTTCGTCCGACAGTTCACGCCACTCCGATTCGCCCGCAACGTGGGTCGAATTCCCTTCCACCGTTCGTGCGGCGATTTCGACGTTCCCCTTTTCGGGAATCGCATTTTCATCAGCGCGGGAATCTCGATCATGACTCGCTTCAGCCGACTCCTCCGCGATCGCAAGCGAGGTCAGGCATGCGAGCACATGAAAACAATTGGGGGCCAGCAGACACGAGCAGACCACTTGCTCCAATCTCTCGACGCATCCGCGCGGCAACTGGACGCGTTCTCCCCCTGCCTCGACTTCCCACAAGAGTTCGCGACAATGCCACTGCCACGCCGCGGCCGCGGTGGGCTCGCGATCGAGTCGCCGCCGCACTCGCTCGGGCGCCCGTTCGACGGCGCTCGCAACAACCAGCGGCAAGACAGTCGGTCGCGACTCGTTCATCGCGAACCTCCACGAATCTGATCGCCGACCCATTCCGCCAAACGTTCGGGACTTACCGCGGCAACCGGCATGCCCGCCGCGACAACCGCCGCGGCGTTTCCTTTGTTGTAACGAGGTTTCGCATCATCATCCAACGCAGCCAGACCGATCAGCTTCGCGCCGCTCTCGGCCAGTTGACGCACTTCCGCCAACATCTCGCCGACCGAAATACCCTCGTCAAAATCGGTGACCAGCACGACGAGTGTGCGCGATGGATTCCGCACACGATGCCGAGCAGCCCGAAGTCCCTGACCAATGTGAGTTCCTCCGCCGACTCGCACTTCCAACAACAGCCCCAGCGCGTCATCGGTCGAGTTTGACAGGTCGATCACTTCGGTGCTAAAGGCCAAGAACGTAACGTCGATCGCAGGCAATGCGGAGAAGATCGCCGCCAACATCGCACTGTAGACCACGGATGCATCCATCGAACCCGAGACATCGACCACGAACACCAGATGCCAATCCATTTCGCGACGGGCCGGAGAACGAAACACCAATTGTCGAGGGGCCAACGACACGCGTCCATCCTCGCGGCGTCGAGCCGTATGGAGATTGGCGTCAATCGAGCGAGCGAAATCGAGGCGTCGGCTGGCGCGTCGCGTCGGCCTTGAGGAACTTAGTCCCACCAGCGCAGGTCGGACTCGCTGGGCCAACTTTTCCACAAGCCGCTGCACGATCTTCCGCGCGAGTTTTCGCAAGGCGGCGAGTTCGCGCTCCGGCACGGCCCCGCGCAACGATAGAACTTGCTCCAGCAGAGTCACCGAGGGTCGCACGGCTGCTGGATCAAGATGCTCCAGCAGCGCTGCACGTCCGCCGGCTAGCGCCGCCCCCAAGACCTCCTCACAAACTTCCTTGCCAAACAAACCAGCCACTTGCTCGACCCACTCGCGAGGCGAGGGGGCTGGCGCCTCGTCTCCTCCTGTCGCGAGATCAGCTCGTTCTCCGCGTCCCTCGAGTAAACCAGGGCCATACAGTTGGTCTAATGCACTGGCGGCCACTCGTGCGGTGGACGACTGGCAGCCTTTCACTCCCAACACCAGACGCCAGCGATCCGCCAGCGGAATAATGGCGGGCATTTCACGGGCTGCTTGTTCCTGTTCACCCGACAGCGAGGCCTGCGAATTCGGCGCCGCCCGTGAAGCGACAAGGGGTAACATGAGATTAGGTAGCAGTCGAGCCACAGCGGCCCGCCCCGCTCGATCCGCAACCAATATCGCCGCCAATAACTCGGGGTCTTCGTGCACTCGCCCTCCGCCAGTCAACGCCGCTCCCGACGAGTTGGCTCCCTGCAAACCCGCGGCGGACAATAGACTCGCCAACAGACGAACACGGTCGACAGGCAACATGCTTTCAAAGCCGGCTCGTAACGCCGGCAATCGGGCCAGGAACTCCTCGTCAGGCGAAGTCTTGAGGCATTGCTGAAGTCCCGCCAACCATTCCGTCTCCTGGACGACGAGCGGAGCAAGCGGCGACATCAATCCGGCCAGTCGCTCTCGCAAACATTCTCGCCCCTCGGGATGCGACGCACCGTCATACCAACTGGCAAGCGGCGATTGCAGACGCGGGAGATCGATCGCGCCGGCCATCGCCAGCGCCCCCCAAGCGGCGCCCTGCATCCTGGGCGAACCATCGCGACGCAGACGAGCCAGTCGTGATCGCAGAGCGATCCATAACGAACTACTCAATGACGCCTCCGCGTCCACTCGCTCGCCACGGACCAGCGCCGTCAATTCCACGACCGTGGTTACGTCACCGGCTTGATTCGAACCGCCCAATCCCTCCAAGCCGGCGATAGCAGCTTCGAGCAATGGTCGTAGATCGAGTAGCGTCGCGGGCACGTGAAGCCAACCCACATCAGGCTCCGCGGCCAATTCTGCTTGTCGAGGCAGGCCGGGAACGTGCCCCGCTGCGATCCGTTCCACCAATGACGCAGCCGCCACCAGTTGAGGCACGGTGGCCGCAATCAGGAACGGTCCACTGAGTTCGCCTAGCAACGAAGCAACCGTTGTGACTAATCCACAGTCGGCAGCGGCCATCAAGCGAGCAACGAGGTCTTCCGGCAGAATCGAATCGCAGGCTCCATTGATGTCCGCGGAAGCCGCCGCGTTTCGCCGAATTCGCCTGACACGCGACTCGCATGCTTGCTCGAGCGTCACTCCGTGAATACTGACCGCTTCCACCGTTGCGGCAGTGCTGTGCGTCCACGCCACTCGCCAGACCTCCGTGAGGTTCTCGCGATCACCGACGCTCCCCACATCAATACGTTGTGCGTATTGAACTCCCAACCATTGCGAACGACGAAAGGTGACGGCGCGAGCTCGGTCTAAACGTGAACGGAGCGGGTCAAGACGCAACTCTCGCGACTCGCTGTCCATCGCCTCCGGACCAGGC
The DNA here is from genome assembly GCA_046349915.1 of Pirellulales bacterium. GTDB lineage: Bacteria > Planctomycetota > Planctomycetia > Pirellulales > Pirellulaceae > CAIXSC01. Next base: position 1,289,648 of record JAXMBL010000003.1, on the reverse strand, counting down.
AACTTGAGTCGCGCAACGGTTTCCTCGACTTGGACAGTCAGTCCACCACGCGGGATCCCCGCAGGCACTCGCCCCCGCCGTTGCCCGATAAAAATTTGACGCGCGGCAGCGGCCACAGCTCGCCCACGTCCCCACAAGTCCCCGCAAACCAAGCACGACTGAATCGCCTCAAGCAACTCACCTCGCCCCGGCGCCGCAAGTTTGCGCAGACGAGCGAGATCTCCCGCAAACCGGACAATCTCCACTGCGTCCGGCGTTCCCGCGGTATGCCCAGCCTCGCGTAGTCGGCGACAGAGCGCGACCGCGAATTCCGTCAAGGTGGCATGAGTTGCGGCGGGATCGCCCGCGGCCAGCATCGCTTGCTGCCATTCGGGATCTAGGACTCCCGCGGGATATCCGCTGCGCTGATCAAGTTGCGAGAAGGAATAAGGGACGAGACAGGTCGTGAGTGTCGGAGCGGAATTCGTTTCGAGCGATTCCGGTCTTGGCTCGGCCGGAAATCGAATGGGATCCGGGAGCAACGCCGCTGCATGAAAGGCGCCGATCACGGCCACACTATGTTTCGGCGCCGCGGCAATCGCCTGGCGCATGGCAGCTTCGCGAGCAGCATCACGCAGGGTCGCTCCACCCGCTGAATAGCGAAGCGTCCAGCCAAACCACAGTGCCGCTCGTCGTATCGCTTCCGGAGTTGAATCGTTCGCGGGAGTTTCGACGAGCCGTTCCCACAAGTCGCCCGAGTCTCGCGACTCGTTCCGCTCCAGGAGTTTATGCAGCAAAGACTCCCCCTCATGACTCGACGGAGCGTTTGCCTCCACCACCAACTCTTCTTCATCCCAAGCGGCCTTCTGACTCAAGCTCGCATCAATCGGCTCGACGGGCACGCCATGTCGAGCGGCCCAGCGAATGGCGACGAGTTCGGGCGAAAAGTCGGCAAGCGGGTAAAACGACAGCAACTTCGCTTGATCGCAGGCCGCCAGAGCAACCGGCGTCTCCAGATCATCGCGGCCCAAGTACTTGATCCAGGAACGGAAGTCGGTCGGCATTTCTACCAAGACCGCCTCGGGCGCAAAGTCATCCAGCAGGCTCGGCAAGACTCGAGCAAGCGCCGCGGAGTGATGTCGCACGCCGCATAGCAGGGGCGTCTGACAGGCGACCAATTGCTGGAAAACGTCCTCGGGAGCTCCCACATCCATGACTTACAACTCCCGTCCCGCTTCCTCCAACACGGCTCGCAATTCGTACATTCTCTTCCATAAAGGGTCTGCCTCGCCTCGACGACGAACAGGCCCATCCCAATACGCCAACAACCGCTCGCGATCCTCCGAGTTATCCTTCAGCACGACTCCGAGCAGATAGCCAGGCAGCAACGAAACAGGATCCTTCAGCGCCGGGAAAAAGGCGCCTTGCCGCACGATCGAGGTGAGTACAGTCACCGCCTCGGCGGTACTCATCGCTGCCGCTGGTCGTTCCACATTCCATCCTTCTTCGGTACGGCCTTCGCGTAAATCGCGGAAAGCAGTCACCAAGATCTCCAGCAATCGAGTATCGACCATCGGCGTCTTGTCAGGCTGGCCCAAGGTCTCGGCCAGCGTGGCCGTCGCACGAGTTCCCACCAGATTCATTTCTTGTCGTGCGTCAGCTATCGGTGCGACCGTTTCAAAATTAAAACGACGCTTTAACGCGGCCGACATCTCGGATACTCCACGATCACGCAGATTCGCCGTCGCGATGACATTGAAGCCGGGCGCCGCAAAGATACTCCCCGATTCTCCCGTCAACTCGGGGATGATCATGCGACGTTCGCTGAGCACACTAATCAATGAATCCTGAACTTCAGGCAAGCAACGAGTGATCTCTTCGACTCGCACCAATGATCCCGTCCGCATGGCCACGAGCACCGGCGATGGCACCAACGCCTCGGGTCGAGGTCCGCGGTCGAGCAGCATCGCGTAATTCCAGCCATATCGCAAATGGTCCTCGCTCGCACCCGCCGTTCCTTGAATCGCCAGTCCACTCGAGCCACTGATCGCCGCGGCCAGCAGTTCACCTAGCATGCTTTTTGCCGTGCCTGGCTGTCCCACCAATAACAGCCCTCGTTCGCCTGCGAGTGTGACGACGCAACGTTCGACCAAAGCTCGCGAGCCAACAAACTTGGGATCGAGGATGAGCGACCGTGGCATTTCCGAGGGGAGTTCGGCGCCCGCGGGCGCACGAATCGACTCGCCTCGAGACCCACAAATAAAGTCGACGACGCGTTCGGGCGACAATCGCCAACCTCGAGGACGTGGAGCCGAGTCGATCGCTCGCAAGAAAGCCAACTCGCCCGCGTAATGAGTTTCCGCAGGCGGCTGTTGAATGCGACGCGGCGTCGACGTCGCTTGGTATCCACTTTCCGTTTCGCTTCGTGTGCTATTCTCCCCGCGATTCTCCTCCGCCACCTCGTCCGCCACCTTAGCCGGCGCAACCGACGTCGCGGTCCCTTTCTTGCTGGGCCGACTCACTTCTTGGTTCCTTTCTTGCGAGTTGTCACTTGAGCCTCTTCGTACCTCGGCGAGTCGCCTCTCAGCACTCGCTCCCAGGCGGCCGTGAATAGCTGTTCAAATGGGCGAAAAACCAGAAATCCCACCGTTGCCAGAGGATCACCCGCCGCGGGATCAACGTCATGCAAATGCCCCAGTTTCCAAGCTTCCACAGGCAACCAGGGCGTCTTATTCTCCAGCCATTCACCCGGTAAAAACAGCGAACGCCCAGCTCGCGCGCGTTTAGCCTCGAGAACCAACTTCGCCTGCAACAGTTCCTTCCCCGCGGCCTTCAAGGTCGCCGCCGACCACTCGTTCCACTGACGCACATTCGCATCCGAGGGTTCGGGCAGAGATAACAATTGTAGGTAGAGAGTCGCCGCCTCGGGGTTCAGCGAGAATCGCTCGCGCACCGCCTCAACCGCGGCAGGGGCAGCCAAACGCGGATCATGCGGCCAACGCCCCGCTGGCAATCCTTCCCCCTCCAGGGCCCTCGCCAACGCCCGAAATCCAGCGCTCTTGAAGAGTCCCAGCAAAGTTACCAGCGAGGCGTCCCGATCGTTCCAACCTACTTCGCTGGCCAGAATGCCGTGCGTCCGCGCAAACTCCGCGGCGCCTTTCGCCTCCGACGGACGCAGCGCGATGAAGAGTCGATCTTGTGCGTCTAGCGCCTTCACGACAAACAAGTGATCTTCCCACGAACTCTCACCGCTCTCCGCGCGACATTGCGGTTCGCCAAATTGCTGAGTCATCCAGTCCAACGGGGTTAGTGATTTTTCCGCGCCCGACCGATGGAAAACCAACTCGCGACAACGGAGCATTGAACGAGCATCGTCAAGCCAATTCACCACGCGACGCGTCAACGCGGCGACATCCGTTCGCGCGGCATGCCCCAGCGGAGTCTCCGCATGCACTACCGCGATCAATTGCACAATCGACTTCAACAGTGAAAGATCGAGGGGCTCCGCCGACTCTTCTCCAGGGAGAGTTTGCGTCGGCGCCAAGGTAAACGCCTTGCGCCCGTCATCCTCCACTCGCTTGATCTCCATCGCACGAGGCTCAAGCAGCGGATGAGTTTCCGGGGCCGATGCGATTTCCAACAGACGCTGTTGCCCGATGTTGGCATGATATCGCGATCCCATCGAGACCAGGCGCTTCTGAAGAGCAGGCTCGAGGGCGATACGCTTTGGCAACACGGCGCGCCACTCTTTCTCCAGCGACTCCCAAACGGGTCGTCGATCTTCGGCGAAAGGGGCATCGAGTCCCAAGGCAACGATCGAATCGTAGAGCCGTTGCCTAACCGACCCCTCGACATTCTTCAGCGATTGTCGAGCAGCATTCGCAGCCGATAGCTTCCAGCCCAACGCCGTGCGCAGTTGAGCAGGCAGGAAGTTGCTTCCATACATGTCCAAGTTGACTCCACCCATCCACACCAAGCCCACCTCCTCGGGCGAGACTCCGATTCGCTCCGCCACCTCGCTCAGTTCCTCGGCGGTCGGAATGGGCGGCGACGAACGTCCTTGAACCTTCGCCACGAACGCTTGCCAACGCTCGGGGTCATGCTTGGTTCTCAACGGACGCGTGATCAAGCAATCGAAGCCAGGCGGTGCAATTGGAGTAGGCGACGTCGAGTAGCGCAGAATCATGTAGGGCGAAGAGTTGTAGCTTTGGTTCTCGATGATGACGAAACGATCATCGCCGACACGCACGCCGCGAGAACGTCCAGCCTCTAATTCCAAGTCATACCCGCCATACGACCGTTTCGGCGCGCCGATCGGCGCCGCTCCATAAGCATCGAACCGTCCCGGCAACGTCGAGATGCCGACATGCCTCCACCACTCCAGTAATTCCCACCACGGCGAGTCCGCGGTGATCTTCTCTTCCCACTGCCCAACGGCAACTCGCCATGCAGTCGCCCACGCCTTCGAATCCACCTCCTCGATCAAACTAAACCAGACGAAGTCAGTGCTGGGCAACTCTCCCGAGTCACGCTCGCCCCGGAAAAAAGCAGCGACCTGCTCCAAGTGGTTCGCCAGTGAATCTTCGGAGCCACTGTGGTAGTAATGGATCGACGGCAACGACCAGAGCGGCGCGCTGCTATCCACGCGGGATCGCTGAGCAGACATCCCTTGGCCCGACGCAAACTCGCCACGAGCTTCGGCGAGAAATTCTTGACGCAAGGTCTCGAAGCCAGACCATTGCTGCTCCACGCGTTCAATCAAGCGAGCAATCCCAAGGACCATGCGCGGCGGCGCATCAGGCAAGAGTTGCTTGACTGCCAGTTTCACCTCAGTCAACGGACTCTCGATCTGACCGCTCGCTGATGCTGAGGTTGAAATTGAAGCATTGGCTTCGTGCAGTTTGCGATCACGAGTCGCGGCGGCCAGTAGTTCGCGACAATCATCGGCCGTTACACCTCGCAGTCGTCGCGACGAAGGCTCATGCCGCGGCTGCAAGAAGTGCCAAAACTCCAGCGGCAGCAGCGTGACTTGCCCCCAAGCGAAGTCCGACTGAAACTCTGACAGCACAGCAATCTCGGTTTGGCCCGCATGATCCATCAAGCACACCGTGCCGCTCGCTCGATCTTCTCGAACGATCATCGGCCAGTAGTCGTCCGCTCCTGGGCGTCGCAGCATACCGACCGGCATGAGCGGTTCTCCCCACACGTCGTGCAACGACGAATCCCAACGGCGTCCATCGATTCCTTCGCCACGATAGGCGCCGTCGCTTCGCTTCGTCACCTTCCAACCAAGGAATCCATTCTTGACGCCCAAAAGTGAATTCTCCGTGCCAGCAGGGACAGGCAAGAGATCACTCGTGCCCACCATCAATTTCCCCCCATCCACCTGCTCGAACCACGCGGGGACGCTAGCACGCAATTCCTTGCCGGTCTCCGGATCGACTTCCGTGAGGTACGAAGAGTAGCCGCCAATCGCGGGCTCATAGCGTGCGTTCTTCTTCCACATGCGCAGGCCATCGCTGAGGAATTCGCACGAAGCGGGCGGTTCCTTGTCTCCCGGCCGCACGGCTCGGTGTCCCAAAAACGCCCCGCCGTCTTTCCAAGCGATCGCACGACAGCTACGCGTCGCGATGAAACCATGCACGTAGTCGGTGGAGTAGACCTGTTGAGGGTCGCTTGTCCAGTGAAAACTCCGTTGCCATTGTTTGTCGGTATACCCAATCGCCAACTCATTCCCCACGGCCGTCAAACCGGTCAACTCAGAATTTGGCGGCAGCCGCAACTCATGCTTGAGTTCGTTGCCAGCTCCATCAACGGAATAAGCATACGTGTTGTCGATCACGACGAGTCGGGGAAAACTCGCCCACGCATTGACCGCGTCGGTACGTTTACTCGATTCGATCTTCAACTGGTGCTTATCAACTAGTTGCTCAAGCGCAGGCCAACCCAATTCATCAATACATCCCTCGCGCAGCACTCGTGCGAGCAATTCCGCGCCGTCCAACTTTTCGAACCTCGCGGCCATTTCCGGAAACAGCCGCAAAGCATCGGGCCAAATCGTCTCCCGCAAGTGTTTGACCAGCGACTCGAAACTTGCCAACCCAGCCTGCTCCATGGCCGATACCATCGTCTCCCCGTGCCGCCGCCACAAACGGCTTAGGCCGGGACGTTCGCGGGCCGCTTGTGGGAATGCTCGCTTCGCGGGCGCCCGCACGGTTCGCCAACGTTCGATTTTTTCCTCCACCCCGCGACTTGCCAAAGCGCCGCGAAACCCTTCGAAGACTGCCTCGCTGAACCGTTCATCCTGCGTCGAATGAACTAAATCCTGGTTACGCAATGCATGCGTTGGTTCACGTTCCAACCAGCGATTGAAGTCGACCGAGAAGCGAGCCGGCGGTGTGTCGACTTTGACCTGTAGCCCGAGGCAAGCCTCCAACAAGTCAATGTCGATCGACGCTCGACCGTAACGCGGCGTCGAACCTAACTGAAGTGGTTGACCTTCTTGCTTGAGGCGAGGCGCCACGAGTTCCAACAACTGAAGAACACGATCGGGCGCTGGACACTCACACCGCACCACTCGTCCAAACCACTCAGCCAGCGGCTCCCCCAAGGCGGGCGCGCCATGATGCCCATCGACGACCAAAAACTCAAGCACTCCCCAGCCTTCAAGCATGTCGAACCACTCCCACACCGAGTTCGTACCGTAATAGGTAGGCGTCGGGCGAGTGTGTCGCAACAATGAGATCGCAAACGCGGAATTCCGAGCGACGATACGACAACAATTCTTGGCACAGTTTTTCCAGAACTGGTTGGCAGCCCGAGCCATCGCCGGAGTATCAATCAGTTCCTCCAGCCACTGATCAAACTCCGCGGCGGCATCCAACCCGGCCGCCTGCGCCAGTTTCGCGAATTCGCCAGGCAGTGAAGCCCAGGGAGGCATGCCGCCACGCGTGCGGCGGACGCACAAATCGCGAAAAATCTGATAGGCCTCGGCCGGAGGATACTGAGCGGCAAGATCGGCGCCGTAGTCCGACAACGCCTTGCCCGCGATACACCCAGCCAGCACAAACTCCAATACCACATCACGCCGCCGCGCTCGATCCGATTCCAAGGCATGCACGCGTTCCGCCTCGAGCGACTTGGTGAGCGCTCGGCCGGCATAGGTCGTGTTTCCCAGATCTTTATAAGCTCTCCCCGCTTCTTCCCAAAACGGCGGCAGAAAGTGGCGTACCGATCTCCCCAATTCCTTGGCCATCTCCACATACTCATCCCACGCATGGCCCGGCTTCGAACGGGCGAGACGAGTTGCTTTCTTCATTCGCTTGACGAGGTCAAGCGCATACCGCGCATTGGCCGGATCGTTACTGAGCGCCCACGCCGCGAAACTCATGCTGCCACGTCGCTGAACCGCTAGCGGTGGAGTAACGGACTGTGCGCCAAATCCCAAAAACTCCATCGCCAGATCTTCGGCCGACAACAGGCGCTCCGCCGACAACCGCACCACTACTCGGCTTCCCAACGCTGGATGGGAATAGGAGCGCGCCACCACACGCTCAACGGCCCCTCCATCCACCGCCACGTTCACCGACAACAATCCACCCGCGTCTAGCCACGCCGACTCGCGACTCATAACCCGTCCTCCTCTTTCTCCACTTCGCGCTTCGCGTAGATCTGCGACGCCATGAGCATCCCCTCGCTGAACGCCACCGCCCCCACATCCGCGATCTTGCGGACCGATTGGAGAGAATCGACCCAGATCAAATCACCCGTATAGGTCTCGACCTCGGGTGCATCCGCCCCGATCCAAAAGCGAGCTTCAATAGGCGCCTCGTGTTCCCACACTCGACAGCATGCATAGCCGCCTCGGACTGGGTATCCAAGTCGCCTGCAGAGACTGTCAGCGAAGTTCAATTGAGCGAATTTACCGTTGGCAAAGTCAATCACTCGATCTTCCGCGCGCTGCGACTCACTCGCCGGATACACAGTCCGAAACAACTGCTCCACCGACTGGGAGAACGACATATCAGCCGCGATACCACGTAAATCGTCCAATCCGTCAATCAGAATCGGATGCGGGATCAGAATGGCCAGGGAATCCAACCAGCGAGTCTCTCCGTCGCGATCAACGACGCCAATCCCTTTGCCCGCATCGACTCCCCGCAGCAGCCCCATGCGGGTCGCATCCAGTCCGCCTCTCCCATCCACGGCCGCGACCACCAGGTTTGTGAGCAATTGACGCCAATCTTCGTCAGGCCAGACCGAGACGATCACGGAAGCTGGCACGGGCAACGACCGCAGCATCCATAGCTCGATACGGCGCAAACAATCAGTGCGATGCTCATCCAGCCATTCGCACATGGCTTCAAGTTGCTCAGCGAGTTCCGATTGTTTGACGGCCTTGGGGACCGAGGCCAATTGCTTCCCTTGCGGATTGCGACTGACGAGTTTCCCTTCTTGGACGCCAATCGCATACCCATTGTCCGCTGGGAGCCAGACAATGCCGCCTTCCGCGACTCCCTGTGAACTGCCGTTCTCGTTGTTGGAAGATGGTACGCCAACTGGTTCCGCCGTCTTTTTCTTCGCCATCGGCCGCCCCTCGATGTGAAATCGCCAACCCGTCCCAAGAGTCTATCGCTCCCCCAGCCCATTGCAACTTGACTACCAAAAGGTACGAGTTGATCCTCATCATGCGTACCAAGCTACGGTTGCTCCAACTTGAGCCTGTCCTCTCGCACCGGCCTACCCGAAGTTCGAGTACTCTTCGGCTCTACTTTATTCAACTGGTCGAATCGGCGGCCCCAGGGTATGGTAAAGGCCTCTTCGGTCTCGACCTGGCTCGCTACGTTCGGAGTTTCGGCATGTCTCGCCATACGATTCGTGTATTTGTCCTTGCAATCCTGGGAACATGCCTTGCCTCCCCGGCATTCACCGCCGCTCCACAAGAGCCCACCAAATCGCAAATCGGACGCACCATCCAAGACTTCACTCTGCGCGATATCCAAGGAAAAGAACGTTCGCTCAGCGAATTCCAATCAAAAGCAATTGCGATCGTGTTCTTGGGCACCGACTGCCCACTCGCGAAGCTCTACGCACCAAGGCTTCAGGCCATTCACGATCGCTTCCGCGACCGGCAAGTATCACTGATCGCCATCAACGCCAACACGCAGGACAGCTTGGGTAAAGTGGCCGCTCACGCCCGCTCCCACGGACTCACTTTCCCCGTACTCAAAGACCTCGATCAAAAGGTCGCCGATGCGTTTGGCGCCGAGCGAACCCCAGAGGTATTCCTGCTCGATCATGACCGAATCATTCGTTATCACGGTCGGATCGACGATCAATATTCTGTCGGTACTCAACGTCCCAAACCAACCCGCGAAGATCTCGTGGTCGCCCTCGAACACTTGTTGGCGGGAGAACCCATTACAGTCGCCGCCACCGAGGCGCCGGGCTGCCACTTGGGACGCGAAGCAAAGAAGACCCCAACGGGTGATATCACGTACCATAAGCATGTAGCCTCCATCCTGAATCAACGCTGCGTCTCATGCCATCGCGATGGCGAGATCGCTCCGTTCCCTCTGGGGCGATTTGAGGATCTTCAGGGTTGGGGCCCCACCATCGCCGAGGTGGTGAGTAATCGACGTATGCCTCCCTGGAACGCGAACCCCGAGTTCGGGCATTTTCGCAACGACTCACGTCTAACCGACGCCGAGCGTACGACTCTGCTGACATGGATCGAGAACGGCATGCCCGCGGGCGATCCCGCCGACTCGCCTCCGCCGCCTCGCTTCACCAACGGCTGGCGAATCCCCGAGCCTGACAAAGTGATCGCCATTCGCGAGACTCCCGTCGACATCCCCGCGGAAGGGACGATCGCGTATCAGTACTTCGAGGTCGATCCGGGCTTCACCGAAGACAAGTACGTCTACGCCGCCGAGGCCCGCCCCGACAATCGCGCCGTCGTCCACCACATCATCGCCTTCATCAAAGCCCCCGGCGACGACGATTTCCGACGACGTGGCATACTTGTGGGGTACGCGCCGGGGAGTCTCGCGATGCATTACGCCGGTGGACTCGTCAAACAGATTCCCGCCGGTTCCAAACTTGTCTTTGAAATGCACTACACCGCCAACGGTTCGCCTCAAAAGGACCGCAGTTACATCGGGCTCAAGTTCCTCGACAAATCGCAAGTGACAAAAGTTGTGCGAAATGGCGCCGTCATGACTCACCGTTTTGAAATCCCGCCGCATGCGGCCAACCATCAAGTGCGAGCGGAGCAAACGATACCTCGGGATGCTCTGTTGTTGAGTCTCACTCCCCACATGCATGTTCGTGGTAAATCGTTCCGCTACGAAGCGACCTATCCCGATGGACGTCGCGAAGTCCTGCTCGACGTTCCCCGCTACGACTTCAATTGGCAACTATCGTATGCATTCGCCGAGCCGAAGCGGTTGCCGCGAGGTACTCGCCTTACCTGCGAGGCAGTCTACGACAATTCCGAGGACAATCTCGCCAACCCCGACCCCACCAAACCTGTGCGCTGGGGCGATCAATCTTGGGAAGAGATGATGATCGGCTTCTTCGACGCAGTGGCCGCGGAATGAGGCCACTGCGAACTTGAGTTGGGCCGGAATTGGCCACGGAATTACACGAAAGCACACGGAAAGGAAGACAGACAAATAAACTATCGGCAGCCCCGGCTTGTCGAACAAGGATGGTGAAAAAGCGCATCCCACTGTCCCGCAATCGCGTCCCACGCCAAGCGAGAATGGGAGGCGCAGCGGTAGGCGGCTTCGGACATCCGCCGTCGATACATCTCGTCCACGTACAGCCGTTCGAGCGCCTGGGCTACGCGATGCGGCTCGACGAAATACGCGTCCGTATGAGTTCGTTCATTGGTCACGCGATAGCTTGTTTCAACGAAAACCCCGGCTTCGTTCCAGAGCTCTGCGAGTGACGTGTGGCGAGGAACCACCTGAGGCGCCCCTGTCGCAGCGTGTTCAAACGCAACCAATCCCCAACCCTCTCCCGTCGCGGTATTCACGCCGACATCGCAAGCGTTGTAGATCAAGTTGAGTCGCTCCGACGATTCACTGGGTGGACCCGAGCCAGCGTGCGTCACAATCAGCCTTCGCTCAATCCCCAAACGACTCGCCAAGATCGGTAGATTCCAGCCAAGGTCCTCGATCCCCATGTGCAGATAGAGTTTGACTCCGGCAGGCTTATCGCGAGCGAAGATCGCAAACGCCTCCATGGTCAAATCGATTCGCTTACGTGGTTGATTTCGGTTCGCGTTCAATACCACGAACGTCGACTCGGGAAACTGCTCGAATGATGGAAACAGTGCCTGCTTTGCCGCCTGACGATCCAGCAGATTGGCGGGATTCCCAGGTCGAAAGAGGTCTTGGTCGACTCCCAAGGGAATGACCAATACATCGCGATTGACGTTGCCGTCTGAACTTGCAGCGGCCGCGGTCAACAGTTCACCACGCCCAAACTCGGTGAATGCGACCCACTGATCCAGGCTTTGCATCCGCCGCGCCAGTGTGGGCTCAACAGGTCCGCTATCAACAGGCACGTACGCCACTCTCGCCGCTCGGCAGGAAATCGAATCGAGCACCTGGGCATAGTCGGCCAAGACCCAGACATCGTTCACCATCCAAACGATGTCTGGTCGAGTCCACTCGACCAATTGAGCCAGTCGACCTACTCCATGAATATCGCCTCCCAGACCAGCGGGATAGACTTTCCACGGCAAATCGTGGGGATCGCCATGAAAATTAACGCCCAACTGATGCACTTCATAGCGATCGCACAAACGTTCGAGAATGGCTCGAGTCAATCGAGCGAAACCAGTCGAAGCTACCGCATCACCGACCACCAACAGTCGACGTTTCCGCGATTGATCTGCATGAGCCGCCATTCGCTTGTCCCCCGAGCAGGATTGCCAAGCCAACAATTCTAGCGAATTTCTGGACCACTAATTTGAACCGCGTCTGGTTCGCCAAGTGGACTTTAGTCTTGCAGGCGCAGGCTGGGGACCGACTCGAACCTTTCGGTGTTGATTCCACCACGAATAGCACGAATCGGACGAATGAGTGGTCGAGGCCGCGTACGTGGCAAGCGTCTGACCTCGACTGGCTGAGCGAGGGACGATCCAAGCGCACTCAATGACGCCCAATCGATCTCCCCCTTCGGTCGAGATTCGTGAAATTCGCGAGATTCGTGGTCCAACTACTTCCGTGTCTCACCGCGGCCACTCCTGCGACAAGCCAGCCGGTATGGAGTTCACCACGAATGGCACGAATCGGACGAATGAGTGGTCGAGGCGGCGTGCGTGGCAAGCGTCTGAACACGACTGGCTGAGCGAGGAACGATCCAAGCGCACTCAATGACGCCCAATCGATCTCCCCCTTCGGTCGAGATTCGTGAAATTCGCGCGATTCGTGGTCCAAATACTTTCGTGTCTCACCGCGGCCACTCCTGCGACAAGCCAGGCGGTACTGAGTTCACCACGAATGGCACGAATCGGACGAATGAGTGGTCGAGGCCGCGTACGTGGCAAGCGTCTGACCACGACTGGCTGAGCGAGGGACGATCCAAACGCACTCAATGACGCCCAATCGATTTCCCCCTTCGGTCGAGATTCGTGAAATTCGCGCGATTCGTGGTCCACCTACTTCCGTGTCTCACGGGGGCGAACCCTGCGGCGTCCCAGCCGGTAATGATTTCACCACGAATCGCCCGAATCAGTCGAATAAGCGGTCGAGGCGGCGTGCGTGGTCGCCAGTGGCAACGCCTAGATTTCGTACTCGCGCATCACTTCGGCGGGCGCTGGCGCATAGTGCAACGGCTCGATCGAACATCCCGCTCGCCCCTGGCTCAAGCTCCGCATCGCACTTGAATAGCCAAACAACTCCTTAAGCGGTGCATGGGCTTCGATCGCGGTCACCTTGCCGCGATTCTCGGTCCCTGCAATCACTGATCGACGCTGCTGCAAGTCTCCCACGAAGTCGCCGACGTATTCGTCGGGTGTGACGATGTCGAGCTTCATGATCGGCTCGAGCAGCACCTTGCCTCCCTCCTGCAGTCCCTTCTGGAAAGCATCGCTAGCCGCAATGCGAAACGCCCGTTCGTCCGACGTCTCGGGATTCCACTCACCGCCCAAGAAGCGGATTCGCAACTTCATCAGCGGGAAGCCCGCGATCGCTCCTCCGCCCTCGCCACACATCCGCAACTCTTCCATCGCCGCCGTCACCAACGCCTCCGGTAAAGCCTCGAACGGGCACTCATTCAACAGGATCACCCCCTGTGAACTCTCAGGCATTGGTTCCATTCGCAGCTTCACCTTCGCGAACAGGTTCTGTCCCGCGATCTGCCGATGGCACTCACCCACCACTTCCACCGCGCGGGCAATCGATTCGCGATAACTCACCTGCGGCTTGTGGAACTTCACATTCAAGTTGAAGTCGCGCAACAGGCGGTTCTTGATGATCTCCAAATGCAACTCGCCCATGCCGCGAATGAGCGTCTGGCCTGTCTCGCCCATGACCACTTGAAGCGTGGGGTCTTGTCGCTTCAGCATCTCCAGGGTCTCGCCCAACTTCTTTCGCTCCGTCGTCGACTCTGGCTCCACGGCCATCGAGATCACCGTCTCGGGGAAATGAATCGACTCCAGCAAGATTGGGCTGCGAGTATCGCAAAGGGTGTCGCCGGTGATCGATTGACGCAGACCGATGATCCCCACGATTTCCCCGGTGCCCGCCACGTCGACTTGCTGCTCCTTCTTCGTGGCGTGGATATGCCACAGTTGAGCCACGTTCTCCTTCACATCCTTGCCAGGATTCAATACTCGACTGTTCGATTTCAACTCGCCCGAGTAAACCCGCACCCACGAGATGTCGCCTGTTTTGGCGGGCAGCACCTTGAAGACCAAGCCACAAAACGGCTCATCCGGACTGGGCTTGCGTTTCTCGCGAGCCGCTTGTTTCTTTTTCTTGTCCACCGATTCGCCTTCAATGGGCGGCATATCGGAGGGACTGGGTAGATAATACTGCACCGCATCCAACAACGACGGAATGCCCATGGCCTGCAACGCCGCGCCGCACAAGACCGGTTGCAATTGCATCTTCAAAGTGGCGTCGCGCAGCGCACGACGAATCATGTCAGGGGGAATCGGCTGCTCCGATAACGCCAGCTCCATCATCTCATTGCTGAAGTTGTACAGCCGTTCCAGCATCGCGTCGCGCCAGATTTCCGCATCCGCTTGCAACTCTTCGGGAATCTCCGACGCCACGACATCGCGTCCCTCGCTGTCCTTGGGGAACGTAAGCAACTTCATCTCGATCAAATCAATGACGCCGCGAAACGGCGAGGCGACATGCGAGGGGCCTTGGCCGACGGGGATCTGAATCGCGATGGGATTCGCATTCAGACGCTTCGACATGTCCTCATACACCGACTCGAAGTCCGCCCCCTCGCGATCCAACTTGTTGATGAACGCAATCCGCGGCACACGATATTTGTCGGCTTGTCGCCATACCGTTTCACTTTGCGCCTCGACCCCTTCTCGCGCGCTAAACACCACCACGGCGCCATCCAACACTCGCAGACACCGTTCCACTTCCGCCGTGAAATCGACGTGTCCCGGAGTGTCTAGCAAGTTAACGTGTACATCCTTCCATTCGAACGTCACGCACGCCGCATAAATGGTGATGCCGCGTTCTTGCTCTTCCACATCGTTGTCGGTCGTCGTCGTGCCTTTATCGACCTCGCCTGCTCGATGCTTCGCGCCACTCGTAAACAGCATGCGCTCGGTCACCGTCGTCTTGCCGGCGTCGATATGCGCGATAATGCCAATGTTGCGAATGTTCTCGATATTGCGCGACATCCTCTCACCCTCCCGCAGCCCCATGTCTCGTTGGAGACAGCGCCGTTAAAAAAAGACGCCGCACGGGAAGCCCCGAGCGGCGTCTGGTCTGACTATTCTTTTCGCCTAACTTCTCTGCTACTAGGCAACTCTACTACTAACAAGCGTCTCTACTACCAAGCGAAGTGAGCAAACGCCTTGTTCGCATCGGCCATACGGTGGACGTTTTCGCGTCGAGTCACTGCGGCGCCTTCGCGATTGAAGGCCGCCATGAACTCTTCGGCGAGCTTCAGGTGCATCGGACGTCCCTTCTTTTCGCGGCACGCCAACAGAATCCAGCGAATCGCCAACGACTGCTGACGGTTGCGATTGACCTGCATTGGAACCTGATAAGCGGCGCCGCCGACGCGTCGGCTACGCACTTCGATGTACGGCTTCACGTTCTCAACCGCGATGGTGAAAACTTCGATCGGGTCGCGATCTGGCATTTTCTGCTTGATCACGTCCAAAGCACCGTAGAAGACCGCTTGAGCAACGGACTTCTTGCCATCGTACATCAAGCAGTTGATGAACTTGCTGGCCAACACCGACTTGTAAATCGGGTCGGGCTTGAGCGTGGTCGAGCTAGCTGTGATCGCACCCATGGTCGAAAACTACCTGATCTGTCTGGCGGGAATATGGTTACCGAGCCCCTTGAAAGCTCGCACGTATCGGACTTTCGTTGTCAAAAGCCTGAAGCTCTCAACAAACCTCACATCACTCAGGCTAACAAACCAGTGAGATGCAAGCCATTTGAGCCGCTGAGCCTCAAAGCCTAATCGGCTAGGCACGCTCAACAGGTTCGTACTAACTATCTTGGCACTAACTGTCTTCGCACTAACTGTCTTCGCACTAACTGTCTTCGCACTAACCCTTCTTGGCGCCATAGCGGCTGCGAGACTGCTTACGTCCCTGCACGCCCTGGGTATCGCGAGTTCCACGAACCACTTGATAGCGCACACCCGGAAGATCGCGAACGCGGCCGCCGCGCACCAAAACGATCGAGTGTTCCTGAAGGTTGTGACCTTCACCGGGAATGTAAACCGTGACTTCCTTGCCGTTCGACAACCGCACGCGAGTAATCTTGCGCAGCGCCGAGTTTGGCTTCTTGGGAGTCATTGTGCGGACGATCAAGCAAACACCCTGCTTAAATGGAGACTTCTCCAACACCGGGGATTTGCTGAAACGTCGCTTTGCACGCCGAGAACGGCGCACCAACTGATTAATCGTGGGCATGACAATTCCGTCGAGTCTGTCTGGAAGGCCCCGTCGGGCCGCCAAATGGCAAAAGGACTAAGTTAGCGGTATTCAAGCCAGTGTCAAGTGTAGTCAGCGGGCAACCATTACTCTTCTTCGGCCGCCGCGCCGCCCGCCTCAAGCAAGCTTTGCAACGAACGAGCAGCACTGCCGGTAGGCTCCGCGGAACCGGCACTTTCCATCCCCGCATCGCCGCCTCCCTGCAACAGCGGGAATTGTTCCACCAATGTCTGTTCCGGCGAGATTCCCAAACCAGCCAGGGCTTCGGCTCGGTAACGCACTTCCGAATCCTGGAAGGTGCGGAAACCCGTACCGGCAGGAATCAAGTGCCCCAAGATTACGTTTTCCTTCAAGCCCACCAAGTGGTCGACCTTGCCTCCCAGCGCCGCCTCGGTCAACACCTTCGTGGTTTCCTGGAAGCTGGCCGCCGAGATAAAGCTGGAACTTTGCACCGACGCCTTGGTAATACCGAGCAACTGAGTGCTCGCCGTGGCGGGCTTGGGACGTGATCCCTTGGCCTTTTCGCCATGCAGAGCTTCGATTTGGGCGTTCACCTGCTCCAGCGCATCCTTGGGAACGATGGCGCCCACCTCGAACTGACTGTCGCCCTTCTGCGTGATCTTCAAGCACTTCGCGAGCTCTTGATTGACCTTGCGGAAGTCGAACTTATCCATGACCAAGCCCGGCAACAGGCTGGTGTCGCCCGCCGTTTCAATACGCACCTTGCGGAGCATGCGAGCAATGATGATCTCGATGTGCTTGTCGTTGATCTCGACGCGCTGACTGCGATACACGCCCTGGATCTCGTGCACCAAGTACTGTTGCACCGCCTCCTCGCCCGAGATCCGCAGGATATCGTGGGGAACCAATGGTCCGTCGACGAGCGCTTGCCCCGCCTTGACGTGGTCCTGTGAATGCACCAAGAACCGCTTGCCGTGCGGAACCAAGTGCTCGCGTTCGATACCACTCTCGCTGCGAATCACGATCGTACGCTTACCACGACGCTTCTCGCCGAGAATTTCAACCGCTCCGTCGATTTCCGCCATAACGGCCGGATCCTTGGGCTTGCGAGCCTCAAAAATCTCGGTAACTCGCGGCAAACCACCCGTGATGTCCGTAATACCGGACGCTTCACGCGGCGTCTTGGCCAACACCGATCCCGCCGCGACAAACGTCCCTTCCACCGCCTCAATGTGAGCTCGTTCCGGCAGGTAGTAGACGTCCAACGGCTTGCCGTCAGCGTCTTCCAGCACGATTTGCGGATGCAACTCGCCCTTGTGCTCCATAATCATGCGGCGCACGTGACCACCCGGGTCCTTCTCCATGCGCATCGTCTCGCCTTCCACCACGTCTTCGTAGCGGACCTTACCCGATACTTCCGCCAAAATCGGAATGCTGTGAGGATCCCAAGTGCAGAGGGGCGCACCCGCCTTGACCTCTTGCCCTTCTTGCACCTTCAGCGTCGCACCCGTGGGAATCTCGTACTTCTCGAGTTCGCGGCCCTTCGGGTCCAACAGCGAGATTTCCGCGTTTCGCGTCAGAACGATGTCGTTGCCTTCTTCATTCTTCACGAATCGCATACGAGTAAAGCGAACAATACCTTCCTTCTTCGCCTTGGTCTCGCTCTCCTCGACGCTCGTATTCACCGTACCACCGATGTGGAACGTACGCATCGTCAACTGCGTACCCGGCTCGCCGATGCTTTGAGCCGCGATGATGCCGACCGCCATACCTTCTTCAACCAGCGATCCGGTTGACAAATCCATGCCGTAGCACAGGCGGCAGACGCCCAATGGAGCATCGCAAGTCATGGCGCTGCGAACCTGAATCTTCTCCAAGCCCAGCTCTTCGATGCGACGACCAATCTCCGCCGTAATCAGCTCGTTCTCACGAACGATCACTTCGTCGGTAATCGGATGAACGATGTTCTGACGGCTCACTCGCCCCATGACGGCCGCCGACAGCTTCACTTCCACCTTCTCGCCGCGGTAAATCACTCCCTTGGTGATGCCTTGCGTCGTTTCGCAATCATGCATCGTCACGACGACGTTCTGCGCAACATCCGCCAGCTTACGGGTCAAATAACCCGAGTCGGCCGTCTTGAGGGCCGTATCGGCCAACCCCTTACGGGCGCCGTGCGTCGAGCTGAAGTACTCGAGCACCGTCAAGCCTTCGCGGAAGTTCGCCTTAATCGGCGTCTCGATGATTTCGCCGGTCGGCTTCGCCATCAAACCACGCATCCCGGCCAGCTGACGAATCTGCTCGATACCGCCGCGGGCGCCCGAGTGGGCCATCAAGAACACGGGATTGACGTAGCCGAAGCCGCCGCGATCGTCGTGCTCCATCGCTTGGAGCATTTCCTGCGTGATCTGCTCGCGAGCGTGCGTCCAGGTGTCGAGCACCTGGTTGTATCGCTCGAGTTCCGTAATAACGCCCCGTTCGTATAATTTACGGAACTTCATCACGGTCTTTTCCGCTTCGCCGATGATCTTCGTTTTCGACAAAGGAGTCACCAGGTCGTCGGTGCCGAACGACAGACCGCTGCGGGTACTTTCGCGGAAACCGAGCTGGTTCATGTTGTCGAGCAGCTCGATCGTCGCCTTGCGTCCCAATGCCTGGTAGCAGTCGGAGATCACGTTCGCCAGATCGCTCGATCGCAGCGGCTGATTGTAGAAGTCCATTCCCTTCGGCAACATCATGTTGAACAACACGCGGCCGAACGACGTCTCCACCAACTCGCCAGGACGACGACTGCCGTCTTCGCTCTTCAACTTGCGATCGCGCGGCAGACGCACGCGAATCTTCGCGTGCAAGTCGATTACGCCGTGCTGATAGGCCGACTCCGCCTCTTCCAACGAGGCGAATTTCATCCCCTCGCCCTTGCGATTCGGCAGCATCACGGTCACGTAGTAGCAACCCATCACCGTATCCTGCGACGGGCTCATGATCGGCTTGCCGTTGGAGGGCGCGAAAATGTTATTCGTCGACATCATCAACGTGTGAGCCTCCACCTGCGCTTCAATCGACAGCGGCAAGTGCACGGCCATCTGGTCGCCGTCGAAGTCGGCGTTGAACCCCTTGCAAACCAACGGATGCAGATGGATCGCGTTGCCTTCCACCAGCACCGGCTCGAACGCCATGATACCCATACGGTGCAAAGTCGGAGCACGATTGAGCAACACGGGGTGATTCTGAATCACCGACTCGAGAATATCCCACACCTCCTCGTCACGACGCTCGAGCATCTTCTTCGCGCTCTTGATCGTGTCGGCGTGTCCCAACTCCTTCAACTTGCGAATAATGAACGGCTGGAACAACTCTAGCGCGATCTTCTTCGGCAAACCGCACTGATGGAGCCGCAGGCGCGGACCAACCACGATCACGCTGCGCGCCGAATAGTCCACGCGTTTACCCAGCAAGTTTTCGCGGAATCGCCCCTGCTTGCCCTTGATCATGTCGGTCAACGACTTGAGCGGGCGATTGCTGCTTCCCAACACGGGTCGCTTGCAACGGTTGTTGTCGAACAAGGCGTCGACCGACTGCTGGAGCATTCGCTTCTCGTTGCGAATGATCACTTCCGGCGCGTTCAGGTCGACCAGCTTGCGGAGCCGGTTGTTGCGGTTGATGATCCGGCGATACAAGTCATTCAAGTCGCTCGTCGCGAAATTGCCCGAATCGAGCAACACCAACGGGCGCAAATCGGGCGGAATGACCGGAATCACATCCAGCACCATCCACTCGGGCTTGTTCTCGCTGTCGCGAATCGACTCGACAATCTTCAACCGATTGATCAAGTCTTTTTTCTTCTGCTTCGAATTAGTCTCAACCAGATCTTTACGCAGCTCTTCCGACAGCTTCACAAGATCCAAGCCGCAGAGCAGCTTCCGGACGGCTTCGGCGCCCATATCGGCCTCGAAAGCCCCATCACCGAACTTCTGCTTGGCCTCACGGAACTCGTCCTCGGTCAACATCTGCTGCCGTTCGAGATCGGTGTCCTTGGGGTCGACCACGACGTAATCCTGGAAGTAGATCACCTTTTCCAGGCTGCTGGTCTTCATGTCCAGCAGGTTGCCCAAACGACTCGGCATCGCCTTGAAGAACCAGATGTGCACGACGGGCGCGGCCAGTTCGATGTGGCCCATGCGCTTGCGGCGCACGCGTGAATGAGTCACCTTCACGCCGCAGCGATCGCAGATCATGCCCTTGTACTTCATGCCGCGGTATTTGCCGCAAGCGCATTCCCAGTCCTTCTCAGGTCCGAAAATTCGCTCGCAGAACAAACCATCTTTTTCCGGTCGATAAGTGCGGTAGTTGATCGTTTCCGGCTTCTTCACTTCGCCGAAAGACCAGCTGCGGATATCGTGCGGTCGAGCCAGACTGATTTTGACCGACGCGTAGTCATTTACTCGCTCGTAAGCGGTTTCGCTGATTGACATGAGCCGGGACTCCTTCTTGCGGAACAGGTATACGGTTGGAAAAGTCTAGAGAAGTTCGCGACGCCGACGTTCGCTCGCGGACGACGCTCTCGTCCGCGAACTCGCGGGCCGCTCGATCGCCCTTACCTAGACGCGGCGTTTCTCCAACTGGATGTTCAACGCCAAACCGCGAATCTCGTTACACAACACGTCGAAGCTCGCAGGCGTGCCCGCTTCCAACGTGTTCTCGCCCTTGACCATCGACTCGTAGATCTTGGTGCGTCCTTCCACGTCGTCGCTCTTCACTGTCAGTAACTCTTGGAGAATGTAAGCGGCGCCATACGCTTCCAGCGCCCACACTTCCATTTCCCCGAAACGCTGACCGCCAAAGCGAGCCTTACCGCCCAACGGTTGCTGAGTGATCAGCGAGTAGGGACCGGTGCTGCGAGCGTGCACCTTGTCGTCGACCAAGTGGTGCAGCTTCAACATGTAGATGTAACCAACGGTCGTTTCTTGTTCGAGCGGCTCGCCCGTGCGTCCATCGAACAGACGGATCTTGCCGTGACGCGGCAAACCCGCGGCTTCCAGGCAATCGTTGATCTCCGATTCCGTAGCACCGTCGAACACGGGCGTCACCGCTTGGAAACCCAGATGAGCACCAGCCCAGCCCAAGTGCGTCTCGAGAATCTGGCCGACGTTCATACGACTGGGCACGCCCAGCGGATTCAACATGATCTGGAGCGGCGTTCCATCCGGCAAGAACGGCATATCTTCCACAGGGAAGATCTTCGCGATCACACCCTTGTTGCCGTGGCGACCGGCCATCTTGTCACCCACCGAGATCACTCGCTTGGTGGCGATGTAGACCTTCACCATTTGCAGCACGCCGCTGCGCAGCTCCTCGCCACGCTTCATGCTGTTTAGCTTGCGGTCGCGCAGGTCAGTCGCCAATTCGACCTCGGGCCAGCGCTTCGCGTAAATCTGAGCAACCTGTTCGATGAGAGCCTCGCTCTTCATCGAGCCCGTGATGCGCGACAGACGGAAATTAGCCGACCGTTCAGCCACGAACTTGGCGTCCTGATCGCGAACCATCGGCGTCCCGTCTTCGTCGACGATCGTCCGGCCCAAGACCTTTTCCATCTCACCGATCATCTCGCCGAACACTTCCGCAATCTGCTTGCAGCCTTCGGTCTCGACGTCGCGCAACTCCTTGTCGAACTTCTTGCGGTCTTCTTCCGTCAAGCTCATACGACGCGAAAACTTCTGCGTATCGATGACGATCCCCTCAATGCCCGAGGGCACCTCCAGCGAATCATTCTTCACATCCTCGCCGACTCGACCGAAAATCGCGTGCAGCAGCTTCTCTTCCGGCGTCAACTCGGTCTTCGACTTGGGTGAAATTTTACCCACCAGAATGTCGCCCGGTCGCACGTAAGTGCCGACACGCACCACACCCGTCTCGTCCAAATTACGCAACGCCTTTTCGCTGACGTTGGGAATGTCGCGAGTGAACTCTTCACGACCCAACTTGGTCTCGCGAATTTCCACATCGAATTCCTCAATGTGGATCGATGTATAGACGTCTTGCTTCACCAGCTCTTCGCTGATGATGATCGCGTCCTCGTAGTTGTACCCGTCAAACGACATGAAGCCGACCAGCACGTTGCGGCCCAAAGCCAACTCGCCGTTGAAGGTCGCCGCCCCATCCGCGATTACCTGCCCACGCTCCACCTTGTCCCCTGGCTTAATGATGGGAACCTGGTTCTGGCAAGTTCGTTCGTTCAAGCCCTTGAACTTACGCATTTCGTAGCGATCAACGCCGTGCGAGTGCGTGATTTCAATGCGGTCGCCATCGACGTAACTGACCGAGCCTTTTCGCTTGGCGCGAACCACCATGCTGGAATTGCGAGCCACGTCTTTTTCCATGCCGGTCGCCACAATCGGCGGCTCGGTAATCAACAAAGGCACCGCTTGCCGCTGCATGTTGGATCCCATCAACGCCCGGTTCGCGTCGTCATGCTCAAGGAAGGGGATCAAACCGGCCGACACGCCCACCATTTGGCTCGGCGACACGTCGATGTATTCGATCTGCTCCGGCAACACAATTTCGAAATCGGAACGATGGCGAGCAATCAGGGTCTGACCGCCAGCGATCTTCTGACTCTCCACTGGGGTATCCGCGGGCGCAACGAACGCATCCGACTCCTCGTCCGCTCGCAACTGCAACGGCGCTTCCTCGGACAACTTGCCCTTCGTCACCTTACGATAGGGCGTCACCAAAAAACCGTACTCGTCCACGCCCGCGTAAATCGCCAAGCTCGAAATCAAACCGATGTTCGTACCTTCAGGCGTCTCAATCGGGCAGATACGACCGTAGTGCGAGATGTGAACGTCACGAACCTCGAAACCAGCGCGCTTTCGATTCAAACCGCCTGGACCCAACGCGGACAACCGGCGCTCGTGCGTCAATTGGGACAGCGGATTCGTTTGGTCGACCACCTGCGACAACTCGCCGCGACCAAAGAAGTACTCGATCGCCGCCGAGACACTCTTCGGATTCACCAGCGTCCGCGGAGTCATGTCTTTGGTTTCCTTCATGCTCATCCGCTCCTGCACGGTGCGGCGCAATTTCAGGAACCCCTTACGCAACTCGTCGCTCGCCAATTCCTCAATGGTGCGGAGTCGACGATTACCCAAGTGATCGATGTCGTCGACTTCCGACTCGCCGCCCGCTTCCGCCAAGTCCACGACGTAACGAATCGAGGCGATCAAATCCTCGGGACGCAACGTCATCTCCTTCTCCGGGACATTCAGCTTCAACTTACGGTTGATGCGGAATCGACCGACTCGCCCTAGCCGATAACGATTCACGTCATCGAACTTTTCCTTGAACAGCGCCCGCGCCTTTTCCAGGTTCGGCGGATTGCCCGGACGAAGTCGCTGATAGATGCGCAACAACGCTTCCTCATGACTCGACGTCGAATCCTCACCCAAGCTGTTGAAGACCAGCGGCACCTTCGGCACCGGCACGATCTCCACCTTCGTCACGCCCGAGGTGCAGATCGTCTCGGCAATATTCTTCGTGATGCGATGCCCCGCTTCGACAATGATCTCGCCTGCACGGCCGGTACCCGCGGGATACACGACATCGTCAACCGAGATCTTGCCTTCCAGCTTCGCAGCGCTTCGGCCGTCCACCACCTTCTCGACGGTCGACTCAAAGAATGCTCGAATCAGGTCCGCATCCGTGCTGTATTTCGCACTCATCGCTCGCAGCAACGTCAACGCCGAGAACTTACCGCTCTGGTCAATGCGTACACTGAGCGCATCCTTCTTGGTCGCATTCAATTCGATCCAGCTGCCACGCTCGGGGATGATGCGGCAACTGGGCAGCTTTCGATCCGACGTACCATCTTGCTCCATCACGAAGTCCACACCCGGACTTCGGTGCAACTGGCTCACCACCACGCGCTCCGCACCGTTGATGATGAACTCGCCGCCGCCCAGCATGATCGGAATATCGCCGAGATAAACCTCTTCCTCGACGGCGTCTTGATCCTTACCCTTGTCGAGCCGCAACCAGACACGGAACGGCTGACCGTAAGTCAAGCGCAGCTGACGGCACTCGTCAGGCGTGTAACGGGGCTTGCCGAGTTCATACCGATCGAATTCGAGCTTAATCGACTTGTCGTAGCTCTCGATCGGAAAGATCTCTTTCAAAACTCCCTGTAATCCTTGATCTTTCCGCTTCTCCGGGGCGATATCAGCCTGCAGGAACGCCTCGTAACTCCGCGTTTGGATCTCGGTGAGATCGGGAGTCGGGTGGTGATCCCGCCCGCTGCCAAAACGACGGACTTCCTTGGGGTTCAGACGACGTTGCGCCGATGTGGCCATGTCGGGAGACCTCTTGATGAGTCAAAACAGAAAGGGTGTGTACCGGCCAGCCGCTCTTTACTCGCACTTGCGAATCGGCCGACCAGCACCCACCCTTTGGGCTACTGGAACTGAGTATGCGCGCAAGCCGACTTCAGGGCACAAAGAACCCACGCGGGAAAATTCCCGAAAGTCGGCCAATTTCAGCATGCTTCATCCGAGCCGCCACCGAGCATCCACTCGACAGCGGCTAATCCAAAAAGCGAAGTTCGTGGTTACTTCAGTTCGAACTACTTCAGTTCCACGGTAGCGCCGGCAGCTTCCAAATCCGCCTTGAGCTTCTTGGCTTCATCTTCCGAAACGCCTTGCTTGATCGTGGCCGGAGGCGCATCGACCATCTTCTTGGCGTCCATCAGCGAAGCGCCCGTGATGTTCTTCACGACCTTGACGACTTCCAACTTCTTGTCGCCGTGCGCGGTCATGACCACATCGAACTCCGTCTTCACCGGCGCGGCAGGACCCGCAGCCGGACCAGCGGCAGCAGCCATCATCACGGCGCCGCCGGCAGCCGGCTCGATGCCATATTCCGACTTAATGTAGTCGCTCAACGACTTGGCCTGCTTGAGCGTCAGGTTGGCGATCTTGTCACCCAAATCCTTCAGTTCCGGTTCCAATACGGCTTCAGACATTGCGGCTACGTCCCTTTCTCTTCAGACCAGTCTTCTTAAGACCCAATTCATTAACACAAGGCGGGGAGACGATTTGGGAACGCGTGGCGACTCTCGTCCTCCACGTCCTTAATGGCCTCAACGCGCCCCACACAACCAATCGCGTTGCGACCCCACTCAGCCACTAAGACTGAGCCTCGTCCCCCTCGGATTTCTTCTTGACCTGGCTCGCCAACGCACCACCCGGCGCGGTCAACTGAGACAGCAACTGCGATCCCGGCGACATAATCTGTCCCAACAGGATGCTCAACTGCTCCGTACGGCTCGGCCACTTACTGACTTCCTTCACGCGATCAGGAGACAAACGCTCCCGATCCATCATCCCGCCACGGCTCTCCAATTTCTCAAACGCCGGATCCTCTTGAATCGCGACGATGTCCTTGGCCAGCTGCACGAAATCGGAAGCCCCCCAACAGATGGCCGAAGAGCCGCTCATGCCTTCGAAGGCGCCCGCTAAAGGCGTCCCCTCGGTTGCACGTCGAGCGAGACTGTTCTTCACCACCAGCAGGCTGATGTTCTTTTCGCGGAGTTTCTTCCGCAACTGGTAAGTCTTGTCTGTATCCAGGCCGATGACGTTGACCAACAACGCGTCATTCACGCCGTTCAAACGCGACTTGATCTCGTTCGTCACCAACTGCTTCACATACTTGCTCATGCCAACACCCCGACACGGCTAAAATTCACCGCCGCTACTTCAAGCAGCCACCCGAACACTCGGAGACATCGTCGCACAAATCGCAATCGTGCGAACGTAGACCCCCTTCACGGAATTCGGCTTCACACTCATCAGATAATCCAAGAAAGCTTGAATGTTATCTCGCAAGCGATCCGCAGAGAAACTCATCCGACCGACCACAGCGTGCACATTACCGCTGTCATCATTGCGGAACTCGACCTTTCCAGCCTTGTACTCGCGCACCACCTTTGCCACGTCAGGCGTCACTGTACCAGCCCGAGGAGAAGGCATCAAACCACGAGGACCAAGCACCTTTCCTAGGGGCCCGACTAATCCCATCATATCCGGAGCTGCAATGCAGACATCAAACTCCGTCCAGCCTTCCTTGATCTTCGCGGCCAGATCCTCCTGACCCACCAAATCAGCACCAGCTTCCTTCGCGGCCTCCGCCAAAGCGCCCTTGGCGAAAACGACCACGCGCTGCGAACGGCCAATACCGTGAGGAAGAACAACCGAGCCGCGTACGATCTGATCAGCCTGCTTGGGATCAACGCCCAGCCGAACATGTATCTCGACCGACTCGTCGAACTTCTTCGCTCCGACCGCGCCGTAACCCTTCAGGATATCAACGGCCTGAGTCAAAGGCACCGCATCGGGCACCTGCTTCGCCGCCATCGCTTTATATTTCTTGGTCTGCTTAGCCATTGTCTTGCCAAACCCTTCCAGGCGATCACCAGCCCAACTTAGCCGCCAATTACCGGCTCCTGCAGCCACTTCGCCAGGAACCACCTCGACAGCCGTCGAACCTAACTCACTCCACCGCCAACAACACCAGTACAAAGACGAGCCCCAACGACCGACCACGCAAGGGCGGCCAACCAAATCTGGCTCAGTCCACTACCTCAATGCCCATGCTGCGAGCCGTCCCCTCGATCATCCGCATTGCGTGCGGAATGTCGCGAGCATTCAGGTCATCCTTCTTCTTCTTGCAGATTTCCTCAACCTGCGCCCGAGTGACCTTACCGACCTTATCCTTGTTCGGAACACCCGCACCCTTCGCGATGCCAGCCGCCATTTTCAGCAAAGCCGACGCCGGGGGGCTCTTGGTGATGAACTCAAACGTACGATCGCTGTATACGGTAACAATTACCGGAATCGGAGTTCCGTTGAACTCGCGAGTCCGTTCATTGAACTGCGAGACGAACTGCCCCAAGTTGATACCAAACTTACCCAACGAAGTACCGACTGGCGGAGCTGGCGTCGCTTGCCCACCCGGAACCTGAAACTTCGCTTGGCCTACCAGTTGCCGTTGCTTCGCCATGACCGTGCCCGTTGAGAGTCGTAGAAACGAAACTTTTTCCGCTGTAGGAGGCTCGCCGTCAAGCCCCGTACCAAGAATTATTCATTTTCGGCTGCGAGAAGCCCCACCAACATGCGTTGACGCGGTCCCTGTCGCAACCCACCTAGCCTACCAAAACCAACCAATGATTCCACTATCAACGGTGGTCAACCCCACCGCCATGCCCTCTACATCCCGACCCGAAACAGACCACATAACCACATATCCTGAAACCACTTATCGCCAGAGCCAAACGCCCCTTGAGTAAGGTTTGAGGATCTAGCCAGCGTCTGCCGATCCAACCGCGCGGCCAGCCGGCTGCTACACCGCCTCGATCTGCCAGTGATCCAATTCGACAGGATTTGGACGACCAAAAATATTGATCATCACAGTCACGCGGCCATGAGCTTGATCGATGGCCGAGATCTCCCCCTCGAAGTTCAGGAAGTATCCTTCCTTCACTCGCACCCGATCCGCCACCTTGAACGGAATCGCAGTTCGGACCTGCCCCGCACCGTCGTCTTGAGGCTTCATTGCCCGCAAGATCTTTTCCACTTCATGAGCTGGCATCACGGAAGGCTTACCCGCGGAACCCGTGAAGTCGCCGATCCCAGACGTTTCTCGAACAACGAACCATGTCTCGTCATTCAGCGCCATATGGACGAGCAAGTAGCCCGGATAGAGCTTCTTCTTGACGATCCGGCGCTTACCGTTCTTATTAAACTCGGCAACATCTTCCGTGGGTACGATAATCTCGCCGAAAAATCGCTCGAGTCCTGCAATGCGCACTCGACGCAGAAGGGCATCCCGAATCGAATCCTCACGGTTGACCTGAACCTTCAGGATGTACCATTCGCGGTCCGCATCCGCCTGTTCGGGCTCTTCCACATACTCGATCGGCTCTACAGGACCATCGTCCTCCGGCACGGCATCGAGTGCTTCGTCGAGATCCGCATCATCGTCGCCGACCTGCGAACTCGCATCCAAATCCCGCTGGCTCACCGCCTCCGACGACGAAACGTCGCCATTGGACGATTCATCGCCGCCAGCTGACGATGCCCCTGGCCCAACTGGCTCGGCGTCGTCACTGAATTCGGAATTGGCGCTGTTATCACTGACCACTTTCACACTCCCGCTATTGAACAACGCCGATCAACTGGAAGATCAGGCGCCACAGCACGTCGAATCCAAACAAGGCGCCCGACAGCGAGAACAGAACAAAGATGACCACGAACGCGCTGCGATAGAGTTCGCCACGCGAGGGCCACGACACTTTGTTCATTTCCGCTTCGACCGCGATGAGGAAGTCGGCGAACCGCGGGTAGTTGACGAGCCGATAGGCCATCCAGAGGCCTACCGCAAGAATGACGAGCGGTACCGCAAAGCGCGAACCCGAGAACCACTCGGCGCCTTCCTGGTATCCATGGAGCCGCCACGCACCCACGGCAATCGCGAACGCTAGCGCCCCGAAGGTCGCCTGCCGCGTGATCCGCCCTTGGCTACGCTTATAGACTCCGACCTGAAACAATTCAGTCATCACTGAATTGGCAACGGCGGTTTTCTCAGTGGACATCGACGTTTCCCGTACCGTATCGTACTCAACGGGCCACAGCAGGGGCGGCAGGAATCGAACCCGCAACCGCTGGTTTTGGAGACCAGTGCTCTACCAATTGAGCTACACCCCTGTAACGCGCCAGGCAGGACCATCCAGCGAAGCGGCGGGGCCGAGCGAACGACCCCGCCTTCCAAATGGACGGCATTTACTCCCCGGCCGTCAATACCAACTCGATTATTACTCGAGAATCTTCGTGACGACGCCCGAGCCAACCGTGCGTCCACCTTCGCGAATCGCGAAGCGAACGCCGTCGTCCATGGCAATCGGCTTGCCCAACTCGACCGTGACCTTGACGTTGTCACCCGGCATGCACATTTCTGCGCCCACCAAGTTAGCAGCACCCGTCACGTCGGTGGTGCGGAAGTAGAACTGAGGGCGGTAGCCGCTGAAGAACGGAGTGTGGCGACCACCTTCATCCTTCGACAAGCAGTACACTTCCGCCTCGAACTTGGTGTGAGGAGTGATCGAACCGGCCTTGGCCAACACCTGACCACGCTCGATTTCCTCGCGCTTCACACCGCGGAGCAAGCAGCCGACGTTGTCGCCAGCCTTGCCCTCACCCAGTTCCTTGCGGAACATTTCCACGCCCGTCACCGTCGTCTTCATCGGATCGGGACGCAGACCAATGATCTGGACTTCGTCGCCGACCTTGACCATGCCGCGCTCAATACGACCAGTGGCCACGGTACCGCGACCTTCGATTGAGAACACGTCTTCGATCGCCATGAGGAACGGCTTGTCTTCTTCGCGGTGCGGTTGCGGGATGTACGCATCAACCGCGTCCATCAGATCGCTAATGCACTTCGAGGCAGCCGGATCGGCCGGATTGTTGTAGGCCGGCAACGCGCAACCGCGAATGATCGGCACATCGTTGCCCGGGAAGCCGTACTTGTTGAGCAGATCGCGGATTTCCATCTCCACGAGATCCAACAAGTCCGGATCATCGACCAGGTCGATCTTGTTCATGAAGCAAACGAGCGCGGGCACGTTCACTTGGCGAGCGAGCAGCACGTGCTCCTTCGTCTGAGGCATCGGGCCGTCAGCGGCCGACACGACCAGGATCGCACCGTCCATCTGAGCGGCGCCGGTGATCATGTTCTTGATAAAGTCGGCGTGGCCCGGGCAGTCGATGTGAGCATAGTGACGCTTGTCCGTCTCATACTCGACGTGCGCGACAGCGATCGTCACCGTCTTGGTCTGGTCGCGGACCGTACCACCCTTCGCGATTTCGGAGTAAGCCTTGGCCTTGGCCAAGTTCTTGGCTGCCTGCACAGCCAGGATCGCGCTGGTCAGCGTCGTCTTGCCGTGGTCAATGTGACCAATCGTACCGACGTTGCAGTGCGGTTTTGTCCGTTCGAATTTCTCCTTCGCCATTTTTTTCTACTACCTGTGTGCGTGGTTCTCGTGAAAAATACCCTTACCAAACTGTCCGCAATTCGCCAGTCGCCGACTTCCTCGAAGAGCTGCTGACGGGACTTGAACCCGTGACCTCGTCCTTACCAAGGACGCGCTCTACCAACTGAGCTACAGCAGCAGGCCACAAGGCACTACCGGCCGCAGGCCTCAAAGACGTCACTGGCCAGACGCCTCGCCTACCTACCCTCGCCGACGCTTCTCCAAACACACCCCAGTCCGCAATCGCTATTTCGCGATCCATCCAGGCCAACCAACGGCCACCCGAGCAAATCGCGATCCAGCCCACCCGACAGACATGCGTTCGAAAAGAGCGGGTGAAGGGAATCGAACCCTCGTGTGCAGCTTGGAAGGCTGCCGTTCTACCATTGAACTACACCCGCGAACACTATCCAACCAACCTCAATCCACCTCGCTTGACTTCAACCCGCTCTGCATTATCCCAACAATCAACCTCGAAACCCTACTCGCTCTCGTAACTCCACTGACTTGAATCTCCACTGACTCGCGTCACTCGCACAGTGGAGGGTGCAGGATTCGAACCTGCGAAGGCGTAAGCCATCAGATTTACAGTCTGACCCCTTTGGCCGCTCGGGAAACCCTCCGCGTTGTCAACTCGTGAACCTTGTCTCTCTCTCCTCCGACACTTTCACCTTCTCTCCAACCGTAGCCGCCGGATCGCAACGCCCCGCACTCGACGTTCCGCCTGCCAGAGCCAGCGAAGGGACTTGAACCCACAACCTGCTGATTACAAATCAGCTGCTCTGCCAATTGAGCTACGCTGGCGTGTCCCCTTTTACGGAAAACCGGCAAATATAACGACCGCGACAACCTTCGCAAGAGCGAAATTCGCCGGAGACTGCCGAATTAAACCAAACTCGCTCGTCGGCAGCAACCCACCGGCGAGCGAGTTCGAGGTATTCGACCCAGTTTCGGCTCGGGAAACCCGATGACTTGAGCCCTGAATCGGCTGAAAAGCCAGCACTCCCCCTCTTTCAGAGATTAATCGACTCGCTCACTCCGGGAGTTCGATCCGCTCGTCCGCCGCCGCCTGCCGCAACTTACTCAGCGCTCGCGCCTCAATCTGACGCACTCGCTCCTTCGTCACTCCCATCTCAGCCCCGACCTCTTGCAACGTCTGCGGGACGCTTTCCGCGTTCAGGCCAAATCGACTGACGATGATCTTCTGTTCACGATCATCCAAGCGAGTCAAAATGCGGGAAATCTGCTGCTCCAGCGTCCCCTGCACTCGCTCCCGCTCCCACTGGTCCACTCGAACATCCTCCGTCGCGAGAAACATCTCGTCATGGCTCGTGCGGAACCGGTCGCGTTGCTTCACCTCTTCGGGAATGCTACGCGCGTAGTTCTTCATGATGGACCAAGTCGCATATGTGCTGAATTTATTGCCTCGACCGTAATCAAATTTCTCCACCGCTCGAAACAGCGACATATTCCCGTCGCTCACCAAACTAAAGAAGTCGTCGTTCGCAGTCACGTGGCGTTTGGCGATCGAAACCACCAGCCGCAAATTGCTTTGGATCAGCCGGTTTTTCACTTCCACCGCCTGTCCGTAAAGCCGTTCAATTTCGTCCATCAGCGCGACCTTAGGGCGCACCGGGTCCAGCAGACCACGGAGCTGATGCGCGCGAAACTTCAGGTAATTGAACTGACGGAACAGATGAGTTTCCTGGTCGCGGGTCAATAACGGCACCTCGTAGAGCGAAGCCAGGTACGTGGGAAGCCCCGCGGGCGCACGAGTCCGTCGCCCTTCGTCGGTCCCCTCCGGCAGCGGCGCCATGATCCGCTCTTCGGCGCCTTTTCGCTCGAATTCAGGATTGGGAATGAAATCCAGGGGCAATTCCGCGATCCGACCGCCTCGCATTTCGTTCACGATGCGATAGACGCTGGACCGAGTACGTCCCAGCTGTCGAGCAATCTGCTCCACTCCTTCGCCGGCCAAGTATTTCTGGTATACCGCGGCACGATCTTCCGGCCCCAGCCACGCTTGCCGCTGCGGGAAAACCGCCAGTTCGGGGTGAGCCCCATCAAATTGGCAGAGCGTGTACCGCACCGTTTCGACGCTCCGCGAGCACTGCCGGGCCACTCGACGAGCCACCTCGGAGGGACAGGCGCCTGTCTTCGCCAGCCGCCGAGCTCTTTCGATAATCGACTCGCGCTCTTCCACGGACATTTGCGTAAATTTCGACCCGCGATCGACCTGCCGTGGATTGCGAGCCACGAACCGCTCGACGCTGCTCCGCAAAAAACCCAATCGTTTCCGACCGCCAAACAAGAAGTGCCGACTCACCAGCCCTTGATCTCGCCACCGCTGGATGGTCTTGATCGAGACATTGAACATCTTCGTCAAATCGTGCACCGTATGGACCGGCTCACCCACTTCCTCCGCCTTCAATTCCGCCGACTCGGAGACATCTTCGACGAATAGACGCAGGTCGTGGCGGAGATCGCGGCCCGAGATTGGCGAATTCCGTGAGGCATCGGGGCGATAGTCGGTGATCCGGAAGCACAAATATTCGTACGTATACTGACGCGCCGCATCGATTTCGCTCAACAATCGCTCGGCGCGATTCATCTGATCCAGCTTCTTATGCCGTGGAGCAAACCGCACCTGCTGGTCGCGTAACTCCCGAATCACGGCTGTTTGATACTGAGTATGCATCGACATCACCTCACCCTCGAAATGCGAGGAACATTTCCTGTGGCCCGCGCCACTCCCTCGCCTTTCTTGCCTTCCACGGCTTTTCGCCCCACGCCCTGCCATCCCGTGCAGCGCGAATCATCCCAAGCTGCGACAGAAAGTCGCATTTCCTACTCGACTCCCGTACGCAGCTGCCGCCCGCTGAGTTCATCAGGCACGGCGATATTCGAACGTAACCATTTGCTATTGAAGCCTTTGAGATAAGCTCGACGCCGCTGACACCTGTTCCGCGGCAATCGACTATCTCTTAGTCGCTCCATAGTTCAGCAAAGTTCGCGCCATTTC
The DNA here is from genome assembly GCA_046349915.1 of Pirellulales bacterium. Taxonomy (GTDB): domain Bacteria; phylum Planctomycetota; class Planctomycetia; order Pirellulales; family Pirellulaceae; genus CAIXSC01. The sequence goes on along the minus strand of JAXMBL010000003.1, from coordinate 1,256,444 downwards.
GTCAATCGGCATTCAATTTTCTCAGTCCCCGCCAAGGTTCCTGAAGGACGAGTTCATTTTGTCCGATGAACCGTTACAGGCCGTCGTCTTTCGCCGACCGTCTTTCCTTCCCTGACCGCTTCGAGCCGCCACCATGAGTTTCGCTCGCCGCCCCGCTTTCTTTACCCCAGGCTCGAGGCCCCTCCCCCCCTTGCCGGAATCGCCGGCCCCGACTTCGCCCCCCGCTTGGCTTCTCTGTCGGTCCTCACGGCGACAATTCCTGCGTCAATTGTCCGCCTGCTCGGCACTCGCGACCGCCGCGTTCGCCGCCCCCACATTCGCCGACTCCCCCGCAGCGAGCGCGAGTAAAGCGGCCGACAAAGCCCCGTCGACCGAGAAGTTCACGCTGAAATCGCCGCGAGCGCCGGGCGAGGTGCGGCAAGTCAGCCTCAAGATCGAAGCCGCGGGCGACTTGAAATTGAATGCCGACGGCCAAAAAGTGGCCCGTCGCCCCGTGCAGGTGGCCGCGGAATTCGCCTACGAAGAATCGACGGCCGCGAACGAAACACCCGTGCGGCATTACGCCAAAGCCGAAGCGAAACTCCAAGTCGGCAACACTTCTTTCCCCACACAACTCACCGATCAACGTCGAGTCGTCGCGATCCACCGCGAAGGCGAACAAGTCACGCTTTACAGCCCGCTTGGCCCACTCACTCGCGACGAACTGGACCTCCTCCAGGCGCCTGGCAACAGCGACGAACTCGCCGAACTACTACCCGTCGCTGCCGTGGCCATCGGGGAGACCTGGAAAATCTCCGACACCACACTGGCTCGACTGCTCTGGCTGGAAGCCGTTAGTGAAAGCTCGGTAACTGCGACCCTGAAAAGCGTCACTGATTCTGTCGCACTCGTCACGTTCCAAGGGCCCGTCAGCGGCGCCGTGGGAGGCATCTCCACCGACATCGACCTGCAAGGCAAACTCAACGTCGACCTACGCGAACAACTACTCACTTGGCTCGCACTAGGCATCAAGGAAAACCGGGCGATTGGACACGCCGAACCTGGTTTTGAAACAACCACTCAGGTCAAAGTTGCGACTCGCCGTGCGGCGTCGACCGCCCAACTTACGCCGCAACTGCTCGCCTCCCTGCCGCTTGAATACCAATCGGGGAGTTCCTTGCTTCAGTATGAGTCGACGCAAGGACGTTTCCGTGCGCTCCTGGACCGGCGTTGGCGAGTCATGCTTAACCGGCATGACCTGACCGTCTTGAGACTGGTCGATCGCGGCGACCTGATCGCTCAATGCAATCTCTCGCGACTCCCCGCACTCGCGCCCGGCAAACAACTGCCTCTCGAAGAGTTGCAGGACGACATCAAACAATCTCTCGGGAAGAACTTCCGCCAGTTCGTCGAGGCGTCGCAAGCCCAGACGGACGACGGGCTGCGAGTGCTGCGTGCGAGCGTCGTCGGCGAAGCGTCTGACCTCGCCGTCCAATGGAATTACTACCACGTTTCGAACGAGCAAGGCCAGCGTCTGGCCATGGTCTTCACTTTCGAGTCGAACTTGGTCGACCGCTTTGCCGACATTGATCGCCCGCTCGTCGCCTCCGTCCAATTCCTCACTGACCCGGAACCAACTCCTGCGCCCGATAAGAAGGACGAGCCGGCGAAGAGTGCGTCGAAGGACGCGAAACCCACTGAACCAGCAGAATCGACATCCCAGAAGAAGTCCGCACGCAAGACACAGCGCTGACCCGTCCACGGGAGGCAACCTACAGAACGCGCCAGACCGAACCCCGGCGGCTCGGCCTGTCGCACCTTCGTCCTCCCCAGGGAAGCACTGTTGCAAATGGCCACGCTACGAAATCCCGCCGCGATTGTAGGCGAGTTATTGCCTGATCCCCGTGGCCGACTCTCCCGCCTGACCGCGCACTTACAGCCCCGCCTTGGCAGCTGTTGGCTGCGAGCCGTTCTACTGTTTTTCGCGGCGGGTTTAGCGAACCTTCTCCACTCGAACACTTTCGCGCAAGTCCCAACCAGCCCGCCACAGGCGTCCCCGGAATCGGCGTACACTGCGTCCAATCCTGAGTCGAGCGCTCCGCGCCCAGAAACGATCGAAGAACGCCTGGCGCGGCAGCAGGCGGAAATCGAGTGGCTCAAGCAACGCCTGGTCGAATCTCGCCCTGAACTTGCGTCCGATGCAGCCGCCACGGTTCCACTTCCCCTTCCAACATCGGGAACATCTTTTTCGACGCCTAGTGCAGAAGCGACAAACAATCCCACCCCAGAATGGCATGAGGTTCTCCATCGGCTCGACGAACTTGAACGCCGACAGCCGACGCCAACTCCACCAAAAAATGCGGCCGCGCCGGCTGAAGGCGAATGGGTCGACGTGTCTCAAGAAAAGTGGACCGTAAAGTTGGCCGGCCACGTTCAGCTTGATTTGATCAACTGGGCTCAAGCCTCTCCCGCCATCACTGGCGATCAGGACTACTTTGAATTTCGACGGTTGCGATTGGTCGCCGATGGCACTGGCTACGGGATATGCGATTTCCGCCTCCAATTGACGTTGGAACCGGAGACGATCGGCGAGAACCTACCGGGCATCATCATGTCGCCTGATGTCAAGGACGCCTATTTCAGCATGAACGAAATCCCCGGCCTGGGTCGCTTTCGCATCGGCAACTTTTTCGTCCCGTTCAGCCTCGAACAAGTCACCAACGACACCAATAACATCTTCATGGAGCGTTCGATTCCGACCCAGGGAGTCTTCTCAGCCGACCGTGAAGTTGGCATGGCCATTTACAACTCGACCGAAGACAAGAGCATATCCTGGGCCTACGGGATTTTCCTCGACAGTATTGGCGATGGCATCAAAGAACGCATCGACGACAACCAAGGCTATCGCTTGAGCGGCCGCCTGAATTGGATTCCCTATTACGACGAACCTTCGAATGGCAGATATGTCATCCACACGGGCGTAGGAGTCCTTCGCACCGACGATCAAGACGACCGCGTGCGTTTTCGAGCTCGTCCGCAGATCCACGAGGGGCCGCGGCTGATTGATAGCGGAGTCTTGGCTGCGTCCGACTACACAACTGGAAATCTCGAGCTCGCTGTGGTCTGGGGACGAGTGACCGTGCAGAGCGAAGCATTCGTTTCGAGCGTCCAAATGACCGCCGGCAACTCGGCGAATCTCACCGGCGCCTATGCCCACATTAGCTACTTTCTGACGGGCGAGAACCGCGTTTACGAACGTTTCGGGCAGCACGGAGCCCAGTTCGCACGGAACTCGCCATACTCGAATTTCTTCATTGTCCCCGGCGGCTGGAGCCCCGGCGCCTGGGAGGTCAAGTCACGCTGGTCCACGCTCAACCTCGATGACGTGGAACGCGGCCAATACAACGACCTGACGGTGGGCTTGAACTGGTACTGGAGCGATCGTACCCGCGTGATGTTTGACTGGATTCATCCCTATACGACCCAGCAAACCACTTTCGGCGCCACTCAGTCGGACATTCTCGCTCTGCGTTTCGATTTCAACTGGTAGCCCTGGATCGGGAGTCCTTGCATGCCTCAGACTTTTACTTCCGCGGCGCCGAACGCCGGCCGCGGTCGCGATGGGGCGACGGCGATATCGCTCGTAACCGCGTTGCTCGCCACATTGGGAATCGCCACTGTTTTCAATTACGGTCCGATTACAAGTGCTTTCGCAGGGGACGCTGGCTGCCCAAAGTGCGCTCGCTGCGGTCGAGCCGCCGAGTGCCAGCAGACTTGTCGCCTCGTCTGCGAGGAAAAAAAGGTGACGATCGTCTGCTGGGGGAGCAAGAAAGAGGATTTCTGTATTCCGGGGCCCAGTCGACCTGGCTGCAAGCAGACCGAGTGGGTTTGCGACGAAGAGGATACGCAAGCTCCCTGCGCTCAGGCCAAGAAATTCGTGTGGACCGACTGGATTCCGAGTTGCGATGCCAGATTGCATACTCGCGCGAAACTGATGAAAAAGACGGTGACCAAGAAGCTCCCCAGTTACAAATGGGTCGTGGAAGACTTGTGTGCCGAATGCGAAAAGCAGCTGGAAGTCGCCGAAATCCCGCCCGACGTTGCGATTCCGTTACCGCCCGTGGTTGTGTCGTCGGAACCGAGATAGTTCGTTTCCCTTGGCCTGGACTCTGCTGGCTCTTGCTACTCGTCGGTTGCGAACGAGCGGCGTCAGAGGTGGACACCACTCAACCTGTCGCTCCTTCCACTCCCAGCGTCCGCCCCTCGTCCGTCGTCGACTCGGGGCCGGGGACGCATGCTGTTTCCGGCGAGCATGACCGCTCGATCGAACTGTTTTGCGGAGACTGCCATCGGCTGCCTCAGGCGGACTTTTTTCCGAGCTTCGCCTGGCCCGACGAAATCCAACTCGGCTACAACCGCTACTTTGACTCGGGGCGTAATGATCTCGTCGTTCCGCCGCAAGAAGCGGCGGTTGCCTATTTTCAGTCCCGTTCGCCGACAAAACTCCCCCTTCCTCCCCCCCCAACCTCGCCACGTCCCTTTCCTTCCAAGTTTGGCGTCCGACCGCTGCTCCCCACCCAGCTCGGGCAGATTCCCGCCACTGCGGAAGTGAAGAGCCACTCACTGTTTGCGGGCTCTCCTCCGGTATTGGTCTTGTGCGACATGCGCGACGGCGGCGTTCGTTGGTGTCGCCCCAACTTGCTGATCGATCCATCCCAACAGCAGGCGACCAGCGATTCAACGCAGGAGACCCTTCTGGCAAAGCTGAATCACCCCTGTCGGTCAGCGGCTTGCGATTGGGATGGCGATGGCTTGATGGACCTGCTGGTCGCCGATTTGGGCAGTTTCGAACCAGCCGATCACCTGCGGGGCCGAGTCGTCTGGTTGCGACAGACGCCTGGTCCCAGCTGGCAGACCCTGGTCTTGATCGAGGGACTTGGACGAGTAGCTAATGTGCAGCCCGCGGATTTGGATTCCGACGGCGACTTGGATTTGGTCGTTGCAGAATTTGGCTGGCGGCAATCGGGCGGACTGCATTGGTTTGAGAACCAGAACGACTCCGGCTCAACACGCCGACTGAAAAAACACGTGCTCGACCCGCGAGCTGGCGCCATCGATGTTCCGATCCTCGACCTGGACGGCGATGGACGCCTTGATGTGCTGGCTTTAATGAGCCAGCACTATGAGGAAATCGTTGTCCACCTCAACCAAGGCGACGGGAAGTTTGCGACTCGAGTACTCGCGGGCCCCGAGGATCCGGCGTTTGGCTCGAGCGGACTGGAAGTGATCGACCTGGATGGAGATGGCGACATGGATCTCCTTTCCACCAATGGAGATACATTCGACAGCCAGCTCGTCAAACCCTACCACGGCGTGCAGTGGTGGGAGAACCTTGGGGAGCTGAATTTCCGCAAACACTGGTTGGGTCATCTAGCCGGCGCCTATCGAGCGACGGCGGGCGACTTGGATGGAGACGGCGACCTGGACATCCTCGCTGCTGCTTTTCTACCACGCGAAGTCAAGGGACAGCCGCCGCTGGAGTCTGCGGACTCGCTCATTCTGCTGGAACAAACCAAGCCGGGCGAGTTCATTCGACATTCCATAACTCAAGGGGAGCATCAATGCTCGACGATTGAGTTGGGAGACTACGACGGGGACGGCGACTTAGACGCCGCTCTGGGCGTTTTTCTGCTTCAGAGTCGTTCTGAAACCTCGCGTCTGCAAATCTGGCAGAATCGCCGCTGATTCGCTAACCGAAAGTATTGTCAATAATGAGTCTTTGCACTACCTTAACGATTTGATAACTGCGTCTTATCGCCGTGTTTTCGCTCGGCGTTGCTTTTTACCGTCCCTTTAGGAGCCCTTAAGTTTATGAAAATTGGTCTTAATCAACGACGCGCCTCCGGGTTCACACTCGTGGAACTCCTGGTCGTCATTGCCATCATTGGCGTGCTCGTCGCGCTATTACTCCCCGCGGTTCAGGCCGCTCGCGAAGCAGCTCGCCGCACTAGCTGCAATAACAACTTGAAGCAGTACGGGTTGGCGTTGCACAACTACCACGACACATACCAACAATTCCCCCCCGCCGGTGCCAATTGGGGCAACCCGCAAGTTGGTTGGCAGGTGCAGATTCTGCCATTTGCGGAACAGGGCGCTTTGTATGACGCCTGCTACGCCCAGGATAAGCCGGGCGCGTCTCCCAACAACGGCGGAATCTGGTATGAGAGCATCATCCCGTCGCCATCCAATCCGAATCAGCGGGCTCGTGAAGTGAACGTGCCTTACGCATTCTGCCCTTCGGATCCAGGCTTGCGTTCGCGTGATGGCTACGCCCAGACCAGTTACACTGGAAGTCTGGGATCACAGCGCACCCCGTCGGCTTCGTCGAGTTGCGACATCTACATGACGCCGGATGTGCATTACGAAGGCGTGCAGGGAGGAGCCGACCATGGCAACTCAACGTCGCCTGAGCAAATCTCGGGCATGTTCGGTCGACTCGGGCCAAAAATCAGCATTTCCAACGTCACGGATGGTACGTCGAACGTGTTCTTCGTCGGCGAGATTCTGAATCAATGCCACGATCACACTGGTGGCTGGTGGAATTACAACGGCATGGGTAATGCCCACGCCTCGACGTCGGTTCCGTTGAACGACTTCACCACCTGCCCACCGTCGATGAAGGCATCCAACCCTAACTGCCGCAATCCGAACAACTGGAACTACTCGTGGGGATTCCGTTCGCGACACCCCGGCGGCGCTCAGTTCTTGCTGGTGGATGGCAGTGCTCGATTCGTTTCGCAGACGATCGATTACCGCACTTATCAGCGATTGGGCGGCCGTTGGGACGGCAATCCCGTGGGTAACTACTAACGTCCAAGCGTCTCTGCTGAGCGTAAAATCAAGAACGGACCAGCTCACGCTGGTCCGTCGTTGTTCGCCAGTGAGTGTTTTGAGCCAGTGAGCAATCGTACTGGCACAGCGTTTTCATGCCATTAACGGGTAGTTTGCAGCCCATTTCCCCTTCATTCCTCCGCTTTTTTGAGAGCACCCATGGTACTGGTTCGTCGTTCATGGACGTTTGGCGTCTTGTTGGCATTTGCGTCATTGGTCGGCTGTGGCGATGGAGGCCCTCCGCTTAGCCAAGTCAAGGGCACCGTGAAATACAATGGCCAGCCAGTGGATGGTGCGGTCGTGACGTTCCAATACGAGAATGGCCAGATGGCCGTTGGCTCGACGGACGCTTCCGGGGTCTATACTTTAGTTACCAATGGCAACCCGGGTGCTCCCCTGGGCAAGGCTTTGGTGGGAGTCACGAAGACCAACTCAGGTGTCAGCGGCGACGCCACCAGCATGAAGCCGGAAGACATGCAGAAGATGCAGCAAAAGATGATGCAACAGCGGAACGCCGCCGCCAAACCCTCGCTCCCTACCAAATATCAGAATCCCAACTCCAGTGGCCTCACGGCGGATGTCGCTGCGGGAACTAGCGAAGCGAATTTCGATCTGACCGATTAGTTTCGCTCCCAGGCCTCCGACAATTCTCCCCGACTGAGTCGACAGGCATCCGATGGCTGCCAGTTTTCGTTCGCAATCGCCGTTACGCCTCGCGACTTTCGTCGTCGCGGGCGGAGCGGTCAGTTGGCTGGTCTTTTGGGTAGCATCGGAGGCTTGGTTTGTCTGGCGAATGGATGCGGCCCAATCCGCCTTGGAAGCGGGAAATGTCGCGCAGGCTCGCGTGGGTCTCGAACAGCTTGACCGCTGGCGCGGCCCGCGGGGGGACGTGCATTTCTTACTAGCCGTCGCACATCGTCGCGGCGGCTCTGATTTATTGGCCGAGAAGTACCTGACCAGCGCGGCTCGATACGGTTGGCCCGAATTTGAACTCGCTCAACAACGCGCTTTGCTCGCCGCGCGACGCGGCGATACACAAGCCGCCGAATCGCTCTTGTCTCGATTGATGCGCGACGGCGCCAGCGATCTGCTGGCGGAAGACTTTTATCAGGCCATCTCGGAAGGATACATCAAGTCCTATCGACTCAAGGAAGCGTGGCGCAGCTTGGTGTTTTGGTCGGAGTGGAAGAAAACGGCCGCCCGGCCGCGACTACTGAAGGCGGCCATCAGCGAACGCGTAGGGGACTTGCCAGGCGCCATCGACGAGTATCGCACAATCCTGGAATTCGCCCCTCAGCACCTCACCGCTCGACTACGATACGCCAAGGCGCTACTAGAGCAAAACAGCGTCCCCGAGGCCTTGGAACAGTACGAAACGCTGGCCGCCCAGCAACGAAAACTCGACGCGGCCTCACACTCCGAGGTTCTCCGGGCCGACGAGGTCGATGAGGAGGAATTTGCCGCCGAGTTGGGCCTGGGGCGGGGAGCCTGCCTACGGCGGTTAGGACGCACCGCCGAAGCTCGCGAGCAGTTTCAGGAATTGGCTCAGAGAAAGTTGCCTCGAGATCAACGCATCACGGTTCAAGTGGAACTCGGGGAACTTGACTTGGCCGCCGGACGCTATGAGGAATCGATCGCGCGACTGGCGCCGCTGGTTGACGAAGACCCCAGTCACGGACGTCTACACTTCGCCCTCGCTCGCGCCTATCAACTCGCGAAGCGAGCGCCCGAGGCCGAGCATCACCGCAAGATCCACGCGGACCTGCGTCGAAAATCCGATCGACTCCATGAAGTCACTCGGCAGTTGATCGAGTCGCCGCAAGACGCCGACTTACGGTACGAAGCGGCGATGTTGCTGCGTGAGCAGGGGCGGGAGACGGATGCGCGCGGCTGGCTGCTGAGTATTCTACGCATCGAACCTCAGCACCGCGCCGCCCGCGCGGCGCTCGCGGCATCCACGCCATGAAAGCCTCCACATGGTTGTCGGCGTGGCCGACGGTTCTTGGTTGTTTCGCCCTCGCCTTCGCCAGTTCGTGCTCTTCAAGCAATTCATCGCCTCCTACGAATTCCGCGTCAACTTCCAACAAGGTCTTACCAGCCCCTACCAACGCCGCTCAGCCCACTGCTAGCTCAACTCTGTCGGCGTCCTCGCCGCCGGGCGCCTCCCCCCCCGCGCCAAGCCACTTTCGCTGGCGCGAGCTCGCCGACGACGCGGGACTTGTCTGGACTTATCGCAATGGCAGCGAACAGGGGCACTCCACGATCCTCGAATCGCTTGGGGCGGGCGTGGGGCTTTTTGACTACGATGGGGACCAGCGGCTCGATGTCTTTCTGCCAGGGGGCGGCCGCTTTGGCGACTCGCTTCAGCCCGTGGGACTCTCTTCCGCGCTTTTTCGCAACCTCGGCTCGGGCGTTTTCTCCGCGGTGACGAGTCAGGCCGGGGTCGCGGACGCTCGGCGCTTCACGCATGGCGTGGCCGCCGCCGATTACGATAACGACGGTTGCTGCGATATCTTGGTGACGGGTTACGGCGGTCTCCAGCTCTGGCAGAATCAAGGGGACGGCTCCTTCCTGGACGTCACGGAGGAATCTGGGTTGAGCGCCGATCGGTTGTGGAGCAGCAGCGCGGCCTGGGGCGATTTCAATGGCGACGGACATCTCGACCTTTACGTCGCCCACTACGTGAACTGGTCGCCAGCCAACCATCCGGTCTGTCCAGCGCCTGTGAAGGGCGAGCGAGAGATCTGTTCGCCGCGCGACTTCCTGCCCCTGCCCGATTCCCTCTTCCTCAGCGACGGTCGGGGCGGTTTTCGCGACGTGGGCTCGACCGCGGGTGTTTCACGCGAGGGAAAAGGACTGGGAGTGGTTTTGGGCGACATCGATCTCGACGGCGATCTCGACGCTTACGTCGCCAATGACACCACCGAGAATCATCTCTACCTGAATGATGGCCGCGGACAATTGACCGAAACAGGACTTGCCGCGGGAGTCGCCACGGATGACCGCGGTATTCCCGATGGCAGCATGGGCGTTGACATGGCCGACTTCAATCGAGACGGACGCCCCGACCTCTGGGTTGCCAACTACGAACGAGAAGCATTCGCGCTCTATCGCAACGAAGGCCAAGGGCAGTTTCTTCACGTCAGCCAACTGACCGGCATCACCGCGCTTGGCGGGTTGTTCGTCGGTTTTGGCACGTCCTTTTTCGATGTCGACTTGGATGGCGACGAGGATGTCGTCGTGGCCAACGGTCACGTGATCAAATACCCGCGTACCGCCCCTCGACGTCAATTGCCGCTATTACTCGAAAATCAAGCGGGCCATTTTCGTCGCGTCGAGTTTCCGCGAGGCGAGTACTTTGGCGAACCTTGGGAGGCCAGAGGCCTGGCCGCGGGCGATCTCGACGACGATGGCGATGTCGACTTGGCGATCGCCCACGTGAACGAACCAACTCGCTTGTTGCTCAATGAGACGGACTCGGCGCAAGCTTCACTCTCTGTCCGCTTAGTGGGAACCCAATCCAACCGCAATGCGATCGGAGCGAATCTCTTTCTTGCCACGCCTGAGGGCAATCTGCTTCGCCTCGTGAAGGGAGGCGGTAGTTACTTATCGCAAAGCGACTACCGGGTCGTGTGGGCCGTTCCCCATAATGCCGCGGCCCAGCGACTCGTCATTCACTGGCCCTCGGGCGTCCAGCAACAACTCACCCTGGACGCTCCTGGAAAGCACATCGTCGTCGAACCGCTGGGCCCCTAACATCACCGTGTCGGCGGCCCCAACAAGCTTACCAGCCAATAGAGCGAAACTATGCCCGATAACTCGCAGCCTCCCCCCTCCGCCGATTCGCCCGCAACGACGCCCGATTCGGGCAGCCCGCCACCGCCGGACGTCGCTCCCCCTTCCTCCGCGCCAACGGCCAAGGACCGCGAACCACGGAGCGGTCCCTGGCGTCTCGGCGTGTTGTGCGTCGTCCTGGTCGTGGGCCTGGGCGGCTTGGGCTACCAACGGTACTGGAGTTCCGCGGGCCAACGATTTCAACGAGCGCTCGCGGCACTCGATCGCGGCGATCCGAACGGAGTGCGAAAAGAACTTCCTGGCTGGCCCGCATCGCCCGCCTACGAGCCGCATCGTCATTTCCTGGCGGGCGGTCTCTTGATCTTGGAAGGCCAGCCTGCGTTAGCTTTAGACGAACTTGGTTATGCCGCCAACACTCCGGAACTGCAGGTACGCACCCTGACCCTGGCAGGTCAAGCGCTCTACCAGCTTGGCCAACAATTCGAGGCCATCACGCCGCTCACGCGAGCCGTCTCGGCGGATGACAAAGCCGTGGACGCTCATCGCTGGCTGGCGTCATGCTACTACGACCTGGGCGCGATTCATCAAGCACTTTCCCATCTCGAGATCATCGCCCAACTGGCGCCCGAAGATGCGCGTCCTCACCGCTTGATCGGCCTCATGCACAAGGACTTCGAACATTACGACGAGGCGATCGCGGCATATCGCGAATCGCTTCGTCGCAACCCCACTCAAGCGGCCGCCGCCGACATTCAGCTGGAAATGGCGGAATGCCAGGTGAAACAGCGCAAGTACGTCGAGGCCTTGGAGACGTTGGCGAAGTGCTCCGATACACCGCCGACTTGGGTGCTCTCGGCCGAGTGCCTCCATGCCACCGGCCAGCAGGCGAAAGCAAGAGAGTTGGTCGACCGAGCTCTGGCCAAAGCGCCCGACGCCCTCGCCCCCCTGCTGCTCGCGGCCACTTTCGATTTGGAAGGAGATGACGCTCAGACAGCCGTGGGGCGACTGGAAAAAGCCGTCGCGAAACACCCACGCGACTACGAAGCCCACTTCAAACTGGCGCAGGCCTATCGGCGCACAGGACAAGACGACAAAGCGGTCGCGGCCGCCAAAACCAGCGAGGAGCTCAAGAGTCTGCGCGATGTGTTTACTCAATTGCACCAGCAAGCCGCCGACGCCCCGCAAGACGCCAATCTGCGTTTTCGCCTAGGCCAGACGGCGCTCGCGCTGGGCCGCCCCGACTTGGCGCAAGTCTGGTTTCGCATGGCGTTGGCGATCAATCCGAGTCACGCGGCGGCCGCCGCGGAACTCGCGAAAATGAACCACTAACGCCCGAGGTTTGCGCGAGGCGTTTCCCAACTACTGGTTCGTTGGGCCGCGTCGGATACGCCGAGTCCGCTGTTGCGAGGCACGGATGGGGGTGGACCACGAATCGCACGAATTCCACGAATCCAAACGGCCGTGTGGTATCCATGAGGCCTACGGCATTTCCTGAATTGAGGAGCGGTAGAGGGCCATGCCCGGCAGGCGATGGCGTCGCGAAGTTGGATCGCGTAAACGGCACATCCTCGAATTCCAGCAGAGGCTGGATATTCTGTTCTTCGGCCGCGGTCTGAAGCCAGCGGTGAAGCCGATCAGTGACGACAAGCGACGATGAGTGCTCCCTTTTCCTTAGCGTGGAGCGGGTTGAACTAGCGGGTCGAATACTGGGACTCCGAGCTGCCTTACAGCAAGTCGCGTTGCAAACGAGCAATGCGAGCTTGGCCCATGTCGCCCATCGATAAGGCGGTTCTCTCGAGCCCTTCGAGAATGCGTGCGTAACCATCCAGCTGGTCGAGTCCCAAGTCCCAGCCTGCGCGGTAGTAATGCTGGTATGCATCCGCGGGTTCGCCCGCGAGTTCCGCCGACGCCGCTTTTTCCAACCAATACTCGGCGACTCGCGGTCGCAGGGTCGCGGGCTCTTGCCGCCAGTAGAGCTGGAAATAGGGGTCTTCGGCCCAATCCGCGGGCACTTGCTCGCGCAGCTCGCAAAGACGCGCAGCAGCGAATTTGGCAAAGCCGTCGGCGACCCAGTGCGTACGGAAGCGAACCGTATGGTCGGCGAACAGCGAGGGCTTCAAACCGGCCCAATAGCGAGTCACCGCGGTCCCGATATCCCCCCGGCGTTCCGCGGCCCAACCCGCGACATCATAGGCCCAGCCTAAGTCTCCCCTCGCTTCCATCACGCGCAAGGCGGCTCGCTCCGCCCCTTCCCAGTCTTGCGCCAGGAGCTTTGATCCCTCGATCGCAAAGTAAGCCTTGAGTTCATCGCGACGAGTATCGGGAATCAGATCGGTATCGAACATCCACTGGACGTAATCGGGCTCCCAAGCCACGCCGATCCGTTGAGCCACTCGGTAATCACTGCGCAACCGCAGTTCACAGTCGAGGTGGCGCAGAACTTCGTCGCGGGAAATCGCCCAGCGAGCCAGCCCCTCGTCCCGCATCCGTTGCCGAAATACGTCGGGCGACTGCTCCAACAATGCGGGCAGATCGCGTGTCGACAATCCCAACTGACGCCAGCTCCATTCGACGTGAGTCCGCCAACCATCTTGGGAAGGGTCGGCGGTTGCGGAAAAATTCCCTCCCGGCGTGCGCCCACCGGTCTCGCGACCGCGCAGTGCGTCATACAAGAGCGCTTCGGCCAAAGTGCGACCGTAAGGAATCCAATCGCCGCCGGCATGCGACCAGTAAACGCACTCGACGATCTGGCCGCCGCTGCCGATGCGTAGACAAAGCCAATCGCCATAATCGTTGCTGATTAGCGGCAGCGTGTCAGGCAACATGAATCCTGGCCAGATCATTCCCGGTTCGGGGTCCATGACCTGATCCGGCGCCAGAGGCAGGTTGAACTCCCCCCCTCCAGACAACTCCCAACGCTGCTCGTCGAACCAAGCCGCCACATCGGCGGGCAATGTCACCTGGTAGCGTTCCGACACGCGTTGTGACCAGGGTTGCGACATGATCCGACTTTCCAGCCCAACGAACAAACGACGTCAAAGGCGTCATTATACGACAGGCCGCCCCGTCGCCCCAGACTGTCTTCACGATTCCCGCCGCCCAAGACTCATCCTACGTGATGATCGGGCTCGCCGCCTCCCAAGTCACGGACGGTCGACAAATTGCCGTGTGAGTCGAAAGGCATGGGGCGCGGTTCGGCGATGACTTCCAAGTCAGCGCGCGTGCGAGCTTCTTCCAAGTAAGCCTCGGAACACTCGACTTCGCGAACATCCAGGGTGTTGCGGATCCACAACAAACGCGCTCGCGGCGGATCGGTTAGCCCGATGGTTGGCAGCGCCGCATCCAAGATTTCTTGGTCTGACTCATAGTCCAACGGCAGCATCGCCGCCGTCGGGTGCCCTCCCGTGAGACAGTTAATGCGAGTCGCCTCGACATTCATCTGGCGTAGCACCTGCGAGCGGCAGAATTCGGCGATTCCCAGCCCCGTGGCATTGCCGTAGGTGTCCTTCGTCAAACTGCGCACCGCAATCCGCCGCACTTTGGGAAATTCATCCTCGCGAGCCGCGTGATCGTTGTACTTGCGCCCCACCACGTTGGTATCCATGCCCGTGCCGCTGATATTCTTGCCAATCTCGTCGATAAACAAGAAGTCAGCCACCTTGAAAGGCAATTTGGGCAGCCAAGCTCGGGCTTGCAACAACAACTGTCGCTCCCGCTCTTCGAAAACCGCCGGCGCCACCGCTTCAATCAACGCCGTCTCATCGTAAGCGTTCTCCACGATCGCTAAACCAGCCACAATGCGGCAACGAGTGAGTACTTCCCGCGCCACACTCCGCAGAATCTGACCGAAGTTGTAATCGATGATCGCGCGATGATAGATCTTCGCCCCGGCGTGCTTCCCCAGGCCGATCAGCATCATTTTCATCAAGCCGCTCTCGATATCACCCACGAATCCCGTATGCGGCTTCACTCGCCCACAGACCAGCACGTGATCAGCCCCGAAGGCGTGCTTATCAAAATGAACGGGAAAACCCTCGGCGGCTTGGCACACCACCACGGTCTCCATGCTCGCCCGAATCGGACAGCCGCAGAATTCCTCGGTGATGCCGTACGACTCAATCACCTTCCGCTGCCCCTCGGCCGTTCCGCCGCCATGGCTCCCCATCGCCGGTACGATGAAAGGTTGAGCCCCAAGTTTCTGAAAATGCTGCACGGCGGCCCGGAGAATTCGGTGAATATTCGCGATCCCGCGACTCCCCGCAGTGATCGCCACAGTCTGGCCAGGCTGGACTTTTTGACTCAAATCCAACGCCGTAAGTTGAGCAGCCACTTCCGCTTCGATATCGTGGACCCGCGGAGCGTCGAATTTTTGACGAACACGGAAGATGCGGGGATAGTCGGACATGTCGCTTCCTGCCGTTTAAGTGGAGGCTGCCAAAGGGGATGGACGCGAAAGTACCTGCCAATCAGCGGATTAACCACCCGACTTGACTGGTAAGTCGGAGCGATCAGCCCATATTTCCCGGCGACGGACTCGACGGCCGCCGATAATTGCAGTATTCTGTCGCGTTCCCAAATTAACGCAAGCTGGTTCGGGTGCCTAGCGTCGGCATGGCGAGTGGTTGAACTTGTTCTCCTCTCCTGTCGCTGGTTACAGGCAATGCCTACTTGAGGCGGTGGTCATTTTTGGGCCGCCAACCGAATCAGTCTTCACACGAACCCTTTGTTACGACGTCGGATGTCAGCTATGTACGCGATCATCGTCGAAGACGGCCGCCAATACCGAGTGGAAGAAGGCCAGGAACTCATCGTCAACCGCCGCGAAGCTGCTGTCGGCAGCTCGCTGACCTTTGGCCGAGTGCTCGCCGTCTCCGGCGCCGAGGGCCTCAAGCTCGGCAAGCCGCTGGTCGAAGGCGCCTCCGTCACCGCGGAAGTCCTCGGCGATGTTGCCGGCCCGAAATTGGTCGTGCAGAAATTCCGCCGCCGCAAGAACTACCGTCGACGCAACGGCCATCGCCAGCACTTCACTCGCGTGCGAATTGGCAAGATCCAAGCCTAGCCGCTCGTCACAGCCTAAGACGTGGGCTGTCAAGATTGCAGGACGGTTCGCTCGTCGCACTCAGATCGACGGACTGGAAGTCCGTCGTATAGCGGAATCGACGGACTAGAAGTCCGTCGTACAGTGGGAGCGACGGACTAGGAGTCAGTCGAACATTGGGGCACGCTTCAGCTGGGCCATTCACAGAGCATTCCCTGTGGGCCGGCATTGATCACTCGCGACTCCCCCACTTGTGACGATTGCCCCGCGCTGCCGTGAATATGCCCGCAGACCACCAGTCGGGGATTGGTTCGCTCAACGGCAGCAAGAACCGCTCGACTGCCTAAACTTCTCCCGCGAGAGTCGCGGTCGACATGCCCCCAAGGCGGCGAGTGGCTCACTAACAACGCTTGCGACGTCATCGTCGTAAGCAGCTTCACAGCCTCGTTCTCATCGAGGTCAAAGCTCCAAGGCCCAAAAGGAGTCTTGGGGATGCCACCGCCAATCCCAAAGACCGAGATACCGTCGATGGTCGCTGCTTGCCCGTGCAGTACTCGCGCCGCGGGCCAAGCCTCAGCTGCCGCGTCGCGGAGTTCCTCATCTGATTCGTTGTTACCGGGCACGAGAACAGCTGGCTTGCCAACTCGACCGAGCACTCGCAAACAGACATCGACCTGCCGACGAAGATTGCCAAAGTCCCCTGCACCGACCCAAAGGTCCGCGTCAGCACCCAAAGCGACTAGCCGCTCGGCCGCCCCCACATCCGCGTGCAGATCGCTGAACAACAGCAGCTTCATGGCCTCTCTCCAATTCCAGAGCGTTGCCAACTCGACTCGTGAAGGCCCGAATTGTACGACGGACTTCCAGTCCGTCGCGCGTCTGCCTGCACGACGGACTTCCAGTCCGTCGATTCAGGCCGTTGAGGACGACGTTCGACACGCAAGACACATGGCGACGGACTAGAAGTCCGTCGTACGGGGGATGATGTACGACGGACTTCCTAGTCCGTCGTACAAGATCAATTGGCCGCGACCACTCGTTCCCAAATCTCAAAGACATGCGGAAACTCGTTCTTTTCGTCGGCTGCATGCATTTCCCTGCTCGTCCTGCGCCACGAGGCGCCGTCGGTGAGACGAGCAAGATCGATGTAAGTATCGCCTGCAACGTGCCCTTGGACGCGAGTCAAGTAAATCCGGTCGACCTGCGGCAGAAACAACTGATAGATTTCGGCCCCGCCGATGACGAAGAGCTCTTCGTCGTCGGCGGCCCATTGTCGAGCCTGTGAAATGTCGCGGGCCACGAGGACGCCCGGGGGAGGCGAAAAATCGGGCTGTCGGGAGAGCACAATCGAAGTGCGCCCAGGCAGCACTCGCCCTAACGACTCAAAGGTCTTCCGCCCCATGACCAAGTGATGCCCCATGGTCAACTGCTTGAATCGTCGCAAATCGGACGACAGTCGCCAGGGGATCCCGCCATCTCGACCGATCACTCCATCCTCGGAGGCTGCCACGATCAAGGACACGATCATACGGCCACCGGTGCGGGAATATGCGGATGCGGATCGTAGTTTTCGAGCCGGAAATCGGCGAATTGGAATTCGAACAACGATTGAATGTCGGGATTGACCCACATCGTGGGCAAGGGGCGCGGCTCGCGCGACAACTGCAACCGCGCTTGCTTCAGGTGGTTCGTGTATAGATGAGCATCCCCCAACGTATGGACGAATTCACCAGGCCGCAGGCCCGACACTTGCGCCACCATGATTGTCAACAGCGCATAGGAGGCGATGTTGAACGGCACTCCGAGAAATACATCCGCGCTGCGTTGGTACATCTGACACGACAACCGACCATCCGCCACATAAAACTGAAACAGCAGGTGGCAGGGCGGCAAGCGCATTCGCGGGACGTCCGCTACGTTCCAGGCACTGACAATCAGCCTGCGCGAATCGGGCGTCGACTTGATCTGGTCCAAGACCTGCGTGATCTGATCGATGTGCTGCCCGTCGGCTGTCGGCCAACAGCGCCACTGGTAGCCATAAACGGGCCCCAACTCGCCCGCGGCATCGGCCCATTCATCCCAGATCGAGACGCCGTTCTCTTTCAGGTAACGAATATTGGTTGAGCCCTGCAGAAACCACAGCAATTCGTGAATGATCGACCGCAGATGCACCTTCTTGGTGGTCACCAGAGGAAACCCGGCCTGCAGATCGAAGCGCATCTGATGGCCGAAGACGCTCAGGGTTCCCGTTCCCGTGCGATCGGTCTTGGCCGCGCCCGTGTCGAGAATTCGTTGCAGCAATTCGTGGTATTGGCGCATGGTCCTGGGCGTTGCTAGAAGGCAGCTTCAAGGATCTTCAGTAGGTCGTCGCGAGTCGGTTTTCGTGGCGACATCAGCATCAGCCGCTTGATGGCAAACGCCTTGTCGGCAAAGACTCCCAATTGCTCGGGCGTTCCCCCCAAGTCGCGAATGCGAGTCGGAATGCCGACGGCTCGTTGCAACCGTTCGACCGCGACAATGGCTCGCTCGGCCGCGGCCGACTCAGTCAACCCCGTGGTGTCTTCGCCCAACAGACGAGCGATCCGTGCCAACTCGGGCTGCCGCACCGGCGACAGATAGCGCATGACATGCGGGAGCAGAAGTCCGTTGCCAGCGCCATGCGAACAATGCAACACACCGCCGATCGGATACTCGAGGGCGTGCACAAGCCCCACCGCGCAGTTGGAAAAGGCCAGCCCAGCCGTCGTCGCCGCTAAAGCCATCCCTTCGCGAGCCGCACGATCGCCTGGCGAGCGCACTGCGGTTTCCAAGTGTACTCCCACCCATTCAATGGCCTTCTCCGCGAGTGCTGCGCCCAGCGGAAAACTCCCCTCGTAGGCCGCCGATTCGCCGGGCGGCAAGTCGAGTTCCCGGAAGTCGGTGGCGAGATAGGCTTCGATCGCATGGGTGAGCGCGTCGATACCGCTGTCGGCCGTAACTTTCGCGGGACAACTGAGAGTCAACTCGGAATCGACCAGCGCCACGGCCGGCCGCAAATATTGACTGAGCGTACTTACTTTCAGGTGAGCTTCGGTATCGGTCAGCACCGCGGCATGCGAAACTTCGCTCCCCGTCCCCGCTGTTGTCGGCACACAGATCAAAGGGGTCACGGGACCGGGAACTCGATCCCAACCAAAGTAATCTCTTGGCGAGCCGCCGTGGGCATGCACTGCCGCGGCGATTTTGGCCAAGTCCATATTGCTGCCGCCACCCAGCCCGAGAATCGCGTCCGGCCCAAATTCCCGCGCTTTGGCGATGGCTCGCTCCGCGGCGGCGATCGAAGGCTCCGCCTCGCCGCCATCAAAGACATCGACAAGAATCTCGTCGCTTTCGAGCGGCTTGCGGATGGTCTCCAATAAACCCACTCGCACCAACACGGGATCGGTGACGATCAACACTCGCCGCCACCCGCGCCGAGTGCAGAGAGACCCCAAGCGAGCGGCGGAACCGGCGCCGAACGTCAGCTGTCCCGCCGAATGAAAGTTCCAAGTTGTCCGCATACCCACTTCACCTCCGCCTCTTGATCGCCTTGAAGCTCGCCCCGCTTCCGTCATGGAACTCAATGGAGCCCCTTTCTAGAAAGTGGGCGTCAAGAATACCAGAGTTTGCACAATACGCCGCAAGGTTAACGCACGTCAGACCTTGTCAGCGAACTTCTTGATGAACTTGAGGACAACCTCCGGGTCGTCTTGCTTGACCAGGTTCTCAATCTGAGCAGCGGGAACCGCCAGGTTTTCAAGATGCGTAACGATGTTCTTCCAGTGCTGCTGACGCTTCTTCCCGGTCGACAAATAGAGTTCGGTCACCAACTCCTGAAGTCGTTGAACCGCAATTGCTTCGCGATTCTCATAGAAGTTCTTGATGACCTTTTCCTGATAGCGAGTTCTCTTCTCCATCCGACGCATCCTGCTCGAAAAACCCAAGACCTTTAACGCATTGTCCGGTACGTCCGGACGACCTATCCTGTCAAAATCGTGAGAGCAAGGGAAGGCGGGAACCGTCGCTTCACCGCCAAGCGATAACTGTCGCGAAAAGACGTAGCCGACTTCGACGGACCACTCACGGCCAGTCAACTTCCAATGGTTCACGCCCATACTGGCTGGCTACGGGGCCGATTCACTGGACGAGTCGGCTTCCGCCCCGAGACGTCGACGAGCGTCGTCGGCCCAGGGGCTGCCGGGCGCTAACCTCAAAAAAGAACGCCAGTGCTCTTCCGCCTCCTGCAGGCGTCCGAGTTCGTCAAGCGTTCGCGCCAGGTGATAGTGCGCGTCGGGATACTCGACGTGATGCCGCAGCGCTCCGCTGAAGGCGGCAACCGCCAATTCCGGCTGTCCTAATTCGACCAACAGACAGCCCAAGTTGGCTCGAGCCTCGACATAGTCCTCGTCCAACTCGATCGCGACGTAGTATCGCTCCCGAGCGCCAGCCAGGTCGCCGGTTCGATAGAGCACTTCAGCCAACTGGAAACAGACCTCCGCCTTTGGTCCACCAGCCGCCAAAGCGGCGCGGTAGAGATCGACCGCCACATCCCACTGCTCATCGTCCTCGGCTTGAGCGGCCAACCGCAACAGTTCGGCCGGTTCGAGCGGCTGATCTTGAGGCTGGGGAAAAGCCAGCACCACCGACTCCGCGGGCCCCTGCACCACTTCATCGATCAAGGCGTCGGCGGTTTCCAACGCGTCGAAATCAAATCGCCGTTGCCCCCCCGGCTCGACCAACCCCTCGCCCTGCCGCAAGAGCAACTGCCGTCCCTCGACGATCACCGACAACTGCGCCAGTGGGCGTTCCACATCGGGAACATAACGAGCCAACTCGGCCAGTTTCTTTTCGATGGCCGCGGGCGAAGCGCCTGCCGCTACCAGTTGAGCCAACCTGCGAGCGGTCGCGACCTCTTGAAAGTCGAAGTAGGGCAAGCGATGCACTTCGCGCACAGGCACAATGAGCCCGCGTCGATGCCAGCGTCGAATGGTCGCCAAGGGGACGTTCAGCAGTTGTGCGAGCATCGCGGGCGTGTAGAGGCGACGGACGTTCTGCTCGTTTTCGACGAGCCCAAGTCGCTGCCACAGCGATGTCTCGGAGAGGACCTCGAGTTGGCCATGGGCCGCCGCCTCGCGAACCGCCTCGGGCAGAACTTCCTCCTTGTCGCCAAGTGGAAGCTCATCGGCGCCAATCACCACGAGATCTACAAGCCCGAGGTCAAATTCGTCGTAGGGAACTCCCCCCTGCTGACGCACTAACTGCAGAGCTTCGCGGCGACTCAGACCACCTAACTTCCCCGCAAACCAAACATGACGACCCTCCAGCGGCATCGCTGGGCTCGCCGACTCGCGCGGCGAATCCAACTCCCCTTCTGATTCGGAATCAGCCGTCATCATGGAGAATCGCCGCCAACCCTTAAGTGGTCTTCGCGCGCTGCGGAATACGAATGCCCCGATTCAAGCCGCCGGGCCCTGGATTCAGCAGGCCGGGAGCAAGAGGGCCCGCGGGCGGCGACAAATCTAAACGCGAGGGCTTCACGGGTAAATCACTGGGATTGCCGTCATTGGACTCCGCCGGGGCGGCGCCGTCATTCGACTCGTCCGCCGCGTCCCCATTCTCGGGGCCATCCAAACGAGGCGGCGTGTCGGCGACGGGCGTCTCAGCCGACGCCTGCGCGGCATCGGCGTTCACGGGCGGCGCTTTCGAAGCGGGCGCTTTCGCAGCGGGCGACTTTGCAGCAGGCTTGCTGGCGGCGGGCGATTTCGCGGCGGGCGTCTTGGGCGCCGCGGGCGGCGTCGCCGCAGGCACCTTGCGCACCGAATTGGGCGGCAGCGGCGCAGGCGGCGGCATCACCAAGTCATTACCGTACTCGTCGATCGGCACTCGCATCACCACCGTGCGAGGCACTCGCTGCATCGATTCGTACTGCACCCACTTGTTGACCGTCCGCGGTTCCTGGAACGTGCGCACTTCGTCCTCGTAGCGCAACACCTTCACGCGATACGGCTCAACTCGCTCTTCATATTCAATGCGTTCCGTCCGCACCGGCACCTTGCGAACTCGCTCTTCCTCGATCCACTTGCAGACCTGGACCGGCACCTGATTCACCACGCGTTCCGTCACCGGACGGCGTACTTTGTAGGGAATCTCGCGCACCTCTTCCTGCTGCTCGATGCGGCAAACCTTCGTCGGAATCTGCTGCGTCACCACTTCATCTTGATAGCGCATCACCTGCACCGGGACTCGTTGAGTCACCACTTTGGCTTGGTACTGCGTCACAGGAACCTGCTGAGCCACGATGTTCGGCACATATTGCTGCTGGACCTGATAGGTCCCCGGCAATTGCGTCGGCACCCAGTGCAAACCCGCTCGATGCCATACCGGCATCCCGGTCGTCGGTTCGGGATAGTAAGAACCCGGCAGCCAACGCAAACGCGTACGCACGGCGCCCGGCTGGTAGACGTAGTTATTGACCACTTGGCCTTGATCCACGTACTGCGTCGAGTACGACGTCACCGGCTCGTAAGTCGTGTACTGCTGGTCCTGCAACACCGTGTCCGCGACCGCTCGTCGCACCACCTGCTGCTGTTCCTGCACGCGTTCTTCCCAGACCGGCCGCTGAACCATGTAGCGTTCTTGGCGAGTGTGCGTCTCTTCGACGTAGGTCACCCGATCGTACGACTCCTCGCGGTACTCGGTCTCCCACACGGGCCGCCGCACCGTGTAACGCTCTTCGCGTTCATCGGTCTCGATCACCGGCCGAGCCACGGTGTAGCGACGCTCACGCACTTCTTCGTCCCACACCGGCTTTCGCACCGTGACTTGACGCTCTTCAAACGTCGTCTCGGTCTCTAAACGACGAACAACGACCGGACGTTCGTCAAACACCGTCTTCTGCACGATGCGGTACGACTGGCAGTCTTGAGCTCGCACAGGCGACATCATCCAGGGCGACGTCAGCCCAAACTGCCCAGCAATCGCGACAGCGACCCAAGCCGCTCCACGCGAACGCCGCAGCATCCCATCCATCGCCGCTCCCAGTAGATCGGCGAGCGAATTCCCTAACCCCGCCATACTCCCCTCGAATGCCCCAGGCAACCGTTGCGGCTCATGACCGCGATGTCTGTTGAGATTCATTGCATGGCCCCCTCTATGTTTCCGCCCCGAGACACCAGCCAGCGTGCCGCCCTCCGCGGACGCGCCGTCGATGCAACCCCTCCCGAGGTGACTTGTCGGAACAATTGTTCTAACCGCCAGTTTGCCCGACTCCGCAGGCAATCGCAAACACTTTTTGAGCACTCCAAACCAACATTCAGCACACAAATGCTTGACAAAAAAAGACTTATATCAACACAAAAAATTCTAAATTTTTTGTGACACACAGCCGACAAGGGTGCTCGACCTGGGGCGCGCCAGGAAAAAACCGCGGCGCGAACGGACCGATTAGCAGTCCGTCGACCCGCCTCTGGCCGGGTTAGCTTTTCCCCGCTTTCGCCGGCGTGAGGTTTTGCAATACATCACGAGCCACGATGGGAACCGCCTTGGGCTCACTCGCTTCGCTCAACTTCACCACGGCGGCCCGCACCGCATCAAATTCGGCGACATCCCCCGTGGCAGGCTGTTTCAGCAGCAACACTTCGGCAGCTCGCAACCCGTTCACCAGCACGCTCAAACGCTTCGCCTCGCGATTGCTCTCCAATTGCTCGCTCTTCACCACCTCGGAATTCTGCGGGTCGAGCATTTCGAGCAACACTTTTGAGCAGCGAATATCGCCTTGCCGAGCCAATCCGACGGCGGCGTTATAGCGTGCGTTGGGATATGCATCCGCGAGCATCTGCTCCAGCCGAGACACAGCCTCCTCGCCTCCCATCACTCCTAGCGCAAACGCGGCTCGCGACCGAACTTCGGCGTAAGCATCGTCATCTCCGCCGCTCGCGGGTACCGCGCTTGAGCAATCGAGCAGCACTTGGCGCAAGGGATCGGACTCCTGCATTTTCTCGGGGCCCAGATTCTTGATCAGGATGGCCAGCGATTCGAGCGCGGAGGCTCGAACATCCACTTCTTCCTTCGCTTTCTCTTGAGCGGCCGCCTTCATCAACGCCGGCAAGCCATCCCCCACGCGAAATTCCCCCAAAATCCGACACAGGTAGATGCGAAGCATCAACCGCGCCGAGTCCGTCTTTCCCGCGGCTAACTCGGCATCCAGAACTTCCGCCAATTCCTTGGCCAGCGTGCCGTCATCCTTCAATGAGTCGTACTGGGGGTCTTGCAACTGATTCGCTAAGGAGACAGCCTTCTGCCAGCTCGAGTTGTTTAGCTTCTTCAAATCGCGAACCAACTCCCGCGGGTCGCTCCCCGCGCTCGCCAGCCAGCTGAACATCAACCAGACCAGCACGATCACGCTGACGATCAAGAGCGGAATCAGAAACAATTGAAGCAAGAACCCGGCGCTCGGCGGCTGCACGGCTGGTAAGAGATCATCGGGCGACGCCGGGGCGTTGTCCGTCCCGCGGTCGGAATCATTATGCATAGACATGGTTCACCTTGCTTCTCGTTGCCCCATGCCTCAATCCCCGCCTCGTGGTC
Organism: Pirellulales bacterium; assembly: GCA_046349915.1. Taxonomy (GTDB): domain Bacteria; phylum Planctomycetota; class Planctomycetia; order Pirellulales; family Pirellulaceae; genus CAIXSC01. Next base: position 1,232,137 of record JAXMBL010000003.1, on the reverse strand, counting down.
CAAGGTATGGTCAAGTTACAGTGTAGGAGCGACCCTGGCCGACGGAAAAGGGGCCGCATCGCCTCCGCCCCCTCCCCAAGAACCCACACTACTTATGCACCTGCTCGATGTCACGCTCCCCACGCCCGCCGAGAACCTCGCCTTGGACGAGGCGCTGCTGGAGGACGCCGAGGCGGACCGGGGCCCCAGTTGCGTGTTGCGTCTCTGGGAATCTCCTCAATTGGCCGTCATCCTGGGCCGTTCCTGCCGTTACGCGACGGAAACAAACGTGGAACTCTGTCGTGCTCGCAAAATCCCGATTCTTCGTCGAGCCAGCGGCGGCGGGTCCGTAGTCATCGGCCCGGGATGCCTCATGTATACGGTGCTCCTCCCGTACACCTATCATCCTCGACTACAAATGATCGAGGTCGCTCATGAATTCGTGCTCGGCAAGATTCGCGAGGCGATCCTCAACGCCCTAGTGATCGCCCCTGGGCCGGCGTCCCAATCCTTGGGCGCCGCCTCGGTCGCTTGGCGCGGCGAGGCAGTAACTCAACGAGGCACCAGCGACTTGGCGTTGGGCGACTACAAGTTCTCGGGCAACAGCCTACGCTGCAAACGAACTCATCTGCTCTATCACGGCACGCTGCTCTACGATTTTCCGTTGGAGACGGTAGGCGAGTTGCTCGCCGCTCCACCACGTGAGCCCGAATATCGAGGGGGACGCCCTCACGGCGACTTTATCCGCAACCTCCCTTTCGACCCCGCAGCCGTTCGACGCTCGCTTGCCGACATCTGGCAAGCGAGCAATCCCTACGCGGATTGGCCAAGTCGCTTCACGCAAGAGCTAGTCGCACAGCGTTATTCGCTCGATGCCTGGAATCTGCGGCTGTGAATCGACTCTCTGCTGTACGACGGACTTCTAGTCCGTCGATTCCTCCCGACCACATAAGCTCGCCGCTCAGCCAGTCCAGTTCCCAGCCACAACGAATACCCAAGCGATTTGCGCCGAGCGAAATACCCAGAATCGACGGCTGGAAGTCCGTCGTACATGACTAGCCGTACTTGCGAAACGCCTCGTCGTGCTTGATCCTGCGAGCCTTAATTCGCCCTCCCGCCAACGACTCGCCCTCGGGGTCGATGTAGACGCGGCCGGTTCGCCCTGGCTTCACGCTCATCACGTGAATGTTGAAGATGTAACCCGATTCACTGGTCGCCTTAAACCAGTGCACATTATCCTTGTCATCCGAAATGGTCGAGCATTCACCGACGCCAAACGGCCGATCGATCGTCGGCTTGATGATCATGAATTCAGGCGTTGTTTCCAGTCGATCGTACAGCCGACCTTGAAAATCGCCCTTGAGAATCAAGAACGCGGTCACCATGTTGTCGTGGCCATGCGGGACCACCGAGCGGCCGCGTCCCAAGGCGAACACTTGCGAACCAAACACCAATTGCTTGGGCAACCCCTCGACCTCGGGAAAGACCGGCTTCAAGCTGATTTCACCCTGCTTTTGCAGATCCACTTTCGCCGTCAGCTTTTCGAAGTCGATGAACCGCAGCAAATCCTGCAGATCGACGCGTGCAAACAGTTGTTCGATTTTCGCCTGCCATTCCGTTTGCTTGAGCTTCTTCCCCTTCACATCGTTGCCCAGCTCGTGAATCTCCGCCAGCCAGCGAGCGGCCACGGTTTTCATTTGATCGCCGAACGCATCACGCTGAAAGAGCGTCTCGAGCAGCGATAGGGTCAAAAGCGAACCCAACGCAGTCCCCTGAAACTCCCGCCGGTCTAGATCCGCCATAAGCCTGGTTCCTGAAGTTGAATGCTCGATCACACCAGCCCCCATCGCTTCCGAAGATACCATTCGGCCGATAGCAAGGCGACCATTGCCAGAAAGACGAGCCAGGCGTCGAGCGCCGTATCGCCCAGTCGCCAGCTTGTCTGCACTTCGACTTGCACGCTGCGACTCTTCTCCGCCAATTCCGACAGCAGCGCTGGCAAGGCCTCCGGCGCGACAACTCGCCCGCCGTGATCACGCGTGAGATCCGCCAATCGCGACATCTGGTCGTGATCGGCGCCCGGCGTCGCTAGTTCCAAATCCTGGTCGAATACCAGGAATTCCCCCCGCGCTTCGCCGACCACTTTTCCCTGCACCAGCGCTCGCAGTTCAATACGGTAATCGCCGGGCGCCCCCCGAGTCTCCACGATGCCGTTCCACTCTTCCTTCCCCTTCGCCAAGGGGAGCGGGGTGCGTTTTCCATCGGGTCCGACCAGATCAGCGGCCAGTTGAGCATCAGGCAACGGTTCGCCCGTCGGCGCCCTCGCCCCCGCGCTCCATGACAACTTGGCGCCTCGCAGCAGTCGGCGTTGCGCCAGTCGCAGCCAGACGTCGTTGCGTTGCGAGTCTTCGCGTCGAGCGAGCCACAGGATGGCTTGCCGCCAGAATCGACGATGATCGTCCCCTCGCCCCCGCATTCGCCAGCGCCAAGTCGAATCGCCCGCGAACGTCAGCACTCGCCCCTTGCCATACTCGGACGCGACCAACACGGGTTCTTGGCGAGTCGATTCGAGCAACACTTGCGTTCCCGCACCCGACTTCACCTCCAAGAACTTGTTGATTCCGTCGAGCGGCGGGAGAGTCCCCCATCGCGACTCGTTGTCCGCGCCGGCCGCCAGTTGCGTAATCGGGTGCGGTCGCGATGGCGACAACTTGACGGGACCAGCGATGTGCAAGTCGACGCGATGAGGTTCGTCAAACATTTGTCGCTCGAACTTGTCCATCTTGATGGGCAAGACTGGCGACAAGAGACCTTCGCCATAACCTCCCGGTCCAAAGCTGTGATAGCCTCCCAGCATGGCCAGTCCGCGGCCGCTATCGACCGCCTTGGCGATGGCCGCTAATCCCCTGTCGCCCAACGCCGTCGAATCAAGGTCGCCGAGAATCAACACGTCAAACTTCGGCTTCTCCAACAGCGACGAAAGATCGACCGGCCAGCGATCGCGACGACGCGGATCGATCCATTGGAATTCCAAATCGAGATCAGGAGAAGCATCGAGCGACCGCGAGAGAAACAACTGTTCGTGTCGCAACTCTCCCTCGAGATAAAGCACCTTGAGCCCCCCTTCCAACACATGCAGGTAGGCGCCCAACTCGTTATTCTGCGTCACCAATTCCCCGGCCTGCGCGGCCGCTCGCAGCGAGAGCTTGAAGACGCCGGTCTCTTGAGGGGTCAAGTCGAAAGCGACATCCACCTGCGCGTTATCCTCGGGCGCCGTGACAGATCGCGTTCCCACGATCCGCGTCTGTCCCGCCGCGTCCGTCATCGTCAGTTCGATCGGAATGGCTTGGTTGACATACCCACGAACTCGAATCGCCCCTTTCACTCGCAGTTCATTCTTGACGAAGACCGTGAATTGATCGGGCAAACTTTCCACGGCCACGTCGCGTGCCTGCGCCGCGGCCGCGACCGGCCCGAAGACGACCGGAAAGAGCGGGTAACCGAGTCGCCCGACTTCACGAGCCGCGTCGTACAATTCGACGCGAGGAGACACGACCGTTTGCACGCCGTCTCCCAGGAGCACGACGCCGACCAATCGTTTGCCCAACTGGCTGCGCAATGCCATCTGCAGCGAGTCGCCAATGTCCGTATTGCCATCGGGCGACATTTCGGCGAGAGGCACAATCCCTCCCTCGATCGCTTGCAGCGAATCGGCGTAAGTCCACGCCTTCACCTCCACATCGCGCGACACGTCGGCCAGCGTTGCGGTGCATGCATCGAGCGCCGTGCGTTGCGCTTCCCAGCGAGTTTGCGAACCGGCCGCATGGGGTTGACGCATGCTGCGGCTGCGGTCGGCGAGAATCAGCAGGGTCGAGCGTTCCGTTTTGGAAGTCGTGCGCACGCAGGTCGGACGCAAGGCGGCCAGCAGTAGCAGCAGTACCACGAGAAGACGAAGTCCGCCGAGCACCCCGCGGCGCACGCGACTCGCCCGGCCGAAGTTAGGACGAATCCACAGCAGCAAGCCCAAAGCCAGTATCGCAAGCGCGATAAGCCCATAGCTGTCGAAGATGGGTGAAAACGACCAGTCGGTCACGAGGTTCGTCCGTAAAAGCGATTCGCCAACAAGTATTCCAAGCCCAACGCCAGCACCAACGACAGCCACAAGAACGGATAGAATTCAACGCCGGCGGCCACGCGCGCTTCGCCGATCCGCCGCTGAATGTCCTGCTCTCCCCGCACGACCAAGTAGCGACCCTCCCCCCACTGCTCGGACAACTCTTGCGGCGTCACTCGCGCCAGATCGGTCGCATTCGGCGGAAGATTGACGCTGAACCCCCGCAACAGCGGACCATTACGAAAGCCTCGCAGTCGGTATTGCCCAGGCGACTCGGTGGACATCACCACGACACGGCCGTCGCGCACGGGGACATCGCGAGTCTCCCCAGTGGGCATGAACAGCTGATACGTATCCGGTTCCTCGTCGGCCCGGCCCAGCCACTCCCCCCCCTGCCCCGTCAAGAAATTCATGCGGCGAGCCTGACTGCCCGCCAGATGCCGAGCCATTTGGTCGGCCAGCATGACAAAGGGCCAAGCGTCGGGCGCCGTCGGCAATTCATTCCACGCATCTCGGCCCCGAGGTCGAGCCGGATCGGAGATCGGGGTCGTCAGCACCAACGTCCGCCCCTTTCCCACCGAAGCCTCCAACAACGCGGGCAATCCGTTGCTGTACCGCATCACGACTCGAGTGGTCGGCGCCAAGGGATCAAGTTCCCAATGGCGGAAGATGGGAAAAAGATCCCACGGCACCGACGTCGCAACCTCGCGGAACTCTCGCGTTGTGGGATGATCGAATCGATCCGGCGCCAAGAAAACATCGCCCGTCGGCGCTCGCCATCGTCGCAGCAACCGCCCTCCCAACAACCGTTCGGCATCCGCTTCATGAAATGTCCCACCTGCCTGTGCTTGATGCCCCAGGAAGATGCCCAGTCCCCCACCCGACTCGACATATTTCGCCAGCCGCCCCCAGTCTTCGCTTGCCAATGGAGGTGGATCGAGCAGGAAGACCGCGGTGTACGACTCGAGCGTTTGAGCAGCCAGCTCCGCGGGCTTCGCTTCGACGCAAGTCAATTCGGATCGCCCGGCCTGCCGTTCTTCCAGCGGCGCCATCGCCTCCATGAAGTACTTGCCCGTCGCCCCCTCGGAAACCACGACGAGCACCGGGTCCGCCTCGCGCACCAGCACGGTAAAGTATCGCTTATCGTCGACGGCCAATCCGTCTTCGCCCAACAGTCGCAAGAATCCATGGACCGTTCCCGGCGACAAACCTGAGAGTCGGAAAGAAACGGTCGAGTCCGCTCCTTCTGACAAGTTCACTTCAGCGCTTCCACGAGTCGTCGGTTCAGGCCACTCGACTTGACCGTCGCGCAACACGGGTCGACTCGGATCGATCTGATCCACGACCAACTCGACGGTGCGAGCGCTCGCGTCGCCGATCGACCTGACGTCCGCCTCGATCTCCAATTCGCCGCTCGGCGGCAACGTTTCTCGCGATAGGCGGAGCTCGTTAATCGCCGCATTCCGTGGACGATCGACTCCTAAATCAACAAGATAAACCGCGCACCCCGCGGGCATGTTTTGGCTCAACCCTTGAGGATCTACGTCCGACTTTTTTTCCCAAGGCCACGCGCTGCGACTCAAGTCCGTGAAGAGGTAGAGTTCCTTGCGTTCAATCGGCGACTGCTCGAGCCAAACGCGGGCGGCGTCGAGCGAATCGATCAGCGTGCGAGTGGAGCCGCTGGTCGCCAATCGCTCCAAGGACTGAGTCGCCGCTGCGCGATCTTGCGTGAAGACGGGCGAACCCGGCCGCGTATCGAGCACGGCCAATTCGCTCCCCTCGGGCAATTGCTTGACCACCGACTCGGCTGCCGCGCGAGCAGCTTCAAGTCGCGTGCGATTCTCGAAGCGGTACTCCATGCGAGTCGAGGTATCGAAGAGCAATGCGGCGGCCACGGGCGCCTCGCGATCACCTGCCAGGCGAGGCGGCCCAAGGCCTATCGCGCGGAGTATCAGACCGGCCGTCACCAGCGCCAGCAGTACGGTTGCCGCGGCGCCGCTTCCCACCCACACTCGCCCCATCCGCCGCATCCCCGCTGTCACGGTCACCGCCGCGACCACCATCAGCAGCACTCCGGCCAACGATGCCAACAACCACTGTCCCACCGCCGCGCTACTGACGCTCGGCCGCGCCAATGCCGCGGCCGCGAAGAGCAACGCCAGGCACCGCAAGGCAAGCAGCAACCAATGACGCAGTTGCAGGCGATGCCGATGACTCTCCTGCTTCTCTTGCAGAAAACGGACGGCGGGAAAGACAAGACGCTTGGGTTGCGGGCGCAACAGCAGATGCAGCACGATCGGAATGGCGATCGCGCCTCCACCGAGCAGCAACGAGAGATTAACGAGCGCCACGTTCGTCCCCTTCACCACTCCGCACATTCGTGCTTCGTCGTGACCAAGCACTGGTCGTTCAGCACCGCGAACGACGACTCAACAAATACTCCATTAACGCCTTGTCAAACTGCATGCTCGTGTCGAGCGCCACGTAGTCGACGCCCGTGCGAAAACACTCGCGCCGATACTCTTCGCGGAACTCGGCCACCCGCGCCTGAAAGTCAGCTCGCTGCTGCGACGCATCGGCTAACGTCAAGGCGCCCGTCTCTGGATCTTCCAACTCCACGGCGCCTTCGAAGGGGAAAGTCACCTCCGCTTCATCCAGCACATGGAAAATAATGACGTCGTGCCCACGATGCCGTAATCGTCGCAACGCCTCCCGCACCGGCTCGAAATCAACCAGCAAGTCCGAAAACAACATCACCAAGCTGCGATGACGCAACATGGCCCCCACCTGTTGCAAGCTACGAGCTAAATCCGTGGTTCCCTCGGGGCGCAGCCGAGCCAGATGGGACAAGATGGCGCCGAGTTGCGTGCGTTTCGACTTCGGCGGCAAACAAGCTCGCACCTTCTCGTCGAAAGTGATCAGTCCCACGGGATCTTGCTGATGGACCATCAAGTAGCACAGCGCTGCCGCCAACGAGATTGCGTAGTCGAATTTGGTCAATTCCTGGCGATAGGTGTAGCCCATCGACTTGCTGAGATCCATGACCAGGTAGCCAGTGATGTTCGTCTCCGCCTCGAACTTCTTGACGTAGTACTTCTCGGTCTTCGCGTATACCAGCCAATCGATATCCTTGGGATCGTCGCCTTGCGAATAGCGACGATGCTCGCTGAACTCCACCGAAAAACCATGAAAAGGGCTCGCATGAAGCCCCTGTAAAAATCCCTTGACCACGAACTGAGCGCGCAAGTCCAGCCGCTTGATCTGATTGATCACCTTGGGCTGAAGGTACTTCTCGACGTTGGACATGGTTCGGAGTGGTTGCGCTCGAACGGTTATCTGAGGGGTGACGCAATACGGTTTGTTCGGGACGAGTTACTTAATGGTGAACTGGGTTGCCGCGGGCTGTTCCGCTCGCGAAGCGAGCGGGCTACTTCGAGCGGGCTACTTAGGCGCGGGGTGGCGGTGGTGGAGGCGGCGGCGGTGGAGAAACGAACTTGGGGACGTCCGGTTCGGGGACTTCCTTCACTAAACGCTCGATGATGTCCTCCGTGGTCATCCCTTCCGCCTGAGCCTGAAAGTTGGCGCTCAGTCGGTGACGCAGCACCGGAATCGCGATGCGGCGAATATCCGCGATCGAGACGGTGAAGCGACCATCCATGGCGGCGAGCGCCTTGCCGCCGTTGATCAGAAACTGTCCGGCTCGAGGTCCCGCGCCCCAGTCGACCAGTTCGCGTATGAACGTCGGCGCCGAGGCATCTCGCGGGCGAGTCGCACGGACGAGCCGCGCGACATACTTGACGATGTAGTCACTCACCGCCACCGAACCCACCAACTTTTGTAAATTGACGATCGCTTTCGCGGACAGCACCTTGTGGACTTCGACCTTTTCATTGCGAGTCGTCACCGACAAGATGCGTTCCTCCTCCTCCGCCGTGGGATACCCCACCTTGATGTTGAACATGAACCGGTCCAACTGAGCTTCGGGGAGCGGATACGTTCCTTCCTGCTCAATGGGATTCTGCGTGGCGATCGTGAAGAATGGTTCGGGCAAGTCGTAGGTCATGCGTCCCACCGTCACTTGCCGCTCTTGCATCGCCTGCAATAAGGCGGCTTGCGTCTTCGGCGGAGTTCGGTTGATTTCGTCGGCGAGCAGAATGTTGGAAAAAATCGGCCCCTCGACAAAGCGGAACTGGCGCCGCCCTTGATCATCTTCTTCCAACACATTGGTGCCGGTGATGTCGGACGGCATCAAGTCGGGCGTGAATTGAATGCGTTTGAAGCCGACATCCAGGATGCGAGCCAACGTACTCACCATCAGGGTCTTGGCGAGCCCCGGCACGCCTTCCAGCAGACAGTGACCGCGAGTAAAAATTGCGGCGAACATCTGTTCAATCACGTCGTGCTGGCCGACAATCACTTTTTGCAGCTCTTGCTGCATTACCAATCGGTATTGGGCGAATTCCTGGAGCAGGTCGCCCAGATTACGGGGCTTGGCTGTCGACACGGCAGTTTTCGTCCTTTGCGCGGGTTTCGCGAGCAACGCGGGGTGGCAATCGCCCCGGCACTCCCATCATATCGGCCAACTCGACAGGGGAAGGAACGCCCGTCATGCCAAGGTTTCGCGGAATCGCACGTTGGATCCCTCTCCTGCTGGCTGCTCTCTTCATCGTAGCGATTACACCGACTGCGCGGGGAGAAGCGACCGCGGAAGCTGTACGGCAGGCGCTCGACGACGCCCGCTCCTTTTTGGTCGCTCGACAAAACAAAGTCGACGGCGGCTGGGGCGACCCACCCGGTCAACCAGGCGGCCTCACCGCCTTGGTCACGCTCGCCTTGCTGAGCGGCGGCGAAGATCCCGCCAGCCAGCCCATCCAGCAAGCCCTGAAGTACCTCGAGGCGCTCGGCAATCCCAAGATGACTTACGCGACCTCGCTGCAAACCATGGTTTTCTGCGCGGTCGATCCCAAACGCTACCAGGCGAGGATCGCCGAAAACGTCAAGTGGCTGGAGAGCACGCAAATTGCCAACGGTCCGGTGCAAGGATCGTGGGCCTATTCCGGGCGACAGGGTTCCGGCGACAACTCCAACACCCAATTCGCACTCTTGGCTCTCCACGACGCCGAACGCGTGGGCGTCAAGGTCGATGACCGCGTTTGGCGAGCTTCCATAGCCTACTGGAGTCGCACCCAACGTCCCGACGGCGCTTGGGGCTACACGCCGCATGAAGGCCCCACCGGCAGCATGACTTGCGCCGGCATTGCGTCCTTGATCATCGCCTCGGGACAATTGGGCGCGGGCCAGTCCGATGTCGAGGACGGCCGCGTGCAATGCTGCCTGAGCGGTCTGGACGACGATGTCAATCGCCGCATCGAAATGGGAATTCGCTGGCTGAGCCAACACTTTCGCGTCGACGCCAACCCCAGTGCGGGAGGCCTTGGCGCCAATCCACTCAGCCACGGTTACCTTTACTATTATCTGTACGGACTCGAACGCGTCGGCCGCCTGACCGGTCGCCGTTACTTTGTCGGTCAACGGACGATTGGCGGCCAAGGCGTGCCTCAACCCCATGACTGGTACCGCGAGGGCGCCGATTCTCTCCTCTCTCGTCAGGACAAGCTCCAGAAGTGCTGGGTTGGCAATGGCGTCTCGGAGAACAATCCCACGGTCGCCACCGCTTTCACTTTGCTCTTTCTTTCCAAAGGACGCCGCCCGATCGTCGTCTCTCACTTAAGACACAACGAGGACGATTGGAATCACCATGCCGCGGGCATTCCTCATTTGACGCGGCGCGTCGAGCAGAAATGGAAGCGCGACCTCACCTGGCAGACGATCGATGTTCGAGCCGCCACGCTCGAGGACCTACGACAAACGCCCGTGTTGTTTCTGAGCGGCCGTGGAGAACTTCAATTCACTCCCGACCAAAAAGAAACCCTCAAACAATTTGTGGGACAAGGCGGCTTCCTGTTCGTCGAAGCCTGCCAGGGACATGGCTGCGATGGCCAGGCGTTCGATGCTTCCTTCCGTCGCCTGCTCGCCGAACTCTTCCCCGATAGCCAGTTGCGTCTGCTGCCGCCCGATCATCCGGTCTGGTTCGCGGAATCTCGAGTCGACCCCGCACATCTGCGCCCACTCTACGGACTCGACACCTGCTGCCGCACCAGCATCGTCTATTGTCCCGAAACACTCTCCTGCTACTGGGATCTGCACCGGTTCGACCGCGAAACCAATCATCCCGCGCCGGTGCTCGCCGAAATCGAGTCGGTAATGCGAATCGGCGAAAACGTGCTCGCCTACGCCACAAATCGGGAACTCAAGGACAAGCTCGACCGTCCCGCGGTGACGCTGGCTTCCGTCAAACGCGAACCGCGGCGAGGAATCATTCAAATTCCCAAACTGAGTCACGGCGGGGGCGCCGACGAAGCGGTCAATGCCTGGCCTAATCTGCTGACGTTGTTCGCGAAACAGACCGAGTTGCCGGTCAGCGCGGAAGTCCGACTGCTCGCTCCCAGCGACGAACACCTGTTCGATTATCCGCTGGTCTTTATGCATGGTCGTCGAGCATTTCGGTTTAGCCCCGCGGAAAGACAAGCGATCGGCGAATACCTGCGGCGAGGCGGCTTTCTGTTCGCGGACGCCATCTGCGCCAACCCTCAATTCGCCGAATCCTTCCGAGCGGAGATGAAGGCGATTTTCCCCGAGGCCAAATTCGTGCGGATCCCCGCCGACCATCCTCTCTTGAGCGGCGAATTTCGCGGTCACGACGTGACGAGCGTCACTCTGCGCGACCCGCAGGCGCGCGGCGCCAACGACCCCTTGGTCGCGCGATCGGTACGCGGCGCACCGTTGCTCGAAGCTCTCGAGATAGAAGGCCGCTGGGCCGTCGTCTTCAGCCCGTATGACATCTCGTGCGCCTTGGAGAACCACGCTTCGCTCGACTGCAAAGGCTACGTCGCCGCCGACGCCGCGAAGCTCGCCGTCAATGTTCTGCTGTTCGCGCTTCAGCAATGAACAACCGCAGCAGGAGCGGCAAGAGCACCAGATTTCCTAGCAGTCCACCGACCATCGCCAGACTGACTAACAGGCCGAAATAAACCGTCGGCATGAACTCGCTGCGGCATAACACCAAGAATCCGACGACCAGCGCGAGCGTCGAGAAGACCACGGCGCGGCCAACATCCCACTGCACTCGATGCAACGACTCGCTGTAAGAAACCCCTGCGCGGCGTAGACGAGCCGCCGCCAACAGATAGTGAATCGAACTGTCGACGCTCAGCCCCATCGAAACCGCCGCGATCATCGCGGCGCCCAGATTGACTTTCAATCCCAGCCAACCCAACGAGCCGAGCACCAGGAAAATCGGCAGAGCGTTCGGGACGAGTGCGATGAGGGCCTCCCGCACGTTTCTTAGAGCCAGCAGCAGAGCGACAAAAACACCGAGCGTCGCCGCGCCAAACGACGTCCATTGGTCGCGTACCGTGCTTTCAATCAAGTGTGTGAGCAGCACGAAATACCCTGTCACTTCGCCCCTTGGCGGATGACCGCCTTCTCCCCAAGCCCGCCACTCGTCGCGAGCCAATTCTTCATCCACAACTCGCTGCACTTGCTGGATCAGGTGGAGCTTTTGCTCCGCCGGCTGCCGCTCGCGCGCACGCAGCATGACGCGAAACCAATGGCGACGCGGCGTGACATCATCCGCTCCCCGCGAAGACGATTCGGAGGCGTACAGCGTGGCGGCGAACGCAGGGAGTCGCGCACGCATCGCTTCCCACCCGGTCCGAGCGGCGAAATCGCGAGCCGACTCAATGGGCAGGGCGTCGATCCCCGGCGGAGCGACCGCCACCAGCGAGTCAGCGAGGCTGAGCACTTTGGTCAAACCGGGGCGTTCTTGCCCCAACTCATCCTTCACCTTGACTTCCGTCCGCAAGCGCTGTTCCAGCCGCTCCACGCTCCGCACATAGCCCCAGCGAAGCGACTCGGGCGCGGGCAACATCACATCGATCACGCCAGCGCCGCCAAACTGCGACTCGATCGTCTCGTACGATCGAACCAGTTCACTGTCCGAGCGGAAATTGCGAGTGAAATCGGTTTCGACTTCCACGCGGCCGGCGCCCACGACCGACACGGCAAAGAGAACAAGGACCACCGACCCGATACGCACGGGATAACGCTCCACGCCACGACTCAACCAGCCAAGCACGCCCTTCAGACGGCCCTCGCCAGGCACGCGCCGCGGCGTCGAGTCCCACGGACCCACGAGCGTTAATCCGGGGACCACCAGCAGCAGACAGGGAAAAACCAACAAGGAACCGCAGGTCGTCATCAGGCCGAAATCACGAATGGGGCCGACCTTTGAAATGAGCAGCGAGCCAAAGCCGGCGGCATCGGTCGCCAGCGACCACACGACCGGCGCCGCCATCCGGCCCGCGGCCTCCTTCAGACTGTCCGTCGCTGACAGACCACTCCAACGAGCCTCTCGGTAAGCGACCAGAAGGTGCACGGTGGTCGCGATTCCCACGACGGTCACGATTGCCGACAGCATGCCGCTGACGAGCGTCAAGCGGACGCCGCCTGCAACCAACAGGCCATAGGTCATCCAGAGCGCCAATTGAACGACGGCCAATGAGATGGCGACCCAGCGGAGGCTGCGAAAGCACAGCACGATGACGAGCGCCACGAGCAACGTGGACCAGAGAGCAAGCCGTCGACCGTCGATCTCCAGCGAACGAAACCCTTCGATCACTAACACCGGTTCGCCCGCGACCATGCCCGGCTTTAGCCCCGCGGGAAGCGACTCCATCACAGCTCGCAGTTGGGCAATGGTCCGCGCGCGACTATCCCCGCCAGGAGTCGCGCCTGGAGGATCGGGCTCCAGCAAACAGACGGCCGCGGCCATTTGTCCATCCGTGCTGTGCGTGTACCCCGCAAAGACCTCGCGCAGCCGAGTCGCGACAACGTTATCGGGATCGACAATGGTCGGCCCGATCGGGCGATCCAGACTTAGTACGTCCCGCACTCCAGGCGCCTGCCGCAAGCGTTCTGAAATCAGCGAGAGACGTTCGATGCCACGGCCGTCGGGGGACAAGAGTTCCGGATCTTCGTAGACCGCCAAGACGATTTCGTTGCCGCCGAACGTCTCCTTCAGTCGCTGGTACGGCCCGAGTACGGGGTCGTCCACCGCGAACATATTTTCGATCGAGCGATTGAATTCAATGCGTTGCGCGGGGAAGTAGCTGATTGCCGCCACGGCCGCGGCCAACCCCAACAGCCACCAACGAGCGTCGATAGCCCGTTCCGTAATTCGACGAGCCCATGGCAGAGAGGGTCGACCCGCGGTTGCCGCGGAGGCGACCGAGTCCGGCTTGTGTTCGGATGTCCTACCCATGATCGACGCCTGACTCAGCAACTCCGTCCCCAGGACCGCTCGACGCACAGGCATGATACCGACTTCTTGGCAACACCGTGCGGGCTCGCGGCTTCCGCCCCGCGAGTCGTAGGGTGTGTGTCGAGCCGGGCGGAAAACCACGCTGGCGACAACGAACCAACTCCCCACCGCCCGGTGAAGACGCACCGCCCGGTGAAGACGCACCATGCGAGCGAGTCGCCGTCACACAAGCGTCGACGGTTATCGCGGCGCATCGACGCTCGCCAAATCCTGGCGGAAACTTGAGCCAAACGGAAAAATTGGCGAGAAATCGGGTCATCGGCTAGCGGCCCGACGGCGATTCGAGGCAACAACACAACTCGCAAGCCATTACCATGCAAAGACTTACAAACTACTCACCAAGCGCAAATCTGCCTTGCTTCGAGAGCGTGGCCGCTCTATAATCCGGCCGCCCAAGACGCGTCCTAAACGGTTGGAACGTCTTGAGTTTGAATCGGACGAGTCGTCCTGATTCAGGTTTCCCACAAGGCAAGGATGCCGAACCTCTGAAGTCGTACGCCAGGAAGGCTCAACGTCGGTCAGTGCGAGAGAAGCTCCGCGTGGAACGCGGCTGCGCCGCACTTGCGCGCTCCGGGCCCGCCTCGCTTCGCTTCGCGTTTTCCTCGCTGCTATTCGCGTTTTTAAGCCTATTGGTCGTGGCGATTCCGCAGTCCGCGGTCCGCGCCGACATCGCTTTGCCCGTGGGCGACGCTCGCGACACGATTCAGATTCAGGCCGAAGAGGGCCAACGGTGGCGACTGGGCGAGTACGAAGTTTGGTTGTTGCCACGTGGATTATCCGTGCAACAAGGTCGAGTCATGGCTCGCGCCAAACAAGCCGTGCTGTGGATTCATCGCCGCGAAAGCGAAGGGGCTGATGTCCCGAACAAAGTGCTCGCCTATCTGGAAGACGAAGTGCAGGTCGACTTCGGCCACTTCGGCAATCCCCATCCAGCGACCGGCGCCGCGGCTCAATCCATACGCGATCGACAGTGGTTCGGTCGCTTTCATACGCTGAACGAGGTTCGCGTTCGAGTGACCTTGGTGGCGGATGAGCCCGCGACCAAGCCTGAGGTTTGGCGACGAGCGACGGAAGCCTTCGACGCAGGCGGCGAATGGCCGGTGCGTCAGGCTCAGTTTTCGATTCCGGAGCGGCCAGCATCGGTGCGTCCGCCCGCTCCCGGAATTCCGCCTGGGTCCCCCCTGCCGCCACCGGCTGGCGTGCCCGGCTTTCCTCCCGCAATTCCCCCAGGCATGCCGGGCCCCGTTTTGCCTGCGACGCCAGCGGTACCCGCGGCGCCCGCGAGCCCGCCGCCGAGCGCTGGAATCGCGAAGATTGAATCTCGGACAGGCTCGCGTTTCGACTTCCGTACGTTCAACGGCCCCGATGGTCGTCCCGCGGGCATCATCTTCGACTCGGGCGTGCGGATCGTGTTCGACGCGATCAAGAACGTACAACTCCAGAACTACATGGTTGAGCGGATCGACGTCGAAACCGATCGCATCGTCGTCTGGGGCGACTTGCCCGCAGGCCTATCGGGCCAAGCCATCGCGCCGGCAGCGCCCGCCGGTCCCCCGCGTCCCATCGAACTGTACATGGAAGGGAACATCGTCTTCCGCGAAGGCGACCGAGTGATCTATGCGGAGCGGATGTACTACAACGTCACCGAACGGCGGGGCGTTGTTCTGGCCGCGGAGATGCTCACGCCGGTCCCCGAATACGAAGGTCTGTTGCGACTGAAGGCCGACGCGATCCAGATGTACAACGAGCAGCAGATACAGGCCTTCGGTGCAGCGGTGACATCGAGTCGCCTGGGAGTGCCTCGCTACTGGTTTCAATCCGAGACGCTCACATTCCAGGACCAGCAGCGTCCCAAGCTGAACCCCTATACGCGGATGCCGGACATTGACCCGCGGACAGGCGAACCGCTCGTCGAGCATGAGTATCTGGCTACCAGCACCAACAACTGGGTTTATCTGGCAGGCATCCCCGTCCTCTACTGGCCGACGGTCGCGACCGATTTGAAGGAGCCGACGTATTATCTGCAACGAGCACAAGTGAAGAACGACAGCGTTTTCGGAACCCAAGTGCTGTTGGACTGGGATCTCTACCAGATTCTGGGGATTCGTAATCGCCTGCCGAACACTAAGTGGCAGTTGTCGACCGACGTACTGACGGAACGCGGCTTGGGGATCGGTACGAACTTTCGCTACGGCGGCGACACCCTGCTCGGCTCGCCCGGTCCCTACAGCGGGTCATTTGACGCCTGGGGCATTCAAGATTCTGGCGTCGACAACCTGGGCAGCGATCGCCGGGCGCTCGAGCCGGAAAAGGACACTCGCGGTCGCATCTTGTGGCAACATCGCCAGCGACTCCCGTGGGAATTGCAACTGACGGCCGAACTGGGCTTCATCACCGACCGTAACTTCCTGGAACAGTACTACGAACGCGAGTGGGATCAGAACAAGGACCTTACGACCGGGCTGGAGATCAAGCGGATCGACGACAACATGGAATGGGCGTTGTCCGCGGATGTACGCATCAACGAATTCTTCACGCAAACGGAGTGGCTCCCGCGACTCGACCACTATTGGCTAGGCCAGTCGCTGCTTGGCGACATCCTGACATGGAACGAGCACTCCCATGTCGGCTACGCTCGTCTCCAGATAACCGATGCCCCCAAAGATCCCGCTGACTTGGCCAAATTTGATTGGCTGGCCTGGGAAGTGGAGCGCAGCGGCGTTCGCGCCGCGACTCGTCAAGAGCTCGATCTCCCCTTCGAAGTGGGAGCAGTCAAATTCGTCCCGTATGTCTTGGGCGAAGCCGCTCACTGGGGTGAGGACATGAATGGCGACCCGCTCACTCGCGTGTATGGGCAGGCAGGCTTACGGACGAGCCTCCCATTCTGGCGATCCGATCCGAGCATCCAGAGTGAACTGTTCAACCTGAACGGACTCGCCCACAAGGTCACGCTGGAAGCCGAATTCCTGTATGCCGACGCCAGCGAGGATCTCGATCAATTGCCTCTTTACGATCAAGTCGACGACGATTCGATCGAGCATTTCCGCCGTCGCTTGTTGTTCAACACGTTCGATCAAGTCGCGGGGACCAACGTGCCGCTGCAATTCGACGAGAGGTACTATGCCTTGCGTTCGGGCCTGCAGGGATCGGTCACCTCTCCGTCCACCGAAATCGCGGACGATTTGATGATGGCGAAGCTGGGCCTGCATCAACGCTGGCAGACTAAACGAGGTCTCCCTGGCCAACAACGCATCATCGACTGGGTGGTGCTCGACATGCAGGCGGCTCTTTATCCCGATCCAGATCGAGACAACTTCGGGGAAGTGCTGGGACTGGTGGATTACGACTTCCGTTGGCACATCGGCGATCGCCTGACCTTGCTATCCGACGGTTTTGCCGACCTTTTCACCGACGGACTACGCACCATCTCGCTAGGCGGATTGATCGGCCGCCCCGAGCAAGGAAGCCTTTACGTTGGTTTTCGCACCATCGAAGGTCCGGGACCTGCCGGCGCGTTGACCCCCCTGCACAGCAACGTCCTCACCGCCAACCTGAACTACCGCATGAGTGAGAAATGGATCGTGTCGGGTGGCGCCTCGTACGACTTTGGCCCCGCGGGCAACATTGGGCAAGCGGTCAAGTTGACGCGAGTCGGCGAGTCGTTCCTGGTGCAGGTTGGCTTCAATTACGACGTCAGTCGCGACAACTTTGGCGCTTCGTTCCTGATTGAACCTCGGTTCATGCCCGGGAATCGCTTGGGACGAGTCGGAGGCGTGGCCATACCCCCCGCTGGCGCGTACGGACTGGAATAACGTTAGCCATGAACGAGTCGCCTGAATTCCCTCGATCCACGCTACCCTGGCAGGGACAGCGGCGGTGGCGCGACAAGTTCGCGGATGCATTCCGCGGAGTCTGGTGGGGCGTCCGTGAGGAAAGCAGTTGCCGCTTCCATCTACTGTCCACGATGGGAGTCATAGTGCTCGCGGCCGTCTTGCAAGTTACCGCGGTCGCATGGTGCTTACTGTTGCTGAGCATCGCGGGAGTATGGACGGCCGAATTGCTCAACACCGCACTCGAACAACTGGCCCGCGCCATCGACAAACGTCCCAACCCACAGATTGCCAGCGCTTTGGACCTGGCCAGCGGCGCCGTGCTCCTGATGTCGGTTGCAGCCGCCTCGGTAGGGGTAATTGTCCTCGGACCTCCCATTTGGAACATGGCCCAAGGCGTCATCACACGGCTGCCCATTCCCTAAGCAGATGCCGCGCAAAGTCGCGCAATGCCGCTTTCGCCGGTTGGCTTGCCATGCGGAAAATTACGGGGCTTTTCCTTGAATTCCTGATGATCGGACGACAGGGCGACCGAGTAGCCTACGGGGTCTTTTTCAGCATTAAAGTCCCCTTAGGTCCAGTGCACCCACCCTAGGATCTCTTGCTCGCGGAAACGCCGAGCCCTCTGGGAGAATTTGCTCCACATAGGAAAACCCGATCAACTTTCTCAGAAAATTGTTGGCGCACAACTTGCGATGCAATACACTGCCGCTAGTACCACCGCCCCGGTCTGGGGTTTGTGGCAACACTCTCATTCATCTGTCGATTCGTGGCGAGTTCTCTGGCGGTGTCGATCGGGAATCATCTTCCCTTCATGTTTTTTTAAAGGAGAGTCGGTATGCAACGACGTAACGCGTTTACGCTCGTGGAGCTGCTGGTCGTGATTGCGATCATCGGTGTCCTTGTGGCCCTACTGTTGCCCGCCGTGCAAGCGGCGCGTGAGGCGGGTCGACGTTCTCAGTGCATCAACAACTTGAAGCAACTGGGACTGGCCCTGCACAACTATCACGACACTTATCAGACGTTGCCCATCGGCGCTCAAGCCGGTCTCAAGATGAACTGGCGCGTCTCGGTCATGCCGTTCATGGAACAGCAGGCCTTGTTCGACAAGTTGAATTGGAACGACAGCTGGACTGCTCCTTACGCGGGCACGACTACGATTCTCCAACGGCTCAAGGTGCCGAACTGGAATTGCCCTTCGAGTCCTTGCGATATCTTTGGTCGCCCGGGCACGGAACAGTGCTGGAGCGGCGGTGATCCTCAGAACTGCGATTACGTCGGCATCGCCGGCGCCGTAACGACCTCGCCCGACTTGAGCGGTCGAAACAGCACGAGCAACTACGACGGCGGCATTTACAGCGCGTCGGGTATGTTGCCTCCCGCGATCAACGTCAAGCTGGCCGACTGCCTGGATGGCACCTCGAACACGATCATCGTCGGCGAGAACTCGAATTACACCCGCAACGGTACGCAGTTGATCGATATTCGGTCGAACTACTACGGTGGCTGGAGCGGCTGCACGTTCTCGACGAACCCGTGGAGCGGCGCCCCGGACACTTGGAGCACTGGCGTGACCACCGTTCGCTACGCCCCCAACACGCAAGGCATGCCCGCCGGCGCCGTCCACACATGGAACGCGAATCTCCCACTTCGGTCGGCTCACCCGGGTACTGTTAGCGTTCTGATGACTGACGCGAGTGCGAGATCGATCGCCAACACGATCGTGCTCTCCGTCCTGCGAGACATCTCGATGCGTGACGAAGGCCGTCCGGTCGCTAACTACTAGGAGTCGACATTCCATGAAACATGCGTTGTACGCTACTCTTTGCTTCGGTCTGCTGCTGCTCGTAGGCTGCGGAGGCCCGGCTAGCTCTTCCGTCGATGGCACTGTGACCGTCGCCGGCAAGCCCGCTACCGGCGCCATTATTAACTTCTTGAACGCAACCACGGGTGACATTGGCAGCGCCGAACTGGACGGGAGTGGCGGGTTCAAGATCACCGAGGGACTTCCTCCGGGCACGTATAAGGTCTTCGTGGTGCCGAAAACGAACGCCTCGAAGCCGCCGATGCCTGGTGAAGTCGCTGCGAAAGCGGAAGAGTCCGCAATTCCGCAGAAGTATCGTTCGGAAGCGACTGACCTCTCCGTCGAGATCAAGCCGGGAAAGAACGAAGGTCTCAAGTTTAACTTGGAATAACATTCCACTGGGAATAATCACCCGCTGGGAATAACCAAGCAACAACAGCAAACTCGACCTGGCGATTCTCATTCCGAGAGTCGCCCGGTCATTTCTTTTGGTTCACGGAATTTCATTCCGGATTAACTCGTGCCTCAGCGTCGTAGCTTCGTCCTTCTGGCGATCGCCCTCGTACTCCTCCTGGGAGGCATCGTGGCTCGCCATCAATTAAAGAAGTGGGAAGCTGAACAAGACTACGAAACAGCGCTCACTGCGCTCGAATTGGGTCGACTCGCCGATGCCGCTCAACTTGGAGCGCGACTCGCCGAGACGACCCGCTTTCGTTCCGAGGGACTATTGATCGCGGGCGAAGCGGCGGCACTCCAATCCCGCCCCGAAGACGCGCTCCAACTCTATCGCCAAGTCCCCCAGAATGGCTCAAGACTCGCCCGAACTGCCTTGCTCGCCGAGGGTGAGATTCTCATCAAGCCGCTGCCCTCTCTGAACGAGGCCGAGCAACTCTACCGTCGAGTGCTCGCGGATGATCCCGAGAGCGTGGTGGCTCATGAACGACTCGCATTTCTACTGGGAATTCAAGGGCGAGCCACGGAGGCAGTTCCTCATCGCTTGGCGCTGCTGCAAGTTGGCCAAGTAAATCCGCTTCAACTTTTATTACTCGCGTTAGGCGAGACCGCCGATGAAAACCCAGAGAGCGCGAACTTATTCTACAAAGCAAAGCCCGACGATCCGGCCGCCCTCTGCGCGATGGCTCGAATCGACATTCAGCGTAATCGCGTCGACTCGGCCCGACGAATGCTCGCGTCAGCCATTCGCGCTCGTCCCGACCTCTGGGTCGCTCAAGCCTGGTACGGTCGTCTGCTCTTAAGGGCTCGCGCACTCGACGAATACGCTCGATGGCATGCTGAACTGCCTACCGTGGCGGACGAGGCGATGGAAATCTGGTTAGTGCGAGCAGAAGCCGCCACCTTGTTCGAACAACACGACGTCGCCGTTCGTTGCTATGGTGAAGCGGTGACTCGCGACCCCAACCACTTGGCAGCCATGACCGGATTGGCTCGCGCCCTGCAATCCGCAGGCAAACCCGACTTGGCGAACCGTTTCCGAGCACGCGCCAAGCTGCTTGAACAATACGCAACCTCTGCTCGCACGCACAACATCTCCGGCTCTTTGGACGCCGTCCTTGAGTCCGCTCAACGAGCCGCCGAGTTGGGACTCGCTTGGGAGTCGTGGGGCTGGTACTACGTGCTCAACCAGTCACGCAAACTCGACGAACGTGAGAGTGCTCAGGCGGAAGCCCAATTCGCGGAAGCGAAACGCGAACCGCAAACACGAACACTCGTGGCGGGCCGAATCGCGAGCGACTTCCCACTCGCTCAGTTTCCCCTCCCGCCCCGCGGCGCCACGCAAGTCGCGGCCGTTGCTCCGGCAACTCGCAACGACTCGCCTCAATCTCCGCCTGCCGCTCAAGGAGCGCACCCCAGCGGTTTTCGCTTCGCTCAGGAGCCGGCCGCTAACGGCATCACGCTCGCCTTCCACAATGGTCATAAGCAAGGAGCGGCCGGCGAGTATATGTACGAATTCAGCGGCGGGGCGGCGGCGGCTATCGACTACGATCGAGACGGTTGGCCCGATCTGTACTTCTCTCAAGGAACCGATTGGCCGCCGCAAGAGGATAATCTCAGACACCTCGACCACCTGTACCGCAATCGAGGCGATGGAAAGTTCGAGAACGTGGCGGCTCAGGCGGGAATCGTCGAGAACCGATTTAGTCAGGGCGTCGCGGTGGGAGACTTCGATAACGACGGCTTTCCCGATCTCTACATCGCCAACATCGGGCGCAATCGGCTTTATCGCAATAACGGCGACGGCACGTTCGACGACGTCACGCCAACCGCCAACGTCGCGGGCGATGATTGGTCCACCAGCGTAGCGATTGCCGATTTGAATCATGACTCATTGCCCGATATTTACGTGGCCAATTATCTCCGCGGCGAACACTTGTTCACTCGCCCCTGCTTACTCCCGGATGGCTCCATCCGACTTTGCACTCCCCACGAATTCGCCGCGGCCCAGGACCGCGTCTACGTCAACCAAGGCGATGGACGATTTCTCGATGTCACCGAAACGAGTGGCATCGTCGTGCCCGACGGCAAAGCACTGGGGCTCGTCATTGCCGACATGGATGACTCGCGTCGCCTAAGCGTCTTTACCGCTAACGACGCGGTGCCTAATTTCCTTTTCGCCAACCAGACAGCTCGCCCTGGCGATCCTCCGGTGCTTGAGGAGCGAGGATTTCTGGCGGGAGTTGCGGTCGATGGCGAGGGACGCGCTCAGGCTTGCATGGGAGTCGCGGCGGGCGACTCCGACGGCGACGGCCGCCTTGATATCTTCGTCACCAATTTCCGCAATGAAGCCAACACTCTGTACCGCCAGACCGATCCGTTGACTTGGACCGACGCGACTCGAGCTTCCGGCTTGTACTCCGCCAGCTTTGACCTCTTGGGATTCGGCGCTCAATTCCTCGACGCCGACCTGGATGGCGACCAAGATCTCATGCTGGTCAATGGGCATGTGGGCGATCTGCGTCACCACGGCGTGGCGTACCAGATGCGACCGCAGTTCTTCGAAAACCTTGGCGGCGGCAAGTTCGAAGAACGAAGAGGCTCGGCGGCAGGCCCCTATTTCGAGGGCGAATACCTCGGGCGAGGCTTGGCACGACTCGATTGGAATCGCGATGGCCGACCCGATTTGGCCGTCAATCACCTGAGCACCACCGCGGCAATCGTCACGAATCAAACGGCCAGCAAGCATCACTTCCTCACCGTGCGACTCGTCGGCACTCAATCAGCCCGCGATGCCATTGGCGCCGTCGTTTCCGTGCGGACTGCGAACGGCGTCCAAAAGCAACAACTGGTCGCGGGCGATGGCTATATGGCGAGTAACGAACGAGCTCTCTTCTTCGGCCTCAATTCGGCCGACCACATCGAATCGGTCGACGTTCGTTGGCCGAGCGGCGCACAGTCTTCAATCCCCTCGCCAGCCGTCGATCAGAACCTGTGGCTCGTGGAACCCGCGGCGGCGCGCTGAGTTTTCGTCATTGGTCATTCGTCATTCGTCATTCAGTAGTGCCAAGTTTGGCTTCAGGGTTCGAATTCGACGCAAAACGTTGAGCCATCATGGAGTAGGTCGACGACGGTAACGGCAATCCACTCGAGCATTCTCTTGAAGCGAAGCAGATGGAGCCGCAAGGTGCGCGACTTGCCACGACCTTGAGCGAGGATCGTTTCGTGAATCATGACCCACAGGTTGCGGAGCATGAGTGAGATGGCCACGAACACCAACCTGAGATGAGGGTCGCGCGTGCAAGTGTAAATCCGCGCCTGACGCATTTGACGGTAGCTGCTTTCGATGCCAAACCGCTTGCGGTAGCGATTGCGTATGTCTGTGGAGGCACCCGAAACTCGCCACGCGCCAAACAACAGCTTTTGCTGTCGCCGCTTGCCATCCTTTCGATTCTTGTGCGTACGGTACGCCACACAGATCCGGAGTGTCGCCTGCTGCTTTCCATTTTTCAGAGTGTGCGTGTACCAGCCTGCTGGTTGGCGTTTGATCCAATGGAGGCCCTTGAGCGGACGTTTCTTCTTGGGCTTTCGTCCGCGAAACATGGCGGGCATCAAGAATGGCACTTCCCGGCTCTGCAAAAACAGAACAACGGGCACGTTGAAGAAGGCGCGATCGAGGAGCAAACAGCCAATTTTCACGCCCAATTCGTCGATTCGTGCAAGGAGACGTTCGAGAGCTTTGATCGTGGTCTCGTGTCTCCGCACCCAGGTCAGGGCCAAGGTATAACGCTGTCCGTACTGCACGATGCAGGCGGTGGCATAAGCGTGGAATTTCTGTGTCCCCTGTTTCGGTGCGCCGTAGAAGATTTCGTTGCGACTCTTCTGTGGTTGACCATAGTAGGGTACCAAGTGCCAGTCGATTGCCACTTCCCACTCTCCCCGTCGCAGCCGACCTGGCAACTGGCGCGTCAGCGCTTCGTTCAACCGACGCTCCAACACTGGGAGGGTCTTGGGCAACCCGTCCTCCAGAGCGTTGAATATTGCTTCGTCGGATGGCGCGCCGGCCAAGTCGCGACAGGCGGCGAAGATCGATGTCATCCGCGACGCCGCTCGCAGAGCAATATTCCAGACGACGATCGCCGTGCATTTCCAACCGTGATCCTTGAGGAGCTTCGACTCAAGCAGCCAATTCAACGCCCACTGATGAACCTCGTTGCTCGATATGGTATGACTCTTACTTGAACGCATGGGGACCCTCCTTGGTCTGGTGTTGGTTTGACACAAACCATTCTGAGGAATCCCCTTGCGTTCACCTATCCCAATTCTCCAAACTTGGCACTACTGTCATTGGTCATTGGTCATTGGTCATTGGTCATTGGTCATTGGTCATTGGTCATTCGTCATTCGTCATTCGTCATTCGTCATTCGTCATTCGTCACTGGGAACACTCGGGGCTGACCGGTGATGCGCGACCGTGCGTTGTCACCACTCAATCAAACGAGCACGCGCAAGAAACCACGTTGCTCGACCGAGGAATATTTGCGTTGTCTTACGCCAACACCCGCGACGAACAGCTCCCTGCCAGGAATGAAGAGCCCCTTTGATGATCAACGTCAAGGAACAACACTCGACAGGTGCTTCCTGGCGCCGTCGAAGCCTGAAGCGAGTGCATGGATCGCCGCGTTCGAACGCGAGGGGACAGCTCGAAGCGAAGTCTTCCGCACCAGCACCTCGCGTACCAAGCTCGGTGATTCTACTCGGGATTGGCGTCAATGCGATAAACCTTCGCGGCACGATGCCGCGATCTGATGGGCAGGAAGCCCGCACCCATTCGCTAACTCACGTCGAATTACCGGTGAACCAGAGCACCACACCGCTTCGCGCGGTAGAGCACATGCAGCGAGAGCCGATCTCCTCGCGGTAGCAACGGATGCTCGAAGTCTTCCGCCGCCGACGACGTCATGCCAATCCGTTCCATGACTCGGACTGACCGTACATTGCACTTTGCCGTAAACGAAACCACTTCCTCCAACCGCAATTCTCTGAAAGCGAAGTCGAGTACTGCCTTGGCCCCTTCCGTCGCGTACCCTTGTCGCCAATGGGCGGCGGCGAGTCGCCAACCGATTTCGGTGCAAGGCGTGAAGTGCGCTTCAAAACGAGGCGTCGACAGCCCGATGAAGCCCGCGAAAGGCGTCCGCCCAGGAATCTCAACTGCCCAGAGTCCGAACCCACGATCGACAAAATGCTGCTGGATGCGGGCCGCCAGCGCATTGCTTTCTTCCTCGGAAAGCGTCCGCGGAAAGAACTCCATCACCCGCGGATCGGCATTCAATTGGGCGAATGCCTGCAGATCGCTCGAGCGCCAGCGGCGCAAACGCAAGCGGCCAGTTTCGAGTTCCACTTCCGCGGAAGTTGCTGGCATTTTCTCGGTTTCGTTAGTGTCGTCCATGGGCTGTAGCTCTGGTGAGTGGCACTTCGTCCATGGAGTCCTCCGCGACCAAGCACTAAGCCACGTACTCGACAAGCAAGTGATTCTCGCCAACCAGCTCCTCATCAATGATGCTGGCGATGGTAGTCCAGTCGCCGCCAGCGAGCCCAGCGCCGATGCGAGGGTAACCGATGCGTAAGCCTGTGAATCTGAGTTTCACATTCCGCATCACCGAGCGAACTGCGTCATAGTCTACGAGCACTCCCTTCCCGCGCCAGCCGAACTGCGTGTAGGCATTGACCACCGTAAACTCCCGGTCATTTCGGCAAACGGTCGCATAAGACAACAAACCAAGTTTAGAACGATCGCCTTTTGTGGTCTTTTGATCAGCCAAATAGGCTTCGGGAAAAAGCCTCTTGATCGACTTCGCAATTCCAGCGCCCATCGCGCAATAGCAATTGCAGCCATGAACGATGACGTCAAATTGCCCCTCAAGTGCGAGTTGCAGCAAATCGCCGCGAATCACATTCATTAGCCGGCGCCCTCGGTTCGAAGCGGTTCCGTCGAGTCAACCGATTACAAAAAAACCACTCGTCTCGACGGGCGAACCCGACGCAACGAGTGGCTCACTGGAGTATTTCACTGCCCTACTCTTTCGCCGAGCATCTCGCCGCTGACGCGGCGAGATGCTCGCGATAGTTCGAGGGCGACTTACGAGCAGCCCATGCTGTTACCGCAATTGTGGCAGAGGTAACAATTTCCATTGCGCACCGTGATCGAACCACAATTGTCGCAACTCGGCGCGTCGCTCTGGAACCGAGCGAACTGGTCGCCGCGGCCGCTGAGCGCCCCGGCGTTCTCGTCGACATGCACCGCCACGCCCGCTCGCTCCAGCACACTGAAGTCAATACGACTCGCGTGCTTGCCATTGGTCGAGGCGCCGGCCGAACCGTTGGTCGAAACGAGCGGTTGCAAGGTCGCCGAGGTCGCCGTGTCCATAGAATTAGTCGTCCGTTGACCGGACGGCCCGCCTGCCTTCGTGGCGACGGGCTTACGAGCCGTTTCTTCGTCTCCCGACGAATCACCGCTCGATCCTCCCTTCGGCAATTCACCCCGGTTCGCCTCGCGATATCCCGGCAAGAAAGTGATCGCCGCCCAGCGGAAGATATAGTCCACCACGCTCTTCGCAATCCGAATGTCCGGATTGGTCGTGTGCCCCATCGGCTCGAATCGCGTGTGCGAGAACTTGTTGACGAGCACTTCGAGCGGCACGCCGTACTGGAGACTCATCGACACCGCGGTGCCGAAGGCGTCCATCAGACCGCCGATCGTGCTTCCCTCCTTGGCCATCGTGATGAACAGCTCGCCCGGACGTCCATCCGGATAAAGCCCCACGTTGATGTAACCTTCGTGCCCACCGACGTTGAACTTGTGCGTGATCGATTGACGAGTATCCGGCAACCGCTCGCGACGCGGCCGCGGCACCGCCTTCTCGTCTTTCGCCGCCTTGTCCCCCTCGGTCTTCGTCGACAGCGGTTGGCTCTGCTTGGAGCCGTCCCGATAAATCGCGAGCGCCTTGAGGCCCAACTTCCAACCCCAGAGGTAGGCTTCCGCCACATCCGCTGGCGTTACATCGGACGGCATGTTGACCGTCTTCGAAATGGCGCCCGACAAGAACGGCTGAGCGGCCGCCATCATTCGCACATGCGACTTCCAAGCAATGCTCCGCACGCCGTTGGCCGGCTTGAACGCACAATCGAACACCGGCAGATGCTCGGTCTTCAGATCGGGCGCTCCTTCGATCGTATCGTTCTCGTCGATGAACTTCATCACCGCCTTCACCTGCGGCTCGTCGTAACCCAAAGTTCGCAGTGCGAGCGGCACCGTTTGGTTCACGATCTTCAGCATCCCGCCGCCGGCGAGCTGTTTGTACTTGACGAGCGCGATGTCGGGCTCGATGCCCGTCGTGTCGCAATCCATCATGAAGCTAATCGTGCCCGTGGGCGCCAACACGGTGGACTGTGCGTTACGGAAGCCATTCTTCTTGCCACTCGTCAGCACCTTGTCCCACAACTGACGAGCCGCCTGCTTCAGATACTGCGGGCCTGCATCATCCACCTTCTCGACCGCATCGCGATGCATCTGCATCACTCGCAAGAACGGCTCGCGATTTGCGGCGTAACCCGCGAACGGACCGACGACCGCCGACATTTCGGCGCTGGTCAGATTCGCCGTGCCATGGAGCAGCGCGGTGAGCGAACCGCAGACGCCGTAAGCCGCGTCCGAATCGTAAGGCAAGCCCATCGACATCAACAAGCTGCCCAGATTCGAATATCCCAACCCCAGCGGGCGGAACATGTGGCTATTACGAGCGATATCCGCCGTCGGATAACTCGCGTGATCCACCAAAATCTCTTGAGCGACAAAGAACAGACGGCAGGCCGCCACAAATCGTTCGACATCGAACGATCCGTCCGGTTGCCGGAACTTCATCAAGTTGATGCTCGCCAAATTGCAGGCCGTGTTGTCCAAGAACATGTACTCAGAGCACGGATTGCTGGCGTTGATGCGCCCCGAGTTGGGACAGGTGTGCCAACGATTGATCGTGGTATCGTACTGCACACCGGGATCACCGCACGACCAAGCACATTCGGCCATCCGCCCCAACAACCACTTCGCTTCGTAAGTCGGCCCTTCGCGATTCGGATCGGTTACCCAGCGAGTATGCCACTGACCGCCTTGCTCGGCCGTCGTCATGAACTCGTCCGTGACGCGCACCGACAAGTTGGCGTTCTGGAACAAGATCGAGCTGTAAGCTTCGCCGTTGAAGTTCGACTCGTAACCGCCCTTCTCGATCAGCACGTGCGCCTTGCGTTCTTCCTTCCACTTGCACTCGATGAACTCAAGAATGTCTGGATGCCAGACCTTGATCGACTGCATCTTGGCGGCACGGCGAGTCTTCCCGCCCGACTTCACCACCGCGGCGATCTGGTCATAGACCCGCATGAACGACAGCGGTCCCGACGGCTTGCCGCCGCCCGACAGCTTTTCGCGGTGCGAACGGATCGTCGACAAGTCGGTCCCCGTCCCCGAACCAAACTTGAACAACATCGCCTCGCTGGTGGCGAGCCGCATGATGTCTTCCATGTTGTCGTCGACGCTTTGGATGAAGCAAGCCGACCCCTGAGGATACTCGTAGGGATTCTCCGGCTGCTCGACATCCTGAGTCGTCTCGTTCCAACGCCAATTGCACTTCGCGCCGGTGACGCCGTACTGCGGAAACAAGCCGACGTTGAACCAGACGGGCGAGTTAAACGCGCCGTACTGATGCAGACACATCCAGGTCAAATCGCGATAGAACCGCTCGCCGTCCTCCGGCGAAGCGAAGTAACCGTCCGCGATCCCCCAATCGGCGATCGTGCGAGTCACTCGGTGAATCACCTGCCGCACGCTCTTCTCACGCTCGGACGTGCCATTCTCACCGTAAAAGTACTTACTCACCACGACATTCGTCGCCAACTGCGACCAAGTCGCCGGAATCTCGCAATCCGACTGCTCGAACAGCGGCTTCCCACTCTCGTCCTTGATGGTCGCCTTACGTAATTCCCAGGCGACCGTATCGAACGGATCCGATGCGTCAGCTGGACAAAAACGTGATTCGATCTTCAAACCAGCGGTCGGGGTGGCCGCTGAGTTCGACGAAGCGGACGAAGACTTTTGAGCACCACGAGCGCGCGACTGCGGTCGCTCGGCCTTAACCGTTGCCATCTCGGAACTCCTTCCTGGGAACAAACACTGCCATCCTCTTACGAACAACCGATGGCATTACTGAACAGATTTACACCAATTCAAATCGACATGCAAGCCGATCCCTCGCCAGAAAATCCTCCTCGTTGACCACTCAGAATTGAGCATGACCTGGCAAGATGGGAGACCTCGACCACTACCACCTATTGTAGAAGCATTCACAACAACCACAACCAATGGCGTAGCGGGGCGTGAGTGTACTGATTCAAATCCGACCGTCAACCACTTCTTCACGGGGTCTCTCATGTGGTCTTGAGACAACGAGTTAGGGTCGTTTGGGAACCTGGGCAATTTGCCGCCGTTACTCACGCTCCCTTAACGCAATCCTTTTCTGGGCATGTGGTTCGGGAGTTCCTTGGCTCTGCCGTTCCCCGAACCGACACGGGAAAAAATTTTTCCGTTTGTCGTATTTTGTTTGCCGGACCTCGTACAATTCGGGCCAAGGCTCGCTGACACCACTCACTCCGAGGCACCCCTCATGCAGTCCCCTCTTGCCACTCGTCGCTCGCTTGCCCGAGATGCTCGCCGCACCTCCATGCGTCTCCGGCCCTCAGCCCTATCACTCGCTTTGGGATTGGCGCTCGGGTGCTGGCTGAGCGGCCTGACTGTCATGAGCAGCGCGGAAGACTGGCCTCAATGGCGAGGCCCAACGGCGGACGGTCGCTGGACCGAGTCGGGGATCGTCGATCGATTTCGCGAGCCTTCCTTGGCCACGACGTGGCGAGTTCCCATTGGTCCGGGCTATAGCGGTCCCACGGTGGCTGGCGGTCGCGTGTACGTCATGGATCGCCAGACTTCACCCAAGGAAGTGGAACGAGTGCTCTGTTTCGACGAGCAAACGGGGGCGACTCTGTGGGTGCATTCCTACGATTGCCAATACAACAGGGCCGCGACCAAGTCGCCTCCGACTCGCGGTTATTCGATCGGCTACACCGCGGGGCCGCGAGCGAGCGTGGTGATTGCAGGCGGCCGCGCCTATTCGCTGGGCGCCACCGGACACGCATTCGCACTCGACGCCGCCTCGGGCCAAGTCATCTGGCAACGCGATCTTGAACAGGACTATCAGATTGAAATGCCCATCTGGGGCATCGCCGCTTCTCCCTTGCTGGTCGGCGATCTCGTGGTGCTGCACATCGGCGGCCGCCCAGGGGCCTGCGTCGTGGCACTTGACGCCCGCACGGGCAAGGAACGCTGGAAAGCACTCGACGATCGAGCTCAATACGCCACCCCGGTCCTGGTCCGCCAAGGCGACCAAACCGTCATCGTGGTCTGGACGGGCGACTCGGTGGCAGGACTCGATCCCGTCAGCGGCGCCGTACATTGGCGCGATGTGCTGAAGCCGCGCAATATGCCGATCGGAGTGGCGTCGCCAGTCGTCGCCGGGGACCGCCTGTTCTGCACATCGTTCTACGACGGATCGCTCCTGCTGAAACTCGACGCTGCCGCGCCCAAGGCCGAGCGATTATGGCATCGAGTAGGCCGGAGCGAACGAGATACCGACGCCTTGCAGTCAATCATCTCCACCCCGATCGTCTTGGGAGATCATGTATATGGAGTCGATAGCTACGGCGAACTCCGCTGCCTGGAACTGCGCTCGGGCGGCCGCGTTTGGGAAGATCTGACCGCGACGCCCAAGTCCCGCTGGAGCACGATTCACTTCGTCCAAAACGGCGACCGGACCTGGATGTTCAACGAACGAGGCCAGTTGATCATCGCTCGCCTCACCCCCAAGGGTTACGAGGAAATCAGCCGCGCTCAACTGATCGAGCCGACCCTGGATCAACTCAACCAGCGCGGCGGCGTCTGCTGGTCGCATCCGGCCTTCGCGAACAAGCATATTGTCGCCCGCAACGACAAGGAACTCGCGCGAGCCAGCTTGGCCGCTCCTTAGCCCAGCATTTTGACTCTTGCCTAGCCTCAGCCAACCCGATAAACTATTCATACGTTCAGTAATCGGACTCAACCCCAGATTGCGGAACGCGTGGGGCTGTTCGATAACAGGAGGCCAGGACATGGTGGCGGCAAAAGGAAAAGCACCCAATAAGGCACACAGAAAGGGACCGACGGGATCGAAAGCTCCTCCCAAAACTCGCAAATCAGAAACTCGCAAGTCAGTATCAGGCAAATCAGAAACACGCGAACCAGAAACACGTGAACTGGGGCAGTCCCCCCCAGCGATTTCACAGGACCCAAACGCAGGAGGCGCGATTGCGGAAAGCGGACTCGCCGGTAGCTCGACGGTAGATGCCCCAGTCGTGAGCACCGGTGCTGAGACGCCCAATGCCAAGAGTCCCTGGGCTGACAGGCCAGTTGCCGAGATTCCCGAGATAGCAAGTCCGGCGACCGCGACAGTGAGTGAGAGTCTCGACCATGAACGAGTCGCGTCGAACCTCGGTACGGGGCAAACAGACTCAGTGAACGCTCAATCAAATAACCCTAAGTTGAACAAGGCTCAGTCAGAAAAGGCTAAAACGGAGAAGCCGAACATGGAAAAGGCCAATGCGGAAAAGGCGAGTGGACGCGGGAAGAAGGACAAGGCAGCCAAGGAACCCAAATCCGTCTCGCCACTAGACCAAAATCCGAACCTCAGGACGGCTTTGCAGCAGATTGAAAAGCAGTTCGGCGAGGGGGCGATCATGCCTTTGGGGGCCGATGCGGGCCTGAAGATTCAAGGCATTTTGACGGGCAGTTTGTCGCTCGACATCGCCTTGGGCGGCCAAGGCATTCCACGCGGACGGATCATTGAAATTTTTGGTCCAGAATCAAGCGGCAAGACGACTCTGGCCCTGCACGTGATCGCGCAAGCTCAAAAGAGCAATGGAGTGGCGGCGTTCATCGACGCCGAACATGCCTTTGACCCCAGTTGGGGCAAGAAATTGGGCGTGCAGCTCGATTCGTTGTTGGTGAGCCAACCGAATCATGGGGAAGAAGCGATGCAGATCGCGGAGATGCTGGTGAAGTCGAACGCGGTCGACGTCATCGTGGTCGACTCGGTCGCCGCCTTGGTCCCCAAACAAGAGTTGGACGGTGAGATCGGCGATACGTTCGTCGGTCTCCAGGCTCGTCTGATGAGCCAAGCGTTGCGCAAGCTGACGGGTGCGATCGCGAAGAGCAAGACGGCGGTCATCTTCATCAATCAGATTCGCGAGAAGATCGGCGTCATGTTCGGGAGTCCGGAAACGACGCCGGGCGGACGAGCACTGAAGTTCTATAGTTCGTGCCGTATCGACGTGCGACGCATCGGCCAATTGAAGGATGGCGAAGAGGTGGTTGGCCAGCGAGTGAAGTGCAAAGTGGTCAAGAACAAAGTTGCGCCTCCCTTCCGAATCGCCGAGTTCGACATGATGCACACCAACGGCATCAGCTACGAGGGCGATTTGCTCGACTTGGGCATGACTCAGAAAGTGGTCAGTCGGAGCGGCGCTTGGTTCAAGTACGGCGAAGTCTATTTGGGTCAAGGCAAAGAGAAGGCTCGAGCCTTTTTGCAAGAGAACCCCAAAATTGCCAGCGAGATTCGCGAGAAGGTGCTCGCCTTGGGTGCTCAATTGGCCGTCGCGGAAGGCCCCAGCGGCGACGAGGACGACGACGACGGCGAAACCGACTCGTAATCACGCAATGCGGTGTGCGACCGCGGCCGACTGTTTTCAGAGGAGGAACAAGCATGGGGTCGCCGCGCACATCAGAGTCGCGACCGTGGCCAGTGGGGCGCTTTTCAGGAAGCGCCTTTGGCCAGTCGTCGGCATTCCCGGCGGCTTGTGTTTCTCGACTGATGCGAGCCGCCATGCTGGGGTTGCTACTCGCGCCCGCTTGGCTGTGGGGGCAAGAGGCGTCGGCGCCGCGGGAGGAGCCCACGGGTTGGGCGGCGGCGATGGCGCTGGAAACGGTGGTGGTGGACGCGATCGCTCGGGCGGAACGCTCAGTAGTCGCGATTGCTCGCGAACGCCCTCGCGGCAATCCCCGACCTAACGACGAAGGCCCGCAGTTCTTCACGGAACGTTCGCCCGAAGATCCTGAATATGTCCCGCAGGAGTTTGGCGCGGGGGTGGTGATCGACCGGTCGGGATTAATTGTCACCAACCACCACGTGCTTGGCGACCCCACGAAGAATCGCTACTGGGTCTGGGTCAATCGCCGTCCCTACTTGGCCGAGGTGAAAGCGGCCGACCCGTGGTTGGATCTCGCGGTACTCAAGATTGCCGCTGACAATTTAGAGCCAATACGATTTGGCGATGGCAAGGCAGTTAAGAAGGGACAATTCGTCGTCGCGTTGGGAAATCCCTACGCGGTCGCTCGGGATGGACAGCCCAGTGCAACATGGGGCATAGTCTCCAACATTTCGCGAAAAGCGCCTCCCGTGGCGGGACGCCCCGCCGAGGCCGGCAGCGAAACACTGCACCACTATGGAACCCTGATTCAAGTCGACTGCCGCTTGCAATGGGGCGCCAGCGGTGGAGCATTGATCAATCTCAAGGGCGAATTGGTAGGGCTGACTACGGCCTTAGCTGCACTCGAGGGCTACGAAGCGAGCGCGGGCTTTGCGATTCCCGTCGATGACGTATTCCGGCGAACCCTGGAGACGCTCAAGAGCGGCCGCAAGCCCGAGTATGGTTTCTTGGGAGTTGCTCCCGAGTTGTTGGCAATTCCCGAGCGTCAGCGAGGCGAACGAGGCGTGCGAGTACGACAAATCGTCCCCGGCACACCGGCGGCTCGCAGCGATCTGAAGATCGGGGACGTGATCGTAGGCGTGGGCGGTACGCCTATCGTCGACTCCGCCGATCTGATCAGGGAACTCAGCGGCCACCCAGCCGATGCTCGCATCAAGCTCGCCGTGCTTCGCTCCGATGCGAATCGTTCGAACTCGAAAGCGACCGGCAAAAAGCCGGGAGCAATACGAGAGTCAGAGGTGTCCGTCGAACTTTCCAAGAAATATGTGGGAGGCACTCGCCAGCCCTATTCGCTGATTCCCGATCGGCAATGGCGTGGGCTGAAGGTCGAGTATTCCACGGCCATTCCGCAATTCGAGGAGCGGTTGGGCGAACTGGACCCCGAGGGCTGTGTGGCCGTGATCGAGGTTGCGCCCGAGTCGGCCGCTTGGCGGGCGGGATTGCGTCCGGGAGGATTTGTGAGTCACGTGGATGGCCAGCGAGTGCAACGGCCGACAGAGTTTTTTGCCGCAATCGAAGGCAAAACTGGCTCGGTGCGGCTTAAGGTGACGGGCGCCAAGACGGCAGGCCTTAATGAGTCGGACGCGGTACGAGTAGTCGACCCCGAGTCTTGACGCGGTCTTTACTCGCCCACATACTTCTCGGGCATTAGGTTTTGACACTGTCGATCGTAGCTTTTCTGATTCACTCATGAGGAATGCTCTATGTCGAGCGCACACGGATCGGGGCGTGGCAAGAACAAAGTAACCGCCGGCCTGTTGGCCATTCTCTTGGGCGGTTTAGGAATACATCACTTCTACCTTGGCTCAACCCTCGCGGGAGTAATCGTTTTGGCGGCGAGTTTTCTGCTGTGCGGCCTGGGTGGCGTGATCGCACTTGTGGAAGGCATAATGCTTCTGGTGATGAGCGACGCGGATTTCGACGCGAAATACAATCAGCGTGAGCCGGAATCCTTGGAGTTTGTGTTTCAGAAGAAGTAGAAGTACGGGTCGCATGCGGTCGTTACTGGCAGCGACGCTCCGGGAAATAACTTGCTGGAAATACTCGTGCGGCTCTGCCGCACGAATCGTTAGGGGAGTAGTTGAGAGTCCGTGAGTAAGACGCTTCTTTCACATTACGGC
Source organism: Pirellulales bacterium (assembly GCA_046349915.1). GTDB lineage: Bacteria > Planctomycetota > Planctomycetia > Pirellulales > Pirellulaceae > CAIXSC01. Next base: position 1,197,495 of record JAXMBL010000003.1, on the reverse strand, counting down.
GCCGGTCACTTTGGCGTGTCGTTCGAGTTGTTCCCGCCCAAGTCGGTCGAAGCAGAGGAAGCGTTGTGGAGCCACGTGGAACGGCTCCTCGCGTTCAAACCGAGCTACTTTACTTGCACGTATGGCGCTGGCGGGTCGACTCGAGATACCACACTGAACATTGTCTCGAGGGTCAAGAGTCGGTATGGCGTGCCGGTGGCGTCCCATCTCACCTGTGTCGGCTCGACCGTCGATCAACTGCGCAATTACCTGCAAGAAGCGACCAATCAGGGGGTCGATTATATTGTTGCTTTGCGCGGTGATCCGCCACGCGGGCAAGCTGAATTTCGAGCGGTGGAAGGCGGTTTGCAATACGCCAACGAACTCGTTTCGCTCATCCGCTCTGAATTCCCGACACTCGGGATTGCGGTTGCAGGTTACCCCGAGGTGCATCAAGAAGCGATCAGCGCCGAAGTCGACCTAACGAATCTGAAGCGGAAGGTGGACTGCGGCGCGGACATCGTGATCACTCAACTGTTCTACGATAACGCCGACTTCTTCCGTTTCCGCGATCGCTGCGAGTCGCTTGGGATCAACGTGCCTTTGGTTCCGGGACTTTTGCCAGTCACGAACTTGGCTCAAATCCAGCGTATTACGGCGTTGTGCAAGGCCAAGTTGCCAGATGCATTTGTGGAACGGTTGAAGCAGCGAGACGATGCGGACTGGCAGTTTCAGGTCGGCGTCGAATTTGCGGCGCGGCAAGCCGCCGAACTCCGCCAAGCGGGAGTTCCTGGGCTCCATTTCTATGTGCTGAACAAGTCCTCTGCCACCGCCGCCGTCCTGGAATCTCTCGGCTCATCTCTCGGTTCCTAGCGAGCATCGTTTGACTCTCAGGGGATTCGGTCGTATGCGAACGATCCCGGTTCGTATACTGGCAAGCGGTATTGAACATCCACATACTGGCACGCCGCGGCCACGCGATAGGTGATTGGGCGAACACCGATCCCGCGTTGGGCTTAATTCCCTAAGCACTTGATCTGGAAGAGTTCTTTCATGCCTGAATTCTCGTTCTCGGAAAAAGACCAAATCAAGCGCGAGCGGAACACCGTCAAGAATCGCTATGGGGGCACCGATTAACGCCATGCTTATGCTGCGCAACCTAATCAGTTCGGTTATCGGCATCGGGTTGTTCCTGGCGAGTTGCTTGGGAGGCTTGCTGGGGGACCGCTTGGCGACTTCCGCTGAAAGGGCGACACGCCCCAACATCATCGTGATCTTGGCCGATGATCTCGGTTATGGGGATGTCCAGTCCTTCCACTCAAAGGGCAAGATTTCGACGCCGCATCTGGACCGCTTGGCGGCGGCCGGAATGCGATTCACCGATGCTCATTCCAGTTCATCGGTATGCACTCCCACACGTTACGCATTACTGACCGGCCGGTACAACTGGCGTTCGCGTCTCAAGAGCGGCGTGCAAGGTGGGCTGAGCCCGCGGCTGATTGAACCGAATCGTCTGACGCTCGCTTCACTGTTGAAGTCGCACGGGTATCACACGGCTTGCTTCGGCAAATGGCATCTGGGCATGGATTGGCCGCAGAAGCCCAACAGCCCCCCCTTCGGCGACGGCATCGAAAAAGGGCCCGAGGGGTGGCGAGTCGACTGGAGTAAGCCCATTGCCAATGGGCCGACAAGCGTCGGTTTCGACGAGTATTTCGGAATCTCGGCATCCCTTGATATGGTGCCTTACACGTTTATTCACAATGATCGGGTGACGGTGATTCCCACCGTCGACAAGTCTTTCGCCATGATGCTCGGCCGAGACAACAATGAGACTCGCCGTGGCCCCGCCGCAGTCGAGTTCGAAGCCGAAGAGGTTTTGCAGGAGCTGACGGACCGAACGATCGATTACCTGAAGCGCCGAGCCTCCGCGGCTCACAATGGCACGCCATTCTTCGTTTATCTGCCGCTTGCTTCGCCGCATACTCCAATTGTCCCGAAAGTTGCCTGGCGAGGGAAAAGCGGACTGAATCACTACGCGGACTTCGTGATGGAGACGGACGATGCGATCGGTCGAATCCACTCGACGCTTGACCAACTGAAACTGGCTGCGAACACGTTGATCGTTGTGACCAGCGACAACGGCTGCTCGCCGCAGGCCGACTTCCCCGCTTTGCTGGCGAAAGGTCATGATCCCAGCGGCGGCTGGCGAGGTCACAAGGCGGACATATTTGAAGGAGGCCATCGAGTCCCGTTTATTGCGACATGGCCAGCGAGCGTCCCGGCTGGCGCCGTCTCGACTCGCACGATTGGCCTGTTCGATCTATTTGCGACCTGTGCGGAGATCGTGTCGGCGCCGCTGCCGCGGGATGCGGGCGAAGATAGCGTCAGTTTTCTGCCAACGCTCCTGGGCGTACAGGATCAGCCGCCGCGCGAAGCGATCGTGCATCACTCGATCAATGGCTCGTTTGCCATCCGACAAGGCGTCTGGAAATTGGCCCTCTGCGCCGACTCAGGCGGCTGGAGCGACCCCAAACCCAACTCGCCAACCGCCAAGCAACTCCCCGCCGTACAGTTGTACAACCTGGCGGACGACGCCAGCGAGCAGCGAAACCTCGCGCCCGACATGCCCGAGAAAGTAGCCGAACTTCGGAAACTCTTGGATCGTTACCGTGATTCTGGCCGAAGTGTTCCGTGAGGCCGCCCAGGGGAGATATCCCAGGGGGCATATCAACCCCGGAGGGGTCGCAGCCATTAGCCGGTGGTTGAGCGAAGCGACACCACCGGTTGGAATGGCGTGACCGGGCTAGATCGTGCCGTGCTGAGCAGCGAGCATTGCGACAAACATCTGACGCGGCATTACATTCTGAATCGCGCAGCGAACAAGTCAGCGCGGGCGATATTGCCAGCCAGCCATTGCGAGCCGGTGGCGTCGCTGCGATCAACCACCGGCTAATAGCCATCATGCCTCCGGCTTGAAGGACATTGCGTGCTCAATGCCCGTCGTTCATGATATCGAGCTGAGTGGCGACGAACCACGACGAAAATCATGACACTGCTTGGTTGACCAGTCAAAGTTTGACAAAAACTAAGGATAAGCGATAGCATGTCGCCCACCGCGCCGCGATGGATTTGAACTGACGTTGCGCATTGCAACGGCTTTGCGCGTCAGTCCATTAAGCTCGATGGCCCCTGGCGGCGGGCCGGTTAACGTCGGCCTTATGTCGTGGGACGCCAAAGGAAAGCGTTATGTCGCAAGAGACGAGCACCGAGTCCCTCGACGCTTCACAACTGCTCTCACACCGTAAGCAGAAGCACATCGGCGCTCGTGCGCTCGCTGCGGCTATCGATTTCGTATTGGTTGCCGCAGCTTCAAATCTGTTAATTATGGCCGTTGGTCATGCCGCGGATTGGATCTTTCTTCCTTTAATGGTTCTCTATTTCTCCGTCTTGGAGGCACGCTTCGGGCAAACCATCGGGAAACGCGTCATGAACCTACGAGTCGTGAACACAACCGGACATCTACCGACTGTCGGCCAAGCCCTGATACGCAACGTGGCGCGTGCTTTCGAAGCATTCGGGCCCGTTGGCATCATTTCTGTCGTATTGACGGACAAGGGACAGCGAGTCGGTGATTTGTTGGCGTCAACCTTCGTCATACGCGCGCACGAGCTCAAGGAACTCGCAGACTGCGTGTCCGCGGTTGTAGTGAATCGACATTCGAGGTCACGACATGTAATCCCCATTTCGCCCGACGCATTAACAGTGGCAAAGGCAAAGATCGCAGGAGCCTACAGGCCTGAGGAAACGTGCTTGTCGATCACGGCAACTGACTCACATCCAAGTGGGTTGGCCGTTCAGCTTGACTTCCTTGATCCTTCCGACAACTCATGGCTTGACACAACCAACGGCGTGACTATCTCCATTCCAGATTCGCTCGCCGACCAGTGCCAAGGCCTTCATATCCTTGCGCAAGACGGCAAGCTGGTGGTTGATCGCTTGACATGACCTATCCACGACTAGATTGTGCTGCGATGTTCAAGAGATCTTGCATGTCGACCCCGGAGGGGTCGCAGCCATTAGCCGGTGGTTGAGCGCAGCGACACCACCGATTGGAATGACGTGGCCGGACTGGGCTAGGCTGGGTACTAAGCGTTTCGACAAGCATCAGACGCGGGAGTACATTCTAAATCTCGCAGCGAACAACTCTGCGAGGGCGAAATTGCCAGCCATTAGCCGGTGGTGTCGCTACGCTCAACCAACGACTAATGGCTATCAAGCCTCCGGCTTGAAGGACAACGTCTGCCCACTGCTCGTTGTTCTTGATATCGAGCTGAGCGGCGACGAACCACGACGAAGATCATGTAACTGCTTTGTTGGACTTTAAGAGTTTGACAACAACTAAGAATAGGCGGTAGCATAAGGCCCGCCGCGCAGCGTTGGATTTGAACAATGGCAGCGGCTTTGCGCGTCGGTCCAATGAGCTCGAGGGTCCCTGGCAGCGGCTCGTCTACCACTGGCTTTCAGTGTGACCAATCCCATTGGTATTGCCATCAATTTCGCATCCGCGCTGACAGTTGCCTGCGACGAAAAGATGCCACCCCAACAACCAACTTCCAGGATCAAGACGCACAGAGAGATCATGTCAACGAACGAACCCACATTTGAAATCGCCGAAGTTTACACATCTCTTCGCACGCAAGTTCTTCAACTTAAGCCGAGTGAACTCGGACTTTCCGACGTGGATCAGTCTACCGTGTTTGCCGTCTTGATGGAGACCGCTTATCCTGAAGCCGTAGCAACCTTGGTAGCGATCATGGATGGCACGGCAAGCATCTACTTCAGTAATGGCGGCGGGATCATTGGTGGCGGTGAACACGAGAACGTCCGATCGGTGTGTGCCGATTTCATTGCGATGGCGCAACAACTTGTGCCACAATCGACATTATCCAAGACATTCCCACTGCCATTGAAGGATCACGTACGGTTCTACCTCGTGACGGCTGACGGGGTTTATACACTTGAGGCGTTAGCAGATGATTTAGGATATGAACGCCATCCTGGCTCGCCGTTGTTTTTCCTAGGACACGAGTTGATTTCCGCCATTCGGGAACATTCGACCTAGCGATTCAGAACGAAAAAATGCCCTCGCGTGACCGATCAGGCGTCTCCTGAGCTAACAACCTCCTGGCGGCGGGCCGGTCAGTCTGGCCGTTGGGCAGTAAGGAGCAATGGTGTGTCCACGTCTACGGATAGTCCACCGTTCTTTCACGCCCTTGCTGTTTTCTTCTGTAAACGGAATCGGCTCTATCGAATTTACATTTGCCCCGACGAACTGGTTTTCGTTTGGGCTGGAAAAGGGGCTGAAGGCCTAGCTGGAATGCGTTACATAGGCGGCCCGCTTGGACGAGCAATCGCAGCTAAGGTCGATCCGTCGACAGAGAACTCGCAGCGACTGCGAGTGTTGGATCGTACACTGCCGAGCGATCTCACGGCAAATGACCCGCGCAACATGCGGATTGCGATTGAGGGCTTTACGAACGTCCGCATCGCGAAGCGGTCCAATCGGCATGCTCGAGTCTTTTCAGATCATGGCCATCAAGCTTTGTTATTCCTGCGCCACCGCTCGTTAGGCAAGTACCGTCTCGGAATTGCCACGGTGGAGGACGTCCACATGGCGATCAACGAACTCCCACGTGTCTTTGGCAGTCTCTGTGATGTTGAGATCGATTTGCCAGCATCGGAACAAGACTGCGGCTGTGTTTTTTGTCGCCGACGGGAGTCGGCATAGCATGTAACCCGTTGGCTCCATCCCGAAACTTCGCGACCACATCGTCCCACGCGAGGCGTTCTCCACCTCGGCTAGCGCGACGCTTGGCTCGTTCAATCTCGGCTTCCGACGGCAACCTCCGAACTATCCCAATTGTTTGGCCGCTTGCGTTAACCAGTTCGAGTGGACCTTCACTGTTACGAATCTGTGCGGCAACTTCGTCAGCGACAGGTATTCTTGTCATGCCCCCCCATTTTCACAATATTTCACCCCGTACGAACGTAATCGGCTACTTGTAAGTTACTTGACAGTCCACACAAACAACTCGTTTGTGTGGCAACGAAGCAAGACAGCATGGTCGCACGATGACGCGAGTACGAGCCGGTGGTGTCGCTACGCTCAACCACCGGCTAATGGCTATCAAGCCTCCGGCTTGTAGGACAACGTCTTCCCACTGCCTGTCGTTCTTCAGGCAGCACCGGCAGCGCAGTAGATCATTCTCGGAGGCGTGGTCTGTTGCTCGCTTCAGCCATTCAGCGGATGGCGATCGTGGTCATCGAAAATCGCCAGTTGCTCCCAAGCCCATGAATTCCAGTTCCATGAGTCGCAGGACAAATCTAATCATGCGGCGCCAGCTAAGGCGAACGCCACTCGGCCGACACCACTTCACCGCGATAGTGTTGAGGTCCCAGGTCGATCACCTCGCTACCAGTTCCTTGGCGAAAATCGAACAAGGCGATCGTCCGCTCGTCCACTCGCAATTCCGCGGGGACCGTGAAATCGGTTGCATAGCGAGCGCCGCGGGAGATGCGGACCGCTGCAATGGCGCCTTGAAAAAACCGCGAGTGATCCGCCGGGAGTAGTCCTGGGCGAATGCCGCCGATATGCAATCCACCGCGAGTCTCGGGCAACGCAAATTCTGAAAGTCTCGGCGCCTGTAATCGCCCGTCGACAAACAACCGCAACTGTTCGCCCTCGCACACTCCAGCGACGTGCACCCATCGATTCAATTCCACATCACGTCCCACGGATGTGAGCAGTGGGCGGCTCGCAGTGAGTCGAGCCACCCCCCAGCCTTCGCCGCCCGTCATGTAGAGCGCCATCCAGTTGGGGCCCAGCCAGGAGATGATATTCGAAGTCTGAATGCCCGTCGGCCGAGCAAAAGCTTCCAGGGTGTACGTCTCGCCTGCTTCCGGCGATAACGTCGGGGCGGCCACGTAACTCGAATTGCCGTTAAACAACAGGACACGAACCGCGGGTGAAGCGTTGATCGATGATTTTTCAGGATCCGTTTCGGAGCTGGGAAGAATCGGTCGCGTGAACTCGGGGGGAGTCGTCGGCAATCGCTCCCCCCCTTGGGAAATCGGAGGCGTATCAGTTCCTCGACCTCCTGAAACCCAGTAGATCGCACCAAGCCCCAGACATACCAGCAACGAGGAAGCGATGGCGATCCCCATGCGCTGCCCGGTCCGCGCTGACGACAATCGTTTGGCAGGAACAGCCAGCGGAGGCAAAGCGGAAGGAGGCAACGGCGACGTGGCGATATCGGAGAATGATCCGGGTCGGACCGGCGCCGGGCCGATGACCACCTTCACCGGCGATTCACCGCCCGCTGGTACAGCCTTACCAGCCGGCTCGATAACCGGAGCGGGTTTTCCTTCCTTTACGGGAGTGACTGGCGAAGCGACAGGTCCCGCCAAGCTGGTCTTGGCCTTCGCAACTCCTCGCTCCTTCGCACTACGCACCGCGGCCACATACCGGTTGCGAAATCGCTCCAGCACAGCCACCACCTCTTGAGCCGTCTGAAAACGCTCCTCGGGCTTTTTCGCCACCAGCTTGCGGAAGATCTGATCAAGCTCGGCCGGCGCCTTGGGGTTCGCAGCGGCAAGCGAAGGAATCGGTTGACTAACATGCGAGAGGATCGTGTCGACCGCATTTTCCGCATGGTAGACCGGCTTGCCCGTCAGGAGGAAAAACAACGTGCAGCCCAAACTATAGAGGTCCGAGCGAGCATCCGCTTTTCGCGTATCACGCGCTTGTTCGGGCGCCATATAGAGCGGCGTTCCCATCACCATGCCCGACCTCGTAAGGTTCATCGGCTCAATATCATCGCCCGCGTCAAAGCGAGCTAACCCCATATCGAGAACCTTGACCGTCCCCTGCGAGTCGATCAGCAAGTTGGCGGGCTTGATATCGCGATGAATGACCCCCTGTCGATGGGCGTAGTCGAGTCCTCGCGCGGCCTGAATAATACAGTCAATCGCTTCAACAATCCCCAACGGCCCTTTGCCGCGAACTCGAGCATCGAGATCCTCGCCATCCACAAACTCGGTGATCAAGAAGTGAATGCCGTCGTGCTCGCGAGCATCAAGTGCGGCAACGATATTGGGGTGGACTAACCTTGCGGCTGCGCGAACTTCGCGATCAAAGCGGCGTAGCAAGGCCGGGTCGCGTTGAATATCAGGCCGCAGAACCTTGAGCGCGACAACTCGCCCCATGCGCTGATGCAGTGCCTTGTAAACGGCCCCCATGCCACCGCCGCCGATTTTCTCCTGGACCGCATAGTCGCCGAGGACGGGCGGAATGGGCGTCGGCTCGATCTCCGCCAATGGTTCGACCATGGTCGCCGCCGCTTCGAATAACCGCTCCCAAACGGTAGCGTCAATCGCGGGAAAGCGAGTGCGATATTCATCTCGCGAGACTGACTGCCCAATGCGTCGCCGATAGTTGATTTCGAGCGGCACCAGCTCTCGCAGCAAGGCGACCGCCACCTGCGGCTCGACGTCTGCCAAGTACCGTTCCACGGTTGGACAATCGCCCGCTTGCCACGCCCGCTCAAAATCGTCGCATAGCCGGCTTACTCGCAACATCTGTTCGGCCGACAGATGATCGAAATCGCTTCCGGTCACGGCGACTCGTCCTCTTCCCAGAGCCGAGCGATCAGTTGAAGCTTACGTTCAACCGTCCGCCGAACGCACCCCAACTCTGTTGCAATCTCGACTGTCGTCAGGCCCTGCATCCGAGCAAGCGCGATGCGTTCCAGATCGGGGTCACCCGTTCCGCGGAGTCGCTCGAGCAGATGCCTCAGTTGGTCCGCCATCTCGGCGGCAAACTCGGGTGTCGGCTCGCTCCCAATGACTTGACTCAGCGGCGTCGGGTCGGGCAAGGGACGATTCGCCGGCGCGCCGTCAGCAACAGGCGACTTTTCCCCCCCGGTTCCGCCTCGCTTGCGGCGGTTCTCGCCGCGGAGCAAATCGACTGATTTGTGAGCGGTAATGGCTACCAAGAGCGGCCACAGACTATCGCGATCGACCAATTGCGGAAACCGGCCCTCGCGAGCTCCAACGCAGAGGCTGTTTAGGGCGCTGAGTGCGACGTCTTCTTCATCGGCCAGCGTCCGCCGAGCCCCACCAAGCCGCTTACGGGCGACGGCGACAAGCCGTGAGAAATAGGCTTCCCAGACCTTCTGCGCTGCCTCGGCTTCGCCAGCCCGCAATTGGCGGATCCATACGGTGATCGATTCGTGCAAGGACATCGGCGAGCGCTTTCCAGATGTGCAATCAGATTCCACCGTCCCAATCTCATCTCTCCGTCTCGCCGGGTCAATACGAGAGGGAGATAGACCATGCCGCCCGCCCCGCCCGTCCCCCCCCCCGACAATTTGGGCGGGAAACCTACCATGGACAGGCCTGAGACGCCGAGCGAAAAAGCAGCACTAAGAGCCCTTGATTTCTGAGCGCTGAACATCGAGAAAAGTAGACATCGCGTGAGCCTATGGTCTATGGTAACGCCTTACCTACCCCCACCAGCATACCCAAGTGGCCCACATTCATCATCGATAAACAGCACCACCCTTCCGTGTCATTCAGTGTCTTTCCGTGGCCAATTTCATGTACGCAGTGCAGCTGTTCATCTCGCGAAGCGAGATGGCTACGCTCACGAAAAAGCGTGCTTTCGCGGCCAGGGACCACTTGGCTGCTCGTCGTGGTACTCCTGTCGTGTAGCGGCTGCCGTGGCAAAGCTCCGGAATTACCAAGTCCCTCGAAGGCGACATCTGGCCAAACGAACTCGCCCTCTGACCAGGACGTAAGTTCAAATTCCGCCAACTCGATCAATTCCTCACCTGGACTCCAAACCCACTCATCCCCTAAGCACGCCTTCACGCCGCCCAGCCACGTGGATCAGGTATCGGCGGACGACCTGAGCTTGCGCCCCGATGACTGGTTTGAGGACGTCACCGAGAAATCGGGGGTTCACTTCACGCATCGCAATGGGCGCGAGGGAAATCGTTTCTTGATGATTGAGAGTTTTGGCGGAGGCGTGGCTTGCATCGACTTCGATGCCGATGGCGATATCGATCTCTTCTTTACAGGCGGAGGCCAGATTTCATCAATGGACCCGCTCAAGATCGAAGGTCTTCCCTCGTCGCTGTTTCGCAATGAGGGGGAGTGGCGGTGGAGCGAGGCCACGACGCCTGCGGGGCTCCAACTTCCTATTGATTACAGTCAAGGATGCGCAGTCGCTGACTTTGATGCCGATGGATTTCCCGATCTCCTGGTTTGCTGCTATGGACGTAACCGGCTGTACCACAACCAAGGGGATGGATCGTTCGTTGAAGTAATCGACGCGTTTCCAGTTCGCGATCCCTTCTGGAGCACGACGGCGACGTTCGCGGACCTGAATCTCGATGGGCTTCCGGACTTGTTTATCGCCAGATATGCGGACTGGAGCCCGGAGAAGGACATTCCCTGCGTGACCAAAGGGAAACGAGATCTCTGCGGTCCAAGTTCCTATGCTGGGACAACCTGCTTGTTTTATCGCAACGACGGCGCCGGTCAGTTTGTCGACGAAACGGAGAAAGCGGGAGTCGGCGGCAAGGTCCACGGATTGGCCGTTGTCGCCGCCGATCTCAATCTCGATCGACTGGTAGACATTTATGTGGCGAGTGATACGACTCCGAATCAACTGTACCTCGGACGCCGTGAATTCCCCTTAAGCGATACGGCGCCATTGGCAGGCGTTGATGTCAATGAATGGGGACAGGCGGAAGGTAGCATGGGAGTTGATGTGGCGGACTACGACGGCGACCTGCTCCCCGATCTGTTTGTGACGAATTTCGAGCTGGAGGATAACGCGCTGTACCAGAACCGTGGCGACGGCCATTTCCTACACTCGACCGTTTCCGCCGGGCTGGCGGGCGTATCTCGCATGCGAGTGGGCTTTGGAACCTCGTTCGCAGACTTCGATCATGACGGGCGCCCCGATCTGTTTGTACTCAATGGCAATCCCATCTATGAATTGGCGGAAACCCCCTTCCGTCAACGCTCACAGCTTTTTCGCAATACCGGCGGCCGCTTTCAGGAAGTCTCCACCCAGGGAGGTTCTTTGTTTCGCAGTTATTTCTCGGGCCGAGGTAACGCTGCGGCCGATCTCGACAACGACGGCGCCCTGGACTTGATTGTGGTCCCGATGAATGATCGGGTGCGTATCGCGAGGAATCGTCGAGCACCTGGGAATCATGTGCGAGTGGGCCTCCGAGCGACTTCAGGCGAACTTGATGCGATTGGCGCTCGAGTGACGGCGAAGTTTGCCAACCGAGAGCTTGCCAGATTCGTGTCGCGCGGCACGGGGTTTTTCTCGCAACCAGACCCACGGATACTCTTTCCCGTCGATGACCTTGCCGAGAAGATCGACGTCACGGTGGATTGGCCAGGAGGCGATGTTGAGGTGTTTCGAGGTTTGGCGACTCGCCGATACCATGTTTTGATTCAAGGGCACGGCGAACGCCCTCAATAGTCCCCGAGGCGACTGGTGACACAATCTGACAACCATCTCGACAATTCGGTTCGCAAGCCAAACGCCGAATCCAGCGAGCGGTCACCGCCCAGGGGATCGTCGGTGCTTGTGGCATTCTCGCTGGCATTGCTGGCCGCTCTCTCGCTGCTCGGCGGTTGGCTCTACCTTTCGTCTCGTGAAAGCCATGCCGACTTGTTCCAAAAAGGACTGACGGCCGCGGCCGCTGATCCGACCCTGGGCGAGCAGTATCTAAGGGCGGCGATTCAGCGAGCCGAGGACCATGTGTACCCGGATGCTGAAATTGTCCTTTGTCGTCTGCTCATTCAACGAGGCGACCATCCAGGCGCCATTCGTTCGTTTGACCATATTGATTTGGAGGCGTGTCGCCCCGACCTCGCACTCGCATTCGCCCGAGCCGCTCTTCAAGCCGACCTGACGACTTTGGCCGAGCAAACGTTGAACGTGCTTGCGTCGCGCGAGGTTCCTGAACGCGAGACAGCGTTAGAAATGCTGCGAGATCACTATCTGGAGTGGGGGCAGGACGAAATGTGCCTGGCCGTTGCCCAGCGATTAACTCGTCTCTCGCCCGCCAACCCTCGCCATTGGACAACGTTGGTCGATTTGCAAGCACGCATGTCGCGACACTCCGAGTGCGCACAATCTGCCCAGGACGCGATTGCGTCAGACTTACCCAGTGAGGTGAAGCAGGAATTGCGAAACACCTGGATTGAAGCACTGATCAATCTCGGCGACATCGAGAGCATTGAGCGTGAATTGGCGGAGTTGCGGCGAGTGGAAGGAGAATCGCTGCGAGTACGCGGTCACCAAGTCTACCTACACCGACTGAAGGGCGAGTCGTCCCAGGCGCTCGAATTGATCAACAAGATCATCGATGGCGGAGCGGACGGCAGGTTTCACTCGTCGCCACCGGAAACCCAAGCTCACGCACATTTCACGCGTGGGATCGTATTGTTCGATTTAAGGCGATTCGACGAAGCGGCCCGTGATTTGGAACGAGTCATCGAATTGCAACCAGCAAACTCGGCCAACAAATTCAAGCTGTCGGAAGCTTATCGAGCCTTACGTCGCGAGCAGGAATCTTTGCGGCAGCGGGAAGAAGCCACCGCCATCGTCGACCGTCGCAAGAAGATTGCCGAACTTCTGCGTCGCCGTGAGACGACGCCTTACGACCAGGCAATTTATCGAGAGCTCGCCACTCTGCATCAACAGGCCGGGGATTCAGCCGGCGCCGCTCGCTGGCAAGCGTGGGCCAGCCGAGTCGCAAAAATCCCCCAATAGTTTCGCCTGCTCGACGGAGAAACGCGAGTCAGGTGGTTGACGAGCGGTGGAAGTGGACATGCTTCCATTGGCCGCCAATCTTTTGCCACACACGAGTTTCCTCGACGCGGGACGTTTGGGGAGCGCCATTCGCATCCAGGAACTGGGTGAGTCGAACGTAGCTGAGGACAGCCGCCGAGTCGCCCATCACCCGCACATGGGCGCCTGACATTGTCACGTTTCGCTTGTTCTTTGAGCCGGGCAACTCGAAGTAGTACTGATGGAACGGCAGTCCTTCCACGACCTGGCCGCGCGACTCTGCCTCAAAGCAGGTGATGGTAGGATCGCACAGTTCTGCGTACACGGCCCAATCTTGATTGACGATGCTCTCCAACAAACGCTGATTGACAGCCAACAATTCTTGTTCGACGCTCATGGGTGCAGTTCCCTTTTCCAGCGGGTAGACGACGGGCGAATGCTCGTAAACGGAGCTTTGTGCCATAGCCCTTCGCCTAACGCAAGGCGGTCTACAAGATCTGCTGGGGACTTCGCCAGGAGGCGAGTCGGTCAGGCAGCGGCGGGACAGGCCGGAGCGCCGGAGTCGGCGAGTCGGACAGCCACAAGGGATAAGCCGTGCGCGGCGGCGAACTGGCACACTTCGGCGCGATCCACCACGATCGTTCGATCGGCCTCGACGGCCAGCACTTTGGCGCCCGACTCCACCAGCGTGCGCAGAGTCTGCATCCCTATCGTGGGAACATCGAATCGCATGTCCTGGTTGGGTTTCGCCACTTTGACCACGACAAAATTCCCCTGCCGACAAAGCACACCCGCTCGCCGAATGCACTCGTCGGTCCCTTCGATCGCCTCGACCGCCATCACCGACTGGCCGCGCACCGCCACGCTTTGGCCGACGTCGAGTCGCCCGAGTTCCTTCGCAACTCGCCAACCAAACTCGATGTCTCGCTGCTGAGCCGCGGTGATGGGAGGTCCCGCCAAATGACCTTCCTTGACGAGTAAGTCGGGCGCGAAGTCAGTGGCGGGCACGAACATGATTCCATCCTCGGCACAGGCGGCGATGATGGCTCCGATCAAAGTGTCATCCCGGCAATCGGAGCGGCGAGTTACAAAATGGGACCAGAAAACGCGAACGGCGCGAAAGTCTGGCAACGTATGCAGAAAGGCAAAACGACGGAATAACTGAATCTTGTGGACCTTGCCAGCCATCGTGACGCGACTCACGCCATGCCGCCGAAAGTACCTGATGCCTCGTCCCAACTGCGCTAGGCCCATGGTGTCGAGATGATCCACATGGCCGCGCAATTGGTCGAATTCGGCGTGTCGATTAATGCCCAGGCAATAAACTTTGTAACCGTTCGCCCGCAAGGCGTCGGCGACAACCACGGGAAATCGTCCCCAGCCCGCGACTAATCCAATTTTCCGATCCGTCATCCCCGCCTCTCCCACCTAGGCTGCGCGGCTCGCGAGTTCAAGCGGCATCTTGCGTCGCGGCGTTCGCGGAATTCACCAGGGAACCGTGGGCGCCCTGAGGGCCGTTCGCCGGGTGCGACTGTAATTCCTCGACGGCTTTTTCGAGCATTTTGATTTGTTTACGGAGATCGAGCAGTTTGGAGCGAGCCGCCATGATGCGAATCTCGTCGCGTTCGGGAATGGCGGGACTTCCCAGATAATGAGAATCCGAGGCCAGGTCGCAGGTGATACCCGATTGAGCGCCCACGATCACGCGGTCTCCGATATTCACGTGGTCGCGAACTCCCACTTGTCCAGCGAGCACCACATAATCGCCCGTGGTGCAACTGCCGGCAACGCCGACATGCGAGCAGAGGAGATTGTGGCGGCCGATGCGACAATTGTGGGCAATCATGACCTGATTGTCGATCTTCGTCCCCTCGCCGATCGACGTGGGACCATAGGTGCCGCGATCGATCGTGGTGCAGGCGCCGATTTCCACATCAGCCCCGATCTCGACATAACCAATCTGAGCACTCAGACGATGCCGCCCCGCGGAACTGTCGTAACCAAATCCATACGCCCCGAGCACCGCCGAAGCATGGATGATCGATCGGTCGCCGACTCGAGTATCTTCATAAAGCACCGCGTTCGGGAAGACCACGACCTGCTGTCCCAAGCGGCATCCAGCAAGGATGCGCACTCCCGCGTGAATCACACACTCATCCCCAATCTCTACCCCTTCACCAATGGAGGCGCCCGCGTGAATTGTGACTCGTGAACCAAGCCGTGCGGTCGGGTGAATCACGGCATCAGGACTAACGCCGTGTGGGCTGCGGGGTTGAGCAGGACGGAAAAAGCGAACGATCTTCGCGAACGCGCTATGCACGTCCACCACGGTAATCGTTGAGATCCCCGTCGGTTGAAAACTCTCGGGCACGACGACCGCTGATGCTTTCGCCGTTGCTAACGCATTGGCGTATTTGGACCTGTCGGCCAGAGTGATTTCACCGGGAAGAGCATCTCGCAGGATGGCCGCCCCGCGAATCTTGAGTTCTCCATCCCCGGTTACTCGGCCCCCGACAAGATCGGCGAGTTCGCGCAGTGTGGCTTCCATTTGTTCGGAGTCCTTTCCGAGCCTGCCCCACCCAACGACACCGCGGACGTCAGCCCTTTTCCGGCCGCCCTGCTCTCCTGCGGTCCCCCGATGGGGTCGAATGCGGATACTACCCCAGATCCCCATTCCCCCACAAGATCGAAACTTGCGGACCACTAATGCTTTGACGTTCCATGTCCCCGTCCCACCCTGCGTCAAAGAAATGGGAACACTCATCTTCGCTAATCTTCACTGATTGGGGGCAGACGGCCAGACCAAGGTTCCTGAAAAATGGCTAAAACACGCAAGACAGTCTGACCAAGGAGTGATTGAACCACGAATCTCGCGAATCGGACGAATCGGAGGTTGGGTCTGGGGTTGCGCCAGAGTTACCTCGCCGACAAACAACGCATTTCGCCCAAACTCGCCAGTTGACGTATCCCAGGTAGCCCTCGGCCACGAATTACGTGCAACGAACGCTTTGGAACAGAACCAGACAGTCTGACCTCGGTCAAAAGAAATAAACTCCATCAGTGACGATCAGCGAAGATCAGTGTTCCTTGTCCCCGTCCCGCCCTGCGCCAAAGAAAAGGGAACACTTATCCTCGCTGATCTTCATTCATCGATACAGACGAGTCGACCCAATTCAGAGTTTCCTTCAGCGACGCGATTCGCTGGAGATCACTGGAGTTGGCGGAGTCTCGCTTTAGCCATAGTGCTCGCCAACCGGCTTCTTTCGCACCCGCAAAGTCGTTGTTGAAATCGTCTCCCACAAACAACAACTCTTCGCGCGGAATCCCGATCGATCGTTCGAGCGTTCGAAAGAACTCTCGGCCCGGCTTGGCGTGGCCGACCGCGGCCGAATGGAAAACATGGGAACAGTCATTCAGTGGCGGCAATTCATTGACGACCCGAATAAGCCTCGAGTCGTAATTGGAGGCGATCCCAACGATGATCCCGCGACGTTTCAACTCGCTCCACGTTGGTTCCACGTCCGCAAACAGCCGCCAATTGGCCCCATTCGCAAAATGTCCCCAGAGCTGTTCGAACAAATCATCGACGGCCCTTGTCGACTTCTCGGTCAATTCGTGAAACACTTCTCCGACGACAGCTCGCCAACGGTTCTTTTCCAAGGTTTCGCTGGTCACGGTCAGCGTCTCATCCGCCCCAGGGGCCACTCGAGTGAAGTGACGAAAGAACGCCGGCGAGAAGCGAGAAGCGACTTCGGCCTCATCTAACTCCGCACCCCAGCTCCGTCCCGCACTCGCGTAAACTCGTTCAATGGGTTGCGTCGAGTGGAACAAAGTTCCCACGGCATCGAACAGCACTGCGCGAATCGGTCTCTGCTCACCAATTTCACTCGCTGACTCTTGCATGCGACATGCCTCATTCGCGTGACCCGTACTTCGTCAAACCACCGTCACGAAGAGCGTGCGGCGATTTCGGCATACACCTCCGGCAAATCGAAGGTTGCCAGGACATTGAGTGGAAACGCGGACAATGGCCATTGGTACGCTTCGTTTTCCGCAATCGATGCGAACGATTCGAGTCGTTCGTGCAGCGACATTTTCACAACCCGAGTTGATAGCAACGCGGCAAAGGCGGCAGGGAGCGAGCCCCAGGCGGCCCCGGCCAAATGCACTTCACGATGTCCTGCGGCGACCAGCCAGTCGATCACTCGCAACACGTCCAGCGTCTTCTGTCCGACATAGGGACGATCGAGCATGATGCCGTGCGCCGCATAAAAGAAGTCCGCGCCGTACGGTTTCGAGAAGTTATCGGCCCCGCAGGTGTCCGGTCGCGACTCGCCGATCCCTCGCACATCGCAAGCATAAAAAGGGGCTTCGGGTTCAGAATTCGCCAACTCGCGGACCCATTCCGACATCCGCAATTCCTCGTCGCTTGACTGATGCGCCACATAGAGCACTGCACGTGGCGGGCCTTGAGGCGGACGCGAGTAATGCGGGTGATCGCCGAGTCGCGTGACCAGCGAGTAGATCTGGGCTTCGGTTCGAACCGCGTAGGTCGTGGCATGTGGACGAGGATACGCACGGCCGCTGATGGGCCGCAGAATCCGGTAGTCGGGCGCCCCCTCGGTACGGGCAGGCAACCGCAAAGTACGTACAACGGCGTCGCGAAGTTCCGCGCCGCGCAAAGCTGGCCGGTCGCGTCGTAGTTTTTCGGACTTCTCCTTAGTGAACGAGAAAACGGTCTTCCCGTTCAACTCCGCGACTTGTCCCAGCCGAGTGCATGTGAGTGTTTCGTCGGATTCAAGCGTTAGTTCAGGCTCCTTCCCTGGCTGGTCGATCCCGGCGGCTCGATGGAACCACTCGTACATCGCCTCACGGTTCTCTTGCGAGTAGCCATGCTCGGTGGGACCGATGAACAGGCCCACATTATCGGGCGCTCCCAGCAGCGTGTAGAGACGCTTGAGTCGCTCGTAGGCCTCCATTGATCCTCGCACGTCAAAGTAATCCCGTTCTTTCGCCAAGATCAGCAAGGGCTTAGGCGCCATCGCCGCAAGAAAATCGGCGTGGTCGAGCCCGAAGGCCAACGCCTTGGGCGGACACTGCTCGGTATCCGCGGGGAGTTCATTCTCCAGATTGCGGCGAAACGTCGTGACGAAGCAAGAAGGGGCCGCCATGGACCAGCGACGGTCAAGTCCCGCGAGCCATGTCGTTAGCGTGCCGCCGCCTGAGTTTCCCGTCACTCCGACTCGTCGCGGATCGACTTCTGGTCGAGTTAGCAGGTAGTCGAGGGCCCGAATGCCATCCCACGCTCGCCAAGCTCCAAAAAACTCGCCCACCAAGAACTGCTGATTCCCTGCGTAGAGGTGTTCAGAGACTCCGACGCCACGACGCGGTTTCAGTTTATCATCGACATACTGCAGTCGTTCGCCCTGCCCGATCGGGTCGATGATCAGTGCCACGTAACCGCGGCGAGCCAGCGACTGGACAAACGACTGGTAGGCCTTTTCCGCCTTGCCATTGGCCGAATGACCACAAACTCCAACCACCCCCGGCGCGGGAAGGGGCGAGTTTTTCGGCAAGTACAGATTTCCAGTTACGAAGAAGTTGGGACGACTCTCAAGAATCACGTTCTCGATTCGGTAAGCTTCCCTTTCGACGACGCGAGTCACTCGCGCGTTCAGCGGGCTGCGTTCCGGTTCCGGCCCGAACGACTCCCGAATGGACTCGCGCACCTGTCGCACATAGGATTCGGCGTCCTCCTTGGTCTTCAACGCATCTCGTCGCTGAGCGGCTAGGCTTTCGATCTCGGCGAGTCGCGCTTCGTAGAATTCCTGCATGATGCGGGGGAAGCGATTGAGAGGCGCAAGCCGGGGTCGCTCCTGTGCCTGGCCCAGGCGAGGCATCAGGAAACTGGGGTCTCCGGCGACCGCGGCGGCCGCAGCCCCTAAACAGCAACGTTGCCACTGCCGGCGATCCAAAGCGGAAAATAAGAAGGAATCCGGCATCTTGCGCCTCAACGGGGGACGATGGAACCTTGATATGGACCCTCAGTGACGCCGCGCAATTTGGCGGCGGCGCGTCAATCGAGACGTGTCATGAGGCGTCTCGGAACCGAGCAAGTTAACACTCGACAGCCGCCGCGGCTATCCCGGCCCATTCGCCCCGCTTGCAATCCCCCCACTCGGCACGCACACTGAGGGCATTCACGACTCCGCGCACCACTCCCAGTGTCTCGACTCGCTCTCGCGATACAGCGTGGCCCGCTTGGCAGTCATGGTCACCCAACCTCCATCTGCAAGGAAATGCCCGCATGCAACGATCCCATTTGTCTCGCCGCGACTTCGTCAAGTCGTCGGCCGCCCTGGCAACCGCCGGAGCAGTAACGCCTTATTTTGCCTGGTCTCAACCGGCCTTCGCCAATCAAGCGAAGAATGATCGCCCCGTAATCGGCTGCATTGGCGTCGGCAGCATGGGAACCGGAGACGCTCATCAGCACAGCGGGTTTGGCGACATCGTGGCTGTCTGCGATGTCGATTCGAATCACGCCGATCGTGCAAAGGCCGATATGCGAATCGGCAAGGGGAAAGCCGATGTCTACACGGACTACCGCAAAGTACTGGAACGCAAGGATATTGACGTCGTCAGCATCGTGACGCCCGACCACTGGCACGTGAAGATCGCGATCGAAGCGTTGCAAGCGGGCAAGCACGTCTTCTGCCAGAAGCCGCTGACGCTGACGCTCGAAGAGAACCAACTCATTCGCAATGCCTGCAAGAAGTACTCGGACCGAGTTTTCCTGATTGGAACGCAGCAACGCAGCGATCGGGATCGCTTCCTGCGAGCGGTGAACATGGTTCAGAAGGGCCTGCTGGGGGACATCAAGAAAATCACTGTCGGCATCAATGGCGGCGACGTTGGAGGCCCCTTCAAGAAGTCGACCCCGCCCACGCATCTGAACTGGGACATGTGGCTGGGCCAAGCGCCGAAGGTCGACTATATCGACAAGCGTTGCCACTACCAATTCCGTTGGTGGTACGAGTATTCGGGCGGCAAGTTCACCGACTGGGGTGCTCATCACGTCGACATCGCCACTTGGGCGATTGGCGCCGACCAGGATGGCATGGGGCCGACCACCATTGACGGCACCGACGCCAAGCATCCGGTTCCATACAAAGATGGTTACCCGACGATCGACGATCACTACAACACGGCTCACGACTACGCCGTGAAGTGCACGTACCCGTCGGGCATTGAGATGACCGTCACGAGCCGCGGCGACAATGGCATCCTGTTCGAAGGAACCAAGGGCCGCCTGTTCGTCAATCGAGGCAAGATCACCGGCACGCCGATCGACGAGAACTGGGATAAGGACAAGTTCACCGCCGAGGATCTCGTTCGCTTGTACAAGGGCAAGCCGTTCGAGGGTCACAAGCAAAACTTCTATCGCTGCATCAAGGAAGGGGGACAAACCGTCTCCGACGTGAACACTCACGTTCAAGCGATGGGAACGTGCCACTTGGCCGCCATTGCCGCGCGATTCAATCGCGTCATCAAGTGGGATCCGAAGGCCGAGCAAATTGTCGGCGACGACCAAGCTGCCGCCCTGTTTGCTCGTAAGCCGCGCGAAGGCTTCGAGATTCCGCGAGTCTAACGTTCCGCGAGTGCTGACTCCCTCGACGAGCGCTGCTCGTCGAGGGGCTCTCGGAACATCCGCGAAGTGGGGATGGCGAGCCTGGACGGCCGTTCTTCGCCTCCCAGGCGACTTACTTCGCGCAGGAGTTATCTCGATGCGTATCGCTAGGGAATTGAACCGCTCCTTCTTCGAGTTCGCAGCCTCACGGGCCAGGCCTGAGCGCCTACTCGGGCAACTCGCTGCTCTAACGGTCCTGCTGACATGCATCTCTGCCTTGGGACAAGAGAAGCCCAAGCTCGACAAGTCTGTCCCCAAAAAACCGACTCCAGGAACCACCACCGCGGAGCAGGTTTCGCGAGGTCGTCTTGAACAACTCCCGTACAACCACCCTGGCTTAGTCGTCGATCTGGGCGTCGGTCTTTGGGCTTGGCCCGTGCCATGGGACGCCGATAGCGATGGCGACTTCGACTTATTGGTTTCGTGCCCCGATAAGCCATCGAATGGGGTGTGGATTTTCGAGAACACCACGGGCGATACAGCGCGCGACAAGTTCCCCGTCTTTCGTCCAGGTCGCCGCCTCAGTTCCACCGTGCACTATGTGATGCCGAGTTATATCGAGGGGGAGCTACGAGTCTTGTCGCCTGGATACGAGTACCCGCGATTCGCCAAGCAGGGACTCGCTGAGCGAACCTCGTTGCCGGTGAAGCCGAACTTTCACGAACTTGTCGGGCGTCAACCCAAAGGCCCGAAGGTCCGACACAACCAGTGGCGATACGTCGATTTCGATGGCGACAGCGCACTCGACCTGGTCGTGGGAATCGAAGACTGGAGCGAATACGGTTGGGACGATGCCTGGGATTCAGAGGGACGATGGACGCACGGCCCCCTGCATGGATTCGTCTATTGGCTGCGCAACTCGCGCACAACGCCCGAGCCACAGTACGCTGCTCCTGTAAAGGTCATGGCCGCTGATCGTCCGGTTGATGTCTTCGGATGCCCATCGCCCAACTTCGTCGACTGGGACAACGACGGCGATCTCGACCTGCTGTGCGGCGAGTTTCTCGATGGTTTCACTTACTTCACCAACGTCGGCGACCGAAAATCTCCTCGATACGCCGCGGGCAAGCGGTTGCGACTTGCGAATGGCGAGCCGCTGGCGATGGATCTGGAGATGATCGTGCCGGTCGCGTTCGATTGGGATCGCGACGGCGACCACGATCTGATCGTGGGAGACGAAGACGGGCGAGTGGCCTTGGTGGAGAACACCGGAAAATTCCACGCGGACCAGACCCCGATCTTCTTGGCGCCCCGCTATTTTCAGCAGGTCGCCGACACATTGAAGTGCGGCGCGCTGGCAACTCCCTACGGCTGTGATTGGGACGGCGATGGCGATATCGACATCGTTTCAGGCAATACGGCGGGCTACATCGAGTGGTTTGAAAATCTAAGCGGCCCTGCCGTGTCGCCTCCGCGGTGGGCGGCCCCGCGGAGATTGACGGCGGATAACAAAGTGATTCGCATCCAGGCCGGACATCAGGGGAGTGTTCAAGGGCCGGCCGAGGCCAAGTGGGGTTACACGACGCTCAATGTCGCGGATTGGGATGGCGATGGATTGCCAGATCTCGTCGTCAATTCCATTTGGGGTCGAGTGGTCTGGTTTCGCAATGTGGGGACTCGTCGCGAGCCTCGGCTGGCGGCTGCCGCGCCGATCGAAGTCGCGTGGGAATCAACGCCGCCGAAACCACGCTGGACTTGGTGGAATCCCCAGGGTCGAGAACTCGTCACTCAATGGCGCACGACCCCCGTGGTTCATGACTTCACGGGCGACGGACTCGTCGATCTCGCCATGCTCGATGTCGAAGGCTATCTCGCGTTGTTCGAACGAGCGCGAAACGCGGGTCAAGTAACGCTGTCACCACCTCGGCGAGTCTTCAAGGATCATGCCGGGGAGCCATTGCGTCTGAATCCACGCGAGGCGGGAGGAAGCGGGCGACGCAAATTGGCGGTCGTCGACTGGGATCGCGATGGACAACTCGACCTGCTGGTTAATTCCGCCAACGCCGATCTCTACCGCGGCCTGGGCATGCAAGCGGGCAAATGGCGTTTTGAGCGAGCGGGTACGCTGGCTCAACAGAACATCGAGGGGCATGACGTGAGTCCCACGGTGGTAGATTTCGACGGCGACGGCGTCCCGGAATTTCTGGGGGGCGCCGAGGATGGTCGGATGTATTTGTTGCGACGATGACCGAGTGTCGCCGAAGTCACTCAACAAGTTTCATGACAAGATCGATCCCTAACTGAGGTCTTTCCCAATATGTCACACTCTCAAGAACCAGACCGCTGCTTTCCCGATGCAGGCGCTTATCAGGATGCGTTGAATCGCCGCAATCTGCTGCGAGGCGCGGCCGCAGCCTTGGCGGCCGTGGGTACGGCGCAGACCCTGGGTCGCTCCGCGGCGGCCCAGCAGTCGACTGAACCGAAGCCGGCCGCGAACACTGCCGCGAAGAAGCACCGGCTCAAGAAGTCGATCAATTTGTGGGCGTTTCCCTATCCGCAGAAGTGGTCGCTGCGGCAATGCTTGCAACTGGCGAAAGACGCAGGTTTTGACGGGGTAGAGTTGAACTACGACCTGGAGAGCGATCTCTCGGTCAAAGCGGGACCGAAAGAGTTGGCGGCGATCCGGCGGATGGCGGATGAGATCGGCATCGCCATCAGCGGTCTGTGCTCGTTTCTCTTCTGGCCCTATCCGCTCACCAGTAACCATGAGGCCAAACGAGCTCGCGGTCGCGAATTGGGCGCCAAAATGGTCGAGGCCGCGGGACTCTTGGGCGTCGAGAATTTACTAATGGTTCCCGGCGCCGTCTGCATTCCCTGGCGTGACGATCACGAGCCAGTGCCGAACGATGTTTGCGAACGCCGCGCGCGCGAGGCTGTCGCCGAACTGATTCCGCTGGCCGAACAACACAAAGTCTCGCTCAATCTCGAGAACATTTTCTTCAATGGCTTTCTCATGACGCCGATGGAGATGGCCGCGTTCGTCGATTCGTTTCAGTCGGAGCGAGTCAAGGTCCACTTCGACACTGGCAACATCATGGAGTATCAGTTTCCCGAGCATTGGATCAACATTCTGGGAAAACGGATCAAGAACGTGCATCTCAAGGAGTACACGAAGAAAGGGACCGATCATTCCCTGGAGGCCTTCCGCCCCTTGCTTGACGGCACCACGGACTGGCCCGCGGTGATCGCGGCGTTCGACGCGGTCGGCTACGAGGGCTATTTGACCTTTGAGTATTTCCATCCGTGGGCGCATTGGCCCGAGGCGTTCATCTTCCAGACGAGCGACTCGCTCGATCGCATGCTGGGTCGAAAAACTTGGACGGCGTCGCCGAACTGACCTCCAATGAAGACGAATGCTTGTCGCCTGCTTGATACGCTGGGAATCGCCTACGAACTACGCGAGTACGAAGTTGATCCCGAGGATCTGTCCGCGGAGACCGTCGCGAAAAAAGTCGGTTTACCACTTGAGCAAGTCTTCAAGACGCTCGTTGCTCGAGGGGATCGCGCGGGAGTCTGTTTCGCGGTCATTCCCGGCAACTGTCAACTGGACCTCAAGGCGTTGGCCAAGGTCACGGGCGATCGCAAGATTGAGACCGTGCCGCTGAAAGAGGTTCAGCCGCTGACAGGCTATATTCGCGGGGGCGTGACCGTATTCGGCGCCAAGAAGACGTATCCAGCTTTTGCCGACGAGACGATCGAGTTGTTTGACGTCGTCTCGATTTCGGCGGGTCAACGCGGCTTGCAGATCCTGCTTGCGCCCGCCGACTATTTGCGAGCGACTCAAGCCAAGATCGCGGGGATCAGCACAGTCAGTTAGCCGATCGCCGTAATGCACTTTGGTCGAGCAAGTCGCGTCGTTTGACGTCGAGTCGCTTGGTCGCAATACTGTCGAGCGGTTGGTTCGTTCGCGTCCATATCTTCCCGAAGATCCCCTTTCAGGCGATTGGCGATGTCAAGATTAAAGCGTGCAGCTTGTTGGCGTCCGTCCTCCTCTCTCCATTTCTCCCGACATTGGATCGTGGCAGCGGTCTTGCTCGCTGGCATGGCCTCGGTTCCGCGACTCGCGAGCGGCGATGATGCTCCATCCAAGGAACGACGGTCGCCGAATATCGTCTTCCTGTTGACGGACGACCAGGGCTATGGCGACTTGTCGTGCCATGGCAACCCGATCCTCAAGACGCCAAATCTCGATCGACTCCATGCCGAGTCGGTTCGCTTCACGGACTTTCATGTTAGTCCCACCTGCTCTCCCACTCGCTCCGCGCTCTTCACGGGACGGCATGAGTTTCGCAATGGGATCACGCATACCATCCTCGAACGCGAACGCCTGACTCTGCAAGCGACGACACTCGCCCAAGTCCTGAAATCAGCCGGCTACACCAATGGCATTTTCGGCAAGTGGCACTTGGGCGACGAAGAGGAGTATCAACCGCAGCGTCGCGGATTTGATGAAGTATTCATCCATGGCGCGGGCGGAATTGGCCAGACTTACCCCGGTAGTTGCGGCGATGCGCCGGAGAACTCGTATTTCAATCCGGCGATCTGGCACAACGACAAGTTCGTGAAGACGAAAGGCTACTGCACCGACGTCTTCTTCACGCAAGCTCAACAATGGATCGAGTCCGTCAAGGACGGCGGCAAGCCGTTTTTTTGCTACATCGCCACCAACGCTCCCCATGCGCCCTTGGACGTCCCGGAAGAGTACGAGCAGCGATACTCGGGTAAGGCGCCGAAGAATGCCGCCAAGTTTTTCGGGATGATCGCCAACATCGACGACAACGTCGGCCGACTGCTCGACTATCTCAAGACCTCGGGACTTGAACGCGATACGCTGGTGATCTTCATGAACGATAACGGCGGCACGGCCGGCGTGCAGATCCACAACGCGGGCATGCGAGGCGGCAAGGGAACGGCTTGGCTCGGAGCAACTCGTGCCAGTTCCTTCTGGCGTTGGCCGGGGACGTTTCAGCCGGCGAATTGCGATCGCCTCACGGCTCATATCGATTTCTTCCCCACGATTGCCGAATTAGCTGGCGCAAAACTGGACGATGCCACTCAAAAGCAGGTGGAAGGACGCAGTCTCGCGCCGTTGTTGCGAAACCCTCAAGCCGAATGGGCCGATCGCTCCTTGATCACGCATCTCGGTCGTTGGCCCAAACATACCAATCCCGAGGAATTCAAGTTCTCCCAATGCAGTTTTCGCACCACTCGGTGGCATCTTGTCAGCGATGCCAAGGGCCGCACTCCACGCGGCGGCCAACCGAAGTGGCAACTTTTCGATATCCAGGCCGACATTGGCGAACAAACGAACGTCGCCGGTCAGCACATGGACGTCGTGGAAAAACTGGCTTCGGAATACGACCAATGGTGGGCTTCCGTCCAAAGCCAACTGGTCAACGAGAAAGCCGAGGGCCCCGCCGAAAACCCGTACAAGGTGAAGTACTACCAGCAATTCGGCAGGCCGTAAGGCGAGTGAACCTTAAGGCACGGAATCAACAACCCGCTCGCCCACCCGATCTTGATCGTCGCGGTAGCGATACCGTGACATCGTCGAGAGAAGTTCTTGTTCGAGGATCGGAGGCTGGCGGTTGGGTCGCGCACGAGCGACGTAGTGCACGTCGCGAGTGACGCTCGGACGCCCCAATGCATCTCGCTCGACAATCAGCGATCCCCCTGCGTTGAACTCTTCTTTCGCATCCCCACGAGTTCGCGTCCAACCAGTACAGGCGCCCGTCGCATCATAGTGGTACTCGTCGACCCAACTCTTGGGTAAATCGATCACGGGGTCGGCATAATGGCCTTTGTCGCTTGCGCCGCGATAAACCACTTGCGCGATTCGCCCCTGGTCGTCATACGTACGTTCTTCGTTATCGAGCGTCAGCCAGGTGATAAATGCGGGCGGCGAATAATGCTCGCCGTTATCGGCGAACACGCCAATCTCCGTCCTGTTCGACTCAAGTTTCTCTCCCTCGCGGATCGGTCGACGCGGCGAAAAGGGAATGACGATTTCCGCTCGCGAACCTACATCGTTGAGCGGCTTGATGGCAATCGATGCTTCATCGCCGCGCAATACCACCCAGTGAAACTTGAGTGGCTTCCCTTGAGGATCGCGACTTTGTTCCGCGCTCACAACCATCCTGCGTTTGCTTGTCATGCTGCGATAGACTCGCGCAATCGAGCATGGCGAGTCGAACAGTTTCTCTCGATCGCCAATATCAAAGTAATCACGGCCAGGCTGGAACTTGTCTTCCTCTACCACCCGAATCTCTACCCACGGC
Organism: Pirellulales bacterium; assembly: GCA_046349915.1. Lineage (GTDB taxonomy): Bacteria > Planctomycetota > Planctomycetia > Pirellulales > Pirellulaceae > CAIXSC01. The sequence continues at coordinate 1,170,671 of JAXMBL010000003.1, read as the reverse complement.
GGCAAAACCTCCGGCGTCAACGCGTGGGCCAGATCAGTCATTTTCTCCACATTGAGCTGCGTTCCGTCAAATACCGTCGGATGAGCGACTCCACTCAAATAATCCTCGCGACTCACCACTCTCTTGTTCGCCATTCGGAACACCCACTGCACCGTTGGCATCAACAGTCCCTGCTCGACCAACCGGCGTTTCACCTCGGGGCGAAAAGCCGCCAACGTACAGGCGACGGCCTCCAGAAAAGCTCGATCAGATCCCGACGATCCCTGGGAGGTGATCAGATAGGGCGTATTTGCGGGAAACACGTCGCCGAAACCGTCTCCTTGTCCATCACGCCCCACATCGTGATCGCGATGTTCGGGATAGACGTACAATTCGTTCGAACGGTACTGGGCGTACAATAGCTCGACGGCATGAGCGCTTGTGTAGGCGGTGCGCGAGTTGCTTCGCCAAAACGGACTGCCGACATGGGCCGTCGATGAGTTTCCTAGAACGACGCCTCCGTGGAAGAGTCCCAACTGAAGACCGTAGGGCACTTGGTCGCGAATCTCAGTTTCGTACTCCACTCGAGTCAACTGTGGAAACGCGTCGTAGTTCATGTTCGAGTGATCGCGGTCACAATTGTCGTAGAGGTCGCCGAGATGCCCAGCGGCGGTTCCTTCTTGATACCACTTTCGTAATTTCTCGCCGACAGCGCCATAATCCTTGACAGGCGGCGCATCGATGCTGGCGGGAAAGGCAAACTCGGTGCGCAGCACGTTGAGCGAGGGGTCCCATGAAGTATTGCCGGGGCCAACCCAGGCCACTCCTTGCTCGATCACTCGCGGCGTCGTATTCGTCGGCGCAAGGTGACGCCTTGGCATGTCGCGCATCTTCGACACGAGCGAGCGAAATCGCTCTTGCCCGCGCACCGAAACTAAGTCGGCGTCATTTTCCAACTTGCTTGCGTCAGAGAAGCCCAAGTCCACGGATTTCTCAAGGCTGGAGAATGCCTCGTCGCTCTTTCCTTCCAACGCAAAGAGGCAGCCAAGATTGTAGTGATTGGAGGGAAGAAACGGCGCGATCTCCACCGCTTGCTTCGCCAACTCTTCGGCGCGAGACCAGTCTTTCTTCCGAGCCGCGTCGGCGGCCTGTTCGAATGTCTGGCCACTGCGACGAGCCAGCATCGGGATCTGGAACGATGACTTGAGTTCCGCGACGAGCAACAGTTTTGGTTGGGAGTGCTCCCGCATCTGTTCGCTCTCGGCCTCCTGCCCATCGGCCTCCACACTCGCCCCATGAATGAGGCAACCGATCGCCGCGACGACCACGAAGACCGAACTGAAACGACCAAGCGTCGATACCATGGCGGGAACTCCGGGAAAGCGGCCTTACTTGGGCGAGGCAATGGGCCAAGTCACTTGACTGGGATCGGTAAAGAGCTCCCAGGCCTCGCTTGGCGCCTCGGCCAGTGCTTGGGAATAGCGGGCAGATTCCCGCTCGTCCTTGGAGACGTTGCGCAGATAGATTTTGACGATTCGCGACGAGTGACGGCGATAGAGTTCGCCATACACCTCGGGATCCTTTTCGCCTGTATCTCCCACGAGAATAAACCGCCGTTTGGGAAAAGCCCTCAACAGCGTTTCAATCGCGTCGATCTTGTGCTGTTGCGAGTCGAGCAGAGTGAAAACGGACGTTGAGTCCTTGTAACGGAATGGGCGCAGGTGAAACGTCGCTCGCGGGAAACTCGCACTTTGCCGCATCTCTTCCAACGGTTCATAGAACTGCCAGGGACTCGCGGAAACAAAGTGAAACCGCGCTCCATGCTGCTCCGACCACTTCCGATAAAGCGGGGACATGCCTTCCACGGGCTTGAACGGCCGAAGGAACGAGTTGCGAAGCAGTTCACGCTTGTCGAGCACCTGGGAATCGCGGATCGTGTCGTCGATGTCCGAGATCACCGAAATCCCTTCCGCGTCAATTAGGTGAAGCGAGCCGCGGAATTCGCGTTGATCGTCACTCGCTAGCACCGCCTGAAACGAGACCACTCCGTCGCGAGCCTCGCGGGCAACGAGCGAGTCCGGCAAGCGAATGACGCCTGTCGACAAGCCATTGGATTCGGTGGGATCAAGCGGCCAGTGCTTATCGCCCACGCGCACGATCACCTTCTTGCCTCGCTCGTTATCGACCAGAAACGGGCGAATTCGCTCCTCCAAGATCTTCTTCTCTTGATCGCCTTCGGCGGAAACCCAGGCGATCTTCAATAGTTCGATCAGGCTACGGCGGCGTAACGAGTCGTCGCTCGGTTCGAAAACCCACGCGCGCACCGTCGCCTCCCAGACATCTTCGTTGGGAATACGGTGAGCGGCGACGGGAAAGAAGATCACTCGTTCGTCCGACTTCAAATCCGAAACCGTCATGCGATCCTCATCCCCGTAAACCTTCCCTACGTACCGAGTCAATCCCCACGATGCGACTAACCACGGCGCGACGACAAGCAGTAGCGACAATCTGAACATACTCATGAATTCGTTTGGTGAAAGGTCGGCAATTCATCGCGCGAGCCACTTCTGGAGAAACTCGTAGGCCTTGCGACGCGACGCATCAGGAAAACTGTGCGGCGCCTCCGGATACTCGCCCTCCAGCCGATCGGCCGCCTCATACAGGGAGTAAACCGGTCGCGCCGCGGCGAGCGCATCGCGTACTCCCGTGACATCAAAGTCGTTGTCCCGAGTGGCGGCGACCGCCAAAAATGGCCGAGGGGCCAAACAGCCTACCAGTTCAGGAAAGTCCCAGGGAATTCGCCGTGCATCGTTTCCAAATTCACTCGCCAGTCGCGGCAAGTAACGAGGCCCCGTCCAACTGGGAATGTCATCCTTGGCCAACGTCGAGAAACCGCAACTGGAAACGATCACCTTGAGCCTGCGATCGAAAACTGCGGAGAAAATCGCGTTGTGACCTCCCAAGGAATGTCCAATACAGCCAATCCGCTGACCATCCACGAACGAGAGCGACTCTAACACGTCCACTGCTCGCATATTATCCCACACGGCTTTCAGCGTGCCGCTCACATAGCCTCGTGCCGGCGCAAAATCGTAGGCATGTTCGCCCAGCGAGGGATAGTCGGGCGAGAGCGTTACCAACCCTCGTTCGGCCAGTTCTCGGGCATACTTCATCGTCGGATCGCCTGCCAATCCCGCGGGCTCGTCCTTCCCCACGCCGGTCGTTTGATGCAGGCAAAGCACCGCGGGGGCGGACGGCGATTTCATTTCGAGCAGCGAGGCGGGAAAAATGAGCCACGCGGGCACTCGATCGTCCGCATCCGACTGATACGTGATGCGACGCAAGATGAGTGCTCCCTCACGGCGCTCTTCCAAGTTCTTTACCGTCAACGGCACGCGCGACGCGGAGTTGGGCAAAGTCCCTGTCACGCGCTGAAAATGTCGCACGATGTGAGCCCGCCGTTGCTCCCATTCCTGCGGCTTCGAGATGGGTAAGACATCGCCTGCCGCCGTCCGTCGCTCAAGCAATGAAGTTCTTGCAGGATACTCGGGAAGAGAACTGGCAGATTCAAAACGACCGACTGGGAACCCCTCGCGATAATCGATCACAAACTCGCCATTGGTCGTGGGGAACCGAATCTGCTCTCGCAGTTCGAAGTCACCGGGACTCTTCCGATCCAGCAGACCAGGCTCTCCCAGTTTGAGGTACTTGCCTGCGACTTGAAAGACAATGCGAGTCCGATCTCCCAGCGAATGGCCGGCGGAAGTAAACACCTTACCGTCGAGATCAGCTTTGGAAACGTAATGGGGTTCCACGTCGATTCCCGCAGCCCTCATCGCGTCGACCATCTCGACCGCATCGGGAAAAGGACAAGTGGCGTCCTCATCTCCATGAACCGTCACGATACGCGTCGTGGTATTCAGCGACTTCTGCACGCGCAGATGGTCGCGATGGGCTAAGAAGCGCAGTTCTTGTTCGTCGACCGACAAGTAGTAGGGATGCTTGGGATCGCGAGTGTAGCGAGCGTTGAGGCCGCTGCCGCCTGGAAGGTTGAATGCAATATCGTCGGTCAACCGCTTCATGCCGCATAAGTCGATGACGCAAGCAAAGGTTCGGGGCGCCAGTTTAGCCGCCATTAAGGTGACATTTCCTCCCCCGGATCCGCCCGTGCAATAGACTCTTCCGTCGGCAAACGTCTTGCCTTGGCCTTGAAGTTGAGTACGAGTCCACGCCAGCGCCCGCAAGGCGTCCAGCGCCTGGAGGTATCCGAAGTCGTAGGGCTCGGGGCCGTCGATGGAATCCGCCTTTCCGCTCTGGAGGTAGTTGACGCATAAAGCGACCACATCTAACTCGCTTGCCAATTCACGAGGATTCGCGGTCCCCACGCAGTCCGTCCCACCCCAATTATGGAGCGTCAACATGAGGCCGGTTCGCGGCCCAATCGACTCGAGGGTCCCACGGGGATAATGCACGAGCACTCGAACAGCCCGTGGTCCCGGCCGCAAGGGCCATTCCTGAGCGGGTATCTCGACGGCTCCGTCGCTTGCCGGCAACGCTGGCCACGCACGGCCCTCGGCTCCAACGACTCGCGAGGAGACTGACATCCAAGCCAGCAGCGTTACGGCGAGCGTCAGGAGCGAGCCGAGAACGCGCTGACTTGGCGAGCTTTTTCTCGACCAATGGCAGTCGATGAATGACCTCGAATCAACCGAGGACATTTTTCTTCGCCGCTGTTGTGATACGCACTGTGACATGGCATCTCATCCTTCACGGATCGTTACGGGCGTCGCGAACATCGCGCGGCCTCCATGGACAGGCACTATCCTACGGCTCTGGCTCAGACCAAACTACAGCATCCCTACTCGAAACTTGGAGCCCCATCCCATGACGCTTTCCCAGCCAGCGCAGAACCATCCTCATGACTCGCGTCGTCAGTTCCTCCGCCGTTCCCTCACCGTTTCAACCGCGGGAATAGCAGCCCTCGCACTACTCAACGGTGACATGACGATGGGTCAGGCGCCCGCGCCCGCCGCGCGTCCCTTGACTGACCCTCGTTCGGGAATTGCGGGGATCAAACATCTTTTGACGTCGTCTGAACCGCTTACTTGGGTCATCACGGGCGACAGTATCACGCATGGAGCACTCCACACGCTGGGTTGGCGCAGTTACCCGGAACATTTCGCGGAACGAATTCGTTGGGAAATGCGTCGAGTGCGTGATGTGGTCATCAATACGGGGATCAGCGGCAACCGGACACGCGACCTGCTGAAAGACTTTACTTGGCGAGCCGCCCGATTTCAGCCTGATGTCGTGTCGATCATGTTGGGGATGAACGATTGCGTCGCGGGCAGCGCGGGGCGCGATACGTTCCGAAGCAATTTAAAGGATTTGGCCGAACGCACCATCGCGGCGGGCGCCATTCCGCTGCTCCATACTCCCAATACGATCTATCTGAAGAATGCGGGGAGTCGATCGGACCTGCCGGCTTATGCGACCATCGTCCGCGAAGTGGCGTTGGAGCGAAAATACGCCTTGGTCGACCATTGGGCTCACTGGCAGACTCAGAAGCCCGATCAAGAAGCGTTGCTGACGTGGTTGGAAGACAAGAGCATCCACCCAGGCGTCTTCGGCCATCGTGAATTCGCGAAACTCATGTTTCGCGAATTGGGCATCTATGATGAGAAGAGTCCCACCTGCAAACTCGAGGCGCCCTAGGCAACCGGTTGGGCATTCAACCTTGAGCTTCCGCGGGCGTTTCCTCATCGGCCGGCAATTCAAGTCCTTCGACGAAACTCGCCAGGGCTCGGGCGCGATAGGGCTGCTGGAGTTTTCGGACCGCCTTGGATTCAATTTGCCGCACGCGTTCACGAGTCACCTGGAAGATTTTTCCTACCTCTTCCAGCGTGTAGGCGTAGCCGTCCGCGAGTCCGTATCGTAATCGCAAGATCTCTCGCTCGCGATAATTCAAACTCGCCATGGCCTCTTCAATACGATGCTTCAGTGCTTGGCGATTGGTATCGTACAAGGGATCATCGCGTCGATGATCTTCGAGAAACTCGCCAAAGAAACTGTCTTCGTGGTCGCCCACGGGCTGATCGAGCGACAGCGGTTGCCGCGCCATCTTGAGAATGCAGCGAGTGTCATCGAGGGATAGTTTCGCGCGTTGAGCGGTCTCCTCGGGCGTTGGTTCTCGCCCCAATTCTTGGGTGAGTTGTCGAGTGACAGCTCGCACTTTGCTCATCGTATCGATCATGTGGACCGGAACGCGAATGGTGCGGCTTTGGTCCGCGATGGCGCGGGTAATCGCCTGGCGAATCCACCACGTCGCATAGGTGGAGAACTTGTAACCGCGAGCGTACTCGAATTTATCGACGGCTCGCATCAATCCCGTGTTCCCTTCCTGGATCAGGTCCAGGAAGCTCAGGCCGCGGTTGCGGTACTTCTTCGCGATGGAGACCACCAGTCGCAGGTTGCCGGCTGAAAGATCTCGTTTGGCCGCATCGTACTCACCCTGATACGAGAAGGTGCGTTCGATCCGCCGCTTCAGCGTCGCGGGACTCTCCAACGTGATGCGCATCAGATAGTGCAATTCCCGACGCGCCTCGTCGGCCGTCGGCGCGCCGGGCGGAACTTCCGCGGGCGGGTTTTTCAGGTAATGGCGCAGTGCTTGCATGCGGCGCGAGATTTCGATCATCCGTTCGAACAGCGGCTGCAACCGATTGGTTCGCAGATTCAGTTCCTCAATCAGACGCACCGCCTTGTTGCGGCGTCGGATGAGTCGTCTCCAAGCTGCTCGACGCTCGCGTTCGGAATTTCGGAGGCTGATGGCGATCCGGTAGTCTCGATGGTTTTGAACAAGCAGATGGCGGAGAGTGACCAGATTGGGTCCCAGCCGCTTCATGATCTTCTTTTTTTCCGCCGTGTTGGTCACGGAGACTTCAATGGTGCGATCCAAACGCAATTGGCAACGATGCACCTTCTCCAACGTCTCGCAGGCGCCTTGGAGCACATAGTCGGTGGCCAACATCGTGTGGCGATAGAGGGTTCGAGTCCGTTCGATTTCCTTCGCCGAGGCGATTTCTTCAGCGCGATTGAGCAGCGGGATTTGCCCCATCTGCATCAGGTACATCCGCACTGGATCATCCGTACTATCGGACGAATCGTCGCTTTCCACCTCGTCGACCACTTCCTCGACCGGCGCCTCGTCGAAGACAAACTCGTCTTCCACGATGCCAGCGAAGTCATCTTCGCCAGCCCCGAATCGATCGGGCTGAGCCTTCTTCGGGGCGGCAGGTGTAGCGGATCGGTTCAGTTTCGCCGAGCCACTCGTTGGCGTCTTTTCCTTTAACTTTTCACGTCTCGGAGCCACGACTTCCACAAGCTTGCGGGTGATCTTAGCCAAGGTGCGGTTCCTCCCTCTCGTTCGCCGAATCCAATCCAGCGGTCAAGTGACTGACGCTGGTTGACTCCATTGCGACTGGCGTGCCATGAAGTCTGTGAAAAGCTAGGTCGTGTTTAACGGCGAGCGGCCAAAACACTTAAGGCGACGCGAGTGAAGCGCACGTTGTTGCCAGAAAGCAACTTAGGTGGCGAAACCGGGACGCCGGTCGCCAAAAAGCAACGCGAGGGAAAGTGGGAAAACTCAGCGGGTTGCCGCGACCTTACCGGTTGCAACGATTGCCTCCGGCGGCCGTGAGGCGTTCAACGAAAACGGCCGGGACAGTCGTCCCGGCCGTTGCTTGTGAACCGTCGATCGCTTGGCTAGCGACTATTCCTTCTTGAGAAGGCAGCCAACGATCAGCCAGCCTTCTTCCTCGGAGCGAACGTAGGCGCCCGCCGCACCCAGGTACTTCATCATCTTCTCGAATTCCGGCATCTTCGAGCCGTCAATCTCCTGTTCACGCAGGACCCCCTCTTCATCGGGCCCGAGCATGCGATTCAGAAGCTTGCCCATGAGCGATTCGGCCTCGGGCATCTTGCCCTGCCGTAGCAACTCGTAGGTGCCACGGTACGCTTCATCAGTCCTGGTGAACATGCGGAACGAGTCGAGATCGGCCGCGAGAGCTGTTAAAGCCTTGTTCACCGCCTGGTGTTCAGGCGAGCCAGCGAGCGGCTCGCTCTTCTCCAGCAGGATCTGCTTGATGTAGTCGATGTGCGACGCAATGATCAGATGACCATTCGCGATCGTCACCGCCGAATTCGGAATGACCGGCTTTTCCTCTTCTTCCTCTTCGCTCTCTTCTTCCTTCGAGACGAACTCGGATCCCTCGATCATTAGTGTTTCAACTTCGACCGAGTTGTCGTCGTTCAAGATCTCCCAAACGGTGTGCCCGCCAATTTCGTGTTTGTGAGCGTTGGGGTCCGATTCCATGATCTTGTTAATCGCTTTCGCGACCGCGGCGGCGTTCGTTACTTCGATGGCCACCATCAATCGTTCACTCTTGGTGGTCACGGGGAGGCGAACGTCCGTGATCACCGTGACGCGTTCGCCCGCGTGAGCGACAAGTTCCTTGCGGAGATTTACCTGCGGACCACTGCGGTCGATTTCGATGCTGCGCAGCACTTCCTCGAACACTCCAGGCTCGCCCGCCACCTCGTCGACCAACGATCCAACGTACTCAAACCCTTCCTTAATCTTTACTCGGAAGGTGAAGTGGTTCGCCAAGTGGCGAGGCACCCACGCGAGCGGTTCGTGCTCTTTGGTGTTGGGGAAGTTCAGCATCCGAGCAGCCAACTTGTACTTCTGCCCCTTCTCTGCGTCTGGCGCCGGCGGTGCGTAGACATACGAGCGATGTAGGAGTTCGTGGCTTCCCGTGGTAAACGTAAGGTATCCGCCCAAACCTTGAATCGCCTTGAACCCCTGATTGGCCAGCACTTTGATGAGGTCGGTGCCGCGTTTCTTGCGTCCGCCTTGGGCCACTCGATTCGCTTCGGCATAGCCAAAGGGTTCGACGAACCAGCGAATGTGCGGCGCCACTTGGTCGCCCGACTCCTCCGCCTTCTTCATCACGACCTGGTAAGCCTTGACGTCTGCGAGCACCGAGCCGGCGGGCGTCGCCAACCGATCCGCCAGTTCCGTCACGGTCTTCGCGTGGTCAGTCGCCACCAATTGGTCTTCATGCAGAAAGAAATGAGCCTGCGAAGGTTCTTGCTGGTCGCGCTTCTTGGGAAGCACAAACGAAACAATCTCAATCGCGCCCCGCTTGGCCTTGCTTTGCTTGGCGCCCTTCTCCAATTGATTCGCGGTGATCCGCTCAAGCAACTTCGCTGCTTCGTCCTGCTTGCCCGTCACATCGACGTAGATCACTAACGCATGTTGCTTCTTGTCGTTGTCAGGCTGCAACAGCGCCACTGCCAACTCGCCGCCTACCACCTGGTTCAAATCATCCAGGCTGACGCCAAGCTTTACCCCCATCTCGCTGAACTTGCCACGCAACTGTCGTCGCAAGTCATCGGCGAACGGCTTCATTAAGGGGTCGTTGCACAGCTGACCAAGCTGGCTCTCGTCAAACTTCTTCTGCAATTCCACCGAGTCGGGAATTGAGAGATATCCTTTGGTCGTCGCGGGCAGCAACTTGTCGCTTCGCACGGCCGCCGGTGCCACACCGGCCGAAATGCTCACGAGAATCAGCGCCACAACGAGTGGCAACAGGTGAAGGCGTCGCGCCACGAGCAATCTCCTTGCGAATAGACGACGTGCGATGGGGCTAATCGCTCACGTCGTCCGAACCATTACAGAACGATCGGTTCCCTGTATATCGTCAAAATCACTTCCCTAGACGACATTCGAAGTCCGTTTCGTTGCTATCCGCCGCTCGCAAATCTTACCCGAATTCGCACCGGCCTGGGAATGCGGGAAAACTGGCGAATTAATGGCGTCTCCCGATTCTCGCCAGTCTTCCAAATCAACCCAAACCACCCATCTAAACACCCTCCACAGAAACAAGGTAACCACCCAACAAAGGCATCCAACGAACGCGCGGCGAGGCAGCCGGACGACAAAAAACTACCAGCAGACCCACTCGACGTCGCCGCTGGCATGACGCTCAGACATCACTTCCGAGCAGACCTTCGGTAGTGCGAACGTGTGACGCTCGGCTGGACAGCGTGGCGGCGGCAAGTCAACGTCCTATCCTTCCACTCTTCCCCGTTTCCTCTAGAATTCCGGCATGCAGGACTACGGCAACGACAACCTCACGCACGACCCAATCCACGGGTACATTCCCTTCACGGCCGACGCTGGTCCCGGCGAGGTGTCCGAGCGTCAAATCATCGACCATCCCTGGGTTCAACGGCTGCGACATATCCACCAGCTACAGACAGCTTGGTGGGTGTTCCCGTCAGCCGAACATACTCGTTTTCAGCATGTCCTGGGCGCCATGCACCTAGGAAGTCGAGCCATCGAAAGACTTTACGACAGCCTGAAAGCGTCAGCGCCAGACGTCCCGAGTCGTGCGTATGTAGAATCACTGGTCCGGATGGCGGGCTTATTGCACGATGTGGGTCATGGGCCCTTTGGGCACTTTTTTGACGAGCATTTCCTCAGTGGATATGGGGAGACGCACGAAACGTTGGGCGCTCGCATCATTCGTGAACATCTGGGCGACTTGATTCGCGGCCTGCGTCGTAACCCACAAGGAAGACTGGAGCCCCACGAGCAGCTTGACCCCGACCAAGTCGCGTGGCTGATTCAACGCCCTCGCGCTGTACCTAGCCAGAGTACTGGGAAGAGCGCTGGCGCGAACGGGCCCCCCCGTTGGTTGCACTTTTTGCGGAGCCTCCTCAGCGGCATCTACACGATCGACAACCTCGATTTCGTCCTGCGCGACGCTTACATGTCGGGCTACAGCCCTCGCGCGTACGACATCGACCGTCTGTTGCATTACACGTTTTTCACCGAGCAAGGATTAACGATCCATGATCGGGGCATTGATGCCTTGCTGCGGTTCATTTCGGTGCGTGCCGAACTATTTCGGTCGATCTACTTTCATCGCACCGTGCGTGCGATCGATCTTTCGCTGGCCGATGCGTTTGAAGCCAGCAAGTCCGCTATTTTTCCAGGTAATCCCGCGGAACGGTTGGACGAATACCTGCATTTCACCGAATCCTCGCTCCTTGTTGATGTCGCTCGCTGGGCCCGGAGCGATCAAACGCAATTACGCGAGTACGGTCAATTGTGGCGCCAACTGCTCGAACGGCGACTGCCGTGGCGAATGGTTTGTCAGCGAGTGCTCGTCTTTGGCGAGCAGGATGCCGAGCGCAGCAGCATTTTTAGCGAGCCCAAATTAGTCGAACAACAATTGCGGCGCGGCCTGCCGGTCAACTTGCGCGAGGAACCGCTGCGAGTCGATATTGCGAGGCACATTTTCCGACCTCACACCCGTGGACCGGTCGCGGGACAGAACTTTCTTTACGATTCGGCTCAGCGCAAGGTGAAACAACTTCAAGCCAATCAGTTGTTCCAACGCTTGCCATTAAGTCACCGCATTTGTCGCGTCTACGCACACACGAGTGAACATGCGAGCGTGATTGCGGCCTCGCTTGACGCTTTGATTGGCGGGGCCGCACAGGATGATCTGACCAACATGTAGTACGCGGTTCTTCGCAGACTCGCCTCGGACAACGATGCGCGACGAACAAAACTGCCTCGGGAACTTCAGACAGATTTACGGACCGAATTGATCGAGAAGATTGGCGAATAGCACTCAGCGACAGCAAACAACGGGAGCGCCCAACATGTTCATGGGATTTGGCGAAGTGATGGCTCGCATTTGTCCTTCCGACCGCTTGCGGTGGAGACAGGTTTTGCCGGGGCGAGTGGAAGTCACTTGGGGCGGAGGCGAGGCCAATGTCTGCGCCTCCTTGTCTCTCCTGGGGTTTCCCGCTCGCTACGTGACCGCATTGCCTCGACACCCAGTTTCGGAGAGTCTCGTGGCGACTCTGCGAGGTCTCGGCGTCGACGTCAATCACATTTTGTGGCGTAAGTCAGGCCGCTTGGGTCTCTATTTTGTGGAGGCAGGCGCTAATCAACGCGGCTCCACGGTTCTCTACGATCGCGAATACAGCGCCGTAAGCCTGGCGGGGCCCGAAGAGTACGACTTCGCCCGCACGCTCGCAGGCGTGAAGTGGTTGCACATCTCGGGCATTACGCCGGCGATCAGCGAGTCGGCCTGTCGGACGAATCTGGCGTTGGTCCAACAAGCGAGGGCGGCGGGCGTCACCATTTCGTGCGACCTGAACTTCCGCAAAAAACTCTGGAATTGGCGCCCCGGCACGGCGCCCAAGCAGTTGGCCGCGGAGTGCATGTCGCAAGTACTGGCTTATGTCGATCTCGTGATCGCCAACGAAGAAGATGCCGCCGATGTGCTCGGCATCCACGCCGCCGAAACCGATGTGACCCAGGGGCGAATCAACGCGGCAGGCTACGAGTCCGTTGCGCGAGACATTGTGCGGCGTTTCCCGCAGGTGTCACGCGTCGCCATCACCTTGCGCGAGAGTTTATCCGCCGACCACAACAATTGGGGCGCTCTGTTGTTTGATCGCGGCACGGATCGAGCTTATTTGGCGCCGACCAACGCCCAGGGCGGTTACGAGCCGTACGAGATTCGCGATATCGTGGACCGCGTGGGCGGCGGCGACTCATTTGCCGCGGGCTTGCTCTTCGGACTCAACCATCCCGATTACCAAGGCGACCCAGGAAAGGCGCTGCAATTCGCCGTGGCAGCCAGCTGCTTGAAGCACTCCATTCTGGGCGACTTCAACTACGTCACGCGCGACGAAGTAGAAGCGTTGATGAAGGGAAATGCCAGCGGACGCGTCCAGCGCTAACGGGCTCTGCCCCCATAATCCAACACCTCGACAGGGCGTCTGGCAATCGCCGTCGCCCTTCTTCGCTGACAGGCGTCCCCGCCAGACGCCGCGTGCGAGGAATCACCAAACACCGCGAAGGAGTCCTCCATGGCGTCCCACGACCAGTACGACAATCCCCTGATCAGCCGATACGCCTCGAAGGCCATGGCGACGTTGTGGAGCGACCAGCGAAAATTCAGCACTTGGCGTCGCCTCTGGATCGCGCTCGCGGAATCGGAACAGGAACTAGGGCTCCCGATTAGCTCGGAACAGATCGCCGAACTGCGAGCCCATGTCGAGGACATCGACTTCGCGGCCGCCGCCCGTCACGAGAAGCGTCTTCGTCATGACGTGATGGCTCACGTCCACACGTATGGGGACGTCTGCCCGCTCGCCAAGCCGATCATTCACCTGGGCGCCACCAGTTGCTACGTCACGGATAACACTGACTTGATCTTGATGCGCGAAGCCCTGGGCTTAGTGCGAGACCGACTTGTCGCCGTCATCGGACGACTCGCCGCATTCGCTCGTGAATATCGAGCCCTGCCCTGCCTCGGCTTCACTCACCTCCAGCCGGCTCAACCCACCACGGTGGGCAAGCGAGCCTGCCTCTGGGCCTACGACCTGGTGCTCGACCTGGCCGAAATCGAGCATCGGATCGAGAGCCTGCGAGCTCGTAGCGTGAAGGGGACGACCGGGACGCAGGCGAGCTTTCTCGAGCTGTTCCACGGCGACCACGCCAAGGTACGAGACTTGGAACAACGAGTTGCTCGACGGCTGGGTTTCGAGGCCACTTACGCCGTCACGGGCCAGACATATTCGCGCAAGGTTGACGCCCAAGTGGTCGATGTCCTCTCGGGGATCGCACAGAGCGCCCACAAGGCGGCGACCGATTTGCGGCTGCTGCAAAGCCGTAAGGAATTGGAAGAACCGTTCGAAACGGAACAGATCGGCTCGTCCGCCATGGCCTACAAACGCAATCCCATGCGGAGCGAACGCATCTGCGCGCTGGCTCGATTCGTCATCAGCTTGCAATCCAGCGCGGCCAATACGATGGCGACTCAATGGATGGAACGCACGCTGGACGATAGCGCCAACCGCCGACTCGTCCTCCCTCAAGCATTCCTGGGAGTCGACGCGATTCTCTCGATCTACCAGAACGTCGCCACGGGATTAGTCGTCTACCCCAAGGTCATCACGAAGAACTTGGCCGAGGAACTCCCCTTCATGGCCACCGAGAACATCATGATGGCGGCGGTCGCGGCAGGCGGCGACCGTCAAGATCTTCACGAGCGGATTCGCGTCCACAGCCAAGAGGCCGCTCGACAGGTAAAGCAAGAAGGGCGCCCCAACGACCTGCTCGACCGACTCAGCCACGACCCAGCGTTCGCTTCGGTCGATCTCTCGGGAACGCTCGATCCCACGCAATTCGTCGGCCGCGCACCGGAGCAAGTCGACGAGTTCCTGGAGGAAGTGATCGCGCCGATTCAACTGCGTTACGGCGCCGGCCAGCAACCGACCGCAGACCTGCGAGTCTAGCGGTAGAACGCCGGACTCGCGGAACTCGGCTACGCAGTAGCCGAGAATGTATGGCGCGGCCATTTAACAGCACCCTCCTCTCTAGGCGTGGCAGCCCCACTCAATCAGTGAGGATCAGTGAAAATGAGTGTTCCCTATTTTTTGGGTGCAGGGCAGGACGATTACTGGGAACACTGATCTTCGCTGATCGTCACTGATCGAATTCACTATCGATCGAGGAGAAATCGTCGTGTCGTTGTTGTTGCCTCGCGGCCGGAAATAGCATGCACTACGGCATCAGGACATGGATGCCATCCAACAGTTCCGCCGTCGACTGCGTGGAGCGAGATGCCGTGGCGAGGGTAGCGACGGACTAGAAGTCCGTCGTACATTGCTTCTTAGCGGTGAGTCGGCACTTTTCGCCAAGGCGGGCTCACACCAAATCGACTTTGCGTTTGGTGCGCCGCCGAGCCTTGCTACAGGCGTCGCACACGCCGGTCACAATAAAGCGGTGACCCGTCACGCGGAAATTCATCGTCCGCGCCACTTCATCTCGGATTCGAATCAGTTCATCACTCTGAAACTCGAACAACTGTTGGCACTCGCGACAGTACAAATGATCGTGCTGCGGGTAACCGTAATCGTGTTCGAATACCGTGCGGCCATCGAGCGTGAACGAGCGAAGCAAGCCTGCTTCGACGAACTTATTGAGCGTCCGATAGACGGTCGCCCGTCCGATTCGCCGCACATCCCCGCCTCGCGGGAGTTCATCGATCAGCATATCGACGTCGAAATGCGAATGCCGCCGAAAAACATGCTCGATCAATTGCCGCTGCGGCTGAGTCATGCGTTTGCCCCGGCTCTGAAGATACTCCTCGAACCGCTCCAACGGAGTCGAGGAAACCTCAATATTGCCTAAAGGCTCTTGCGACATGTCTTCAACCATTTAACGCCGATAAGCCAAGCTGCGACTTGAACTTACGGGCTGTATCCCCAAAGGCTAGCCACTGAATATCCGAGTGCTCGCCGAAAACTGCCAACCCTAGCATTGTATGCAGCCGACCAGCCGACTGAAAGGAGGTAACAAAACACCCCCGCGGTGTCGTCGTCCCGGCAACAACACCGCGGGGGGAGGAGAGTGGCTTTTGAGATCTCATTCCGCTCGTCGGACACACCCACTGAGGATCAGTCGAACTTCGAACTGGCTGGTACAAGCTCGGCAGGACCAACTTATCAGTCGCCAGCCCAGCCGTCGCCAACCAATCCGCACCTGACAGAGAGGCATGGCGGGTCTGGCGAAACGAATTCAGCAAGGCGATTTCGGCGGACCGATTTCAGTTAGGCGAGCCTCGCTAGGCGATTTCGTCTAGCAATCGTTCCAACGTAGTGTTCAGTTTTTCTTCAGTCTCGTACGCGCCCGAGGCAATCTGGGCCCGCAATTCCGCGACGCGATCCGCGCGAATTTCGGGCAGGTCGTGGATCTGGCTGATCAAACTGGCCTCCGACGAAAACTCCACCGTATCGGTAGGCGCCGAGTAGGTCGGCGACGTGTAGGTCGACTCGACCGAGGTCTGGGGCGCAGCCACGCGATGGGGGGCGTTCAAAGGTTGAGCGCCGTGCAGATGAGTAGGTCCGTGGATTTGCATAGTTCTATTCCCCAAGCAAGCGAAAGTGACCGGATTTACAAGGTTCGGACCGAGTCAGGAGGAAGCGAAGTCGGGCAAGGCGAGCGGGTCGAACGACCCTGTGAAAAGTTGTCTGCCACCTAACTGCTCAACTTGATCCCTCATGACGAACGGCGAAGTCCGTCCCTATTTCTGTCCCTCAAGGTGTTGTCGTCGGCGTCGCAATCCGTGTCGTACGAGAGCTGTCCGTTGCCGGGGTTTCTGACATCGCGAACGCTGTCATCTGTTGGACACCCCAGTTATCGTCCCGCTCCCATCGACGATTGCACCGAAACGCTTTCAAGACTTCTTGTATTGTTCGCGGATACCCCGCACGTTTGTGCGGCCTGTGCAGCAACCGACCCTTTTGGTTCAAGTTGCAGCCAGAAACTGGCATCCGGCAGCCTCCGCATTCGCGGAAACTGACATTCCGGAGGTTTCGACGAGCATCGAGTCGTTCGATGAGCTCGGCCACGGCTCGTGCCGCGTCCGATCGCTCATTCTACGCTCGATCACCGATCCGGGTTTGCCTCTCTGCGGAATTATTCCGAAGAATCCGGCGCACCCTTTTTCTGACTCGTTTTCCCTCCCCACTCGACTTCGACCACCCCATCGCCTACGCAATCGACCAGTCGAAACCCTGCAACGCGGAATATAGGAAGTTTGGACTTGGCAAAGCAAGGTCAATCCAGTCCTATCCCAACTCGTGATCGCCGCCATCACTCCGCCCCGCAACTCAATCCGAACCAGTGGGTTTAATACCCCAGTCGCCCAAATTCGCCCAAGATGCCGGGTCGAAGCAACTCACACGCAACCCTTGCTGGAGATTTACCATGAAACGAACGCTTCACGCCGCCGCCACACTCGCTTTTTGGAGTGCGCCGCTCTGGACGCCCGCCACGCTGGCAGCTCAAGAAGAAAACGTGTTCGACCGCTTGGACGCCAACAAAGACGGGCAAGTCGCGGCCGACGAGGTCGATGAAGAACGCCGACGGTTATTCGAACGGTTGGTGCGAGTCGCTGACAAGAACTCCGACGGCAAACTGAGCCGCGAAGAATTCGCCGAGGGAGTAAAGGCCAAACCGGCGGAAGCTTCACCCGCCCCCGGCAACGCACCCGCGAATTTGCCCAACCCTCGCGACATTCTGGCTCGCTTCGACAAAAACAACGATGGCAAGCTCGACAAAGAGGAAGCCCCCGAACGTTTGAAGGAGAATTTCGATCGAGTCGACGCCAACAAGGATGGTGCGATCAACCCCGACGAACTCCGCCAAGCTTTCCAAATGATGGCCAGACAGGCGGGCGTCGGACTAGGCGGCCGTCCTTCTCCAGAGATGCTCGAACGCATGTTCACACAAGCCGATAAGAACAACGACGGCAAACTCTCCCGCGATGAGATCCCCGAAGAGCGTCGCGAGATGCTTGGCCGTTTGCTCGAAAGACTCGATAACGATGGCGACGGCGCGGTGACCAAGGAGCAATTCCTCCGAGCCATGCAGCTACGAATGGCCGATGGAGAACGCCGCCCCAATGGCAAGCCCGAGGGCAGGCCGAATGCAGGAGGCCGTCCCGGCGCCAAGCCCGAAGGACGCCCCGAGGGCAAACCAGAATCACGACCGGCGGCCGGCGCCGCCTTCACCCCGCCGCTACTCTCGGCCTTGGATGCCAATAAAGATGGCGAGATTTCAACCGATGAGATCGAGCAAGCGGCGAAGGCCCTCCGCTCGCTCGACCAGAATGGCGACGGCAAACTGACCCGCGAGGAGCTCGCCCCGCGGCGTTAAGGCAGCCCCCGCAGGTGCTCTATTTCAGAGCGTCAATGATCGGCGCGTTGAACACACTCAGATTCTTCGCGCCTCCCGTGGCCGCATAGGCATCGCGAACCAATCCAGGCAACTCGTCTCCCTCCCCCGCAATCCAGACCTTGCCGGGGGCGCCGAGCGCTAACAGTCCAGGCAAGTCGCCGTATTTGGCGCCTCCCGGCAGGAAATTGGGCGAGCGCAAATCGCGCACGCCGGCAAACCGGAACCCTTGAGTATCGACGATCAGCGAATCGACCGCATCGCGAGTCAACGCCCGAGCGGCGATCGCAATCGCCGCCGTCTCGTCCAACGCCACGACGTCGACGCGTTGAGTCGACTTTTCGAGGCCCCTCACGTACGCCAATACGTTCAGCACATCGTGGACGCGACGAGCAAATATCGTGTGATTGTAGCCCCAGGTGTAACCCGCAAACTCTCGCGGATTTCTCACTCGGGGCGTCTCTGTCAGTGGCTTCCCATCCGCCAAGAATTCTCCTTGGTAAAGCAGATCCACTCCCAGGACGCCTATCCCTTGCGTCAGCAATTCAGCGACCTCCCGGCGTGGCGTCTCGGCCTCTTGAAACACCCCTGATTTGCCACTCGACGACAACCACACCACAACTCGCCCATTCCATTGCTTCGGCTGCAGGAAGGCGATCGGCAACTCCTCCCCTCTCGTTTGATTGCGTAGCAAACCTGCCACGCAGGTGAATTGGTCGCGTTCCAGTTTCTTGGACTGCTCCAAGGCGACCTCCTTGGCGGCTGGCAACTCGCGTCCCAAAATCGCTTGCCACCCTCCACCGACCAAGTCGCGGAATTTGGCGAGCGTCTCGGCGTCTCGCGGCTGGGCGGCGGCCAATTGCCGCTCGGCATCCTCATGCCAGTGCCGCAGCAGGTTGCGTTCCAACTCAGGACCCGACGGCGGAGCAGGATGCGTGGCATCCCAGACGGTCATCTCTTCACGAGAAAGTCGCTTGTAATCCTCTTCCACAATTGGTTCCGGAAGTCCCAATTTGAGGTGCTGGTTGAACCAACTGTACATGGCCGCCCGATTGACGTAATTGTAATTATGACCAAAGTGAATCGTGGCCTTCAACGAGACATGATCGGGCGCCCCGAGCAGCTGGTAATGCCGTTTGAGTTCCGGGAATCCCTTGGTCTGCATTTCACGAGTCCAATCATCGGCGGCCGACAACGCTTGCGGCTTCGGAGCAAAGAGAGCCGCGAACTCCACGTTGCCCGTGTCGATCCGCAATAGACTGCAATTCTCGCACGTGCAGCCTCCTTGCATGGCCGTCGAGACCATCACGGCGGGAAAGATCACGGACGGTCGTGGGTCGAGCGCTCCCAGGATCATCGTCTGCGTTCCCCCGCCGCTCGCCCCCGTCACCGCCACACGACTCATGTCGACGTCGGGCAGCGAAGCCACGAAATCAAGTGCGCGGATCGAGTTGTAAGTTTGTAAGCCCATGACCGACTGCAGTCGCGACTCGGCCTGCGGACTGTAGAGTCCCCATTGATTGGGCGAATTCATTTCGGGTCGTTGCTTCGCGAACCCATGCGCCAATTCGAACGACAGCTGTTTGCTGTCCGCGTAACCAATCATGTCGTAGAAGAAGACAATGCAGCCCATGCGAGCCAATTGAACGCTGCGAGCCTGCAAAGGACTGCGTCCCCCCTCCTCGAACCGCTCGGCGCCATTCACGATTTCTCGCCGCACGGCATCTCGCCCCATATCGTGAAAACGCCCATCGGCCCAGTGCCCGTGGGGGCAGAGAACCACGGGCAACTTGCCGCTCTTCCCGGTCGGGCGATAGAGACTCCCCGTGACATAGAATCCCGTAAAACTCTCGAAGTACGCCCGCTCCACCGTGTAACCGTCGCGTTCCACCTTGCCATGCACTACCGGCTGTAGCGGGGTGGGCCGCGGCATGGGCCAGAGCCCCAGCGCAACCTGCATCTGTCGCCGCAGAACCGCCGCTCGCCGATTCCATTGCTCGACCGAAGAGGAAGGAGCAAATGGAAAGTATCCATCCAAGTCCTTGGGCGGAGCTAAGCGAGCATCGGCGGGCAGCTTCCCCTCCGGCAACACTCGCGGGCCCGCCGCATGCAAGTTGGCGCCCAGGCTGCCCGCGAGTAAGCCGGCTGTCATGGCCGCGCAAATCCATGCGTCGCACCACCTATCTCTCAGCCTCCATCGCCGACACGTCCCTACCATCGCGACGGCTGAAGACTGTCTTGCATGCTGCTGTCGGCGCCGGTCGTTCATCTTGGCGTTCCTCTCTACGAAGGTGAATTACTTACTAACTCGCACATCGTTCAGCCATTCGCTGGTCGCAAACGAGCTGAGCGAATCCCTAGGATCACCCGCGATTCTAGTGATTTCGGGAACCACCGTGGGAATTGAGCCCGCGTTGGCAACATTCCTGTCGCTCGCGTTTGGGCCATCCGCTATAGTGCTCGCACCATGTCACGCCTCGTTTGCGTTTTCATCGCCGACTCGCCCACCGAAGCTCATCTCGTGCGTAATCGACTAGCCGATTACGGCATCCCTGCGGTCGTGCAGAACGAGTCGCTTCAGGCCGGTTCGGACGCGGCCCGCGATTGGGCCATCGCCCCGCGAGTTATGGTGCCCGCCGAGGACGCGGAGTTCGCGCGCGAGGTGGCGGAGGACTTCGAGACCAAGCGGGAGCGACGGAATGAATCACGCTCGCACGATGACTGGCCCGCCGATCCACTCGACTGGGAAGATTGGCCCTGCTGTCCCCGTTGTCGTCGTCGACGACTGACGTATTGCCCCAGCTGCCATACCGCGGGCACGAAGTTTCCGCTGGCTGAATTTGTCTCACCGGAATCCCCCGACGCCCCGATTCGCTTGGTGGGAGATAATCGAGAAAACCCGTACGACTCGGTGCTCGTCGTTTGCCCGACTTGCGACGAGGCGTTCACCCCGCAGTTCTATCGCCGCTGCGAGAACTGCGGTCACGAATTCGGCGGCGGGATCGACCCTCCCGAGTCCACGCCTTTTGAGGAGACGGCGCGCCAAGGAGTCACTTGGCTCGTCTCCTCCGCCCTCTTTCTCGGTGCCATCTACATCGCATGGCGGTTATTGCGCTGAGTCAGCCTTACGTTCGAATTCAAACTCTCGCTTGATCCATTCTCCGAACCGATTGAAGGACTTTCCCTGCAAGAGCACGTCAATCCACTTGTCCCCTGCACGAACACGTTGCCAATCCGCACCTTATCACTCCCCTCTCCAGTCAACACTCGAAGATTGCAAGGCAAGACCGTTTGCGGGAACTGCGGCCCCTCCCACGAACCAATCGACAGGTAATCATCGCCTCCTTTTCTTGGAACAACATGGTGCATCTCCCCCTGGAAAACAAGCTCGCTACAGCGCCGCGGGGCGCACGCCCCGCACACAACTGCTACTTCCAGCGGAAAAATGCCCCGCATGTTACGCAACAGAAACAAAAAAACCGTCGGCTCTTCGCCGACGGTTCCTCGGAGTGATCAGTAAGCCCATAGGGGCGGCGAAAGACTAGTACTCGCGAGCCTGAGTGATACCCGGCTGCGGAATCGGGTACTTGCCATCGGCGTCCGCGGTTACCGGGGCCGGCGAGCTCATGTCGAACTTGTCGAGCCCTGGGGCGAACTCATGTTCGCAGTTCAACATGTCGTCGAACGTCACGACTTGGCCCGTGTGCGCTGCCATGCGCCCCATGGAGGTCACGACGCTGGCTTCGACTCCGCGCTTCACTTCGTTATGAGGCTTATCGGTCCGAATCGAATCAATCAAGTGATCCCATTCCAGCTGGTACGGGTTCGGTTCCGGCGGTGGGAAGGCCCACAACTGCTCGTCCTTGCTGATCTTCTGCCCCTTGAAGATGCGGCATTTGGCGGGTGAATGCGACGCCGACGAGATGACGCCGAGTCCCTTCGAGCCGTGAGCGTAGCTGGCAAACTCATCGTGGCAGCCCGCCATCGTCCGCCCATTCATGAACATCTTGCTGCCGTCCGCGAAGGTGTATTCCACGGAGTAGCTATCGAAGTTCTGATCGACGTTGTCGCCGCGGAAATGCCGACCTCCCGAGGCCTGCGCCGTCACCGGCCAAGCATTCTTCATCCAGCAGCATTCGTCAATGTTATGGATGTAGAAGTCGCTGTAGCAGCCGCCGCTCGCCCACAAGAAACTGTGGAATCGCTGAATCTGCCACAGCAACTCGCTCATATTCTCCGGCTTCTTGCCCGAGAAGGCGGACCCCACTGGACCATGCATGCGGTAGCAGCGCAGCGTGATGATGTCGCCGATCTGCCCGTCCTGAATCCGCTTGAACAACTCGTCACGCGCCACACAATGTCGGCACATCAAGCCAACGCCGACCTTCAGGTTTTTCGCGACTGACTGCTCGCCCAAAGCCAACATACGCTTGCTGGTCGGACCGTCCACGGTCACGGGCTTCTCCATGAACGTGTGAATCCCCTTCTCGATCGCATAACCGAAATGAGCCCAACGAAAGGCGGGCGGGGTCGCGAAGATGGCGACGTCGCCTGGCTTCAAGCAATCGAGCGCCTTCTTATAACCGTCGAAACCAATGAAGCGACGATCTTCGGGGACGTCGACCCGTTCGCCAAAGTGCTGCTGCAAGCTCTGATGGCTCACCTTCAGCCGATTCTCGAACACATCGGCCATCGCCACCAGCTTGATCGGTCCGTTCTTCACCGATAGCGCATTGGAGGCCGCTCCCGTCCCGCGCCCCCCACATCCCACCAACGCTACTTGGATCGTCTCATCCCCTGCCGCATGAACTCGCGGGACCAATGCCCCAACCAGTGATGTGGCAGCCGCGATCCGGCCTGTATTGTTGATAAACTCGCGACGCGATGTCGACGATGCAACGATCTTCTGGCTCTTCATGCGGAATCACCTCGGCTCTTTCGGACAACAAATGACTAGGGCTAGAGAGAGTGAAGGCAATGACGCAAACCGCCTCCCCCAGTTCGCTATTGGAATGAATGACAACAGGGAAAGCAACTGCCGGACGGACTCATCAAAGTCAACCCACTTGACGCAGACATCCCATCCCCTAGACTCGTCGCCAGGAATCTTCGGGAGCCTCCCGGAGAAGTTACGTTTCAGTTCGACTCTGTGAGTCATACGAAGGGAGTTTGCGACATGTTGAAGCATCTCGTGCTGGTCGCGGTTGTGGCGGTGATCCTGTCGGTCTGCGGTTCGGCGGAAGCTCGCCTCCTCGGACGTCGTGGCGGCTGCCCGGGCGGAAAGTGCGGCCTCACCACCTCGGCCCCGACCGTCGTCCTGACGGCTGCTGAAGCCCACTAAGCGGCGCTGATTTAAAAGCGAGGTGCGACTGGGGCCAATCATCCCCGCTCGACACCGCACGAATCGCAGGGGCAGGAAGCCCCTGCCTCGATTCTTCTCTTTTCGTCCGGCTCTCTTAGGGGCGCCGAACGGGCAACAATCGGGGGCGAGGATAGCGAGTGCCCACAATGGGGTGATGGCGACGACTGAGGTCATCGAAATTGTGGTGCAGAAAATCGTACAGATCCGTCGGCGGCGTCATCGCCAGCCAGCGATCCGCCAAGACCCCCATCGCTTCGTCATACTTGGCCTGAGAACCCGTGTGCGCGTAACATCGCCCTTCATGACGTCGAATGTCGCCGTCGAATTTGGGACTGATGTGCCACAACTCGTGCACAACGGTCAGCAGCTTCTCGCGTAAATCCAAATCCATGAATCGCGGCAGGTAAAACGTCAAGATGTACAGCATCTCGCGGCCTTCCGAGTCGAGCACTCGCTGCATCCGATACTCGCGCCCGCGCCTGACCGTCTCTGTCCGGCCGTTCTGAAACCGCAGCGGCGTCAGGGAGGCGTAATAGCCGTAGGTGCTGCGATTCCTGGCCCGAGCCATCGACATCGCCACCTCGCTCAGACGAATGTGAGCCAGTTCGGGCAATCGCGCCACCATATCCTCGCACAGGTGACGCATTCGTTGAGTAAAGTCGATCCGCGACATGCAATGCCTCCCTGCCCCACCCCCGAAATCACTCGCTCGAAATCACTCCCTTTGCCAATCGCCAGAATGCCGCTACGCCGGCCTGGATCGACAGTCACGCGCCACTCAGACACGAAAAAAGCCCAAGCGTTCCCGCTCGGGCCTCTAACCATTTCCACACACTCAGCTCGAACCAACGACAGCTAAACCGCATGCGTCGACAAATACCAGCCGAACCCAGGCGCCGCCAAACTGTTCGTGCTACTCGCTGTTAGTGCTACTCGCCGTTAGGGCTACTCGCTGGTAGCGGCAGCGCTCTCGGTCTGCTCGCCGAACGCCGGCTTCTCGGCTCGCACCGTCTTGCGGTCGCGAACTCCGACAAACTCCAGCACCGCTCGCACTCCCGCGTCGCCCAAGCGAGGCTTGGCCAATTTCACGATACGGGTGTAGCCGCCGTCGCGGTCAGCAAAGCGAGGAGCAACGTCCTCAAACAGTGCGCGAACGGCGTCCTTATCCCCCAGCAGCTGCAGGGCTTGGCGCCGAGCGGCAACGTAGGGAGCTCGAGCATTTGCCCAATCACGCCATTGCGGGCTCTTGCGCCACTGCTTCCAAGCATCTGAGCTGCGAGCAGCCGAGGTGCCGTGAGTTTCGGAAGCCTGAGCATGGACCAACCCCTTGCGGGCGATCGTAATGCACTTCTCCACCAGCGGGCGCACTTCCTTCGCCTTCGACTCGGTGGTAATGATTCGTCCCTTGATCTTGGGAGCGTTGTCGTCCAATTCCGCGTCGCGCTCCGTCAAGAACAGGGCGCTCGCGAGATTCTTCAACATGGCCTTGCGATGGCTTGGGGACCGTCCCAGGACTCGACCCCGCTTACGATGACGCATGACTACTACCCTTCGTGATTTCCAATTTCGCCGTTTCCAGCGACCTTATCGCGCGACCGTATCAACGTCGCGCCCCAATTTAACAATAACCGATTTGCCTGCGCCCAATTTGGCAGCGCCCAATTTGGAAGCGGCCGATTTTGCCGACACCCGCGATCAACGAGCGCCCGACGCGCGCGGCATGCGCATCCCAAGATGCAAACCAAACTCGGCCAGCTTTTCGCGGACCTCGTTCAAAGTCGTCTCCCCAAAGTTCCGCACTTCCAACAGCTGATCTTCGTTCCGCTGCACCAACTCGCGAACCGTGTTGATGTTCTCCGATTCGAGACAATTCATGGCTCGCACGGAAAGCTTCAGCTCGGCCAAGTTCATGTTGAGCTTCGATTCCAGCAGGGCATCCAAGCTGCCGCCCGAACCGCGCGAAGGCGAGTGCACTCGCGGACCCAAATCCGAATACTGAACGAACGGGTTCAGGTGCTTTCGCAAAATCTTCGCCGCTTCGACCAGCGACATCTCGGGATGAATCGAACCGTTGGTCCAAATCTCCAGGGTCAAACGATCGTAGTTCGTCTTCTGGCCCACGCGAGTCTCTTCGACTAAATGCCGCACTCGAGTGACAGGGCTGAACACGGCATCCACGGGAATGATCCCAATCTCGTGATCGCCCACGCTGTGCTCGCTCGATGGCACATACCCGCGGCCATTCTCGACGACCATCTCCATCATGAACTCGATCGGCGCCGTCAACGTGGCGAGCACGTGATCCTTGTTGATCACTTCGACATCCGAGTCGGTCTGGATGTCGGCGCCCGTCACGACGCCGGCTTCCTTCTTTTCGATCGTGATCACGCGAGTCGAGTCGCTGTGATTCTTCACCACCAACGACTTGATGTTCAACACGATATCGGTAACGTCTTCGAGCACGCCGGGAATCGTCGAAAACTCGTGCTGGGCGCCACGAATCTTAATCTGAGTCACCGCGCTGCCTTCCAGGCTCGACAACAACACTCGACGCAAGCTGTTGCCGATCGTGTTACCGAAGCCCCGCTCAAACGGCTCGGCGGTGAACTTGCCGTAGGTGCTCGTGAGCGTCGCTGTATCGCACTGAACAACACTCGGAAGTTCCAATCCACGCCACTTGATATGCATCGTTCCGATCCCCCCCTAGGTCGAACAGCCTTCGCCGCCTTCACACCGACCAACTAGACACCGACCAACTAGACACCAACCGACTAAACACGGCGACGCTTGGGAGGTCGGCAGCCATTGTGCGGAATCGGCGTGACATCTTCGATCAACTTGATCGACATGCCAGCCGACTGCAACGCCGTAATGGCGCTCTCGCGGCCCGACCCAGGCCCCTTCACCCGAACTTCCAGCTCGCGAACGCCGTACTTGGCAGCCTTTTCCGCCGCCTGCTGAGCCGCGCACTGGCCGGCGAACGGCGTGCTCTTACGGCTTCCCTTAAATCCACACGTCCCCGCGCTCGCCCAACACAAGGTATCCCCCTTCGTGTCGGTGACTGTCACGGTCGTATTGTTGAACGTCGCCTTGATGTGAGCCACGCCCACCGTCACGTTGCGACGAATTTTCTTCTTCTTGTTTGCCGCCGCTGTCGCAGTCGCTGCCGTCGTCTTCGCCACCCAAGTGCTCCTTCTGAGCTCAAAACAACTAACTAATTGAATCGTGTCATCAAAATTTCATCGAAGGGCCGCAGACTCTCGGCCAGCAAAGCACTCAACGCACGATCAACGCCTGCAACCACTATGGGCGCCACAGGCGAATCGGCGGACATGCCCTGCTTCGCCGCCGCGCTACTTCAGATCCTTCACACCCTTCTTGCCCGCAACCGTCTTCTTCGGGCCCTTGCGAGTGCGAGCGTTGGTGCGAGTTCGCTGACCGCGAACCGGCAGACCCATGCGGTGCCGCAATCCACGGTAACACTTGATTTCCTTCAGACGAGCAATGTTCTGCCCGACCAAGCGACGCAGCGGTCCTTCGACCGTGTAATCACGTTCCAGCAAAGCCGCCAACCGACTCACTTCATCTTCGTGCAAGTCGTGAGCATGCTTCTGCGGGTCGATCCCCGCCTTGTGGCAAAGCTCTAGCGAGATGTGCTTGCCTACGCCATACAAATACTGCAGCGAAATGACCGTCGGCTTGTCATTCGGCAAGTCCACACCCAAAAGACGCGGCATTCGACACGCTCCTCAACAGACTCTAAATGGCCCACCGTGAGGCGGGTTTTGCTCGAAAACTCGTCCCACCACAAAATTCTAGCCCTGCCGCTGCTTGTGCCGGGCATTCGTGCAAGTCACGTATACCCGACCCTTGCGGCGCACGATCTTGCAGTTCTCGCAGATGCGTTTCACGCTCGTCCGCACTTTCATCGCTCTTCTCCGTCGCTGGAAAGCCGCCAAGTATAGGTATGCCAAGCGGACCCAATCAAGGCCCATCCCAATAAAATCGGCCTTCTCCCTTTCGTCGGCTGACCCAAATGGGGCTCGACACAAAAAAAAGACACCCAGGACTCATGTCCTGGGTGCCCAATTCATTTGCTGGCTCCCCAACCCGCCTTAGCTCGAAAGACTCTCCGTCGCTGACATCGTCGTCGCTACCGGCGTGTCCATTCGCACATAGCCGAGGCCGCGAATCACTTCCAAAATCTCGCTGCAGGTCGGAAACATGCGGCCGCTCGACCGCTTGTACGCATCCAAGGCCTGCATGAATTCCAACTCTTCCGTCGAGTAATCGCGTTCGCAGGTCGTTGGATCGATCTGCCGTCGCCGCTGCACCTTACGACGAGCGCCTTGACGTCGATCCACCTCTACTGGCACGTCGACCTTGCGTCGATCAGCCCCACGGCGGTCACCACCCCGCCGCTCCAACACCACATCCCCGTCAATTTGTTCTGCACTGTCCACGTAGTTTCTCCCCTCTTACGTGCGAGGTCCACCCAAGTCGCTCGCCGCACCACGAGCCCACGGGTCAAGACATCGACTGACAAAATAGGGGAGATTTAACAACCAGTAAAAATGCCCGATTTTTCCGGATGGCGCGATTTAGGCAAGAAGTACGTTCCTTGCTCCTCACCTGTACCGCGACACCCCACACAGCCCCAGCCTGCACAGCTTCAGCCAAAACAGGCCAGACTTCATCAATCCAAGCTGCATCAAACCAAGCTGCATCGAGCCCTAAGGGGTGGGCCCGACTCTTATGCTACCCATTTTGCGTGAATTACCCAAGTAGTATCCAACGAACTTTCTGACCGATCCGACCGCCCCACAATTACACTCTCGCGCACCGCCTCCACCAAACTCCCTACCGAATCCGCGACCGGCCGCATCCCTTCCGCCCAGTAAACGACGCTTTCCAAGCGAGTCGGCGGCAGCAAAGCGATCGACTCACGCCACTGATTCAATCGCTCCCCGAATAACAGATCGGTCTCGCCCGCGATTCGCCGAACCCCTTGAGCACCTGCGGACAAGCCCGACACGACAGACATAGACATGGTCGGCGTGGACACGGCCGCGGAAACCCCTTCCGCCGAAGCACTCGCCGCTGGAACGGCCGTCGCTAGCAATCCGTCGACTTGGCCAATTCCCCCCGCATCCGACTCAGAAATCACCAAGTTCTTTTCTCGCTGAAAAGCAGCCGCCTCGCGTGCGTTCGCTGAAGCACGCCCCCGAAGCCCGCTCCAAGCCAAAACCCCAGTGCCTCGCCAACCCCCACGATCAGCGACCACCGCCCCGCGAGTCCCACCAGACCGAGGCGATTGGCCTTTAGCAACTTGGTCCTGAGCAACTTGATCCTGAGTAACATGGTGCTGGGGAACTTGCTCCTGTGGGCGCTGTCCGGCACTCCACATCACCACCGCCAGGGCCGCCGAAACGGCCAAAGGCGAAACCATCGCGCTCCAGCGTTTCCATCGACCGCCGCGTTTTGCCTGCTGGCCATGGACCGCGGCAAGGCCTTTTTCCGCCACCGGCAGACAATGACCACTCACCGCCCCAAGCGACTCTGCCTGTCCCGACGCCTCACCGAGCAACGAACGACCATGCGACGAACGGCCCCGCAGTGACGGCGAAAGGCTCAAGGCGCCATTGAGCGCCGCGAAACACTGCGACTGAATCGCCAACAGACGCTGGCACTCCGGACACCGTTGCGAGTGTTCGACCAACAAGTGATCGGCGGCCGGATCAAGGCGATCGTCGAGCACTTCATTCAGTCGCTGTTCAAAGTCTTCACACGACATACTTCACTCCCTGGCCCGGCGATTCCTGTCGCTGAGCGAGAATGCCAAAGAGATCACGGCGAGCTCGATGGACCCAAGTTTTGACCGTACCAACGGGGACTTGAAGGCGCTGAGCAATCTCGGCGTATCCCAGATGCTCGTTATGAAAAAGCAAAAAAGCTCGTCGATATTCGGGACGCAACTCGCGCAACGCCAAAGCCACCTCTTCCGCGAGATGAGCATGCGGCGCATTGGCCCGCTCCTGCTCCTCGGGCACATCGATCAGCGGCTGCGGAGCGGGCCGGCGGCGGCGAGCGGCGAGGGCCGTCCGGCAACGATTCCCAGCGATGGCCAACAACCATGGCTCGAACTCGCGACGGCCATCCCAATGATGGAGATGGCGACAGACGCGAATGAGCGTCTCCTGGGCGGCGTCCTCGGCATCCTGACGTTGCCCCAGCCAACGAAAACAAAAAGCCACGACGCGTTCGCGGTAACGCGTCACCAATTCGCCCAGAGCCGCCTGCTCGCCCACCAGGCAGCGAGACAGCAAAGACCGGAGTTCATCCGTCACGATATCACCGACGATTGAAGAACTTCTTGAGGGCGTCGGCGGCCGCCTCTCGGGAATTCGCCGTCGTAGCCTCCTGCCGCGGCGCCAACTTGCCCACTTCCTTGCTTTCCAACTTCTTCTTCAATTCCTCGACCGTCAACGTGGTGCTCGAAGATTCCGACTTCGACGCATCCGCATCTCCAGCTGGAGCAGCCTCGGATTTTGCCTCGGATTTCGCGTCGGGCAAGGCGACATCCCCTTTAGCAGCCGCTTCACTCTTGCCAGCAGCAGTCTTTCCGCCTGCCGCCAAAGCCATGCGGTCGGTTTCTTCCAGCTTAAACTGGCGAGTCTCCGACTCGACGGGCGGCCGCGAACGACCAGCGACCGCGGGCTCGTCCAGCCACGAACTCACGTCCGCATCGCCGAAACTGCTATCGTTCGACCGCAACGCAGCATCCTTGACGCCCGCCACCTTGGGACGTTTTTCACTGCTCAGCCCCACATCGAACTGCACTTCAAATTCGAGCGGGCCGACCTTCAGATGGTCGCCCAGTTTCAGCACACGGTCCCCCACCACGCGATCGCCGTTCACGTAGGTGCCGTTTTTGCTTCCCAGGTCGCGGATAATCACCTGCGACTCGCCAAAGACCAATTCACAGTGTCGTCGACTAATTGCGTCACTCTTCGGCCGCAAGTGGCAATCGTCTTGCCGACCAATGACGAAGGGCGCCTTGGAAATCTTGATTTCCTTGCCGGCGCTCGGACCATGCATGACCTTCAATCTCACCACCATTGCAGGCCTCGCGAATCAAAATGCGACTCGATCCCAGGGATGCAACCATACCACAACCCAGACCGAGCCGTCAAAAACTGGCTGAAATCGACGGCTGGCATGATGCTAGCGCCGCGAACGGGCGCCCACCTCATACCCGACGATCCGTCCAAGCCTCTGCCCCGAACTTCTCCAATTGTACGCTCGTCGCCCTCTCTCTTTCAACGGATGAAATTGGCCTTTCGCGCCACGCCAGTCCCAGGCGAGCGGCCAATCGACCTTGCCAATTTGCGGCGAGTTCGAGTGGATCGAGCTTTTTCCCCGTCAATTCCTCAATGCCGGACAACTCCGGCGCCTGCGGCGAAGTCGCCAACAGCACGCTGCCATGCTGCAGAATCGTCCCGCGGTTCCGCCGTTGAGCACTGCCGCAGATCTTCGCCCCTTGGAGCACGACGTCCCCCTCGGCTCGTCGCAAGAAACAGAGAAACGGCTCGGCGTCGCCTCGCCCCTGAACATCGTCCACCACTCCGCCGATTCTCACCAAACTCGACGTTGCCCCGCGATACGACTCCGCGACGATTCCCTCGTCCCTCAACAACTCAATCAACGTCTCATGAAACGCATCGTACAACCGCTGATGCCAGCCCATTCCCGTGTCGCGGGCAGTAAAACTATAGGTTAACTCTCGATCGTGGACGATCGCTCCTCCGCCGGTCGCACGCCTCACCAAGGGACAGCCTCGACTACTCGCATGCTGGTCCCTATCGGTCACTCGCTGGAAATACCCCAACGACAGTGTCGCGGTCGACCAGCGATAGAATCGCAACACCGGCTCGCCCGCCGCCGCTGACTCCAACAGCACTTCATCCACTGCCATATTCCAGTCGCCCGGAGCAGGCGTTTCCACGATCAAGCGAGCTTCCATCCGACCGAGATCCCTCGCGCGTTGTCCCACCTACGATTTGGTAATGGCGGACTTTCAACAATTCACTCAGGCACACTCGCCTTTAGTCGTGACCAAGCACTAGGCTGGCTTCCACCGTAAAACTGGCTGCTTGGCTGCTCGCACCTCGTCCGGCCGGCTGATCGGAGTCGAATGCGGCGCCGAGTGCAACAGTTCGGGCGACTCATTCAGAATTTCAGCCAACGCCGCCGCGTACGCGTCGAGCGTCTCGCGACTCTCCGACTCGGTCGGCTCCATCATCATGGCTTCGGGAACCGTCAACGGGAAGTAAACCGTGGGGGCATGGAAGCCGTAGTCGAGCAAACGCTTGGCAAGATCCATCGCCGAAACGCCTGTTTGCTTCTTCAGAGCAGCCGCCGACGCCACGAACTCGTGCATGCAGCGATTCCCTTGCGGAACGGGCAAACATCGAGCCACTCGACTGAGCAAATAGTTCGCGTTCAACACCGCGTTTTCCGCGACCGCTCGCATTCCCTCCGGCCCATGAGTGCGAATGTACGCATAGGCTCGCACCAGCACGCCGACGTTTCCGAAGAAACTCCGCACGCGGCCAATCGATTGCGGGCGGTTGAATTCCAGCCGAAACCTTCCCGACTCCTCCACCACGGCCGGCGACGGCAGATACGGTTCCAAATCCCGAGTGACGCAAATGGGCCCGGCGCCCGGTCCACCGCCGCCGTGCGGGCCGCTGAATGTCTTGTGGGGATTGTAGTGCATCATGTCAGCGCCAAAATCGCCCGGCCTGGCCACTCCCAGAATGGCGTTCATGTTGGCGCCATCCAAATAGATGAGCCCCCCGCGAGCATGAACTTGATCGGCAATCTGTCGCACGCTTGCGTCAAACATGCCCAGCGTGTTGGGGTCGGTAATCATGAAGACGGCGATCTGATCGTCCAGCTTTCGCTGCAAATCCTCTAAGTCGACGAAGCCCGCGGAAGTGCTCTTGACCGTCACGGTCTGAAAACCGGCCATCGTGGCGCTCGCCGGGTTGGTGCCATGAGCGCTGTCCGGCGCCAACACCTTCGTGCGTCGTTCGCCTCGTTCCCGGAAATAGGCGGCGGCCACCATCAACGCCGTGAATTCGCCATGAGCGCCCGCGGCGGGCTGCAACGAGACAGCGGGCAACCCCGAGATTTCGGCGAAACACGCCTGCAACTCCGCCAACAACCGCAGCATTCCCTGAATCGTGCTATCGGGCTGATAGGGATGCAGATCAAGAAAACCGGGCGTCGCCGCCAACCGTTCGTTCCGCTTCGGATTGTGCTTCATCGTGCACGACCCCAGCGGATAAAAGTGCGTATCAACCGACATGTTCAGGGTCGAGAGATTCGTGAAATGCCGTACGACATCGGGTTCCGCAAGTTCCGGGAGCGGCGGCGGCGAAGCGGCCAAAGCGTCGGCGGGCAACAGGGCGGGTAGTTCGGGGGTCGGCACATCGCACGCCGGCAAGCGAGCCCCCCGTCGCCCCGGCTTGGACAGCTCGAAAATCAACTGCGTCGCTTGACGATTTCGCATGGCGTCATCCTCCTCCGGCTCAACCTTCCAACGCTTTCGCCCACGCTTCAATCTCGCCGCGAGTCCGTTTTTCGGTGACCGCGACCAAGAAGCAATCCGCCAACTCGGGATACCAGCGCCCCAACGGGACTCCAGCCAATACGCCTCGTTCGAGCGCCCGGGCCAGCACCTGAGCCACATCGCCCCGCTTGTCCCTCACCACGAATTCCTTGAACGTCGGACTCGTGAAGCGAACGGAGAAACGCCCCCCAGCGGTAAGCAGCGACTTGGCATACTCCGCTTTTCGCACACACAACTCGGCCGTCTCTCGCAACCCTTTCGGGCCAACCGCCGAGAGATAAATGGCGGCTCGCAACGCAAACAATCCCTGATTCGTGCAGATGTTGCTGGTCGCCTTGTCACGGCGAATGTGCTGCTCGCGAGTTTGCAGCGTCAACACCCAGCAGCGTCGCCCCTCGCGGTCGACCGTTTGGCCCGCAATGCGTCCCGGCAAGCGCCGCACAAACTGCTCGCGACACGCCATGATCCCCAGATAAGGACCACCGAACTGCAAAGGCGTCCCCAGCGACTGCCCCTCCGCCACCGCGACGTCCGCTCCCAAATCGGCCGGTCGCTTCAACACCCCCAAACTGATCGGGTCGAACGACATGGCCACCAAGGCGCCGGCGCGATGAGCCACCTGAGCAATCCGAGCGACATCCTCGATCCCGCCAAAAAAGTTCGGCGACTGGATCAACACGCAGGCCGTCTGATCGTCGACCGCTTGAGCGAGTTCTTCCAGGGAAACTCGCCCCTCAGGCGCCCCCACCGTCACCAACTCAGCGCCCAACCCCGCAAAATACGTGCGAATCACCTCGCGGTACTCAGGATGAACGCTCGCCGCAGTCACCACTCGCTTCGACCGTCCCGTGACACTCATCGCCAGCAACACGGCTTCCGCCGCCGCACTACCGCCGTCGTACAGACTGGCGTTGGAAACATCGAGCCCCGTCAGTTGGCAAATCAGCGATTGATACTCGAACATCGCCTGCAAGTTGCCCTGACTGACTTCCGGCTGATACGGGGTATAAGACGTGTAAAATTCGCTCCGAGACGCCACTGCGTCCACCACCGCCGGAACGAAGTGGTCGTAGGCCCCACCCCCAAGAAAACAGACCAGATCGCGAATCGATCGGTTCTGACCGGCAAGTTCCGACATCAGGCGAGTCAGTTCCAGTTCGCCCATCGCCGGCGGCAACTGCAAGGGACGCGATAATCGCATCTCCGCCGGAATCGACTCGAACAGCGATTCGACGGATTCCGCGCCGATGGCGGCGAGCATCTCCCGACGATCGTCGTCGGTATTGAAAAAGTAGGGCATTCCCCGCCTCCAGGTATCGGAGTGTGCAGCGACGTTTACTCGCGAACAAAAACGCTCGCGATTCCGCCGCTTCTCAATGGCCGCTCTTCGGCGTTAACCGTGTTCCGCAATTTGTCGGGAATAGGCCGCAAAGTCGAGCAGCTTGGCGAGTTCCGATTCGTCGCGCATTCGCACCTTGATCATCCACCCAGCCACATACGGGTCGGTCTTCAGAATGTCCAATTGGCTTGGCAGTTGCGAGTTCACCTCGACCACTTCGCCAGAGACTGGGCAATACAGCGAACTGACCGCCTTGACCGATTCAACCTCGCCAAACTCCGTGCCCGACTCGACCTGTTTTCCCACGGCGGGAAGCTGCATGAAGACCAAATCGGTCAATTGCTCGACGGCAAATGCCGTAATGCCAATCGTCGCGATCCGACCGCCTCCCGCCCCCTCGTCCGACACCGCAACCCATTCATGCGATTCGCTGTATTTCAAGTCTTCGGGTTTCACGCAGTTCGTTCCTTCTTTCTAGAGAGTCCAGACTTCACCTTTTACGCGAATAGAATGGCAACGCGACGACCGTCGCCGGCTCGCGTTGTCCGCGAATGTCCACCTGAAGCATGCCTCCCACGGCGGCATGACTCGCGGCGACGTAGGCCATCGCGATCGGCTGCTGCAAAGTGGGCGAAAACGTGCCGCTCGTTACCTTGCCCACCAACGTCTCGCCCGCGTAAACGTCGTAGTTCTCACGAGGCACTCGTCGACCTGACATCACCAACCCGACTCGCTGCCGCGTCGGCGTCTCCGCCGCCAAGCGAACCAAAGCATCACGCCCGGCGAATACTCGTTGATCCGTGTTCACGGCGAAGCCTAGACCGGCCGTATAGGGATCGATCGACTCCAACAGTTCGTGCCCGTACAGCGGCATCGCCGCCTCGAGTCGTAAGGTGTCGCGAGCTCCCAGCCCCACCGCCCGCGAACCGGCGGACATCAACTGTTCCCAGACTGCCAGCGCCAAAGAGGCCGGTACGATCAACTCGCAACCATCTTCGCCCGTGTATCCCGTCCGACTGGCCACCCCCTCCGCATCGCCGATCGTCGTCGCCACCGCCGTGTAGTAGGACAGTCGAGTTAAATCGGCGGCGACCAAGGGCTGAGCGATCCGCAACGCGTCTGGCCCTTGAACGGCGATCATCGCCGTCGCCTCGGTCAGATCGGTCATCGTAACGCCGGTGACCGCGTCCAGGTGCGGTCTGATCCAGTCGACGATTTTCGCGCGATTGCTGGCGTTCACCACCAATTGAAAGTAACTTCCGCCCGCGGGTCGCTCTAAGTGGTAGACCAGCACGTCGTCGAGGATTCCGCCGGCGGCGTTAGTCATCAGCGAGTAGCGGACCTTACCGGGGGGCATTCCCAGCACCCGCCGCGTCAGTAGCCCGTCCAGCAACACGGCGGCGTCAGGTCCGTCAAACCGCAATCGCCCCATGTGCGATACGTCAAACAGGCCGCAACGAGAGCGAACCGCCTGATGCTCGTCGACGATCGAGCCGTATTGGACGGGCATTTCCCAGCCCGCAAAATCCACCATGCGCCCCTGGTGAGCGACGTGCCAATCAAACAACGGAGTTCGCAGCATGGTAATCCCCATTCGCGGGCATTGTAACGGTTGACCGCACGCTCGCCAGTAGACCATGGCGAGACAGATCACTCCCACGATATGCAATCGAGTCACCTGGCGACACGAGGCGAGCGAGTCCGTTAGGATGTAGGACCGTCGCTCACACCCCGAGGCAACCGTCGATGCACCACCCACCCACCTCCGCCGCTTCTCGTCGAGTCAATCCTCTAACGCGCTCGATCGTTTTCTTGCTCTTGGCGCTGCTTGCGTTGCCTTGCCTAACGGTCGATTTGGCGGCGCAGAATCCCGCAGCGCCGCCACAGGCCTCGCCCGCGACTCCCGCCGCCACGGCTCAATCCACGACGAATCCTCCGGGCGACAAAACAGATCGCTGGGAAGCCGACATCGAGAAGTTTGAACAACTGGACGCCGCTCAACCTCCCCGAGGCGATGGCGTTGTTTTCGTCGGCAGCTCCAGCATCGTCCGCTGGAAGCTGGATCAATCGTTCCCCGGCGAGGGATTCGTGAATCGCGGTTTTGGAGGCTCCAAGCTGGCTGACGTCGTGCGTTACGTCGATCGCATCGTCCCTCCGCACCGCCCGCGAGTCGTCGTTGTCTACGCAGGAGATAACGATCTGGCGGGAGGACGCACGCCGACGCAAGTCATCGCCGACTACAAGGAACTGGTTCGCCGGATTCATGAACGCGCCCCCGCCACGCGCATCATCTATTTGTCGATCAAAGCCAGCCTCAAACGCTGGGCGCTCGCCGAGAAAATCCGCGGCGCCAACGCGGCAATCGCCCGCTACGCCGCCCGCGACTCGCGTTTAGCCTACGTCGACCTGTTTGATTGCATGCTCGGCGCCGACGGCCGACCGCGAGCTGAATTGCTGGACAAGGATGAACTCCACCTTTCACCCCTTGGTTACGAATTGTGGACCAAACAACTTCAGCCCGTGTTGACCGCGGCGCGAGACGCCACCCCCGATCTGATCGTCCACAATGGACAGATCGCCACCATCGATAAACGCTACTCGTTCGCGCAAGCCTTCGCGGTGCGAGGCGACCGCATCACTCGCATCGGATCGAACGATGAGATCCTGGCGCTGCGCGGCGAACGCACCCAAGTGCTCGATTTACAAGGACGTTTCGCGATGCCAGGTATGATCGATTCCCACGTGCACGCCGGCGACGCGGCCATGCACGAATTCGATCACCCCGTGCCCGACATGGAATCGATCGCCGAGGTGCTCGACTACGTCAAGTCTCGAGTCGCCGCGGTTCCCGAGGGGCAGTGGATCACTGTCAATCAAGTCTTCATCACTCGCCTGCGTGAACAGCGTTTTCCCACTCGAGCGGAACTCGACGCCATCGCCCCCAAACACCCGGTCGTCTTCTCCACCGGCCCCGACGGAATGGCAAATAGCCTCGCCCTGAAACTGAGCGGCATCGATCGTGACTTTGTGGTCCAAGGAAGCGGCGCCATTGAAAAGGACCCCGCCACCGGCGAACTCACCGGCATGCTACGCGGCGGCACCAAGCGCTATCTCAAGATCCAATCGCCGCCCAGCAAGGCCACGGAGAAAGACCGCGAAGAACAATTCCTGAAGCTCCAACGCGACTACCACGCCGTGGGACTCACCGGCATCGCCGATCGCAATGCCAGCCGCGGCGGGATCGAACGTTACCACAAGCTGCACAAGGAGGGGCGTTTGACGCTGCGAGTCGCCGCGTCGCACAGCTTGAGCGGCGGGGATAATCTGGAAAAGTCACGAGCCGCCTTAGCGGAGATCGCCAATCATCCGCTGCGCGAAGGCGACCTGCGATTACGCATCGTCGGCGTCAAAACGTTTCTCGACGGGGGCATGCTGACCGGCAGCGCGTTCATGCGACAGCCCTGGGGAGTTAGCTCCATCTACGGGATCAGCGATCCCGAGTATCGCGGCGTCCGCTTTATCCCCGAGGAACAATTGCTGGGATTGGTGCGAGCCACCGTCGAACAAGGACTACAATTCACCGCCCACAGCGTCGGCGACGGCGCCGTCCACGGACTGCTGGACGCATATGCCGAAGTCAACAAGACGTTGCCCATTCGCGCGACCCGACCGTGCATCACCCACTGCAACTTTATGAGTCGCGAGGCGGTGGAGAAGATGGCTGAATTGGGAGTCGTCGCCGACATTCAGCCCGCTTGGCTTTACCTCGACTCCCGCACATTGACCGCTCAGTTTGGTTACGACCGCCTGCGGTATTTCCAACCCCTGCGCACGATCTTCGAATTGGGCGCCATCGCTGGCGGCGGCTCCGACCACATGCAAAAGATCGGCTCTCTTCGCTCCATCAACCCCTACGATCCCTTCCTCGCCCTCTGGACGACTCAGACCCGCCGCGGCAAATGGTTCGATGGCCAACTCCACCCCGAAGAGGCCTTGAATCGCGAACAAGCCCTGCGGTTCTATACCATCAACAACGCCTACGTCATGTTCCTCGAAGACCAAGTGGGCTCGCTCGAACCCGGTAAACTCGCCGACTTCATCGTGCTCGACCGCAATCTGGCGACCTGCTCGGTGGACGACCTGCGCGCCGCCAAAACGCTCCGCACGTTCGTCGGCGGGGTCGAAGTCTATACGGCTCCTTGAGCGAGAAGGCTAGCGGTTATGACCGGCGCGCGAGTAGGCCGCCCCTCGCGCGACGAACATCTCTCAAGCTTACAGTCACTGCGTCTGCAAGCATCTTGCATCAAGCGCTGGTGATTCGTCCGGGTCGCTTGCCGACGCCCTCCCCGCCAAAATAAGCGACTTCCGCGCAGTTTTGCTCACTTGACGACTTAACAGTGTTAGATATTATAACAGTGTTAAGCGACCGAAGAGCGATCGCGACGAGGTCGGAGGGGAGACTTTCATGCCGAAACGAGAAACCGCGGGCGTCGGGCCGAAGGCGGATCAGCGCAAAGCGCAGACTCGCGAACGGATACTCGACGCAGCTCGCGAACTGCTGATGGCGGAGGGAGTCGACGGGTTCTCCATGCGAAAGTTGGCCGGTCGAATCGGTTATTCGGCGACCGCCATCTACTTTCACTTTCCCGACAAAGAGACGCTGCTGGTCGAACTGGTCAATCGCCAATTCATGAAGTTCCGCCAGGCGTTCACCCGCTTTCAGGGGGAGTCTGATCCGGTCGATCGCCTCCGGCGGATGGGCGGCGCCTATATCGAATTCGCTCTGAAAAACCCCGACCATTACCGCTTCTTGTTCTTGAATCCTTCCTTGAAATCGCTTCCGCTAGATGAATCGATCGAACGGGGCAATCCGGCGGAAGACAGCTACGCGTATCTTCGCGCGACGCTCGCCGAGGCGATTGAACGCGGCCTGTTGCGCGACGAGTTCACCGACGCGGATCAGGCGGCACAGATCCTGTGGTCGGCCGTCCATGGGCTTGCCGCGCTGCATATCATCAAGGGGGATGATCCGTGGATTGAATGGCGAGCTGCTCGTCCCACGGGTCGTTTGCTGGTCAACGCTCTGCTCGACGGTATGGTGCGAACCCCGTCCCCGCCCGTCGCAACCCGTCCTCGAAAGGAGGACGCACCATGAACTGGGTCGCTCTACGGATGCTGGTCGGGGATCGCGGCAAGTACATTGGCCTGATCTTGGGCATTGCGTTCGCCACGCATTTGATGTCCCAGCAGGTCTCGATTTTCGTCGGCATCATTAAACGCACTGCCAGCCAGATTCTTGATGTCAGCGACGCCGACATCTGGGTGATGGACAACAAAGTGCGGTTCATCGACGAAGTGCCAGGACTACCGGAGAACGACCTTCAGCGAGTGCGAGGGGTGCCGGGAGTAGCCTGGGCAGCTCGGCTGTACAAGGGACAGGTTCGAGTGCGGCTGGACGACGGCAACTTTCGCAACGTCATCCTCTTTGGACTCGATGACTCCAGTCTCGTCGGCGCCCCGCGCGAAATGGTGCTGGGTTCGCTGGCCGACTTGCGATATCCCGATGCGGTCATGGTCGACAAGGCGGGCTACGAGTACATGTGGCCGGGCGAGCCGTATCAGTTGGGCAAGGTGTTTCACTTGAACGATCGTCGCGCGGTCCTCGTGGGGATCTGCAAGGCGTCCCCCCCATTCACAACGCTCCCCGTCCTCTACACCCGCTATAGCCAAGCGACCGCTTTCGTGCCGCGCGAACGCCACTTGATGTCCTTCGTTTTGGCTCGCCCAAATGCAGGCGAATCCGCGGAAAAAGTCTGTCGGCGGATCGAGTCGCAAACCGGGTTGATGGCGCTGACGCGCGACGAGTTTTTCTGGAAGACGATTCACTACTTCCTAGGTTCCACGGGCATTCCCGTGAACTTCGGCATCACCATCGGACTGGGGTTCATCATCGGCGCCGCGGTGACAGGCCAAACCTTCTACCTGTTCACGCTGGAGAACCTCAAGCAATTCGGAGCATTGAAGGCGATGGGCGTGACGAACCTGCGGTTGGTCGGCATGATTTTGCTTCAGGCTGCGGTGGTAGGACTACTGGGTTATGGCATCGGCATCGGGCTCACCGCGTTGTTTTTCGTCGCCACCAATCCCATCACTCATCTCGCCGGTTTGTACATGACGCCCCAGGCCGCCTTCGGAGTGG
Source organism: Pirellulales bacterium (assembly GCA_046349915.1). Classification (GTDB taxonomy): domain Bacteria; phylum Planctomycetota; class Planctomycetia; order Pirellulales; family Pirellulaceae; genus CAIXSC01. The sequence continues at coordinate 1,130,322 of JAXMBL010000003.1, read as the reverse complement.
CCGGCGCCGTTTTCGTGATCATTCTGCTCACCGCTTTGGTGAGTATCCGACGTGTCTTGGTTTTGGAACCCGCTGTCGTATTCCGCGGGTAAGTCACATTCCGGGGCTTGTCACAATCATGCACAGTTCAACCGTCACCGCCGTCATTCCGACAACCGCGATACTCGCCGGGGACGCGGAACAAGCGTCGACGGCCAACATCGCCGTAAGTTGCCGAGGGCTCATCAAGGAATTTGGTTCCGGCGAGACTCGGACTCGAGCACTGCGTGGAATCGACTTGGATCTGCCGCGGGGAGAACTCGCTCTGCTCGTGGGCGAATCAGGTTGCGGCAAAACGACGCTTATCTCCTTGGTCGCCGGGTTGCTAGATCCCACCGCGGGCGAGATCAGCGTCTTCGACCAACCACTCAAGAAATTGAGTTCCACGCGTTTGGCGGGCTTTCGCGCGGAGAACATCGGTTTCGTGTTCCAGCAGTACAATTTGCTCCCCGCGTTATCCGCCGTGGAAAACGTCTGCGTACCGCTGCTGATTCTGGGCCGCTCGCGCCGCGAGTCGCTCGAGCGATCGGCGCGCATGCTGGAAGCGGTCGGTTTGGGCCCCAAATTGCACTCGCTTCCTAACCAACTCTCGGGCGGGCAGCAGCAGCGAGTCGCGATCGCTCGAGCGCTGGTGCATGAACCGCGTCTCTTGGTTTGCGACGAGCCGACCGCGGCCCTGGATGCCCGCTCGGGTCATACCGTCATGGGGTTGCTGCGTTCGGTCGCCGTCCATCCCGAACGAGCAGTCATTGTGGTCACTCACGACAGTCGAGTATTCGAATTCGGCGACCGTCTGGTACGAATGGAAGATGGACTGGTGGAACGCGTCGAACGAGTGGTGCGCCCCAGCGGGGACCGCGAGTCCCCAGAGAGAGAATGACATGAAGAACCTGTTTATCAAATTCGCGTTGCCCATGGCGGCCCTGAGCATGCTCGCTTTCGGCCTTCATCACTCGCTGAACTCCGAGCATGCGTTCGCCATCCCGCGCACAGAGCCTCCCGCTTTCCCTTCTCGCACGCCGTTTGGCAAAACCATCGCTGCCTACGGCTTAGTCGAAGCGAGGACAGAGAACGTCTCGGTCGGTTCACCGCTGGCAGGCGTGGTGCTGGAAGTTCACATTCCCGCCGAGAAAGTCGGCAGTGAGGTGAAAAAGGGGGACGCCCTGTTCCAGGTCGACGATCGTCACCTGCGAGCACAGCGCGACTTTCACGCCGCCAATCTGCGGGTCGCCGAGTCGCAACTCGCGAAACTCGAAGCCCAACCACGTTCCGAGGAACTCCCCGTCAGCGCCGCGAAGGTCAGGGCCGCCGAATCGACCGTGCGGCTGTGGCGCGACCAGTCCGAGCGCAGTCAACGGCTGGCGGCGGCTCGCGTGGTGACCGAGGAGCAGAATGTCGAGCGTCAACTGCGTTTGGAGGCGGCCGAGCAAGAATTGGCTCGAGCCAAGGCGGAAGACGAACTCTTGCGGGCTGGCGTCTGGCATCCCGATCTCGAAGTAGCGCGGGCTCAGGTCGAGTTAGCTCGAGCACAGTTGCGACAAGTTGAAATTGAAATGGAGAGAGCGATCGTTCGCGCGCCGGTCGATGGGCATGTATTGCAGGTGAACGTGCGGCCGGGCGAGTATGTTGGCGCGAATCCTGATAATCCTCTATTCGTGATCGGAGATACGAGCGAACTGCATGTCCGCGTCGATATTGACGAACATGACTTACCGAGATTCCGCGCGGGCTTGCCCGCCAGGGCCTTTGTGCGAGGGGACGGCGAGCAGGAAATTCGGCTGCAATTCGTGCGAGTCGAGCCGCTTGTCATCCCCAAACGCTGGCTCGCGGGCGACAATACCGAGCGAGTCGACACACGGGTATTGCAAGTCATCTATGCAGCGACCGCCGAAGCGAAGCAAGCTTCCTACCAACCCTACGTGGGCCAAATGCTCGATGTTTTCGTGCAATTGCCGGAATAGGCCAATTGAAGTCCCGTGATTGAAGGCGGCGTGGGTTCGAGTAAGATTGGCTCCGGCTTGGAATCTGGGGAGGGTCTTACAAATCAACGCCCTTTACATAGATGGGACTTCATCGTGGGAGCCTGGCAGGACTCGGTTCGACGTTCCGCGCGTTCCGCCTTTACGCTCGTGGAACTCCTTGTCGTAATCGCCATCATTGGGCTGTTGGTCGCGTTGCTGTTGCCGGCGGTACAGGCCGCTCGGGAAGCAGCGAGACGTTCGCAATGCGGCAACCATCTCAAGCAGATTGGTTTAGCCGTCCACAATTTTCACGATACCAACCGCCGCTTGCCGCCCGGTTATCTCGGCACCAGTTCCCATATCCCGGCCACGTTTTCGAATTCCCAGTGGCATGGAACATTGGTGGCGATTCTCCCGCAGCTTGAACTTCAGAATCTGCATGACCGCTTGCAGTCAAACAAGAATGTGGTCATTCCGATTCCCGATCCGTTCACCAATCCCTGGCCCAGCGGACCAGTAACTCCCTGGTGGGCCACTCCCGTCGGTCCCAACGGCGAGGATGACTGGATCACCGCTCAAACTCGCATCAAAGCGTTCGTCTGTCCCTCGACAGATCCCTACTCAAGCACCGGCGGGACGTCGGCGGCCATTCACTGCCATGGCTTCAATGGCATCGCCACTTGCACGGCGAGTTATTTCCCGGGAACAAGTCAATTGGGACGTACGAGCTACTTGGCCAGCGCTGGCGCGATGGGAGCGATTCCCTCTTCCAGTCCTGCTCCGGTCGGCGCATGGATCGCCTTGCAAGGAATGTTTGTGAACCGAGGTCAAGATACGATGTCGGTCGTCCTGGATGGACTCTCCAACACCTTCATGTTCGGCGAAACGATTGGCGGACGTCGCGTGTCGGGCTCGGGAACATCGCTGCAACAGTACAAACAGATCGAATACAGCCATTCCTGGATGGGGGCCGGTCCCCTGGCCGCCGCCTGGGGCTTGCGCGATACCGCGTCGCCCCCTTCTCACAATTGGTACCAGTTCAGCAGCGAACATCCGGGCGGCGTTCAGTTCGCTTACGGCGACGGCTCCGTGCGCACCGTCGCTTGGTCCACCGACCGACTCGTCTTTCGCTACTTGTCTTCCCGAGCTGACGGACAATACGCACAAGCAGAGTGAACCATCCTCCCTACCTTGCAGAAAGCCCGCTTCATGCCTGCTCACTCTTTGATGGATCGAATAGGCATTCCCTTTACCAAGGCCCACTCACGTTTCGGCAGTTTTGCCAAGCGTTTCGCTTCTGGCTTGCGACTTTGGCATTGGAGCACCCTTGGCTCTCTCTGTCTGGCGTTCTGCGGTTGCGGCGATGACGGCGCCAAGACAAGCGTTCCCGCCAAGCCCGATCCGCGTCCTACGGCGCCGACTTCGACGAATGCCCAACCGGGCGCTGCAGCTCCAGCCTTCGCGCCCCCCAGCGCCCCCGCGCCGCCACCGGCGAAAGCGGACTAAGCCCGGCCAGCACGTTGCGGCAACCAAGCAACCGGGCGAGCCGGACTTCCAGTCCATCGGTTCGTGAGGCCAGAGCACAACCCTTTATCCCCTGGCGACTCCTTATGCCGACCCCAAGCCGTGCCAAGGTCCGAGATGCCGAGACCAATTCACCTCATCGACGATCGTTTCTGGAAAGGGCCGCCTTCGGCGCGATCGCAACGCCTTGGCTCGGCGGACTCGCCGGCCTAGGCGTCGCCACGCCCCAGCCGGTCATCGCCCAGGCGCCGGGCGGCGAACGCCCCAAGCAAGATCGCGCGATCGAGATTCTTCATCCGCTGGCGAAAACTCCCGCCTCCTTCTTCATCGACGATTCGACATGCTTGGTGAACATGGGGCATTTCTGCATGCCTCAGTTCGAAGCCGCTTGGCCTGACCGCGAGATCTATCGCCGGCCTTGGCAGACATGGCCGCGCGAAATCCCCGACTCGTTCGTAAGGGAATTTGGCGAGTGGTGCGCCGAGCACGGAGTCAAGGGAAAGTATAGCGTCGTCCCCTACCCCGCTTGCGTCGGTTGGCTTGACCGCGAACTTCCGGGTTGGTCCCGTCGTCAACTGCAAGAGAGCCTCAAGCTCGTGCGCGAGTTGATGCTTCCTCATTGGGACATTCATCCGGAAATGATCACTCACACGCGAGCCATCGACCTCGCCACGGGCCGTCCCTTTGCCGAACTCAACTCGGCCACCATGGAGAATTCCTACCCGCAAACTCGCTTGAGCGTCGACCAATTGGCGGCCTACTTGGCTTATGCGTTACGAATCCTGCGCAACTGCGACCTGCCTAGCGCCGGCATCACCACTCCGGGCGGTTTTGGCAACGCGGTGAAGTCCGAGTTATCACTCGCGGTCGGCCAAGCGGTGCGTGATGTTTTTCCCGAGGTGGAAATTCCCCATTACTTCAAATATGTACGCGATGGCGCTGGTGACAGCACGTTGCCTCAACCCGAGCATGTCACGGGACTGGGCACGGACCACTTGCGGTACACCATGAACGTTCCCGCGGGCACCGGCGATTGGTTCGGAGGCTGGGATGGCGACCGTCCTACCGAAGGTCAGAAGTACGCGAACCAAGATGCCACTTCGGGGAGAATGGTCGAGTTGATCGAACGCAACGAACCCGCCGTGATGCTCTGCCACTGGCCTGGACTCTATTGCCACGGAGAGAAGCACGGCTTCCGGGACTTCCAACGAGTGGTATTAGCTTTGGAACAACGGTTCGCGGGTCGGATTCACTGGATGAAAATCTCGGAACTCGCCCGCTATGGCGCCGCCCGATCGCTGACGACGATCGAGCGAGTCGATCAATCGGTCCGCTTCACCGCGCCGGTGACCTGCCCGGACTTCACCGTGCGACTTCCGTCAACGACTTCGGTTCCTCCAAAACTCATGATCGACAATGTCGCTAAACCACTCGAAGAAGCGACCGACCTGCGTCAGCTCCGCGCGGGCCGATGGACTCGCGACGGTCAATCGATCGTTGTCTGCTTCACGTTGCCAAAGGGTGAGTCACAACTCGTGTAGAACAGCCGAACGATCTGCAACGCGTCTTACGTTTTGCGAGTGAGAAGACCCGCGAGCGCACTGGCCAGTTTCTCCAGCAGGTCGTCGTTCGGCAACGTCAACGAGACTCGCGGGCGTCCTTGTTCATCCCGCTCGACCGCCTGTTGGAGTCGCTGCGAGACGGCGCGAGTCATCTCGACTGTCTGCGGACTCGGCTCGACCGGCGGGAGCAGCTTTGTCAGGAAATCAACCGCGGCGCCCACCAAAGCGGCGCCCGATTGCGACAGCTGTTCTCTCGCCGCCAACGAGTCGGCGACGTCCGCGTGGCTTCGCCGAGTACTCTCATCCACTGGCGCCTCGGGTTTGGCGCCCAGCAACACTTCGAGTTTCTTCTTGAGATCCTCGGAAGATCTCGGCATTTCGATCAAGTCGACATCTGAATTTGCATCAAGAGCGGCGAGTGCCAGATCTTTCTTGACCGATAACGTGGCCAGCAAACTCTCTTCAATCGTCCCTTCGGTCACCAGAATGTAGACTTGGACCGGATTGGTCTGGCCCATGCGATGTGCTCGCGCGATCCGTTGTTCGAGCACGGCCGGATTCCACGGCAAGTCGACGTTGATTACCGTATTCGCGGCCTGCAGATTCAACCCCGTCGATCCCGCGTTGGTGGTCAAGAAAAGACGACACGTCTCGTCGGCTTGGAATCGCTGCACCAAGGCGGCCCGCTGTCGCTGCGGCACATCGCCATCCAGCCGCACAAACTCGACTCCGCGCTTCTTCGCCAGCGGCTCGATCAAGTCGAGCATCGAAGTCCATTCGGAGAAGAGAATTACCTTTCGATCCTGCTCGGCGAACAGTTGACCGAACAGATCATCGAGCGTTTCAAGTTTGGTCGAATAGCCCGGATGCTGCTTGTCGACCAGGGCCGTGGTGTTCGCCGCGAGTCGACACATCATGAGCGCTCGGCGCAAACGGAGCAGGTCCATTTCATTGATGTGCGGCTTGCGAACAATCTGGGTCACGATTCGCATGTTCGCCTGATGCAGTTCCTGTTGTTCCGCGGTCGGCGGGATACGGATCAGTTCATCGGTGCGCGGCGGCAGGTCCTGCATGACCGACTCGCGAGTCCGCCGCAGCAAGACGGGCTTGAGTTTGTCGCGCAACTCGCCCAGGTGTTTGTAGCCAAGTAGATTTCCATCTTCGTCGCGCAATTGATGATGGGGAAAGAATTGGAACGCGGGCCCAAGTCGACGGTCGTCGATAAACTCGACTACGGAGTAGAGTTCGTCGAGCCGATTCTCGAGGGGGGTGCCGGAGAGCACGAGTGCGAAGGGGGATTTCAGCCCCTTGATGACCGCGCTAGTCTTTGTTTCCCAATTCTTGATCCGTTGGCCCTCGTCCAGAATGATTAGATCCCACGCCACTCGCTCGATCGACAAAATGTCGCGAATGACCTGCTCATAGTTGCAGATCGTGAAGAAGCACTCGTTCCGATACTGCTCGGCTCGCGATTCCGCCCCGCCATTGACCAACTGAGCGTCTCGTCCACAGAAGCGGATGATCTCGCTCCGCCATTGCGACTTGAGCGATGCGGGGGTTACGATGAGTACTTTGCGGATGCCCGCTTCGCGTGCGAGCAGTTCAGCGACCCCAATCGCTTGGATCGTCTTTCCCAAACCCATTTCGTCGGCCAGGATGGCTCGCCCCGCCCCGACGACAAAGGCCACGCCATCCATCTGGTACGGCAACATCTCGACGTTCAGCAGTTCCTTGCGTAACGCGTGTCGCTTGGGATCGCGACGAATCTCCTGAACTAAACCACTGATCCGTTCTCGATAAAGCTGTTGCTGGATGTACTCCTCGGCATCGGGATACACGAGAACATCTTCACCCAGTTGCTCCAACCGCGCAATCCGTTTCATCAAATCGTGGACATCCACGATGGCCTGCTCCGAAATCGGTTCAATCACGGCCAGAGCAGATGGTTTGAGTTTCGGGGGGAGCAACATCCGCAGTTCCAACTGGGCGCCATATCGCAGATGGACGGCGACCTGCGTTTGCTGATAAGACTTGCGCAACACTCCCTCGGAGAACTTTCGACGCACTTTGGTGAGCGTGTGCAGAATGTGCTTGCAGGTTCCCAGAGTGTTCTTGCGAAAATCGGGGCACGAACAATACGACTCGCCGCGTTTCTCGCCCCGCAAAGCCACTCGGTAGGTCTTTCCCGAAGACCGACTGGTGACCAAATAGTCGGTCCAAGGCTTCCCGGGATTCAGCGAACGCAGTCCCATCTTCTCGACGCGAGCCCGCTGTTCGCGTTCCCGCAAGGCCAGTGCCGCGAGCTCGGCCGCCGACTTCGCGGGCTCGGAATTCTCCGGCGGAGGCGCCGCTAGTCCGAGCGCCACCTTTTCCTCGAGTATGACCGAGAGCGCCATGCCGACATGCTTGCAAGGACCACGACAGGCCGTGCAGTTGTAGAGCAAGCGGTTTGGGCGATCCTCTCGCTGGGTAATCGTCACCACCACCGGCTTGCCTTGCTCGGCGGGCAGACGCAGTCGAAACAAATCGCCTTGAAAATAGACCTGCGAAGGCACATCCACATGGTAGGTGCCGCCTTGTTGGATCAGCTTTGGCCCCGTGGGCCCCAACATCCGACAGGCTTGAGGGAAACTGAGACGAGAAAGCTGATCCCGTAGATTCAAATGAGCCGACGGTTTCGTCGTCATGCCTGCTACTCCGTGCCAGTATCTCTGTGCGATTGGCCGCTCGCCGAAACGATGGTGAATCTGCCCCAACGCATCAAAAGCCCTGTGAATATACTCCACCATCGACCACCAAGGTTGTGCCCGTCATATGACGTCCACCCGGCGAGCAAAGATAGGCGGCCGCCGCCCCGACGTCGTCGATCGTCACCGTCTGCCCCAGCGGCGACGCCGCCCGCGCTCGGTCGATCTGCCGCTGAAAGTCCTTCAACCCCGACGCCGCTCGAGTCGCGATCGGTCCCGGCGAAATGGCATTGACTCGCACCCCTCGCGGGCCCAATTCATGGGCCAAGTATCGCACCACCGATTCCAAGGCGGCCTTCACGGGTCCCATCAACTGATAACCATCCATCACGCGAGTCGCCCCCTGATAACTCAACGTCAGGATCGACCCTCCCTCGGTCAGCAGTGGCAAGGCTAATTTGGTCATGCGCAACAGCGAGTGCACCGACACGTCCATCGCCTCGGCGAAGCCCGCGGCCGAACAGTCGACCAACGCCCCCTGCAGATCGTCTTTCGGTGCGAAGGCGATCGAATGCACGAGAATGTCGAGTCGATCCCAATGTGCACGAATCGACTCGAACATTTGCTCCATTTGACCTTCCTTGCGAACATCCAAGGGGAGCAACAAAGGTGAGTCGAGTTGTCGCGCAAGCGGCTCGACATGAGGCTTGGCCTTGTCATTCAAATAAGTCGCCGCGATCTCGGCGCCTTGGCCCCGCAACGCGCGTGCGATCCCGTAAGCAATCGAATGCTCATTGGCAATCCCCACGACCAGCGCTCGTCGACCCGACAGATCCCCCAAGCTCATCGCATTACTCCCGCAAAAATCATGCTTGCCTTATCGCCAAGCGGGGACTCACAGGCCTTCGTGCAACCTCGCCCTCCGGCGGAAAAACCCTTGGTCCGCGACGATTCATGTAGAGTCGCTCGAGGGCGAGTCGAAGCGGAGAGGTTGCTCCGTGGAATCGCCGCGCACCGCCTCCATTCGCCGACGATCGTAACGCTTACGGGCCAACTGGAGTTGTTGGGACTTCTGTAGGATTTGCCACCCGGAGAATACGCCAACGCCCATCACCACTACGCCCATGATAGCGCCCATGGCGAAGCCCGAGTTGATAGCGAATCCCGCAAAGAACAACCCTATCACGATTGCAATCACAATCGTAATGATCCCCATCGCCTCCGAGGGTTCATGCACCGACCCGTGCTTTCCTCGGACCAAGAGAGACTGTCGCTCGCTCTCCCATTCGGTAGCCAGCCGCTGCAATTCCGTTTGCACTCGTAACTCGCGGACTTGGTCGGCCATCTGTTCGACGGTCTCGGCCACGCGTTCCATCACCTCGGTGGTGACCACATCCGCCGACCGATGCACGGCCAGTTGAGAGCCGCAATGACGACAGGTCGCAAATCGCGCCGACTCAGGTAATTCCAGGGGAGCGCCACAGTGATTGCACTGAACAGATTCGGTTCGCATGACGATATTCTGGCGACCAACGCCCGTCAGTGTCAATCGACGCTGGCAGCGGGCGCCGCCGCTTCCACCGGCGCCGGTTCGTCGGCGTCGACCGGCGGTACTCCAGCCTTTGCTTTCCACCCCGTGCGCCAATCAACGATGGTCTGAATGACGTAGAAGAACACGGGGGTCAGGAACACTCCGAACAGCGTGACTCCCAACATGCCGGCGAAGACCGCGGCCCCCAGCGTGCGGCGCATTTCCGCTCCCGCGCCCACGCCGACCAGCAGCGGCACGACGCCAAAAATAAACGCCAGCGAAGTCATCACGATCGGCCGCAATCGCAGTCGACACGCTTCCAACGTCGCCGTCATCCGATCGACGCCCGCAACGTGCCTCGCTCGAGCAAACTCGACGATCAGAATTGCGTTCTTGCACGCGAGCCCCACCAGAACCACGAACCCCACCTGAGTGAAGATATTGACATCCATGCGAGCGACTCGCACACCGACGATCGAACACAATAGGCACAACGGCACGACCAGAATCACCGCCAACGGCAACGACCAACTCTCGTATTGAGCCGCCAGCACCAGAAACACCAAGACCACCGCGAGTGCAAAGGCGAACATCGCTGTATTGCCCGCCATTCGTTGGAGGAAAGCCAACTCGGTCCACTCGGCTCGCAGCGTTGGCGCCGAGTGACGTTGAGCCACCTCTTCCAAATCTCGCAAGGCATCGCCAGAACTGGCGCCTTCCGCCGCATCGGCGTTCACAAAAGCGGATGTGTAGAGGTTGTAACGCACCAGCATCAAGGGTCCACTGACTTCTCTTACCTGTAACAGCGAAGCCAAGGGGATTGCCTCTCCTCGCGCCGTCTTGACGAACATCCGCTTCAGATCTTCCGCCTGTTGGCGATAGCGTGAGTCGGCCTGTACATTCACCTGCCAGGTGCGTCCAAAGCGATTGAAGTCGTTGACGTAGAGAGACCCCAAATTGACCTGCAACGCATGAAACATATCCGCCATCGAAACGCCTAGCGATTGGACGGCGTCCCGGTCGATATCGATCAGCAGCCACGTTGTATTCGCGCGGAAGTTCGTGAATAGCCCTTGCAGCGAGGGAGATTCACCTCCCTCCTCGACTACACGACGACTCACCTCTTCCAGCGCGTCGAGCCCCTGCCCCGAACGATCCTCGATCACGATTTTGAAACCGCCCGCCGTCCCCAAGCCGTCGATCGGCGGCGCGCCCAAAATGTTCACGTCCGCATCACGAATCTCTCGGTCGAACTCGCCGCGCATCCGCTTCGCAATCGCGTCCGCCGTCAGCCCTTGTTTCGCCCGCTCGTGAAACTCATCCAACATCACATACATCGAACCGAAGTTGGATGCGGTCGCCCCCAGCAACAATGACTGCCCCGCCAACGACACGGTGTGGTTAACGCCCGGCATCTGCCCGGCGCGATCCTCGATTTCGCGCATTACTCGCTCGGTGCGTTCCAGCGACGCACCGTCGGGCAGTTGGACGTTGACCACGAGATATCCCTTGTCCTGCATCGGGATGAAGCCCGTGGGAGTCGTCTCGAACAATTGATAAGTTCCGTAAAGCAGCCCGATATACAGCGCCAGCACCACCAGACTCGCCCGCAAGAACCACCGCACGAGGATTACATAGACGTCGGTCGCGAACTGAAACGCACCGTGAAAGACGCGAAACGACAGCAACAGCACCGCGTTCACCAGCCGACTCAACAGCCAACCTCCCACCACCCCGCCACACCCTGCGGCTAGCCGCCCCGTCTCCAGCGGTTCGAACAACGTCCACGGAATCCGCTCGCCAAGCCACAGATGCCAACTCGCGGGCAACGCAAATGCCGCGGCCAGCGTCGCGGCCAGAACCAATGCGACTCGCGGCAAAGCCTCGCCATGCCCCGCCGCGCGGGGCTTGAGGAAGAGCACCGCTAAGGCGGGGCTGAGCGTGAGCGAGTTGAACGCGGAGATCACCGTGGAAATGGCAATCGTCACGGCAAACTGTCGGAAGAACTGCCCCACCACGCCAGAAATGAAAGCGCACGGCACGAACACCGCGCTCAACACCAAGCCCACCGCGATCACCGGCCCCGCCACTTCCTCCATCGCGCGAATCGCGGCCTCGCGCGGCGTCATGCCATGTTCAATATGATGCTCCACCGCCTCCACCACCACGATGGCGTCATCGACCACGATCCCGACCGCCAAGACCAATCCAAACAGAGTTAGAGCATTCAGACTAAAGCCCACGGCCGCCATCGCGGCGAACGTGCCAACGATCGCCACCGGAACCGCCACCAAAGGAATCAATGCCGCTCGCCAGCCCTGCAAGAACACCAAGACGACGATCGCCACCAAGATCACCGCGTCGCGCAACGCCTTAAACACCTCGCTCACCGACTCGCGAATAAATGGCGTCGTGTCGTAAACGATCGCGTAGTCCAGCCCTTCGGGAAACCGCTCGCGCAGCTCTTCCATCTTCTCGCGCACATGCCCGGCCGTTTCCAACGCATTCGAGCCAGGCAATTGATAGATCGACAGAGCGACGGAGGGGCGACCATCCAGCGTACAAACCTGATCGTAAACGCGAGCTCCCAGCTCCGTTTTGGCGACATCGCGCAATCGCACCACTCGACCGCTCGCATCCGTATGGAGCACAATCTCGCCAAACTCTTCCGGATCAGTCAGTCGGCCCACCGTGGTCATCGCATACTGAAACGCCTGCCCATTCGGAGCCGGCGGCTGACCAATTTGCCCCGCCGCGACCTGCGTGTTCTGCTGCTCGATCGCACGCACGACATCTTGCGTCCCCAGGCCTCGCATCGCCAACTGTTGCGGGTCAATCCAGACTCGCATGCTGTAGTCGCGCTGTCCGAGAAACGAAATGTCGCCCACGCCCGCCAAACGAGACAGTTCATCGCGCAACTGAATCGTCGCGTAGTTGCTCAAATACAGATTGTCGCGACTGCCGTCGGGCGAAAACAGATTGACGATCATCAGCACGCTGGGAGACTTCTTCTTCACCGTCACTCCGCGACGCTTCACCAAATCAGGCAGAATAGGTTGCGCCAGGGCGACGCGATTCTGCACCAACACCTGCGCCAAATTCAGATCGGTTCCAGGTCGAAACGTCACCGTGAGAACGTAATTGCCGTCGTTCGTACTCTGCGACGACATGTACATCATTCCTTCCACGCCATTGACCTGCTGTTCGATCGGCGCGGCGACCGTGTCCACGACAACCTGCGAGTTGGCGCCGGCATACGTCGTCGAAACTTCCACGGTCGGAGGAGCAATCTCCGGATACTGCGTCACGGGCAAGGTAAACAGAGCAATGGCGCCCGCCAATGTCACTACGACAGACAACACCGTCGCGAAGATCGGTCGATCAATAAAGAATCGTGAGAACATCGACGTCGTTACTCCTGGGCGTCCTGCGTATGCTGGTCGCTTCCCACGGAACTTGATTCTTCGGACTTGGTCTCGGTCTTGATCTCGGCCTCGGTCGTAGTCGTAGTCGTAGTCGCAGTCGCTAACGCCGACGACGATCCGCCGCCGTGTTCCATGCCGTCCGCACTTTTCACGCTTGCCTCGGCGTCGAGTTCAATGGGCGTCACGGCGTAAGCTTCGAGCGGCGACTGTGCTGTCGGCGGCGACTGCGACGCCGAAGGCGGAGCGCCGCCACGCCAGCGACGCCTTAGCGGCCCCAAACGCGACCAATCCAAAACCACTCGGCCCAGCGGCGCCAAGCGAGTGATCTCCCAGATGCGCCAGCGAGCCACTCGGTCGACCACGCCGTAAAACACGGGCGTCATGAACAGCCCGAAAAAAGTCACCCCAAGCATACCGCTAAAGACGGCGGTCCCCAACGCGCGACGCATTTCGGCGCCCGCCCCGGTCGCCACTACGAGAGGCACGACCCCTAAGATGAAGGCGAACGAAGTCATGAGAATCGGCCGCAGTCGCAGGCGGCAAGCATCTTGAATCGCCGTCGAGAGATCCTCGCCGATCTCGCGCCGCCGCTTCGCGAACTCGACGATCAGAATCGCATTCTTGCAGGCCAAACCGATCAGCACGACGAAACCGATCTGAGTGAACACGTTGATGTCCATCTTCGCGTAAGCGACGCCGGCGATCGAACACAACACGCAAAGCGGAACGACCAGAATCACAGCTAGCGGTAACGTCCAACTCTCATACAGGGCAGCCAGCACCAAGAACACGAAGACGACCGAGAACACCAGCACCACCATCCCGGTCTGGCTGGACATTTTCTCCAGATAGGTGATCTCGGTCCACTCGTAAGACATCGACGACGGCAATTCGCGTCGAGCGAGCGATTCGAGCGCCGCGATCCCTTGCCCCGTACTGACGCCCGAGGCGACATTTCCATTGATGGAAGAAGCAGGGTACATGTTGTAGCGAGTCAAAACGAGCGGGCCGCCCGCGAGTCGCACTCGGGCCAGAGCGCCCAACGGCACCATGCCGCCCGTGCGATTGCGCACCATGAGTCGACGGACGTCATCGACGGCGTCGCGCTGAGTCTGATCGGCTTGCACAATCACTTGCCAGGTGCGACCAAAGCGATTGAAGTCGTTGACGTAGCGTGAACCAAGATAGCCTTGTAAGGTCGTGAACAGATCGTTCAGGTTCACGCCCTGCTGCAAACAGGCGTCGCGATCGACGTCGACGAACAACTGCGGCGAAGTCGCCTTGTAGACCGTAAAAAGTCCGGTCAACGGCCCCAATTCGTTCCCTTTTTGCACCAGGTTGTCCGTCTCCTGCTGCAGCAAAGTCGGTCCCAAATCGCCGCGGTCTTCCACCATGATCTTGAAGCCGCCGGCGCGTCCGAGCCCCGAAACCGCGGGAGGCGGGAAAACGTTCACCAACGCCTCGGGAATCTCCTTGGCGAAGCGAGTCTTGATTTTGTCCAGAATCCGGTCGGCGCTGAGGTCGGGCGAGCGCCGTTTCTGAAACGGATCCAGAATGATGAACATCGAGCCAAAATTCGAGCCATAGGCGCTCAACAAGAACGAGTTGCCCGCGACCGAATTGACGTTCTTCACGCCCGGCGTCTCACGCGCGATTTTCTCGATCTTGGCGATCACCGATCGAGTACGTTCGGCGGATGCCGAATCGGGCAATTGCACGCTCGCGACCAAATAGCCTTTATCCTGCGTCGGTATAAAGCCGGTCGGCAAACGGCCAAAGCCCCAATACGTCAGAGCGACCAGGCCGCCGTATACCAACAACACCAGCAGGGGCACTCGAATCAATCCACGCACGGCTCGCACATAACCATGCGTCGATCGCCGCAGCACTCCGTTGAAGCCACGGAAGAGCCAACCCAATAACGTGTCCAACAGCCAAGTGATCGGATCGCGACGCGACGACCGAGATCGCAGCAGCAGCGCCGCCAACGCCGGACTCAACGTCAAACTGTTGATCGTGCTGAGAATCGTCGAGATGGCGATCGTCAACGCAAACTGCCGAAAGAACTGCCCGACGATTCCTGGCACGAATGCGCAAGGCACAAACACCGCGGTCAGCACAAACCCAACGGCGATGATGGGGCCCGCCACCTCTTCCATCGCGCGGATCGCCGCTGCTCGCGGCGCCAATCCATGCTCGATGTGCTGCTCCACCGCCTCGATCACCACGATCGCATCGTCGACGACGATTCCAATGGCAAGCACGAGTCCGAAGAGGGTCAGATTGTTCAGACTGAAGCCCACCAGCGCCATGGCCGAAAACGTCCCAATGATCGCCACGGGGACGGCAATCAGAGGAATGATCGCGGGACGCCAACCTTGCAGGAAGAACAACACGACCAGCGCCACAAGCAACACCGCGTCACGCAACGCCTTGGTCACTTCCTCCAGCGACTCACGAATGAACGGCGTCGTGTCATATCCAATTTCGTACTCCACCCCCTCCGGAAAATCGACCGACAACTCGGCCATCTTCTCCTTGATCGCGTCGGCGGTGGCCAAGGCGTTCGCGTCCGGCAACTGAAAAATCGCGATCCCGACGGTCGGCTTGCTATCGAAACGATTCTGAATGTCGTGGCTGCGCGCCCCCATCTCGACTCGCGCTACGTCCCGCAAGCGTATTCGCCGACCGTCAGCCGTGGTGCGCAGCGTGATCTCGTCGAACTCGGCGGGCTCCGACAAACGCCCCGCGACATGTAACGGCAACTGGCGAGTTTGGCCGATCGCCGTGGGCGGCTGACCAACCTGCCCCACCGCGACCGCCATGTTCTGCTGACGGATCGCATTCATCACATCCATCACGGTCAATTCGCGAGCCGCCAAATGGTCGGGATCAAGCCAAACTCGTAGGCTATAGTCGCGTTGGCCAAACACTCGCACTTCAGCGATCCCCGGCAGTCGAGCCAGTTCATCCTGTAAGTGCATCACCGCGTAGTTGCTGAGATACAACTGGTCGTACCGCTCATCGGGCGAGTGAATGCTCACGGTGAGCAAAATGTCGGGCGATCTTTTCTTGGTCGTGACGCCCGTCTGACGCACGACATCAGGCAAGGCCGGCAACGCCAAGCTCACTCGGTTCTGAACCAACACTTGCGCTAGATTCAGATCGACCCCAGGCTGGAAAGTAACTGTCAACGAGTAACTGCCGTCGCTCGTGCTTTGCGACGACATATACAACATGTCTTCCACGCCGTTGACTTGCTGCTCGATCGGCGACGCCACCGTCTCCGACACGACTTGAGCGCTGGCCCCTGGATAATTGCACTCCACCTGAATCGTCGGCGGAGAGATCGGCGGGTATTGCGCTAAAGGCAAGGTCATCGCCGCAATGGCGCCGGCGAGCGTGATGACGATCGACAGCACGGAGGCGAAGATCGGTCGGTCGATGAAGAAACGAGAAAACATGTCGATGTCACTTGCCCGCAGTGGCGCTCGACGGCGAACTGCCAGTCGAGGAAGGAAGCTGCGATCCCGCGGCAGTCCCGGAACCAGTGTTCGAGCTTGAATCGCTAACGGCCTCGAGCGGACGAGGGTCGACCGCAGCATTCTTCTTCAGCCGCTGCAGCCCCGTCACCACAACTCGCTCGCCGAGACTTAGCCCCTTCTCGATAACCCGTCGCCCCCCAACGAGAATCCCGATATCGACAGGTCGAGTCGACACGACATTCCCCTCGCCGATCACAAAAACATACCGTCGCCCCTGATCGCTCCCCAAAGACTCCTCGGGGACCAACAGCGCCGCGCGCGGCTCCCCAATCGGGAACCGCAAGCGGACGAACAGACCGGGCGACAGCAAATGATCCTCGTTGTCGATCAACAACCGCACTCGCAGCGTGCCTGTCGTGGGGTCGATGTGGTTGTCTTCGAAATCCACCACCCCAGTGCGACGATGCTCACCCTCGTCCGCCAGCGAGATGCCCACTTCCAAGCGACTTTCGCGAGTCGCTTTGATTTTTCCTTCTTGAACCAGTCGGCGCAAGCGCAGGACCGTTCGTTCGTCGATGTCAAAATAGGCGTGAATCGGTCGGTCTTGGACGATCACCGCCAACATAGTGTCGTCGGCCTTGACCAAATTCCCCTCGTCGACCAACTTGCGACTGATCCGACCATCGATGGGCGACAAGACCTTCGAGTACTCGACGTTCAACTTGGCAAAGTCTCGTTCCGCAATCGCCACGTTCACCGCAGCCACGGCTTCATCGCGATTAAACACGCTCGAATCGTATGCCTCCTCCGAAATCACCTTGCTCTGAAACAAACCCGCGGCTCGAGCCGCCTCTTTTTCGAATCGAGCCAGTCGGGTCTTGGCTTGCTCCAGAACAGCCTCGGCCTTGGCTAACTCCGCCTGGAACGTGCGATCGTCGATGTGAAACAGCACATCGCCTTGTTTCACCATGGCGCCGTCCTCGAACGCCACCTTGTCGAGATAGCCGCTGACGCGTGCTCGCACGGAAACCTCGCTGATCGCGGCGGTCCGCCCCGTAAACTCCTCGAACTCCTGCACATGCTCTTCGACCGGCGTGGTGAAGAAGACGGTCGGCGGCGGAGGCTTGACGGGCGCCGGCGCCGGCTTTTGACACCCACTGACCAAGACCCCAAACAGTCCGATCAGGACGCCCATCGCTTCGAGTCGTCCCCGCCGCGGCGACCGCGCCATGAATCGTTCCATGAATCGTGCCGAGTTAACTCCGCGCGGAGAGGCCAAGCGGTAGTCCACGCGATGGGACTCACGATTCACGGCGCAACGTGGCTCGTTCATATCGGCAACTCGTCGACGACAGGCGGAAGGAACTCGAAGGCGGGGCAGGTCGAGTCAGAACTGGCGAGTTCGGCTCGCACGTCCAGCGTTTCACTCAACATGACTGACTGGTCAGTCAGTTGTTCTCATGGTAGACTCCCAAGGTCGAAAGTCAACGGTGCCGCGTCGGTTCCTCTCCTGTGTGGGGCAATTGCCCGTGAGTCGAACACCCAAGTCCGCTACTCGCCGCGAATCGCCTCCACTCAAGGAGGCAAAACTACCGGAGTCGTCGAGCGGGAAGAAAGCCGCGATCTTGAGCGTCGCCGCTCGTCTGTTTGCCGAGATCGGATACGCGGATTGCGAAATGGGGCGGCTCGCCGCCGAACTGGGCATCGCCAAAGGAACTCTCTATCTCTATTTCACCAGCAAGGAAGAACTCTTCTACGCTTGCGTCGATGCGGGCATGCGCGACATGCAGCAGGCGGTCCAAGCGGCCGCCGAATTGGTCGTGGATCCCGTCGAGCGGATTTCGCGGGCGGTACGGGCGTACTTGGAGTTCTTCGACCGGCATCCGGAACAGGTCGAGTTGTTGATTCAGGAGCGGGCCAACTTCAAGCATCGCAAACGCCCGACTTTCTTCGACTACCGCGAAGCCATCCGCGCTCGCTGGCGCCCCATCTACACTCAGCTGCAAACCGCGGGGCGAATCCGGGCGGACTTGCCGGTGGACCGGATGCTGGAAAACGTCGGGAATTTACTTTACGGTACGATGTTCACGAACCACTTCGCCGGACGAAACATCCCGCTCGACGAACAACACTCCGCCATTATGTCGATTATCCTCAACGGGATACTCGCCCCCACCGCCCCACCCTCGTAAGGACTCGCATGGCCACTCGTATCCAACGTCGCAGTTTCCTGGGACTTGGCATGGCAGGCGGGCTATCGCTATGGCCCGCGCTCGCGCCCGCGGCGACTCGCCCCGCGGCCGCTCAACGCGTGCTGTTGATTTACGAACAAGGCGGGTTGTCGCATCTCGACACTTGGGACCCCAAGCCGCTTGCGCCCAGCGATCACCGCAGTCCTTTTGCGCCGATCGCGACCAGCGTGCCTGGAGTGCAATTCACCTCGCTGCTCTCGCACACCGCTCGCGTCGCTCACAAACTGACCGTGGTTCGATCGATGTACCACAAAGGGGGCGCGGTCAACGGCCATCCCGATGGCACACAGTACGCGTTATCGGGCGAAGTCCCAGGCGGCCCGCTGGAAATGCCTGACATCGGGGGCGCCGTGTCCTATCGACTCGGCGCCGCTTGCTCGTATCTTCCTTCCTACATCATGATCCCAGGGAATCACGAACAAGCCGCCATGACCCGTCAGGGCTTCCTTCCCGCTTGGACGAAAGTGTTCAAAACGGGTGGACGCGATGTCTCGGACCCGCAATGGAGAATACCTAACCTAGGACTTCTCGCAGGCATCGATCAACGTCGCTTTTCCGATCGCAACGACTTACTCAGCAATCTCAACATCGCGGTCGCTCCATCGGCGAAGTCGGTCGATGGGATGCGAGCCTTGCGCGAGCAAGCGGTCGACATGCTGACCAACCCGGCGGCCCGCAGCGCGTTCCAACTCGCCGAGGAATCAGATCAGACTCGTGAGCGTTATGGCCGAGGCCATCGCGGTCAATGCTATCTGCTAGGCCGACGCCTGATCGAACGCGGCGTTCGCTTCGTGACCGTCGACGTCCGCGAACCACAGACTCCCCAGACACCCGGTGGATTCAATATGAACTGGGACCACCACGACCTGATTTACACATCCGGTTCGTGTGGCACTGTGCGAGACAAAGCGGGTGGCGAAGGACGATACGGCATTGGTCACTGGGTGATGATGGGCAGCACCGATCAGGCGTTCGCAGCCCTCATCGAAGACATGGATCAGCGGGGCTTACTCAAAGACACCCTGGTTGTGTTCGCAACGGAGTTTGGTCGCACTCCGCGACTGAACAAGTTCCAAGGACGAGACCACTGGGCCTTCGGTTACTCACATGCGTTCGCAGGCGCCGGAGTCCCTGGCGGGCAAGTCGTGGGCAAGACCGATCGCGATGGCGGCTACGTGCTCGAACGCCCTTACTTGCCCGAAGACGTCGCGGCGACCATTTACGAAAAGCTAGGAATCGAACGAGACAAACCGGTTTACACGCCGTCCAATCGACCCGTATTCCTAGCGCACAACGGCCGTCCCATCGAAGAGTTGTTCTAGTGTCAGACCAGCCGCGCACCCAAGGAACGGTCGCACCTCCCCGATCCAAATCAAGCAGATTTAGACCTCAAACTCAGTTCGCCCCACTTCAACTTCCGTGCAGTTCAGTGTCATTCCGTGGCCAATTCGGAGGTCCATGCGGGTACGCGGTGCGGCTGTTCATCTCGCGAAGCGAGATGGCTACTAGAGATCGCCTTGATTGGTCACTTCGCCCGATTGCATCGTCGCAATCGCGGCCATCGTGGCCATCGAGATGGTTTCCTTCACAAATTGCACTCGCCCATCGACAAACAGGCAGTTCGAACCGCCGGGGTGGAACGAAAAAGGCTCGTTGTCGTTCCGACGATTCATGGGCGATGCACAATTCACTCCACAACCTTCCAACGCACCATCGCCTGATGCACCATCGAAGCTAAATGGTCCCTCGCTATCCGCCCAGCAAATCCCCTGGTCGTTGTTCAACGAAGGTTGAACCGAGCGACGACGGTAGACTCGCGGACGCGCCGAGCATTCCACCACCATCACCGTATTGGAGGTGCCGTCGAGCACTTCGGCGATCCGAGTGGTTGAATTGCGATACATCACGCTGAAGCGGTTGGTCGACGAGTAGATCGCGACCGGCAGGTGGGGATTCACTGAATTCGGTTGAACGCCCATGAGCGCTTCGTAATCGGTCGGAGCGACGGGGTTGGTGAAGGTCATCGCGGGTCGTGGCGGTTTGGCGATCGCCGTCAACGTATCCCCGCGACTCGGTGAACTTGGACAAATGTAGACCTTGATCGGGATCGCGGCGACGGTGGGATTCGTCCCCTCCCACCAATTCAAATTGAAGTCGTACAGTTCCTTGACGTTTTGCTGCTCGAGAAATGGCATGGCGAGCGGGCGCCAGCCCACGAACTTACCAGCCGGGTTTCCCGGTCCCGCGGTCGTCCAACCGGAAGCAGGAAACGTCCCGTAGGTGTCGTGAAACATGTGCAGAGCCAGTCCGACCTGCCGCATGTTGTTAATGCACTGAGCACGTCGAGCCGCCTCGCGAGCGCTCTGCACCGCGGGCAATAGTAAAGCGACGAGCAAGCCAATGATCGCAATCACGACCAAGAGCTCAACAAGCGTAAAGGCGCGGCGTGAGCGTTGCATGTGGGTAGGTACTCGAAAAGAAAGGAACTGCTCGTTTCGTCGTGAGTGCCTGGAAGCACTCACGACACAAGCCCACGCCGGCTCACCCACCAGCAGGGACTGCTTAATGCTAGTTGAGCCTTCCGAAGAAGCAACTTTTTTTCCGAAATCACCGTCGGAAATCCCAGGCCTTTAGTTGTTCGAATGAAACCAACCCGAACAGCAACTTCTCGATTTCCGAGATCCGCTTCACGAAACGGTTCCATTGAGGCGTAACGCTGAACTCCAGCGGAACATCTGAGAGATTCTGTTCGAGCACAAACCCGTATGCTTCGGGCTTGCCCTCTTCGTCCGCGGCCACCACGACTTTCCAGAATTTAGTGGGGATCTGGATCGTGAGCTCCCCCCGCTCATCCACCCCCTCGAACCGCAGATCATGGGGTGATAGTACGGGACCGGCGAATACGATTAAACGCTCCGCCTTCGCTTGCCCCTGGATGAAGCTCTCCAGATCTCCCCAATTGTCGACCCCTTGCGCCGATTGATTGAAGCCGGAAACCTGCGGCGTGCAATTCGTCGTGTGGAAAGTGTCTCCATTGGACATCTGCATATCCCGGAACGACTCGCCCCAAGTCACGTCGTCGCGACGAACAATATGCCCCTTATCAAACGCGCCGCCATCCTTGGTGTAGAAGACGTCGGGCAACTGCTGATTTTCGGGAATACGATCATCGGTCTTCCATTTCTCCGAAGAGCCGCCAGTGCCGTTCAACTCGGCCCGCGATGGCTTGCGACCATTCACCTTGCGTACACTGTCGCGAAAATCGACGTTGGCGGCGGTAATGAGCGGAAGTCGCCGCAGCTTGTGAACCACTACCGAGAACTTATGGTACTTGAGTTCATGCGAACCATCGTCGAGTTTCGCGGCAACCTTCAAGCCCTTCTCTGTCAGCTTGGGCAGCTTGACGGCATCCTTTTCAAACTCCAAGAAATCGGGATCAAACCCCTGTCGTTTATCCAACCGCGGGAAAATGATCGGCTGTTGAAGTCCTTCGATCCCGGCCGCGGCTACCGACGATGTCGTTGACTCGGCACGAACATTGGCGTCATCAATCGATACCTTTAGTGGCACTGTGAATGTCTGACCATTCACTACCAGCCGTAGCGTCGACGAATGCTGCTGACGCGATTGAACGGCAACGCTTGGCAAGGATGGTGCGGGTGGCGGGTTGAAAACAGGCGTGGGAGTTGCAGAGGGCTCAAGCGAGTTCCAACGAGCCGTTACGTTGGGGTCGGGACTGGCGGCTGCTCCTTCAACAAACGTAACGCCAGCATCCAAGACTCGCGAATCTCGCGACAACTCTTGCGAGGGAACCGCATAGTTCGATTCCAGGTAGCGGCCGGCAAAATGCAGCCCCACGACGACGCCCGTGCGAGCATCAATAATCGCAGAACCCGAATTTCCACCGAGCGTCGAACTGTCGTGCGCGAGCGCGGAGACCTGCTTGCCGTAACTTTCGACCAGTTTTCGGCCGTTCAACTTGCCCGGATGAAGTCGCTTGACGTTATAAGTCCGCGCGAAGATCTGATCCTGCAACTCCGTGTCATTCCGCCAATCCTTGGCCGGATAACCGATCACCGCGACTTCGCCCCCAACCAACTCCTCAGGAGAAACTCGTGATAGCTTTAGCGGAGTCTGATGTGGGCGCAAACCGCTTACTCGCAACAGGGCCATGTCCCAGTACGGATGGATCATGACGACATCGTCGACCTTCAGAGTGGTCGCGTCGTTGGCCGGCGAATTGCGTTCACGCCGGAAGTCCCAAGCGGCCGTTTGCCCCGACTTGAAAACCAATTCACGCCGTCCAAGTCCCTGCGCGAACAATTCCGCCACATGGCGATTGGTCATCAACAACCCCGGCCCGACGACAAATGCGGTGCCGCCAAACGGAATGTTGGGGCTCGAAGGCAACTCAACTCGTCCAATCGAGAGAATAGCGCGCTCGAGGTTGCCGCGAATCGTCGCATCCGTATGGAAGTGCCCCCACGGGTGCTCGGGAATCGCAAACGTATCGTTCTCGATAAATGACACGGGCCGCTCTTGAGGCAACACGATTGCCTCCAAGCTGTACTGTTCTTCCTGTGACAAAGACTGTCCAAGTCCTAGTTTTTCCACGGCTTTACTGGCGAGTTCCGGCGTCGCAACGAATCCCGCATGGCCTGCCATCCCGACCGACTCCATCGCGGACGCCCCAAACGCCGGTCGTTCCAACACCTGTTTACGCAGGACTTCGCCACGATCCTTCGAGATGAGACGTTGAGCAAAACTTAACAACAACTGAGACTTCTCGGCGCTCATGGGAACTCCTCGGTAAATGGAACGCGGGCTTGACGCCTCGCTTCGACTCTTGGATCTATTCGTTTGCAGCGTGACGCCGAAGGCCTGCGACTCCGGCGTCTCTCTCACTTCTCGTACATGGTGACTTCGCGGCGCCTCAGGCTCTTCGACCGCCGCCGTAAAGCTGGGCGAAACCGGCTCGTGGCCCGCGTTGGGCGACGACAAGTTTGGACTCGGTGGGTTTTCAACTAAGTGCCCGCGGATCGATTCCAGCCAGATTCCTTCATTCGCCTCGTAATAGCCGCCATCACCGCCCAGGCGACGCATCTGCTTTGATCCCGAGTGGTGCAACGCGACCAATTGCCAGTAATCGTCAAAGATGGGACTCCCCGAGCTGCCACGGTCGGTGGGAGTTCGATAGTGAAGACGAGGCGGAACGAAAGCGAGGAACAGATTGTCATGCAACGAAAACGATAGCTTCCCACCCCAAGGATGGCCGATCGCATAGAGCCGAGCCCCGTCGCTCGCTTGAGGTTTCTCCTGCGCAAGCGGAATCACAGGGAAATCTGGCAGGGCCCCGTCCAACCTGATCAGTGCAAAGTCGAGTTCCGCGGGAGGTGATTGTGCAATGACCTCTCGAACTCGAAGCTTAACGCCATCGCCTTTACCGTCCAGCGACTGAAATCGCACGATAGCCTCGGACGGTCGGAGGGAATTAGCCACTTCCCCTCTCGCCGAGATGACATGCGAATTAGTGAGTAACAACTTTTCGGAACGCAGCGCTGAATGGAGGTCGGCCCCGGAAACCACAAAGCCGGTGCCGACTCCCTGCCCCCCGAGATTTTCAATCAGAGCTACAGCTTGACTTCGTTCCAATCCCTTGCGATACCACTCGACCGTCTTATACGACTCAAGGCCGAAGACTTTTTCGAGTTGCCCATCGCGATCCAAATCGCGAATGTTGCGCATGGACTCCGCGGTGCCATCCATCGTCAAGCTGCCGCCTGACTTCTGCAACAATGACGCCTCTAGCAGCGGCAGGAGATGATTCCCGGGCGCTTTGCTCGGATTAAGTTGCCAGACCTCCTTGAACTGCCGCAACGGACTCGCCAGCTCGAACGCATCAACTTCCGGGTGACGAACATACTGCTTGAGCCAACTCAACGCCTCGTCATACTTCTCCAGCGCAACGGCCGCTTCGGCCGCCGTCGCCAAATCCCAATGGGCAACCGGCCCGCGAGCGCTCTTAGCATTCACTACCTGCAAGATATCGCGAGCGATCTCGCGATAATCGAGTCGCGAGTCGATGGCGACCCTGTCACGAACAGCTCTCGCGAGCAAAGCGACCAGATTGATTCCTTGAAAGATCCATTCGCGGGGATTCGTGCGGTAGACCGCCGAGTATGCTTCGATCGCCTTCTGCAACCACTCCCGACGACTACACTCGACAAATCGCTGCTTGTGGATTCTCCCAATGAGTCCATGAATCTCGGACCATTCAAAGAGGTCCGATTCGGCGGCTCTGCCTTGCGGCGCAAGTCTCTCGTCCCACACTTCCGCAATCGTGAGAGCAGCGGTCAACTCGCCACTGTCGACTAACGCCTGAATGTAAAGACGCCGGAGCTTGGCCGACTCGAGTGAGGCGCGCAAGAACGCCTCCACCAATCGACGCATCTCGCTGAAGTAGCGTTTTCGACGGAGCAAGCCGAGTACCGTCTCCGCTTGCTTCGTGGTCAGAAACGCCGACGACTTCACCGACTCGGCGGCAATCAGTCGACACAGTTCTCCGACCTGCTCCCGCTCCAGCTTTTGAATCGCGCTGTTGAGTTTTTCGATGATTTCCGCAGCCCTGGCCTCGACCATCCGTTGAATTCCTCCGCACTCCTACCTTTGCGAATCCCCCACCGCTGGTAAACCGCCGACTCCGCCATGGGAACGTTGCCATATTCCTTACGAACCGCCCACAAAACAATCCCCCGCGAGCCCCCCCCCTCAAGCGGCGGAAGAATTCGCTGAGCCACTCTACGCCACGCAATTCACCTGGAAGTACACGGCTGCCTCTCGCAGTGCTATCATCGCCAGCACGATCGACATAATCCTTCCTCATGTCCCACCTCCAAACTCGCGGAGAATCACGGATGCAACGCCATTCCCTGCGTGCGATCGCACGTCTTGCGCCTTTACCGGCCCCTCCCGCTCTCTTGTTCGCATTTTGCGTCGTCTCACTTCTCTCGACCTATTCGCTGGCCGCCGATGCAGTTCACTGGCCAGGATGGCGTGGCCCACGCGCCGATGGTCACGCCGTGCAAGCGCAGCCTCCCACGACGTGGGATAGTTCCTCGCTGTTGTGGAAGGCGCCGCTTCCTGGCCAAGGCCAATCATCGCCAGTCATCTGGGGCGACCGCATGTTCTTGACCAGCGCCGAGGAGAACGGCAAACGGCGCATCGTGTTTTGCGTGTCAACGCAAGATGGAAAAGTCGTCTGGCAACACCAAGCTTGGGAGGGCGAACCCGAGAAGTCGCACGCCATGAACGGCTGGGCCTCGCCAACCTGCGTGACCGACGGCGAGGTCGTCGTCGCGTTCTTCGGAAAAGGCGGCTTGCATGCCTACACCGTCGCTGGTCAACCACTTTGGTCCCGCGATCTCGGTACATTCGAAAGCCCATGGGGAGTCGCCGCCTGTCCCGTGCTCGTCGGCGATCTACTCATTCAGAACGGCGATAGCGATGCAGGCGCGTTTATCGAAGCATTCGAGCGCAAGACCGGCAAGACGGTTTGGCGAAAGCCTCGCCCCGATCATCGCGGTTGGAGCACGCCTGTCGTCTGGGAACAGAACGATCGACGACTCCTGCTGCTGAATGGACATACGGGAGTCACCGCCTACGATCCCGCGTCGGGCGAGGAAATTTGGTTCTCGAAGAATGGATCGGGTCGCGGTGAACCAACGGTGACTCCCGGCGCCGGTCTGTTGTTCGTGGTGTGTGGGTTGGCGGGCAACATGCGAGCATTAAAGCCGGCCTCCGATTCATCGGCCCCGACGGAAGCTTGGACCGCCGCTCGGCGCGGCGGGCGCGATCTTCCCTCGCCTGTCGTGTCCGGAGACTTCCTGTTCGTCGCCAGTATGAATGGCATCGCGACTCTCTATGAGGCTCGGACGGGAAAAGAGCTGTGGAAAGAACGGCTTAACGGTCAATTCAGCAGCTCCCCCATCGTCGTCAATGGGTTGATTTATGCGCAGAGCGAAGCGGGCGAAACGTTCGTGATTCAACCGAGCGCCGAGTTCATGCTGGTAGCGAAAAACAGCGTGGGAGCAACGCCGCAGGAGATCTTCCGCGCGTCGCTCGCCGCCATCGGCGATCGCCTGTATATCCGCTCGAATACCGTTCTCTATTGCGTCGGCTCGCCTCCAAAATGACTGCGTTCGACTCCCGTGGATTGACTGCGCAAATTTCGAGTCAACATGCTCTGTAGGAGAGTATCTCATGTCGCCCGCCGTCTTTTCTCGCATCACGTTCGCGATGTGTTCTCTGCTTCTGTGCGGCATTCTGCTCGCCTGGGCAGCCGACGATGCCTCGCCGAACCAGTCGCCCGCGGTGGCGACCAATCCGGGACGCTTGCCTGGTGCTCGCATGGAGATCGACGCCAGCCGCTTCCCTTCGCTGCAAGCGGCGCTCGATGCGTTGCCCGCCGAGGGTGGAGTGGTGCGAATTCCTCCTGGAGTATTCGAAATCTCCCAGCCGCTCGTACTGGCCCGCGGAGATGTATTGCTTCAAGGCGCGGGCGCCGCCACGCACATCAAGAACATCAATCAAGAGGGACGTCCCGCTCTACAGATTCGGCATCCCGACGGCGAAAAGGTCAAGGACAATCAGCGATTGTGGCGAGTGATGCTGAGCAACTTCCGCATTACGGGCAACGAGAAGAGCGGCCACGGCATCGAGGCCCTGCTCGTCAACGAGATTTTTATTCAGGGCGTCACCGTTAGTTATCACGGAGGCGACGGTATCTTGCTGGATCGCTGCTACGAAGACCCGCGAGTGAACGACTGCTTGATCACCTACAACAAGCAAACGGGCCTCAATCTGCCAGGATGCCATGACATCGTCGTCTCGGGCAACCAGTTCGAAGAGAATCGAGATGCTCTTCGCTGCTTTGACGCTTTCAATCTGTGCTTCACGGGCAATTGTGTGGACGATCACTTGGGCGACGGAGTTGTGATCGAAAACACCTACGGTTCCGTCTTGAGCGGCAACATGATTGAGGAATGCGATGGACGAGCCGTGGTGCTCGCTCGCGATTGCTACGGCATCACCATTTCCGCCAATGTGATTGCGCACAACGGAGGCGGCGTCGATCTGATCGATGCGCATGGTTGTGCTGTCTCGGCCAACACGTTTGTGTTGCTCAAGTCGCCGGTCAAGCCCAAGGGCGATGAAGCCGCGCCACCGGCGTTGGACACTCGTTGCCTCCGCATCGCTTCCGAAAGCGGTCGCATCACGGTCACCGGCAACTCATTCTGCGACAGCTATATCGGGGAAGGCGCGAAGAAGCGAAAACTCGACGATCAACTAGCCGGCGGCGTGGTCCTCGAAAGCACACGCGACGTCAATTTGGTCGGCAACACCTTCTCGAGTGTGCCGAAAGCTGTCGAGTTACGTGGCGTGCCGAGCACAGGTATCCACTTCGCTGACAACGTACTCGTTGAAGCCCCAAGCGACCTCCCGTAGGCGGTGAATGCCTGCGGCCCCTCCGATCACGTCCAAGCGTCGATCAAACCACGCGAATTGGAAAACCGCTCGATCGAAGCGGTGCGTCGGCGCCGGAGGCTTGACGCACCCTACCCCAGAGACCTCCCGTAGGGTGCGTCGAACCGGGCGGAGAAAAATCTCGCCAGCAAAATCAACCTCGCCACCGCCCGGTGAAAACGCACCGTATCGTTGAACGCCGTTGGCCCCTCCGATCACGCACACGCGTCGATCGAATCACTCACTTCAACAGCATCACGTAATCCGCATCCTTTAACTCCAAGGAAAACGTGGCTACTCCGTTTTCGTACTGAACCGGCAACTCCTTTTGCAATCGCACCGAGCGGACTTTCGTCGGCTTGCTCGGCACACGAACCTTCACTTGCAGCTCTCCGACCGCACTGTTTGTCCAGTTCAGCAGCGTAACCAGCGTGCCCCGCGGATGGTCGATCACGGCAGCTTCCACGCCCGCCGTCGAGCATTCCGCGGCTCGAACCACATCGCGAGCCTCCACGCCCAGCCGCACCAAGCGACTGGCCGTAGGATCGAAGTCCACGGGATGGTAGATCGTCTTCTTGCCGCCGCGCGCCCATGGCTGCACTCGCAAGGCTGTTTTCATGTAGGTGTTGCCAGCGAGCGTGCCGATCGCAAAGGCTTTGCCTCGCCCTAATTCATGCACCGTCGCGGCAACGCTGCCATCGCTCCAAGTGGCAATCGCCTTGGCGCCGTCCGTTGTCAGTTTCTGCTTCATTCCGACGGCGGGCAACTTCTGGTCCCCGAACGTCATGGTGTCGATAGGAGGCAGCAGCGGCAACTCAAGCAACGTACGGATCACCACGGTGTTCTTCGTTGTCTCTGCCCCCTTTAACCCCAACAATTTGAGCATGCTGGGATTCGGCCGATTAAACTCGTCGAAACGCCCCACACCCGCGGTGGCGTACAGCACTCCGCCCGCGCGCACCCACGCATCGAGTTTGGCGACGGCCGCCAAGTCGATCCATTCGCCCGCGAAATAGACAACATCGTAGTTGGCCAATTCGTTACGCGCGACAATGTCATGCTCCGTGATGAGGTCGACCGCATGCTGGGCGTGCCGCAGCGCCAGATACAGCATTTGCTGGTCTTTACGGCAGAGAATCTGATTGAGTTGAGCGGGAGCGTTTCTACAGCGACTCGCCAAAGGATCAGCCGACTTATCGACCATCACTCGCGATTCGTTGAAATCGGTTGCTCGCCCGATAACCACCGCAACACGAGCTGGACGCACTTGGCCGCCTGCCGCCAGCGACTCCGCCTCGGCGGAATCATAAATCGCTTCGTGCAACGTCTGGAATTGCTCCATCCTGTTCCACGCGACATAGTTCTCCGTGAATCGCTCTTCAGGCCCCACCCAGAAGCTGTCGATGTGTCGAGCGCCATAGCCTACCGCGGCCAACATGTTGGTGCGCAACAACTCAGGCGTCTGTCCGGGGGCATGCGGCATCACATACATATGGATTGGTTGACCGTGGTACTTCACGCCACAGCGAGCTTGCGCGAGCATCCACGACCACATCTGCGGCACCTCCGGGACGCTGAAGATATAGTCCTCCGCCCAGAACATACTCATTCCCTGGTGACGGAAGATGTCGACCCACTGAAACACTGGGCCATAGCACAGAGCGAGATGATGCGGCGAGTAATTCGCGCCTGTCAAAACTTGCGGGCCAATGGCCGCTCGCGCCGCCTCCGTGCTTTCGCGATAGACCGCAAATCGCTCCTCTTCATTAAAGAGATTCGAATACCAGGCCAACGGCGACTGCCCGTCTTTAACCAGAGTGAGTTGATCGGGAGAAACTCCCAGCGAAGATGCCGTTATGCCCTGTGACTTAAGCCATTGGCGGAACTTTTCGACATTCTTCGGATCGCTGAAATTGATCTGCCCCAGACTGATTTCGTCGCCGAAGCTGATGAATCGTTGTCGCGACTTGTCTTTCAGCTTCGCTGCGTAAGCTTGGATCGCGGACGGCCCAAACACATGGTGATGCTCGCCGCGCCACGGCGATTGTTCGTAGCCTTCGGGCAAGTGAGTGTTGTAGCCCAAGGCGTGCTTGAGGTCGTGCACCCAACGTTCATCGCCCAAGAAACTGCCGAAGAACAACAACTCCTTCGCCTTCTTTCCTCCGTTCGCCGTTCGCCAAGTTTTCGCTTGCGACACAATCGCCTCGGCATACTCGCGACTCGATCGCACCTTCGCCTCGCGATTCCAAGTCACATCCACGGGAACCACAAACGACTCGCCCGAAGCCAACGTAATTTCACCTACCGGATCGCCGCCTTGCGGGTCACGAGCGATCTGGATGGCAAGCGGACTGGGACTCGGCAACGTCGCGGTGATTCCCTCGTTGTGTACCAAACGACAGAAGGGACCGATGTTCACCCAAGCACTCCATTGCCCCGGCGCTACCGGCGCTTCGGGCACTTGAGTTTTCGCGCCGCCATACTGCGGCTGAAAATGGCCGGCACGAGTGAGCGTCAGTTGCGAGGCGGTGGGCAAACTGTGTTTGAAGCGCAGATAGAGCTTCGTCGCCGCAAACGCTTCGTTCATAAAGGGACTGCCGACCGCGTAAGGCTTGAAGCCTTGGTAGTCGTTGGCGGGGTTGGTCGTTAGCAACACAAAATCGAGACAGCGATCACCGGCCGGCTCGAGATTCTTCGCGGCGATTAACCGAATCTCGACCTCGCCCGCGGCGAGCGTCGCCAGTTGCGTCGGCGCTTCGGCCGCATCGTGATCGATTCCCCAGGGCCACCACAGTTCATCGCTCTCGCCGCTAAAACTCCACAGCCGTTCGGTTCCTCCCTTGCCGTAAACATGAGAGAACACCGTCTTGCCTCCCTGCACCAACTCGATCTTGTGCAGGTAATGAAAGAAGGGGGGCGCTTGGTACTTGCTCCAAACGCGATACTGCCCCGCTTGCGGAACAGAAACTTTGCGTGAGGCAACGGCCCCCTCTTGGCGAGCAGGCACTGACAGCAATCCCCCCTGCGATACCCACATGCCGCCATAGGTATGGCTCGCAAAGCTCCGGTCCTGAGGAATAACTTCCCAGCCATCCTTTCCTTGAGACACAAAAGACTCTCCCTCGGCCACGATCACCACGGGCGTCGATGCATTCGTCGGCGTCTGCCCACACAATTCTTGAGCGCCGTCGGCACTCAAGATTCCTACCAGCAAGACGGCCTTGAAGACGGTTTCGATAGGGAACGACACCCCTCGGAAACGGATCGCGGACATACTCGTTTTCATGCGTAGTAACCTGCTGCGGAAGGAGATGGAGGTCGCCAGCGAGCCGTCACTTTACTCGGTGTCCAGAACAGGAAACAAGCGACCAGGGCTTTATCGATGCGGATGCGGTCACAGAAGGTGTTTCGCCGCGTAATGACGTCGCAAGAACCTGACTTGGAATCATCGTGTCGATGGCACGATTTCTCCGAGGCCAGCCGCATCTACTCATCAACCTCTTCTCAGGAAACGTGTTATGTCACTGCGTCAACTCTGGCAGAAGCTGCTCGATCGGCGACCCCACTCATTACATCCACAGTCCTCGCAGGCACTCACGGGATCACCCCAAGCCCGCGTTCGCCGCCCCCGGCCTCGCCGCCTGTTCGAATCCTTGGAACAGCGTCGCTTCATGGCGGCTGACCTCGGCTTATCCCCCGACTTGGACTCCGTTGAGCCGGTGTATGACACCTTTGTGTCGGACAACTCGCAATTTGAAGTTCAAGACAATAGCCTCGCTGAGGACACAAACCTTCAAGGGCAAGTTCCACTGCCTTTCTGGTTCAATCTCGATCTTTCTCTCGCCGAGCCGACGCAGGACCCACTGGGACAGGCTGAGAAACTCGGTAATCCACTTGATTTTGCGGAACCAGTCGAGAACCCACTGGACGAAGCAGAAAAGTCCGCAGATCCACTCGACTTCGCAGAGCCGCTCGAAGACCCACTCGACAACGCCGAGAAGTCGGAAGATCCACTCGAGGATGCCGAACCGCTGGAAGATCCCTTGAACAATGCCGAACAGTCGCAAGATCCACTCGAGAACGCCGACCCGCTGGATCCATAATGTGGCATGCGGGCGAGCCTGTGGCAAAAATCGACCGAGCCACATCTTCCACTCAGAAGATGTGGCTCGCAGTTCCAGCTTCGGGGCGAACGCAGAAGCAGTTCGCTCCTGAGGCTGTTCCGCTCACGAAGTGAGCGGGCTACTTCGCGGGCTACTTCACTCGCACGAGCTTCATGATGCGGCCGGCTACGTTCCAGTCTTGAACATAGAGATTGCCATCCTTATCCCAATACGAGCCGTGCGTGCCGCTGAACACGCCTTCGATCCATTGATCCTGGGGAATGTTGAAGTTCCTGCCTTTTGCCGGATCGGGGTTGTGGCCAAGCACGGCCACGATCGTGTTGCTCTTGTCCAAAATCACGACTCGACCATGGAGGTCGGGAACCGATACATAGTCCCCTTGGACCGTCGCCGACGTCGGCATTCCCAGCCCCGTGATCACTTCGTCGATGTAGTTTCCTTCGAGATCATAGTGCAACAAACGACCTTTTGGCTGATGATTGCGATCGCAGATCAGCAGGCGAGGTGGATCGTAGCGAGTGTCGAGGGTCATGCCGTGAGCCGTGTTAAACTCTTTCAGCCCGTTCCCCTTCTTGCCGAAGTGCATCAAGTACTTGCCGGTCTTGTCGAACTTGAAGATGTGATTGCTGGCATATCCGTCGCTCAAGAAGATGTCCCCATTCGGCGCGACCGTAATGGCCGTGGGGCTGAACTGCTTCAACTCCAAGCCTGATTCCTTGGGGAACGGCAGCTTCAACACAATTTCGCCCGTGTGAGCATTGAACTTGATCCCCTCGGCGTTGGCATTTCGCGCACCGTAAATGAACTCGGCGTCTCCTTCCGCGCGAATCTCCATGTCGTGCAAGTTCGAGTACTTATCGCCGAGATATTCTTGAATCACCTTGCCATCTGGCGAGAAGACGACAACCCCCTTCTGGGCACTGGTGTAGATGTTGCCCATCTTGTCGATGACCACCGCGCCGTGCGTCGGGCCCAGCGCCGAGTGTCCATCGGGTCGCAATCCCCAACCTGGGACTGTGTCGAAAGTCATCACGCCAGTCCCCATGCGAACTGGCTTGGGGAGTTCAAAGGCGCTCAACGGCGCCTGCCAGACGGCCGCGACGAGCACGAACAAGAGGGACGAAGAGAGACTAAGTCTACGCATGCAAGTGACTCCGAAGGATGACGCGAAACAGCCTAAGCCTGGACTAAACGACTAGTTGATGTCCTTTCGCCCGTCATTGCGACGGACGGGCCGCCAGTATCGAGCGGCCTCGCTTCGATTTCAACCGCCCTGCCCCGGCTTTGACAGCCGCGGACAAAACTCCAACTCATCACACTTGGGCAGATTCGACTATACTGGAAACCGGTCAGTTGGCCGCGTTTCGATCGCGCCGTAAGCCCGGAGCGCCGCATCTAGCCTACTCTGAATTGACATCATTACAGGTAGATTTCATGGGTTCGCCGCTCGATATCTTTCCACTCTGGCTGCTCGTCATCCTCTCGATCGCTGGACTCATCATCGCGCTGGAAGCGGGTTACCGTGCTGGCCAATGGCGCCATGCCCACTCGATCGACGAAAAAGAGCAATCGGTCAGCGCGATGGTAGCCTCCATCCTGGGACTCGTCGCTCTCTTGCTCGGCTTCAGCTTCAGTCTTGCCTCATCTCGTTTCGAGGCGCGTCGCGAGGTGGTCCTCCGAGAAGCGAACGCCATCGGCACGGCCTACCTGCGAGCGAAACTACTGCCCAAGCCTCACGGCGAGCGAATCCAGGAATTGCTGAGTCAGTACATTGATGCTCGACTGCGAGGCGTGGACCCCAAGCAACTCACATCGGCCATCGCCGAGTCGGAGCAGATTCATGGGCAACTCTGGAATGAAACGAGTTTGGCTGCCGCCGAGGCGCCGCAATCGATCCTCGTCGGAGTCTTCATTCAATCGCTAAACGAGGTGATTGACCTGCATGCGGAGCGGACCATGATCGCGCTACGAAGCCGGATTCCGCTCACGATCTGGCTTTCGTTGGCGACACTCGCGACGCTCGGCGTCGCCTCGATCGGCTACCAAGCGGGAATCGCCGCCACGAAGCGATCCCCGGCCATGATCGGCATCGTTCTCTCGTTCATCATTGTCCTGGGACTGATCATGGATTTGGATCGTGGGCGAGAGGGTTTCATTCGCGTGGGCCAGCAAGCCATGGTCGACTTACGGCACAGTGTTGATGCTGATCGCGTCGCAGGTGATTCCGCTACTCCGAAGACGCAACAGGCGGCGGACGCTCATTAAGTCTCGCGCAAAAGCACACACACCGCGAAGCTGTCGATCCATCTCGGCGAAGGCGAACCAGGCGCTGTCCAACTAGCGAGACGTGCGCAAGTTCGTCCACGCAGCCGCTTCAAGGGTTGCCACGGTCGAGGCTAGAGCTTACGCTACGGTCGCTCATCTTCTCCACAAGTCGACACCGTACCAGAGGGAAAAGTCGATGATAACAGTCATTGTGCCCGTCCTTAACGAATCGCCCACGATCTCCAGCGTGATTGAATTCGCCAAGAGATCCCCTTTGGTCACGGAAGTGATCGTCGTGGACGATGGCTCGATCGATGGGACGCCTGAACTTGCGGCGAGCGCGGGGGCCCGCGTGGTCACCAGCACGCTGCTGGGAAAAGGCGCTTCCATGGAAGACGGCGTGATGGCCGCGACCAACGAAATCCTGCTGTTTTTAGACGGCGATTTAAGCGGTTTAGCGGACGACTTGATTGAGCGAATGACTCGCCCCTTGATCGATGGTTCGGCCGATTTCGTGAAGGCCAAGTTCTCGCGCAGTGCCGGACGAGTCACCATTCTCACGGCTCGTCCGCTGCTGAAAACTTTTTTTCCCGAGTTGAATCATATCGACCAGCCGCTCGGTGGCATCATCGCGGCTCGACGCTCCGTGCTGCGGAATATGCGGTTCGAGTCGGACTATGGGGTGGATGTTGCTCTATTGCTGGATGTGGCTATCTCGGGCGCCGTCGTGCAACAAGTCGATATCGGGCACATCACGCACGACAGTCAGACGCTCGACGCGCTCGGCGATATGGCGGGGCAAGTGGTCCGTGCGATCCTCGATCGAGCCTCGCGGTATGGTCGACTTGAACCACACCAGATTCGCGAGGTCGGCGAGGTGGAGCGGCGAGCTCAAGCGGAGATGGACGTCGTTTTCAAACGTCTCGGCGCTCCCGACCGACTCGCGCTGCTCGACATGGACGGTACTCTGCTGCGAGGCCGTTTCGTCGTGGCGCTCGCCCAAAGGCTCAACAAGACCGCCGACCTCAACTTGTTGCTCGACAATCCCGAAGTCCCCTCCGAAGAACGCACTCAGCGGATCGCGGCGCTATTCGCGGATGTTCCCAAAGAGACTTTCGAAGAGGTGGCGCGGTGCATGCCGTTGATGCCCGGCGCCGCCGAGCTAGTCATCGCTTTACGCAAAGCAGGCTATCGAGTCGGCATCGTGAGCGACAGCTACTTTGTCGCCACGGAAATTGTGCGACGACGAGTTTTCGCGGAATTCAGCATTGCTCACCTGATGCGATTCCGGCGAGGCATCGCCACGGGCGAGGTCACCATCTCTCCGGCCATGCAGCATCCCCAAGGTTGCCAGCGACATCAAGTCTGCAAACTCAATGTGCTGCTGCATGTCTGCGAGCAATTTGGACTGACTTCCGACCAAGTGCTCGCCGTGGGCGATGGCGTACCCGATGCCTGCATGCTCGAAGCCGCCGGCAACTCGGTGGCCTTTCAGCCAAAAAGCGACATCGTCCGCAACGCCGCCAAACATTTGGCTATCGAGAACTTGCTCGAAGTCATGGCGTTCACCAACGGAGCCAGCAGTTCGTAGCCCATCCCTTCGCAGGCCGCCCATGCCATGCATCCACTCGCTGTCGTTGAAGGCCCTTGTCATCGTTTTAGCGTTTTCGTTGGCGATGACAGCCACATCTGGCATCGCAAACGAACGCCCCAATGTGCTTTTCATCGCGATCGATGATTTGAATCACTGGGTGGGACACTTGGGGCGAAATTCCCAAACTCGCACGCCACACATGGATCGGCTCGCGGCTCAAGGCGTATCGTTCTCACGCGCCTACTGCACAGCACCCGCGTGCAATCCCTCGCGAGCCTCGCTAATGTCGGGCCTCAGACCAAGTTCGACAGGCTGCTACGTGAATAGCCAGAATTGGCGTCCCGGAATTTCCGAGGATAAACTGCTCAACACACACTTTCATCGCGCCGGCTACCGAGTCTACGGTGCTGGGAAGATCTACCACGGAGCAGGCGATCGCGGAGGACTCTGGACAGACTACTTTCCCGGAAAAGGAACAACGACTCGACATCCCGATGCAAAAGACAGCGGCGTTGGTGGAATCCAGTTTTATCCACTCGCGAGTTCCGATGAGGAAATGCCCGACTACGGCGTTGTGAGTTACGCGATCGAGAAGCTCAACGAATCAAGCAACCAACCATTCTTTATCGCTGTCGGCTTGGTAAAACCTCACATGCCGTTCAGTGTGCCGAAGAAGTGGTACGACCAGTTTCCTCTCGATTCCATTCAACTGCCGCCTCATCGCGCGGACGATCTGGATGACGTTCCTCCGGCGGGACGAAAAATGGCCGGCGCCGAAGGTGATCATGCTCAGATCATCGCTTCAGGACGCTGGAAGGAAGCAGTCCAAGCTTATCTCGCCACCATAGCGTTTTGCGACTCACAAATCGGCCGCTTACTCGACGCACTCGACCGCTCCCCACACCGCAATAACACCATTGTTTGCCTGTGGAGTGATCATGGTTGGAGCCTCGGCGAAAAATCGCACTGGCGGAAGTTCGCGTTGTGGGAAGAGCCCACTCGTACTGTCTTCATTTGGAAAGCCCCCCAGATAACGCCCGCCGGCAAAATCTGTTCTCGAGCAGTCGACTATACGTCGATTTATCCCACACTTTGCGATCTCACCAAACTTGCCCCTCCCAGCCATCTCGAAGGACGCAGTCTGCGCCCTCTGTTGAGTGATCCGACTGCATCTTGGCCGTCGCCAGCGATCACGACGCACGGCTACAAGAACCACTCGGTTCGCACCGATTCTTGGCGTTACATTCGTTACGCAGACGGTGGCGAAGAATTGTACGACCATCTGTCCGATCCGCTTGAATACACCAACCTAGCCAACTCGCCTATGCACGCCGCACAAAAAGCAGATTTGATTCGGTGGCTCCCTTCGACGGACGCTCCCAATCTACCCGGCGCAGGTGGCGTGCCAGCAGCGAAGGCTGGCAAAAAGGGGGCGAAGAAGAAGCAAGCGACCAACTCGAAGTGAACTCGAGATTGCTCGCGAGCTACGTTTCGCAAACGATACGATTCCCTTCACCTGCCCCACACCCGCAGGTTGCGGAAATTTTCGGCCTGATTGAGCTTTGGTCGCACCAGTCCACAAGGCGCTGGCGGGGGATTAAACTACGCGAGCGTCGTCGCCTGGGCCTTGGGCCGTAAGGGCCTCAAGAGACTCACGGGCCCGAGAGCTAACTCGCCAAATGAGTGGCAAGCAGTTCCGGTGCGCGAAAGCGACGAACGCTTGTTCCCCGTCCGTTTTTCCCGCCTCAAGACCAACCGACCCTTTCTCGGAGTCACGTTTTCCATGCTCGCCCAAGCACTCGCCCTGGTCGTTCTTTCTACGGGTGATTGGCCGCAATTCCGCGGTCCCTATTCAGATGCACGCGTGGCCGTCGCCGCCAGTCCGCTCGAGTGGTCGGATACCAACAACGTCACTTGGAAAACGACGATTCCCGGATTGGGCTGGTCTTCGCCAGCCATTGTCGCCGGCAAGATCTATCTGACCACCGCGGTTGCGGAAGGCGAGGGTCTGTCACTCCGCGCATTGGCTCTGGACGCCAACACAGGGAAGGTCCTGTGGGATCGCGAAATACGTCGACTCGAAAAAACGCCCGCGATCCATGCCAAAAACAGCCACGCAAGTCCGACTCCCATTGTCCGCGACGATGCCGTCTACGTTCACTTCGGCGCCCAGGGCGTGGCGAAACTCAAGGCCGCCGACGGCGAACTGCAATGGCTCTGCTTGGAACTCGACTACCCTCCGCTTCACGGCAATGGCGGCTCGCCCGTTCTCCGCGACAACAAACTTGTCGTTGTCTGCGATGGAAGCGTGAATCCATTCGTGGCGTCCATTGATGCGAACACCGGTAAGGTAGCCTGGAAAACGCTACGTTCCGTGAAGGCTCGCATCAGCCACTCCTTCGTCACCCCCACCATCACTGACGTCGATGGCAAGCCACAGGTGCTGGCTCCAGGCCCCGACCATTTCGCGGCCTACGATCTGGCGACGGGCGAAGAAATCTGGAAAGTCCTGGCTCATGGCTGGTCGGTTGTCCCTCAGCCGGCCGTCGGTCACGGCATGGTCTTCTAC
Organism: Pirellulales bacterium; assembly: GCA_046349915.1. GTDB lineage: Bacteria > Planctomycetota > Planctomycetia > Pirellulales > Pirellulaceae > CAIXSC01. The sequence goes on along the minus strand of JAXMBL010000003.1, from coordinate 1,091,782 downwards.
AACCACGACTATGATCATCCGGAACTCATGGCCGTCAAGCTGGGAGGACAGGGTGATGTTACTGACTCGCACGTGGTTTGGCGTTTGAAGCGAGGCGCTCCCAGCACCCCATCGCCCCTGTTGGTGGGCGACGAACTTTACTTTGTTTCCGATGAAGGCATCGCCACTTGCGTGGATGCCAAGACAGGTCAAGCTCATTGGACCCAGCGATTGGCGGGTAACTACTCTGCCTCGCCTGTTCAAGTGGGCGAGCGCATTCTGTTCCTGAACGAGACAGGCGTCGCGACCTGGGTTCGCGCCGGCAAGAAATACGAATTGCTTGGCAAGAACGAAGTCCCTGGGCGTACGTTTGCAACCCCTGCGTTCGTTGGCAACGCCATGTACCTACGGACCGACGAAGCACTCTACAAGATTGGTCGCTAGCTTAACGACGTGCAATTCGCAGCACTATTCGAGACGCTCGACGTTCCTCAGTGAGGATTGCCTGAACGAACATCAGCGTCTCACGTTTAACTTAAGGCATGCATGGAGAGACCTATCGTGAATCATTCCACACGTCGGCAATTCTTAGGTGCGGCGACCGCAGGTCTCACAGTTGCGGGCGCGTCGAGTTTTACTGCTTTCCAAGCGGCCCAGGCGCATGAGCAACCCGCCAAACCGACCTCGGGCGACCTTGGCACGAATGCGCGTGTCACGAGTGATCAGGTCGTGTTTCTCAACGATACTCACATCGGCGAACAGCACGGACCGGACCACCTCCATCCTACCAATCTCACAAAAGCGGTCGAAGCCATCCTTGCGCTTCCCAAGAATCCGGCTGCTGTGATCATCAACGGCGATCTGGCCATGTCCGTGGGAACTGCGGGCGACTATCAGGCATTCGCAAAGCGAATCGCACCACTCGTTGAATCGGGCCAGAACCTTCACCTTACCCTGGGAAATCACGACAATCGGGAGGAGTTTCGTCGAGCCTTTCCCCATCTGGCGAGTGCGAGTCGCCTGAAGGAGTATCGGCACAACGGCGTGATCGAGTTGTCTCATGTACGACTCGTTCTGCTCGATTCACTTAAAGAGACGCCTGCGGCGCCTGGGCGTCTCGGCGAGGACCAGATTGATTGGCTGCTTGACACCGTTGATGCTCAACGGGAAAAGCCCACCGTAATTGTCGCTCACCACAATCCCCGTCTGGGCGGAGACCCGATCCATTATCCAGGAGGCATTGAAGATACTGAGCAATTCTGGCCTGAGCTGCTGAAGCGTCTACAGTTCAAGGCGCACATTCATGGGCATGTGCATGATTGGACGTTGGGGCTACACCATGGAGCACATGTGGTGAATCTGATGGCGAGCGCGATGGTGGCAGACAACACGGTGTGCACCAATGGCTGGACTTTCGCCGAATTCCTTCCTACGGGAATGGCCCTGACGCTGCGTACTTTTTTGAAGGACCACCCCTGGGATGGTGAACGGAAGTGGTTGTATTGGCGTCAGCCGAAAGTCGTAACGAAGAAATAGTGCACCGACTTGAATATCTGTGTTACCGATAGGCAATCGAGAATACTCGTCCAAGCTACCCACGAGTCACTCGCGCCGCTCGCCCCACGAAGCGCCCGCCTTAGTTGCATTGCAGACCGATTCCATCGAAAATAGAGGGCATGAAACGCACCTCCATCGCCCTCGCCTGGCTCTGGCTCGCCCTTTGTATTCCCACCTTCGCCAAGGACTCCATCGCCAAGGACTCCATCGAGTTCAACCGCGATATCCAACCGATTTTGGCCGAGCATTGCTACCATTGCCACGGCCGAGATGAAGCCGCTCGCCAAGGCGGCTTGAGACTTGATGACCGAGAAGCGGCCCTTCGTGGCGGCGAGACGGCAGGGGCGGCCATCGCGCCGGGCCAACCTGAGAAGAGCGCGATACTCGCGAGAATCCTCTCCCAAGATCCCGATCTCGTGATGCCGCCTCCCCAGGAAAAGAAAGCACTGAAGCCGCTCGAGATCGAAAAGCTGCGGCGTTGGATTCAAGAGGGAGCGACTTACTCGGGGCATTGGGCCTTTTCGCCTCCGGTTCAAGCGCCCGTCCCGCAGATCAAGACTCCCCAGGGTGAACTTGCGTCGAATGCCATCGACGCCTTCGTCCTACAAAAACTCCAACAAGAATCGCTCGCTCCGGCTCCCCCCGCCGCGCCCGAGATCTTGTGCCGACGTCTCCACCTCGACCTAATCGGCCTACCGCCTTCTCCCCAGGCGCTCGATGCATTCATTCAAGCGACCGCGGCGAAAGGCTTGTCCACCGCGGCCGCGGAACTTGCCGACAAGTTGTTGCAAGATCGTCGCTTCGGTGAGAAGTGGGCTCGTCATTGGCTCGATGCGGCTCGCTACTCGGACAGCAATGGATTCGAGAAGGATCTACCTCGCGACCAGTGGGCGTGGCGCGACTGGGTCATCGAGTCGCTTAACAAGGACCTCCCCTACGATCAGTTCGTGGTCGAACAGATTGCTGGAGATCTATTGCCCGATCGCGCTCAGCGACAAGTCGTGGCGACTGGCTATCTTCGCAACAGCATGATCAATGAAGAAGGCGCCATCGTGCCCGAGGAATGGCGGATGGAGTCGATGTTCGACCGCATGGATGCGATCGGCTCGGGGATTCTGGGCCTGTCGCTCAAGTGCGCTCAATGCCACACACACAAGTTCGATCCCATCTCGCACAACGAGTACTACGGTCTCTTCGCCTTTCTCAACAACACCTACGAAGCTCAATCTTGGGTCTACTCCGACGAGCAACTGGCGACGATCAAGAAGATCCGCGACGGTCTTGCAGCCGTCGACGACAAACTCCGCAAACAAACTCCCGACTGGCAAAAGAAACTAAACGACTGGGAAGCGGCGGAACAAGCCCGCGATGGCCGAGTTGCTTGGACCGTGGTGGAGCCTGAAGACACTCACTCATCGTCGGAACTCAATCATCCCACGGTGCTCGCGGATCACAGCGTGCTGACCCTGGGACACCGTACTATTTCCGGCGACGTTCACTTCTTCGCGACTCCCCAATGGGAGAACGTGACCGGCATTCGACTCGAAGTCCTCACACACGGCGATCTCCCCTACGGCGGTCCCGGCCGTAGTTATCTCGGCACTTGGGCCATCACGGAACTTGTGGTCGAAGTGAAACGCCCAGATGGCGACAAATGGGAAAAGCTCAAACTGACGGACGCTACGGCTGATTTCTCGGAGCCGGTGGCTGGCATGGAATCGGACTGGGAAAACAAATCTCGCGACAAAGAGAACCAGCGTCTCCGCGGCCCCGTCTCGTTCTTGGTCGATGGCGACGACAAAACCGCGTGGCGAGCGGATCGTGGGCGTGGGCGACGAAATACCGAGTCGGTCGCGGTCGCGAAATTCGAATCGCCCGTAACGCTTCCACCGGGGACAAAACTCAAGGTCGCTCTCGTGACGAATCACGGGGGCGACGACAACGGCCCTCGCAATACGCAGGTGGGACGTTTTCGCGTTTCACTGACTCAGTCGCCTGACCCACGTGCGACCGAAACGCCCTATGCCGCCTTGCTGGCGCTGCGCACCGAAGCCAAGCAGAGAACGGATCAGCAGAACCAATCCATCTTCGACGCATGGCGTCGAGCGACTCCTGAATTCAAGTCGCTGCGCGAGGAGGCGGATAAACTGTGGGTTGATTTTCCAGAAGCGAAGACGTCCGTCTTACATTTGGCGGAACGTCCCGCTGTCGACGCGCGTCCCACACATCGTCTGGAACGAGGCGTGTGGAATCAGGCTCGTGAACCGATAACTCCCCACGTTCCCGCCTCGCTCCACTCGCTGCCCGCGAATCTGCCGCCAGATCGACTGGCGTTCGCCCGCTGGCTCGCCGATCGTCGCTCACCGTTGACCGCTCGGGTCGCGGTAAACCGTATCTGGCAAGCATTGTTCGGCATCGGCTTGGTCGAAACAGCCGAGGACTTTGGAACTCGCTCTCCCGAGCCTTCGCATCGCGAGTTGCTCGACTGGCTCGCCGTCGACTTCATGGACCATGGCTGGAGCCAAAAGCGGCTCATTCGTACGCTGGTCGCCTCCAAAACTTATCAGCAGAGCTCGCACGTCTCGCCTGCGATCCTGGAACGCGATCCACGAAACCGATTACTCGCTCGCGGCCCGCGTTTCCGCGTCGACTCGGAAGTGGTCCGTGACATCGCACTAGCCGCTTCGGGACTGTTGTCTGACAAATTCGGCGGTCCCAGTATATTTCCGCCAGTTCCCCAAAATGTACTCGACTTTAATTTCTTCAAGCCAACGTATTGGAAGCCTGCCGAGGACGCGACGCGATACAGTCGAGCGTTGTATGTGTTTCGCAAGCGTTCGATGCCCGACCCATCCTTGATCGTGTTCGACGCCCCCACGGGCGACACCGCTTGCGCTCGACGCCCTCGCTCCAATTCACCGCTGGCAGCATTGGTAGCGCTCAACGAACCCATTTTCGTCGAAGCCGCACAGGCGATGGCCCTGCGCGTGCTCAACGAACCTCTCGCCGACGATAACGCTCGCATCGACTACGCATTCCGATTATGTGTCAGCCGATTGCCCAACACGGTGGAACGAACCACTCTGCTGAATCTGCTACGCAGCCAACGTGAGCGGTTGAAGAAACGCGAATTAAAGGCGTCTGACGTCGCATTTTCCACGTACACCAAACCGGCAATGATTCCCGCCGACGCGACGCCGAATGAAATCGCCGCCTGGACGATCGTGGCTCGCGTGCTCCTTAACCTCGACGAGACCATTGCCAAAAACTGACAGACTCACCCCACATTCAACTCGCCCGTCCGAACGAGTCGTTCTCCGCCGCGAAGGAAGCCTCCATGAATCGCCAACATCCACTTGTTTCGTCAGACTCGCAACCGCTCGCGCGTCGCTGGTTTCTGCGCGACTGCGGACTTGGATTGGGCGCCGCCGCCCTGCACTCCCTTTTGGCAAGAGACGCTCAAGCGGCGGCGTCAAATCCGTTGGCGCCGCGTTCGCCTCACTTCGAGGGAAAAGCCAAACGCGTGATCTATCTGTTCCATGCGGGCGCACCTAGCCACCTGGAATTGTATGACCCCAAACCAGAACTCGAGAAACGCAACGGCCAGCTACCGCCCGCGGAGTTGCTCAAGGACTATCGCGCCGCGTTCATCAAGCCCAACTCGGCGCTTCTCGGGCCCAAGTTCAAGTTCGTCAAGCGTGGCGCGTGCGGCATGGAGTTGAGTGAAGTCCTGCCCAAACTGGGAGAAATCGCGGACGATTTATGTCTCATCCGCTCGATGCAGACCGACGCGGTGAACCACGCACCCGCACAGATCTTGATGAACACGGGCAGCCAGAACTTCGGCCGCCCCAGCTTTGGCGCTTGGACGCTATACGGGCTGGGCAGCGAGAGTGAGGATCTGCCAGGTTACGTGGTGCTAACGAGTGCCAAGGGAACGAGTGGCGGCGCGAGCAACTACGGGGCAGGCTTCTTGCCGAATGTGTACGGCGGCGTCTCGTTTCGCAGCGAGGGCGATCCCGTGCTTTATCTCTCGAACCCGCGCGGTATCGATGCGGCCGCTCAACGAGCGTCCCTCGACGCTATCCAGCAATTGAACTCCGAGGCACACCGAGCCGTCGGCGACCCCGATATCCTCGCACGTATCCAAAGCTACGAGATGGCGTATCGTCTTCAGTCGAGCGCTCCCAAGCTGATGGATCTTGCCGACGAACCTCAACAAGTCCTCGATGCCTATGGCATTAAGGACATCAAGCAGTCGACTTACGCCAGAAACTGCTTGCTGGCGAGACGCATGGTGGAACGAGGCGTGCGTTTCGTCCAATTGTTCCATGAGGCCTGGGACCATCATGGCAACCTGACCAATGGCGTAAAAAAGAACGCTCAGGATACCGATCAAGCGAGCGCGGCTTTGGTCAGTGACCTGAAACAGCGTGGGCTGTTGCAAGACACGTTGGTCGTCTGGGGCGGCGAATTCGGTCGCACGCCCATGGTGCAAGGCGGCAATGATGGACGCGACCATCACAATCGCTGCTTCTCGTTCTGGCTAGCAGGCGGCGGTGTGAAGGCGGGACATGTCCATGGAGCAACCGACGACTTAGGATTCAACGTTGTGGCCGACCCCGTACACGTCAACGATCTGAACGCCACCCTGCTCCACTTGCTTGGATTCGACCACACCAAGCTCACCCACCGAGTCCAAGGACTCGACATGCGTCTGACCGGCATCGCGGGCAATGTCGTCAAGGGTTTGCTCGCTTGAGAATCAGTCCCGCTTGTAGTTCAGTAATGTCTCGCTCACACTAACCGTCCGTATTGAGTGATCGGATGGCTTGATCCACGCAGCAGTAGGGCTCTACCGGATGTACGAATTCCCGTCACTGGCGTCGCAATTCGACCGCACATCGCGACGCGGTTGCCTACGTATCGGCGCTCTCAGCCTGGGTGGCCTCGCCCTACCCCAATTGCTTCAAATGCAAGCCGCTGGCGCCATTTCGCCAAACGGGCGCCGCAAATCCGTGATCATGGTCTACCTGCCGGGTGGGGCCAGTCACATCGACATGTACGATCTCAAGCCCGATGCGCCAGCCGAGTATCGCGGCGAGTTCTACCCAATCCCTACCAACGTGCCGGGGATCGACGTTTGCGAACTCATGCCTCAGCACGCGAAGATCGCCGACAAGTTCTCGATCATTCGCGGCCTTCGCACTCGCGGGAATCATGACCCCACGGAATTGCTGACTGGAATTCATGCCGCTGCGTCCGGCCAAATCGGTTCCACGCGAAGGCCGGCTATCGGCTGTGTCGTCAGCAAGCTACGGGGTGTCGATGGCCCAGTGCCGCCTTACGTCAGCGTTTCGAGCCACAAACTGCTCGCCTCTTACGATGATCCCGAAGAACCGGCTTATCTCGGTCCGACTCATCGGCCCGTTAACTTGGGCGGACAAGTACAACAGAACCTGGAATTGAGCGAGGAACTACGGGAGCGACTCCCTTATCGTCGGGGCCTGCTCCAATCACTCGACCGCCTCGAAAACTCCAGCGAGTCACTAAAGACCTACACTCAACGAGCGCTCGAAATTCTCGGGTCCCCTTTGATCCGCGAGGCCATTGACTTACGCCGTGAACCGGAGTCCGTGCGACAAGCCTACGGCGAGGGAACCGACCCACGAGCACAAGGATTGGACTTTCTACGAGCAAGACGCTTGGTCGAAGCCGGAGTGTCGATCGTCTCGGTCGCCGCTCGCTTCTCGGTCAATATCGGCGGTGGGATCAACGATCCCGGAGGTTGGGACACGCATGCGAGCAACTTCAAGCTACTGCGAGCGAAGCTGCCGATTTACGATCAGGCCGTTGCAGCGTTAATTAACGACCTGCACGAACGAGGAATGGCCGACGATGTGGCGGTGGTGATTTGGAGCGAATTTGGGCGACAACCCAAGGTGGGTGACGTGACTCCGGACGGTCGAGGACACTGGCCTAGTGCTGCTTGTGCTCTGGTGGCCGGCGGTGGTCTCAAGATGGGATGCATCGTCGGCGAGACCAATGCTCGCGGCGAGACGGCTCGCTTCAAGCCCATTGGCACTCAAGATGTCCTCGCAACTCTGTATCATCTCCTTGGAATTGACGTCGGCCAAACGTTAGTCGACCACAATGGCCGCCCACAGTATTTGGTCGATAAGGGTCGAAGGATCGATGAGTTGATCTAGAGCTTTGCGGCTGTGAAGAACTTGATGTGGTCTCGCGCTGTGGCACCAGCCGCGTACCACGCCCTCAACCCCAATTAGTGAAGATCAGCGAAGATCAGTGTTCCCTTCTCCTTAGCGCAGGACGGGACAATTGGCTGCCTTTTAAGCGAGGATTTCCTTAACCACCGAGCCATGCACGTCGGTCAGGCGATAGTCACGTCCGATGTGGCGCCAAGTCAAGCGAGTATGTTCCAATCCCAGCAGGTGGAGCATGGTCGCGTGCAAGTCGTGCAGGTGAATTCGTCCTTCAATGACCCGATACCCGAGATCGTCGGTCGCACCGAACGTCATTCCACCTCGCACTCCGCCACCCGCCATCCACGCGCAAAAGCTCTCCGGTTGATGCTCGCGTCCATGCTTTTCGATAGGCGATGTTCCGCTTAAATCCTGACTCCAGGGAGTACGTCCGAACTCGCCGCACCATAGCACCAGCGTGTCCTCCAACAACCCGCGACGCTTCAAATCCTTCACCAGCGCCGCCGCAGGCTGATCGGTTTGAGCGCACAGTCTCGGCAAATTGGCTCGAATATCCCCGTGATGGTCCCACCCTCCCATGGTGACCTGCACAAACCGTACTCCTGACTCGCTGAGTTTCCGCGCCAAGAGGCACGCACGAGCATTGCGGTCAGTTTCCTTGCCACCCACTCCATACAGTTCCAGCGTCTCGCGCGATTCTCGCGACAAATCAATCAACGCGGGTGTTGTGGTCTGCATGCGGAACGCTAACTCCATCGAGTCGATCATGCCGCGCATGGCTGAATCGTCGGGTCGCTGATCGAGCAATCGCCGATTCATACGCTGGACGAACGCGAGTCGACTTCGTTGTGCTTCCTCATTACCCGAGATGTCGCGCAAGTTCTCGATGGGAGGCGTCTTGTCGTCGATCGGCGCGACGAGTCGAGTTCCTTGATGCGAGGCTGGCAACCATGCCGCCCCGTGATACCTGACGTCGGCGTGTGGATTGATCGTGATGAAACTGGGTAAGTCTTGATTCTCCGTCCCCAATCCATAACTGATCCACGCGCCCATCGAAGGACGAACGTCGTTTTGAACGCCGGTGTGCAACTGCAGCTCGGCCGGCATGTGTTGAGGATTGTCCGCATTCATCCCACGCAGAAGACACACATCGTCGGCGACCTCCGCGAGATGCGGCAACAGGTCTGACATGGGAACGCCTGATTGCCCCCGAGGACGCACGGGAATCGCCGTCCCCAACGCCAAGAACTTCTCGGTCCCCACCTGCAGCACATTCTTGCTTAACGGCGACTCAATCGTCTCTCCATGCTTCCGCTGGATGAGTTCCTTGGGATCAAAGAGGTCCATTTGCGACGGACCTCCTTGCATGAACAGGAAGATCACTCGCTTCGCTCGAGGAGGAAAATGCGGTCGAGGAATACCATTCCCTTCGGATGCGGCCTGCAACAAGTCCGTCAGCGCGACGGCGCCAAATCCGCACGCCGCCGTCTTCAGCCATTGGCGTCGATCGCTGCGCATCTCGATCTCCAACTCGCGTTCAGAACCTTGGAATCTCATGTTCTCTCTACTGACGATGAATAAACTCGTTCGAGGACAGTAACGCGTGACTCAATTCCACCCATCCGTCGGCAGGCGGTGCGAGCGAATCCAACAATTGACTCGCCTCTTCATATTCGACGGGAGTGGGCGGTCTTCCGAACGTCCGTAACCACAACTGTTTGAGCCGCTCCGTGCGGTCGGTCGTTTCCGCATGGATCGCCTGCGACAATGCCATTGCCCGCGAACGAGGCAAGGGATTGTTCATTAGATACAGTGCTTGTGTCGCGGCGACTGTCTGCGGCCTTTGCCCCGCGATCTGCGCCGGCTGAACAAAGTCGAAGGCATCCCGCAACTGTGAGGGTCCCTTCTGCGCACTACGCACGACCGGCAAGTACAACGTCCGCACAAACTCCTGCTCTGGCCGAAATCGCCTCAACAAGAAGCTTGGTGGATTAACCGATTTCGGCGCCAAATTCCCAGTGTTCTCGAGATACTCAAGCGGTAGCGAAGGCCCCCCTGCGCTTCGCAGCAACTCGCCGCTCGCTCGCAACATCGCGTCGCGAATCGACTCGGCATCGAGTCGCTGAGCGTTCATGCGCCAAATCAGTAGATTGTCGGGATCAAGTTCAGCCGCCATAGGATCGTGCCCACTGCTCAAACCATATGTTCGGCTCAATGCCAAAGTCCTCAACAGACGTTTCGTTGACCACCCTTCGCGGACCCAACGAGTCGCGAGATGATCCAAGAGATCTGGATGAGTCGGAGTTTCGCCGCGGACCCCAAAGTAATCTACTGATCGCACGAGCCCTTCTCCAAATAGCTTCTGCCACATTCGATTGACTGCGACGCGAGCCGTCAGTGGATGTCGCTCGGAAGCCAGCCAGCGAGCCAATTCCAAGCGACCACTTGTGGTACGCGGCATCTCGGGCGTCCCGTCCCACCGAGCCACTTGCATCACGCCACGCGGAATCGTACGTCCGGGCGCGTAGGGATTGCCGCGGATTGCAATCGGCATGTCCGTAATCAACTCTGCCTCTTGCACCGCAAACGCTCGTGGAACCCCCGGCGCGAAAAACTCGGCGTGCCGAATCTCATTCTCCAGTTGCCTTAGCCGCTCTGCGATCTCCCCCCGCCGTTTCGCTTGATCCTCGGCCAGTGATTTCTGCTCGTCATGCAAGCGTCGTCGCTCATCGGCCATCTGCTCGATCCGCTGCTGATGCGCCGCGACCCGCACCATCCGCCCTGCCTGCTGCTCCGCCGTCTCCGGCAACTCCACAACGTTTAACCCACTCCAAATGCCGTGATCGATTTTGCGAGTCGACACGGTGTTTCGCAGCGTCCCCGCCATTGCGTAGTAGTCATCCAAATCGACGGGGTCAAACTTGTGATCATGGCATCTCGCACACCCAAGCGTCATTCCCATGAAGACCGTACCAATCTTCGCAAGCTGCGAATCGATATGGCCAGTTTCCATGCGTAGTTTGTCGGGGTTCACGATCTCGACGTCGCCTACGAGCAAGAAACCTGTCGCCACCAGATTGTCCGCACGATCCGCGGGTCCTTCGAAAGGAAGCAAGTCGCCCGCAATTTGCTCGACCAAGAGTCGATCAAACGGTTTATCCTCATTGAACGAACGCACGAGATAATCTCGATACCGCCAAGCATGCTCGGCAAAAACCTCATTCGATGTTCCTACTTGATCGGCATATCCGGTCAAATCAAGCCAGTGCCGAGCCCAACGTTCGCCGAATGTTGGAGATGCCAGCAAGCGATCCACTACTCGTTCGCGAGCAGCAGGGGAATCGTCGGCAAGAAACGATTCGATTTCGTCGACGGATGGCGGAAGCCCCGTCAAATCCAGAGAGACTCGCCGTAGCCAAACACCGCGGTCAGCATCCGGCAGCGGTCGCAACTTCGCAGCTTCGAGGCGAGCAAGCACAAAGGCGTCGAGTTGATCGTTGCCCCAACCTTTTTCTTGAGTCGTTGGGGTGGGAGGATCAGAGACGGGTCGAAACGCCCAATGTTCCCTGCCCTCGTCAACCGTTGCTCGCGGCTTCCCGCGAGTCGCAGGAGTGTCGCCAGTTTCCGCCGACCGAGGATCAGGAGCTCCCATGCGTATCCAGGTCTCGAAGTCTTGGACCACCGAGTCGGGCAGTTTCCCTTTGGGCGGCATCTCCCACTCGTCGTACTTCATGGCTCGCAGCAATCGGCTCTCGTTGGGGTGCAATGGGTCCACCGCCGGTCCACTATCACCCCCGCGCTGCAACGACTCGCGTGAATCAACGCGTAAGCCTCCCTGAACAATCTTTGCCCCTGCGGCATGGCACTCGTAGCAATGCGTCACCAATATCGGACGGATTTTCGACTCGAAGAAATCAAGTTGCTCGCGAGTAGGGACCACGGGTTTCGCGGTCTTTGCCGGTTCTTCCGCGATCGTGGCGCGGCCTATATGGAGACTCGCGCATGCGACTAGGCAGACGAGTGTCCGTAGGGACCGCAACGTTGTCCCGTAGCGGACCGAAAGCGAGTCGCCGTGAAGAGCACTCTCGTCAATGATCAATTCCTGCCCCATCATGCACTTCACCCCAGCTCACTTACTCGGCGTTATCGCCAGAGATTTCGCCATCGCCTTCATCGACACTTACGGGGAGGCAGTCTTAGTCTTCAACGCTTCGAGAATACTCTCTGAGACTCTCTCCGCTAGTTGCTTTGACCCTTCGGGCTTGAAGTGCACATTCCCTGGTCCCACGAATAGTTCAGGTTTGAAAGTCTTGGAAAGGGCATGCAAATCGTCGATGCGAATGCCGTGCTTCTTCATCACTCTTTCCGCCGCCTCGTTGTACTTGACGTCATCCCCCACAAACCTTCCCGATTCTCCTTCGGGCACGATCGTGGTTGTCGCGAATATGAGTGTCGCGCCGGTCTTCTTCAATCGCTCGACCAACGTCTCTAGGTTCTTCTCATACTCAGCCACGGGCACCGACTGTTTGCCATTCACTTTGTCGCGATTCCCTTGAGCTTTCGCCTCGGGATTGCGGTAGCACAAATCGTGCAATCCCCAATTGAAATGAATGACCTGCCATGGACCTCCTGCCAACCACTTGTCGAGATTCGCCAAGCCAGCCACGGTGCTCCCACAATTTGCCTTGGGGCGACTGACCGCCACCTTGCCTTGCAGGGACTGTACGACCAATGGCGTGTAACCGATCGAGATCGAATCGCCCAGGATTAAGGCCTTCGGCAACTCCTCGGCGGGCGTCGCAACACTGAGCAATTGCACAACACAAACGATGGCAGCTAGAGCGAACAATTTGCGAATCATGGCGAGCTTCTACCTCCGTGGAACATGAGTCCGACTGACGACGGGTTGCCAGGACTCCAACCATGATAACGGGTCAGTCGGTAGCGAGCCAACTTGCGAACCCGCAACGACGCCATCTCATCGACGATAACGAAACGCCTTGACGCCTCGCCAATCCGCTCGAAAAGGAATCCCCAATGCCAGGATATACGAGAGATAAACTCGATCACCCTCCAAGGCCAATCCCCAAGTTGCCTGGGTATCCTCGATTTGACCAACTCCGCCGACTTGCCGAGGTTGAGTCGGGTCGGTGACATCAATCGCGACTAAGTCGCTTCGCCCCGCGGCCATCAATACGGTTTTCGAGCGTACGTCGTAGGCTAATTCGTTGCCATGACCCGGGCTAGAGAACCACTTGAAGGGCTGCAGTCCAGGATTCCATGGATTCCACCAGCCCACTCGCTTGATCGACCGCGGATTCGAGATATCAAGAATCTCCATTCCCATGTAGTCCGCTGCGACATAAGCCAGTGAGCCGTGGAGTACTATTTGGTTGTACGCGCGAGGCCGACCATTCAATTCTGGACTTGAATAGCGTCCGACCTCGGTCAACTTGCGGGGATCCGCAATATCGATCACTCGCACACCACCAGCGTCGTAGCACAGCCACAAACGATTTTTCTGTATCGCCAACCCACGAGCGTTGATCTTGGCTTTATCTGGTCGCACATCAGGGAAAGCCATCTCAGGCTGTAATCGCCCCAATACACGGATCTGAGCTGGAATTCGTACATCCAAAGCAATGACTCCCGCGCCCATGGCGGCCAGGTACGCCACAGTATCCTGAACTACCACCGCGCCTCCCGCACCTCCCACCTGTGAATCTTTCCAAAAGCCGAGAACCTTCGGGGTTGCGGGGTCTTGAACGTCGATTACAGCCAGCCCAGCCGACTCATGCTTCGACCAGTGGTTTCCTAATGCCAAGTATAGAAGTTTCCCGACCTGAGCGAGACTCATGACATGCATGGACTGCCACTCACCAGTCGCCAAGGTTCTCACTAACTTCGGCGATCCACTTACTCTATAGATCCGTAGTCCTCCCTCCTTAGCCGCGACATAAAGCACCGGACGATTGCCTGCATCAGGCAGCATTGTCATTGGCATTCCCTCGCCTGAATAGGGAATCTCGAAAAGGCTCTCGAACTGCCGTTCGCCAGCAGCGGAACTCGGCAGGAACGCCTCAGGTCCACTCGCCAGGAAAGCCAGCAGGAAGGCGATCGTTAGCGTTACGCCGCGACTTCCAGCCGGACGTTTGGCCAACCTGCGTTGATCAAGGCAAGTGTGGTACATGGCCATTCAGTTCGCGACGAATTGCACAATCCGCATCGCATGCCCGCTGCTTTTCGTCTCCTTGGCCATGCGTAAGCGCAACACATGTTTCCCTGGCGAAAGCTCCGTTCCCAACATCACGGTGCGGGGATAATGCAACCCGCGACTGTAAGCATGGAATAGGTCGACGGGACGAAATTCACCACCGTCGACACTCGACTCGACGATCCCCGCATCCGGCCCCGCAACCACAAACGCCCCGACCGCGGTCCCCGTGAACTCCAATGTCAATTCGGCGCTAGGTTCGGTCGCGGCGAGCACCGGGATGCTGGTGAAGCGAGGTCGCTTCGAGCCAGCCAACGAGTTCCAATCGGGGATTCCGAGCTTCCAACCTTGTTGGATCTGAGCCTGCGAGGGATCGATAAAGCGTCCCTGTTCGTAGCTCAACCGATCCAGCGGTTCGGGAAGTAAGTGCGCCGCGACGGTTTTCGCCGGCAAGTCGGCCGGGGTCGCGGATTTCGCCGCCGGCCCCCTCCAGGCTCGCTCTAGCAATTCGTCAATCATTCGCGCACAAATGGCGTTGCCATGCGGCGCGGGATGCACGCCTCCATACTGCTTCCAAGTCAGTTTTCCCGCGGTAATCTGCTCGGCAACTTCTTTCGCCAGATTGACGGTTGAGACGGAATAGTGCTTGGCCACCGTCTCGTGTGTTTCAATCGTCAAGGGAGTTTTGCCCGCCTGAAGTTGGGCCAACATCCCTTCGTTGACGAAATATGTCACCACGATGTCCATCCGAGGATTGCTGCGTCGAGCGTGACGAATGATCCCTTCCAGCCCACGCATACACTCGGTGCGAGCGTGATGCGCGTCCTGATCATCGTTCACCGCGAACTCGATAAAAAAAAGATCAATCGGCCCGCCGCTCAACACATCGCGTTCGAGTCGAAAGGCGCCGGTCGTCGAACAGGTCGACGAAATCCCAGCGTCCACGAACGTGAACTCTGTCTGGGGAAACTGCTTCTTGAGCGACTCGCAGACCATCGGTCGGTAGCCATTCATCTCGGTGATCGAACCACCAATGAACGCCACGCGTCCCTGCTTCTCCTGTTCGAATCGGCCCCATGAATTCCGCAGACTTCCGCGGAACTGAACGTTGTCGCCAAACGGTCGCGCAGACTCGTCGGCGCTAGCCAGACTTCGCGAACCATCCGCGATCGAAATCAACAATAACCAGAAGAACAGGAACCGCATTACACGCAAGAATGATCGAACGTCGATTTTCATAAGGTGTCTCTCCAAGGCGTAATCCATTCCAGACTCGCAGTCCAATCAATTCCTCTCCACCCACCAACGGGCAAAGAGTGGCCTGCCCACTGCGGACGACTCCGACCAGTTTAGTGAAGATCAGTGAAGATTAGTATTCCCTTTTCCTGCCACTGTTTTGCCGCCCCGAGCAAATAGACATGGAGTTACCCAACTAGGGCAAGAGACTCCGAGGCTCTTTAATAAACTGACCCATTCGACGCACCGCTTCCCCAGACTCGGGCACGCCGCGAATCTGAAACACGTGCATCATTCCCGGCCAAATCTCGAGCGTTACCGGTACGCCATCGGCTCTCGCCTTCTTCGCAACACGAATGCTATCGTCACGCAGCATTTCCTGCTCGCCAGCCTGAATCAAAATCGGCGGAAGTCCGCGAAAGTCGCCGAATACGGGCGAAGCCCATGGATTTCGCGGATCAGTTTCTCCCAAGTAACGCGAGCGGAACTCGGGCATCGTCCGCGAACTGATGATGGGATCATACACCATCGACAACGAAGGGCTTTGCAAGGTGAAATCGGTGGCGGGAGAAATCGCGATGGCCCCCGCCGGCAAGCGCAGTTGACGATCCTTTAGAGCGAGAAGTGTCGCCAACGTCAGATTACCTCCCGCGGAATCGCCCGCAACAAAGGTCGCCTTAGCAGCCCCGGGGCCAGTAGGACCGTTTGCGACCATCCAATCATGGGCAGTTACGCAATCGTCTAACCCCGCCGGAAATGGATGCTCGGGCGCTAAACGATAGTCGATCATCAGCACGGCACAATTCGCAGCGGCCGATATCTCGGCCGCCAACGGCAAGTAATTCCGGCCTGCCCCCGAGACCCAACCGCCGCCATGGAGATACAACAACCTGACATCCGCGTCAGCATTCGGAGTCGTCACCCACTCGCCAGCGATGGTCCCCACCTGCACTTTCTTCACTTGAGTACCCGCGACCCTCGGCTCTAATCGCGTTCCCATACCTGCTCGTAAACCCGTCAAATCAAAAGACTGAGCGCCAAATG
The DNA here is from genome assembly GCA_046349915.1 of Pirellulales bacterium. GTDB lineage: Bacteria > Planctomycetota > Planctomycetia > Pirellulales > Pirellulaceae > CAIXSC01. The sequence continues at coordinate 1,075,528 of JAXMBL010000003.1, read as the reverse complement.
GCGGCGACTTCTTCCGTTGCTCCAGTATGGCGGCCCCTTCTTTCGAAACTTCGCGATTCCAAATCTCGCGCACCGCATGCCGACGAGTCGGCTCACATAGATCCAGCAGTGGCAATTTCTCAAACACCAAGTGCGACTGGCTACCTTCATACACAATGCCCACATGATCTCGATCGACTCGAGTCAGACTCGGGTAGCCGGCGCCGCGTCCTTCGTCGAGCAGCCAATGGTGTGAATCGGGCCACGTCGCACCGTCGTCGAAACTGACCTGAACGGTGTGGTGAGTCCTGCCCTTCTGCGAGTGCGGATTGGCGAACAGCAGCGCCCGCTTCTGCTCGCCATCACCCTCATAATCCACCCGCAGCAGACTGCCGTTGCAGTTCGGTTCGATCAGCGTATTACGACTGGTCGAGTGCGTCTCCCAAGTTTGCCCTAGATCCTTTGTCACCACGACCGCACGGAAACGTTCGTGGTCATTCCGTATGTTCAACATGATGGAACCATCGCCCAGTCGAGCAGCCTGGCACTCGTTGCCGCCCTGATAACCGGGCTTACCCACGGCCCAAGTCTTGCCGTGATCGCGGCTGGTCATGATCGTCGCAAACGTCTCGAATCGCTCACGACCCGTGCGTCCTTGCACCGGCATGACTAAAGTTCCATCCGGCAACGCAAACCCAGACTGCGGAGCGGGCGCGAACAACCACCACGATTCTTGCTTCAGTTGGCGAGTCAGGTTTTCGGGCGGCGTCCAGGTGAGTCCATCGTCTTGCGATCGCACCATCATGAATTGAGCCGCTTTTCCAATCTCGAACCCCGGCTCGGAACCATCATCGACCCACTGGTGCTTTCCCGGCTTCCCGTACATCCACAAGGCGAAACAGAAGATCTCGCCCGTTTTCGGATCGACGATAATCCCTGGGTCGCTGCAGCCATTTTGCTCAGGCGGAAGATTCCCGTATTTTCCCATGTCCATGATCACGCGAGGCGACTCCCAGGTCTGACCGCCATCGACGCTACGGCTCAAACCAATATCGATGTCCTCCTGCAGGTCGCGTCCCGCCCGCCGCCGCATGTCATAGACCGCCAGCAATGTCCCCTTTGATGAAGTCGTTAGCGCAGGAATGCGATAAGTGTGCACGCCGTCATCGTTGTGGCGGCGCAGAGCGATGCCAATCCGCTGTCGCTCGTGAGAGACATCATCGCGCGGCTGAATCACTCCCGCCGAAGTCTCCGCGGACACACAACTCGCTCGCACGCCGTGCGTCAAACTCGCCGAATCCTTCAGACGGCATGACAACCAAAAAACGTTCTTGCCTTCAACCAGCGGCTGATCCACTGACCACTTGATTGTCTTGGCGGGCTGCTTAGCTTCTCCCACCGGCGACGTCGCGGAAAATGTGTCCGCTGCCTTCGTGTGAAAGAGTCGCAGTGTATCGATGTCGCCCAGATCGTCCGTCCCTTCCAGCGAAAACTCCAAGGACACCAGCCGTACCGCCTCCACCTTGGCAACATCCAAGGCAACTCGCAGCATCGGCCCCTGCTCGTTACGCACCAGCAAGGGATGGGCAGGTCGAGTCACTTGCACCACAACCTTTGAGCGGTCAGGTGGAGCCGCTTTTTCTTGCCCCCATGAATTCACGCTCGCCAGGACCACAATCCACGCCAATAGGAAACGACCTAAGACAAGACCAACCGTTCGCTGATCCCGCATGACATTCCCTGCTTGAATTCGTCGCATCACAGCCCCTCGTGTTCAAAGAAAGAGACTCGCTGATTTCAGCCAGTCGTCTCTCCAAGTGCCGAATATCCATCCCCTCAGATCGCCCCGCACACGGACAACGCGTTAGACTAACGCCTGGATCAATCGACTCGCAAGTTCGCTCCGTCGATCAGCGGCCGGCTTTTAAGGCCGTGTTCGCTGAAGTCGCCAATTCCTGAAAACCACGTGGCAAAAATGAGCCAACCATTGATGTCCTACCGCAATCACAGACTTCACACGATCACCATTCTGCTTTACCTGTCTGTCGGTCTGACTGCAACAGCCGAGGAACGCACGGCAAGCAATCCCGCCATCGTTACTGTCGCCCACAGCACTCGCGAGTTCACTCGCAAGAGCGAAGGGGATGTCATTGAACTCAACGATGGACGGTTGCTACTCGTCTACATGGAGTTTTCAGGCAATGGCAGCGACTTCGCCACGACGAGGCTGGTCGCGCAGGAATCGTCGGACCGTGGACGCAGTTGGGGACGCCATCGAGTGATCACGGAGACGTCGCCTGGCGACCTCAACGTCTATTCGCCCAATCTGATTCGCGCTCGAGATGGAGGCATTCTGCTGATCTTCATGCGTCAGCATCGAGTCGGCTCGTTGACAAACCACGCCTGGAAATCTACCGATGAAGGCGCCAGTTTCTCCGCTCTTTCGACGTTTGTACCTCAACAAGATTTTTTGCTCTGTAACGCCACCGTCAAACGCCTCGCCTCCGGCCGCCTGCTGCTGCCGGCAAGCCCTCCCGCACCGGGAAAACCCGCCGCTCATGGTCCTTATGTTGCCACGGTACTCTACAGTGACGACGACGCGTTAACGTGGAAGGTTTCCGAGTCGCGCATCACCTTGCCAATGCGAGGCGCGATGGAGCCCCACGTGGAAGAGACGGGAGATGGCCGAGTGTTGATGGTGATGCGCAATCAACTCGGGAAGCTCTACTTTGCCGATTCGACGGATGCCGGCGTGACCTGGGGACCGGCTCGAGCCAGCGATGTGATCTCGCCCGAATCGTGCCCCGAGATGACGCGAATCCCCGGAACGACCGACTTGCTGCTCATTTGGAACCAGTCGTATGACCCCCAATTCCGTTCGCACTTCGGTAAACGCAGTCCCCTCTCCGCCGCCATCTCACGGGATCATGGCAAGACATGGCAGAATGTGCGAGCGATAGAAACCGACCCGCAACGAGCGTTCTCCAATCCCGGTTGCCGTTTCACGAAGAACGGCCAAGCCATCGTGAACTATTGGACGTGCGAGTATCTGCCCAATTGGTCGATGCAAGATGTCATCGACCTGCGAGTCGCAGTCATCGACAAGTCGTGGTTCTATCAGGGAATTCCCAAGGACTCGCGGTAAGTCTGGCGCCTGGACTTGAGAATACCAGTGGAGCCCAATGCCGAGGAACTTCGGTGCGCCGCGGATTTTCCGCCCTCCACGACTCAGCTATTCGAGCCGAGTCACTCGGGGATGAATTGCCGAGCAGCCGAAGCAAGCGAAATGATCGCGAAGCCCCCGTAACCAATGGTCCAACCAATCGACTGCGATTCGCCCCAGGCATGGAGCGCACCCAGGGAAGCCAATAAGGCCAGAAATAGCGCCAGACCAGTTGCGGCCAACCGAGTGCTCAGCGATGGGCGCCGGTGGAGCAGGCTCTTGATCACAAATATCAACGCACTTAAGCCAAGAAAGAGGACGGCGACTGTTGTGATATTCACGATACCTGACTCCGGCGGAAACACCGTATTCGTGGCTTGGGGATGATGGCGTCTGGCCGAAGCCACATGGGTCGCCATTAGGAAAGATCCCGTCACTTGCCAAGCGTTGCGCGCTTTCACAGAAAAATCAGCAGTTTGCAGCGATCAACCCCATAAAGGGGATATCTGGTTCGTGGGGCGGACACCCAAGCAGCGGTCTCGAATCGGAATTTAGAAAGGCCTCGAGAACTCCCCCATGGGGAATTCCAGTTTGTGGCCCATGCCCATCCATTCTCCGGAAGGCGTTGTTTTTGGTTCTTCCGGGTTTCGTGTGGTTTGTTGCCCGAATGTTGGTCGGCGCGGCTGTCGCCGCGGGATTTTCTCAGGCATCACTCAGGTGTCCAAATGTTCATTGACCGCATCGCCTCCGGTCGGTATCTTAGTGGTGCCGGGAGAAACGGAGTCAGGCTCTGCGGGGACGCAACCTGACAAGGGATATCCCGGTCGACGGTGCGCCAAATGGTGCATCCTGCCTCTGGTGGTTCAACGCCGCCAGAGGCTCTTCTTCTTTCCGCACCTTTTGGACACCGGAGTTATGCCTCCGAAAATCCTGCGGCGACAGCCGCACCGAGCACCTCTTCGACAGCTACCCACAACAACATGGGAAGGACCTGCTTTTTTCGTCCGGCTGCCCCACTCAGGCGATGATCTCGCTTATCGGCTTTCCGTGATCAATGTCGAGTCGCTTGCGGCCGGGAATCTCCATTTGACGCGAGTCGAGCCCCAGTTGATGGAGGATCGTCGCGTGAATGTCGGTCACGTAGTGCCGGTCCTCTACCGCATGAAAGCCAATCTCGTCGGTCGCGCCATGCACTACGCCTCGCTTCAAACCACCTCCTGCCATCCAGACGGTGAAGCCGAAGATATGATGGTCGCGCCCATCCGACCCTTGAGAACCGGGCGTCCGTCCAAACTCGGAGGCAAACACCACCAACGTCTCGTCGAGCAGGCCGCGACGTTCTAGATCTTCCAAAAGTCCGCCGATCGGCTGATCGACCGCCAGCGAGTTCTTGGTGTGATTCGCCTTGAGACCGCCATGTGCGTCCCACGTTCCAGCGCCACCGGCGCCATGCTGAATCTGGATGAAACGAACGCCGCGCTCGACCAACCGTCGCGACGCGAGCAACTGCATGCCGAAATCTCGACAGTGAGGGCGGTCGATTCCATACAGGGCCTGAGTCTCCGCGGTCTCTTGCGAAAAGTCGACCACCTCAGGCACCGACTGTTGCATGCGGAAAGCCAATTCGTACGAGGCCACTCGAGCAGCCAACACCGGATCATGCGGATACTCGACGCCGCGCAACGCATTCAACCGCCCAATCAAGTCGCGTCCCACCGACCTTGCCTCGGGTGAAACGGGGCGAGCCGGGCGGCTGAAATCGAGCGGATTATTGGGGTCAATGCGCAGCGGCACCGCATCGTGAGCGGGCCCCAGGTAATGTCCATCCCGCTTGTTCCAATACTCACGGTTGCCAATCGAGATGTACTGCGGCAAGTTGTCGTTCAACGAGCCCAAACCGTAATGCACCCATGCACCTAAGTTAGGAAACTCGCCGTCGTTCGGATGACGTCCCGAATGGAATTGAGTCTGGGCGCCATGATTGCTGTCGGTCGTCCACATGGAACGAACGATCGCCAGCTTGTCGACCTGCTTGGCAATAAAGGGAAACCAATCACTGACCTCGATGCCGCTTTGACCGTGCTTTTGATAGCCCACTTGCAGCGGATACAGCACGTTTCGCTGGTTGCCATTGCCGTCGGGAACGACGAGTCGCTCTAAGGCGAGCTTCTTCGGATTCTGAGCATCGGCGAAAGGAGTCTCCGCGATCGTCTTGCCCGCGTATTTGGTGAGCATCGGCTTGGGGTCGAAGCTCTCCATGTGACTCACGCCGCCATTCATGAACAGCCAAATGACGCTCTTCACCTTCGGTGGAAAATGCGGCTGGCCCAGAGTGCCCTTGCCTCCTTCGCGAGCCCAACCATCACGCTGTAACATGGCGCCGAGCGCCAAGCCAGCGAACCCTAGGCCGACATCGGAAAAAAAGTTGCGACGATGATTCATCGGAGATTCTCTTGCCCAAGAGTTAACGTAGGGTCACGAAATCATTGTGGTTGATGAGCGCCCAGACAAGATGAGCGCGAGCCGTGGCAGTCGAACCATTGGGCAGTTTTGCCCACGCCTCGAGTGCGGAGAGACTCGCCGCGACTTCTTCCTTGCTCGGCTGAATGCCCGTGACCACTCGGAAGGCATCTCGCACAAAGACATCGTCCGCCACCGAGGGTTCCGATAACCGCTTGGCGATTTGGTCGGCGGCGTCAAGCGCTAACTGGCTGTTTGAGAGAGCCAGGGCTTGTTGAGGCACAATGCTCTGTTCGCGGCGATAACAGTCCTTCACGAGCGCCTCGTCGAACATCGTGAGAAACAAGTTTCGTTCGTTATTGGAGTGGAAGAAATAGAGACTGCGGCGAGTCGATGTCGCTTGCTGGGCGGCAGGCACGGTAGGCCCGCCACGAGTAGCGTCGAGAACGCCAGCCATCGACAACAGGGAATCTCGCACCAATTGCGACTCCATCCTTATCGGAACTCGTCGCCACCAAAAGTGATTTTCGGGGTCGCGCGCCATGGCCACGTCGGCCCCCGCTAACGATGAACTCATGCGATAAGCCGCCGAGTTCACAATCACCGCATGCAAGTGCTTCATACTCCAACCATGATTCATGAATTCACTCGCCAACCAATCCAACAACTCGGGCTGCGTTGGCGGCGTCCCCTTGCGACCAAAGTCGAACACCGTGGGCACGAGCGGTTGTCCCATATGACGCATCCAAAGGTGGTTCACGGCCACGCGAGCTGTGAGCGGATTACGTCGATCGGTGATCCAAGTCGCCAAAGCAGTCCGGCGACCGCTGCTCTGGGGTTGAAACTTGACTTCGGGATCATCCTTGCCGGAATTGAAGAAACGCGTCGGCGTCCACATCGCCCCCACAAAACGCGTGTAAGCGTCCGTCGGCTTCACCTCGGCGGACGCTAGGGCGAGCGATTTCTCGAGCGACTCGCGTTCCGCTTTCAGCGCCTTCTCGGCAGCCTCCTTCTTGTCGCTCGCAGCTCGCTGCACAGCCTGCTCGGCCACAGCCACTCGCTGGCGAGTTTTCGCAACGGCTGTCTGTCGCTCGGCGCGGACCGCCGCGGCAATCACCTCCGCTCGTTCCGCTTCACTCGCCTTTCCCGCTGCCGTCGAGTCATCCACTCGATGGGCCGCGATACGCTTGGACACGCTTTCGGCATCTGATTGTGCGACGGCCACGGCAAGATCCGCGATCGCGAAATCCTGCTGGGCCGCGGCCACAGCCGCCGCTGCGGCTTCCTTGGTCATCGGCTTTGAATTGGTCGCTGGAGCGGCCATCGGCGCTCGCAACGCAATTTTCGGATCAAGCCCGCTAATGGTGATTTCGTGAATGGTCGCGAGCGCATCGAACGTCGTGACCTGGAGCGAGCCGGCTCGACGCTCCAGCGGCGTCTCGAATACAACGAGCGGCTCGCCGTCGAGCGACGCGTTGATCAACTGCCCACGCGCTTGCACTCTCAACGTATACAGCCGATTGATTTCGATCGGCAACGATCGCATGGCGGTTCCGGTCGGATATTGCCACTGGCCTCCTCGATGGTAGGCAGCCTGTATTTTCGACCCGCCCGCGACAGCACTCACGTAGACATTTTGCTCGCTATCCGCCGAAGTCGCGGCTTGAGTCGGATCGGCCTGACTCACATCAAACGCCATCCCGACACTACGCCATTTGCTGCCGCCTTGAATCGTGAATCGCATCGAGACATCGAAGTCCGTTGGCAACTGTCCCAACCATCGCAGCGACGCTCGATTGGCGCCATCCATCTTTTGCGACAACTTACCCGGCTCATGCTTCCATTCGCCGCCAAACAACTTCCAGCGATCCGGCTGCAGCGACTCAAATTGCTCCAAGAGTATCGGCGAGTTCGTATTGGTCGCTGTCTTTCCCGCAACCGCATCGCCGGTCTGCGGCTTCCTTGAATCGACCGGCGAAGTATCTGGCAACTCGGCGGCCAACTTTTTCGCCGCATCTAGTTTCTCTTGGGCCTTTTGCCGATCCGCGATCGCAGCATTCAAACGTGACTGGGCCGCGGTCGCTTGGGCGTCGAGCACCCAGGCTCGTCTCTCGGGCTGCCATGCTTCCGTGGGCAGCGACACGGGTTGAATCTTCAAGGCATCGAACGCCAACAAGGCAGGAATTCCTGGCGTTATGACTCGAGACTTGTCCGGGTTGCGTTCGTCGCCTCGAATGTAGCGATAAGTCGGTTCCTCCAGCAGTCCATCGAATGCCCGCGGGATGCCATCGCGAGTCAGATCGGCTTCGCCGGGAACCACATCCATCCGCACATGGTACGGCTCGAAGAACGCTCGCAGTCGATAATAGTCGGTCTGTTCGAGTGGATCGTACTTGTGGTCGTGGCAACGAGCACAATTCATGGTCAGACCGAGGAATCCCTTACTTACATGCTCGACGGTTTCTTCCATCCACTGCGGACGATTGAATAGCCAGTAATTGCGCGCGAGATAGCCTGTTGCCCGCAATTTGTTCAAGTCGTTGGGATGCAGCTCGTCGGCCGCCAGCATCAACCGCACCATCTCGTCGTACGGCGTATCTTCGTTCAGCGACTCCACGATCCAGTCTCGCCAGTGCCAGATGTGCTTCTGACTGTTTCGTAGCTGATCGCCCAGGCCCCACCAGTCGCTATAACGCCACACATCCATCCAGTGACGAGCCCACCGTTCGCCATGCCGTGGATCATCGAGCAACCGTTGCACGGTCTTCTCGTACCACTGCGGCGAAGTGTCAGCCTCGCATGCGGTAATTTCTTCGCGAGTCGGTGGAATGCCGATCAAGTCGAGATACAGCCGACGCAGCAGGACAATGCGAGGCGCTTCCGGCTGAGGTTGAATTCCCCGCTGTTGACGATTCTTCTGGAGAAACGCATCGATCGGATTGCGAACCGAATCGGCGTCGATCCGAGGGACCGCGGGACGCACAATCGGCTGAAACGCCCAGTGCTTCGCGGGATCGGACTCAGGCTGTTCGTCTGGCGGCCCCTTCGCCCCTTCCGCAATCCACCGTTTGAGCAGCGAAACTTGCGATTCGGTCAGTGGCTCGCCCTCTTGCGCCGGCGGCATTCTTTCCGACTCGTCTGCCGCCGTGACTCGCTTCAACAACAGACTGGTCGCAGTCTCCCCCGGCGTGATCGCCGCTCCCGATTCGCCTCCCTGCTTCGCCAGCGAGGCCGTATCGAGGCGCAACTGAGCTTCTTGTTTCAAGGCGCCATGGCAAGCGAAACACCGCTCGCGAAGGATCGGCTTGATCTGCGTCAGATAATCGACAGGCTCGGCGGCGCCTACGGCCGTCGCGAGAAGCACCACCAACCCAACAAATGCACCGCGGACGCCAACCGACCACGGATTCCAGTTCTCGCTTGTCAGCCGGTCATGTGTTACTTGCATTTCGATAGTCCTAACGACGTGCGCGATTGCAGGAATCTCGTAACTTCGTCTCTTTGGCTTCACTCGGTTTCCGTCAGGGGACATTCTTCGTCGAGGGACTCTTCGTCGGCTTCGTATCGCCCACGAACTCGCTTCGAGTGACCAGCCCATCGGCATCTCGATCCATCTTCTTGAATCGCTCGCGCGCGGCTTGCTTATCGCCTCCCTGTCCAGCCAAGTACTCTTCGAGCGTAACCTGATCTTTTCCCGGATACAAACGTGCGAAGCGAGCCACACGGTCCTCATCCTTGGGAGTGGCGGCAGCCCCCTTCTTCGCCAGCTTGGCAGCAGGCTTCGCGGAAGCCGCTGGCGGCGAATCACTGCCCACCGCCGGCAGGTGCTTCTGGAGGGACGCAATCATGTCGGCATGCTCGGCGCGAGTCGCCAGATTCACCGTTTCATGCGGATCATTCACTTCGTCGTAGAGCTCGACGTACTTGATCTCGGCTCCGCCTCGCTTACGCCAAAACGTGCAACGCCATCGCTCCGTGCGCACGCTGTAACCCATCAAGGCGCCGCCATGTTCGGCCGAACTCCGTGGATACTGGCTGAGCGCTGGCTTTTGCATCGGCGCGCCGGGAGTCTCCAGATAGACCTTGAGACTCTTCCCGGCAAGCCCCTGAGGAATCGTCAAGTCGCACAAGTCAGCCAATGTCGGGTACACGTCCACGAACTCAACAGGCGCCTCGCACTTCTGTCCTGCGGTCATCAAACGTGGAGCACTGATCAACAATGGGGCGCGAGCTGCCAGTTCAAAATTGGTGTGCTTGTGCCATAACCCATGGTCGCCCAACTGCCACCCGTGATCGCCCCAGAGCACGATGATCGTATTGTCGGCCACGCCCGCGGCATCCAGAGCGTCGAGCAAGCGGCCAATTTGTGCGTCGGTATACGAGATACACGCGTAGTAGCCGTGCCGCAACTTCGTCGCGAATTCGGCGGGAATCGGATTCTCCTTCGGTACTCCAGGATACGCGTGCAACTCGCCGTTTGTATGTCCGACGAATTCGGCCGTCCCACGAGGCAGCTTGTCGGTCGCTGGTCCGGGGATCCGGGTCGGATCGTACAGATCCCAGTACTTCTTCGGCGCCACAAAGCCCAGATGAGGCTTGACGAATCCTACGGCGAGAAAGAAGGGTTGCGCACCTTTCGACAATGTAGCGATCCGCTTGACCGCCTCCGCCGCCACAGCTCCGTCAGGCAACTCGTCGTCCACCTTGGGACTAACCTCGAACGCCGGCCCCTGCTTCGGCGCTTTGCCATTCTTGCGAGCCGGGCCTTCCGCCATGGGATTGGCGTACTCAGTCACACTGACCGCATGCTTCGTGACGATTCGCTTGGTCCAATCGAGTGGATCTGTATCCACCGAGTTCCCTCGAGGATACCAATGCGGCTCGCTCCACGATCGCCCATCCTCGAATCCGTTGTGGTAAATCTTGCCCAGTGCGGCGCATTTCCAACCTTGCGACTTGAAGTACTGAGGCAAAGTCACACAGTCGGGCGCCGCCGCTCGAAAATGCGTGTTCAAGTCCCAGACTTTCGTCGAGTCAGGCCGCAAGCCTGTCATCATGGCGGTGCGTGACGGCGAGCAAACGGCTTGAGCGCAGTACGCCCGGTCAAACACGACTCCCCGCGCAGCCAACCGATCCATATGCGGCGACTTCACGACTCGATTGCCATAACAACCAAGCTCAGGCCGCAAGTCATCCACCGCGATGAACAGAACGTTCGGCCGTCGCTGGTCGGCCGCAACCGTACCAACACACGCAGAGAACAACAGCAAGCTAGAGATGAGTGTTTTCATGTGGAGATGACCTGATTGGCCACTAAATATCGGAACAATCGTCCAATGCACGACGACCTTCATAGGGAACATGCGAGAAAGGCCACCATGTGAAAAACAACCGATTGCGTGCTCGACTGGATGGCTGTGATCGTCCTCAAGTTTTTTATTTTGCCAGAAGCTTGTCGTAAAAATCAGCATCGCTGTAGACGATCGGCCAAATCTTATGGTCTGCAGTGATTTCCGTTAGAGTCACGGGGCAACCTACTTCACGCAATTGGTCAAGAACAACGACGGAATCTTGAAAGGGGTGAACGCTGTCGTGCTTACCATGGTACAGATGTACTGGAGTTGACTTGAGTTGATCGAGGAGTCGATTGCTATGCTTCGATCCTTGCTTCCACTTCTTAGCGGCATCTGACAACTCATGAGGATCAAGATCGAACAACCAGTAGCCGCCACCACCACTGCATAGCGGCGCGATTGCGGCAAACCGATTGGGGAAACTCCCCGCCCAGACCAGCGTGCCAAAGCCTCCCATGCTATAGCCCGTTAGATAGACCCGAGTGGCGTCGATACGTAGCTCTCGATCATCCAGCAGTACCGCTAGCCACCGATCCAGGAATCGCGCGAGTTGAGGCCAGGCAGATTCCTTGGGGCAAATCGGAGCGGCGACGACAAACTGGCCTTGCCTCGCAATCTCCATGTCCTTTGTAAAGCAATTCTCAATAATCAAATCTTCCCGCGCGCGTTCTCCGCGGCCATGCAAGATCACCAACAGCGGCCAACTAACGGATTCAGAGAACTTTGGAGGGCGTTGAATTATCGCCGAAAGGGTGATTTCCGCCGTCAGTTTCGCGTCGTGGGTATAGGTGTTCATGGATGTGGGGCGTCCATCGGAGTTGTTGACGAAGAAATAAGACTCGAAAGCCAGACACGCGTCGTCGACGACAGCCTCGCCACGGGACTCACCTGTCCCGTGACTCGTTATGCAAGACCATCTCCCCACTAGGCCTTACCACTTCGCGCCGGGCGGCTTCGCACCCGCGTGCTTCAGTCGGATGCTGTACAGCGAAGTTCGAGCGGTAATGAACAGGGTCTTATAGTCATCGCCGCCGAACGTGCAATTCGCCGGTCCCTCGGGCACGTCAATCGTCTCCAGCTTCTTACCATCCGCGTTGTAGACCTGGATCTTGCCATGAGTCGTGTAGAGGTTTCCCTGCACGTCCACCGCCATCCCATCACTTCCGTGATCGATCTTGAACAACTTCTTGCCCAACTCGCCCGCTTTGCTCACTTCGTAGCAGTGAATCCCCGCAGGCAGCTTGCGCAATTCCGGATTCGGTTGCCTCTCGTGTCCACCCGTATCGGCCACGTACAAACGGCTCTCGTCGGGCGAGAAGTTAATTCCATTCGGCATGGCCAAGTCCTTGATCACGGGCTCGACCTTGCCCGTCTTGGGGTCAAACTTGTAAACCCAATGACCAGGAATCTCGTGCGGTCCCACCAATCCCCAGGCCGGGTCGGTAAACCAAATCGTCCCATCCGAACGAATGGCGAGATCATTGGGGGAATTGAATCGCTTGCCGTCGTACTTGTCGACAACGACCGACACTTCTCCACCCGCTTCGGTCCGCACGATATTGCGACCGGCATGCTGACACGAGAGCAATCGTCCCTCCAGGTCCAGAATGTTCCCGTTCGATTGCTCACTCATGCGAAAGACCGACAACCCGCCTGCTTCGCTCCATTGCATCAACTTGCTATTCGGTATGTCCGAAAACACGAGCACCTTGCGAGCCGGAATCCAGACCGGCCCTTCGGTGAACTTCATGTCCCCGGCCAATTTCTGCACCTTGGCCCCTGGTTCCACCACCGAACTCGGCTCGTCGCTCAGAACGCGATCAGGAGCTTTCCAGCCAAACAAAACAACGACAAACAAAGCAAAAACCGCCCGACGGCGCATGAGTTGACTCCTCCAAACAATGAAAAACGAACCGGGGACGCCGACCGCGCGTGCGGTCCGCCAACACTCCATCATCGCGCATCCCAGCGGGTCGCACAATCCGGAACGACGTCGAACTAGCTCCAAACCGTCGCTTCATTACTCGAGCTCGAACACCTCCGTCGGGAGACGCCGAATTGACTCTAGTCCATCCAGCCGCACGATGTTGCATTGCGACTTGCCAGCTTGCAAGTAAACCCGACCATCGGTCGTCTGAGTGATCGTGTCAAAGAAACACTCCGTCTGTAAACTCGCCTCGTTCATAAGCGTTCCTGGTTGAGCGCTCGTCAACTTCTCGAACGCGTTGAAGTAACCCGTCGCGCGTGCGTCCTGAAACAGAGTCCCCACGCACAGCCCATCGGCGGTAATCAGGCAAATCTGACCGTAGTAGCCCGTCAGCGCAAAGATCTCGCCCACATCGCTGCCTCGAGGCGAGATAGGGTGACCGAGCCAACGCATAGTGCCGATGAATTTCCCCGGCGACGACAACGGAGGCGGCTCGCGCAAACAAGCATGCAACTCCGGCCATTGATTCGGATAACTCCACAACTGCTTCCCTTCGCGGAAACCTCGCAACGGTTCAGCCTTCGTGATAAACCAGCCATCCGACGACGCCACCGCGTCATACGGCACCCAATGGTATTCGAGTTGCCTGACGAGCCGTTGGGTCTGCGCGGCGTCGTACACGGGGACTCCCCGGTCCGTGAATCGCAGAGGCTTGAGATGCAGCCCGAACGAGGTGGTCAATGATAAATCGGGGCCAACGTAAATGCCGCCGACATGCTTGCCGTTGTTGCGTTGAATGCCGTCGTCGGTCGTTGTTGTCACCTCGTTCGCCTGCGGTCGCTGGTCGCCATTCAGATCAGACCAGACGAAGAACGTCTTACCTCGGTCGGCTTTCTCTGGCGTCAACTGCTTGAACTCGTCGGCATTCAACGGAGGCCAAGCGGAAACGGCGCCAGCAGCGGCCGCGGGAACAGCTTGCTCGTTCTCAAGCCGCCACACCCCAACCACCTGTCCAAAACCACCAGGACTATTCGAGAAGGCGTTAGTAAGGTAGCGACGACCAGCAACAACCAGAGGGGTCTCGGGCGCCGCATGCCAGTCGCCTCCAAGTCGCAAAGCGGCGGCATCATCGATCCAATAGCGATGCACGGGACGAGAAGTTCGTGTCAGCCAATCGACTTGAAACTCCAGCCCCGAACCATACGAAAGATAGAAACGAGTGGGGTCGAAGTGGTCAAGCGAACCGCCGCCCCCATATCCCGGCGGTCCGTAGTAAGCCCGTTCGAATTTACCGTCTCGACTCCAAACGCTAACTCGCTTCGGCGAAAGGTCCGATTCAGCGACCCATAACTTCCCCCTTGAATCGATCGTCATGCCAGCCGGTTTCTGCATCGCATCTTGCTGATACGCTCCCAGCTTCGCGCCGCCCGGTCGACCAATCGTTCTCAGCTCGCGCCCCTGAGTGTCCAAGACGTGGATCTGATGAGATGTTCCGTGATCAGCCACAAACAGCTCGCCGCTGTCGAACATCAACTGACGCGGATCAGACAGAGCTGAGTGGCCCGTCAACTTCGTCAAAGGTACATCGGTAAGCGGTGCTGATCGCTGCCGGTCGAGCCCTTCCAGTTTCACAATCTGATTGTTCACGACGACGAATAGACGTCCTTGATCGTCGAACGTAACGCCTCCCACTCCCAATAGCGGCAGTGTCCCCAGCGGTTTGCGAGCGACCGTGTCGAACAACAAGAGCAATCCCCAAGACTGGGACGACGACTGCTTACCGCCCTGGTCAGTCGCCCGCTGCACTTCATCGCGCACGCGTACCGGACTCAACGTCGCCGCCAACAGACGATTGTGAACCGCGACTCCCAAGCAATGGATTTCGCCAGGCGTATCCACTTCCATCGAGTGAATGACCTCGCCAGCGGGCAAGGTGCGCAACTCGAATGTGTTTTTCCAACCGGTGGCCAGATAGGCGTAGACCGAAGCATCCGCCATCGGGCCCGCATCGCGTGCTAATCGCTCGGCTCCACACCAGCCTCCACCTGCTCCCAGGCTGCGTATCCCTCGCCGTTTTTCGCCGTTCAGACCACACCACACCAAGCCATCGCCTGACTCGGCGACATGGCTGGCGATCAACACCAGTGGTTCATCCGTGGGGATGAAATCGGCGGCGCCGGGCCGATAGCCTGCATCATGGACCGAGCCTCGATGAGCGGCTCGTCCCGGCGGCAAGAACAAAACATCGCTCGGCGGCGAGTGGTCCGCGAGCCAGCGACCTGTTCCATCTTGCTTTGGCCAAGGAGGATTTCCCGCATTATTGACCGTCAGTTCATAACGAGCTTCGATGGCGGGACGCACCAGTCCACGCACTCGATACTGCCCCTTGGCCACGGGCTGAGGATCAATGTCATAGACACCGCAGATTCGAAAGTTCTTGCTCGTCTCATCGCGGCCATCCCAGATAACGACATGCTCGCCCGCATCGAAACGAGTCTCTCCGACCAGATTCTTCACGCGAACTCCCTCGGCATTTTCGATGACCAAGGTCACATAGCCAGCGCTATCGAGCGCAAATCGCAGCTCTACATTTCGCTCGGAATTTGCCGGCGAAACATCATTTTGTTGCGACGTCGCCCCGCCTCGATTCGGGGCCGCACTCTTCACCGAAATCCAACGGAACGCAGGCGGCTGCTTCGTTGGATCAGTTGCTTGAGACGAGGAAGAGTCGCGAGAACCCGAGCTTGGTCCATCTAATGGAGTCAAGCCAAGAGGGGTTCGCGCATCGAGCACTTCGACGTGAATGTCGTCTAAACCAAAGGTCGGCTCCGGCAGCGGTGGTCCGCCGAGTGAATGCCAGCCGCTCAACACCGCGAATCGGAGAGTATCGGAACCCGACACATACTCAACCGACACCGGCCAACGATGATCGTTTTGATGACTCTGGGCAGTGTCAATTCGACCGTCGCGAATCGCCCCAGTCGCCGCGGGATGTGTTGCGGCATGGATCAAGTCAGGCCAAGACTGTTTCGAGCCTTCAACCGTCGCCAGCGCGAAGTACTTGCTCCAAGGCCGTGATGCTCGAGAATCATGCAGGCCTATCGTGTGCGGCGATCCCTGGCCATGCAATCCACGCCACTCGCCAAACGTATACAGATTGAACCGAACGCGCACATGCGTGTGAGGATGATTCTTCAGGTCCACCTTGAACACGGGACCAAAGTTGAAGTGCTGCCAGGGAGTAAACTGGGCCAGGTATCTCCCACTGGTCGAGCCCTTTCCCCCCTCGCGCACAACACCGAGCGCCGAGCCCATTTCCCAATGAGCGAGAGCTCCCTCGCCTGTCTTCAATCCCACGGGACATTCGTCAAAAGTTTCGCGATACACGGTTTTCCAACCAGCGACGCTCGGCGCCTGCGGTTTACTCGCCGCTGGCTGAACAGGGAATGTTTTCGCGGGAACACTCGCGGTTCGTTGTTCGGTATCCGACAGCGTCCATGTACCCCAGCGTGCCGGAAAAAACTCGGCTTCTGTCGGCGAGTCGTTGACGACATTCGTGGCTCGATCGACCCAGTGCACGCGTTGAGCCGTGGACGCTCCGACATCGTCGCCGAACAGGAATCCGATATCGCCGCGGATTTTCATTCCCTTCGCAGGTTGTATCGCCAACTCCGACCAAGGAATTGTGCATTTCAAACTGTAGCTTCCGTTGCCCGGCTGCACAGCGAAACGAATTTCCGACGACTCGGCCACGTGTGCGAATGCCGACTTCCGCACCGGCGACTCGAACACATAGGCCGAGTTGCCGGGCCCCGCGGGCCGATAGACCATGGCCGTCGGCTTGCCTCGCAACGAGGTGAGCAGCACCCGGGCGCCGGCCAACCGATCGGGCATGGCCGAGTCGGTTGTGCTGGCAAACAGATTCACGCTGTCGCCCGATTTGAATGCCAGCGGGCCGGAAGTCCCTTTATTGACCCAAGGAGTCGCGTCCGCGACTTGACAGGCCAGATGCAATCCCGACTCGTCCCATCGCAGTCGTGCTCGCCCCAATTCTTCGCGTCCCGAGCGAATCACCAGCACATCCTGCGAGTCGGCGAAGAAGCCCGTCTCTGTCAAGTTCGCGTCCGTGAACGCACCGCCTCGCGGGACGATCGCTTCGGTGACTTGCGTCGCCGCCGACTTGGGTTGAAACTTGCGAGCGGCGGCCAATTCTGTTTCACCAATGACGATCGACTGGCTCGGGAGTTCGGTAACACGATCGAGTCCGACCACTTCAGCGATCCGCACGTCCGTTAGGCCATACGTCATGCGGACCTTGCCGTCGCGTTGCCGACCAATCCATCCATTGAATGGTTCGCCACCAAGAGTCGTTTCGTTGATCGGCGCGCCCACAATGTCTCGTGTTGGCGGCAAATCGGCGGGGGCCATCCGCTGGTCGGTGAAGAGTTCCGCGAGATACACGCCATCGTCGCGAATCAAAAATTCCTGTCCAATGTTGCCGCGTAACGAAATCACATCATGAGTCGCCCCGGTTGCCGTAAGAGCTCGATCCTCGCGCGACTCTCCCGACTTCACCGTTCCCGGTTGCGCTGCGACTCCTTCAATCACGCCACTGGTCTTCAGCACTCCCATCAGCACGCCCGGCATCGCCATCGGCGCCGTGAACGCGCCATGGACGGAAACCCAATAGCTGGGGTATTTCCACACAAGCCTTCCCGATTGATCGAATCCCGTGACGTAATGCAATCCATGGATGACATTGAGCCGATCCACTACTTCTCCCGTACTGGTATCAGCGACATAACCGAAACGAGTCTTATGGATGTCGCCTTTCACCTGTCCCAATTCACCCGGTAAACGTTCCGCCTTGGAAACGTCGTAAACAGGCGCTCCGTCGGGCGTGAAACGGACGGGTCGAAAAGCCCAGCCTGAGTGATAAAAGACCAGATCGCGGCCACAGCGATATCCCCAACCACACTGAAAAACCTGCTTCACCCCAAGATCGCGCCAGGTAATCTCGCTCGCCTGTTGGTGGCCGTCGCCATTCGCATCATGCCAAGAAAACACGGCCGTTGGACTGGGGGCCTTTGTCACCTTTTCGGGAAACTGCTGTTGAGCTGACCCGAGGGCGGCGACGCATTGCCATCGGTCGCCTCGCTTCATGAAGACCATGGGCTGAGTGCCGCCCGCTTCGACGATGTACTCGTGCTCGCGACCGCTGGCGCTGCTGAGAAAATGATACGGATTGGCGAAATTGCCCGCTCCTTTTCCGAGCGTAAACCCGTTGTGTTCCGAGGGGCGCGGCGTCGGCGTTCCACCCAGCACTTCCAGCGGTGTGTAGGTCCCGGCGGGCAGGTCGAGTTGGTACTTCACTCCATCAACGAAACCGATCCCTGGAACGTCGTCGCTCAAGAACCCACCGGTTCCGCTATACCGAGTGTTGCCAATGTAGTCGCGTACCAATTTTCCGGTCGAAGCATCCCAAACACTGATGCGACGAGGCGAATGACTTGCTTCAACGACCCACACATGAACGCCGCCGGACGCCTGTTCCTCGACTGCGATCGCCCGCGGCGTATTCATGCGTTGAGCTCGCCAGACGCCAGGCGGATGCCCTCCCGGCTCACCAATGGCCGTTTCCCCTTGCCTCCGTTTATCGATCGCAGTCACAACCTTGACGTTCGCATCAATCGTGTCGCCGTAGAACAGCTTTCCCGCTCCGAAGGCGAGCGGCATGGCGTCGCTCATCGTTGGTTGGCTCGCTTTGCTGTTGGGCACCGGTGTGATTGACCGTCGAGACAACTCGCCCTGAAGCCACTGGTCGCCACTCGTCACCACGAACCGATCGTCCCCGACGAAGGTCAATGCTCCGGCCCCTGGCACGGGAAACTCGTGCTGAATGGCTGCCGTTTCCGCGTTGAGCCAAAGCACTTTGTTTGCGGACGCGAGTGAAACAAGGAGATTCGCGCCACGTGCTGCCAAACCAGTTGGCGGCGCGGCCAGCGGGATATCGAGCAGTCCATTGCTGAACTTGAGTTGCTCGCCGTTGTCGGGCTGCACTTTGCCGAGCGCCGGCTTGCCTCCCTCTTCGAAGCAAAAGTAAACGTACTGTGTAGAGGCCGCGATGTGGGTCGCTCCCACTCCCCGCCGCAACCATTCCCAGATTTTCTTGCCGTTGCCATCGAGCCCGATGAATCCGACGCCGCATTCGCCGTGATGCCACCCCAGGAAAACTCGTCCCTTCGTATTCGCTTCTTTCGGCATGGCCGCGACTGCGCTGGGCCCCGTGTGATCGAAGCCCCAGGCGCCGGTTCCGCTCGCGGTCGGCCATGGCGGCGTGCCGGGATTGTAGAACGACCCGGCGTACGTCACTCCAATGCCTCGATGAACTACGCAGCGGGCCGTGTAAGTACCAGCGGCCACCACTTGGTCATCCAAGAACAGCAACCGATTGGGATTCCAAGCGCCGTCAGGCCGGATATCCCAAGGGACCTCGATCATCTTCGTCGACGACATTGCCGTGAGTGACTCACGAGGTTGGCTGGTTGCTGGCGTCTTCGCGGGTTGATTTTTGCCGTCGGAATCAGTTTGAGTGCGTTCACGCCGTACTTCGTAATCTTCCACGCGGAGGTGCGAGGCCAGATTCCTCACTCGCCGACCACTGGCATCCTCGATTACGACGGAGAAATGCGTCGCGTCTCCGGGAACTTCGAATCGTAGAGGCGTAGTTCCCACCAGCCGTAATTCGTCGTCCCGCTCACTCGCGCGAGGCAGATTGCCCTGCCCCAGCAATTCCATTTCTCCCCATACGCCTGGATTCTGATAGACGACAATCCGCACGGGATTCTTGGGATTGATCGGATCGCTCCACATCACCGCCGGCCATGTCGTCCCGCTGGCGTTCCCCCAGAAGTACTCGCCTGTAAAGCCGATTTTTCCGCCTGCGGTGGGTCGAAAATCCTTGCCGAGCAATGCCCACGGAATACGTAATTCCTGGGTATATCCCCGCGAGTCGCTATCGGAGACGAACGCCTGAGCGAATCCGGTCGGGTCCTGGGTCGTTTTGCCCGGTGAAACGAACACTCGCCGCCCGGCCTGATTGAGCGCCGCGTCGTATTCGATCACCGCCGCTGTCTTGTCCTTTTTCGATGAATAGCAGGTCGTCAGGTGGACCTGTCGCCCCGCCACGATGAAGCGTCCTTGGAACGAGTCGGCCATCCAGCCATCGCCCGGCGTGGCATCGACGTCCACATTGTTGATCATTGGAGTGGGGTCGCGCCACTTGAGTCCGAGATAGACGGCCTCCGCATCCCACATCGCGGCCACTCGAACCGAGTACCGGTCACGGAGCCTTCGCACGCCGTAACTGACGATTTCGGCCGACACATCCCATTCGTCGAGCTTCCCGTCGACCACGACGGGTTGCCGCACTGGAACGGCTCGCAAGACTCCATGATTCGATTGCAGCCCTTGGCTGAAGGCCGCTTGTGGAGCAACGGCCCACACGATCCACACCAGAAGAAGCCCGAAAACTAACGTATCCCAGCGTCGATTGTTCATCCCAGCCCGCCTGAAATCGCCTTGGATCAAACTCTTCCTATTCATTGGCAGCCCGTCATCCGGGGTAGATTCTATCCGATGAATCCCCGACGACACGAGTAAACGCCTTGTGTTGTCGCACGAACAACGAAAAGACGTTACCTTTACCGCCACCGGGTCTGGGAAGCACCCATGACATTTCCACCATCACGAAGGAATCACCTCCATGAATTCTCTGTTCTTCAAGGAACTCAATGCGTACTTCGATCCCAACCGAGCTCGCTTGAATCTCGGCTGCGGGCGGCAAGTCAGCTTGGTCGCGGGCGTCGAAACGGGACAACTAGTCGGCTCCTTGCACACCCTCGAAAACGTGGCGAGTTACGCGACGGGCTGCGGTGCTCGCTCAATCATGATCTCGAACTACTTGTTGAATGGCCCTGGCCATGGTGATAACTGCAAGATCGTGTTTCGAGATGCGAACGAAGTAAAGCAGATCATTTCAGCCGCCGGTATCGTTGCTCCAACCATCAGCGCTCACTGCGCCGCGTATGCTCACCTGAGTGCTCGCTGGGGACTCGAGTATGCCGACAAGTTCGTGCCCAACTCCGTGGCCGCTCGCGGCGCCCAGTATGTCGAAGACTGGTCCGAAGAGTATTTGCTGGGACTCTTGGAGGCAGGCACGGCGGCAGGCATTCGGATTTTCGGCTGGTTCTGGGGATTGTGGGGCCACCCCGTCCTGCATAGCGGCTATCCCTGGGTCTTCGGTTGGGATGGCATGATGGCCGCGGGACTCGAACGCTTCCGCGAAAAGACCGCTCGCCTGCGAGCTCGCGCGAATCAGTTGGGCGCTTACCTGGCTCACGAAATTCATCCTGGCACGGGCGCCATCTGCTCGCGCGACTTTGCCTTGTTGCTCATGGCGACCGATTACGACCCATCGCTCTGCGTCTGGGGTGATCCCAGCCATTGCTGGGCCGGTGAGAGCTGGTCGCAGCGATTCACCAGCCCCTTCGTTGCTCCGCGCGTGATTGGCAGCCACGCCAAGAACTTCAAATTCCTGCAAGGCGCGTCGACCTTGATGATCAGCGAAGATTGGGTGCAACGCGGCCACCAGTTCTGTGGTCACGGTGAAGGTGAAGTGAATCTCGAGAGCTACGCGAAGATGCTGTTGGCGATCGGCGCCGGCGATCGATTCTGCGCCATCAATGGCGGCGACCTCATGCCGATGTTCAGCGAGGCCGAGGATAGCATCCTGCCGTTGACCGCTCCCGCCCCTCACCTGCTGGGCGCTTGCAGTGCCGGCATCAAGTGGGTGAACGACCACTTGACCGGAATGTCGCTAACCACCGCCACATTCACCGATGGCATGGCCGGTTAGGAGCCGCTGGCTCATTCATCGGAATAAGTTCCACGGCAATCAGACCTTCCAAGGAGTGGCAGCTTCGGTTTCCACTCCTTTGCTGTTTGGCAAGACAGCCGGACAAAAAAAGCCTATCCGTAGCCCGAACAAGCCCCGTTCAGGCGGTCTCGATCAGTCGAGTACCAGAAACCTACTCTCGCCCTCCTCTCCCATTCGTTCGATTCGTGCAATTCGTGGTCCCCATCACTTCGTACGATTCGTGGCCCAACTACCGCACATCCCGCTCGCCACTTCTCGCATCAACGACTTCAACCGGAATTGCTCCCCTTCCGTTTTGCTCACGATCGCATCGATCATCAGCGAATCAGTCGGAACAAGCTCGCGTCCCAACGCGAACCGCAGCAAGTGAGCCGTGAACGCCCTTGCGAATCGTTGTTCTTCCTTGACCAGCGACTCCTTGAATTTCACCACGCCATCGAACGAGTGAGTTCGGAGCAACACGCCGCTGGCATCGACCGACTTGCCGTTCTCGTATCGCTCGCGCCATCTTCCGGTGATATCGTAGTTCTCGAGTGCGAAACCCAGCGGATCGATCCGTGAGTGGCAACCAGCGCACGATGGATTCCGACGATGTTCCGCGAATTTCTCGCGAATCGTCTGGTCTTTTGCCGAGTCGTCCTCGTTCAGCGGTGGGACGTCGTTCGGCGGCGGTGGTGGTGGATCATTGAAAACTACCTCGATGACCCAAGCACCTCGCGCGATCGGGTGAGTTCGCTTGGGCCCCGACGTCATACTCAATACGGCCGCATTCGTGATGATGCCGCCATAACGCGGGTCGTTCGCTTCAATACGCTGAAAAGTACGTGACCTCATCAGTTCTCGCAGATGATCCTCAAATCGTTGCTGAACAGCTTGCTGAGCCTTCGCGGGATCTTGATTCGCGGGCAACTTCTTGAGCGATTCGCCGTATTGATCGAGCTTCTTCCGCAGTTCCGCTCGCTTCTCTCGCTGCGCAGGCGTCATGGCCCGCACTAACTCGTCGTCGGAAACATACGAGTCATTACCACTCGCTGCTGCCTCCACTTCTTCGAGTGTTAGTTCGCGATCGTACAGACGAGCTCGATCAATACTGAGCTTCAGAAAGCGATTGCCGCCGGCAGGCAGGTGACGCAATCCGAACAGGACCGAGCTTTGCTCCGCGGGAAACATCGCACTCGACTTGCGAAACGGTTTTCCATAGGGCTTCCCGTCTCGATACAACCGCGTCGTGCCGTCATCGGCGTAGGTCATCATGAGATGCAGCAATTCGCCGTCTTTGGTTTCAGCAGTCGACTCCGGAAAGTCCTCCGTGCGACTGAATCCATTACTACCCGAGATCCAATGTCGCGGTTGCCGTTCCCCCAGTACGATCGTGTCAAAGAAGTCCGCTGGGCCTTGGATCCCCATCACTCCGCCGCCTCGTTGATCGAGGCCATACACTTGGCACCAAACCTCCAGGCTTTTCGCCTTCAATGCCTTCGGCAAACCAACGCTTTGCAGGTATGACTTGTCGAGCAAGACTTGCCCATCGCGGAACTCGACCTTGCCGTGAGCCGTCAGATGAAGGCCTCCGAGCGATTCCTTCAAGTCGCCATTAAACTCCCAGGCGGCCAATGGTTTCAGATCGAGCGGCTTTCGCGCACCTTCCACCTTGGCTCGCTCATCAATCAGTTGACGCTTGACCGGTTCGATCAAGGCGTCCACCTCCGCTCTCGTGGTAGTGATCGCTGCTTCGAGTGATTTTCGTTGCTGGTCGTTCCGGCGATTTTCGTCAGCCAAGCGTTGCAGGTCGACGGAGGGAGGTTTCAGCTCGGACGTGTACCACGCCCGTAAAAACTCGCTCTGATAACCAAATGCAGGAGCGATAAGCTCGCGGACGGGCCGATCCTCGACAAACACCGCATCGAACAACAGCAAGGGCTCAATCACCATGTGCAGGCTGGCTGGGTGTCCTGGGTCGAGTCGGAAGTACTTGCTGATTTGTGGATCAGGCGTTGCCGCCATCACATTCTCTAGCTGCATCCACTGCGCAGGAAACGAATCGAGAAACCGCTCGATCTTCGGATCGGTGATCATTCGTTCGATCGTTCGACTCAGGACCTCGGGACGATTGAGTTCGCCGCTTTGCGCCAACTGCAGTAGTGGTCGATCTGGTCCGCTGGCCCAAAGAAAAAACGACAGATCCGAAGCAACCTCCAAGCCCCGCTCGTCCCCCATCGTCGTCCCAGTTCGGTAGAGAAACAGCGGCGACGAGAGGACAGCCGCCGCCACTTTTTTCATGCTCTCCGTAAAGCTCAGTCCCTGATCGATCCTCTTGAGCGAGTAGTCCGTGTAGCGATCCACCGTCTCGTCCGTGACATGCCCTCGAAACGCGATCGTCAAGAACCCTTCCAGTCGGCGCCTTACTTCCGCTGGCAAATCCTTCACATCCTGGGGTTGTCGAAAAAACTCGTTCCAGATCCCCACGTTCTGTTCGTTAAAGTCCGGGCTCTCCACGATCGACACACTGAGGCGCAGGAAGCTATCCAACAGTAGCGGCGACAACGTCAACTGATTCGCCTGATTATCGAAACCATGCTCCGCGCGCAAATCCTTAGGAAACGCCTTGACGTCGCGCAGTCCCGCCGCGGGACTCAGCGTCAGAGACGCCGCTTGTACTTTTTCGGGCATCACCTTCGGCGAAGTCTGTAGATAGTTAGACTGCCGAGTCATTAGCTTCTCTGGCAATTCAAAGACATCGCGATTCAGTGCGAACAGATCCTTCACCGAGTTGTTGTATTGAAATCGATTGAGGCGACGAATATGGGTCGGCGGTCGCTCCTTTCCCACAGTCGCGTCTCGCCGCATTCGCTTGAGCAGGACGAGCAATCGTTGGCGTGTATTCTCATCGAGCGGCGGTTCGCTCTCGGGCGGCATATCGTTGGCATCGATCGCGTCATGCATCTTGTGAACGAGTTGCGGTTGAGCGAGAAACTGTGCGAGTGATCGCGTCGATCGGAAATCGACCTCGCCGTTGACCTTCTCCTCACCATGGCACTTGAGGCAGTGCTTGGCGACCAACGGATTCAAGAAGTCACTCACCTCATCCGCCCGAATGCCGTCAACCTGACTCGCCCACCCAATCACCAATGCGACAAGTAGCTGTAAAGAGACGCTGCGGCGAAACATGGGCGATTCCTACTTGCTGCAAAGACTTCCGCGGAAACATGTCCCCGCGTGCGGAACATCTCATGTCCACAGATCGGACAAAACGCCGGAACTGTCGGCATACGAGTCGATCTCCAGCCCCATCAATTGGGCGACCGTGAGCCAGAGGTTGGAATTCAAAGTGCCACTCTTCACATGGAGATGTCGCCCCTGCTTCACTTGCCCTTGCACCTTACCCGCGACAATCATGGGCAAATCGTAGTACTGGTGAGTGGCGCCATCCCCGAGGCCCGCTCCATAGGTGATCAACGAGTTGTCGAGCATTGAACTGCCATCGGACTCCTTGAGTTCCTTCATTCGCCGCAACAGGTAGGCGTACTGGCTCATGTGGAAGGCGTCGATCTTCTGCACCTCCTTGTAGCCATCCCCTTTTTGGTTGTGAGTCAGGTTGTGATGCTGCACTGGCTTGTCAAACACCCCCTCGTACATCAGCGTGGCGTCCCAGCGCTCGGGCCCCACCATGAAGGTGCAGATGTTGGTGATTCCCATCTGAAAGGCCAGCAGCATCAGATCGGTTTGGAGGCGAATGTACTCGCCTCGAGGCAGCACTTCGTTCTTGGGGACCTTCACGTCCGCGCTGGCCAACAGTTTGCTCATCTTCTCAATGCGCACCTCGATCTCGCGAATCATCGCCATAAAGCGATCCATCGTTTCGCGGTCTTCGGGGTTGAGTTTTCTCGAGAGCGACTTGGCGTCGGCCAGCACGAGATCCGTGATGTCGGCGACATGGTTTCGGTAACTGTCGCGGAGAAACAGGCGATCGTACAGCTTCTGCGGATCGCGAATCGATGGTGCAATTCGATCGGGACCGTACCAGGAGATGTTGTCGAACTCGATCGGTTCCTTCCCCGCCGTGAAGCCGTTGCAGCTGATCTCGAGAGTATTGAAAATGGAAGTGTGACCGATCGCATCGCCAATCACTTGATCGAGCGTTCTGCCGTTGGGATGACGAATGCCTCGCAGCGACGCTTGTTCGGGCGAGAGGCTTGTCAGGTAACACGAAGCCCCTTGAGCGTGAACGTCTTGGCCATTCTTGTAGGTTCGCTCGAGTCCCGTGATCAACGTGACGTCGGCCGCGTGTTCGGCCAGCGGACGAAGCGTCTCGGTCAATTCCAAGGGCCCAATGCCGGTCTGCAAAGTCTTTCGACGAGTTTGCTTTTGCTTGTCGGCTTCAAATCCCCCAATGAACTCCGGAATGTCGGCATTCTCCTCGCCAGGGAAAAAGCAACGACGCACAACTCCATTCGGGATGTACATGATGACGAGCTTCTTGCTCGGTTTTCGCGAGTTTTCCTCCGGTTCATTTCCCCTGGCGAGTGAAGGCAAGAATGGCAAGGCCAGCATGGCCCCTTGAGCTCGAAGGAAGAGCCTTCGTGAAACGTTCATCTTTGTTCACTCGTGATTGGAGCTAGTGAAGTGGAGAAGACTCGCGAAACTTCAGTCCGCTAGCCAACGCACGGCATTCTCAATGACCCGCAGCGGCTCGGCTTGTTTATACACGGCATAAGTCTCATGCCCAGGCCGAAAGTAAAAGACTCGGCCTTGCCCGACCTTCCATACACAGCCGCTGCGGAAATGTTCGCCCCGTTCCCATTTCTCTTCAAACACGACCTCATCCGGCGTCGGCACATGGAATGGCTCGCCGTACATTTCAGTCTGGGGGATGTTCCACTTTTCAGGCAAGCCAGCCGCGATCGGATGCTTCGGCAGGCGAGTCGTGACTTGCGAGGGAGCGCCATCGGCGCGCCAGGCTGGAAACACGCAACTCGGGAGCGTCAAGCGATACACGCTCCCGACTCGCTGAAGAGATGGCGTGAGCGGAGAATCCGCTTTGACCGCTCGATAAATTGGGGATTCGTTCAGATACTCCCACTTGGCGGTGGATCGCTCTGCCTCGCTCAGTCCAGCCAGCGCGTCGGCTTTGGCTCGCTCTTGCATCAAGCGTACAAAGGGCTTGGCCCAGTGCGCGGAGTGGAGCGCGATCAAACTCAACTTGCCCTCGAGCACGCGTCGAACAATCGCATCCGCTCGCTGGTCATCCAGCTCTTTCGACCGACGATGGCACCAGAATACGAGTACGTCCGCCGACTCGAGCCGCGACGTCTCGAGACCTTGCTCGGCATCGTCCAGCCGCGAAGTTCTCACCGAAAGTCCCGGACGCGTCTCCAGGTGCGCCGCAATCGTGCCGCCCAGGTATTGCTCGCCGTACGCCTTGACCTGCTCAGGTTGTTGCTCATCCCAAACAAGCACACGAATAGGCTCGGCGGCATCCACCAACGCCAGCGGGACGCCACACAGAGCAAATAAGAGAACCAACCGATTGCTAACGATTTTCATGCGACCTCGCGAGGCGTAACTCTGCTTCAAGATTCCCAGTGACTCAAGTCGAGCGACATTATCACCACGGCGGACGGAGGCGAGCAAGAGCGACGCACCAGTGTCCAAACCAGCACTTGCATGCCGATAGGCCACGCTACAAAATCGTGCACATAGATCCTCAACGCAGAAACTGGTGAATTGTGGCTCTTGAGGCTTTCGACAGTCTCCCAACTCGAACTTGCCAGCGCCGAACTCGCCAACTCCGAAAGGTACGACTGTATGCCAACTCCACTCAACCGTCGCGAGTTCCTGCGTGGGCCGACGGCTGCGGCACTTGGGGCTGGCCTGCTGCCCACGGTCATCAATCCGGTTCGAGCGACGGCGGATAGCTCGTTTGGTAAAGCCAAAAGCGTCATCTTTCTTTACCTGCACGGCGGGGCGCCGTCGCAGGATATGTTCGACATGAAGCCGAAGGCGCCCGCGCAAATCAGGGGCGAGTTCTCCCCCATTGCCACGAATGTACCGGGTATTGAAATCTGCGAACTTCTACCGGGCATGGCGCGCTGGATGCATCGCTCCGCCATCCTGCGAGCCGTTCATCATCGAGCGGGTTGCCACAACGAGATTCCCAGCTTCTCCGGCTTTGAATCTCCGTCGGGCATGCAGGAATTGAGCGAATATGGTTTGCCGCCGAGCATGGGGTCGGTCTGCGAGTACTTCAAGCCCGCGGGGCAGACCCTGCCCGCGTACGTCAGTCTTCCCAATCCACTCAACGTGGTGGGCGAAACCGGCCCCGGACCAGGCTTCCTCGGACCTCGTTATGCACCGCTGCAAGCTCGCGCTAAACCCGAGTTCGACGCGGGCGCCGTACTGAATCAGCGTCCCAATCCGCCGCTCATCCGAGGAATCCCACGACTCGAAGATTCGCTGCTGCGCGAAGGCATTTCGCCGCAACGACTCGACGAGCGACGAGAACTATTGCACCGGGTCTCTTCGCAGTTCCCCTCGACCTCCGACCCGCTTGCCCAGTTTCGCGGCTTTCAGGAGTTGGCGTACGAGGTGCTGACAACTCCTCAGTTGCGCGACTGCTTCGACCCCAAGCACATCGATGATCAAGTCAAAGCTCGGTATGGAAACACCCTTTTTGGCAACAGCGCGTTCATCGCCACGAAGCTCGCCGCCGCGGGCGTCAAGTTCGTGAACGTCATCTGGACTTGGTACTACGGTTCCTATCCAGGCGTGGCGGATTACGGCTGGGATACTCACGAGCACAACTTTTCGATCCTGCGTTCTTACTTGCCGCAGGTCGATCGAGTCTACTCGGCGCTGCTCGAGGACTTGGACCGTAGCGGCTGCTTGGACGAGACGCTGGTCGTTTTGACCACCGACTTCGGCCGTACGCCGGGCGTCAACGCGACCGCTGGCCGCGACCATTGGATGCACTGTTATTCCACGGTTCTGGCAGGCGCCGGCATTCGCGGAGGGACGGTGCATGGCGCCTCCGACGCTCACGCAGCCTGGCCCGTCGACGGCCCTGTTCGCCCCGCAGATATCTGTGCCACGATTTACCAATTGCTGGGCATGAACCCCGACACTATGGTCTACGATCGAACGAATCGCCCGCACAAAATCGCGCAAGGCGGTGAACCCATCCGCCAGATCCTGACCTAAAGCAGTCCATACGATCTCGGCCCATTCACCAGCCCCAACAGTCGAGCAACTTCCATGCAATGGCTCCATGATCTCCGGCGAGTTCTCGTGTGGGTTGCTTTCTTGTTGATGACGCATCACGTCCGCGGGGAAGAACCGCGAGTCATCCATCCGCAACCGCATCAAGTCATCCAACGCCACGGCTTTGACCCTCGCACCGCGCCGGTCAACGCCATGGAGAGAAATGGTCGCGGTTGGGCCGATGTCAGACTGGCCTGGACGGCTAAAGCTGCGTCGCATGAAGGTTGGCAGGGACGCATTGTGCCACTTGACCACGCTTTTGGGGCCGCCGTCGATTGGACGCCCCTTCGAGTCGAGTCTGTTGACGGGAAATTCACAAGTTTGCTCCGAGTGCTGGCGGGCGGCTGGTATCGCATGGAGCTGAAGCACAGCAGCTCGGAATCTCTTGTGTTGGAGCCGTTTGGAGTGGGCGAGGTATTTGTCGTTGCCGGTCAATCGTATGCGGTCGGAGCGAACGACGAAAACTTGAGAGTTGAAGAATCTCAACAACGAGTGGCGACCTTCAACTGGCGCGAGGATCGCTGGCAAGTTGCGAACGATCCGATTCCGCATGCCGGTCCGAAGGGATCGTTGTGGCCCGCCCTCGGGGACATTCTTGTCCCTCTGCTGCGAGTACCGGTGGGTTTTGTCAATGCGGCCGTGGGAGGCACGTCGACTCGCCAATGGTCCACCGACGGCAAGCTATTTGCCGACTTGGTGACGGCGGGGAAGAAGGCGGGCGACTTTCGCGCGGTGTTGTGGCAGCAGGGTGAATCAGATGTGATCGAGAAAACCTCGCGTACCGACTACGTCGCCAGAGTCAAGACAATACGAGACTCCGCGATGCAGGCGTGGAATCTCGACGTTCCTTGGTTACCCGCGAAATCGACGCTGCATCCAACCGTGTATCGCGCGCCGCCTCAAGAGGAGACCATTCGCGGCGCAATCGGCGATCTATGGAAGCTGCCCGGCTTTAGGCCGGGGCCCGACACCGATGTGTTGGACGCCGAGAACCGCGGCGGCCCGCAGACGATGCGGCACTTCTCCGGCATCGGCCAACGGCGAGCGGCCCAGTTGTGGTTCGCCGCCATCTGGACCGAATTGCATCGTGTCGACTGACAACCCAAGAAACCAGTGGTCTTCACACCTGAACCCGCCCAGATCAGTTCGTCGCCTTTCCTTGTTTCTTGTTTTTCTTCGCAGCCTTTCCAGGCTCGGCGCCGTCACCGCCGCCGCCGCCACCCCAAAGCGGCTTGACGTTTGCGTGATTCCATTGATCCCACTTGGCCTGAAGTTCCTTCACTTTTTCAGGCATGGCTTCCGCCAAGTCTTTGGTTTCACCGACATCCTTCGACAGATCGTACAACCGAGCCGCCGAAACGGGTTGATTCGACTTTCCCGTCAGCGAATCCGCGTTCGAGTCGTAACGCACCAGTTTGTAGTCTCCCGAGCGAACCGCCATTTGCTTGCCAAATCGCCAGAAGAGCGCATCGTGCGGCGAGCCGCTCTTGGCGCCCTCGAGGTAAGGCAACAAGTTCACTCCCTCGATCTTCTCGTTCAACTCGACGCCCGCGACCGCGAGCGCCGTGGCGGTGAGATCGAGCTGAATTACCGGCGTATGAACGACGGCAGGTTTCACACGCCCCGGCCATGACACAACAAACGGCACTCGAATCCCCCCTTCCAACGTCGTCCGCTTCGATCCACGCAGCGGTAAGTTCACCGAACCGTTCACCGTCACTCCTGGCATCGTCGGGCCGCCATTGTCGCTGATGAACATCACCAACGTGTTCTTGTCTTGCCCCGTCGCGGCTAGCTTCTTCAGAACCACGCCAATCGCGTCATCCATCGCCAGCATCATGGCGTTGTAGGTGCGACGTTGTTTGTCGGCGACGTTGGCGAACTTCGCCAAGCGATCATCGGTCGCGTGCATCGGAGTGTGCACGGCATTGAATGCCAAATAGAGAAACCATGGTTTCCCCTGATGGCGTTCCACAAATGCAGACGCTTCTCGACCAAACGCATCAGTCGTGTAATCCAACTCCTTCACTGGCTCCTTACCGCGCATGATGCCCGCGGCGTCGAAGAAGCTATGCGCCCCTCCCAGAAACCCGAAAAACTCATCGAATCCCCGAGCCTGAGGGTGCATCGCCTCGTTCGAACCCAAATGCCACTTGCCAACCAGACCGGTCGCGTAGCCCGCCTGCTTCAGT
Organism: Pirellulales bacterium; assembly: GCA_046349915.1. Classification (GTDB taxonomy): domain Bacteria; phylum Planctomycetota; class Planctomycetia; order Pirellulales; family Pirellulaceae; genus CAIXSC01. Next base: position 1,044,258 of record JAXMBL010000003.1, on the reverse strand, counting down.
CGGTCCGCAATCGTTTTCTCCGTTACCGGCAATCCGGCCTTGCCGCCGCTAGGATTGAACTCATGGCCAAACCGCTGTTGGTAACGTCCCGTCAGTAGGCCCGCGCGAGTGGGCGAACAGTAGGGGCCTGTCACATATCCACTCGTGTATTGAGCCCCCGATTTCGCCAACGCGTCCAAATGAGGCGTGGGAATATCCTCGCCACCGTGGAACCCGACATCGGCATAGCCCATGTCGTCTCCCACGATCAACAGGATGTTTGGCTTCTCGGCAGCGTTAACCGCTTGGCCACCGAAAAGCCCGATCGCCAACAGGCAGACAATGACAACGAGACAACGCATCTTGGGAAATTCCCTTTCGGCACTAATGGTGATGATGAAACGCCGAGTGATCTGGCTTACCGCCTGCGAGCAGATAGGCAAGCAGGTCAAGAATCTGTTCTTTGTCGAGTGTATTCAGCAAACCACTGGGCATAATCGACAAGGGTGACTTTGCGCGATCATCGATCGAACGTTTGGAGATGCGCAGCTCCTTGGGCGGACTGCCGGAAAGGAGCGTCAGTGTCGACTCGTCTTCCGCGGCGATCACGCCGACATGCGACTTGCCATCCTCAAGAGCGACGATGACTTGCCGGTACTTGTCGTCGATGTTGCGCGAGGATTCAAGAATCTCTCGCAGTAGCGCGCTCGCATCTCCTTTGTACTTCTTCACCGTGTCGTCGATGTTCGGACCAACCGCTTGCCCCACGCCGCCGAGACTGGGCGCTCCCGCGGAGTCGTCCTTGCTCATTCGATGACATTGAATGCAGCCCAGCGCGGCGAACAACTGCTTGCCCGTCGCAAAACTCCGATGTTCTCCCACTCGCTTCAGGTCCGCCGTCAAGTCGCCATGTTTCCACTCGGTCACCTTGATCTCTTGCTGCGGATTCTTGGCGAGAAACTCCTTGAGATTCTCCGTGACAAAAAGAGTTCCACGCATTAACCGATGATGGCCTGGGAAAGAGCAGATGTAGGGATAGGCGCCCTCCTCCATCGGCGCGGTAAATTCGATCACCTCTTCCTGTCCAAAATCGACCAGAGGGCTATGCCATAGAATGTCCGAGCTCTCGGGAACGAATCCCAGGTCAAATCCACGAGCTCCCAGGTTGATGGCCGCGAGCCCCACATCGTCGGCCTTTCCCGGTTTGACCAGCAGCATGTTGTGCGGCATGAAATCGTAGTTCGCAAACGTCAACTTGACCTTCTTGCCGGGCTTCACGGTCAACTCGCGCACGTCATACATCATCTTCTCAGGCACTGTCGCCACTCGAATCGTAGTGAGCTGCGGAGTGTCGCTCAGGATGCCGGACTTCTGGGAGGAAGCGAGCGCGGCCTCGGCAATGACGCCGCCCCGCAACGTCTTCTCCACATTCACCCAAAAATGCTGCACGGTCTTCGCGGCAATGCGCGCGTGCGGCTCGGGCGAGTTCAACACCAACTCGAGCAATTCCAGATCCCGCACATTGTGCTGCTGATGTAGCCAAAGCGCTTCGAGCAGATGATGAGCATCCTCTTTCTTCTTCGGATCGAACTGCTTGATCCATTCCTTGACCGCCGCGATGACCTCCTGCGAGTTACGTTCACTCAGCTCAATCCGAGTGCGGTGCCGAACTCCATCGATCGGCGACTTGAGGTTCTCCAACAGTGCGGGAATTGGCTGACCGTCGATCGGAACATGCGGCTGCAAAGGACGACCGACCGCGGTCAAACGATAAATCCGCCCATGCGTATGGTCGCGATTTGGATCGCGCACGTTGTGCTGCATGTGTCCAATAATGACATTGTGCCAATCGCTGAAGTAAAGCGAACCATCAGGAGCGAAGATGGCATCGGAAGGACGAAAGTTCTTGTTGCCGCTCATCAGCAACCCACGCGACTTGTCTTCCGTCTTGCTGCCGTCCGCATTAGTGACAGTCACCGTCAACTCATCGCCCGCGGGTTCCCCCCAGACGGTTCCCGTCTCGGGATTGCGTTCCAGGTGATAGTGCTTGATTCCCAGGAAACCAATCACGTTGCAGATCAAGAAGTCCCCCTGCATCGACTCGGGGAAGTGCGAGCTGCTGACCACTTCGCTCGCGGTGACAGGACGCACTTCCTTCTTCAGCAACTCGTGCATCTTGAAGCCATTCCCCTCGGGACGAACCTGAAACGCTCGTCCGCCGGTGCCATCCGTGGCGTAGTGGTAGCCCCAGTAGTCGAACGCGATGCCGTGCGGATTCGGCGAGTTGGCGGCATGCATCGAAATCGTAAAGCGCCGCGGATCGAAGCGATACATGGCAGAGGCCGCCGATTGCAAAGAAGGCCCCCAGGGATGCTCATGGTTGTGCACCATGAACACTCCACTTTGCCAATAGATGCCGCCATCCGGTCCATAGATCAGGTTGTTGGCCCCGTGGTGGGTATCGGACGAATCGAGTCCTTGAAGCAAGATGGTCCGTACATCCGCCTTGTCGTCGCCATCCGTGTCTTTCAGGTACAACAACTCGGACTGACACGTCACAATCACGCCGTCATTCCAGAATTCAAACCCGAGAGGGTTCTGGACCTTGGCAAATTCCGTGACGCGATCGGCAGCCCCATCGCGATTGTCATCGTGCAAGATGATTAGCGCGTCATCCATTTTCTTGAGCGGCTCCCACTTGGGATAGGTCGGCCAGACGGCGGCCCAGAGCCGATCCTTCGTGTCGAACTGCAACTGCACGGGGTTCGCCAACTGAGGGAAACGACGTTCGTCGGCGAACAGCTTCACCTCGAATCCCTTGGCCACTGCCAGATGCGGAAGCACATCCTCGCCACTCAAGTAGGTCAACGAGCCTTCCTTGACCGCACTCGAGCTCTTGCTACCGCCTCCCACGTTGGAAACGACCGGAACAGGATGCGGCACTTTGCTGTCATCCACTTTTGCATCTTTGCCCGCCGCACGCGCCCAGACCAGCACGTCGCGATTGGCGGTCATCGTGTCGAGCATCGTGAGTTCTGGCTGAAGCACATCGGCATTGCTTTGGTCGTTGACGAATTGCAGCTTCGAACGGCCTCCCCAGATATCGTTTCCATCCGAGGCGCGATAGCGATTCCACCAGTGGAGGTTCTTGTCGAGTACTGCTTGACGCAAAAGCTCAAGCGACGTCGAGGCGACCACGGGCTTGCCCAGAAGCTCACTCGCGATAATTTCCGCCAACCGCCGATTGCCTTCCTCGGAAAGATGAACTCCGTTGATCGTCAGCGGCGTCGAGGACTTGCTGAACAATTCGAGCGTCGGATGAAAGAGATCGACATACGCCACGCCCGCTTCCTTCGCCGCGGCCTCCGTGGCTCGCGTGTAAGCGGCTAGTCTCACGTTTTGCGTCTTGCCATCGGGCAGATTGGGATTGCGAGTGTCTTCTTGAGCAATGGGACTGAACAGCACGATCCGCGGAAAGTCCTTTCCATTCGGTTTGGCACTGCGAGTGATCTTGATGAAGTCGAGCAATTGCTGCTTGTATTCGGCGGGCTTCGCATCGAACGATTCGTTGTAGCCGAAGAACGCAAAGACAACCGTCGGCTTCACATGTCGCAGATAGGCCGTCATCGACATCTGTCCCGCACTGCGCGGATAGCTGTTCGGTCGATCGCCGCTCGCACTCATGTTACGGAACCGCACCTGTTGATCGACCAACTGCGATTGCAGCAGCGTCTCCAACCAACCGTCGTGCTGCATGCGATCAGACAATCCATTGCCGAGTTGCGCGACAATGTCTCCTGGTAGAAAACGAAAGGGGAGCGGGTCGCGATAGTCGGCCGGAACTTCGACCATTCCAGGTTCAGCCGACGTCGGCGTCTTGGCCTTTCCCGCCTTTGTGTTGGCAGGTTTGTTGCCGGCTGACGCCACCGCAGCGTTACCGACCACTGCTTGTCCTGGTTTGCCGTCGTACTCGAGATAGCGCAGTGTTCCACCTCGCTGCACGTCAACTTCCAGCCCGCGAGGCGCCGGGACATTCTCCGCCCGAAAGACCACTTTGCGTTCCGCGTCAAACAAAGTCAGGGTGAATCCCGCTAAACGAGTCTCGAATCCGGCTCGATTCCAAATACCAATCTTCTCAATGTCGCTGACTTTGCCGAGATCAAGCTCCCACCAAGCATTCGACTCTCCAGCGTTGGAGGTGTGAGTTTGCCCATTCTTGCCGTAGTCGGGATTCTTGTTGCCATCGACGGCTCTGGCAGCCCCTGCGGTGCCGTACGTGCTGGATTGGCTCGCTTTGCCGCCAGCCGCGATGTTCTTGCCGCCACTAAAGACTTCGACCTCGGCGAGCGTCAGAATGCGTTTCGCGCCTGGCAATTCAATCCTGACGAATCGAGCAGGTCCTGTGGCAGCTCGCACGCTTGTCGACTCGCCGGTGCCGGCATTCGCAGCTGACTTGGTCGAGTTTGGAGCAGAAGCTGCAGGCGACTGAGTAGTAGACGACTGAGTAGCAGCGGCAGCGGGAGTCTTCTTCGAGTCTTTACTTTGGTTCGCGGGCGTTTTCTTATCCGCGGTATCATGGTTAGCGGGAATGGGACTTGTGAATCCCGCATAGGCTTGCGGCTTCACACCTCGCGCATGACCACCTCCCTTGAACGTGTTCGGCTCGAAGGGACCAACGAAATCAATCACGGCATCCGGCTTGATCGACTCTTCCAGGCCCACGGCCCAGAAGCAACCGTTCACCAACATGCGACGATAGCCGTCGTTCAGTAAATCCTCAGGCGTTCCGTAAAGGGACGTGAACACTCGCCCTTCTTTGCCCGAATGCGATCGGTACTTGCGAGTCCACTCGGAGGGCATGGGCGGTTTACTGGCATCCACGGGCGAGTCTGGCGTCATGCCATTCAAGGGCTGCGCCACGGTGAGGATTTCACCGTCGGTCGGCTTACCCACATAGCCTCCCGCCTGAACCCAAATGTCCTTAACGCCGCGCAGAATCGGATGACTCTGCTTACCATCGACGATGGTGATGCGTGTGCTCTGCTGATGATTCCGTCCGTAGTGTCCTACCCAAGTCTGCCCCAGCACCTGGTGACCAAAACCCAGTTCGTAATCCATTCCCTTGTACGAGTGTGAATACTTGGCGAACGGCTCGCCATCCTTGATCCGGAATGCATGCGTAGCAGTACGCAGCCCCAGCACAGCCCCACCTCGCTGCAAATAGCGATCGAAGTGCTGCATCTGCTCGGCCGGATAGTTCTGAAATCGCAAGAACACCACGGCGAGATCGGCTGTTTCGAGTGCTGCCATGCCCGGCATGTTCGAAACGGCCGGATCGATCTCGCCCGTTTCGCGATCGACGTTGAAGAGCACCGTGCACTTGAAGCCATGGTGTTTGGCGAGGATCCGGGCGAGCGCGGGCAGAGTCTCCTCGGAGCGATACTCATGATCGCCCGCCAAGAAGACAATGTGCTTCCCCTGCCCCGCGCCGCTCGTTCCCTCGTAAACCACTTCTTGAGTATTGGCGGCTGTCGCGGCCAGTGCCACCAGAACTAACGCTGCGGAAATCATCTTCAACCAACGCCTCCCAAAGCCTGAGTCAGTGCCGAATTCGTACGTGGCAGTCTACACACTCGCCGACCTTTTCGCACGGCCGGCGCGGACCTAGCTCGGGGAGAGCGACAGTCGCCTTTTGCTCCGCAAAAGTTGCGTAACGCTCGGCCAGCAAGCGCCGCCCGCGAGTGGAGAAAGTTATCACAGGGCGACGGCCAACGCCGCTTTGCCGGAGGCAAAGGCAACAATCTGCGGATCGAGCAGGTTCTGAAATCAATGGTACTTGGGCGCCGGGTTATCTCGGTCACTGGTCGACTTTAGAATAAGCCAATGGACTTGATCTACGTCGAAACCACCAATCATTTGCGCCCCGCCCGAAATACCTGGGGATTCCGATGACGAACCCAATCACGCAACAAATCAGAGAAGCACGACATCGACTCGCCGCTAGGTTCGGCAATGATCTGGCTCGGATCGAGGACGATTTGCAGCGTCGACAACTTGAGTCAGGCCGCCTGGTCGTTGACCGCTCCAAAGACGCGACGAACCAAGCGATGCAACAGACCAGTGGCGGCGACGTTTCTTGCAAGGATGCTTCAACTCCCACCGCCCGCTGATCGGGAACGCTCTGCGAGAGGACTCCACTCACCAAATGAAGTACGGTATCTCATTCGCAACTCTCGCCATAATGTTCGTGATTTTGGCCGTGTCTCAATCTGGGTGGCACTACCTCTTTCTTTGGCCTGCTCTCAGCTTCGGAATCGTCTCGCTCGGATACCTTCACTTCGGCCCAAGAGTTTACGGCAAGTCCCAACAGGGTCTTTTGTCCCCGATGATGCAGACTTTGCTGCTGCCTTATCTGCTTTATCTGTGGGCCGTTTGGTACGTCTTGCGAATTGTGAAACAAGAGCCCGCGTTCAACTCACTCACCGAGAACATCTTCATCGGCCGCCGCCTGCTTTCACATGAATTACCCGATGACATTGACCATGTCGTCGACCTCACCTGCGAATTCAACGAGCCCAAATTGTTGCGATCACTGTCGTATCACTCGTTCCAGATCCTCGATGGATTCACGCCTTCGCCAGACCAATTGTACGAATGGGCCGACCGAGTATCGAAGCTCTCTGGCAACATCTACATTCATTGTGCGGAGGGCCACGGCCGTACCGGCCTGTTGGCGGCCTGCGTGCTCTTGTGTCTTGGCCATTCGCAGACGCCGAATGAAGCACTTCAATTCATTCAATCTAGACGGCCGCTTGTTCGGCTTGGCCAACGGCAACTCGCAGTCCTGAACGAAGCGTTCAACCTCGCAGAGCGTTGCAAGGATTAGCTTGTGCGGCGGCGCAACGAGATCGTGGACGCACGATGATGCGCATGGAGTCGTGAGGGTGACGGGCGAGCAATGTGGTTCCTTTCGCGCCCTCGTTCAGTTGGGTGATGACAACGCGACAGTCGCCTTTTGCTCCGCAAATGGCGCGTAGCGCTCGGCCAGCGAGCGCCGCCCGCGAATGGAGAAAGTTCTCGCGGGGCGACGGCCAACGCCGCTTTGCCGGAGGCAAAGGCAACAGTCGCCCGAGCAGCGACCGGTTAGATCAATAATCGATCGACATCCCGCTAGGGAACTCGCTTCCATTGCTTGAGATCCGCCATCGCCTCGGCGAATCCTCTGCCAATACCGCCCAGAATCTTCGCGGAACCGAGATAGTGAAACTCGGCGTTCGACACGCCAGTCTCGAGCACTTTTCGCTCGCGTTCGGTCAGACCTTCCGCCCGGAGTTTCTCGAACCGAGCACGCTCTTCGGCCGGCTTCAGCTTTTCGTCAGCGGCTACTTTCTTCGCTTGCTGTCGCAGTTCGTTCTCCTTGGCGCGCAGCGCCGTCAGTTCGCGATCCCAGTACTTTTCCGTCAACACAGCAACGACATTCCCCTGAAATTCGTCTCGCTTTGCAGGAGCGGCCATGGCACTCCGAAAATTCTCATGCGTCGACTTGTAACGCTGCTGCTCGGGACCGTACTCAGCCACCGGCCCTCCCACGCCCAGCACTCCAATGACGAAAGGCAGTTTCGGCGCATTCAAGTCTTGACGCACATCGCGAATGAAGTGTGTCAGCGCTTCGCTGTAGGCGTCGTATCCACCAGCCTTGTCGCGATTGGGATAGGTGCTGGCATCGACCATGTCGTTCCAACCTTGGAACCAGACAAAGCCTGCCAGATCATAGCCTTGTGCCGGATCGTACTCCGGAACGACTCGCTTGATGTCCGCCAACACTTGCTTGACATGCGCGATCATCTGTCGATAACTCTCTCCCGTCGCTTTCTCTTTTTCGGCCTTGATGGCGGCCAGATCCTTATTCTGCCTCTCGAAGTTCGCGAGTTGCGATTCGTTGAACACATAGGGCCCGGCGCTGGGCGAACGAAAATCGGTGTTTAGACTCCTGCCGCCCCACGAAGTCTTGATGATCAAGATCGGGCTCTCGACGAACTTCTGCATGTAGAGACCAAACGTGAATTCAGGCCCGATCTTCGGCCCCCCCTGCGAGGCGCCATAACCGGCGGTCAATTTACCGATCTGTTCTTGATCCGCGCAGCCAATCGAAGAAATCCAGACTCGCTCGCACACGCGCGGCTTGCCAGCTTCATCCAGCATCTCGGCCAACATCGGCGCCGTCTTGGGGTCCATGCCGATATGCTCGAATGTGCGGACCTGCGCATGCCCCTGCATATTCGATTGGCCCGCCAACACGAAAACCTGCAGACGCTTTTTCTCCGCCGCGGCACTCTCGCTCGGCGTCGCCAGCAGACTCAGCCCAGCAATCCCCAGTAGCAGAATTACGAAACGTCGCTTCACCCAGTTAGCAGCCATGATTGCCCTCGCCTAGATTCTTCTGTCCCTCGCAAACGAGTGGTTTTAGTTCCCCAGAAAACAACAAGCAACCGCGGCGGGGGCAGTTGAGCAACGGCGGAGATTCCTTGGGCACTAGAAAACCGTCTCTCGTGAACGTCTGCCAGCAGATATGCTCTTCCAGCCTCGATCTCCTTGGACAGCGCCAGGTTCACATAGTCGTAGATCGCTCCGCGATACAAGGCTTGGACATAGAGGCGTTGGATCGCGGAGCGATCCACGACTTTGGTCCGAACCGACGGACTAGAAGTCCGTCGTACTTTGTTTCTCGGCAACAACTAGTGTTAATTCACTGGCCGTCGCGATAAACTGTCGCTTCCAGTTGACCGTCTGAGCGCCTCGGAACGGAGGTTTTCCGTCCGTGGTTCTCAGGCGGACGCTGGAATCCCGCCCTTTTTTGCTTCTTTCCTGCCCGCCTCATGGACTCACCGTATGAGCAGCAACCAATCTGTGCGTCGAGCGTGTGACCTTGTCCGTTCGAGTCTTCTACTTACGTCAACGGTCCTGATTATCGGCTGCCTGGCCGAGACAACATTCGCCCAGGCGCCTTCGAAGCCCGCGTTTCAGTACGAATTGGGCGAAGTGCGAGTCAGCATTCCCACGGCGGACGAACCGCGTGTGAAGTCTTTTGGCGTTGAGTCGCTGCGAGCGGCCGCGAAATACCTGGAGGTAGGTGCTGCCAGTTGGCTGAAGGGGCGGGCCTGCGTGAACTGCCACACCACCGGACCCTACCTGACAGACGCCACGGCTTGGTCAAGTCATTTCGGTAAACCGAATGAAGAAGTGTTCGCCAATTTTGCGAAAGCAGTGCCGCAAGAAATCGAGGAAGTTCAAGAGATCGATCAGAAGGGGCACAAATTCTATCCAGGCGCATTCTTCAGCGTCTGGCGCAGCGCGGGACTGGCCGAATGGGATCGCAACGTGACCGGCAAACTGTCAGAGGTAACCGATCGCTCCTTGCGTGAGATGTTCACTCGCCAGTCAGCCAACGGCGCCTTCGTCAGCCATGGCGAGGTGGAGATTCCTCATATCACGACCGACTTCGAGCTATCGCTGCAAGCCGTGCGTGCCATTACCGCGGCCCCAGGATGGCTCGCTGGTCTTAAGGACGAAGCGCTGCTGGCCCGCGTCGAGAAACTCAAGCAGTGGATGCAGACTTCCCCACCCAAGAACGACTTCGATCGCGTCTTAAAACTCCAACTCGCCCACTATCTGCCCGATCTTGTATCTCCTCAGGAGCGTGATGCCGCACTCGCCCTGCTTTCGTCCAAGCAGCATGCGGACGGTGGCTGGAGCACTCGCGACATGTCACCCGTGAACGACTGGCACTACGAGATGAGTGGAACCGTGTTGAAACTGATCAACGGGTTGCCGGATGCCGAGAAGCCAGAGAGTGATGCGTACATGACCGCACTCGCGATCGTCTTGATGCGACAGAACGACGTCCCCGTCGCTGATCCGCGCATTCAGCGTGGCCTTGACTGGCTGAAGCGTGAACAGCGTGAGAGTGGTCGCTGGTGGATGCACTCGCTATACCGCGGCAACTACCATTACACGACGTATATCGCGACAATCGAAGCCCTGAAGGCGCTGGACCTGTGCGGCGAGTTGAAGGGAATCACGGCCAGCGCTCCCTAGCGAACAAGACGCTATTCCACCAGCGCAAGCGGCGAACGATAACTCGCCGCGAAGGACACGGGAGAGCTCCATGACACGTTGGCGTTGCGCCTTGGAACTCGATTCGCAGCGCAGAGCGGTTGCGGGAAGCACTCGTCACCTGGCGGAGGCTATCGCTCGTGGCGCGGACTTGCGCATTTACACCGAATTCCGCCACAACGAACACATTGATGTCGACTCGAAGAATCAGGAATTGATTCGAGAGGTCGCCGAATTTGGCGTCACCTACCGAATCGAACCGGAGCCTTCGGCGCCGGCATGGTGCGCGGGAATCATGAGCTTGCGGCAGCCGATCGAGTTGCCAGTGGGGTTTGGCGCGCGAGCGTCGATGTCGTTCTTTCTTTACAACCAGGATGGCACGCAAGCGATTGCTCGTCCGTATCTTGATGGCGGGCTTGCCTCGACAGTTGTCGGCCGCTCTCCCCCGACGCCGCCTCGCAACATGCCGAAGTACCATGTGCTCGATGCGTGGGACGCGGACACCAATGCGCCGAGCCAGAACTTCATCTATCACTTTAACCTGTTTCGATTCTGCGTCGACGATTCCTGGAGCGAGGTCCTGCACCACTCGGAACATGGTGAAGTGGTCAGCGGATCGCTCGAGGCCCTGGTCGACGCTTTCTCGACCGGGTGCGCCATCAAGCTAGCCGTTAGGAATCTTGGCGAGGATCTGGCTGAGGACGAAACGAACTCGCCCGACCATGAACTGTTTGTCCAAGGCGGATCAGCTTACTACTACACCGAACAGCGGTTGTTCCTGATTGGGTCGCATCCGATCGTGCGAGTGCAACCAGCGACGCCGCTCCGATACCGTAGCCGCAACTGGGACTTCGGTTGGCTCATGCTGAGGACCGACGGTCAGGTCGTGTACCGACGTTGCGACCCCTACACGCTCGAGTTTTCCGACCACAAGCGGCACTGCGCCTTGCGTTGGTTCGTGCGTTAGGCAGCCGGACTACAGTGAGCCTCTCGAAATGCCCCAAAAATCTCTTCGAGGGGCCCCCAAAGGGAGACTTGCGGCGGGACGAAACTTGTCCTACAAACTCGCCAGCATATTGGATTTCGCTTACTCCAATCAGCAATCTACTCGTCGAATCTCCCTGGAAATGGTGCGCCCGCAATGGCTAATGCGCTCTCGGAAACTTCTTGGAAGAAACTGCTCAAGGATCATTCCTCGTTTGAAGATCCAGGACTTGCTGACGCCCTCAAGGAATACACGAAAGCCGCGGCCAAGGAATCCGAAGACCGGCTAGAGGCGCTCGAGGAAGTGGTGTCGGTCGCCGAGAAGGCTCAAAAACTGAACGCCAAGAGTCGGAACAAAGCGATTGGCGAGTTTCTGGACGAGGTGATTGATGAGGCTCAAGCCGAGCGTCGACGCATTGAGGCGGAAGAGGAGGACGCATCTGGCCCGCTTGGCGACGAGCAGGCTTACGGGGCTTACCTGAAGAAGGTGCTAAAGAAGCTCCAGACTATGCCGCTCTACTTCGCCGCTGGACTGGGCACGAAGGCGGAGGAGCACCGGTTGATTCTTCACAAGACTCAGGATGGCAAGAAGCTGCTGAAAACCCTGAAGGACTCGACTTCGCTCAAGAAATTCGCCTGGGGGCAGACCACGGCTCACGTGAAGGAGACGTCCACGATGACGCTGGCCTTGGAAGGGCCGCTAGTCGGGGGGCTCAAGAAGAAACTGGAGCTACTACTCAAGCACTTCAAGCCGCTCCCCTTCGATACCATCTTGTTGATGGTCGATGGCAAAGTCGTGGCGGATCTGCCGGATGACGACGACGAGAATACACCGGTAGTCAATGCCCCGTCCTCACCACCTCCACCTCCCCCAGCCCCGCCGAATCCCGAAGCCCTGCGTTTCGCTCAGCGATTGAAGCCGCTCAAAAACGACCTGGAGAAGGTCATCGCAGGCGCGACCTCGGTCAGCAGTCGACTGAAGGAGTTGTACGCGAATGCCACGGGGGCCTTCAAACAACAGGACTTCGTGACCGCTCATGCCACGCTCGATCAGCTGCCCACACTGATCACGCAAGGACTGAACGAACTTGCGGCGGGTCAATTGCGAGCAGGCGACCCGGCGGCGCTGTTCACGGAGCGGCTGAAGAACTTGCTACCGTCCATCAAGGAAGCTGCCGGCACTCGCGCGGGAGACGAGGCGAAACTGAAGGCCAGCGAAGCGGGCGTCTACGCACGCAACAAAGACTTCGTCCAAGCCAACGCACTGTTGGACCAGGTCGAGCGAATACTGAACGGTCAGCAGGCCGATGCCAACTCAATCAACGATTCGAATACAGGGTCATCGACAACCACTCCCGAAATTGCTCCCGGCGTCGTACAAAAGCGCAAATTCCTATTGGAACGTTGGGGGAAAATCCCCGAGGAAATCAGTTTAGATCTGCAAACGCTGAAGCAGGCCCTTGAGCGAGACCTGCCCGACGAGGACGCCGACTTGTTGATCGAGCTGGCGGAAGACTACCTGGGCGACTTCTACGAGGACATGAAGGAAGCAATCGATAACGACATCAACGCCGGCGACTCGAATTATCAGAACGCCATCCAGACCATTGGTGATTTCAAGGCCAGGATCGCCACGGAACCGCTGATCCAAAACCTGAAAAAGAACACCCTGGGAGCCGCAGTCTCTATCGATACGATTCTCCTGCGAGCGCTCGACGAAGTGGAACAAGGTCTGGCGAGCTGACCTGACTCGCCTTCGAACTCAAGTAGGTGTAATGCCTGCAGTGTTCGGATTTCCGAGAACCTCGATTATTTCAATCACCTCCGAGCTACCATTGGGCAAAACACGAGTTGGTCGCTCGGCTAAGGAATCATGCCATGGGAATGAACGCTGAACAGTTACGAGCGACCGGGACGGGAGACTGGCTCAAGCAACTCAAGAACATTCTTCAACTGGGGGATGAGGATAATCGCGACTACGGCGACAATCCAAAAGCCGAGCATCGAAGCACGGTGGCAGCGGTCAAGCTGCTGTTGTCTAACCTGCGTCTAGGCCTTCGCAAGATGCCCGATAAGCAAACAACCGTTGACGACCATGACCTCGTAATCTTTAACGCAGTCGATCGATTGATTCGTGATAAGGTGGAGAAGTCGAAAAAGAACAAGACGCTGCTGGAAGCCGTAGCGAAATTTGAAACGGAACTCGAAAAAGAGTTTCTCAAGCAGTCGCAGAAGAAGAACGCAATCGACGGAAAATGGCTGGCAAAGGCCAAAGAGTCATTAAAAGCTCTACGCATTGAAGAGTACACCAAGAGTCTCAACGGCAAGAATCCAGACGAGCTGGCATCAATCCTTTCGTCTACGGACAAAGAACCTCGCGAGAAACGCGAGCTCTGTGCGCTGAAGATGCTGAACTCGGACGAGGGCAAGAAGACCATCTACGACAGGACGGACGTATCGATAAATGCTCTCGCACTGCTAAGAGATCCAAACATAAGCGAAGACCTATTAGCCACGCTCAATAATATCGCCTTCGATACTAACAACTTCACTGAGTACGCAGAGAGCCTTGGCGATCAAAAAGATGAAATCGTCGCCAAGGCTCTCAAGAACATCATGGGAAAGCCGATTCCCAAGGACGACACCGCCACTACCGAAGTAAAGACAAGAGCGGTGGCTCTCGCCGGTATGGCCAGCGCTATGGACCCTAAAGCATTCGCGAAGGTGGTCCAAGAAATGCTTAAGTCGTCCGATATCTGCAAGAAGATCAAGAAAAACCCCAAATTAGGAGGGGCTCTTCTGAGCTCAATCGATTCTCAGTCCATCGATGACATTGATTTAGACAAGGCCTTTGGAGAACAAAAGCAGGAAATCCTGGGCGAGGCAATGCTCTACCTTTCCCAAAAGAAACCGTTGTCCGAGGGTGTTAACGGCGAGCCACCGGACGCGCTCGATCCCAAGCTTTTCACGCGGTTGATTCAAGAAATACCGACTGATGTATGGAATAACAAGACCGCTACGACGGGAGTCCTTAAGGGGCTTGGGGCTCGCATCTGCATGGAACTATGGAACGCCGGAGGCTTCGAGCAGACAGTCGAGTTGATTAAGCATGGAGTAGACACGTCGCTGGCCACTCGAGTCACCTCGGACGTCAAGGCTGGCCGCGAGGGTTTCTATAGCGGGTTCGTGCAGCCCTTGGAGCATATCATTGCCAAATACCTTTCCGAGGTCGACAAACTGGGAACCGACGACGAGCAGAAGTGGAAGGAAGGCTTTAAACCCAAAGTGGAAGGCGCCAAGAAGATCTTTGAGGTTCTCGGCGACGACGGCGCTTCGCTCACCAAATGGAGCGACGTCAAGAACTCCGACATGATCAAGGAATTCACCGAAACTCCGGGAACAATCTGGGGGTTCGAGGATGTTCGCGGTCCGTATGTTCAAGCAGCACATGAGACCGACCAGGGATCGCGTCCGCTCCGTATGTGGGAACTCTGGGACGCGATCGGGCTGAATCCCTTGAGTTACGGCAAGCTCCTGGAGAACCCTGAGAAGTTTGCAGAACACCAAGTCAATGAGGCCGTAAAACTAATTCAAGCAAAGAAGTCTACTCGAGTTAACTACGCTCACATCAAAGACCTAAATTCATTCATCGCGGATTTCAGAAAGTCGGCCAAAGCACTATTGCTTGAATTCGCGGCGCAGCTACCTAAAGGCACCTATGCGGATATCGGGAAAACCACAGGCGTCGAAGAAGGCAAGTTTGTTGGCGCGCTAGCATGTACAGCAGGACTATGGCTAGCCAAAGAAAAGGAAGAGCCCGTCTACTATTGCCTCGACGGCGTCAACATGGAGGATGTCACCAATTACAAGAAGGTGAAAAATGCCGCCATTGAAGACTTCTTGTCAGGTAACGGCGCTAAGAGACACGAGGAAGTTATTACGATGGTGGAAATCAGGGAGATTCTCAAGCACTGGGACGAATTGAAGGACAAAAAGGGCAATCCGGTTGTCAAATTTGTCTTGAAGGGAAAGATTCTCTCTGGCGAACAGCTGGAGAAGAATATAGCTGAATGGCAAAAAGCCATGCAGAAAGTCAACCGTCAAAACCCCACTCCAGCGCCCGACTTCAATAAGTTCTCGACGGAACTGAACAAGGTTGACAACAAACTGTTGAAGATGCTCGTTGAGAAAGCCAAGATCAACAAGAACGAAGCAGACCAAGATGGCCGCGTTATCCTGAAAAAACATGGTTACCTCATCAAACTCGCGAACACTCGTCCCCATGTCGCACTCAAGTACATCATGTCCAAGTGCGAAGTGCTCAGTGAGTACGAATTGATCTCGGAAGATCTCCCCGAAGCAGCTGGGGACCTCATCAATGCACTCAATGGCACCAACAACGAGGAAATCAAGAAGGCGGCAAAGAAGTTGAGTAAAGAAATCGAGAAGTGCCACGCCGACTACCACACTCCGCTCAAGAAAGCCCTGCTCGGCGACACAACCTCAGACGACTAAAACGGTGGGAAACTGGTAAACAATCCGCGCCCACCTGCGAGGCAACGTCCTAACCGCAGTCTAAATCTCGCCAGGACCAAACTTGCGGTGTTTGAATCGCAGGCGCTCGTTTGTCGCAATGAGTTCCGGAGAATAGTCGTGGACCACTCCGTGGTCCAACGCCGGCGCCAGAATACCCGTTACACTGAGTGTGGGCACCTCAAGCAGGCCAACACGAGGGGATACGGATATGATTGGAGAGCTATTCGACCCGAAAGCCGAATTGTACATCCATGAGCGACTAAGGCCTCATTGGTCCCAAGCCGGCGCCATTGTCTTTGCCACATTTCGGACGAAAGACTCCATCCCCCGTGAAGTCCTCTCGCGTTGGGAAAGAGAAAAACAAGAATGGGTCGAGCGAGTACTTAAAAATAGTCGTGGACCACTCCGTGGTCCAACGCCGGCGAACTCACAACGCCACCCCAGCGAGACGATACGCACGGATTCCGGAGCGTTGGACCACGGAGTGGTCCACGACTATGGACTGACGCAAGCAAGATTCGTACACGAACACCTAGCCTGGTTTTTTTCAAAGTAAGCCCAAATCACTCCCAACGGACGTCATCCAGGTAGAAAATGATCGGTTGACCGCTACTGGCAACCGACCACACAAATCCTGTTTTGATGCGAGTCAGATTCTCCTGCGTCGGCAGATCATCGAGTCGGATTTCGTAACGCTTCCAATCGCGAGTAAGCTTCACTTTGCCCAGCGAGCGCTTCGCCGTATCAAAGTACTTTTTTTCGGGACCAATCATGCCGAAGCTGAACGAGACTTCCTCTTCCCCCGTCTCCCCTCGAGCATAGAAGACAAGTCGCTTGGCGCCCGATAGATCAAAGCCGCCACGTTGATCTCCCCAGTCTTGCGCGGGATGTTGCCACGCGACCGCCCCCCACCCAGTGGTTGCGGCGAACTCACAACGCAAACTTGTCTTGCCCGCAAAGGGCTTGTCGGCGTGTGTTGGGTCGAGTTTGATCGACTTCGCATCTCCCATCCATCCTGAGGGGACATAAGGTTGAGTATCGCTGGATTCTCCGAACACGACCAAAGGTAGCTTCGCGGAACTTCCGACCGCGACACGACTGGGCCCTTCCACGCGGATTGGCAAGTTGGCAATCGCAGCTCCACCATGACCGTCACGGACGGTCACGAATACTCGATAAAGCCCTCCCTCGCCAGGCAACTTGACCTCGGCACTGGTCGAATCCGCTTTCAAAATCGAATTTGCGAATGTCGATCCCGCTGCTTCGGCATCTCCACCCGAGCCATACTGCTCTTCGTCACCAACCAATTCCCAAGCTACCTGAAGCGAATCTCGCTCGGGATCTGACGTTTTCACACTCAGTTTCACTACGGTATTCGGTTTCACGGAGGTCGGGCCGCTCGCCTCGAACGCCTCGATTTTTGGACAGCGATTGACTACTGGCTTGCCAGTCCAAGATTCGACGAGCGTATCGACCGCTTCCAATCGCGAGCCATCGCGCAGTAGCAATGAAAACCAAGTCGCGGTGACTTCCTGTTTCTGTCCCCAGAGGAACGCATACGACCCAAGACATCGTCCCGGCTGGTCGACAACTGCTTGGCGATACGTCGCACGGTAAGCGTCCGCTTTCGCAGTACTGGTCAACTCGCGGAACGCACCGATCTCGTTCGGTTTGATCTCCCAGATGCCGGGCGGACCAAACTCGGTGAGCACATACGGTTTCGTACCGCCGAGCTTCCGATATCGTTCGCCTACCGAAGGCCCGCCCGCGTAAGAGTTGATGCCGACGATATCGATGTCGGGGCAAAGCGAGTGCAAATTGCGAACCTTGGCGCCGCCGATTTCCGCGATGACGGTCATGGTGGGATGGCGGGCGTCGAGCGCCTTCACGAGTTGCGCGAGGTTGTTGATCTCGGACCAGACAGCGCCGTTCTTTCCTTCAGGGTCTTCCATCTCGTTGCCCAGCGCCCACATCAATAGCGCGGGATGATCCTTGTATTTGAGCACCGCTTGGCGGATGACCTCGCGTTGTTTGATCAGGCTATCCGCATCCGACCAATCGAACCCTTGTCGCACTTGTCCTAGCCAGATTCCTGCCGTAACGGTCAATCCCAGTTTATGTGCTTGGTCCAGCTCTTCACCGAGGCGATCGTGTCCCCATGTCCGCACGGAGTTGCCGCCCAGTTTCGCAAGCAACTCCCACGAACCACCTCCGCCAGCTCCACGGATGAAGTAAGGCTGACCATCGCGAGACAGCTGCCACAGCCCCGCGCGATTCTCCACGCGAACCACGGGCGAATCGGCGAAGGCCGTTGAGGCCCCAACCAATATTGCGGCTACTACCAGCACGTAAGCTCTCATGCGTAACTCCTCAACGTAGCGTGTGCGGATGAATCCCACGCAACCACCTTCATCAAAGTGGGGCAGGTTTGCAACCTGCCTACTGCCGACGTGGGGCAGGTTTGTAACCTGCCTACTGCCGACGTGGGGCAGGTTTGCAACCTGCCTCCTGCAGACAAACAGCCCAACAACCGTGCCGACTACGTGTGATCGACTGAATCGGAGTCGCAGAGTCCATTTGGGCAGGTTGAAAACCTGCCCCACGTTGGGTCTCTGCAGGCAGGTTGAAAACCTGCCCCACGTTTGATGCTTCCAGGCAGGTTGAAAACGTGCCCCACTTGGCCATCAGACTAGGGTCAGAAACTGGCTTCTTGCTACCCGGCGATCACTAGGGAGCAACAGGTCGTTCGTCGAGTTGTTCCGCTCCCTTCCATATCTCCACCTTCGTGACCTTGAGACTCGTTAGAACCTCACTCCGTCTTCCCTGCAAATTCGTGGCATTCGTGAAATTCGTGGTCCACCAGCTTTTGTGTTTAGCGGCCGGGGACTCACCGAGCTCGGCCGATTGCAACGACATTAGGGGTGTGCCACGATACGGCCGCACTGTCATATGACACCAGCGAACATATCGGACCTTGGCTTCTTATCCCAAGATAATAGGCTTTTGACAGGAGATTTGTATGCCAGATTTAGCGGACGGTGAAAGTTGTGAAGTCCAAGGGTCCGGCGCAAAACCCTATGTATTGAGAAACACTGGAGGAGTCTATTCGTGTAGTTGCCCGGCTTGGCGCAACCAGTCGATCGCGATCGAAAAACGGACCTGCAAACACTTACGGAAGCTGCGTGGGGATGAGGCAGAAGAGACACGTATCGGCGGCTCGCTGCCGCAGAAGCCCGTCAAGAATGCGTCGGATCTAGGCGACGAGGCCGTTGAGGGACCGCCTTTGCTCTTAGCCGAGTCGTGGGACAATGCACTCGACCTGACCGGCTGGTGGATGAGCGAGAAGCTGGATGGCGTGCGAGCCTACTGGAACGGAAAGGAATTTCTTTCGCGGAAAGGGAACTTGTATCACGCGCCCGATTGGTTCGTGGAAGGATTGCCAACAGCGCCGCTTGATGGCGAGCTGTGGCTCGACCGCAAAGCATTTCAACGCACGGTCAGCATCGTCCGTCGACAAGATAAAAGCGACCAGTGGCGTCAGCTTCGCTTTGTCATCTTCGACGCACCGCAAGCGGCAAGTCTCTTTGAAGAACGCATCGAGTTCCTACGCGATCAATCGCCCAGTTGGGGCAACTCTTTTGTCGCGATTCACGAACACGCGCTGTGCCAAAGCGTCGCGCATTTGCGATCCGAGTTGCAACGCGTCGAGACACTCGGAGGCGAGGGCTTGATGCTGCGCCAACCAAGCTCAAAGTATGCGGTGGGACGGTCGGCGACGCTGCTGAAAGTCAAAACGTTCCATGACGCGGAAGCACAAGTCATAGCCCATGAACCGGGAAAAGGTCGACATCAAGGCAGACTGGGAGCTTTGACGCTTCGCCTGGAGAATGGCAAGACATTCTCGGTCGGCACGGGATTCTCAGACAAGCAGCGCGAAGCACCGCCATCGATCGGCAGCACCGTCACGTTTCGCTATCAGGAATTGTCCGATGCGGGCATTCCTCGATTTCCGAGTTACGTCGGCATACGGACCGATTCCGCGGCCGCTCACAAAGAAGCGGAAAAGCTGATCGCCGAAAAGACGGGCAAAGGTTATGTGCAGAGAGAAGAGTAAGGAATCTACCAACGCCCAGACCTAACGGTTTGTCTGAGTTGATTCCGCCGCTGGTAGACGCGAGTCGCCAGCTCCACTTCACTCGCCCTTAAGTGCTGGACTGAAAGTCCGTCGACCGCAATTTCGCAGATGCGACAATTTGCTAGATGTGATAGTCGTGATCGCCACCGGGTGGCGGCAGTGTGACTTGGTTGTTTAGCCGCCGACGCCAGACCTTCGCGACGAAGGCGGAAAACGCTGCGGCTAGACCCGCGGGAAGTGCTACGCCAGATCGGCTCCCACCTGGATTGAACACGAACGTGAAGCCGAGATAGAGCAACAAGATTCCAAAGGCCAGCCGTAGATAGGAGGGCGAAATATGCGGCACAAGCCTCGCCCCGACGTACGCGCCGATCAGGAATCCCGCGGCAATGAGTCCAACTACGGGCAGACGGACAAATCCATGTTGGTAGTAGACCATCGCGGCAAAGATGCCAATCGGCGGAATCATGACCGCTAAGCTCGTCCCCTGCGCTTCCGCTTGGCTGTACCCGAACAAGATCATTAGCCCGGGTATGAGCAGAATGCCGCCGCCAATCCCCAGCAGGCCGCTCGCGACGCCAATCGCCACCCCGAACAGTAAAAGCGCGATCCAAATCATGATGACTCCCCTGCGTATAGATTCACCTGATTCTACGACAAAACAGCGTCCGGCGTTCTGTTCTCAGGAGTCTGATCGAGGCGTCTCATCAAACGAGATCGCGAATGTCGATCAAGTGCAGTTGTCGCCCGCTGCCGGCGTGCGGCGAGTCGATGCAGACGGTGCGTTCGTCGCGGCTGAGACGTGGATGAGTGTCCACTCGCCACTCGCCCGTGTACTCCCGCGGCGACGGGAAATTACCGAGGTCAAGACGACGGTTCGTCGCGATATGATAGAGGTGCGGCGTTTGGAAACGCTGCGGTCCCTTGGGATAAGTGTCGCTCAGCAACCATTCATTGTTACGCAGATAGCTGAAGTGCCCGCCGGCATCGAGCACTCCCTTGCCGATCTCCGCGACGATGCGCGAGTCGCTATCTCCAAACAAGAAATTGCCCCATTGATCGTTGCCGAGCCAGCCTTTGGCTTGGGAGAGAATGTGGGTGGCATCGCGCCAGATGAAGTGCGACGCGTAGCCGTTCGGGATCACGATGCGTGGGTCGCTGCCATCCATCGCGGACGTGATCAGGCGAGTGAGGTGAGAACCTCGTGGCTGCGTCCAGCGATGGAGCAGGATGAAGCGTTTCCCATCTGGGCTGACGAGCAGATGATAGGCGTGGTGCTTGGATGTGGGATGATTCTCGATGACTTCGCCGGTCACGGCGAGTTGCCGATGTGAAAGGATCAGTTTTTCCTCGCCGGTTTCCAAATTGACATGAGTGATGCCGCTGCGTTCCGGCGCCATGTCGTCGAAAAAGCGATCCCTGATGCCCGCGTAGCCATACCCCGGTCGACAATCCGCGACGCGCGCGAAATCACACGACACGGCCTCTTTTCCATTTGGACTCAACGAATAAATGGGCGCTGGCAGCGTCTGCTTATCCCCAGTGCTCACGTCGAGAATATGACTGACGAATCGGTCCTTTTCGCGATCGTTCCAGATCACTTTCGACTTTGTCCCAGGAATCCACTGAAGCATGCACCCTTGTTGCCAATTCCACGCGCGACTCGTCCCCAGTGGTATCCACCGGTCCTTCTCATGCAGATCGACCATCCCCACTTCGATGACATCATTCGCAGTCGGCGAGCGATGCTCGAAACTGACCTTGTTACTAAGCACGAACCGATTGTCGGGCGAGAACTGAAGTTTGTCGTAGTAGCCAAACCAATGAAATCCCGGCCCGTGAGTGATCTGCCGCGTTGGCGGGAACTTGGACGAGTCCTGGCTTCGCGCCACGACGCTCATGGATGTAGCCGCGACTGCGACCAAGAATTGACGACGAGTTGTTTGAGTATTCATGTCGAGTCTCGATTTTTTGGACTGCGGCAGCCTGCTGCCGCTTTGGCCTCAGCAGCCTGCTGCTGAGCAGTGTGTATACCCATCGTGGCAGCGCTCGTCCACTCTCGTCCAGCAGCAGGGCTGCTGGATAGAAAGCGGCAGCAGGCTGCCGCAGTCCAAGACGAACCAACTAGTCTTTGATTCCCCTCGCCTTGACCGGTAGGCGAGCATTGCTTGCTTGGAGCCAGGCTTTGAGCTTGGCCTCGAGTCGATTGGCAAGTTCGGGGAATTGCGTGGCCAAGTTGTCTCTTTCGCTGAGGTCCTGACGCAAGTTGTAAAGCTCCAACGAGTCGTCATCGTAGTTCTTGATGAACTTGTAATCACCCTCGCGCAGGGCGCTGCCGAGGCGGTTCTGTTGGTGAAAGGCGTAGTTGGGATAGTGGAAGTAAAGCGTGTCGCGTGCCAGTTGCGAGGATTGCGTGAGAAGCGGCAGCAAGCTCAGGCCGTCGAGCGGGTGATTCGGCGTGGGAGCCAATCCGGCAGCTTCCAAAATGGTCGGGTAGCAGTCCGTGCTAATCACAGGGGTCGAGTCGGTCGTGCCGGGTTGGATCTTTCCCGGCCAACGAACAATCCACGGCACTCGCAGCCCCCCTTCGTACAGCGTGCCCTTGAATCCGCGCAGCGGACTGTTGTCGCCGTGATATCCGCCATTGTCCGACTTGAAGATGACCAATGTCTGCTCGCGCAGCCCGGATTCATCGAGCGTCTTGAGGAACCGTCCGATCGCGGCGTCCATGTCTTCGATCATCGCGGCGTAGACCGGGTCTTTCAGACCGCCTCGCTGGCGATACTTGGCGATCGTCTCCTCGCGCGCCTGCATCGGGTAGTGCACGGAATAAGGCCACCAGTTCAGGAAGAAAGGGCCGTCGCGATGTTTGCGAACAAAAGCAATCGCCTCGTCGGCGAGTCGATCGGGCAGATACTCCCCGACCTTTCGCTCCGACAACGCGGAGATGCGATAGGGCGCGAAATAACTGGGCGGACCGCCGCTGGAGTCGCCGCCGATGTTGAAATCAAACCCTTGCTTCTCCGGTCGCAGGTCCCTCTCCGTAATGCCTCGCTCTTCACGCGACACGTGGGACAGATGCCACTTGCCAATGTGAGCCGTAGCATAGCCTGCCTCGGCGAGCCGCTCGGCGATGGTCGTGGCAGCGAGCGGCAGGTGGCGAATGTTCTCCGCCTCCTGCAACGAGGAGCCCTTCAACGCAAATCCGACCGGATTCCCTGGAGCATGGTTGGTGATCCGCAAACGCGCCGGAGATTGGCCAGTCATCATCGCGGCTCGCGTCGGCGTGCAAACCGGCGAGGCTGCATATGCGTTGGTGAAGCGCATCCCGTCGGCTGCCAATCGATCCAGCACCGGCGTGTCCAACTGCTCATTGCCATAGCAGCGCAGATCCATCCAACCCAGGTCGTCCGCCATGATGACGACAATGTTGGGCCTCGACTCACCATCAGTCTTGAACGCATCGCCAGCGAGCACCTCGGTCACAGGAACGAGTAACAAGGAGGTGATGAGTGTGAGGAGGTGCTTCATGATCATGGGCTTTACTTCTGCTGGCGGGCTTTGTTCACCGCTTCGATGGAGTTGAGGATGTTCGTGCGCCACACGCCTTGCAGTTTGTCGGGCTGGGCGCGGCTCAGGGTCTTCAAAGCGTCGTCAAACTGGCCGCGGCGAGTTTGAATGCGGGCGATGCCTTGGAGGGCGGAAAACTGTTCGGCGACGCCGATGCGAGCAGTGTCGGCGAGGAGAGCCTCGTAGGCTTCAAGCGCTCTGACGTCGTCCTTGAGGTTCATTTCACGATTCTGGGCGAGCAGCAGTTGAACGGACTCGCGGGCGCGCGGGTCGCCGATGAAGTCCAGCGCGGCACGGAGATCCGCTTCGGCTCGTTCGCCGTTCTTGACAATGAAGTACGCACCGCCGCGTTGCCGCAGACCGTCGCCCCGTTTCCAAAAGGGCCACTGGGAAAGATCTTCCGCTCCGAAGAGGGCCACGACCTCGGACGCCTGGCCGCTGGCGAGCAACTTCCGCATCTGTGCGGTCTTCCGCACCGACTCGATCGGAATCTGATCGATAAAGGCGGCGTTGCGATCGTACAGCGCGGCTTGCTCCAGCGCGGCGGCCTTTTGAAAATCGGTGATCTTGCCTTCCACAAGCGCGAGGAATTGCCCCGATTGGCGTTCTTTCTCCGCCTGGCGAAAACCGATCACAAAATCAGTAACACTCGGATCGTATTCGAACTGGTGCGAGCGGCCATCGTAGAAGTGCGCGAACTTCATCGGCTCGTGAAAATTGGCGACGCCGGTGGGTGACAGCGCGCTGTGCTCCTGGCCGTCTTCGCGGACGTGTTGTCGGCAGACGTTGATGTGCCAGGGCAGACTCTGCGTCGGCTTGCGACCGATGATCTGATGCAGTGGGTCGTTTTCGTCTTGAGTGACGGGCAGACTGATTTCGACGATCCAATGATCGTCGGCGACGTGCGTGGCGACCTCCGCCTTCGAGTCCCAATCGAACCATTGGCTGCGCGGTGCACCGCGGTCGAGGTCGACGACATGACCGGCGGGACTGACGGCGATTTGATAATACGAGTGTGTTTCCGTCGCGATCTCGATTTCGATGGCGTCGCCGTACCAGATCGCCTGATCGCCGTGCCGCGTCGTCGTGCTATTAGGTTTCTCGCCCGCACGCTCCTCGCAGCGTATGGCGAAGATCACGCTGTTTCCCTGCCAACCGGCTTTGAACGACGTGTCAAACGTGGGCACGCGACCCGTCTGCAACTCGCGCAACTTGCCGGTGGCGGCGACGGGACATTTCCGCCAGTACTCATCGTCGAGCTTACCGTCAATGACGACGCCCTTGGCATCGCCAACCAGTCGCACGGTCGGCACCGGTCCACGTTTCTGGCCCAGTTGAACGGACTTCATGCGCAGGCCTTTGAGGAAGTCATCAACGAGTGCAAGGCGTTTGCCATACACGCTCGCGGCATCCGCTTTCGCCTTCGCTTGGTCGAAAAGCGCGAGCGCCTCGTCCGCCTTGGCTTTATCTTTGCTCGTAGCTTTCCAGTGTTCCTCGCAGTAAGTGAAGAAGGCGAGCATCTCCTGTTCAGCGGGGCCGTAAAAGAGGCGGCAGTACTCGCGCAACATCGCGTCGGCATTAACGTCCTTGCCGCCCCAGTAGGCGCGGGCGGTGAAATAAACGAGGAAGTGATTGAACCCAATGCCGACCTTGTCGAAATCAGGTCCCGCCGTGAGCCAGATGTCCTCGCCCATGGAGACGCCCTTCGTGGAGTTGACGGTGTCCACGAGCGAGTGGGCGGCAAAACCGGGCAGATACCAGCCCCGGTCAATGAAGGGATAGTTTTCAAAGATGATGAGTGGGTTGTCGGTTTTCTTGACCCACGCAGCGCGCAGCGCCTCGGGCGCGGCTTCGCCTTCGGCTTTGGACTCGGCGATGTTCAACGGGCGACGGCCGCCGACGATCGCGACCTGCACGTTTGGCTCCAACTTTTCGATCTTCCTCGGCGGCAGCGTGTAAGCGCCGTACGCACAGTTCAACACCTTCGCCCGCGGATGCGACTTCCCGATCTCCTTGGCCACGCGATTGACGAAGTCCCACACGTGTTCGCTAAGCAAACCTCGCTCGTTGCGATCGGGCGAATCCTGGCCTTGGCACTTCTCGCACTGGCAAATGGAGGTATAGCCGTCCGGCGGCATGATAGGCACGGCATCTAGATGATATGTGTCGAGTTGTGCCCGCGCCCAACGCACGGTCTCCCGAAAGAGTTCCTCGTTGGAATAGCAGAGCTGACATTTGGTGTAGCCAGGACGGAAGTCGCGCCGACCGCCGTAGAGTGCGAACCAATCGGGATGTTTCGCAAAAACCTCTTCGCGGTTGGTCATCGTGGCCATGCCATGACCGATCGGCAAAGTCTCGTCGTTGCGTATGCCAAGCCGCATGGCCCAGAGAGAGGTATCGTAACCGGCGGTTCCAAACCGGAAATTGAACTGACGCAGCGAGAAGTCGGGCCTCACCGTTTCATCAAGTTTCGGCAGCACGATCGTTTTCAGCGAAGGCAGCACCTCGCCCAAGTCACCCGGCAGATACCAGCGTGCACCGAGTTTGTGCAAATAGCCGCTGACCGCGTTGAAGCTGCCGCGTTCGTCGAGTCCCCAGATTTCGAGACTTTCGTTCTTCGCGGTCGTCGCTCCATCCGGCTTACCCGTTTCGCCGGGCAGTTTCAGGCGGTGCTTGTACAAGCCGCGAGTCGGCATGCCATACGGAGCGCCGACAATCTTCTCCCATTCCGCCTGCGCACGCGGGATGTCGCTGTTGCTTTTTCCCCAAGGATCGATCGGCGTGAAATCCGTGTCGTCTCCCAGGAGCGCCAGCCAGTCCTCGCCTGAGACGATGCGATACGCGCCGTGTTTCAGCCCTTCCGTCTTCACCGGCGAGTGACTACTGGCTCCGATGAACACCTTGACCGCCTTGCCCGTCGGCTGCGTGACAATCGGCAGCCGCGCCCCGCTGATCTTCTCGATCTGCTGCCGAAACTCGTGCGCCGCGACTCGCGTCATGCGAGCAGGTTTGTCGCTGATGATGATCTCCGCCCGCGGCAGGCCGTTCTCGACGAGATACGTTTCAGCGGATGCGCTGCAAGTAACCAGGAGCGCTAGCACGAGTGGGATCGTATGTTTCATCGTTGGTTGAGTTGGCGTTCGGGCCTTCCGACAAGACGTTCGTCGGCCAGAGATCATAACCTGTTTGACCGACGATATCCGCTCTCTAGGTGGACCCGCGCGACAAGCATGGTTGTAGCGACTGCGAAGGCTATCGATAATCCGGCTCTACCTTACGACGGACCTCTTGTCCTTCATGCTGAACCCTCCTCCGGTGAATCGATGAAGCTCCAAATCCTGGCCATCACAGTACTGATCACACTCGCCTCCGCCGTCCTCGGCCAAGATGCTTGGCCTCCGACCAAGCAGAAGGAGGCCGATTTCTCTGGGCGCAAACTCGATACGTTCCAACATGGCAGCGTCACGGCGTGGGGCTATGCCTCGCCGCAACGCGATACTTTTCTCGTACTACATCCCACGGAGGCTCGAGCGACCCCACCCCTCTACGTCGTGTTGCACTCGGCCGGTCACGACGTGCATTCCTGTTTGGCCTGCACGACCAAGGTCGGCAACCACGACATCTATCACGCCCCACACGATTTCTTGGCGTTGTACTTGGACTGCCGTGCGAACAAGGGCGATTGGTGGTGGGGGATCAATACCTATCCTGGCCCCGAGGTCGGCCCCACGGAGAAGCGCGTGATCGACACCGTGAAGTGGGTCATCAAGCAATACAACGTGGACGAAAACCGCGTTTACTTGTGCGGCAATTCGATGGGCGGCAGCGGGGCACTTGGCATTGGGCTGCGGCACGGCGACGTCTTCGCGGCGGTGAAGGCGAACGTGCCGGCGGGCGTGAAGCACGCGGCCAGCCGGATGTACTTTGCACCTGAGTCTGTGCCTGTGGACGTGGTCCTGCCCGACCCGCCAATCGTGGTCGACTACTCGGCCCAAAACGACGGCTGGGCCAAAGGCCACGACACGTTTGCCCAGGCGATGAACGACCGCAAGTACCCGCTAATCATGTACTGGGGTTGGTTCGGTCATGCGAACAATCATGCAAACATCATGCAGATTAATGACCTGATCAATTCGTTCGACTGGCTGAGCGTTCGGAAGAATGAAGCGTATCCAGTATTCACGAACACGTCGTCGAACGATCCGTTGCCATGGCCGAACAACGTGAGCGACAAGAGCTCAGGGCAGATTAACGCCTTCGTCCGATGGCGAAGCGTGAGCGAATCGGCGGACGGAGTCGAAACCGAACTCTTCCTCGCCAAGCCCGCAAGCCTGCAGACCAAGTTCGAAATCCCCCCCGAAGCGACCGCTGACGTCACCTTGCGGAGGCTGCAACAACTCCTTATCGCGCCCGGCGAAACGGTACGGTGGAGTTACGGCGATTCGAGCGGCGAGGTTCGCGCCGACTCCAAGGGTTGCGTCACGGTCCCGAAGTTAAAACTGACGAGCGAGCCGGTGCGATTGAGCATCCGCAAGGCTAAGTAAGCTGATTTCGGCAGACGATAATCATTCGCATTCCCCCGGGCCAAAAGCCCGTGTTACGACCTTAATTTTGGAATGGTTGCGAACTCCCTCTGCGGGGGCGTACAATCTGGACCGCCGAACGAGACGTTGTGTTTACGGCTCGATGAATTCGCGGGGCCGAGAGTCAACAGGCACGGAACGGACATCGTTCATGCGTAGCAAGTTTCCCTGGTTTTGGGTCCTTCAGTTCTTATTGCTTTCGCTGGTGGGCCTCTCGAGTCTCTTCTATCCCCCCGCAGTCTTGTACTTCTTCCGCGGTTACTTTCCGCCTCCGGTCGTCAAGCGGCCCGATTCGGCGCTTCGATCTTGGGTGTTGGGAATCGAACAGATCGATCCTCCCAATGAGCGAGTCCGGGAATTCTTTGCGCACCATGACAAGGTTCGCTTCGAGGATCGAGAAATCTGGACTCCCGATGATCCGTCGCTGGACGAATTCGACGTCGAACAGCCTGATCCCGCCCAAATAACGCCGGAGAAAATCAACACCGCATGGGAGCAAGTAGAGCGTTGGTTGTTGACATGCAAGCCGGCCCCGCCGCCCGAACATCTCACGGCGATCACGAAGTGGATCCGCGCGATGGATCAGGTTCCCGAGCCCTCGGCCGACTTGGCGAAGTGGGTAGTGCAGCTGCGCGAACCGGCGTCGCCGCCGCGGGAACTGCGACTGATGATCCTCGAAGGTACTCAAGCCCTGCCTCACTCGTGGCATTTGGCGGCGCAACAAGTCCGCATGACATCCCCCTGCATCTTCGCAGCCGCCTTCTTTACGCTGCTCGGATTGCTCGCGCCGCACATTCGCCGGCCCTTGGCCCGCATTTTCGTCATCAATCTTATCTTCTGGTGCCTCGCACAACTCGGCAACACGTTTGGCCCTAAGGGATGGGATGTTTCCGCGGGGACGCAAGTATTCGGATTCTGTTTAGGAGTATTCATCGTCGGTCGCATGCTGCGCCCGATACCTAACGCGACGGCGGGAATGACGGCGTTTGTGATATTGGCCCTGTGGTGGGCCGCGCTCTTGTTTGCAGCGTTCACCGCCAAAGTCAGTGATGCAGTGCATCCTGGCGCTCGAATTCATCTGCTCTTCGCCTTCGGCGCGGCCACGATCGGAGGTATGGTCAATAGTTGGTACTGGCTGATGGGCAAGGACGAAGATCCGCCGCAAGACAATGGCGGGATCGTGCAGCGACGACCGCCTCAACTGTGGACGTTGTGGATCGTGCAGTTCGCGATCCTCTTCTTGACTGGCATCCTAGCCATGCTGTTTCCACAGCAATTGGCGGAACTTTTCATCCGCGAGGAATTCGAACATCTGACGATCGAAGTGGTCGACGATTCGATCAAGACGCTCGGCGCCTGGATCATTTGTATGGCGTTGTTCAGTTACTTCGCGCTGGGTGTGGGACACGACTGGGTCTGGCAAGGTATTAGCGTCGTCTTTTGCATTGTCTTTCTGCTGTTGGCGACCAGCACGGTCCATGTGGCCTCAACTGGCGAATACTCGATTTGGATTTACCTCTATGGGTTTCAGGGAGTGGCCTTCATTCCGCTGACGCTCATTCTTGTAAGGCAGAGAGACGCGTGCGCAAACGCGAACGTCGAGCGGATGAAGTCCGACGAATGGTCGCTGACCGATCTGTTGGTGGCCCCTTGGCTGTTGTGCCGTCCACTCCGTGTCGGACGCCGTCCCCAGTACGCCACAGGCATCGGCGCCCGCGGACATATTGAGATGCTGGGGGCGGAGAGCGGCGGGGATACCACTGACTGGCCGCCGAGCGACTTCTTCATCCCCGGTCGTCGACTGCCGGTCGAGATGCGGTTCTCGAACGCCACGCAAGACGACGACGCCAGCCTAGACGTTCGAGGATGCTCGCTACGGATCGGCGGCGGCGCCACGGATCGACTCGACCTGCTCTTCGCCACCGGCGAGTTCAGTCCGTTCTCGACCCTGATCGATTTTCAGCGGTACTTGAGATACTCCGCTCTGGAGAAACTGGCTGCGAAGAGCCGTACGCTTTGCGAAGGACTCGCCGCCGGCCTGCGGCGAGCGCCGCGCAGCTATGCGGATCTCAGCTACTACCATCAGTTCGTTATGGAATGGGCGACGACGGATGCGCGGTGTTACTTGGTGCGATTCCGAATCGTTCCCGAATCCGCTCCGAAGTCGTGCGACGACGAGGACGTGGTCGAAACTGCTCGACGCGTCCGAGGGATTCCGAGCGAAGATGATTTGCGTACGTTCTGGAGGCAGGAGCGGCGCGGCGATGAATCGCGGCCGGTCGACTACCTGCGACAGGAACTGTCTGAACGGTTGACGCGAGGCGAGGCCATCCACTTTCGACTCGAAGCCCAGTTTCACGAGCCTCAGCCTTGCGACACGCTGGATTGGTACAACGCGACGATTGAGTGGGAGTCGCGCGAGTCGCCTTGGTCGTCGATCGCGCGGATCGTCTTGGATGAGCCGATGTCGGCTGGAGATTCGGATCGGCAGGTGTTCGACCCCAGCCGCTTGCCGCTCAGTCTGACCGTGCCCAGACCCGATCGACTCACCGACGTCTCCGACCCGCGCGCGCTCGCCTCCGCCCGCTTTCGCATCGTGCGCGTCGCGGCCCGCCTGCGACAATGGCGCAGTCGCTTTCAACATAAGGTGCATCGATGAGCAAGCCTCAGTTCCAGACTCGCCCCAGCCAGTATCAGCTGCCGCAACACGTCTCAGCCGATCGACGGCGCGCGCGGACGCTGACGATCGCCATGAATCGCGAGCGTTACCCGTTGGCCTTCGATCCCGGGTTGCCAGATGCGCCCGAGAGCCACCTTCCGCCCTCGACGGCGCCGTGGCCAGGCATGAGCCGGCTACGACGTCTGCTGATTCGTCTCAAGAGCATGCTACCGCCCAAAGACCTCTTCATTTCGGAGCTGCCGCCCGAGTCGCAATTCACATGGCCCAAGTTTTTTCGTCACGGCGCCCACGCCGGAAGCATGAAAATCCGCCAGATTTTCTCGCTCCTCACGAACCTCGATTTCAATCCGATGTCCGAGGAGGCGTACGGCCGCTTGTTGAACACGATCCCGGCGCCGCGCGTGAAGAACAGTTGGCAGCAGGACGAAGAGTTCGCGCGGCAGAGGCTCGCGGGCGTCAACCCGATGGCCATTCGACGCTGCGCTGCGCTGCCCCACGAACTGTTGGCGAGTGCGGCGCATCGGTTCCTGAGCGACAAGCACGGCGCGTCGTTGAATTCGGCGTTCGATTCGGGTCGGCTTTACACGACCGAGTACCCGCTTTTGTGGGAGAGGCCGGTGCAAGAGAAGGTGCGGGCCGGCGCCACGCTGGCTGCTCCAACGTGCCTGTTCTATGTGGACGATCGCGACGTGCTGATGCCGATCGCCATCCAACTCAAGCCGGCGGACGCGAAGCGCGGCAACCCGGTCTTTACGCCCGCCAGCGGCGTTTGGGACTGGCGCATGGCTCGCGCGCACGCACAGGCCTCCGACTCGCACTATCACGAAGCGATCTACCACCTGCTAGAGACGCACCTCGTATGCGAGGTCTTCGCCCTGTCGACTCACCGGAATCTGCACCCCGACCACCCGCTGCTGCAACTGTTGATGCCGCACTTCGAGCACACGCTGGCGATTAACGAGCAAGCGCGCAAGAACCTGCTCGGCAACCACGGCGAGATTGCTCGCTGCATGGCCGCGCAACACACGGGCAACATCAACCTCCTACGCATGATTTGGCCGTCGTGGGATATTCGCGACCACCAGCTGACCTCCGATTTGCGTCATCGAGATGTGAACGACTTGCCGGGCTATCTGTACCGCGACGACGCCCTCGAGGTGCATCGAGCGATCGAGGAATACGCTCGGGGCATTCTGACGATCTGGTACGCCGACGACGAAGACGTGCGGAACGATCACGAGCTCCAAGCGTGGGCGCGCGAGATCGCTGACCCGCAACTGGGACAAGTCCGCGGCTTTCCCGCCGAGTTGTCGACGCGGGACCAACTGATCGACATCGCGGCCAACGTTATCTTTCGTGCGTCGGCCCAACACGCAGCCGTGAACAATGGTCAGTTCGGCGCGTACGGCTGGGTTCCCAACGCGCCGGTCGCCGTCTATCGCGAGTTGCCCGGGGAGGCGCCGGCCGACGGAAGCGGTCTATTCTCCGAACGGGACTATTATGCGGCGCTCCCGGATCGAGCCCGCACCTTCGGCCAGACAGGCATGGTCTGGTTGCTCAGCGAGCCCACGCATCGTTCGCTGTTTCAATCGGGCGAGATTCCCGCGTTCAGCCAAGAAAACTGCTTCGAGGCATTCCGTGTGGTGGCCCGTTTTCGCCACCGCCTGCGCGCCATCTCCGACGCCATCGATTTACGAAACGGTCAGATCGGGTATCAGTACAACTTTCTCAAGCCTCAGAACATCGACCAGTCAGTTTCCATCTGACACTACTCATCCTTCGATCACGGAAAGTTCCTCTCATGCGTGGGTTCTTGCAGTGGCTGTTTCGCCTCCGTTTCAGCTCGCGCTTGAAGTCGTTCGCGGGTATTCCCGGCCCAAAGCCCATTTATCCCTTGGGAACCGTCGGCGATCTCTACGGTGCGGACCCCTGGGATGTGTTCGCCGACTACGGCGTCAAATACGGCCCCCTATCGGTCGCTTGGCTCGGTGGTCACCCTGCCGTGATTCTGAACGATCCAGCGCTGATTCGCACCGTGCTGGTCGAAAATAAGGACGACTACTACAAGGACTATCCGATTCGAGCCTTGGGGCCCGTTCTGCGTAATACGCTGTTCAATCTGAACCGACCCGAATGGGATCCCTTGCGAGTCGACCACCCCTTGGCGTTTCAGGCCTTTCGCAATTGGCTTCCGTCGCAATTCCTTGTCGTCAAGACAGTCGTCGACCGACACCTCGACGCACTGTTGCAAGAACGCGGGGATGTCGAGGCGATCGACAAAATGCAACGGCTTTTGTTCGACGTCTTCAACGCCTGCACCTGCGGCCCCGACTTTAAGGATGGAGGCTTCGAGAATTTCTACATCCTCTCCGAGATGGCCACGTTCCGCATGGCGGTCCCACAGTGCTTGCTGCCGCCGCCGCTGAGCCCGCGGTTTCATCGAGCGATGAAGATTCATTACGGTTCCTACGAAGTCGCCGTGAAGCAGGCGCGTGCGAATCCCGATCCCCAACGGAACGACCTGCTGCATGTGTTCTTGCGTTTCGGCACGAAGATATCGGACAGCCAGCTCGTCGACTTCCTCAGCGAGTTCCAGGCGGGCGGCGACATCTCGTGCGCGGCCGCCATCGTCAACACCTTGCAGCTTCTCAATCAACATCCGGCGATCGCGTCGCGTTTGTACGCCGACCTGGCCGACTTGGCACACCGCAAGCCGAACTACGGTCTCGCGGACCTCGAACAAGTGTCGCTGCTGGACCACGTGCTGCGAGAATCACTGCGAGTGATTCCGCCGGTCGCCCTCACCTCGCGCAACGTCAAGCGAGATCGCTCAACGGTGCTCAGCGGGTACACGATCCCGCCGAATACGGAAGTGATGATCGCCATGAAGCATGTGCAGCGCTCAGCCAATCACTGGCAAGACCCCAATACGTTCAATCCCGATCGCTGGGCGAACGGCGGTGTCGAAGCGAATCCGATCGGCAGCGATTACTTCTACCCCTTCGGCCGCGGACCTCGCATGTGCGCGGGATGGGAATTCGCTATGTTCTGCATGAAAATCATCCTGGGAGTGATGCTCACTCGCACAGCCGTCGTGACGAGCGGTTCATTCAAGGGGATCTATCACTGCGGGGTGGTGGAACCAAAGAAGCTGCGAGCCAAGTTCACAAGACGAGCGAACTCTTAGCGTCGCTGATCCTCGCTAGCTGAAGGCGACAGCCAGACCTCTAGGTTACTGAGATGTGGCTGAACTCGATCATACTCCAGGCGCTGGACGCTGCTTGGAGTCCCGATAGCCGCGCCGGCCGCCCGCTGCTCGCCACAACACGGCGCCGACGACGTAAGGGTGAAAGAGCGCCGTCGGCTTCTGGAAGAAGTGCAACACTTCGTAAAACGTTTTGACGATGCGTTCGTCGCCGGAGCACAGTTGCAGCACCCGTGCCAAATACCAGTTCAGCGGTTTGGTGCGCAACGGTCGATGACCGCGCGTCTCGGGATAGAGGAAGTCGGATTGCGTGGCGAGCAGCCAGGGAATCTCAATCACTCTCGCGGCCTGGCGGAAAAACGACTTCGCAAACTCTACGCCGATTCGACCGTGTCTCTCCTGAGACGCCAACAACCGACTTAAGACGTCGACTTCCAGCGCGCAGGCGCTCATCCCCTGACCGTACACCGGATTGAATGTCGAGATGGCGTCGCCAAGCACCAGGAACCCTTGGGGGAACCGCTTCAACCGGTCGTAGCGCCGCCACCGATTGGCTGGGAATCGAAAGGAGGTCGCCGGAGTCAACGGTTGCGACTCCCGCAACGCTTCATAGAAATCGGGGAGTTCCAGCGAACGAGCGAACTCGAGAAAACCCGCGTCGTCGTCGGGCGGATAGTCTTTGTGAAATCCGACGGCGCTCACCAGCCACCGTCCGCCTTCGATTGGAAAGATGTAGCCCGTTCGCTTGCTGTGGGGCGGTGATCCGTACAGCGCCATGACCTGCCAGTCGCGGGGTTTCTTGGACGGCTCATAGATGCGGCTCGCATAGCCGATGTTCACTTCGACCGTCTCCTCGGTCGGCGCCTCGTATCCCAACGACTCGAGCCACTTCGGCGCGACGCTGCCGCGCCCGGACGCATCGACGACGAAGTCGGCCGCGAGTTGTTCGGTCGTCGACTCGTCGTTCGCCTCGCTGACTTCCACACCCATGATGCGTGAACGCGAGTCGTCGGCAATCAAGCGAACCACCTTGCGGCGATCGAGGACCCGTACCATGGTTTCGCGTCGGAGGCGTTCGAGCAGATTGGCTTCGAGAAAGGGACGAGTCTGCCAGTAGGAGACCAAATCGGACTCGGGCCGCGCCTTCCACACGCCGCCGTGGTACCAGCACAACTCCTTGGCAAAGTCGCAAACGACCGACCCGCGAGCGGCCAGTTCAGCGAAGAAGCCGGGAAACAATCCGTCGATCACGCGAGCGCCGCCGCCGAACATGACGTGTACGTTGCGTCCCTGCGGCGCTCCCTTGCGTGGTTCGTACTCGCCTGTCAACGCATCTCGCTCGACGATCGTCACCTCTTCGAAGTGGTCCGATAAAGCTCGAGCGGCCAGGATGCCGCCGATGCTGCCGCCGACTACGATCGCTCGCTTGCCCAACATCGAGAGTTCCTCTGCGAGAGGGACGAATCGTTCAAGGATGACCGGCGAGTGTTTCAAGCAGCGCTGCCGCGCGGCGCAGGTCGGCGCTGTCGAAACCTTCTGTAAACTGGTCGTAGCAGGTTTTCAACCGCGTGAGCGCTTCGGCCTCGCGCTGCTGGCTGCGCCGCAATTCGGCCCATTGGATGGTGGAACGCAATTCCCAGGACAACGCTTGCTCCCGACGAGCAGCCTCGATCGCCTGTTCGTAAAACGCGTCGGCGCCTGCCTGGTCGGCTCGAGCGAGCGCCAGTTCGCCGCGCAAACGGAGAAACTCACTCTCGTAAACACGTAGGTGGTGGTTCTCACAGAGATCGAAACCACGATCGAGCCATAGTTCGGCGTCGGCTTGCAAACCGGCTTTAAGAAATGCTTCGGCCAAATTGCGATAGGGAAAGTCCATCGACAGAAGACTGCCCATCGCGCTGCGCATCTGCCATCCCTGGTCGATCCACTGCCTCGCTTCCGCCAGCTTGCCTTTTCGCAGTAGAAACTCGCCCTTGCCGAACATGGCGTGCACTTCGTAGAAAGCAAACCCTTGATCATGGCAATTCCGATACTCGTCCTCCACGCTGGCCGCCGCCTGTTGATCGCGCCCCAGGAATTGCAGGATTTGCCGACGGAAAAAGGTCGCCATGGCCAGGCTGAATGGATGGTTCAGCGGTTTGGCCAAGCGGACCGATTCGTCGGCCAGCTGGATGGCCTGATCGGGGAATCCGAGTTGCCAGAGCGCAAGGGCAATGTGGGTGCGGCAGAGCACGCTGCAGTATTGGCCTGTTCCCAAGGCGTAGACACGTTCGCGTTCGGGGTTGTTCAGGTCAAGCCCCTTCTGCAACAGCACTCGGCCCTTCGTCAGTTCGCCCTTGTAATAGGCAGTGCAACCAACAGTCCAATAGGCTTCCGGTTGCAGATCGCGCGCCTCGGGAACGCTCTCCGCCAACTGCACGGACTCTTCGGCGATGCGTTCGCAGATGTCGATGTCCCCGCGAATCAAACGCCAGCCCCACAGCCCCCACAGGACGAAGAATTGATCCGAAACGCTGCCGATTCCCGCACACAGCTGCCGAGCTCGTTCAATGGCCTCTCCAACCTCGGGCGCCGACCAGCCGCGGGCCGCCATGAGGATCGGTCCCAGCGTCGTCTGAAATGCCAACTCCAGTTGATCTCGTTCACGCGACGGTTCGAGCGACGACAGCAGGTTTAGTCCGCGGCGCAAGTGGCTGATCGCTTCTACGTTCGCCGACACGGCCTGCGCCTTCTTGCCCGCCTTCAACCAATACTCGACGGCGCGCTTCACCAGCGCCGCCTCGGTGAAGTGATGGGCCAGCAATTCCGGCTGTCGATGAGCCACCTCGGGGAAGTGGGTTTCGAGCGTCGTGGCAATGCCCTCGTGCATCTGCTGGCGACGCTTCTTGAGCAGCGAGTTGTAGGCCGAATCCTGGATCAGCGCGTGTTTGAAGATGAACGATGCGTCCGGGAACTTTCCCTTCTGGAAGAGAATCTCCGCGTCGACCAGTTTGACGAGTTCCTCCTGGAGCATCGTCGAGTCCATGTCCGAGGCCGCAGCCAAGAGCGCAAACGTAAACTCGCGGCCGATCGCGGACGCCAACTGGATGACGCCCCAGTCGCTCTCCAGCCGATCGAGACGCGCCATAAGCAGGCCTTGCAGCGACGTGGGAATGACCAGACTCAGCTGCGCGTCAGAGGAGGCCGAATTGGACAGCGCGCCCGTTTCCGCCAGGAGCGTTGTGAACTCCTCGATGAACAACGGAATCCCGTCGGTTCGTTCCACGATCTGATCGACGACGGCGTCGCGCACCTCGATGCCGCCAAGCCGCCGGCGCATCATGTCGCGAATCTGGCGGCGAGTGAGCCGATTCAAGGCGATTTGCGTCTGGTGCGGCTTGCTGCGCCAAGGCGTCTCAAACTCGGGCCGGAACGTAAAGATGCTCAGCGCACGATGCTGATCGAACGACTCGACGTAGGCGGCGAGCAGATCGAGTAACGTGGGGTCGACCCAGTGCAGGTCCTCGACGATGAATAGAATGGGGCCGCGTTCCGCGCGCTGGCGGAGAATGTCGAGCGCCAGTTGCGCGACGTGCTCCTTGATGCGCTGCGGGGGGATTCCCAGTGATGGCGCGTACTTGGGGTCGATGCCCAGCAGCGAGGCCAGGAGAGCGACGTTATGGTCGGAATGCAGCCGCAGGCTTTCGAGGTAGCGCTCGATTGCCAACACTCGCCCTTCATCGTTGGACTGCGCGTCGAGCTCGAGCAACTGCGTCAGATGTTCGATAAGCGGGTAGAGGCCCGCCGCTCGATGGTACTGGGAGCACCGCAGCTCGATGATGTCGGGCGTCTCGCTTTGGTCGACTGCGTGCTCGCGGATTTCGCGAATTAATCTCGATTTGCCGAGTCCAGCTTCGCCGATCAGCAGCACGATCTGCCCCATGCCTTCGGCGGCCTGTTCCCAGCGGTCCTTAAGAATCGAAAGCTCCGTATCGCGACCGATGAGCGGGGTCAGGTTGCCCGGATCAACCAACTCGACTCGATTCTTCGTCACCGGCGCTTCGCGGACGACGCGATGCATGACGATCGGCTTCGACAAACCGCGCGCCTTGAACTCGCCGACGATCTCGGTTTCGAAGAACAAGCGGCAGAGGGAATGGGCGCTCTCGGTTGCGTGGACGGCGCCTGATTCGAGCACGCCGAGCAAGCGGCGCAGCGCGACCGAAACGTCGCCGGTCACTTTAACTCCGTGCGGCGACTCCTCAGCTACCGCCTGCCCCGAATGGATTGCGACGAGCATCTCTTCGGCGAGCGGCAGACATTCGTCGCCGCTTGTCGACCGCAGGATCTCCAATCCGCACCGCACGGCCCGCGTGACGGAGTCTTCATACGAGATGGGGAAGCCGAAGCAGATTTCCAATTCACCGCCGGTGCCGGTGCACATGGCGCCGCCGTGCTTTTCCGCGATCGCCTTAACGATGCTCGCGAATCGCTCCGCGCACGCATGCTGCTCTTCGACATCCGCCAATCGCTGCGCGACGTCGAAACCGACGCCCAGGAGCGACACGAGTCGCAGTTCGGCGTCGCGCAAGCGCCGCGTCTGCGACGCTTCTCGCAAATTATTGCGAGACGTCGATGCGGTCGATTTATCCGAGGCGACGACCTGACGATGATCGGCCGCGAAGGCCGACAGCGGCGCTGCTGGGTCCGAGCCCAACGTCTGGAGAAGGGCCGCGGCAAAGTCGCCGGCCGTCGTGAAGCGACTGGTCAGGTTCTTTTCGAGCGCCCGCATGCAGATCTCGTCGACCGCGGCGGGCGTCTCGGGATTCAATTGCCGCACGGGTTGCGGCGAGTCGTGCAGGATCTTGTGGAACAGCGTCTGCATGTCGTCCGATCGAAACGGACGCTTACCCGTCAGCAACTCGTAGAGAATAACGCCCAGGGCATAGATGTCGGTGCGACCATCGATTCGATGCGACTCGCCCCTAGTATCTGAGTAGTTGACACGCGGAAGGTCATTCACGAACCTCTCCGCTGGACGAACATTCTTCGCTAGGTGCACTGGCGAAGAGCGACGGCTTGTAGATCGACCGCCCCTTGGCGCTAAGGCCGTGGGTGAGCTGGATCGCAAGCCGTTCATTTCAAACCCGCACCGTCGCATGAGCGGCTCCGGCCAGCTCGAATT
Organism: Pirellulales bacterium; assembly: GCA_046349915.1. Lineage (GTDB taxonomy): Bacteria > Planctomycetota > Planctomycetia > Pirellulales > Pirellulaceae > CAIXSC01. Next base: position 1,005,309 of record JAXMBL010000003.1, on the reverse strand, counting down.
AACTAGGATGGGATGTAATGAAGAACGAAGCTGAGTCGTTTGCGTTGTTCGTAGGCGTCGATGTGTCGAAGTCTCAGTTGGACGTTTTTCTCCCCGACTCGAAGACGCGTCTCACGATCGACAACTCCACCGACGCCATAGTCCGTGAGTTGGTGAAGGTGCTCAAGCACAAGTCCCGAGTGTTGGTCGTGATGGAGGCCACGGGCGGCTACGAGTCGACGTTGGTCAGAGTGCTGGGAGAACGTCAGATTGCGGTCGCGGTCGTCAATCCGCGACAGGTCCGCGACTTCGCCAAGGGGATCGGCCGGGACGCTAAGACAGACTCGATTGATGCGGAGGTCATCGCGACCTTCGGCCAAGTCGTGAAGCCCGCGCCCATGGTCGCCAAGTCCGAAGCCGAGGAGAAGATCGCCGCGTTGGTGACCCGTCGTGCACAACTTCTGGACCTCATCAATCAGGAGTCCAACCGGTTGCTCCAGACCGGAGATCACGAGGTCAAGGATTACATTCGCCAGACGCTGGAATCCCTGAAAAAGCAGCTAAAAGTGCTCGATTCGCGGCTCGAGAAATGCGTCGCCGCGGACACGGTTAATGCGCGCAAGGTCGAAATCTTGAACTCCGTGCAGGGAGTCGGCGCCGTCACCATCAGCACGATCCTCGCCGACCTTCCCGAACTGGGGAAACTGAATCGCGAGCAGATCGCCAAGCTGGTGGGCGTCGCGCCGATCAATCGCGACTCGGGAACCTGGAAGGGACAGCGTTTTGTGATGGGAGGCCGCGTGCATGTGCGACGCGTTCTCTACATGGCCACCTTGGTCGCCACGTGCCGCAACGAGAGAATCCGCGCGCACTACCAACACCTACTCGCTCGTGGCAAAGCCAAGAAGCTAGCGCTGGTTGCCTGCATGCGGAAGCTGCTCACAATCCTGAACACGCTAATCAAGAATGATGTGCTCTGGAGCAATGAAAAGATCGTCCCAGGTCAACCCTGAGACGACACGGCGTCCTTGACGCACCCTCGACTCGACTATCCCTTGCCAGGTTGTGTCCCCACAGAGCCTCGCTCCGTTTCGTCGAGCACGCGCTACGATACCCCATCACTTTCACGTCGACAAGAACCTTGAACACCCGAGTCCATGCCTCCCAAAATCCCGGGGGTTTGGGGGCTGGCCCCCAAGGAGCATGAGTTGCACTACTTCACACTCCACGAAGGAATTCAAAAATGTCTTTTTGAATCAGTTGTTGACAAGAATTAAGACCGTCGCTCACCTGTTCGGGCGCCATGTAGCTGGGCGTTCCCGCCAACTCTCCTCGAGTCGCCTGGAGATCGTTGACCGCGAGCCCAAAGTCGATCAGCACGCATCGCCCCTCGGGCGTGATCATGATGTTCGAGGGTTTGATGTCGCGATGAATGATTCCGCGCGAATGGGCGTGCGCCAACGCTTCCGCCAAATGAGCGACAATGCGGACACAGGTGCGCCATTCCATTCGCCCCTGATCCATCCGGTCGCGCAGTAAACTCCCTTGGAGGTATTCGGTCACGATGAAGCAGCGCTGTGCGTCGCGTCCCACATCGAACACGGAGACGATTCCCGCATGCTGAAGTTGCGCCAAGTTTCGCGCTTCCAGCAGATAACGCTGGATCGTCTCTTCCGAATACTCCCCAAGCGGCGACTTAATGGCGACTTTGCGATCGAGGGCCGGATCATGGCCAAGAAACACTTCGCCGAATGAACCGGCCCCAAGGCGCCGTTCAACGCGAAAGCGGCCGAACCATGCGGGCTCGCCCGGTTGAGCATCCCCGCTGGGTTTTAGCAGCGACAGCGTTTCATCGAAAGCGTTTGGATCACGCACGACTCGCAAAAACCTTTTAAGGGGGGAAAGCACAATACACTGAGGGAGGGGATGGCGGGTCGACACTAGTCTAGACCAATTCCCCGTAGCTTAGAAGTGCAACCCGCACAGGGAGCGCCGAGTGCTCCGGTGGTCGACCTGCTCTGGCAGGGGCGCGACCGACTCGAATATTTCCGCCAACCCGCCCCGTCTCCCAATCCCCGCAGTTTGCGAACTCGCGTCAATTTGACGCTGTGGGCGTCTGGGATCGCGGGTTGCCTGCACCCATTCGGCGGGTTTTTCCGAATAAGGCGGATAAACGGGGGGCTCGATGGCGAATTAGTCGAAAGGCTTCCTCCCCCCCCCGATGCGATGTCGGAAGGCCGGAACTTTGACCTTTGAACCGCTGGGACGACTGCGATGAATCGCTTCCTTATCATTGCCCTCCTGCTGCTTCTCGCCTGCAGCGTCGCGCCGCATTCTCTGTACGGCCAGGGCGTACTCTTGTCGGCGTCCGGTCCCGTCAACCGGTCGCTGGGCGGCGCCGCAACCGCCGCGCCACTCGACGCTATGGGCGCCCTTCGCTGGAATCCTGCGACCTTGAGCGGCCTGTCATGCTCAGAACTGACGTTTGGGGCGGATCTGTTATTTCCTTTGATCGAAGTGGAATCGTCGATTACCGGCTTGGCCGCCGGTTCGAATTCCGCGGAACCCGGAGTGTCGGTCGTGCCTACCGTGGGTTGGTCGCACAAGTGCGTCGACTCGCCCATCACGATCGGCCTGGGAGTCATGGGGGTCGCCGGATTCCGAACGAATTACCCTGCGAGCCTGACCAATCCGGTGCTGATGCCTCAATCAAACACACCGGGTAATCCAGGCGGGTTGGGACGCATCTATACGGAAGCCCAGTTTCTCGACGTGACGCCGACCGTCTCGTGGGCCGTCTCTGACTCGTTGTCGATTGGAGCGAGTCCGATCCTGACACTGGGCGAAGTCGTCGTCGACCCGCTGGTTATCGCACCGCCCGATGATGCGGACGGCAGCGGTCAGCCGCGATACTCTACAGGCGCCGGTTCGCAAATGCAGTGGGGCGCGGGGGCTCAACTTGGCGCCTTCTACATTGTGAATGAAAACTGGCGAGTGGGCGCGGCGATTCGGACCCCTTCTTGGATGCGGGCGGGCACGTACTTATCACAGGATGAACTAGGGAATCCCAAGTCGGTGCGTTTCGCCTGGGACTTGCCGCTCGTCGCGAGCGGCGGCGTGTCGTACGTTGTCAGCGAGTCGACGCTCCTGGCATTCGACCTGCGGTATATCGACTACGCCCACGCGTCGGGTTGGGGCGACTCTGGTTTCAACGCCGACGGGTCAATGCGCGGCTTGGGCTGGAACAGCGTCATGTCGCTCGCCATCGGCCTCCAGCACCAGATCGCGGAGAGTCTGATACTGCGAGCGGGGTACACATTCAACGAGAATCCGACCCCCTCGACGCTGACAATGATCAACGTTGCCGCGCCGCTTCATTACGAGCACGAGTTGAGTGCTGGCGGCTCGTACTACTTGGCGCCTAATGTGAGCTTGAATGCGGCCTACACGTTTTACCTCCCGCACTCAATCACCGGCCCGCTGCTGACACCTGCCGGCCCCATCCCCAACACATCCGTGACAAGCACCGAATCGGTCCACGTGGGATCGATGGGCGTGACGGTTTACTACTAGCGACAACAGCGGGCGCCCGGGAGATCCGATTCGCACCACGGCCGAGTCTTGCTCGCTCTGACTATCTTAGGTCTGCGAGGAAACAACGGCTCTGAGTTCTGCCAAGGTCGACTTGGGTCTGCTGGTAGTTTTTCCGGCTGCCAAGATGACATTACGGAGTCGACGCGGCATTTGAAGATTGGGTTGTTTTGGAAGAGGCTTTACCCTCGAGTCTCTCCAATTCGCGGTTCCACTTGTCCACGTCAGTGGTTGAGTTGCGTTTCTCGGCCGAACGCTTCAACAGTTCGACAGCCGCGCGCAGACGAACGGTGTTGCCAGGCGGAATCGAGGCCCGACGCGCGAACATTCCTTCATAGCCTTTGGTAAGCAATGTCTCGGCTTCGGCCAGCTTGTCTTGACCGAGTAACGCTTCACCGACGTAGCACCGAATGTTATACGCTTGCCAATCGTTGGGGATCGTCGCATCAAACGCCTTCATCGACTCGCGCAGAATGCTCTCGGCTTCAGCGTACTCTTTGACTGCCAGCGCCGCCCGACCGCCGAAGGCCAGGATACTCGACCGCAAGGGTAAATCGTCGGGGCGTGCGTCTTTCGTTTGTGCCAGGTAATCGCGAACGACCTGCAAAATGAGCGCGAATTCTTGGTCTTCCCTAAGTTTCGCGCAAATCGAGTTCACACACCTGTCATGGACTTCGTAACTCTCGCGAGATGCGGGAAACTTGTTCTTTCGGGCAACCACTGCATCAATCGCCTGGCGCATCGAAGTCAAGGCGGCATCGCGATTGCCTTCCGTCCAATATGCGAGGAACATGTCAAATTGCGCGTACATCACCGCATCCAGGAAACCGGGCTGCTCGGGAAAGCGGCGAGCCAGTTCCAGTCGCATGGCCAATCGCGTCGCGTAAAGATCGCGGGCCGCGGCCGTATGGCCGGCGTCCAGCAAACGTTTGCCTGCCTTGAAAGCAGTGTTGGTGGCGTTCATCTCCATTTCGCCGTCGTCGCTAGGCTGTTTCCCCAGTACAGCGCAAGCGGCCTGCAACTCCTCGGCAGCCCGCAGAGCTTCCTCTACCTGGCCCGCATCAAGGGCCGCGACGCAAATGTTGTGATGCGACCAAGTGATGTGCAACAAGTACTTGGTAGCGCGCTGCGCCATTTGCTGTCGGAACCCCAGTACCTCGCGAAAGACGCTCAACGCTTCTTCGGGTTTCCGAGCGGTGCGACGCAGTTCGGCCGAGGTATCCAAGCGATGAATGCTCACATCGATGATTTCAGCAAGCCGCGAGTTGGATGGCGGACCAGACATCGCCAATTGGATCGCTCGGCCAAAATCGGCCGAGCCGGGCAAAAAGTCTCCCATTTCGCTGTGAATCCGACCGCGATTATGCCACCCCCACGCGAGGCTTTCCAATGCAACCGTGTCGGCGGGATCCTCTTCAAAGTATTTGGTCTTCCACGGAATCGCATGGCTATAGCAATCGCGTGCTTTGGCAAGCTCGCCTTTGCCCCACCAATAGTCGGCGAGTTTATGATGAGCCGTGGCGATTCCGTGCGAGGCCACACGTTTGAGTTTTCGCGATTCTTCATCGTCGGCGACGCCGACAAGCTGCTCCTGAAACGCGGCAATCGCCTGTTCCATGACTTCCAAGCCCGACGCCACTTCCTGTCTTGAAAAAAGCGCACTCGATAAGGCTATTTGCGCCCAACCCAGTTGATTGCGGATCCGCAGCGAAAACGGCGGCTCATCAGGAGTCTCGGCGAGCAGCGCCTGGTAGAGGGCAATTGCCCTCTTGCGTTGAACGAGCGACTCCTCCCAGCGGCCTAGCTCGCTTAGGATTTGTGCAGCTTGATCGCAACACCCAGGCACCGAACTACGGTAATCGCGGGGCTTGTCGAATTGATCGAGATGCTTCTCACGGAACTCGGCGCATGCGAGCAGCGCAACGATTGCTTCCTCGCGGGCGCCTCCCAATTGCAGAACGCGTGCCAAATCTCTCTGGAGATCGTCCTTCGTAAGGATGATCGGCCGTTGGTCATGCACAAACTCGGCCCACCGCTCGGTTGCGGCGAGTGCTTCGCGATAGCCAGCGGCCGACTCTTTCCATTGCTTTTGACTTTCGTGCAAGGCCGCCAGGCCGGTGTGCAACATCCGCAGTTGATCCCAGACGATGTCCCACTGGAATGCCCGCGCTAGGCCGGCGTCGCGACGCTGTCGAGCAAACTCGAGGCCGCGGTTGTACGCGATGATCGCCTCCTCAGTGCGTCCGAGGGACGCCAAGGCGCGTCCGAGCTCTCGATGGGTATTGGCCTGCTGGGAAAGGATGAAATCTACCCCTTGCCGCGCCACTGCCGGACGATCGGCTTTGAGCAACTCCAATTGTTCGGCGCCGTTCTCTAGCACTTCTTCATATCGTTCTTGGGCGGACAACTCGTTCAGCTGCTCACGTAAGCAAGAAAGGGTTACCGCTAGAACGCCGCTTCGCTCGGGAGCGGTTTGCAGTAGTTCTTCCGCCTCTCGTGCGAGCTTGCGGAACGTCGCTTCGCGCTCCGGCGAACCCAATTCAATGAGCAATGCCCGGTCGTGAGCGAGCGTGATTTCAAGTTCGCGCACATCAAGGTTCTCAGGATGGCTTACTGACGCGAGTCGGAGCGAGTCTTCGGCACGTTTCAGAAACTCTTCGGCGTTGTCGTTGCGTCCCGCAAACTTTAGCATGTTGAATGCGCCGCGCAGCATGGCGACATGCGCCAGACGATGGCTCGGATTCTCCGGATGGCGGTCGGCGATCTCCGCTTGTGAATCGGCCATGCGTTCGAATACGACAGTGGCGTCCTCATACGCGCCCAATCGCGTTTGGATCTCGGTGACCCGCCAGTACCCTGTCATGCGGCGACTAGCGGCATCGGTATCGTCACCATCGAACTCCGCCAACCGATCGTACATCGCGAGCAAGCGATTGAAGAACCGGCGTTCGTCCTCAGTGAGTCTTGTCGCCCTGACGAAGAGTGTGCGCACCACGTCATCCGTGACTGCTTCCAGCGCTTCGCGTGTCTGTCGACTGCCTTCGAGCGCTCGAATCGCGTTAGCTTCGGCCTTGATCCGCTGAGCGACTTCGGCGTCCCGAGACAGAGAAGCGGAGTGTTCGGCGACGATCGCGCGATTCATTTGCCAAAGGCTGGCGAAAAGCCCCCCGATGAGAGCCGCGAGGACGACTCCCGCGACCGCAACTTGTCGCCGATTGCGTTTCAGGAATTTACGCAGCAAATAACTGGCTGTCGGCGGTCCAGCCAAGACGGGTTCGTCGGCCAGGTATCGCTTGATCTCCATGGCCAATTGATTCGCGGTTTCATAGCGACGATTACGATCCTTTTCCAAACACTTGAGCGCGATCCAGTCGAGATCGCCCCGGATTTTGCGCGCGAGTCGTGAGGGTTCTTCGCCGCGAGCCGCCGCCAGCGATGGGCGAGACTCGGCCGATGATATTCTCGTTGAAGGCTTGCTCGGCTCCTCCTCGCGAATGATGCGAATAACTTCGTCTAGAGCCGCCTTGCATAGTCTTTGCGGATCGAACGGCTTCAAGCCAGTGAGCAATTCGTAAAGGATGACTCCCAGTGCGTAGATATCGGCTCGAGTGTCGACGTCGGCGCCGCTGTAGCCAGCTTGCTCGGGCGCCATGTAGTCAAGCGTGCCAACCACGGCTCCAAAGTTGGTCATCGTCGTCCGGCCCAAGACGTTGTTCGAGATGGCTTTGGAGACGCCAAAGTCGATAACTTTGGGCGCCGGTTTTCCGTCGATCAACGTAACAAGAATATTCGCCGGCTTCAGGTCCCGGTGGATGATTCCCTTCTGGTGCGCGTGTTGGACCGCGGAACAAACTTGGGTGAATACCTCCAGACGCTGCTCGGTCGTCAGTCGCGCTTCATCACAGAAGCGAGTTAACGGCAGTCCGTTCACGAGCTCCATCGCAAAATATGGACGGCCCTCGGCAGTGATGCCAGCATCAAGCACCTTGGCGATGTTGGGGTGCTCCATCAAGGCCAAGGCCTGTCGCTCGTGTTCGAAACGGCTCAGTATCTCGCGCGAATCCATCCCTGCCTTGATCAGCTTCAGCGCGACGCGACGCTTGACCGGCTCATTCTGGCTGGCGACCCAAACGGCGCCCATCCCCCCCTCGCCGAGTCGTTGTTCGAGGATGTAGGGTCCGATCTTGACTCCAGGTTTCTCGGGGAGCGGCGAATCCGTTGAAGGCAAGCAACCGGTTTGCTCGCCGCGAAGTTGCCCCGCCGCGGCCTCCATTTCGACAGTAGGCAAGGGATCGTCCAGAAGGTTGCTGCGATCGTGGGCTTCGAGCAACAACCTGAGGCGTTCACGCAAGACAGCGTCGCTGCCGCATTTCTGCTCAAGCAGCCAGTTCCTCGCCTCCAGCGGCGCCTTGACGAGGCTTTCAAAGAGATCTTCTTCCGTCATGTCTTTCCACCACCGAGCGACCGCTCGAGGTCACGGTCGACGGTGGATCAAGGGCGACCAAGTCAACGCGACCGGATAAATTGCTTGGCCGTAACGTCTGCCGCCGCCCAGCAACACAACGTCTTTCCAAACGCGATTGTCATCCGTTTCCTGCGATGCCGCAAGTTTCGCCGAACAGCAAATCAACTTCAGCGGCGGTTGGTTTGCGGCGAAGACCGGGACTGAGCTGGTAGCCCATGAGTTTTTGCGGGTCGAGAATGTCCGCTAGGCCGAGCAAATGGCCTTGCTCATGCGCAAGCACCGAAAGCAAGTCGTACTTGCCTGCCGCGGGGCCCGTAGGCTTGGCGATCAGTTCGCCAGTTGGGGACAGTTCGAATTCCTCGTTCTCGTCCGGTGTGGGGTCTATGAACCATGACACGCCAGCCGCTGTGGAATCAATGGTAATCGTGCCGCGACTCGCCAACCCGAGCATATTCCCCGCGAGATCCGCGAGCCGCAATTCCGCCTGCGCCAGCGATCCTAATTGCGTCGGCCCCAGTCCTGCCGCTTGCCACCATGCGGCACTGTTGACCGCCTGAGAAGCAATAGTTGCCGAATCGATCGTAGCCGTCGCATTCCCAGTTACTGAACCTTCCAGCGGACTCAGAGCGTTGATGGTGATCGGCGCCCATAAGCTGCGCAGTGCGTTCGGGGTTTCTGTGACGCGATTATAGAAAGGAGTGCGATAGTCCCGGTCGCCGTCGTGGAAGCCGAACTTCGCCCAGTACTGCTCGGGCTGGAGTTCTCTTCCTGATCGAGAGACCATCCGAATCCGGGAATTGAGCGGGATGGGAACATAAGTTCCCGTCGCCGCCATACTGTACAACCCCACGTTCTGAAAGGGCTCAAAGTTGTACGACACTTCCAGATAGACGTCGCGCGATATGTCCAAGAGCGCCAGGCCAATTCGATCGTTGATCGAGTCTTCGTCGACACGATCCCTCCAGAATGGACGATAACTGTCATCATACAACAGCGAGTAGCGCTCAAACAGTTGACCCGCGGGAATGCCGACATCGCTTCGAAGTGCGTCTCCAAGTTTAAACTCGCCTCCCAGTTCGGGGCTGGGACGGTCATTAATGTTGACGATGGGCAACTGAAACTTAACCACCGCTTGGCTTACGCCGCTTTGCTTCTCCGCAGGACTGATGGTGTACTTGCCGCCGACGCCAAAAGAACCATCCCAGATCCGCACCTCGAATTCCGGAGGGTTCGTCCCAGGTAATCCAAAGAGTCCCGGAATCGAATAATTCGGTTGCCGGTTGAAAGGTGCGAAGGCAAGATTTGCATCGACCTGACTAACATAACGCACCGAGCCGTAGCTGTACGTCAACAGAACGTCTTCAAAGAACCTGACCTTCTTCCAGCCTGAACCGTCATTAAATTCCCAGTTATCGGTATAGGTATAGCCGTTAAATATCGGCGTGAAAACAATCCCTGGAAAACGTGTTTCGCTATCCCACGCTGTTCCACCCGCCAATTGAAGTGTCGCGAGCAACTGCGGAACGGAGTACTCCTTTAGATTTTCACTCGTGCTCTGTCGTTCATTAATCGCCGGTAGCGTGATGACTTCCCGATCAATCCTCAATTCAGGCCGATCGTTTACCTGCATCACATCGGCGACCACCATGGCGAAGTTGCCAAAGGCGGAGCCCGCTTCACCTCCCACGCGAGAAATATCGACGAACGTTCCCGGCGAACCAGTGGTCTGATCCCAAGCCAAGAACGTAAGCGCATTGCCTCTGAAATAACCCGCGTAATCCGCCTTGGGCAAGAAGCGCAACCGCGCCTGCTGGGCGTCGTCGGCCGGCAACAGCAGCGCCCGAGTGTAACTGACGTCAATGTTGCTGCCGATCCGCGAGTCGCGATACTGAAGCGAGTTCCAAGTGGAACCACCATCCAAGCTGTACTGCCAGTCGCCGTTAGTGCGCTGCGCTGACACGATTGCAATGCCGCGCAGCGCGCCCGCGCCATCCTGATCACTCCAGCCAATTCCACTGGGCCGCGCCGGATTGGCCGAACCGTCGAGAATGGCCTTCACGGAAGTTCCTGTGTTGAGATCGGAAGGCACATCTTCGTTTATCGGAGCCAGAGAAAATGCTCCGCTGTTGATGGCTCCGGTAAAGGCTGGCGGGTCATTCACCGCGCGAATCTGCACCGGTATCTCTAGCTGGACAGGTTCGCTGGCGCCTGCTTGGGCAATCACCGTGAGCACCACGGCGCCGTTGCGATGGGGACGAGGCTTGAAGGTGAGCGTGCGATTATCGCGGTTGGCATCGCGCGGAGTGGTGGACCGAAAAGCAATTTGCACATCCGCCGGATCAATGATCGCCGGGTCGGATGAGACCACACGCAGAATCACCGGCGACGTGGACTCGAACGGATTCTGCACACGAAACGTGGTTCGCGCCGTAGAGACGTCTTCGTCGATTTGCACGGGCGACGAACTGAACTTGGTCAGCACTATGTCATCAATGATGCTAAATGTCACTGAGTTTTGCGTCGGGTGAATCTCGCCAAGTTCCCTGCCACCCGGACCGAGTTCGACGGAAGCAAGGGACGCCACGATGGTTTCGGCGCCTTCGAGGAGAGCATCGACGACAGGCGAGATGGTAAAGCTACCCAAGACACTCCCCGCGGGAATAGTGACGGTATAGCTACTGATTGCGTAGTCGACGCCCGCGGTTGCGGTCCCCGTAAGCGCCAAGTGCACCACCGTATCGTAAGCGCTTACGGTATTCAGTTCGATCCAGCCGACAGCCGGATTAGTCTGGCGTTCCACAATCCGCGACTCGCCGGTGAGAATTCGAACCACCGGAGGATCGTCGTCGTCGACGATGGAGATGGCAGCACTGGAGTTGGCTACCTGCACCGAAGTAGAAACCGACTCGATGGCAACGACTATCGTCTCTTCGGGTTCGCGCACTACATCGTCGATGCCGACCACTGTAGCGAGCGCGAAGTTCTTACTCGTCGGAATGACGACGCTTCGAGGAGCGGAAAACTCACTGGACAACGCCGTGCCAGAATACGCCAGAGTCACTGTGATCGGCGAAGTCGCCACTTGGTCGAGCTGAATCACAAACCCTGCCACGCCTCCCGCTTCCGCGATGGAATCGGCGCTGGCGGTGATGCTGAGTCGCCCCAGCGGCTGATCGTCGTCGGCGACCAAAATGGACGCGGAGGTTACATTCCCAAGGGAGTACGCCGACGAGTCGACCAATTGCAGAACGAGTGTTTCATCGCCTTCCACCACCGTATCATCGACCGACGTAATCCGCAGCGGCACACTCCGCGTCTCACCGGCTGGAATTAGCACTTCATACAGCGGACCGGCGGCTGTCGAGCCGCCAACCGCGGCGGTGTACTCCAAGGCAGAAACTCCGCCGGAAGCCGTGACTCTCACACGAAGGTCGTTGGCTTGCGGGCTGGGAATCAGCGCCACGAACTCCGCGGATCCACCTGCTTCGGCAAGGCGCACGTTCCCGACGGCAATGCTGCCATCGGACAGCAGTCTTGCCAGTTCCGCGGAAGGCCGAGAGTCATCATCCAAGATAGTCGCGGTGGCGGCGTTATCGGGCGAGAGAACAACGGCGCCGCTTAGCACTTCCACGGGTGCAAAGGTGACGTACTCCGTCCCTTCGTACGCGTCGTCGTTCAAAATGCTGACGAGGACGCTGCCGTGGGTCTTGCCCGCGGGAATGGTGATGATGTCGCTGTCGAGTTGAAGGTCACCGGGAGAGGCCGTCGATTCTCCGGGAAGATACGCGATCCGGACCGTGGTTTCTTCCTGCACCGGCTTGCTTGAAAACAGATTCAACCGGAATTGACCACTGGGTTCACGCACGAGGTTTCGATCAATCGCTAAGGTAACCGTGGCAGGTGAAATAATGGTGGTGGTGAGCGGCGCATTGGATTGCAGCACGTAACCTGCGCCAGGCTGCGCTCGCAGAATGGCAATTTCATCCGGGTCCACATTGGCGGGGTCGTCCGGTTGGGCCGTGAATGTGATGGCGCCGGAACTAAAGCCCGCGGCAATCAGAATGCTGTGGGCGGAGAGCGAAAAGTCAGGCCAGTCCACGCCAAACAACTCCGCGGTGCTGCCTGGATCAATCACGAGCGGGATTGTCAAGTCGCTTGAATGCGAACGCCCTCCGACGATCTCGGCGGTGATAGTCATACTCTCCAGTTCGGGGTTACCGACGACGACGGAGTCCCGCGACTGACTCAAGCGAATGACAGGCGTGTCGTCGTCCAGGATGGCGCCAATGGCCACGCTTTGACTGCTGATGCCCGTTCCGTTCAGGTGATTGAGAGCGACTGAGATACCTCGACCGGGTTGAATCACAAGCACATCCTCCGCCCCATCGCCATCCAAGTCGCCGATAGCAAGCGTATCGGTTGGCTGGGCGGTGTAAAAACCTGGCGGCATGTAGTAGGACTGGTTGCTCTGATTCTGCAACAGCGAGATTTCTGGGTACTGCAGATTCAGCATCTGCACGGCGTCGGGCAGTTGATCGTAATTGAAGTCCGCGACTGCAAAATCGTAACCGATCGCCGCTCCACCTCGATAGTGTTGGGCAAGCGTTGCCCAAAAACTGAGAAAAGACTGACCGTCAAGATACTCGTTGCGAAACACTTGGTGGACTAACCCTGATCCGTAGTCGTCTTGAATGGCGAAGCCAAGATCAAGCAGACCGTCGTCATCCCAGTCAGTCAGTTCGATATCGACTGCGATGGGCTGTACGGCTAGCGTCCCAAACGTCACAGGGACATTTCTTGCCGTGTTCTCGGCGCCGCGCCAATAAACGGCAAAAGCGTCGCCGTAGAAAGTGGTTCCGTTACCGGAGTCATAGCCCGTCAACACTGTCAGCAAACTTGGACTGGCGAAGGAAACGGGCGCATTCAGAGAAACAATCTCCGGAATGCCGTCGGCATTGAGGTCGCCCAATTTGATCTTGGAAGGCGGAGTCGCCAGGGGAACGATCTGGGGCGTAGCAAAGGAGATGTTGCTGGCGGAAGACGTATTCTGAAAGTACGCCAGTTTGGCGTCAGCGTCGGCAAGCGCCAGATCTGGCAAGCCATCCTTGTTGGCATCCGCCACGGCAAAGTCGTTGACGGAGTAGGCGCCGAGCGGCGCCAGCAGCGTACCCGCATCAAACGAACTGGCTTGCCCTGTCAACCCTCGATACACCACAAGCCCTTGATTGCTTGCCACCAAGACATCTCCGACTCCATCGCCATCCATATCGGCGGCAAAGGCTTGGCTCACCAGGGAGTCGCCTGGTGAACGCACCGCGCCGAGCGACGTGAGCGAGAGATTCCCGAGATTCGTCACGACGCGCACCAGGCCATGCGGATCTAATGGGTTTTCGTCGTAAGCGGAAACGAGCAGTGTTGACTCGCCCACCTGGATCGCTGGCGCAAACGCGACACTCGTGAATTGCTCGGACGGATCGTGCGCGTAGTCCACCGCGACCGGGGGAAAGAACTCAATGTCGGGAGAGAGCCGCACGGCGAAGGTTTCGGTTGCCTCCATCTCGTAATCGCCACGAATGGCGACGCGAATCTCTTGCGATCGCTGCTCTGGCTCGAAGGAGAGCACGCCGCTCTGCCCCACAAAGTCGTTCAGCGTCTCCTCTTCATAGCGCCATTCAGCGGAATTTGGCGTTCGGCCGCGATGGTTCACGATGTACCGAATGGATTCGGTCTGCGAGTAGTCGTTTTCGACGTTTTCGCGCTGGACCGTGAATACCATTTCCTGCGTGCCGCTGTCGCCTTCCACGATTTCTTGGTTGCCCACGCCGAACACGCTTGCCAAGGCAAGACGTTTTTCGAGTGGTTCCAGAAAGAGTCCCCGGCGGCGGGTGCGAATTCTCGAGAGCGCAGATTTGAAGGTCATGTTCGTGCGGCCGATGCGAAAGATGTAGGCTCCCTGCGGCGCAGGAGGCGCCGTGAGATTGGCTCGCAGGGATAAAGCGTGAAAATGTCGCAACGAGCGTCACACGGCGCCGAATTTTCTGAAAAAAGTTGCTCGGTCAGCGGAATCGAGCCATCCGACGAGCCAATCAGGGTATGGCGTGTGAGCATTCCACTCCCACAAGCGGTGGCTGGCGTCCCTTCCCATTACTCGCTATGCTTGCCGAGCCTGCCAAGCGACCCCTGAACTGTGAGCAGCCCATGAGCGACATGTCTGCGCTCGAAGGCACCGTGTATCAAGCACTGCGTTCACTTGCCGCGCAAAGGCTCTTACGTGAAGCGTCTGGCAATAGCCTCACGCCAACGGAACTCGTGCACGAAGCGTGGTTGCGCATCGCCAAGAGCGAACTTTCCTTCCAAGATCGCAACCATTATTTGAGAGTGGCGGCAACCGCGATGCGGCGTATTCTGGTCGATCGCGCACGGGCTCGACTAGCCAGCAAACGCGGTGGTGAATTCAAGCAGGTGCCGCTCGACGATCTCGCGAGTCCCGCCACGGATGAGCAACTCGCTAAGCTGGATGATGCACTGCAGGTACTCGCGGAAAAAATGCCTCAGCACGCACTGCTGGTGGAACTGCGTTTCTTCTGCGGCATGACGGGCGACGACGCCGCGGCCGCCCTTGGCGTTTCACCAGCCACTGCGGATAGAATATGGCGCTACGCGAGAAGTTGGCTACAGCTGGAAATGAATGCTCAGTAGGCCCGTATGTAGTCATTGAACAACGGCCGGTGGCTTGGAACGCCCCGCAAAACGTCCTTTGTCTGGCGGCTGTTGCGTAAGTCGCTGGCGCCGGACTTCTCCCACTCGTCTTCTTTCACTTGGTTGCCGACTGCTGGATACAATACACCCGCGCCGAGGTGCGAATCAGCAGGCGGTCGCCGGCGATAGCGGAAGTCGCCATCCCCATATCGTCTTCGGCCAGTGAGTTCGTATGCAGCAGTTCAAACTGATGGCTGTCGCGCAACACGAAGGTAATGCCGTCTTCGTTCAGGCAGTATATCTTTCCGCCGCTCGCCCACGGCGACGCCGTGAAAGCCCGGCCGTTGGGCAGTCGTTGCGGACTGAAGAGTTCCTGGCCAGACCGAGCGTTATAGCCGGCAAGAAGGCCGCGGTCGTACAGGACGAATAGTCGATCGCCGGAGACCAACGTCGTCGGGTTATACGGCGCCGCTTTGGGCTGAGACCACGCGATGAAGTCGCTCGATGTCGCATCCTTATCGAGCGATATGTCGCCGCTCGCGCCAGGCTTGATCGCGTAGATCGGCCGCTTCGGGTCAAGCACATAGCCCGAACTGATGAAAAGCAGCCCATGCGCCGCGAACGGCGTGGCGATGGTGATGCTCGACATTCCTTTCAGCGACCAGAGCAGCTTGCCATCGAGGTTATAGGATCGCACGGCGCCCGTTCCGGGAGTAATGATCTCGGTGCGCGACTCGTTTTCCCAAACGAAGGGCGTCGCCCAGTTGCTCTTCTCGTCGCGCGGCGTTTTCCAGACCTCCTGTCCAGTCTTCGCATCGAGCGCGAGCAGGTACGACTCTTGGTCGTTGTCGTTGCAGCAATAGAGTCGCCCTTGATGCAAAGCCGGAGAAGCCGCCGTCCCCCAGCCGAAACGGGTCGGCAACGGCGCGAGCTTATGTCGCCAGAGTAAATGGCCCGCGAAGTCAAAGCAGAAGATGCCGACATTGCCGAAGCAGCAGTAGATTCGCTCGCCATCGGTCACCGGAGTTTCCGACGCAAAGCTGCTCTTGATGTGAATTGGCGACTGCGGCTTCCCCTCGTGAACCAGTCGCTCCCAGCGAATTTCTCCGGACTTAAGGTTCAGGCAGATGACTTTCCATTGATGAACCGCGTCGGGCGGAACAGGCCGATCGCCGCCAAAGTAGAGCCCCTTCTTCGCCTCTTCGGTTGTGCCGGTGTTGACTACGGTCGTCAGAAAGACATGCTCGCCCCACACCACCGGCGACGACCAGCCGCGCCCCGCAATGTCCCGCTTCCACGCCACGTTCTCGGTGGCCGACCAGCGCTCGGGAAGTTTGTTTTCTCCCTCAGCCACGCCGCGAGAGCCGGGCCCGCGAAACTGTGGCCAGGACGACGGACCGTCCGCCGCTTTCGCCGACCACTCGCACGTAATGAGTAGACAGCAGTGAAGCGTCAGTAAACCGATTCGAGTCATGGTGCGTCTCCTGTTATCGCGAAACTCACCAAGAGTCTCGTAGGCTTTATGGCGAGATTGGGGCAACGATGGAGTTTGTCACACTGAGCCCAAATCTCCCTGATCTTTGCCTCGGCTTCCCCATGGTGGGTATGACGACTACAACGGAACATCTTAGCCGTTGCATGCAGTTCAAACAGAGGCCGTTCCAGCCTGCAGCCCAAGATTGAAATCCACCCATGCGCAAGACGCTGATCATTCTTTCTGTATGTGTGCAGGTAATGTGCGCCACAGTTCGCTTGGCCTGCGCGGATTCGTTTGTCTTCGTCAGCCTGCTGCAACAGCGTCAGATCGTCACCTTCCACCGGGATATCGAGACGGGCGAACTGGAACGAATTTGCGAAACCGACTGTCAAGCGGAACCAGCGTTCCTTGCGTCATCGCATGATGGTCGAACTCTGTTCGTCTCACTAAGGAGTTCCGGGCAGCTCGCCGCTTTTCGCATCGATCCCTCCCGTGGAAAGCTGAGACTGATCAATGTCGTCGAGGGCGGCGAGGATCCCGCGTTCCTGATCACTGACCGGAGCGGGAAGTTTCTGCTGACCGCCTACTATGTCAGTGGCAAAATAACCGTCCACAGTGTCGCATCCGACGGACGTCTGTCGGACGTTCCTGTTCAATCGGTGGCGACCGCTGACAATGCTCATGGAATCGCGATTGATTCGGAAAACCACTCCGTCTATGTGTCACATACAGGTGCAAATCGCGTCGATCAGTTTCGATTTGCCCCAGGCTCGGGGCGATTGACTCCGTTGGAACCGCCGTTTGTCTCCGCAAGACCTGGCCAGAATCCCAGGCACATCGTATTACATCCCTCGAACCGCTGGGCTTATTGCAGCAATGAGGCGGGTGGAAGCGCTGAGGACGGCGCATCGATGTATACGCGCGACAAGAGGATGGGATTGAATTTGCAGCAGTCCGTTTCATCTCTCCCCAAAGATTTCGACGCCAATCAGAATTCGACAGCCCGTTGTCTCATGACTCCTGATGGAAAGTTCTTGTACGTCGCGAATCGAGGCCACAACAGCGTCGCCGGTTTCTCAATCAATCAGCAGTCCGGTCAGTTAACACGCATCTCCGTAACTCCGACAGAGACGATTCCCCGTTCCTTCACGATCACCCGCGATGGTCGCCACCTCTATGCTGCTGGCGAGTCCAGCGGCCACGTCGCCGCTTACAGAATCACCGACAGCGGCCATCTGGTCTCAATCAGCAGAATTAAATCAGGCCCTGTTTCCTGGGCGATCGTCGCTATTGAGACTCAGCCGTGATTCGCAGTGACTCGCGGAAGTCCTTCGGTTGCTGGCCGACGATGCGTTTGAACGCGGCGTAGAAGCGATTAGGCGAGTTGAATCCGCATGCGCTCGCGATGTCGCGGATTTTCAGGCGTCCTTCGGTAAGGAGGTGCTGAGCATGCCAGATGCGGTGCATGGTCAGATACTCCAAGATGGTCAAACCGCACGTCTGCCGAAACAACCGCATGGCCGAATTCGGATGCAAGCCTGCCGTCGCCGCAACGTCGGCGACGTCGATACTCCGCGTGTAATTACCCGCGATGAAGATCGTCATCCGTTCAAACTTACCGAGATGTGCGGACATTCCGCCTGTGGCGGACGACCCCCCTGACTGTGGTAAACGCAACGCCAATCGCAACAACCTTGCCTCGGTCTCCAATAGAATCATGCGGTGGGCGACACGATCCGCGGAGACGAATGCCGCATGCCATCGCCGCATCATTGCCAAATCTGAACAGCACGGATCGGTTTCGTTGTCGATCAGCATCTCGCCGCCGAGAAGTCTCTGAACAAGCGACTCTGGCAATTGCCAGTTCAGGAACCACGCTAACGGGACCTTCAACGAGTAGTGGATGCCGCCCGGCGAGAAATCGACGCTCTGGTGGGGAATCGCCGCCCAGCGAACGCAAAGTTCGCCCGCAAGATTGCGAATCCGCTGGCCGCCGAAAAGGTAGTCGATCCAGCCGACCTCCAGCACCGTGATTTCGATTTCGTCGTGACGATGAGGCTTCGCCATGCGGTTCGCGGGCGCATCGCTGACGTGAAATCCCAGAGTAACGAAGTCAACAGCCTCGGAAGGCAGAGCCGGCATGGTGTTAGGATATTGAACAAGAATGCGGGTAAAACGCGATTTCAATACCATCCGATCATGGTAGTTTGATCCGATGGCGTCAAGATTGCCAAGGCGTCCGGCGGGCGCGACCTGAGATGTGCGGGACTTGCGAATGAACCGGAAACATCTGATCGATATCGGGAGCTTTTTCATCGCGAGCTTTTTCGTGGGTTTCGCGTTATGCGCGAACTCAGCCGTTTCAATCCGTGCCGACGAACAGATTCCCCAAAAGTCGATGACCTGGTCGTTGCGGGACGAGTTTCGGACGGCGGCCAAGCGGGAGAATCCGAACCCAGATCGCGACGGACAAACCGTATGGCACTTCTTGCGCACCACGCGGTCGGAAGGGCCCACCGCAACACGCCGCTGGCTACGCGATGGACGCTACACGCCGCTCGCCGAACAAGGGGATCGAGTTTTTGGACTGCCATTCGATGGCTGGATTTATCGCCTCACCCCGGCGGAATCGCCGGTCGTGTCAGCCGCATTGGAGGATCGCGCCGGCGGCTTGTCGGTGAATCGCGGTGACATCGTTGTCGCGCCTGGCCCGGAACATGCGGTGATCGTGGGCTGGGAAAGCCCTGTGTCCGGTCTGCTCGATATTCACGGCAGTTTTGAGCATTCACAGGCAAGTTCAGGCGTCGCGTGGTATGTCGAACGTGGACCGCCCCCAGATACGGATCGCGGTGTTGAGTCCGTGCTGCTGGCGAGTGGTCAATTGAAGTTCGGAACCGAGAAACAGCGCGGCGAATTTGCGGCGAGTGAATTGCAGGTCAAGGTCGGTGACTTTGTCTATTTCATCGTGGATGCGCTTGCGGACGGTACTCCATCGCCATTTACCGGAGATGGCACCCGTCTGGACGTCAAACTCACCGTGCATCATGCCGAGTTGCCTCCGCCTCCGTCGTTCGAGAAAGATATCCGGCCGCTACTCGCCGCGAAGTGCTTCGATTGTCACGGAGGCGACGTACAGGAAGCCAAACTCGATCTGCGGACTCTCTCCGAGATCTTGCGTGGCGGTGAGAATGGTCCGGCCGTGGTGCGAGGCGAGCCGCAGAACAGTCTGCTGATCGACCTCGTCTCGCAGGGACAAATGCCACCCGACAAAGATGACAAGCTCTCGCCGAAGCAACTACTGCTTCTACGCCGTTGGATCAAAGCTGGGACACCGGCGGACGAGAAAACAGTCCCCTTGCCACCGCACTCGCGGATCACGGAATCCGACCGCGATTACTGGGCGTTTCAGCCTCCTCGCAAGATCGCGGAACCTCAGGCGCGAAGCGTTCAGCGAGTGCGAACACCTATCGACCGTTTTCTGTTGGCCAAGCTGGAAGAGAAAGGACTCACGTTCTCTTCCGATGCCGATCGCGGCATTCTCATTCGCCGCGCGTATCTCGACTTGACCGGGCTCCCGCCTGAACCAGCGGTCGTGAAGGCGTTTCTCGAAGACACTCGCCCCAACGCGTATGAGGTGTTGATTGACGAGTTGCTCAAGTCGCCGCACTACGGCGAGCGTTGGGGACGACATTGGCTCGACGCGGCGGGCTATGTCGACGGCAAGCTCGACAATGATCTGGGATCAATCTACCCGAACAACGGCATTTGGCGTTACCGCGATTACGTGATCCAGGCCTTCAACGACGACATGCCGTACAACCAGCTCCTCACCGAGCAGTTGGCTGGAGACGAGCTGGTCGATTGGCGGCAGGCGGACACGTTCAACACGAAGACGAAGTCGCTGCTCACCGCGACCGGTTTTCTACGCAATGTCGACGACCATACCGACTTCCCTCAATACGGAATCGAGAAACGTTACGAGGTCGTCAACGAGACATTGGACATGTTCTCGACGGCGGTGCTCGGCCTGACAATGGAGTGCTGTCGTTGCCATAACCACAAGTACGACCCGCTCCCTCAGCGCGACTACTATCGGTTGATGGCGTGTTTCGAGCCAGCGCTGAATCCGCACGCGTGGAAACCGCCCAAGGCGCGTCATCTCGCGGACGTCTCCCCCAAAGAGCAGACCGCCATCGATCAGCGAAACGCGGAGATCGACAGGCAAGTCGCCGAACTTGCCGAGTCGGAAAAGAAGACGCGGTCGCAAATCAAGCAACGTGTCTTCGAGATGCGGCTGGCGACAATCCCCGAGGCGATCCGGCCCGAGGTGAAGCAGGCGTTTGAGTTGGCGCCCGACAAGAGAAATGAGACTCAAAAGACACTTGTTGCGACTCATGAGAAAACTCTGAAAGTCACCGACGCGGATGTCGATGCGGCGTTGACCGAGGCCGAGAAGGCGGCGATCAAACAGAACTCCGACCAGCGCACCGCCTTGTCTTCACAGAAGAAGTCGTATGGAGTGATTCAGGCTTTGTGGGACGTGGGCGATCCGCCCGTTTCGCATGTTCATCGTCGCGGCAACGTCAAAGCCCACGGCGTGCTTGTTCAACCTGGATTCCCCGAGGTCTTACAGCCTCACGCGACGCCGGCCACTGCGTCAACTGCAACACAAGCAGCGGCGCCTGGCGTCCAGGGAACGACGAGCGGCCGTCGCTTGGCGCTCGCTCGCTGGCTCACTCAGCCCGACCATCCGCTCACCGCGCGCGTCTTTGTGAATCGAGTCTGGCATCATCATTTTGGTCGCGGGATCGTCGAGACGCTCGGAAACTTTGGACGCTCGGGAAGCATGCCATCGCATCCCGAGCTGCTCGATTGGCTGGCCGTCGACTTTATCGAACATGGTTGGAGTACCAAGCATCTTCATCGACAGATCCTCTTGTCGACCGCCTATCGGCAGACATCGCGTCGCCCCGCGTTACCGGATCAAGCGAGCGACTCGGATGCTGCCACGATGTCCGCCGAGAGGATCGACCCCGAAAATCGCTTGCTATGGCGCATGAACCTGCGACGCCTGGAGGCGGAAATCGTCCGCGATGCGGTGTTGGCAGTGTCTGGATCATTGGATCGGACGGCTGGTGGTCCGCCTGTCGAGATCACCAATCCGGCCGATGGACTGTCCGAAGCAAAGCCGGCCCCTACCGCGACGAGCCCCAACCGCCGGAGTATTTACCTGTTTGCCCGGCGAGTCTATCCGCTGAAGTTCCTCGAGATCTTCGATGCGCCGATCATGCCGGTGAATTGCACGCAGCGCACGAATTCGGCGACCGTCTTGCAGTCGCTCGCCGTCTTGAACAGCGAGTTCCTTTTCTCCCAGTCCGAGAGGTTGGCGACGAGGCTGAGTGAGACCGCGGGGCCCACGATCGACGATCAGGTGAAGCTGAGTTTCCAAATGGTGTTCGCGCGAACGCCGACAGCGGTCGAGTTGGCAAAGAGTCTTGAGTTCCTTGACGAACAACAGCGCAGCTACATGTCGTCTGGAAATCCCGCGGACAAAGCGCGAGCGACGGCGCTGGCCGATCTATGCCACATGCTGCTGTCGTCCAACGAATTCCTGTACGTGGAGTGACCAAGTCATGGATGCAGCTCGACGGAAAACACTGCAATCGTTGGGAGGCGGCTTCGGCTCGCTGGCGCTGGCCGGATTGCTCGAACATTCTGGGTTGAGGAATCCGGCGATAGCCGCCGACGCTCGCACAAGCGGCAATGCCCTCGCGCCGCGCGTTGGGCATTTTCCCGCCCAAGCGAAGGCGGTCATTCAGTTGTGCCAGAACGGCGGTCCATCGCAGATGGACCTGTTCGATCACAAACCCGAATTGTCCAAACGAAACGGCCAGCCGCACCCGGAGCAAGTCGAAGTCTTCCAACTCGGCAACAAAAACGTCCTCATGGGCACGCCATTTCAGTTCGCCAAGCATGGGCAAAGCGGAATGGAACTGTCCGAGCTGATTCCCCATTTGGCGAAAGTTGCTGACGACCTTTGTCTGATCCGTTCGATGTTCACGGAGAACAATAACCATCCCTTCGCGCTGAACATGCTGCAGACAGGCAAGACATTCAATGGCCGACCGGCGATGGGATCGTGGATCAGTTATGCGTTGGGGACTGAGAATCAGGATCTCCCCTGCTACATCGTGCTCCGTGATCCGGCGGGCTATAACACATCGGGCAAGATGGTTTGGTCCAGCGGCTGGCTGCCCGCTGTCTATCAGGGCACCGAGTTTAGTGCGAGTGGATCGCCGGTGCTGCATTTGAATCCCGCTCGTGCCGTGTCCCCCGACGCCCAAGCTCGCGCGCGACGTTTTCTCCAGGATCTCAACGCTCAGCATCGCGACCAGCATCCTGGCGAGTCGGAACTCGAGGCTCGCATCCAGAACTTTGAACTCGCCGCCCGCATGCAGTTAACCGCCACGCAGGTCCTCGACCTGAAAACGGAAACCGAGGCGACTCGCAAACTCTACGGTCTCGACAATCCGGCGACGGCAGGGTACGGCACGCGGTGCCTCATGGCGCGGCGACTGGTCGAGTCAGGCGTGCGCTTCGTGCAAGTCTTCCCGCCACTCGATCCGTCGTTTCAGCCGTGGGATAATCACTCGAACTTGAAGAACGACCTCCGCAAGATCTGTGGCCACGTGGACCAGCCGAGTGCGGCTTTGATCACGGATCTGAAACAGCGAGGTCTGTTGGATGACGTGATCGTGATGTGGACCGGCGAGTTCGGACGTCTGCCGATTACCGAGGGGGCCGACGGTCGCGACCATAACCGTCATGCCTTCAGCACGCTGATGGCGGGCGGCGGCTTCAAGGCAGGCTATATTCATGGCGCCACCGACGAGTTTGGCTACAAGTCGGTGGAGAACCGAGTCAGCGTCCCCGATCTGCACGCGACGATTCTGCATCAATTGGGCATCGATCACAGGAAACTCACCTTTACTCACAGTGGCCGCCCGGAACGGTTGACCGATCCTGACGTGACGGGAGCCAAGGTCGTCGAAGAGTTGTTGGCATGATGACACCTAGATCCATCTTGCTTTGGGCGTTTACGGTTTCGCTGTTTTTGGGCTTGAATTCAGCATCAGGCGCCGCAGAGCAAGAAGACCATTTCGAGCGGCATGTGCGGCCGCTGTTGATCGAGCGTTGCCACAAGTGTCATGCTGGAACCGAGGCGAAAGGGGGGCTGCGGCTCGATTCACGCGAAGCGGTGACGAAGGGAGGCGATTCGGGCGCGGCGATCGATTCGAACAGGTTCGAGGCGAGTCTGCTCCTTCAAGCGGTGCGGCATGAGAATGGTTTGAAGATGCCCCCCGATGGCAAGCTCACGGCGATCCAGATCGAGGCTTTGACCAAGTGGATTCGCGATGGAGCGGTCTGGCCTGGCTCGAAGGCCCCTGTCCCGACCGAACGCGGCGAATCGAATCCGATCACTGCGCCGACGTTGCCGAACAGTGGAGAATTGGCGGCGGCGCTGCAGTTGTGGTTGCGGGCTGATGCCTTGCAATTGGCCGACGGTGAAAGCGTCCCTGTCTGGCCCGATCAGAGCGGACATGGCCGGGATCTGTCGGCGACGAAAGGGGTCCGCGAAGGAGGTGTCGGCGGTCCCGCTAATTTTGTGCGACAGAGTCATTTATATGGACGCCCGGCCGTGCGTTTCTCGCAGTGGACCGGGCTAGCTTCGTCCCCAGGCAATCCCGTGGACATTCGCGGAGATGCCGAGCTAACAATGACCCTGGTCATGAATCTCTCGCCGTTCGAAGGGCAGCACTCGCACACCACGGTCTTCTGCGTGGGTAACCCCGCGTATCCGAGTGATCCCGGCAAACCACTCGCCGCACTCTTGGAAATCGATCAGACACAGCAATCCTCGCTCGATTTCGCGGGAGGCTGGAATCACGATGCCATTTTGGCGCCCGGCTCGTTCCAACCCCACTTCGGCAAGCCCGTCATTGTGACGATCGTCAAGACGCCAGGGCCGATCAAAGATACGACTCGGTTCTACATCAATGGCAAACTGGCGGGGCCGCTCGCTGGCCAGCCAGTGACCGGTCGCGACACGGCGCCCGATATTCAACATCGCTCGGATATCGGCGTGTTCCTCGGGAAGGCGCTCAGTTGGTGCGGCGCGTTCCAAGGGGATGTAGGCGAAGTGCTGCTCTACAACCGAGCGCTCACCGATACCGATCGACTCGGTGTGGAAACGTATCTCGGCGAGAAATTTGGTCTGTGGATCGATGTAGAGCGGACCGTCGCGAAAAAACCGGTCTTCACCGACCAAGAAAAGAGCCATTGGGCCTATCAACCGGTTCGTAAAGTCGAGCCACCTGTGGTCAAGCATGAGTCATGGGTTCGCACTCCTATCGATCGCTTCGCATTGGCGGCGTTCGAATCCGTTTCGCATGCGCCGCCGCCAGAGGTTGACAAACGGACATTTCTACGTCGAGTGACGTTCGATCTGACGGGACTACCGCCGACTCCTGAAGAGATGGACGACTTTCTGGCGGACACATCGCCACAAGCCCACGAGACCGTGGTCGACCGTTTACTTAAGTCGCCTCACTACGGCGAGCGTTGGGGCAGACATTGGTTGGACTTGGTGCGGTACGCCGAAACGACCGCCAACGATGCCAACGCCGTGATGGGCTATGCCTGGCGATATCGCAACTATGTCATCGACGCATTCAACAGCGACCTCCCCTACGACCAGTTCCTGATCGAGCAACTTGCAGGAGATCTCTTGCCGCCCACGGAATCGGTCGCCGTCAACACACGTCGTGTCATTGCGACTGGCTACCTGATGATCGGCCCGAAGGCGCTGGCGGAGACCGATAAAGAGCAGTCGCGGTTGGACATCGTGGATGATCAGATTGACGTGACGGGTCGGGCGATGCTCGGCCTGACGCTCGCGTGCGCGCGATGCCACGACCACAAGTTCGATGCGGTGCGCACGACCGACTACTATGCACTGGCAGGCATCTTTCGCAGCACGGAGCCGTTTCAGAACGAAGTCCGCAACGCCACGATGTGGTGGGAGTTTCCGGTTCTGCAAGGAGCGGGCGTTGAACCAATGGTGGTGATGGCGCCGAAGGAGACTCAACCGCGGAATCTGCGAGTCCATCTGCGTGGGAATCGCTTCACCCTGGGGAAAATTGTTCCTCGTGGACCGTTGGGGATTGTGGCTTCGAGTTCCGCCTCTCCCGAGAACGATTCCAAGCCCATCGTTGATCCGCATCAGATGAGCAGCGGACGCCTCGAGTTGGCTCGCTGGATCGCCAGCCCCTCGAATCCGTTGACCGCACGCGTCCTTGTCAACAGAGTGTGGCAGTTGCATTTCGGACGGGGGATCGTCAGTACTCCGGATAACTTCGGCGCACGCGGCGAACTCCCCTCTGATCCGGCTCTGCTCGACTGGCTGACAACGCAGTTCCTCAGGAACGGCTGGAGCGTGAAACCGTTGCATCGATTGATCGTGTTGTCGAACACCTATCGGATGCAAAATTCTGACGCGTTTTCGAAGAATGCCAGCGTCCCGATCCCGGTGACGTTGTCGACCTATCAGGTCCGACGTCGTCGGCAGTCCGCCGAGGAGCTTCGCGATGCGATGCTGATGGCGAGCGGGCGGCTCGATCGAGTGCCGGGAACTTCCGAGAGCGGCGACTTCCTCATCTCGAAATCGGAAGACATCAAAGCGAGCATTCGTCCCAACCGCGTGGGAGCCGATGACGAGTTCTATACGTCCTTCCGCAAACGCTCGATCTACTTGCCGATCGTCCGCAACATGCTGCCTGATGTGTTGGCCCTGTTCGATGCTGCAGATCCCAACGGCGTGACTGCGGTTCGCAATGAAACAACCGTCGCCTCCCAGGGACTGTTCCTGCTCAATCATCCGTTTGTACTGCAGCAGGCCGGAACGTTTGCCGAACGACTGCTAAAGGATCAGACGATGGCTGATGAGCAGCGAATCGAGCTAGCACATCGTGTGGCCCTCGGTCGGTCGGCGACTGCCGAGGAACAGGCCGAGACGCAATTGTTCCTGACGGAATTCGTTAAATCACCGTCGCTCGCCGAGAAGCCCGAGTCCGAGCGGCGGCTGGCCGCCTGGCAGGCATTCTGCCAGTCGCTGCTGTGCAGCAACGAGTTTTTGTATGTGGAGTAGAACAGTACGACGGACTTCCAGTCCGTCGATGCCAACGACTGTGGGACGGACTAGAAGTCCGTCTTACCGATAGGACTATTGCCGCCTCACTGCGATCATCGTCTACCAGCGTTCAATAACGGTTCAGAAAAGCTAAAGCATGCTCATGCACAACCGACTCACTCGACGACAAGTACTCCTGCAATCGGCCTGCGGGTTTGGAGCACTGGCCCTGCACGGGTTGCTGTCAGAGACTTCGTCCGCGGCAGCGGCCGGGCCGCTCGCGCCCCGACAGCCTCGTTTCGCGGCGACGGCGAAACGCGTCGTTTTTCTTTTCATGCACGGCGGCGTCTCGCACGTCGACTCGTTCGATCCCAAGCCGAAACTCGCCGAACGGAACGGCCAGCCGTTGCCATTCGCCAAGCCGAAGTTCGAGTTCGCGCCGACCGGGAATCTATTGGCCTCGCCGTGGAAGTTTCAGAAATATGGGGCGAGCGGCATCGAGGTCAGCGATCTCTTTCCGCAGATCGGCAGTTGCATTGATGACATTGCTGTGATCCGCTCGCTGAACGGCGGCGATTTGGTTTCACATGGGCCAGCGTTACTCAACATCAACACGGGCAGCGGCGTCTTTGCTCGCCCGAGTCTCGGGGCCTGGACTCTCTACGGCCTGGGAAGCGAGAACCAAGGTCTGCCGGGATTTATCAGCCTGAGTCCGTCGCTGTATCACGGCGGAGCGCAAAACTATGGCTCCGCGTTCCTACCAGCCACGTTTCAGGGAACCAGATTGGGCGATGGCGGCACGAACTTCAAGGAGGCCCGTTTGTCGAGCCTCACTCCCGGCCAGTCGCCTGAACTGCAACGTCTACAACTCGATCTGCTGAAACGCCGCAATGAACGACACTTGGCCGCCCACGGTTCCGATTCAGCTCTGGAAGCTCGCATCGATTCGTTCGAAATGGCGTTCCGAATGCAGGCCGAAGCCCCCGAGGTGATGGACATCAGCCGCGAGACCGCGGCGATGCACGCTGCTTACGGGATTGGCGTCGAACCAACCGACGAGTTTGGGCGGCAGTGCCTGTTCGCTCGCCGTTGTCTGGAAGCGGGCGTCCGTTTCGTCCAGGTCAACTTCAGCTACCCGCGCAATTACTGGGATGCCCACGGCGATCTGCGGAATAACCATACGAGCAACGCCGCCAAGGTGGACCTGCCGATCGCCGCGTTGCTCAAAGATCTGAAGTCGCGCGGCATGCTGGCCGACACGCTGGTGGTCTTCGCCACCGAGTTCGGCCGGACTCC
Organism: Pirellulales bacterium; assembly: GCA_046349915.1. Lineage (GTDB taxonomy): Bacteria > Planctomycetota > Planctomycetia > Pirellulales > Pirellulaceae > CAIXSC01. The sequence goes on along the minus strand of JAXMBL010000003.1, from coordinate 977,613 downwards.
CGCAGCCCAAGGGACCGACGGTCGCGATCATCATCCGCACGCCTTCAGTTGCTGGATGGCGGGCGGCGGTATTCGGGGCGGCACGACGTACGGACAGACCGACGAGTTCGGCTACTACGTGGTCGAGAACAAAGTCACGATGCCCGACTTCCACGCGACGATCTTGCACACACTCGGCCTCGATCACGAAAAACTCACCTTCCGCCATGCTGGCCGCGATTACCGCCTGACTGACGTGCATGGGCATGTGGTGCAGGAGATTCTGACATGATGAAATGCTTGAATCGCTGGTCCGTTGCTCTCTGCTTCACCTGGAACGCTCTGCTCGCGTGTGACGCTCAATCTGCTGGAGTGTAAAGTGACCCGACCGATCGCACTCACTGTCGCCCTCTTGAGTTATCTGGTCGCCGGCATCTGCGCGGCCCAAGAGGCATCCGCGGCGCCCAGCGCCCTGGAGAAGCCGCCGGATTTCGAACGCGACGTTCGTCCGTTGCTGAAGCATCGTTGTGTGAAGTGCCACGGGCCGCTGAAGCAGGCGGGGAAGCTGAACCTCAGCGTTCCGGCTGGCGTCGCTCGCGGCGGTGAACGTGGCGCTGTGATTGTCCCCGGTCAGCCAGCGGAGAGCCGGTTGTGGCAGTTGGTTGAGCAAGACGAGATGCCGGAAGGAACACCGCTTTCGGCCGACGAGAAGCAACTTCTCAAACGCTGGATTGAGGCCGGAGCGCCGGGCTTGCCCCGACTAGGAACGCCGGGCTCGGGCGACGGCTCGCACTGGGCGTTTCAGAAGCTGAAACGCCCGCCGGTCCCGGAAGTCAAACAACCGTCCACGATTCGCACCGCATTGGATGCCCATGTCGTCGTTGGACTGGAAGCGGTCGGTCTGACGCTCAGTCCGGAAGCGAACCGGGAGGCGCTGATCCGCCGAGTCGCGCTCGATCTGACCGGCCTGCCGCCGACGATCGACGAGATCGACGCATTTCTCAACGACACCGCTCCACAAGCGTACGAACGAATGGCCGATCGGTATCTTGCGTCGCCTCGATTCGGCGAGCGTTGGGGGAAGCACTGGTTGGATGCGGCTGGCTATGCCGACTCCAATGGCTATTTCAGCGCCGACACCGACCGCCCGCTAGCGTTTCGCTATCGCGACTATGTCATCCGTTCGATCAACGCCGACAAGCCATTCGACCGCTTCGTGCGCGAACAGCTTTGCGGCGATGAGATGTCCGGTTTTCGTCCCGGCGAGCCGGTCGCTCCAGAAGCGATCGACCTGCTCGAAGCGACGCACTTCCTTCGTAACGGGCAGGATGGAACGGACATCGGCGTGCAGGAACCGGAAGCGTTCGAGATTGACCGCCGCGCGGCGCTGGAAGCGGCCCTGCAGGTCACGACGACATCGCTTCTCGGGTTGTCTGTCCATTGCGCGCGTTGCCATGACCACAAGTTTGATCCAATCACGCAAAGGGAGTACTACCAGCTACAGGCGATCCTGTTCCCGGCCTTCAATCCGCAGGATTGGATCAACCCCAAAGATCGCGTGGTTTATGCCTATCTGCCAGGCGAGAAGGAGCAATGGGAAGAACGCGAGTCCCGTTTGAAAGGCGAACTGGCGAAGCTGAAGGACGAGTTTACGACCTGGCTCTCGGCGAATCGTGAGCCATCGGAAATGCTGTTCGAGGAGACGTTTGATGACGGCTGGACTTCGCGCTGGTCGGCCACGGCGCCCGGCGACGACAAGCCGAGCGCTTCGATCGCCATTGGCGGAACGGAACCGAACGCCGCGCGCGTGCAGAACGGAACGCTGCAGATCATCGCTGGATCGGGAGAAGGCTGGTTGTCGACGACTCGCGCGTTCGATTGGACGCCCAATGAACCCGGCGCGTGGATTCAGGCGACGTTCGACCTGGTCGACAACAAAGTGCAAGGCGGTCCGGCGGAACGGCTGGGGTACAACATCGCCGTACATGACTTCGACGACTCCGGAGCGCTGGATGGCGGGAACATCCTCATCGACGGCAACCCGACGACCGCCACGTCGATCTATCGTGATTACCCAGGTGGCGACCAGAAACACCTAGGAGCGATCGGCGCAGAGGGATACGCCCCTGGCCGCAACTATGGCATCCGCGTCACAAACTTTGGCGATGGTAAATTTCGACTCGATCACATCGTCAACGGTCTGCCGGACGGCGCCACGCTGAACCTCGTTGCCGCGGATCTTCCGGATGGCGGATTCTCGTTCTTCTATTGCGTGAATCGCAGTTTCGTGGTTGACAACGTGCGGATCGAGCGCAGCCTGGCCGCCTCGACACGCACGGTGGACGTTGCGGCGATTCGCAAGGCCCTCGCAGAACGCCGCGCGCAGTATGACGAGAAGCGAAAGTCGCTGGAGGCGCAGCGGACACCATCGCCGGGCCGAGCAATCGCCTGGGCGAACGATAAATCGGCCAAGCCGCCCGTCGTGCCGTTCCTGACGCGTGGCCTTTATAATCAGCGCGCCGGGGACGTGCCGCCGTTGGCCCTGTCGGCGTTGAGCGCACCGGGTGAAGAATACGTGGCGCCGACGATTGCCCCTGACGCGACGTCGACCGGCCGGCGCACCGCGTTCGCCGACTGGTTGTTGCGGCCCAATAGTCGCCCAGCGGCGCTCCTGGCTCGTGTGCATGTGAACCGTGTCTGGCGACAATATTTCGGGCGAGGCATCGTGCCAACCACCGACAACCTCGGCATCGGCGGTGCGTCACCGTCGCATCCCGAGTTACTCGAAGAACTGGCGGCGGGTTTCATCGCCGACGGTTGGAGCCAGAAGGCGCTCCATCGGCGGATCGTGCTGTCTGCTGTGTATCGTCAAGATTCCGCACCGCGTCCCGAAGGACTCGCCATCGACCGCGACAATCGACTCTGGTGGCGCTGGCCGGTACGACGCCTGGAAGCCGAAGTAATTCGCGATGCCATGCTGACTGTTGCCGGTCACCTGGATTCAGAGCCTTTTGGTCCGTACGTGCCGACGAAGCAGACGCCGATTGGGGAAGTCATTGTCGACGAACAGTCGGCCGGCGCGCGGCGGCGGAGTGTCTATCTGCAGCAACGCCGCTCACAGGTTCCCAGTTTCATGAAGGTTTTCGACGCGCCGTCGGTCGCCACGATCTGTACGACGCGCCCCTCGTCAACGGTGCCGCTGCAGTCGCTGGCGTTGCTGAACTCTGACTTCGCGGTTGCACGCGGAGAAGCCTTCTCCCAGCGATTAATCGCGGAAACGGACGGAAAAACCGCGGCGATCGTCCGGCGGGCGTGGCGCGTGGCAATCGGTCGCGATCCCTCGGAGTCGGAAGCGGCCATCGCCAGCGAGTTTATCGAGAGCCAACGCGCCCAGTATTCCGGAGACGAGGCGGCCCGCTGGGCGGTTGCCGACTTCTGCCAGATGCTTCTGGCCAGCAACGCGTTCTTGTACGTGGAGTGACAATATGCCGACGAACTTGCACCGACGCGCGTTTCTTGGCCGCACGGCTGGCGGAATGCTCGGATCGATCGCCTTCAACTGGCTTGATGCCGCGGAGCGAGGGCAGATCCAGACCGCTCATCACGCCCCCCGGGCGGAACGCGTCGTCGTGTTGTTCCAGAATGGTGGCCCGAGCCAGATGGATCTGTTCGATCCGAAGCCCGAACTGGCCCGCATGAATGGCAAACCGTACCCTGGCAGCGCGAAGGTCGAGACGCTCTCGCCGGGAGCATCGGGCAATCTGCTCGGCTCCCCTTTCGAGTTCCGTCCCGCAGGCGCATCGGGAATGCTGCTTTCGGAACTGATCCCCCACATCTCGTCCATCGCCGATGACATCACGCTCGTCCGGTCGATGACGACCGAATCCGTCTGTCACGAAGCGGCCCTCCGTATCTCGCACAGTGGACATGCCTTTGCGACCGATCGACCAAGCTTCGGCTCGTGGCTGACGTATGGACTGGGGTCGCTCAATCAAAACCTGCCCGCGTTTGTCGTCCTGCCCGATCCCGGCGGTTTGCCGATCAATGGCACGCTCAACTGGTCCGCTGGCTGGTTGCCAGCGCAGTATCAGGGGACCGCGTTCAATTCGGGTGATCCCTCGACCCCGCCCGTTCTCAACTTGCGCACACCAGGTCGTGTCACGGAAGCCGCGCGACGTAGACAACTCGATTTCATTCAGAAACTCAATGCCCAACATCTCGAACGCTTCCCGGAGAACTCCGATCTGGAAGCCCGCTTGAAGGACTTTGAGACCGCCGCTCGGATGCAGGCCGCCGTCCCGACCGCCATCGATCTCACGAGCGAAACCGAGGCCACTCGCAAGCTTTACGGCATCGATCAACCCGGCGTCTCCCCCTATGGCACTCGCTGCCTGCTGGCCCGGCGGCTGTTGGAGCAAGGGGTCCGTTTCGTCGGTGTCTACCTGCGCGGCCAGCCGTGGGATACGCACGCCGACAACGCGAACGCGACGAAAGCCGTCGCGGCGCAGCTCGATCAGCCCTCGGCTGCACTGGTGAAAGATCTCAAACAGCGCGGCTTGCTCGACTCAACACTGGTGGTCTGGATGGGAGAGTTCGGACGTACGCCCGTATCACAGGGCGCCAACGGCCGCGACCACAGCCGGCGCGGCTTCTCGTTGTGGTTGGCCGGGGGCGGTGTGAAGTCGGGCTATGCTCATGGCAAGACCGACGACTTCGGCTACGAGTCGATCGAACAGGTCGTCACGATGCACGATCTGCACGCCACCATGCTCCATTGCCTGGGCCTCGACCACCAGCGTCTGACCTTCGAACACAACGGCCGAAGCGAAACGCTCACAGAGCCCGACCTGACACATGCGAAAGTTGTGAACGAGCTTCTGGCATAGTGCCTTTCGCTGCGGGAACAACCTTATCGAACAAAGGCGAAGCTGCGGAAGTCAGGCGCCCAGGGACCTTGTCGCCGCAACCTCTGTGGTCAGGCTCTGTCGCAGGAAATCGTCAAAGACTCCGGCCCGCTGCCGCTGGTCGGCTACACCGTGCTCCCCCCACGAACAAGTGACGCATCCACGAGCGAGCCGTACTTGCGCACCAAACGAACCAGCTGCAACGGTGTTACAAAAGGAAACAAGGATGCGCATTAAACGGCATTTTATCGCATTCGCATTGCTGTACACTGATGCGTTGACTGACGTGTCGATTTGGGGAGCGCCACCCATTCGGTACGCACCCCATCGGCAAACCAAGTGGAGGCGTTGAGTGCCGCGGCGCGGGTACGCGTGGGCGCCTCTCGCCGTTCGCTTACGCCGTACCCCGGAGGACTCGACCATGCCGCGCCGGACGCACGATGTCGCACATCCTCGAGTGCCGCGACGAGTGGCTCTTCAAGCGGGAGCGATCAGCCTGTTGGGTGTGGGAATGAACCATGTGGCTGGGTTGCGGACGCTCGCCGCCGAAGGGAATGGGGAAGTCCCGCTCCCGCGGAAATCGGTGATCTACATCTTTCTTTCCGGCGGACTCGCTCAGCACGACAGTTTTGATCCCAAGCCCCTGGCTCCGGACTCGATCCGCGGCGAGTTCTCGCCTATCTCGACGCGCACTTCTGGGATTCAGATCTGCGAGCACTTGCCGATGTTGGCCGCTTGCAGCGACAAGTGGGCGCTCGTGCGGTCGCTCACGCATCCCTACAACGAGCACTCGATCGGGCATCACGTGATGCTCACCGGACGAACGGCGACTCCCGTCGGATTTGATCCCAACCGGCCGACGTCGCGCGACTTTCCATCGTTGGCTGCGGTCGCGAATCGAGTGCTTCCGCCGCGCAACAATCTGCCTCCCGCCGCTGTGCTTCCCGAAAAGCTGATTCACGTCACCGGGCGCACCATTCCGGGGCAGTTTGCAGGCGAAATGGGAGAAAGTTCGACGCCCTGGTTCATCGAGGCCAGCCGGTACCGAGATGCGAACTACACGCATGGCGCGTTTCCAGAATATGGATTCCAGCGCCAACGGGGAAAGGCGACGCCGGAAAACTACCGCTACGAAGCGCCTCGCCTGGAACTGCCGCACGGCGTCAGTCGCGACCAGTTTCTCGATCGGCGAGCGCTTTTGGCGACGTTCGAATCGCAACGGCGCATGCTTGACGCCGGAGCGCGTGTGCGGGAACTCGACCGGCACCGGCAGGCGGTGGTCTCGATGCTGCTGGACGGTTCCGTTCAGAAAGCGGTCGACGTGCATGCCGCGGACGATCGGCTGCAAGATCGTTACGGACGCAACTCTTTCGGTTGGTCGCTTTTGATGGCGCGGCAACTGGTGGAAGCGGGCGTGAGCATGGTGCAGGTCAATCTGGGCAACGACGAGTCGTGGGACACGCATGAGGCGGCGTTCCGCAACCTGCGCGAGTATCTGCTGCCGCCAACCGATCGGGCGGTGTCGGCGTTGATCGAAGATCTGGCCGACCGCGGAATGCTGGATGACGTGATGATTGTGATGGCCGGTGAGTTCGGTCGGACGCCCAAAGTCTTCACATTTCCCGGCGCCGAAACGAAACTACCCGGCCGCGATCACTGGGGGGCCGTGCAAACAGTGTTCTTCGCGGGCGGCGGCGTGCGCGGCGGGACGGTGATTGGCGCCTCGGACGCCCAAGGCGGCTATCCCCAAGCCGATCCACAGACGCCCGAGAATATGGCAGCCACGATCTACGAAGCGCTGGGGCTGCCACGAACGCTGGACTGGAAGGATCGGTCGGACCGTCCTCATCAGGTTTATCATGGCGTTCCAATCCCAGGCCTGACTTGATTTGAATTCTCGCAGAGGGAAATAGAGAGACGTCTTATGCTTCATATACTCGGACCCCACCCATCGTCCCATTGCGACGGCCACACGCGACGTCACTTTCTCAAGATCGGCGGACTGGCTCTGGGAGGACTCTCCCTGCCGCAGATACTGCAGGCGGAACAGTCGTCGCCGGCGACGCGCGGGCGGTCTCTTGGCCATAAGGCCGTGATCATGATCTACCTGTCGGGCGGGCCGTCGCACCAGGATATGTACGACCTGAAGATGGACGCCCCGATCGAGATCCGGGGTTCGTTCCGCCCGATCGCGACGAATGTGCCCGGCATTGAGATCTGCGAGCACATGCCGCGTTTGGCGACGATGATGGACAAGGTCGCCATCATTCGCTCGCTCTATGGTTGTCCGGACCAGCATGCCTCGGACTTGTGTCTGAGCGGCTACCCGATCGGCGCGCGTGGCCGACAAGACAATCACCCTTCGCTGGGTTCGGCCGTTTCGAAGCTGCGCGGGCCTGTCGATCCTTCAGTGCCTCCGTTCGTCGGACTAACGATCAAGACGCGGCATGATCCGTACTGCAACCCGGGGTTTCCCGGATTCCTTGGCGCCGCGCATGCTCCGTTCCAGCCCGATGGCGAAGGGATGGCCAACATGCGGCTCAATGGCGTCACGCTCGACAACCTGCGCGACCGACGCAATTTGCTGACAAGTTTCGACCAGTTTCGTCGCTCGGTGGACGCGATCGAAGCGTACCGAGGCGTGGACGCGCTGACCAGCAAGGCGTTCGACGTGCTGACGTCCAGTCGGCTCGTCGAGGCGCTCGACCTGGAGAAAGAAGATCCGGCCGTGCGCGATCGCTACGGTCGCGGCAGCGCCGATCCGGCGTTTGGCGAAGATGCGGGACCGCATTGGATGGACCAATTCTTGATGGCCCGCCGGTTGGTCGAAGCGGGCGTCCGCTGCGTCACTCTCTCGTTCGGAAGTTGGGATCGCCACGGAGCGAACTTCGAGCGATTGCCGGTGCAGCTTGCGAAGTTCGATCAAGGGATCACCGCGCTGGTCGAAGACTTACATCGCCGAGGACTCGACCAAGACGTCAGCGTCGTCGCCTGGGGCGAGTTCGGTCGAACGCCGCGGATCAACAAAGATGGCGGTCGCGATCACTGGCCGCAAGTGTCGTGCGCTCTGTTGGCCGGCGGCGGGATGCGGATGGGACAAGTCATCGGCTCCACGAATCGTTTGGGCGAAGTCCCGCAAGACCGACCGGTCCACTATCAAGAAGTGTTCGCCACGCTCTACCACCGCCTGGGCATTGACGTCGGCAACACGACGATTCTCGATCAAGCGGGGCGTCCGCAGTATCTGGTCGATCATCGGGAACCAATTCGCGAACTCCTCACATGACGATTCGCTCGGCCCTACCGTTCATCTTGCGAGTTCGAGGCGTTCTCTTGTTCCAGAATCGCCAACGTGGTCTTGAGCACAGTGTCAGGGTTGAGCGAGATGCTGTCGATGCCTTGTTCGACCAAGAACTGCGCGAACTCTGGGTAGTCGCTGGGGGCTTGCCCGCAGATGCCAATCTTTCGGCCTCTGGCGCGGCAGGTGGCGATGACTTGAGCGATCATCCTTTTCACAGCGGGGTTGCGCTCGTCGAAAATCGGCGAGACGATTTCGCTGTCGCGATCCACGCCGAGAATGAGTTGCGTGAGATCGTTCGAGCCGATGCTGAAACCGTCGAAGATCTCGGCGAACTCGTCGGCGAGGATGACATTGCTGGGGATTTCGCACATGACATACAGTTCCAAGCCGTTCTCGCCACGCATTAGGCCATGCGTCGCCATTTCGGCCTGCACACGCCGGCCTTCCTCGACGGTGCGGCAGAAAGGAATCATGAGCTTGAGATTGACAAGGCCCATCTCCTCACGCACTTTTTTCACGGCGCGACATTCGAGTGCGAACCCGGCCTGGTAGCGGGGATGGTAGTAGCGGCTGGCCCCCCGAAAGCCGAGCATCGGGTTTTCCTCGATTGGCTCGTAGGCCTTACCGCCGATGAGGTTCGCGTATTCGTTGGTCTTGAAGTCGCTGAGTCGCAGAATCACGTCCTTCGGATAGAACGCGGCGGCAAGCATCCCGATGCCCTGCGCTAACTTGTCCACAAAAAACTGCGGTTTGTCGGTGTATCCCGTCGTTAGCCGCTCAATCTCGGCTTTCGCAGCGAGGTCGTCGAGTCGCTCGAAGTCAACGAGCGCCAGCGGGTGGATCTTGATGGAGGTCGTGACGATGAACTCCATCCGCGCGAGACCGACGCCCTCGTTGGGAATGAAGGATAGCGAGAAGGCTTCCTCTGGGTTCGCCAGATTCATCATTACCTTCGTACGCGGGTGGCCGAGTGTCTTGAGGCTTGTGCGCCGCACCTCAAAGGGCAACTCACCTTCATAGACAAAGCCCACGTCGCCTTCCGCGCAGCTCACAGTGACCATCTGGCCGTCCTTGAGAGCCTCCGTGCCTTGCTCGGCGCCGACGATGGCAGGCACGCCCAGTTCGCGACTGACAATAGCCGCATGGCAGGTGCGGCCGCCGCGGTTGGTGATGATGGCGGCGGCTTTCTTCATGATAGGCTGCCAGTCGGGGTCGGTCTTGTCGGTGACGAGTACTTCGCCCTCTTGAAACTGACCGATGAGCTGCGCGTTCTTGATGACCCGCACCCGCCCCGTGGCGATCTTCTCGCCGACGCTGCGCCCAGTGGTCAGCACTGCACTGCGCTGGCTCAATTGATAGGTCTCCAGCACGTCGGGGTCTTTTCGGGACTGCACCGTCTCGGGCCGCGCCTGCACGATGAACAGTTCGCCAGTGCGCCCGTCCTTCGCCCACTCCAGGTCCATGGGGGACGGCTGGCCGCGTTTGGCGGAGTAATGATCTTCAACGATGCATCCCCAGCGAGCCAGTTCCAGGACTTCGTCGTCGGACAACGCCAGTTTCGCCCGTTCGCCAAGGGACACGGGGACGTTCTTCACCATCTTTCCTCCCCCCGCGTCGTACACAAGCTTGAATTCCTTGCTGCCTACGGTCCTTTGCAGAATGGGCCGGTGGCCGGTCTTCAACGTCGTCTTGAAGACGACGTACTCATCGGGCGTGACCGAGCCTTGAACCACGTTCTCCCCGAGGCCGTAAGCGGCGCTGATCAGGAGGGCTTCCCGGAATCCCGTCTCGGTATCGATGGTGAACATCACACCGGCGCAGGCCAAGTCGGAGCGCACCATCCGTTGCACGCCGATGCTCAGTGCGATCTTGAAATGGTCGAACCCCTGGTCCACTCGATAGCTGATGGCGCGATCCGTGAAGAGCGAAGCGAAGCAGCGTTTGCACGTCTCCAGCAGAGCTGTGATGCCCTGCACGTTGAGATACGTTTCCTGCTGTCCGGCGAAGCTCGCATCGGGCAGGTCTTCGGCGGTGGCCGAGGAACGCACTGCGACATCAAGCGGCACGGCGCTGTCCCCCTGCAATTGCCGATACGCCCCGGCGATGAGTTCCTGGAGATCCCGAGGCAGCGTCGCGCCGAGGATGGCTTGTCGCACCGCGTGGCCGCGCTGGCTCAGGTTGGCCATGTCGTGGGTGTCGAGGTCGGCAAGTGTCGTGCGAATGCGTTCGTCGAGTTGTGCCTCGCGGAGAAAATGCCGAAACGCTTCGGCCGTGATGGCGAATCCATCAGGCACTTTCACCCCCTTCGCGGCGAGTTCGCGGACCATTTCGCCGAGCGATGCGTTCTTGCCGCCGACCAGCGGGACATCGGCAATCGTGATGTCGGCAAACCATTTAATAAAGGGATGAGAATTTGAAGTGACCATGATTAGACCTGGGGGTTAAGGTATCGCCTCGCCTTCCCGATTGCCACTCAGCCTAACATGCCCGGCGCGGAGTTCACTCAAGAAAACGAGTTGGCCAGCACCAACTCTCTTCGTAACGACTCTCGGTCGAGTCGATTTTCACAAATGGTCAACGATTGCTCAGCAGGGCCTAGCCTGGGGTGGGTCTGCTGGTAGTTTGTTTCGTCCGGCTGCCTTGCGCTGTCGCGACTCGGATCACGACATGGAGAATGCCCTGCGTCTGGTAACACACATTTGCCGCCGTTAAGATGTCTGACATCTGGACATCAGGCAAACCAGCGGGGAGCGCAGATGCAGCTCGAAGCCATTGATCGGCATACCACGGCGGATTTGGTGGTGGAACGGATCGCCGGAGTCATCAGAGATCGCAAGCTGGCTGCCGGGGCGCGGCTGCCGGGCGAACATGAACTCGTGGAGCAACTCAAGGTCAGTCGGCCGGTTCTGCGCGAGGCGTTGGCGCGGCTGCAAAGCATGGGACTGGTCGACATTCGGCGGGGTCGAGGAACGTTCGTCGGAAATGCGAACAGTCTGGCCAATTGCGTTCGCCTGTTGCAGTCGGCGGTTACGATCTCGCCGCGGGAACTGCTGACGTATGCCGAGCTGCGTTCGGCCATCGAAGTGCAGTGCGCGCGGCAGGCGGCCGAACGAGCCACTGACGAGGATATTGCGGAACTGACCGGGCTGCTCAAACAGTTGGATGACGATGAGCTGCCGTATCCCGAGATGCTCGAAATCGACTTCCGGTTTCATCGCAAGTTGATCGCGGTGGCCGGCAACCCGCTAATGATGAACCTGATGGAAGTCATCTATGAATTCGTACTGACTCAGATGGCTCGCACCACGCCATCCCAGCGCGAGAACAGTTTGGTGCGAAAGCTGCACAAAGCGATTTTACGAGCCGTCCGCGACCACGATCCGGATGCCGCTGCCGAAGCCATGCAGCAACATATGAAAGCGGTGCTCGATCAATTAGCGATCAAGAGGAAGTCGAAATGAGCAAGTTGCTTCCAGGAATTGTCGGCGGAAGCGGCCGGGACTTCTACTGGCTGGCATGTCTCCTGTTCACTTCCGTCGCGGCCGCGGACGAAGCCGAGAAGTTGTTCGAGCTGCGCGTCGCGCCGGTGCTTTCCGCGAAGTGCGTCGCCTGTCATCAGGCTGGGAATGCAAAAGGCGGGTTCGACCTCTCGACTCGCGACGGAGTGCTGCGCGGCGGCGATGGCGGCGAGGGGTTGGCGCCCGGCAAGCCGAATGATAGTCCGATCTTCACTCGCTCCATTCCGCACGATGGGCGGAAGCCTGAAATGCCAGAGAAGGGAGAACCGCTGACCGAACAGGAAGCGGCGAATCTACGCGAATGGATCGAGCGGGGCGCGATTTGGCCAAAGCACTTGGTCTTGCGTGAAAAGTCGAAAGCCGACAGTTCGTTCTGGTCGCTTCAGCCGGTGAAGGAGGTGGCGCCGCCGGAAGCAAGCGGCGCTCCGAGCGAATGGTCGAAGCATCCGATTGACCGCTTCGTTTGGGCCAAGCTGAGGGAGAAGGGATTACATCCCAACCCCGCAGCCGATCCGCGAACGCTCATTCGCCGAGCGACATTCGATCTGTGGGGACTGCCGCCTACGCCCGATGACGTCGCTCAGTTCGAACACGATTGCCGCGAGAGCCGGAGCGACAACGACCAAGTCCTGCCCGACGCCGCGGTCGGACGTCTGCTTGATCGACTGCTGAAGAGTCCACATTATGGCGAGCGCTGGGGCCGGCACTGGCTCGACATTGCTCACTACGCCGATACGCATGGCTTCGAGCGTGATCAGCTCCGGCCGAACGCCTGGCGGTATCGCGATTACGTCGTTCAGGCTCTCAATCGTGATTTGCGGTACGACGTCTTCCTTCAGCAGCAAATTGCTGGTGATGTGATCGCTCCCGACGATTCGCAGGCGGTCATTGCGACGGGCTTTCTTGCGGCAGGGCCCTGGGATTTTGTCGGTCAGGTGGAAACTCGCAGCGACGTTTTGAAGCGTGCCGCTCGGGCTAGCGATCTCGACGACATCGTCACGCAAGTCATGACCGCGACGATGGGGCTGACCATCAATTGCGCCCGCTGTCACGATCACAAACTCGATCCGATCAGTCAGGAGGATTACTACCGGCTGACAGCCGTCTTCGCGGGCGTCAAACGCGGCGATCGCGATATTTCTCCGACCGAGAGCCAGCAACTGGCTCGGCGAAAAGAGGAATTGACCAACCAGCTCGCGCAAGTTCGCGGCGAGATCGCGCGGCTTGAGGGGAAGGGATGGAGTCTCGCGGACATCGTCGGAGGAGGCGACGGACACGGTTCAGGAAAAAAGGGGCGTGGGATCGATTTGCGTAGCGGTCGTCCGGTCGATGAGAAGCTGGGTTATCACCGCGATCTTCCGCTGAATCAGTTGAAGAGCGTCAAGTTTGACGAACCGAAAGAAAAGTCACAGCCATTCGTGAAGTGGGTTTTCATTCCCGATGGCCGCACGAACGTCTCGGTCGATGAGCAGTTTGAAGTGAAAGGGATACCCGCGACCAGTGGCCATGCCTGGGACGCGATTCGCAACGGGCCGCTCAACTCGCAAGTTTCCACGAAACTCGCGGGAGTGGACTATGCCGGTTCCGATCGTTCGATAATCGGACTGCATGCGAATGGCGGCATCACGTTCGATCTGACTCGTCTGCGGAACGCGGACGCTGCCACAACAGCCGGATTCCAGTTCACCGCGGTGGTCGGCTTCGGATCGGGAGCAGGCGGCGCGGGAACGCTGGCGGACTTCAGTGTCTTCGTCGACCAGGAACTCAAATTCCAAAAACTCAAGATGCAGAAGGACGAGACGTCGAAGCTGGAAATCGCGATCACCGCCGATGCGAAAACGCTGACACTGATTGCGACGGATGGCGGCGACGGAATCGCGCATGACTTGCTGTTCCTGGGTGACGCTCAACTGCGACTTGCTGCCAACGAGTCACAGCAGTCCGCTGCCGACAAAGCACGACTCGCGGTATTGCAGGGCGAAGCCACGCGTCTGGAGAAGTCGCTCGCGGAACTCCCCGCGCCTGGGAAGGTGTTTGCCATCGTGGCCGAGACGGCGCCGGAAGTTCGCGTGCTGCGTCGCGGCAATCCGGAAGACCCGCAACAGCCAGTCGCTCCCGGCGTTCCGAGTTGCGTGAACCATATGGCGACAGACTTCGGCGAGGCCTCGATGCCCGAGGGCGAACGGCGACGGCGGCTCGCGGAATGGATCACGCATCCCGAGAACCCGTTGACGCGGCGCGTGCTGGTCAATCGACTCTGGCATCATCATTTCGGCCAGGGGCTGGTGAACACGCCGAGCGATTTTGGCTACGGCGGCGACCGAGCATCGCATCCGGAATTGCTCGATTGGCTAGCGAATGAAGTGCTACGGTCCGACTGGTCGCTGAAGAAGTTGCATAAGGCGATCATGCTCAGCGCCACGTATCGGCAGAGTTCGGCATTCGTGCCAGGCCACGCGAAAGTGGATGGCGACAATCGACTGTTGTGGCGTCAGAACACGCGCCGCTTGGATGCTGAGTCGCTGCGAGATGCGGTGCTCCTTGTCGCCGGAAAACTCAATACGGAAATGGGCGGGCCCGGTTATCGCGACTTCAAGTACACGGAAGCCTACGCGCCCATCTATGAGTATGTGACACCCGACAAGCCCGACCTTTGGCGTCGCAGTATCTATCGCTTCGTGGTGCGGACGACACCGCATCAATTCATGTCGACGCTCGATTGTCCCGATCCGGCGAATCTCACGCCAGCACGAGTCACCACGACCACCGCGCTGCAAGCACTCGCTCTCAGCAACAACGAGTTCATGCTGCGGCAGGCTGAATATCTCGCTGCCCGAGTGACATCGGAAGCGACCGATCCCGCGGATCGCATCCCCCGCGCATTTCAGCTCACGTTTCAACGCCTCCCGGCGGAACGAGAATTGCAAGCGGCACGGCGCCTCGTGGAACAGCAAGGTCTCTTTGCCCTTTGTCGTGCGTTGCTGAATGCCAACGAGTTTGTGTATGTCGATTGAGACGAGAGAGACAACAACAATGACCACTCGACGCAACTTCCTACATCGTCTCGGCGGCGGATTCGGCGGCCTGGCGCTGGCGGCGCTGCTGAACGAAGCGGATGCTGCGACCAATCCATTAGCGTCCAAGGCGTCACATCATCCGGCCAAGGCGAAAGCGATCATTCACCTGTTTTGCCCTGGTGGACTGAGTCACGTCGATACTTGGGACTACCGGCCTGTTTTGGCGGAGCGACAAGGCAAGCCGTTCGACCCGGATGGCAAGCTGCAGTTCTTCGCATCGAAACCGGGGGCTTGTCAGGGAAGCTATTTTCCCTTTCGACAACACGGCGAGTGCGGGCGCTGGATCAGCGATCTTTTTCCGCGACTGGCCACGTGCGTCGATGACATGGCCTTCATTCATTCGATGCAAAGCAAGTCGGCGCTGCACGGCCCCGCGATGTTCATGGCGAACAGCGGATTCATCCTGCCGGGTTTTCCCAGCATGGGCGCCTGGGTGACCTATGGACTCGGCAGCGAATGCGCGGACCTGCCCGCCTTCGTGGTGCTGCCTGATCCGCGCGGGCTGCCTCCCGGCGGAGTGATCAACTGGGGCGCTGGTTTCCTGCCGGCCATTCATCAAGGCACGACACTGAACGCCGCTCCGGCGCCGGGTCGGCCGCCGATCGCGGATCTCTTTCCGCCGTCCTCGTTCGCCCATCTCAACGGCAAGCAGGAGCAGGATGGTCGCGAGTTCCTGAATCTTCTGAACCGACAGCATGCCGCCGATCGAGCGGGTAATTCCGAACTCGAAGCACGCATCGCCGCGTATGAACTCGCGGCGCGACTGCAATTGAGTGCTCCCGAAGTGACTGACATCCGAGCCGAATCGGCAGCGACCCAGTCGCTCTATCGCGTCGAGCACGAAGACCTCGGTCCCTTCGGACGGCAGTGTTTGCTGGCGCGAAGACTGGTCGAAAAGGGCGTACGGTTCGTGCAGATTTACTGTGGCGCCGAGAACACGACGGCGAAGAAGATTCGTCCCAACTGGGACAGCCACGAAGACCTTGTCCGCGATCATGGCTATTGGGGCGAGGTTCTCGATTCGGGAGCCAGTGCGCTGCTGATGGATTTGAAGTCGCGCGGACTGCTCGACAGCACGCTAGTGATGTGTACGACGGAATTCGGACGGCAACCGGCCAGCCAAGGTAAAGGCCGGGACCATAATTCCGGAGCGTTTACCGTCTGGCTCGCAGGCGGCGGCATTCGCGGCGGCACGGCTTACGGCAGCACCGACGAACTCGGATTCCAAGCCGCCGAAAACCCTTCCTACTCCTACGACTTGCACGCCACCGCGCTGCATCTTCTCGGCCTCGATCACGAGCGGCTCAGCTTTTATAACAACGGCATCAACCGCCGCCTGACCGACGTCCATGGTCATGTGATCAAGGAGATTCTGGCATGAAGTGGAAAGTGCAATGACAAAGAACCATCCACACGAAGTTCACGCCATAACAATGAATTCCATGCCCCTCGCCCGTAAACTCCACGTTTTCCTGTTGATCGCGCCGTTAACCGCATTTGTCGCCGGTGCGAACGTCGCGAGCGGCGCGACGACTCAGGCGGAGTTCGATAAGTCGCTGCTCCCTTATCTGCAGACTCATTGCCTCCGCTGCCACAACGTGGAAAAGCACGAGGGGGAGTTTCGGCTCGACACGCTCTCGAAGAACGTCGGCAGCGAAAACAACCCGCAGTGGCTGGAGGTGATCGAGCGGATCAACTCGGGAGAGATGCCGCCCAAGAGCGAATCGAAACGTCCCTCCGCTCAGGAGAGCGCGCAGGTCGTGGAGTGGCTTGCGGCGCGGATGAAGGAAGGAGAGGCGGCGCGCATGGCCTCACGCGCGAGGGTGACTTACAACCGACTCACGCGCGACGAGTACGTCAATACGGTGCGAGATTTGATCGGTGTCGAGTTCGATGCGAGGGATCCGGGCAATTTTCTCGAGGATCCCGAGTGGCAGGGTTTCGAACGGCTCGGTTCGGTGCTCACGTTGTCGCCGTCGAACATTGAAAAGTATCTCGCCGCCGCCGAGACGATTTTGAACGAAGCCTATCCCGATCCGGCCGCGCCGCTGAAGAAAGGTCAGAAGCCGCCGGAACCGTTCGGCGGCACGAAACGAGCGGTTGGCGAGAATTCGGTGAGCGAACGGCATCGCGAAAAGCTGCGAGAACTGGGTCTGCTCGACAAACTGCGATTTGAAATGTGGCCAGGCGATATCTTTCGCGGTTCGTCGATCGGCAGTCTTCCCGAGCCCGGCATTTACGAGATCAGCTACCAACTGAGCGGCTTGCGTCCGCCCAATGGCCGCGCGCCGCGCCTGAAGGTCTATCACGAAAAGCTGGACCGCGTGTTGTTCGAGCAAGATATTGTCGCCGATGAAGACAAGCCGATCACGGTCACTTTCCAGGCTCATCTTCCAAAAGGCCACCAAAGCATCTTCGTCTACAACGATCTGCCCGGTCCTTCAAATACGCCGCGCTCGGGCCGGCACAGCGACGTCCCGTTCATCAGCACGAAGCTGGGACGCACGCCGTGGCAGATGAAGCTGACCGACGAGCAGGGACGCGCTCGCTATCCGTTCCTCATTCTGGACTCGATCACTTGGCGAGGCCCCATTTTGACCGACGCCGAGCAGAAATTGCGCGACGATTACATGCCCGCTGCCGAAGGCGATCTACGGCAGGCTCGCGAGTCTCTCGCCAGGCTGGCGAAGCGGGCCTTCCGCCGTCCGGTCTCCGAGGAAGAACTCGACGGCTACCTGCGAACGGTGCAACGCGAACTCGACGCGAAAGAAACTTTCCGCAACGCGATGAAGGCCGGCATGGCGTCGATTCTAAATTCCAAGAGCTTCCTCTTCATTGCGGAAGGAGACGAGCAGACCAGCCGAGGCACGCTCAACGATTGGGAGATTGCGTCACGGCTGTCGTATCTGTTGTGGAGCACGATGCCCGACGCGGAACTCTTCGCTCTCGCCGAGCAAGGCAAGCTGCGCGACAAAACGGTCCTCGCGGAGCAATTCACCCGCATGATCGCTGATCCTCGCGCCGAACGCTTCAGCGACTCGTTCGCCACGCAATGGCTGCGGCTGCGGAAGGTCGGCATGTTTCAACCGGACAAGAAGCTCTACCCCGACTACGACAAAGCGTTGGAAAACAGCATGATCGCCGAGCCCAAGCTGTTCTTCCGCGAAGTGCTGCGACGCGGACTCACGTTGCGTGAGTTCCTGCACTCGGACTGGAGTGTGATGAACGAGTTGCTCGCCAGGCACTATGGTGTCGACATGGCATTCTCAGCCGCGCGACAAACCGCGGATCCCAATCGCGAATTCATCCGTGTCAACCTGGACCCTACGGCGCATCGAGGCGGCTTGCTCACGCAGGCGGCGATTCTGTCGCTGACCAGCGATGGCGTGCGACATCGGCCCGTGCATCGTGGCGTGTGGTTGAGCGAGACGATTTTCGGCAAGTCGCCGCCGCCGCCCCCCGCGAACGTCGATCCGATTCCCACGAACCCGACCGGCCCGAAGGCGACGCTGCGACAGAAACTGGAAGCACACATCCACGACGCTCGTTGCGCCGCGTGCCATGCCAAGATCGATCACCTCGGACTCGCGTTCGAGAACTACGACGCGATCGGTCGCTGGCGCACGGAGGAGGTCACGGACGGCGTCGGCGACAATCCCACTGTCGTGGCATCGGGCAAGTTCCCTGATGGACGAGAATACCAAAACGCAGACGAGTTCAAGCAACTGCTGCTGCGCGACCTCGACGCCTTCAATCACACGTTCATCGAGAAGCTGGCGACCTACGGCCTGCGCCGGACGATGAGTCTTTCGGACCGCGATGAGCTGAAGAAGATCGCCGAAGCGAGCAAGACGAAGAACTATCGGTTGCCTGACATCGTGGAAGCGTTTGTTTGCTCTGACTTGTTTCAACGGCGATGAGCATTAACACAGGACCAAACCGTACGACGGACTTCCAGTCCGTCGCCATCGAAAACGAGGAGAGCGACGGACTGGAAGTCCGTCGTACAAAGAACCCCGAGGCACACAAAGAAAGAATCTGAATCATGGCCCATATCCATCTCAATAAATGGCAAATCTCACGGCGCACGATGCTGCGAGGACTCGGCGCAACGATCGCGTTGCCGCTGCTCGACTGTATGGCCGCGACTCCCGCGCCGTCGAAGCCGAAACGGAGCGTGTTTCTCTACATACCCAACGGAGTCAACACGCTCACCTGGCAGATCGAAACGGCGGGCCAGGACTACGAGTTCACTGCGCCGCTGAAGTCGCTGGAAAAACACCGCGCCGACATCACGCCGATTAGCGGCCTGCATCATCCAATGGTGCTCGGCAAACACCACAACTGCGAACGAGTGTGGCTCACCGGCGCGAACGTGCCGGGCGACGGCGGAGCGTTCCGCAACACGGTCTCCGCCGATCAACTCATCGCCGAAGTCCAGGGAGCAGCGACTCGGTTTTCCTCGTTGGAACTCGCCATCGAAGGGACGTCGCTGGCGTGGTCGCGGGATGGCATTCAACTTCCCGCCGAACGCAACACGCAACAGATTTTCAATGCGCTGTTCGGTGTCGAGAAGGAGAGCAAGGAGTCGATTCGCCGCCGACTCAGTCGTCGCGGCAGCATCCTCGACGGTGTCGCGGAGGATGCAAAACGAGTGACGAAGATCCTAGGCGGCGCGGATCGCAGCAAGCTCGACGAATACCTGACCGCAGTGCGGCAAGTCGAAGAACGTACGAAGCGAGCCGACGAGTGGCTGAACGTGCCCAAGCCCGAAGTGCCCGCCCCCGCCGCGGATCGACTGCAACGCAGACTGAGCATGGCCGAGGCGGGAGAGTACTACCGCCTGTTCTACGACCTGATGGTCATGGCGTTGCGCACGGACTCGACCCGAGTGATCACGTGCGGTATCGGCGGCGAAGGAAGCGCCAGCGGCATTCCCGAGCTTGGCATCCTGCAAACGCGTCACGGACTCAGCCATCACAACGGCGACCCCGAACAGCTTCGCCGACTCACCGCGACCGACACGTTCCTCGTCGAGCAGCTCAGCTACTTCCTCGACCAGCTCAAGCAATATCAAGAAGGCGACCAGCCGCTGCTCGACACGACTCAAGTGCTGTGGGGCAGCGGGATGGCTTATGGCCACAGTCACGGCAACGCGAATCTGCCGACGATCCTCTGTGGCGGCAAGGCGCTCGGCTACCAGCACGGCGCGCACGTCGATTTCAACCTGCCGAAGATCGAGAAGTACGACGTGTCGAACGCTCAGGAACACTACCGCATCTGCTCGCGTCCCGTGGACGGCGACGCGCGGCTGAGCAATCTGCTACTCACGATGCTCCACCGAGCGGACGTGAAAGCCGAACAGTTCCAAGACAGCCTCGGCCCCATGTCACAGATCGTGTCGTGAGACTTGTCCTTTACCGTGGGGCAGGTTTGCAACCTGCCCACTGTTTGTGCCGTGGGGCAGGTTTGCAACCTGCCTACTGTTTGAACCGTGGGGCAGGTTTGTAACCTGCCTACTGTTTGTGCCGCAGGCAGGTTACAAACCTGTCCCACGATATCATGCCCTTAATCAACCGACGAACCATGCGTACGCTTACCGCCATCTGTTTCCTCGTCGCTTCTCTGTCGACTCTCCAAGCCGAAGACCAACCTCGTTTTCGCACCGATGCCGACGGACCGGTGACGGCGAACGATAAGCGAACCAATCCGAAGGACAAGAAGCCCGGTGATAAACCGGACTGGTATCAGCTCGTCGACGGCGAGTTCCCGCCCGAGGGATCGGCTCATGCGATCTCGGGCGAGTTGATCCAGGTCGACCATTTGGAGCGTCGGTTTCAGATTCGGGTCGATCGCAACGACAGTCAGGACCGCGCCATCATGGACCTGCCGTTGGAGGCGGCGATGTTACCCTACGGTTCGATTTGGTATCACGGCGCGCCGGCCGCGTTGCAAGATGTGCCGCTTGGTACACACCTGCACGGATTGTTTTACCTAGCCGACCCCGACGACAAGACGCCGCTGCCTGAGACCGCTCACAACCGCCGAACGCCCGAGTGGCAGTTTCGGCGGTGCTTCCGGATCGAAGACGATTTCTCGTTCCATGCGAGACAGAAGCAAGTTTGGAAAGTCGAGGGCGTCGATCTGGCGACGCGAAAACTCACCGCCACGTTGCAAGTCAACGGTCAACCCAGTGGCCAGCCGAAGCAATTCGATCTGCTCAGCAGCACGCGAGTGTTTAGGAACAACACGATCGCGAATCTCCAAGCGATCGAGCCGGGACAGACCGTGCTCTTCAATCTCAATTGGGTGACGCTCTACGGCCCAGGGCGGATCACCGAGGTCTATCTCGACGAAACAGCTCGCGCTCTCGCCACGGAAAATCAGTTTGAGCAGCATCGCAACCACATTCGCGAGCGTGGCCTGCCCGGCTGGGTCACTGCTGTCGATGACGAAAGGCAGATCGTCACGATCACGTTCTTTGGCGGCGTCGATCCAAAACTGTTCGACGAGCTTACGGGGATCAACGAAGAGCCGCAGGGCTGGCCGTTTTCTTATCCGGAAGACGATCCAAAAGCTCCCAAGGGGGGCATCTGCGTCGCGAGAAAGAACCTGCTGACCTTTGACCCCGTCAACGATCGCAAAGGGGGTAACATCCTCGAGATCAAGAGAGTACCTCTCGTTCCCGGTAGTGGCGGCGTGCAGATCCGAGTGAAGTGCGGCCTCTTGCTCGAAGGCTACCGCCCATGCCGCATCGTTCGCTTCTATCCCGCTACCTGGAATGTCAACGCGTTGCCGCAGGAAGAACAATTACAAGGGCGCGAAGTTCTGTTTGAGTAGTAGCAAGTATTGCTGACGTGCGTCTTGAGTTTTGGCTGCCTGTTTCTTCGCCTCGAAATAACTAAAGACATTACCTGACTTTTATGACTCTCTCGCAATGAACCAGTTGTACAAGTATTTCACGATGACTCGATAACTCAAGACTCCAACACGGGTGTGACTATATGAAAGCCGTCTTCGGATTTTTCACCGTACTTATTCTCACTTCGCCGTATCATCTCCTCGCCGCGGCGCCGGACCTTTCCAAGATCAAATCGACGGCCGATCTCGATGCAGTTATCGCTACGACTGCAGATGCGACTTTGAAGCAGTCGCTGGGCGATCACGCTCAAGCAATCCTGGCCGCGGTGGAACAGCATCCGCACGTCGAAGCGGTGATCCGCACGATCGAGAGCGCGCCGGGCAGCTTCACGAAGGTCAACACCACGCCCGAGGCGTTGAAGAAGGCCGCGGGCGGAGAACTCGCCATCTTTGACACGCTGACTCAGGTCAGCACGAATATCCTGGGAGGCAAAGCTCATGATCATCGCAAGGAACAAGACGATCCCTACAACGCCGCCTTTGTCGAACACCTCGGACACATTTCCTCGCTGGAGTCGGTCAAGCTGGAGGCCTCGGGAATTCAGGACGCCTGGGTGGGTCCGCTGCTCAAGCTCAAGAAGTTGAAGAGCCTCAGCGTGAGCGGCTTCGGCAGATTGGGCGATGACAGCCTGGCCCAGCTCCAGCAGCTCACCGAATGTCCCGATCTCAGGAACCTCGAACTGGCCTATTTTGGCAAGGCCACTGACGCGGGTTGGGAAAAGCTTGCAGGCCTGAAGAATCTGGAGTCGTTCACGCCGCGGGGCGCTGCGTACCCAGGTCATTTCTTCGCCAAGTACGCTGGCTGGTCGAATCTCAAGAGGATCAACTTTCACAGCAACGGCCTCGATGATGAAGGGTTCGGGCAGGTCTGCGAAAAGTTTCCCAACATCGAGTTCATCAAACTGTGGCACTCGAAGCTCATCACCGACGCCAGTGCCGCACACCTGGGAAAACTCAAGAACCTCAAGGGGATCGAGATCAGTTGTTCAAAAGCCACCGCTGCTCTGGTTCGACACTTACGTGACTTGCCGATGGAGTACATCGCGCTCGAGTATGGAGTGAACTCGCCGGCCTCCGACGCGATCGAGACGGTCAAAGCCATCCCGACGCTACGCCGTCTCTCGCTATCCGCTGACAAGTTCACCGACACCGACCTCACCGCTCTCGCCGGTGTGACTCAGGTTCAAGAGCTGTCTCTCTCGGGACTCGATCTGCCCGATGTTCGCCTCCCGCAGTTGCAGGCTTTCTCCCATCTCAAAGCCCTGACACTCGTCCGCTATGGCAAAGGCTATCCAGACGAAACACAGGCCAAAGTAAAAGCCCTGCTGCGCAAGGTAAACGTGAAGTTTGTGAAGTAGCACGGCCAACGGCTCCCGGAGAAGTCATCACAGCCGAGTACGGAAAACCCGGCGAAGGTCGTGCAAGAGGTCAGTACGCTCGCGCTCGACAAGCAGGTCGAGCTGCAAGACGCACGCGAACCATTGGGATAGTGATGACATACTTACTTGGACTGTGGCAGCCTGCTGCCGCTTTAGCTTCAGCAGCCTGCTGCTGAAGAACTGTTCGAAATGACTGGGGCGTCACGATTCGTCCCACAGCAGGCTGTGGGACGAAAAGCGGCAGCAGGCTGCCGCAGTCCAAGAAAAGGGATGTCATGACGATTATCGGCCGCGGGGCCTCGCGGAGAGAAAACCGAGAGCACCCAATCAACAACGCCGTCGTCGCAAACTCCTTCGCGGACGGCAGATAACTCGCGACCCACGAAAACCGCGTCTGGCGGCGCGAGAACGAAATTCCATGTCGCTCTGAGTTCGCAATAGCAAAGAAGTACGCCCAGAGGGATTCGAACCCCCGACCTGCGGATTAGAAATCCGCTGCTCTATCCGGCTGAGCTATGGGCGCTAAGTCTTGTTTTCCAAGGGGCTTCGTCACGGCGGGGAATCTTTGAAATCCCTATGCCCTACTGCCGAAACTACGCCTGCTGATTCGGCGACGTCTCCCCCGCTCTACTCTCTCGCAAGTCTACCCTCACCGCGATACAAGGCAATCCCCCGCGAGCTTCGGCCCGTCAGGGCCGGGAGGCACTCAGTTTCTTAACCAACAAGAGAGCCTAGTCCGTCATGGTCTCTCACTACCACGTCACTCGTCCGAGCGGTACGATCGTGCGTCGCGTTACCGGCCATCGCCGCTCTTTCTCGAGGGAACCTGCCCATGTCTCGCCATCGCACCACCGTTTGTTTGCTGTTCGCTGCGGGGTTACTCACAGCCCTCCTCTCTGACTTTACGCCGACTGCGGTCGCGGTCGGCCCCGAGCCGGTATTGCTCTGGCCCGCGGGCGCCCCAGGAGCTCAAGGGGAAGAACCGGCCGACAAGCCCGACATTCGCGTCTACTCGCCGCCTCGCGACAAAGCGAACGGCGCGGCGGTCGTGATCTGCCCAGGCGGCGGCTATGCCGTCTTGGCTTACGATCACGAGGGGCATCAGGTCGCCCGTTTCCTCAACACGATTGGCGTGACCGGCGTCGTCCTCAAATATCGACTCGCCCCCCGCTATCGTCATCCCGCGCCACTGCAGGATGTGCAGCGAGCGGTGCGGCTCGTTCGAGCCAAAGCAGCCGACTACGGAATTGATCCGACTCGCGTGGGTGTGATGGGCTTCTCCGCTGGCGGTCATCTCGCGTCGACTGCCGCGACTCATTTCGATAAGGGACAGGCCGACGCGACCGACCCCGTCGACCGCTTCAGTTGCCGTCCCGACTTCGCGGTCCTTTGTTATCCCGTGATCAGCATGACCGAATCGTTTGGACATACTGGCTCGCGTCGAAACCTTCTAGGCGAAAACGCCGACGCGGCACTCGCCGATCTGCTGTCCAACGAAAAGCAGGTGACTGCTGAAACACCCACCACGTTTCTCTTCCACACCGGGGACGATTCCGGAGTGCCGGTCGAGAATTCACTGGCGTTCTACTCGGCCCTGCGAAAGCACAAAGTTCCGGCGGAACTACATGCTTACCAAGTAGGACCGCACGGCGTGGGACTCGCCCCCGCCGACCCCGCCACCTTCGGCTGGAAAGACCGACTCGCCGACTGGCTCCGAGCCAACAACTTCCTGAGCACCACCACTCGAGCCGCCGTCAAAGGCAAGGTTACGCTCGAAGGCAAACCAATGCGTTGGGGCATGGTCGCGTTTGTTCCCGCGACAGACAATCAGCCGCTCGCCTGGGCCATGGTTTCGAATGGTCAGTTTTCGCTGGCCGCCAACCGCGGTCCCGTCGTCGGCGCGAATCGAGTACTCGTCTACGACCTGGGCGCCGTCGAACCTCGCCCCACTCGCGAGGATTTCGCGGTGATCGATAAGCAACTGTCGGCGGATATTAAGGACGGAGTGAATGAATTGCAGTTCGAGATTGGGAAGTAATTCTGCTCGAACGGGCAGAGTTGGCGGCGAATTGTGTCACGACGGCGAAGACGAGATCCTCGTAGCGGAACTCGCAAGAGTTCCGACGCCATGCGGGCGAGTACCCTTCGGTCCGGGGGTAGTGCGTTCACAACGGTCGGAATTCTTGCGAATTCCGCTACAACGTTGTGACGAGCTCCTCGTAGCGGAACTCGCAAGAGTTCCGACGCCATGCGGGCGAGTCACCTTCGGTCCGGGGGCAGTGCGTTCACGACGAACGGAATTCTGGCGAATTCCGCTACGAGGTTATTTGGCAAGCATTTCCCATTTGCGAGTCGCCCAATCGCTGAACGAAAACCGCAAACGGTCCTGCTTCTTCGCGATCGCTCGATTCAGCTTGTTCGCTAACTGCACATTCTCCTCCCGCAATCGAGATTGCAGAACCTCTTCCATCCCCTCGCCCAATTGACGAGTGACTGGGCCATGCAGATGCCCCACTCGTCGCAAGCGAAAATCGAACAACTCAAGCCGAGCATCAGTAACGACCGGCTTGATCGTCACGTCCGGCGGTAACTTCAACGGATCGAGTACGACGGCGATGTCGCAGCCCGCCTGCAATCGCACATCGGCATCCCCTTCCATCCCCACACTCAGCAACTGCACGCCTCGCTCCCATTGAGCCATCCGGCCCGTAACAAACAACTTGGCTCGACAACTCAACTCGAGCCTCAACTTGCCATCCTCTTTCTGCTCCACACGTTCCACGACCAACTGGAGCGAGTCGGGGCCTGGGTGGCGATCAATTCGATAGCGTTGCCAGTTCCCATGGTTTACCTCACGCATCCGCCGCTCGCTATCGATCCGCAGACCGTCCAGCGACACCTTGAGCCCCGTCTGGACATGCTTGGTTTTCCCCCACTCCCGAGTGTCCTCGTAATGGGCCGGAATGTGTTTGAGGGCGAGTGATTCGACGAACTTTCGTAGTTCCGCGCTGTCCATAAGTCCAGCGACAGAGTATTCCTCGTCCCCCCTTGCCCCTCGAGTCAGCCCAAGGCTCATCCCAAGGAACAGGAAAACCAATCCCGCCAGGGGAACGGTCGGCGAGCGTCGCGAAACGTATGGCATTTTGACTGAGCCCCCACAAACCAGAGTCTGCGTCCACCCCAAAATGCTCGGTCCCGGCGAAGCGTTGACTCAGGCCAGACCGCTCGCCCCTGACTCCACGGAAACCTAGCCCAACCACTACCAAAATCACCGCAGAGGGTATAGGCGAACGAAGCAAAATAGAGAAGATCGAAATGTAACACGGAGATTCCGTGGCGATTGAGGTTTCTGCCCTTACCTTTCGCACGGGGCGCCGATCAGACTACACTGATACCTCTATGATCCTGATCATCGATAACTACGACTCGTTTACGTACAACTTGGTCCAAAGGTTTGGCGAAATCGACCCGACCCTGGAGATCCAAGTCCATCGCAACGACCAAATCACGCTCAACGAGATTGCGGCTCGACGCCCCTCGCACTTGATTGTGTCGCCGGGCCCCTGCACTCCGACCGAGGCGGGCATTTCGGTCGCCTGTATCCAGCGGTTTGCTGGCCAATTGCCGATCCTGGGCGTCTGCCTGGGGCACCAATCGATCGGGCAGGCGACCGGCGGGGTGATCGTGCGAGCGAAACGGTTAATGCACGGCAAAACCGACTTGATCTCCCACGACGGACAAGGGCTGTTTGCGGGTCTCCCCAACCCTTTCGTCGCCACTCGCTACCATAGCCTGGTGATCCAACCCGACACGCTCTCGCCCGACTTCATCGTCACGGCGTGGTCGCCCGCGCCCGATGGCAGTCGCGAAATCATGGGAATACGCCACAAGCGTTACCCGCTCGAAGGCGTACAGTTTCATCCGGAGAGCTTCTTGACGGAAAACGGCCCGCAAATGCTGCGACGCTTCCTGGAAATGAAGATCTGACGATGTTGAGCGTGGACGAGGCCTTAGCAGTGGTGCTGGCTCGTGCCGAGCCACTCGCGGCACAAACTCTCCCGGTTGCGGAATCCGTGGGTCGAGTGCTGGCGGAAGATATCGCCAGCGACATCGATTCGCCGCCGTACGACAAGAGCACGGTCGATGGCTTTGCCGTGCGAGCGGCCGACATTGCCGGCGGCCGCCGAGAATTCCAGGTGGTCGAGGAAGTGACTGCGGGCGGCTGGCCTCAACAGATCGTAGGCGAAGGTCAGGCAACTCGCATCATGACCGGTGCACCGCTTCCCTCGGGGGCGGACGCGGTCGTGATGGTCGAGCAGACCGAAGCGGGCGGCTGGAACAACTCGACCAGCATGCGATTGACCGACCGACCCGTGCGAGTTGGCCAGAACATTTTTCGGCGAGCTCAATCGTTGGCGCGAGGACAGATCGTACTGCGAGCGGGCCAAGTGCTGCGGCCAATTGAGGTGGGATTGTTGAGCGAGGTGGGACGTGCCGCGGTCAGTGTGATTCCTCGGCCGCGGGTAGCGGTGTTGGCGACCGGCGACGAACTAGTTCCGCCCCACGAAACTCCTGGGCGTGGACAGATTCGCAACAGCAACGGGCCGATGCTGCAAGCGCTCGCGGCGCGGGCTGGCGGCCAACCGATCGACCTCGGCGTCGCACGCGACCAAGCCGACGACCTCCGCGAGCGTATCGGCCGAGGACTTGAGGCCGACTTATTGGTACTATCCGGCGGCGTATCCGCGGGCGTGTTGGATCTTGTGCCACGCATCTTGGAGGAACAGGGAGTTGAGCGGCAATTTCATCAAGTGCATATGCGGCCTGGCAAACCGCTATGGTTTGGCGAACGACGTGAATCGAGTCGACAGACATTAGTCTTTGGTCTACCCGGAAATCCGGTCAGCAGTCTGGTCTGCTGGGAACTTTTCGCGAAACCCGCACTGACTCGCCTACAAGGCCTCACCGCCGAACCCGAATCTGCAGAGGGACTTGAATCATCGTCGTCGCTCACGTCTGTCACCGGCGTCTTGGACGCCGCTCACCAGCAGCGTGGCGATCGCCCAACGTACTGGCCCGCTTTCGCGATCCGGTCACGAGGCGAGAGTAGCCTGCGGGTCCGATTGCTGAACTGGCAAGGCAGCGCAGACCTGAGAACACTCACCGACGCCAATTGCTTGGTGTATTTTCCTCCCGGCGATCGCAGCTACTCGCAAGACGAGCAAGTAAGCCTACGTTGGTTGTAAGAGTTGTCTCTTTGCGAACTGTTGCTTTTTGCTCCGCAAAAGTAGCCAATACGTCGGAACTACGAGCTATGCCAGGATTCAGGCACAACGATGCGATGGCGTCGCTGACTATTGGCGGCGCTCGCGGGGTTACGTTTTGAGCTGCTTTGCCGGAGGCAAAGGCAACAGTCGCAAAGGCAACAGTCGCAAAGGCAACAGTCGCGAAGGCAACTAATCGTCATCGCCGGGATTCGGATCGGTCACCGACCGTAGATACTCAGCTAATCGCGATTGGATGTCCACAATCTCTTGCCACTGCTCAGCGGGCAATAACACTCGTCCCGACTTGGCATCCGCGTCCGCCGACCGAATCAGTTCGCGGAGCCGCAAATGGAAGTACTCAAGCACCTCGCCCAATTGAGCGGCCTGTCCCGGCGATAACCGCTCGGGCAACTCGGGAGGATCAAGCCGGTAAAGCTTCGCCTGCAAGTCGTCGTCGGCGACTCCGTCGTTCAGCTCGAAGTCGGGATCGCCCGGCCCGCCTCGCGAGCCACTCGGATCGCCCGTCTGCTCACCCGGCATTTCCTTGCGCAGCTTCGACCAACGCTTCGCGATTTCGTCGCGCGAGCCGTAGATCAGCACCGAGCGTCCCACGGAGATGATATCGCCGTAGCGTAGTATCCTGAGCTTGACGTCCTCGCCATTGACCTTGGTGCCGTTCGTGCTCTCGAGATCGGTCAGCACCACGTGCTCGTTGTCATCCTGAATCTTCAGATGAAAACGACTTACTCGTTCGTCGTTCAGCTGGACGTCGTTCCCTTCCTCGCGCCCGATCGTGACGGGGGGACGCAATTCGGCGAACATCCGTCCGCGATCGGCGCCATCCAGCACTCGTAGCGTTATCAGCGACATCGCACGACTTTCTCGCTTCTTGAAACTCATTGCCTATAGCATCGAACGGCGCGGGCTGCGAAGTCAAGTGATTGGCGATCGCCAGATCAGATTCCTTGTCCGCTTTCCCGCTCAGTCTAACACCTCGCCAAGCGGCCGCGACATCCGTGGCGTAAACACATCATCCTTCAGACTCCGATCCGGCCCCACCACAAGAGGAGCAAAATAGCCGCGGTTCGGTGATTTGAGTCCGATTAATCCGGTCGAGACGATCGCGACGGCTCGCGAAACAGTGCGCACAGGCCCCCAATCGCTCTAAATCCCATAAGTCGACGAACACTCGCCCCCGACTCCCAGCCGCCGCCCCCAGTTCGCCTTGTCGCTCCCCCGACAGCCTCCGCTCTAACTCGAGACTTCGATCCAGAACTTCCTCGAGCGACTCCAAACGCGGCGGCTGAAACCACCCCGCCTCCCCCCAGAGTTCCATCCAGCCATTGCCGCCGCGAGTGGGAATGATTGTCGCCACTCGCACGCCTAGCTCTCGAGCAAACGCAAGTGATCGCACACACCACTCGATCCCCTGCTCTTCGTCGAGCGCTGGGGGCCGCAGCAAGAGAAACGTACGGATCGCGATGTCGGCGGCGAGCAGCCTCTGAGCGGCCCGAGCAAAGTCGTCGCAAGTCATCCGCTTGTTCAGCAGCGGCAACGCCACCGGGTGAATCGTCTCCAGCCCCATGGCGACTTCGAGCTTCTGTTCAGGCGACAGCAGGTCGCGAAACCGCAGGCAATCGTCCCCGCACAGCCGCGGGTGACT
Source organism: Pirellulales bacterium (assembly GCA_046349915.1). Classification (GTDB taxonomy): domain Bacteria; phylum Planctomycetota; class Planctomycetia; order Pirellulales; family Pirellulaceae; genus CAIXSC01. The sequence goes on along the minus strand of JAXMBL010000003.1, from coordinate 947,604 downwards.
CTCGACAATCACCGTCTCGAATCCACGCACACGATCCGCGATCGCGGCATAATCTTCGAAGGGAATCGCTCGGCGGTCGAAAAAGTTGCCGCTGTTATAGAGCTTGATATGGCGAGTTGGCGGGAGACGCGAAAGCGCTTCGTCGATTTGAGCGGGTATCGCACCCAGCGGCACTGTCTCGTCCGTCGTATTCCGCCAAAGATCGCACATCGAACAGCGAAACGGACACTCGCGGTTCGTCAAGAACAGCGTGGCCACCGGCTCCACTCGTCCATTCGCCGCCAGCTCTTCTTCGACCAGCGCCGCGTAAGCACGCCACGGATCGACACGATTCTTCGCGGGCCGCAGGGCCAACACCTGAGCATCCGTGGGAGGAATCAGTTGAGTCACGGTGGTCAGGAGAGATAACGCGAGAAAGCCGACCGGTACGCCGCCTCATGCCGGGGGAACAAATGCGAGAATGTCGACTCGTCCGCCGCGCCTCGCTGAAATCGCCGTTTGGGATACACGGGCATCGTCACCCCTGTTACCTGCTCGACGCCTCGACGAACGATTTCCCCCTTCAGCGCATACAGTCGATCATGCTCCCAACCGGTCAACTCGATGAAGGGAATTCCTTCGGCGACTGCGATGACATTCGGCAAAGCGAAGGGACTGAAACCTTGAAAGCCAAGACTGCGAGCGGGTGCGTAGGACCGCACATGCCCGCGACTCTGGCCGCCGGAATAGACCAAAGAATGCTTGATGGCGTGCACGCCCCACCCTTCTTGATAGAGCATCAGGTTGTTCAACACGCTACGAATGGTCAGTTCCGAATTCTCCTCGATGGGATAGTCCTTCAGATTCTCATCGCCGCCGTCGCCGTCGACCAAGTATTTCCAATCGGGATAGCGTTCGCGAATCGCGCGGCAGAGCGCGAGTCCCATCGTGGCGGCCTGCACGTCGAGCGGCTTGTAGTCTTCGATCACTCGCACCGCATCTTCGTAATTGATCGCCGCTCGCGGCACGTCGACCACTTCCAGCGCCCACGACAAATCGACCTCGCGAGTAAAGCTGGCCGCCTGGTCGGCATCCGCTCCATCGCCGTCAACGCTTAGAGTGAACGCCTTCAGTCGAGCGGGAGAATGTCCCAAGGCGAGCAGCGTGTGGTGCAGGACGACGAGTAGAGCGCCACTATCGACGCCGCCCGAAAACAAGACGCCGATCGGCTCGCGCCGATCCAACGACTCGATCCACCGTCGACACTCGTCCGCGAGCATTCCGATATAAGCTTGACCAATCGCGTCGAGGTCCGCGGGCAAACGATTACGTTCGGGGGCGAAGAAACGTGTATAGATCGGGTTGGGATCAGGACATCCCAGCAGTGCGATCTCCACCAGATGGTGAGCGGGAACCATCCGCGTATAAGAGGGATGAAACTGGTCGGCGAGCCCTTCTTTCTCTAGATGAGCTTTCAACTCATCCATCCGTTCGGCGACCACCAACATCGGCCCCGACGCCTGTTTCGCGAGGAAATAACGCAGCGGCCGACCGATCGAACGAGCCATCCGCACAATGTGACCGCGTTTGGCCACAATCGCGAACTGGCCGTCGATCGCACGCACTCGCTGAGCGTCGCCGGAAGCCACGGCGTCGATCGCCGCGTCAGCGGTTGAATTCAGCAGCACGTTGGCCGCCGGGTCCACGAGATTGACGAGTCGTTCGATGGGCTGATAGGTATGCATGTCGAGAATTGTAGCAGTCTCGCGGAAACGGTGAATAGTGCGACGTCGCTGAGGGAATTAGTGTACGACGAATGCGACGCGGCGAGCTCCCCGTCGCGGAACTCGCAAGAGTTCCGACGCTCGCGGGCGGGAGTTCTGCGATTCGACGGTGGTGCGTTCGGGACGGTCGGAATTCTTGTGAAATCCGCTACGGGGGGCTGCCTTGACGACTCGCGCGGGCGCGGAGTGTAATGACGCCGCTTATTCGATCGCTTGCCCCTTTGCCTCGAACCAGAAAGACTCGCCATGCGTATCAGCCGTGTGAAGGCCAAACTGCGTCGCAATGAACCCGCATTGCTCACCACCCTCCATCTGACCGACGCGACACTGTACGAAATGGTGACGCTCGCCGGTTTCGATGGCATCTGGATGGACCTTGAGCATCACGGATACAGCGTCGAAACGGCCGCCGGCCTGATGCGAGCCGCTCGCATTGGTCCCACCGATATCATGGCTCGACCCGCCAAGGGAGAATTCATGCGTATGGGCCGACTGCTGGAAATGGGCGCTCAAGGGATTCTTTACCCGCGCTGCGATAACGCCGACGAAGCCCGCGAGGTGGTGAAGTGGTCCAAGTTCGCCCCGCTCGGTCGCCGCGGTTTTGACGGCGGAAACCCCGATATGCCCTACTGCTCGATGCCCATGCCCGAATACCTCCATGAAGCAAACGAGCAGACGTTTGTGTGCGTTCAGATCGAGGACCCTGAAGCGCTTGAACACGTCGAAGAAATTGCCGCCGTGGAAGGGGTCGATGTGGTGTTCTTCGGACCGGCCGATTTCACCGTGCTCAGCGGCATCGCGGGCCAATTCCAACACCCACTCGTCAACCAAGCGATCGAACGAGTGGCCAAGGCGGCCAAAGCAGCGGGCAAGCACTGGGGCATGCCAGCAGGCACGGTCGAACGAGCACAAGAGCTGATGGCTCTCGGCGCTCGCTTCATCTGTCACGGCGCTGATCTCATCATGGTCAAGAATGGTCTGGAGGAAATCCAGCGACGATTCCGCCCGCTAGGTTTCACGTTCGGCGCCGAGTAACCGTCGTCCCCGATCCCCTAGACGTTTTCCAGGTCAAGCAAATTCCGCATCGATGGCACGTCCCAAGTCACACCGTCCTGTCCTTCTGATCACGGCGGTCTTCAGCCGCTACGAGGAGGCGTTTGCATGGGCGCGGGACTGCTGCCACCGGCACTGGGGCCCCATCGCGCTCGAGAGCGAACGCTTCGAGTTCACCGACACCCCTTACTACGAACGGACCATGGGGCCCGGCATCCTCAAGTCGTTCTTCGCCTTCGAACGGTTGATCGACCCGACCGAGTTAGTGGCGAAGAAATTGGCCAGCAACGCCTGGGAGGAACAATGCCGGGCCGAGCATGCGTGGCCCGAACCTCGTCCCTTGAATCTCGACCCAGGGTATTTGACCGAGGCCAAATTGGTGCTCGCCTCGACCAAAGATCGCGATCACCGTCTCTATCTGGGCGAGGGAATCTACGCTGAACAGACTCTGCATTTCCAAAAGCATGCCTGGCGAACTCGCGATTGGACCTATCCCGATTACCGCCGCGCCGATTACCATCGATTCTTCGACTTGTGCCGAGCCTATCTGCGGGAGCGATACGCGGCCGAGTTTCCTTGAAAGTCGAGTAGATGCGCGACCTTCCCGATTTCGTGTGGCTCGCCCTGGCCGCCCTCCCCTCGCTGATCCTGGCGTGGCTTGCCACATTCGGCATTCGTCGCTGGGCGCCGCGGTGGAATTTGGTCGACCAACCGGCCGCTCGTAAAGTCCACACCACCCCCACGCCCTTGGGCGGTGGACTGGCCATCTGGTTCGGCGTCATCGCCACCTTTGCGATCGGCGAAGTGATCGTCCGTCTCGTCGCTAGTCAGCCCACCTGGGCCGCTCAACTTCCTGAAATCGCTCAGCAACACCTGTCCGGCTTGAGGCACCAATCGAGTTCGCTGTGGGCGCTGCTGGGAGGCGCCACGATTCTCTCGATCCTCGGACTGCTTGACGACCGTCGCGGGCTGCCATGGCAATTGCGGCTACTGGTTCAGTTCGCGGTCGCTGGCGCGATCGTCGCCATTCCAGGACTGCGACTGACCGCCTTCATCGGAATTCCCTTGGTAACCTGGGTGCTGAGCGTCATCTGGATTGTCGGCCTGATCAACTCGTTCAACATGCTCGACAATATGGACTGTCTGTCGAGCGGCGTGGGACTAATTTCGGCCGTATTTCTGGCCGCCGTCATGATTTTGGCCCCCGATCCAGAGACTCAACGACCGCAGCTCTTCGTGGCTGGTTATCTGATTGTTTTGGCGGGAGGGCTGGCAGGTTTCATGTGGCATAATCGCCCGCCCGCTCGCATCTTCATGGGCGACTCGGGCAGTTACTTTCTCGGCTTCTACCTCGCCACGGCGACGCTGCTGGCGACATACGCCGGCTACCAGTCCCCTCGACCGCACGCGATTCTGGCCCCGCTGTGCGTCATGGCCGTACCGCTGTACGACATGACCACCGTTTTGTGGATTCGCATTCGTGAGGGACGCAGTCCGTTCCAAGCCGACAAGTGTCACCTTTCGCATCGGTTGGTCGACTTAGGATTTACCAAAGTTCAAGCGGTCCTCACCATTCACTTACTCACCATCACCTGCGGCCTGGGCGCCTTGTTGCTCCATCGAGTCGACATTGTGGGCGCCGTCCTGATTGTGCTGTTGATCCTGTGCGTGCTTGCGTTGATCGCAATCCTGGAATCAACCGCCCGCCGGAAACTGAAATCGTGACCTCCAAGCGCCGTCACTCCCAGCCCGACCGCTCGCCGCCTCCCACGGACCGTTCGTCCGTGAATCCGCTCGCGTGGATCGACTGGCTGCGGGGAATACCGCCCGCGTTGATCGCGGCCATCGCGGTCGCCAGCATCCTGATCCCCCCCGAGTCGGTCGGGCAAGGGACAGCCATCCCTTGGCAACTGGCCGCGCTCGCCGCCTTGAGCATCTGGATTTTGTGCGAGTGGGTTTGGGGATCGGGACGACTTGCCTTTGGCTGGCCCGACCTGCTGGGCGGCGCCTTCTTCGCGTGGTTCGTCCTGAGTGCCGTGCGGATGTCGACCGCGGGCCAAGCGCGACTGTCGATCAACATGACGTGGGCTTGGCTAGGGGGAGCACTCATCTGGTTCCTCGCTCGCCAAACGCTGAGATCCCCGACCGCAATTCGCACACTCGTCGCTCTGCATCTGGCGCTGATTGTCGCCCTCAGCAGCTACGGCTTTTACCAACGCTTCGTCATCATGCCGCTTGATCGAGCGGCCTTCGAGCGTGATCCCGACGCGGTGCTCCGGGCGGCGGGCATCGACGCTCCCGAAGGCTCGCCGCTCCGTCGACAATACGCCGACCGATTGCGCAGCCCCGAGCCGCTAGCGACCTTCGCCCTCACCAACTCGTTGGCCGCCTACCTCCTCCCCTGGCTTGTCATCTGCGGAGGAATCCTCGTCGCCACTCAACGCGAACGATTCGACTCGCGTATCGCCGGAGCCTTGGTCGCCACAGGCTTGCTGGCTGGAATCTGCCTGCTATTGACTCGTAGTCGCAGCGCCTACGTCGGCGCCGCGGTCGGCATGCTAGGCATCGGCGGCATCGCATTGTGGGACAAGTTCGTGGGGGAGAAACAGAGGAACGATAACCGGGGAGCCGACAAAAATACTCGTTGGCTGATCGCGGCCTCCACCTTGATCGGTCTACTGGTGCTGGGCGCGGTCGCCCTCAGTCTGCGGGACGCCAGCATCCTGGGCGAGGCCCGCAAGTCGTTGGGGTATCGCTGGGAGTATTGGGAAGCGACGGTGGCGATGCTACGCGACTATCCACTGTCAGGCTGCGGGCCCGGCAACTTTCAAGTGTTCTATACCGCTTACAAGCTGCCGCAGTCGAGCGAGACGATCGCCGATCCGCATAATTTTGCCTTGGAGATTGCAGCAACCGCAGGCTGGCCGGCCCTCGCACTGTTCCTCGCCGCTGCTATCGCTTGGCTAGTTGCGATGGTTCGTGGTCCGCGATTCAGCGCCGGCGAGCACTCCCGTGTCGAATCGTCTTCCGCTGCTCGTTCGCCCAGCGATTCCCCCCAGCCGCACACCGGTTCGCCATTTGCCGAATTCGACTCGCCGCGAGTGCTCATGTTCGGCGCTGGCTTCGGGGTGATCTTGGGATGTCTGGCAGGCGTGATCTCGGGCTATCCACCGCCGCTCGAGCTGCTTGTTTTGGGCGGAATTCCCGCGATCGGAGTGATTTGGGCGTTGTGGCCGTGGGTGCGACAGGGTTCATTGTCGGCGGCGAGCTTGGCGACCGGAGTCATTGCTCTCTTGGTGTGCCTCTTGGCGGCTGGCGGAATTGGTTACCCGGCCGTATCGCTGGGAGTGTGGCTTCTGGCGGCTCTCACCCTGAATCTGGCGACCGGTGAGTCGCAAGTATGGAACGCCCCGCGCTGGCTTGGGTTTATCTTGGGCGCCACTTGGCTCTTGTTGGTGGTCGTTTTTTACACGACCTGCTATCGTCCTGTGTTTACAGGCCGATCAGGCTTGATGCGAGGCGATCAAGCCTTGTCCGCAGGAAATGTGGACGACGCGCTGGCCTGGTATCAAGCAGTTGCGACCGCCGATCCCTGGTGGTCCGATCCTTGGAGGCGACAGGCCGAAGTCGCTCTCCACGTTTGGCTTACGACAAGTGAATCGCGGGCCCGTGAGGAATTCGAGCGAACTGTGATGGAGACCATCCGCCGCGAGCCGCGGTCGCAGTTGGTACGACAAGACTTCGCGAAAAAATTTCTGCTCGCTTATCGCCGAACCAGCGACCGAAACGCTCTTGCCGATGCCATCGCCTTCCAGCGGGATGCGGTCGAGTTGTACCCCAACGGGGCGATGGCGCGTGCTCAACTAGCTTGGCTGCTGCATGTAGCAGGCGACAATGCTGCGGCGAAAGCGGAGGCGGAACGAGCTTTGGGGCTGGACGACGTCCACCCGCATGTGGAACAGAAGCTAGAGAACCAAATTCTCACGGACTACCCCCCCGGTCTAGGTAGCGCCGAGCAGGTTTCGACTAGACCCGAGGGGAAGAAAGCGAGAGAATGCCTCGAACAGTTCGTCCTGGGAGTATCGGGGAAACAGTAACGATGCGCATTCTGATCAAGATCTTGGCGTGTGCCTGCGTGGGTGTCGTTGTCGGCGGCGCGGTTGGTTGGCGTGAGTTTTCGGGAACCCGGGAATCATTCGACCCCAACCGTAAAGACGCTGGCACGGCCGCGGCGATGTCCGAGATCGCTCGCAAAGAGGGCGCCGCACTTCCGCCCGACAAAGGCGTGAAAGTGGTGGTTGCGAACGGCGAGTCGCACGATTTTGGTTCCACGGAAAAGGGCCAAACGGGTCAGCACGACTTTCTGTTTCGCAATGAGGGAACTTCAACGCTCAGGATCGCTTCTGGCGGCACCTCCTGCTCGGCGTGCACGGTCAGCAGCCTCACCAAGACAACCATCGAACCTGGAGAGACGGCGCCGGTGACGGTGCAGTGGACGCCATCCACGAACGACTCCGAGTTTCGCAAGGAAGCTTACATCCTGACCAATGATGCTCAACGCCCCACGGTCGTGTTGGTCGTGAAGGGAAAAGTTATCGACCCGGTCCGAGTGTCCCCGACCGAGATTACTTTGGGAAGCGTCACCGCTTCGAGCGAATTGCAGGCCGAAGCCAAGCTCTTGCGCTCACTCGGGGATGACTTTAGTATCATCTCGCACAGCCTTTCGAACACCGATTCGCTCGACCATTTCGCTGTATCGATCGAGCCGTTAACCGAGGAAGAGGCGAAGAGCGAATCGGCTTTGTCGGGCTATCGAATCGCGGTCAAAGTGAAGCCGGGCCTTCCCCTTGGCCCTATCCTTCAGACCATCACACTCCACACGAATCGCCCAGGCAATCAGAAGTTCGAAGTGCCGATTCGCGGCCACGTGGTAAGCGACATTTCGATTCTCGCCAATCGCATGTTCGATAGTAAGAACAACATCCTGAGTTTGGGGATCATCCAGCGCGAGGCCGGGAAAAAGGTCACCTTGCCGATCCTGATCAAGGGTCCGCATCGCGACACGGTCGAACTTTCGGTAGGCGACATTACTCCGGCCGCGAACATTCAAGCCACTCTGGGCGAACCCAAGTCGATCAACGAGGGCGCGGTACGCATGGTGCCGCTACAGATTGAAGTCGTCAAAGGCGGGCCGCTCGTCAGCTTGACCGGTGGCGTGGATCGGAAGGACTATGGCCGCATCGTGATCAAGACGACTCACCCAGAAGCCAAGGAACTACAAGTACTCGTCCGTTTTGCCGTCGAATGACGAGCAAAGGGACTTGGTCGAGAACGGATGCTCCCCACGTGGGGCGAACAAGGGTTGGTTTAGTTACGGATGGCATGGTTATGAAGAAACCGGGATTTGGAGAAGTGGCGGCCGTGTTGCTCGTCGGCGGGTCGATCGTTGGCCTTTGGCTGGGAGGAACAAGCGGTTGGTGGCTCAATGAGCGGTCGGTCGACGCCCAGGAAGTTAAATCAAAAAAACCTGGCGTACTGAAACTCCCCACGATCAGCCAGCCCATCAGCGACAAGTCGACGGATGGCAAGTCGACGAATGGCAAGACGACGAAAGGCCAATCGGCTGGCGCCGCGGCGAAGGCGGAGAATCCGAGTTCAGCGGATGCAGGCGACGACGCCCCAAAAAAGGCTGCCGCGGACGAGGAAGCGACTCCCAAGATTCCCCGCTTGCCCTTGTTCGAAAACTGGGGCACACCCGATGCCGCGTTGATCTTCACGGGGCGACAGGCAGGTTACATCGAGCCGTGCGGCTGCACAGGGCTGGCGAACCAAAAGGGCGGGCTCGTCCGTCGCGACACCTTGCTGTCCGAGTTGCGTCAGAAAGGCTGGACGCTCATCCCGATGGATGCCGGCAACCAAGTCAAACGCTTTGGTCGGCAGTCCGAGATTAAGTTTCAGATGACTTATGAAGGCCTCAAGTTGATGGACTATCAGGCGATCGGCCTGGGCCCCGATGACTTGCGGCTTTCGACCGGCGAAGTCTTCGCGGCGTTGTCCGATCAACCCGCGCGATTCGTGTCCGCCAACGCGGCGGTCCTGGATCGCGACTTGCTGCCGCGATCGGTGGCGATCGAGGCGAATGGTCGGAAGGTAGGAGTCACCTCGGTGCTGGGCGACGAGTACCGCGAGAAGATCCGCAATGACGAAGTCTTGCTGGAAGGCGCCGTCGAAGGCATTCGCAAGGCCTGGTCGCAGCTCGAACGCGAAAAGTGCGATTTCCACGTATTGATGGTCTACGGCTCCCTCGACGAAACTCACCGCTTGGCTCGTCAATTCCCACAGTTCGACGTGATCGTCACGACGGGCGGCGGCGAGGAACCGCCGTTGACGCCCGAATTCGCGCCCAACACCAAAATGCCCGTGGTCCAAGTCGGCGGCAAAGGAATGTTCGTGGGCGTCGTTGGGCTCTATCCCGAAGGCAAATTCCGATACCAGCGAGTTCCCTTGGACGATCGCTATAAAGACTCGCCCAAAATGCTGGAACTGATCGCCGCGTACCAGGATCAGCTTCAAGCCGCCGGTCTCGATGGTCTTGGCGTCAAGCCGCTCGCGCATCCCAGCGGTCGCACCTTTGTCGGCTCGGAAACTTGTGGCGAATGCCATACCAAGGCGATGGAGGTCTTTCTCAAGACGCCACACGCCAAGGCACTCGATTCGCTGGTTCATCCTGGCGAGCGTTCCGACATCGCACGACATTATGACCCCGAGTGCCTGAGTTGCCACGTGACTGGCTGGGATCCGCAGCGATTGCACCCGTTCAAATCGGGTTACTTGAGCTTAGACGCGACGCCGGCGATGGCGAACAACGGCTGCGAAAACTGCCACGGACCAGGGTCGGCCCATGTCGCGGCCGAGCAAGAGGGTAAGACATCGAAAGCCACACTGACTAAACTGCGACTGGAGATGCGGCTCCCGTACGACAAGGCGCGCGATAAATGCGTCGAATGCCATGATCTGGACAACAGTCCCGGCTTCCAAAAGGAAGGCGCCTTCGCCAAATACATGCACGAGATTGAGCACAAGGGGAAGGACTAAGCAGCGGCATGGCGTCGATTATTGAGATCTCGGGACTGGCAAAGTCGTACCGCGTTTACCAAAAAAAAGAGGGACTCGCCGCATCCCTGCGTGGCCTTTTTCGCCGCGAATATCGTGACGTCGAGGCGGTGAAAGGGATCGACTTGATGGTCGAACAAGGCGAGTTTGTGGCGTTTCTCGGGCCGAATGGCGCGGGAAAAACCACGACGCTCAAATTGTTGTCCGGCGTCATCACTCCCACTCGCGGTACGGCGTTGGTCATGGGCCATGTGCCATGGAAAAGAGAAAACGAGTACCGGCGACGTTTCGCGCTCGTCATGGGCCAAAAGAACCAACTGTGGTGGGACCTGCCCGCCCAAGAATCGTTTCGGCTCCACCAACAGATCTATCGAATCGATCCTAGCGATTTCCAACGGACGCTCGACGAACTCACCGATCTGCTCGACATCCGCCGCCTGCTCCGTCAACCGGTTCGCGAACTGTCGCTCGGCGAACGCATGAAGATGGAGTTGACCGCCGCCCTGCTTCACTCGCCCGAAGTCTTGTTTCTCGACGAGCCCACAATCGGACTCGATGTCGTCGCTCAACACAACATCCAGCAATTCCTGAAACACTATCAACAAGAACGCAAGATCACCATTCTGCTGACGAGCCACTACATGAAGGATGTGGCCGCACTTTGTCGCCGAGTGGTGATTATCGCCAAGGGCGGGATTGTCTACGACGGCTCGCTTGATGGGATCGTCGACCAATTCAGCGGTCAGAAAATCGTGACGCTCGAGTTGGGCGAGGGCGAAGCGTGCGACGGGTTCGAGCAGTTTGGACAAGTGACGGAACGCAATCCGCCGCGAGTGAAACTGCGAATCGAACGAGCACTCGTCCCCAAGTCGCTCGCCGCCATCCTGAGCAACCATGTCGTGGCCGACGTCGTGGTCGAAGATCCGCCGCTCGAAGAAGTGATCGCCGAGGTGTTTGCGCAGGCGACGTGAGCGGAGGGTCATTGGTCATTGGTCATTGGTCATTGGTCATTGGTCATTAGTCATTAGTCATTGGTCATTAGTCATTGGTCATTAGTCATTAGTCATTAGTTGTTGGTTGTTGGTTAGTGCATTGATTCCTTTCCATTTTTTCCTTCTTCCTTCTTACTTTTTCCTTCTTCCATGCTTGCTCGCTGTCAAACCTGGTGGGTCGTTTTGCGGATATGCCTGGAGGAGCGGCTGGTTTACCGGGGTGACTTTGCGCTCGGCACCTTGATGCGGTTTCTGCCGATCGTGACGCAGATCTTTCTGTGGTACGCGGTGTTCGAGGCTCGTGGGGGAAAAGCGCTCGAGGGCTACGACTACGAGCAATTCGTCGCTTACTACTTGCTGACGATGGTCAGCCGCGCGTTCAGCAGCATGCCGGGTTTGGCGTCCGGGATCGCTCGGCAAGTGCGTGAAGGCGAGATCAAGAAATACTTGATTCAGCCAGTCGACATGCTGGGCTTTTTGTTGCTCAGCCGAGTGGCCCACAAACTTGCCTACTACTCGGTGGCCATCGGCCCCTTTGCACTCGTCTTTTTCCTCTGTCGGGGCTACTTCGGCGACTTGCCTGCCGAATCGGCGATGCATGATTGGACCACCGCGCTAGGTTTTATGGTCTCACTGATCCTCTGCTTCCTGCTGGGCTTCTTTCTCGAAGCGTCACTTGGGTTGGTTGGCTTCTGGATTCTCGAGGTGAGTTCGCTGTTGTTCGTCTACATGCTGTTCAACTTTTTCTTGTCGGGTCACATGTTCCCGCTCGACATGCTGCCGGAGCCCTGGCGGACGCTCGTCGAACTTTCCCCGTTGCAATACCTGGCCTATTTTCCCGCCGCGGTATTCTTGGGCAAAGTGAGCGGCATGGAGTTAGTGAAAGCCTTGGTCATCGAAACCACATGGCTCATCTTCTTCATCGGGCTGTCGCGATACCTGTTCCATCGCGGAGTGACTCGCTACAGCGGCTTCGGAGGCTAAGTCACGACGAGTTGCCTTCCGCGACGGTTGCCTTTTGCAACTGTTGCCTTTTGCTCCGCAAAAGAAGCCTGAATCGGTCAATAGTTCGCAAAGCGAGGTCGTTACCGCCAACGTGCTCGGCGGGGACAGGAGCAGCTTCTTTCGCGGAGCGAAAGGCAACATTCGCGAAAGGCAACTCACTACTCTTTCGTGCGCGAGGCGGCAGCGTCTAGACTACAGGGAAACCACGATTCCCGCTCTCCGCAACTCCATGGCCGATCTCATGCCACCTCGCGATCACGAGCCATCCGGCTGCATTACCCGCCTCGGAATTTCCCACGCATTAACTGGATATCGCCAGCCACGCGTTGTTCGTTCATCACGCGTGTCGCATCATCTGCTTCCACTCGGACTGACCTGGTTAGCCGCGCTGCTGGCGACCGCGAGCTCCGCGGCGGAACCGCGTTTCAACCGCGACATTCGACCCATCCTGTCCGATCTCTGTTTTCACTGTCATGGTCCCGACAAGAATCAGCGGAAAGCCGACCTGCGGCTGGATGACGAAACCTCGGTGATCGGAGTCAAAGGACAACCGGGAGTGGTTCATCGCGGAAAGCCTGAGTCCAGCGAGTTGCTGCGGCGACTCACGTCGACCGACCCCGACGAACGGATGCCGCCCCCTGATGCGGGTCGACAAGCCACTCCCGCACAGATCGAACTAATGCGGCAGTGGATCGCGGCCGGAGCACCTTGGGAAGGTCATTGGGCGTTTCAGCCCGTAAAGCGACCAGCATCTCCGTCAGCTTCAGCGTCAACATCCCAAGCCCAGCCCGCCACCGCTCCGCGTTCGCCTCTCGACCAATTCGTCCAAGCCGAGCTTGCCGCTCGCGGACTCACCGCCGCCCCCGAGGCTGCCCGAGAGTCGCTGTTACGACGAGTGGCGTTGGACTTAACCGGCTTGCCGCCGTCGCTCGACCAAATCGATGAATTTCTCACGGAGACCTCGCCCGATGCATTCGCGCGTCAAGTTGATCGACTGATCGCATCTCCCCGGTATGGCGAGCGCCTCGGCGCTCGCTGGCTCGACGCCGCCCGCTACGCCGACACTAGCGGCTACCAAAGCGACGGTCCGCGATACATGTGGCGATGGCGGGACTGGGTGCTCGAGTCTCTCAACCAGGATCTGCCCTTCGATCGTTTCACCGTCGAGCAACTGGCGGGCGACCTGCTTCCCAACGCCACGTTGTCGCAGCGAATCGCGACCGGGTTCAATCGAAATCACCGAGGCAACTCGGAAGGTGGAATTATCGCCGAAGAGTACGCGGTCGAGTACGTGGTCGATCGCGTCGATACGACGGCGACGGTCTGGCTTGGATTGACCATGGGTTGCGCGCGATGCCATGACCACAAATTCGATCCAGTTTCGCAACTCGATTACTACGGATTGTTCGCTTACTTCAACAACATCCCGGAGTACGGTCGGGCCATCAAGGAAGGAAATTCACCGCCTTACCTGAAAGCGCCGACATTTCTTGAGCAAGAACAATTGAATCAGTTGGACGAACGATTGCGGGCGGCCGCGGCACTGGTCCTTCGTCAACAACCCGATCTTGAAGCCGCTCAAATGGCCTGGGAGCGGACAGCGAGCGAGCAGCCGCTTGCAGTCATCCCTGAAAAAGACCGTCCGGGTTTCTCGTCCGACGGACTGGTAGCTCGTTTCGCTTTGGATGGCGGGATGCATGCCGCCGGCGAGAAAGCAGAACCTCCCGCCTCGAGCGGTTCGGCCAAGCTCGCGGCCAGAGATGGCGAGGTGGAATTTGAACCAGGGATTATTGGGCAAGCTGGCCGCTTCTTAGGAAAAGCGTCGTTAGACGCAGGCGACACAGCAGGCTTTGGGTATTTCGAACCGTTTACGATCAGTTTGTGGGTGAAGCCTGTCGCTGGTCGAGATGGCACGCTTGTTTCGAAGATGAGCGACATGGAACGAGGCGACGGGTACTCAATCATATTGTCTCGCGGCGCAGTGCAATTGAACTTCGTCAAGCGGTGGCTTGATGATGCGCTCCGCTTGGAATCGAAGACGAAGCTCAAGCCTGACGTCTGGCAACATTTGCTGATGGTCTACGACGGTACTCGAAATGCGGCGGGAGTCCGGCTATATGTCGATGGCGAGCCATCGCCGCTCCAAGTGCAACTTGACGCTCTCAATCAGACCTTCATCACGAAAGAGCCGTTGCGCATCGGCGGCGGCGGCGGTCCTTCCGGACGTTTCACCGGTCTGATCGACGAAGTACGCATCTATCGCGGCGCGCACGATGACCGAGCCGCACGCCTGGCCGCACGCGAAACGCTCGATGAAATCTTGCGCATCCCCGCCGAGCGCAGGACAGAAGGTCAACGCGGAAAATTGGCCGACTACTTCCTCGCTCAACATGCCCCTGCCCGATTCCGCGAAGCGATTGCGGCGCGAGATGCCTTGGCGAGCGAGCGCGACAGCTTGTTCCAAAAGATCAGCACGGTGATGGTGATGGAAGAACTACCGACGCCTCGTGCGACATTCGTCTTGCGACGCGGCGAGTACGACAAACCGGACGAACGGGTCGAGCGCGGCGTACCGGCGAGTTTGGGGCGTTTACCGCACGGCGCGCCCAACGATCGACTGGGACTTGCCCGCTGGATTGTTGATCCCGCCAACCCACTTACCGCTCGCGTCACTGTTAATCGCCTGTGGCAAGCATTCTTCGGCGCGGGGATCGTGCGCACGGTCGAGGATTTTGGATCGCAAGGTCAGCCGCCTTCACATCCCGATCTGCTCGATTGGTTGGCTGCCGAGTTTCAAGGCAGGACGTCGGGTGGCGAGGCTTCCAACGAGGCAGTAAGCGGGAAGACTGCCAGCGACTCCGCCGCGGGCAGTCGCGACACCGATGCTGCAAAAGGCCCAAACTCTTGGTCCCTCAAACGAGTGATTCGAGAAATCGTCCTGTCGCACACCTATCGACAGTCGTCACGTGCAACTCGCGAGCAATTGGCGGCCGACCCGGATAACCGCTGGCACTCGCGCGGCCCTCGCTTTCGACTCCCCGCGGAAATGATTCGCGATCAAGCGCTAGCTGCAAGCGGCCTGTTGGTCGAGCGTGTGGGTGGACCGTCGGTCAAACCGTATCAGCCGGCCGACTTGTGGAAGGAGTTGGCGACCGACAGCGTGTACGACCAGGGGCATGGCGCCGATTTGTATCGGCGAACGATCTATACCTTTTGGAAACGAACCGTCGCGCCGCCGACACTCGTCACATTCGACGCGGCGGGTCGGGAAGCCTGCATCGTGCGCGAAACTCGCACCAACACTCCACTGCAAGCGTTGGCGTTGTTGAACGAAGTGACGTTTGTCGAGGCCTCTCGTCAATTGGCCGAGCGAACTCTGCGCGAGGTCGCGGGAGCGGACGACGGTAGTTCCACGGCGAGCGACGAGCGTAGAATCGTACACTTATTCCGCTTGGTCACATCGCGACGTCCTGCCCCTCGTGAGATCGAAGTGTTGATGGCGGGCCTCAAGGCTCATCGACAGCGATACACGAACGATGCGACCGTCGCGGAAAAGCTACTGACCGCGGGCGAGTCGCCGGCGGACCGTCGTTGGCCGGCTCATGAATTGGCGGCATGGACCGCCGTCGCGGGCGTCGTGTTGAACTTGGACGAGACCGTCACCAAGGATTAATCCTATCGTGAGTCGCACCAGAGAGGCCCGACGAGATGCCGCTTCGTCATCCAGCCTCAAGCTGTCGCATCCGTTGAATGTTGTCTACAACTTTATTCCTACTCATCACGCGAACCGGAGCACAATCGCATGACTCATAGGCAACAGCATGAGACAGCGTGGGCTCAAGTGTCGCAAGCGATGGGTCGTCGAGCGTTCCTGCGGGGCGGCGGCATGGCGCTCGGCGCGACTGCCTTGCAGCTATTGCTGGCGGGCGACTCACAGGGCGCCGAAAAAGCCCAAGACTCCACGGCCCCATCGCCAACATCCTTGCGAACGACGCCAGGATTGCCAGGCCTGCCTCACTTTGCCGCTCGCGCAAAACGAGTGATCTATCTGTTTCAGTCCGGCGCCCCCTCGCAACTCGACCTTTTCGACCCCAAACCGAAGCTCGAAAAACTGCGAGGCGAGGAACTGCCCGATTCGGTGCGGCGAGGGCAACGTTTGACAGGGATGACATCGTCGCAGGAGAGTTTCCCGATCGCGCCGAGTCGTTATCGGTTCGAGCGACATGGGGAGTCGGGAGCGTGGGTCAGTGAACTCTTGCCTCATACGGCGCGGGTGGCCGACGACTTATGCTTCATCAAGACCTTGCACACCGAGGCGATCAATCACGACCCAGCGGTAACCTTCTTTCAGACAGGCGCGCAACTGGCGGGCCGTCCGAGCATGGGCGCGTGGGTCTCGTATGGCCTGGGGTCGGGCAATGCCGATCTGCCCTCGTTTGTCGCCATGGTGTCTCAAGGCAGCGGAAATCCGAACGATCAACCACTGTACGATCGCTTGTGGGGCAGCGGCTTCCTGCCGACTCGCTTCCAAGGCGTCAAGTTCCGCTCGGTTGGCGACCCGGTGTTGCATCTCTCGAATCCAGCGGGGGTCGACGCGACCACTCGCCGCCGCATGCTCGACGATCTCGCGCTGCTCAATCGCTTCCAAGCCGACGAGGATGGAGATCCCCATATCGCAACTCGCATTGCTCAATATGAAATGGCGTACCGGATGCAGACATCGGTGCCAGAATTGACGGACACTTCAAACGAACCGGGGCATGTCTTCCAGCGGTATGGGCCGGAGTCGAAGACGCCGGGGACTTATGCGGCAAACTGCCTGCTGGCTCGACGATTGGTCGAGCGTGGCGTGAGATTCGTGCAGTTGTTCCATCGAGGTTGGGATCAGCACACGAATTTGCCGAAGCAGATCGGCGGGCAGTGTCGCGACACCGACCAACCTTCCGCGGCGCTGGTCGCCGACTTGAAGGAACGTGGACTCTTGGACGATACGTTGGTGGTTTGGGGAGGAGAATTTGGACGCACGGTCTATTGCCAGGGAGTGTTGACGGCCGACAACTATGGACGCGACCATCATCCACGTTGCTTCACGGTCTGGTTGGCGGGCGGCGGCGTAAAGCCTGGTTTGTCGTATGGCGAGACGGATGACTTTTCGTACAACATCGTGCGAGATCCTCTGCACATTCATGATTTGCACGCCACCATGCTGCATTGTCTGGGCATCGATCATTTGAAACTGACGTTTCGTTATCAGGGACGCGATTTCCGCTTGACGGACGTGCATGGGCGCGTGGTCAAGGAACTGTTGCGGCACGCTTGAGGGAGAACGCGAAGTGCCGTATCGGAATGGCTTTCGCCATCAGGATTATCAAGCCGGTCCGCCCGCGGTCGATGTCGCGTGGCTCGATGCCGTTGCGCCGCCCGCTCCTGACAGCGTCGAATGGCGAAATCGGATGAGCGAGGTGGGACGCTGCCTGCGAGCGTCAGGAGTGTCCGCCGTCTATCTGCTGCACGGGACGTTTGTGGGAGACGATTTGCTGGGATTCAGCCATTTGGCGTCGCTTCTGCATCCACCTGCCGCCAAGTTGCTGCGTGAGCAGGAGAAGCGATTGGCCGACTGGTTCGTACGCGATGCGGGCAACTATACGGCCGAGTTCGCGGCCAAGTTTGAACGGGAGATCAATCCAGAGGGAATCGCCGCCAATCAGCGAATTCCGGTGCGGCTGTTTCACTGGACCAGTGAAAACCATCATTTGGGTCGAGCGGACGGCGCGGTGCGACTGATCGACGCCATGTCGCAAGCTCGACTTCGCCCAGGCAGTCGAGTGTTGATTTGGGGACACAGCCATGGCGGTAACGTGATGGCTTTGTTGTCGAATCTGTGGGCAGCGGACGAACGGAAGCGGGACGAGTTTTTTCGGGCGGTCGAGCGATTTCGCAACTCGCGGTTGGTCGCGGCCGACCGTCGCGAGTCGTGGCGTCGCGTGCGAGAGTATCTGGCGGGCCCACGGGAGTCGTTGCGCGACGTAGGATGGGACATGGTGACTTTCGGGACGCCGATTCGCTACGGCTGGGACACCGCTGGCTATGCTCGCTTGTTGCACGTGATTTACCATCGCCCGACGGAAGGCCTCCCCGCTTACGTCACTCGTTTCCCGTTTTCATTGCGATCGGCGCTGAAGGCCAAACGAGGCGACTATGTCCAGCAGGTGGGAATTGCAGGCACGAATATCCTGCCTCCGCTGGTCGCGTTCCCCGCTCATCTGGCGGATCGATCCTTGGCTCGACTGTTGCAACCCGAGTGGGGACTGCGCGAAATCTGGGGAAAGTTATGCGTGGGTCAGCGAGTGCCAAGCGAGGGAGATACCCTGTTGATTGACTATCATCGAGCGGCGCCGCGTCAGCATCGCAGCGCGCGAGGACATGGCATTTACACGCGAACGAATTGGCTGCTGTATCACGCGGAACTGGTCGCGAAACGTTGGTATGCCGACGAGTGTCGTGAAGGGTTGAGGGTTGAGGGTTGAGGGTTGAGGGTTGAGGGTTGAGGGTTGAGGAACAGAGACGATGCCTGATTTTTTGGAAGTGATCACGACAGCGAGCACTCAGGAAGAAGCGATGCGGATCGCTGAATCGCTGGTGACCGCGCGGCTGGCGGGTTGCGTGCAGATCGACGGACCGGTGACGAGTGTTTACCGCTGGCAAGGCGAGGTGGAGACGGCCAGCGAATGGCGATGCACGATCAAGACTCGCGCGGATCTTTTCGCCGAAGTCGAGCAAGCGATCCGCGCGGAGCACTCGTACAGCGTGCCGCAGATCATCGCCTTACCCATCGTAGCCGCCAGCGTTCCCTACGTGGAATGGCTCGCCGCCGAAACGACTCATACCCCTTGACTGCTGCCATTGCGACTGTTGCCTTTGCCTCCAGCAAAGCTGCAAACCCGTCCGTACCGGCAAGCCGTCAACCGCAACCAAACAACATCAAACCACAGCCCAACGAAACTCCGCTGCACACAACTAACCCTTTGCTGGAGGCAAAGGCAACAATCATCACTCTACCAACGAGCCGACAATGAAAATCCATGACCCGAGCCAAGTGGCATCAGATTTACAGATCGTGACCCAACGAGTAGTTCCTTATCCGGCGGCCCGCATCTTTGAGGCATTTCGCGATCCGACTCAACTAGCACGTTGGTGGGGCCCAAGCGGCTTCACGAACACGTTCTACGAGTTTGACTTTCGGGAGGGAGGCATGTGGCGTTTCACAATGCACTCACCCGACGGCACGGACTACGCGAACGAGTGCCGTTTCTTGCGGATTGTGTCGCCTAACCAGGTTGTGCTCGACCACACTTGTGCGCCTTATTTTCAAGCGCACCTGTCGTTTGAAGACACTGAGAACGGCTGTCTGATTGACTGGCACATGATCTTCAATGACGCTCAAACGTGTGCAGCCGTCGCCAAAATAGCCGGCAAAGCCAACGAGCAGAACCTTGACCGTTTGTTAGCCGTTATCCAACAGTCTTAAACGCAACTTCCAGGCCAGTTGCAAACCGGACGAGACTTTCTTATTCTCTAAGGCATGGGCACCCGTGGCGCAATTGGATAGCGCATCGGTCTTCGGAACCGAGGGTTACAGGTTCGAATCCTGTCGGGTGTACTCTTTGGACTGCGGCAGCCCTGCTGCCGCTTTCCCGTCGGCAGCCCTGCTGCCGCCCCCACCACCCCCACTCCATCCAAGAAACCGTCGATTCGATTCGCCAGCGTCGGTAGAGTCACTACCGAGCCTTGTCCAACAGCAGGCTGTTGGACCTAAAGCGGCAGCAGGCTGCCGCAGTCCAAAGCGACTTTGCGATGGCAGACCCTTCCGAGTCCTATCGTTCAGCGATCGACGATTGGTGCGACCGCTTTGAAGCGGAATGGAAGTCTGCGGCTCAGCCCAAACTGGGGGAGTATATTCAGCGTTGGCAAGGCTCTGGCCGAGAAGAGTTGTTTCGCTACTTGCTGGAGCTTGACGTCGACTACCAGCAGCGTGTGGGAGGAGTGGCTTCGGCAGAGAGCTACCGCAGCGAATTCCCCGAGTTCGAGTCAATCATCGCCGAGGTTCTCGAACGGGATAAGGGCACGGTTTCCAAGCGACACGGCAAGACTCACCCTTCCGGCGCTTTGACCGCGGATGCCATGCCCTCGTCGATCGGCGACTATGAACTCCTGTCCGCGTTGGGACAAGGCGGCATGGGCGTGGTCTACAAGGCTCGACAGCGAGGTCTCAACCGACTCGTCGCGCTGAAGATGATCCGTTCGCGCGAGTTCGCCAATCGTGATGAATTGCAGCGGTTTCAAGCGGAAGCGGAAGCGGCGGCCAGTCTTTCGCACCCCGCCATCGTGCCGGTCTATGAAGTCGGGAACGAACAGGGTCGGCTGTACTTTTCGATGGAGTTGGTCGAGGGAGGAAGTTTAGCGGAACGTATTGCCGAAACTCCGATGTCGTCAAGCGAGGCGGCCCGACTCATGGAGCAAATAGCCCGCGCCATCGCTTACGCTCATGAGAAAGGAGTCATTCATCGGGACTTGAAACCGGCGAATATTCTGCTTGATCGCCAGGGACTGCCGCGGATCACCGATTTTGGTTTGGCCAAGCGGCTAGATGGCGATCACGAGTTGACCGCGACGGGACAGGTTCTGGGCACTCCCAGTTATATGCCGCCCGAACAGGCCCGCGGCGACGTTGCGGCCATCTCGGCTCGTAGCGACGTCTATTCACTCGGAGCGGTTCTCTACCGATCGATTGCCGGCCGACCGCCGTTTCAAGCCGCGACGCTCGCTGACACGCTTTATGAAGTCCAGAATTCGGACCCTCAACCTCCCAGCAAATCGGCCCGCGGCATCCCTCGCGACCTCGACACAATTTGCCTCAAATGCCTGGAAAAGTCGCCGTCTCGGCGCTATGCCACCGCGCTCGAGTTGGCCGAAGAACTGGGACGATTTCTGCGCAAAGAGCCAATTCATGCTCGACCGTTGTCGTCCATGGGCCGTTTCGCACGCTGGGCGCAGCGCAAGCCGTTGGTCGCTTCGCTTGCGGCATTGGTTGTGACTTCACTCGTGATGGGCACAGCGGTCTCGACCTACTTCGCCTACTCGTCCTCGATCAGCGCTGGCAAAGCAAATGCAGCCGCGCAGGACGCTGGCGAAAAACTGCGCGAGGCCAATGCCGCTCGTATCCGCGAACAAGCAGCACTCGTTCAAGCCGCCAGGGAATTGAAGGCGGCCAACGACGCTCGCGCCGAGAAACAAGTCGCACTCACTCAAGCGGAAGCCGAAAACTACATCAGCACGATCACGCTGTCACACCGAGATTGGCTCGATCGTCGTCCTGGCTCGGCTCGAGAACGTCTGGCGGCCACGAACCCGCGTTTGCGCGGATGGGAGTATGGCTTGCTGGAGTCGCTGTATGGAGCGTACCAAACTCGACTGCCGAACGACGATCCCACGGTGAACACAGCGTGCTTTGTCGGCGCCTCGTCGCAGGTCCTGACCGGCGGAAAAGGCACGTTGCGACTTTGGGATACGACATCTGGTCGCCTACTCCGATCGCTCAACAACCTAGGGGGCGGATATGTCGTGGCGGTAACCGACGTTCCTGACTATTCTGTCTGGGCGGTCGTGTTGAGCTTTGGCAAGCTGCTGCTGGTAGATCCTCAAGAGGAGAGAGTTCTAGGGGCATACGATCTGAACTTGGTCAAGGAACCTGACACCCCCTATCCGCCGCAACTAATCACGGCGACCTTCAGTCGCGATGGCCGCTTGCTGCTGGCCAAACAAGAGCGAGAACAGCCGCTCATCCTGTGGGATATCGGCGCTGGCAAGGCGCTTCCCAGCCCCGATCGAGGAGGCATCAGCGTTGATTACATCGCCATCTCGCCCGAAGGCAAGCGCTATGCGGTCGCCGACCAAGATCGTCGCGTCGGAATTGGCGTCTTGGGCAACGAAAACAAGATTGTCTGGCAGAAAGACGATCTCGCCGCGGGACGCATTCATGGATTGGCGTTTGTCGGAGATCCAGGCGAGTTGTTTGTCGCAGGCGTGAATTGCCACTACCTTGATGAACGCAACCAGCAAGCAACGCAACTCCAACGCAGCGCGTCGCTTTTCGCAGCCCACGCAGAGGAGGTGGCCGCGGTGGACTATGAGGGTATTTTGAGTTCTAGCGCACCTTTGTTCGGGCGCAGCGACGACGAGTTGCGGGGCCACGAAGGGAAGATCCATAGCTTGCGATTCAGTCCCAACGCGAGACAGCTCCTTTCCGTCGGCCTAAACCATGAAGGCGATCGCGAGTTGATTGTTTGGGATCTCGAGCAATTCAAGCAGCGCGACATCCATTATCCCATCCAGCAGTATGGTTTGCTAAAC
The DNA here is from genome assembly GCA_046349915.1 of Pirellulales bacterium. Lineage (GTDB taxonomy): Bacteria > Planctomycetota > Planctomycetia > Pirellulales > Pirellulaceae > CAIXSC01. The sequence continues at coordinate 925,268 of JAXMBL010000003.1, read as the reverse complement.
GCGATCAGTCCTGATCAGTCGCGAGCGGTTATCGGCTCGCCAGATCCCGCCAGGCAACACGAACTTCGTATTATCGATACCGCGACCGGCAAAGAAGTGCGCAGTGCGAACTTGGGCGTACGTCCCTCGCAGGGCAGTTTCTCGGCCGATAGCGAGTGGCTGGCGCTCACCACCGCCGACAACGCCCAAAAGATCTGGGGCGGCTGCCTGAAAGTGGCCGACGGCGAGTTTCAACCTCTCCCCAACAGCCAAAAGCAAGATGTGCATGACATCCGCGTTTCCGCGGGCGGAAAATACATCGCGGCTGTGTTACAGGCCTGGGAAGAATTCGGACACCGTCTCCATGTCTGGCGGCGCGAGAACTACGAGCCGTTGATCGAGTCGCCTCATAGCCTGAATTATGAACAAGCATTCGCCTTCTCCAGTCGCGGCGATAAATTCGCCTACAATGCTGGTCGTGAAGTGCTCGTGTTCGACCTGACTAGCTCAACAGTCCTACACCGCTTTCAATTGCCTGACGACAAGGGGCTGAGCATGCTGCAGTTCAGTCCGAGCGACCAATGCTTGGCAGGCGGCGGATTCAGCGCGGGTTATGTATGGCAGCTCGACAAGCCGTCGTCCTGCATTCGCTTGCGAGGCCATCGCGACTTAGTCACCAATGCCGCCTTCACTCAGCAAGAAGATCGCCTTCTGACCGCGGCGGTCGACGGCACGATTAAACTCTGGCAGTTGCCCAGTGGACGCGAGATGCTCACGCTCCCGTCACACGGAGACAGTTACAGGCAACTCAGCCTCGCGCCCGATGACAGCCGTTTAGTCACGGTCTCTTTGAGAAACACGATCACGGTCAGGCAATGGCTTGCACAACCCCAGCAAAAACGGCTTAAGCTGCCGCTTCCGTAAGCCAAGCCGTCCTTGGACTGCGGCAGCCCTGCTGCCGCTTTCCCATCGGCAGCCCTGCTGCCGACCCCACAGGAAAAGAACCGCCCCCTCGTTTCGCTACTCACTCGCCGCTAGACTCACTAGTCATCCTTGTCCAACAGCAGGCTGTTGGACCTAGAGCGGCAGCAGGCTGCCGCAGTCCAAGCGACCGATCGGTCGCCAAACGTCTCAGACATCAACACTTGCGTCGTAAACAAACCACAACTACGATGGGGAATTCCCCCCTACGAAAGCAGGGAAACATTGTCTCAATTACGATTGAGACTCAACTAAAGAGGGTTCGTTCATGCGTTGCAAACGACGTTCGTCGGCATTCACGCTCGTGGAACTGCTGGTGGTAATCGCGATCATTGGCGTCCTGGTTGCGTTGCTGCTGCCGGCGGTGCAAGCCGCACGTGAGGCGGCTCGTCGCTCGCAGTGCACCAACAATCTGAAGCAGGTCATGCTGGGCGTCCACAATTTTGGCAACACGTATGGCGGCGAGGCACTGCCTTCGCTCACTTCATCGACCGGGTTTCAAGCTCCGGGCGGTACTTTTCAGGGTAGCATCTTGATCTCGTTGCTCCCGTTTATCGAGCAGCAGGCGATGTACGACATGATCTTCCCCACGTACGTTAGCAACTCGTGGGATACCCTCATGGTCGGCGCTCCCGCAGGGAGCGATCGGTTGCGACAGCAGAACATTAAGGCGTTTGTCTGTCCGTCAGACTTCACGTCGTCAGACGGCTGGGCTCAAAATCAAATCGGCAGCTGGCGGAGTTCCAGCTACGGCGCCAACTTTCAGGTATTTGGCCCACGGCGAGCGGGCGGCAACGCCGACGCGCCGATGGGTGGCATGAGCAGTATCACGGACGGAACATCGAACGCTATTGGGTTTGCCGAAACGTACGCAACCTGCAACCAGGATGGAACGGCGAGTCTGGGCGGGCCGAAGAACGCCGCCAACCTCTGGACCTATCCGGGGATCGACTGGAGCTGGAATTGGCCGCCCGTGATCGCCAACACTCGCACCCACGGCACGTTTGCGTACGGCGTACCTCAGGCACGTCCAAAGTTGACCGGTGCGGTGGCGCCTAGCGTCAACTGTGATAAGCGTCTGGCTCAAACGCCCCACGCCGCTTGCCAAACCGCACTGATGGATGGCAGCGTGCGGGGCATCGCCACAACGATCTCGCAACCAGTGTGGCAGAATCTGCTGACGCCTAGCGATGGCAACCCGGTCGAAATCCCGTAACTTGCTTCGCGGCGCGGCGAGCGAGGTGAATTGCGTCCTAGGTCGAAACAGCGCTGGATGACAAGACAATTGGCATCTAGCGCTCCAGGAGTCAGTTGTGTCAAGTCACAGCATGAAGCGTAGTCGCTTGCCGGGGAAAATGGCCCTTTCTCTCCTGTTCGTCTTTAACTTGCTTGGCATGATGACCGGGTGTGGCTCAACGGTTATTCCCCATGCGACTGTGAAGGGCAAAGTCACCTTGGACGGCGCTCCGCTGGCCCAAGGGGTCATTCAGTTCTTCGCCGCCGATCCGAGCAGTTCCCTGCCGCCCGTCTCCTCCCCGATCACGAACGGTGAGTATTCGGCGCAGGTAGGGGTCGGAAAGATGCGAGTGGAAATTAAATCGCCCAAAATCCTGGGCAAAATGGCCGACACTACGGGAAGCATGCCCGCGGAGATGATGTCCGACCACTCAGTCGAAACTCTTCCAGAGATCTACAACAGCCGATCGCAGTTAACCTGCGACGTGACCGCACCGGAATGCGTCGCCGACTTCACGCTCAAAAGTCGCTAAAAGGGCGGATGGCGGCGAATTCCCAGGGCGCCCGAACCTATCCCGCAGGCACTTGGCCTGCTTCGCCCGTGGTGAGCTCCTTGGACTGCGGCAGCCTGCTGCCGCTTTCCCATCGGCAGCCCTGCTGCCGACCAACGCCAACACCCGCTTGGACTTGTCCAACAGCAGGCTGTTGGACCCAAAGCGGCAGCAGGCTGCCGCAGTCCAAAATCACACCTCCTCTAGCCGAGTTTTTGCGTCGCCGAACGACTTTAGGTTTATTCCGGCCTTGTCCATCAGAGACAGGAAAAGACGACAAAGTTGTCGTTCAGATTTCCCGGAGTAATCGAGCACTCGGCCGCCTTTCAGCTTACCGCCTGCCCCGCCTAACAGAATCACGGGGAGTTGATCATTGTTGTGCAGCGCCCCCGCCATCATGCTCGAACAATGCATCAGCATGGTGTTGTCGAGTAATGTGCGATCGCCTTCTTGAATCGAGTCAAGTTTGCGGGCCATGTACGCAAGCTGCTCCGTAAAGAACTGATTCACCTTCAACCAGTCTCGTCCGTCGCTATGCGAGAGCAAGTGATGGATCATATAGTCGATGCCATGCCCCACTTGCTCGACGCTCGCGAGATTCGGGAAACGCAGCGCGCTGTGATCGTTATTCAGCTTGAGTGTCGCTACGCGAGTGGTGTCGGTTTGGAAGCCCAACACCAGAATATCGATCATTAACCGCATGTGTTCGGAAATATCCTGGGGAATGCCGTCCGCCGGTCGATTGATGTTGGGTTTGTCGAGCGTCGGCTTCCAGCCTTGCAGCTCGCCACGTTTACCCGCGTTGGCAATACGAGTTTCGATCTCGCGCACGCTATCGAGATACTCGTCTAACTTCTGCTGATCTCCCGAGCTGATCTTCCGTCGCAGACCTTTGGCGTCGGCGAGCACGGCATCCAAGACGCTTTGGTCTTCGGGCGACGAGGCATCTTTGAAGAGTCGATCGAACGCCAGCGCGGGATAGAGTTCAAGGGGAGTCGGGGTTGTCGGCGAGCTCCACGAGATGTGCGAGCTGTAGAGCATGCTGTAGTTTTTATGAACCGACGGATTCGACGTCTCGCAGGCCAGCACGAGGCTCGGGACTTTCGTGCTGCGTCCGTAGGTTTGAGCGATGACCTGATCAAAGCTCGTACCCGAACGAATCTCGCCGCCGCTGGCGATCGGTGCGCCCGACAGCATGTTGCCTGTCTGCGAACTGTGAATGTTCCCCTTGCGTGCCTCTTCGTGGTAGAGCCCACGGACAAAGACCAGCTTCTCGCGAAAGTCCGCCAGCGGCGCGAGTACCTGGCCCAACTCCATGCCACGTCCCTCGCCCTTGGCCCACCATTCCTTCGAGTGGAATCCATTGCCCGAGAACGTCACACAAAGGCGAACCGGAGCATCACTGGCCGCCTTCGCCGATTTCGACTCGTCGCCCCAAACACAAAGCGACTCCATCCAGGGCAACGCCATCGAGACTCCGACGCCACGCAGGAATGTTCGTCGCGAAAAGTGATGAGCGAGCATCAGTGGTTCTCCTGTAACTGTCGGAGCGAACTCGGGAATGTAAAGTGATTTTGTTATGTACGACGGACTTCTAGTCCGTCGATCTCCACCGTACGACGGACTTCTAGTCCGTCGTACACTGGTCACGGCTGCTTTTGCCCGCGAATCTCGCGGAACTGTGGACTGCGAACAATCTGTTCGATCATACCACCGACATGGCCTCCGGGGGTATTGGCGAGTTCCTCGACCAATGGTTGGTCGGACAATTGCACACTTCGTCCGAGTGCGTACCCTAGCAGCTTGCGGCTGAACTGACGCAGGAAGTCGGTACGGCGCTGGTTGGCCATATAGTCTCTCAAACCCGACAGACCATCGACCGACGCTTCGTCGAACAACACGGTCTTAGTATTCGCGGTTCGTAAACGACCGATCGCATCGAACCCCTCGAGAGCAAAGCCGTAAGGGTCGATTCGTTTGTGGCACGCGATGCAACGCGGCTCCGTGCTATGGCGTTCGATCAACTCACGTTCGGACAGTCCCTCGGGTGCTTCTTCCGGCAAAGTCGGCACGCCCTTGGGAGGATTGGGAACCTTTTCTCCCAACAACACCTCGCTAACCCAGGTGCCGCGCAAGATAGCGCTCGTTCGGGATGCTCCCGAGTGCTTCGCCAGCGTCGCCGAGAAACCGAGCACTCCTCCTCGACCGTACTTCTTGACACCGTCGACCCGTTGCCAATCAGTTCCGCTGAACGGGATGCCGTAATGGTCGGCCAACGGCTTGTTGAGAAACGTGTAATCGGCATTCATCAGTTCAAGCACGCCGCGATCATTCTGAAAGAGATCGATGTAGAACCGAGTCACCTCCTCCTGCATCGCCTCGCGCAGCGGTTTGAACGAGGGGAAGTGGCGTTCACTCTTCTCGTCGAGCGCCGAGACGTCTCGAACATGCAAGTACTGACAGCCAAACTCGGTTGCCAGTCGACGGATTCGATCGTCCTTGAGCATCCGACGAACTTGAGCGTTCAACACGCTTGGATCTCGCAGCTTGCCCGCGGCGGCGACCGCTCGTAGTTCATCATCGGGCGCCGAGGACCACAGGAAGTAACTCAGACGTGCAGCCAGTTCCCAATCATTGACTGGCCCGGTCTCGGCAGCCGGTGTTTCGCTGCGATACAAGAATGCTGGAGAAGTGAGAATTCTGACCAACATCAGACGCGGCTCGAACTTCCGCAGACTGGCGATCTCCGCGGTGGTCAGTGGCCGACGCCATGCTTTCTCGGCAAACGCCAGCAGTGCGTTCTTCTGAGGTTCGACGGCCGCCTTCTTCTGCTCTTTGAACTTAGCGGCAGCTTCCATGATGGGCTGACGCAGGGGTTCCAGTCGCTTGTCGCCATTGGGAGCGTTAGGACCATCTTGAGTCGAGAACTGCCAGATTTGTTCGTAGGCGTCGACCAACGTGAGCGCGTCCTCGCTGACGAAGTGCAGCTCGTCCCACAAGCGATCCAGTTCTCTGATCTGAGACTCATCCAAGATCAACCGCCGTAACGGTTCATCTTCGCGATGAAATAACGTCAGCGTCACCACTTCATCAACGGGAACGATCTTCGTGTAACACAACGCCGCCGGGAACAGAGCGCGGAAGTCATCAAAAGCAGCCTCAAATCGGCGACGAGCCGGGCTGTCGTTCGCGACCAAGATCGGAGCATCGAACAACATGGGCGGCTTGCTGCTATTCCACGCTCCGCCTTCCTGAGTAGCAGTCGCATTGGTGGCCCGCAGCCCCGAGGCAGTCACGGGCTTAGTCGTTGAAACTTGCAGTTGCACGCTTCCTTCGCCAGCCGTCGCGGCATGCAGTCGGCCCGTCGCGACGAACTCGGCGCCAGCAACTAATGAACCAGGGAGCCGCACTTCAATGACCGAAGGCGCTTGCACGCAAAGACTCGTGGGAGGCACTTCGCCGCTCTTAGGATGCTTGCCAAACAAAGTGGGATCAACTCCGAAAGTTGAATTCCCCACATCGGTAGCCTGCGGCTTGACCGAACGCCAGGCTTCAGCCAACAGAGGACCGTTCAGCGACAGCAGTTGTTGGCTTAGCACACGATCCGCCGGGCTTGCCTGCGCCGTGGCGCCGCTTTGCTGCAGCAGTTGCTTGACCTGCGTTGCAATCCGTGCTCGCTCGGCGGCATCCTTGGCCCTTCTCCACTGCGAAAGCACCGACGCAGAATCGACAACCGCGGCTGGCGCATCTGTGCCGCGGGCAGGTTGGCTGAGGAAATACCACACGTCACTGTTGCCATGGCGATCGCCGTGCGGATTGCTGGCGAGGATATCTGGCGCGACATCCTTGGTGAGATCCCACTCCTGTTTGCCATCGGTAAGCGTCAGGTTCACGGGAGTATGATCGCACGTATGCTCGTTGTTTCGCGGATCAATGACCAGTGCAATGACATCGCCCGGTTTGACGCTCACATCGGTCAGCGGTCCCAGAGGAATGACCGATGAGCCCTTGCTTTCGCCCGCTGCCAACACTTCATTCGTCTGGCCTCGTCGCAGTTCCAAAGAATAGACGATGCCATTGCCGCAGGCTGTGTGCCCGTCTTGCACCGTGCCGCTGATTCGCAAGTTGGCCGAGACTGGGCTGCGCCACGCAATGACTGAGGCAAAATTCGGGGCGGGATGAGTGGCGATGCTGTGAGGCTTCATCTCGCCCGGAATGTTGACCGTCGCATCCGCGGAATTGGCCAGGACGCTGAGTGCATTATCTCCAACCCAGCCCTTGATGAAGTTGTAGTTGGCGACGCTTTCCGCCTTCCTCGCAATCAGTGGTTCCAGCTTCGAGCCTCCGGCGCTGGCGATACCCAAATAATTCAGCCAACCTGCGAGCACTTGAGGATCAACCTTGTGTTTCTGAGCCAACGCGGCGAGATCAGGTCGCTCTTGTGCGTTCATCGCTTCCGCGGCTGCCGCGAGGCATCGCTCCACGCTCTCAATGACAACATCACGCTGACGATCCATCTGCCCCAGGACCGAGCGAACGTCACGCAACATCAACTCGCCTCGCTCTGGGGTGACAAGACGAGCGTTCTCCCAGATCGCGAAGTCGTTCGCGTTCCCATCTCCCGCATCATTCGTCGTAAGGTACAGCGTGAGATCGCCGCCATCGGCGGGCGGCTGCATCTTCAATCGGAACTCATGCAGAGCCGCGAGCGGCGATACGGATTCCAACCAAGCCTTCGGACCACCGACCTTGCCGAGATGCCCGACGTTCGAGAACCGCCATAACGCCTTCTGCCACGATTCAATGTCGGCCGTCGTAAGAGTTTCCGCACGCCACTTCGCACGCAGCGAATCAAGTACGAGCGAAGGCTTCTGCTTCTGTTCTTGCAACATGCTCCAGAGCAGACCGAGGTACTTGGCGCTCAACCCTCGCTCACGAGCGACATCGGCGATCTTCTTCGATCCATTAGCCAACGAGGCACGTTCATCGGTCAGCACGGCGAAATACTTGGCAAGCGGCAGAACACCACCTTTGGAACTGACTTTTCCGGTCCCGCCGACTTCGACCGATAGATCGCCAGTGTCGCTGTAGCGCGAGTAGAACTCGCGAATGCTGGCCAACGTCTCGTTGGTAGCGTCGCGCGACGACGTGCCTGCCGAGAAACGAATGCCCGCGGGCGTCAGCACGAGATGGTCCGCGACATCCTTCGCCGCCTCGAGATACTTTGAAAGCAATGCGGGCGACATCACCAACGCCGCGCCGACATTGGTAAACCCTTCGCCTGCCGCGCCGTCCACCGGGAACTCCCGAGCAGGATCGATCGAGGGCACTCCTGTGAGATCGCGCAACGTGTAGGTGTATTCGTGATTGGATAGCCGCCTCAACACAACCGGCCCCGGATCGCCCGCGTTTGCCAGCGCAATCTCGTTCAGCGTCGAGCGCACCCAAGCGACCAATTGCCGTCTCTGATTGTCCGAAAGCTGCTTGGCATCCTTGGGAGGCATTTCACCGAGCGTCAATTGCTCCAGCACATGCTCCCAGATGACGGGATGTTGCTTGACTTGCTCCAGCGATGCAAAGCGTTGCAGGTCGAGTTCGCCTTGCTGCTTCTCGGTCGAGTGACACGTCACGCAGAATTCACGCAACAGCGGCTTGATCGTCTGATCAAAGGCCGCGCTATTGACCGCCACGGGTTTACCGGCGGCCGCTTCTTGTCCCCACGCTGTTCCCAACAGACCGAGCGTCAGGGAAAGGCCAACCATCGGCAAGAGAAAAACGTTCTGTTTTGTGTGTATCATTACTATCTACTCTCGCCGGAGGCGGTGAGGTGTGAGTTATCAACGTACGACGGACTTCCAGTCCGTCGATGCTCTCTTTGCCACTCTTCGTTCTGAGCCGAAACAAATCCCACGTATCAAACCGCAAAGCCATGAATCGGACGCTAAGGACTTCCAGTCCTCAGATCCCCGGCAGGCGTTCGTTCGAGTCGCCGAATTGATCGAGTTCCAACCCACCCCAATCCATGAGATGCAGGAACAGGCTACACATTCTTCGATTCGACTTGTCGAGATAGTCGAGTGCTCGACCGCCACGCAGTTTGCCGCCCGCGCCGCCAAGCAGAATGATCGGCAGTTGCTTCGAGTCGTGGTTGCCGTGCAACATGCTGGAGCAGTGCATGATCGCGGTGTTGTCGAGCAGCGTGCGATCTCCCTCTTTGACCTCCGACATCCGTTCGCAGAGGTAGGCAAGTTGCGACATAAAGTACTGGTTAAGAGGGATCAGTTCTGGCGGTTGAGTGTGAGCCATTTGGTGATGCTGGTCTTTGGCGCCACAGTGCGAATGTGTTTCCGCCGAACCGTCGTTGCAGTACTTGAGGGTAGCGATGCGAGTGGTATCGGTGCGAAACGCGAGCAGCACGATGTCGTTCATCAGTCGCCAATACTCGGGAATGTCGGCGGGAATTCCATCCGCCGGTCGCGGACGATCGGGAGCTGCCAGCGTTGGCTTCCAAGCGTTGGCGTCGCGATTCTTGTCCGCCCGTTTGATGCGTCCTTCGATCTCGTGAACACTACCCAGATATTCCTCGAATCGCTGACGATCCGCGAGCGAGAGTCGTTGGCGCAATGACTTGGCATCTTCAAGCACCGCGTCGACCACGCGTCGATCGCCGCGATTGCGATCGATGCGGAAGAGTTGGTCGAATGCCAGCGCCGGCCGTGTCTCGGTCCAGGTGGGTGATACCGCAGTACTCCAAGAAATATGTGAGCTGTACAGCAATGGATGTCCATCTTGCAGCCCCGGAATGGGGCCTTCGCAGCCCAACACGAGCGAAGGGATTTTCGTGCGATCGCCAATCCGCTGAGCCATCACTTGGTCGAAACTGACGCCCGTGCGCACTTCGGTCTTGGACATCGGCGAGCCACTGAGCATGTTCCCCGTTTGCATGCAGTGGATGACGCCGTTGTTAGCCTGTTCGTTCCACAAGCCGCGGACAAAGACCAACCGCTCCTTCCAAGGCTCGAGCGGCTTGAGGCAAGGACCAAGCTCCATCCCAGCCCCCTCGCCCTTGGCCCACCAATGCTGCGAATGAAATCCCATGCCGGTGAACGTAACGAGCGTGCGAGTAGGCGGCTGGTCGTCCCCTTGGGTTCTCTCGCCCGCGGCAAACGACAAAGACTCGAGCCAAGGCAGAGCCATCGATACGCCGAGCCCGCGCAACAAAATGCGTCGCGAGAAAGTAGGAGCCAGTATGTTGGACATGCGAAAGTCTCTTGAATTGCGTAGCGTGTAAATTTGTACGACGCGCGACGGACTGGAAGTCCGTCTTACATTTTATGGATTCGCGGCGACAGTTGCTTCGGGTCGCACACAACGGAATTGTTCGCTTTGAACGATCACCAGCAAGGCGTCCGACCAGCGACCACCGCTGACCATCGATTTCGTTACTTCGTCGATTAGCTTGCGGTCCGACGTCATGACGGCGCGGCCTAACGCGTAGCCTGTCAGCTTGCGAGCAAGCGTTCGCAGTAGTTCTTCACGTCTCGCGTTAGCGAAGTAGTTCCTCAAGCCAGCAATTCCATCGATCTCGGTTCCGTCGCGCAGAGTTCCTTTGGCGTCGCCCGGTTTCAGTTCGCTGGCCGGCCGCAGCCGACCGATCGCGTCGAATCGCTCCATGGCCATGCCATAAGGATCGATGCGGACGTGGCAACCAGCGCATTTTGGATCTTGACGATGACGTTCCGTGATTTCGCGCACGCTCAGACCGGCCGGCGGCGTTTCTGGAAGCGGCGGCACATCGGGCGGGACTTTTGGCAACCGCTCGCCGAGCACTTGCACCAGCCACGCGCCTCGCTTGATCGGGCTGGTTCGAGCAGCCGCCGATTGCTTGGCGATCACCGCGCCGAACCCCAGAAAACCACCGCGACCGTACTCAGAGACATTCTCGACGCGGCGCCAATGCGGTCCGGCCACGCCTGGGATGCCATAGTGTTTGGCGAGTACATCATTGATAACCACCGCATCCGCAGTGATCACATCGGCGACGGGACGATCGTTCATCAGCAAGTCTTCGAAGAACCGGACCGGCTCTTCGGCCAACGCGTCTCTCAAGACCGGCGTGAACTCGGGAAAATGCTTGAGACTTCGGCCGTGGTTGGTCGCAAAGTCTCGCACGCTGAGCCAGCGAGCACCGAACTCTTCGGCCATGCCCTTGGTCCGACTGTCTTTCAGCATGCGACGCAATTGTTCTTCCATGACCGCGGGCTCATGCAGGCGAGCAGCCTTGGCTCGTAACTGGTCGTCGGGGATCGAATCCCACAGCAGAAAGCTCAAGCGAGTCGCTAGTTCGTCGCCCGAGACTGGCTGCCAACGAGTCCCAGTCGCTGGCTGTTCGACTCGGTACAGGAACCACGGCGAAGCGAGTACGCGAGCCAGAGCAGCGCGGAACGCCGGATCGTGTTTCACGCCTTCTTTGCGATCCGCATGATACGACGCGAGAATCTCTGTGCGTTCTTGTGCGTCGAGCGGGCGGCGCCACGCGCGAGCGGCAAAGGACAGCAGCGCGTCGAGCTGCTTCGGTTCCGCGGCCACCAGGGCCGCGAGTAACTCTGCCTCTTCACGTTTGATCTGCTCTTCAAACTCTTGAATATAGAAGAACATGATCCGCGCGCCGTCATTGGGCTTGCGATAGTACTGCACAAGTGACGCGTACGCAGTCGGAGTGGCCAGCGCTTGCTCGCTCACAAACTCGAGTTCGCTCCAGAGCCGGTCGAGTTCTACTCGGCCCGCGTCGTCGAGCAACAGTCTTCGCAAAGGCTCATCCTCGCGGCGATACAAGAAGACACTCCCCTGGGCGTCTCGCGGAATGATCGGCTGAAACAGAACCGCGGGCGGAAAGAGCGCGCGAAACTCGGCGGCGGGTCGAGCTCGTTCAGCGGCCACGCGTCGATGGACGATCTGTGCGGCTCGTGGGTCGCCGAGCGTTGCTTGAGCCACCGGCTCCGCCAAGTTGCCTCCGCCACCCGTTGCGGCAATCACGAACGCCTGAACGGCAGCCGTCTCTGGGCTGCCTTCGTCGAGACTCACATCGGCCCGCAGGAAACGAGGCAACGTGAGTTCCTTCAGTAGCTCCGCCGACAGTTTTCTCAGATCGATAATCACCTCGGCGCCAGCAACCGTGACCAGAGCGGACTTGGACACCGGCTTTCCCTGCGGATGTTGGCCGAACTTCAGACCGCATGCTTGCTCAACGGCTGCTCGTAAAGCGGGATGCTCGGCGAATACCAATGGCGGCCCGTCGCCTCCTTCCAACCGCAACCGATCCCAAACCACGAACGTGTCAGGTTGGGCTGGCAGCGTAACAATGCGAAAGAGCGGCTCGCGTGCCGCGCCTTGAACCCGCTCGCTGGCAACCACGCGCCGCAGATCCTCCCACGCGGGAAAGCCATTGCCGACCGCGAGTGCCGCGTTCTTCTGGTAATTCCCTTGAAACAATTGAGCCTGCATTGCCTTGATCTCCGCCAGGACTGGCGTTGGATCGGTCGTGGCTGCTCGCCACTTTGCTCGCACCACGGCCAGCATATCGGGAGGCAAGCCGGGATCTGACAGACTTGCGGGCACGTTGGCCAGTTCCGCCAACACGGGCCCCAGTTCCGCGGCCGCAATCTGCGACAGTTCGAAAGAGACGCCATCGAGATTGGCGGGGTGAGCATCCGCGACACGCCCCGTAAGCAATAGTTCGCCCGCAATCGGACTGGTCCAGGCGACGGTCACCGGCCGCTTGGGGCCCGGATGGACGAAGAACGATTGAGCAGGCAACTTGGTCCAAACCTGCACCGGCTCGGCGGCTGAGTTGACGAAGACCGACGGTTCAGAACCCAAGCTCCACGATTTCAACTCGGACCGTCCCGCGTTGCTGTCGCGTTTTTCAGTGAGAAACACTGGCGTGGATGTTGTCTCCAGGAAGCTCCAGCGCGCTTCGTGTTTGTCCAACCAGGGATTGCCTTTCAGCAATTGAGGAACCAACTCAGCCACGCTCCAGCTTCGCTGTTCACCGGTTGTTTCTCGAATCACCCATTCGACCAGCGTACTGTCGGCGCCATGATTGTCGTTGGGAAAGACGGTGAGCAGCAGCAGTTCACCTTTTTGAACCGAGACTTTACGTTCGAACGGAACAGAACCTCCTTCGGCGACTTTGGCCTCTGCGAGCACTCGCTTCGACGACGCCCACTGGGAATCGATCTTCCGCTTGGCCGATTCAAGAGCTGTTTGCCGACGTTGCTTCTCGGCTTCAATCTGCGCCGCTTTTTCCAACCACTGCTTCGTCAAGACGTCGAGTTCGGCTTGCCTGGGGGATGTGCCGCTGAGCCCGGCCCAGAGCGCGGCGAGATAGGTTGCATTGAGCTTTTCTTCAGCGGCCAAGGCGGCGATGGCGGCGGCGCCTTCGCGAGTGAGCCGGTCACGGTGCTTCAGGGTCGCTGCCAAGTGCTGCGCCAGCGGCGGCTCGCCATTAGGTCCCGCATAGCGCTCGTGAAAACTACGCAGCGATTTGAGAGCCTCTTCGGCCCAATCCGGTCGGTCAGTCGATGCGGAGAACCGAAACCCCGTGGGCAACAAGACGACCCGAGCGGCGACATCGCGAGCGGTCTGGTGATAGCGTTCGATCAACTCGGGAGTCACCGGCATCGCGTCGCCCACATTGGCGAACCCTTCACCGCCGACGCTGTCGGTGGGAAACTCGCGAGCCCGTGTTGGCCGCATGTCGACGCCCGTGAGATCGCGGATCGCATTGTCGTAGGCAGAGTTGCTCAACCGGCGCAGCGTCACCGGTCCAGGGTCGCCCGCTCGGGAATTTGCTTCCACGTCCAGCGCCGAGTTGATCCAACTCAACAATTGCTGCCGCTCGGACTCGCTAATCTGCGGCGCTTCCTTCGGCGGCATATCGCCCAAGCGCAACCGTTCGGCGACGTCGCCCAGAACTTTCGGCTTAGCAAGGAACAACTCGGCCGTGCCGAAACTGGTGAGATCGAGATCGTTGTCCTTGGGCTTCTTTCCGTGACAGTCTCCGCAGGCTCGGACGAGTAACGGCTGAACCTGCTTGGCAAATGATTGTCCAAGCTCGTCTTTACCATGGGCCGCCGCCGCGAAGAGCAAGAGACAAGCAGCAATCGATATCGTGGAAAGGAATCGCCCCGTCCGACCTGTACGACGGACTTCTAGTCCGTCGCCGTGTCCCTTCCTCGTACGACGGACTTCTAGTCCGTCGCTTCCGTATTCTTCGCGGCGACGGTACGCCCGGCAGATCGACGGACTAGAAGTCCGTCGTACATAGGAACTCTGGTTCACGGCAACCGCTCCTTATGGCTTTCGATGTGCTTGCGCAGCTCCGAGGTCGCTTTGTCGAGATTGCCTGCGGCGAGATGATCGAGCAGGCGACGATGACTCTCCGCTCCTGTCTTCCAGCCTGCTCGTTTCACACTTTCGCGAAACCGTTGAAAGAACACATGGAGCAGATCGCCGAACGCGACGAGCGGCTGCAAGCCACTCGCCTCAAGCAACGAACGATGGAACTGAATATCGAGCGCGATGAAAGCCTTCAGGTCGCGAGCGGACTCAAACTGCCGAACGATCTCGCGCAGAGAATCTTCAATCGTCGCGTCTTCCTTCATCCGACGAATGACATGCGGCAACACGCCTGTTTCCAAGATAACGCGACTATCGATCAGTTGTTGCGAATCGACATCGAGCAGGCCGGCATGAAAGCCTAGATGCTCGGTGACGCGGCCCATGTCGATTCGTCCGACGGTCAGCCCGACTCCGGTCTTCGACTCCACGATCCCCAGAAACTCCAACGCCTTGGTCGCCTCGCGGAGACTCAAGCGACTGATGCCGAGCGTCTCGGCCAGTTGCGTCTCGGTGGGCAGTCGATCACCGGGCGCCAGCTTGCGTTCGACGATGTACTGCTTGATTTGCTCGGTCGCCTGATCGCGGACCTTCGGACGCCGGAGAGCCTGCATGACGGACCTCGCAAGACAGTTGGCTGCCAATAGTCACGTCGGCAGATTATCAGACAATCTGATGACGAGTCAAGTAAGACTGTGTCTCCTCCTGTACGACGGACTTCTAGTCCGTCGATCCGCCGGGCGCACCATCGCCACGAAGAACACGGAAGCGACGGACTAGAAGTCCGTCGTACAGCCCTCACGCCCCACCCCCCAAACTTTGCTAAACTAAAGATATTCTCCTCGGCGTCGCGTTTATCTCTTTGGCTTGGTCGCGAGTGTTTATGTCACTTCGACTCTTGTGCGGTTTGACATGGGTGTTGCTCGTAGCGAGCGGCTGGGCGGACGAGCCAGCGCCCACGTTCTTTCGCGGGCTCAACCTGAATGGCCCAGCCGTCATGATCGACGGCCACTCCTGGGACGGCGCCGACTCGAAGCAGTATGTTTGTCGCGACAAGGCCTTCGAGAATCAGAAGGTGTCGCTCCAGCCAGCGACCGATGCCGAGCGAGCGAGGATGATCCGGAGCAGCCGCTGGGGCGGCAACCGAGTTGAGTTGCTGGAGATTCCCGCGGGCGCTTACACCGTTTTTCTTTACGTCTGGGAAGACAACGATCCCGAGAACTACTCGATTTCACTCAACGGACGCCCCGTCGTCGCTCGACACAACAGCGGTCGAGCCGGCCATTGGGACAAACTTGGACCTTGGCACGTTCAACCGCAGGATGGCAAGATCATCATCTCCAGCCAAGGCGGCGCCGCAAACTTCTCGGGCATTGAAATCTGGCGAGGACACTACGACGGCCTCGCCGCCACACTCAGCGAAGAAGATGTCGCGTTCTTCGAGAAGCGTATTCGGCCGTTGCTGGTGGATAAGTGTTACGACTGCCATAGTTCGCAAGCGGACGAACTGCAGGGCGAGTTGCTGGTTGACTCGCGGGCCACGTTGCGTCGAGGCGGTTCGGGGGGACCCGCGGTGGTGCCAGGCGATCCTGATCGCAGTCGCCTGATCCAAGCGGTGCGGTATCTCGACCCCAATCTGCAGATGCCGCCCGATGAGCGGTTATCCGATCAAGAGATCGCGGATCTTGAACGCTGGGTCAAGATCGGCGCGCCTGACCCGCGCTCGCAAACAACTCGACATGCAGGCAAACAAATCGACTTGGCGGCGGCACGCCAGTTTTGGTCGCTGCGTCCGATCGTCGAACCCAAGGTTCCCGATGTTGCGAATTCAACTTGGCCAATCAATGACGTCGATCGCTTCATCCTCGCTAAGCTAACCGCCAACCAACTGGCCCCTGCTCCGGACGCTGACAAGCGAACACTCATTCGACGAGCGACCTATGACCTCACGGGCCTTCCGCCGACTCCCGCCGAACTGGCGGCCTTTCTGACAGACGACGCAGACGACGCCTACGCGCGACTGATTGACCGTCTGTTGGACTCGCCTCGCTACGGCGAGCGTTGGGGCCGGCATTGGCTCGACGTGGTCCGCTACGCCGACACCGCGGGCGACAACTCGGACTATCCGATTCCGCAGATGCACAAGTATCGCGATTGGGTCATTGACGCGTTGAATCGCGACTTGCCTTACGACGAGTTTGTGCGCGACCAATTGGCGGGCGACTTGCGCGGGGGTGCGACCGACGAGGAACGCCAGCGACGCATTATCGCCACGGGCTATATCGCCAACGCGCGACGATTCGGCTCGCGAGTGGACGACTACCCTCAGCATCTCACCATCGAGGATACGATCGATAATTTAGGACGAGCGTTTCTGGGGTTGTCGCTCACCTGCGCTCGTTGCCACGATCACAAGTTCGATCCGCTGACGACTCGCGACTATTACGGACTCTATGGAATCTTCCAGAGCACTCGCTATCCCTGGCCAGGCATTGAGCTGGACAAACGCCAACGCGACCTGGTGGTGCTCGCGCCCAGCCAAGAGACGGCGTATGCGGTGGCGGAATCGAAGACACTGGGCGACGCCGCGATCCAGTTGCGTGGCGATCCAGGTCGACTTGGCGATATCGCGCCGCGTAAATTTCCCGTCGTACTCGGTGGTCATGAGTTGCCGCCAAGCGTCGGCGAAAGTGGACGTCTTCAATTGGCCGAGTGGATTTTGGCCGACGACAATCCATTAACCGCTCGCGTCGTTGCGAATCGTCTTTGGCAGCACCACTTTGGACGAGGCTTGGTCCCGACGCCCAATGACTTTGGCCGACAAGGCAAGCCGCCTTCCCACCCCGAGTTGCTCGACTTCCTGGCCGTTCGTTTGCGAACCGGTGGTTGGTCTCTCAAGTCGTTCCATCGACTCGTCATGCTGTCGCGGACGTATCGACAATCGAGCGCGCGGTCGGAGGCAGCTCGAACGCAAGATCCTGCCAACGAATGGCTCGCCGGCTTCACTCGTCGTCGCCTTGACGCCGAGTCGATTCGCGACACGTTGCTGGCGGTCGCCGGGAATCTCGACTTGACTCCCGCGGGCGCTCATCCGTTTCCACCACAGGACAAATGGGATTTCACTCAGCATAAGCCGTTCAAGGCGGTCTACGAGTCGGACCGACGCAGTGTCTATCTGATGACGCAGCGCATCCAACGTCATCCCTATTTGGCGTTGTTCGACGGCGCCGATCCATCTACTAGCACGGGCGCCCGCATGACCAGCACGACATCGCTGCAAGCATTGTTCTTGTTGAACGATCCCCTGCTCCATCGCCAAACCACACTCACCGCCGCGCGTATCCAGTCCAACGGTCACGATACCGATTCGCGAGTCCAATTCGCTTACGAACTACTGCTGGCGCGAACGCCCAACGTGGATGAGCGCATGGCAGCCCGTGAGTTCATCGCGAAAGCGCAAGCGTTGCTCCAGGAAGAGGGGCGTGCGAGCGGCGATGCCGAGAGTCAGGCTTGGCAAGCTTACACGCGATCCTTATTCCGACTGAACGAATTCGTATACATCGACTAACGGACCGAAGCCATTAACCATCCAACCGCCGCCATGGCCACTTCTCCTACTTCGACAACCGCCGTTCGTCGCGAATTCCTGCGTTCGCTGGTAGGTGGTTCGTTGCTGATGCCAGGAATCTTGTCGCAGTTGCTGGCCGATGATCGCTCGCCGGCTTCTCCCGCACCTCCATCCGACGATCCACTCGCGCCCAAGACGCCGCATTTTCCCGCGCGAGCCAAGCGAGTGCTCTTCGTCTTCTCGAACGGCGGCGTATCGCACATGGATACGTTCGACTATAAGCCCGAGTTGTTCCGCGCTGATGGGAAGAAAACAGGCGTGGGCGGCGGTTTGTCGAACCAAGAGCGAGTGTTGTTGAAGCCTCTTTGGGAATTCCGCCCCGGCGGCCAGTGCGGAGCGCTCGTGAGCGATCTGTTCCCTTACTTGCGCGAGTGCATGGACGACATTTGCTTGATCTGCTCGCTGCATGGCAACGACAACGAGCATTACAACGCGACGCTCGGGATGCACACCGGTTCGTTCTTCTTTTCGCGACCGAGCATTGGCTCGTGGGTCAGCTATGGCCTGGGCACGGTGAATCAGAACCTCCCGTCCTTTATCGCGCTGGCGCCGCAGATGCCTTACGCGGGTACGCAGATTTTCAACAACGACTTTTTGCCGGCGTACCATCAGGGAGTGCGAGTGATTGGAGGCGCGGAGCCAATCGCCAACCTTGGTCGTCGATCACGCGAGCGAGGCCTGCAGGAACTAGAGCTGGGACTCACCGATCTCTTGAACAACCGACACTTGCAGGAGCGCGCGGGCGACTCGGAGTTAGCGGCCAGGATTCGCAGCTTTGAGACGGCTTTTCATATGCAGACCGACGCGCCCGAGGCGTTTGATGTGAATCGCGAGTCGGATGAAACGTTGGCGATGTACGGTTTGACGCGAGGACAGAACGAAGGGTTCGGCTGGCAGTGCCTGGTCGCTCGTCGACTGGCGGAACGAGGCGTGCGATTCATTGAATTGGTGGATGGCAGCAGCAGCAAGAACTGGGATCAGCATGGGGATATGGCCGAGCACGCGGTCCATGCGAAGAACATTGATCGTCCCTTGGCTGGCTTGCTGCGGGATCTGAAGAGGCGCGGCATGCTGGACGACACGTTGGTCGTTTGGACCACCGAGTTTGGGCGCACGCCTGGAGTCGATGGCAACAAGGGGCGTGGTCATCACAGCGCATGCTTTTCGTCGTGGATGGCCGGCGGTGGCGTGCGAGGCGGAATGACGTACGGCGAGACCGACGAGTTGGGAGCGAAGGTCGCGCTGCACGGTGTTCATGTACACGACTTTCATGCCACCATTCTGCATCTCCTGGGAATCGATCACACTCGATTGACTTATCGGCACGCGGGCCGCGACTATCGCTTGACCGACGTGCACGGTCGAGTTGTCAGGGAATTGATCGCGTAGCGGCGAGCGGGAATGTCATGGGCAACGACTTGTGGGACCGCGCTGGGACTTAATGCCGGGAGACTTAGTCATGCGAGTTGCATGTCGTTCCCTCAGGACCGTTGCGATCGCATTTGTCATGAGTGGGCTGGTCGCAAGCGACAACCTTGCCGATCGCGGTAAGCGAATCGTCACGGCCGCGGAACCGCTGAAGAAATCAGGCGAGTTTTCGCGGTTATGGGGCGAGTCGGGCGAGTTGTTTGATCCGCGCGGACGGCTGGACGACTATTCATATGCGGGCTATCGCCGCGGTGAGTCGTCTCCGGCTGAACGCCCCGTCGACGCCAGCGTCCGGGACTATGGAGCGGTCGGCGATGGAGTCACCGACGATTCGGACGCGTTTCTACGCGCGCTGGCCGCTTGTCCAGGGAAAGTGCTGTCGATTCCGCCGGGTCGGTATCTCATAAAAAAGGTTTTGACGCTCCGCGACTCCCAGACCGTGTTGCGAGGCGCCGGCCCAGGCGTCTCGAAACTGAGATGTCCAACTCCGCTGCAAGTGATTCGGCCAGAGTGGGCGGAAACCACTACGGGTCAAAAGACGTCCCGTTATTCCTGGTCGGGCGGCATCTTGGAAGTCGTCGGTAGTTTTCCCAACAGGCCGCTCGCGCGCGTCGCGTCGGAGGCGAGTCGCGGGGAGCGTTCGTTGCGAGTCGATAACCCGAGGCGTCTTGTGGTTGGACAAGATTATGTGCTGCGGCAAGACGACGACGAGACTCAATCGCTCACTCGCCATCTCTACGCGGAAGATCCAGGTTCGATTTCAGAACTGCGAGGTGTTCGCGAGTTGTTTGCGTTTCGCGTGACGGCGATCGATGTCGCTACACGCATGATCGAATTGGATCGCCCCTTGCGGACTGACGTTCGTGAAACTTGGAGTCCCATCGTGCTGGACGGACGGAGCAGCGTCGAGGAGGTGGGGATTGAGCAGTTGGGCTTCGAGTTTCCCGCGGGTCGGTATGCAGGTCATTTCACCGAGCAGGGATTTAACGCGATTGCGATGATTGGAGTGCGCAATAGTTGGATTCGGAACATTCACATTCACAATGCGGACAGTGGTCTGTTTGTGGGCGGATCGCAGATTAGTCTTTCGGGGATTCGTTGGTCGTCGGAGCGACCTCCCGAGCGCACGCGGCAAGCGACTGGCCACCATGGGATCATTCTGTCAGGACAGGATCACCTGTTGACCGATTTCTCCATGGAAACTCGTTTCATGCACGACATCACGGTCACTCGCGGTTCGGCGGGTAACGTCGTCATGAGGGGGCGAGGGATCGATCTGTGCCTGGATCATCATCGTTACGCCCCGCACTCGAATTTATTCACCGACCTTGATCTGGGAGTTGGCTCGCGGATGTTTCAGTCGGGAGGAGGCGCCAATCTGGGTCGGCACTGCGGAGCGTACGAGACGTTTTGGAACATCCGAAGCGAACAACCACAAACCTGGCCTGTCAATTTCGGCCCTGATCGCATCAACTTGGTCGGACTCACCACCCATGCCCCCTCGCGGCTGGAACCCAGGGGGCGTTGGTTCGAGGCAATCGCCCCCGAGCGACTAAGCCCGCCGAATCTCTACAGCGCCCAATTGGCGAAACGTCTGGGACGGAATTAGTGATTCGTTTGAATTGCAGCAAGGGCGAAGAGATCACATGTTGAGGCCTCGCACCTAGCAAGCCTCTCATATCTCCACTGCCCCCCTCGCCCCACACGCAGTGAAAGCCGAGATCTGCCCATCCATACGGCTCGCGCATACAACATTCCACACTCCCCTCGCCCCGTACTCGGGGAGAGGGGTTCGCGGGTGAGGGGGCGATCGAGTCGGCAGCAAGCACACCGGCCTGCATGAACTGTGTGCGTTGAGCAACGCTTGGCGACAAACCAAGAAAGGCCGAGGTCACAAGGCGTGAACGAACTCGGCATCCTGCAAAGCGCAGTAAAGCGTAGCGATAGCAACAACAATCTTCAGCAATAGCCTTGACCATGCGTCAAGAGCGATGGGCGTCGGGGCGATCAACCACCAGCGAACGGCTGCGAACCGTTCGAGTTGAAGGAGCATGACAATATCGAGTCGCGTCTGAAAAACTGTTTCAAAGCGTTGCCACTTTGGGGCGACCGGACTCACCTGCCTGATAATCCTCAAGACTCTCGGCTCATATTCTCAAAGCACCGAGTTTCAATGGAGCCGTGGTCTCTCGATCACGGAAGGCGTCCTCAGGGTCGCGCCAGACAAGCAACTGACCGCCGTTTCAATGGAGCCGTGGTCTCTCGATCACGGAAGGGGCGGTCAAGGAGTGCGACAAGTGCCCCGCTTGCGTCGTTTCAATGGAGCCGTGGTCTCTCGATCACGGAAGGACGTCGGGTGCAACTCGTTGTGGAACAAGGGTTCCGGGAACGATTTGCGATCGGTCTCGTCCCTGGGGACTCAAGCTTACCGGCGGGACTCGAATGGCTATCCACAGACTCATCGCACATCGACTCTAAGTACTCTGCGAGCGGCGCCCAGGGTTTACTCATCACCTCACCGCTCGCCGCAAATTCGATTGTCAAAGAACAACGGCGCCACGCTACTCTCACGTAATATCGCTGCAACTGACGCTGTCGTGCTCGCAAGATGAGATATCCAATAACAGATGTCAATCTTGAGATCGACTCCTCTGCGCGTTCTCTAGCTGCTCCTTTCCGGTTCGGACACCGCCACTCAACGCCTCTTCTTCGGAATCAGTCCATGTTCGCGTAGAGTGTGTATCACCTTGGGGCGTTTTCCTTGGGCGGCGACGATCTCGTCGACCACTTTCCGGACCTGTCGATCTCCATTCTCCAGCCCCATCGCCTCGCGCAGGTCCACCAACAACTTGGCCGCCGTCACCAAATCTTGGGACGAACTCTGCCCGAACAACTCGCGAGCCCGCTCGCTGGCCTTCCGCGGGTCTTGCGCGAGTTCCCGCAGGTATTTTTTACGAGCGGCGGCGGCCGCCTGCGCCTCGCTCTGACGACGCTGTTCGGCGATCAATTCCTCGCGCGCTCTCAATTGCTCCCGCGTCCGCTGTCCGGGCGCCGCCGGCCAACTCGCCTCTTTGGTCTGCTCGCGTAAATGCGTCAGAATCTCCGCGCGAGCTCCCACGGAGTCGGGTCCCAGGAGACGCGCGACCCACGAGCGCAGTTCGGCGACTTTCTTCTTCGCCACCCACGACTCCAACAATTTCGACTCGTCCTGCCTGACCGGCGCCGGGGGAGAGAGTTCCGCGGCCGCCGTCAACAAGTCCTCGCTCAACTCAAAGAAGTCGGCCGCCGCGACCAGCGCATCGGGCCAGGGCGACAACCCTCCCGGCACGGGCGGTTCCGTCTCTTCGTCAGGCCCGCCGCTCGCCAACCAAAACAGATAAAGCGGTCGGAGATCGCCCGACATCAACATCGTTCGCACGGGCGGAACATCAACTTCCGCACCCCGTAGCTCGCAAAGTTCAGATGGAGATCGTAGCCGCGTTGCAGCATGCCCAACACGTCGCCTCGAAATCCTCCATAGTGATACTCGTTGGTGAATTCCCAACGACTCACCTTCGCGCGCGACGACTGCTGCTCCATGAACTCCAGTTGCTCGTCGTTCAACGGCCGATCGACCGCCAGAAAATGCACGTACTGATGCTCGCTCATCGCGTCCTCTCCGGTGTGCTCGCCTTACCGTCAATCATCGCTCGACGTCTGTCTGTCATGGTACACTCAGTGGGTTATGACGTGGTTGCTGGGTGTTGCTTGCTAGGGGTTGCTCGACGTACTTGGTGCATGCTGGCCGGTGTTCCGCTGCTGGCTTGGTCCGGCCCCTCACCCCCCGTCCCCCTGCTCCCCAAGCAAGCTTGGGGCGAGGGGGGGAGCGATATCCAAGAGCTATTCGACAAGCGCTCGATGAGTTCGTGTTGGATCGCAACTCGCCAAATGCCCGGATTCTTGGATAACGCTCGACATTCAAGCATGAGAATAGCGGGCAACACTCTTGACCGGATCACTGATCGAGCCGGGGGCGATTAGTCCGCCGGTGCGATTCCTTGTCGCTCTCATCCCCCTTTGCGGAGAGTTGCCACAAGGGGGCCAAGGAGGAACATGACGAGACCACCCATTACCAGACAAATGGCGCCCATTGCCGCCAATGCCGCAACTGTGGACCAGAATTCAAAAGGAGAGTCTTCCCGCGACACCAGGTTTCCCTGGTACCGCGCATGACCACGATATAGGAAAGATCCCGCCCCATACCACATCAAGAGGCCTAACACGATAAAGAGGCTCGCGATATTCCTTGTTTCCAAGTACAGAGCGTCATGGGCCAGGTTGACCATGACCATGATCACCGACACCAGCTGGCAAGCAGTTTTCAGCCTCGTCCATCCCCATTTACTGAACAAGAACGAGAGCCCCAAAGGCAGCACAACGCCCAAGAATAATGCGATGCTTAGCGCCATTCATTTGCCCCAATTCACGCTTTTCGCCGCAACTGTCGCGGAGGGATCTAAGCGATGGAGATTGTGCGGCATACGGATGCGACTATCAAGAACGGAAGGAGACAGCTTTTACGCTCGGCGGGTTTGCGCCTGGGTGACGGATTACTACGCTCGGCTATTCCGCTCGCGAAGCGAGCGGGCTACTTCGGACTGTTGCCTTTGCCTCCGGCAAAGTCGCTGAAACCGTGGCCGGCGAAAGACGCCTGCGAAAGCGAGATGGTTTCACGCTCGACGGGTTTGCGCCTGGGTGACGGATTACTACGCTCGGCTTTTCCGCTCGCGAAGCGAGCGGGCTACTTCGATGCTCGCTATCGGGTATCATGCCGCTTCGCGGTTTTCCTTTCACCTCGCACTGGATACTGTCATGAGAACCTACTGCTTACTGCTCGCGGCGCTGCTGCTGGCGACGGCCTGCGAACTGCGCGCCGCCGATGCGCCGGCTTCTCGTCCCAATATTCTGTTCATCTTCTCTGACGATCACGCTCAACATGCGATTTCGGCCTACGGGTCCAAGGTGAACCAGACGCCTCATCTGGACCGACTGGCAAAAGGGGGCGCTCGCTTCGCCCATAGCTACGTCACCAACTCGATCTGCACCCCCAGCCGCGCCACGCTGCTCACCGGCCAATACTCGCATGTCAACAACGTCCCGGTCTTCAACCGGTTCGACGGCGAGCGCGATCATGTCGCCAAACACCTGCAACGAGGCGGCTACCACACCGGCATGATCGGCAAGTGGCACCTGGGCAGCGACCCCACGGGCTTCGATCGCTGGATCGTGCTGCCCGGCCAAGGCGCCTACTGGAATCCTCAGTTTCTACTCCCCAACAAAAAGAAACTCACCATCGAAGGTCACTGCACCGACATCACCACCGACTTGGGCATTCAGTGGCTCAAAACTCGCCCGCAAGACAAACCGTTCTTCTTGATGCTGCATCAAAAAGCGCCCCACCGAGCATGGGAGCCGACGACTCGTCATCTCGAAATGTTCAAGGACAAAGTCATCCCCGAACCCGAGACGCTCTGGGACGACTACGCCACTCGCCCCACCGCCCTGCCGATCAATCGACAAACGGTCGCTCACGATCTTTCGCGCCGCGACCTCAAACTCACCCCGCCCGCCGACCTCAAAGGACCCGCTCTGCAAAAGTGGTTGAACGAGAACCCCAAGGAAGTTCTCGTGGATGGCAAACTCCTGACCGGCAAGGAACTTGTCCAATGGAAATACCAGAAGTACATGCGCGACTATCTCGCCTGCGTCCAAGGAGTGGATGACAGCATCGGCAAAGTACTCGACTACCTGGACGAAACGGGATTGGCCGCGAATACGATCGTCATCTATACGGCCGATAACGGCTGGTATCTCGGCGATCTTGGTCTATACGACAAGCGTTTCATGTACGAGCCGGGTTTGAACGTGCCGCTCATCGCGCGCGGCCCCGGAGTGAAGGCGGGGACTGTTCCTCAACAGTTTGTCGTCAACATCGATCTCGCCCCCACGTTCCTCGACCTGGCCGGCCTGTCCGTTCCCAGCTTCATGCAAGGCCGTTCACTGGCCCCGTTGCTGCGAGGCGAATCGCCGCAGGATTGGCGCACTAGCGTCTACTATCGCTACTATCACGACCCAGGCCACCACAATACCGTGGCTCATTACGGCGTGCGCACCGCGACCCACAAACTGATCCATTACTGGAAGCAGAACGCTTACGAACTGTTCGACCTGACCGTCGATCCTACCGAACAAAGAAATCTGTTGTTCGATCCGCAGGACGCTCAGAAGCCCGCGGTCGCCGCGAAGTTCGCCGAGTTGAAAGCCGAGTTGGCTCGGCTTCAAAAGCAGTACCAAGATCAGGAAGATCGCTTCGCGAACCCGGCAACGTGGCCCGCGGGAAGCGCCGACGGTCCCTGGAGCGACTATCAACCCACGGGCGTGCGGACGGTCAGCGAAGCCATCAGCGCGTCTCAGCAACAATGAAGCCCAGCGTTGTCCGAGTAAAGTTCACTCGCCCCTGATTCGCGTCCGAGACTCTTGAGTAGTTTCCCCATGAAGTACGTGTCGTTCTTGATGACGGTCTGTCTGTTCGGGGCGAGCGTGCTGGCAACAGTGTCGGCCATCGCGCCAGCGTCAGCACAGGCACAAACCAGCGCGCCCCAGCAGACAGACAAGCAATCGGACAAGCAAACGCCAGCGAGCGACCCCGCGCTGGCGGGAAGCAAGGTGCTGCCAGGCCTTCATCCACTCACCGCAACTCAAGCCGGCGAAGTGCTGATCGCCGAGTTTCGTTGTGCGGCGTGCCATGAACGCCTTCCTCCGTCTCCAGTCCCTGAGAGGACAGCGCCCGATTTGTCGTCTGTCGGGTCGCGAGTCACGGCGGGATTCTTGCGGAAATTCCTCGAGTCGCCCGAGACGACTCATCCCGGTTCCAGCATGCCCAACATGCTGGCGGCTCGGTCCGCGGCCGAGCGAAGTCGGATAGCCGAAGCGCTCACGCACTTTTTACTTTCTTCAACGCCACGCGACTCGCTCGCTTCGCCCGCGGCAAAAACCAAGAGCGACGCAACAGCCAACGACTCGTCTGCTCCCGATCCGAACCTACTGACCATCGGCAAAGACCTATTCCACTCGGTGGGATGCGTCGCCTGTCACGGCCCGCAGGACGCGACGGCCGTCACCGCCCCTATGGCGAAGCCATTGGACGATGACGACGAGGATTTGCCTCCCTCGCCCGAGAAGAGCGTACGCCCCATCGCGGTTTCATTGAGCCATGTTGCCGCGAAGTACAGCGTCCAATCGCTGGGTGATTTTCTGTTCCAACCCCTGATGGTTCGCAGCTCGGGCCGAATGCCCGATATGAAGTTGACGCCGACGGAAGCTCGAGCCATTGCTCACTATTTGTTCCGCGACGCTTCCTCTTCTTCACAGACTCAATCGCCCGCATCTTTCACACTCGATGCCTCGTTGGCGGCGGAAGGCAAGAAGTACTTTCAAGAACTGAACTGCGCCGCCTGCCATCCATTGACCGGCATCACGCCAGCCGCTCGCATTGCTTCACTGCGGACAGCCGATCTCACTCGCGGCTGCCTGTCCTCGACCGACTCGCGCAGCCCGCGATTTACCTGGAGCGCCGAGCAGCGACAAGCGATCACGGACGCCCTTCGCGCCACGCCGAGCGCCGATTCCGATCAGGTCGTGTTGGCCAAGACGCTGACCTCGCTGCGCTGCATCGCTTGCCACCTCCGCGACAACTACGGTGGAGTGCCCGAACCGTATCAGCCATTCTTTCTTGGCAGCGAGTTGAAACTGGGAGACGACGGTCGCATTCCTCCGCCGCTGACGCTGGTTGGCGCGAAGCTAAGGCCAGCTTGGCTTAAGAAAGTCTTGCTGGATGGCGAGAGCATTCGGACCTACATGGCCACTCGCATGCCTCAGTACGGCGCCGCCAACCTACACCACTTCCCCGACCTGGTCGCTAGACTCGATAAGCTCGAAGGCCCCGAGATGAAGATCCCGTCGCCGGAGAGTCGGTCGGAACGAGAGCGGGAACGAGAGAAACAACTGCGGCCCGCGGGCCGGGAGTTGCTCGGCGACAAAGGACTCAATTGTATCACCTGCCATAGCTTTAATGGAAAAGCCGCGTCGCTGAACCAGGGCATCGATCTACTGACCAGCTACGAGCGTCTCCAACCTCAGTGGTTCTATCAGTATCTCAAGAACCCTGGCGCCTTTCGTCCTCGCACGGTCATGCCCACCGCTTGGCCGAATGGCGAAGCGACATTCAAAAACATCTTGAACGGCGAGACTCATTCGCAGATTGAAGCGATTTGGTACTACCTTTCGCTGGGAACTTCGGCCGCCGACCCGCCAGGCATTCGCTCGCCGAGCACGCGTCTGACGGTTGACGACAAGGCCAGGACCTATCGAGGGCGTAGTCGAGTCGCGGGGTTTCGCGGGATCGCCGTCGGATACCCCGAGAAGATTCACTACGCGTTTAACGCCGAGACAGGCACGCTTACCGCCCTCTGGCTGGACGACTTCATCCACGTCAATCGCGGCGGTCAAGGGTCAGGCGACTTCAATCCAGCGAGCGAGCCCGTCAACTTGGCTCAAGATGTCTCCTTCGCCCCTTTAGCCGATCGGGACGCAGCTTGGCCGCGTTTGCCCGTGATGACCAAAGAGGCTCGCACCAATCCCGATCCTCTCTACCCTAAGAATGTCGGCTACCAATTCCGCGGCTACTATCTTGGCTCTTCGTCGATCCCCACTTTCTTGTACCGCAGCGGAACGATCGATATCGAAGATCGTTGCGAAGCCCAAGCGTCGGAAACCACACGACAATTGAAGCGCCAATTGGTGCTCGACTCTCCCACCTCGCAAACCGTCTGGTTCCGAGCACTCGCTGGCAATTTCACTCGTGAGTCAGACCGCGTATTTCAGATGGGTCGTTTGCGTTTGACGATTCCCTCCACGGAAGCGATCGTGCGTCCTTCAACCGACGGACCGAATCGGTCAGAGCTGTTGCTCCCCTTGAAACTCACCCCCGGCAAGAACTCGCTGGAGTTACTGTATGAAGTGGTTCCCAAGTAGTCTCGGTCGCAAGACGATCTGGTTCGCGTTCTTCTCGCTCTTGATCGGCATCATGTGCGGCGTCGCGTGCAACGTCGCGCACGGCGAGGAAGTGGGCGAGCGTTGGGGGACGGAGTTGCGCGAGCGGGAATACTATCCGATCGTCAACCTGCCGATCCCCAAGGATCTCGTGATCGAGGCGGGCGCTTTCACGGTGTTGCCCGACCGACGAGTGGCCGTGGGCACTCGCCATGGCGAGATCTACTTTATGGATGGAGTCGACGCGCCCAAGCCCACGCCGACGTTCCATCGGTTCGCCACGGGACTCGACGAGATCTTCGGATTGGTCTGGAAAGACAATGCCCTCCGAGTCACTCAAAGTTGCGAGTTAACTCGCGTGAGCGACACCGATGGCGACCAAGCGGCCGATCGTTTCGACACGATCTCGGATGCTTGGGGCTATGCGAACTACCACGAGTACGCCTTTGGTTCGAAACTGGATGCGGAAGGAAACCAATTCATCGCGCTCGGGCTTTCCGAATCGTATTATTCGCATGCCTGGAATCGCGGCTTCATTATGAAGGTGGCGCCCGATGGCAAGACGACGGCCTATGCGAGCGGCTTACGAAGTCCAGGGGGAATTGGCTGGAACGAACATCAGGAACTGTTCTATATCGAAAGCCAGGGGCCTTGGAACTGTTCATGCAGCCTGAAAGCGGTGTCCCCTCGCAGCTTTCACGGCCATCCCGCCAGTTTCCACTGGTACTCGTACGCGCCCGAGTTGGGACCAACGCCTGAGATGCCCAAATCAGGCAGTCGCCTGGCTATCGAAAGCAAGCGGGTTCCGCAATTGGTTCCTTATGCGGTGGTGTTTCCGTACATTCGCATGGGCCGTTCCATCACGGCGTTCAATGTGAACCGCACTCAAGGCCGTTTTGGACCGTTCGAGAATCAGATGTTTCTAGGCGATTACACGCAATCGATCTTGATGCGAGCGACCACTGAGAAGATCGACGGCGTCTGGCAAGGCGCCTGCTATCCATTCCGCGAGGGACTTTCCACCGGCATTCTGCATGTTGAGTTTACACCCGAAGGCAAACTCTTGTGTGGCGGCACGAATCGCGGCTGGCCGGTGCGCGGCGTCAAGCCGTTTGCGTTAGAGCGAGTGGAATGGAGCGGCAAGATGCCGTTCGAAATCCTGCGGCTCAACATCACTCCCGACGGCTTCGTCGTCCATTTCACCAAGCCCGTCGATGCCCCTCGAGGCGGATCTCCCGAGTCGTATGCAATCTCCGCATTCACTCATCCCTATCACGGAGGTTATGGCGGACCCGAGATCGAACGACATCAGCCAGGAGTGAAGGCAGTAACGCTCGCCGAAGACGGTATGTCGGCGCACGTCTCGCTCGTCAAATTCGAACCTGGATTTGTGTTTGAGTTTGACCTTGGCGCCCTTCGTTCCCGGGACAACGAAGAGTTGCTCCATCGTCATGCGTACTACACCGTCAATCGCATCCCTTCCAACGCGAATGAGTGAGCTGATGAGCAAGAGTGTTACGCTTGGTGGGATCGACGTCTTGACGAACATGGCGAAGTTAATCCTGCGTACAGGCATCAACAAATGCATGCGAGTCACATTTTTCGCAATAACTACGGCAATCAGCCTCGTCGCATCCACGGCGTGGTCGGATGACGCGGCCGAGTTCGACAAGACCGTGCAGCCACTCTTCGCCAAGTACTGCTTGCGCTGTCACGATTCGAAGAAGCAAGAAGGCCAATTCCGACTCGACAACGTCTCGCGCAACTTCGCCGACATGCTGGTCGCTCAACGCTGGAGCGAGGTGATGTTCCGAGTGAATTCAGGCGAGATGCCGCCCAAGGATCAGCCGCAGCTTTCGGCCGATGAATTGAGTCGGCTGGTGGAAGTCGTCTCGCGTCGGATCGACGCGGGCCGAGCCGCTCGTATGGCGAGTCGCGGGCCGGTGAGTCATTACCGCCTCAGTCGCGACGAATACTCGCGGACGCTCTATGACTTGTTGGGAGTTCACTTCGATCCGACGATGCCGGGAGCGTTAAACGAAGACCCACGGTGGCACGGTTTTGACCGCATCGGATCGCTGCTCACTCTTTCGCCATCCCATGTCGAACGCTACCTCAAGGCAGCCGACTCGGTGCTGCGACAAGCATATCCCGAAAAGCAACCGCCATCCGCCACTCGCCGCCAAGCGACCGAAGCGCCGAATCGCTGGCTGATTTACCCCAGCTTGTTGGTGGGAAACATCCAAGCGCCGTCGCCGGGCCTCTACCGCATTCGCGTGCAATTGAGCGGATTGCCGTCGTTTCAAGGCCGCCTGCCGCGTCTAAGCCTCTGGAACAACAGCCTCAAGCGAGCGGAGGTTGGACAAGACGTATTGGCGGCGGAAGATCAACCGACAGTGATCGAGATCGAGACCTTCTTGCCTCAAGGCGGTTTTCAACTGATCAATGAAGCGCCCGGCAAACTGGATGATGGCCCCACTCCGAGCCTCACGCCGAAAACGGTCACTCGATTGAAGGATTACCGACCGAGTCCTATCGGTTACAAGCTCTTGCTGGAGGATGGTCGGCCCATCTTCCCTCTACTATTGGTCGACTGGTACGAATGCGAAGGTCCAATCGTCTCGCCCACGGATTCTCAAAAGCGAGCAGCGTTCTTTCCCGAGGACCTGAACGAATCCGCAGGCAAGACTCAAGAATCTCCTTCAGCAATCTTGACGTCGTCGCGAGCAACTCTGGCGCATTTCATCTCGCGAGCTTGGCGTCGTCCGGCGACCGAGGCGGAAGTCGAGCGCTATCTGCAGTTGATGTCCAGCGAGTTGGCGGCTGGCGAGTCGCCTCGAGCGGCCTACTTGTCCGCGATGACCGCGGTACTCAGCTCCCAGAACTTCTACTACCTGGTGGAAGGAACGCCGACTGCGCCTCGCGATCGCATCAACGATTTCGAGCTCGCGTCGCGACTCTCTTATTTCTTGTGGAGTTCGCTGCCCGACGACGAGTTGTTTACACTCGCCGGTCGCGGCGAATTACATCAACCCAGCGTCTTACAGCAACAATTGCAACGCATGCTGCAAGATACGAAGGTGAGTCGATTCACCGAGTCGTTTCCGCGGCAGTGGTTGCAATTGCATCGCGTCGGCCAATTTCCTCCCGACTCGGAGCTCTACCCCGACTACGACAAGTGGCTGGAACGGAGCATGGTACTGGAGTCGACTCAGTTTTTCCGCGAGGTGTTCGCGGACAATTTATCGATTCGCGAGTTCCTGCACTCTCGTTGGACCGTCATGAACGCACGGCTCGCGATGCACTACGGCAAGTCGTTTCCACCTCAAGCGGGATTTCAGCGTGTTGAACTCACCGATGCGGATCATCGAGGTGGAGTTCTGACGCATGCGTCCGTGCTGTCGTTGACTTCCGATGGCGCTCGGCACCGCCCTGTCCATCGCGGCGTGTGGGTATCCGAAGCGATTTTCGGTCGCACTCCTCCCCCTCCGCCGCCCAATGTCGAGCCTCTCGAGCCGACTCCGAGCAACAAACCGAAGGCCACGATCCGCGAGCAGTTGCAGGCCCACGCGACTCATGCGACCTGTGCTTCTTGCCATCGCAATATTGATCCTCTGGGATTCGCGTTCGACAACTACGATGCCATCGGTCGTTGGCGAACCACCGAGAAGGTGGCGGGCGGATTAGGCGACGACCCGCAAGTCAACGCGAGCGGTCAGTTCCCCGACGGACGCCAGTACTCCGGTCCCGATCAATTCAAACAACGCTTGAGCGAGGACATGGATCGCTTCGCGGTCGCCTTCATTGACCAGCTTGCAACTTACGCCTTGCGGCGAGTGATGACGATCGACGATCAACGAGAGATTGAAGCGATCGCGGTCGCCAGCAAGCAAGACGGTTATGCCCTGCGAACGGTGATTGAGCAATTGGTAAAGTCTGACTTGTTTCAGAAGCGTTGAGCACTTGATTAATTGGACTGCGGCGGGTTCACATAGTCGTGGATCGCTCCGCGATCCAACGCCGCTAAGTCCAAGCGTTGGATCGCGGAGCGATCCACGACTATGGCCGTCACGGCCTTTTCCACACTTAACACTGCCTGAAACAGATAAACTTGGTGCTGTCCAATTTAGGCAGAGGGAGGAAATCGATGAGCGCGGATCGACTTCTACACCCGCCGTATCAGCGAGCGAGTTCAACACTCGCCGCGGCGATACTCGCGGTAATCTGTTGGCACAGTGGAGCTGTTGGAGCTCTTGGCGAAGAGCCACGCTTTGTCGACCACTCGCTGTTGATCGCCCCCGAGTATCCCTGCACTTGGCCGAGTCATCCGTTTCCTCGATTCGCGATCATCCATTCGCGAACGATTGGCGCGGAGTCGGCGTACAACATCGACACGCTGTTAATCGACGGCAATACAGGCACGCAATTGGACGTCCCTCCGCACTCGGTCGCTCGCCCCGAGTTGAAGCGCGAGAAGTCCGGCCCACTGGGACTCGCTTACACCGACAAGATCGAACCGTGGCAATTCGGCGGCGAGGCATGCGTGCTCGATGTGCGAGAACTGTTGGATCAGGCGCCGAAGGGGACGAGTCCTTTGGTGCGTCCCGCTCATGTCGAACGCTTTGAAAAGCAACACCGAACCGTGCGTGGCGGCGATGTCGTCCTGTTTCGCAGCGACTACTCGGACAAATACTATCGTCCGTTGCCCGAGGGACGTCGCTTCATCGCCGAGATACTTGACCGCAAAGCGCCGGGTTATCCCGATCCTGATCCTGACTGCATGGAGTTTTTGGGGAAGCGAGGCGTGTTGACCGTCGGCACCGATAGCGCCAGCATGGGGCCGCTGCCCGACTTGGCGGAACCGACCCATTACGCAGGCCTCAAGTACGGCATGATCTGGACGGAAGGAGCGACTCGGCTAGGCGAGCTCCCCGCAACAGGCGCGTTCTATTGCCTGTTGGGTCCGAAGCACGAGGGAGGCCCTTATGGAGAAGGCCGAGCGTTCTCGATCGTCGGCGGTAAATTGCCTCAACGCTTGATCGAGGCCTGTCGAGCGAAACGAGCGTTGGACCTCTCCCCTACTCTGTCGCCCAAGTTGCCGCTGACGTCCCCCGGCATCGACACAGGCACTCATCGCCAAGTCTATTTGAAGATCGACTTCCTGTACTCGGAATACCTCGACATGTGGCACCATGGGCATCTGATGGATGCCATGGCTGGCACTCATTTGGTCCCTCCTTCGTACGCTCTTCCCGCGGACGAGAAGCCCATTCCTTATGCACCCGAGATACGCGGGTGGCTCGAGGAATATGAGAAGAAATACGGACGTCGCGGTACAAGCACGATGACGACCGAGCAAGTGCCGATCGACTGGACGTGCGGCGAGGCGCGAGTGATCGATGTTCGGTCGCTCGTCGGTTCCACGAAGCCCGCCAGTTGGCCCGCTTCACCCGAAATCACGGTTGACCACGTACGCAACTACGAAAAGACAGCGGGCGAGTTGCGTCCGGGAGACGTTGTCGTTTTCCAGACGGGGCACAACGACAAACACCTGCGACCACAACCGGCCGACACCGGTCTATGGCTCGAACCATTGCAAGGCAAAGCGGAAGGTTGGCCCGCGCCTGGCCCCGACACGATCGTCTATTTGAAGCAGCGAGGCATTCGTTGCGTGGCGAGCGACGCGCCCGATCTGGGCGGCGTCGATCCCAAGCGAGCGTTGATGACTTACTGGGCGTTGGGGAGCCGCGAGATGGTCGGCGTCGAGTTCCTGACGAATGTCGGCAAGATCCCCGCGCAAGGCGCGTACTTCTTGTTCGCCGCCGTTAAGGTGCGTGATTGCCATGGCGGCCCTGGTCGCGCGATCGTGTTGTGGTAACCAATCTTCGGGGAAACCCATGAGTCACGATCACCGTTCGCTCGACGGCTCCCTGACCGCTGACAATCCACTCGCCGCAGCCACTCTGCGGCAGGTTGCCTGGCGGATCGTTCCGTTCATCTGCCTGTTGTACGTATTGAATATCCTGGACCGAGCTAACGTCGGATTCGCTCGACTCGCGATGCAAGAAGATCTCGGGTTAAGCAAGGCGACGTTCGACCTCGGGTACGGCATGTTCTATGTCGGCTATATTCTCTTTGAGGTGCCGAGCAATCTGTTGATGCGTCGCTTTGGCGCGCGACGCTGGATCGCTCGGATCATGATCACATGGGGGTTGGTTTCGGCGGCCACCATGTTTGCTCGCGACATCTGGACGTTCTACGCACTTCGCATCTTGTTGGGGATCGCCGAGGCAGGTTTCTTTCCCGGAATCATCTTGTATCTCAGTGATTGGTTTCCCGATCGTCAACGCGCCAAGATGACGGCCTTCTTCATGCTGGCCATCGGCCTCTCGAATGTGTTTGGCAATCCGCTGTCGGGATGGATCATGGACCACTTCGATGGCGTCAATGGCTGGCACGGTTGGCAGTGGCTGTTCATCCTGGAGGGATTGCCCACATCGCTCGTTGGCTTCGCGGTCTTGCTCTACCTCAAAGATTCGCCGAAGGACGCACATTGGCTATCCGACTCGCAGCGTCGTTGGTTGGTGGACCATTTAGCGGAAGAAGACCGAGCGCGACGCGCTCAACATGGTCCAGATCGCTGGAGCGCCATGCTTCAACCACGAGTCTGGTTGTTGATTGCGATCTACTTTACGGTCGCCGTCGGCTCGAACGCGGGCGCCGCATACTTTCCGACTCTCATCAAGGAACAGTATCAACGAGCCTCCAATTTTCAGATTGGCTTGCTGACCGCCCTGCCTCACTTGTGCGCCATTATTGCGATGTCGCTGGTGGGCGTTAGTTCCGATCGCACGGGCGAACGTCGTTGGCACTTGATGGCATCAGCACTCGCGGCGGCCGTGGGCTGGTCGCTGGTAGCGCTCGCCCCCTCGCCATCCATTGCGCTCGCCGGTTTATGCCTGGCCCAAGCGGGCATGATGAGCATGCTCCCGGTCTTCTGGACGATTCCCAGTGCGTTTCTGTCGGGAACCGCCGCCGCGGGCGGCATTGCCTTGATTAACTCGGTCGCCAACATTGGCGGCTTCTTCGGCGCGTCGATTCTGGGCCAGTTGGGCCTGTGGTCGATGGCCGCGATCCTGTTGGCAGGCAGCATACTGACCGCCGCCTCACTCCGAGATTTCCATCGTCCCCGCACCTCCGATTAGGAATTCCTAGCGATGACCAGCGAACTTTTTTCATTGACTGGGCGAGTCGCGGTGGTGTCCGGCGCCGCTCAAGGATTAGGACGCGCCACGGCGCTCGCACTCGCTCAACACGGCGCCAACGTGGTCCTGGTCGATCGTAACCGCCTGGGCGCCGAAGCCACTGCGCAACAGATTCAGACACTTGGCCGAACGACGCTGGTCGCCGAAACCGACGTCTCGGATCCCAACGCCATCGCCGAGTTGTTTCGATTGGTGGATGACCAGTTTGGACGAGTTGATTTTCTGGGGAACATTGCTGGCGATGGGCATCTGTGCAAGCCCGAAGACTTGACGATCGCCGACCTCCATCGCGTCTTGCAAAATCTGGTCGTGGGTCGGTTCGCGATGTGCCAGGAAGCAGGCCGCAGGATGCTTGCTCAAGGGGCCGGTTCGATCATGAACATCGGGTCGCTGGCGAGTTCCACGGCGCTTGGGCGAGGACATATCGCCTACAGTATGGCGATGGGGGCCGTGATTCAGATGACTCGCGAATTGAGCACCGAGTGGAGCTATCGCGGCGTGCGGGTCAACTGCGTCACGCCGGCGCAAGTGGTCAACCCCAGCCTGGAAGCTCGCATGGCCGAAGACCCCACGCTGGAAGGTCGCTTCCTGCGAGGCATCCCCACGGGGCGACTGGGCCAGCCAAACGATATCATGGGGCTGGCCGTTCTGCTGGCGTCGGACGCCTCGCGCTGGATCACCGGCGCGATCATCCCCATGGATGGCGGCAACATGGCGATGAACGCGGGCGGCACACCTGGCCATGAACAGCGGCCCTTAACGAAATGGGCCAAGTAGCAAAAGGAGCCAAGTGACGTTTTAGTTGGACAGCGACAGTTTCATATAGTCGTGGATCGCTCCGCGATCCAACGCCTTTCCGCCGGAGCGTTGGATCGCGGAGCGATCCACGACTATGTGTCGAATCGCCATTTCCATACGATGAGTTCCACTAAAGTAAACACTTAACGCTGACTGATGTAGTAGAGGTCACGCCAACATGCGACTCGCGACACTCGTGCTGCCAACGCTTTTTCTCTTCGCGGCCCCAACAATCGCCGCGGACAAACCCTCTCAAGATGCAAAGAACGCGGTACTGAGTTGGCCAACCGTCGACCAGCCTCAACAAATCCCCTCAACCGACGCGCCGCGACTAGGTAAGGGTGACTTTACGATTGCACTCTGGGCCAAGTCCGACGAGACGTCCGATCGTTTGCCCGGCGATCTCGTCAGTCAGTACGACGCCAGCCAACGACGAGGCTTTCATCTCACACTCAAAACCAACGCAGGCGTCACGTCGAATCAAGCCAACTGGCGTCATTTACAGTTTGGCATCGACAACGACCGCTCCACTCCGTGGCAGGATTGCGGCCGGCCCGGCAAGGCGCTCTTCGCCTTCTCGCTCGCCACCCACGAGGGCACTCTGTACGCCGGCACCTGCGAGCCGGGCAAGGATCAAACGGGTCGAGTCTACCGCTATGCGGGCAAGCAACAGTGGAACGATTGCGGCGCGCCTGATGGCTCGAACAGTGTCACCGCGTTGGCCGAATTCCAAGGCCACTTGTATGCAGGCACCGGCAAGTATCGAGTTGCTGGTTCAAGCCTGCCCGAGTCCGAGAACCTAACTCTTGGCGGTCGCATCTTTCGCTACGAAGGCGGTTCGTCTTGGCGCGATTGCGGACAATTGCCCGACACGGAAGCGGTCGGCGGCTTGGTCGTTTTCCGCGGTCGACTGTACGCCTCCTCGCTCTACCAGCCTCCTGGCTTCTTTCGCTACGAACAGGACAAAACCTGGACTCGCCTCCCCGCGCCTCTAGGTCCCGATCGGACCACCGGTGAACTCGGTCCCAAGCGAGTCGAGTCATTGACCTTCCATGACGGACATCTTTACGCGACCAGCTACGATGGCGGTCGAGTCTATCGGTTTGACGGTCAGCAATGGACCGACTGCGGTCAACTTGGCGACAACACTCAGACTTACGCATTCGCGCCATACCAAGGCAAGCTACATGTCGCCACTTGGCCAAGTGGTCGAGTGTTTCGGTTCGAGGCGATCAATCGCTGGACCGACACTGGGCGACTCGGTGAAGAGCTCGAAGTCATGGGCATGGTAGTCCACAACGGTCGCTTCCTGGCCGGCACCTTGCCACTCGCCGAGGTCTACGCCTACGAACGCGAAGGGTCGTGGAAGCGTCTCGAACGACTCGACCACACACCCGATGTCAAATATCGCCGCGCGTGGACCATGGCCGAACACGAGGGGCAAGTGTTTTGCGCCACACTCCCGTCGGGGAAGGTCTTTGCGTTCGCGGCGGGACAACAGGTTCAGTCAGGCCACTCGCTGTCGTCCGCTTGGCATCATATCGTCGCCACTCGCTCGTCCTCGCGCCTAACGCTCCATGTCGATGGCAAACAGGTCGCGCAATCCCCCGAGTTCGATGCGAGCCACTACCTGCTTGATACCGACGCGCCATTGACGCTTGGCGGCGGGATCAATGGCAACTTCAATGGCAAGATTCGAGACTTGCGAATTTACCAACGAGCGTTGCCGCCCTCCGAGATCGAAACGTTAGCTCGCAACCGTCCGGACGGCGCCTAGCTTGATGCCGCGGAAATCGCGGGGAGGATTTGGCCACGGAAGGGCACGGAAGATCACGGAAATGGGGGGAGGATTTCGTAGCGGAATTCGCAAGAATTCCGTCCGTGAATCACGAACCCCCCATCGATCCAACCAAACCCCGCTCCAGCCAGAAAATCCGCGTCCGTCCTGTAGCGGAATTCGCAAGAATTCCGTCCGTGAACCACGAACCACCCGTCGATCCAACCAAACACGCTCCAGTCAGAAAATCCGCGTCCGTCTTGTAGCGGAATTCGCAAGAATTCCGTCCGTGAATCACGAACCACCCATCGATCCAACCAAACACGTCCGGACCAGAACGATCGACGTCGGCTTCACGTCGACTCGACGCTTCGATTCGGCTATCATCAATCGGCTTGGGGAACTTGCGTTCTCCAACGTCCCGCCTCCTACCATTCCGGCGACTCGACTGCCTCGGTCGCTGATCGCCGCAACCAGAGGATCCGATGAAGCACCTTCTTTTGGTCGTGCTGGTATTGAGTGTTTCCCACAGCGTTAGCGCTCTCGAGCCGATTCCCAAATCAAGTGCGACGAAGATCTGGGACCAGGCGCCGCATAACGCCTTTACCGACCTTGTTCGTTTTCACGATCGGTGGTTCTGTGTCTTCCGAGAAGGAAAAGGGCACGTCTCACCTGATGGAGCGTTGCGAGTTATCTCTTCCACCGATGGCGTTAAGTGGGAATCGGCGGCGCTGATCACGTCCAACAACTCAGACCTGCGCGACGCCAAAATCACGGTGACGCCCGACGGACAATTGATGCTCTGCGGCGCGGAAGCCCTTCACGACAAGTCAAAACACACTCACCAGTCACTCGCCTGGTTCTCCGCCGATGGACGAACTTGGAGCGAGAAGCATGCGATTGGCGATCCCAATTTCTGGCTGTGGCGAGTGACTTGGCATCAGGGAATCGCGTACGGCATCGGCTACGGTTGCGGTGAGCAGAAGTCCGTCAGGCTGTACTCCAGCAAAGATGGAAAGCGATTCGACACTCTGGTCGAAAAACTGTACGAGGACGGTTACCCCAACGAAACATCAATCGTCTTCGTCGGCGACACCGCCTACTGCCTGTTGCGTCGCGATGGGAAAGGAAACCAATCGAATACGGGCTTGTTGGGAATTTCGCAGGCACCTTACAAGGAGTGGAAGTGGAAAGACCTCCAAGTGCGAATCGGCGGCCCTCACATGATTCGCATGCCCGATGGGCGATTACTCGCCGCGGTAAGACTCTACGACGGCCGCGTGCGAACCTCGTTGTGCTGGATCGATCCAGAAACCGCGAAGCTGACCGAGTTCCTGGAACTTCCCTCGGGCGGCGACACTAGCTACGCCGGTCTCGTTCTCTACAACGACTTCCTCTGGATCAGTTACTACTCGTCCCACGAAGGCAAGACCAGCATCTACCTCGCCAAAATGCCGGTCCCTTCGCCGGTGCGTGAGATTGGCTCGCGACGCGAGTTGTTCATTGATCGATACCTGATTGATCGGCTGGAGAACACGACGCTCAAATTGCACGAGCCGCAGCTCGCTCCGCCGATGTCCGAGCCAGCCAACTCGCTCGAATACGGCACGGTCATCAAGGATGGCGATCTGTTTCGACTCTACACTCGCGACGGGCGCGGCGCGAAATTTGACGGCGATAGCACCGAAGTAACTCGCTATTGCGAGAGCAAGGATGGCATTCACTGGATCAAGCCGCAGCTTGGACTGTACGAGTTGGAAGGAACCAAACAAA
Source organism: Pirellulales bacterium (assembly GCA_046349915.1). GTDB lineage: Bacteria > Planctomycetota > Planctomycetia > Pirellulales > Pirellulaceae > CAIXSC01. The sequence continues at coordinate 885,362 of JAXMBL010000003.1, read as the reverse complement.
ACAACGTGATTCTGCACGAGAAAAGCGTCTGTCATAATTTCTCGCCCTTTCTCGACACTCGCCCAGGCGTGCCTGCGAACGAACGCTTCAAGGCGCTCGCAGGCACGATTCTCAGGAATCCCGGCGGCGGCTTGATTGCCTTTACATCCGGGGATGGAATCCATTGGCGCCGTTTGCACGACAAGCCCGTGATGACTCAAGGCGCATTCGATTCGCAGAATGTCTCCTTCTGGTCGGAAGCCGAGCAAAAATACGTCGCCTACGTGCGAACATTCACCGCGGGAGTCAGCACGGCCACCGAATGGCGACTCGATGGCCTGCGATCAGTCTCGCGTGCGACGTCCACCGACTTCATCCACTGGACCGTACCGACGCCGATGAATCCTAATTTTCCCGGCGAGCATATTTACACCAGCTTGACTCATCCGTACTTCCGCGCCCCGCACATCTACATCGCTCTTCCCACGCGATTCCATCCCGGTCGGGGTGAAAGTACGGACATCATGTTCATGACCGCTCGCGGCGACCGACCGTACGATCGAACGTTCCGCGAAGCATTCATTCGCCCCGGACTGGACCCCGCTCGTTGGGGCAATCGCTCCAACTACGCCGCATTGAACGTTGTGCCTACTGGTCCGAACGAGATGTCGATCTACACCACGCCTTTTCGTCGTTTCACTCTCCGCACCGACGGGTTTGCCTCCGTGCATGGCGGCGCTGATGCTGGCGAGTTGATCACTCATCCCTTGGTTTTCGCGGGTCAAGAACTTTCACTCAACTACTCCACAAGCGCAGGCGGCAGCGTCAAGGCAGAGATCCAGAACGCTCAAGGGGTCCCACTGCCAGGGTTCGCCTTGGAAGATTGCCAGGCGCTGGTGGGCGACTCGATTGATCAAACCATTCGCTGGCGCAAAGATTCCAATCTTGCGCCGCTGGCTGGCCAACCTGTTCGACTCCGATTTGTATTACAGGAAGCCGACCTGTTTGCTCTACAGTTTCGAAGTGGCCCGGCCCTGTGAGTCAGTTTCCGGAGGTCATTATGCCGCTCCCCTCAACGGCCCGTACCAGATCGCCTCTTATCGCATTGCGCCGCGGCGCCAAGCATCGTGGCGACTCGATGGCGTTGTGTCTTCGAGCAATCCTAGTTGGTTTGATCGGCTGCCAGTTCGCCTGCGGTACTGAGGCAACCTTTGCTCAAGCCCAAGCTGATTTCGAGTTCTTTGAAAAGAAGATTCGCCCTGTATTGGTTACCCACTGCTATTCCTGCCATAGCGCCGAGTCCAAAGAGCTTCAAGGCGGCCTGCGACTCGACGTCAAGGCAGGCTGGCAACTGGGCGGCGAATCGGGTCAGCCAGCCATCGTCCCCGGCAAGCCCGAAAAGAGTCCGCTGATCCGCTCGATCCGCCATGACAGCGGCTTCTCGGAAATGCCGCCGCGACAGGGCCGACTGCCCGATGCAGTGATCGCCGACCTGACCGCCTGGGTCGAAGCCGGTGCACCTGATCCACGTGTCGGCGAGGTGGCCAAGCGCGACAAGTCCGTCGAGTGGGAGACCGAGTTCCAACAGCGGATGAATTGGTGGAGCTTGAAACCGGTCGCCAAAATCGCCGTGCCTTCCACATCATCGACCGACTGGGCGCGCACCGAGGTGGATCGTTTCATTCTTGCCAAATTAGGCGAGCAAGGTCTTCGGCCCAACCAGGTCGCTGAACGACGCACGCTCGCTCGCCGCCTAGCCATTACGCTCACAGGCCTGCCGCCCGATCCAGAGTGGCTCGAGACGTTTTGCCACGATGAGTCAGCGAACGCCTACGACCAATTGGTGACAAGGTTGTTGGAGAGTCCACACTTTGGCGAGCGATGGGCGCGACATTGGATGGATGTCGTCCACTACGCGGACACTCATGGTTACGAGTGGGACGTGCCGGCCAAGAACGCATGGCGTTATCGCGACTATTTGATCCGCGCGTTCAACTCCGATCTGCCCTACAACCAATTTGTTCTCGAACAGATCGCTGGTGATCTGCTGCCACCGCGAGTCAACCCAAGGAATGGCGTCAACGAAGCACTGATCGGTCCCATGATGTTGCGACTTGGGGAACGACGACACGGCGACAACTCGGCTGCGGAAGGAATCACTCAAGAAGCGGTCGCCAACATGATCGACACCTTGGGGAAGGCTTTTCTCGGGACAACCTTAGCCTGCGCTCAATGCCACGACCATAAGTTGGACGCCGTCGAGCAACGTGATTACTACTCGTTGGCGGGCATGTTGATGAGCACTCGTTTCACGTCTCGCACCATCGACGTCGTTGATCCCAATCAATCGACTGTGGAACAATTGAGTGGCATCAAGCAAGAGTTGCGGCAAGAACTCGGGCGGCTCTGGATCAAGGCAACCGATCTCGATCAACCCGAGGGCACTCTCGCACGCATCCGCGCGATCGCCGCCGACAGTCAGCCTGCCAAGTCTTTCCCGACATCTCTAATGGAATTCTGGAAGCGATCACTCGCGACCTCGGTCACTCCCGAGGAATTCGCAACTGAGCGCGAGCAGCGAGTCGCCGCGAATCGTCAACACCTCAAGCTGCTCGCTGACTTCACGCAGCCTGACGGCGCCGCAGGCTGGCGTTGGGACGGCTGGGGAATGAAATCGGGGTTAGTCCGCGACGGCGAGTTGGTGGTAAGCAACTCGGAGAATGTCGCGTTGCAACAGTTACTGCCCGCCGGTCGTTACTCGCATGTCTTCTCGCAGCGTCTCGCGGGCTCGCTGCAAAGCCCTCAGCTAGATCCCACTCAACCGATCACCTTCTCGATTGAGATGACCGCGGGCAATCACGCCTCGCTGTCGTTCATTGTCGATCGTGCGTTAAATCCCGAGCGACTACAGTTTCCCGCGCTGCCTCATCCAACCTGGCGAACACTCACCGCGGGCAACTTCGATTCGCTGGAAGGCACCGTCGATCGGGCTCCGCGCATGGTGTACTTCGAGTTGGCGACCAAATCGCTGAACAATTACTTTCCACCTCGCGTCGGCTATGGAGGCGTGAAAGAAACCGACCTCACCGACGAACGCTCATGGTTTGGAGTCACGCGCGTCTATCAGCATCCGCCAGGCCAGCCTCCCCAAGATGAATTAGAGCGATTCGCGCCGCTGTTCGGCCAACTCGCTCAAGAGCCCGACTGGGCTCGGCGGCTCACTCAGTTATTACGAGCGTCCGTGCAGCGTTGGCTCGACGGACAATGCAACTCGGAGGATGTTCGACTCCTGAACGACGCGTTACAAGCCAAGCTATTGCCGCAGGAGTTGACCGCGAGCCCCGCGGTCGATCGCTTGGTGAAGACCTATCGTGAATTGGAACGAAAGCTCCAAGTGGACCAAACGGTTGGGTCAGCAGATGATTGGCACGAAGGACGCGACTCGCGGGTTGGCATTCGCGGGTCGTACACCGATCTAGGAGCTGCTGTTCCGCGAGGTCAAGTGCGATTCGTCTCAACGCTAGTGCCTCCTTCAGCTCCACCCGAGGATCGTGCCAGTCAACGACTTGCGTGGGCTCGGCAAGTGGCCGCGGCCGAGAATCCCTTGACCGCTCGCGTCTATGTGAACCGCGTCTGGCACTACCTGTTTGGCGAAGGGCTGGTGCGTTCACCCGATGATTTTGGACACCTTGGCGAACGTCCAAGTCATCCTGAGTTGCTGGATTACCTCGCGGAACGATTCATGGACGAGGGCTGGTCGACCAAGAAGTTGATTCGGCTGTTGGTTAATTCGGCGGTTTGGCAACAATCGAGCATCCCCCAATCGTCCGCACTCGCGGTCGATCCCGAGAATCGTCTGTGGCACCATCGTCCTGCCTGTCGACTTGATGCGGAATCTTTACGCGATTCGATCCTGGCAGTCTCGGGCCGACTCGACCCAACTCTTTACGGCCCTGCCATCGAGCCATTCCGAACCGCGGAGGATTCGCAGAAGCGTCTTTTCAAAGGGCCGCTCGATGGCCAAGGACGTCGCAGCCTCTATCTGGAAATGACCATGATGGAACCGCCTCGTTTCCTGGCGTTGTTCAATCAGCCATTGCCCAAACAAACGGTCGGTCGACGTGATGTGACGAACGTTCCCGACCAAGCGCTCGCGCTGCTCAACGACCCCTTCGTCGTCGATCAAGCACGCTGCTGGAGCGAGCGGCTGCTAACCGATGGCTCAACGACGACGTCCCAGCGCATCGAACGCATGCTGTCGAACGCCTTGGGCCGACCCGCTCGCGAAACCGAAGTCCGGCGACTCGACAAACTCATCCACCGAAGCGCTGAACTACGTGGACTATCCGGCGATCTGCTCAAGCAACCGCTCGTCTGGCAAGATGCCGCCCATGCGGTGTTCAATCTGAAGGAGTTCCTTTATGTCCCATGAACTCGACACGACGAGCAACTCACCGCGGCCCATCTCAAACAACCGCTCAAGGGGTTCTTCTTGCCCATGCCCAGGACATCAATCGCCTTCGCGATCGCGGCGCGAGTTTCTGCAGCAGTCGAGTCTCGGGTTTGGCTGGCTGGCATTGGCGGGCTTGTTTGGGCAGCCCGCGCACGCTGCAACGCCCTCGCGCACTCACTTTTCGCCACGGGCCAAACGAGTCATCTTCCTATTCATGGATGGTGGAGTGTCCCATGTCGACTCTTATGATCCTAAGCCCGAGTTGACTCGACGAAACGGTGAACCTGCTAAATGGCGGCCAGACCCCAGGTCGCAGGCGGTCAGCGCGGGCCGGAAGTGGCTCGGCAGTCCCTGGAAGTTCGCACAGTACGGCGAATCAGGACTCTGGGTCAGCGAGTTGTTCCCGCATGCCGCCAAGGTAGCGGATCAGTTGTGCGTCTTGCGATCGATGGTAGGCGAGTCGCCATTGCATGGCGCTCAGTCGCTCTTGTTGCACACGGGCAGATCGATCGCGGCGGCGCCAAGCATGGGCTCGTGGATTTCCTACGGGCTCGGGCAAGAGAATCAAGACCTGCCTGGCTATGTACTCTTAAACAACGACTGGATTCCCAACGGCGGCTTTCAGAACTTTGCGAGTTCCTTCTTGCCCGCTACTCACCAAGCTACTTTGGTTCGAGCGAAGGGAAAACCTGTCGACAATATTACGGCCGCGGACCCCAGTGACTTGCAACGAGCGAAACTGGACTTCCTGCGTGATATTGACTCGGAGTTTGCCCACTCTCAGGGAGACGCCGAGGCGATTGAATCGAGTATCCGCAATTATGAGACTGCGGCCCGCATGCAGACACTCGTCCCCCAACTCTGCGAAGTCGCCACCGAGACAGCCGAGACACTCGCACTTTATGGAGTCGATCGCTCGAACGACTTCGACAAACTCTACGCGCTGCAATGCCTGCGAGCTCGACGGCTGGCCGAAGCAGGCGTTCGCTTCATCGAGATTACTTGCCCCAGCACACATGCGAACAACTCGCCTTGGGACCAGCATGGGGAGCTAAAACTGAGGCATGCCGAAAACGCTCGCATCACCGACCAACCGGTTGCAGCTCTCTTGATCGACCTGAAACGCCGCGGACTGCTCGACGATACCTTGATCGTTTGGGCAGGCGAGATGGGTCGCACGCCTCACAGCTCGGGCACGGATGGCCGCGACCATCATGTGAGTGGTTATTCCATGTGGCTCGCCGGCGCTGGCGTCCGAGGCGGAATCACTTACGGAGCGACCGATGAGATGGGGATGAGCGCCGTGGAAAATCCACTCGACATCCATGACCTCCACGCCACAATCCTGCACCTCCTGGGCATCGACCACGAACGCCTGACCTTCCGCTTCGGCGGCCGCGACATGCGACTGACCGATGTTCATGGAAGGGTAATTCGGGAACTGTTGGGGTAGTCATTTGTTGTTGGTCATTGGTCATTGGTCATTGGTCATTGGTCATTGGTTGTTGGTTGTTGGTTGTTGGTTGTTGGTCATTCGGCTTGTTTTTTCCTTCTTCCTTTTTCCCTTCTTCCTTTTCCATCTTCTCTTTCGGCGATAGAATTTTTCTTTGTGGGGGAGGAATCGCGAAAAAGGTGTTTACTTGTGATTTCGTCCTTGAATTGGCTCGAGTTGATCGCCCGGCGAAGACGCTGGGGGAGGTCAGCATGAGCTCGGTATCGTTTGAAAAACTGCGAGTGTATCAACTTGCCGAGGAACTGGCGGAAACTCTTTGGCTGATCGTGCGACACTGGGACAGGTTTGCGAGCGACACGATCGGCAAGCAATTGATTCGAGCGGCCGATAGCGTGGGCCCGAACATCGCCGAAGGCTTCGGACGCGGAACCTTTAACGACAATCGCCGCTTTGTGCGCATCGCTCGCGGCTCGCTCTACGAAGCACGCCATTGGCTTCGACAAGCCTTCCGGCGCAACCTGCTGTCGCCGTCAGAAGTCGAGCAACTAAAGTCAATCGTCGACAAGCTAGGCCCCCAACTAAACGCCTACCTAAAATCCATAGGACCGCCCAAACAAACCACCAACCCACGCCCACCATCCCCCCCGCGCGCAATGACGAATGACGAATGACGAATGACGAATGACGAATGACGAATGACGAATGACGAATGACGAATGACGAATGACGAATGACGAATGACGAATGACGAATGACGAATGACGAATGACCAATGACCAATGACCAATGACCAATGACCAATGACCAATGACCATGCCCCCCATGCGTAACTACAACCTTTTCGCCCTCCTAGCCCTCGCCTCCTGCTGCACCGCTTCCGCGTCGAGCGATGAAGTGGAGCGGAAGCATTTTGAAGACCGCATTCGTCCGCTGTTCGTTAAGCACTGTATCGAGTGTCATGGGCCGGAGCTGGCCGAGGGCAAACTGCGACTCGATTCCAAGCAAGGTTGGCAGCGAGGCGGCGAGCGTGGGCCGGCGATCGTGCCGAGTGATCCCGCGGCGAGCTTGCTCATGCGGGCGGTGACCTACCGCGACGAGAAGTTTCGGATGCCTCCGCCTGAGTCGGGTGGGAAGCTGACCGACCGCGAGCTCGACGATCTGACCGTCTGGATTCGACGAGGCGCGTACGATCCGCGTGAGGGTCAGCGGGTCGTCACGGATATCGAGCGAGCGGCGGCGAGTCATTGGGCGTTTCAGCCGATTGTGGCGCCGAAGGTTGGTGCGCAAGATCACCCGATTGATGAACTGATTGAGCGAAAACTGCGTGAGCGTTCGATGGTCGCCACGGAGCCAGCGGACATGCGTACGCTAATCCGACGCGTAACGTTCGACTTGATTGGACTGCCGCCAACCGAACAACAGTTGCAGACCACGCGCGAGGCGTTTCCTCAGTTAGTTAAGGAACTGTTGAGTTCGCCTCGCTATGGCGAGCGATGGGGACGGCACTGGCTGGATGTCGCTCGTTATTCAGATGCGAAAGACGGAGTGTTGATGTATGGCGACGCTCGCATCCGCCCCTTCGCTTACACTTATCGCGACTATGTGATTCGGTCTTTCAATGACGACAAGCCGTTCGACCAGTTTGTACGTGAGCAGTTGGCGGCGGATCAACTGAATTTACCACCCGAGTCGCCTGACTTGGCGGCGCTCGGTCTTTTGACGCTGGGGCGCATGTTCGATAACAATCGGCATGACGTGATTGACGACCAGATCGATGTGGTTGGTCGCGGTTTTCTGGGATTGTCGCTCGCGTGTGCTCGCTGCCACGACCACAAATTCGATCCCGTTCCGACGGCCGACTATTACTCGCTGTATGGCGTTTTCGCGAGCGCCATCGAGCCGATTGATCGGCCGCGTATTGGTCCGATTGGGGAAAGCGGCAAACCATTCGAGCAAGAGTTTGCCGCGAAACTGAAGGAAGTCACCGACAAGCAGCAGGCTCACTACGACGAAACATTGCAAACGGCTCGTGAACGCACGCCCGACTATCTGGTGCAAGTAGCGACCACCGAGCCTGACGTCACGGAGACGACGATCTTTTTTCTATCGTTGATCCCCGACCAGTTGCGTCCGCAGATTACGAAGCGATGGCGTCAGACTATCGCTCGTCGCGCATTTCCCGACGATCCCGTGTTCGGACCATGGCACGACTTGATGCGGGATATGGCGTTGAAACCCGACGAGTGGCGAGCGCGTGGGGTGGATCAACGCATCATCGACGGTTTGGTGGCCGCGAAACCAACGAACAAGGCGGATGTCGCGAGAGTTTATGGCACGATCCTGCGCACGGCGTGGAAAGAGGGGGCTGGGGAATCGGACCCATTGGCCGGATTGCTGATCTCGCGTGAAGGCCCCATCTGGTTCCCGCCGCGCGATGTCGTCTCTTACTTGTCGCGTCAGCCGGGCGACGCTTTCCGAGGCTTGCTGGGCCAGCTGGATGCGATCGCCGTCAAGCATAAGGACGCGGCGCCGCGAGCGATGGTGGTTCAGGATGCAGAAATTCTCTGCGATCCAGTGATCTTCCAGCGAGGCGACCCGAGTGCTCGCGGCGCTCCGGTGCCTCGTCAGTTTCTTGGACAGTTGACGCGAGGCGAACGAGCACCTTTCACACAGGGCGGCGGACGGTTGGATTTGGCCAACGCGATCGCATCGCCGTCTAATCCCCTGACAGCTCGAGTGTGGGCGAATCGTGTTTGGATGCATCATTTTGGCGAGTCGTTGGTCGATAACCCCAGCGATTTCGGGTTACAGGCCAAGCGTCCCGTGCAGCTCGATCTGCTCGACTTCCTCGCCGACTCATTGATTCGCCATGGCTGGCGAACGAAGCCGTTGCACGAGTTGATTATGACGTCCCGTGCTTATCAGCGAGCGTCACAGGTAACGAACTCGATCGCGATGCGGCGTCAGTTGGAGTCAGATCCCGGTAACTCGCTGCTGTGGCGAGCGAATCGACGGCGACTCGATCTAGAGCAGATGCGTGATACTTTGTTGGCGGTGGCGGGCGAGTTGGATTTGAGCATGTATGGCCGACCGTCCTTGATTACCGATGACGTAAATCGGCGTCGTACGGTTTACTCGTTTGTTGAACGGCAGAACATCCCCGCGATGGTGCAGACGTTTGACTTTGCTAACGCCGATACGTCGACTTCACGGCGTGGGATGACGACCGTACCTCAACAAGCACTGTTCGCCTTGAACTCGACGTTCATGTTAGCGAGAGCCGATGCCTTGGCTCGACGAGTTCCCGAGGGCGAAACGGATCAACGTATTGCGGCCCTCTATTCGTTCGTGCTCGGTCGAGCGCCGACCGCGATGGAAGCCGCCGAGTGTCGCGAGTTCATGCGCGAGGGATCGTTGGAGCAGTTGGCACAGGTTGTCTTGATGTCCAACGAATTGATGTTTGTCGATTGAGCGGACGACGTTTGAGATCGGAGAAGGAAATGGCGATGCAACCCACAGAGAGCCTCGTCGCGCGTCGCGACCTCTTGCGGAGCGTAGGAACAGGATTAGCTTGGCTTGCGCTTCCTACGTTGCTACAGGCCGATCAAGCCGCGCGACCGACCGCGGTGAACCCGCTGACTCCGCGTCCTCCGCACTTCGCCGCCAAGGCCAAGCGAGTGATTCATATCTATCTGAATGGCGGGCCTTCGCAAGTAGACACTTGGGACCCGAAACCCGAACTGACCAAGTGGGGCGGTAAGAAGTTGCCAACGGGCAACTTGACCACTGAACGCGAGACGGGAGTCGCTTTAGCCTCCCCCTTCAAATTCGCCCAATATGGTCAAAGCGGACTGTGGTGCAGTGAAGTCTTCGAAAAGACGGCTCGACAGCACGCTGACCGCATTTGCGTCATTCGCTCGATGTACGCGAATACTCCGAATCACGAACAGAGTATGCGGTTGATGAATACGGGGGACGAGCGGTTGTCGCGCCCCAGCTATGGTTCTTGGCTCACCTATGGGCTGGGATGCGAAAACCAGAATCTGCCTGGTTTCGTCGCCATGTGCCCAGGACTCCCTGTCGCCGACTCGTCGAATTGGCGCAGCGCGTTTCTGCCGGGAATCTATCAAGGCACCTACCTGGATACTCGCAAATCACTTGCTAAGGAACTGATTGCGAATATCCAAAGCCCTCGAGCGTCGGCGACGGTTCAGCGTCGACAACTCGATTTGCTCTCACGGCTGAATCGTCAGCATCAAGCAACTCGCGCGGAGGACGCAAATCTCGAAGCACGGATACAGTCGTTCGAGCTGGCGTACCGCATGCAGATGGAAGCGACGGATGCGTTGGACATTTCGCAAGAGACGGCCGCGACGCAAGCTCTGTATCAAGCCGACAAGGTCCATGGACGCCAACTTTTGATCGCGCGTCGCTTGCTCGAGCGCGGCGTGCGCGTGGTACAGTGTTACCACGGTGACGTGCAGCCATGGGACTCGCATTCCAATATTGCGGGTGAACATCGTCGCTTGGGACAGGAAGCCGACGGCCCCATCGCGGCGTTACTTTCCGACCTCGCTCAACGCGGCCTCTTGGATGAGACGTTGGTGTTGTGCGGCGGCGAGTTTGGGCGAACACCGGGCGTCGAGATTCCCATAGGCGGGGGCGAACCGACAGGCCGCGATCACAATCATCATGGCTACTCGGTGTGGCTGGCCGGTGGAGGAGTCAAAGGCGGTTTCGCCTTCGGAAACACGGACGACTTTGGCTATCGAGCGGTCGAGAATCGCGTGCATGTCCACGACTTGCATGCCACGATGTTGCACTTGATGGGATTCGATCATCAGAAGCTGACGTATCACCATGCTGGCCTCGACTTTCGCTTGACAGGGGTGGAAGGAGCGAAGGTTGTGCGGGAGATCTTGGCGTGAAACTGACCGTATTCGGGGCAAAACTCTATTGCCTCTTCACACTCGCCTTCCTGCTCCCCGTCTCTCTGTTGGCGGCAGAGGGGCAACCATCCGTTGTGGTTTATGGCGCAACGCCCGCAGGGATCGCGGCCGCGCTGTCGGCCGCGGACGATGGCGAGTCGGTTTTGCTGGTCGAACCGACAGCCATGATCGGCGGCCTTGTGACCTCAGGGTTGTCGCATACCGACATTCGAACTTTTGAGAGCATCACTGGCGCATTTGGCGAATTCAGTCGCCGCGTCGCACTCTATTACCAGACTAAGTATGGCCCTGAATCGCTGCAGGCTCGGGCCTGCGAACGCGGGATCTTCGGCGAACCGCACGTCAATCTGCGAATCTTTACGGAGATGTTGGCGGAGCATCCCCACATCGAAGTTATCCGCCAGTCGCGACTCGATGGCGTGGACAGAAGCGACGTTCGAGAGTCGCAGGGGCGTGATGCCGAAGGCTCAGCGGAACCAAAAACGCCTCATACCATTCGCTCCATCTCACTGATCGGCCCCAAGGAAGCACGCCGGACTGTACGAGCGAAAGTCTACATTGACGCGACGTATGAAGGCGACTTGATGGCGGCGGCGGGAGTTGCGTGGCGAGTCGGGCGCGAGGGACGTCACGAGTATGACGAATCTCTGGCGCCAGCGAGTGCCGACGAACAACTTCAAGCCTACAACTTCCGCTTCATCATGACGCGTCGACCTGAGAATCGGGTGCTGCCGTCAGAACCCGCTGGCTATCGCCGCGAAGATTTCTTGCCAGTGTTGGAGGTTCTGAACAGCGGAAAAGTCAAACGCGTCTTCGATTATCCCACGAAATGCTTGTTCAAAGCCCATCTCCCCGCGCTCCCCAACGACAAGTATGACATCAATGACGTTTCCAACGGGGTCATACGCTTGTCCCTGCCGCAGCTCAATCGTGAGTGGCCCAATGGCGATAGGGCCACTCGCAGGCGAATCTTCGATGAGCATCTGCGCGACCAGGTGGGACTGTTTTATTTTCTTCAGAACGACGCAGCGGTTCCTGCTTCATTTCGCGAGGAAGCAAGGGAGTGGGGTTGGTGCAAAGATGAATTCATCGAGTCGCATCACATTCCCCCGCAATTGTACGTGCGCGAAGCTCGACGGATGATTGGTCAGTACGTGTTCACCGAACACGATACCGACCATGCCGCTAACGATGCACGAGCGGTCCTGCGAGGCGACTCGATCGCAGTCGGCGACTATGGCCCCAATTGCCATGGCACGGCCCATGAGGGGCCTCGGTTCGGCGGCCGGCACACGGGCGAATTCTACAAGCCGGTCGTTCCCTACCAGATTCCCTACGGAGTCCTTGTTCCTCGCGAGGTCTCGAACCTGTTGGTCGTGACCGCCGTCAGTTCTTCGCATGTGGGTTTTTGTGCTCTGCGTCTCGAACCGATTTGGATGTCTTTGGGACAAGCGGGTGGACATGCGGCGCACCTGGCCATCGCCGACAAGTGTTCGGTGTCTCAAATCGCCCTTCCTCAGTTGCAGAAGCGATTGCATGAACGCTGCTCGGCCACAATCTACGTGAGTGACATTCCGCCAGGACACGTGGATTTCGCCTCCGTTCAGTGGTGGGGTTTGCAGGGCGGCTGGCATGCTCTGGCGCCGCTGCCAGAAAAACCCGGGCAACGTGGGCGTAATCTCCATGGGCAGTATTTCGAGGCATTTCCGAATCACGAGGCACAGTTAGACCATCCGCTCGACCCGAAAACGGCGCAACGCTGGCTTGGGATTTCCAAACGGCTGGAGCTCAAGGGTCTGGAAGATATCCTACGCAGCCCCAAAGCGTCTCGCGGTGATTTTGTGCGGTCGGCTTGGAAACAAGCGACCGCTTCGCGGTAGACTGGTAACTTCCAAGCAAACTTAGTTCATCATTCCAGATCACTCCCACACCACGGAGCATTCCGAGATGGCTCGTTACCTGTCGCAGCGTTGGCTACTGAATCGCCGCCATGTGCTGCGAGGCCTCGGGGTAGCGATCGCATTGCCGACGCTCGACTGCATGCAACCTCTGCGGGCATCCGCTCCCCAGACTCGCGTCAAGCGTAGCGTGTTCATCTATCTTCCCAACGGTGTGAACACGTTGGATTTTCAAGTCACGGGCATGGGCGAGCAGTACACGCTGTCCAAGTCGCTCAAGCCACTCGAAAAGCACCGAGCTCACTTCACGCCGATCAGTGGACTTCACCACCCGCACGGCTTGGGCCATCACCACAACTGCAGCAGCATTTGGCTGACTGGCGGCAAGATTGGCCAAACGGAGCGCAATACGATCTCGGTCGATCAACTGATGGCGCAAGTGACAGCGCCCCTCACGCGATTCGCGTCGATGGAGATGAGCAATCAAGGACACTCGCTGGCATGCACGGCCGACGGAATCAGTTTGCCCGCTCAAGGAAGTCCTGGCGTGGTTTTTCGGGACATGTTTACCGAACCTCAGGGTGGAATCGCCAAACAGCGACGAGGGCTTCAGCGGCAGAATAGCATCCTCGATCTAGTGCTCGACGAAGCGAACGCGTTGGGTAATCAACTGGGCCGCGACGACCGCGGGCGTTTGGAGCAATACTTGACCTCGGTGCGCGAGGTGGAGATTCGGACCCAGCGAGCCGATAAGTGGCTCGATACTCCTCGTCCCAAGGTCGACCCGTCCGTCGCCTCGCAATTGAATCGCGACATCTCGCTCGAGCGACTCGGCGAGTACCTGCGGACCATGTACGACATTCTGGTGCTGGCCTTCCAGACCGACATGACTCGCGTCGCCACATTCAGCACCGGCAACGAAGGGACGGGCCCGGCCATTCCTGAAATCGGTTTGAAACAAGATCGTCACTCACTCTCGCATCACAACGGCAATCCGAAGCTGATGGACGACTTGACGACGAGCGACAAATTCAACATCCAACAGTTCGCCTACTTCTTGGATCGATTGAGTCAGGCGCAGGATGCTCAGGGACCGCTGCTCGATTCGACGATGTGCCTGTACGGCAGCGGCATGGCGTTTGGTCATAGCCACGGCAACGCTAACTTGCCAATTCTGCTCGCGGGCGGCTCGGCGCTCGGCATCAAGCACGGTAAGCACATTGATTACAACGCTGTTGGCAAGCGCGAAGGTTATTCGTATCAACTGGACAGCCCCGGCAAGCACTACGCCATCTGCCACAATCCCGTGAACAGCAAGGCTCACTTGAGCAACCTGTTGCTGACGATGGCGCAGAAGATGGATGTCCGCACCGAGACGTTCGCGGACAGCAATGGAGTGATCTCAGAGATCTTGGCCTAATAAGCGTCGCCAAGTCTCCCGTGAGTCGACACAAGTGGCAATTCGGCAGACATTCTGACATTCAATTTTGGATTTGAGCTCTGTGAAGAAACAATGGATTACTCCGCGAGACCATCGCGGCGGCGCGTGGTCGACCACACAAGCGGTGCGTTGTGGCGACTTGATTTTTGTCGGCGGTCAGATGTCGCTCGACGAGCACGGCGAAGTGGTGGGATCTGACGTTGCCACTCAGGCTCGCAATGCCCTGGAGTCGCTCAAGCGAGTGCTGGAGGAAGCGGGCGCCAGCATGAGCGACGTGCTGAAGCACAACGTGTACTTCAGTTGCGATGGCGACGACGCGGCGGTTGAGAGATTCTTGGAAGAGCTGGATGCGGTCCGCGCCGAGTATTTCACCTCTCCTGGTCCGACGACGACCGAGGTGCGCTGCGGGCTGGAGAAACGCGGTGCGCTGGTGTTGATCGATGCCTGGGCGTATGTGGGAGGCGAGCGCGAGTTGCTGTCACCGCCAGGCCATTGGAATTGGCGCGGGAAACTCCCCTTCTCCCACGGCTGGCGAGTGGGAGATTTAGTGTTTGTCGGCGGACAACGGTCGCTCGACGCGCAAGGCAATGTCCTGGGGATCGACGATATCGAGGAGCAAACGGATCAGGCGTTTCGCAATCTCGATACGATGCTGGTGACCGCGGGCGGCGACCGTACGAGCCTCATGCGGCAGAACACCTATTTCCGCTTTCAGGGTCAGGGGCGGCAAGTCACGGACTACTGGGAAAAGATGACTCGCGTGCGCGAACGTTGGATGTCGATGCCCACCGGCGCGGGGGCAGGACTACGCATTACCGGCATGCCCGATTCCCGCGAACTCATTCAGGTCGAGGGGGTCGGCGTTTTGGGCACGAAGAACAAGCTGCGGCTCCAACCCGCCAATCATTGGGACTGGAGCATCAAAGGGAATGAGTATACGCAGGGTTGGCGCATCAACAACCTGGCGTTCATTGGTGGACAAATCTCCGCCGACTCGAACGCGAAAGCTGTCGGCGACAGCCTGGCGGAGCAGACTCGCAACGTCTACCAGTTCATCCGCAAGGTGTTGGCGGAAGCACAACTGGACGAGAGCGATGTCGCGAAGTTGTACATCTACTACTACGCGCCGGACGATTGGGATCAGATCAACCAAGCCGCCGCCATCATGCGCGAGATCACTCGCGAGTTCTACCCCGAACCAGGCCCTTGCATCACCGGCTTCCGGGTGAGCGGGTTTGCGTTCGAGGATTTGCTGGTCGAGATCGAAGCGATGGCGGTGACGCGGGATTAGTGTTGTTTTCGTAATGCGGATCTCAGAAGGCGGAAAGGCAGCAAGGAAACGTCGCAAAGACAGAGGGATTCACGATGTCAGGTATTTCTTGCTCGGGCCCGTGGAATCGCCGCGAGTTCCTTCGCGCCGGCGCCTTGGCTCTCGGCGGACTCACCCTGCCGCAATTGGCGGCTGCCGCCGCCTCTCAAGGTCGCGCTGCGAACACTTCGGTCATCCTCTTCTGGATGTGGGGTGGACCGAGTCAATTGGAGACATTCGATTGTAAACCCGACGCCCCCAGCGAATATCGTGGCCCCTTTCGTCCCATACCCACCAAGGTCCCCGGACTCGACGTCTGTGAGATTTTCCCAAAACTGGCGGGGATCGCCGACAAGTATTCGATTATCCGATCGATCCATCACGACATGTCGTCGCACAACGATGGCTCGATCGAGATGTTGACGGGCAAGACGCCAGCCCAAGCTGATCCGACGTCGACCGCAGTTTCCGCTCATCCTGACATCGGGATGGTGACCAGTCGAATGCGCGGGTCGGGTCCAGGAGGCATTCCCAACTATGTGGGAATTCCCAAGAAGCCCTTCATGACTCGGCCGCAATATCTTGGCGTCAGCCACACAGCCTATGAGACGGGAGATCCGTCGGCGGCCAATTTTCGGCCCGCGAATCTCGGCATCGACGCCGGTCTCAACGCTTCGCGTCTAGCGGATCGTCGCGGCCTGATGAACCAGTTGGACGTGTTGCGACGACGACTCGATCAAGCTGACGTACGCGACGGCATAGACCAATTCCACAATCAGGCATTCGACATCCTGACGAATCCGCAAGTTGCCGCGGCGTTCGACTTGGGCCAGGAGCCCGATAGTCTGCGCGACAGATATGGCCGCACTCTATGGGGGCAAAGTTGTTTGCTAGCTCGTCGCTTGGCCGAAGCGGGAGTCGGCCTCGTCACCGTCGATGCCCAGGCCCCGGAGATGGGATTGAAGCGATACTTCAGTTGGGACGACCATGTCATTCCGATGTACGACTGGGATCTTGGGCCTGCCATGCAGTATCGCGCACTCCATATGGACCCTGCTCTGTCGACCTTGATTGAGGACATACACGCACGCGATCAGCAACGGAACATCTTGGTGGTGGCGATGGGCGAATTTGGTCGGACGCCGCGGCTGTCGCACGCCTCTGGCTTAGAGGGACGCGACCACTGGCCAAACGCGATGTCGGTGCTGGTGTCAGGTGGAGGTTGGCGCATGGGTCAGGTGATCGGCGCCACAAATTCAAAGGCGGAGTATCCGACGGAAAAGCCCTACACTCCCCAGGATCTACTCGCCACCATCTACCACCATCTCGGGATCAATCCGAAGCACGAGTTCCTCGACCACGCGGGACGCCCGCAGCGTATCCTTTATCACGGGCAAGCGATCAGCGAGTTGCTGTGATCGACGTCAGCGCTCACAGCGCGACACATCCCGGGAGACGCAATTCATGCCACAGTCGCTGGTCAAGAATCTGATCCATCTGGTTTTCAGCACAAAACACCGCATGACATGGTTGCCGGATGAGATCCGCGAGCCGCTTTTCGCCTATCAGTCCGGCATCTTCAAGCAATGGGAAAGCCCGGCACTCATAATCGGCGGCGTCGAGGATCATGTTCACGCGCTATTCTCTCTATCCAAGAACCACGCATTGAAGAAAGTCATTGAAGAGGTGAAGAAAGGTAGTTCGAAGTGGATGAAATCAGACGGCACGAAGAACATGGAATTCCACTGGCAGAACGGTTATGCCGCCTTCTCTGTAAGCGAGTCCAACGTTTCTGATGTCCGAAGATACATCGAGAACCAGCAAGAGCATCATCGCAAGATGACATTCCAAGATGAGCTTCGGGCATTGCTCACGCGACATGGCGTTGAATTTGACGAGCGGTACTTGTGGGATTGACGAGGTGGTTGGACCACGACTCGGCGGCAGTTGTAGTGCCCTTGCAGGGCGACTGACGGTTTAGGCTCTGATACCCAGGGCGGCGCTGCGCGGCTGCGCCGCTTCGCTCTGCCCTGGGCTGCCATGTTGCGGCTCCTTCGGAGCGAAGAGATGTGTGCAGCGACAATTATTTCTCCCGGCTGGCAACAACTTGAACTTCCGGAATTCGCCGTTTGCGACCATTCAGCATCGCGCCTACCCACGTGTATCGCACGCACAGTTGATAGATCAACAACAGGAGAAGAGTCGTCGAGACGCAGACGGTGACAAACTTGACGCCGGATGGCAGCGGCCAGTCGCGCACCCATTGTTGGCCGACCATCACCAGCGGCAGATGAGTCAGATAGAGCCAGTACGATGCGTCGGACAGGTAGCGAATCGCGGGCCGCGAACGGCTGGCGAATCGTCGAAACACTCCGAACAGGCCGAAGATCACTAGCCAGGTGTAGGTCAGCTGCGGGACCGCGGTCAGTAAGGGACTCTTCCAGGTGGCCAAAGCCAACGGAAGCGCGACGAAAAACGCTAGCGGCAGCGTCCATAACCACCCTCGTCCCACTCGACCGCTCACGTCGTCCGCCTCAAAGTACAGGGCGCCGAACGCGAAGAAGACCGCGTAATACGCCAAGACATGCGGCTGCGGCAGCAGGGAGGTCGAGGTGTCGGGGCCGAAGATGGGAGTGATCGCTCCCATGAACAGTTGAGGGACCAAGCCCAGCGCGATCAACACCAGGCCTCTTGCCGGCGAGAGCACCATCGCGCGCAACCAATCACTCTGGCCGAACCATTTCAACATCGGCGTCGCCAGGACGAACAGGGCGACGAGCCAACAGAGGAACCACAGAAACCACAGGTGCGCCAGCATGTCATCCAGTAACAGATGCGTGGAACCTCGCCCACCAGGCCATGTCACTCGCCAGAAGTCAGAGCCTACGCACGTTGCATAGAACTGGCGAACTCGCTGAAGCGTGTCCTCGAACACTTGCCACGCCGGCGGGGTCAGGGTGGCGAGCGGGTCGGCGGGAAAGAGCGTTCGACATTCCTCGCGGCCCGCTTGGATCTCCGCGAAAGATCGCTCCGGCAACCCCAACGCTCTTCCAATCGCCTCGGTGGTCTGCTGATCCGCCTTCAGAGCATCCCGAGGTTGACCGCCCATATGATTGATGGCCGACAAGTTCGCTCCACGTTCCTTCAAGAGCCGCAGGATTTCGGGGGAACCGCGAAACGCCGCGCCATGGGCGGCCGATGAGCCATCGCCGGCATTGGTCGCATTGACGTCCGCGCCGCGATCAAGCAAGCCTTGAACCGCGGCCAGGTCGCCCGCGAGCGACGCCCAAGCCAAGAGCGTCACGCGATATCGCGGGTCGTGAGCATTCACATCAAACGACTCGCCCAGCAATGCGGTGATAGCGGCTTGGTCGCCCTGTTGCAGGGCCTCCACGAAACGCGATTCAGGGCCGCTCGCAGGCGGCGAGGTGGATGCCGCTCGCGGGGATCGCATCGCCCACTGGGAAATCCAGTGCATGGCGGGAATGATCGTTATCAAGCCCAACAGTAAGGGGAGAAGAACACGCAGCATCCGATGCTTCAGCAGAGCCACCGCCCCGGCCTTTCGCCACAGCATCGCCGTAAAGAAGCCGCTGACCACGAAGAACAACGGCATGCGAAAAGCGTGCACCGTAAGAAAGAAGGCGGTAAACAGGCCATGCTGGCGTGAATCCTGCACGGGCCATGGGAACGGCGCAAACGAGAGCGCGGCATGCAGGGCAATGCCCAGCAGCATGGCGAAACCACGCAGCGCGTCCAAGTCATGCCGCCGATCAGAAGAAGCTACCGCAGGGCTCGCCGCATCGGTCATGAGTCTTTTTTCTCTCTACCGTCTGAGATAAACCGTCGCCGCTAATCCATCCGCCGCGGCCGTCGCTTGTCCCGACTTAGCGGAACCCTGGAGAATTCCACTACACCCGCCGGCGGCGTATGATAACGCTCGTATTTCGGTCCGGGCAGGCTGATCTTGAGATTCTCGGACCGAGAGATGATCTTATTTCGAGGATTCGCGTATGCTCTCTCCGTCCATTCGACTCCTTCTCGCAATTCTCGCGCTCGACATGTCGTCGTCGGCCTTTGCGCTCGACGCTCACGACTTCACCCAGTGGAAAGTCTTGACGGTTCCAACCGCGAACGGCAAGCCCGCGGCCGCTTCGCCAGCGCCGCTCGCAGCGACTCCCCAAACCGTCACCATGCAAGCGGGCGGCTGGAATCATTTCATCTCTCCGCAGGACTCAACCAACGTCGAGGTGTCGACCGTCGCGACGATCGAGTCGCCCGCGACGCAATCTGCGTTCTTTGGGTCTTCCTGGTCTGCTTGGCCCGACCCCAAGTTTGAAGACCAAGGTTTCGACGCAGGAATCACTCTGCGAGCCGCCGCCGACGGCTCGCAAGGATATCGCGTGCAGTGGTCGACCAAGTATCAACAGTTGGCGCTGGTGCGGTTCCCCGATAGCGGATACGTGCGAGCGGTCCCTTGCGCCGTTCAAGCCAACGCCCCGCTAAACTTGCGAGTGACCGCGGCGAGTAGCGTCATCCGCGTGTTCGTGGATGACAAGCAACTGATTGAATATGTGGATCGACTTGATCCTCCGCTCGAGCGCGGGCGGTTGGCGGTAGGCGTCTCGAGTCAAGCTCGCGTCAAATTCGCGGACTTTTCGGTCAGGCCCATTGCCGCGGAAGCCACGCCTGCTCCCCTGCCTCATAAGCCGCACTTCACCGCTCGACAGTGGATCGGCGGCCGTTGGTTTGTCTTTGATGGCGACGAGCCGATTCTGCAACTGCATTACGAGCGCGATCCCAGCATGTTCGCGAAACTGCGACCAGCACTCAAACCGCAATTAACGTTCGACTCGCACTGGGGACTCGAGAACCAAGGGGCCTACAAGGAGGCCGCGGTTACTTGGACAGCGCCGAACGTGACGCAAGAGAATGGAACGCTGAAGGCGGTGTGGTCGGCTCGCCATGTCAAGGAACGCTTCACCACCCTGAGCAAACTCACCGTCGGCTACGATTCGGACCGCGATACTTATACCTACGACATCGACAGCGAACTAGAAGTTCTTCCTGGCGAGCCGTTTTTGTTTCGATACGGATTCGACTTCGAGCACCATACGCCGCTCGACCCCTTCCGTTGGCAATACCTGATGATTCGCAATCGCGAAGGCAAGCTGACGTATCGTCCGTTGTCGCCCTTCGATCCAGGTCCCTTGGAGGACATCGAAGCTTACCAGGGCCTGCGCGTTTGGCATGGACGCACCGGGGATGTGCATCGCGTATCGCCCGCCGTCGAGTACCAGATTCAGCCGGAGTGGATTCAAGTGCTTGATGACAAGAACAACGTCGCTCGCCGCAAGCTGCACACGGCCGTTTGTGCCGCGTTCTACGATACGGGCGTCGCCTTTGAGCCCGTGACCGCAAAACCGGGCGACAAGGTGCGAGTGAAATATCGTTACACAGGATATCCAGCGGAAGAGACCACTCAGCTTTTCGCGGCTGCGATTGTTCAGGAGAACCCGCGAATCGATCCTCGCCATCATTTCATTTTTCTCCGCGAACAATGGCCGACCATTCGCTTCAACGACGCGCTCCCAATGGACAAACCGTGGTGGGGCGGTCGGCCGTTGCTATCGGGCCATAACGCTCGACCCACCTACGGCTATGTGAAGCAAGGCGACGAAGGTTGGCTGCGACTGGGGCCCGTGTCGTACGGAGTCGCGCCTGTGGGGCCTGAGCAACTTGAGCCTGGAAAGTACCTCGTCTCGGCGCGAGTCAAATCCATGAACACGCACGGGCCGGGCGGGCGGATCGAGGTCCTGGCGTTGAAGAAAGCCGACTTGCATGGCAATGGTTTCACGCGACTCGATACCTCAAACATCGTTCAGGAACAGGTCCGCTATTTCGGTTCCGGGACTTTTGACTGGCGCGACGTTTCCTTCATCGTCGAAGTACCCGCGACCGCCACTGGTTTAGCGTTGGGCCTGGGAAACGCTGGCACGGGCGAAGTGCTGATGTCACAGGTGAAGTTCGAGCGTTGGGAACGCGCTGCCCCACCGCAAACTCTTGCCGACAAGCCCCCCACGACGCCCTCGGTTCCAGACGCTCTCTGGGATTTGCGGATGCAAGAACAGCAGGGACTGTATACCTACAACAACGGGTCGTCATCTTTTCGGACCCTTGAACTGGCTAACCTCGATTGGGTAGTCGATGAAGGTCGAGCAGCGATCCGCTTCGCCGAGAATCCAGTCGGACGCGCCGATTACCCACCCTTGGGAATTCTCGACCAAAACGTTCGTCATCCGGTCTATAGCAAGAACTATGCGCCGGTCAGTCACGGCGCCTACGCCATGGGCGGCCATCATGGCGGAGGAGAGACACTTAACGGATTAACGCTCGCCGCCTGGATCAAGCCGGCCGCGGAGATAGGCAAGAGCCATCATGGCGGCAAGGGAGACATACTCGGCTACGGCGCTCGTCGCTTTATTCTGGGACTGCAAGGACAAACCGCCCCGTATGCCTTGGTGAGTCGACTGAATGTGAACGATCGAGTGGAATCGAAGCCCGTGATCGAGGCGCAACGTTGGTATCACGTCGGCATGACCTGCCAGCCCGACGCGGGTCAATGGCGAGTGCGTTTGTATTTGAACGGTGAGCAAACGGCCGAGGGTCGAACGACGAACCTGCCCTCGACGGTGGCCGTGCCTGACTCGCTGATCCTTGGAGCAGAGCTGTTCTATCTGCACGATGCGTACTACCGCGGCCTGATCGGGCCCGCACTGGTGATCGGTAGAACTCTAACCGCCGCCGAAATGCTGTCGCTGGCGAAAGAGACAGCTCGATGATGCACGTCGATTCGCTCGTTGTGACTCAACGCATGCAGACCTCTAAATCGAACCGTTCCGCCCAAGGACTAAAACGGTTCCTCCGAGGCGCTGCTGCGCTACTCGTTCATACGTTGACAACCAGCTTGTGGATTGCGAGTGTTTCGGTTCACGGTTCTGAGCCGACCTTGAATCGTGAAGAGTCGGAGATATTGTTTGTTCGCCGTATCGCGCCGCTTCTCGAGGCCAAATGCTTGGCTTGTCATGGAGGTGATCGCAAGAACATCCAAGGCGGGCTGAATCTCAGCAATCATTCCCAGTTGATGAAAGGCGGCGACAGCGGAGAGCCTGCCGTCGTCTCGGGGAAACCCGAATCCAGTCCCTTATATCTGGCCGTGACACGAGTGCATGAGTCATGGTCGGCCATGCCTCCCAAGGAAGCAGATCGCCTGAGCGAACAGGAGTTGCGTTGGCTCAAGCAGTGGATTGCCGCGGGCGCGATTTGGCCGGAAGAGTCGCGTATTCGAGCGATCACACAAACCCATGCGGCGGCTTGGTCGGCCGAAGATGGGGTGCAAGTGCGCACCTCGGGTGGCGAATCCGAGGCTTGGACAAATCGTCGCTACAAGCCCGATGGGTTATGGGCCTATCAACCGGTGCGAAAACCGACGACTCCGACTGGGATGCTCCATCCGATTGATGCGTTCATCGCCGCTCGCCTCCCAACTGGCTTGACGCCTGCACCTCCCACCGATGCTCGCACTTTCATTCGCCGTGCGACGCTCGACCTGACGGGCCTGCCTCCGTCGCCCGAGGAAGTAGATGATTTCCTCGAGGACTGCGGTTCTGTTCCCCTTGATTCGCCCCGGGCAGAGATAGCCATCCAGTCGCTCATCGACCGCTTGTTGGCCTCGCCTCGATATGGCGAGCGAATGGCGCAACACTGGCTCGACGTCACTCGGTATGCCGACTCAGCGGGTTTCGCCAACGACTACGAACGAGGCAACGCTTGGCGGTATCGCGATTATGTGGTTCGAGCGTTCAACGCCGACAAGCCGTACGATCAGTTTGTTCGCGAGCAAATTGCCGGCGACGAACTCGACCCCGACGATCCTGAGATGCTGATTGCCGTCGGCTTTTTGCGGATGGGCCCGTGGGAACTCACGGGCATGGAAGTCGCCAAAATCGCTCGCCAACGATTCCTGGACGATGTCACGAATAGCGTGGGCGAAGTATTTCTGGCCCACTCGCTGCAATGCGCACGCTGTCATGACCACAAATTCGATCCCATTCCCACTCAAGATTACTACTCAGTCCAAGCGGTCTTCGCCACCACGCAACTCGCCGAACGTCCCGCCCGATTTTTAGCGAACGAGAACACGACAGGCTTTGGCGAGCGTCAATACTTGGAAGCTCGACGCGACGAACTCACCGCCCTCATGAAGTCGCTGGACGATAAGTCGCTCGCCGCGGTTCCCGGCTGGTACGCGGAACGAAAACTCGATCCAGAAAAGTGGAACCGTGCACTCGAATCGGTCACGAATGCCCGGCGAGGTCGATTCAACGCCGCGCGGGGAGTGCTGTTGAAACAGGGAGTGCCCGAGGATCAATTTCCTCCCCGAATGCTCGGGCTCTCACCCGAGGACATTGGGCTGGAGCGGATCGCCAACAAAGGACTCGAGCGCTTGAAGTGGGAGTTTGATCGGTACGAGCCGATCGCGCTATCGGTCTACAATGGCCGAACTCCTCAGGTCAATTCCGTTACGGAACCAGTGCGAGTTCCCGCCAATCGCTGGACCACGGGCGAATTGGAGCAGACCTGTGTCTTGACGGGCGGCGATCCGTTCGCAGCGGGCCGTAACGTCCAACCGGGAGTGCTGAGCGTCGTCTCCGCGTTGATTCCGCAACGACTACCCTCTGCTCATGAAGGACGACGTAAAGCGTTCGCGGAGTGGGTCACGTCTCCCCAGAATCCACTCGCCGTACGAACCATCGTCAATCGTGTCTGGCTCTGGCACTTTGGCCAACCTTTGGCGGGAAATCCCAATAACCTGGGAAGCACGGGCAAACGTCCCACGCATCCCGAACTACTCGACTGGCTTGCCGCCGCCTTGGTGGAACAAGGCTGGTCCCTCAAGTCATTGCATCGCATGGTCATGACTTCGCAAGCCTTTCGGCGATCGACTGATCATGACCCGCGACTTTCTCTCGCTCAACTCGATCCTACGGGTACAAGCTACGCGGTCTTCATGCCGCGGCGATTGAGCGCCGAGGAATTGCGCGACGCCATGTTGTTCGCTTCCGGCGAACTCAACCGAGCGATGGGAGGCATCCCCAATCGCCCCGAAATTCATCTCGAAGTCGCGTTGCAACCGCGGCAAGTGATGGGGACGTTCGCCGCTGCCTGGGCGCCTAATCCATTGCCAAGTCAGCGACATCGACGCTCGCTCTATGCCTTGCGTCTCCGCGGTTTGGCCGATCCGTTACTTGAAGTTTTCAATTCACCCGCGCCCGATTTTTCCTGCGAACGGCGAGACGCCAGCACCATCACGCCGCAGGCATTCGCGCTGTGGAACGGCCCGGCGACGCACGCTCGAGCCTTAGCGCTCGCACATCGAGTCTCTCATGAAGCTCACAATGACGCAGCGGCAATCCAGCGAATTTACTCGTTGTTGTTTGGTCGCCAACCGTCAAACGCTGAACTCGAACGCTGTCTTTCACATTGGCGTGAAATTGTACCTCTGGTCGCCAATGCACCGGCTCGTCAATCGCTTCCACTTGAAGTGCGTCGAGATGCACTGGAGGAGAATACGGGCGAGCGATTCTCGTTCCTCGAGCAGTTGTATGCTCATCGCGAATTCGCTCCTGATCTCCAGCCCGCGGATGTGGACGCTCGCACTCGCGCACTGGCCGATCTTTGCCTGGTCCTGATGAATTCGAACGAGTTTGTCTATGTCTACTGACACGATTCGACGCGAGTTTCTTTATTCACTCGGCGCTTCGCTGGGAAGCGTGGCCTTTACCGCGTTGCTGGCCGACGAGCCCTCGCAGTTGCATTTTCCCGCGAAGGCTCGACAAGTCATCTTCCTGATGATGGAGGGAGGTCCCTCGCATATCGACACCTTCGATCCCAAGCCCATGCTCGACAAGCTTCACTTGCAAGAATTCGTGCGCGAGGGGAAGCAGAAGTCGGCGATGGAAAGTGGTCGACGTTACTATGTTCGTAGTCCGTTTCGTTTCATCAAGGCAGGTCAGTGCGGCGCGGACATGGCCGAGAATTGGCGGCATTTGGCACGCCACGCGGATGACATCTGTTTCTATCGAGGTTGCACGGTTGACAGCGTCAATCATCCGACCGCCATGTATCAGATGAACTGTGGCAATCGCTTTGGAGGCGACCCGGGCATCGGCGCCTGGGTCAACTACGGACTGGGGAGCATCCACCAGAACCTCCCCGGCTTCATCGTGCTGCCCGATGTCAGTTACCCTCAAGGAGGCGCCGCGAACTGGAGCAATGGTTACCTACCCGCTCGTTACCAAGGGACGCCGCTTCGCGCCAAAGGTTCGCCTATCCTCGATCTCGCGCCACCGCCAGGCATGTCCGAACTGCGGCAACGAAAGAACTTGTCATTGCTCGAAGAACTCAATGCCGTTCATGCTGCTCGCCATCCCGCGCACGAAGAACTGGCTGCCCGCATGGCGACCTACGAACTTGCCTTTCGCATGCAGAGCCAAGTGCCTGAGCTACTCGATCTCTCGCGCGAAGACGCGAAAACTCAATCGCTGTACGGCGTCGGCCAGAAGTCTACCGATGCCTTTGGGAGAAAATGCCTGCTCGCTCGTAAGTTGATCGAGAGCGGCGTGCGGTTCGTGCAACTATACCACGGCACTTGGGACAGTCACGACTTTATCCAGCGCGCTCACGGCAACCTCATCCAGGATGTCGACCAACCAATCTCCGCTCTCTTGACTGACCTCAAACAACGTGGCCTACTCGAAAGCACTCTGGTCGTCTGGTGCGGCGAGTTCGGACGAACTCCCGATAATGGCGTGCGGCAAGGGACCGCCTACGGCCGCGATCACAACCCCAACGCCATGACCATCTGGCTGGCAGGCGGTGGCTGCAACGCGGGCCACACGATTGGCGCTACCGATGAACTGGGCATGATGGCCGTCGAGCAGAAAGCCCATGTACGCGACTTTCACGTCACGCTGCTAAGACTGCTCGGCTTGGACGACAACCGACTGACCTATTACCACGCAGGCCGCTTCAAGCAGTTGAGTCAGTTTGGGGGGCGAGTGATTGACGGGTTGATTGGGTGATGGGGGTGTTTGTCATTTGTCATTGGTCATTTGTCATTGGTCATTGGTCATTGGTCATTGGTTGTTGGGTTGTTGGGTTGCGGGGAGTTTCTTGAGGAGTCTTGGGATGAAGTTGGTTTGGGGTGGGGTGGTTGCGATTTTTTTGCTCGTTCCTTGTTTCTTAGGGGCGGAGGAAGCCACGGGGAAGCGCTACGATTTGTCCAAACGTGCGTCGGAGATCGATGCTCGTTGTCGCGAATACCCAGAGATTGGCTTTGTCTTCCAAGACGCCAAGGGAAAGTCTCAAGACCTTCAACACGCGGTTGTGGACACTCGAGTTCCCTCCCAAGGCAAACTCGTCATCTGGCTGATGGATCACAATCAGGGTTTGTTCGAGCGAGTGGCGAGTTACGGATTGCATGGGATTCAAGTCAGTTACGCGAAGAGTTGGTTTGGCAAGTTGACCAAGGAGCAACTGAATGATGGACAATCCATTGGTCGCATTCGGCTGGAAGCGGCCACGGGTGAAGATCACAGCCCCATCGTTGCGATCGCACCGCCCGACAGCATGTCTGAACGAGCGTTCCAGTTTGTGAAATGGCTGGCGAAGGAAAATCCACCGGGCAAGTGGGAACAGTTTCTCACCGCCGATGGCTCTTCGCTGCGTTGGGACAACGTCATTCTCAGTGGCATCTCGCACGGCAGCACGACCGCCGCTCGCTTCGCGATCCATCAGCGAGTGGACCGAGTCGTCATGTTCTCAGGCCCGCGCGACAACACCGAGAACTGGCAAGGGCTCCTCTCGGCGACCCCCGCGAATCGCTTCTACGGATTCACTCATGTGCTAGATGGAGGTTGGGTCGCGGACCATTACTGTCGCTCGTGGCGTCTACTGAAGATGAACGACCATGGCCCAATCGTGAATGTCGACGAAGTAAGTCCGCCCTATGGCAACTCGCGTCGACTCATTAGCACCGCCGATGTGAAGAACGACGGCAATCGAGCTCACACGATGGTGGTCCCCGGCGGCTCGGCGAGTAAAACCGCTCAAGGCGAGTTTCTTCACGAAGCCGTATGGCGCTATCTGTTTACTCATTCCGTCGAGCTTTCGGGCCCAGCCGTCCCCGCCGACGACTGCCCCACTCGACGCAAGCAGTAAACTATCCGATCACGGCCAAGCTATCGTCGCTGAATAACTGCGGCCAAGCAACTAACACGTCGCGCACCGAAGTGTCACTTCCCTCGCCCCAAGCTTGCTTGGGGAGAGGGATCGAGGGTGAGGGGAACGACTCAACGTTCATCACCAACACCAGCCTCAGTCACCGAGAACGTTCGCGCCACGCTCGGCGAGTAGTGCGTGGATCAACGCACAGAGTTGCCGCGGGCTGGTGCTCTGCTGCTGACTTGGTCCGCCCCTAGTATCTGAGTAGTTGACACGCGGAAGGTCATTCACGAACCTCTCCGCTGGACGAACATTCTTCGCTAGGTGCACTGGCGAAGAGCGACGGCTTGTAGATCGACCGCCCCTTGGCGCTAAGGCCGTGGGTGAGCTGGATCGCAAGCCGTTCATTTCAAACCCGCACCGTCGCATGAGCGGCTCCGGCCAGCTCGAATTAACTAGGATGGGATGTAATGAAGAACGAAGCTGAGTCGTTTGCGTTGTTCGTAGGCGTCGATGTGTCGAAGTCTCAGTTGGACGTTTTTCTCCCCGACTCGAAGACGCGTCTCACGATCGACAACTCCACCGACGCCATAGTCCGTGAGTTGGTGAAGGTGCTCAAGCACAAGTCCCGAGTGTTGGTCGTGATGGAGGCCACGGGCGGCTACGAGTCGACGTTGGTCAGAGTGCTGGGAGAACGTCAGATTGCGGTCGCGGTCGTCAATCCGCGACAGGTCCGCGACTTCGCCAAGGGGATCGGCCGGGACGCTAAGACAGACTCGATTGATGCGGAGGTCATCGCGACCTTCGGCCAAGTCGTGAAGCCCGCGCCCATGGTCGCCAAGTCCGAAGCCGAGGAGAAGATCGCCGCGTTGGTGACCCGTCGTGCACAACTTCTGGACCTCATCAATCAGGAGTCCAACCGGTTGCTCCAGACCGGAGATCACGAGGTCAAGGATTACATTCGCCAGACGCTGGAATCCCTGAAAAAGCAGCTAAAAGTGCTCGATTCGCGGCTCGAGAAATGCGTCGCCGCGGACACGGTTAATGCGCGCAAGGTCGAAATCTTGAACTCCGTGCAGGGAGTCGGCGCCGTCACCATCAGCACGATCCTCGCCGACCTTCCCGAACTGGGGAAACTGAATCGCGAGCAGATCGCCAAGCTGGTGGGCGTCGCGCCGATCAATCGCGACTCGGGAACCTGGAAGGGACAGCGTTTTGTGATGGGAGGCCGCGTGCATGTGCGACGCGTTCTCTACATGGCCACCTTGGTCGCCACGTGCCGCAACGAGAGAATCGCGCGCACTACCAACACCTACTCGCTCGTGGCAAAGCCAAGAAGCTAGCGCTGGTTGCCTGCATGCGGAAGCTGCTCACAATCCTGAACACGCTAATCAAGAATGATGTGCTCTGGAGCAATGAAAAGATCGTCCCAGGTCAACCCTGAGACGACACGGCGTCCTTGACGCACCCTCGACTCGACTATCCCTTGCCAGGTTGTGTCCCCACAGAGCCTCGCTCCGTTTCGTCGAGCACGCGCTACGATACCCCATCACTTTCACGTCGACAAGAACCTTGAACACCCGAGTCCATGCCTCCCAAAATCCCGGGGGTTTGGGGGCTGGCCCCCAAGGAGCATGAGTTGCACTACTTCACACTCCACGAAGGAATTCAAAAAGGTCTTTTTGAATCAGTTGTTGACAAGAATTAAGACCGTCGCTCACCCCCCGCCCCCCTCTCCCCAAGCAAGCTTGGGGAGAGGGGGAGATCGGGTTCTCTCTGGGTGCGAGTGTGAGTGGGATTGTGAGTGCGAGTGTGAGTGTGAGTGAGTGCATGCCACCGTGATCGAGTAACCATCGTTACCAATCAACAAGCCCATTGCGCACCGAGGCGTCACTTCCCTCTCCCCAAGCTTGCTTGGGGAGAGGGACCGAGGGTGGGATGATAAAACCTTCAAACGTCGACGGGAATTCGTGTTGCGCGTTTTTTCCGCGTCGCCTTAGTCGAGCGAGCGTCCTTGTACATGTTGGTCCGTTGCGTGGCATAAGTCTCGGTAAGGACGGTCTTCGTCCAGGTGCGAAGCTCGTTGACGCTCACCTGTTCCAGAGAGTGAGTGACTTCGCTCGCGGTGACTGGGGCAAGAAGCGTGGGGAGGGAGATTAGCAAGCCGCTCAGTCCCCATTTGACGTGTTGGCGTATCAGTTGCTTGTAGCGAGAGAACGCGGATTCAAGCACCTCGGTACTCAAGGGAAGATGTTCGTCAGCTTTCAAGCGACGTTCTTGGAGGCGAAGGAAGAATCGCGTCTTGTCTACGAAGTGCTTGCTCAGCGCATCTGTCGCTCGCCGCCGGGCGCCGCCCAAAGTCACGCGCAGCGCCCCGATAGATGCCGCGCTGACGTACCCAGTCCAGAATGGCCCCGATGATCTCGTGGCAAGCCGTCCATGAACGAATAGCGGGCTCGAAAGCCCTCAGCCAGCCAAGCTTGTCATTCATGCGTTCGACGCTAATCTTGCGGCGACTTCGCGACTCCGGGTGCGCCAAGTGCCAGAGAACCGCGTGCGTCCATCGCAAGGTCAGCGCGAGGTTCATGAAGCGAGACTTCAGCTTCATGGGCGGCGGAATGAAGTGAGCAAGTTCCGTCTGCTGAAGCACCAAACGCAGGCCACTGAGCTTCCCGAGAAACTCCTGATAGGTCGGGTCCTTGGCCAGAGAGTTCTCCAATTGATTGGCCAAGAAGTGTTTCATGTCCCGCAACTGAAGCGGCCTTTTTCTCGCTGTTCCCAGCGTTTCCACGGGCTCTTGCAGTTCCACGGCGCCATCGGACAGCACCGCGCGGGGAGTGCCACGCAATTCAGCGGTCGCGCGATACACGTCGCCGACCTCTTTGCCCCCCATTGCTGGCCAGGAATCACCGCGAGCACTTCCATGTCACGAAGCCGAAGCGGCGCCATCTTCTCCTGTTTGAATCGCTTGCGAGGACGCAGGATCGTGAGCACTCGATCGCGACCAATTTGATTCGTGATGTCCACGAGCCACACGCCGTCTTTGCGCTTCTTCCCGCGCTTCTGTCGCGCGAGCCCAATGCGTCGCATCCATTCACGAATCGATTGATAAGTGGGCACAGGTTGATCGGCGCCGAGCCAACGGAAAAACAACGACAGCGCGCGAGTTGTCGGTCGAAGTCCAACCTGTCTGGCCAAGTTGACGCTGAGAGCGATCAAGCCTGCACCGTACTGATGCCCTGGCGGCCGCTCGCCAACCGGAAGTTCAATCTTGCGTGGCTGCGCAAGTTCGCTTTCCAGCGACTTCACTCTTTCAACCAACTGCTGATTTGCGGACTTCAGTCGCTCAGTCTCTAACCTTGCCTGATCTCGTTCGCTACGGAGACCGCGCAACGTGGCTGAGAGTCGTGAGTATTTCTCGATCCAACGTTCGCGGCTCAAAAAGCAACTGCGAGCGATCGCCGATAGACGCGAACGGCATGACGAAAAGAACTCGGGCCAGTGGGAGAACATAGCGGTACTCCTTTTCCGCAATCCCCCCTGGACTTGGAATCTACTTCGTAGCGCAACAGATTCCCCACCTAAAATCAATAGGAAATGGGCAAGTTAGCCCCTGCTTTTATCATCCCAGACCGAGGGTGAGGGGAGCGAGCCAACGTTCATCACCAACACCAGTCTCGGTCATCGAGAACGTTCGCGCCACGCTCGGCGAGTAGTGCGTGGATCAACGCACAGAGTTGCCGCAAGCTGGTGCTCTGCTGCTGACTTGGTCCGGCCCCTAGTATCTGAGTAGTTGACACGCGGAAGGTCATTCACGAACCTCTCCGCTGGACGAACATTCTTCGCTAGGTGCACTGGCGAAGAGCGACGGCTTGTAGATCGACCGCCCCTTGGCGCTAAGGCCGTGGGTGAGCTGGATCGCAAGCCGTTCATTTCAAACCCGCACCGTCGCATGAGCGGCTCCGGCCAGCTCGAATTAACTAGGATGGGATGTAATGAAGAACGAAGCTGAGTCGTTTGCGTTGTTCGTAGGCGTCGATGTGTCGAAGTCTCAGTTGGACGTTTTTCTCCCCGACTCGAAGACGCGTCTCACGATCGACAACTCCACCGACGCCATAGTCCGTGAGTTGGTGAAGGTGCTCAAGCACAAGTCCCGAGTGTTGGTCGTGATGGAGGCCACGGGCGGCTACGAGTCGACGTTGGTCAGAGTGCTGGGAGAACGTCAGATTGCGGTCGCGGTCGTCAATCCGCGACAGGTCCGCGACTTCGCCAAGGGGATCGGCCGGGACGCTAAGACAGACTCGATTGATGCGGAGGTCATCGCGACCTTCGGCCAAGTCGTGAAGCCCGCGCCCATGGTCGCCAAGTCCGAAGCCGAGGAGAAGATCGCCGCGTTGGTGACCCGTCGTGCACAACTTCTGGACCTCATCAATCAGGAGTCCAACCGGTTGCTCCAGACCGGAGATCACGAGGTCAAGGATTACATTCGCCAGACGCTGGAATCCCTGAAAAAGCAGCTAAAAGTGCTCGATTCGCGGCTCGAGAAATGCGTCGCCGCGGACACGGTTAATGCGCGCAAGGTCGAAATCTTGAACTCCGTGCAGGGAGTCGGCGCCGTCACCATCAGCACGATCCTCGCCGACCTTCCCGAACTGGGGAAACTGAATCGCGAGCAGATCGCCAAGCTGGTGGGCGTCGCGCCGATCAATCGCGACTCGGGAACCTGGAAGGGACAGCGTTTTGTGATGGGAGGCCGCGTGCATGTGCGACGCGTTCTCTACATGGCCACCTTGGTCGCCACGTGCCGCAACGAGAGAATCCGCGCGCACTACCAACACCTACTCGCTCGTGGCAAAGCCAAGAAGCTAGCGCTGGTTGCCTGCATGCGGAAGCTGCTCACAATCCTGAACACGCTAATCAAGAATGATGTGCTCTGGAGCAATGAAAAGATCGTCCCAGGTCAACCCTGAGACGACACGGCGTCCTTGACGCACCCTCGACTCGACTATCCCTTGCCAGGTTGTGTCCCCACAGAGCCTCGCTCCGTTTCGTCGAGCACGCGCTACGATACCCCATCACTTTCACGTCGACAAGAACCTTGAACACCCGAGTCCATGCCTCCCAAAATCCCGGGGGTTTGGGGGCTGGCCCCAAGGAGCATGAGTTGCACTACTTCACACTCCACGAAGGAATTCAAAAATGTCTTTTTGAATCAGTTGTTGACAAGAATTAAGACCGTCGCTCACCCCCCGCCCCCCTCTCCCCAAGCAAGCTTGGGGAGAGGGGGAGATCAGAAATCGCTGTGGCGGACGCGAACCTTTTGCTGGGTCGGCCTGTCTCGGGTAGCGAGAGAGGAGGCGGCTGATTATGGCTCGTAGGGCTCGACGGCGTTGTCGCAGAGCGGACGGGGGCGACATTCAGCGGGCGCGTGAATTGCGTCAGCAGTCTACTCCGGCCGAACAGATGATGTGGGCTCTGTTGCGTGATCGCTGGCTCCATGGATTCAAGTTCCGGCGACAACAACCAATCGGTCCCTACGTCGCGGACTTCTATTGCGCCGAGTGTGCGTTGGTCGTGGAACTCGACGGCAGCTCGCACGACGAGAAAGCCGACTACGACGAACAACGAACTCGCTGGCTGGAGAGTCGCGGTATGCGAGTCATTCGGTTTCGTAACCTCGACGTCGAAGCGGATCCTCGCATGACACTGCGGATCATACTCGACGCCTGTCGACAACGCGGCTAATCCAAAACCACGCAGTTAGCCCCTGGCCACGCACACCGAACGACACACCCGAAAACCAGTGAGGTCAATGGAGAACGAGGGAGGAAGATTGTAGCGAACCGAGGAACGCACGTAGTGAGGCTCGAGGTCCCAAGAGCCGCCACGCAGCACGCGGGCAGTTACGAAGGGAAGCTCATCGCTGTTGAGCCGTTGGTACTGACGGCGATATTGGTCAATGCACCATTCCCATACATTGCCACACATGTCGACCAGTCCCCAACGATTGCGATGTCCCGCAGGTCCTTCCCGGTCGTACTGGGCTGGACCTGTCGTCGCTATTGTTTGCCCATCTTCGTGCCCGGTGCAGCGTTCTCCGTCGAAACCGTCGCCCCACCAGTAATTCCAGTCACACGGTCCGTCCACGGGGCATGGCGTCTCGGGAGTGCAAACCGTGCAGGCCTTGCACGCGTATTCCCACTCGTTCTCAAACGGCAACCGACAACTCCGCCCCTCCCAATACGCCCATTGGCAAAAGACCCACGCGTCGAAATAGCTGATAAAGATCGCCGGTTGGTCCTCCTCGCCACTCACTCGCCGATAAGTCTCCACTGGATCACCCATTCGGTGCCCATGTGATGGATCAAACATCCGATACCAAGCGTTGAGCGTCGGATAACGGTTCATCTGAAACGACTCGAGCTGCTGCCGCCGCTCCGCAGGGGACTCGTCGGTGGAACGGAGGACGCATAGAAGTCCAGCGACATCCTGTCGCGCAATGAGATCTCCCCACCAACGACGACGGGCATCCTGGACCGATTGTTCTTGTCGACTGCGCGGCTTAGGCCAAGTGCTGAAAATGTCCCTTTCGGCAACTGCGGGGTCTTGGAGTGCACGCAACCACTGTCGAACCGTTTGTCGATCTTCCTCGCTCGCCTCTTGTTTCTCCTCGGGCGTTCCCATGCGGAACGCGCCGGCGGGGATCGTTTGAAACTGGTCGACAAACTCCCGGGCTGTGTCACGGCGAGCATCTCCCTGATCGCCTCGCAGGATCGATTCAAACTCGCCGCGAAAACCGTCGAGCACCCGCCGTGCTTCACCCAGATTCGCCGCGCAGTATCGCCCCAGTTGCGCCCACGAACGATAGATCATTTCGTTCGAACGGCGAGTCTTG
Organism: Pirellulales bacterium; assembly: GCA_046349915.1. Lineage (GTDB taxonomy): Bacteria > Planctomycetota > Planctomycetia > Pirellulales > Pirellulaceae > CAIXSC01. Next base: position 850,700 of record JAXMBL010000003.1, on the reverse strand, counting down.
GACAGATCGCGAGTGCCCGGCGCGTACAGCGGTTCCACCGCTCGCGTCCAGGCGTCGGGATCGCAAGCGTCGTGCGGCGACTCACTCGGCATCTCCACCAAATATCGCCAAATCCAATAGCAGGCTTCACTGTGCGGTTCGCCAGGAACCACGACCCAATCGCGCAGGCGAGCGGCATCGTCGGGCGACGAATGCTGCGCCAGCCAGTAGGCCGCGAAAAACTCTTGCAGCGAACGATTCCGCCACAGCACGGGCGAGAATCCCGGCGAGTCGATGACGCCATGGCTGAGCGCGGTGTTCATCGCCTTGAGGCATTCCAAATCGTGATACAGTTCTTTCAACCCCGTTTTGTCGTACTCCAGATCTTTGAAGCGACCATACAGCGCTGCGTGGAACTGCTTCAACGGCGCGACTCCTTCGACGCGATTGAAGTTGGGTGCTGGGGTCGTTTCGCCTCTCAGGTCAGGATCGGGACTCCAGAGCATTTCCCACGCGATCGCGCCTAGCAACTTGAACGCGCGCTCCACCTGCGAATCAGTAATCTCGCGCGGTGGGTCGCTCAGACCGAATCGGGCGAGCCCGCTGGCCGCGTCGCTCTTCAACCCATCCCGCACCATGTGCCGGAATGCTCGCCAATAAATGTCGCTGGGCGTTCGCACCCCGGCCAACTCGTCGGCCCCCAGCTTCTTCAAGTAATACAGCACGCGCGGCACGCTCAAGATCTCCCGAGCTTCGGACTCCTTGGGGATGCGTTCGTACAAAGTGTCCCCAAGAAACGTCTGCTGCTGTCGCGGCGTGAATTCATCAAGCTGTACGAACCGCCAATCGTGCTTGCTAAAGAGTTCCTCCTCTCGGAAAGCGTTCAAGGCATGGGGACGGCCCGCGACCACGATCGCACAACTCGCCCACTTGGAATCGGCCAACAAGTGCTTCAATAACCTGGCGCCCAGGCTATGGACCGCGATCTGGTCGAGTTCGTCGAATAACAAAACGAGATCGCCGCGGCTTCGTTGGCGGAGTAGATGGCTTTCCGCCGCCCGTTCGTCCATCCGCTCGTCGTCAAGCCGCCGGCGAAAGTCGGGCACCAGGACGTCCTCCAGGAAATGAGCGGCGTCGGTGCGGACTCCACCGAGTTTCACCAGAAACGCGGTCGTCAGATCGACTCGACCGTGAATGGCGTATTGCAGCCATTCGAGGTTCACGGTTTTTCCAATTCCGGCGTCGGTGGTCACGACCAAGCGTCGGAACGGGTGATTGGGTTCGCACACGCCACCGACAACCGATTCGCGAGCGACATCGGTCCAGGCCGCGGCCTGCCGCGCATCGGCCTCGACGCTGACGACGGGGCCGGAACGCCGGGCGCGGAAATACTCCGGCTTGAGGTGCGGCCAGGGATCGCCCTCGGCGTTCAATAGCCGCATGCCTTGGCCGACCAGGAACGGTTGCACCCCGTTGGATGTGGGGCTTGATGTTGTGAGGGTGGTCATGGGGGATGGGGAGTTTGGTTGGCGCGTTGTGGGCGGCGTGGTGCTGCCTCGATTAGGTTAAAGGCAATTGCGTTTGTTGTTTTCGGATCGGTTGGAGATGATTTTGGGGTAGAGATGCGGTTTTTTTGGGGCGAACGTGGGGGCGGGCGGGCCGAATGCGCTTTTGCGGAGCAAAAGGCAACAATGCGCAAAAGGCAACATTAGGCGAGGGCCTTTTTGATCACTTGTCGCGATTCGACGCCGGTTAGGCGTTGGTCTAGGCCCTGGTGGGGGAAGGATAGGCGAGTGTGGTCGAGGCCCATCAGGTGCAGGATCGTGGCGTGCAGGTCGCTCACGTGACATGGGTGCTCGACGGCCTTGAAACCCAGTTCGTCAGTTGCGCCGATTGCTTGACCTCCTTTCACGCCCGCGCCCGCTAGCCACATCGTGAATCCGTGCCAGTCGTGATCGCGCCCAGGCTTCCCTACCCCTTCACTGGTAGGCGTTCGGCCAAATTCACCGCCCCATACCAATAACGTCTCGTCCCACAGACCACTGCGTTTCAGGTCGGTGATCAACGCGCCGATTGGCTGGTCGGTCTCGCCGGCGTGCGTCTTGTGATTCGTGATGCAGTCATTGTGCCCATCCCACGTATCCTCGATGTGGCCGCCGCCCGAATACAACTGGATGAACCGCACGCCTCGCTCGATCAGACGTTTCGTGATCAAACACTTGCGTCCAAAGTCGGCCGTCCGTGGATCGTTCACTCCATACATCTCGAGCGTCTCGGCCGACTCGCGCGACAAGTCGACCACTTCAGCCGCCTCGGTCTGCATCCGAAATGCCAACTCGTACGATTCAATGCGAGCCGCTAGCTCCGTCTCCTCGGGCCGGCGTTTCAGATGTTCTTCATTCAAAGCCTTCAGCAAATCAAGTCCGCGCCGCTGAGTTCTTTCCGTTGTCCCCTCGGGGGTCGCCAGATCCAACAGCGGTGAGCCCACACTGCGAAACAACGTCCCTTGATAGGCCGCGGGCATGTAGCCCGCCGACCAATTCGACGCACTGCCAATCGGTCCTCCGCGCGGGTCGGTCATCACCACGAAACTCGGCAAGCTTTGGTTCGCGGTCCCCAGGCCGTAACTCAACCAAGCTCCGAGGCTTGGTTTTCCGATGAAGATACTCCCCGTGTTCATCTGCAAGCAGCCCGACGCGTGCGCCGCCGTATCCGCGTGCATCGAACGAATGACACACAAATCGTCGGCATACCGCGCGGTGTGCGGGAAGAGGCTGCTGATTTCCAACCCACTCTCTCCATGTCGAGCAAACTGGAAGGGCGACTTCATCAAGTGACCCACGGGACGCCCGTTTGATCCAACTTTCGCGTCCCCCTTGTACGCTTGGCCGTCGTACTTCGTCAGAGCAGGCTTGGGATCGAATGTGTCCACCTGACTCGGGCCGCCGTTCATGAACAAGAAGACGCAGTGCTTCGCCTTCGCCGAGAAATGCGACTTCTTCTCGGCCAGCGGCGATGTCGCTCGCTCTTCCGCCATCAGCAAGTCGGCCAAAGCCAAACCCGCGAATCCGCCGCCCACTTCCCAGAGATACTCGCGACGCGTTCGTCCGCAGGGCGTTCGATTTGGAATAAAGCGCTGCATCGAATCACTCCGGATAAACAAATTCATTCAAATTCAGGACGACGCGGCAGAGTTGCTCGAGCGATTCCTCTTTCAAGAACTCGCGCATCGCTTGCAACTCCGTCGTAGAAGGCGCTCGACACAGCGCCAAGCGCCAAGCCAACTCGATCTGTTGATCCTCGCCATCAGGCGCTTCACGACACAACCGTTCCGCGAACGCTCGCGTCTGCTGTCGAGTGAACTCGCTGTTGAACAGCGTCAACGCCTGTGGAGCGACGGTCGTCACTTGCCGCTGTGGGCAACTGCTGACCGTGTCGGCTAAATCGAGTGTTTCGAACATGGGGACGATCAAGCCGCGTTTGACATAAACGTAGATGCTCCGGCGGTTCGCCTCCGTGTCACTCGAGGGCTTCCACACGTTGCCCTTGTCGGTATTGGCTTCGATCGCAGCCAAAGGAATCGCGGGTCGAAACGCAGGTCCAAACCGCTTACTGTTCAGCGTGCCGCTGACCGCCAGCATCGAATCGCGAATGGCCTCGACCTCTAACCGGCGATAGCGAATGGGAGAGTCCTTCGCCTTCTGCGACTGCCACGCGGCACTCGTCAAAATCAGTCGGTGCAGCTTCTTCAGCGACCATTGTGCGTCGTGCATGAACCAATGAGCCAGCCAGTCGAGCAACTCGGGATGCGTCGGCGCGGCGCCCATCAGGCCAAAGTCGTTCGCGGTCGACACTAAACCGACGCCAAAGTGCTGCTGCCACACGCGATTCACAATCACTCGCGTCGTAAGTGGGTTCTCGGTATTGGCAATCCATCGTGCCAAGCCAAGCCGACGTCGAGTGGTTCTCTCGGAGGCTGAGGGGAACGCGGGTTGCTCTTTGGTGAGGATCGCGGGCACGGCCGGCCCAACCAACTCGCCGCGACGCGTGGGCGAGCCGCGCAGCAGAATGTGAGTGTCCGGCGCTTTGGCCGCGGGCTCTCGCCACGCATAGACATCGGTCTCGCCTATCTTGACCGTCTGTTCGGTACGACCATTGCGAGGCCGTTCGAGCGGCTGAAACACCGCGACAAAGCTGTAATAGTCCTGCGTTCGTAGGGGCTCGAACTTGTGATCGTGGCAACGAGCACAACCGATCGTCAAACCAAGAAACGTCTGTGACGTCGTCGAGACAATATCGTCCAACTGGTCGTAGCGGTCGGTCGCTGGATCAGCCGGTTCGTCATCCCAGTGTCCCAACCGGAGAAATCCGGTAGCAATGTTCGATTCAATCGAGGCATCATCCAACTCGTCCCCAGCGATCTGCTCAAGTATGAACCGATCAAAAGGTTTGTCCTTGTTGAGCGACTCGATCACATAATCGCGGTAGCGCCAGACGAACGGCTTTTCCGCGTCGCGCTCATAACCATTACTGTCCGCGTATCGCACGACATCCAGCCAATGTCTCGCCCAGCGTTCGCCGTATTCGGGTCGAGCAAGCAGTTCGTCGACCGTCGCCGCCCAATCCGCGTTGGCCGTAAATCGGTTTTGTTCCGCAAGATTGGGAGGCACTCCCAACAGGTCCAAAAATACTCGACGCACCAGCGTTTCCCGAGACGCTGGCTTGGCCGCCGCTTGCTGTCCAAAGAGTAGTGCATCGATGGGGTTGGCATGTGAGGACGGCGGAAGCGTTGGTCGTTGGATCGACTGGAAAGCCCAATGGTCCGCAGGCTTTTTGGGAATGACTTCGTCGCGAGGATACGGCGCACCGCTCGCGATCCACTCGCGTAAGACGGCAATCTGGTCGGCGGTGAGTCGCCCGCCTTCGGGCGGCATTCGCTCGCCATCTTCGGTCGACGCGATGCGTCGCAGCAGATCCAGATGTTTGTCCGCGGGCAACAGCGCGCCCGCATCCAGTCGCAAGTCGGCCTCCTGCTTCACCGCTCCATGGCACGACCCACAGCGTTGCTTGAGGATCGGCTTGACATCCTTTTCGTAATCCACCACGCCGGCCTGCCAATGCCCATGCATGGCGCAATGTCCCGGTGGTACGTTCGTGACCGCGTGCGCATCCGCCCCATCCGCGCGTGCCACATACAACTGCATCGTTCCCGAGCGGTCCGAGCCGAATAAAATCCAACGACCATCGGGCGACGGCTGAGGATGATAATGTCGCACGCCGGGGGCCGAATGAGTCAACTGAGTGACCACGCCCTCCAGATTCACTCGCATCAACTCGACGCTCTCGCCAACTCGAGCCGTGTAGTAGACCGATTGACCGTCTTTCGCCCAGACCGGCACATCGCTGCTCTCGCTGTGGAAATCCGGGAACTTCAGGCGTTCGACGACGCCTCGATAGCCGCCGCGGTCAGCGAGTTTCTTCAGCCCGGTTCCATCTTTACGCACGACATGCGGGTGGCAGTTGTAATGCTCGCCCGAAACAAACAACAGCCACTCGCCATCCGGCGACCACTGAGGCGCAAAATTAAACGGATGGCCGGTCGCGATGTGGCGTTTCTCTTTCCCATCGGACTGCGACACATATACCTGGTAGTTCTCGTGGTAGCTGAGCGACTTGCCGTCGGGCGACGCACTATAACCATAGGCAAATCCACCACCCTCGCCCGAAACGTCTCGCTTACGTTTGCCATCGCTCTCCATGACGAAGGGCTTCGACACGCCTTGAATCAGCGGCGTGAAACCGAAGCCTTTTCCGTCCGGCAGAAAGAACAAACCTGTGTTGTAGATGCTGACGCGATCGATCTCCGTCAAGTTGGTGATCGAGCCCGAGGCGAGGTCGACAAGGCACGAATCGACCAACCAACCTTCGGTCATGCGAAACGTCTTGTGAGCACGTTCCCACGCCGCATTCTCGGGACTCTCCCACAGGCTGAGCACGATCGCTCGCCCTCCCTCAGGCGACCAACCGGCGAATTGCGTCCAGGAATGTTTATCCTTGAGCAGCGAGTCGCCAATTAGCCGGCGATCGGTTCCATCGGCTCGCACCAAACACGCGCGACTTGTCACCCAATTCTCGAATTGTCCGCCCGGCAGATCGTTGCGACTCTCCGTATAGCCAATCCAGCGAGCGGGTCGAATGCTCTGCGCATGAGCGGGCGCGGGCACAGAAACACTCGCCGACACCAGCGACGTGATCGTCGCCAGCAACAGCGCTGTCGCTCGTCGCGATCGCCGAATGGCGAGGTGATCCGTGCTTCCGTTAGGGCAAGAGAATTTATTACGACGATTCACGGTTGTCATGCCACGCCTCGCATCTGAAGCCGCCGCTCTCGGGTCTTCGCTCGCACGACTCGGCCTGTGAATTAAGCGAGCCCTTGGAAGGGCGTGCAGGCGGCGGCGTGCAAGTCTCTTTTGTACCAGATCCTACGAGAGGGGCCTATTTTGGGGGTGGGGCATTCTAGTGGGGAACACTAATCTTCACTGATCCTCACTAATGAGGTCAGGCTGCGGAACCGACTTCCGGATTCGTGCGATTCGTGCGATTCGTGGTCCTCTACGTTTCGTTGATTCGTGGGTGACGGTCGGAATTCTTGCGAATTCCGCTACGGGGGCTTAGTTTTCTCTGCGGATGCTATCCGGTACGATCGCTTGGTGTTTGAATGTCGGACGATTGGCTTGCATCTTCGCGTTTTTTGGTCGCTCGCACCGTGGAGTTTCCCATGGATCGATCAGTGGTTCTACAACTCAGGCTCGGTGGTTACCTATTGGCCTGCCTGTGCGCGTTCGGTGGTCCTTCAACCACTCAACGTAGTCTCGCGCAAGAACCCGCTCGGCCGCAGTGGAACTACTCGCCAAAACTCCTCCAACCATTCTGGTTGGGAGACACCGTCGAGGGTGAATCGGTGCTGTTCATCCGCGATGAACAAACCGGCGAGGCGCGAGCATCGGTGTTGTTTCCGATCACCCAACTGATCGCGGTACGCAATTCCGTTGGCGATGTCACCTATCAGGAAGGACAAGACTACCAGTGGAAACCGGAGTCGCGTGAAATTGTCATCCCCAAGGGTTCCAAAATCCCCACCAGCATTCCTCGCGATCTTCGTCGACCCGAAGGAACCCAAAAATACCGACTTACTCACCGCGACGGCGATGGCGAGATCTTTTACGGCGGACGACTCGAATACGCCGAAATGCAAACTTGCGTAACCTACCAGCACGCCCCCGTCGATTGGCAAGACATCATTCCTCGCTTCAATCCCAACTCGCTGCCCCGTTCCGTGGCGAGGCTCGTGAATCGCGAACCGCTTGGAATCGTCGTGCTCGGCGACAGTATCTCCGCGGGCGCCAATGCGTCCGCCTTGTACGACGCTGCTCCTTACCAACCGGCTTACCCTGAACTCGTGCGTCGACAACTGGCGGAACGATTCAAGAGCCGCGTCGAACTAACCAATCTCGCTGTCGGCGGCACAAGCTCTGACTGGGGATTGAGTCAGGTTGAGAAGATTGTTGAGGCCAAACCCCAGTTGGTAATCCTCGCATTCGGCATGAATGACTCGTCGGGCCGCAGCCCTGAGTCGTTTGGCGAGAACATCGGCAAGATCATCACGGAAACGCGAGCGAAACTCCCTGAGTGCGAGTTCATCCTGGCGGCGTCGATGCTGGGCAATCGCGATTGGATCACATTGAAGCACGAAGTCTTCCCGCAATATCGCGATCAGTTGCTACGATTGGCGGGTCCTGGCGTCGCGGTCGCCGACCTCACCTCCCTTTGGACTCGCTTCCTCGAACTCAAGAAAGACTGGGACCAAACAGGCAATGGAGTGAACCATCCCAATGACTTCGGACACCGAGTGTACGCGCAAGTCATCACGTCCCTCTTGGATACTCATGCCGCGTCTGAAGCGGTCGATATTTTCATGAACGGAACGGAGGGCTACTTTGCCTACCGCATTCCGGCCCTGCTCTCGACTAAGTCAGGCACGCTGCTCGCCTTCTGCGAAGGCCGACGCGACTCGCTCAGCGATGATGGCGACAACGATCTTGTCCTGCGCAGGAGCGAAGATCACGGACGAACCTGGCAGCCGCTTCAGGTCGTTCACGCGGAAGGAGGCGATCAGGAGATCACGATTGGCAATCCGTGTCCTGTGATCGATCCGGCGACCGGGCGAATTTGGTTGTCGATGAACCGCGAGAACCGACAGGTACTGCTCACCTTCAGCGACGATGACGGAAAGACCTGGGCGCCCGTCAGGGACATTACGACTTCTGTCTCGGCGAAGAACTGGGGTTGGTACGCCATGGGGCCTGGAGTGGGCATTGCGGTCGAACGAGGCCCTCATCGTGGGCGGTTGATCCTGCCTGCCAACCATCGGGAGACGGCGGACCGCAGCGGACCTAGCTCATCACATATCCTCTACAGCGACGACCATGGAGCCACGTGGCAACTCGGCGGGACCGTGGGTCCTCATACGAATGAATGCCAGCTTGTGGAAACAATCAACGGCGAGGGCTCCGAGCTATTGATCAACATGCGCAACCACTGGGCTCGATCAGGCAAACGCCCAGAACTCGCAGGCCATCGGTTGATCAGTCGCAGCCAAGACGGAGGCCTCACTTGGTCAGAGCCAACGCCAGATCCACAGCTAGTCGAACCGACTTGCCAGGCCAGTCTGATCCGGTACTCATGGCCCGGCGATTCCAGTACAAGCACCTTGTTGTTTGCGAACCCGGCGAGTTCCTCCAAGCGAGCGAACATGACGATTCGCGCGAGCTTCGACGAGGGCAGAACTTGGCCGCGCAGACGGTTGATCGACGCAGGCCCCGCTGCCTACTCGTGCCTCACGCGACTCGCCGATGGACGCATCGGTCTGCTGTATGAAAGGGCCAACTATCAACGACTGACGTTTGTCGCTGTCGAGTTGAACTCCCTGGCGCCCGTGTCGCCCTCCCCTTGAATTCCGCTTCTGTATCCCGACGATTCGCCAACAGCCCATTTTTCACGGGTTTTTCGCATTTCCGAGCGGGATGGCGTCCTTGCGACTGCCTCTCGATCAACGGTACATTCATGCCCGACTTGGATTCTCACCAGGAGTATGTGGCATGAAAAAGCAGATCGAAGGTGGCTTGGAGTATTTCATTTTTGCGGGCCGCTGGCTGCAAGCGCCCTTGTTCGTGGGACTCACGCTGTCCCTGCTGTTGTACGCGTATGCGTTCTTACGCGAGCTCTGGCACATGTTTCACAATGTCGGCACGCTTGAGAATGAAGAGCTGCTGCTTGGCGTTCTAGGCTTGGTCGACATGACGATGGTCGCCAACCTGGTCTACATGGTGGTGCTCGGCGGTTACTCGTTGTTCGTCAGCAAGATCGGCGTCAACGAAGACGAGAACGATCGCCCCGAATGGCTCGACAAGACCACGGCCGCCACGCTCAAGATCAAGCTGGCCGCCTCGCTGGTGGGCGTCTCCGGCGTTCATCTGCTGAAGACGTTTATCGAGCTGGGACGTCAGTTGGAGCATCATCCGACGGAGGCAGTGCCGACGGGAGTGGTCATGTGGCAAGTGATCATCCACGCGGTCTTCTTGTTCACCTCGCTGATGCTCGCTTTGTCCGAGAGAATCCTTCATCCTCCCGACTCGCACCACTAACCACGGTTGGATTCCGCGCTGCAGCGATTGCAGAGCAGACATCCATGTGAATTGTCAGCAATGGCCAAGAGGATCGTTCAGCGATGAAGACGACGATAGACCGACCGGCGGCGAAATTCACCCCAAGCCGCCGCCTCTTCGCCATTGCTCGACTAAGTCCATTGTGGCTCGCCAGTATTCTCTGCATTGGAGAATTGCTCGACGCCAACGTCACCGCCAAAGCGACCGAACAAGCGGCGGCACCTTCTCCCGCGGCAACTTCTCCCACGGCGAGTACAACACCGAACATCGTGGTCATCCTGGCGGACGACCTCGGCTATGGCGACGTTCGCTGCAACAATCCGGAGCGAGGCAAGATCGCGACTCCACATATCGATCGGTTGGCGTCGCAGGGAATGCGTTTCACGGATGGCCACTCGTCCTCGGGAGTTTGCTCGCCTTCTCGATATACGTTGCTGACCGGCCGCTATCACTGGCGCACTCGACTCCAATCGGGAATCGTCGGCGTATTCGGGAATCCACTCATCGCAGCCGATCGACTCACCATTGCAGGGCTCGCGAAGCGACGCGATTACCAGACCGCGTGTGTGGGAAAATGGCATCTGGGACGAGATTGGCCTGTCGATGAAGCCGAACGTCAGGCGCTCGCCGCTCCCAAGGACCGACCCGCCGTCGCGGATGACCGACTGCGAGCGATCTGGCGGGATGTTTTCTCTCGCCCAATTCCCGGTGGTCCGACGACCCGAGGTTTTGATTTCTATTTCGGCACCGACGTGCCGAACTGGCCGCCCTACTGCTTCATCGAGAATGATCGCACTCAGGGAATTCCCACCGAGTTTCTCCCCGCGGACTTGTTGAAGAATCATCAAGCGAGCATTCAGGGACCGGCTTTGGCCAATTGGAAGCTCGAACCAATTCTCCCCGCGCTCGGAGACCGAGCCGTCCAGTTCATCCAACAGAACGCAGCGGCGAAGAAACCGTTCCTGCTGTACATGCCACTCACCACGCCCCACACTCCGCTGTCGGTCAACGACGAGTGGAAGGGGAAAAGCGGGCTCGGCCCCTTCGCTGATCTCGTCATGGAAACCGACGCCGTCGTAGGTCGCGTGCTCGATGCCCTCGAAAAATCGGGCGTTGCTCAGAATACCCTGGTCGTGTTCACCGCTGACAACGGGTGTGCTCCGTACATCGGCGTGAAAGAGCTGGAAGCCGCGGGTCATTTTCCGAGTGGACCGTTTCGCGGTTACAAGGCCGACGTGTGGGAGGGCGGCCATCGAGTTCCATTCATCATTCGCTGGCCTGGAATTGTCCAGCCAGGCAGCGTTTGCGATCAGTTGGTCCATCATGCCGACTTCATGGCCACCTTCGCCGAGGTCCTTGCCGAGCCCCTGCCTGACAACGCGGGAGAAGACAGCTTTAGTCTGATACCGCTGCTGAAAGGGAGCGTCGAGCCGGTGCGGGCCAATGCCGTCAGTTGCTCGTCGGGCGGCGTCCCTGGTCTACGACTCGGATCCTGGAAGTACATTCCCTTCAATGGCTCGGGAGTTCGAGTTGCCGCCAACGAGACTCAAACATCCGTTCAGTTGTATGACTTGGCGACCGACTTCAGCGAATCCAAGAATCTGGCCGCCGACCAACCAGAACGAGTCGCGGCGATGAGCGGCTTGCTGGAGAAGATCATCGTCGACGGGCGAAGTCGCCCAGGACCGAAGCAAAGCAATGACGTGCGAGTTCGGCGGTTTCCCGCGGACTCGCCGAGAGCCAAAGGCAAGAAGAAAAACTAGTGGTGATCGACCACGGATTACACCGATGACTCGGATCTCACCGATGACACTGATGAGCCTTTGCTACACGACTTCGCGAATGGGCTGACCGACGTCGAGCAGATGCTGAGGGCGGCCGGCGGGGTCGAGCAACGTGGTGTGCGTCGGGTGAATTCCCAGATTGTGGTATAGAGTTGCGAAGACATCCTGGTAGTGAACTGGCCGCGATTTAGCCTGCCCCGCATCCCGATCCGTTGCTCCAATGACTTGGCCGGTCTTGAGTCCGCCGCCTGCCATCAGGCACATGCCGACCGCGGGCCAATGATGTCGCCCACCGGTCTTGCCATCGATCTTCGGGGTCCGTCCAAATTCACCCCAAACAACGATGGTCACCTCGTCCAACAAATCGTGTTTTTCGAGGTCTTCAACCAGAGTGGAAAGTCCGTGGTCGAGCGTCGGCAACAGACTGCGCATGCGACCAAAGTTGTTGCTGTGCGTATCAAAGTCGCTGAGCGAAATACTCACGCAGCGGACGCCTGCTTGAATGAGACGTCTCGCAAGCAGAAATTTTCGAGCCGCGTTGGGACCTTCCGATGTGGTATGCGTCGCAGCACTCGCTGCCGAGGCGGGCGTGTAGCGTTCGAGCCACAGTGGGTCCTCTTGGTGCAGATCGAGCGCGGCGGCGAACTGACCCGAGGTAAGAATTCCGACAGCTTGCTGCGAAAAGGCATCGAGCGCATCCATCATTCGCGAGTTATCCGCGTCGCGACGGAAGCGATCCAATTGCGCGGCCAGCGTGGTGCGGTCGGCCAATCGATCCACCGACAAGCGATCATCGAGCGTCAAGCGCACGGCGTGATCGGCGCCTCGAGCCGCTAACTCGCGTTTCATCCCTTCTTCGAGCGGTCGCTCGAAATAATGGGAAATGTCGGGCCGAAAAGGTTGATAGGTCGGTCCCAAGAAACCGGGACGAGCACTATTGCGGACGAACGGCCTACCCTGCATTAGGTCGACGAACGCAGGCGCCACATCGGTGGGCGAACCCTGGAGTCGAGCGACCACGGAGCCTAGCGCGGGGCGTCCACCGATTGCGGCAAGACTTTTCGCGTCCCAACCCGACTGACACTGAAACGCGTCGTGGTTTCCCATCGCGCCGACCAGCGAGCGAATGAAGACGAACTTCTCGGCGTTCGCGGCGAGACGTGGGAGTAACTCCGATACGGCTAGCCCCGGCAAACGAGTCGGAATCGAGGAGAACTCGCCGCGCACCTCCACCGGCGCTTCCGGCTTGGGGTCGATCATGTCCATGTGCGGCGGTCCGCCATCCAGATGGACATTGATGATCGACCGGTGCGACTGGCGAACGCCCGCAGCCGCTTCCGCTCGCAAGAGCCCGGCCAAGGATAATCCGCCGGCCACCCCGGCACTCAAACAAGTTCGGCGAGTGCAAACGGCCTGCGGCGTGGTTCGAGTGTTGAGTTCCGCCTTCATCGCCTTCTCCTCTTACAGTCTCTCATCGACGGCACAAGTCCAACAGTTTACCAGACTTTCCCACCGTACGACGGACTTCCAGTCCGTCGCTCCCTACCGTACGACGGACTTCTAGTCCGTCGCTCACCACCATCACCTCACCCTCGACGCACAGGCGCCAACAAATCGACATGCGGAGCGTGTGGGTAATGCACGGGTTGATAGGAAATCTCGAGTTCAGGAGTCAACAGCAAATCGCCCCCTCTAGCTCGAGAGTTTAAACAGCGGTCCAGGATGCCGCTGGTGAGCAAAGTCCGTTCGACCGGATAGGTGGGTTTTCCGGTATGTATCATCTGCTCGATTGCTTTCAACAGGTAGGCGAAGTGCGGATAGCGAGGTTCCGTTCGCTCACCGAATGCGGTGGCCAACGGCTTCGATTCCCCCTTCAGCTTCAATCCGATCGAGGTGCCTTGGACAGTGCTAAGATGCAACACGGCCCCGCGAAATCCATCGACGTACTCGAACAGGAATAGTCCCGCTTTTTTGTCATCCTTCACGTTAATCGGCCCCTTCTTGGGCACGGCGTCGAGCGCCGCTTGAAGCGAGACCGGGGAAACGACGCCTTCGTCGAGTGCTTTAGCCAGTGCGGAACCTTCCAGGAAGCGCACCGACTTGACGCCTCGCTCGCCCCCGCGGCGACGTTCGACATGACACTGATACATCTCCAAGGCATGAAATCCGTAAGCTTCCACCCCTCCGTAACCAATCCCTACTGCTTCCTCCATATCACAGCCCACGGGCAAGTCGAGGTCGACGGTTCGAAACCCCACGGGCAACGACGAACCGGCCATGTACGGAATCTTCAACGCTCGAGCGCGATCGTACATCCACAGAGCATCTTTCCACACGGGTCCCAGATGTTTGTCATTGAACACTGGCGCCACTCGCTGGCGCTTCTCGAAAGTGGCCGCGATCTCTTCCATGAAGCGACGTCGCGGATAGAGTTGCTGACCGATGCCGTTGTGCGGGTAGTTGCCATGCTCGCCGATACTTAACACTCCATCGACTGGAATCGAATCGCCTCCCACGCATACCGCTTTCTCGATGGAATCAAAAATCGGCACTCCGTGTTTGCGACACAGTTCGATGCCAAACTGGCTGGTCTCGGGTTGATCGACGTAGAGCGACGCGAGTTGTAAGGCGGGTCCTGGGCCGCCGTCGTGTCGCCATCCCTGCAGGATCTTGGTCAGAATGACATCCGCATGCGAGTTGGGACGATAAACGGTAACGACCGCTGCCACTCGCTTTGGTTGGACGGTCGTCGAAGCACTCGTCGTCCCCCTGGTTGGTCCATCTCCGTAAGCCACAGATCGCAGGAACGAACCAGAGGCAGAGGCGACTCCGGCAGTGACCGCCCCTGACATCGACCACGCGAGCGCTGTTCGCAAATAATCTCGTCGCGAACTACCGGCAACTGTCTCGGATGAAAACATCGCGTCCCCTTTCGTTAGACCGTCAGCCGTTGGTGCTCGTCTCAGTCAACGATCCACGGATCGTTTTCGTACTCAGTTCTTGGCAGCGGGATTCGCTTGCGGCGATTCGAGCACCACGCCTAAGTTGTTGCCGTTTGCTCGCTCCGTCGGCTTGAAAGAGCCGAATGGCAGTAGATCGAGCCGACTTCCGCTCCCGACCGGTTGGTTGAGTAATTCGCATTTGTCCGCGGCGTCCGCGGCGGGATTCCACCAGGCGAGCGTCGTCGAACCTCCGCCATCCATATTGATGCCGCGAAAAGCGCCGAAATGCTGTAGCCACCGTCCCAACTCTTGCGTCGTGGCGCCGACGCTGGCGGGCTGTCGACCGTCAATCGCGACGATCACGATCCAACGAGCGTCCTGGGATAACCCAAGGCCCGTACGGGGATGTAAGTCATCACCGCCCGCCAAGGGCTGTCCTTGGTCCAAGCAAAGAGCAAAGCCACTCACGGCCCACTCCACACCGGTCGCGTCAAAGTTCCTGTCAGTCGCTACGATTCGCAGTCCTTCCGTGCGGTGCTTCAAGAGCGAGGGGGTACCCGAGCCTCGTGAGACAACGGCCCCTTCGGATACGGCGAGTCCCAAGAGGTCGGTAGGCGTCGACTGATTGTAAGGGGCGGGCCATGGCGAGAAAGCGTCTGCATTGACGGCGAAGACAACAGGAATCGACTTAGCTCGCGAGTCGCGCAGGAAATCGCGAGTAGTGCGGCGATCGGTTTCGGTCTTGCCCTCGACCCATTCTTGGCGTCGAGGCGTCGCGTGGAGACGCAAGCCCGGCGTTTGGGAATCGATTCTTACGCCATGAATTACCATCTTGCGCGGTTCAGCAACGGCCACTCGCACGAAGCGAATTCCTGGGTAAAGTTCGCGAGCGGACGACCAATCGTACGTCCCCTCCTGTGCTCCTAGGATTTTCGCGCAGGCGACGGCGAGCAAGAAACAGGCGGTCGAAAATCGCCCTCGGGAGCAAGTCCGATTCGGCGTGACACAGATTGGCTTCACGGCATTTCCTTTCCGGGAGCACTGCGCAAGCGAGTCAGAAAAATGTCATTACTACCGAGACTTGGCAGCGAGAACGTTCCGAAGCGTGCAGCGCCGCTGCATGCTCCCGACAAAGTCAAGGCGCCGCGACCGTCCGAGACGATCGTGTAGGCGTGGTCGGTCCGTTCACTTCCCATGCGCTCAAACCAGCGAGGCGAGCCGCCACGGTCGTAGCTAACCACCATGATGTCCGCTGCCGGCGTCATCGTCTCGCGCAAAGTTCCATCGAATTCCACTCGCCCCGTGAATGATCCAGTCATGAACGAGTTTCCTTGGCCATCCGTCGCCACTCCAAGCCCGTAGTCAATGCCAGGTCCGCCCGCGGTCTTCGTCCACAATCGCTTGCCAGATGCGTCGAAACTGGTAAGCAACAAGTCATGCTCACCGTGGTTTGACACCTCACGATCGCCCAGCTTCAAGGCGCCGCGAAACATGCCCACGGCCCAAACATTCCCTGCGGCATCCGCCGTGATTTCATGGATCATGGCATTCGAGCTGCCGTGTCCTTCGTGAAGCCAGACCAATTCGCCTTGGCGATTGAACTTCGCCACCAGCAGATCGTGCCCCACTGGCGTCGAGATCACTCGTCCGCCCAGTAACGAATTGCCAGCCGCATATCCGCCGACATAGCAATTGCCCTGCTGGTCGGCGGCAATACCGTGGCCCGAACTGGCGCCTTTCCCTTCCGCGGTACGAGCCCAGCGGACGGCGCCATCAGCAGCCATTCGGAGGCAAAAAACGTGCGCCGGCCCGGGATGTCCCAGTGAGGTGTTCGCAAACTGAGCATCGCCCACGACGGCGCCCGTCACGAAAACGTTGCCGAGTTTATCGGCCGCGATCCCGTGGCCGTAGTCGTAGCCAGCGCCGCCGCCAGTTCGCAGCCAAAGCAGCTTCCCTTGAGGATCGTACTTCGCGACGAACAGATCGTAATCACCGACACTCGTCATCTGCTGTCCATCAAACTGAGCGGTAGCGCTTTCATAGTGACCGGTAACGTAGCTATTCCCTGAGGGATCGACGGCGATGGCGTAACCGCGATCAATCTTGTCTCCACCGCCCGTGCGAACCCAAAGGAACTTGCCGCTCGGCGAGACCTTGGCGACGAAGAAATCCATCGAACCGACCGCCTTAGCCCGCAGGTCTCCGAACGTTGCCTCGCCCGTGAATTCGCCTGTCAGCAACACGTTGCCATCCGAGTCAAGTGCGATGCCGCGAACCTTGTCGTGTTGCGCTCCGCCGGCAGCGACCGACCATTCGTATTGCGGCGCCGCAACGGTCGCAGCCTCCTGGGCCACCAGGGGCGAGAAGCCAGCGACGAGCGAAGTAATGACGAGGCTCGCGATCAGCGGTCGTCGCGTGCGACGTCGGAAAGTCGCTGTTAAGTCAGTTCGAGTCACGGTGGGTTTTTCCTGGGGCGGGAGTGGAGCGGGAATTGTAGGCAGCCTAACGCTTGCCTGCGAGTCATTCGAGTCCCGATAATCTGTGGGGACTTCAGTATCACGAAGCAACACAGGCGGGAACACTCCTCTCATGCAGAATCTCATCCCCTCTATTTATCGGCGACTCTCCTTGTTGCTCGCTGGATTGCTCGTAACCGGGCTGACCGCGATTGGGACTCGCCCCAATGTAGCGGCCGAGCCTGCTAAACGACCCAATATTCTGTTCATCTTTGCCGACGATCAGTCGTACAAAACGATTGGCTGTTACGGAGCCGCGCCCGAGTGGGTGCGAACTCCGAACATCGACAAACTGGCGGCGGCCGGAGTGCGATTTGAGCGTGCTTACCTTGGTGCGTGGTGTATGCCATCGCGAGCCTCGTTGCTGACGGGGCGACTTCAGCATGCGGTCATGAGCATGTCGATGGCGGGCTCGTATCCCGGCAGCACGTACGACCCGCAACTGTGCCCCTTCATTCCGGCTCAATTCCGCAAGCAAGGTTATCAGACCGCACAGATTGGCAAGTGGCACACTGGCACGGACGCGGGATTCGGTCGCGACTGGGACTACCAAATTGTGTGGAATCGACCGGCTCATCCCGAAAACGCCGGCAACTATTATCACGACCAGTTGCTGACGTTTAATGGGGAAGGTCGCCTGACAAAAGGCTACTCGACCGATAACTACACCGACTGGGCCGTCGAGTATATCCGCGGCCAACACCGCGTCGCCGACAAGCCATGGTATTTGTGGCTGTGCTACGGTGCGATTCATGGTCCGACGACGCCAGCCGAGCGCCATCGCGGTTCGCTGGCTGGCAAGACGACTCGGCCTCCCAGCGACATTTTGGGGCCTTGGCCAAACAAGCCAAAGTACTTGGAAAACACGGCGGCTTGGGTGCGCGGCGAAGACGGCAAGCCTTACATGGCCAAGAAGAAGGGCGGCGAAGTCATCTTCGATGCCAACTCGCCGGGCAAATCCTTCGACGATTGGATCCAGCAAGTCAACGAATGCAACGCGGCCGTCGATGAAGGCGTGGGACGAGTGATCAAGGCGCTGGCCGACTCCGGGCAACTCGAGAACACACTGATCGTGTACTCGGCGGATCAAGGGTTTGGTCTAGGCGAGCATGGTTTCACTCAAAAGGTAGCGCCCTACGACGCCACCATCGCCTCGCCTTTGCTTCTCCATTGGCCCGGCAAGATCCCCGCGGGCAAACTCTGCCGTCATCCCGTCAACTCGCCGGATCTGGTCGACTACCTGTGCCGTCAGGCAGGTGTGACGATTCCCTGGAAAACCCATGGGCGCGACATTCGTCCCTTGGTCGAGAATCCGGAGACGACGGAATGGCGGTCGCCCGTTCTAATGACGCACACTTCGCGCAACTATGGCGCCGAGACTGACTCGATTCCCACCGACGAGCGTCTGACTTCGACCAGTGGCGTTCCTTGGTACGCAATGCTGCGAGACGGCAAGTACAAGTACATACGAAATCTGTTGGCGGGCGAGATCGAGGAAGTCTACAACCTGGAAGCCGACCCCGAGGAACTCGTGAATTTGGCTTCCTCGCCTGAAAACACCGCCTTATTGGCGGAGTTGCGAATCAAGGCCATTGCCGAGTTGCGTCGCACCGATGCGAAGTTCGTCGATCAGTTACCTCCCACGCGAGCCGAGATAGCCGTTCGCAACGCCACAGACACACCGCGCGAGGTCGCTCAACCGCTGCTGTACACGGTTCCCTTCAAAGGTGGAGACGGTCAGTACTTGATCTATCGAATTCCCGCGATTTGGACCGGTCCCAGAAACCTTGTACGACGGACTTCTAGTCCGTCGCTCCCCGACGTACGACGGACTTCTAGTCCGTCGCCCGAGCCGCAACTCGCGACCGATCGCCCACAGCCTTCATCCCAACCGATTCTAGCATTCGCCGAAGGCCGCAAAGCTCAACGACGCGCCGCGGGCGACATCGATATTGTCTTGCGACGAAGCTGGGACGGTGGACAAACATGGGCTCCTCAGCAAGTGATCGTTGATCTGGGAACAGACTTCTGCGGCAATCCTTGCGTGGTGCTCGATCCGACAACGAACCGCCTATGGCTCGCCTTCACTCGCAGTCCAGGGGAAGCCACCGAAGAACGCATCGTATCGCGTCAGGCGGAACCGACGACGGTTTGGGTGACATCCAGCGATGACGACGGCGCAACGTGGTCCGCACCACGCGACATCTCCGCAACCACTCGCCGAGACTCCTGGGGATGGTATGGAACAGGTCCAGGAGCGGGTCTGTTCTTGCGATCCGCGGCCGGCGGACGATTGCTCATCCCCGCATATCACACCGAGGACGGAGTTTATCGAGCACACTTTTTTTATTCTGACGACCAGGGTGCGACTTGGCAGTTGGGCGATGTTGCGGCTGAAAACGCCAGCGAACCCCAAATCGTTCAGTTGGCCGATCATTCGCTCCTGATGAACGCACGCACCATTGCGGGGAAAGGCGAACAGAGAACGCTGGTGGTGAGTCGCGACCGCGGACACACTTGGCAACCTGCGCAGGGAAAGACGGCGCTCGTAGACAACCATTGCCAAGGCTGTCTGTTCCGTTGTTATCGCTCGGGGACCAAAGACCAATTTGATCTCATCTACACTCAGCCAATCACTCGCGGTCGCGTGGGAGTGCATGCGTGGCTGAGTGACGATGAAGGGGTCAGTTGGCCGACGGCGCAGAATCTGTGGCGCGGACCGAGTGCCTACACTGCCATGGTGCGATCGCACGATGGGCAGATCTGTTTGTTGCTGGAATGTGGTCGCAAGGACGTCTACGAGCAGATCGCGTTCTTGAAGTTCTCGTCCGAGTGGTTGCGAGCGAGAAAGGCGCCTGACGTCGCAGCGAAGCCGTAAGCGATCGGATCGACGGACTGGAAGTCCGTCGTACAGGGTGGGAACGCTGAACTACGTCTTGTAGTGGCCTTGCCCCCACACTCGCTGGTTGAAGCCTGATGAGCCGCCGCGAGCGATCGTAATCGTGGACCAATGATCGCCTGCCAGGATTCTGGCGATCAGCATGATCTGTCCGACATGATAACCACAGTGAGCCAAGGATCGCTGGATCGCCAACGGAACTGAGTGCGGTTCGCCTCGAATGGTAACAGTTGCGGACAAATCTCCGGGTTTCAAAGAGCGAAGTGTCTGGAACAGCGAATCCCAGCCGCTCTCCCAATCGGCCAGGATTTCGGCTCGACTGCCGTAGTTGTCCACGAATTCATCGTCACGGTTCCTCCAAGGCTTCTCGCCATCGGCGGTGAGAAAATCGGTCCAACGCGACCGCAGATTTCCCGCCACATGCTTCATGATGACTGCGACGCTGTTGGTATTGGGATCGAGGGCGACCCGCAACTTTTCGTCCGATAGCTGCGCGACCGCTTTGTCTGCCCAAGTCTTGTTCGAAAGGAATGCGGCGAGGGCGCCGTCGATTACGGACTTCGCCACCGCGAGATGCTCATCACGTTCTTGCATCGCCTTCTCCAATTCTTCCTCATGGCCTTGTGTACTGCCATTATGCTCTATCGTCTTGTCCGATTGTGGGCTGTCAACGGTCCTTGGAGGACCGTGACGCAGAATGGTAATCTAGTGGCCGGTGGTGGCGAGGGATTGGGATCGACGGACTAGAAGTCCGTCGTACGGAGATGCAGCGACGGACTGGAAGTCCGTCGTACAAAGAGGGACAAAATAATCATGTGCGCGCGCAAGTTCGAGACGGCGGGACGGATTTGGAGTCGGCGGACGTTTCTCGGCATGGGGGCTGGCATGGTTCTTTCCTGGCCCATGCTATCGGCGCCGCGATCAGCGTTGGCCAAACGTTTCGCGCCGCTGCCCGATAATCCCTTCTCGCTTGGAATCGCGTCCGGCGAACCTACGCCCGATGGTTTCGTACTTTGGACTCGGCTGGCGCCCAAACCTCTCGAGGGTGGCGGCATGCCGCACGAGAACCTCAAGGTCCGCTGGCAGGTTGCGCATGACGCGGCGATGACAAGAGTCGCGGCCGAGGGAACCGCGGTAGCCACTCCCGAGTTGGCTCATTCGGTGCATGTCGAAGTCGCTGGACTCGAGCCGAATCGTTGGTACTTCTATCGATTCGATGTCGCGGGTGAAGCGAGCGTGGTGGGACGAGCTCGCACCGCCCCACAAGCCAACGACTTGCCAGACCGTTTGCGCATGGCGTTCGCTTCATGCCAACACTTCGAGAGTGGGCACTACACGGCTTACGAGCATATGGCCAAGGAGGATCTCGATCTGATCGCGCACCTGGGCGACTACATTTACGAAGGTCCAGGGAAGACGACCGCGTTTCGCGTGCATGTCGGTCCTTTGCTGCGAGAGCTGACCGACTATCGGAATCGGCACGCTCAGTACAAAACGGACCCGCATCTCCAAGCCGCTCACGCCAAATGTCCGTGGCTTGTGACGTGGGACGACCACGAGTTCGCCAACAATTGCGCGGGGGGAATCTCCGAGAAACCTGATGATGATCCCACGGCTTACCTGTTCCGTCGAGCGGCGGCGTATCAGGCATATTACGAGCATATGCCGCTGCGACAGACGCAGATTCCTCACGGCCCCGACATGCTGCTTTATCGCCGAGTGCCGTGGGGAAGACTCGCCGCCTTCGATGTGCTCGACACTCGCCAGTATCGCACCGACCAGCCCTGCGGCGACGGCAACAAGCCGCCTTGCGACGCGGTTTACGATCCGCGAGCGACCCTCATGGGAGACGCGCAAGAGCAGTGGCTCTATCGTCAGCTCGATCACACCACAAGTACGTGGAACGTGCTGACCCAGCAAGTGATGATGGCGCGAGTCGATCGGAAGGCGGGAGAAGAAGTCGCTTACAGCATGGACCAATGGCCAGGTTACGAAGCCAATCGGCAGCGCATGCTGAAGTATTTCGCGGCGCATCCTCAGATCAACCCAATCGTCATCGCGGGCGACATCCACTGCAATTGGGCGAACAACCTGCAAGTGGACTCATCCAATCCCGATTCCCCAATCGTTGGAACCGAATTCGTCGGAACGTCGATCAGTTCGGGAGGCAACGGCGCGGAACAGCGCAAGGATACGCCCGAGTTACTGAAGGAAAACCCGTTCGTGCGTTTCTTCAACGACGAGCGAGGTTACGTTTCGTGTGAAGCAACTCGCGATCGCTGGACGACGCATTTCCGCACGGTACCGTTCGTCGACAAGCCGGGTGCACCACTGCAGACTCGCAAGTCGTTCGTTGTCGAAAGGAACAAGCCTGGCGTCCAAGAAGCCTGAAGTTCGCGAGCACCAAGCTCTCTCTCACTCGCCCTGATCCCGCTGAATCGAGAAAGGTCATTCATGTCGAACCGTTTCCAAACAGGCAAGGCGAGCAGCTTCAGCGATCACACGGCTCGAGGTGCTCAATTCTGGCCATTCGTGATGATGTTCGTGGCCTGTTATTGCTGCGTGTCAGTCGACGCCCGGGAGCCCACTGTGCGCGACATCGAATTTGCACGCTTGGGAGACCGCGTGTTGAAGCTTGATCTCTATCAGCCATCTCCCGAGCACCCGGCGCCGCGCCCCGTGGTGGTCTGGGTTCATGGCGGGGCCTGGCGAGCGGGTTCGAAAGACAACGTGCCCGTCACTCATTGGCTGGAACACGGATTCGCCATTGCGAGCGTTGAGTATCGTCTGAGTCCCGAGGCAAAGTTCCCTGCGCAGATTCACGACATCAAAGCGGCGATTCGCTTTCTGCGAGCGAAGTCGGAAGAGTATGGCTTGAAGCGAGACAACTTTGTGTTGGTGGGCGGTTCCGCGGGCGGCCATTTAGCGGCGTTGGCGGGGGTCTCCAGGGGAGTCAAGGAACTCGAAGGAACGGTAGGCGATCATCTCGGCGAACCTTCCGACGTTCAAGCCATTGTCTCCTTCTATGGCGCTGGCAATCTGCAATCGATTCTCGGCCAATCAACCCCTTATGGCCTGAGCGTACGAGTTCCCGCGTTGCAACTGCTACTCGGTGGACAGCCCGATCAGGTTCCCGTTCTCGCGAAACTTGCCAGTCCTGTCGCGCATGTCGACTCCAACGATCCCGCTCTATGGCTGATTCACGGCGACGCCGACCCGCAGATGCCGATCGAGCAATCGCGCGAGTTAGCTGAGACTTATCGAAAGGCGGGGCGTCCCGTTGATTTTCAGGTAATCGCCGGTGGCAAGCACGGCGGTCCCGAGTTCTTCGCAAACGAACGCCTCGACTCGCTGGCCAATGCGGTAAGGCGCGAGATTTGGACGACTCAAAGCGTCCCTAGATAACAAGCGTCCTACTCAGCCCAACCAACTCACTGCGGGCAATCCTCGACTATGCGAGTTATCCTCAAGAAGGACCTGCTGATCGTTGCGCCGACGGATGAAGGCGACGAATCTCACATCGCGGAATGGAAGTCCCAGCACCCCGGATACCATTTTCAGGCGGTGGTGGAAAGCGGGAGCGGACTTGTGCTCCGCAGCCTTGGCGATCCTCGGCTGAACCAGCCAATCAATGTTACGAGCCGTCATCCTGATCCACACGTGCAGCTCATCGGGAACTTTGCCGCCACACCGTTCATTCTCGACGGTGTGCGCTACGCATCGGTCGAGTCGTTTTGGCAGAGCCTTAAATTCGAGACGAAGACGCAACGCCTGTCGCTGGCTTCCTTACCGGGTATCGAAGCGAAACGAGCCGGTCAGCGGCAACCGACGCCAAACCACTTTTTCTACGGCGGCAACGCCATTCCGACTGGTTCCCTAGCACACTGGGCGCTGATGGCCCGCGCCTGTACGGCGAAATTCGACCAGAACGAAGAAGCTCGTCAGGCGCTCATCGCAACATTCCCTCATCCACTGGAACATCGCCCCAAGAGAGATAGCGTCACAATCCCCGGATTTGTCATGGCGAGGATCTGGACCGATATACGCCAAAGATGGCTTGGGCAAGCGTCAAATTAGACCATGAGCGAATTCAACACGCCGGTGCTGTCAGCGTATTGATCTCGTTCAATGCCGAGCACTTGCAACTGAGTGAGCCAGAGATTGGCGAGTGGCGTGCCGACAGGACACTGGAGATGCTGACCGAGACGCAACGATCGTCCTCCACCGGCGATTACCAGCGGGAGGTCGTTGTACTGGTGAGTGGTTCCATCTCCCATGCCTGCTCCCAAGGTGAACAGCGTATTGTCCAAGAGCGTCGATCCATCCGACTCGACCATTTTGCTCATGCGTTCGATCAAACGTGCAAACGCCGAAACATGGAAACGGTCCAGTCGCAGTAGATCCTCCAGATGATCTTGAGGTGCGTGCGTCATCGCATGATGACTCTGGGGTTTCTCCAAAATCCCCTCCCAATTTGTGGGAGTTGTCCATCGTTCGGGGCCGACCATCAACGTTGCGACGTTCGTCAGCCCGCTCTGTAGCGCCGTTACCATCAGATCGCCCATCAAATGAATGTACTCGGCACGCGGCAGATGATCCTCGGGCCGCGGCGCCTTGGCCGCCACCAACTGGGACTGCAGCGATTCCACTCTCTCCATTCGCTGTTCGATCGCGCGAATTGAATCGATATACTCCGCAACTCGACGTTGATCGCCCTGACTCAAACGGCTCTGCAAATCACGAGCACTGTCCAGCGCTAAATCGGTGATTCGTCGCACGCGGGCGTTAGAATGTGTTCCGAACAATCGGTCATAGACCTTCCGCGGACTCCGCATCGAAGGGGCGACATGCCCAGTCCCGTACCACGACATATTGTCGAAGTAAATCGATTCGATATTGTTCTCGTGGTCGTTACAGCTCAACTCCAACGTCGGGAACGGAGTCGATTGTCCCAACGCATCCGCGATGACATGATCGAGCGTTCGCGCTTGAGGGTACGCCGAATCCTTCACCCGATAAGGTGCGACGCTCGTCAGAAAACACGAGGCAGCCTGTGCGTGAGAATCAGTCCCCTGCTGAAACGTTCGATCGAGCCCTGTAATCAGGGTGATTTTGTCACTCACGCGGTGAAGTGGTTCGAGCGTGGGCGTGAAAGTCAAAGGATGACTGCCGATCGGCGCCGATTTTCCTTCAAAACGCCAAACGTTGTTTTGCCCCGCAAACTTTGGCAACTGCCGATCGCCCTCGCCCGGGAAGAAGCCTCGGCGAGTGATCCCGTTCGGAAGATAGAAAAAGGCAACTCGCTTCGCTGGCGCTGTTGCGGTTCGATCAGCGGCCGTGACCACCGGCGTGAAACTCTCGAGCCAAGGCAAACTAAGCACCGCTCCACCAGTCGCCCAGAGGAATCGTCGACGACTGTCCGCGAGTGGCGAGCGTAAACGACTCATCTCAAGGCGTCTCCTGTTTTCGTGGGGCACTCTTGTGCAAGAACGACTCACTGGTGGCAATCGCCTTCAAAATGGTTCGCAGCCGATCTTCGCCCGCGACCGCTCGCGCAGTGATCTCATCCAGTGTTGGAGTGTCAGCCGGTCCCAATTCGCGAGCCAACGAGTAGGACAGCAGATGTGTTACGAACGCGCGAATGAAGCGTGGTTTCTCCTTCAATAGGATCGACTTGAATTCGGCAATCGTGCGAAAGTCATGGCGATCGAACAGTCGTCCACTCGCATCGATTTCTCGGCCATTCTCATAGCTGGCGCGCCACACTCCCGTGGGTCCGAAATTCTCGAGAGCAAATCCGAGAGGGTCGATTCGATCGTGGCAGCCAGCACAATCAGCCCGCTGTCGATGCGCCGCCAAGCGTTCGCGAATGGTGAGTTTCGCCAACTGCTCTTTGTCGACTTCTGGCAGTGGCGGCACGTCGGCTGGCGGCGGTTTGGGAGGATCATTGAAGATCACTTCGTTCAGCCAGGCGCCGCGCGTAATCGGCTGAGTTCTTGTGGGAGTGGAGGTCATCGTCATCACAGCCACATTGGTAATGACGCCGCCGCGGCTCGGATCTCGAACCGGAACTCGTCGAAACGTCTGCACCTTGACATCCTGTCCCGACTTTGATTCACCTGCGTAGTTCTGACGCAACATGTCGCTTTCCCAGGTAAAGTCGGGCGCCAGCAAATCCAGTATCGAGCGATCCTCGACAAACACCGTTTCAAACAACAACAACGGCTCCGACATCATGTGCATGCTGGTCCGGTAACCGTTGTAATAGAAATAAGGAAACTGTTGCGGATCGGGAATCGACGTTATCAGACGATCGAGTTGCAACCACTGCGCGGGGAAGTTATCGCAAAATCGGCTCGACTTGGGATCGTCCAGCATTCGATCAATCTGATGGCTTAAGAATGCTGGATCACTCAACTTCCCTGCTTCCGCCGCATTCAAGAGTTCATCATCGGGAATGCTGGACCAGAGAAACAGCGACAGGCGAGTTGCCAGTTCATAGTCGGTAATGCGTTGACGAGACGCCGCCTCAGTCGCTCCCATGCTTACCGGATGCGATTCGTAGATCAAAAGAAAGTCGGGCATGGCGAGAACACCGCCCACGACCGTTCGCATGCACTCTTCCCAACTCATTCCCTCGGCTAGCAACCGTTCGGCGAACGTCACAAATCGCTCGAGAGCTTTTTCATCGATTGGGTGGCGCATCGCGCGTCGCAGCAATTTCTCGAGTCGCGTTTTTAGCGTTGTCTTGAGAGTCGCTGGCGTCATCGCATCGTCCGCGGGCCTCACAAACAACCACTTCCAACTGCGGCACTCGCGAGCATTCAAGTCCGAACTGTCCGCAAGCGACTGACTGAGTTGCAGAAACGACTCCATCAGCAAGGGAGACATCGTCAAGTGATCCGCACGATTGTCGAACCCATGCTCCGCTCGTTTGTCCTGTGGAAACGCCGCGACCCCGTTGAATCCTTCCGGCCGTTCGTTGTCGATATCCTTCGACAAGGGCCTGCAGGAAACACGAACCTGGGCGGGCATCTTCCGTATCGCTGGTTGAAAATACGGCTCACGGCGTCGCAAGAGGCGTTCGTTTAGCTGAAAGATATCCCGGTCTAACTCCAGCAGGTCGACCACCGCATTGTTGTATTGAAACCGGTTCATTCTCCGC
Organism: Pirellulales bacterium; assembly: GCA_046349915.1. GTDB lineage: Bacteria > Planctomycetota > Planctomycetia > Pirellulales > Pirellulaceae > CAIXSC01. The sequence goes on along the minus strand of JAXMBL010000003.1, from coordinate 823,690 downwards.
AGAGGAATCGGCGGAAAAGGATAGGTTCGCACGGTCCGTGAATGTAGTCCCTGCAATTGATCAAGCATCTGCTGACGAATGTCCGCGGCTAAAGCAGGCTCGGTTCTGGGCGGCATACGCTGATCCCGCAGCACTCGCACGAGTTGCTCGACCAAAGGCAATTTCGTCGTCAAGTCACGCTCAGCCTTGAGTGAAATAAGATCCACATCCGATTCGGCCTCCTCCTTTTCGCCGTGGCACTTGCCGCAATGAGTCAACAGTTTTTGACGCAGCCATGAGAAGTCGTCGGCTTGAGCCCGAGCCATTGGGGCCAGCGTCGGGGCAATCGCAAGAAGACACCAGATCGCATATTTCGTCATGGCTTTAGCTTAGCCATTCGTCGATGCCAAGTCACACCTGGCGGATGAAAATACGATTTGTCCGACGACCTGAGATTGACCCATGATGCGAGGGTCATGACAATTCGACTCTCCACCGTTAAGGGCAGGAGCGGCACTTAGGCTGTCGACGGGCGAGGTCCGGCAGAGAGTTACCAACATTTCGCGACGGAGAGACAAGCTTGGAGAGCGACGTGCTGGCGATTTGTGGCGAGGCTATTGGTGCTCACAGGTTAATGACTCTTTGGCGGAGCCAAAGGCAACTGTCGCGGAGCCAAAGGCGACTGTGGCGATTCCAGACTTATGAGATTCTGCTTGCCTTGCTGGTGATAGCGGGCGGAATGGCTGGAGGCGTTTCGTCTTCTTATGCCGAATCGTCGCCGCGCCGACCGAATGTCGTGCTGATCATGGCTGACGATTTCGGCTTCGAGTGTTTGGGCGCGAACGGAGGCCAATCGTACCGCACTCCGAATCTCGATCGGCTCGCGGCTCAAGGGGTGAGATTTGACGAGTGCCACGTGCAGCCTCTATGCACGCCCACTCGAGTGCAACTGATGACGGGGTTGTACAACATTCGCAATTACTTGAACTTCGGAACGCTGGTCCGTGACCACGTCACGTTTGGACATCTTTTTCAACGAGCGGGCTATGCGACCGGGATTTGCGGCAAATGGCAGTTGGGACGCGAGCCCGATTCACCGCAGCATTTTGGTTTCCAAGAATCGTATCTCTGGCAACACACTCGCCGCCCCCCTCGCTACGCTAACCCTGGGCTGGAGCACAACGGTCGCGAACTCAACTTCGACGATGGCCAATATGGTCCCAAACTACTCAACGATTTTGCTCGCGATTTCGTCCGTCGTCACAAGGACAATCCATTCTTCCTGTATTACCCGCTCACGTTGACGCATGATCCCTTCCAGCCCACCCCAGACAGCGCCGACTGGGATCCCCGCGCTAAAGGCGAAAACGTGAACCAGGATGTAAAGCACTTCGCCGACATGACGGCGTATATGGATCGCATGATCGGCGAACTTGAGGAGACACTCCAAGAGCAAGGCGTCCGCGACAATACGCTGTTGATGTTTCTGGGCGATAACGGCACGGGACGCGGGGTCACCAGTCGCTTGCGCGACCAGGAGTATCGAGGCGGCAAGGGGACGACGACACGGCGGGGAACCCATGTCCCCTTGATCGTCAGTTGGCCGGGGACTGTGAAGGAGGGGCGAGTTAGCCACGACTTGATTTCCAGCGTCGATGTTCTTCCGACCCTGTGCGAGGCGGCGGGCATTCCGTTGTCGATCAAGACAGACGGTATCAGCTTCTTGCCTCAGGTGCGGGGTGAACAAGGTCAGCCGCGAGAGTGGCTCTACCACTGGTACTCGCCGCGTCAGAACGGTGCGACGGCGGTTACCGAGTTTGCTTTCGACCATCGCTATAAGCTGTACCGCGGCGGGAAGTTCTTTGACTTAAAGAAAGATCCCAACGAGAATCAGCCGCTGTCGATTGAGCAACTGGAGAGCGACGCCGCAGCAGCTCGACAGCGACTCCATGCAGCGCTCGATTCGTTTCGCGACGCACGTCCGGCGCACTTAGAGCCAGCAACCTCGACCGAGAGCGTTTCGGCGCCCCCTTCGCCAATGAAAAAGAAGGGCGTCGGCAAGAACAAGAAAGAGAAGAAAGAGAAGAGAACGTCACCGTAGTCTGCTCGAATCCCATTCGCGCTGGTCCCCATCGATTGTTAAGGATGATTCCATGTTGAGTACTCCGAATCGCCAGTCTTCCGCCGTGTACGGGTCTACTTACATTACACGGGTGATTCTGTCGCTCACTATTCTGTCAGCGACCTTTCCCTTCCACTCCGTCTGGGCTCAGAGCGCACCGTACGACGTTTTCCCCGCCGTGTCGCCACCGTACTATCGAGTCCGCTATGAGGCGTCGCAGAAAGCGGGCGAGCTTCCTTATGGCGTCAATTACACGATTTGGATACCGCCAGGCGTCAAGACGCTACGTGGCGTGGTCGTTCATCAGCATGGCTGCGGCGAAGGCTCGTGCAAATCGGGTCTGACAGGCGCCTTCGACTTGCATTGGCAGGCGTTGGCCAAGAAACATGACTGCGCGTTGCTCTCCCCTGCCTACGAGCAACCTGACAAAGCCGACTGCCAAATGTGGTGCGACCCTCGTAACGGTTCCGACGCGGCATTTCAGCAGGGGCTGGCCGAACTCGGCAAACAGAGCGGCCACCCAGAATTGGCCACCGTTCCCTGGGCGCTGTGGGGACACAGTGGCGGCGGGCATTGGGCGGGCGGCATGACTTTGCTCCACCCCGAGCGAGTCGCCGCGGCCTGGCTCCGTTCGGGCGTCCCACTGCTCAAGCCCAACCCTGAACGATCTACCATCAAGGCCCACACGTTACCCGAAGCGGCCCTCGCGGTCCCTATCATGTGCAATCTGGGCGTCAAGGAAGGAGTCGTCGATAAAGAGGGGCGTTTCGCTGGCGTATGGCCCGCCAACGAGGCATTCTTTTTGGAAGTGCGCGGCAAAGGAGGATTGGTCGCCGTCTCGGTCGATCCGCTGACAGCGCATGAGTGTGGCAATCAACGATACTTCGCCATCCCTTGGCTCGACGCTTGCCTTGCCGCTCGCTTGCCTACCGAAGCAGGCGCCCCATTGCGCGCGATGCCAACGCAAGAAGCTTGGTTCGCACCACCCACGGGCCTCGAAGCGGCGGCGGCAGCCCAGTACTCGGGCGACCCCTTAAAGGCTTCATGGCTCGCCAACGCCTCGATCGCCCAGCTTTGGACGCAATACGTCAAGGATACTCAGATTGGCGACGCCACGCCGCCGCCCGCGCCGCGAGAGGTTCAGGCGAAAGGCAACGAAATCACGTGGCAGGCGGAAGCCGATCTCGAGAGCGGCTTGGCCAGCTTCGTCATCGAACGCGACGGTCAAGTACTGGCAAGCGTCCCGGAACAGGGGAAGAATCCGTTCGGTCGCCCCATCTTCCAGAATCTGCAGTACAGCGACACGCCCACTCAACCGCTGGTCGCGTTTCGGTACGTGGACGCCAAAGCGGAAGCAGGCAAGTCGCACCGTTATCGAGTGACCGCGGTGAACACCGCGGGGTTGAAGTCGCAGCCCTCCGAGGCGAGTACCGCGAAGTAAATCTCTCTTCGCGGATTACTTCACCTCTTCGCGCCCGTTCGGATCACTCCCAGTTCGTAGCTTTAACAAAGCACTAAGGGCCAAAGGTTAGTTCGCCGAAAGCCTCGCGATCATCGATGCTGTTCGTCCCCACTCGTGTGGACCATAGCGATCGATCGATTTGCTCGCGAGGAAGATGGTGGTAGCGAGCCAAATTCATCCGCCACGTGATGCCAGACGCGGGTGGATCAACGTCCAAGCTACGAAAGGGAATCGCAAACATCACGATCCAGCGGCGCGACTCACGCTCTAACTTGGATTCGACCGTCCAATTCCCATTCCAAGTTGGGTCATCCTTGCCGAATCGCGGATCAATGGGATCGGTCACGAATCCACTTGCCGCATCATACTTGGCGTCGGGATGAACGCCCGCTTGAAAGCGATAAAACACCTCTTGGCCGGTACGAGGCTGAAGATAAACGTCCAGCGACTCGTGATTGACCAGCGGCCGATCAGGTTGAGCCTTGGGAAACTCGCCCGCCGGATGATCAGGCTCCAACTCGCATTCCGCGCGTAGATACAAATACTCGGCGTCGTACAGCGATTGCACCGAGGTGCGGCGAGGCAGTCGTTTCAGCGGCGGCAAGTAGGTAAGTTCTTGCGAGGCGACCGATTGCCAGGCTGGCGAATCCAGCGTCACTGCCTTCTCAGATCGGCCGATCGTCCACTTCTTCACCCCAATCGCGGGCGACCGGCGCATGGCCGCCGTGTCCCAATTCAAGCAGGTGTGTGAGTAAGGTTCCTGATATCCGTCATAGGCTAGCCGCAGGTGTTTCGCGTCATGTCCCGGAAAAGGGAATAACACTTGTCCCCAGTCGTCTCGCAGTCGACCATTGCCACGTTCGTCGTAGAGCGAAGCGATGAAAGCGTTGCGAGCATCAATGGCATCCAACAAGCGATCCTTCGCTCCCGCATCCGGCAGAATCTGATACGCGTGATACAAATGCACCACTCGCGCGAGATGCCGCACATAATCGAACTCCGTGCGTACCAGCCGCAGACGCGTGCGAGCTTTCTCGGTTTTGACCAGTTTCTCGGCCAGCGAGAGATCGGTATCCAGCGCGGCGAGCAGCGTGGGAGTGTAGAGAAAGGCGAGCAACTGGAAGGGGTCCTGCACGGTCTTCCGCGGTCGTCCCTCGCCGCTGATCGGTTCATACGTCCAGACATCGCAACGAGTGCCGATGTGGTCGGAGTAGAGTGCGATGGCATGATAGAGTTGGTCGTAAAAGGACCGCATGTGGAACGCAGCCCCTTTGTCGACAAACGCCGCGTCGCAGTATTCGGGCAGTAAGGCGCGAGCCGAGTTGGAATCGGGGTCGTCGAACATTCGCCCCATCACGTAGTAGACCGGACCTTCCAGCCCAAAAAGCTGCCCGGGGCCATCGCGATAGAGCGACTGAATGCGATTCGCCGCCAGACGTTTCACTTGCTGTTCGATAAAGCCAGGCGTGCGCATCGGCGTGTAGCGAGTCGCCAGATTGGGACACCAGTTGTAGACGTAGCCCGTGAAACCGCGAGGCGCCTCGATTTCACGCCATGGCGCGAAATCCTCCTCGTTCGTTCCAGTCAGCATGATGCAAGTGTTTTCGGGAAACGCCTTGAACGACTTGGGTGGTTGAGCCGTCAAGATGTATGACATCATGGTGACTTCGCGACCAGGATGCGACTTCGCCAATCGCTCGGCGAGCTCCCGATGGAAGATCCAGATCTTCTCGCTCCAGTCTTTGCCTGTGTCGTACAGGTTTTTACAGGCGTCACACTCGCATTCACGAAACCCATCGGGTTGCCCTAAGTCGACCGAAGCGTAGCCGCGGTCAAGCCACGACGCCAGATCTTGGTAAACCAACTCCTGAAATTCGGGATTCGACAAACAATACTGAGCATTTCCCTCGACTGGCTTCAAACGCGAACCGCCCAGGAACGCGAAGTACTCGGGATGAGTGCTCCAGTACTTCGCGGGCGGCGCCGCTCGTTCCCATGTGTGCCCGCCGAACACTTCATCCACTCGGGGAAAACGATTGTGAGCGAGATCGTAGAAGCCGCCGCCCGCGGGATGAGACGTGTTGAGCCGCAACAGAGGCGTCTTCATTACGTCAAGGTTGTCTGGAATCGCTACTCGATTGGGCCGCAAAAATTCGATGGCGGGTGAACTCGCCAAATCGATTCGAGCCACGGCGGCGACCGAGTTGTAGGGGGCGATCTCGGGGTAGAGGAAGCGAGTTCCCAGGTATTGTCGAGCGAAATCGACGGCCGCTTTCGCCGTCCCCACGCGACTCCAATTGGGTCGACGCGGATTCTCCGTTTGACCTCGCGGGGGATGGTCGTGGCCCGCCAGCATCACGTCTTGTCCAACGACTCGTTGCACATAACTCCAATCTCGCAACTTCGCGACATCCACTCCCTGACGCTTCGCGAACTCCGTGGCGCCGAGATAGATCGACGGCTTAGCGGCGTCTCGTTCGGACTCGACGACGACAGGCGGCGGCGCCTCCTTCCCCTGCAACGAGATTTGCAGAAGACGAGCCGTCTGACGTAAGCACTCGGCGAGTTCCGGTGATGGCTGGGAATCAGGCACGACGATCTGATATGCCGTTCGCCCTTCGCTGAAGAGAACAAGCTCCCCTGCCCGACCTTGACTGGCGAGCGACGAACAGAGGATTCCCAGCAGACACAAGACTAATGCGGTGCGAATGGATGAGAGTTTCATGCGCCTGAATATCGGTAACCGAGGCCGTTCGTACAAGAAGAGTCGGGGCGGGAACGTTCGTTTCGCAAGGCCAGGAGCGACGGACTAGAGCGACGGACTGGAAGTCCGTCGTACAATGCGGAGGCGACAGACTGAGGGGGCTGTCGCACCCCGTTTCTTACGCCCTAGATGTTGTCGGCGGGGACGGGATTGAGCGGAGCGGCGGGCGCGCGATCGGTTTTGGTCAAGCGAAAATCGAGCGGCAGGCCCAACTGTCGGCGAATCTCTTGCTGCACGACATCCGCGGGCTGGCTGCCGTCGACGCTGACGATCAATTCGCGGCCGCGGAACAAATCCAGAATCGGCTCGGTCTTCGTGTGATAGTCGTGCAATCGAGCCTGAACGGCCTCGCGGGAATCGTCGGCTCGCGAGACCAAGCGACCACCGCAGACGTCGCAACAATCCTCGACCGCGGGTCGATGATAGATCAAGTTGTAGTCGAGCCCGCATTTTTCACAGAGTCGTCGGCTCAGGATTCGTTCCAGCACCACCTGATCCGAGACATCAATCAGGATGACCGCGTCCGCGTCGTAGTTTTCCAGGAAAAATTCGGCCTGCGGCTGATTCCGCGGGAAGCCATCCAGTACGAACCCGTAATTCCAGTCGTGCATTTCAAGTCGTTTTTTGACGACTTCGTCGACCACGTCATCGGGTACTAACTGCCCTTGCGAGACAATTCGCTTGACCCGAGCGCCAAGCTTCGTGTGATTCTGAATGTGCCAGCGAAAGATATCGCCGACGCTCATGTGCACCAGATCGAACGCCTCGCACAATCGCTTGGCTTGCGTTCCCTTGCCCGACCCTTGGACGCCCATAATGATGTATTTGCGCATGGTATGCGTTCCTTGTTCGCATCGCCTCGGGCCGGTATCCTCCGATACACCTCGCAACCGATTGCGACATCCAGTGAGCACTTTCAGAATCACTCGACGCCGCCTAAGTCGAACTGGATTCTAACCTCAGCAATCCTCGCGCCAACAGACCCAGCATGAACTCCACATCAACTCGAGTCGCTTCATTTCGACAGTTCCTCGCCTTCCTTGGCATCGTCATCACTGTGCTCTATGTCGCGCCCGCGCGCGGCGAAGAGGCGCGCCGCGCGCGTCACAATGTGCTATTGATCATGGCCGATGACTTGCGTCCGGAACTGGCCAGCTATGGATCGCCCGCTCTTACTCCCGAGCTCGACCAGTTGGCGAAGCGCGGCCTGACTTTTCAGCGAGCCTATTGTCAACAAGCGTTGTGCAACCCTTCGCGTTCGTCGATGCTCACAGGCCTCCGCCCCGACTCACTGGGGCTTTGGTCGAACGGCACGCACTTCCGCGAGTTGAGGCCCGACGTGGTCACCCTGCCTCAATGGTTCAAGTCACACGGCTATACCACTCGCTGCGTGGGCAAGATCTTTCACAATTGGCATACTCGCGAAAAAGGAGACCCGCGTTCGTGGAGTTCGCCTGAGTTCCTGCACTACGAAAACCATGCCAACGATACACCGCAAGGCGTCAATCCCTTGCCTCCAAACTTGGCACGAGCGCCAAAGTGCGAGTGCCGCGACGTGCCGGACGCGGCTTATTTCGATGGACGGGTCGCTCGCGAAACGGTTCGAGTGCTGGCGGAAGTCAAAGAACAACCATTCTTCCTGGCGGTAGGATTTTGGAAGCCTCATGCGCCGTTCAACGCGCCGAAGAAGTACTGGGACTTGTATGACCGTAAGCAGCTACCACCGTTGCATGGCGTTCGCCCTACCGGCACTCCCGACCTGGCATTCCACGACGGTCGCGAGTTGCGCGGCTTCAACCCTTCCGTTAACTTCACCGCGGAGGAAGCGGCGGAAATCCGCCACGGTTACTTTGCCAACATCAGCTACTTGGACGCCCAGATCGGACAAGTGCTAGCCGCTCTACGAGCTCACCAATTGGAGCAATCCACTGTCGTCGTTTTCTGCGGCGATCACGGATACCATTTGGGCGAACATCAACTTTGGGCCAAGACTTCGAACTTCGAGCTGGATGCACGCGTTCCTTTGATCGTCGTCGACCCCGCGGGTCGTTCCGCCGGTGAATCGACTGAATCGTTGGTCGAGTTGATCGATCTGTTTCCAACGCTCAACGATCTCTGCAGCCTGCCCGCCCCCAAGCCGCTCGACGGTCTCTCGCTACGTCCGTTACTGGAGAACCCCAAGGCAACCATCAAGTCGGTCGCGTTCACACAGCATCCTCGCCCTGCTTACTACGATCGCACTCCCTCGAAGTTGCCCGATGCGATGGGGACCAGCGTTCGCGGTCAGCGATTTCGCTATACCGAGTGGCGTGGTTGGAATAGCGGCGAACTCTTGGCTCGCGAACTCTACGACCATCTGCATGATCCTCAGGAGACTCGTAATCTGATCGACAATCCTCCCGATCCCGCCGCACTCGAGGAACTCGTGCGTCAAATGCCCGCACGATCGCCTCGCGGTTAATGTCGCCTTTTACTCCGCAAAAGGAGCGGGAACGGCAGGACGGTATCACGGTTAGTTAGCGGCGCTCGCGGGGTAACGGGCTCTGACTCTTTGCCGGAGGCGAAGGCAACAGTCACTCACGAAGCGAGCGGGCTACTTCAGGCTCTTTAGCAACCAATAGCCTACGGGGATCACGAACAGCGTAAACACGGTGGACGCGATCAAACCAAAAATCAAAGACCAGCCCAGACCCGAGAAGATGGGGTCGAGCGTGATCGGCAAGCTGGACAGCAACGCGGCGCCCGCTGTCAATAAAATTGGTCGTAAACGAACCACTCGACTCTCAAGAATCGCATCGAACAGCGGTCGACCGCGGCGTACCGCCATCTCGAGAAAGTCGACCAAGATGATAGAGTCGCGAGTGACGATGCCCGATAACGCAATCATTCCAATCATGGCCGTCGCGGTGAAGTAGACTGGGTCCGCATATCCTCCGATCTCTCCTCCACGGAGAGAATTCAACAACTGAAACCCCGGCATCACTCCTAGCAGCGTTAGAGGAATCGCCAGCATCACCAGCAAGGGAATGACGAACGAGCCAGTCTGAGCCACCAAGATGATGTAGATCATCAAGAGTGCCGCTCCGAAAGCCAATCCCAGATCGCGAAAGACGTCCAGCGTGATATTCCACTCTCCTTCACCGCTGAACTTCACCTCGATCCCCTCGGACACGCTCCACGGGATTCCGCCACCATTCGCAAAGTACGAGCGTCCCGCGACAGGTCGAGGCTGCACTTTGGCATTTTGAGTCGCATCAGCGACAGCCACGCGGTCTACCTGAATGTCGACCACACACTCGGCGGGCGGACGCCCCGCGCACTCCCCAAACACATAGGCTACCCGCCGTAGATTCTTGTGATAAATCGTCTGGTCGGAGGCGACCGTCTCCCAGCGACCGATTTCGGCGAGCGGCACCAAACGACTCGAACCGCGCACAGCGAGTCGTTCGAGCTCAAGTTCACTGGAACGCAACGCCAACGGCAGCCTCACCACGATTCGCAACGGGTTTCTCTCGCGTTCAACCCGCAACGTCTGATCGTCGATTCCTCCGACCGCGGCTCGCAATGTCGTCGCAACTTGCTCGGCGGAAACTCCGGCCAGCGCCGCCTTCTCTTGATCCAAGCGGAACAGCAAGCGTTCGACATTCGCCTCGCGGATGTCATCCACTTCCACGACGCCGGGCTCCTGACGCATTCGTTCGCCGACCTGCCCCGCGGCATCGAGCAGTTGTGAGTACGACATGTCGTCACGACCATAGACTTCGGCGACCAGCGACGCGAGCACGGGCGGTCCTGGCGGCAACTCGACCAGCCGCACAACGGCGTCGTGCTTCTCGCCGAGCGTTTCGAGCGATTCTCGCATGCGCAGCGTCAAGCCATGACTCTGCAAGCGACGGTGCTTCTTCCCCACCAGATTCACGCGAATCTCGGCGAAATGCGGCGCCTCGCGTAGATAGTAGTGTCGCACCAACCCATTGAAGTCGATGGGCCCTGGAGTCCCCACATACGTCGTGAAGTCGGTAACCTCTGGTTCGCCAGCCAAGAACTCCTCGAATTCGCTCATCGCCGCCGAGGTGCGTTCAAGCGTTGTCCCTTCGTCAAAATCAACCACCAAAAGAAACTCGTTCTTGTTATCGAACGGCAACATCTTCAGAGGTACCCAGCGAAATGCGGCGAGCGCGGCGGCAGCCAGGGTAAGCATTCCCATCACCGCCAAGAACGCATAGGCTCGCAGGCGAGTCTTGAACAGCGGCGTCATGAGCGGCCGGAAGAACTTGTATAGCAGCGATCGTTGCACCGTCTCTGGGTCGTAAAATCCATGCGTGCCTTCCGCATCCCGGTGCTCTTGCGACGAGTCGACCGCAGTGCGAGATTGAGCTGGTTGAGCTTCGCGGTCGTGCTTGCCGTTGAAACGGTGCTTCAGCATGTGATAGGTGAGCCACGGTGTGATCGTGAACGCGACCACCAGCGACATGAACATCGAGACGGGCACATTGAGCGCCATGGGCGACATGTAAGGCCCCATCATGCCGGTGATGAAGAACATCGGCAGGAAACTCACAATCACCGCCAAGGTCGCGCTGATCAAAGGCGGCCGTATCTCGGCGACGGCGTCGAGCACGATATCGCGGGTCGCCTTTTTCTTTTCTTCAAAATGCCGAGCAATGTTCTCGACGTCCACGATCGGATCGTCCACCAGGAGCCCCAGCGACAGGATCAAGGCAAACAGTGTCACTCGATTGATTGTGTAACCGAACAGAAGATTAACCGCCAACGTCAACCCAAAGACCACCGGCACGGCAATCGCGACAATAACGGCCTCTCGCCAACCGAGACTCAATGTCAGCAACAAGACTACGATCACAATCGCGACGCCAAGCGCTTCGACCAGTTCGTTGACCTTCTCGTTCGCGGTGAGCCCATAGTTCCGAGTCACTCGGACACTGACATCGTCGGGGACGACATCGCGAGTCAACCGTTCGGCTTCGACGATCGCGGCATCCGCAACCTTGACCGCGTTGGCGCCCTTTTGTTTGGCTATCGCGATCGTCACGGCCGGCACGCTCGTCGCTCGCGTTCCCTCGTCGGATGACGCGGAAGTCGAGGAACCAAGTTCCGTTCCGGGCGCGCCTCGTTCAACGGCGAACGACCTGCCGGGTCCCCAACCATGACGTACGTACGATGTCGCCTCGGCCGGACCATCCAAGATGCGAGCGACATCCTTGAGAAAGACGGGCTGAGCGTTGGCGACGCCAACGACGACGTCGCCGAGTTGATCGGGTCGTTCGAGCGCCCACCCTGACTCGATGCGTCGTAAACGATCATCGCGAGTTGTATCGCCGGCAATCGTGCGAGTATTGGACGCGCGCAACGCCCCGTCGACTTCCGCAATGGTCAGCGAGTGCGCTCGCAGTCGGTCAATATCCAACTCGACGCGCGCCACTCGAGCTTCTCCGCCCACGACATAAGCACGAGAGACATGCGGCGTCGTAGATAATCGCTCTACCAATTCCTCGGCCACTCGCCGCAACCGATGACTATCGCCCTCGGCGCCAGCCAACGTCAGAGTGACAACCGGCACATCGTCGATTTCAACGGGTTTCAGAAACCAACCCGCCACTCCGGGCGGAATCTGGTCGGCGCTCTCCAGGAACTTCTTGAATAACTTGACCAGGCTTCGCTCCCGATCTTCACCCACGCGGAAACGGACGGTAATGACCGCCGAATCTTGGCGGGACATGCTGTAGACATATTCCACGCCGTCAATCTGGTACAGCAATCGCTCGAGCGGCGTCGAAACCAATTGCTCGACTTCGGCCGCTGACCGGCCAGGGAATCGCACGTAGACGTCCGCCATTGGCACGACGATTTGCGGGTCTTCCTCGCGGGGCGTCATCCACAAAGCCGCCAGTCCGATCAGGATCGAGAACACGATCAAGATGATCGAGAGGTTCGATTCCAGAAAGATGGCGACGAGTCGCGAAAGAGGATTAAGGTGACGATCCGAGACCGGATCGCTCGCTGGAGGATGATGACTCATGGCTGTGACTCCGTGGATAACACCACTTCCTCGCCCGGCGTCAAACCCGCGAGCACTTCGTAGTCGGAATCCAGCAAGCGTCCCAGTCGCACGCCGCGCCGAATCACTCGGTCCCCATGCACGACATCGACCAGTTCGAGTTGACCAACGCGGCGCACGGCGGCGGCTGGCACAACCGTGATTGTCTCTTTGTCAAGCGGCACCTCGATACGGCCGAAGAGACCGCTATAGATGCCCGGTGGACAGGGACCCGTTACCTTGACTTGAAACGAACGACTCGCCGCCTCCGCCTCGGGCACGATTTCACTCACCGTCGCGTGACACTCGTATCCCAGGGAATCAAGGCGAGCGGAGACGGACTGCCCTACTTGCAGACGTGACGCGAGCGACTCGCGGACCGTCGCCACCATCTGCATGCGACTGGGATCGTACATGGTCAACAAGGTCTGTCCGGGCGCGACCGTATCGCCCGTCTGCACTCGCTTTTCGACCACCAAGCCGTCAAACGGCGAGACAATCGTGGTATGGGCGAGCATCGCCCGGGCTTCGACTAAGGCTTGAGACGCCTGTTCGACCTCGGCCGCGGTCGAGCGAGCGGTCGCCGAAACCTGTTCGTATTCCGCCTGCGAAACGACATTGGAAGCGCGTAGCTTTTCTGTGCGAACCAAGTCCGCCGCCGCTCGCTCCGCGGCGGCTCGCACCGCGGCCAGTCGCGCATCCAACTGCTTGACTCGTGCCTGTAATTCGGCGTCATCGAGCCGCACGAGCACTTCATCCTTCCGGACGGCTTGCCCAGCATTCACATTCAACTCGACGACGCGCGCCAAGACTCGCGAAGCAATCGCGGCCTCGTGCACCGGCTTGACCGTCCCGACCGCCGTCTCGCTGCGCATTCTCTCGATCTGCCGCACCTTGGCAGTCGACTCGCCCCGCAACGTTCGAGTGGGCCGCTCCTGTTTTCTCTCGCCTGTCTTCGCGTGAAACGTTCCCGCGAGTCCCAAGAGAAGAAGTCCCACTCCGGCCACTCCCGCCACCGCCAATGCGCGCGCCGCCCAGACTCGAATCAAACTTTGATCGAGCGTCATCTTCCGCCTCCTCGCTTTGCGAGAACCTCAGGCGTTCCCTGATAGACTGGTGGGATTCGCCCCAAAACGGGACTCGATGCACGCCATGATCGAGCCCAGATGCGGCTCGGCGATCGTGTAATACACGCAACGCCCCTCTTTTTCCGCCGCTAAAAATCCGCAACGCTGCATCAACCGCAAGTGTTCAGACGCCATGTGACTGGGGATTTCGCACGCTTCAGCCAACTCGCCGACCGTAAATCTCCCCTGCAGCATCATCTGCACCATCCGGAGTCGATGGGGGTGCGCTAGCGTGCGCAGACACTCAGCCGCTTGCCCTAACGCCTCTAAATCGGTCATCTTGATCTTGGCTTGTGCGGCCATGGCTTAATCTCCACCCTCAAATATATCGGCAGGTCCCGACATGTCAAGTTACTCAACTTCGCCCCTTTCTCGCGCCCATTTGTTCCGACCCCTGATTGCCACCCGACTGATGGCGATTGCAGCGCTGTCTTTTTCGTTAGCAAGCACGATCAGCTCAAGCGGCCAAGAGCCGCGAATTTTGGCGGGCCGCGTGACGTCAACGCCCACGCCATCCACTCTGGACCGACGCGAGATCACGGCGACCTTTTCGATCGTGGCAGTCGATCCTGAATCGGGAATTTGCGGGGCGGCCGTGGCGAGCAAGTACCCCGCGGTCGGCAAAGTCGTCCCGATCGCTCGCGCGGGCGTCGGCGCCTTTTGCACTCAGCACTATCATGTCCCCGAATGGCGCGAGCGAGCCATGGATTTGTTGACTCAAGGACTTAGCCCTGATGCGGTAATCACCAAACTGCTGGCCGATGATCCTCGTTCCGAGCAGCGGCAGTTGGCCATCATCGATAAAGCGGGGCGAGCGGCGGTTCACAACCCGACGCAAGCGCCGGCGGACAGTCGTTATTGGGGGGCAATGACAGGTCGGTTCTATTGCTGCCAAGGCAACACCTTGGCGGGGCGATCAGTCGTCACCGAGATGGCTCGAGCTTACGAAGAAACGCCAGGAAGCCTAGCGGATCGCTTGATCGCGGCGCTCGTCGCCGCGGACCGAGTTGGCGGCGACCACCGTGGTCGCTTGGCTGCGGGAATTCGCGTTGCCAAGCCCGGAGTCGAAGGCTATTGGCTGGAGTTGGACGTCGACAAGAGCGACGACGCGGTCGAGGAGTTGGCGAAAAAGTACCGCGATTTGCGCCACGATGCGAAGGGGCAGCCGTGACTGCTTGCGCAGACTCGGAACTACTCGAGAATTAGTCACGGAAAAGCACTGAAGTCCACGGAAGGGGAAAACTCGGATGGGTTGAGTTTTTGTTTAACCCAGACTATTCACGAGATGGTCGGGAGTTCTGGTTCGTGAAAATGCACCAGCGACTTCCGAACAATGTTCGGAATATGACGCATGATCCGGGGTGAAACACAAGCGGCCACCGGAGAACTCCGGTGGCCGCTGATTTACTTTCGATTTGCTCAACCGAAGCGTTTAGTCGAGTTTAACGGGCTGGCCGTCTTCGCGATTACCCAGGTTGTTGAAGACCGTAGCGTCGACCGTATAGGCGACCATGCGAACCGAACCATCGGCCATCAGTCCCAGAACGCCGGCCGCGTGAGCCGAACCAAACTCGTAGCCGTTCACCCCGCCCGCCGCGTCCTTTTGGGGCAAGTAGCCCGTATAGCGCACAATGTCTGGGTCCCAACCGTCGATCCATCCTTGATCATCATGCCAGTCGCCCGTGGCGTAATTGCGTTTGTCGAGCCGCTTCTCGGAGATGGCCAGCGTGTTGCTGGTGCCATCCGTGATGTTGGCCATGTTGGAAGGCGAACTGGCGGTTTGAGTGCGTACGATGACGCCGCGGTAACGAGCGGTGGTCGGCACTCCCCAAGTGTTGCCATACCAATACTGGTCCCATGAGTTCGGGCTATCGGCGGGCGTCGCGCTGGCGTAGTCCATCAGCACGCGGCCGGCTTGCCGAGCGTCACGACGACGCGATGGGCATTGATACTCGGGGACGTAAGTCGTTTCCACTTGCCCCTTGGTCGGCAGCGTATAGACGTTCGCCTTTTCGAAGAAAGGTAGAATCTGATAGGCCCAACCCACTCCTTGATTCATGGCGCCTTCCGGCGTGCCCGACGAGGTCATGTCGATCACCCCGTTATTCCAGGGAACCTTGCCACCGGTGGGAAAAATCCCATAGGTGTCGTGATGGTTATGCAGGGCCAATCCCATCTGCTTGAGATTGTTCGTGCATTGAGTGCGACGAGCCGACTCGCGAGCCGCTTGGACAGCGGGCAAGAGGAGCGCGACGAGCACTCCGATGATGGCAATCACCACCAGGAGTTCGACCAGCGTGAAGGCGCGCGCCTTCCGCATACAGGGACGCTTCATGGAAATTCTCCGAAAAAACAGAATGAAACAAAAAGGGAAGCAACACGGCCATTACAGGCCAATACCACTGACAAATTGGGCAGGAAAAAGGGTCCGCCCAAGGATTAGGATCGGCTATTTTGCGTTGGGAACTAGCTCGCGAAAACGGGTTTCGTCGACCTCTTCGATCGCTCCAAGAGTACTTGCGACATACCGTTTGCCGCCAACTCCCTCTTGTTCGTAAGCCACCACCGGTTGACCGGCAGGCCCCGGCGGACCGCTCGCAGGTCCGTAGATGATCACGTACGGTTTCTGATCGCGGCTGGAGGTGAAGAGCGAATCAGGGTTCTCGGCCCCGAGCGATTTCAGCACCTCGGGCTTGACCGACTTGATGTATGCCTTGAATTCCGCCTCGCTCGCCGGCGGCTGCCCGCGGTGCATGCCGATGTATTGGCCGTAAAGCACCATCAGGGGCTTGAGATTGGATGCCTCTTGAGCCGCTTTCTCGGCCGTGCCGCCGCAGCCCGACAGAAACATCGCCGCGGAGAAAAACAGACCGATAAACCGCACGCCATCGCGAAACGGGAACGACGCCATGAATGAATGCCTCGCCTGAGTAGACTGCAAGAAGGGAGGAGTATATCCCTACGACCGGGGCGTTCCAAGTACTTTTTTTCGTCCATCTGCCCGACTTCCCCCGTAGCGGAATTCGCCAGAATTCCGACGAAGCCCGCGAACAAGCACTCGCCACCCGTAAGCGTGCCGAGAACCAAGAACCTGAGCCGAAATCACCGAGTAGCCAACGACTCCGATAACCGCTGCCAATAGGCCGCTTCCTGTTCGAAGCCCAACTCGCGGCAGACTTCCGCCAGCCGGCGGACGGCGACGGGGTCGGGGGGCGAACGGGACGCGGTTTCTTGCAGGGCGAGCCGCTCCTCGGCCAGTTTTGTCAGACAGGCGCTGGCTTCGAGATGGGGTCGAGCCGCCTCGCCATCTCCCAGTCGCTGGAGGGCCTGGGCCAATTTGTAGCGAGCTTCCTTGTGAGTCGGTTGACGTTCCACCACTTCCTTCAAGACCTGAACGGACTCGCGATATCGGGCCGCGTCGTACAGCACAACCCCGCGGAGGAATCTCGCTTCGACGCTGGACGGTCGATTGCGCAGTTCGTCGTCCAGGCGAGCGAGCGCCTCGTCGGCTCGTCCCTCAAACCGCAGCACATAGGCTTCAACGAGCGCCAAGTCTTGTTGTTGATCCGTAAGCTTGACCAGCCGATCGAATGCCGCCCTCGCTCCCGCCGCGTCGCGAGCGGTCACCAACATCTCAACCAGCTCCCGCAACACTCGATGCTCTTCTTCGCTCCCGGGCTCAACCAACTGCTCTGCCATTCGGCATTCCTCGATCGCGGGCAGCAACCGCAATTGCCGCCGCAGCGAGCGAGCCGCTTCGAGCCGAGGCGACGCTTTACGCGGCTCCTTTTGGGCCCATTCGTGGGCGTAGCGGAGCGCCTCGTCGAAACGCCCTGCTTGCTGTTCGGCCTCGACCAACCGCCGCAAAGCTTCGGCCCGACGCGTTGAGTCGTGGGGGATCAGCGAGGCCAACAGAACCGCCAACCGGGGCTCGCCCAATCGCTGGGCTTCGTCCGCCAACTCCAGCACCCCTTCCTCATCCTCAGCCAAGTCATTGCCAGCCGTTTCGACATAGGCGGTCAATTCAGGGACGAGTCGATGGTCGAGCAGCAGCCGACAGCGCAACACTTGCGCTCGCGGCAAACGACCGCCGGCAGCTGCGATTGCTTCTTCCAGCTTGAGATTGGCTTCGACCGGTTGGCGGGTCCAGAGCCGGCGAGCTTCCGCGATCAAGGCATCGGGGTTGGGGCGAGTCGCGCGTTGGTAGACCAGGAGCGCGACGGCGACGACGCCGACCAGGCAGAGTATGACGAGCCGACGACGGCTCGGCCGACCGTTCGCTTCACTACTTTGGTCCGATGACTGATCCGGGACCCGCGGGGGCGAGTCAGTTTTCCGGGAGGGGGTCTTGCCCCTGCCCTTCGACGATTTCATGAGTCCGTCCGGGAGAAAGTTGTGGGAATCGTTCACGGCGACCGCCGGGCCAGAAGACGGTTACGTCCACCGGGCCACGGGCGGCGACAAGCATGCGGGGATCAAACTGAGAGAGGTATCCAGCGCCGCTGCGCACCCATCGAGTGGATACTCGGTCGCCATCGACGATGCGGAGCGTGGCGCCGATCCCTTCAGAGTTATGCGAAACGCCCCGTAAACGCAGCCGCACCCACTGATCGGAACGGCGTCGATTTTGCAGCAGAGTCACGGGGTCATTCTGGTGAACCGTGACCAGATCCAGGTCGCCGTCGTTGTCGAGATCGCCGAGCGCGGCGCCGCGGCCCGCATGTCCCACTGAAAAATAGGGTCCTCCGTGGACCGTTGCATTTTCAAAGCGTTTCCCCTCGCGATTGCGAAACAGGAATGCGTGCTGCTGGTATCCCGACTGCCCGCCGCCATAGAAAACGTTACCGTTCAACACAAACAGGTCTTGTCGACCGTCGCCATCGAGGTCGTCGAACGCCGTGCCGAAGCCCACCTGGGCGAAACAGACGCCGGCGAGGCCAGCGGAGACGGTCGCGTGTCGATACAGTCCGTCGGGTTCGCCGACGTACAGCGAGTTGTCTTCCAGCTCGAAATTGGTCACCCACAGGTCGGCTCGCCCGTCGCCGTTAAAGTCGCCCGCGTCGACCCCCATGCTGCCTTCCGGCAATCCGAACTCTTGAAAGGCGACGCCCGCGGTCAGCGCGGAATCGACCAACGAACCGTCCGCGGCGCCCAGATAAAGGAAGTTGGCGCCCGCATCATTCGCCACGTAAAAGTCGACACGACCGTCGTTATTGAGGTCGGCCGCGAGCACGCCAAGTGCTCTGCCGGGGGCCGAGTTCTGGAGTTTTTCAGTCACCTCCTGAAACGTCCCATCGCCCACATTGCGAAACAGGCGATCCACTGCGGGCGGGAAGCGTTGAGGCGGGCAGACATCCCGTTGGCCTCGTGCATCGAGGCAGGTGGGATTCTGGCGAGGATTCCAGTCGAGGTATTGGCCGACATAGAGGTCGAGCAGCCCGTCGTTATCGATGTCGGCCCAGGCAGCGGCGGTGCTCCATCCAGGAAACGACGGGCCCGACGACGAGGCAACGCTGCTAGTGCCATCCATCCAAGTGCCATCGCCCTGATTGCGGAACAAACGACAGCGTCCGTAAGCCGTCACGAACAGATCCACGAATCCATCTCGATCGTAATCGGCCGCAATGGCGCCATGCGTGTAGTCGTCGCGAAATGTCGCGGGGTCAGCTAAACCCGCCGGTTCCGTGACCGCGGCAAATTTCCACTCCCCCAAGTTGCGAAACAGCCCCGGCGGCGCGCCGGTGACTTGCGGAGGTGAAGCAGACGAGATGGCCCCACCACCTGGGAAGTACAAATCGAGTTGGTGGTCGCCATCGTAGTCCAGCATGGCGACTCCGCCGCCGACCGTTTCCAGAATCGTGTATTGTCCTCCTTCGCGACCATTTCGATAGCGGAAGTCGACCCGCGATTCGGTCGTCACGTCGGCAAACCAATCGTCCTCTCGCGGCGCCGCGAGTTTCTCCTGCGAAGGCGGCGGCGTGCTGGGAGACGTGCCCGTTTCGGGGCGCGAGGCGGCGGCCTGTCCCTTGGTCGAATCGGAAGACTTGGAAGAGGTGGAAGACTTAGCGGACGATGTGGGCTGTGCGGGAGTCGCCGGTGGGGAGGCTTGGTTGCAAGCCGTCATCAGTAAGCAGCAACAAGCGCCCCAGTGCCACACGAACCACGTCGCCGATCGTCGAGATTGAGGAAAGACCGCCCGCAATCGCCCTGACCTGCCCCGGGAAGCAGAGACTAACCACGTCGTCCGTGGGATCGGTTGTTCGCGGGAGTGGCACGTCACGACGGGGCTACCTATATTAAGAGCGGTCCAGAACTGCAGGCGGCTGGGATCTTGGTCTGGCAGGCATCTTGCGTCACTCGACGCAGGTTGGCAATGCCCCGCATTAGCGAAGCAGTTGGGACCGGCGTCGTCCTTGTTCTTCGCTCGAGTTGAATTGCTTCGTTTGCTGCAATTCGAGCTGCCATTCGAGATCTCCAGCAAAGCGGCCCAGCCATGCGTTCGATCGCGGGAGCGTTATTGATTTTGACTTCGGAACAAGCCTTCGCCCACGCCCATATGGCGAATTTCCCGAACGAACCTCGAGTACGAGAGGTGCTTTATCCGGCGGCCGGTTTGCTGCTGGCCATCGGCACCTTGCTGCTGGTGTGGGGACTGTATTCGGACCGCCGGACCGCCTCGCCAGGAGCGTGAACATGAGCCATGGCGAGTCTTCGCAAAGTTCTGCGAACCAAGCGACACCAGGATCAGCGTTGGGAAACGGAGTGACCCCCGTGCCAGCCGCCGCAGCACGGCCACCCGCTGGCAATCATCCTCCAGCCCAACCTACAAAGCTGCCGATCGTGGAGCGAATTGCTGTCGTGGCGTTGTCGCTGGTGATTGTGTTGGGCGCGTTTGTCGTCGCCACCCCTTGCATCTCCCCCGGTAAGAAGAAAGTCCTGCGAGCCGCTCAACGCGCCTTCTCAGAGGACCGACACGTAGATGCCGAACGTTTGGCGATCGAGTACCTGCGCGACCACCCTGACTCGACAGAAGCCTTGATCATCGCCGGCGAGAGCGCGAAGAAGCTGCGAGATCCCAGGCGAGCGATCGACTATTTTGCTCGGATCCCCGAGGACGATTCACTGTATGGTGTTCGCGCTCTTTATGGGCGAGCGAATCGCTTGCTGCGAGTGGGAAAATTGCGTGAGTCAGAGGCGTTGTTGCGTCGAGTTCTGGCGCGAAACCCGCATGACCTGGACGCATCCGCCGATTTGACTTACCTGCTACAGACGCAGGCACGAACTTACGAATCCCTGCCCACGCTGTGGACATTGTTGCGAGCTGGCGAAGTGGGCGGCGATCACCTGATGATGATCGGCTCCACCGAATCGGTCGCGTTACGCGAAGAGCAATTCGTGGCGGCCTGTTTGCAGGCCGTGCCAGACGATCCCCTGCCGCTGCTGGGCAAAGCCTGCGAGGCGATGCGGACCGGCGAGCACGACACTGCTCGGGAACTGCTCGACAAAGTACTTGCCCATGATGCTCGCATCACGGAGGCGCAAGCGAGACTTGGGCGTCTATTGTTGACGGCTGGGGATGAAGCGGGCTTCCAACGTTGGCACTCGGAATTACCGCTGGAACTGCCGGCTCACCCTGACATCTGGGTGAATCGCGGCCTATGGGCGAATCAGCATGGGCAGCGACAGGCGGCGGTACGGTGTTTTTGGGAAGCAATCAAACTGCACCCACATCATACACAGGCCAACCACCAACTTGCTCAAGCGCTGGCGGCGATTGGCGAGAAGCAGGCGGCACGCGAGTTCGCCGAGCGTTCGCGTCTCTTGAATCGCATCGAATATGGGATCCGTGAAATCGGCGAAGGAGTCGAGGTATTTGAGAAGATCGCGGTCGATTTGGAGGGGCTTGGAAGACATTGGGAAGCAGCCTCCTGGTACCGATCGCTGCTCGGATTCCGCCAGCCCCCCTCCTGGGCGGTGACCGAATACGAACGATTAGCCCGACAACTTCCCAGCATTAACTCTATGACGACAAGCACCTTTGACCCCGCGAATCGTCATGATTTCTCGCACTTGCCGCTCCCGGACTTCGGACGATCGCCTATCGCTAACGGTCGCCGAACGTCCATTGCCGAAGGGGCCGTGGCCGGTGGACTTCACGGGAATGGTGCGGACTCAGATTCCCTCGGCAAGACCGGCAAGGGCTCAGGCGCCAGCAGACCTACAATGGCGGGGACCGGTGCGAGCGGGAGCGAAACAGCAGGCTTGGGAGCAAGCATCCGTTTTCTGAATGTAGCGGCGAAGGCGGGGATCAACTTTCGCTACCACAACGGCACCGATCCCGACGCGGGCCGCGCCTACATGTTCGAGTTTAACGGGGGTGGCGTCGCCGTCTTGGACTACGACAACGATGGCTGGCCCGATCTGTACTTCACGCAAGGTTGCCGCTGGCCGGTCGACGGTTCGAATGTCTCGCATCGAGACCGCTTGTACCGAAACATCCAAGGGGAGCGGTTTATTGAGGTGACGGAGTCGGCGGGCTTGGGCGACACCGGCTTTTCTTGCAGCGCGACGGCCGGCGACTTTGACAACGATGGCTGGACCGACCTGTACGTCGGCAATATTGGTCCGAATCGCTTGTACCGCAACCAAGGAGACGGCACGTTTCGGGATGTCACGATCGATAGCGGCGTCGCAGGCGACAAATGGACAATGGGCGCCGCGTTCGCAGACTTTAACGACGATGGTCATCCGGATCTGTACGTCCTGAACTATCTCGCCGGCCCTGAGGTTTTCGTCCATGCCTGCGTGTCACACGGCCGACCCGTGCAATGCGGACCGACGTTATTTCGCGGGGAACAAGACCGGTTGTACTTGAGTGATGGCGAGGGGCGATTTCGCGATGTGACCGAAGATGCCGGCCTTGTCGCCCCCGACGGAAAAGGCCTGGGGCTGTTAGTGGCTGACTTTGATCACACGGGGCGACTTGGAGTGTTTGTCGCCAACGACACGACGGCCAATTTCCTGTTTCGCAACAGCGAGGGGCCTGCGGGTCGAGTGCCGCGTTTCACCGAGGACGGCTTGCTTGAGGGAGTGGCTTTCGATGACCAAGGACGTGCCCAAGCATCCATGGGAATCGCGGCCGATGACGCCGATGGCAACGGCCGACTCGACCTCTACGTGACAAACTTCTACCGTGAGCCCAACGCACTCTATTTGCGAGACGAAGCGGGTGGGTTCGTCGATTCGATTCGCAAGGCGGGGATGTATGAATCGAGTTTCCCCAAGATGGGCTGGGGGACTCAGTTCTTGGATGCGGACCTGGATGGCTGGTCTGACCTTGTCCTGGTCAATGGACACGTCAACGACTTCAGCTACGACCGTATTCCGTTCCACATGCCGGCTCAATGCTATCGCAATATCGGATCGGGAAAATTCGTCGAGTTGCCTGCGAGTGGCTTGGGAGAGTATTTCCAAGAGGAGCACCTGGGGCGCGGCTTAGCTCGGCTCGACTGGAATCGTGACGGCCGCGAAGATTTTTGCTCGACTCACATCGACGCCGCTCCCGCTCTACTGGAGAACCACACATCGACCTCGGGCAATCAGGTGACCTTCAAGTTAGTGGGGACAGTGGGCGAACGAGACGCCACGGGGACGCGGCTCACACTCTCGGCGGACGGAATGACTTGGCACAAGCAATTGACGGGTGGGGACGGTTTCGTCAGCCGAAACCAGCGGCACTTGGTGGTTGGCGTGGGATCGGCTGACCGAGTGGACGAGTTAACAGTCCACTGGCGGGGCGGCAAAGTGGAGACGTTTCGTGACTTGCCGGTGAATGCGGAATGGTGCTTGGTGGAAGGTCGGGGGACTGCGGAACCCCTGCGAGTCGCTCGATAGGGCAGCCGGACGAAAAAACTACCAACAGACCCACTCCTGGGTAAGCGCGCCTGGAAAGGAGGAATGGGCGGCCACAGTCACACGCCAATCCGAACTATCTCTGGCCAGCCGAACAGGAGCATCAGGCACATTACAGCTCGCTTATTTTGTGTGATTAGCAGAAATACTCATTGACTGTTTTTCGCCCTTACGGCACGATAAAGAGCTGTGGCGATCCACTAGCGGGTGATCGCATGCGCATTTTTTGCCATTTTCTCACCGTATCTTCAAACAGAGGAGCAGGTTACGATGGTTCGTCGTCCAGGCAGAGCCGGTTTCACCCTAGTGGAACTGCTCGTAGTTATCGCCATCATTGGCGTTTTGGTCGCGTTGTTGTTGCCGGCCGTTCAGGCCGCGCGCGAGGCAGCTCGTCGATCGAGCTGCAGCAATAACTTGAAGCAGATTGGCTTGGCCTTGCACAACTACCATGACACCCACGGCAACCTGCCGTATGGCGTGCGGTACCACAATGGCTGGGGTCCGTCGTTCTGGGTCGGTTTGCTGCCGTTCGCAGAGCAAGGCGCAGTGTTTGATAAGTATGATCATGCGTCGAACAGCAGCGCATGGACCTACAACAACGCGAACAATGCAGTTCTGGTTACCAACCTGAACATCAAGTGGATGCGTTGCCCGTCGAGCCCGCTGCCTGTTTTCCATGACACGGGAACAAACGGCACTCCCACGGTTCAGCAATGCATGCCGTCTTACGGCGGCGTGTCGGGTGCTGTGGACGGCACGCAGTCGGTCCCGTCCGTGACCGGTTTCACTGAAACTCGCGTCCGCGTTGGCCAGAGCTGCTGCGGTGGCGGCACGACGAGCGGTATCACCTCGAGCGGTGGAATGCTGGTGCCCAATCAGTCGCTGAACATGGCTGCCGCGACGGACGGCACGTCGAACGTGATCGTGATTGCCGAGACCTCGGACTACGCCTTGGAAAACAACGTCACCAAGCGTCGCGTCGACCAAGGCTATCCGCACGGCTGGATCATGGGTGGCGGCTCGACCGGCATCGACGCCGGCTACGGAGGCGAACGTACATTCAACCTGATGACCTTCCGCTACCAGATCAACAACAAAAAGACCTTCAACCTGCCTGGCGTCAACGATAATAAGGGGAACAACAACCCCATGCTGTCGGCTCACCCGGGTGGAGTGATGGTCGGTTTGCTCGATGGCAGCGTCCGCTTTGCATCCGCCACGACCGACATGCTCACGCTGTTGCGTTTGGGAACGCGTGATGACGGCGGCGTGATCGGCAACTGGTAGTGCACGATTAAGTTGAGCAAAGTGCCGTCATCGCACTTAACGGCGGCGGCACACTCGACAAACTTGAGAACGAAGACGCTGGCCTTCAGCGGGAAGGGCAGCGTCTCTTTTTTGCAGTGGATCTTTTCAAATTGAGAATGGATGTGACATGAAGATGGGCATTGGCAAGAAGAGCTTGGCAATCATCCCGATGTTGCTCGTGGCCGCGATGACGCTAGTTGGATGCGGCGGTGACAACACCCCTAAGGGCGATCTACACGGCAAGGTCACCATGCAAGGCGGTTCACTGCCTGCAGGTTGCACGTTGGCCTTCGTGGGCGACAAGGGCGGCGGCACCGCGGCAATTGATTCGAGCGGCAACTTTAAGACGATGGGTGGGATCCCCGTGGGATCTTACAAGGTGATAGTCACGCCTCCCTCGTCCAACTTGTCGCCAGAAGAAGCCATGAAGGCTTCGATGGAAGGAAAGGCTGCGGCGCCCACGGGCGTGCCGGCTAAGTACATCGACCCTGCCACCACTGACCTGAAGGCTGAGGTCAAGGCGGGCGACACCGAAGTCAATTTTGAGCTCACGGCTGAGTAGTTCCTGGGATGTCAGAAGTGAATCGGGCGGCTTTCCTATGGTCAGCCGCCCTAAATCTCTCTTCGCGACCGAACAAGACAGGCCGACGAACTTAACGAAAGCGGCGATCACTCGCCGCTTTTTTCGTGCGCCCAAGCAACCTTCACGCCCCGCTGGGAGAAGTGAGCCCGGTCTGTTACAACCGGTGGAAGGCGGGCGGGCGGCCGCGCACCGAGCGGCTTACCGCATCCAAGTCTAATTTGTGGACGCAAGGCTTCCATGCGTCTTCGGGAAAGGAGATCCCCCGCCATGCGCGAGTTACCGTTACAACAGTACGGCCTTCATGTTGCGAATGTCTGTCGCAATCTATCCCCGGCAAAGCTCTACGCCGAGGCACTCGCCGAAGAGCCTGACTGCGTCATCGCCGATACCGGCGCCCTAATCGCTTTCTCGGGCAGCAAGACCGGGCGAAGTCCCACCGACAAGCGAGTCGTGCGCGAACCAGAGTCCGAACAGCATGTCTGGTGGGGCTCGGTCAATATCCCGATCAACGAAGAGACGTTCGCTATTAATCTCGAACGGGCTCGCGATTACCTCAACACTCGACACAAGCTCTACGTCGTCGATGGCTACGCCGGCTGGGACCCGCGATACCGAGTTAAGGTGCGAGTCATCTGCTCGCGTCCTTATCACGCGCTCTTCATGCACACGATGTTGATTCGCCCCAACCGCGAAGAATTGGCCGACTTTGGCGAGCCCGACGCAGTGATCTATAACGCGGGGCGTTTTCCCGCGAACCGGCGCACGCCAGGAATGACCTCCAAGACGAGCGTCGACATTCACCTGCGCACTCGCGAAATGGTCATTCTGGGCACCGAGTATGCCGGCGAAATGAAGAAGGGGGTGTTCACTCTGATGAACTACCTCATGCCTCAACGCGGCGTGCTCTCCATGCACTGTTCGGCGACCGCCGATCCCGCAACCGGCCGCTCGTCGCTCTTATTCGGACTCTCCGGTACCGGCAAGACCACTCTCTCCGCCGATCCCAAACGACAATTGATCGGCGATGACGAACACTGCTGGACCGACGAAGGGGTGTTCAATATCGAGGGAGGCTGTTACGCGAAAGCAATCGATTTGTCCGCCGAATCGGAACCGGACATCTACCGCGCACTCAAGTTTGGCGCGGTCCTGGAAAACGTGGTGTATGAGCCCGACACGCATCGAGTCGACTTCAGCGATACGACCATTACTCAAAACACTCGCGGGGCCTACCCCATCGAGTTTATCGCGAACACTCGTATCCCCTGCATGGCGGGCCACCCGACCGACTTGATCTTCTTGACCTGCGATGCATTCGGCGTGCTGCCGCCCGTCAGCCGTCTTTCGCCAGAACAGGCGATGTACCACTTTATCAGCGGCTACACCGCGAAAGTGGCCGGGACCGAAATGGGAGTTTCAGAACCTACGGCGACCTTCTCACCCTGCTTTGGCGGACCGTTCTTGGCCTGTCCTCCAGGACGCTATGCCGAGTTGCTCGCGGAGAAAATGCGGCGGCATGGCGCTCATGTCTGGTTGGTAAATACAGGCTGGTCAGGCGGCGGCCCTGGGGTTGGCTCGCGCATTAAGTTGCGTTACACCCGTGCCATGATCGACGCCATCCACCGAGGCGAGTTAGCTTCGGCGCCGACTTCCGTCGACCCCATTTTTGGCATGCGTACGGTTACGGCCTGTCCCGATGTACCTAACGAGTTGTTGATGCCTCGACACGCCTGGAAAGATCCCGCCGCATACGAAGCCTCTGCCCAGCGACTCGCAAAACTATTCCGAGAGAATTTCACCAAGCACGCTGCCAGCGCTCCGCCCGAGGTCGCCGCGGCCGGTCCCGGTGAGTGACCACGAGCCCCTTTGTTTCCACACGACCGATTTGTGTTAGACTAGAGGTTAGGTGGCGAGTCTTCACAGTATCTCGCAGGGTGGTGGGAAATGAAGGACAAGGAAAAGCGACCCGACAAACTCTCCGTGGCAGGTGCGCGTGAAGTCCTGAAGGAACTAAATCTCAGGGGCACGGCGGCTCGTATCGCCGTTGTGCAGTGCCTTGCGGACAGCAAGACCCCGCTCTCCCATGCCGAAGTGACCGAGAAGCTGGGCGAGCTCGGATTTGACTCGTCCACGATCTTTCGCAGCTTGACCGAATTGTCCGACGCGGGTCTGTTTCGCCGAGTAGATCTGGGCGATGGCGCTCGCCGCTTCGAATTCGCCCCTCAGGGGGAAGCCTCGTCCGAAGCCCATCCCCATTTTCTCTGCCTCGACTGCGGCAAGATCACCTGCTTGCCCGGCTACACCTTCGAGTTGCATGCCATCACGAAAGGCGCCGTCCGCGCCAACCAAGTGACCGAAGTGTTGCTGAAGGGACATTGTTCGGAATGTAGCTGAGGCGTTGGTCATTGGTCATTGGTCATTGGTCATTGGTCATTGGTCATTGGTCATTGGTCACTGGTCATTGGTCACTGACGAGCAGCGGCTCGACTTCACTCTTCAATCTTCCTTGTTTCTTCCTTTTCCCTTCTTCCTTTTCCCTTTCGTCCTGCATATCATATGCATGTACACCGCTACATCAACTTTAGCGTAATGGGCTGTTGATTGTTGGCGAGCGAGTGGCAAGCGTTGCGTTTGATGAAATGCGTGACAAGGTGGTTGAAGTGGCTTCAACGGACTCGCCCCAGCCCTCCCGTCCCCTGGCGGCTCGCTGGCTCGCGGCAATCGCGCGGGCAGGCAATCACGACTTTTGTCCTTGGGCGAACCGCTATGTCTACTGGCTCAAGCAGCCCGTGGGATGGTTTGCACTCGGCGTTCTGGCCTCGGGGATGATTGGCGCCATGGTCGCGCCGCAGGGCTGGGTTGTGTGTGGCACTTTGGCCGTTGTGATGGCCATGGGGGTGATTTGGCCGGCGCTCGCCATGGGCGGCGTCTCGGGCACGATCCAATTCGACCGGCGCCGCTGTCAGGAGGGAGACTCCGTCGTCCTCACGCTGACCATCGCCAATCGTTGGCCTTGGCCCGTCTGGGGGTTGCTCGTGGAACGCGGCTTCTTCCAGGACGACGAGCAAGCGATGTCCGCCGGTTTGGCGGGGCGAGCCGTGATGGCGCTCGCACGCGTTCCTGGCTGGTCGCTTTCGAGTTTTGAATTTGAGTTCACCCCCGAGACGCGCGGGCAATATCCCCGCATGCAGCCCGAGTTGACGACAGGCTTTCCCTTCGGCCTCTGGTCGGCTCGCCAACCACTCGCCGTCAATCGTTCGTTGCTAGCTTGGCCGAGTTCCACGACGTTAGCCGCCTCGCCGATGGTAGATGGTCGTTTAGCGACGGTCGCGGGCGCACTGGTGGATCGTGCGGGCGACGAAGGAGACCAACTCTCGGCTCGCCCGTACCGCCCAGGCGATTCCCTGCGACGCGTCCATTGGATTCATACGGCGAAACGCGACGAGTTGATGGTTCGTGAACGCCAGACGACCGCTCGACGGCGAGTCGTCATTGAGTTGGATCGCCAAGCGTTTCGCGACGAAGGCCGCGGAGCGGCATTCGATTGGGCGATTCGCGTAGTGGCGAGCGTTTCCCGCGAGATGCACTCTCGGGCCTGCGACTTGACTTGTGAATTGCCTTGGGAAACGCTCGCGATCCCCACTACGCCGCAAGCCCTGCAGCGGCTCTTGGACCGACTGGCGGGAATGGAAATCGTCGACGATCCCGTGGATCACCCCGCGGCAACTCCATCGCTATCGCCACGTTCGCGGCGAACTCATGGCTCGAATGATGTCGGCGGCGAGCTGCGGATTACCGTGACCGACCGAGCGGGATTCGCGCGGCGAGCACCGGCGCAGAAGTCCCGCCGTAACTCGACGTCGCATCGGTACATCGTCGTGAATGGAGAGACCGCGGGGGAGCGTGGGGAGTTCGCCGCCCGCGAGACCAGCCACGAGTTGCCAAACGACGATCGCCCCTGGATCGAATTGGATGTCGGCAGCGATGTATTTCGTCAACTCCAACGGCAATGGGAGCGTCGCTGCCATGAAGACTGGTCGCGATAACCGGCGCGGCGACTCGGGCACGTTGGGGCTGGCAGTGTTGGCCGCCTCGGCACTCGCGTTTGCTCGTCACGAAACGTGTTCATCCGTCGCTTACCTGGCGGCACAGACCGCGGTGGCGATCCTTGTGCCCGCGGCCCTGTTGGGGGTCATGCGTCGTTCGTTGGCGTGGAGCGAGTGGCTGGACCGTTGGCTCCCAGCGTGGGTCGCGATCTGGTTGATGGCGAGTGGACTGAGCGACTTGATCGCTCGGGCGTTCGGAATAGGCGATGCCGTGGAAATCGTATTGCTAGTCGCCCTGCAAAACGCCTCGCTGATGCTGGCCGTCTTCTCGCATCGTCGTCAAGCTCGACAAGTAGCGGTGCTTTTCGCCAGCTTCCTGGTCTTGTTCGCGATCGTGATCGGCAACCAGCCTCGCGTCGTGGCGGCCGCCGTGGCATTCGGCGTCGCCGCGTTGTGGTGGATGATGGCGAATTATTGGGAGCGAGTTCAGGGAGGTCGCGAAGCCAGCCACATCGAATCCCATGTGCCGGTTCGCGTGTCGGTCTGGGCGGCGACCCTGGGGGTGATCGGACTCGTCGGCGTGATCGTCCTTGCGGTCGGCGGCAACTCGACGTATTCCGTGGCGGGCTTCATGCCGACTTCGGGCGGTGATCGCTGGAGCGATCCGGCAGCCCGCGCTGGCGTGGGGGATGGCGATGCCATGGTGGCCGCTCGCGACCAGGCGATGAGTTTTGGCCCTGTCGAAAGCGAGTTGTTCATCGAGTCGAAGATGCCCTCGCTGTATGACATCGCCACCGACATGTACGGCACGCCTCCCAAGCCCAAGACTCAGCACGATCGAGCGATCGCGTTGTCGGGGCAAAACGTCAAGCATCCACGCGGGCGCATGTCGCGCACTCAGCGATCGGGTCGTGAGTTCTCGACCGTTCGTCGACGTGGCGAGGCTCAGCAACGAGCCCTGGAGAATCGTGACGCTCCGGCGTTGTTTTACGTGATCGGGCGAGTACCTTTGCATTTGTCGCTCGAGACTTTCGACACCTACGACGGCAACGAATGGTCGCAGGTGGAGGATCTGCGCGGAGACGATACCTTTCAGGTGAAGCCATTTGGCGCTCCGCCCAAACCGTGGATTGACATTCCCACGGGCATTCCCAGCGATCTACAGCGTGGCGTTTCACGACACGGGTTGAAGGTGATCAATCTCAAGACGGCTCGCATCCCATCGCCTCCCCAGATTGCCTCCGTGCACATCGACCTGCTCGACCAGGGCAACTTCTTCGGACGCACTCGCGACGGCCAACTCGAAATGACCGGCCGGGACTCGATCCCGCAACTCACCGTGCTGCACCTCCTGTCTCACGACCTCAATCTGTCGAAGCTGCGAAGGCAGGATTTTCGTCATGCGATCCCGCGTGATCCAGAAGCTCCCGATCAGTTCTTGTACGTCGATTCGCCCATCGTGGCGGAAACCGCTCGCCGCTGGACCGCGGAACATCCCGCCGGCTGGCAACAGGTCGAGGCGATCGTGGAGCGGTTGCGTGGCGAGTTTACCCATGATCCCGAGGCCACGGTCCCTGACGACGGTCGTTCGGCCGTTGAGCACTTCTTGTCCGAACGCCGCGGCCCCGATTATCTGTTCGCCACCACGGCCGCGATCCTGTTGCGTCACCAAGGCTATTCGACGCGTCTCGTCAGCGGCTTCTACGCTCGCGACGATCGACACGATCGTCGAGCGGACCAAACTGCCATTTTGCCGCAGGACATTCATACGTGGGTCGAAGTCCGAGTGGCGGAACGAGGCTGGGTTCCGATCGAGCCTACCCCCGGTTTCGATCACCCCGTCGAATCGAGGACGTTGGGACAACAACTCGCCATCTGGGCGAAAGGCTTGTTCTCTTGGCTCAGGCAACGCAGCGTCCCGCTGGGAATATTGGCAATCTCGGCCATCTGCCTGTGGGTGACTCGCCTGCGTTGGCTCGAATGGCTTGGGAAACTAGTCTGTGCCATCGCGGCGGGCCGGACGAGTTTGAAGCGGCAAGTACACTGGACACTGCGACTGCTCGAATGGCGTTCTCGCCTCGCCGGCGCCCCTCGCCCGCCGTCCGCAACGTTAAGTCGTTGGTACGGCAGATTAGCCGTCTCCCCCAGCTCCACCGACTCGCCCTCCTCGAATACTGTTCGCACAACGGCGAATTCAGCCGCACGCTCGCCGGGAGATTCGCTGCATCAAGCAACTCAGCCTGCCGTCGACGACGCATTGGAACTGCGACAATTTCTGCGCCTGGCCGAACGAGCTTTGTATGCGCCCGAGGCCGAAGACCGTCCGCCAGACCAGGAGGAACGAAGGGTCTTCGCCGTGGTCTCGGGCCGATTTGACGTGCGGCGCCTGCGAGCCGCCCGCCCCCTACACTCCACGCCGCCTCGCTAACTGAACAGCGCCAGGTTCGCCGAGTTCACAGCCGCAAGACACGGAAGCAGGATCAAGTCAGCTCAAAAAAGCCACGGCAGTACATTGCAATCCATGTGCATTTGCATATATTTAGCGAGTCGATTTGATTCGTGTTCTTTTACGGCATTTGCTCGCGAGGAGTCTGGGCATGCGTCGTCCCCGTGTCGCGTCACTCTGGGTCGGCATTCTTGTTTGGGGTTGCGTGCTGGGGACGGGACCTGCCAGTTGGGGCGCCGAGCCTGCGCGCATCATTGTGGCTAGCGGCCTGGTTGCCGAACCGCTGACACGACTCGTCGCGGGACGAGCGAACATTCTCCCGTTTCGTGCGAAGCACGAGGACTCGCCGACCGAGGAGACCTTAAACTCGCGATGGTGCGCGGCGCGCGCCTCGGGAGCGAAGGCATTCGTATTTGACAATTCGAGTCCTGATCCACTGGACGCAATGTGGCGTGAGCGGCTGGCGAATCAAGGAAGCCGCACTTTCACCGTGGGCTTTTCCTCGCGTGGCGACAGCAGCGCATCGACCGCGCCGTTGCTTCGGCAACTGCACGCGATGCTGGTGGAACTGATACCTGAAGAGCGGGCTCATTGGGACGCAAGTTATGAACGCGAATTGCGTCAACTTGAATCGCCGCGAGTTCGCAAGGCGACGGTCGAACTGGCGATCGACCGCCCGACCGCTCGTCCCGCCTCCCGCCCCACTCGCCAGCTACTCGCCCCTTAATGGCCAGCGATTGCTCAAGCCGACCAAGCCGTTCAACTCATCGTTACCTGCGAGGATTCCATGCAGAAGTCGCCTCTTCCCGTTACAGTGCTCTCCGGATTTCTGGGCGCCGGAAAAACCACGCTGCTCAACCATATCCTGACGAACCGCGAAGGCAGGCGAGTCGCGGTGATCGTGAACGACATGAGCGAGGTGAACGTCGACGCTCGCTTGGTCAAGACGGGTGGAGCGAACCTGAGCCGAGTCGACGAGCAGTTGGTGGAGTTCAGCAATGGCTGTATTTGCTGCACGCTTCGCGAGGACTTGTTGCGCGAAGTGGGACGGTTGGCGCGCGAGGGGCGATTCGATTACCTCTTGATTGAGTCGACGGGCATCTCCGAGCCGCTCCCGGTCGCGGAAACGTTTACGTTCACGGATGAGAACGGCGAGAGCCTCGGACAGATTGCTCGACTCGATACGCTGGTCACGGTAGTTGACGCCGTGAATTTCGCCAACGACTTCGCGTCGCTCGAAGACCTGCGTCAGCGAGGAATCGCACTGAATGAAGAGGATGATCGGGATGTCGTGCGGCTGCTAGTCGACCAGATCGAGTTCGCGAATGTCCTGATTGTGTCGAAGTGCGACTTGGTGGAAGAATCTCGGCTGTTGGTGCTGGAATCGCTGCTTCGGCAGTTGAACCCCACCGCGCGGATCGCCCGCGCCGAGCGAGGCAATGTGCCGCTGAGTGAGATCATGGACACGGGTATGTTCAGTGAGCAGTGGGCCGCGGAGAACCGGAATTGGCTGGTTGTGAAGCGAGGCGAAGAAGTCTCCGAATCCGAAGAGTACGGGTTCGGCAGCTTTGTCTATACGGCTCGTCGTCCCTTTCATCCCGAACGTCTAATGGCGCTGGTCGAGGGCAACGAATTCGACGCAGTGGTTCGTTCCAAGGGGGTCGTGTGGCTCGCCACGCGTCACGATGAAGCGGGTGAATGGTCGCATGCGGGCCGGGTCTTTGCGCTCGCCCCCGCCGGCGCGTGGCTGGCATCGGCGCCTCGTGAAGATTGGCCCGACGACGAGGAGTTTTTGGCGGAAATCGACGAGATTTGGGAAGAGCCGTATGGCGATCGACGTCAGGAGTTGATTGTGATTGGACAGCGACTCGACGAACCGCAGATCCGCGAACTGCTGGATGACTGCCTGCTGTCCGAGGAGGAAATGGAGGCTGGCCCAGCGGTCTGGAGTGCTTGGGAAGATCCGTTCCAACCGTGGGAGGACGCGTCGTGCGACGTCGAATAGGTCAGACGCACTATGCCTTGCCCAGCGTGCCGATACGGCGGCCGGAGTGGGGCGGCGATGAAAGTCGGACCGCGGCGGAACTGACCTCGGCGCGCGATCTGTTCGACCAGCAACTCTGGTGTTTTGGTCGCGACATCAGTTCTCCCGAGCATGGCAATTTGTTGCTCGAGTTTGGCTTCGACCGGCTCCCTCATCCCCATTCAGCATCGATCGCGAGTATTTATCAATTGCGTCTTTCCGAAGGACGATCTCTCATTCTGCGCGGGTTCGGCGTCTTTTGGGGTGACGACCGCTGGGGAGGGCTGTTTGTCCGGCGTCGTAGTTTTCGCCCCCAACTGACTCCACTGGCAAAGTTGACTCATCCAATCTGGATGAGTGACGACTTGCCTCGATTGACGCGAGTGACCGAGCAGGAACTTACGCAAGCATCGCGACTGTTGGCGACAGCGACATGCGGAGGCATCTACTGGCTGATGGGCTTAGCGTGGACTTGGTGGGCTTTTCTACCAGTCGTGGTCAGCTGCTGGATTCTGGTTCGCTGCACACGCCGCGCATCGCAACTCCCGACTCTTGGTTGGTCCTCGGCCTATGTGACGATCGCTTGCTTGCCGATTGTCAGCGTCTCCGCGGCGATTGCTCCCGCGGGTCCTAGTCTACCTGCTCCCATCAGCCCTTTCTCACCGGGCGCCTATCTGATTATGCTCGCTGTCGTTCTCATCCGGGATGCCACCGAATACGTGATGCGACGGCGGAAAACGAGCCATGCATGACCTGACCTTGCGAGCACGACGCCCGTTGCGAATCGCCAGCGCTCTTTTCGTAGCGGCCATCACCGTCTATCTCGTCGTGATCCCCGCGGTGGAAATGGTCGTCGGCTGGTCGAGGCCAGCGCCGACCAGCCAAGTGCTGGAGGAAATGAGCGTCCTGGAAGCGGTGCGTCAGCGAGTGATCGAGGTGGCGGCTGCCTGCTGGTTCTTTTACTTCGGCGCTACGATTGGCAGTTTCCTTAACGTGCTAGTGTATCGCATGCCGCGCGGCGAATCGGTGATTTGGCGTCGCTCGCGTTGCCCGGCTTGCGGTTATGCGATCGCCGGCCGCGACAATCTGCCGATCTTGGGCTGGTTGCTGTTAGGTGGAAAATGTCGCAATTGCCAGTCAGCCATATCGTCACGTTATCCTTGGGTCGAGCTGACCATGGCACTGATGGTACTCGCCTTGTACTTCGTCGAACTCCTGTCGGGTGGAGCGAATATTCCTCGGCGCGAACCCAACGCCTACGCCGGCCTGGTCTGGGTGGTCTTCGATACTAAGTGGGATCTGGTCGGGCTCTTCCTGATCCACTCGTTCGTCTTCGCCGCCCTGTTGACTTGGGCCCTACTGGTACGGGACGGCGAACGCATTCCGGCACGTTCGTGGATTCTCACGATCGGAGTGACCGCGGCGGCCTCGTGGTGGCTTCCGTGGCACCCTCCCCTACTCTGCTTGCCTGAGCCTGTCCGTGAATGGCGCACCACGCTCGGTCATGAACGTGTCACGAGTTCACTGGTTGGACTAGCGACCGGCGTCGGCTGCGCGCTGCTTGTCCGATTCTTGATTGTGGGCGGTCGCCGCGGACTCGAACGCTCCGATATCCGGAAGGCGGGGTGCGCCATGGCCTCGCTAGCCTTGTGTGGCGCCATCGGGGGGTGGCAGGGATTACTGGGTGTCGTGTTGATTTCGCTGCTGACCCTTTTCGCTTGTCTGGTCCTACTGAGGGGAACTTGGCGATCCCACGCGGGCA
This sequence comes from Pirellulales bacterium, assembly GCA_046349915.1. Taxonomy (GTDB): domain Bacteria; phylum Planctomycetota; class Planctomycetia; order Pirellulales; family Pirellulaceae; genus CAIXSC01. The sequence continues at coordinate 788,098 of JAXMBL010000003.1, read as the reverse complement.
TCTTGGCGGGTCACGTGCTGGTAGGAGCCTTTATTCACCAGCTGGTGTGGCGTCAGTTGAGCGAGGGATTGGGCCGCTTTTGGCCGGGACCGGCTACCTCCTGGCTGCAAGCATGTGGGTTCGTCGGTGCAATCTCATTGCTGGCAATTGCTAGCCGACTTGTTTCACCTCCTCCTGACCAGCTCGCTCTCCCGGACGTCCCCCATTCTGAAGGGCACGTCGAGTCGGTAAACTAGGCATCCGTCGTCCCGGCAGGTCTTCCGGACGTCTTTTCGGGGTAAGCGAGTCGCGTCGCCTCTCCCCTTGCGAGACGTTGTAGCCTGATTCTCTTGGGGACGTTCGCAGCAGGCGCAACTCTTGGGAGAGGTGGTGGTGGCATGGAGTTGGAGCGGTTCACATTTGGCGTAGGTGATCGATTTGCGCATCAGGCCGAGGCGCAATTGCGGGCTTTTCAACAGCTCGAGCAACACGGCGTGCTGGCGATCCCAGTTTGGAACAAGTCGAACCGGGAGCACACCTTTATCGGTTCGGAGCCGCGTAGCGTGCACGAAGCGGCTCAGGCGGCCGTCGAGTCGCTTGGCTGGAACCACCCGTGGCATGTCGACGCCGACCACATTCGCCTGGAGACCGTCGAGCGGTTTCTCCCGTGGTCCGATTTCTTCACCATCGACGTCGCCGATAGCATTGGGAAGCCGCCCGCGGAGAGCGAGGTCGAGGCGTTTATCGCGCGGCATCCAGAGCTACAACAGGAGTTGCCCGTCGCCGGTATCGACGCTCCATTGCAACTTAATCGTCAGTCGCTGACATCTATCGTTCGCAAGTACTCGCTGGCGGTGACCGAGGCGGGTCAAATCTATCGCCACATCGCCCAGGCGAAGGGTGGAGAGGATCGGTTCATTGCCGAGGTGTCGATGGACGAAACCGACTCGCCCCAAACGCCTCCTGAGCTGCTTGTCATTCTCGCGCTGCTCGCGGACGCTGGCGTGCGAGCGCAGACGATCGCGCCCAAATTCACGGGTCGATTTAACAAGGGGGTCGACTATGTGGGCGACTTGGTTCAGTTTGAAAAAGAGTTCAATGACGATCTGGCAGTGATCGCTCATGCGGTTCAAGCCTATGGCTTGCCAGCGAACCTGAAGATGAGCGTCCATAGCGGGAGCGACAAATTCTCGCTCTATCCGATCATTCGTCGAGCTCTAGCTCGTACGGGCGCGGGCCTACATCTGAAGACAGCGGGCACCACTTGGCTGGAGGAACTGATTGGTTTGTGCGAAGCGGGCGGAGCGGGTTTGGATTTGGCTCGAGAGATCTACCGCTACGCGTTGGATCACGTGGACGAGTTCTGCGCTCCTTATGCTTCGGTGATCGACATCCACCGCGATAAACTGCCTTCAGCGGACGAAGTCGACCGCTGGTCGGGTCCGCGACTGGCCAACGCGTTACGACACATTCCGAGTCATCCGGAATTCAATGCCCACGTGCGACAATTGTTGCATGTTTCGTTCAAGGTGGCGGCCAAGCATGGCTCGCGCTATCTCGACCTATTGAAAGCCAATAAAGAGGTGGTGGCGAAGAACGTCACCGAGAACATTTTCGAGCGGCACATGCGGCCGTTGTTCCTTGGATAGTTGAAACAGCTTGAGTCGTTGGAAAAGCCTGGATAGCTGGAGGCGGGAGTAGCCATGGAGAAGCGGTTGCTGGGGCGCACGGGTCTGGCCGTGCCGATCTTGAGTTTTGGCGCCTCGTCGTTGGGGCAAGAGTTTCGCAAGGTATCGTTAGACGAGGCGCTGCGCAGCGTCTACGTGGCGCTCGATCTGGGGCTGAATCTGATCGATACGTCGCCCTTCTATGGTCGCGGCATGAGCGAGGTCTTGCTGGGGATTGCGTTGCGCGACGTCCCGCGGGATCGTTACCTTTTGTGTTCGAAACTGGGGCGATACGACCTGGGCCACTTCGATTTTTCCGCGAAGCGAGTGGCCGAAAGCGTCGACGTCACGCTTCATCGGTTGGGCGCCGAGCATCTCGATATCATGTTGTGCCATGACATCGAGTTTGTACCGATGCAGCAGATTGTCGACGAGACCATCCCGGCGTTGAAACGAATTCAGCAAGCTGGAAAAGTGCGCTGGATTGGGTTCAGCGGTTATCCGCAAAAGATCTTTCGCTTCATTTGCGACCAGATCGATGTCGATTGCGTGTTGAGTTACAACCAGTACACAATGCAAAACACGCGTTTCGCGGACGAGACGGTCCCTTATTTGAAGTCCAAGGGAATCGGCGCGATGAACGCGGGCCCATTTAGTGCTCGCCTGCTGACCAACGCTCCCCTGCCTGCTTGGCTCAAGGAGCCCGAGTCGGTGAAGGCAGCCGCGCGTCAGGCGGCCGAGTATTGTGCGGCTCGAGGCGTCGATATCGCTCAACTCGCGCTCCAATTCTCACTCGCTCATCCCGACATTGCGACCACGGTCGCGGGGAGCGCCAACCCACGCAACATCGAGAATTGGGCGAAGTGGGCCGCGGAGCCGCTGGACACGCAACTGTTGGCCGAAGTGCAAGCGATCTTCGCGCCCGTCAAGAACATCGGCCATCTCGAAGGCCTCCGGGAGAACAACTAGCAATCATGAAAGCCATACAACTCGAACGTCCTCAGGCCTTTCGTTACATCGATGTCCCCGAACCACCGCCGCCGGGTCCGGGAGACGCCGTCGTTCGCGTCCATGCGGTAGGCATTTGCGGCACCGACTATGGCGGATATCTCGGCAAGATGCCGTTCTTCAGTTACCCGCGCATACCGGGTCACGAGTTGGGCGTCGAGGTAGTGGCGGTTGGGGACGGTGTGCAGAATGTGGCGGCGGGCGATCATTGCGCGGTCGAGCCTTACATCAATTGCCAGAAGTGCTATTCGTGCGTGCGCGGCCACACGAATTGCTGCGAGCACCATCAGACGCTCGGCGTGCACTGTGACGGCGGCTTGCGTCGCCTGTTCACCGTGCCCGCTCGCAAACTCCACCTGGCTCGTCGCCTCACCTTCGCTCAAAGCGCATTGGTCGAGACGTTGGCGATTGGCTGTCACGCGATCGATCGAGGAAATCCGAAGAGCGGCGAGACCATCCTGGTGGTTGGCGCCGGCCCGATCGGCCTGAGCGTGATCGAATTCGCGAAACTCAGCGGCGCACGCGTGATCGTGATGGACATGAACGAATCGCGGCTGGCGTTCGTGCGCGAACGCATGGGAGTTGCCGACACCGTCGTCACGAAGGGAGATGGGACGGAAGTCGCCGCTCTGGAAAAGCTGACCGATGGGCGTTTCTGCGATGTCGTGGTCGACGCCACCGGAAGCAACAAGTCGATGGCCCAGGCGCTTGGCTACTGCTCGTTCGCGGGCCGATTAGTCTATGTGGGGATTACTCAAGCAGAACTGCAATTCCCTCACGCCCCGATCATGCATCGCCGTGAATTGACGTTGTTGGCCAGTCGCAATGCGTTGTCGCGCGACTTTAGTCGGATCATTCATCTCATCGAGGATGGCAAGATCGACACTCGACCGTGGATCACGCATGAAGCTCCGTTCGAGGACATGGTGAACCAGTTCCCGCAGTGGCTGAATCCTGCTTCGGGCGTCATCAAGGCAGTCGTGGGAATCTGAGCGAGTAGTTTTGGAGGAGCGTCGCATGAAGTCAGCGGTCACGATCAGTTTGGTATCCGAAGCGCGAGGCGGACCTTTCGTATTCTGGGACGACCTGGCGACAGGTTGCCGAACGGCGAAGGAGTTGGGTTTCGACGCCGTTGAGATCTTCACCCCTTCGTCCACCGCGGTAAATCCCGTCGAGCTCAAGAAGTTGCTCGACGATCTTGGGCTGAAACTGGCGGCGGTCGGGACAGGCGCGGGCTGGGTCAAGCATAAACTGACGCTAGCCCTGCCCGATGAAAGGAAGCGCCGCGAGGCAGCCGACTTCATTCGCTCGATCATTGACTTCGCGGGTCCGTTTGGCGCGCCGGCGATTATTGGTTCGATGCAAGGCCGAAGCGGGGACGGCGTCGACCGAGCGACCGCAAAGGGTTACTTGGCCGACGCGTTGGAGGCCTTGGGGGATCATGCCTCGAACTATGGCGTCCCTTTGCTCTACGAGCCGTTGAATCGCTACGAGACCGACCAGGTAACTCGCGTCGAAGATGGCATCGCGCTATTGGACAGCCTCTCTTCCTCGAACGTGCGACTGCTGTGCGATCTCTTCCACATGAATATTGAAGAGGTCGATATCGCGGATGCTCTGCGACTGGGGGCAAGTCGAGTCGGCCATGTGCATTTTGTGGACTCGAACCGCCGCCCAGCGGGATACGGCCATCTCGATTTCCGCCCCATCGTTTCGGCTCTACGAGAAATCGGCTACGACGGTTTTCTGTCAGCCGAGGCGTTCCCCTATCCCGATTCGACGGCGGCCGCGCGTCAGACCATTCGCGCGTATCGCCATTATGTCGGCGAGTGACTTTGATGGTCGCGAAGCGCAGCAAAGCTTCGCGTGGCAAGTACCTCTTCCTTTGAAAACAACAGATAAACGATGCTCAAGCACCTGCTCATTCATCCTCAAATCACTTCGATACTCGCCCAGGCAGGCCATCACGCGACCATTTTGATCGCGGACGGAAACTACCCGGCGTCCAGCAAGAAAGGGCCGCAAGCGGAAGTGGTATCGCTCAATCTGATGCCAGGCGTCGTCACCTGCGATCAAGTGCTGAAGGCGATCCTCTCGGCGGTTCCCATCGAGGAGATTCATACGATGATGTATGAGACGAGTGGGCCGTATGCATTGCCCGCGGACCCGCCGGTATGGGACGACTATCGTCGGACGATCAAGGAGTCGGGCTTGGACTTGGCATTAACTCCCATCGAAAAATGGGAATTCTACAAAGCCGTCTCAACACCCGACCATGTATTGACCGTGCAGACCGCGGACCAGCAGCGTTACGCCAATATCCTGCTGCATGTCGGCGTGCGAATGGACTGAACTTTCTCTCTGGAAATGAACCTACTTTCGAGGATTCTCGCATGGGCTCGCAGCTATTTGATTTGTCGAACGTCAACGCAGTGGTGATTGGCGGCACGGGCGTCCTGGGCGGAGCGATGGCGGACGCGTTGGCTGGCTGCGGCGCGCGGGTCGTCATCGTCGGCCGGAATGAAGAGCGCGGGATGGCTCGAGTGAAATCGATCGAGTCTTCAGGCGGCCGCGCCGTCTTTCAATCGGCCGACGCTTCTCATCGCGACTCGCTGGCCGCCGCCCGCGATGCGTTGACGGCAAAGATTGGACCGATCCAAGTCTTGGTGAACGCCGCGGGCGGTAATCGACCCGATGCGACGTTGCCGCCGGGCAGCGATTTTTGCAAGTTGCCGATCGAAGCCTGGCAAGGCGTCTTTGACCTGAATCTCGTGGGCGGCGTTCTGCTCCCGAGCCAGGTTTTTGGCGAATCGATGCTGACGGCAGGCGGAGGGAGCATCATCAATATCGCCTCCATGGCGGGCATGATTCCGCTGTCTCGAGTCGTCGCCTACTCGGCGGCAAAAGCGGCCGTGATCAACTTGACGAAATTCTTGGCTCGTGAATGGGCCACGAAGGGAATTCGAGTGAACGCGATCAGCCCGGGGTTCTTCCCCGCCGAGCAGAATCGGAATCTCTTGTTCAAGCCCGACGGCAGCTACTCGGAACGCGGCGGTCAGATCATTGGCCATACTCCGATGGCTCGTTTTGGCGAGGCGCAAGAATTGGGAGGCGCCGTCGTCTGGTTGGCGTCGCAGCGAGCATCCTCGTTCGTTACGGGCCAGAACATCGTGGTCGACGGCGGGTTTTCATCGGTAACCATCTAAGCGTGATTGAATATGGGCTTATTTGATTTCCTTTTTCGTCCTCCGTCTGAAGCGAAGTTCGCACAATTGATGATCGACGAACTTCGTCGGTGCGGCGTCGAGCAAGAAATCACCTATGATGAGCCCAATCGACGCATTGTGATCGGCTCGACCGGGGATGGCCAAAGCGTCTTCCTCGGCAACTTCTACCAAGAGTATGTATCGTTGCCGCGTAAGCAACGAGCAGTGCACTTGCGCAATCGAGCACGTATGTTGCTCGGAGGCGGCATCGAACCGCCAGACGACTACGACGAGGCTCGCGAGCACCTGCGACCCAAATTGTGGGCGCGCGCCGCGATCGTCAAAACTCGTCTCCACATTGAACTCGACGGAGGCGATCCTGGCCGATTTGACTTACCCGACTATGAAGTGGGATCGCACCTGATAGCCAGCTTGGTATACGACTTGCCGGACCAGATGGTATCGGTCAGCCGTGAGCAGTTGGAGAAGTGGGGAGTGTCCTACTACGAAGCGCTCGAAGCGGCTCGCGAGAATCTTGGCGGGACCGAGCACGTGGTGGCACGGCTGGGCGAGGGATTTTATACGGTGGCGACGGGCGATAGTTACGATGCTTGCCGCCTGCTGCTCCCCGATCTCATCGATCGCTTTGAGGTCCAAGGCGACTTGATCGCCATGATTCCCAATCGCGATTCGCTGTATATCGCCGGGTCGGAAGACAGCGAGGCACTCTCCGTAATGCTTGATTTCACCGACGAGGCGCTGAAGCAGCCGCGTCCGATGGTGCCGATTCCCGTGCGTTGGTCGGATGGCGAATGGCTCGACTGGGCGCCACCGCCGGGCCATCCTCTCGAACAGCGTTTCCGCGATTTTCAGCTGCAATTTTTGGCCGAAGAGTATGCGGAACAAAAATCGTTGCTGGATGCCATTCAAGAGCGTAACGGCATCGACATTTTCGTGCCGACCTTCACGGTGGCCAGCAAGGGGGACTACAGGCAGTCCTTCGCGGTCTGGCCGCGCGACATACCTTCGCTACTGCCGAAGAGCGATGTCGTTGCTCTTTCCTCCGATCCCCAGGGGGCGCCGATTCTCGCCCGATGGAATGACTTGCAGGAGGTTGCCGGCGAGTTGCTGAATGACACGGAGTACTACCCAGCACGTTACAAAGTCGACGGTTTTCCCTCCCCCAAACAACTTGAGGAACTTCGACGCCGCGACCAAATCGGCTGAGCAGAAAGCGCAGGCCTTTGTCCATGCAACTTGCCATCATCGCCGAGTATGACTCGAGTTTTGAACCGCACGTTCAAACGGACGCGGCGATCTTGCATTCAGCGTCAGCGCTAGGATTAGAGATAGAACCGCGATGGCTGTCGACGGAATCCGCGGAACTGGAGCACTTAGACAAATTTGATGCCGTGTGGTTTGCCCCAGGGAGTCCCTATCGCGATTTGTTGAGAACGCTGAACGCCATTCGCTTCGTTCGCGAACACAACGTGCCGGCGCTCGGCACCTGCGGCGGATTCCAGCATATGGTGATCGAATACGCCCGTAATGTAGCGGCGATTCCCGATGCTCAACATGCCGAGTACGATCCATATGCCTCGCGCTTGATCGTATCGAAACTCGCCTGTTCACTCGTAGGGCGTGAAATGCAACTCGCGCTAAGCCCTGGTTCAGTCACCGCAAACGCGTACGGTTCCGCGACAACCAACGAGCGTTACTACTGCAACTTTGGCGTGAATCCCGAGTATGTGGACCGGATCGCAGCGGCGGGCTTCGCCGTCGTCGGAGTTGACAAGGACGACGGTAGTTGTCGAGTGATGGAGCTTGCCGCCCACCGGTTCTTTGTGGGGACTCTGTTTGTGCCCCAGGCCAGATCCATGCCCGGCCGGCCTCACCCGCTGATCAACGCATTCTTGCTTGCGGCAACCTGAGTCGTTCGAGTCGCCAAGCGTGCTGTGCGATGGGCCAGAACTTGGTCATGGGTACGATTCAGAGGATCGACGGACTGGAAGTCCGTCGTACGGTGCGCTAGGCTCGCGGGTGGAACTTCTCGTGCACCTTCTTCAATCGCGACGTGTCGACGTGCGTGTAAATCTGCGTCGTCGCGATGCTCGAATGTCCCAACATCTCTTGGACCTGGCGTAAATCGGCGCCGCCTGCCAGTACGTGAGTCGCAAAGCTGTGACGCAGTGTGTGAGGATGCGTCGAGACGGGGATGTCGGCGCGAAGTGCGTACTTCTTCACAAGCTCCCAGATCGCCTCGCGACGCATGCGGCGGCCCGATCGGGTGACGAACAGCCATTCCGCGTCCCCGCGAGCGTTGAGAGCCGGTCGTTCTCGTTCGAGATACGCCGAGATCGCCTCGACCGCTTTCCTCCCCAGCGGGACCACTCGCTGCTTACTCCCTTTGCCGTGGCAAACGCAGTACCCCTCGTTCAAATGCACATCGCGTAGTTTGAGATGCGATACCTCGGACGCTCGACAACCTGTCGCATACATGGCTTCCAGCAGTGCTCGATCGCGCCGCCAATAGGGATCGCCGCCCGTCGGCGCCCCCAAGAATCGCTCGACTTGCTTGGCAGTCAGCACCTCGGGCACTCGTTCCCAGAGCTTCTGGCTCCCGAGGAGCTCGGCCAGGTTCTCCTTGAGCAGCCCTTCGAGCTGCAGGTAGCGGAAGAACATCCGGAGCGAGGCGATATGGCGAGCGATGCTGGCTGGGGCAAGTTTCTGGTCGTGCAGCCAGCCGACGTAATCCGAGAGTTCTCGGATGGAGAGAGAACCTACCGATCGATCGGCGAGCCATTTGCGAAACCGCCCCATGTCGCGGCGATACGCCTGGACGGTGTTGTCGGACAAATGGCACTCGGTCCGCAGATACTCCAGAAAGGCATCGGTCCATGAAGCGCCTCCCTGGTTTCCCAGTTTGGCGGTAGGAGCGACGAGTTTTCTTCGTGGAGGCATATGCGGTATTCTCGTCGCTCCACTCCCCTTACCTTCATATTCCGTGGGACTTTCGCGATACTGCCGGTTAGCTAAGCGGAGTTAGGGAGGTTGCCAAGGGGCGGCTATTCCGAGAAAATACAATCTCCCTGATGTGCCGACTTTTCCCCCATCGCCGATTCCGCGACTGAGATGCCCTACGTCGTACTCGACCGTCCCTACGAGTTTATTCCGCCTCACCGCGGTACGTGGTGGCCGTCGTTCGTACAGCTCTTCGAGCTATATCGATTTCACTTGAGTCGCGTCGAGGGGATTGTCGACCGCGAGTGCCGACACGTAGAGCGATTGACGGAGTCGCTGCAAGCGGGTCACGGGATACTTCTCTGCCCCAATCATTGTCGAACGGCCGATCCTGTGGTCATGGGTTGGTTGGCCAAGGCCGCTCGCACGCATGTGTTTGCCATGGCGAGTTGGCATTTGTTCAATGAAGGCTGGTTCAAGGCCTTCGCCATTCACAAGATGGGTGGCTTCAGCATCAACCGAGAGGGAATGGACCGCAAATCGATCGACGCGGCGGTCGACATGGTTTCAACCGCGGAGCGGCCGTTGATTATCTTCCCCGAAGGCGCCACTTCTCGCACCAACGATTATCTTCACCCGATGCTGGACGGAGTCGCCTTCATCGCGAGAACGGCCGCCAAACGTCGCGTCAAGAACGTCGCCAACGGCAAGGTCGTCATCCATCCGGTTGGCATCAAGTATCTGTATCAGGGCGATATTCGCCAAACGGCCGATCGAGTGTTGACGGACATCGAGAGACAGTTGACTTGGCAACCTCAATCGAATCTTCCATTGCTGGAGCGTATTCGCAAGGTGGGTTTGGCCCTGTTGACGCTCAAGGAACTGGAGCACCTGGGCGTTCCGCAAGAGGGGGATCTTCCCGAGCGTCTCACGACCCTGATCGAAGCCTTGCTGGCGCCGATTGAGACCGAATGGCTGGGGGGGCCTCAAACCGGCGGAACGATCCCGCGAGTGAAAGCGGTCCGGATGCGCATTCTTCCCGAAATGACGCAGGGGCAGATGCCGCCGGAGGAGATGCAGCGTCGAGTTCGACAGCTAGACACTTTGCAGCTCGCCCAGCAACTCGGATTCTACCCGCCCGACTACCTGGCGAACCGACCGTCGGTGGATCGGATACTCGAAACGCTCGAGCGATTCGAGGAGGACATGACGGGACGAGCTCGCGTGCACGGCCAGATCAAAGCCATCATCGAAGTAGCGCCTCCGATTGAGGTGAGCCCCGAGCGCGATCGGTCGGCAAAGACCGATCCGCTGATGACAGCGTTGGAAGAAGGCCTGCGGGAAATCGTCGGAAAACTAGCCCTCGAATCGCCGCTCTACGAAGAACCAACCGGCTAACTGACCGAACTCCACTCGTGGGGCAGGTTTGCAACCAGCCCTGTAGACGAGTTACCCAGGGGGTAGGTTTTTGTGCGCCGGGCAGGTTGAAAACCTGCCCCACCACGGACTAATCAGCTTCTGTTCGCTGGACTGTGATCACTCGCGGGTAACCCGCTAGATCCTTAACCAGTGTTACGAATCGCAGGCGAGGCTCGGCGTCGATCAGTTGCCGAACCGAATCCAGAATCATGGGGCTGATTTCGAAAATCAGCCATCCTCCGGGCCGTAATCGCTCGACCGACTGAGCCAGCAGCCGCTGAATAATCTCGGTCCCCGCTTCCCCTCCCACCAGCGCCAACTTGGGCTCGTAGTCGCGGACCTCTTTCGCTAAGTCCCGGTACTCGGGCTCGCTGACATAAGGTGGATTACTAGCGATGACATCAAAACGTTGATCGGCGGGAAGTCCCGCCAACAAATCGCTTTGCACCAGCATCACGCGCTCGCCGACGTGATGCTCGGCGACATTGCGACCAGCGATCTCAAGCGCCTCGGGGCTCAGATCGACCGCGGTAATTCGAGCCTGAGCCGCATGTTTGGCCACGGCGACGGCGATAGCGCCGCTGCCTGTTCCCACATCCGCGATCTCAACGCTCTGCCCTTCCCCGCCGGCGGCAAAATGCTGCTTGAGTCGATCGAGTACTTCGATCACGACGAACTCGGTCTCGGGACGCGGGATCAATACTGCGGGCGAAACCTGAAAACTCAACGAATAAAACTCGCGTCGCCCGACCAGATAGGCGACCGGCTTGCCCGCCGCCCGCTGCCGCACGAGTTCGCGAAACGAGTTTCGGAGCGTCTCATCGGCCAAATCACCGAACGCCGTATACAGCTGGATTCGCTGACAGCCGCGAGCGTGAGCCAGCAGCACCTCAGCGTCCAAACGCGGTGAATCGGCGCCTTGTTTCTTCAGGTAGTCGGCGGTCCAGGTGAGCAACCTGCCGATCGTCCACTCCTCCGTGCTGGTGGCACTCACTGGGTATTCCTCCTTGGCTGGCGCGCGACACGTATTGGGGCCGACTATTCGTCGAGCTCTCCCATTAAGCCGCGCTGCTGATTCCGATCATACTCGATCAGCGCGTCCGTGACGGGCTGCAAACTACCCGCAATGATTTGATCGAGCTTATATAGGGTAAGTCCGATGCGGTGATCGGTCAGCCGGTTCTCGGGAAAATTGTAGGTGCGAATTCGCTGGCTGCGATCCCCCGACCCGATCAACGTCTTCCGCTCGGCGGCCCGCTTGTCGTGCTCCAACTGACGGAAATGCTCGTAAATTCGCGACTTCAGCACTCGCATCGCCTTGGCGAGGTTTTTGTGCTGGCTCCGTTCGTCCTGCATTTCCACGACGATTCCCGTGGCGTAGTGAGTTAAACGGACGGCGGACGCCGTCTTGTTGACGTGCTGCCCTCCCGGACCGCTGGCGCAAAACAAATCCTTCCGATAGTCATCCGGCTTGATGTCGACTTCAACATCCTCTGGCTCGGGCAGCACCGCGACGGTCGCCGCGGACGTATGAATCCGCCCCTTCGCCTCGGTCTCGGGCACTCGCTGTACGCGATGACCACCGCTCTCGTACTGCAGTTCGCGGTAGACTCCCTCCCCCTCGAACGCCAAGACGATTTCCTTGAATCCCCCCATCTCCGTGAGGCTTGATTCCAGCACTTCGGCCTTCCAGCCACGATCTTCCGCGTGCTTCTTGTACATGCGAAACAGGTCGCCCGCGAACAGAGCCGCTTCGTCGCCGCCCGTCCCCGCGCGAATTTCCATGACGCAGCGAGTTCGGTTGGCGTCTTCACCTCCCACGGTCATGTCGAGCAATTCGATCCAGAGCTGTTCGCGTTCCTGGCGCAGCGCCGGCAACGACTCTTCCGCTAACTGACGCAGCTCGGCGTCCTCGTCACGCATCATCGCGGTCATCTCTTGGATTTCCGCCAGCACATGCTTGAAGCGTCGATACTTGACGACCAGTTTGGAAAGCGAGCCGTGCTCGCGAGCCACCGCCGCGATTTTGCCCGAGTCCGACAAGACATCGGGGTCGGACATTTGTTTTTCGAGCGTCTCGTAGCGCGCTAGCTTTTCGTCCAGTTCTTTGCGCATCTCGGCACCTTTTGCGAGCAATCCGTCGCTGTCGCCTGCCGGTCTCAGTCCGCCATCGCCGCGTATATCGTACAGAATGCGAGACGTGGAATTCGTCGCGCCGCGGCGATTTTCAAGAAAACGGGCTAACCCGACAAGACATGAATTACGGAACAACACGTACGCGGAAATCAGGCAGAGGCACGAGCAGACCTAGTAGGAGATGCCTCAACCGCGGATGCCCTGATTCACGGCACTGGATCAAACTGATGGGGACCCAGTGTTACATCGCAAACCAGGGCGTGTCGTCCGGCCGCTAAGACTGCGGCTTGGCGGCCTTCTTCTTGGCCGGTTTCTGCAAGCTGGCGTAGCTTCCCGCCGCGAACTTGGTTTGGAACTTCTCAATGCGGCCCGCCGTGTCCACAAACTTCAAACGGCCCGTGTAGAACGGATGGCAGCTATTGCAAATATCGACCTTCAGCTCCTTGCGGGTGCTGCGAGTCGTAAACGAATTACCGCAACCGCAGGTCACCACGGTTTCCACATACTGAGGATGAATGCCGTCCTTCATGACCGGAACCTTATCTCTACTCAATGCTCGACCAAGAACGCTCGACCAAAAATAAACTCGCGGACCCCTAAGCCGGTTTCCCGCACTCCAAGGGATCGAGAAATATACCAATCAACTCAAAGCCCAGCAAGGGCTTGAAGCAGCTCGACGCCCCGCATCTCGGCTACTCAGCAGCGCCGGCAAAACCTCAGCATACGCCACACAACCCGGCATCCACAAATAACTTACAAACAAAATGCAACATCAAACCGTCAGTCCACGGCGGGTCGCAGCCAAGGACGAAGCATGGCAAAACCTAGGAGATTCGTCCCAAGCCGAAGACCGCTCGTTCTCACCCCTGACCAAGCCCCTCGGCTCGGCAGCGCACAAACCCCGGTCAACTCCCGTACCTATCGGCTGCCCCAGCCTTCTGTTTGACAAAAAACAGGGAGGGAACTTGGGGCAGCCCTCTCAGTCGCTCACACGTCGGATCAAAACGAGTACCGCAGTCCCAAGACGAGCGTGGCTCCGGCAAGCTCCACCTCTTCCACCAAATACAACTCCCCATCGAGCCCCATCACCACTTGGTGCTCGCCACCCCGGTCGTCGCTGGACGCAACAGAGTCCACAATGTCGAAAACGACGATGTCAATTCCGCCACCGCCGCCGCCCCGAGTCGGTTGACTGGCGGAATTACCGACACTTCCGCGGCGCAGAGATAGTTGCCAGGGGAATTCGCCGCTCCGGTCTTCGCCTACCGCCTGAGGCGCAAGTGACGCTATCGAAAGGATCGCCAAGAGCGCCACGCCGCTCCATCCCCAGCATCGCCCCCAACCATTTCGCCCTACACCACTCTGCTGACTCAAATTCCTAAACATCGCTCGACTCCTGCTTGCCTGTGACACTTGGTTCCCAACGGCCCAACTTGGACTGCTGAGTGTGGATTGATCACGCCGACTCTGGACTTCAGAGCGGCCTCCACCCCATCGAAAGCTCGACAACCACGAGCCGGAGCGACAAAAAAATGCCGTGATCTAATCGACGCAGACAAATCGACGGACTGGAAGTCCGTCGTACTGTGGTAGCCCGCTCACTTTGTGAGCGGTCAGCCGCGTGGCCAGCGAGCGCCCATCGCCGCTCGACGGACTGGAAGTCCGTCGTACTTTGATGCGACGACGCACTAGAGGTTCGTTTCGCTCAGAGGTCGTACATCGCTGATGCTCGTCAAGCATTCAAGAATCGATTGAGGAGATCGGCGGCGGCGATAGACGCTGGCCAAACGCTGTGCATGCATTGAGTAGTGCTCGATGTGGGAAGTCATCTCCCGGAGCATCTCCCCCACCTGTTCCGGCTCGGAGAAGACAAGCCCCACGGCGCCCCGCGGATGATGCCCGTCTCCGTCGGCACGACGAGGCAGAAACTTGGCATCCACCACTCGCCCCAGCCGAGCAGACTCCGTGAAGGCTCCGCCCCATTCCAAGGCGACCGACCGAGCCGCCTCGACCAACGGCACAAGACAATGCACCGTCGTCGTTCCCTCCGCGGGTCTGGCGACGACGGGCGTCGATCGCAACATGTGTCCTGCGGAATCTCGTTGCACAAAAGTTACTCGCAGGAACTCGCCAGCGTCTAATGGCTCATCCCACGCGAACTGAACGAGCAAATCGCTCGCGACGCCAGGGACCTCGCTGAATTCAACGCTTCGCGAGCCTTGCGATACCCAGCCGGCCCGAAGTGCCGACGATGACTTCAATAACCCGGCGAGATATTCCTCATTCGGTTCTGCGACTTGATCGGCAAGCCACGAGGCGGCAGGCACAATGACGGGAACGCCCACACACATCATTTCCGCGAGCACCGCGCTGTAGCGACTGTAATAGCGAGTGGGATCGTAGAGAAACAGGCCCACATCGGCCCCACGCACGAACTCGACGTAGTCGCGAGACGAGAGCGGATAGGGAACACAGCGGAGCGACGGCGGCGACAGCGTTTCCGAATCCGCGTCGATATCGCGCCGCAAGTCTTGCGGAAACGCCGACTGCAACTGTTCGACCACGACTCGCGACACATCGGCATAGGGCGAAATGTCGTCGCGCTCCGCGGAATAGTTCTTGGGTTTCTTGATGAACTTCTCCACTCCATCCTGTGTGGCCTGCACCTGCAACTGACAGCGTCCCGACTCGAAAAGTTCGTCCCACACTCCCGCCATCAGACGATCCAATTGCCGCCATCCTTTTTCATCACGACCATATCCGCCACAAACTACTTTCAGCGGATACGTTCGTGCTTTTGGCGTAGCATCAGCGATGATCGAGTCCCTACTGCGAGAGTTGATTTCGGTAAAGAGATCTCCCTCCACATCCGTCGCGGCCCGCCAAAGTTCGGGACTCACGGGACACTCCAGCACTCTGAAAGGCGCGACTCCCAACAAGTTGAATTGGGCTGCCAACGCCGAGGTGGTGCAGTACATCTGGACTCGATGCCCAGGGATCATGGCGAGCAACGACTGGAAGTGGTCGCGCATCGCTTGAAGCTGCAGTGACTGAGTTGAGTAATCGGGTTCGCGTCCGCGTAGAAAATTGTTGTGGAATTGCCAGTGCCAGGTGACATTCCGAGTGGACGGAACCGCGGCGAGAAAGCGGCAAATCCAATGGAGATCAAAGTCCGAAATCGTCTGCAAAAACGCATGATCGCCGGGACTCGCGTCGGTCTTCTCCCAGAATCGCGTCGCGGCTTCGACCTCTCGCTGAATTCGCCGACGCATGCGTCGCATCCGCAAGGCCAGTCGAAGAGACTCATGCCAATCAGACGGCCTGCGCCACCAGGGGTTCGTGCGCCGCACAGGCTTCCTGGGCCGAAACGGGTCAACCGGTAATTCGGCGGTTCCCGTAATCACCGACTGCCTCGTATAGGCGTTCTGATGAAACGTGGGATAAACAGGTCCCTTCACGGGCCAGTCGGCAGAGGGGCGAAAATCGACATGCGTCGCGGTGACGGTCGCGAGCCCAGACTTTTCCGCGGCCAAGAGCAGCCATCGAGCGCATTCGAAGTGATGTCCGCCGTGTCCGGCGAGTGAATGGTCGATCAGAATGAGCTTGCTCATGCGAATCTCATCGGGTCCACCACGCACGCGGCAGGGAACGCCATCTCAGGCCACTCGACGATTCACGGTCTCGGAACGTCCCGCGTCGTTCGGCTGGGTGCGACCACTCGATCGACTGAGTTCCGCCAGCCGCAAACACTCGCGCCAGAGCGCACTGGAGGCATCGCCCCATGAGGTTGGGCGAAACTCGCAAGCTGGCCGCACTGTCGGCAAAGCGGCTCGCCCAAGGCAGGCGAGCATGAGTTGCAACAATTGATCCGTCGAATGGGGATCGAAGAAATGACAAAACTCGCCGCCAATCTCGCGATGTACGGGAATATCGCTGGCCAACACGGGGAGACCGTACCGCAACGCTTCCACGATCGGCAGTCCAAAGCCTTCCGCGAACGAGGGAAATACGAATGCACGAGAATGACGATAACAATAGTCCAGTTCCGCGTCGTTCAGTTCCCCGGTCCACAACAGTCGTTGCTTCCAGACGGGATGGGAACGAAGTCGATTGACCATGTCATCGCATAGCCAGCCCGCGCGTCCCACCACACAGAGACGCGTTTCCGGGCACAGACGCCGCAACTGATCAAACGCATCCAGCAGCAGAGCATGATTCTTGCGCGGTTCGAGCGTGCAGACGATCAGAAACGGCGCCGACGCATTTTCTCGCTCAAAGAACTCGCGCAAATCGGGACGAATTTCCATGTTCGCATCGGCTTTGTCCAAGCTCATGCCCAAAGGAAACCACCCGACTCGGTCGCGTAGGTGCGAATAGCGATCCCCTTCGGATTCAATGAACTCCTGCAATTCGCCGCTCACCGCACGCGAAATACCCACGCAAAAATCAACTTGCGACAGCGTGTCTCGCAACCACTCCTCGAAAACTCGAGGGAACTCCGGAGCTTGATACTGCGGATACTTCAGCGGAATGAGGTCATACGAAACGAGTCCAATCGTCGCGCCTTGCCGGCGAGCCGCGGCGAGTGGTTGCATGTTCTGCTCGCCCCAACCTACGTCGGGCAAGAGCAAAATATCGCCAGGATTAATCTGGAGACGATGACATTGAAATCGTCGAGCAAGCCGGCGGTAGTTGTCCATGGTCCAGTTAAACACGGGCCGCGGCACCAACGCTTGCCGCAATCGCCGCCGGCCACTCAACAACAACCGACGAGCAACCCCCTGAGGACTCGGCGACAAAAACTCACCGCGATACGAATCAATCCGCGACAGATATGAGGCCGTGGGCAAATACCAGCCTCCCACGAGATGCACGACCGGCTCGCACTCAATCCCTAATTCCCGCCCTGCTTCGGGCCCGCTGCGAGCAAGATTACGCACCACTCGCTGAATGCCGGTCTCGTAGCGATCCCGCAAAGTGGCCGTGCAATCAAACAGTATCCGCTGGGAAGTCGCCCGCTCAGGAGACGGATCGCATGAGTCGCCTCGAACACTCCCGCTCATTGAATTGCTAGGATTACTCATAGGGGCGGTCCTTGCCCTCTCCGTCGCCCAGTCCATGACGACCCACGACTGTCATTATTTACAGATTTCAGTATCCCGGATGGAGAAGCGTAACGGATTCGGCCGCGAACTCCAATGTCAAACTACCCAAGATCCCATGAACGCCCCTAGCCTGCCCCAATTCGTTCCCCCCGATCCTGCGACTCCTCTCGCCGCAAAATCGACTCGGTCACGGCTCGCAAACTGCCGTTTCATTACACTCGCAGCCACGTTCGCTTTCTTTGGCGTGCAATACTGGCTTCCTACAGCTCTATGGCAGCTTCCCGCTCGTCTCGATATCGTCCAACTACAAAAATCTTGGAATAGCGAGCAGGCAACTCGAGTCCTGGAAGAATGGGGAATTCAGGGAATTCAAGCGGCGAGGCTAAGTCTGCTACTCGATCTGCCACTCATCGCTAGCTACGCGTTCACTCTCGTCGGCTGGATCGCCTGGACTCGAAAACGTCACGAGCCAACGAGTCCATGCTGTTCCAAGTTTGAGTCGCTTGCGTTCTGGGGCACAATCGTCGGCGCGAGCGCTGATATTGGCGAGAACGCCCTCCATGCTTTGCTCCTAACTACTTATCTCGACTCGGCGCAGGTCTCCGACTCACTCGCACTTGCAGCCTCGGCCTGCACTGCGCTCAAGTTTGGGACTTTAACCGGCGCAATGATCTACGTCGTCTCGTCGCTTATCTTCCGGAAGCGACAGTCGTAGCCCGCTCGCTTCGCGAGCGGTCAGCCGCGTGGCCGACGAGCGCCCATCGCCGCTCGACGGACTAGAAGTCCGTCGTACAGTCGTAGCCCGCTCGCTTCGCGAGCGGTCAGCCGCGTGGCCGGCGAGCGCCCGTGGCCACTCGACGGACTAGAAGTCCGTCGTACTTTAGAGCGAATCGACGGACTGGAAGTCCGTCGTACATTGAGGTCGAATCAATTGTCGACCAGTTTCTCGCCAGGAGTTAGTCCCACCACCAGGCGTCCGCAGCCAACGTCTTGGGCTTCGATCCAGCTCGGTTGGCTTGCAGCTTACCGTAGGTGTCAACTTTCAAACGGTCGCTGGCGACCAGTCCGCGGACATCCACCGAAACGCCGCCACTAACGCCAACCACCACTTGCGTGCGGTTGATCACTCGGTGATTGACAATCGATTCCACTTCGCGAGGCGCAACGCCCAGTTCGGGCGAGCAACGCTGGGGATCGCCAAAGTAGGTCATGTGCCAGCCGGTTTGACTGGGCAGATCCTGTGCCTTGATCAGAGCAGCAACCAACGCCAAGTCGAAGATGTTCTGCAGTTCCGCGTACACAGGATACTTGGCGGCTAACGCCGGGAAGTTCTTGGTGAAGCTCTCGGTGAACTGGCGATTAAGGTGATCGGCCTTGCCCGTGTGAACTCGGTCGCCACGTTCCGTCAACAATTCGTTCTCGCTCATCACCTTCACGCCTTGGCCACGCAATTCGAAGGCGTCATGAGCCTCCGTGGCTTGGACGGCGTCGTAATTGACCGCGAACCACCAACGCAACACATCCATCGGCGGAACCGCTCCATCCTTGTTCGCTTGCAGCGAATCGAGATAGCTGGTAACGCCGAGAACACCTTCTTCCAACCCCATGCCAACGAGCTTCATGCGGTAGTCGGCCTCGACGAGCACGCGAGCGGCTCGAGTGCGAGGATCGATGCCGAAGACCGAAATGTCCTGAACTCCAACTAGGTCACGCAACTGAGCGACCCAAGCTTCGCGTTGGCCCGCCTTGAGCGGCCGCTTGCTCGACTCTTCCAAGAACTCCTTCGCTCGAACCAAGTTTTCGTTGCGAGGGTTGATCGAGCAACCAAAAACGCCTTCCCCATCCTGGACGCTTTGCAGAGCGACGATCAGATCGTCGAGCTGCACGACGGGCCTTCCCTTTTCGACGCTGACGGTTCGTCCTTCGACGTCCTTCGTCCACTCGCCCGCGGGCCCCGCGATCACGATGTCCCCAGTCTCTGGGTAGACCAACACGTACTGAATACGTTGGAGTCCGGCGAGTGCTTGCATTGCTTCGTCAGGACTTTGGCCCATCAAGCGACGGAGTTGAACTTCGCGTTCGAGCCGCGTGAGCGAGACCTTGCGCAGCGTCGACGACTTCAGGACATCGCGGTTGCCGTTCGAGACCAAAGACGCTTCGCGCACCTTGGTCAATGAAGCGCCCGCGGATCGTGCGAGCCCCTTTTGGAGCAAACCCTTCGCATCCACCAACACACCTTGCGGGAACTGCTCGACGGTCCCCACTCCACCGTCATCGGTCCAACCAGGAGCTGGCGTACCGGTGGTGTTTTGAATCAAATCCATCAGCGGCTGGAAGTCGGCCATGGCCGCACCGCCTTGTCCGCCTGGCGGGCCAAAGAAAGACTGGCCGCCGGCAAAGCCGCCATTCCCCCCGGCGCCCGGCATGAAACCGGTCCGAACCTGGTCGTTCCCGATTCCTCGGAACGTGTTCGCAAAGCCATTCCGAGCACCCGCTCGCAGCTGAGCGGCCGCCAGTTGGGCCATCAGACCATTCTGCTGGTCTGCTGGAAGGACTTGGGCCAGCGCTCGAGCTGGGCCGAATTCGCCCGCTGCGATATGGGCTGCCACTCGCTTTTCCACATCGGCCGGTTCGTCGGCCCCGGCCTGATTCCGGCAAGCCAACGTGTTGACGGCGCAAATCGCCGCCACACACAGACTCACCCATCTTCCCCATTGAATGTTCGATCGCGTCAACATGCGGCAGTTACTCCCTGGATCCCTGGCGACGGTACGTCGCGCGCGAGGTTGGGTTTAGAATGCTCAAACCTGGCGGGCTGGTCAAGAAAATTCCCTCAACCCTGGTCGGAATTCTCGCGTTGGCACGCCGCGCACACGACAACTATACTCCGCCGTGCGCGCACCGCCATAAAACGGCCGTTTCGCGTTGTTAGTCCCCCAGGACAATCGTTATGAACGGGCGAGTCGAGTATCCTCCAGCAAGATTCGCCGTTCGTCGAGGGGGCTCGTCTCCTCCAAGCCCCCCTCTGCGGATAGGCAGACGCAACTCACCCTTTGGCTTATTCACCCACTCTCGCCTGATAGTCGCCTCGCTCGCCGTCTGCGTCACAGCCTCCTGCCCGGTTTTCGGACAAGTTCCGACGACGTCGAAAACCATCCCGCCCGCGAGCTCGCCAGCCGAGTCCAAGCTTGGCGAAACGTTGACCGACAACGTCAAACTAAGGATGCAGAATGACTTACGGTCGCGAGGCTCTGACCAAAGATTGGCCTGCATTAAGGACTTAGCTCGTTATCAGGACGTCGACGCCGTCCGTCTCATCGTGCAATACGGTCTCCGTGATCGCTCGCCCCAACTGCGGGACGCGGCTTTTGCGTCGTTAGCCGCTTCCCGCGGCGTCTCTTCGTTAGATTCGTTCCTGCTGGAAACTCTGCGGCAAGAATTGCGTACCGCTCGACGCTCCCCCCCAGAATTCATCCACCGCTTGGCCGAAGCCGTAGCGGATCGACGCTCCTTACCGACCACCGCCGAACTGATCCGACTGGCACTCGAATCCGACGAAGTGGTCCGTCACCTGGCGATCGACGCCCTGCTCTGGACCCTCGATCGGGTGGCAACCGAACGAGACGGCCTGTCAGTGCCCATGCTCCAATCACTCGCCCTTTCTCCCCTCTTCGACAATTCCTCCGGAATCCGCAAAGCCGTGATCGACGCGCTGCGGCGAATCGAACGGGTCGAGGCGCTCGCCGTACTGGCCCAAACTCTCGCACGTATTGATGGCGAACTATTGGCCGAATCGGTCGAGCACCTGGAGCGAATATCGGGCGAGAAACATGGCGCCAACTCAGCCGCATGGCAAGCCTGGTGCGACAGTCAGGGCCCGAAGTTCCGCTGGCCAGCCAACGTGCCACAGGAGTCGGCCGCTTCGCGCCAAGGGGCTCCTGTCTATTACTACAACCTGCCCATTCGAGCTCAACGCATCGTCTTCGCACTCGATGCGTCGAAGAGCATGGGCTTGGGAGGAACTGTCAGTCGCTTGGCGGCAGCCCAACAAGAACTAGTAAAGACCCTCGAAAAACTGCCCGACGGCACTCTCTTCAATATCGTGGTCTTTCAAGCACAGGTCGCGACTTGGCAAGAACGCCTTCATCCCGCGACCCCGGCCACTCGCAGCCATGCGGCCGCCTTCGTGCGAGCTCAACGACCTCACGGCAAAACTGCGACCTATGAAGCACTACAGACGGCAATTCAGATGTCGCCCGAGCCTGAAGTTATCTATATGTTGTCCGACGGCTTGCCGAGCGCCGGAGCGATCACTCTTCCTGATCGAGTGCTGGAGTCGATTCGCCAGTTGAACCAACGTCGTCGGATACGCATCCACACCTTGGGCACCTTGGCAGGTCCGCAAGACGCCGCCTTCGGCAGTTTCCTCGAACGACTCGCCACCCAAAATGCGGGCGAATTCCGCCGTTTGGACTGAGCAATCGCCCTCGCTCGCCATTCGACATTGACCCATCGGCAGCATCATTCTACGATCCCGCCGCTGGCCCCAAGTCATGGGAAGACGTGGGTAGCGGATTGGATCAGGAGAGTCGACAGATGACAGCGGCAACCGCACTGGGTCTTAAGCCACGCACCTTCCTTTGGCGGTCACGAAATTGGATTTCGCTCATTGTCCTCTCGCCGGTCATCGTTGTGACGTTGTTCTCGTCGCCGGCGTGGCCGCTGGGATTTTGGGGCGAGTTCGCCTGTGAGGCGGCTGGGTGGGCATTGTTTCTGGCGGGCGCCATTTTCCGCTGGTGGGGCACCCTCTACATCAGCGGCCGCAAGGACCAACAGATTATCTCCCAGGGTCCGTACGCCATGGTTCGACACCCGCTATACTTCGGCACTTTCCTCCTAGGCCTGTCGTTCGCCGCGTTCCTGCAAAGCGTCTCGCTTCTTGTCGGCCTGTTGTTCGCCGCCGTCGTGTATCTGGGCATCACTCTGCCGCGTGAAGAAAAACGCCTGGTCGAGATCTATGGCGAGGCCTATCGTAAGTATCAAGAGCGAACCCCGCGGTTCCTACCAAACTTCAGCGCTTACTCGTCGCCAGAGACCATTTCGGTCAACTTAAGCGGCATGCGAGCCGAACTGTTTCGCATGCTGCGGTGGTGCACGCTCCCCCTGGCGGCTCATTGGATCGCCCAAGCCCGCCTGGAAGCTTGGTGGCCCCACTGGATGACACTGCCCTAGTCAAGTCACAATAGGGGCATGAACAAACTACTGATCCGCAACGCTCTGGTCGCACTCCCGACTGGCCCGCAAGTGACTTCGGTCCTGGTCGAAGGTCGCCGCATTGCGGCGATCGACCCTGCCATTCACACCACAGCCGATGAAGTCGTGTCGGCGGCCGGCCTGTGGTTGCTCCCCGGCGTCATCGATGATCAGGTTCACTTTCGCGAACCCGGCTTGACGCACAAAGAGGATCTCACCACGGCCACTCGAGCTTGCGCCAAGGGAGGAGTCACGACCTTCCTGGAGATGCCCAACACGAAGCCCACCACGACTTCGTGCGAACGACTCCATGAAAAACTCGCCATGGCGTCCACCAAGTCGCTGGTCAATTATGGCTTCTACATCGGCGCGACTCCACACAACATCGATGAACTGATTGCCGCCGAAAGGACTCCCGGCATCAAGATTTTCATCGGCTCCAGCACCGGCGACTTGCTGGTCGATGAACAAGCTGCGTTGGAGCGGATTTTCGCCGAGACCACTCTCCCCATCACCGCTCACTGCGAAGACGAAGCCACCGTGCGAGCGAATGCTCAGCGTTTCGCCGGCGAAACCGATTACGCCGTACACTCGCGAATTCGCGACCATGCCGCCGCCCTCATCGCCACTCGACGCGCACTCGATTTGGCCTACCGACATCGTCACCGTTTTCACGTCCTGCATGTGTCGACGGGGGCCGAAACCAATCTGTTGAGCGACCATCGAGGTCTGATCACCGCCGAAGCTTGCCCGCACCATCTTTTCTTCCATGTCGAAGATTACGCTCGTCTCGGCTCGCTGATCCAAATGAACCCTTCGATCAAGAACCGCGAGGACAACGACGCACTTTGGCAAGCATTGCTCGACGGCCGCATTCAAGTCGTCGCCACCGACCACGCTCCGCATACCTTGGAAGAAAAGGCGAAACCCTACCCTGCCTCGCCCTCCGGCTTACCCGCCGTCGAAAACTCACTCGCGCTCCTGCTCGACCAAGTGCAACGAGGTCGCTGCTCGCTGGCTCAAGTCGTCCACTGGATGTGCGACGCGCCCGCTCGAGTGTGGGACATCGTGGGCAAAGGCCGCATTGAGGAGGGTTACGACGCCGACCTCGTCCTGGTCGATCCCCACAAATCAGCCACCATTCATAACGCCGAACAAGAGACCAAGTGCAAATGGAGCCCTTGGGATGGCGAGACGCTGACCGGCTGGCCCGTCAGAACCTGGGTGCTCGGCCGCGAAGTCTTCCGCGATGGCGTGATCGACTCGCAGTGCCGCGGCGAGGAAGTTCGGTACGACCACCAACGAGGCGGTTACTGGGCGACAAACCACTAAAGCAGCCACGGCTGGTCGCCCACCACGAACCTTGGTCCGGCCCCCCATTCGTATGATTCGTCAGATGAGTGGTTGAGTTCGCGGCAGCGCGACACGGAAGGTGGGGGACCACGAATCGCACGAATCCCACGAATCCAAACTGGAGGAGGAATGGGCTGGCCGTTGTCGCATTTGCTTGGACCATTCCCCTTGCAGGCAATCACGGCCGCTTGCTCACCACGAACACTCTCCCGACCACTCATTCGTGCGATTCGTTGGATTCGTGGTCGAATCACTTCCGCTGGGTTCGCGGTTGAGTTCGCGGCAGCGCGACACAGAAGGTGGGGGACCACGAATCGCACGAATCCCACGAATCCAGATTGAAGGAGAAATTGACTTGACCTTGTCGCATTTGCTTGGACCATCCCCCTCGCAGGCAACCACGGCCGCTTGCCCACCACGAACACTCCCCCGACCACTCATTCGTGCGATTCGTTTTATTCGTGGTCGACACTCCGGCAGAGAATCGGTCTTGCCCGAATCGAGCTGATTCGTTTACAAGCCAAAACTGGTTTGTGCATGGATTCGCGGTGAAGCGATCGGGAGCAATGACATGGAACGTCGCAACTGGCTCAAGTGGTTGGCCCTGTTCATCGCCTTGACTGCCGGGATCGTGGTGGCGGAATCGGCCGAGGAAACGCCTGGAACTCCCACGCCTACGCCCGGCGTCACCAGCGCCGATCTCGAACAACAACTCAAGAGCGGCTTGAAAGCTCGACGCCCCGAGGAGTTCGCGTTCATCAGTTCGGTGGTGCAGAAAGTGAAGGCCAACCAACTGTCGATCGAGTTGGTTCAGAGCACTTACTTATGGGCCAAGCGTAAACAACCATACCCTTACCCATTCTTCGAACGGGGTCTCAAAGAACGAGCCGCTCGGGCTGGAATCTCGCTCTGAGTGCGTCTTTTCTTTCGCTCGCAGCTTCAGGCCCGCTTTCGAGACGGCGTTCGTGGGCCCACAACGTTTGAATTCCGACGCTTCCCTCGACCTTAGCCGCCGCGAGCGTTGAGGGCTTTTTGGCGAGCGACTTCGGGCGAATCGGCGAGGGCCGTGAGATGGCCCATTTTACGGCCTCGTCGTGCTTCCGCCTTGCCGTACAAATGAAGCTTGACGCCGTCGATGGCCAACGGTCGAGTCCAATCGAAAGGCGTGGGAAACCACAGGTCGCCCAGTAAATTGACCATCGCGGCGGGCGAATGTTGTCGAGTGGAACCGAGTGGAAGCCCGCAAACGCTCCGCACTTGCTGCTCAAACTGACAACTGACGCAAGCGTCGATCGTCAAGTGTCCCGAGTTGTGCGGACGCGGCGCCAGTTCGTTGATCAAAATCCGGTCGTCACGAGTCACAAAAAACTCGACGCACAACACTCCCACCACTTCCAGCTTGCGACAAACCTCGCGAGCAATCTCGATCGCATCCTGCTGAACCCGCGGCGATAGGCCTGCCGGATAAGTGGTCACGTCGAGAATGTGGTGACGATGCTCGTTGCGCAGCGGACCAAATTCCACCATGCTGCCATCCACGCCGCGCGACACAATCACCGACGCCTCGCACTGAAAATCCACAAACGCCTCGACGATCGCCGGCTTCCCCGCGAACTCCGCCGCTGCCGCCGCCACCTCCTCCGCGGTGCGCACCAAGCGTTGCCCCTTCCCGTCATATCCCCAATCCGCCGTCTTCACCACCGCGGGCAACCCAAGCTGTTGGACCGCGGCCGACAACTCCTCGGAGCTGTTCGCGGGCACAAAGCGAATCACCGGCAGGCCCGCGTCGCGCAGAAACGACTTTTCGCGCAGACGATTCTGCGTGATATGCAGCACCCGCCCCCCCGGCCGCACCGGTGCGTAACGCTCGGCCGTTTCCGCCGCCGCCGCCGGTACGTTCTCAAACTCGAACGTCACCACCGCCACGTCGCGAGCAAACCGCGCCACGGCGTCGAGGTCTAGATAATCGGCGCGTACCTCCACGTCAGCCACCTGACCCGCGGGCGTATCGTCGTCCGGCGAGAGCACATGGACGCGATAGCCAAAGCGGCGAGCGGCGATGGCGAACATGCGGCCCAATTGGCCAGCGCCGAGCACTCCGAGCGTAGCACCCGGTAGAATGGGACGAGTCATAATTGCGAGTCCTCAAGCACGCGCGCGGTTTGTCGAGCCTGGAAGTCCAACAAGCGCTGACGTAGCTCGGGACGAGTTGTGGCAAGAATGCGGACGGCGAGCAAGCCCGCGTTGGTCGCTCCCGCTTCGCCGATCGCCATTGTACCGACCGGAATGCCGCCCGGCATCTGCACGATCGACAACAGCGAATCGAGCCCCTGCAAGGCTCGACTCTGCACGGGCACCCCGAGCACTGGCAAGGTCGTCTGCGACGCCACCATGCCTGGCAAGTGAGCCGCTCCGCCCGCGCCGGCGATGATCACCTGCAACCCTCGCTCCGCCGCCATGCTCGCATACTCGGCCATCCACTGCGGCGTGCGATGAGCAGAAACAACTCGACGCTCATGCGGAATTTGAAACTCCTCCAGCACCTCGACCGCCTTGCGCATCGTCTCCCAATCCGACTTGCTGCCCATGATCACTCCCACCCATGGAGTGGAGTGAGTCGAATCGAGCGACTCCGGTGCGGCGTTCATGCGAGTTCCTGAGAGAGATCGAGAGTACTAGGGATCGGCGAGCGGATCGACCGCCGTCGCGGCACGCAGGGCCGCTTCGGCCTTAAAGTAATCCGCCAGCGTCTCAATTTCGAGGAGGGTAGCCTCGATCTCCGCCGCTTCCTGCAACGCCACTCGCAATAAATCGCTATCATCCGCCTCGAATCGCAGCCGTTCCGCTGCCTCAAGTCTCCTGGCCAACACCACATTTCGACGAGCTCGCCCCACTCGCTCGTACGATGTCGCCAACGCCGACTGAGCGTCTTGCACCTGGTTGGCGATCTTGTTCGCGGTAAACACACGCTTGGCGGCTAATTGAGCCAGTTTGCCTTGAGCCTCTTGAATCTTGCCATCCGCCTTCCGTCGTTGCAGCGGCAGATCGAACAGCAAACCGGCTTCGAGTTCGAACGGAGTCTTGTCCCCCTTCTTCGTCGCAGGCGCTCCCACATCCTTCGAGGCCACGACCACGGCATTCAGCCCCGGCAATCGCATGTTTTGGCCCAGTGCGAGATCCACCTCGTACTGTTCACGCTGAAAGTCGAGTTCCCTGAGCTCGGGCCGTTGAGCCAACGCCTGCTCTAACTCCAGCGGGAACGCCTCGAGATCAGGCGGAGTCGGCTCGGGAAACCCCGACGGGAGCATCGAGGGGGAAGGCATGATCGGCTGGCCCTGTTCGTCGCGCAAGTACAACGACAATTTGATGGCGGCCTGTTGCAGCTTTCGCTCCGCCTCGATCACCTTCGCCTCGCGCGAAGCGATCAAACGCTCGTTCTGCACCAGTTCAATTTCGGCGAGATCTCCCAACTTCACTCGCTGTTCGAACTGCTTGTTGCGTTCCACCGTCACTCGCAACAAATCGCGTTGAGCATCATAACTCACACCCGCCGCGACCCAGGACCAATAGGCGTCGGTCGCGCCGAAGGTGAATTCGAGCAGCAACGATTGCACTTCCGGGTCGACTTGTTGGCGTCGAATCGTGGTCTGGAAAATCTCCGCGCGTCGACCGTCGATCCTGCGTCCGCGCAGCAGCGGCGTTTCCCAACCCACTTTGAATTCACCACCTTCGTTTGTTTCCCGGTCTCGATAGTATTCGGGATAGCTGCCATCGCCGATGCGATATTGGCCAAAGAGCCCGCCGCCCGACATGAGCGCCTGCTCTAATTTGACGTGGTTGCGGTAATTGTCGTAATACCCCTCTGGCTGTGAAATACTCTCCGCCTTCAACTTCAGGTCAAACTCGCCCCACGCCGCTTGCTGCTTGCCCGCGGCGATGTCGAACTCGCGCAGAGCCGCCTCCATGGCCGGGAACGACGTGTAGACCGACTCCACGACTCGACGCAGCGCCAAAGGTTCCGGCGTCGCCGCGACAAACGGCGCCTTGTTCTCCAGCTCTCTGACTGGACGCGACGCTTGATCGGCCATCGGCCGCGTCCCCGTCACCACTTCCGGCACGGTAACTTGCGGAACGGCTGCCTTGGGCGCAGGATCGTCGGGACTTGTTTTGGCATCGGGCGAGTTGCCGACATCGTCGGCGCGAGCCGCGGGAAGTTCACTTGGCTGGTAGCCAGCCAGCCGCACTTCGGATGGCGAGTCCGCCGTGGAGGGAATCCGCACTGGCTGGGCGTCTGGATCGACCCGAGCAACCGTCCAAGGCGTTTCCCCGCGCGAGCGCCACGCCAACGAGTTCGCATGTTCGTGCGAAACGGCGGGCGGCATCGTCTCGCGCCCTAACCAAGCGAATGTGGAGTCAGAGCGGCAGCCCGTAAACGACGCCAGGAGCGCTGAAGCGGCGGCGCCCGAACGGAGCCAAGCCCTCCAGCGCGCCAAGACGCGGCTCCGCCGCATCCGACGACTGAATTGGGAACTCATTTGGGTAGTTTCACTTTCTTGGCTTCCTTGCCGCCACTCTTACTAGCATCATCGCTTTGCCAGTCCGTTCCCTTACCGTCCTTGCCATCCTTGCCCGAGCCGTAGAGCGGTTCGGGGCCATCAAACACAGGCGGGAATCCGTTTAACTGTCGCCAGATCTCGTATCCGAGCGACACTTGGCTCAACAAAACCCAACCGTTCGTGCGCGCGCCTTGTCGCAGCAGAGCCTCCTCGGGCCACGGTTCTTCCTCGATGGGCCGGATGATGATTCGGAATTTTCCCTTGCCGTTGTCCGCCGCGTCGACCGCGGCGATTCGCCCGCCGAACGTTCCAAACGCCGCCGACGGCCAACCCGCGGCGAACTGCACGGCCGGCCAACCTTCGAATTGCAGCCGCACTTCGCGTCCCGGAGTAATCAGGGGGATGTCATTGCCGTCCACCCACATCTCGACGGCCCGATCAGGCGCCTCGGGGACGATCGTAAACAGCGGATCGCCCTCTTTCAGCATCTCGGTGTTTTCATTGGCCATCAGTCGCAAAATGACGCCGTCCTTCGGCGCCGTCACCACGCGACTCTCAAACTGCGCCTGCTTGCCTTCAATCTCCGACAGTTCCTTCGTGGCGAGCGCGACTTCGCCCTGGGCTTCTTGCTGCATGGCTCGCGCGTAATCGACTTTGGTGAGCCCTTCGCGCGACTTCTGCCCCAACTCGGCTTCCTTGGACTTCAGGTACTTTTCCGCGGCTTGCACGTACTGTTTCGCGGCCTTCAGCTTCGCTTGCGCCTCTTCATAGCTGCGACGCTCCTTTTCGAACGTCACCCCCGAGGTCAGCCCCTGATCCTTCAGCAGCTTCTGCCGCTCGAAATTCAACTGAGTCTGCTCGACGGCCGCTTCCGCCGCCTCGACCGCATGCCGCTCCGCTTCGACTTTTCGCCGAGCTTCCTCGACCAATTGCTGTCCCGCTTCAATGATCAAAAGCCGAGCTTGATCCAGATCAACCACCTGTCGGCCGTAGGTCTCCACCTTGGTTTTGGCAAACATCAGCTTTTCGCGAACAGCGAATACCTGAATTTCCAACCGTTCGCCCCGCGATGGATCAATATCGCGAATCTCCAGAATGGGCTGCCCTTGACGAACTCGCGCCCCTTCCCTGATCCCCTCCTCCCACCGCACGATGCGACCGTAGATCGGCGACTCGATCGTCTGAGGCCTCTCGGTCGGATTGAACGCAACAACTCGCCCCGTCCCCTTGGACGTCTGTTGCCAAGGCAGCAACAGCAACGCCGCCGCGGCGCCCACCAGCAGCGTCACCACCCATCTCCCCATCCGCCTGACCAAACGAGGCGACTCGACCATTTGCATGGCTTCGAGTCTTGGGGCTACTAGCGTCGATTTTTGCAACATCGCGAGGCTCCTTTTAGTGGGCCGAAGCCATCTCCGCTGGACTCGGTCGCCCCCCGTCTGGCGAGAGCCACTCGACTCGCGGACACGCCGCCGCAATGTCATCCCGTCCCGTCACAATCACCACCGTGCATTCGCCTGTCAACTGTCGCAAAATCGCCAGCACTGAATTCGCCAGCGACGTCGGCAAAGCATCAATGATTT
Organism: Pirellulales bacterium; assembly: GCA_046349915.1. Classification (GTDB taxonomy): domain Bacteria; phylum Planctomycetota; class Planctomycetia; order Pirellulales; family Pirellulaceae; genus CAIXSC01. The sequence goes on along the minus strand of JAXMBL010000003.1, from coordinate 757,872 downwards.
CGTCCACCAACAGCAGCCGCGGACGACCGGCGATCGCTCGGGCCAACAAGAGGCGCCGCGTCTGGCTATGCGTCATGGGTCGACCATCGGGGTCCAAACGCGTGTCCAAACCCTGAGGCGATTCTAACACTTCATCCCACAGACCGACGGCGGTCAAGGCCTCGCGGACTCGACCAAGTCCCACCTCCGGGCGAGCCATCTGGACGTTCTCCAGAATCGTCCCGGCTATCACCCCGCCATCGCGCACCAGCGCCACCTGTCGACGCAGCGAGGCCGGTTGAACTCCCCGTAGATCCATTCCTCCCACTTCCAACCGCCCACTCGATGGCTGCCGCAGTCCGTACAGCAGATCGAGCACCACCGATTTGCCACTCCCCGGCGGCCCCGTCAACGCCACAAACTCGCCCGGCCGGACCTCGAGCGACACGCCGTGCACGACCTCGCGCGCGCCTTCAAAATCGTAACTGACTCGACGCAAACTCACTCCCAACGCTGGCCCGGCAGGCGTCTCGCCCGCACTCCCCGATCGCGCCGCCCCTCCCAAGGCCACTCCCGTCGTCCGCTCCACGGGCAAATCAAAAAGATGTCCGATCTTGTCCACCGCCGCCATCAAGTCGTAGAAGCTCTCGAGCTGCTTCCCCAATTTCGCAAACGAGTTCAAAATGACCGCCACGATCATTTCAGCGGCCACCAACTGGCCGAGAGACAGATCGCCCGTGATGACGAGCCAGCCACCCAATCCCAACAGCAGAGCACTCCCCGCGGCTTGCAGGCCGACGGCGAAAACGATTTGTCGCATCAATACGCGAAAATGACGGGTGCGAGCACGCACGTAATCGGTGGTCAAGCGATCGGCCACATCCCACGCAAAACGGCTTCCCTGAGCGGTCTTAAAGGCAATCGGCGCGTCAGCCAATTGTTCCAACCAAGCCGCCACGTGATACTTCGCGTACGATTCGGCGATCGCGGACCTAACCGAGCCGCGTCCCAAGACAAACACAATCACCGCCAAGCAGGCGATCAAGAAGAGATCGAAGCCGATCAGGTAGTTGTGGTAGAAGCCCAACACCACCATACCGATCACCGTCTGGAGAACCATCGCGATTCCGTCCAAGACCAACACGGCCGCCGTCTTCTGCACCGTCATCACATCGAAGAATCGGTTCATCAACTCCGGACCATGATGCTCGTCGAAGGCCGATTGCCTCACCCTCGGCAGCCGGTAAGCCAAGTCGGATACGACACGGACAAAAATTCGCCGCTGAATAATCTCTGAGATGTACGCCTGCACGATGCGGAGCGTCGCCGCGAACGCCAAGAAGGTCAGCAGAATCAGGCTCAACACCACCACCGGCTGCAAAAAACGGCCGAAAGCGACCGTGTTGACCAACGCCTCCACGGCGATCGGCGAGGCCAGGGACAAGAGTCCCACCACCGCCGAGAAGATGGCAACCACGGCAATGTCACCCGTATCGGGCCGCAGGATGCTCAAGAGCCGCATCCAGGGGGACATGTGGTCGTGCCCGTGTCCATGTCCGCCGCCATGCCCGCCAGCGTTGTGTCCGCCGGAATGACCATGGCCGCCTGCATGCCCGTGGCCGCCATGCCCTTCGTGCCCATGCCCACGACGACCGTTCCCGTGCCCCCCACCGTGACTCGCCATTTCAAAGGTGCCGCCAGGCGGGTGGTCGTCTTCCTCGGAATACGGTCGAGCTAACGCGGGTGAGACAAACCAGACGTCATCACTGGGTGAAGTCAGCTTCAGCAACTCCGCCGCACTCGCAACCTTCAGTCGCAGCTTCTCGCCGCGCGGCGACTCGGCCTCCCATTTCCCCCAAGACTGTCGCTGAAGACAAACCCAAGATTCCGAAGGACTAACCGTTGAGACCAACGTTGCCGGTAAGTGTTTACTGGCGAAGGACAAAGCTTCCTTGAGCGGCAATCGTTGAATGGTCAGCCGTAGGTCCAGACGCTCGGCGGCGTCCTCAAGCCAGGCCAAGAACGAGTCGGGTAAGATCGCGGATGATGCCGTCGTACTCGGCATTTCCTCCCCGCGAGCCTCGTCGACCGCCCGCAGCACTTCCAGACGATCGGCATGGCTGCCCGCAACATGCAATAACTTCTGAAGCAGCAAGGCGATAGCTTCACGCTCAGCCACCCACTTCCCCATTGCTTCGCCTTCGAATTCGTCGTAGTGGCCCCCGCGCGTCATGCGTCACTTCCCCGTTTTCATGACCCCGCCCACCGGGTTCCGTTCGTCGGCAAAATCGCTACAACCCCTACTATCGGCATAACGAAGTCGCAAGCGTTACGTAAAAGACTCTCTAGGCGGACATACTTCCGTCGACCAATAGCTTTTTTCGATGAATTTCCACAAAAAGTAACGCGGCTCTCTATGGCTTCGGAGCGGAAGAACAGCTGTCGTGTTTAGCCCGTGACATGACGCGATGACGATCTTCTCGACACCGCAGTAAGCTAACCGCGATGAAACAAAGAGCTCCTGATCGCGATTCGTGACGGTCAGCGACGATCAGCGTTTCGAGTACTCGCCCCGCCCTGTACTCAAGAAAAGGGAACACTCATCGCCACTGATCCTCACTAATCGGGTCAGGCCAGCGTACAGATTTCTGGCCAATGGCCGAAGCACTCCAACGTGCGAAAAGAATCCCGGCGACTTCTCTGCGCCGGGACATCGACCTCCACGCTCAAATCCGATCGTCGTTCAGCTCTTCCCGCCCGCCAAAATCTTGTCCATCTCGGCGGCATTGAAGACTCGAGCCGTCTCGGTCTGTACGTTGCCTTGAGCACCCACGTGCAACAAGAAAGCCGTGGCCGTCTCGTCGTCAGCCGCTTCAAAGATCAGCAAGCCGTCGAAAGCCCCCAGCGCCCAATAAATGTCGGTCACCTTGACACCTAGCTTCTTCGCGCTCGCCTTCAACGACGCAGCTCGCTTGGTCGTTTCCTGAATGTTCTTGACGCCCTGCGAAGTGAACTTCACGGTGCTAACAAACGTCGCCATGATCGACTGCTCCTTCTTTAAATTTGCCAAACGAGATACCCGAAAACCCCATTGAACTCACCGTGGAAATCGTGCTGGCGTTGGATTAGCGCAACGAAGAACGACTCCCATTCGTATCGCGTTCGCGTCGAGCAGCGAAGGGACCGCTCGCCGTTAACACTCACCCTCCCCAACCAGAAATCTTTCGCTTTGTTGAGTCAATCAACAAGCGGGAGACGCACTCACCGGTTGGCAAGGCGTCTCCCTTTCACTCACTAGACCATTTCGAACTTGCCGCCAGGCCATTCGGTCGTTACACGACCTTGGTCACGCCCGGCACGGGCAACTGGTAGTAGCCATCGCCGTTCGGCTTCACAGGCGGCTCGTCGTTCAAACTGGTGTACTTCTCGACTGGGGAGACAACGACCTTCGAATTGAGTGCGTCTTCCCACGAGATCTTCTGACCCGAGTAGGTGCACATACGACCGTAGATCGCGGTCATGGTGCTGAGCGCGCCCCATTCGCCTTCGAACGGCTTCTTGCCCGCTCGCAGGTCCGCGAACAGGTCATGATGCTCTTGCTGATGGCCATCGCCGCCGCCTCGACCGAAGCTGTAGATCACCTTGCCTTGAGCATCCATGATCTTGGCGCCGCTGACGTCCGCCGACCCCTTCGTGCCGTGCACGGCTTCGGAAACCGCGTTCCAGCAGTTGGGGATGTGACGGCACTGGCTGTACATCACCGCGCCGCTCTTGTACTTGAACTCGACGAAGTGATGGTCGAACGTTTCGCCGTACTCCTTGCCCTTCCGCACTTCACAACCACCCTGGCCCTGAGCTTCCACGGGATAGTCGTTCATGATCCAGTTGATGACGTCCAAGTTGTGAATGTGCTGCTCGACAATGTGATCGCCGCACAACCAATTGAAGTAGTACCAGTTTCGCATCTGGTACTCCATCTCCGTCATCTTCTCTTCACGCTGACGCACCCACGGAGTTGAACCGTTCCAGTAAGCTCGAGCGAGAATGATGTCGCCGATCATGCCATCCTGAATGCGCTTGATCGTTTCCTTGTAGCGAGGCTCATGACGGCGCTGCAAGCCAACAGCGACCGCGAGATCCTTCTCCTTGGCGATCTTGTTCGCTTCCAGACACTTGCGAACACCGGCCGCATCGACGGCCACCGGCTTCTCCATGAAGACGTGCTTGCCAGCTCGCACGGCCGCATCGTAATGCAACGGCCGGAAGCCCGGCGGCGTCGCCAAAATCACCATGTCGATGTCGGTCGAGAGCACTCCCTTGTATGCTTCCAAGCCGGAGAACATCCGGTCCTTGGGTACATCCACTTTATCCCCGTGCTGGCTCTTCGCACCACGATAAGCAGCTTGCACTTTATCGTCGAAGGCGTCGCCCAACGCCACCAGCTTGACCTCGCCGCCCATCGTGTTCATCGCTTGCACGGCAGCGCCCGTGCCCCGGCCGCCGCAGCCGATCAAACCCAACTTGATCACATCGCTGCCAAACGCATGAGCCCCGCGAGCCACGCTCAAGTTCGAACCAGCCACCGCGCCGCCCGCAACCAGCAAGGACGAAGTCTTGATGAAATCGCGGCGATTGGTGCTGATGCGCGGCGAGCTCGACGCACCCTTCGTTTCCTGGCCTTGGTTTTGTTCCGACATACAAACAACTCCTGTGGAGATGTGGAGGATAAGGACGTGGAGGTTAAGGACGCGGGGCCGAAGCGGTCACGGGCAAGCCGCGCAACATTGCTCCAGCATACCGGCTCGTCTCGCCCCATTCAACGAGTCCCGGCTGGAGCCGCGGAACGCCGTGATCATCTCGCTTCTCGAGATGATCAGCGGCGCCGCGCGTACAAGCACCGCATTCCATATTGGCCACGAAATGACACGGGAGGACACGGAAAAAGTGGGGGGGGGGGGGGGGGAGAGACAGAAAGGGATGGGAGGGGAGGTGTGGTTTATGTGGGGACTCCTGCTCGGGCAGCTAGCGTTTTCGCTTACGGTCTTCGAACGGCTCTTGTTTGTCCCATTTTTGAGTCAGTTCTTCCTGCGAGGGAACCTGTAACGGACGAACGATGCGGAATCCGACATGCAGGGCGTCTGTCAAGTACCAAATACTCTTCGGCTCCTGTGGGTCTTGTTGCTTCCAGTCCGCGACCGACGCCTCGCGGGCCGCGCTGCGCAGCTTTTTGGCCTCCATGTCCCAAGATCCTCCCCGCACCACTCGCCCCCACTCCGTCTTCGGAATATTCAACGGGTTCACAACCGGTTTTCCGGTCCAGAGGCTGTAATCCGGCGAATGCTGGTCCAGCACCCATTCGGCGACATTGCCGTGCATGTCGTGCAGGCCCCAGGGATTCGGCTTCTTCTTGCCAATCGGATGATACTTTTCGTCGCTGTTCTCGACATACCAAGCGTAGTCGCCCAAGCTCTCGGGATCGTCGCCGAACGAGTACGCCGTCTCCGTCCCCGCACGGCAGGCATATTCCCATTCAGCCTCGGTCGGCAGCCGGTAATAGCGCCCCGTCTTCGCGGTCAGCCACTGGCAGTAAGTGCGAGCAGCGAGTTGAGTCATGCAGATGGCCGGGTAACCGCGTTTGCCCATTCCGAACGTCATGTCGGTGTACGGCGCGGTCGGCTGCGACAATTGGTATTCATCCGCCTCTTTATCGCGAGGATTCTCTTCCACCTTCGCCAGCTTACGACGCTGGATGTCTAGATCAAACATCCAGACTTCAAAAGCATCCCAGGGGATCTCGAACTTGCTCATCCAAAACGGACCGACCTGCACTTCATGCTGGGGCCCCTCATCCGCGCCGCGTCCCGATTCACTCGCCGGACTCCCCATCCGAAACGTCCCGGCCGGAATCGGGACGAGATCAATCGCGACTTCGGTATGCTCCAGCTTCTCCTTGTACGCCTTCATCTCCGCCGCCGTAGCGGCCACTGAATCGGGATTCTCCAGCACAGGCTTGCCCGCCAAGCCGGTGCTCACCGTCGTCGCCGTGGGTTGAGCGGCAGGCAGCGACCTCGTCGACAGCACGAACACGGCGAGCAAAACGATCAGCGTCCAAAGGCTGAACCAGAGAATGTGACGCCGAACCAGCGTTGGGTTCTCGCGCGACACCGCGACGCTCTTTTGAACACCGCGGCTTCGTTGATGACGAACAACTTGCGAGCCGCGCTGGGCGGCGACTAGTCTGAACATAGAAGCTTATGCCTTGAGTAATTTCCACATCGCGGGTCAGGCTGACGCTTCGCCTCACCCACCTGATCGGATCACGCATCATGCCTTGGATTCTCGCCATCCTACTCGCAAGCCCCGCCGCCGAACCTACGTTGTCGAAGTTTCAGGCGACCGAGATCCACATGGCGACTTCCTTCACCATCGTATTGTACGCGCCGGACGAAAAAACCGCCAATCGGGCGTTCCGCGCCGCATTCGATCGCGTCCGCTCACTCGACCAAACTCTCAGTGATTACGATGACGCCAGCGAGTTGAGTCGACTTGCCGCCCAAGCGCCTACCCAATCGCCCGTTGCAGTCAGCGACGATCTTTGGCTCGCCCTGCAACGCTCCGCTGAACTCAGCCGACTCACCGACGGCGCCTTCGACGTCACCGTCGGTCCACTCACGCGACTCTGGCGTCGCTCGCGTCGCCAAAAACAACTCCCCTCCCCCGAACGACTCGCCGAAGCCCGCGCCGCCGTTGGTTACCAAGCGATCAAGCTCCACAACGATCGTCATCAAGTGGAATTATTGAAGCCCGGCATGCGGCTCGACATGGGCGGCATCGGCCAAGGGCTCGCCGCCGACGCTGCACTCGACACGCTCCGAGCGGCCGGCATCACGCGAGCGATCATCAACGCCAGCGGCGACATCCGCGCCGGCGATCCCCCACCCGACTCAACCGGCTGGAAAGTCGGCATCGCGCCCCTGAATCCCAACGCCCCTCCCAGCCAATTTTTCCTGCTAGCGAACTCCGCGGTCTCTACCTCGGGCGACGCGTTTCAATTCGTCGAGATCAACGGCGTTCGCTACTCGCATATCGTCGACCCTCGCACCGGCCTGGGACTCACCGACCGAGTTAGCGTCTCGATCCTCGCTCCCGATTGCACCACCGCCGACGCACTCGCTACCGCCGTCTGCGTCCTTGGTCCGCAGTCTGGCATTGAGTTGATCGACGCACAACCACAACTCGCCGCCTTCGTCGTACGAGCAGGGAAACTGGATAAAACAGAGACCTTCACTTCGCAACGCTGGTGTGAATTGACTCAAGGGACGACCACTACGCCACCCTCGCCCGATACGACTCCGAAATAAGGTCAGTACGCAGTCGCTGCATAAGCTTTTAGGTGTTTCCATACAGTCATTGCCAGCAGAAGAAGCGTCTCAACATTTCGCGAGCTGTGGGTTTCGCGCGATCTTTGGACCTGCTGGCTGCGTAAGGTGGTGGACGATGGGACGAGTCGTCGGCAAGAACGAAATTCGACCGGTTCCCGTCGGAACATGCTCGACAACCGCTTGTCGCTTCCCCTAGAATCAGGACACTGTGCGGGAACTGACCCGTATTCGTGAGCCCCGTGTTCGTTAGGTTTTCCATTCTCTGAAGGAGGTTTCGATGAAGAAACTAGTCGCCGCCACTGCGGTCGCGCTGTTCGCCCTGGCGGGCGTGGTGTTGGCTGCGGACACCGTCAAGTCCGGCTTGCCGGTTGGTCAAAGCGTCCCCGCATTCAATGTGAAGGATTGCACTGGCCCGAACGAAGGAAAGACGCTGTGCTATCGCTGCCAGTACGGCAATCGTCCCGTCGTCGCGGTGTTCACTCGCCGTATCTCGGATGACCTGTCGGAGTTGGTCAAGGGTTTGGACGAAGCGGTAGGCAAGAACAAGGACAAGGATCTGAAGGCGTTCGTCGTCTACATGACCGATGATCCGGATTCGGCCGAAGGCAAGCTGAAGGAAATGGCCGCCGCGGGCAAGATTAGCAAAAACGTCCCCCTCACCGTCTTCCAGACGAGCGAAGGTCCGGACAACTACGAAATCTCGAAGAGCGCTGACGTGACCGTTCTCGTGTGGAACAAGTCGAAGGTTCAGGCGAACGAAGCGTTCGGCAAGGGCCAGAAGCTGACCACCGCGGACGTCAAGAAGGTTCTCGAAGACGCCAACAAGGCCGTCAAGTAACTCGATCCGACGTTTATGCGACGCTGACCCGTCGCGGTTAAGCATCAATCACGAAGAAGGAAGCTGACAACCGCGGCCCCCCGCGGTCTCGGTTGCTCGAACAACTCTCCTTCTCCCGCACAGCACTCGGCCCGCCGCGACATGATCGCGGTTGGGCCGAGTTTGTTTTCAGACTCACCGCGCTCCCATCCAGCCAACACTTCGAGCGAGTTTGTATGCCCAACTCTTCTCGCACACTTCAACTCCAAGCCGTCGCACGATCCAGTCTCCAGTGTTCCTATCTCCAGCGTTGGCGAACGTCGAAACTCACACGATCTTGCCTGACGCTTGTCACGCTTCTCCTGCTTTGCGCCCCTTCGCTCGCTCACGCCGCCGACAAGCTGATTTTCGTCACCTGGGACGGGTTCCGCTGGCAAGAGCTGTTCGCCGGCGCCGACGAATCGCTGATGAACAAAGATCTCGGCGGCGTCCCCGAAGTGGACCAACTCAAGACCGCCTTCTGGCGCGACTCGCCTGAACAGCGTCGTCAAATCCTGCTCCCATTCGTCTGGAATGTGATGGCGAAACAAGGACAACTGTTTGGCGATCCGTCGCGACAGTCGCCCGCGACCATCACCAACGGACTGAAGTTCTCGTACCCCGGCTACAACGAGATGTTCGTCGGTTACGCCGACGCCGGAATCCGCAGCAACGCGAAGATTCATAACCCGAATATCAACGTTCTCGAGTACATCCAACGGCAACCCGGCTTCTCGGGTAAGGTCGCGGCGTTCGCCACTTGGGACGTGATTGAGTTTGTATTGAATCGGCCTCGAGCCGGCTTTCCCGTCGTCTGCGGCTGGACTCCCGTGTCCGACCAACCTTTGACCGCCGGCCAGCAGCAAGTCAACGAGATGGTGCGTGATCTGCCGAGAATCTGGCGAGGCAATGCGTTCGATATTGTTACGCAAACCGCCGCTCGCGAACATCTCGCCAAACATCGCCCCCACGTTCTGTACATAGGCATGGGCGAGACCGACGAGTGGGCTCATGCGCGACGCTACGACCTTTACCTCGAGTCGGCTCAACGCTGCGATCGCTACTTGAACGAGTTGTGGGATTGGCTGCAATCACAACCCGAATATCGAGGCCAAACGACGCTGGTGCTGACGACCGATCACGGCCGAGGAACGGGGCGTGATTGGGCGAACCACGGCGCCAATATCGTGGGCGCCGAATTCGTCTGGATGGGACTGCTGGGTCCGCAAATCCCAGCGCTCGGCGTTCGCGAGAATGTCGCAGCCACTCAATCCCAAATCGCCGCCACACTCGCTCAACTGGTGGGAGTCGACTACGCAACCGCGTTCCCACAAGCCGCTCAACCACTGCGGCTGAAGTAGCGGTGTTGGTCATTCGTCAATGGTCATTGGTCATTGAGAGACTTCGGGAATGGGGGCTTGCACTGGAAACATGAGACGACCTGACTCGCTTGTCGATCAGGACCGGTCAACTCGTGGGGCAGGTTTGCAACCTGCCAAATGGTGGGGCAGGTTTGCAACCTGCCAAATGGTGGGGCAGGTTTGCAACCTGCCCAGATGACGGTTCAGGCTTGCAACCTACCCTGTGGTGCAGCGGGTTTTCAACTTGCCCAGCCCACCCTCGACCAGAGGAGGCAGTTTACAAACCTGCCCCATCAAAATACGTTCGAAAAATCGACCGTCCACGGGAACTGAATCTGACTCAGACAAATCCCACCCGAGGATCCAGACCAGGCGTCGGCAACAACACTCTTTCCTGAAGCCCGCCCAAAGTAGCCCCTCTTTTCCGTGCACTTCCGTGAATTTCCGTGGCCGCTACCCGCTTGAATCCGAGGCGACTACACGACGTCCTGGGCGCGTGGGTCGCGGAAGCGATACCCCACGCCGCGCACCGTCTCGATCAAGTCGGCGTGCTCGCGGAGTTTTCGGCGCAGCGAACGAATATGTACGTCGATCGTCCGCTCCAACACCATGGTATCTTCGCCCAACGCGGCGTCGATCAATTCCGATCGCTGAAACACTCGCCCCGGCTGCCGCACCAGCGTATCCAGCAAGCGAAACTCGCTGACCGTCAATGGAATCGGCGTCCCGTCGATCGTCACTCGATGACGCACTCGATCCACAATGACTCCGTGGCACGCGATCGTATCTTCGGACTGGGGGTCGAACAGTCGCCGGCGTCGCAAGGCCTTGATCCGCTCCAGGACCACTTTGACGCTGAATGGCTTTGTCACATAGTCGTCGGCGCCCAGCGAGAAGCCGATCAATTGATCGGTTTCCTCGGCTTTCGCGGTCAACATCATGATGACGGTCTCGCGAGTGCTCGGGTCCGCCCGCAACCGCCGACAGACCTCCTGGCCGTCAATGACGGGGAGCATCAGGTCGAGCACCACGACATCGGGCGATTTGAGTTGTGCTTGATTCAGACCGTCTTGGCCATCGTGCGCCACGTGAACTTCGTAGCCAGCGTTCTTGAGGTTGTAGGCCAGCACGTCGGCAAGTGGGCGGTCGTCTTCGATAATCAGAATCTTGGCGGGTGGCATGGTCACCGGAAAATCAGGTTTCGCCGACGGAACTTGCCGCCGACTTGTTGCGAAAAACGAGCTGTCTCCCCAATGATCGCGACCGCCGACTTGCCAGCCAGCGATTACGCGATAAGCGATTACCTAACGTCGCTCGACCGCGGCGGAGCGAGTGTGGCGGACGATTTCACCTTCCACGAGATAAATGACATCCTCGGCAATATTCGTGGCGTGGTCCGCAATTCGTTCGATATGTCGAGTCGCCGAAAAGCAATGGAGCGCCGCGGGGACGTGCCCCGAATCGTGCTGCATCAGTGTCTGTAGGTCTTGGATGATGTCGCGGTTGTGCTGATCGACATCGTCGTCCAGTCGGAGCAGGCGGCGAGCGGCCTGAGCGTCTGAGTTGACGAAGGCATCCATGGCCCCGCGTACCATCTGCGTCGCCAAGGCGACCATCCGTCCCAATTGGTCGGGGATGGGAAAATCGGGATCGTCGCAAATCGCCTGCGCTCGTTGAGCGATACTGACGGCGAGATCCGCGATCCGCTCCAGGTCATTGTTGACCTTGAGCACGCAGGCGATGCGGCGCAAGTCGGCCGCGACCGGCTGATGCAGCGCCAGAATCTTCAAGCACTCTTCCTCGATCTGCACCTCCGCCTGATCGACGTCCGAGTCGGCCGCAATCACTTCGACGGCAAGATCGTCGCGGCGTTCGGCCAGCGCCATCGTGGCCTTGTCGATCATCTCCTCGGTCATCGCCGACAAGGCGAGTACATGCCGATGGAGCTGTTCCATATCACGCTGCAGGTGTTTCATCGCTCCGAATCTCCCAAGCTATTGCGAATCGGTTGTAGCCCCGCATTATGAAGATTCAGTTAAGAAACCGAGAACTCGTCCGCCTCCTCGGTTTCCGCGGAATCCGCCTCATCCAGCGGCAGGGTCACCCGAAACGTACTCCCTTGTCGCACTTGGCTTTCGATCCCGACGCTTCCGCCGAACGCCTGGGCCAAATGCTTGACGATCGCAAGCCCTAACCCGGTCCCTCCCAATTCACGCGAGCGAGCTTTATCGACGCGATAGAAGCGTTCAAAGACCCGAGCGTGATGCTGACGAGCGATCCCGATTCCCGTGTCTTGCACCTCCAGGGTTGCAAACGCCCCGTCCGATCGCCACCGTACCGTAACTCGCCCCCCCACCGGCGTATACTTGATGGCATTATCCACCAAGTTGTTCAAAATAGTCCGGAGCCCCTCCTCGTCCGCGCGAACCGCAATCACTCGCTCGGGCGGCTCGCTCGCTAATTCAATCTGACGAGACGACGCTGTCGCGGCATGAGCCTTCAAAATCGACTCCACCATTCCCCGCATCGACACTCGAGTGATCTCGAACGCCTGCTGCCCCGATTCGACGCGAGCCAGATGCAGCAAGTCCATAATCAACTGATGGAGTCGATCGGCTTGCTCCTCGATCCGCTCGACGAACACACGGTTATGAGTCGTGTCCTCGAGCGCACCTAACCGCAGAGTTTCGGCATAGGCTTTGATGGATGAGAGCGGCGTCTTCAATTCGTGCGAGACGTTGGCGACGAAGTCCCGGCGCAGATTCTCCAACCGTCGCAGTTCGGACACATCATGCAAAACCATCATGACGCCGGGCGACGGCTCGCCGGGCAGTCGAGTGGCTCGGAGCGTTAACACTCGCCGCACCACGCCCGTCGTTTCAAATTCCTTGACCGAGGCATGGCCCGAGGGGAATGTCTCGAGAAAAGCGTCGCGCAGAGCTCGCACTCGAGTCGCCTCCCACAATCGCCGACCGGCGACATTCCCTTCGCCTAGCTCCAGCAACATGCGACTCGCGTCATTGGCGAGCACGATGCGTTCCTCGGCATCCAACGCCAAAACGCCTTCTTCCATGCTGCGCATCATGCCCTCGAGTCGATCGTTGTTGCGGCGTAGTTCGCCCCACCGTGCGGCGAGCGACTCTTGCATTCGATTGAAGGTATTCCCGAGCACGGCCACTTCATCACGTCCCTCCACACGCACGAGCCGCGGCGTGCCGTCATCGGCGAACTTCGCCACCCCCTCCGCCAAGCGTTCGAGCGGCCGCACAATCCGACGCACGATAAGAAACGTGCAACCCGTGGTGGCCAACAGTGCCGTGCCGCCGATCAACAATCCCCAACGACGCAACGACGTCACCTGCTCGCGCACCGTTTGAATCTCGGCCGCGACTCGCACGTATCCCACCAGCTGACGATCTCGCTCGACGCGCAACGCCAAATAAATCATGGGCAAACCAACCGTCGCACTCGACCTGCGATCGATCCCCATGCCATCGATTTTCGCGGCGGCCGCCCCGCGAACCTCGGGGCGAGCTGCGTGGTTTTCCATGCGGCGAGGGTCTTCGTGCGAGTCGGCCAGCACGTCTCCTTCCGCGTCGAGCACCGTGAAACGAGTTTTGGTGCGCGACGACATTTCTCGCACTAGTCGCTGGAGTGAATCACGCTGTCCGGCGTCCAGGCGATCAACCGCCAACCCTCGCAGGACGATAGCCGTGTCATGCAGTCGTTCCTGGACGCGTGCGACCACGAACGGCTCGAGTCCCCAGGTCAGCAATGTCAAGAACGACAGGGCGAGCGCCGCGTTGCCGCCGACGCAGACGAGAAACACCTTGCCGTAGAGTCGCGAGAACCTCATCCAAGTTATTCCCTGGTTAAGCAGTCGGACAAAAAAACGACCAACAGACTGGCTGCATGCACGGTGACAATGCCCCGCCTGACTTTGGTGGTGATCATGGCCGACGCAACGCCGCCAACGCGGACTCCTGATCACAAACGATACGCTCCCGCGACAATCGCGACCACTCAAACCCCGCCACTAATTCTCGAGGCCGTACCGCTTGACCGAAATCGCGCAATCCACACCAGTACGCGAGTAGCCCCACCAGCTTCTCGGGACTAATGCCCGCCTCGCGAAAATAGGAAACCCGAGTGTCGCCGTGACGTTTCGCCAACCGACGGCCGTCCGGCCCGACCACCAGCGGCACATGCCGAAACGTGGGCGGTTGCCAACCGAGCGCCTCGTACAACAACCATTGGCGCGGAGTGGACGACAGCAAGTCATCGCCGCGCACAACCTCCGTGATTCCCATCGCGGCATCGTCGACCACGACCGCGAGCTGATAAGCGGCCGCGCCGGAGCCTTTCCGCACCACGAAATCGCCGCTCAGACGACGCACATCCCAGCACTGTTCGCCGCAAATCTGATCGAAGAATCGAGTTTCACCGGCGGGGACGCGAAATCGCCAGGAGGGCCGTCGAGTTTCGTCGGATGTTCCCGAATCGGCTCCTTCAGGCCACGATCGTTCCGCACAGGTGCCGGGATAAGGCGGGCCTTCGTCGCCCCAGTGAGGCGCTGACGCGGCACGCTCGATGTCCGAACGCGAACAATCGCATGGGTACACTAAGCCCGCGTCCCGGAGTCTCTCGAACGCTCGATCGTAATGCTCCAAGCGCTCGGTCTGCGTGTATGGACTGACCGGGCCGCCCAAGTCGGGCCCCTCGTCCCAATCCAGTCCCAACCAACGTAAGTCGTCGATTAGCTGCGACACAGCGCCAGGTTTCACTCGCGGCCCATCCAAATCTTCGATCCGCAATACCATTCGCCCCCCCTGGGAACGGACCGACAGCCAAGCCAGGAGGAAAGTGCGGGCGTTCCCTAAATGCAGCGCACCGGTGGGCGAGGGAGCGAGTCGACCGCGGACCATGTCGTCTGGGGGGTTAAGGGGGAGCTTGCTAGTCAGGGATCATGAAGCGTTTAGATTAACGTGGTATGAAGCTGAACCCAACGAGTCAATTTGACGTACAGGGGAAGACGCCGCGATTCACTCGCCTAATTCACGAAAACCCACCTGTCCGAGGGGACAACGAGGAAAGACAGGAAAACTTGGCGGGTTCGGGAAACTTTCCCAGTTTCGCGCAAGTAAACATTGACGCGACTGGAGCCAGGCAGTTTAATCTGCCGTCGGCGGGTTCGCCGAAAGAGGATTCGCGGGAAGCACTGACGAGTCCCATGCAGAGTGATTGGAGTTGGTCGGCTCGGCGACGGTCGGATGTAACGACAGCTCGCAGGCCGTTTTTCCGGTATAGTTTTCGCAACACGATCGAGGGAGAACCAGGAATGACGCGGATCGCGAAGGGTTTGGTTTTGGCTGTCGCGGCGCTGTTCGCCGGCTCGTTGTTCTGCGGCGAGGCTTCGGCCCGCCCGAACTACTGCAAGGAATTCATCGAACACTACAAGGATGTCAAGGAAGCCGCCACGCTGAAGTGCGGCATCTGCCATCCTGGCATGGACAAGAAAGAAAAGAACGACTACGGGACCTGCTTGAGCAGCCTGTTGAGCAAGAACGAAAAGGATCCGGCCAAGATCAAGGAAGCCCTGAAGAAGGCCGAAGGCGCCAAGAGCGGCACCGAAGGCAAGACCTTCGGCGACCTGCTGAAGGAAGGCAAGCTCCCCGGCAAGAAGTAGTTCTTGCTGTCAGGATGCTGACTCCTTGACGATACTGAGTTAAGCACTCGACGAACGCGGTCGCCTGGCGATCGCGTTCGTTTTTTTGCGCGATCCCGGGTCCTGTGCGACGGACTTCTAGTCCGTCGATCTGCCCGAGCCGAACGGGCGAAGCCGATACCCCTTGCCTCGCCGTTCTTGCGCCCATGGTGGGGCGGACTTTCAACCTGCCCGGCATTTCACAAGGCAGTCAGGCAGGTTGAAAACCTGCCCCACGGTTGTACGACGGACTTCTAGTCCGTCGCACCTCCGCAGCCTCGCGGCTTGCCGTGCAACTCGTTCGGTGCGTCATGGTACGACGGACTAGAAGTCCATCGTACGGAGTGTGTTTCCTCGAACGACGAACTTCTAGGGCGTCGCTTAGGGCTGCGCAGAACGATTCAGTCGCCCCGTTGCCGCGTCGGGGCATGCGTGTTAATCTCGGGAAATTTTGCACGGGAGGCCAAGCTCGGCCACTCTGCATAGTCCGTTCTGCAACGTCCGTCTCAGGCGGTCCTCCCAGGTTTCGAACCGCTTCATAGGAAGCTCCACGCGTGCCTCGTCGTACCGACATCCACAAAATCCTGCTCATTGGCTCCGGACCTATCATCATTGGACAGGCTTGCGAATTCGATTATTCGGGCACGCAAGCTTGCAAGGCTTTACGCGAGGAAGGCTACGAGGTGGTGTTGGTGAATTCCAACCCCGCCACGATCATGACCGACCCCGACACGGCGGATCGCACGTACATCGAACCGTTGACTTGGGAGATTCTCGAGAAGGTCATCGAACGCGAGCGACCGGACGCCCTGCTCCCGACGCTCGGTGGACAAACGGGCCTGAACCTGGCCATGGACTTGGCTCGACATGGAGTACTCGAAAAGTACGGCGTCGAAATGATCGGCGCTCGAGCTGATGTGATCGCGAAGGCGGAAGAACGGGAACAGTTCAAGCAGGCGATGGAGAAGATCGGGCTGGAGGTGTGCCGCGGCGCCACCGTCCATACGATCGAAGAAGCTCGCAAGGTGCAGGCGATGGTCGGCCTCCCCTGCGTCGTCCGCCCGAGCTTCACGCTGGGCGGCAGCGGATCTGCCATCGCCTACAACCGCGAAGAGTTTGACACGCTGGTGCGTCGCGGGCTGGACCAGTCTCCCATCTCCGAAGTCCTGATCGAAGAATCGATCATTGGCTGGAAGGAGTACGAGATGGAGGTGATGCGCGACATGGATGACAATGTCGTGATCATCTGCTCGATCGAGAACTTCGATCCCATGGGCGTCCACACGGGCGACTCGATCACCGTCGCCCCCGCGCAAACGCTCACCGACAAAGAATATCAGCGGATGCGAGACGCCAGCCTCGCCGTGATCCGTGAGATTGGCGTCGAGACGGGAGGGTCGAACATTCAGTTCGCCATCCACCCGCAAAACGGCCGCATGATCGTGATCGAGATGAACCCGCGAGTCAGCCGGTCGTCGGCGTTGGCATCCAAGGCGACGGGCTTCCCAATCGCAAAGATCGCCGCCAAACTGGCCGTGGGCTATCGCCTGCACGAACTCCCCAACGATATCACTCGCAAAACCAAGGCTTGCTTCGAACCGACCATCGACTACGTGGTCACGAAGATTCCACGCTTCGCCTTCGAGAAATTCCCGGACGCCGATGCAACTCTGACCACGCAAATGAAGAGCGTGGGCGAGACGATGGCGATCGGCCGCACATTCAAGGAGTCGTTCCAGAAGGCGCTCCGCGGGCTGGAAGTGGGCTCGTTCGGCTTCGGCTGTGACAGCAAGGATCTGTGGTACTCGACCACCCCGCCCAGTATGACCGATATTCGCGGCAAGCTGGCGACTCCGAATCATGAACGAGTGTGGTATTTGCGGTACGCCTTCAAGGCTGGCATGACCGCCGCCGAAATTCACTCGCTGTCGCACATTGATCCGTGGTTCCTCGATCAATTGCAGGAGCTGTGCGAATTCGAGGACATGCTGCGCCAGGTAGGCGGCTTGAATCAGGCGGACGCCAAGCTGTTGCGCAAAGCCAAACAACTCGGCTACTCCGACCGGCAGCTCGCCACCATCTGGGGCTCGACCGAGATGGAAGTGCGCGACCACCGCAAATCGCTGGGAGTGATCGCCACCTTCAAGTCGGTCGACACGTGCGCCGCGGAATTCGAGGCCTACACGCCGTACTACTATTCGACGTACGAGGACGAGGACGAGACTCCGCCCAAGCGAGCCGACAAGCGGCGAGTGATGATTCTGGGCGGAGGCCCCAATCGTATCGGTCAAGGCATCGAGTTCGATTATTGCTGCTGCCATGCGAGTTTCGCGTTGCGCGAGTTGGGCATCGAATCGATCATGGTGAACTCGAACCCCGAAACGGTCAGCACCGACTACGACACCAGCGACTTGCTGTTTTTCGAGCCGCTCACGACCGAAGACGTGCTGAACATCTTCGATCGCACTCAGCCGGATGGCGTCATCGTCCAGTTCGGCGGCCAAACCCCCTTGAATCTGGCTCGCGCATTACACACCGCGGGCGTGCCGATCATCGGCACCAGCGTCGACACGATCGAGGCGGCGGAGGACCGCGAGAAGTTCCAGCAATTGCTCGAACAGCTCGGATTGAAGCAGCCCGCCAACGGCATTGCTCGCAACATGGACCAAGCTCGACTGGAGGCGGCGAAGGTCGGCTTCCCGTCATTGGTTCGCCCCAGCTTCGTGTTGGGCGGCCGAGCGATGGAGATCTGCTACGACGACTCGCAGTTCGAGCGATTCGTGGCCGAGGCGTTTGTGGTGGCTCAGGGCCAACCGGTGTTGATCGACCGCTTCCTGGAAGACGCGACCGAAGTCGATGTCGACTGCGTGGCGGACGGCGATGACGTCGTGGTCATGGGAGTGATGGAGCACATCGAAGAAGCCGGCATTCACTCAGGCGACTCGGCGTGCGCGATTCCTCCTTACAGCTTGCCCGCGCCGGTGGTGCAAGAGATTCGCGAAGCGACCCACGCGATGGCTCGGAAGCTGCGAGTCATCGGGTTGATGAACGTGCAGTTCGCGGTCAAGAAAGAAGAAGGTCGTTTCAACGTCTATGTGTTGGAGGTGAACCCGCGAGCGAGCCGTACGGTGCCGTTCGTCGCCAAGGCGACCGGTGCGCCGATCGCCAAAATCGCCGCCAAGGTCATGACCGGCCTGAAGCTCCGCGATCTGGGCGTCACCAGCGAACCGATCCCCGCGCACGTCTCGGTGAAGGAGAGCGTTTTCCCGTTCCGCAAATTCGCGGGCGTCGACATCGTGCTCGGCCCCGAAATGCGCAGCACGGGCGAAGTGATGGGGGTGAGCGAACGGTTCTCGATCGCGTTTGCAAAAAGTCAGTTGGCCGCAGGCGTCGTGTTCCCGCAGAACGGACTGATTTTCCTCAGCGTCACGCGCCGCCACAAAGACTCGATTGTGCCGCTCGCGACTCGGCTGGTGAATCTCGGCTGCGAGTTGCTCTGCACGGACGGGACCGCGCGTCGACTGGAAGAGGCTGGAGTGCCTGTGCAGCGAGTGTTCAAGCTGGCGGAAGGCCGGCCCAACTTGCTGGATTACCTGAATGACGGCAAAGTCAAGTTGGTGATCAACACGCCGAGCGGCAAGGGAGCCAGGACGGACGAAGGCAAGATTCGAGCGGCCGCCGTCCAGCTCGGCGTCCCCTGCATCACGACGATCTCGGCAGCCGAAGCCGCCGTCAAAGCGATGGAAGCCCTGCGTCAAGAAGCCATGACCGTCCAATCGCTGCAAGACCGGTTCGCTGCGCATAAGACGGCGAAATAGTCATTGGTCATTCGTCATTGGTCATTCGTCATTCGTCATTGGTTGTTGGTTGTTGGTTGTTCGTCCCTTAGGCACGCGCATGCCTTTTCCACCTGAAGTCCGTGAAGTTGCGATTGTACGCTCGCGTCGGCATTGCTGCGTGCGCCATAGATTTCACGGCCGAGACGTCAACGTACACCACATCCTCCCGGAGGCGGATGGCGGTCCCAACACCATCGACAACGCGATCGTGCTCTGCTTCAAGTGTCACTCAGAAGCCGGACATTACAACTCGCGACATCCACGTGGGGCGAAATACTCATCAAGCGAACTCGTACGCCCCCGAGATGAATGCTGGCGCTACTGTCAAACACATGAGGAGTCCCTTCGTCCTTCTGACGTCGAGCCGATCGGATTTGATGGCCAGAACTGGTCGTAATAGAAATCGACACATCGTGGTCCCATTTCGCAAATCAGCCTGCTGCGATTGAAGTAGTGCGATTCAACGGAAAACTCATTGGCAAAAGGACACAGCAGGACCAAAGCGGAACAACTTGGTAGAGACTTTACCAAGTCGCGTATGATCGCTACCTCGTCTATGCGATGCATAATCATCGTGGCGATTGGTGTGTTGCAAACCAAACTGGCATTGACGAACCAAATGCCAAGCCAACACCGGCGCCCCTTTGGGTGATTCAACGCGATCATCCGGAATTGGCAACTGCGTCAGGCCTGCCTCCGGCTTGAAGGACAATGCTCTCTCAATGTTGGCCTGCTGGTCCGTTGCACTGTGATTCGAGTCGCGCGACAAGGCAAAACTGGCCATAGCGAAGAGAACTCGGTAGCATAATGTCCGCCGCGTAGCGGCTTACTTGAGCCAAGCGTTGGACACGGAGCCGCGGATCGGGCGGTTTCGAGATGGTGAATTTACTTGCCGCGGCCCGGTCAACGCGGTCGTTCCGCTGGAGAGGTAAAATGTGCACCCCCCTATCGAATGTAACGTTCGCATTCGCCCTCAGTGCCTTGATGCTTGCGACCGATGAGCCATCCAAATCCGACAAAGCCCCTCTTGATTTCCGGCAGCTCGTAGCTCAACTCGCTAGTCCGAACGAAGCGCCCAACATAAATAACCGCAGAGCGCCCAAAACAAATAACCGCAGAGAACCTCGTGTGACGTTTCCTTCCAGCTATGATCGCGAAGCTCAAGAGAAAGCTCTCGCTGCGCGTCAACTGCTGTACGATAATTTTGCTGACGCATTGCCCGAGCTTATTGCTTCAATCGACGATCAGCGATACTCCATCACGATTAGTTGGGCAGACGGCGAAGAATACTATAACCAAGAGGTTGGGGCTGTTTGCAAGAATGTCATTGCCTCTCAACTTGAAGTCTATCGTGCCAAAATTAGATTCTTGGGACCCGGGCATTGGCACAAGTACACATATCCTGTTTCGAAGGAATGGTGGGAGAAACACAAAGATAAATCGCATCGACAATTGCAGATAATCGCAATTGACTGGGCAATTGAAGAACGAAAAAAAGAAAAGGGAATTGATGGCGACGACCGAAACAATGAGCTAACTGAACTAATAAAACTTCGCGAACAACTGGCATTGTCCGACAAGCCATTAGACGGCCGAAGCATGTACCGAACAGTAACACAAGACAAATAGAAATGCGGAACATAGGGAGGATTAGATTGTGCGGCGACAGGACGGGACGACGTGGGCGCACGATGACGCGTGTGGAGTCGTGAGGGGTGGCGGGCGAGAGGCCTGGCCACAATCTAGTCCCTTGTTCAAGAAGCCCGTGGCGACTCAAGGGATGTCTCTTTGCCGATAACGCGTGGAATCGCCGAGGCATGAAGAGTTGATCGTTTCGGGCGTTGGCGTGCGACGGCGCGGACCTTTCTCGGTCGAGCGACGCTGCGAACCGGTGGTGTCGCTTCGCTCAACCACCGGCTAATGGCTATCAAGCCTCCGGCTTGAAGGACAATGTCCGCCGCGCAGCGGCTTACTTGAACAAAACGCTGCACGCGAGCGGGCAGCGACGTCGGTTTTGGAATCAGCTTCAAACGCGCCCGCCGCATGAACCTGGCAAGCCAAAACGCGCGCAACGAATGACGAATGACGAATGACGAATGACGAATGACGAATGACGAATGACGAATGACGAATGACCAATGACCAATGACCCTACTGACAAGCAATCACATCCGCCGCTTCTTCACACAATTGTTCGGCGGCGGCGGGGGTTGGGGCTTCGACGATTAGGCGCACGATCGGTTCGGTGTTGCTGGCGCGAACGAGTAGCCAGCGGTCGGACCAGTCGAGTCGGAGGCCGTCCAGGGTGTTGGGAGTTGCCTCGGCGAATTTCGTTTGTAGGGCGGCGAGTGCTCGAGGGATTTGGTCGCGTTCGAGTGTCACGGTCGTCTTGCGGATCGCGTAACGAGGAATTTCCGCGACCCAGCGGCTGAGTGGGATTTGGCGTTCGGCGAGAGCGTCGAGCAGCAACGCCATTCCGACGAAGCTATCGCGTACGAAGCCGACATTAGGATCGATGGGACCGCCGTTCCCTTCGCCGCCGAAGGCTGCGTTGTGCTTTTGCATCTCGGCGACCACGTTCGCCTCGCCCACGGCGGATTTGTAGTATGGGACGCCGTAGCGGGCGGCGAGGTCCGCGGCCATGCGGCTGGTGGCACAGTTGGTGACCACTGGGCCGGGGCGTTTCCTCAGGATGTGATCGAGGCAGAGGGCAAGAGTGTACTCTTCCCCGATGTAGCGACCCTGTTCGTCGATGAGGGCGAGTCGATCTGCGTCGGGGTCTTGGCAGAATCCGACAACCGCGCGGTTTTGCGGGACGAGTGGTGCGACATCGGCGAGGTTGTCGGCGGTTGGTTCCGGCTTATGGGAAAACCGGCCATCGGGCTGACCGCCCAGCAGAGTGACGGAGCAGCCAAGCGACTCGAGGAGTTTCCTGCCCAAGAGGCTGCCGGCGCCGTGGTTGGAATCGAGCAAAACGGGGAAGGCACAGTCGCGAATCCGCTCGACGTTGACCTGGGCCAAGACAAGTGCCAGATGGTCGGTGAGTGAATCGTCGCACGGCCGGAGCACTCCAACTCGTTGATGGGAAACCCAGGCAGTGGTCGGCGAGTGGAATTGTTCGACGATGGGCTGGCCCGCGGCGGCTGAGAGTACTTGGCCGGTAGGGCTGAACAGCTTCATCCCGTTGTATTCGGACGGATTGTGGCTGGCGGAGATTTGAATACCGCCGGCGGCTTGAAATCGACGCACGAGGATGCCAGTGGTGGGCGTGGCCGCGACATCGACGTCGATCACGTCGCGTCCCATGGCGCAGAGGGCGCCGCGCACGAGATCGGCGAGCATGCGGCCGGTAGGACGTCCATCGCGAGTGAGGACGATGGAGCCGGCGGGGATTTGGGAAGCGAACGAGACCGCGTAACGAATGGCCACATCGGGCGTCAGCGATTCCCCCACGACCCCGCGCAAACCCGACACGCTAATGATGAGACTGCTCATGTGTGTTACCGATCCAGTACTTTGGCCAACCGTCAAACGGAATTCTAGGACTGCTCGACTTATATAGCTTATTCCTCCCCCGTAGCGGAATTCGCAAGAATTCCGACGCCTCAGCCTTCCTCCTCCGTAGCGGAATTCGCAAGAATTCCGACCTCCCACGTTCGCTCACCGCCCCCATTCGCAACAATCCCTCACTCCTCTCCTCGCTCGCCCACATGCGTAAGCCTCGTTTCTGGCCGCTCCGCCTTTCCTCATCCGCGCGACGGCTCTAGAATCGGAAAAATCGGCATCTTTTGAGCCTACCAACGCGGGAGAAACACAGCATGGCGAGCAGTTCTGGGACGGGAAGTATGGACGCGGTGTTGGCCCAAGTGGCGGCGGCTGGTCGCGAGGGGCGACTCTCCGCGGGCGCGGTCGAGCATATCCGAGCGTGGCTCACCGAACCCCGCTACTCCCAGTACGCGGCGCTCGTCGAACAGCATGTGGCCGAGGGGCGTTGGCGCGAGTTGGACGACGCATTTTGGACGGTCATTCCCTTCGGAACGGGAGGCCGTCGAGGACGGATGTATCCCATCGGTTCGAACGCGATCAATGATCGCACGATCGGCGAGAGTGCTCAGGGGCTCGCCGAGTATGTCCTGGAGCACCTCCCGGAGGAGCAGACGGCATCGTGTGCGATCGCTTACGACACTCGTCACAATTCGCGTCACTTCGCCGAACTGTGCGCCGGCATTATGGTGGCGAATGGCTTCAAGGTGTATTTCCTGGACGATTACCGGAGCACTCCCGAGCTATCGTTTTTGGTGCGATACAAGCAGTGCTCGTGCGGCATCATGGTGACGGCGAGCCATAACCCGCCGAGCGATAATGCGGTGAAGGTCTATTGGTCGACGGGTGGGCAGGTGTTGCCGCCGCACGACAAGGGGATCATCCAGCGAGTGATGTCGGCGGAGCGAATTGAGCGAGTCGATTTTGCTCAAGCGGTCGGGGACGGCAAAGTCGTCATTTGTACGGCGGAGATTGACCAGGCGTTTATTAACGCACTTTCCGCTCAACGGCTCGCGGGCCCGCGTGATCTCAAGATCATCTATTCGCCGCTACATGGCGTTGGCGCCTCGGCCGTGATGCCCGCCTTGGCCGCGGATGGGTTTGCGCAGGTCGAGCTGTATGGACCGCACGCCGAGCCGAACGGGGACTTCCCGAACGTGCCGGGGCATGTTTCCAACCCCGAGAATCCGCCGGTATTTCAGGCGATCATTGATCGGGCGCGAGAAACAGGCGCCGAGCTGATTTTGGCGACCGACCCGGACTGTGATCGCATGGGTTGCGCGGCGCCGCTGGCGCTTTCGAAGAACTCCGACTGGGCAACGCTCACGGGGAATCAATTGGGCGCCCTGCTCTGCGATTACATCTTGCAGCAAAAGGGAGGCGGGCGTCGCCTGCCTCCTGGCCACTACGTGGTGAAGACGCTGGTCACGACGGAGATGATTCGGCGAATCGCGGAAAGCTATGGCGTCGCGACTCACGGCAACCTGCATGTCGGCTTCAAGTACATCGGCGGCACGATGGACGAAAAGGGGGCCGACAAGTTCTTGTTTGGGGCCGAGGAATCGCACGGCTACCTGGTGGGTCAATATGCGCGCGACAAGGATGGCGCCGTGGCCTGCATGCTGATGGCCGAGCTCGCGGCACTCGCCAAGTCGCAAGGACAATCGGTCCACCAGAAGTTAGAGGCCTTGTATTGGCAACACGGGTATCACAACGAAAAGCTGCTCAACCTGACCATGGAAGGCTCAGAGGGTATGGTGAAAATGCAGAAGTTGATGGCCAACTTCCGTCAACATCCGCCCGCGACCTTGGGTGGCTTGTCGGTGCGCGGCGTACGTGATTATCTGAACTTGACAGTGACGAGCGCCGACGGGACCAAGCGTCCGCTCGAGGCCACTCGAGGCGACATGGTGATCTTGGATTTGTCCGAAGAGGGCAATTACATCGCGGTCCGTCCCTCGGGCACTGAGCCGAAGGTGAAGTTCTACATGTTCACCTATGTCGCCCCCGAGCTGCTGGCCGACCTCGCGGAAACTCGCCGCGAAACCCAAGACCGGCTGGCTCGCCTTGAATCGGACCTGCGAGCG
This sequence comes from Pirellulales bacterium, assembly GCA_046349915.1. Taxonomy (GTDB): domain Bacteria; phylum Planctomycetota; class Planctomycetia; order Pirellulales; family Pirellulaceae; genus CAIXSC01. The sequence continues at coordinate 733,121 of JAXMBL010000003.1, read as the reverse complement.
TTGGCGAGCCAAGTGTAGGCGTTATTCGTCATTCGTCATTCGTCATTGGTTATCGGTTATCGGTTAATGGTCGCTTGTTACTCGCGCATTGATTGGCTTGACCTCGCAGGAGGGGGCTGAAAAGCTGTTGAGGCCCTTTCGTCGCGGGCCGCGACGTTAGCAGCGACTCTCGATGGTCTCCCCGCCTCGGGTAGGCGGGGCGTTTAGGAATGAGTTTGCCTAGTTCACGACTTCGCCGCTAGCGCGATCGGTGATCACATCAGCGTAGGGGTTTGCCAGTTTGGCGAAGAACCAGTCAAGTCCACCGCGGCCGGTCAGTGTATCGCTATTGGTGTCGTTGCGAACGGTGCTGCTCGTCAGCTTGTTCGCGCCGTTGAGTCCGCCGCCCAGCGTGCCTTTAAGATGAGCGACCCGCGTCGCATAGCTGGCTGGCGATGCCCATTCGTTTAGAATCGCCAACAATGCCGCAGCGTTGGCATCATAGAGAGTCGTTCCTTCGACGAGCAAATCGTCGTTGTCGCCGCCTAGTAGTTTATCGATGCCTAAGCCGCCAATCTGCACAGTCCGGCCAGCACCACTTTGCAACAGATCATTACCCACGCCGCCCAGCAGGATGGCCGGCCCCGAACCGCTTTTCAACACATCGTTGCCACTGCCGCCGTCAAGCTTCAACCACCCGCTGAATCCGCTGGCATCGAGCGTGTTGTTCCCGTAGCCGCCGATGAGTTCCGCTTCTTCGATGTTAGCGAGCGAGAACGCCCCGCCTGTCGAGCGAGTTAGCTGCGTATTCGTGAGCGTGAAGTTCATGTCGCCCGCGGCCAGCAGTTTATCAGTCCCGCCCACTCCGTCGATCTGCCCCATCCCCGTCCAGGCGCCCACATTGAACGAATCGGCGCCCGTACCGCCTTGCAACACGGCCCGCTCCACTCCGTTAAGAGAGTGAGCAACTCCCGCGATGGCGAGTTGGCTGTTTGTCAGCACAAAGGCCCCTGCACCGCTCTCGCTGAAGGTATCGAAGCCCGTTCCGCCGTAAAGTCGGTCGGCCCCCGCTTCTCCGAACAGCAAGTCATCGCCCGCATTACCCGTCAGGCTATCGGCGCCATCGCCGCCGTAGATCACATCAGCGCCCGCCCCGCCCACGATGGTGTCGTTGCCGGCTTCCCCGTAGATCAAGGTCGGATTCGTCAACCTCGCATCGATCGCGATTGAGTCGTTTCCCAGCTTCGCTTGTATAATGATCCGTCCATAGGCAGCGGCGGGAAACAGACGCGTCGCGCCGAAGGGATTAATCTGTACGCCCACGTTGCCGCCGGTAACTGGCTTGACCGAGATAGCATCACTGTTGTTTGTGCCCACAATCAACAGCGCCATGGCGCCCGGTTGGCCAGGATCGCTGATGATGCTCGCCGTGCCCAGGGTGGAACCAAGAATCGCGACCGCGTAGTCCTCCACCTCGCCATCGGCGGCGAGTCCGGTCGGCGCCAAGCCGCCCGCCGAGCTCAGGCGGAAGCGGGCGTACGAGCCGCCCGCCAAGGCGTTCGTCGGAGTGACAAAACTAAGGGCATTGGCGCCCGCCGACACTGTCTGGCTGACAAACACCTGCTCGCCGACATCAAAGAAATCGCCGTCGCGGTTGAAGTCGACCCAAGCATCCAGCTTGCCAGCCGACGAACTGACCACCTGCACCACGGACGTCAGTCCAGGAACCATCGTCCCCAACGCCACACCGTCCTCGTCGTCGGGCCCCGCCGCGGGGACGCCATCGTCGCCTTGCGCACTCGCATTCGGCTGTCCGTCGTTCTCCACATCCCGCGCTGCGCCCAACATTAGCCCGGTCGCCCAGTGCCGCGCCCCATTCGACGCTTGCAGCGTCGCATAGGTATCCGGCGCGTCGCCGAACTCGGCCAGCACGGACACGTTCGCCGTCGCAATCGCATAACCGACGCCATCAAACACTTGCACCTTGGCGACTCCAGTGTGAACATCGCCCCAGGTGTGCGTCGCCACCGCACTCGCCGACCAAGTTGTGTCCCAGACGGCGTCGTTGTCGAAGTCCCAGCGATACTGCAACGGATCGCTATCCGGGTCGCTCGAGTTCGAGGCGTTGAACGAGATCGCCCCGCCGTCGCTTGCCAGATATGGGCCGCCCGCGTCCGCCACCGGCAGCCGATTCGGCGCCAGCGAGACCAGCACGACATCATTGCCGTCGCCGCCTTCGTACGACACTCGGAAGACATACGGTCCCACGACCAGCAGAGCGCCTTCGCTCAAGCCCGTAAACGTCCCGCTGATCGCGTCAGTCTCGTCGTTATCGATCAGGACGTACTCCGTGTCATGTACCGGATAGTAACCGCTGGCCACATTGACTGTCAGAGCTCCCGCGACTTGCACAGTTCCTGTGACCTGGAGTTGGTCATGCTGGCCCGCGCCTTCGCCCGCTGTATTTCCGGCAAGGTCCGCCGTAAAGCTGCCGTAGAGCGAGACGTTGTTCGACTCAAGCACTCCCGATTGCCCGGCAGACCGCCCCGGCGAGACGTCTTGCACCAGGAACGTGTCGCCATCCTGCACCGTCCCGTGGCCAGACCAAGTCATCATTGGGTAGCCGTAGAGGAGAGTCGTGTAGCTCAGTACGCCATGGTCCAACACCAAGTTCGAATAATACGAGTAAAGGCTGGGGGTGCTGAGCGTTGCATTCGCAATCGTGATCGTACTGGAGTAATTACCGTAAAACCCCGTCGTAACCGTCGTGTTCGCGTTCACGAACAGACTCGAGTAGTAGCCAACACTCAGGTAATCGACGGCGACGTCGTCGTTTAGCGTCGCACTCCCGTTCGTAGAGAGCTGATTGACTCCAGAACCGGCGTCCACAATAAGCGCCCTGATCGTCAATGTTCCTTGCAGATCAAGGTACAAGGAATACCCGCTGGCCGCTTCCAGCAACACATCGCCGCCCCAAGTCGAACCCGCCTTCACCCGTGAGATAGCTGTAAGCGTCGCCCGGCCCCGTCGCATGCAATCGCTCGCCCATAAGCATCGTGAGGCCAGCTCCCAGCACCAGCGACCCGCCGTTCAAAATCGTCTCTGTCGCCGCGGTTCCGTCCCCAACGCCCAAGGCTTGCCGTCGAGCACCCGCAAGGTCCCGCCCGTCACCGTCGTCGTCCCGTCATAACTGTTCGCCACGGCCAACACGGTCGTCCCGTTTTGCTGGATCAGGTTCCCCGCGCCCGTGATCGCGCTGTTCACCTGAGTCGTCCCGTTCCCCGCGAACGTCAGATCGAAGCCCGCTATTGCCACTCCGCCAGACAGTGTCAGCTCAGCGTTATTGAGGATCGTCTGCGTCGCCCCTAACGTCAGCGCCAGTTGCAAATCGTTCCCCGAACCACTGTTGCTCACGCCCTCGGCCAACGTGATGCCGTTGCCGCCCAGTTGGTAGTTGTTCCCCAGTAGTTGGATCACGCCAAAGTTCGTGCCCGCGGCGAAGTCGTTGGTACTCGCCAGATTCGCGCTGATCCCCGTCGGGAAGATCAGGTCGACGCCCGCGCTCGGCGCCACGTCCCCGACCCAGTTGCTGCCCGACTGCCAGTTTGCATCGACGCTGCTCCCGCCGACATCCGGCGCGCCGTCCCAAACGGCCGCCTTGATGCGAGTGAGCGAAAAGTCGTTGCCGTCGCCGCCCTGGTACGACACCTGGAAGACATACGTGCCCACAATCAGCAGCGCGCCCTCACTCAAGCCCGTAAACGTCCCGCTGATCGCATCGGCGCCGTCGTTGTCGATCAAGACATATTCTTGATTCAGCGGCGGCGTGTAAACGCCGGCCACATTCACGGCGAGGTTTCCGCCGACTTGAACCGTCCCGTGCACCTGGAGTTGGTCGTGCTGGCCCGCCCCTTCGCCCGCAGTGCTCCCGGCAAGGTCCGCCGTAAAGCTGCCGTAGAGCGAGACGTTGTTCGACTCAAGCACTCCCGATTGCCCGGCAGACCGCCCCGGCGAGACGTCTTGCACCAGGAACGTGTCGCCATCCTGCACCGTCCCGTGGCCAGACCAAGTCATCATTGGGTAGCCGTAGAGGAGAGTCGTGTAGCTCAGTACGCCATGGTCCAACACCAAGTTCGAATAATACGAGTAAAGGCTGGGGGTGCTGAGCGTTGCATTCGCAATCGTGATCGTACTGGAGTAATTACCGTAAAACCCCGTCGTAACCGTCGTGTTCGCGTTCACGAACAGACTCGAGTAGTAGCCAACACTCAGGTAATCGACGGCGACGTCGTCGTTTAGCGTCGCACTCCCGTTCGTAGAGAGCTGATTGACTCCAGAACCGGCGTCCACAATAGCGCCCTGGATCGTCAATGTTCCTTGCAGATCAAGGTACAAGGAATACCCGCTGGCCGCTTCCAGCAACACATCGCCGCCCCAAGTCGAACCCGCACCTTCACCCGTGAGATAGCTGTAAGCGTCGCCCGGCCCCGTCGCATGCAATCGCTCGCCCGCCGGCATCGTGAGGCCAGCTCCCAGCACCAGCGACCCGCCGTTCAGAATCGTCTCTGTCGCCGCGGTTCCGTCCCCAACGCCCAATGCTTGCGCGTCGAGCACCCGCAAGGTCCCGCCCGTCACCGTCGTCGTCCCGTCATAACTGTTCGCCACGGCCAACACGGTCGTCCCGTTTTGCTGGATCAGGTTCCCCGCGCCCGTGATCGCGCTGTTCACCTGAGTCGTCCCGTTCCCCGCGAACGTCAGATCGAAGCCCGCTATTGCCACTCCGCCAGACAGTGTCAGCTCAGCGTTATTGAGGATCGTCTGCGTCGCTCCTAACGTCAGCGCCAGTTGCAAATCGTTCCCCGAACCACTGTTGCTCACGCCCTCGGCCAACGTGATGCCGTTGCCGCCCAGTTGATAGTTGTTCCCCAACAGTTGGATCACGCCAAAGTTCGTGCCCGCGGCGAAGTCGTTGGTACTCGCCTGATTCGCGCTGATCTCTGTCGGGAAGATCAGGTCATCTCCCGCGCTCGGAGCCACATCCCCGACCCAGTTGCAGCCCGTCTGCCAGTTCGCATCGACGCTGCTCCCGCCGCCATCCGGCGCGCCGTCCCAAACATTCGCCTTGATGCGAGTGAGTGAAAAGTCGTTGCCGTCGCCGCCCTGGTACGACACCTGGAAGACATACGTGCCCACAACCAGCAGCGCGCCCTCACTCAAGCCCGTAAACGTCCCGCTGATCGCATCGGCGCCGTCGTTGTCGATCAAGACATATTCTTGATTCAGCGGCGGCGTGTAAACGCCAGCCACATTCACGGCGAGGTTTCCGCCGACTTGAACCGTCCCGTGCACCTGGAGTTGGTCGTGCTGGCCCGCCCCTTCGCCCGCAGTGCTCCCGGCGAGATCCGCCGTAAAACTGCCGTAGAGCGAGATGTTGCTCGACTCAAGCACTCCCGATTGCCCGGCAGACCGCCCCGGCGAGACGTCTTGCACCAGGAACGTGTCGCCATCCTGCACCGTCCCGTGGCCAGACCAAGTCATCATTGGGTAGCCGTAGAGGAGAGTCGTGTAGCTCAGTACGCCATGGTCCAACACCAAGTTCGAATAATACGAGTAAAGGCTGGGGGTGCTGAGCGTTGCATTCGCAATCGTGATCGTACTGGAGTAATTACCGTAAAACCCCGTCGTAACCGTCGTGTTCGCGTTCACGAACAGACTCGAGTAGTAGCCAACACTCAGGTAATCGACGGCGACGTCGTCGTTTAGCGTCGCACTCCCGTTCGTAGAGAGCTGATTGACTCCAGAACCGGCGTCCACAATAGCGCCCTGGATCGTCAATGTTCCTTGCAGATCAAGGTACAAGGAATACCCGCTGGCCGCTTCCAGCAACACATCGCCGCCCCAAGTCGAACCCGCGCCTTCACCCGTGAGATAGCTGTAAGCGTCGCCCGGCCCCGTCGCATGCAATCGCTCGCCCGACGGCATCGTGAGGCCAGCTCCCAGCACCAGCGACCCGCCGTTCAAAATCGTCTCCGTCGCCGCGGTTCCGTCCCCAACGCCCAAGGCTTGCGCGTCGAGCACCCGCAAGGTCCCGCCCGTCACCGTCGTCGTCCCGTCATAACTGTTCGCCACGGCCAACACGGTCGTCCCGTTTTGCTGGATCAGGTTCCCCGCGCCCGTGATCGCGCTGTTCACCTGAGTCGTCCCGTTCCCCGCGAACGTCAGATCGAAGCCCGCTATTGCCACTCCGCCAGACAGTGTCAGCTCTGAGTTATTGGTGATCCCCTGCGTCGCCCCTAACGTCAGCGCCAGTTGCAAATCGTTCCCCGAACCACTGTTGCTCACACCCTCGGCCAACGTGATGCCGTTGCCTCCCAGTTGGTAGTTGTTCCCCAGTAGTTGGATCACGCCAAAGTTCGTGCCCGCGGCGAAGTCGTTGGTACTCGCCAGATTCGCGCTGATCCCCGTCGGGAAGATCAGGTCGACGCCCGCGCTCGGCGCCACGTCCCCGACCCAGTTGCTGCCCGACTGCCAGTTTGCATCGACGCTGCTCCCGCCGACATCCGGCGCGCCGTCCCAGACAAAGACCGCCAACAGCGAGCGGTCTTCGAGCGGCTCGAACAACAGTCTTCGCAGCGCTCGGCAACTTCGCGCGTGACCGTGTTGGCGAGCATACAGGGAAAGAGCGGAAGGTTTACGGCTAGAGGCAGCCAAAGCGTGAGTAGACATGAGGGGCGCTCCTTGTCGGGAGGCAATACACAAACCCACGAACACTCACGTGCAAAGTCGATGCCATCATTGGCGATGAATGCGAATCGCCGTGCGAAACATAGCCTGGGCGCCGAGTCTGCGGAGCATTACGTTTCTTCCGTGCCAGCTCGGCGGCGCCAGCGCTCAACGCTGAGCAACGGCTAGAATGCGTGCGAATCGGCACATTCCTGCGCGCCCGCGCGCGTGAGCGAAGATGGTGCGACACCGCGTCTTAGTTTCCTTAAAAGACCTTGTACTTCGGCCCGCGCCGTCGTTCGCTCACCCCAAGGGACCGAGAGGATCGGTCAAGAGTTCTCGGGACGAGGAGTCACGAGTTCTCGCCGTAGCCATTGAACTACGGCGGCAGCCTCTGCTTCGCCTTCGAGTCTTCGCACCAAAGTCATGCTGGCGGCACTCGACACGATCCCCTCGCGTTCGGTCGCGGGTAGGTGCAGCACGACTCGATGCCACTCTCTGTTCTCCCGGCGAAACTCGAATTCACTCAGAAAAGTCGGCTCGTCGCTCATACGAGCAACCAGCGTCTCGCGGAAACCTCGCCAGCCGCTTTCGCCACGCAGTTCGTTCGCTTCGATCCGCAGCGAACTACGCCACAGACTCATATCGAGCAGCGAATACAAACAAGAAGCCAAGATAATCGCGGGCAAGAGTGCCGCGAAGGCGATACCGTAAGCACTGGTAATGAACCAGACGCAGGCCAGGATACCCGCACCGCATACCAGCGCGAGCAGCGCCAAAGTATAGGCGGCCTCGCCGTCCCAGATTCCAAACGTCAATTGCACACCGCCGCCCGGCATGGGCGTACGAGTCATTTGCACGCGTTTGAGTACGGTCTCCAAGTCGACTTGTTGTTCGAACGGGGCGAGAGAACTTTTGTCCAGCGTGAAGTCACTGCGACTCTCCTGGGTGCGATATACGGGTACTTCAAAAATCGCACCACCAGAACCGACGCTAGCTTTTTGGTTGATGGACAACAGCCAGCTAGTCGTGCACCCGGCACTCGCATTTCCCTCGCTGGTCGGCGTACATTCGAACGGCACCGCGAAGCTACACGGGATAAGTGTTCGATCCGGCGCATCGGATGGCAGCGGTTTGTCGATGAAGAGAGTTGAACTCCAGACGGTTTCGGTCTTCGACGACTGGCTGCCGCCTCGTCTCGATACGGATCCAGAAGTGGTCTGTTTACATTGCAGCGAAACTTCGAAGACTGTCCCTGCCGGGAATGACTCTTTCAGAATCGCGACCCCGCAGAATGCTCCGCCAACCACGCCGGGGTTAGCAGCCAGCCGTAATTCGGCCGTGTTCCATTTGCGATTGCGCCAAAACATGTTGGCAATGCCAAGTAGCATCAGTCCGATAGCGCCCATGACGACCATGATCGCCATCTTCTCAGTGCCGATGGCCAGCGGCACGGCGATCCCGAAATAGCTCAAAAAGCAGGCGCACATTCCCCAGAACACGCCACGATTCCCCAGGCGAATGTGCCGCTCGGCCCACATGGGATTCGCCATCCACGGCTCATTGGGATGGTGCGTGGGTATTTTCACATGGCGAAGCGCGAGCTGAGCGACGACCAAACAAACAACCGCAGGAATCAGACAACCAGTGACCGGTAGAATCTTCCAACACAGCGACGGTAACGAGATCGCTCCTTGGCCCCACGCTTCGAACGCCCGCATGAACGCGTTCACGTTCGACAGTCCAATCCAGATGGCTAGCAAACTCAAAAGCTGAAGCGACCGAAGCGCCGTTCGCGCGAAGAACCTCTGAGCGGCTGTTGTCATGGAGTCGTCTTGTGCGAACGGAAGATCGTGGATTGCGGCAAGAGTGTAGAGTACTCCACGAGCCCCGTTCAACGGTATCCCAGCAATTCCCTGGCTTCTGCTTGTCCTGCCGCGGGCTTTCCATACTCGCTGGCGGTGACACGGGCGAGCGACGCGAGGTGGCGAGCACGGAACGACGGGCGAGTAGCGTGGTAGTCGTCCCAGACCGTCTGAAAGTACTTCTCGGCGTGCAATGCGCCATCCTCGCTAACCGCGTAACGGACGAGCGTGTTGAACAACCGATCTACGGGCAGTGAGAGGGCGGTATACCGTGACGCGATCGCGGTCGCCTGTCCTTGCAAATTGTTCTGGATGGCATCGGTTAGTTTCGCGAGCAGCCCGTCGGCGTCGTTTTCCGTAAGACGGTCCAGATGGTGCTTGGCGGGCAATGGGTCCGCTAACAAATTGCCCGGATAGTTGCGATCTCGCGCAACTTGCCATGCGCCGATGATCAGACAGGCGAACGTGTTCCGCCCTGTGCTGACTCGAGCCAGATTGCGCCAAGCGTTGGCCGCATCGCTGGCATGCACGCCCATCGAATCGCCGTGAACAGTGCCAGCGGGCTTGAGTCGGTCTTCCCATTGAGGCAATCGGCCGCCATCGCGGAGAACCAGCAAGCTGGCGGCCAGCGAGATCGCTTCGCCCACAGCCGCCGGCACAAATCCTTCGGCAAGCGTGCTGGCAGCGGCTCGCCCAGCATCCTCGGCCGAGGCGGTGGCAAACGTTTGGCTAAGATATTCAATCAACGCGTCGTCGGCAGGCTTTGTGCCCGGAGTGCGTCCATCGAGTTTAAACTCGTCCAAGAGCTTGACGAGCATTGTGCCATGAGCCGTCGTCTCGGGCCGACGAGCCGGTTCCGCTCGCACGCAATACCTCAGCGACTGCCGCAGTAGCGTCAGGGCATGTTGAGTTCCCACGATCTCTTGCATCTGCCACGCGCGATAAGGCAGAACGGTGCGATGCACTTCGGGATGTGTGTCGTGGACGGAGGGGATGAGTGCATCAAGCGCCGATTGTCGATCGGTCGCGACGAGTCCCGCGAGTAGTTGCTCGGCCTGTTCCACATTACGTCCGCGAATCGCCGCAGGCAGAGCATCTTTCGCGATTGACGCACCAGCAGTAGGAGGCATAGGCACTTCGTGCAGCACTTCAGCATCGCGTCCGCCAAACTCCTGGATTCGGTTGCTGTTGCGATAGAGGACTTTGAGCACCGGCAGTGCTTCGGCCCCCGTTGGCATCAGCGTCGACATGTGGAGCGAAGGCGCGAGCGCCATGAAGGTGTGAAACCCGATGTAGTCTTCACCGCCGAAAGTGCGAGCGTTCGCCAGTGCACCGGCGGCGACGAGTGTCTTGAGCGGCAAACCGCCGCGGAGCTTTTCCACAAGCGTCGCTTGGAGTCGAGCGACTGGAGTTTCCTGGAGCGTGCAGACGAGTGGCTCGAGATCGCCGAAGGAGATGGCTCCATCGAGCTCTTTCGCAAACGAGTCGGATACCAATCCCAGGTCGATCGCAAAAGCGGCCCCCAGAGTCGCCAGCAAAGTCCCTCGCCCCACATCCTGCAGGAAACTCCGTCGAGAACGTGCGTGTGACATGGACAACTCCTCAAGCCTGAATGACCCGCCGCTAATCAATTCACGTTAAGTCAGTCTATCTGCTGGAATCACGCCGCGATACTTCACAAGCCGCCACAGGCGCTGGCACTCCAAGTCCTTGCCAAGGTATCCAACAAGCAAAGCGAGCAAAAACGTCGGAAACCTACCGGGTAATGATTGGCAATTCTGAGATCGATCTGCATTCACCTTGAATCCGGCGTTGGCCCGCGCTGCTGCAAGCCCCATATTCTCGCAGTAGAGATTCTCTGTACTTCTGGCTCACCCCATCTCTCTGGGGTCGCTATCATAACGGCGGCTGGGGTTTCCTCATGGCGAGTTCTGTTCAAAAGCAAATCCCACCTGACGAAACTGCCGCCCATGCTTCCATTAGAGGTTCTGTCGATGAGTTCCCCCAAGAAAGAGGTCGAGTGCGCACTTCCGATACTGCCTGTCGCCGATCTGGAAAGGTCGATTAAGTTCTACACCGAGCAATTAGGATTTACTCTGGACTGGAAAAGCGAAACCTTCTGCTCCATCTCTCGCGACGGCTGTCACATCATGCTGTCGCACCGCAGTGATGCTGGAGGAAGCGTTTGGGTTTGGCTCGGACTGGAGAGCGATACCCTGTTCACTGAGTATCGAGAACGAGGAGTTCCCGTCCTTCAAGAGCCAAGGAACTTCCCCTGGGCGTATGAAATGAAGTTTGCCGACCCGGATGGAAATGTATTGTGGCTGGGAACCGAATGCCGGTCCGATTTGCCACTGACCGAAGGCTGTGCACCAATTGTTGAAAATAATCAGTGATTGAGCAACTGGAACCGACATGTCGGCCACGGCCACTCCAAATCGGCCGCATCGACTCCATTCCGACGGATCGAATCCAGCGGATACTCGGCGTAGTAATCCATCACATACGCGTTGCCTCCGAGCACGCGGCGCACCGAGCGTAACGTGTCGATGTGGTGACGCAGCAGCCAATAAGCGGCAACGACGATAATCACCGTCGCCAGCACATTCCACAAAACGAAACGGAGTTGTGCTCTGCGGGGACGCAACACAGCGAGGGAGATTCGCGCCACAGGTGCGCCAAGGTTCATCCGAACGATGATGGAGCCCACTAGCTACCGATTTGCTCGACGCAACCTGATCATCGTTTGCTTCTTCGAAGTTCCGGAGGAGATGTCGGTAGGGCGAGAACGGATCAATCGAAAAAGTGGCGTTGACGCGTTCCCCTTCCTGACTCACCCACGTAATCTCATTGTCCTTGATCGACCAACGTTTCTCGCTGGCTTGCTCTTACTTGTCGCCTCCAGGGCCAATTGGCGAAGGCCAATCCCACAACTAGTGGATTTCGCGACTCGAGACTCCCTGAAATTCCGCGAGTTCCTTGGCCATATCATTCATCGCAAGTTGACGCCGCTTGAGTGATTTCCCGGGCGCGACTTCCAGGATGCGTGCAATGGATCTCGAATCCGCTGCTTGAGTAATCTCCACCGTGCCTACCGTCTGTCCGTCTTGCATCGCATACAGCTTGTCTCCCAGTTTGATGCCGTCGCCTAAACCAACACTCACTTCAACTTCTACCGTGCCAGGCTTATTCAGTACCGTCAGCACGCAAGTTACCGGCACACGGATAGGCGGTTTTGGGGCTGGCGGAACAGAAACCTCGCTGGTTTTCTTTTCTACAACGGCATCTCGCACCGACTCTACAACTTTCCCCAAGCCTGGCCGGTCATTCTTTTTCTCGAGCACAATCTTGAGCCGATCACCCGCGGTGGGAGTCCCGAACCAAAGGCGATACCCGGGCTTAAAGACACGGAGTATTGTTTGGGTTCCCTTGGCAAGCGGATAGCGAAACCCACCTTCTTTATTGCTGGTCACTATCTGTGGATCGGCTTCGGTAAAAGCTTGGGCCTGTTCCATCGGCTTACCATCGGTGTCGACGATGATTCCGGTGATGTCGTCGACATTCTTCTGTTCAAGCACGTCGGTTCCGACAGTCGACCGCGTCAGCCACTCGGTTGAACCCAAGCGACTTGGCTGAGGCGGCTCCACCAGCCCCAACGAGATCGAAGCGAAAGCGACTAACACACAGCCGATAATGACGGCCGCAGTTACCTGGACCGCTGTTCGATAACCGGTCGCCAATCGACCGCGCTGCGTTGTATTCAGCAGTTCACTCGGCAGATTCACCACGGTCGGCTGCTGGACGTGCGCCAGACAGGCCGAGAGCAGTTCCTTAACTTCATTGGCCGACTGGTAGCGATCCTCGGGCCGCTTCGACATCAACTTGCCGATGATCGCGCACAACCAACTCGGAATTTCGGGATTGATCTCGCGTATCGGCCTGGGTTGCATGTCAGTAATCAGTCGCAGGACTGCCAGAGCGTTGTCCGCGCGAAATGGCGGCCGTCCAACGCACATCGTGTACAACACGGCCCCCAACCCGAACAGATCTGATCGAGCATCGACAACTCCACCCCGAGCTTGCTCTGGCGACATGAATTGAGGCGTGCCAGCGATGATTCCACTGCAAGTAATGCTCGCGTCGTCAACAGCACGTGCCAGCCCGAAATCGGTCAGTAACGCTCTTTCAACGGTGCCATCAAGCAGAATGTTGGAAGGTTTGACGTCACGATGAACCAGTCCCTGGGCGTGAGCTGCTGCCAGTCCACTGGCTGTCTGCATCCCCAGCCGCAATATCTCTCTCAATTCAAGCGGCCCGCCTTCGCTGATCCGTTTTTGAAGATTCGTGCCACGGGATAGCTGTGCGACCAAATAAGGCACTCCTTGCCATTCGGCCACGGAGAAGATTGGCAGGACGTTATCGTCGATCACAGCCGCAGCAGCTCGACCTTCTCGAGCAAACCGCATTCGAGCCGCACCGGATGCGGCCAAGTGAGGCAGCAACAGCTTGATGGCCACATAGCGATTAAGCGATGGTTCGTAAGCTTTGAAGACGACGCCCATGCCACCTCGCCCAAGCACACCGACAATTTCATAGAGACCTATGCGTCCCAGCATGCGGGGATCATCGGTCGAACCGAGTAGCTTCAAGATGGATTCAATACTCTCCGGTTCTTCGCCGCTTCCGCTCATCGAATCAACAGACTCAAGAAATGCTTCATGCATCGACTCGCCACGAAAGAACTCCTGTGCTTCAAGCCAGGACGAATCGTCGGCCGCCGATTGACTGAGGAGTTCGCGGCAGGCCACGCACTCGTTGAGATGCTGTTGAAGCAATTCTTCTTCCAGCGAAGTGAGCCCGCCCTGAAGAAACGCGTGAATTTGTGCGGGCGTACGGCAATGTAAATGTGCTGGTGTCATTGGCTCAATTCTCCCAGTTCCAAAATCACTTCACGCAGTCTGAACATGATTCGACTGCGAGCCGTGTAGACCGCCCCGACGCTTTTGCCTAGTTTCTTCGCCACTTCTTCGATGGTCGCTTCCCCGGAAACCGACAACTCGAACGCTTGCCACGAATCGGCCCGAAACTCCGCACTGACGATCCGGGCAGCTCGACGATACAATTCCTTCTGAACCTCAGCATTAATTAGCCCTGTTGTCACAGCGTCACGGTCGACAACGTCTCGCAACAAATCTTCCGCAGACCACCCGCCTGCCGCTTGATCTTGCGGTCGACGCATTAAGGCATTGAGGATTGCGTTCCTCGTCACACGGCTCAGCCAATGCCGAAAACGTGTTGACTCGTCGCGACGTTCCCAAGCTCCCACCGCTCCGGCGACCGCCATCAGCACCTGCTGGGCAAGATCCTGCGCATCGGCATGCTGCAATCCTCGAGCAATTGCCGTCCGTACAATCACCGGTCTGTAGATACGTACAAACTCATCCCAGGCAATTCGATTCGCGGGATCGCGAACTTGCAGAAGCAAGCTTTCTCGAGTGTCTGGAAATTCGTTCAACAGTGATCTCCTGCAAGGACTAACACCAGCAGAGATCAATTCTGTCAGAAAACGTCAATGACGTTGGGGATTTGGCCTTACGGAATTGGCCATCCAGAAACTTCCGAGGCAACGATGCGACTTATTGAGAGAGTCGCGATGGACAAGATTACTTGCCGCTCATCAATCGTTTGACCTCGGATCACACCGATGTCACGGATGGTACTCTGCATGGATGCGGACGAAAGCCCAGTCTTGCTCGACTGGGCTTAGACGTCGCTAACTTGCGATCTAGGCGAACAGCCCAGTCACCGGCGCCGCTTTCACCAACTCGCGCGGCTGATTCAGGTGGTTGTACACCACGGTCATCGGGTCGATGCCGACCGCATGATAGACCGTCGCCAACAACTCGATCGGATGCACCGGCGTCTCCACCGGCGCGGAACCGGTCTGGTCCGACTCGCCGTACACAAAGCCGCGTCGAATGCCAGCGCCGGCGGCCACGGCCGTATAGCAATATGGCCAGTGATCGCGACCATCGTCCGAATTGGAATTGCCCGAGGTGCTGACACCTCGCTGAGGGCTCCGCCCAAACTCGCCGATCGCTACCACCAACGTATCATCCAGCATGCCTCGATCATCCAAATCCGAGATCAAGGCCGACAAGCCCGAGTCGAGCATAGGCGCCGACTGGTTGCGCATTCGCGCCCCCAACCCGGTGTGAACGTCCCACGAATGGTTATCCGAGTTGGCGACCTTCGGCCAAATCACCTCGACCACTCGAGTACCCGCTTCCACCAAACGCCGGGCCAACAAGCAACTCTGACCGAACGTGTTCCGGCCATATCGCTCGCGCATCGCGTCGTTTTCCTTCGACAGATCGAACGCGTCCCGAGCACGGCCGGACACCACCAAATCAATCGCCGTCTCGTAGTACTTGTTCAACTCGAATTTCTTCACCGCCGCGTCGACCTCGGGCATCCCCTTGTTGATCAAGTCGCGCAAGCGAGCTCGACGCTCCAGCCGATTCTCCGACACCTCGGGCCGCAGCTTCAGATCGTCGATCCGAATCTTGGACATCTTGTCCATGTCCATGTCGTCGCCGGGCGGGAACAAGTAGTACGGATCATATTGCCGACCCAAAAAGCCCGCTGTCCCCGACTTGTTCACCACGTTGCTCTCCTGCAACGGGCGAGGCAACATCACGAACGGCAACATCGGCACCGTGGGCGGCTTGAGCCGAATGATGTTCGAACCAAAGTTGGGGAAGTCCTTCGGCGTCGGTGGTTCCAATTGCCCCGAGGGACTCACCTTATCCGCCGTGTAACCGGTGTGAATCTGATAAATGGCCGCCGTGTGGTTGAACAATCCGACCGGCGTGTAGCTCATCGACCGAATCATCGTCAGCTTGTCGGTCACTTGAGCCATCTTCGGCAACAATTCCGTCACATCCATGCCCGGCACCTTCGAGGCCGCTCGCTTAAATGGACTGCGCACATTGTCCGGCACGTCGTCCTTCGGGTCCCACAAGTCCAGATGACTCGGGCCGCCTTGCAGGTAGACCATGATCACGCTCTTCGCGCGATTCCACCCCGGCCCCCCTGCTGAACTGGTCTCCGCCGCCTTCGCTTGCTGCAACTCCAGCATTTGCGCTAACGACATACCCAAAAAGGCCGATCCACCGACCCGCAGAATGTCTCGGCGAGTCACTCCCAAGTGGCGATCGCACAAGTCTTTACCGGGCTGTCCGGGAATCACGAGCATGAATCACTCTCCGACGTAAAGATCGACCAAAATCAAGCAACTCGCGGGCCCAGCAGTGTACCAGTCAGGACACTCGATTCCCGCAGGTAAGTCTTCGGTTCAAACCGCCTTAAGTCTAAATCATCCCATCCACGAACGTCAATCTTTGCGGGACAAAAGTCAGGCAAGTCCCAGGACTTGCTCGATTATGTGCGAGGACTCCTCGTGGGGCAGGTTTTAAACTTGGCCAAGTGGGGCAGGTTTTCAACCTGCCGGATGGAGTAGGTTTTCAACCTGCCGGGTAGGGAAACAACCGGCTAAGTGGGTTCAATGTGCCAATTGGCTTCAATCTGCCGAGCGAGATTACAGTGTGTTGAATGCGGTTTCGGTTTGGCAAGCTGGTTCGGTGGGCCGGGCAGGTTGAAAACCTGCCCCACTTTTCGGCGTACCAGGCAGGTTGAAAACCTGCCCCACTTATCGGTGCACCGGGCAGGTTGAAAACCTGCCCCACCTAAAGACTACCTACTCCACGTACACAAATGCGTTTGTGTTCAGCAACACCCGAGCTAGCGCTGGCAATCCGTGTTTTCTTGCAAATTCGACGCTTGTCGTCGCCTCTTCTCCCTGCGGTCGTCGACCATACGCCCGCTCGAACATCTCCGGGACCAAATCCTCCAGCTTCGAGTCGGCCGCTGACTTACCGCTCGCACGAATCACATCGTCGGCCAACGAGTCGGCCATTCGCAGAACGAACGAATTGTTCAACAGGGCCAGTGCCTGCAAGGGAGTCGTCGTCACGCTCCGCTTCGGGGTGCTGGTGGAGGGATCGGGGCAGTCGAAGGTGTCGAGCAGTCGATTGTGGCCGCCGCGAGCCCAGGTGCGATAGACGCTGCGGCGCTGGAACGGCGATCCGACTGGGTCGAGTGGTTCGTAGAATTGAGTGCCGCCGCGCAAGAATGGACGGAAGTCGTGATATCCAGGCCCTCCCATCTCGCGATTCAATTGTCCTGAAATCGCTAGCATCGCATCCCGCACCGCCTCGGCTTCCAAACGCCGTGGATTCATTCGCCACCACCAACGGTTGTCCGCGTCCACAGCCAACGCATCGGTGCGGGGAGCCGAGGACCGTCGATAGGCCGCCGCCAATACCTGCTCGCGATGCAATCGTTTCAATGAAAAATCAACTCGCACCAACTCGCCCGCCATCCAATCCAGCAACTCTGGATGCGAAGGCAAGCCTCCACTGAAGCCCAAATCATTCGGCGTCGCCACCAACCCCGCGCCATAATGGTGATGCCACAGGCGATTCACCATCGTGCGGCTAAACAACGGATTGCGGGGATCGGTCAGCCATTCAACCAAACGTGTGCGACGTTGGGCCTCAGGAGCGTCGGGGGCGAGTCCAAAGTTTGGATTGGCGCCTGCGAGCGATGTCAAGCCACTCGCCGAAACAGCTTCCGCCGGTTGACGCGGATTGCCGCGCACCAGCACATGAGCAACCGGCGCTGCTTGAGGAGTAATCGCGAACACTCGCCCCGACTTCGCTCGCTGTACCGTGTCGCGCAGGGCCGCTATACGAGTCTTAAGCGACTCGCGTTGTGCTCCCCCCGTCGAGCCTAACTCCTTCGCCAGATCTTCTTCGCTCACATAATCTGTCAAGGTTCCCGCCGCGGCCGCAACGACGCCGACTTCTTCCGCGGACAAGGCTCGATCGTACAGAGCGGCCCGCAGCAGCGTGCCCGCCAACATACGATTGCCACCGGGCGGCGAGTGCCTCATCCCGAAAACGACCTGCGACTTACCTGCCTCGTACAACTGCACTGTCGTCTTGTAGGGACTACCGTAGGGACGACCTCGCACATAGCCCGTAATCACGCCCGAAGATTCATTTACCCAAGCCAAATGCACTGGCTCGGCCGCGGCTCGCGTCTCCTCCGGCCCTTGGAGTGATTGCGTGCGAGCAAAGTTGTTGCTCCCCGCCATCCACCGCGCGGGCTCTTGTTCCCCAAACACAATCGAGTCGAAAAACTGGCCGTCCAAGGTCTGAACCGTGATCACTCCCCCGCCCCGTTGCGTAAGGTTGGCGAGTTTCACGACCGCGGACAAAGTCTTGGCAGTCAGAGATTTCTCCAGGGGTGCGGTGGCGACGTAACCCTGCTGTCCATCCACCACCAAACCTGCCTGATCTCGACGCGCCATGCCATGCGCGGCCCCATGCGCAGCGCCCACCTGATCGCGTAGATCCTTAGTGAAGTCCCAGGCCGCGATCGGCTGCGGTACTGCTTGAGGTCGCTCGCCCGCATCGCGCAAGCTGGCTCGTCGTCGCGCGAGAATCGCGGCTCGCGCTGGCTCCTCGAGCTCCTTGAGTTCCTTTTCGAGCGAGCGAACTTGAAGTTCCGCGACAACTCCGGCCGACGATGGCGACAATGGGCGTTCGCCTCGCTTGACGCCTCCCAGGGCCGAGGCGATCCCGTAGTAGTCGGTTTGGCGAATAGGATCGAACTTGTGGTCGTGGCAACGTCCGCAGTGCACCGTTAATCCCAGGAACGTCTGCGAAAACGTTCCCACCAAGTCCTCGAGTTCATCTTGCCGCATGATCTGCCGCATCAACTCGACGGCAGGCATCAATGCGTCGTGAGCACCGCCGACCAAGAATCCGGTCGCGATAGCCCCTTGTGGATCGTCGGGGCGCAAAACGTCGCCCGCGACTTGCAAGCGAGCAAACTCGTCGTAAGGCATATCGCGATTCAAGGCCCCGATGACCCAGTCGCGATAGGGCCAAGCATTGGGACGCAAGCGGTCATACTCAAAGCCATCACTCTCGCCGAAGTGGGCCACATCGAGCCAATGTCGAGCCCAACGTTCGCCGAATTCGGGCCGCGCCAAAAGCCGATCGACCAGCCGTTCGTAAGCATCGGGCTCCCCACGATTCGATTCGCCCACAAATTCGTCGAGCAATTCCGGCGAGGGAGGCAAGCCCAGCAAATCGAAATGCACTCGCCGCGCCAGCACGCGTGGGTCCGCGGGCGGCGA
Organism: Pirellulales bacterium; assembly: GCA_046349915.1. Classification (GTDB taxonomy): domain Bacteria; phylum Planctomycetota; class Planctomycetia; order Pirellulales; family Pirellulaceae; genus CAIXSC01. Next base: position 714,284 of record JAXMBL010000003.1, on the reverse strand, counting down.
AACCGCCAGCTTCCGGCGACGAAGTTCGGCGTCGATGAAGGAGTCGATTGCATTGCGAGCAGTCGAGGACTCTGGCGGCGTCGCCACTCGCAGCGGCTGGAACGACCACCAGTCATATCCCCCGCGTCGTTCACTCGAATACTTAAACGGATCGATTGGATCGACGCCCCAGCGAGCACCATCCGCAATCCAAGCTCGCAGTTGTTTCTTCTCCTCCTCCGACAACGGATGCTTGGGAGGCATCTCATCCGTTTCCACTCGCTGCCAAACCGAACTATCGTCCGGCTTGCCGACAACGATCGCGACGCCGCCATCCCCTCCCTTCAGCGCCGCTTCCTTGCGAGTGAGATCGAGGCCGCCCTTTTTGTCGGTGCTGTTATGGCACTCGGCGCAGCGCCGAGCGATCAGAGGAGCGATATCGCGGTCGAAGGTTGGCGCTGGTTCTGCTCCGGCCGATGGCAATGGATGCGGTGCGAGCCACGCGTAGGCCAGGGTCAGTAGGCACAGTTTAACGATCCGCTTGCTCATGGTTCGCTCCCTTGACGCCTACCGACCCGTTCGCAAAATCGTCGGCTAAATGGACGGGATCATCTCGCCATGAATTAAGTCGGCGAAGGTCTGTCGAGCTCGCACCAAGTGCGGTTGACCAGCTGCAATCAACACCTCGGCCGCCAACGGCTTCGAGTTGTAGTTCGAGGCCATGACGAACCCGTACGCACCAGCACACTCGATCACCAGATAATCGCCCACCTTCGCGACCGGCAAATTGCGAGTCTTCACGAAGCCGCCTTCTTCTTGAGTGAAAATGTCACCCGACTCGCAGAGCGGCCCGCCGACGATCACCTCGGCCTGTTCGCCGCCCATGGCGCCCGAGGCTCGAGCAATCGACATCGGATGATACGATCCGTAGAGAATCGGGCGTGCCAGGTTATTGAAACCAGCATCCACCAAGTAGAACGTGTTGTTGCCTTGCTGCTTGACGGCGCGGATCTCGGTGACCAAGTAGCCGCTCTCCGCCACCAAGTATCGCCCCGGTTCAATCTCGAGACTCAGTTTGTGCCCCAACTTCTCTTCGAGTCGACGGCGAGTGGCATCCCACAGTTCGAAATACTTGTCGAGATCAACGTACGACTGCTTGGCATGATAGGGGATCGGGAGACCGCCGCCCGCGCTGATCGTGGTGACGCTCCGCCCCACTTCCAACACGGCGTTTTCCAGCGACCCGCACACTTGAGCCAAGTGCTCGAGGTCCGTTCCCGACCCGATGTGCATGTGAACGCCGGTGATCGACAACCCGTTGCGATCACAGCGCTGAAGACACTCGCTCAGCAGTTCGTGCCAGATTCCATGCTTGGACTGCTGTCCCCCCGTGTTGGTCTTTTGACTATGGCCATGACCGAAGCCGGGATTGATGCGGAGCGTGACGTTGGCGCCGGGCGCCCGAGCGCCCAATTGGTCGATCATGTCGATCGACCCGACGTTGACGGGGAGTCCCAATGTTGCGACCAGCTCCAACGCCTCGCGATCGAAGATATCGGCCGTGTAGACGATCGGATGGGGATCGCCGTGAGTAGGATACCCAGCCGCGATCGCTCGCTGAATCTCCCCCGCGCTCACCGCGTCGACCACGACGCCATGCCGGCGAGCGAGCGAGAGGATCGCTAAGTTCGAGCACGCTTTTTGTGCGTAGCGAATGACGTCGAACTTCTTGAGGTCGTTAATCCGTTCGACCACCTTGGCCGCGTCATAAACATAGGTCGGCGTGCCGTAGCGCTTGGCTAACTCGGCGACGTTCACTCCCGCAATCTCTTGTCGCTCCGTAACGAATGGACCCACCGTAGGCATGGCTGAATAATTCCTCGAGTCAAAACAGTTGGTTGGTGAACCTTGAACTTAATCGCCCCAGTCCCACTCCGCCAAGCCGTAGCAGGCCCGTTCCGCGGGATTCGGTCCCGTACGACGGACTTCCAGTCCGTCGACCCGCTCCGCACCGAGGCGTTTTCCCAGCGCCAAGCGGCTCGCAACGAGACTTGCCTGACGTCATCGGGCGATCGCACGACACGCGGCTGACCGCTCACGAAGTGAATACGACGGACTTCCAGTCCGTTCCGCATCGAGGCGTGCGCCAAGCGGCCCGCAACGAGACTTGCCTGACGACATTGGCTCGCACGACACGCGGCTGACCGCTCACGAAGTGAGCGGGCTACTTTGTACGACGGACTTCCAGTCCGTCGACCCGCTCCGCACCGAGGCGTTTTCCCAGCGCCAAGCGGCCCGCAACGAGACTTGCCTGACGACATTGGGCGCTCGCACGACACGCGGCTGACCGCTCACGAAGTGAGCGGGCTACTTTGTACGACGGACTTCCAGTCCGTCGACCCGCTCCGCATCGAGGCGTTTTCCCTGCGCCAAGCGGCCCGCAACGAGACTTGCCTGACGACATTGGGCGCTCGCACGACACGCGGCTGACCGCTCACGAAGTGAGCGGGCTACTTTGTACGACGGACTTCCAGTCCGTCGACCCGCTCCGCATCGAGGCGTTTTCCCTGCGCCAAGCGGCCCGCAACGAGACTTGCCTGACGACATTGGGCGTTCGCACGCCACGCGGCTGACCGCTCACGAAGTGAGCGGGCTACAAGGGGGAAACGCTACGAAAGAATGGCCACGGGCCCTTCGACAGCAATTTTGACGCCGTCGAAGGGCCCTGGTGGCAACTTAGCGAAACCTCAAACCGTCTCGTCGAGCGAGGACTAGGGGTTTTCTTGAGCCGCCTTGGCGGCAGCGCCCAGCAACTCCATCACGCCGCTCGACAATTCATAGCGGTACGCCATGCCACGAGGAATCGGCTTGACGGCGATCGTCACGATGTCGCTGGTCTTCAAGTTTTCTGCCGCCGAAGCGAGCGCTCGCGACTTGGCATTGCTGTCCATCTTGTCGGCGAACCGCACCCACTTGCCCAGAGCGGCCTGAAATTGCACCGGCATCGCCTCAGCGCCATTGGCGCCACCGGCGTCGATGGCCTGCTTGAGGATCGATTGTCCGTCTCGTCCCATGGCAATCATGGCTCGGTCGGGGCCAAACCCAATGACCAGTTCCACACGATCGCCAAACACTCGACGAGCATTTGGGTCAAGTTCCGAGGCCGGGATGACCAAGCGGTGGAAATTCACACCGTTGTACTTGCCAACATCCAACTCGACCTTCGGAAAATTGGGTTCGCCCTTCCCCAGCCCAACCAAGCTCTTCACAGCCTTTTCCAGCTTCGCGCCATCCTTCACGTAGGCGCCGCCCACCAAGTCCGAGCTGTCGGCGCCGAGAGTCACGGCGCCGCCAAAGTCGAGCTTGCCCGAGGCGACCGTGGCATCGATTACGTCCAAGATTCCGTTCACGCCCGCCTTCAAGACAGCCCGCTTATCTTCGGGGACGCCCGAATCTTGATCGATTCCCTTCATGGCGCCTTCACGAGCCATCTTGAGCAACCCCGTCAACTGAGCGATCTCGTTGGCTTCCAGCTTGACGGAAATGTTGCCCTTCGCGGCCGGATCCTTGCCACCCAGTGCGGCAAATAGCGAGCGGATGTCGTACAGACTGACCATCTGCTTCGCCAAGTCGGTCCCTTCCTTGGCCGTCATGCTCAATTCAAGCGAGGTGGTCTTGGTCGTGGCGTCGATGGCGAATCCCACCGTCACCTGCTCGGCCTGTTCGATAAACTCTTCAATCCCCTGCACCAGCGCCTTGCCCACTTCGTTAGCGACTTCGCGCTGATCGGCCGGCAGATTACGCGACTGAGCCTGCATGGCTTGGTCGTAGCCCATCTTGATCTGGCTGACCACCAAATCGCGCAATTCGGCCGGAATATTGGCGACATTCAACTGGATCGCAATGTCGTACTTCGACTCGAGTCCGCCCAGCATCTTGGTGGGATCGGCGGGCAACCCTTGCAGACTCCGCGGATCTTGCACCACGAACGCCCAGCCGCCTTGCTCCTTGACATAGAGCGGCTGGGGACGGTCCGCACCGATTTCCAGCACTCCATCTCCCTTGTCGCGGGGCGAGCCGATTTGCTCGCGATAGGTCCCGAGCAACTGCTTCAAATTCGTCACGGGCAAGAAACCAACCACCTTCGGGCCGGTCGGTCCCATCGTGACATACGCCCCGGCCGGTTTGTTTCGGTCGAGGCCGCCGGTGTAAATGCCCGCCATGCCCAGCGCCAATCGACCCGCGTCCTGCTGGTTCGCCACCTCGCTCAACGCACCAATGTCACTCATCAACTCGTTGAGCTTGTTGATTGAGACCACCACCACCGGCTTCTCGTCCTGAGCCGACGCCGTGGCCGCCGAGAAGGAGGCTACAGAAAAGGCCGATGAGACGATCAGGGCCGCCGCAGCGCCCTTGATCGAAAGAAATCGAACCGCGCCCACGGCGCGACGACGAACCCAAGCCCCCACAGAACCAATGTTAGACACTGCCAGCCACTCCCTTCACGATGAGATTGTCGGTCGACTCTACGGGCCATACCCGCCCGCTAACCGCTCGGTTTCAGACAAGCGCGCATTCTGTTCCGGATCGACCACGACAAGCAAGACCAAAACGGCGCCGCCACAAGCTGAGATTGAATGCAGTCAGATGAGTGGCCACGGAAGGACACCGAAGTTCACGGAAGATCCGTACGAGGTTCAAAAGACGATGTACGACGGACTTCCAGTCCGTCGATGGGGGCCGAAAGGAATCTGGCGGGCAGCCCTGGCGAGGTTTCGACACCTTCATTCAGGCAGGAAAATGGGGCGCCTAGGGAAAAGCGAGCCTGAGAGATGGATCTACGAGTATTTGAGTGCTCAATACCAGCAGAGGCCGATCGCACTCGTTTTCCCAAGTTCCGTGGTTACGGCCAACCACAGGCGATCACTGAGCGATTTAGATCACCGGCAGTTCAAGCACCGGCAGTTCAAGCACTGGCAGTTCAACGAGGCCTGAAACGGCCGAATTATCGTTCGCGGAAGACGATTCGTCCCTTAGTCAGATCGTACGGCGACAATTCAACTCGTACTTTGTCTCCTGGCACGATACGGATGAAGTTCTTCCGCATCTTCCCCGCCACGTGAGCCATTACCTCGCCACCCGTCTCCAACTGAACTCGGAACCGAGTGTTGGCCAACGCTTGCATCACCGTGCCGTTGACTTCGAACGCTTCTTCATTTTTTGACATGCAGGCCTCCAACGCAACATCCGCCCCGAACGTCGCGAATCGCAAATATTACCACGGAAGATCTTTCCGTCCAGACGTCGCGGGGAATCTGCCGGTCGCACCGATTTTTCCCCCCACGACCGGCCTGCCGCCGAACCGTTCCCGCAAAACTTGCCACCCAGGACGGAGCGTAAGTATACTTGCGTGGCTAGATAACCGATCCGACGAAGGACGCGGCGTCTGCGGACTCGAAGGTGAATCGATGAGTCGGCGTTCTCTGCGAGCGTCGTCCGCGAAATTCCCTGCGCCCGCCGTGCCTGTTTGCTCCCTGGAGCTCGCATGAAAGTCCACCCCAAACTCGCATCCACCCTATCTTACGCATTCCTCGGCTGTTGGGCCGTTGGGGTAATCGTCTCGTTCACAGGCGAACGGTCAGCCTTTGGCCAGGCTTCCGCCGGTGGAATTCCGCTCGCGCCCGGCGTCCTGCGTACGATCCCGCCCGACCCCGCCGAGGAAGAAACGCTGACTCGCCCTGTACCGCTCGTTGAACTCTTGGCAAGCCTTGAGGGGCTCGAGTGGACGCCGAACTACCTGCCCAAGAGTGAAACGCTGGTTGAAAAGTCGAAGGCGATCGTCTTGCGTCGCGAGGTATGGAATTTGGAATTTGCGTTCAAGCCGTTGCGGCGCATCTGGGTCGACATGCCTCAACCGACCGGCAAGATGCAGCGAAAACACATCTATTACATGGTGTACCGCGTGAAGAACGTGGGGAACGCACTCGCACCGAAGCCGATCAAGGACGAGACATTCGAACACGTCACGTTTGGCACGGAGCGAGTGAACCGGGAAGGACTGACCTTCCTGCCTCATTTCGTGTTAGCGGGCAAGGTTCTGCAAGACGGCCAATATGCGACCAAGGAATACTTGGACCGAGTGCTCCCCTATGCCACGGAAGCGATCGCGGCCCGCGAGAACATTTCGTCAAAGCTGTACAACACGGTCGAAATCACGCGAGTGCGAATTCCGCTCAGCGACGACCGAAACGACCGCAGTATCTGGGGCGTCGTGACTTGGGAAGACCTGGACGCTCGCATTAACTACTTTTCGATTTACGTCCAGGGGCTGACCAACGCGTACAAGTTCGTCGAGGCGGACAGTTTCGAGAAGGGGAGCCCTCCGGGCCAGGGTCGCAAGTTGACCAACAAGACGCTCCAGTTGAACTTCCGTCGAGCGGGCGATGCGTTGTTTGAGCACGAGGAAGAGCTGCATTACGGGATTCGACTGGAGAAGAACCCGACCGAGCAGACCAAAGTCTTGCGCCTGTATGGGCTCAAAGAACCCCTTGATCATCTTTGGATCTACCGCTAAATTTCGAGATTCAATATTGTTCGGGAAACGCCGCGCACGGATTCGTGGGCGGCATCACCGGTAGACTTCGCGGGCATCAATCAGGACAGCAGATCCATGGCTCATAAGAAAGGTCAAGGCTCGTCGCGCAACGGTCGAGATTCGAACGGCCAGCGACGAGGCGTAAAGCGGTTTGGCGGCGAACAGGTGACGGCGGGTAGCATCATCGTCCGGCAAGTTGGCACGGTGTTCCATGCGGGACGCAATGTTGGCACGGGCAAGGACTACACGTTGTTTGCCTTGATCGACGGCGTGGTGAAGTTCGACCAAGAAGGTCGCCGCGTCAATATCGAGCCAGCGGCCGTCGCGGCGAACTAGCTCCCCCCCCCCCCGAATTTCCGCTCTCGTTTGCCGAATTTAAGCTCAGCTCCAAGTTGGGGCTCCGCTTGAACACAGGACTCATCCTGAAAGCGGAGCCCATCCTGACACCGAGGCTCAGTCAACCTGGGCTGGCGGAACAAGGTGGGGCCTGAAGCAATTTGCGGTCGGACCTGCGAGACAAGCACGCGGCCGAAGCCGCTCGACCGTCGTGATCCAATCGACCAACTCGAAGGGATGCTCACCGGAGCGTCCCTTTTTTTATGACTACCCGTACCGATCCAGCATCCGACCGCTCCAACTACCGGACCCACAGCCATGTTCGTCGACCGAGTGCAGATTGAAGTTGTGGGAGGCGATGGCGGCGACGGGTGCTCAAGCTTCCGGCGCGAAAAGTACGTTCCTTATGGAGGGCCGGACGGTGGCGATGGCGGTCATGGCGGCAGCATCATCATGGTGGTCGAGGAAGGGGTCAACAATCTGGCGGGCTTTGCTCACAAGCGAGTGTGGCGGGCCGAGCGCGGCGAACATGGCCAGGGATCCAATTGCCAAGGCCGCAGCGCTTCGGACGTGATCCTCGCCGTCCCCCCCGGCACCCTCGTCATTGACGCTCGCGAAAACTTCGTCATCAAGGACCTCACGACGGTCGGAGAGCGTTTCGTCATCGCCAAGGGGGGAGCGGGCGGCAAAGGAAACACTCGCTTCAAAACCGCCATCAATCGAGCTCCGCGGGAATGCACTCCGGGCGAGGAAGGCGAGCGACGCCAGGTCATTCTCGAACTGAAGGTCATCGCCGACGTGGGGTTGGTGGGTAAGCCCAACGCTGGCAAGAGCACCTTGTTGAGCCGTCTCTCGCGGGCTCGTCCCGAAATCGCCGACTACCCCTTCACCACGAAGCATCCCAATTTGGGACGAGTGCAGATTGACGCAGACCGCGGCTTCGTGATGGCGGATATCCCTGGGTTGATCGAAGGCGCGCACGACGGCGTCGGCCTGGGACACGAATTCCTCAGGCATATCGAACGAGCGGGAATCTTTGTGCATTTGCTCGAACCCATCCCATTCGATGGCGTTGACCCGCTGGCGAACTATCGCGCGATCCGCGACGAACTGTTGCAGTACAACCCCAAGATGGGAGACCGCCCAGAGATCATCGCGGTAACGAAGGCCGAGTTGCCTGGAGCGGACGAGGTGCGCGACCGCATACAAGAGGCACTCGACAAGCCGGTGCTCCTGATCTCCGCCGTGACAGGACAAGGGCTGAACACGCTGACCGCCGCCATCGCTCGTACTCTCTACCCGCAGGACGAATCATGAGTCGGGCGCTGTGGGCGGTCGATATCGGCAACACGGCCATGAAGGTCGGCCGCTTCGATGACACCCCGCCTCGTCGCGGAGAATTGCCCGAGCCTCGCCAGACCTGGGAACGTCCCACGCTCGAGGGCTTCCAGTCGCCGCCTGATCACTGGCCGGACGATGACGCACCATGGTTCGTGACCTCGGTCAATCGGCCCGTGTACGACGCCTTCCTGCAATGGCGAGCTACTCGCGGCTTGCAGTCCGAATGCCGAAAGCTTACTCAGGGCGATATCCCCCTGACCTTAGCCGTGGATTCTCCCGAACGCGTCGGCCTAGACCGGCTCGCGACGGCGGTCGCCGCCGACTGGCTTCGCCACCCCGATCGCCCCGCCATCGTGGTCGATGCCGGCACGGCTCTTAAGGTTCATTTGGTCACCGTCGACCGAGCTTTTGCTGGGGGCGCTATCTTGCCCGGCTTCCGCTTGGCCTACGAGTCGCTCCACGCCAAAACCGACCTGCTCCCGCGAGTCGCCGTGTCCACCAACGAACCTCCGCCGGAAGTGCTGGGACGCAATACAGAGTCAGCCATACGTAGCGGCATCTATTGGGGCGCGGTTGGCGCTGTACGTGAACTCATCACTCGCATTCGCCACGAACTGCACAGCGATCCCCAGGTCTTTATCACGGGCGGCGATGCGGCGGGCCTGGCCCCATTAATCGATCACGACACTCAGTTCGTGCCTCACCTCTGCCTGGCTGGCGTTGCACTTGTCGTCTTCCATCACGGTTGGCTTCACGATTCCACAGCCTAACTCGTAATCTCACCCATCCCTGTTGCTCGCCGATGACCAAAGCCCCGTCTGACACCTTGGTCACTATCCTCACGCCGCCAGGTCGCGGCGCTGTCGCCGTCGTGTCCGTTCGCGGCCCCGCCGCCACCCCCCTGGTGTCGAGATATTTCCGGCGAGCTAATGGGGTTTTGCTGGAGGAGACGCCGCTGCGCTCCATCGCATTCGGTCGTTGGAGCGATGGGCCTGACAGTGATGGGCCTGACAGTGCGGGCGAAGAGGTCGTCGTCACTCGACGCGATGGAGATTGGGTCGAAGTCCATTGCCACGGCGGTCTGGTCGCGAGCGACGCGATCCAACGCTCGTTAATCCGCAGCGGAGCGATCGCGAGCGACGAGGCTGCTTGGCAAATGAGTGGAGACGAAGATCCCTTCACTCAAGCCGCATGGCAAGCCTTCGCTCACGCGCCGACTCAACGCACAGCCGCGCTGCTCGCAGACCAAGCCACGGGCGCTCTCCGGCGAGCCTGTCAGGCGATGGTCGAGCAGATCCGAGCAGGCGAGATCGACGAAGCCCTCACGCGAGTGCGTGAGTTGCTCGAACTGGCGCCGTGCGGCCTGCATTTGACCACCCCCTGGCGCATCGCACTGGTCGGCCCCCCGAATGTCGGCAAAAGCAGCCTCATGAATCGCCTCGTGGGGTTCGATCGCGCGATCGTCGCCGATCGCCCCGGCACCACTCGCGATGTCGTCTCTGCTACGACCGCCTGGGATGGCTGGCCGCTGGAATTCTGGGATACGGCGGGCATTCGCGAGTCGAGCGATACGTTGGAGGTTGAAGGCATTACACGCACGCATCGCCACCGACGCCTGGCCGAATGTCAGATCCTGGTCACGGACCTCACGGCGCCATGGTCTGAAGCCGACCAACAACTGTTGGATTCGCTGAACGCGCCGCTCATCGCACATAACAAGGCGGACGTCGCCACTCAGTCGCCCGACGCTCGCCCCGCGGGCGTACAGATCAGCGCCTGGACCGGCGCTGGCATCGAGCACTTGCTGGATAGGCTGATACAGCAGTTGGTCTCACTCCCGCCGCTGCCTGGCCAAGCGACCCCTTTTCTGCCAGCGATCGTCGAGCGTTTGGAGCAGGTGTTCGACTTGCTCAAACAGGGCCACGGATCTCGCGCCGCGGAACTACTCCGATTCGACTCGGAGTGACTCCGCTTTGCCCTGCCCCCATGAAAAAACAACCTTACTCGTCGCGGCTCGACCCAAACACGCCTAACCGCACCAGGTAGTACAGCAGCGTGAGGACACTTTGGAGAGTGCCGGCGACATAGGTGAGCGCCGCGGCGTTTAACACCTTTCGCACGTAGTACATCTCGTCCTGGCCCGCGATCCCCAGGTCGACCAACGCCGCCTTCGCTCGAGAGCTTGCATCGAACTCCACGGGCAGGTTGACGACCTGAAAGAACACCACCGCGGAGAACAGGATCGTCCCCAACCAGGCCAGCGAAGCCAAGCCGAAGCCGAACCCAATCATAAGAAGGATCATGCCGACGCCGCTGCCGAAACCAGCGATCGGGACCGCGGCGTTACGGATCACCAGCGGAGCATAACGATGGGCGTCCTGGAGAGCATGCCCGGCCTCGTGCGCCGCGATTCCGACCGCGGACGCCGTATGCCCGTGATACACTTCCGGGCTCAATCGCAACACCTTCGCGCTCGGATCATAGTGGTCGCTCAGGTGCCCCGGCACTTGTTCAATCGCCACATCATGCAGGCCTTCGGCGTCCAAGATCCGACGCGCGGCCGCGTAGCCGCTCATGCTCGCCCCAACGCCTCGACCGCGAGCGTAGGCGGACTGCACCATGAGCTGCGCGATGAAGGCGAGCAACAGTGCCGGCGCGATGAACAGCAGTAAGAGCGGATCGAAGAACATGGGATATCCCTTTCATTCCTCCTCGTGATTTTCACCAACTTCTGGGCCAAGCATCCACTCAGAATGCCTGCAACCCACCAGACCGCGCGTTATCCCGCGGATCTCGACGCACAGCAGTGATCAGGCACAGGTGAGGATTCGTCGATTATACCGATTTATTGGGTCCCAAGGCCTCTACGACCGGTCATGATCCCGCGAATCCGCAGTCTCGGCCCATCACTCCTGTACCCCAATTCTATGGACAATCCGCAAACGGCAAGCCCCCCTGGGGCTGAGAGTCGCCCACAACCGACATAAGAACTCGTCGGGGCGGGACTTGGTGGCGCAAACTTGCGACATGCGCCCCAGCACGAATTATGCTTAAGCAGTGCTTCCTCACATGGGTGATGGAGCACCTGATCCGCGTAACGATTCCAGCGAGGTAGTACTGCCGTGGCTGTTCATCGCCCCTCTCCGCCGTCCCCGTCTCGTCCCTCCGCCCACCAGTTCACCCGCCTGCTGGGCTCTCTTGCGGCGTTGCTGGGAACGCTCTCGATCGTCGGTTGCGGGGGCGCCACCCCCAGCGGCGGTCCCGAGGTCACGCCCACATCGTCCTCGGCGGAATCCCCCGCCAAGTCGCTGGCATCCGATGACGAGATTAAAAAGAAGCTGGACGACGCCCTGGAGTTCACTTGCCAGAATCGGCGACTCAACCTGAAAGACCATGCGGCCTGGCAGATCGTCCACGGCGCCCTAGCGTTCGGCCGCGACTTTCAGATCACCGACAACGAAGGCAAAGACGTCTCGGCCATCCAGTATCTCCTGGATGGCGGTCGCATGACCGGTTGGACGATGGAAAAGGGCCGCGACTTCGGCGACCCACCTCGCCCTGGCCTGCGAGCGGTCGTCGAGGCAGGCAGCAAGACCGGCCAAGGGCACGCCGACCAATGGCTCGGCTATCTGTCCGACGTCGGCATGAAGCTCGATCAAGAAATTAAAGCCGCCGGTCACACCTTCACCATCGAAGACTACTTGCGGCAGGTGGAATACGATGTCCCCTACAACGTCGAACAAGAATATAGCTGGACCGTCATGGCGCTCTCCGCTTACCGTCCCACCGATTACGAATGGACGGCAGGCGACGGCAATCGTTGGTCGCTCGCCAAGCTGATGCAGATCGAGGTCGACCATGACCTCGACACGAGCGCATGCGGAGGCACTCATCGCATGTGCGGCATCGTCATGGCGCTCAACCGCCACAAGGCCGCGGGCGGCCCACTCGAAGGCGCCTGGAAAGCCGCCGACGAGAAGGTTCGTCAATGCGTCGAGGCGGCTCGCAAATTCCAGAACCCTGACGGCTCCCTCTCGACTCACTATTTCCAACGCCCCGGTAACGCCCCCGACATCCGTGAACGATTGGGCTGCACTGGCCATGCGCTCGAATTCGTGATCTTGTCGTCGACCGATGAAGAACTGCAGCAGCCGTGGATCAAGCGAGCCGTGGTCTATCTGTCTGACTTGCTGCACAAGACCAAGAAACTCGACCTGGAATGCGGCGCGCTCTACCACGCCGCGCACGGCTTGGTGCTATATCGCCAACGAGTGTACGGCCCGAAGAGCTATGTAGGAGGCTAGGCTGTAGGCTGTAGGCTGTAGGGGTTTAGGTTTTTCATCCTTCATCCTTTTTCCTTCATCCTTTTTCCTTCATCCTTTTTCCTTCATCCTTTATCCTTTATCCTTTATCCTTCATTCGTAGTTCCACTTCAGCGCCCACGGGTCTTGGGTGCGATTTTGGAAGTCGCGGAGGCGAGTTTTGAGTGCGGCGAGTCGCTCGGATTGAGCGGGATCATCCGCCAAGTTACGCGACTCGTCGGGGTCCGCCTCCAAGTCATACAGCTCGAATGGCGCTCGGCGGAGATAGGCCTTCACCGTGCGCCGGCCATACATAGCGTCTGGCCCTCGCTGATAGGCTTCCTGCCACGTGGGCGATTCCCACAGATCGGACGCAAACGGGTACGGCAGCGGCGAAGCCAAGTTCCAGATAAGCTTATAGCGTCCCTCGCGGATCACTCGCATCGGATAGTACATCGTGATCTCGTGGAAAGTATGCGACGCGAAAACAGAGTCCCAGCCCGTCGGTTTCTCCTCGTTCATAGCCTGAAGAAACGACCGACCATGCAGTTTGGCCGCATTCGGAGTATTGCGATTATTGGCCTTCCCCGGAGCGGCTTCGCTCGCTTTTGCAGCGACCTGACCAGCCGCAGGTCCAGCGCCCGCAAACTCGAGCAACGTGGGAACTAAATCCACCAGACTCACCATCGCGTCGCTGACCGAACCTGCTCGACGCACGGCCGGTCCACGCACGATCATCGGCACTCGCAGGCCCGGTTCGTACACAGTCGTCTTCGCCCCTGGAAAGGCGATGCCGTGGTCGGACGTAAAGATGATCAACGTATCGTCCAACCGTCCCGCCTCGCGCAAGATCTGCACCAGCCGCCCGACTCCTTGATCGATTCGCGAAACGGATTGATAGTATTGAGCCAGTTCCGCTCGACAGACGGGCGTATCAGGCAGAAAGGCGGGAACCTTGACCTGCTCGGGTCGGTACTTCACCTCATTCACCCCTTCGTACCCCTGCGGACGATTGCCAAAGGGGTTCGGCTTGAGTGGATCGCTGTCGACCGATCCAGCGCTGCGGTGTGGATCAGAGGGACAAAAGTAAAGGAAGAAAGGTTTGTCGTTCGAACGAGACAACAGGTTGCGACAACGTTCCGCCATCTCCACCGCATTGCGATCGGGCCCGGCAATCACCTCATCGAATGCGAAGACCTCGGTGGGACCTACGTGCAACTTACCGATGCGAGCCGTGTGATATCCCGCGGCGTTTAAACGCACTGGCAGCGAGCGCACATCGTCGTAGGCGCGGAAGTGGTGATAGCTATGCTCATGACCATACTGAGCGTTCGCATGATTGTGCAGTCCGGTCAAAATCACCGAGCGACTCGCACTACAACTCGCCGTCGTCGCAAACGCGTTTCGCAGCCGCACTCCTTCCGCGGCCAATTGATCCAAATGAGGCGTACGGATTGCCGTGTTGCCATAGCATCCCAGATCGGGACTTAGATCGTCGCAGACAAAAAGCACGACATTGCGTGGAGCGGCCACCGCCGAACTGGCCCCAACCAACACACTCAACCACACAAATACACTCACCCAATCCCACCCACCATGACGCGCCATGGCACTCTCCCCTCGCCTGGAATCCACGGAGTCGAACAACGACGCGAATCAGGATGACAGACCTGGCGGATGCCGACCAGTCCCAGCCGAAGTCCCTAAGTACTTCCGTGAAATCCCGTGTCCTTCCGTGGCAAATCTGACTGCCACGCGAGTACGCTCGGCGGCTGTTCGTCTCGCGAAGCGAGACGGCTACATTGACTCTACTGGCCGCCGCCTTGCGGGATGGGCCAATTCCAGCCGGCCGTGAAGCCGCCATCGACGTACAGCGTTTGGCCCGTCATGAACGAGGCGGCGGCCGAGGCGAGAAAGAGCGAGGCGCCAACCATATCCTCGGGTTGACCAAGTCGTTCGAGTGGCGTGTTCGCTCGTCCCCACGCTTGCATGGTCGGCTCGGACCACAGTTTGCGAGTCAGGTCGGTCAGAATAAACCCAGGCGCGACCCCATTCACTCGCACTCCCGCCGGTCCCCATTCGACCGCTAATGCTCGAGTCATATGGGCGATGCCCGCTTTGCTGACTGCGTAAGGGAGCACATTCTTGAGCGGTCGATCGCTATTGAGCGATGCGATGTTGATCTGATTGCCCGAGCGTCGTTCCACCATATGACGCCCCACGGCGCGTGACAGCAAAAACGCTCCCTTCAGGTTGATGTCCAAAATAAAGTCGTAGTCGTCTTCCGTCAGCTCCAGCGCCGGCTTCCGTCGATTGACTCCAGCGACATTCACCAGCGTGTCGATGCGACCGTGGCTCTCGATCGTCTGCGCGACCAATCGTTCGATATCGGCTAGTTTCGCGACGTCCGCTGCGATCGCCTGAACTGGCAACAAGGATGGAGTGGAATCGATCGAGGCGGCCTTGGCGGCCGCGGCGGCCGTGATTTCCTGGGCGGCTTGGGCGAGTTTATCGGCATCGCGACTGGCGATCACCACCTGAGCGCCTCGTTCCGCGAACCCTTGAGCGATCGCGCGACCAATGCCGCGACTCGCGCCGCTCACCAACACCACCTGCCCCGCCACCGAAAACAGTGGATCGCTCATGAAAGACGTTCCTCAAATAGAACCGGCTCGCGAAAACGCGAGCCGGAAGTTCTTGGACTGGCTAATTCGCTCGTGCGACGACACGAGGTGAATCTTACCCGAGCTCGACGCGGAATGCGCGAGCCCCGTTGAGGCCTTTTAACGTTTGGTGGATCCCGTACGAGCAGGCGCAGTCGGGACGGTGGCCGCACGCGTGGGCGTTCCCTTCGGCGCCGTCGGAGGCACCAAGTTGCCCGGCGTCGCCAGGCTGGGAGTCGAGGATGCTCGCGGCGACTTGCCCGCCGTCGAGGTGCCGGCCAGGAAATTGTCGACCTGCGACACTTCCTTCAACCGATCAAACTCGACCGCCATCGCCAACCGCACCTTCTTTTCCATCAGGTCGCGAGCCAATTCCTGTCGCACTTCCGGCGTGAATTCCTGCACCACTGGCTTCGTACGACCAACGCACTTTAAAATGATGAACTTGTCGCCCACCGAGACGATCGACGAGAGTTCGCCAGCCTTCAACCGGAAGGCCGCCTCTTCCAGCAACGGCTGACCGCCATGTCGTCGGATCGGCGGCACCTTGCCAAAGTTGGAGCGCGAAGCAGGCTCGATGGAATACTGGTGAGCCAATTCCCCGAAGAAATTCTCGGCCGAGTTGTCTCGAGCCATTTCCCATACTTGTTGAGCTTGTCTTTGATTGCCGAGCACGATCGCCAACACCTCGACGCGCTCGCCGTAATTCGACTCGAAGCCCTTCTTCAGATCGTCTTCCGTCAAAGTCGCCGTGCCGCCCGTCAGCTTCTTCAGTGCGGCGCTCGGCCACACCGCGTCACGCACGTACAGTTCAACGGTCGCTCCATCCTTCTCCGTGATGGTCTTCAGCCACGCATCGACGTCGGGCGAACCATCCTTCTTGATGTAGCCGTAAGCGTCCGCCGCTCGCGCAACTTCTTCCTGAATGTCGTTGTCGTCGACCGAGCGGTTCTTTCGTTTGAGTTCTTGCAGCAGAATGCGGCGGTTGATCTCGCCATCCAATACGGTCACCCCGTGACGCGTAATGCACTCTTCCGACAACTGTCGAATGGTCACCGATTGACCATTCACGACCGCCGCCACGCCGGGATACTGCTTCTGTCGAGCGGGATCGTTGAAGACGTTGACCACTTGAGCCTGCTCTTGCAACTGCTTGAACATGTCCGCCGAGGCAGCTCGAAGCTTCTGATCGCGTAGCCGATCTTGCAACTGATCTTGAGCCATCTTCAGTTGAGGCCCACCCAGATACACCGCTTCCAAATGTTCTTCGCACTTCAAAATGAGGTGCTGATTCGCCACCGGAACGATGGGCGAGATCTGGCCCTTCTTCAAGCCAAACGCGATCTTCTCGAGATTCGCGTCGCCGACATGTCGTCGAATGGGCGGCACCAATCCCATGACGCTGGCGCTCGGATCTTCACTATTGTCCTTGGCCAACGTGCCAAAGTCGTCCGGCGCCGCTTGCGCCTTCTTCAGCAACTCTTCGGCCTTCTTCCGGCTGCTTACCGAAATCACTCGCACGCGAACCTTGTCGCCATACTCCGACTCAAAGGCCTTCTTCAGGTCTTCGGGCGAAATCTTGATCTGTTCGGACGCCAACGCTCGCAGCGCCAACGTCGGCCAGATGATCTCGCGGCGATAGTCGTTCGCCGAGATGTTGCGTTCTTCCTCGAGCAATTGGAACCAGCGGTCGGTCGAGAGTCCGAACTTCTTCGCCACTCGCTCCACTTCCTCCTCGACGTCTTGATCGGTGATTTTCACGCCTCGCTGCTGGCACGCTTGGAGAATCAAGTGCTTGTTGATGATGCTCTCCAGCACCTCGCGACCATATCGCTCGACGCATTCCTTGGCCAGTTCTTGGCGAGTAACCTGCTCGCCGTTGACCATGGCCACCACCTGCAGTTCCTTTTCGGGAACCGCGGCCGCCGTCTGCTGCACCGGCCCGCGGGTCGCGGTCGGCGCCGACTTCGTAGCGGCTTTACCCGCGACGTTCGATGCTGGCGAGCCGGTCCGTTGAGCCGCAACGGGTTGAGGCGCCGTGGGTCGAGTGGCATTGGGCTGCGTGCCGATCGGTTGAGCCGTTCTTGGGGCAGTTCCCGTCGCCGGTCGCGGATTGGAATTACCGGCGCCCGCGGCAGTTCCGGAGGTTGTCCGAGGAACTTGAGCGCGAGCCGCCTCGGGCCCCCATGCACGATTCATCACAATCGCTAAAGTTGCGACCGCTGATAAACCGATACACCACCACGCAATCCGCCGTCCCCGACGCGTCAATCGCTGCGTCGGCCGAGCATCCATGCCACTCATGTTCGGTAACTCCCTTCACCGATACGTGGGTCGCGCGCCGCACCACTCGGACGGCGCCATCTCCTAGGCGACTCGCAGCGCAGCCGCGCCACGGTCCTCCTCCCTAGGGCCGAGAAGTATAGAAAATCTCGGTAAGACGGGACAAGAGCAATTGTTGACCACGAAAACTGAGGGCAATTCGGCGGAATTGCCGCGATCCGGTGGGAGGTGGGACCACGAATCGGACGAATCGCACGAATGAGGAGAGCTGGGTGGCAAGTTGAGATGAGTGGGTGAGAATACGGTCGCTTATCGATTTGGCGACTGTTCCGCCTTCTTGCCTACACAGTAGTCGCGGTTGTTCTTCAGATGACCGTTGTCGGGCAGATAGACGAGCCCTCGATCGTAGATCTTGATTGCTCCGTCCCAATCCTTGGCGGAGATCGCGGGATCGGCCCAATCGTCCACCGTCTTCACTGCTGCTCGCAACAAGCGGTCGCTCTTGGGAACGAGTTTCAAACCCGCCAAACTCATCTCGATGGCGGCCGTCCATTGCTTTCGCGACCGCAGTTGATTCGCCCAACTGCCATAGACTAACTCCGTCAAGCGATCACTCCCCTCCCCGGCGCCCACGATCATGACGTAACCGGGAATGGCGGCAAGCGCCTTTTCAAATTTCCCATCCTCGCATAAGCGATTCAGGACACGCATGGCATGGGCCGAACCAACTTCCCCAACGACTTTTTCCTGGGGAAATTGAGCGACCACTGTCCGAAAGTGCGTTGCGGCCGCGGGGACGTTGTCGCCAGCCTCGGCGAGTTTTTCGAGCGATTCCTGGACATAGTACGCCAAGCCTCGCCGCAGATCGTCATTGGTGGAGTCTGCTTCGTAAGCCCGCGCCAGAATTTTTAGTGCACCAGCCAAATCGCCTTGCTCGAGTCCTTTTTGAGACCAGCGCAAGAATAATTGAGTCTGATGTTTCTTGAGTTCCGGGTGATCAGCAGCGGGAGCAACCGCTAACGCTCGTTGCACGACCGCCACCCCCGCCTCGCCTCCCTCGCTTTCATACACTCGATTGGCGTTGCGCATCCATGGACGAGAATGGCGTAGGTCGTCGGCGAGCGGTAGCGTCGACATGGCAAAGTCGAGCGCTGCTTGAGCCTCTCGATCCTTCTTACTCTTCACCAACATGTCGAATTGTTCGAACGCGATGACTTGGAAGTTGTGTTTGAGATCGTCCGCGTTCGTGGCTTGCATTCCCTGGGCCAACACGCGGACGGCGTCGTCGTACCGACCGGCTTTGGAGAGCTGATTTCCCCAATTCGCGTACCAAGCCACGACGTTGGTCGACGCCGTTCGTTCGTGAGCGTCGCACATCAAGGCTCGACCGCCCAAGCTGATCGCAGTCAAATAATCAGGCTCCGCGGGTTCTTTCACCTTGACCATGGCGACGCCGCGATTCGAGTAGATCGAAGCCGCCAACCCCAACCCATTCACTAAATGCCCTTCCTTGCGATCGATTCGCGGTCCAATCACAAACACTCCCGGGCGATTCAGTTTCGTCGCCATGTCGAAACCATCCGGGTTGGTAGGCTCCACTTCATAAACCTTCTGGCCGTCGATCAGATCGAGGCAAGCGTGTCCGCTGGAAAAACGAGTGCCGGGGATGACGATGACTCGCAATTCGAACCCTAACTGACTCCCGACCAGATAGTACATTGCCGTCGACGAGACGCAGTTGTGTTTCTGGCAATCAAAGACGGCCGCCAATGACGTCTGGTCTTCATCGTACCCACCCTTCAGGACCCCTTCATGGAGAAACTTCATCAGTGTTTCGCCAGGATGTGCACCTTGAGGTGATTTCTTGACCGCCGCACGAGCCGAGTCGACCACCTTGGCTAGTTTTTCACGATAAACCTTCAGATCCTTCTCGTTGGTTACGCCCGAGGCAACAAACATCGCGTTGATGACGAGTTCCTGATTCTCAGATGTCGTCCACTCGACCTTGGCGGCGTCTCGTAGATTCCAAGCCGCCTCCAACACTCGCCATTCCTGGTCGCCAATCGACGCAGGCTGGCCCAATCGCAAAGTCCCCAGTTGTTCGATGATGCTACGAGGAGCCTTTGGAAAGGGGTATTGCTGCGCTGGCTCATCAGCAATCGAAGCCGTCGTCCATCCCATTAAAGCGGCGAAACAGCAACCCAACACCAGACTACCCAGGTTCTTGGCGAGCACGCGAAGGACCAGCACGATTCGGAAAGCAGCGAACGGCGAGTTCATGGCGTTGAGTACTCCTCAATCGAGGGCAATGATCCAGGACGACAGGACTTTGGCGTCGGCGTCGAAGGGCGATTACTCCCTCCCCGCTCGCCTCTATCCTCAAGCGGATTCCCTTACTCGATGTTACGTCGTCTCGCTGGAATAAACTGAGATTTCTTGGACGGCCCGCGTCTCAAGTGGTCGGCCCCCAAATCCAGCAGGCCCACAAAACACCACAAACACTTAAAAAGCAGGCACTTACAACGCAGACGCCAAACCTGATTGCTTTGTCGACTTGTAACAAAGCTGTTCATTCCTCGCTTGAGAACAGAGATGCGGGAATCGCCCGCATTGGTCTGTCCGTCTCCTGCCAGGAAAGTCTCACATGCCGCTCGCCAAAACGACTCGTTCGCATCCCCTTGGAACTCGCGCCCGAACAGTTCAGACCGCTCGTAAACAGAATGCAATGCGTCATCGTTACATGGTCGTCGAGGATCTTGAGAGTCGTCAACTTTGTGCCGTCAACGTGACCTTGTCCGACGAAGGGATGTTGAGCATTATCGGCGACGACGAGCACAACTATGCCGATGTGATGCGCGAGGGAGATCTGCTATCAGTCTATACGGTGCGCAACCGCCTTGATGCGTCGCCAGACGATCCCGTCATCCATACTTTTTCCGCCTCCGCGGTAGAACAACTCTTCT
The DNA here is from genome assembly GCA_046349915.1 of Pirellulales bacterium. Taxonomy (GTDB): domain Bacteria; phylum Planctomycetota; class Planctomycetia; order Pirellulales; family Pirellulaceae; genus CAIXSC01. The sequence continues at coordinate 693,823 of JAXMBL010000003.1, read as the reverse complement.
TCGATGGGTTCGCGGGCGACGATTACTTCATCAACCGCCTGGATCTGCCGGCCGCGATGTTCGGCGGCGAAGGGGACGACATACTGTTGGCCGGTTCGGGTCGCAACTCGTTGTATGGCGAAGGAGGATGGGACGAATTAGGAAGCTACGGATTCGAGCAACCGTCGGTCTCGCCACTGCGCGGAACACTACGAGGTCCTGCGGACCCTAGTCCTATCGCGGTCTACTACCGCCAACTAAACCAAGCAGCGACCATTCTGGGTCAACCTACCAACAACGGTCAAGAATTTGTCTCGCCCGACGGACAAGCCAAGCTGCGCACCTACGAGCATGGGGTGATCGTGTGGACGGCGAGTCACGGAGCCGTGCATGTCGTTGGCAACATCCTAAAGAAATGGGAGTCGCTCGGTGGGTTCAATAATCCGACGCTCGGCAATCCCGTGACACCCGAGGGGCTGTATTCGCTCAGCGTCGTCACTCCCACCAGCGATACGATTCAAAAGTTCGAATTTGGCGTGATCATGAACCGTCCCACGGTAGGCAATCAGGCGTTCGAGGTGCATGGGGCCATTTTTCAACGTTGGTCGTCAGTCGGAGTGTTGACACAAGTCGGTCTTCCTCGGTCAGACGAACTTCCGACTGCGGACGGAAAAGGTCGGATCAGTCGTTTTGATCGAGGTTCGATTGTGTGGGATCGCGACACCAATGCGACGACAATCATCCGCTCCATTGGCATGAAGCTGGTCAGTCCTGGCAACGCGTTAAACAACAAGCTGTTGTTTCTGACCTCGGTCGCACCCGCCAGTCTGGGCGGACTCAACATGTCGACCGCAACCAAGGACTTTTACGCCAAGCTGGGTGGAGAAAAAGGAATCCTCGGGCCGCAAGTCTCGGGCGAACGATTGATCGGCTCAAAGCTTGTCTTTGTCACGGAGTTCAAATTCGGCGCGATCTATCGCACGATGGATTCGCTGTTCGAAGTGCATGGGGCGATATATCAGAAGTACGTGCAGTTAGGAGGTCCCGCGGGCGTGCTGGGGTTGCCGCGAACTAACGAGACCGCGGTCGGCGATGCAGCGGGCGGGCGGTTCAGCACCTTCGAGAATGGAGTCATCTTATGGACGCCCGCGCTGGGCGCCTATGAAATTCACGGCGACATCTGGCGAACCTGGAGCAACCAAGGGCAGACTCGCGGCACACTCGGCTATCCTGTCAGCGACGAGCAGGACGTGAGCGTGAATAGCGAGTTTCGTGTCAGCAAGTTTCAGAATGGCGCCATTTTTTACAGCCCTGAAACAGGTTCCATCGTCCTTCAAGGCCAGCCATGGCAACAATGGAAGGCCTACGGCAGTGAACAGAGCTTCCTAGGAGCGCCGATGGGCTCGACGCAAGTCGTTATGCTCACAGCAAACGGCCGGGGTGTCTCCGCTCAGCGCACTCCGTTCGAAGGCGGAACGATGACCGTGAGAAACGGAGCACCCGCGACTCTCGACTTCCAGTTCGCCCAGATGAAGTTTGCTCTCCAGCAAGTTGCCCTGGAAGGAACGACTGTGACTCAAGTCGAACTCCAGTTGCTCCGGAGTTTCCTGACCGCGCCTCACACAATGCCCGCATATGTCGCGAATCTGCTGGGCAAGTTGCTGAATGGCGACTTGGCGAACACCACCTATCGCCAAACGTTCCTGGGCAATCTGTCTGTCAACTCGCCGAATTTCCAATTAGTCAAACTGACCGACAAATGGTTCGGAGGCGGCGAACGCCCGCGAGCTCGCGGGAAAGATGGGACCTACTACAATTACGCCTACGCCGACGGAGTGCTGTTCGGCTCCACAGGTCCTCGAAGTCTCGATATCGACCAAGGCGCGCTCGGCGACTGTTACCTGCTCGCTTCGCTCGCCAGCATCGCCGCCAAAGATCCTCAAGCCATTCGCGACATGATCATCGACAATGGCGATGACACCTACACGATCCGGTTCTTTCGAGACGGACAAGCGGAGTATGTGACGGTCGACCGCTTCCTGCCCACCAATAGCGAGGGGAATTTGGTCTTCGCGTTGGGTGGACGAGCGGCCTCGCTGTCGGCGGTCGACGCGGCCGTCAGCCCTCTCTGGTTCGCCTTGATCGAGAAGGCCTTTGTCATCGCAGCCTCATCGGGCTGGATCGAAGACCAAGCTCGATCCAACGACTACGGAGGCGCCGGCAGCGACGCGGGAATCGCGGGCGGCAATGTCGCCCTCACACTCCCCCACCTCTTGGGAAACATCGCGCAGCGGGACGAACTGACCGCCGTCTACGAGGATGTCGCGGGCGACTCAGTCCTCAATCGCGAACAGTCGAAAACCAGATTCCTTGAATTCAAGAGTCAACTCATCGCCGCCGCCTACGAATACTCGCTGCTCTGCACTCCCGACTCGGTGACTTCCGCTCGCTTGGTGAAGAATCACTGCTATGTGGTGTTTGCCGCCAACGAACAAGGACTGACACTGTTCAATCCTCACGGCGGCGCCAACGCAGTCTTCCGTATCACCTGGTCGGAAGCCGCCGGCAATTTCGATCAATGGGTCAGCTACTAACAAGCTTGATGATCGTGGGGCAGGCACGTGGGGCAGGTTTTCAACCTGCCCAGTCCGACTATAGGTCCACCTGGCTGGACAGCGCCAAGTTTGCCGAGTTCAACACTGTCAGACATGGAAGTCGGTCAACCACGGATGACATGGAGAGGAACGGAGGGGGGAAGCCGTTGAGCGTCATCGCCTTGACTCGGATTTTCCCCCGTTCAAGCAATCATGGCCAGTTGCTTACCACGAACACATCTCCGACCACCCATTCGTCCGATTCGCGCGAGTCGTGGCGTCATCGCTCTTGAATGAGGCTAGATTGAGTGCCTCGGCCATTTTCCAGAAACCGATAGGTCGGACTGCCTGACCCGATGAGTGAGGATCAGTGAAGATCAGTGTTCCCTTTTCTTGGGCGCGGAGCGGGACGAGTTCTGGGAACACTCATCTTCACTGATCGTCACTAATGGAATTCCTTTTCGAGCGTAGAGAAATCGTCGTCTTATCGATGTTCGCTCACGGAGCGATCCATGCCGACGACGTCGAGTGCTCGATCAGTCTTAAGTACTTACCCTCTAACAGGTTATAGTTGACTCAAGCGGATAAACCTGGCGCTGTCCAACTAGGCAGGTTGACGTCCTACCCCACTCCTTGATTCGGGCAGGTTGAAAACCTGCCCCACTTCTTGGCTTGGGCAGGTTGAAAACCTGCCCCACCTTGGGAATCGGGCAGGTTGCAAACCTGCTCCACGGGTCTTGATGTGGGCCTTACAGTTCCGGAGCGGCCGTATGGCGATACATATTGCGAGCCGCTGGATCAAACAAGCCTACGTGATTGTAAGGCTCAAGCAAGCGAGCGACTCTGGCGACAAACGCTTGTTCATCGTCCGCCGTTGACGACACTCGTTGCAATTCGTCGAACAGTTGTGCCACGATTCCCACCAACTTGGCGTCCGAAGCGTTGAGAAACTCGTGCCGCGGATCGTATCCGTCGCTTGCCCGTCGTAGCTCGTACGTCGTTGCCGCCGCGAAATAGAGCATCGACCAGGCCACGAACAGTCGAAACCGACCTAAACATCGATAGCAACCCGCCACCAGCAAGTCGATCAATCGCACTTCGCGCAACACCGACTGACCATAGGCTGTCAATCGCGTGGGAAACTCATGAGTCCCCCAGCTGTCGCCGATCGCGGCGAGCAAGCGTTCGACGCCGCACAGCGAATGGGCGATGCCGGTGCTGTGGAGCGGATCAATGAAGCCCGCGGTATGCGGCAACGCGACCCAATGCTCGCCCGCGGCTTGCGCCATGCATCGTTGAATCCTCCCTGTTCGCACCATGCGTCCCGGCGGCGCAACGATCTCGGCGTCGCTCAGCAGTTCGCCAACGGATGGATAACGCCGCAACCACTGTCGCCACTCATCCTCAGGCGACAACGATTCGTCCAAGGGATGGCGCACCTCATCGATCGCCAACCCAATGCTGGCGACTCCCGTGTCAAAACGCAGCACCCACATCCAGGCGCCATCCAGCAGCATATGCTGAGCTGCGTCGTCCCCGTCGAACGGATGATCCTGCACGGCTGCATCGTGGCTTCTTAGCCACTGAGTCCACGAGGCGACGTGGCGAAAATGCGAGAAGAGCGAACGGGAACGAGTTTGCAACGAATTCACCATCGAAGGAATACCGAGCGAACGGCCCAGCAATGTCGCCTCGCCGGTCCCGTCGACAAGAAACTGCGTCTCGATTTCGAAAGGCTCGGATAAGCGTCGTCCGCGAAGCCGCCAACCACCGCCCAGCAGCGGTTCGCACGATTCAACGGTAGCCTCTTCCCAAACGGGAACTCCTTCGCCTTGGGCCTCGCGAGCGAGGAATTGGTCGACATCGGCGCGCACCCATTGAGTGTCGCTGGTCTCGTCGTCCGAACTGGCGGCGACCAAGAGCTCATTCTCGTGGGCAGGATGAGGAGCGAACGCTCGCCCCGGATGGTGCTTGAAGTAACTGAAGCCCCGCTTAAGCCCCAGGCCGATCTCGGGGTAAGTTCGTCGCCAGGGGCCGTATTTGACGAGTGGCAAGAGTCGAGGCAAATCGTAGCGAACCGCCAAATCGTGGAGAACGCGGTTGGCGACCGGCGTCGACGACTCGCCAATCGCAAATCGCGGGTGCTTGGCTCGGTCGAGGACCATCACATCCCGACCGAGTCGGCGGCAACCGAGCGCCGTCAGACTCCCCGCAAAACCCGCTCCCAAGATCAGAATCTCTACCTTCACTGATTCCATCCCTTACTCCTCGCCGCTTCGCTCTTGCCCTGGGTCGTTCGATCAGCCATGCTGATGGGAACCTGCCTTACCGAAAACTCCTGCCGGAGGAGTCCCCCCTATGTCGGATCGATTTCGTGTGTTTGTTCGCATCTTCTTCCTCGCGATCGCGGCGTTGTCGCTAGTCGCGCCGCGAATCACGCCAGCGGACGAACGGTTGACGTTCGAAGAGCACATTCGACCGCTTCTGAAAGCGCACTGCTTCCATTGTCACGGAGAAGCGGGAAAACGCGAGGGGAAGCTCGATTTGCGTCTGCGGCGGTTAGCCGTCGCGGGCGGCGAGTCGGGAGCGGCCATCGTCCCAGGAAAACCGGCGGAAAGCTATCTTTTCCAACGAGTACGGGACGGGGAAATGCCTCCCAAGGGAAAATTGTCCGAGAGCGAAATCGCGCTGTTGGAACGCTGGATCAAGGCGGGTGCGCCGGTCTTGCGAGACGAACCTGAGGATGTCTCGACGGTCGCGGACATTACCGAAGCTGAGCGAAGCTTCTGGGCTTTTCAGCCTGTCCGACGAACGCCCCTGCCCGTGGTTGCCGCCTCCGCTCAACCTCGCTCGCCAATCGACTTCTTCTTGCTCGAAAAACTCGCCGCCCGCCAACTCAACTTCTCCCCCGCCGCCACTCCCACTCAACTGCTGCGCCGCCTCTCGTTCGATTTATGGGGATTGCCTCCCAGCCCCGAAGAGGTGTCTGAGTTCGTGGCGGACCCCAGCCCCGACGCGTTCGCCCGCGCCCTCGATCGCTGGCTCGCTTCGCCACGCTACGGGGAGCGTTGGGGGCGTCATTGGCTGGATGTCGCCGGCTATGCGGACTCGGACGGCTATTCCGAGACCGATCCGGTCCGACCCTACTCGTACAAGTATCGCGATTACGTCATTCGCGCATTTAACGAGGATCGACCGCTGGATCGCATGATCGTCGAGCAGTTGGCGGGCGATGAACTCGTCGCCCAACCGCTCAAGAACTTGGCCGCTGATTCGATCGAACGCTTGGTGGCCACGGGCTTCTTGCGCACCGTCCCCGATGGCTCTTCGTCTGGCGTCGCCCCCAAGGAGTCAGGCAACGCGGTCGTGGCCGAGACGATCAAGGTGGTATCGACGTCGTTGATGGGGATGACCGTCGGTTGCGCTCAATGCCACGATCATCGCTACGACCCGATACCACAGACTGACTACTATCGGATGCGAGCGATCTTCGAACCGGCGCTCGACTGGAAGAAGTGGCGTTCGCCGCAACAGCGGCTCGTTTCGCTCTACACCGACGAGAATCGCACGCAAGCGGTGGCGATCGAAGCGGAAGCAGCGAAACTCGAAGGCGCCAGACAAGCCAAGCAGACCGACTACATCCTGCGGACTCTCGACCATGAATTGGCGAAGATTTCTGGCGATCGTTGCGACTTGGTGCGAGCCGCTCGCGATACCCCGCCGGCCAAGCGAACGCCAGAACAACAACAAATGCTCAAGGAGTTCCCCGCGGTCAACGTCGACGCGGGCTCGTTGTATCTCTACGACCATGCGGCTGCGGAAGACCTGAAGCGGGAAGCGGAGAAAGTGGCCGCGGTCCGAGCCACGAAGCCGGTTGAGGATTTCATTGCGTGCTTGACCGAAGTTCCAGGACACGTTCCTCCCACCACGCTCTTTGACCGCGGCGATCCCGACAACCCCAAGCAAGTTGTTCCTCCCGGAGACCTGACGGTCATCTCCACCGCTCCGTTGTTGGATAAAGATCCGAATCTTCCCACGACCGGCCGACGACTCGCCTTCGCACGACACTTGACCAATGGCCAACATCCTCTTGTGGGCCGAGTGCTGGTGAATCGTCTCTGGATGCATCTCTTTGGACGAGGCATCGTGGCGACGCCGGGCGACTTCGGGAAACTCGGCGCACGCCCCTCACACCCCGAACTGCTCGATTGGCTCGCCGACCGCTTCGTCGCGAACGACGAAGGGCCGCTGGGGGGGTGGTCGGTGAAACGATTCCACCGCGAGGCGATGTTGTCGACAGCCTATCAACAGTCATCTCGCCACATCGCCGAAGCCGAAGCCGCGGACCCCGACAATCTGCTCTGGGCTCGTATGCCAGTGCGTCGACTCGACGCCGAATCGGTACGCGATGCCATGATCGCCGTGAACGGCATGCTGAACCTCAAGTCGTTCGGCCCGCCGGTGCCGGTCATGGAGGATGATGTCGGCCAAATCGTCATTGGGATTGAAAACAAGAACGGCGAGAATCGACCGGGCCCCATTATTCCCATGCATGGCGAGGACTACCGTCGCAGCATCTACGTGCAGGTGCGACGCACTCGCCTGCTCGGAGTGCTCGACACATTCGACCTGCCGACGCTCGAACCGAATTGCACGGCTCGGTCGCAATCGACTGTCGCGCCGCAATCCCTGCTGCTGATGAACAGCGACTTCATTCTCGAACAAGCTCGTTTGCTGGCCGACCAGATTATTCGCGAAACGGGCGACGATGAAGCCGCTCGTATTCGCCGCGGGTTCCAACGAGTGTTTGGGCGAGAACCGATCGCGTCGGAAGTTGCCCGCACCTCTCAGTTCCTGGCGACTCAGCGTGAAGCCTATGCCGCTCAGCCCAAGGAGAAGCCTGACCAAACCATCGACGCCAATCAACTGGCGCTCGCCGCATTCTGCCAGGCGCTACTCAGTTCGAATGAGTTTCTGTATGTCGACTAGTGCGATCTTCGATTCGTGACTTTAGCCAGCGATTTCCCATGATTACCCCACGCTTCACCACTCGACGTGAACTCCTGCGAAACGCAACCTTTGGCGTCGGCGCCGTCGCACTCGCGTGGCTCCAGCGCGAACAGTCGTTGTCCGCCGCGCCGCCTCGGCCCGAGCTGGCGCCGCGCAAGTTCGATCTCTTGCCCAAGGCGCCGCACTACGCGCCGAAAGCCAAGGCGATGATCTCCCTGTTCATGCAGGGGGGGCCGAGCGCGGTCGACCTGTGCGACCCGAAGCCCTTGCTGAACAAACATCATCTCGAGAAGTTTCAAGGCGAGATCAAGTACGACAATGCCGCCGAGGCGAGCGCTCGTATCTTGGGCTGCCCCTGGAAGTTCAGTCGGCATGGCGAATGCGGCATGGAATTGTCCGAGTTGCTGCCGCACTTGGGCGAGATCGCGGACGACGTCACGCTCATTCGCTCCATGTACACCGGGGTCAACAATCACGGTCAATCAATCGACGCGTTGAATACGGGTCGTCCTATTTCGTACCGTCCTTCGCTCGGCAGCTGGATGACCTACGGATTGGGAACGGAGAGTCAGAACTTGCCGGCGTTCGTGGTCCTGACCGACCCCGACGGCCTGCCGGTGCTGGGAGTGCAGAATTGGGCGAATGGTTGGCTGCCATCGCTGTTCCAAGGAACCGTCGTGCGACCTCGAGAGCCACGCATTCTCAATTTGGATCCAGCGGCGCTGCATCGAGGTAAACCGCAGGAACAACTGCTGGGATATCTCGCCGACTTAAACAAGGAACATCTGGCTCAGAGACCGGGCGAGTTGGATCTGGAGGCTCGCATCGCCAGCTACGAACTCGCCGCTCGCATGCAATCGGCCGCGAAAGAAGCGGTGGATATCAGCCAAGAAACCGAAGCAACCTTGAAACTGTATGGGATCGATGAACCAGCCACTCGCGACTATGGCACTCGCTGCCTGATCGCTCGCCGACTCGTCGAACGAGGCGTGCGATTCGTGCAGCTCTATACGCGATATCAGTTTTGGGACCATCATGGCTCCCTCCGCACGGCTCTCCCCGCCGCTTGCAAGAAGACGGACAAGCCCTCGGCGGCGCTCGTCAAAGATCTCAAACAGCGAGGGCTACTCGATTCAACACTCGTGCATTGGGGCGGCGAAATGGGACGATTGCCTGTCATCCAAAACGATACGGGCCCCGACAAAGTCGGTCGCGATCACAACACCTACGGATTCAGCATGTGGCTGGCGGGCGGCGGCGTCAAAGGCGGCCACATTCATGGAGAAACCGACGAGTGGGGACATCGAGCCATCAAGGATGTGGTCACTCACAGCGACTACCACGCCACCCTGCTCCATCTGTTCGGACTCGACCACCAAAAGCTCACCTTCACTCGCAACGTCCAAGAGTTGTCGCTAGTCGATGGCCAAAAAGCGCGAGTGGTCGAGGAGATTCTGGCTTAGCTTCGAACTCGTCCCGCCCCGCGCCCAAGAAAAGGGAACACTGATCTTCACTAATCCTCACTCATCGGGTCAGACTGTCCGAACTAGGCTTCTGAAAAATGGCCGAGGCACTCCATCTAAGTTCATTCAAGAGTGATGACACCGGTGAACTCGGCGAACTTGGCGCTGTCCAATTAGTTGACTTCGTTACTGTAGCTTCGCGTTCGAGACTTCTTCAGTCGGCGGCGCGGTTAGGCCATGGGGGAGTTGTTCTTGGGCGACCGTCGGAACTCTTGCGAGTTCCGCTACGGGGGCTAGCGTCCCAATTCGGCGACCAGTTCTGACGACTCGATGAATTTGGGGGCGCCGCTGTGCGCGACGGGAGAGAACGCGAGGCGGATCGAATCGGGATGAGCGGTGCGACCATCCGGCTCCACGCCGCCCGCAAACACCACTCGCTCGGCGTCGACTAGCGTCGACAGATGAGCAATATCGCCGACGTGTCGCAGAATGCCTGGCGCCATGATGCCCAAGCGTTGCCGCTGATAGGGTCGGTCGGTCACATAAGTTATCAGCGAATCAACGCACGCAACTTGCTTCGCTCGCACTTTCGCCGCCGAAGAGGCTACCAGCGATACGGGGCCCAGCGGGCCAATGCCGATCAAGGCAACCTGCTCGACCGCCGCCGAGTCATGCGCGGACAACGCATCCAGCGATCGCTTCACGTCCCAAGCCCACTGCCCCAACAGAGGTCGTCCAATCCAGAGCGACCACTCCGCCGAATTATGATCAGGCGCGCGGCCAATCGTGTCTCCAGGAACCGCCGTCCGACCCGTGGCTCGTAGCTCGGGAATGTAGAGATTCCACCCAGCCGCACGCAGCTTCTCCGCCAACTCGCTCGCAGCCGTATTCGCTGGCAGTTCCGCCGCGATCAATACGGCCAATCGCTTCGCCGTCGTCGTTCGCGCGAGAAGAGCATTCAGTCGCACCCCCGGCTCAGAGGTGTAATGCAACACCGTGCGCCCCTCGACAGGCGCATCCGCGGCCAGTTGCAACGGAGTCTCCGCGGGGAATCCTCCCAGCACTCGCTCGCGTAACGTTTCCACGCGCAGCTTGCGCATCTCCCGCCACTCGTCAACCGACTGCGCCGCACGCAGAGCCTTCAGAATTCGTCGCGATTCCGCGCCAGCGAACTGCGGCAAAGTCACATAGTCGTCGGGCCGTGAGTCGCCAGGAAAACAGCGGAGGCTTTCCGGATCTTCCGTCTTGATCGGCGACTCGGCGAATGGCGAATCATCGCCAGTTCCCGCCAAATGCCGACGCACCCAGCCATACATGGCTTCGCGCATCGGTTGGTTATAGTCATGCCCCGACTCGATGATCGTATGCCGCACCGAGTCGGATCGATCGTACAGTTTGAAAATGTCGGCGGCTCGGGCCAGCGACTTGCGAGCCTCCGCGACGGAAAACTGGCGGGCGTCGCCCGTGGCATTGATCACCATCAGTGCTCGCGGCGCCGCCAACCCGAGCAATTCTCCCTCCTCGGTGAAACGCAGCGCGCCTGGCACGACTTCACACATACAGCAGGCCGCGCCCAAATAGGCCTGATAGTTTCCCACGGAACAAACGGGGATCGCCGCCTTGATTCGCTCGTCAAACGTCCCCGCATACATCGACTGATTGCCGCCGCCGCTGGCCCCCGTCACGGCAATTCGCTCGGAGTCCACTTCGGCTCGCGATTGCAAATAGTCGACCGCTCGTCGATTCTCATACAACTGCACGCCCGACAAGGTAAGTCCGCTGGGGAAGAGAGTCGCGCCTGCCATTTCGCCATGGTACTCGCCCAAAGCCTTGCCGGTCGCTCGCTCCCCTGCCCCAAACGCATCAACCACCAGCACGAAGAATCCCAAGCGAGCGAGTCCGATGCAGCGAGCCTGCACTACGGGCTCTTGTTTAGCTAAACGCCAGTGCCCATGAACGCACAACACCGCCGGCATCTTGCCTTCGCCATCCGGCACATAAGCGTTAGCCGTCATCCAGATTCCCGGCAGCGTCTGAAACACCAGCCGCTCGATGCGATAACCAGCGTACTTTGTCGTCCCAATAACTCGCGGCTCTAACGGACACGGATCTTTGGGAAACTCCCCCCACGCTTCGGTCAGCGATTGACGCAGCTTGACGCGGCGAGTTTCCCATTCTTCTCGAGTCTTCGGAGGCTGATCCGCCGCGCGCAACTTACTTGCTTCTTCGCGCACAAACGCCAAGAACATCGACTCGGGCGCCGGCTCGGCCGCCCAAGCTGCATGCGGCGCAACCCCGCCTAAACCCCCGATCAAAACACTCGCAAGCAGCACGGTCGCTGTAAGGCGTCGAGCAAAACTGCGCAAAACGCGGCTCCACGGAAAGTCGCACGGGCGACCGGCGCAAGCTGACATGGCAAACTCCTCGCGGGATGATTGGGACAAAGGATTGTCCCGCTTGTCGCCATGCCAAGCAACCGGTCACAACTCAGCCTCGAGAGAAGTCAGCCGACGAACTGCTTCTTGAGGTTCCAACCGCAAAACACTGGCGCAGTTCGTTCCTGACGAGTGCCGAGTAGAGAGCGGCGCCCAGAACCACCAGGACTACCAGCCTTATGATGGCCGCGGCGTCGCGCCAGAATTCCAGCGAGTTCATTCCGAGTTGAAAGGCCCACACTCCCAATCCCATGAGGATCGCCGCGCGCCACAGGCGTCCTTGAGGGGCGAAGACTTGGCGCCAGTCCAAGCCCACTCGCTGCATCACGACCCACTGGAATGGAACAAACAGGATGAGCAGCATGCCCAACGAATAGCTGGCGGCAACGCCATACACGTGTCCCCAAGGAGGCGGTAACGCGAGCCCGCCGAGCCAGTAACCTGCCAGATACGTTTGCACTTGAACGATGAGCATCACGATGGCGGATCGCAATTGCCAGCCCGAGTCCCCCGTCGACGTCACGACGCTGCCCGAGAGGTTATACAAACCGTGGACCACGACGACAGGCGCAAGCCAACGAAGAATCAATCCGGCGGCATCCCATTGAGGCCCCGCTTGCACTCGCATGGCATCATGAGCCACCAACCATAACCCCACGCCGCTTGGCGCCAGCAGCAACGAGCAGAGTCGGTAGAAATGAGCGACCAATCCGCCAAAGTCGCCTGAAGTGGAGGCGAGCGGCATCGCACTTCCGTCCTTTTTTCGTTTCTTGCCATGCGGCTTGTTGTGGACTCTCTCCGCCGCCGCGCGCGATAGCGCTGGCAGCATCACACTCGACAGCGAAGTCGACACGGCATTGACCGGCTTCATCATGAAGTTAAAGGCGAGCGAATACATGCCGACCGCCGCTTCTCCCACCGTCGTCCCGCCGACCAGTGCATACAACAGCAACTTGTCGATATTCTGAGCCATATAAAAGACGAAATTGACGCCCACGATGTGGCTGCCAAACCGCAGCGACTCACGTATCGACTCGCCTCGGGCGTCGGACTCTGATTCGCCGCGTCGCCAGGGTAAACTTGGCCGCCAAGATTCCAGACGCCAAGCTGCGACAACCAGCACACCCCATTCGGCATATTGCTGAGCAATCAACGCCTCGACCGTGAAACTGCGAGTCGCCAGAGCTATCGCGACGCTGCTTCCCGCGAGTTGAGCCAACCAGCGGATCAGCGAGGTGGAACTGAAGCGCAGGCTGCGCTCGAGCAATGCGAGGTGCATGGTCCCCAGCGCGGCAACGGGAACACTCCCCGCAAGCCCCGTCGCCACGGCCAGCAAACGGCCGGACCCCGAGGCCGTATCCATGAACACGGCCAAAGAGAGTGCCGCCAGGACACTCGGTAAAGCCAACATCAGATTGAACCAGAAGAGCGAGCTGAGTTGCCCCGACGAATGTCGCGGGCGCTGAATGACGATCGCGGTCAACCCGAGTTGCACCAGCATACGCGGCAACGACACGATCAACAGCGCCGTATTGAAGACGCCAAACTCGGAAGGCGCAATCCAACGACACAGAACACCCACCACGACCAAGGAAGTGAGTTGACTGGCAACCTGCGCGACCAACGTCCATCGCACGGCGCCGCGCGCCGCGGCCAGCAGATCGGCTCGCCCTTCACTCTCCGCCGACGACTCGGTCATCGAGTTCCCTTGGTTCGGCGAGCAACAATTAGTAGCGGGCTAGACACCACAAGGCCCAAATCGCGTCCTTCATCCCGATCTTCTTGCCTTCGGCGTAAGAACGACGAGAATAGCGAATCGGTCGCTCTTCAAATCGGACATTGGGCAAGCGAGCACACTTGGCGGTAATCTCCAACTCGACGCCAAACCCACGCTCTCGCAAGGTTTCGGCCACCGGCTGAATCAATTCACGTCGGAACATCTTGTAGCACGTTTCGACATCGGTAATCTTGAGCCCCGTGCGGCGATTCGACAGATAGGTCAAGAACTCATTGCCTCGTCGGTGCCAAGCGGGTGAGATCTTCTTGTCGCCGCCGAGAAATCGGCTGCCGTACACAATGTCGGCTTCATCCTCGAGAATCGGTTGCAGCAGCAAATGGAAATCCTCGGGGTCGTACTCAAGGTCGGCGTCTTGAATCACCACCACGTTGCCAGTCGCCTTCAGCAGCCCCGTTCGCACGGCCGCTCCCTTCCCCTGGTTCCGTTCGTGCAGCACCAGTTCGAACAACTCTTTCTTTTGCCGCTGGAGGTCGTGTAGCAATTCTCGAGTCCCATCGGTGCTGCCGTCGTCGACGACAATCATTTCCACCGGCAGTCCCGTGTTGCGAACTCGAGCCAAGATCGACTCGATCGTCTCGACCTCGTTGTAGGCGGGAATTACGACTGACAGTACGAAACCGTCGGGAATCTGATAAATGCCCAAAGTCTGGCACTTCTCTTCGCCATACAAATGCCGCAAGACCTCGATGTTGTGAGCGTACGGCCCATCCACCGTCTTCTTCCGCACATCCTCGGCAATATCCCGCAGCACGTTGCGGAGTTGCCGCGCGTCGCTGTCGTCGAGGTCAATGCGTGTCGGAGGGGCGGGACTCATGGGCTTACTACCGGAGGAACGTCGTTGTCACGGCTAATCGTCGATTAGAACCTAGACAATTCTGATGAAGAAATATGCGTTATCGTTGGCGATTCGACTAGTCAAGTCGCCGAATCGTAACCAAGCTATCCTTTGGACCAAGCTATAATACGACGTGTCCCGTCCATCCGTTGTCAGAGTTTAGGAAGTTTGCGAGTGGCCGACAGCCTTGGAATCCTGGAAACCACGGGTTTTACCCCCGCCATCGTCGCTCTCGACGTCATGGACAAGTCGGCGAAGACCCGCATTCTTCAAGCGGAACTCAATGACTTCTATGGAGTTGTGATCAAGATCCTGGGCGATACGGCAGCCGTAACCGCGGCTCTGGACGCCGGTTTTCGCCAGGCCGAACGAATGGGGGGCGCCCCGTTGCGTTCCCTCCTCTCCCGACCCGACGATCAGGCCTGGAACGCCCTGGTCAGCCAGCCGGAATACAATCCCCTGATCGAACAAGGGGTCGTTTTCCAGCCCGTTAACCAATCGAATTCCACCGCGCCGCTCACCGGCGCCACCGCACCCGCCATCTCGAAGGAGCCCATCGTGTCCGACCCGTCTTTTGCTCTCGGCCTCATCGAAACTCAAGGGTTCACCGCCGTCTTCGAAGCGATCGACAGTGCTTGCAAAGCGGCCAATGTCGAGGTGGTCTGCAAGGAAAAGCTGGGTGGGGGATACATCACGGTCATCATTAAAGGGGATGTCGCCGCCGTGAAGGCCGCCGTCGAAGCAGGCCAACAGAAAGTGGGCAGTTTAGGCAAACTGATCGCCGCGCACGTGATCGCTCGCCCCAGCGCCGCCGTCCTCAGCTTACTCCCCAAGACCTGATTTTTTGTCATTGGTCATTGGTCATTGGTCATTGGTCACCTCCGGCGACTGTGTACTACGGACTTCTCGTCCGTCGATTCGGGGCGCGACGCGGCTTGGCTGGCGGCTATGGACGCTCGCCCGCCACGCGGCTGACCGCTCACTAAGTGAGCGGGCGACCTCGGTACGACTTACTTCCAGTTGGCAAAACCCGACTAGTCCGCAAAATCCTCCAAATCTTCTCAACCATCGCCACTCATCGTCCCGATTCATTAGGGAAGAGACGACGCGGCATCTTCGGACGGTAGCGCTCGCGCGTCTCTCTGCGATGGGAGGCCGCGGCCATGAAGCAACGCTGGAACCAAGATTTGCTGAGCCGAGTGGCACTCGGCGTCATCCTGGTCTGCCTCTTAGGGTGCCCACTCGGCTGCGGCGCCAAAAAGGATGCGGCCACCGCGACTTCGCCCGACAGCTTGTCGCAAGCCCAATCTTCCCCATCAGATACAGGCGATCAGCCAGCCGACTCGTCGGCCAACGCACCTTTGCCGCCGCCCATGCATGTCCCGACCGAATCGGGCGAGACTCCGCGAGCTGCGGCACTTCCGCGGGAGCGAGCCGACGGCTGGATTCCCCCCTCCGAGCAACCTTCCTTCGTGACGAACGAAGCGCCGCCTCAGGAATCGACGCCTGTCCCCCCCTTCCCGACAGCTCCGGCTCCTGATGCTCCTGAGCCATCCGAAACGGCTCCCGATTTCACTCAGTCGCCCGATGGTTCTGAGTCGCGTGGAGTTGATTCTTCAGATTCTCCCGAATCGCAAACGGCAACCGAGCCTGGCGAAAGACCCAGCCGTTTTCCGCCGCTCACCACGCTCCCATTGCCAGGCGCATCCCCACATTCGCCGTCGCCCGCCGCCGTTAAGGATGACAACGCCGCACAAGGCAACCCTCTGCGAACGGGCAAAATCCGTATCGCGCCAGCGCCGCGCATGAATCCACTGCGGTTGAGCGCGCGCGACTTCGCACCGTCACGTCCGAGTATCGATACGCTGAAGCAATCGCTGAACGGCAGCCCACCGCCTCCACCTCGCATTCCAGCGGGCGCCGTCGAGCCGCGCATCCCGCAAACTCCGCCCGCTGACTTACCACCGGTCCAGGACGGAGGCGACCGCTTCGTCCCACAGTTTCCGGCGAATCGCGAGCCCAGTGGTGGTTCAGTTCGTCCTTTGACTCCCCCGACGGCGGCCGACTACGGCCCGCCTCCCTCGCGTTCATTCGATAACGCCGAGCCGTCCGAGCCAACCTCAGCACAACCGGGCGCTCCCGCCCCCGAGTCGGCGGAGCCGATGCCCGCGGAACCTGCCCCCGCCGAATCGGAAATGGTCGGTCCCACGCAGCCAGAGCCAGCCGAGTCGACGCCAGCCGAGTCGACGCCAGCCGAGTCTGAGCCGGCAGAGTCGGCGCCGCCGTCCGAACTTCCTCAAGAGCTGGATGAATCGGGAACTGAGATGCCCGAGGTAGAGCAGCCTGCCTCGGCGGCGCCAAACTTTGGCGATCCCGCCGCCGAGTCGAATGACGATCAAGGCCAAGCGAACTCGGCCGAGCCTCCGCGTCGCACCATGAACCTGATGGGTCCTGGCGACTCACGATCGTCCGAAGAGAAGTCTCCGACCGAGTCCGTGGGCTCCCACACCGTCCTCCCGTTAGTGAATACACCCGAATCGCAAACGCCTGCGGCGGATACGCCCTACAAGACAGTCACGGTTTATTACGGCACGGATCGATTGGCGGTCGCCGCGGGCACGGGATCGGAGAGTCGTCGGTTTAGCGTATGGACGGCGACAGTACTGGTGGCGACCTGCATAGCGGCATCAGTCGCCCTTGCCGTGGCTTACCGAGTCACTCAGCGACCATGGATTGCCGTCGCGGGTGGAATCGCGACCACCGTCATTGGTCTGTACTTTGGCCAGCCCTTTGCGAACCGGGGCGCACAGATAGCCGCGGCGCCAGGCGCTCCATTCGCTTATGGCAACGCTCGCGGCGAGTTGGAATACGGCGAGTGCATTGTGACGATTCCCAAGATTCATAAGGAAGGCAAGATCGAACGACCCTCGATCTGGCGTCTGGAAGTTCAGGAACGGTCCGACCGGCACATCATTGTGAAGAGCGTCGAGCGTCGCGACGACAAGGCCTTCTTTGACGCGGTGCGTCGTCGAGTGGCCGAGTCGCCGCGGGAAGATCTCTTCGTCTTCATCCACGGCTACAACGTTTCATTCGAGACAGCGGCGCGGCGGACCGCTCAAATGGCGTCCGACCTCGAGTTTCAAGGGGCGCCGATCTTCTACAGTTGGCCCTCGCAGGGAGGACTGTTGCAGTACACGGTCGACGAAAACAACGTCGCCTGGACGGTCCCTCATCTGAAACAGTTCCTGCACGAGGTGGTTGCTCAATCCAACGCTAAAGCGATCAACATTATCGCTCACAGCATGGGTAATCGAGCTCTCGCCGCCGCCATTCGCGAACTCACCCTCGAAACTCGCCCCACGGGCAAGCAGTTCAATCAGATTGTCTTGGCCGCTCCCGACATCGACGCGGAAGTGTTTAAGCGCGATATCGCGCCGATGCTCACCCAACAGGCCAACCAAGTCACCGTCTACGCCTCGTCGCGCGATCAAGCTCTGGTCGCCTCGAAGTTGGTGCATGGCTATCCACGAGCAGGCGATTCAGGCTCGAATCTGGTCGTATTTCCGGGCGTCGAAACGATCGACGTAACCGAGGTGGATACCGGCATTCTGGGCCACTCTTACTACGGAAACAGTCAGCCGATCCTGCAAGACCTCGAACAGCTGTTCTGCACCTCCAGCGGCGCCGCTCGCCGCCCCTGGCTCGAACCGGCCGAACGTGACGGCCAACGTTATTGGATCTTCGAGGAATCCACCACCGCCTCTCGCGTCCCCGAACCGTTGCACTAACGGAGCGTGGTTTCTTCATTAGTGGGGCAGGTTTTCAACCTGCCCGTATTGGTGGGCCAGGTTTTCAACCTGCCCGTATTCGTGGGGCAGGTTTTCAACCTGCCCAGGCTCGCTCCGCGAGCCCTTACACGCCCCCACTAAGTCGATAAACCACGGATCACACCGATGTCCTGGATTAAGCCGGGAGATCATTCGGCGTCATCCCACAGTCTCAGATCGTCCCCGATCAGGCAGCCACGGACGAAGATGAGTGTTCCCAGAACTCGTCCCGCCCCGCGCCCAAGAAAAGGGAACACGGATCTTCGCTGATCCTCACTCATCGGGTCAGACGGTCCGAACCAGGCTTCTGGAAAATGGCCGAGGCACTCAATCTAAGCTCATTCAAGAGTGATGACGCCACGAATCGCGCGAATCGGACGAATGGGTGGAAGGAGATGTGTTCGTGGCAAGCAACTGGCCATGATTGCCTGAGCGGGGGAAAATCCGAGTCAAGGCGATGACGCCCAACGGCTTCCCCCTTCCGTCCCTATCCGTGGTTGACCGACTTCCGTGTCTGACACCGGTGAACTCGGCGAACCTGGCGCTGTCCAACTAAGAGTGGCGTTACCCAGCCACAATCGTTCGACTTCATGAGAGGCAGGTTGAAAACCTGCCCCACTTAGCCGCGAGTGTTCGTGGGGAAGGTTGGTTCACCCGCATTGTCGTCTTGTAGAGTAGCCGATGAGTTGGGCTCGGGCTGCCGCAACATGGCTCGGTGGTTCGCCGCGGTGGCGACCGCGATGAACTTTTCTCGCACCCCCTGGTCCACTCCCGTTAAGCGAGTGGCCAAGCGTTGCACGCCCGTCGCGTTCTTTTCCACCGCTTGCGAGATGCGACTGACAAACGTCAGCGTTTCGCCAAAGTTGTGATCGGCCGTCTTGCCAATCAACGGCTGAAGCGTGCGAGCCACGACTTCGGCGCCGGTCTGGTCGAGTTGCAAGAAGGCGTCGAGTTGATTGGTCACCTTGGTGCGTTCGCGAGCATCCTGAATGTACTCGGACTTCAGCACCATGACGCAGCGTCCTGGCGTCTTGCGTTTCAGCAGCGGCCCTTCGTACGCACCGTCCGCGAAGAAAATGTGCGTTTCCGGCGTGCCGTACACCAGTTCCACCTTGGCCTGCGTCCCAATGCCATCCCGAGCGTCGAAGGCGTAGGCGCCCGTGCGCCGCACTGACAAGGACGTAATCCCCATCAGTTGCCACATGTTGACGACCACTTCCGGATGTCGCAGAAAGAACACATAGAGATCAGGATCGCACCCGATCACCTGCACTGGAAGGCGCCGATGAATCGTCGGCCGATCCACCACGCTCCACAAGCGTTCTTGAGTCGGTGGAGTCAACTGGTCGAAGGGGATCAGGCTGCGCGCAATGTCACGCGCTTCCGGTCCCGCCAGATAATCGCTCCCGTGAGCGACGTGGGCGAGCCCGCAGAGAGCCGCCGCACTTCCCCCCAGAAACGCTCGCCGATGAAGAGCGAAACGATTCGTCTCGGGCCTGTGTCCGGCGGAATTCCCCGGACGGGCAGACCCGCGAGCCATCCAGCGCCATGGTAATTGCCATCGTCTCTTCAGGCCCATGTTGCGTCTCGCGGAACGTCGAGGAGTCATTGTGTTCAACCGACTCGGCTGACTTTGCCGGTCCAGTAGATTATTCGGCCGTTTGACGGCTCAGGTTGAACTCAAAATCGTAGAGCGACTCGTTCAACTCACAGAAACTTGCCTAAACTCCCCAGGCCAGCGTCTCACCGATTTCCTCGGCCGCGCATTCGACCTATCTCCCCATTATCGACTCGCCCAATTCTTCGGCCCACTCACAAACGAGTTTTCGCGACACGCGAACCGTAGCAGCAAATCTTGAGCGGAAGTCACGCCAATTCGCCGAGTCACCACGATATCGGGCGACTCTTTCACGTCGCTCTCCGCGCGAGCAATCCAGAGCCGCTGTTGTTGGGTGAGGTCCCAACCATCCAGCCGGCGATCGATCTCGAATGCCTCGCACAGGCGAGCAGGTCCGCGGGCGAGGTCGAGCATACGCGTGAGGCCTCGACGTTCCTCCATGGCGGAGAGACCTTCGAGCGGTTCGAGCGCGCGGATGAGCACCGCGGCTGGAACGCCACGCGACTCGGTGACGACATTGAAGCACCAGCGAGAATGAATCGCGTAGACATACGCAATCCCTGGTTTGCCAAACATCGAGGCATTTCGCGGCGTCTTGCCGCGAGCGGCATGGCACGCCGAATCCTCTCGAGGCAAATAGGCTTCCGTTTCCACGATGCGCCCGCGCACTCGACCTGCTCGAGTTTCGCGAATCAAGTGCATGCCGATCAGTTCGCGAGCGACAGTCGCCGTATCGCGATCATAGAAGTTTCGCTCGAGCGCGACCAAAGTCGACGAGAGATCCGACATACGGTTGCCCCTGCATTCGCTCATAGACCGACGAACTAGAAGTCCGTCGTACTACGCATCGACTTGAAGAGAAACTAGGTCAACGATTCACAGGGGAGCGAGAACGACTGGGCGACCGCGGCGTTCACCAAGCGACCTTGATGGATGTTGATGGCGGAAGCGATGGCCGGCGATTGCCGAGCAGCGGCGACTGCTCCTTGTTGAGCAATCTGTACGATCCAGGGGAGCGTTACGTTGCAGAGCGCGAACGTGCTGGTGCGTCCCACGGCGCCGGGCATATTCGTGACGCAGTAGTGCACGACATCCTCTTCCACATAAGTCGGTTGGCTGTGCGACGTCGGTCGACTCGTTTCAAAACAGCCTCCTTGGTCGATCGCCACGTCGATAATGACGCTGCCGGGTTTCATCTGCTTCAAATCGGTGCGCGACACGAGACGAGGAGCGCGCGCGCCGGGGATCAACACTGAGCCGATGACCAAATCCGCTCGTTGCAGTTGTTCGCGGATCGTGTGTCGATCACTGAATAGAACATTGACGTTCGCGGGCATGATGTCATCGAGATAACGCAGACGTTCCATGTTCACATCGAGGATTGCCACATCGGCCTTGAAGCCCGCGGCGACTTTGGCCGCATTCGCGCCCACCACGCCGCCGCCGAGAATCGCGATGTGCGCGGGGGCGACGCCTGGGACGCCAGCCAACAGAATGCCTCGCCCCATCTGCGGCTTTTCGAGATACTTGGCGCCCTCCTGAATACTCATCCGCCCCGCCACTTCGCTCATCGGTTTCAACAGCGGCAGATTGCCTCGTTCATCTCGCAGAGTTTCATAGGCGACGCAGGAGGCGCCGGTGGCCAGCAGTGACTCGGTGAGTTTGCGATCGGCGGCTAGATGCAAGTAAGTGAACAGGGTTTGGCCGGGGCGCAGCAGCGGCCATTCAGGTTCAAGCGGTTCCTTGACTTTGACGATCAAATCCGCCGAGCCGAACACGTCGGCGGCTCGGCGTACGAGAGTCGCCCCGGCCTGCTCGTAGGCGTGATCGGTCAAACCCGAGCCCAGTCCCGCGCCCGATTCAACGACCACCTGATGCCCCGCGCGAACCAACTCTTCGACGCCAAACGGCAGCATGGCCACTCGATACTCATCGCGTTTAATTTCCTTCGGCACACCGACAATCATGGCGCTGCGTCTCCTTGGAGCAAGGGATGCGAGTGGTTGCGAAGCGTCGTCGAGCGACTGGATGGGCACTCTTTAGTTCGCTTCTATCGGACTTCGCAACGACTCGCAAGCAGGGGAAGCAGGGGCGTTGGCGAACACTCGCTCACGGCGCATAATGCCCGCCCAGGGCTTGTTCATGCCGTCAATTCGAGGAAGTCCGCCGATGATCGTCGATTCGTTCGCACAGATCGCGTTCTATCAAGGTTTGCCCGAGAGATTCGGGCAAGCATTGCAGTGGCTCACATCAAGGAATCTCGCCGATTTGCCACTCGGAAAAGTCGACCTCGAAGGCGATCAACTATTCGTCTTGGTGCAGGAGTACTCGACGAAAGAACCTAGCTCGGGTCGCTGGGAAGCTCATCGTCGTTACGCCGATATTCAACTGATCGTGACGGGCGAGGAGCGAGTAGGAGTGGCGGGAATCGATGCGATGAAATTGGAAACGCCCTACGATGAAATGAAGGATGTCGCATTTTTCCAAGGCGAGGGTGATTGGATCACTTTGACGCCGGGACGATTCGCCATTTTCTTCCCACAAGACGTGCATTTGCCCTGTATTCAGGCGAACGTCGCTCAAAAGGTGCGCAAGATTGTCGTCAAAGTGGGCTTGACATAATTGATCAGTTCGACAGGTCGGCGCGTCAGCAATTTCGCGAGAAAAAACCGCGAAGACCGTTGCTTGACAAAAGCCGCGCGACGCGCACAATACGCCCCGTTGTCACTGACGACGACACGTTCGATGCTTCCCAACACCTGACTTTTCCCAGCCTCATTTCCGAGGACCCGTCTAAGTTGTCGAAGCTTTTGGTGCTTGCTTGGTGATTGCGATTTCGAGTGTCATTCACGATTTGATTTTTTATTCTGCCTTTTTTGAAACTGCTGGGGGGCGGCGACAGCAGGGACCGACAGCCGGCGACGCGAGTCGAGAATCGGAGGTCTCCCCCACCATTTTTGTGTTCCGCGAGACGAGGATGAGTTGAGCGGAAAACGTGCGGGCGGTTCTCATGAGAGAACCGCCCTTTTTTTGTCCAAGGGATCGCTCGACCATGCCGCGCGCCCTGCTCTCGCTCGGTTCAAATCTCGGCGATCGCGAGCACACTCTCCGCACGGCTCTTCACCGGCTGGACGCTGTCGCGACGAGTCGCGTTCAAGCCGTTAGTTCGTGGTGGACGACCGCGCCCGCGGGCGGACCTGTCGGCCAAGGCGAGTTCCTGAATGCGGCGGCCGTCCTCGAAACTCAACTCAACCCCGCGGAACTGCTCGAGCACACACGGACCATCGAACAACTCGGCGGTCGCCAACGACTCGAACATTGGTCGGCGCGCACGCTCGACATCGACCTGCTGCTGTACGACGATCAAATCGTCAATCTCCCACAGCTCGTCGTTCCTCATCCCCGTTTTGCGTTTCGACGATTCGCGCTCGAGCCTGCCGCGGAAATCGCGAGCGACTGGCGACATCCGGTAATCGACTGGACGATCGGGCGACTGACCGATCACGCTCGCCAACCGCCGCTCTACATCGCCCTCTGCGGCGCCGATCCTCGCCTCCATCGCTGGCTCGTCGAACAATTGCTCTCGCGCGAGCCAGGCGAGTGGATTCGCGATCCCGTGATTTCTGATCCTGGCAGCGACGCCGAACATGCCGCCGCTCGTCGTCAAGCGTTGGCTGCTTCAGCGCGCTCGACGCAAATGAAATTGCTCATAAGCGATTTCTGGTGCGACGAAGAGCATACCGTGTCGGGGGAGTACGACTCATCCACCGCGGCACAAAACCCGAGTTCAAACGTAATCACTCCCAAACTGCTCGTCGTCGTCGATTCTCGCGATTCTTCACAAATTCGCGCGGAAGAGGCGGCTCGACTGAGGCGAGCGGCGACGCGGCAGGGACGCGGCCCTTGGCTGATCGTCGATGGCTCGGCGCCGGAGCAGTGTCTCGAAGAATTAATCGGCGCGGCGGCGGCGCTGCGAGCAGATTCGGTTCGTCGATTTTCGCCCGCGGACGAAGGGCGCGAGTAATTGCTCTCCCCCGCGACAGCGATTCGGCGCTACAATGGCGACCGAGGACAAGAGTTCATGGAAACGAATCCAGAAAAACCGTCGCTGCCGTTGGTCGTGCAGTCGCTTGCCGAGGCGACGACGCGGGTCTTTCGCGCTCGCGCGAGTGGACAGCGAGTGGGCTTGGTGCCGACGATGGGCGCATTGCACGCGGGGCACGCGAGTCTAGTGGAAGCGGCGCGGCGTGCTTGCGATGTCGTCATTACGACGATTTTCGTGAACCCAACGCAGTTTGGTCCGCACGAGGACTTCCAGAAATATCCCCGCACGCTGGACGCCGACCTGGCCGTGCTTCGCGACGCGGGCGCCGATTGGGTATTCGTGCCGAGCGCCGCCGACATGTATCCCGCGGGCAGTTCGACCACCGTCGAGCCACCGCGAGTGGCGGAGCCGCTGGAGGGACAATGCCGCCCTGGGCACTTTCGCGGAGTGGCGACGGTGGTGCTTAAGCTGTTTCAGATTCTTCCCGCCGATGTCGCTTACTTCGGCGCGAAGGACTATCAGCAAGCGCTGGTGGTTCGCCACATGGCGGCCGACCTGAATGTCGCGACCGAGATTCAGGTCATGCCGACGGTGCGCGACCCCGATGGATTGGCGATGAGTTCGCGGAATCGCTATCTGTCGGCGGACGAGCGAACACGGGCGTTGGGGTTGTCGCGGGCCTTGCGTCGCGCCGACGAGCTCTTTCAGCGAGGCGAGAATTCCGTCGCACTGCTGGAGCGAGCGATGCACGACGAGTTGCATGCGGCGGGCGTCGATCGAATTGAATACGCGGTGGTCGCCGCCCCGGAAACATTGGAGCGACGCGAATTCGTCGATCAACGTGGAGTCGCATTGATTGCGGCTCGCGTGGGGACGACGCGACTGATCGACAACCGAATGCTTGAGCGAGGGTAAAGGCGTGTACGATGTGCTGTTCTACATTCCGCATCAGATTTTGGGCTGGCCGCTCTTCGGCTGGGGCATCGCCGCCACGTTGTGGCTGTTGATTGGCGGAGGCTGGTTGGCGTGGAGTTGGCTGCGCGGCGAATGGTCGGCCGACTCTTTCGGCAGCCTGATGCTCTTAGCGCTGGGAGCGGCCGCGTTCATTTGGCTGGCGCCGCGCATGGAGGACATCGATCCCGCGACCGGCCGCAGAATCGGCATCGCGATCCATGGCTATGGAGTCATGGTCACGCTGGGAGTGGTATCGGGGATGGGAGTCGCGGTGCGCGAATCGCGCCGCATGGGATTGAACGCCGACCTCCTCTACGGGCTGGCGATGCGCATGTTCCTGTCCGGCATCGTGGGCGCTCGCGCCTTCTATGTCGCGCTCAATTGGGACGACTATCGCCGCCCGACTTGGGGTGAGACGCTGACCGAGGTCGTGAAGTTCACGGAGGGAGGACTGGTCGTCTACGGCGCTTTCTTGGCCGCCATGATCGTGGGCTGGTTCTACGTTCGCTCGCACAAGCTGCCAGTATTGGCGTTGGCCGACATGATCGCCCCCACGTTACTGCTGGGGCTGGCTTTTGGGCGTATCGGCTGTTTTCTGCATGGCTGCTGTTTTGGCGGCGAGTGCCATGTGGCGAGTTGGTCGGTGACCTTTCCGAACCCGTCGCCTCCCTACTTCCACCAATTGCAACGGGGTCGGATGCATGGCATCGGCCTGGGAATTGGCGACGACGGCAAGACGCTGGAGGTGAAGTTAGTCGATGCGGGCGGACCGGCCGCGGAAGCGGGGTTGCAGGTGGGAGACCAGGTCGAGTCGATCAATGGGGTGACGGTCGACGCCCTGTCGGCCACTTGGTTTCCGCCCGGCCCTCAGCCCCGAGAGGTAACGCTTCGCACTGTGGGGGGACGAGAAGTACGGTGGCAAGTCGAGTCGTTTCCGGCGAGAAGTCGGTCGGTTTACCCCTCGCAACTGTACAGTTCAGCAACCGCCGCGGCTCTGGCGCTCCTGTTTTGGGCCTGGTATCCGGCTCGCCGCCGAGATGGCGAGTTGATCGCGGGGCTCTTGACGTTGTATCCGGTCAGTCGCATTCTGGAGGAGGCGGTACGAGACGACGAACCGGGCCGTTTTGGCACGCCGCTGACAATTTCCCAGTGGGTGAGCATTGGGCTCTTGCTAGTCGGAATCGCCTTATGGTGCTACCTTTTACGTCGACCAGCGGGCTGTGCTCGCTTCGACAATCTCGCCACAACCGCTGATTCGTGACCCTTTGCGGGGAACTTTTGGCGAGCTACCGTCGTCGGAATGATCGGGAGCAACCGTGAACGACGATGCGCAACTCATCGCCGCCACCCTTCAGGGCGACTCGAGCGCCTTCGGGGCCCTCGTGCGCCGATACCAAGACCGAGTCTTCAATGCGATCTACCACGTCGTGGGGGATCGGCAGGAAGCCGAGGACTTGGCGCAGGACACGTTCGTCCAGGCTTTTGTGAAACTCGAGTCGTTCCGCGGGGGGAGCGCCTTCTACACTTGGGTGTATCGGATCGCGTTCAACTTGGCGGCGAGTCGGCGGCGGCGGCGACGGACCATGGCGTCGGTCGAGGACCAACGGGAGCAGTCTGGGGCGGATCCGGTCGATCGGACCGAACCGCCCGAGGAACGGATTTTGCGTGATGAACGAGTGGATCAGGTGCGGGCGGCCCTGAATGGACTGGACGAAGAGTTCCGAACAATCCTGGTGCTGCGCGAAATCGAGGGGTGCGACTACGAGTCGATTGCGGAAATCCTCGATTTGGCGCCAGGCACGGTACGGAGTCGCTTGCATCGGGCGCGTGCGGAGTTGCGCGAACGACTGCGAGATGCGCTCCAGGAAAGTCCGGTGGAACGAACATGAAACGCGAGTTTTCCGAAGAATTAGTAAGCGCCTATTTGGATGGCGAGTTGACGGCTGACGAACAGTCGTTGGTTGAAGCCGCCCTGCGCAACGACGCCGAACTTCGCGCCTGGATTGAAGACAACCGCCGTGCTCGCGAACAGCTCCAGCGACTCCCCCGAGTGACACTCGACCAAGATTTCGCCTCGCGAGTATTGCGAGCCGCGGAGCGGCAGATGTTGTTGCCGTCGACAATGAGCGATACGCATTGGGCGGCGCCCGATGCGACTCATGTTGAGCAACCCGCGGCGGACTTGTCGGAGGTTGAGCAGCAGCGAATGCCCGCGAGTGATTCGGCGTCCAACGAACGGATGACAAAGACGTCGGCAAAGACGTCGGCAAGGGAACCAGCGGCGGGGAGACAAGACTTTACTCAGTCCGCCGACTGGGCTCGCCAACAACAAGCAGCCGTGCGACGTTGGCGGCTGGCGTTTGCGGCTTCGTCGTCGCTCGCCCTGATCTTGTTCGTGGTGCTGGCTTCGCAGGAGCTTCGCGGCCCCAGCCGCAACATGGGCCTGTTATCGACGGACAGCCGCATGATGTACTCCGCGCCGACGGACGAGATGGCGGAGGTAGAAGCGGCGTCGGGCATGGCGCCAGATCAGGAACCCTTGAGCGTTAAGTCGCTGCGCGAGTCAACCGCTCCAGCGACTGCGAGCCTCCATGCGGATGTAGACGTTTACAACGAATCGGGCGAGTTGATGCTGCGAGCAGGTGGAGGGGCGGAACTGGCTGGGGAGAAGCGTTTTGGTGGTTTGGGCGGGGCGGTTCCAGGCGAAGGAATGCCGGCCCCAGGTTTCCCGGGGGCTGGAGCAGGTATTGCTGGAGGTGTAGACGCTGCGGGAATGGGAGGCGGAGGGGTAGGCGCTGCTGACGCGCGAGGCGGTTTTGCCTTTCGCTCGTCGCCCCGGCACGTAACGTCGGCGGCGCCCGCGGCCGATGTACCTCCTGGTCTGTCACCAGGCGATTTACCTCCAGGAGGCGCCCCCGCGCCGGGTGGATCGCCCGACGCAAACGCCGCGAACGCTCCGTCTCCTTTCGGCGCCAACCTCGCAGCGCCGTCACCCGCCCTGTCACCCGCTCGCCCTGGGAAGGCCGTGAGCTTGCAACCGACGACTCCGAGTCGAGGATTAGTGGGCGGTTTAGATTCCCAGCGTGAGGCGGGTCGAGCGTTACCGGGATCAAATCCATCGTCAGGTCGCTCGAATCCAGGAGCCCCCGCAGCGAAACGAAACGCCGATTCCGCGGAGATGCGCGTAACGGGTGCGCGCGACCAGGGTGCTGCCCCCGCGACGCCAGGGGCCTCCCCGACACGCGGGGTTAAGCCGCTGCCTCAATCGTCGTTGGCCGAGACCGAAGGCAATGTTTTTTCGAAGCAGCAAAGTCCCCCACAAGATTCGCTTGCCGTAGACTTGCCGACCGATCCTGCACGATTGGACGATGTGGTCATCGAAGCCAAACGCGTGAAGCAGCCGACTCGCGAAGCCGAGTCGCTTAGTCTTCGAAAAGCGGCCGAGCGGCAAGTGCGAGCGGCGGATGGCGAGCAGCCTACGTTGCTCATGGTCCGCTTGCAGTTGCCGGAAACGGCCGCTCGAAACCGAGTGTTGGCGCGTGGCTTTGCCGATAACGGGCTGGTGGTCGAGCCGCAAGTGCAAGGAATCGATTCGCCTGACGACAAGCCCGTTGCGATGCCTCAGAGCAAACCGGCCACCGATCGCTTAACAGGGGAAAAGCTCGCGAGTGAGAAGAGTGAGAAGTCTGAAGAGACCACTCCGACGCGTGGCGAACGCAGTAAGGTAGCGGCAAACCCTCGTTCCTCGCCGAACGCCCCCCAAAATGGCGCCGATTCGAAAGACAAAGCGGCGCCAGTTGGGCGAACTCGATCGCCGGACAGCGACGCTGACGCTTGGTCCCGAGTCCAATTGGAGAATTCGGGCGATTATGCGGTCTTCTTCTTGCAAGCGACTCCGGAACAACTCGAAGGACTCGTCGAAGTCGTGCAGCGGGAAACGGAAGCGGTAGCCGAGCAGCAGGTGACTCTGCTGACGGCGAACAACCGAGCGTCCGCGGTTACCTTGTACAATAACTACTCGGAGCCGATGTCCGAGGCAGTGCTCGACGACCTCGTGGACTCGAAGGGCGACCGTAGCGCCGAGCCAAAATTGCGGCGCGGCCGAGAGAGAACCGAGGAACGTGAACTTGCGGCCAACTCCCGCGCGTCATCGACTCCCTATGATTTTTCGATCCCGACTCAAACGAAATGGCGTTGGCTGGCGCCTCAGTTGGACGAGTCAGCCAAACAGAGTGATCCCGACGTATTCCTCAGACGACTCGCGGGACTTCCCCAATCGTTGGCGGATAAGAGTCGGGGCGCCGAGGAATTAGACAAGAATCGCGAGGAGAGCATCGCCTATCCGGTGCTGTTGGCGGTCGAAGTGGTCAGTGATCGGCCTGCCAGAACCAACAGCCAAAAGGCGGCTAAAGAAGAGAGTCCTGAAGACAGCAGTCGAACAGACGCAAAGCCGTCTGCACCCAAGCCCGAAAAGCCAGCGCCCGAAAAACCAGACTCAGACAAACCAGCGTCTGATAAACCAGACACCGCTCCTACCAACCCTCAAGGCAAGGAAGACGGGGCTTCGGCGCCTCCGAAATGACGAGTGGTCATTGGTCATTGGTCATTGGTCATTGGTCATTGGTCACTGGTCACTGGTCACTGGTCATTGGTCATTGGTTTTATCCTTAGCTCTTCTTCCTTATTCCTTCACCCTTCTTCCTTTTTCCTTCTTCCTTCTTCCTTCTTCCTTCTTCCTTCACCTGCTGTGCACCTTGCGTTGAGCGCCTACAATTCGGCGATTCCTGGTTGCTGATGGCACGCAACCATCGGGAAACGGTTGGATTCTAGGTAGGATACGCAAGGAGTTCCGAATATGTCGCAAGTGAAGGTCTCTATTCGTGATAATGGCCCACTCTTGGTTTCCGGCCCCATCGAGGTCGTGGATGGCGAGGGGAAGCCGCTGACTTTGTCGCCGGACAAGCCCGCGATTGCATTGTGCCGCTGCGGGGCGTCGGCCAATAAGCCTTTTTGCGATGGGGCTCATAAGGCGGCCGGTTTCCAGTCGGCGATTCGTTGCCCATCTTAGTGGACATGTTGCCAGCCCAATTCAATGGCGGGCGAGGTCGACAACGAACAAGTTTTCCACAGTCGGTTGTGAGACGGTGACAGTGCGGGAGAGCTTTGCCTTCAGGCGGTTAGCGACGGAGGGAGCTTGTTCACTTGCCGATCCTTTCATTGTTGGTAGTTTGACCCTGGGATGTTTGGGGTGAGCGACCCTAGTCCGTCGCCGCCCCTTATGCGACACCTGTCGCGAACAGGCGGCTTCGGGCCGACAGGCACATCACAGGGGAAACCATGCGAACGGGTGACGTGAATCGATTGACGGGGGAACTGGCCGATAAGGTCGATCAAGCGATGTCGGTGGAGCGGCTGGCCGTCCCCGAAGTAGCGGACGAGGCTTCTCAACCCTTTGTCGGTCAGTGGCAGAAGCTGGTAAGCACGACGAACTGGGAGAAGGGGCGAATTATCGCCGAGTGGCGACAGTCGCTGGTGGCGACCGGCGCCGACGCCGCCGTCTATTCGGACGACGCTTGGGCCCGCTTGGTGGGCGGAGTGACGCCTCAGCACGTAGGCCGTCTGCGTCGCGTCTACACTCGCTTTGGCGCCCGTCGCAACGACTTTGGCGGGCTTTACTGGAGCCATTTCCACGCGGCTATTGACTGGGAAGACGCCGAGATGTGGCTCGAAGGCGCCACTCGCAGCGATTGGTCCGTATCGCAGATGCGCAAGCAGCGTTGGCAAACGCTGGGAGCGGTCGAAGCGGACCGCCCCAACGACTCGGAGATCATCACGGGCGAGTTGGACGAGGATGCACCGCCGGTCAATTCGGAGTCGTCGGCCGATACTTTAGAGGGTCGCACGACGGAGTTTGGGAGTAGTGAATTTACGGGCGGGCCTGCTCCCGAGGGCCCCGACTTCGGCGACGACGACCACAGCGACTCATCCGCGGCAAGCGGAGAGGGAGACACGGCGCCCGCATCGCTTGAATCGCAAAGTCTCATGTCGGCCGCCGAGGCGGTGCGACCGTTCGAGAACTTGGCCGCGATGCCGGATGACTTAGCTGATGCCTTCGAGCGATTGAAGTTAGCGATTCTGCATCACAAGACGGACGGCTGGCGCGACATTAGTTGCGTCGACCTTTGCGCAGCACTTGAAGCTCTAAAGACAATGGCCGTTGCCCCGTAGCGGCCCCCTCGCGAAGCGAGCGGGCTACGTAGCCATCTCACTTTGTGAGATGATCAGCCGCGCCAGAGCCACGCATCCATGCGCAACGCCGTTCCGCCAAGCAAACGCCGCTCGTGACGCGACGCGGCGGTTCCGCTCGCGAAGCGAGCGGGCTACTCTCAGGCTGCTATTTCGCCTTTCGCACATTACACTAAAAGACGTTCGTCGAACGACGACGCACGTTCACTCAGTGATCCGATCGGGGCGAGGCGGCCATGCAAATCACGCACTTGGAGCGGTGGAACCGACGCCAATTATTGCGAGTTGGCGGCACGGGGCTGTTGGGGCTAACGCTGCCCGGACTCTTGCGAGCTGAAGAGGCAACGAAAGCGGTTGCTCCGGTGAAGGCGCGTGCCAAGTCGGTCATCTTTCTATTCCAGTGGGGTGGGCCCAGTCATATCGACATGTTCGATATGAAGCCCAAAGCGCCGGATGGCATTCGCGGTCCCTATCAGCCAATCGCATCCAGCGTGCCGGGCGTCACCGTCTGCGAGAAGCTCCCCGAAACGGCGAAACGCATGCATCTCGTGACGCAGATCCGCAGCGTTACGCACAAGATGAAGAACCATAACTCGGCGGGCTACTATGCACTGACGGGCCATGCGCCGCCCAGCGATGATCAACGCCTGCGAGACTCATTGGACCTCTGGCCCGCGTACGGCAGCATCGTCGACAAGTTTGCGCCGAACAGCAACGGCATGCCAACGTTTGTTTCGTACCCGCACATCATCAGCGATGGCTCAACGACTCCCGGACAGCACGCGAGTTTTCTGGGCAAGCGGCACGACCCGTTTTTCTTTCGCGAAGATCCCAATTCGTCCAGCTTTCAGTTGCCCGAGTTGAGTTTGCCGGCGGGCTTATCCGCTGACCGACTCGCTCGTCGCCGCCAAATGCAGCAGTGGATCGACCGCCAGACTCGCCTGCTCGAAACGTCGGCCGAAGCAGGCGGGTTCGACGAGTATTATGAACGAGCGCTCGGTATGCTCACGTCGGACAAAGTGCGTCGCGCTTTTGACTTATCGGCCGAGTCGCCTGAAACTCGCGATCGCTACGGACGGACGACGTATGGTCAAGGCTGCCTGCTCGCCAGACGACTCGTCGAGTCGGGCGTGAAGTTTGTCACGGTCTATTTTTCCGACTCGATTGGCGGTCGCAGCACCGAGTCGGGTGGGTGGGACACGCACGGATTCGATAACACTCGCATGTTCCCCATCGTCGAGAAATATCATTTCCCGATCACCGAACAAACTCTCCCCGCTCTTCTTGATGATCTCGAGCAACGCGGACTATTGGACGAAACGCTGGTGGTTTGGATGGGAGAATTCGGGCGGACTCCGAAGATCAATCAAAACGTCAGTCGTGACCACTGGCCTGATTGCTATACCGTGCTCTTGGCGGGCGGCGGAATCCCACGCGGTTCCGTGTATGGCGCATCCGACTCGAAGGGCATGTATCCCGACGAACATCCCGTGAAGCCCGAGGACTTGGCGGCGACGATTTATCGCCAATTGGGCATCGATCCAGCGGCCGAAGTGCGTGACCGAGTCAATCGTCCGTTGGCAATCGCCGGTCGTCCTCTGGTGCTCGGATAGGGCTGTGCAAGCGAGTGCCGACTTGCCGCGGGAACTTGGTCGAGTTCCAATAGGGACGCGTCGCGGATTGGGTTGGGAGCCTCCTTGTTGGTACGAGGGTCGTGGGTCATGGATCGCATGCGGTGGTTTGCGCGAGTGGTAAGCGGAGTGTTGATGGGCTTGAGTGTGGCGAATTGGAGTGGCTCGGCGGTGGCAGCCGCCCCAGCGCCGCTCAAGGCGTTGATCGTCGATGGTCAAAACAACCATGGCGTTTGGCCCAAAACAACTCGCATGATGAAGCGTTACCTGGAAGAGACCAAACTCTTTCAAGTCGATGTCGCGACCACGGCGCCCAAGGGCAAAGACGAAAAATTCAAGCCAGATTTTTCCCAATATCGCGTCGTGATTTCGAATTACAACGGCGCTGATTGGCCTGCGGACACACAAGCCGCGTTTGTCGAGTTTGTGCGGAAGGGCGGCGGTTTCGTCGTCGTTCATGCGGCCAACAACGCCTTCGGAAACTGGAAGGAATACAACGAGATCATTGGCTTGGGAGGTTGGGGCGGCAGGAACGAGCGATCGGGTCCCTACGTGTATGTCGACGACGCGGGCAAGCTGGTCCGCAATACCGATAAGGGCCCCGGTGGTCATCATGGCGCTCAACATCCCTTCACCGTGATTGTTCGCGACACCGAGCACCCGATCACCAAGGGCATGCCCGTTCAGTGGTTGCATGCGAACGACGAGTTGTATGACTTCCTGCGAGGACCGGCGGACAACATGACCGTGCTTGCCACCGCATTCGCGACGAAGGACAAAGGGGGATCGGGGCGACATGAGCCGATGCTCTTCACGGTCACCTACGGTCAAGGACGCATTTTCCACACACCCATGGGACACGCCGACTATTCGCAAGAATGCGTTGGGTTCATCGCCGCCTTCCAGCGAGGAACCGAATGGGCCGCCACGGGCCAGGTAACTTTGCCGCTCCCCGCTGACTTCCCGTCCGCCGACAAAGTGTCTCAACGCAAATTTAACGAATGAGCGGTAAACTCCCGAAACGGAGCTGAAACATGTTTGGCCTGGGTATCATCGAAATCTTGATTCTGGCGGCTCTCTTCGGGGGCGCCGCGATCGGCAGCGTCTTTTTCTTCACCACGGTGGCAATGCGCAACCGACGACCGCCGGGCGAGTGATCTCGGCGGACACATTCAACTTGAGATTACTTTGAATCGTAGAGCGGAGTAGGACGGATGCAGAACTCTGTATCGCGGCGGCCGGGTTGGCTTCAATACGCATTAGGACTCACCCTGCTCTACTCCGCAGTGCTCGTCTCCTCTGGCTTACTCATAGCCTCGACCGCTGCCGCGGAATCGCCCACGGCAGAACCCGAGCCAGCGGCCAAAGTTCAATGGTTTAAGGGAAACCTGCACACACACTCCTTGTGGAGCGACGGGAACGACTTTCCCGAAATGATCATCGATTGGTACAAGCGAGCGGGCTACCACTTCCTTGCGTTGTCCGACCATAACATTCTGAGCGCGGGCGAAAAATGGATGGACGTCGAAGCGGCGGCCAAGCGCGGCGCTATCGGCGGCCTGCAACGCTATCAGGAACGATTCGGCAAGGACTGGGTCGAGATGCGGGAGAAGGATGGCAAACAACAGGTTCGCCTGAAGACTTACGCCGAGTTTCGGCCCAAGTTCGAGGAAGCGGGCCGGTTCACTCTGCTGCAAGGCGAGGAGATCACCGACCATGTGGGCCATCTCCCGATCCACATCAATGCGAGTAACATTCGCGACTTGATTCGCCCGCAAGGCGGCAAGACCGTCCGCGAAACGATCGCGGCGAACCTGATCGCTATCCAGGCGCAAGCTCAACGAGTGGGCCAGCCCATTCTGGCTCACTTGAATCATCCCAATTTCGGTTGGGGAGTAACCGCGGAGGATATGGCGGCGGTGATTCAGGAGCAATTTTTCGAGGTCTATAACGGCCATCCTGGCGTCAACCACAAAGGCGATAAGCTCCATGCCAGCATCGAACAAATGTGGGATGTCGCCAACACGATTCGGATCGCCGAGATGGACAGCCCGCCGCTCTACGGCTTAGGGACGGACGATTCGCACAATTACTTCGGCGAACGAGGAGCGTCACCGGGGCGTGGCTGGATCATGGTCCGTGCCAAAAAGCTGGACGGCCATACGCTCATCCACGCCATCGAAGACGGGGACTTTTATGCCTCCAGCGGCGTCGAATTGAATGATGTGCAATTCGACTCAAAGCAACGAACGTTGCAGGTGGACGTGAAGTCGAAGCCTGGGGTGCAGTACACGATCGAGTTTATCGGCACGAAGAGAGATTACGACAAAAAGAGCGAGCCGATCGTGGACGAAAAGGGAACCCCGATCAACGCGACTCGCAAGTACTCGGCGGACGTCGGCCGAGTGTTCTTGACCACCAAGGGCGAAAAAGCGACTTACCAAATTTCGGCTGACGACCTGTATGTCCGGGCGGTTGTGACTTCGACCGAAAAGCCGACCAACCCAGCCTTCGAGGGACAGTTGCAGCAAGCTTGGACTCAACCTGTCGGCTGGAAGGTTGGCAAGCGGTAGCTGGGGTTCGAGCGGAGCGACGGACGAGAAGTCCGTCGTACATACCGCGCGGGTTTTGACGGCTTTGCCGACGGGCTATTCTCTTGCCGTCAACGCGCGCAGGTTGTGCATAGCGGCTCGGCATCGCACAGTTGCAGGACGGAACCTGCTTTTCTTCATGGAATTTTAAAGCTTTGCCGATTCTGGAGTTAACGCACGCGAGCGACTCTAGGGGCAGCTTGGCTCGTCGAGTTGGCCCACAATCTGCTACCCAGGAGTAGCGAGCGACCGACGAGGCGGGCGGTTGAGACGATCGGTCTCAAATGGTGGCAAACCTAGGAGAGTGACAATGCCCGAAATGATGATGATCTCGGCCGAACAGGAAGATGGGGAACTTGAGCGTCGCCTGATTAGCTTTCTAACGGAGCGACAGATTCCCTCACTACGCCGAGTGTCAGTGGCCGTGAAGAACGGAATTGTCACCCTGAGCGGTCAGGTTCGGTCGTTTTACGAGCGGCAATTGTGCCTCGCCTGCTGCCAACGAGTGGCCGGGGTTCGACAGTTGGTCGACCAGATTGAAGTAGGCGTAAGGTAACCGCCCCATTGTACGACGAACTTCCAGTCCGTCGATTCCGGTGTACGACGGACTTCTAGTCCGTCGCTCTGCCGTAGCCCTCGCGGACTGCCGTGCGACCCTTTCGGTGCGGCACGGTACGACGGACTAGAAGTCCGTCGTACGAGGGTACTCTTAGTCCGTCGATCCCGCGGAAATTCCCCTCGGACATTGCTCACAGCAAGCGGCTGCGGCACAATGAACGGCTTGCTTCGGGAGGCAGGGCCGGAATCGCCCTGACTCGACCGAATAGAGACGTTGCTTTCGATCTTTAGGGGGGAGAGTTACCATGGGGCGACCGGTTACCCTGTTTACCGGACAATGGGCCGATCTGAAAATTGAGGACATGGCCCGTAAGACGAAGGAATTCGGGTACGACGGGATTGAATTGGCATGCTGGGGCGATCACTTCGAGGTCGACAAGGCGTTGTCGGACGACAAGTATTGTGCTCGCAAGCGGGAGTTGTTGGAGAGCAACGACCTGCAGTGCCATGCCATTAGCGCTCACTTGGTTGGCCAAGCGGTTCTCGACAAAATCGACGAACGCCATAAGGCCATCTTGCCGCCTCACGTCTGGGGCGATGGCGACCCGGCGGGGGTGAATCAGCGAGCGGCCGAGGAACTGAAGAACACGGCTCGCGCCGCCCAGAAACTCGGCGTCGGCGTCGTCAATGGCTTCACCGGCTCCAGCATCTGGCACTTGAACTACTCGTTCCCGCCCGTGCCGCCGAAGATGATCGACGACGGGTTCAAGCTGTTGGCGGAACGCTTCCATCCGATTCTCGATGTGTTCGAGGAATGCGGCGTCAAGTTCGCGCTCGAAGTGCATCCGACGGAAATTGCGTTCGACTTGTATACCGCCGAGCGCGCCTTGAAGGCGCTTGACTATCGCGAGTCGTTCGGATTCAACTTTGACCCGAGCCACTTGCATTGGCAGGGGGTGGATTCGGTCGAGTTTATTCGGGCGTTTCCCGACCGGATTTACCATGTGCACGTCAAGGATGCGATCGTGACCTTGAATGGTCGCAGCGGCATTATCGCGAGTCACTTGAACTTCGGCGATCCACGTCGTGGCTGGGATTTCCGCAGCCCAGGCCGCGGCGGCGTGAACTTCGAGGAAATCATTCGAGCTCTGAATGTGATCGGATACAAGGGTCCTTTGTCCGTTGAGTGGGAAGACTCGGGCATGGAACGCGAATTCGGCGCACGCGAGGCGGCGAAGTTCGTGAAGCAGAAGGATTTCACGTCGAGCGGCCGAGCGTTCGACTCGGCCTTCGAACGCTAATCGTTCGTCGCGCCTTTGATACCCTCTATCAAGCTCCCTGGGAACTTCTCAGGGAGCTGACAGAGCCGGTGAGCTGATCTGGCCGGAGGGGCTCGCGGATGTCGCATCAGTCATCACAATCACCAGGGCGCCGCTCAGGACGCCCTGCCCTACCCTACTATCAATGGCAGTGGTTTGAACGCACTCGGATCACGATAACTGCCGCGATGCTTTTACGAGTTGTCCTGGGCCTTGCGACGATTGGCGCCGTCGAGTTATGGCATGGGATAGGACTGGGCGGTTTGGTCCAGGCCGACGAGTCAATGCAGCTCGCGGACATTCTTGCCGACCGACAAGCGTTGGATCGGCAGTTCGCGGACGAGCTCGATAAACTCGCAACTCGTTGTGAATCACTCGACTTGCCCAAGCAAGCCGATGCCACTCGTCGCTGGGCTGCTCCGCCAGCCAATCGACGGCAGATCCTCTTCTTGCCGCGATCTGGGGACGCCACGACCCCGCCCGCCACGGCTCCGCGGGTCGAACGCCAATGGCACGCGAAACTCCTCGCGATCCGGCAACGGCGAGCGGAACAGTTGTTCGCGATCGCTCGACGTGAAATGCTCGCTGGTCGCGCCGACGCGGCTTATCGCACTCTCTGTGAAACGCTACGCGAGGACCCGGAACACAAGGAGGCTCAGCGAGTGCTCGCGACGCCCAAGCGAGCGGCGAATGCACCGCCATCGGCGTCGAGTCCTGGGGTGGATCATCCCATCACGGGTTGGAGACGCGGACAATACTGGCGAGTGGGCACGGATCATTTCGTGATTGCGACCAGTCATAGCGCGGCCGTCGCCCAAGAAGCCGCTCGCCGATTGGAAGAATTTCACGACGTCTGGCGACAATTGTTCTTTCCGTTCTGGAGTTCTCCCGCCGCTCTGCAAGCTCGTTTCGAGGGGCTCGATGAATCACTCGGCCCCAAGCGACAACATCAGGTCGTCATCTTCAAGAACCGGGACGAGTATGTCGCGAAACTCAAGGCGAGCCAACCGCAGATTGAGTTGACTTCGGGCTACTACGTCGATGATCGCAAGACGGTGTTTCTTTACGTTGGCGACGAGTCGACTCGCCCCACCTGGTATCACGAGGTTGCTCATCAGTTGTTTCAAGAGACTCGAGACGTTGCTGCCGGCTTGGGTGAGCGAGGCAACATGTGGTTGGTTGAGGGGATTGCGGTCTACCTCGAGTCGCTGCGAGTCTATAACGGCTATGTCACGGTGGGCGGACCAGACGCTCAACGACTTCAGTTCGCGCGGTACGCGGGTCGACGAGGCGCGATTCCGCTCCCGTTGTCGAAACTCACGCCGCTGACTCGCTCGACGCTCCAGTCGCATGCCGATATCCGCTCGATCTACACACAAGCGACCGGGCTCGCCCACTTTCTCATGGATGGCAAGAACGGCGAATTTCGCTCCGCCACGGTCGATTGCCTCACGGCCATCTATGCTCGGCGAGATTCGCCGCAAACGTTGGCGGAACGTACTGGCCAACCGCTCGATACATTGGATCAGCGCTACATTGAGTTCTTGGATGTCGCCGACGATGATGTCGCAGGTTTTCCCCCTGCTCCGCCCTTGCGTCTCTTGAGCTTGGGACGCACCTCGGTGACCGACCGTGGGCTGGCAGCCATCCCCGCGCAGAACCAACTCGACTGGCTCGATCTCTCCTTCACACCGGTTACCGATGCGGGATTGACGAAGTTCCAAGGCAGCCAATCTCTCAAACAATTGTTCCTGGAAGAGACGCAGGTCACGGACCAGTTGCTTGAATGGGTTGGACAACTAAGGGAGTTGGAAGAGCTGGATCTATCCGGCACGAAGGTAACGGACCAAGGAATCGCTCACTTAAGCGGACTCAAGAAGCTGCGCGAGTTGTATCTGACTCGCTGTTCGGTGACGGATGAAGCGATCAGCGTTCTCTCAAGCCTGAAACAACTCGAGACGCTCGATTTGGATGGAACCGAGGTGACTGCGGCGGGCGTCGGTCGCCTGCAGAAGGCATTGCCGAAGTGGAAGAAAGCCGAATAGCGGTAATCGGCGTTCTCCCCCGTAGCGGAACTCGCAAGAGTTCCGTTCTCCCTCGTAGCGGAACTCGCAAGAGTTCCGTTCTCCCTCGTAGCGGAACTCGCAAGAGTTCCGTTCGTCACCGGCGAGTTGCTTCACCAATGGCAACGGCTTGTCCACGGGGCAACGGTCGGAATTCTTGCGAATTCCGCTACAAGGCAATCTTCATAGGCCGCCTACTCTACTTTCGCTCTTCCGCGAACTTTACAATCCGAGCTTTCACCAGGCCCCTGCCCTTCGAATGTGCGATGGGCGAGCGAGGTCGTGGGTTCGACAACATGAGCAGGGAACAACCATCATGCGAACGGATTGGAAGGCGGGAATGAGGCGAGTGGTCAGGACGATGACCGCTTGCGCCTCGTTATGTGCAACACTGCTGATCGGAGCATCGGCGCGCGGCGACGTGAAGTTGCCCAACATCTTTAGCGACCATATGGTGCTCCAACAGGGGCAAAAGAACAAAGTGTGGGGTCTCGCGGACGCTGGCGAAGCAGTCACCGTGACGATCGGTTCACAGTCGCATCAAGCAACTGCCGGCGCTAATGGCGCCTGGCACGTGTTCCTCGATCCGCTCGCCGTCGGCGGCGCTCACGAGTTGACGATCAAAGGCAAGAACGAAGTCAAGTTCGTCGACGTCCTGGTCGGTGAAGTCTGGATTTGTTCGGGCCAATCCAACATGCAGTGGTCGGTAAACGCCGCCTACGATCCCGATCTCGAAAAGGCCGCCGCCAAATTCCCGAAGCTGCGCATGGTCAATGTGCCGCAAGTCGGCACTCAAGAACCACAGTGGAACTTCAATGGCAAATGGCAAGTTTGCTCGGCGGAAACCGTCGGCAATTTTTCGGCCGTCGGTTACTTCTTCGGTCGCCAACTCCACCTCACACTCGACGTCCCTGTCGGCTTGATCAACAACGCCTGGGGTGGATCGGCCGCCGAGGCGTGGGTGCGACGTGATGTGCTGGCCGCCGACGAAAAGTACAAGCCGCTCCTGGAGCGCTGGGCCGCCATGGAAAAGACCTACTCTGAGCTCTCCACCAAGGCGAATCTGACCGAAGACGAGAAAAAGCAACTCAACGGCCTCCGCGGCCAAATGAACGGCAACGCTCGCCCCGGCAACATCTACAACGGCGTGCTCTTCTCGCACATCGGCTACGGCGTGAAAGGCGCCATCTGGTATCAGGGGGAATCGAACGCCAGCCGAGCCTACCAGTATCGCGACTTGTTCCCGTTGATGATCGAACACTGGCGAAAGGAGTGGAATCAAGGCGATTTCCCCTTCTACTGGGTTCAGTTGGCGGATTTCTTGGCCGAACGGCCGCAGCCAGGCGATAGCTCGTGGGCCGAACTTCGTGAAGCGCAGACGATGACGATGCAGCGAGTTCCCAATTCGGGACAAGCGGTCATCATCGATATCGGCGAAGGCAAGGATATTCATCCCAAGAACAAAGTCGATGTCGGTCGCCGACTCGCTCGCTGGGCGCTCGCCAAAGACTACGGCCTGAAGATCCCCTACCACAGCCCGCAATACAAGTCGCATGAAGTGAAGGACGGTAAGGTGATCCTCACGTTCGATCATGTCGATGGCGGCTGGCGGCCGTTCGATGTGGCCGAGCCGCGTGGGTTCGCGATCGCGGGCGAGGACAAACAGTTCGTTTGGGCTTCCGCCAAGATCCTGCCCGATGGCCGCATTGAGGTCTGGAGCGACAAAGTCGCCGCTCCAGCTTCAGTACGTTACGCTTGGGCCGACAACCCGGTCTGCAATATGTTCAGCCAGGCCAATTTGCCACTCACTCCATTCCGCACGGATGATTGGCCCGGAACGACCGCGAACAACAAGTAGCGGTGCGTCGTTGAACGAATCGGGCAATCGGGCGGCGAGTGGATTGCAGGTCGACTTGTGATCGCTCACGAGTCGTCACCCCGCCGCCCCGTGGAACATTAAGAGTAGGAAGTTGAGAATTCCTACTCTTGCCGCATTTACCGCAGCCCCAAGCCTAACTGCTCTTTACAGTAGCGAATGCTCCGCTCGATCTGCTCCCGCTGGTACTCCTGATCCGCCACCTTGCGATCCTTGTCCGCGGGCGGCGACCAAGCGGATCGCGGCTTGCCATTCTTAGCCAGGGCAAGAAAGCGAGCCAAATCGCGAGCTCGCCCCTTGGGATAAGTCTTCCAGAAATCATCCGACCAAATTGGGAACTCGCGATTGAAGCCCGAGATCGTCTCGATATGAACCGGTACGCCGTGGCACAGTTGAGCGAATCGATCGAAGTACTTCTTCAGGTCAACCGTGCCGTCGCCCATCGCGGTCCATTGAGCGGTCACGCCTTTTTCACTCTCCCAAATCGCCGAATCCCGTAGGCTCGTCGTCAGAGCATACGGGCCGAGTTGTTCGAGGCTGGCGAGTGGATCTTCGAGCGTCCATACGGCATTGCCCGAATCCAAGTTAGCGCCGACATAGTCTTTGCCCGCTTGCTCGATTAGTCCCACCAATTCCCAAGCTTGCATATCGCCCGCATGATTCTCCACGGCGATTTTTAGTCCCAGGTCGAGCGACTTGGAGCGGCAAGCTTTGCAAACCTTCACCGTATCGTCGATCCGCGCTTCGATGCCGCCGGGAGTCGCACGATCGCCTGCATTCCCCAGGATCACTCGCAGGACCGGCGAGCCCAGATCCCGAGCCACTCGCAACCCTAACGACAAGTGCTCTTCGGCCGTCCCCCAAGTTTTACGGAAGGTGGTCGAGCTGGGACAAATGCTCCAAGTCCCTACATGAATTTGCAGTCCTTTGTCGGCTGCTTTCGAACGAATGGTCTGAAGGTAGGGAGTCTCCAGGCTCTCAAATGCATCGAGATCCGAGATGAAGAGCGAATCAACTTGCAGTTCGGCCGCGTAGTCGACCAATGCTGGTGCTTTCCACCCCATGGCTCGCACCGCGAAATTGTCGATCCCCAATTTGATGTTGCGCCGCGGCGGTTTTGCGGCGGAATCTTGAGTTTGCGCAAATGCCCCGTCGCCCCAGAGTCCATTCATCGTCATTCCCCCCAACGACAACGCACTCGTCCATGCCCCGGCAGTCGCCAGAAAACGACGCCGTTCCAAGCGCCGTGCCGAAGCAGGTGTTGAATTCGTAGTCTGAGAGTGATGAGATTGATCGTCGCGCGTCATGGAGGTTATTTCCTAAGTGAGTAAATCGTTGGGAGCGAGTGTGTAATAGTGTTCTGATCGGACTATCGAATGTCTGTGTTTTTGGATACGTCGTCGCTTACTAAGCTTTGACTTCCGCCAACTCTACGAGTCGGCTTTTTTCGCGGAGCGATTTGGCGCCCGCATGGATCATCGCGGTCACATCCAGAATTTCGTCGTGCGGGACCGGTTCCACTCGAGTGCGCACCATTTCACGAAATTCGCGAGCCATATTGAACATTTCGTAGTGATGCCCGAACCAAAAGTTGCCCTCGATCGCCGGTCCGTATCGGTAGACGCCTTTTTGGAAGTGGACGCTCGTCTCATTGTATTTCCCAACCAGGTCAGGTCGACCGTACCAGATCTCCGCGGGTGGACGATCAGGATAGACGGCGAGCCCATGTGCCGCGGCGCCTCGACTGTACAGACTGACCGCCTCTACTCCAGCGCCTAGCAGAGTCACAATCGA
This sequence comes from Pirellulales bacterium, assembly GCA_046349915.1. Classification (GTDB taxonomy): domain Bacteria; phylum Planctomycetota; class Planctomycetia; order Pirellulales; family Pirellulaceae; genus CAIXSC01. The sequence continues at coordinate 651,187 of JAXMBL010000003.1, read as the reverse complement.
CCAGCAGGGATGCTGACCATAGATGAACCAACCTTCGGGCGAGTAGCCACCGGCCATGCTGGCAATCACGTACTCGATTTTTCCGAGTTCGCCGGCGGCCAGTAGTCGCCGAGTTTCCTCGACGCCCCATTCGTAGCGGAAGATGCTGGCGGACATGAGCGGCGCGTGATGTTGGCGAGCAAACTCGAGGATCTTGCGAGTCCCTGCGACGGTTTCGCCAATCGGTTTGTCACAGAATGTCGGCAACCCTTTGGACAGCGCTGGAGCGAGCAGGTCGAAATGGTCGTCGCCCGTCCCCGAAGCGTCGCCCAACCAGACCGCATCCACTTCATCCGCCATTTTCTCTAGCGAGGTCGCGACTTGGACTCCTGGAAATGAGTCGGCGAACAGGCGAGCGATCTCGGGGTCGGCTTCGTAGTAGTGCGTGATTCGAGTGTCAGGAAACGGCAGAATGCCGAAGTTGCACGCCGGATTGCGCACAATCGCCTCGAAGTACTTCTGATTGCCTGGATCGAGGTGCTTTTGAGCGGTCTTCAGGTCGATCGTGGGATGCAAGTACTGGGCAAAATGCCAAGTGTGCCCATTGATCCGCTGCGGCTTGCCCCGAATACGCGACGAAATCACACCTACTCGCCAAGCCTTGCCATCAGGCGGAGTGCGAGGCGTCCCATTGTCGGCGGCATTCGCCAAGGAGGTCAGCGACGAGTGGTTCGATGTCGCCACGCTGCCGAAGGCCGCCGCACCGATCGCCGCGACTTGCCCGCCCGATCGCCTGAGCCATTGCCTGCGATTCTCATCCATGGATTGCATCTCCCCAGTCGCCAGAAGGAACCAACCATCCGTCACCGCGAGTCACTCAAGATGTCGCATTGTAGCGGGACGCATGCGAGTGGGGCGAGCCAGGCCGGCGCGACGCTTGTGTCGTCTGGTGAGACGGCGTAGGCTGAAGAATAGATCGAGAGTTACTCTGACATGAGGAGTCGCACCATGAGGCGTTTCCTTTCCAGCGGTAGACGCGTCTTGCTTCCTTTTCTAATCGCGTGGCTCGCTCTGACAACCACGCTTACTCACGCACAAGAACCGGCGACCAAGTCGCTGCGTGAGTTGGAACCCAACAACGTGCTGGTGGTGTTTGAACTCGAAGGCAAGTTGATGGCGATTCGGTTAGAGCAAGAGAGCCAGATCGCGGTGTTTCAGTCATGCTTCCCCAATTACCGCTCGCGACCCGCGGGCGAAGGGATGGCGATGTGGAAGCCGAAGTATGAGATTTACTTCAACTTCCCCTCGGGCGAAACGGTTCGTGTGACGGTGTCGAGCAATAGTCGCTATTGGTCGACCGGTCGCGGCGCCTTGGAGATCCGCGGCGCCTACTTTAACCACGTCATTCACGAGTTGCTGAAAGAGAAGATGCGTTGAGGATAATGTCCGAAAGAGACTTCACAACGAACTCGTTTAGACGGCAGTCGCGAATGAGGACAAGCAAGGCGGTGAGCGGCAATCTACGCAACTCCGGGCATCGAGATTAGAGACCAAGCCAAACCGGTAGCCACACCGGCAACCAAACTAGCAGGAGTTGTTCATGAATAGAGATGAACTATTGCTTTATTATGCGAGAGGACGACGTGATTTTCGCGGGATAATCTTGCCGAACGCCGATTTCTGTGAAGCGAATCTCGCCGGCGCTATGCTCGAGGGCGCACACTTGACAGGCAGTCGTTTTTGCGGCGCTGATTTGTCAGGCTGCTGTTTCAGCAAAGCAGTGCTTAGACAGGCGAATTTTACTGCCGCTCGCCTGACAGGCGGAATTCTCCGCTGGGCGGCCCTGGTAGGCGCCGTGCTGGCGTCCGCGAATCTCCATGCCGCAAGTCTTCGACACTCGGACCTCCGCAAAGCGGACTTGTCTTCCGCCGTCTTGGTAGACGCAGACTTATATGCCGCTCGAATGACCCACGCCGATCTGGTTGATTGCGACCTGACTCGCGCGAACCTTGCAGAGACGGACCTGCGGGGCGCTAGTTTCTACCGAGCCTGTCTCCGTGGTGCTCGAATTAGCGACGCCGATGTGAGAATCGCGGACTTCCGGGAAACCGACATCACGGACGTTGTATGGACGAATACTGACATAGCCAAAGTGATTTGGACGGAGACCGACCTCTGGGACGATTCACGCTGGGGATGATTGGTCCCTATCGAGCGTTGTCCTAACCCTACCCTTCCTCAAGGGCCAACCAACGTTCGAGCGCCGCGGCCAACTCGGCTTCGGCGGCGGCCAGCTTCGCCTGCTCTTTTGCGATCACATCGCCCGGTTGGCGGTAGAACTCAGGCGCGGAGAAGCTGATATGGAGTGCCGCGATCTGAGTCTCCAGCGCTTCAATACGCGCGGGCAATGACGCCAACTCCTGCCGTTCCTTGAACGACAACTTCTTCGGCGGTTTAGGGGCGGCCGACTCGAGTGAATTCAGCCCTTCGGTCGAGCTGCCTGTGCTCTTCTTCCCTTCGTTCGCCGGCGAGCCATTCGTTCGCTTGGTTCCGTTCGCGTTGGCTTTCGCGGATGTATTCGCGTTGCCTCCCGCGGCAGGCGGCATGCGTTGACGCAACCAATCGTCGTAGCCCCCGACGTATTCGCGCACCCCGCCAGGTTCAAACGCAATCGTGCTGGTCGCCACGTTGTTCAAGAATGCGCGGTCGTGGCTGACCACCAGAATCGTCCCTCCAAACTCGACCAGTCTCTGCTCCAGCAACTCCAACGTCTCCGCGTCCAGATCGTTGGTAGGTTCGTCCAGCACCACGATATTGGCCGCCTTCGCGAACAACTTCGCCAGAAGCACTCGATTCCGCTCGCCGCCCGACAGAAAGCGGACCTGCGTTCTGGCTCGTTCCGCACTGAACAGAAAATCCTTGAGATACCCGATCACATGCCGCGATTGACCACCGACATGAATCGTGTCGTATCCATCGCCGACGTTTTCTTGCACCGACTTCTCTTCGTCCAATTGCTGACGCAATTGATCGAAGTAAGCGATCTGCAGATTCGTTCCCAAACGCACAGTCCCTTGCTGGGGCGCCAGTTGGCCAAGCAGGACCTTGAGCAACGTCGATTTGCCGGCGCCATTGGGGCCGATGATTCCCACCTTGTCTCCACGCAGAATCGTGGTGGAAAAATCCGACAGGATCGGACGGTCGCCATACGTGAACGAAACGTTGTCCAGCCGGGCCACCAACGTTCCGCTGCGCTGTGCTTCTTGAATCTCTAGTTTCACCTTGCCAACTCGTTCGCGACGATCGCTCCGATCGCGTCGCATCTGCTCCAACGCCCGCACTCGCCCTTCATTCCGAGTGCGTCGAGCCTTGATTCCTTGGCGTATCCAGACTTCTTCTTCCGCGAGTTTCTTGTCGAACAGGGCGTTTTGTTTTTCTTCGGCGGCGAGCACTTCTTCCTTGCGAGTCAGAAACGTCTCATAGTCGCAGGCCCAGTCGAGCAGCTTGCCGCGGTCGAGTTCCCAAATCCGCCGTGCCAGCCGTTGGAGAAACACTCGATCGTGCGTCACGAACATGTACGACCCATTCCAACGCGACAGAAAGTCCTCCAGCCAGGTAATGGCGTCGACATCCAGATGGTTGGTCGGTTCGTCCAGCAACAGGAAATCGGGATCGGCCACCAGCGCCCGCGCCAGCAAAACTCGGCGCTTCATCCCGGACGACAATGCACCAAATTCAGCCTCACCGTCCAATTCCATGCGACTGACGATCGCTTCCAGTTTCTGTTCGGCCAGCCAATTCGAGCCATGTTCGTCGGCGCAAGCGACTTTATGCCCTTCCAGCCCCGCCGCAATCACCTCGACCACTCGCCCCGTAATGTCGCTAGGCACGTCTTGCGGCAAGAGCGCCATGCGCACTCCCGGCCCGTACAACACCTCCCCGTGATCCGGCTGCTGGGCGCCGCTCAGAATTCGCATCAGCGTGGTTTTGCCCGAACCGTTGCGACCCAGCAGGCCGATGCGGTCCCCCGGTTCGATCACGCTGCTGACGCCATCCAGCAACGCGGGTCCACGGAAACGGAGGCTGAGTTCCTTGAGCGTGATCAGAGGCATGGCAGTGAGCGGAATCCTTAAGCGGCCGAGCCGCGCGAACAGCGGAGGATTGAAGTGCGACGGATTGAAGTGCGACGGGAAAACCGTTCCAATCTGGTAATGATCCGGCGTGGAGGGCCCTTTCGAGGCCATCGCGGCTCGGACAACATCAAGTCACGTTTTTCTAGTTCCATCGAGTTCGGGATCTATCGGCAATGAGCGAAGCAAAGGTGCGGGGTGTCGTCCACTTGATCGAATCGACCAAGACTTTCGGTCAAAAGGGCTTCCGCAAGCGGACAGTCGTGGTCGAGCAAAGCGGCGGACGCTTCACGAACTACATTCCCATCGAGTTCACCAACGACGGATGCGACCGCGTCGATGACATGCAGGTGGGAGATGAAGTCGAGATCGGCTACCGGCTGAACGGCCGGAAGTGGCAGAAAGATCCGCAAAGCGAAGTGAAGTTCTTCCTGAGCGCCGAAGCCACGGGCTTCAAGGTTGTCAGCGGCAAAGGCGGCGGCGGAGGCCCCAATGTCGACCCAAACGACGCCTTCAACGAATCGGCCTCGGGCGAGGAAGACGTTCCGTTCTAAGCGGGGCGACTTGCCAGTCGCTTTCCGACCGTGCGATCCACCACGACACGCCGTCCTTGCGGCGTGTCGTTTTCGTCGGCGAACGTTCCCTCCGCCTATTACCACTTGAGCCCCAGCTTTTCGCCGTCGCCCTTACTGTCAAAACCACCCTTCAGCGGTCCCGGCCGCTTCTTCACCGCGGGCTTGCGGAGCGGTTCTTCAGGCTCTTCTTTCGGCGCCTCGGCCACGACCGGCGCCGCTTGCGCCGCCTTTAACGACAACCCAATGCGTTGATTCTCGCGATCGACCGACAGGATTTTGACTTCGACTTCTTGGCCTTCCTGCACCACCTTGGCCACTTGGCTCACGCGAACGTTCGACAACTCCGAGATGTGAATCAGCCCTTCGACCCCCACGGCCAACTTGACGAACGCACCGAAGTTGGCCAGGCGAGTGACCGTGCCGCGCACCGTGGCGCCAATCGGGAAACGCGAGTCGATATCAGTCCACGGGTTCTCCTGCAGGCTGCGGAGCGACAGACCGATCTTGCCGGTCTGCGTGTCGATCTTCTCGACTCGCACCTGCACCTTCTGTCCTTCCTTCACCACATCTCGCGGATTCTTCACCCGATCCCAACTCATCTGACTGACGTGCACCAAACCGTCGGCCCCACCCATGTCGATGAAGGCGCCGAAGTCCTCGATCTTGCGCACCACGCCTTCCCGCACCTGCCCCACTTGGAGTTCTTCGTAGAACTTGCGCCGAGTCTCTTCTTTCTCGCGTTCCAAGACCGCTCGGCGGCTCAGCACCAAGTTGCGGCGCTGAGGATTGGCTTCGGTCACCACGCACACTAACTTCTGCCCCACGAACTCGGCCGTGTTCTCAATACGGTACAAGGCCACCTGACTCACCGGGATAAACCCGCGAATGTTGTTGACCATGCACTCCAGGCCGCCCGTGTTCGAGCCAGTGACTTTGGCTTCGACAATCGACCCTTCGTTCAAATCGGACCAATCTCCCACCTCGATCGAGGCGCCCGGAATGTGCAACTCGTACAGCCCATCCTCGGCGTTGAAGCTCTTCACAATCACATCGAACGCCTGGCCCGGGTTCGGCGGCGTGGTGAACTGTCGCACCGAAGCCACGCCTTCATTGCGTCCGTTCAACAGGAAGAAGACGTTGTCGCCGTGCACTCGCACCACGGTCGCCGAACGACGTGAATCGAGCTCAGCCAGTTCCTTACCGGCCGCCGCGGCGCCTTCTCCAATCACTTGTTCGAGCGAGCGACCGCCGAGAGCCGCTTCCAACTCAGCTTCCAAATCAGCCGACAGCTTTTCGCGACGATTGGGCTTGGGAGGCGGAGGTACTTTCAGTTCAGCCGTCGTAGGATCGACTTTGCCGACTCGCTTCTTCCCCTTCCCGCCGCTCGGTCCGCCACCTTCACTGGCCAGCGCCAACGGGCCCGGTCCAGTAGCCGCTGGAGAGCCTGAGCCTGCCGTCGACTCGGGAGCTGCCCCAGCAGGAATCGCCCCCAGTTCCCCGGTCGCCTCTTCGACTTCATCGCTGGAATCGGTGATCGGCGCGGGGGCCGGCGTCGCCGCTGGCGACGGCTTGGGGCGCAGGTTCGGCGCGTTGCGTCCGACGGTGGGAGTCGGGGCGCTGGTGAAATGGCGGCGCTGCGGAGCGCCTGGCATGGGTCGACGAGCCGCGAGAGGAGGCTTTCTGGAAGCCTCGCCCGGCTTCGCGGGTGTTCCCGAAGCAGGCGTATCGGCGGACTGCGGAGCGGACGGTTCTTGCGACGGATCAGTCGACATCACTCGATTCCCTAACTCGAATCCCGAAAGGGCGATAATTGGGGCCGCATCCGTGTTCCTCCCCGGAACTTCGATGACGGCCGCGGCACGATGGTAGAACGCAAGTTTAGCAACGACTTGCGCACGGCGGTAGTGACAAAAGACCCCGCGGATTACAATCGCGGTTCAGGTTGCCCGAGGAATCGTATCACCAGCCATGCCACCCACCCCTGCCCCATCCGAACCGACGCCACCCGCCGCAACACGGCTCGACCCGAGCTGCGGCGTTGTCTGGGCAGGTCTCGTAATCCCCGCATCGCTCAACCCCTTAGGACCGGGACACCCCGACGAATCGCTGCGGCCACGACTGGCCGCTTTGTCACCGCAAAACATCACGCGACAAGTAGAATCCGACGGTCGCCGAGTAATCGATCTGGACCATCTCCGCTGCTGTCTGTCAGGCGTGTGGCTGCTGCACAACTTTCTGGATGAATCGCACTCGTTGAGCCAAGACATCCACACGGCCTCGGGCAGCTATTGGCATGGCATCATGCATCGCCGCGAGCCCGATTTTGGGAACTCGAAATACTGGTTTCGTCAAGCCGGCGACCATCCCGCTTACTCCGAAGTCGGACGAGCCGCTCGCGCCATCGCCGCCGCCGCTCGCGATTCCTTGCCAGCCCCGGCGCTCGCCCTGGCGGATGACGACTCGTGGGATCCCTTCCGTTTCGTGAATCTCTGTTCGTCAACTTACGGACGAGGCGGCGTCCTGGAGTCGTTTTGCCGCGAGGTCGCTTGGGCCGAGTGGCAGGTGCTATTTGACTACTGCCACCGAAGGGCGTTCGGTCTTGCGTGAGGATTCTCGATGAGTTTCCAGTTTCAATGCCCCCAAGGTCATGTGCTCGAAGGGGAACCTGAACAGGCGGGACTGCAATGCGTCTGCCCCATTTGCGGCGTGATGTTCATCATCCCGGCGCCGATAGCCCCCACACCGGGACAAACGTCAGGGCAAGCGCCGGGAACTGCGCCCGCGGAGCCTTCCGCCGAGAATCAACCGTCGCTCCCATTCACCCCCGAAGGATCCGCCTCGGTCTCGCTCCTTCACATCCCGTGCCCCAAGGGACATGAACTGGAAGTGCCACGCGACATGCTGAATCAGTACGTCGAGTGCCCTCACTGCCAGGAGCAGTTCCATCTGCGCGAAAAAGATAGCGTCGAATACAAGAAGAAACGACAAGCCGAGCAAGAACGACGTTGGGAGCGGACAGGCCAAGCGTGGATGCAGTGGTCGATCATCATCGCCGTGATCGCCGTTCTAGGACTCATCACCTTGATCGCGCTCTCATCGTGATAACGCCCTTCCGCCAACACGGTCTCCACAACGCTTCCATACAACTCACCACCCTCTCCCCCGTTTGCTCACCCACCTCACACCAGGATTCTCATGTCAACCGTCACCGTTCCTCCCTCGCATTCGGCTCGTTGGTCGGGTCTTTGGCCGGCTGTCATTACTCCCATGACCAGCGACGATCGAATCGCATTCAATACGCTGGAGAAGATGGTCGAGCTTTATGTCGCGCAAAACCTGGGAGGTCTTTACGTCACCGGCTCTACCGGCCAATGGCCCCTGTTGACGCTCGACGAGCGGCGCGGGATTGCGGAATGCTGCGTGCGAGTCTCGGCGGGGAGAATCCCCGTGATGGTGCATGTGGGCGCGACCACCACTCGTGATTCGGTAGCGCTTGCCCAGCACGCCGCTTCCATCGGCGCCGACGCCGTCTCCGCCGTCGCTCCGTCCTACTACGGCTACTCGCCCGATGTGATCTTCCACTACTACCACGAACTGGGACAAGCCACCGAGTTGCCGTTGTTTGCGTACCATTTGAGTACGGTCAACACCGTGCGACTTGCGCCCGCCGATTTCGTCGAGCGTCTGCTGCAAGTACCTCACATTGCCGGCATGAAAATTACCGACGTCGATCTCTATCTGTTCGGCTTGATTCGCGCCCACGCGGGAGATCGGTTGAGTTTATTCAGCGGCGCCGACGAGGTGCTTTGTCACGCAGTCGTAAGCGGCGCGATCGGCGCCATTGGCACCTTCTACAACCTCTGGGGCGTGGAATGCCGAGCAGCACGTTTGGCGATGGAAGCGGGCGACGTGGCTCGCGCCACGCAATTCATGCAGCGATTCCAGATGGCGATTTCTCGCAGCATGCGCACCGGCTCGGTTTGGTCGTTCCTCCGACGAGCCATACAACTAAAGCATGGACTCGACATCGGTCGTCCTCGAGCCCCACTCGGCTCGCAGGACAAACCGTGGGACGACGCACAGGTTCGCGACATCTTGAGTCTCGTAGAAGGCTAAACCGACGAGTCGATCCGCGATGCGTTGCCTCCGAACTTACCTCCGCCTCGCCGCTCGCCAACTGGTTTTCTGCGCGCTCCCCGCGATCATCGCCTGGACCGGCGGCGAGCGTTCGACTTTCACTTCCTCCTCCGCCCTACTCGCCGCCGAACCCCAAGCAACAGCCGCGACGCTCGCCGCCGAACTCCCTCGATTTACACTCGCCCCTCCGTTCACACTCGACTTAGTCGCCTCTGCGCCGCTGCTTGAGCGTCCCACCGCAATGTACTGGGACGAACGTGGCCGGTTACTCGTGTGCGATGCGGCGCCTTCAAGCGTCATCCGCGTTCTGGAAGACACCGATCGCGATGGCCGCCTCGACCGCGCGACGGACTTGCCCGAGGGAACGGCGAGCAAAATGACAGCGCTGAAGAGCCGAGAACGTGGACTTGCCTGGAACACGGCTCGCGATGCATTCGTCGTCTCCCCTCAGGTTATCGCCAAGTCCATCAGCCCGCTCTCGACGTCATTCAACGTTGCTCAACCTGTCGTCACTGATCCAGCTACCCCCATTGAAGCCTCGGATCAATCGTCCCCGTTTCCGTCGTTGCGATCCCCCTTCATCTATCCCGACGACGCCTTGCCCGGCCTGCGCGACCAACTGCTGGTCTGCGAACCCGATCGGCATCGAGTCTTGCGCCGTACGTTGATCCGCGAAGGCGCTCGCTATCGACTAGCGATCGATGGAGCCGATGCAAGCAACGGTTCCCTCGTTACTGCCGAGGGGAACCTTTTTCCCATCGAGCTCACCCTGGCGCCGGACGGCACAATCTGGATTCTCGATGCCGGAACACCAACTCCAACTACAGGTAATTCCAAACCTCACACGGCGCGTCTGTGGCGACTCGCCCATCCAGACATGCCACGCGTCACGGAGTGGCCTGACTTGAGTCGCCTGTCGCCCGAGCAGTTGGCCGAGCAAATTGTTCGCGGCAACACCTGGCATCGAGAAACCGCCGCTCGCCTGCTGGTCGAGCGCCGAGCAACCGCTGTGATCGATTCGTTATCCAAAGCCATTCGCGACTCAGGTGAAGCGCGAGTGGTCCTCACTTCGCTCTCGACACTCGATCAACTCGACTCACTCAACTCGGAATTGCTCGATGAATCGCTCAAGGACACTGATCCGATCGTACGTCGACACGCTTTACGACTGTGCCAATCAGTTGTCGACAAACGCCCAGGCCTCCTGGACGTCGTGCTCGGGATGACCGACGATCCTGATCCACGCGTGCGCATTCAAGTCGCGATCGCACTGGGAGGCACGCGTAGCGTGCGAGCTCTCCCGGCACTCGCCAAACTCGCCCGCTCCGATGGCCGCGACCCATGGATGCTTGAAGCTATCCGCCAATCATCGGTCGGCGCCGAAAAAGAGCTCCGAAACCTATTGCTCGAAACTCCCGACGCGATCGGTCAGGCCGCATCCCTGCTGGAAAAGGAAAAAGGATAAAGGAAAAAGGATAAAGGTAGAAGGATAAAGGTAGAAGGAAGAAGGAAAAAAGTCGGAGTTGGTGGGATTCATCGCGCACCCGCCGATCGTCACCTTCTCAGGCGATCGCGGTCAGTCGTCTACCACATACATAACTCCGATCAATCATTCGTGTGATTCGCGCGATTCGTGGTTCTCCTCACATCTGTCAGACACAGAAACACTTCTACCGTTTGTCTTGGCGCAAGGCCGCTATCTTGGGCGGAGCGTTCTCCAGAGTCCAGCAAATGCCGTGCAGCAATAACTTGCGGAATTCAGGGTTCTGGAAGTCGTCGATGTGGCCGAAGGTGGTGTAGAACACTCGCGATCCGCCGACTCGCGGCGAGTTGACCCACGCGACAGGTTCTGTCGGATGACCCGGAACCGTGCCCGCCAACAAAGGAGTGGTCGACGGTTCCAACGGCATCACTCGGTACAGCGAACCATTGCCAACCAACTGAGTGATATCCAGGTTGGCGAGAATCGGATGAGTGGCGGCGCCGGGTGCGATTGAAACAACCGTCTTGGGGCCCGCTCCATGATGGCCGACATAGTGGCCGCCTAACACTCGGGGGTCAAAGTCGAGCCACGAGGCGTTGCCTGCCGCAGGCGCCATGTTGCCTCGCAGCGAAAACGCATGGCTCGCCGTCCGAATCCCCACGACCGCTTTTCCCGCGGCAACGTGAGCTCGCACGGCGTCGAGTTCCGCTTTGGGAGGCGTACGCCGACGAACACTGACCAGCAGCAGATCGGCGTCGGCCAACGCCTTTTCGATACCTGGAAACCGATTCATGTCGTCAGTGGAGGAATGGACGATCGTGACGCGAAAGCCCGCGGGCTCGAGTTCGGTCTTCGCGAATTCGGGAAGAGTCTCATTGGTCTTGTACTCGTCCTCCCCGATCATCATGACGATCGATCGTCGGTCGCCTCGAAATCGGAACGGCTGACCGCCCACAAAATCAACGCTGGTGACCGTCGGGCACACCACGCGCTCGATATGCTCGACCACTCGTTCCGTTCCGACATAGTGAGTGACAAAGGGCCAACGCTGCGGGTTGTACATCGTGTCGGTCATGTCGCGCATCAGCACGACGTTGCGGCCGTTCTTCGAGAGTTGACGCAGACCAAAAGGCCGCCCCAGCACGCACATGTTGGTATGAACGCCCAGCAAGACGACGTTCTTGATGCCGCGTTGTTCCAGCAGATTCCAGATTTCCACGCCGGAATCACTGATCGCATCCTCGGGCAAGATATCCAAGGCGTCGATCTGGGCTTTCCACGGCGATTTGGGATTGCGGCCCATGCCTGCCAGTCGAGCATGCCAAGCCATGTGCTCGGCCGGATCATCGTCCTCTCCTCCATCGCTCTGATCGACGGGGTAAATCACCTTCTCCTCGGCGGGGATCTGACGACACCACTCGCCAATATCCGAGGGCAAATTGGTGGCCATGGGAGCTTGCTGCGCTCGACGTCGAGCGGGATGGTTTTCGTAGGCCGCCATGCAACTGCTGGGAGCATGGATGATCAGCATGCCGCGCGAGCGAGCGGCATGGAGCACTTGATTCATGCGTGGAACCATCTCTTCCACTCGCCGCACGGCATTCAGGCAGTGATGCGAGTCCCACACGTCGCAGACGATCAGCGCGGACTGCTGAGGCTCCCACATTTCGGTCGACGACTTTGGCTCCCATTTCTCGCCCTGGGCGACCTGCCATCGCTTGTGAACCGCCAGTGGACCCTTTCCCGCCGAGGCGACTTTATCGTCCGCCCGCGAGCCTTCGGCAATCAGCGACATCGCTACCGTGAAACATCCCCAAAGGATCACGGCGACTCCACGTCCCAACTTGCTCCGCATCCAACTCGACATCGCCTCGTCTCCTCGCCGGCGGTTTCCGCTCGACATGCTAACGATCCATAACTGAAACAACTGACAATCACTCAACGTCCCGCCATCACACTCGCGTCGTGAAAACTGAGCTCACGACACGAGTTCCATTTCAATCACTCGGGCCTTACTTTTCAGCCCGGATGTCGTAGGCGCCGAGCCACTCTTGATCGCGGAGATAGAGTCGTCCGCCAGCGACCACGGGGTGGGCCCAACTGGGACGACCATGCGAACCGATCTTGAAACGTCCCTTCTCGCGATACTCCTCGGGCGTCGCCTCCGCGATCGCCACTTCATGCCCTTCGCTGAAGAGGTAGAGCATGCCGTCGGCGGCGAGCAGCGAACCTTTACCAACGCTGCGTGCTTGCCACGCGATCTTACCGGTTTGGAAGTGCATGCAGATCAAGGCGCCACCGCCGTTGCTGTACATGTATTCGCCGATCTTCACGATGCCGCCGTGATGGCAAGCCATCTTCTTTTCGAAGTAAACCTGCTCGACTTGCGGCGAGTCGCCGCCGCCGGTCACGTGGGCCAATCCGCCGCCCGTTCCATACGAGCTGGACGCGAAGACATAGTCGCCGTCGACAATCGGAGCGCAGCAATTGGCCGTGCCATTCGCGGGCGCCTTGTATTGCCAGAGGTACTTGCCATCTTGCAGCGAAACGCCGAACACGCTTCCCGACGAGAATTGCACGATTTGTCGAGTGCCCGCGATGTCGGCGAGTACGGGGGACGAGTAATGCGCGCCTTCCTTGATTCCCGCGCTCTGCCACACCACTTCGCCCGTCATTTTGTTGAGTGCGACCAACGTCCCCTTGCCGCCGCCCGGCGTGACAATGACCAGCTCGCCAGCAATCAGCGGCGACTCGGAGTAGCCCCAGCCTGGCAATCCGCCGCCAAAAGTGGTGCGGAGATTCACGTGCCACAGCGTTTTCCCCGTGGCAGCTTCCATACACGTCACGTCGCCGAATCCACCTTCCACGTACAGTCGATCGCCATCGACCGTGGGGGTGCCGCGAGGGCCATCCCCCATGCCATTTCGGTAACCGCCATAGACGCCTCGCAGTTCTTCCATCGTCAACTGTCCGTCACCGGCAATCTTCGAACGCAGGAAGAGGCCTTCGAGTTCCGAGGGCGAGAGCAGACCATCTCGCCCCGGCTCCGACTTGACGAAGAACTGCTTGAGTTCGTCGAGTGTAACGGTGTCGTCGCCGCGGTTGGTTGTCGGGTCCTTTTGGTCAGCTCGACCAAACAATCGGTCGATCGACTTGCCGCGAGCTTCCTCACGCACCACCTTGCCGTCCTCGTCCTTGTCGGCGGCGGCGATGAGTGCCTGAGCTCGTTTTTCGGCGAGAGCCGCGGCGTCGGCCGTTTTATCTTCCATGTCGGCCCGCTCAAACTGGTCGCGTAGCTCTCGCCCTGCCTCTTCGTACGAGAGCAGACCATCGCTATCTTTGTCGAGCGCGGTGAAGAGCGCAGCCGCTCGTCGCTTGGCGGTTTCGTTGGCGTCGCCTGGCGCGGCTTTATCACTCTTATTGAAATCCCAACCGAGTCGCTTTAGCGCCTCCAACTCGTCCACCACGCCGTTGCCATCGGCGTCCATTTGCTTGAACTCGTTCGCGACCTTATCGCCGAGCGCGGCGGCAACGGGCCCAGGCTGCACAGCCCACAACGACTTTCCGGTCTGAGCGTCGAGCGCCAACACATGCTCGACCCCATCCAGATCGCCCTGCGTGTAAATCTTGCCATCCTTAATGGCGAGCGACGAATAGCCAATGCCGACCGTGTCAACTTGCCAGACCAGTTCCGGGCCCTTCTCCGGCCATTGCTTTAACAGGCCTTTCTCGACGCTGATGCCGTCGCGGTTCGGACCCCGCCACTGCGGCCAATCCCCTTCCTTCGAGGGAATCTGCCCAAAAGCAGAGACTCCACACAACGCCATTCCCAGGGTCAAGCCTGCCGCACGCCACATTCGCCATCGTCGCATGATCGTCACTCTTCCTTCCTCACTCATCGTTGACGGTTCCACAAGCTTTAGGGACTGGGTCGCATGTCCCTGCCGTGTGCCGCATTGTGGAGGGGGAAAGAGTCGGGTGCAAGCGAGGAACCGACGCTCGTTGGTCGATGTTCCTTACAGGGGTCCGCGCCGCGAACACCGCTGCGCGCCTCCACCGCTGATCGGACGAAGTGGATTGAGGAGGCTTGCGCTATGACAGCAACAATCGCGATCCCGCAAAATAGGCGGACTCGAACGGTCGCGGGAGCTTTAACTGGAGCGATAACCGTCGCCCTGCTCGCGTTCGCCCCTCCCGCTTCCGCCATCGATTACGTGGTGCGAACTCCCGTGAAGTCCGACTGCCCCTGCAAGTCGGGCGGCGAACGCGTCTGGAGTGGAGGCCATGCTTGGAATGGCGAGCCGATTCCCTTAGAGACTCACTATTCCAGCTCGACTTTGTCGCCGCGTCCCGCGTACGCCTCGCCCCGACTCGCTGCGCCTCATTCAACCTCCACGTTTGTCGATTCCCACGAGTGGACCTCGACTCGCTATGTGCCGCGAGCGACGAATCACGATTCTTCGCGGACACACGAAGCGATTCTCAGCCGACTGGGCGGCGCTCAAACCATCTGGGCCGGGACTAAACCCGATCGGTTGATTGGCGTCGAGTTGCATGGGGATCAGGCGAGCGATGCGAACCTCAGCCTGTTGGCGCGGATGCCCGAACTTCGAATTGTCGTCTTGGCGCCGTCGAGTCCTCGGTTGATTACCGATGCGGGCATCGCTCGTCTCGCTCCCCTGAAGAATCTCGAATACCTGGGGCTGGGAGGGACGGGAGTCACCGACCAGGGACTCGCTTACCTGCGGCACTTCCCACAACTCAAGCGGCTAGAACTTCCTTCCAACACCACCGACGCGGGCATTGAGCATCTGCTGCAATGCCCCGAGTTGGAGCAACTAAGAGTCTGGCCGGCGAAAATCACCAACGAAGGCGTCGCCACGCTGTCCCAGATCGCTTGCCTCCGTTTTCTGGATCTCAACGGCACTCGCATCGACGACGCGGCTCTCCCGCACCTCCGACAACTTACCAGTCTGGAAGTACTCGATCTCCGCCGCACGCAGATCACCGCCGCTGGTCTGAGCTTGCTGGTCCCCAGCCACGATGAAGACTGCATGCATTTCGCGGGTCCCAGTCGCCTGCGCAAACTGTACGTCCCCAACCGCACGGTGATGAGTGGCGAGAGCCTTGTGTCGTTGATCCGTCTGTTAGGCATTTGTGAAATTGAAACGAGTCGTCCGCAGCCCGAACCGGGCAAGCCGCCTCGGCCCGCGGAAACCATCGTTCCCGAGCTCACCGCCACTTGGCAAGAACGAGCCATGCTGGAGGGTTTCCGGGAAGAGATCGCTCACTGGAAAGCGCTGGGCGCCTACGTCGAGTTCGCTGACATGTTGGTCGACCCCGACTTCATCGGCTCGATCCCGCCCGCCCTGCTCGAAGGCCGTCCATCGCCCGACAACTTGCAACGACTGATTGCGTTGTACCGCGAGCAAGCTTACCGACACATCACAGGCATTTACTTTGTGCGTCCGCGCACGAAAGACGATCGTCCGCGCGACGATCGCATTTTCCCCGTGACGTTGGGCAATTCACGATTGCCGCCCATGTTGGAACGACTCAGTCTACGCGACACGGAGGTGAGTGCGTCGACCGTGGCGTCCGTTGTGGTTCCCTCGATCCGCGCAGGGGTGCCCTTGAAGGTGCTGAACGTCTTCAACACGACTTCTCGAGGGACCGAAGCAGTGACCAAGGAAGGATTCCCGGCGGTCTTGGGAAGCCCTGGCAGCGACTTACGTCCCCACTTGCCGTTCAACCCCGGTCAGCCCGGCACGATGATTCCACCAATCGCCGACCGTCCCACACTGACGCCTGAAGAGTTGAAAGCGTTTGCCGCAGCTCTCCAACAACTCGAACGCATCGTGGTCACCGAGGAACAGGCGGAAGCGGTGAAGCGAGTGTTGCCAGAGATCGGCAACAAGCTGGTCGCTCGTCCTAGGTATCTGCCGAACGAGTCGGCTGCTTGCAGCTTGGCCGAAGATGGAACGCTGAAGCCGATGTTCTGCGTGCCGGGTCGGTAGAGAATATCGGGAGAGCTTAGCGTCCCTGGGGAGCCAACTCGCATGGCGATCGATCTGCATGGCAAGACAGCATTGGTGACCGGCGCCGCTCGTGGCATTGGCCGCGGATGCGCGCTGGAGCTGGCAAGAGCGGGCGCCGATGTCGCCATCAACGATCGCTCTCGTTCACCTCAGGCGATGGACACGGTTAGCGAGATCGAGAAATTGGGTCGGCGAGCGTTTCTGGTGGAGGGAGACGCTTTTCAAGCGACGTCCTGCGCCGAGATTGCTGGTCGTGCACTCGACCAACTGGGACGCATCGACATCCTGATCAGCAACCCCGCGTTTTCTCGCCGCAGCGACTTCCTGGATTGTCCACCCGAGCTCTTTGACCGAGTGGTCCAGGGAACGCTGCACGGCGGCTTTTACATGAGCCAGGTGGTCGCGCAGCACATGGTCGCTCGCGGCGGCGGCGGCAAAATCACCTTCATTTCGAGCGTTCAGTCGCGGATTCCGTACGTTCGCAGTGCGGCGTACAACGCGGGCAAGGCAGGCTTGAATCACATGGCGTTCACCATTGCGGCGGAGCTCGCAAAGCACCGCATCAATGTGAATGTGATTGAGCCGGGTTGGATTGATACGCCGGGCGAGCATGAGACGTTTGGCGACGAGCTGATTGCCAGCTCGGCGCCGACGCTTCCCTGGGGGAGACTCGGAACCCCCGAGGATATAGGTCGAGCGGCCGCATTCTTGTCGTCGAGTGATGCGGATTACATCACAGGCACGTCGCTGCTGGTGGATGGCGGATTCTGGCTGCGCGGCGCGGGTGCGTAATCATCTCGCTACGTAGCCATCTCGCTTCGCGAGATGATCAGGCAGCCGGCCTGCGATACCAAACGTTGTCGGCGTGCGATAAGGCGAGCTGCGCGGCAAGTAAGGAATGGATCGACGGACTGGAAGTCCGTCGTACATGGGTTCTCGGCCGACAACGTCGAACCCTGCGGCTGGATGGCGGTGCCGCTCGCGAAGCGAGCGGGCTACGTAGCGAGCGGCCTACCTCCGTTGCATCGTCACTCAAAATCAGTTCTGCTAATCGCAATCCGAAACGATCGAGGCAGCGTTTCGGTCCTTCCCCCCGCTACCACTCGCCGCAAGGACCTTCTGCATGAGTGCTTCGCCACTGTCGTTTTCGCGAGTCGCCCCGCTTATCGGCGTTCTTTCCCTGCTGCTTCGCTCCGCCAGCGATGTCCGCGGCGAGGATTGGCCGCAATTTCGCGGGGTCAACTCCAGCGGTCTCTCCGCCAGCGCCTCGCTGCCCATCGAGTTCTCTCACAAGGACAAGGTGCGATGGGAGGCGACGCTCGGCGATGGCATCGGCTCCTCGGTCATCGTCGGAGGGCGAGTTTTCAATACCGGCATGACCGGTGACAAGCAGTTCACCATCTTCGCGCACGACGCGGCGACGGGAAAAGAACTCTGGCGACGCGATTATCCCACGGGCGATCTCCCTCGCATCACGCCTCCTAATAGTCACGCCTCGTCAACCGCGGCGGCCGATGGTCAGCGAGTCTATGTTTACTTCAGCACACTCGGGCTGATCGCGTGCGACGCGGCGGACGGCAAAGAACTGTGGCGTCACCAACTCCCCAAACCGGCTTACCTCATGGATTGGGGCGCCGCCGCTTCACCGGTCGTTTATAAGGACATGGTGCTGTTCTGCCAGGACGATGATCTCGCGCCGTACTTGCTCTCACTCGATTCGACCACCGGCGCCGTTCGGTGGCGCACGACTCGCAACGACATGTTGGCTGGCTACTCGATTCCGGTGATCTGCGAGGCGAACGGTCAGACCGACATCGTTGTGGCGGGCTCTGGGAAATTGAAGGGATACGATCCCGCGACCGGCCGCGAGCGTTGGACGTGCAACACCATGTTGCGCACGGTGATGACCAGCCCCGTGGTCAAGGATGGCGTCATCTATGTCGCCGTTCAAAGCTATGGCGACGCGACGAGAACACTCAAATTCGCGCTGCTCGAATGGCTCGACACCAACCAGGATGGCATTCTTGCTCGCAAAGAGGTGCCGCAAGAGTTCTGGGAAAAGTTTGATCAGTCGGACAAGAACAAGGATGGCTACATCGGCGTCGACGAAATCGACACCGCGTTTCAGCATCCCAACAATATGGTCGGCGGCGGCAGTTCCATCCAAGCGATCCGCGGCGGCGGCATGGGCGACGTCACGAAGACTCACGTGCTGTGGAACATCGAGAACCGGAGCCCCTCGAACCTTTCCTCGCCCTTAGTGTCCCAAGATCGATTATTGGTGGTGAAGGCGGGCGGTTTATCGAGTTGCTTCGAGGCTGCGAATGGCAAGACTTTGTGGCAACTCTCGCGCATCAAGAATCTGGGCGAGTACTATGCGTCGCCAATCGCGGCGGACGGCAAGATCTATATCGCGGGTCGCAATGGATTTGTCGTCGTGATCGAGGATGGGCCGGCGCTCAAGGTGCTGGCTCGCAATGACATGGGCAATGAAGTGTTGGCGACTCCATCGATCGCCGACGGTCGCATCTTCATCCGCACTCGCGACAAAGTCATCTGCGTCGGCGAAACGCGTTAAGGAGTTTGGTCCCATGTTCACGGAAACTTCGCTTATGCCCGATTTCCGCCCTAACGCCGACGATCTTCGATTCAGTCCCCCGAGCCGCCGCAGCAACGCGGCCGCATTCGGCCGAGTGGTTGCATTTATCTTGCTCGGCGCAACGTTCGTTGTCGTCTCTTCGCGAGTAGCCGCAAGAGCCGACGAGGCGGCGCCGCGACTGACGATTGTGGTTGGTCCCCAAGCTCCTCCGCTCGAGCGATTCGCCGCCCAGGAGCTCGCGAGCCAGACGCGAGAGTTGTTTGGAGCGGAATCGTCGATCGCAACCGAGATCCCGACGAATAAAGACTCGTTGGTCTTGATCGGTAGTCCCACAACCAACCCAGCTGTTGAGCAAGCGATGGGCAAATCATGGCCCCAGCTTTCCGATCAGGGACACCTGGTTCGCAGCAGCCCGGTCGCGGGTCGGCCCGCGGTGGTCGTGGGCGGAGGAAGTCCCGTCGCAACGCTATGGGCCGCGTACGAGTTTGGTTACCACTTTGGCGTGCGTTACTTGTTGCATGGAGACATCTACCCCGCGGTCAAGCCGCCCTTGAAACTGGACGGAATCGATCGCGTGCTCGAGCCTAATCTGAAACTTCGGACGTGGCGCACGGTGAACGATTTCCCAATTGGGCCCGAATCTTGGGGACTCGCCGACCAACGCAAGCTGCTCACTCAATTGGCCAAACTCAAATTCAATCGCGTGCTCGTCCAGGTTTACGCTTGGCAGCCGTTCGTCGATTATGAGTTTGGCGGCGTGAAAAAGCAGACTGCCGTGCAATGGTATGGCTATCGCTATCCGGTCGATGGAGACACGGCGGGTCGAGCTGCCTTTCGGGGGGCGACGATCTTCGAAAACCCTGATTTCGCGGGAAAGACCAGCTACGCGCAACGAATCGAAGCGGGCCGGAACTTAGTTCGCGGCATCATCGACCAAGCCCACGCACTGGGCATGACCGCCGCTCTTGGTCTGTCGCCGCTCGAGTTTCCGCGCGAGTTCGCGTCGACGTTGCCCGGCGCCAAGGTGCTCCATTCCTTGGAACAGCTTGTCGTCGGCCCCGGCAAGCAACAGCCGCCCGATGACCCGCGACTCCGAGCACTCACCATTACCCAGTTGCGTGCTTATATCGACGACTACCCCGAATTGGACGCGATCTACCTCACCTTGCCGGAATTCCCGGAATGGGTCGAACACCACGATCAAGCCTGGGCTCGACTCGATCAGCGAACAGGAATAGCCAAGTCGGTCGACATGGCTCAACTGACTCAGTCCGCGAAAACTCGCGGGCTAATCGCCTCGGGTGATCGAGGGGTGCAGGCGCTGCGCGGCAACATCGCCGCGCTCGATTTCTTCCACACCTTGTTGGCGGACGCAAAACTACTGACTCGCAAGGACGGGAAGAAGCTGGAAGTCACGATTGTCGACGTCGATTCGGCCTTCTACCCTGCCCTGGATAAACTACTGCCGCCAGGGACCAGCGGTTTACACTTTGTGGACTATACGGCTCGTCGAGTTGCGGCGCATCCCGATTTGTTGGCGGAAGTCCCGGCCAAGTCGATCCCCAGCAATCTGATTCTGACTCTCGCCGACGATAACGTCGGGGTCTTGCCACAGATGGCGACCACACATCTGCACTCGCTTGTCGGCCAACTCCGCAAGAACGGTTGGCAAGGCTACTCCACTCGCTATTGGATCGCGGGCGATTTGTCGCCGAGCGCCCACTATCTGTCGCGAGCCTCGTTTGATGCGTCGGTCACTCCGACCGCGACGATCACCGACTTGATCGACGCAGTTTCGGGCGAAGGGGTGGCGGCCCGAGTGCTCAAAGGGTTCCAGCATATTGAGCAGGCGACCGACTTGATCGATGAGAATGATATTGGTTTCACGTTCCCCGTGCCGGGCGTGGTGCTCAAACATTATGCAGCGACCGAACCGCCTCCCGCTTGGTGGGCCAAAGTGAAGACCAACTACACTCAAGCGATGGACGAAATGTACCGCGGCAACACGCGAGCTCGCCAAGGCGCTCGTCCTTTCACCCTGTACTACGCAAAACGACTCGAGTTCGCGGTCCACTACATGACCAGCATCGAAGCCGTACGCAACGCGGGAGTGGCCAAGGCCAAAGGCGATAAAGACGCCCAAGTCGCGGAACTCGAAAAAGCCATCGAGGCAATGTACAACGCGTTGAGCGCCTACAGCGAGGTCGCTCGGGATCAGAGCGACCGCGGAGTCATCGCCGTACTGAACGCATATGGCTATCGAGCATTGCAGGAAGAACTGAACAAGCTGTAGTCACGCGTGCTTTGTCGACTCGACGAACCAAAGTACGACGGACTTCCAGTCCGTCGAATGAAACCGTACGTAGCCATCTCGCTTCGCGAGATGATCAGCCGCCCAGCGTACCACCATCAGCCGTCAGCAAACAGCCGCCAAGCGACAACACCCACTCGCTAAGCACAGCGGCATTTCCGCTCGCGAAGCGAGCGGGCTACATCGAACCTCAAGAGCCAGCGACCATCCACCTCATGACCGAATCCCTAGTATTCCTCAACGGGCGATTTGTACCGGCGTCGCAAGCGCACATTGCGATCTTCGACGGCGGCGTGGTGCTCGGAGCAACCGTCACCGAGATGACTCGTACTTTTCGCCAAACACCGTGGCGACTTCGCGAACATCTCGAGCGACTCTTTCGCTCGTTGCGCTACACGCGACTCAACATCGGCATGACCATCGACGAACTCGAAGCGGCCACTCTGCGAGTGGTCGAGCACAACGTTGGGTTGCTGGATGCCAAAGGCGAGTTGGGCATCGTGCATTTTGTCACGCCTGGCGAGTTCCCCGTGTATGCGGGATCGGCGGGTCGCACCGCTCGCACCTCGCCCACCGTCTGTGTGCACACCTTTCCGATGCCCTTCGAGTTGTGGGCCAAGAAGGCGGTCGAGGGTCAACATTTGGTGACCCCCTCGATTCGCCATGTTCCGCCTCAGTGCTACGACCCCAAGATGAAGTATCGTAGCCGCATGCACTATTATCTGGCCGACCAGGAGGCTCGAGTGGCTGACCCCGATGCGGCCGCGTTGCTGCTCGATCTCGATGGCAACGTCACGGAAACAGGCGGGTCGAACTTCCTGATCGTCGAGCGAGGCGAGATTGTCTCGCCCACCACGACCAACATTCTCCCCGGCATCAGCCGCGCGATGGTGAAGGAACTTTCTGATGAACTCGGCATTGCGTTCGTCGAGCGAGACTTTCAGGTGTACAACGTCGTGAACGCCGACGAAGCGTTTACGTCGAGCACCCCGTATTGTTTGCTCCCCGTCACTCGCATCAACGGCCTCCCGATCGGCGACGGTCGGCCGGGCCCTGTCTATCATCGCCTGCTCGAGGCATGGAGCAAGCGAGTAGGAGTCGACATCGAGCGACAAGTGCGAGGAGAGCTATAACAGTTGCCTTTGCCGACATTTGCCTTTGCCTCCGGCAAAGAAGCTCCCGCCAACCCACGAGCGCCGTCAAATTGCACAGCGTAGGTACACAAAGTCGTGGATCGCTCCGCGATCCAACGCTCAGGCGTAAGGGCGTTGGATCGCGGAGCGATCCACGACGATGCGTCGAATAGCAGAACCTGACGCTGTCCAATTAAGCAGCGAAACAACGACGGCCCGCGAGTCCTTTGGCTCAGGACGCGCGGAGCGGCGGATGTCGCTTTGCCGGAGGCAAAGGCAACATTCGGCAAAGGCAACCTTAATAGGCCTTCGCGAAGACGGCGCGTTGCTGGCTGGGATTGCCCGTGATCACGCAGCGGCCCGGTTCTTTTTCGCCGGCGAGCGGGATGCAGCGGATCGTCACTTTCATCTCCTTCAGCAAAGCGTCCACCGCGGGATCTTCGCTGAAGTGACAGAGCGCGAAGCCGCCATGAATCTCGGGCCGCTCTTCGTTCTTCGGCGTGAAATAGGCTTTGAAGTCGTCCAGCGTATCGATACGGACCGTGTTCTCTTCACGCAACTTGAGAGCCCGTTGATACAGTTGACCCTGGATTTCATCTAGCAAGTTGGTGACGTTGGCCACCAGTTGCTCGCGGGGAACGCTCTTCTTTTCACCCGAATCGCGTCGAGCCAAAAACACAGCGTTCTGAGCGATATCCTTGGGACCGACTTCACAGCGGAGCGGCACGCCGCGTTTGACATGTTGCCAAGCCTTCTCGCCGCCACGCAGGTCTCGATCGTCGATTTGCACGCGCACTCGACCATTCGCGTACGGAACCGCTTCCAGTTCTCGCTTCAAGCTATCGCAGTACGCCAGCACCGCGGCGCGGTCGGCATCGTTGCGATAGATGGGCAGCAGGACGACATGCTTGGGGGCCAGCTTAGGCGGCAGCACCAAGCCGTCGTCGTCGCTGTGCGACATGATCAACGCGCCGATCAGGCGAGTCGAAACGCCCCACGAGGTGGTCCAAGCATACGCTTCCTGACCATGCTGGTCTTGGAACTTGATCTGTTGAGCTCGAGAGAAATTCTGTCCCAAGAAATGTGACGTCCCGGCCTGCAAGGCCTTGCGGTCCTGCATCATCGCTTCGATCGCCAGCGTCGAATCGGCGCCCGGGAATCGTTCTCCCGCGGTCTTCTCGCCCTTGATCACGGGCATCGCCATCCAGTTCTCGGCGAAGTCGGCGTACACATCGAGCATCTTGCGGGTTTCTTCCCACGCTTCGGCTTCGGTGGCATGCGCCGTGTGACCTTCCTGCCACAAGAATTCGGCCGTTCGCAGGAACATCCGAGTGCGCATTTCCCAACGAACCACGTTGGCCCATTGGTTGATCAAGATCGGCAGATCTCGGTACGACTCGACCCACTTGGCATACATCGCCCCAATGATCGTTTCGCTGGTGGGGCGCACGATGTAGGGTTCTTCCAGCGGAGCGGCCGGGACCAGTTTGCCATCGGGGCCTGGTTCGAGCCGATGGTGAGTGACCACGGCGCATTCCTTGGCGAACCCCTCGACGTGCTCGGCTTCCTTCTGCAGGAAGCTCATCGGGATAAAGAGCGGGAAGTAGGCGTTCTCATGCCCGGTCTCCTTGAACATGCCGTCCAAGACTGCCTGCATGTTTTCCCAAATCGACCAACCCCATGGTTTGATCACCATGCAGCCGCGCACCGGCGAAGCTTCGGCCAGGTCCGCCGCCTTCACCACCTGCTGGTACCACTCGGGATAATCTTCCACTCGCGTGGGACTGATCGCGTTTTTTGCCTTGCCGCTCATGCTTTCCTCGTCATTTCACGTGCCGGTCGCTTCAAGGGCCGGTGCTGGGCGGCATTGTATCGGTAAGCCCAGCGGGAGGGGAGGCCGAGTTACAGGGAGGCTGCCGTAGGCAGCCGGACGAAAAAAACTACCAGCAGACCCACTCCTGGGTAAGCGTGGCTGGAATGCGGGATTGGACGGCCGGAGTTGGCTCGGATGGACTTGGGACTGGGGCCGCCCAATCCTCCTTTCCAGCCACGCTTACTCAGGTCGCCACGCGGGCCAGAGTGGGCGACTGAGCTTCACAGGTCCGCGCCACGCAGTCGACGGTAGAACAGTTCAATGATGTCTTTGCCTTGTGGAAGAAGTTCTCGCCAAATCAGACACCTCCTTATCGAGGAGTTGCCTTGGGCGTTCGCCATTCCCTGGCCAAGGCAGATTCTGAAACCAAGTCTTCAAGTTCGCAGAGACCTCACGCAACGCCTTATCGATCAAAGGCGAAACTGCGGAAGGCGGTTTCAAATCACTCGCCAAACTACCTCACTCGCCCGCCTTTCGCAGCTTTGCCTTTGTTCGATAAGGTGGGTCTGCTGGTAGTTTTTTTCGACCGGCTGCCGTAAACCTCAGCCCGCTGCCTTTCTCCCGGCGACAAGTCTACAATCAGACCGGTTTCGGGTTTGCGGTACGCGGTGGGGAGATTGCGATGTCGAGGCGGTTCATCCAGGAATTGACGGAACACGAGTCGGTGGACGAGGTGTTCTTGCTGTCAGATAAGCAGATGCGCACGAATCGCCAGGGTGGACTTTACCTCCAACTGCGTTTGACCGACCGCACCGGTTCGCTGGTCGCCATGTTGTGGAATGCCACCGAACGAGTGGCAAACGCCTTCGAGGCCGGCGATTACGTCCGAGCCCAGGGGACCACCCAGGTCTACAACGGCACCATCCAGATGATCGCGACTCGAGTCGAGCGGGCGGCGCTCGACGACATCGACGAGGCCGATTTCGTGCAGGTGAACGACGAGCAGATCCAGCGTTGCGCCACCCGACTGGCTCACCTGCTGCGCTCCATCCGCAACTTCCATCTACGCAATTTAGCCGAAGTGTTCCTGGTCGACGAGACGTTCATGGAGCAGTTCACCACGGCGCCCGCGGGCATCAAGAACCACCATGCTTACCGCGGCGGATTGCTGGAACATGTGGTCAGCCTGATGGAGGTGATCACGGTCGTCACGCCGCTCTACCCGCATCTAGACCCGGACCTGCTCTTGGTCGGAGCGTTTCTGCACGATGTTGGCAAGATCTCTGAACTCACTTATGAACGCGACTTCGGCTACAGCGACGAAGGGCAGTTGATCGGCCACATCGTCATGGGAGTCGAACTGCTGACCCAAAAGATCCGCGACGCCGAAAAACTCTCGGGCGAAGACTTCCCCGAGGAACTTTCGCTGCGACTGAAACACATGATCGTCAGCCATCACGGCGAGTACGAGTATGGCAGTCCCAAGGTCCCCATGACGCTGGAAGCGATCGCCCTGCACTGCCTCGACAATCTCGACGCCAAACTGCACAACTTCCACCAACTGCTCCGCGAATCCCCTGGGTCCGAGAGCCGCTGGACCTCGTACCATGCCGCAATCGGCCGCAAGTTGTACAAGGGGAATCTGTGAGTTCGACGTGTCCGACTATCGCACGGAGTCCTCTCCCTTGAACGAAGAACTCGCACGTCGCTTAATCGACTACATCTCGCGTCCCGGTTACCAACCGGTTAAACCTCGCGTCATTGCCAAGAAGCTGGAACTGGACGACCAACAACGCGATGAATTGCGGATCATCGTCAAGAAGTTAGTCAAGCAAGGACGAATTTCATACGGCGCCAACCACTTGGTCCGCCCCGTCGTTGCACGCCCGGCTGCTCCGATCCAGGAAGTCCGCGAGTCAGGTCCGACGACGAGCGACCCCACGACGAGCGAGCCGTCAAAGCCCGTTGCTACAACGTCCGCTGGGACTTCGGACGCCGAATCATCTCCTTCTCGCCGCCGTAAGGATGCTCGAGAAGAGCGTCAGACGGGCAAGAAATCACGCGGCGAGCGGAAATCGCGTGCTCAGCGGCCTGTCGACGTCCCAGACGAAGCGTCTGCTCCCGGTTTATCCGAAGCAGTAGACTCGCCGCTCGACGAGTCCTCCGTCGACGAGTCCTCCGTCGAGGAGCGATCAGCCGCACTTGAGATGGCTCGCGATCTCGAGCGACGAGCAGTGGAACGGGCGGAACGGCGAGCGGCTCGCAAACTCCAACCCGGTGACCCGCGAGCGGTGGTGACAGGCACCTTCCGTCGCGCGGCGGCCGGCTTTGGATTCGTGCGTCCCAAGATATCCAGTGTCACGGGCAGCGCGCCGCGGGATCGCAGCGAGGACATCTACATTCCCGCCGAAGCGTCGCGCGACGCCGCGTCGGGCGATATCGTCACGGTTCGCATCGGACGCAAACGCTTTGGTCGTGGAGGACAAACGCGAGTCAGCGGCGAGATCGTCGAAGTTTTGGTGCGGCAAACGCAGCGTTTCGTAGGCGCCTACTTGGAACGACCCGACGGCGGGTATGTGCAGGTCGACGGCAACCTCTTCTCTCAACCAATTTCCGTGGGCGACCCTGGCGCGAAACTGGTCGCCGAGGGGGATAAAGTCGTCATCGAGATGGTGCGATTCCCCACACACTTCGCCGACGGCGAGGCGGTGTTGGTGGAAGTGCTGGGCGCACGCGGCCAACCTGGAGTCGACACGCTGTCGATCATCCACGAGTTTGGTTTGCCCGATGCATTTGACGAAGAGGTGCTGGAATCGGCTCGCGAGCAAGCGGCGAAGTTTGATCCTGAAGATCTGCGTGGTCGTCGCGATTTAACTCGCGACACGATCATCACGATCGATCCTGTCGATGCTCGCGATTTCGACGATGCGATTTCACTCGAGAAACTGGACAATGGCCACTGGTTGCTGGGGGTCCATATCGCCGATGTGGCGCACTTTGTCCCCAAGGGCACGCCGCTCGATCGCGAAGCGCGGGAACGCGGCACTAGCGTCTATTTGCCCGACCGAGTTCTGCCGATGCTCCCCGAGATCATCTCGAATAATCTCGCGAGTCTTCAGCCGCACAAGATCCGTTACGCTCGCACGGCCTTGATCGAGTTCGATGAAGAGGCCGTCCCGATCCACTCGGAGGTACATCGCAGCGCGATCCAAAGCTGCCGTCGGTTCACCTATGAAGAGGTGGATGAATTCCTGGCGGATCGCGAATCGTGGCGCAACAAGTTGGAACCACGCGTGCACGAACTATTGGGACGGATGCATGAGTTGGCGATGACCATGCGTCGTCGCCGACTAGAGCGAGGCGCCATCGAATTGACGTTGCCCGAGATCAAATTGGATCTGGACAAATCGGGGCAAGTCACCGGCGCTCATGTCGTCCGCAACACCGAGAGCCATCAGATTATCGAAGAGTTCATGCTCGCGGCCAACGAGGCGGTGGCGACGCTGATGCATGATCGCAGCGTGCACTGTTTGCGACGCATTCACGAGTCTCCCGATTTACGCAAATTGCAGGCGCTGACGACGTTTGTTCGTGAGTTGGGCATTGAATGCGAAAGTTTGGAGAGTCGCTTCGAGATCAAGCGAGTAATCGCCGAAGTCGCGGACCGGCCCGAGTCGTACGCGGTCAATTACGCGGTGCTGCGGAGCATGCAGAAGGCTCACTACAGTCCCGCGGACGAGGGCCACTACGCTCTCCATAGCCGACATTACGCTCACTTCACTTCCCCGATCCGCCGCTATCCCGATTTGACGCTCCATCGCCTACTGGATCAGCTTGATGCCGGCAAAAAATCGGGCGACTCCTTCGAACAATGGATGATGTTAGGCGAACACTGCTCGGAGCGTGAACAGCGAGCGGAGCGAGCGGAACGGGAGCTGATCAAGGTCAAGCTGCTGACGCATCTGGCGGAGCGGATCGGCGAGCGGATGGAAGCGG
Source organism: Pirellulales bacterium (assembly GCA_046349915.1). Taxonomy (GTDB): domain Bacteria; phylum Planctomycetota; class Planctomycetia; order Pirellulales; family Pirellulaceae; genus CAIXSC01. Next base: position 622,993 of record JAXMBL010000003.1, on the reverse strand, counting down.
TCATTACGGGCGTCGAGCCGTTTGGCCTGTTCGCGCAGGGCGTTAAGCTGCCGGCCGAGGGACTCATCCACATCGATTCGCTCCGCGACGACATCTACCACTACGACGCCTCCACTCACAGTCTGACCGGCCGCCGCGCCGGCCACAATTACCGGCTGGGTGACGTGTTGGAGGTGGAGATTCATCGAGTGGACCCGGATCGCCGCGCGCTCGACTTTCGCCTCGTCCGACGCTCGCCGCGCAAGATTGCCCCGTCCCAGCGCGGCTCCAAAAAACCAACTCGCCGCACCGACAAATACCCGCGTTCGGGCAGTAGCGACCGCAAATCGGGAAAAGGCAAGGGAGGCGGAAAGGGGAAAAAACGCGGCCGCTGATCGTCGGTGTTCTGGTTGCGTTTTGTAGTTGGCGCCACAGTCGAACCCGGCAACAAGTTCGTCGCGTCCCAAAGTGCCATATCCCCCGCCCCAAGCTTGCTTGGAGTTACGCCGACTATCACCAACTCTTGCCGGGCATCTTGAAGCAGAAACTCCCCAATGCGATCCGCAAGTAACGAGTCGAGGACATGAGAGTCGCGTAGATCGGGGGCGGGCGGTATGATGGGGAGGCGGTGAGGCTTTATGGAAGGACTCGACCTCAGACGCCAGCGCCGGCAAGTCGTCCGTTCCACGCCCTGCTCTCCACTGCCATGCCATTCGACGCCGACCACGACGCCGATATCCAACTGATCGCGGCGACATCGTCGAGTGCGGATGCATTTGTTGCAACGCTGGAACGTCGAGTGGGAGAACGCTTGCTCGGCCAGCGCCCTACGATCCTCGGTCCGCTGGACTTGAACGTCGACGCCGAGTCGGCAGTTCGTCGCGCTCGATTGGCCGTGATCCTCGTCCCCACTCGCAATGCGTCCTCAGCTCCCGCCGACTTTCTTCCCCAAACCATCGTTCGGCAGATCGAGTCCTTTACGGCCTCCCTTCCCATCTCGGAACGAGATCCCGACTCGATTCGCGGTCGACTGTTTCTTGTCTTGTTCAGCGACGACGCCGAAACTCACTTGCAACTCGGTTCCGAGCCTGAGCTCTCCGAGCACCAGGCGAATCAACTGCGGGTTCCCCTGCTGCTGGACGCCGAGTCCGACGCGTTGCGGGAGGCGATTCGAGGGCTTACCGCGTTCGATCTTCGCACCTCCGAGCCGCCACCCGCCCCCTTGAACTTCGAGCCGATAGCGCTCGAACAATTGACGTCCGCCGTCGCCCGGCGCTTGGTCGAGTTGCGTCACGGCGACTCGCCCCGAGTGCGGCGGCCCACTGTGTTTCTGGCTGAGCCGGCGAGCGACGTGGCGATCGCCGCCCAAATGCTGCGTTCGTATTTGGAAGACCACGGCTACCGCGTGGCGCCGCAGGAACGCCACTCGCAAGCGACTCCGGGTTCGTTGGAGCGTTTTGCCTCGGAGCTCGCGGACGCTCGACTCTTTGTCCAACTGCTCGGGTCCCCTGCCCCACTCCCCTCCCCCTTCTCGCCTGACTCGCCCCTGTTTCCAGGCGGCTACGAGTGCTGGCAGCACAACCAAGCGGTTTCCGCGGGATTGCCGATCTTGCGTTGGAGAGCACCGCAAGACGCGATTGCTAACTGGTCGATCCCCGGAACTCTCTCAGCTTCGGCAACCACCAGCGCCACTAAGGACACCGGCGCCAACAAAAACTCGGACGCCAGCGAGGATGTTGAGGTAAACGACGTCGGAGATATCGGCGAGGCGTCGAAGGGAGCCATTGTGTGCGACTTCGAACGATTCCGCACCTTGGTCATCGACGAACTGCGTAAGGCCAGAACCGCCAGCACCAGAGCCGCCAGCTACGGAGTCGCCAGTCCCGCGGAGAAGGCGTCACCACCCGCGAACTCGTTGGCTGAAGCGGTCGTACTGATTGTCGCGGCGCCGTGCGACGAAGCGTGGGGTGAATCCTTGCGCGAACAAATCCGCGACTGGACCGTAGAAATGGCGGCCAACTCAACCTCGACCCCGCAGACATTACCCAGCTTAACAGACTCATCAAACTCGTCACGTGTCCGATCAGCGCCGAAACTCATCCATCGATTCATTCCCAAAATGGTGCTCGGCAACTTGTCGTTGGAACGCGAGGCGCGGCGGTATACTCAGTTTCGCGGCGCCATCGTGGTGCATGCGGCGGGGGACGACGAGTGGCTTCAGCGTCAACTGCTGGCTTGCCGCCGCTTGTCGCTCGAACAGTCACGGACTCGACCGGGCTTTGCCCTCTGGTCCGTGAATGCCGCGACGAGCGACAATCGCTGGCTGCCGCCATGCGTCCAGCGTCTCGCACATTCCGATCCACAGGCGCTGACCGCCTTCCTTCAATTACTCGCGGAGTCCCGCACATGAACTTCGACTCCCTCGATCCCTGGGCGGACGACGCCACAGCGCCCTCGCCGATTCCATACCCAGGCCTCCGGACTTTCCAAGAGACTGACGCGGTGATGTATTTTGGTCGCGGCGAAACGGTGGACGAACTGCTGCGAAGACTCGAACGCAACCGCTTCTTGGTCGTGGTCGGGCCGAATGGCGCTGGCAAAGCCTCGCTGTTGCAAGCGGGCCTTTTCCCGGCTCTCGATGCAGGTAATCTCGCGGGCGCCAGCCGTCGCTGGTGGCGGGTGCATTTACGACTGGACGATTCCCCCACGGCCGAGTCGCCCTTAACGGAATTGGCAGACGCGGTGTGGAGGGCGAGTCATGCGGCTCAACTCGACCATGCGGCTCAACTCGACCATGCGGCTCAACACGAGCATGCGGGCGAGCCTGCGATGGACCATCAGCAACGAGTCGCTGACCTGCGTTTCCTGGAGGCGACGTTACGAGCCAGCGATCTGGGCTTGGTCCGAGCGCTGCTCGACCAAGGTCTTTCCGCCGACACGGATGTGGTGATCTGGATCGAGCGAGCCGACGCATTGGTTCGCCCGCGAGCGCGTCGCCCCGCGAACTCGCCGACGCCTCACGACGATGCTCAAGCGCTAGTCGACCTGTTGTTGGCCGCGGCTCGACAAACGCAGCGGAGAATTCATGTCATTTTGACAATGCGAGCCGAGTCGCTCGATTCGTGCGCTCGCTTCGCGGGACTGGCGGAAGCGGTAAACGCGGGTCTCTTGATTCTGCCGCGAATGTCTCGCGCCGGCCTGCGGGACGCGATTGAAGGTCCGCTCGAGCGATTCGGCGCAACCTGGGATCCCGACTTCGTCACTGAACTACTGAACGACGTCGAAGGCCAGACAGATCCGCTTCCGCGCATGCAACACGCGCTCGCGCAAACCTGGCGTCGCGCGGCCGCAAGAGCGAGTCGAGCGCCGGTGCATTTGACGCGAGACGATTATCTGGCTGTCGGCGGCTTTCACGACTCGATCGCGCGTCAAGCACGCGAGATCGTCAGCGAGTTGCGTGGGCGGTTGGCTGAATTGCGGAACACGACCGACGATGTGGCGGTACGGTCCCAACCTTGCCGAGTTGGCGACGTTGTCCGAGCGATCCGCGCTTTGCTGAGCCGAGCCGACTCGCAGGCCGCAAGCCCTCACCACTCGGTCTCGGCCCAAGCCATCCAAGCCGCGGCCGAGGCCTCGTGGGAGGAAACGCGCGCCGTGATTGCTCGTTTTGCGCACGAAGACTGCGGCTTCCTGCTTCACGATGCACTCGACGGAGACTCCATTCTTCCCGAAACTCGCGTCTCGCTGGCCCACGAGTCGCTGATCCGGCTGTGGCCCGAACCTCTCGACGTGCGCACCACGAACTCGCCAGCTTCGATCCCAGGCGAATCCACCAGCAACACTGCTTCGGGTTCCGTACGACCGGCTGCCGGCAGAGCAAGGAACAAGCCGGAAGAAGGCGTCGACGAACGCCGCGAGCGAATTCAGCAGCGATTACGAGCTCGACGTGGTCGTTGGTGGCCGCTGGTCGCGGCCTGGATCTGCGCGTCGGCAGTACTGGCCTCCTTGGGTATTGCTCATTGGTGGATCAATAACGCGCGAGAAGACAATCTCCGTCAGCGGATCGCGGACCAACCATCGTCGGCGGCCAACTCCGTTTCGCGATCAGCGCCGAGTCGCACGCCTTCCAAGATCGGTCCAAAATCAGTTGCGACCGCTCGAAAATCCCCCGCCTTGGAGTCCACTGCGACTCCTTCGGATCACAGCGCGGAGCCAGTTCCCGCGACGGTCGCCACGAACGCGCCAGCCTCGGAAAATCGTTCGCCAGAGAGTCTCCAACAACGCACGGAACGACTCGCGCGAGCCGAACGACTTGCGGGCATCTCCGCCACTCTACGAGCTCAAAATCCGATTGCTTCTTTGACCTTGGCCGCCGAATCTACGATCCGGCTGCGCCGCGATGATCCATTGCCGACGACGATCGAACAGGCGCTGCGCGACGCGTTGGCTCACTGTTCAGGTCGAGCACTCGCGGGTCATCGGGAGCCGGCGCGAGTCGTCGCGATCAGCGACGAGGGGCGTTGGGCGGTTACTGCGGCCGACACGGTTCGGCTGTGGGATTTGTCGCAGGAGTTTCCGGTCGAGTCGATGCGGGCGCTCGCTTTGCCGAACGCCGCGTCGCTGCGGGACGCGATGTTTGCTCGTTTCTCACCCGATTCAATGAGCGTGTCGTTGGTTTCGCGCGACGGTCGACTGTGGACTTGGGCGCTCGCACAACCCGAAGCGGCGCCACTCGAGCAAGAATTCTCGAACGTCGCCCTGCCAGTCCGCCAAGTGGCGGCTCGACCGGAGAGCAACGAATGGGCGACCTGTGACGCGAACGGGGCGGTTGTTTGGTGGTCCCTTGATCCGCAACAACCCGCCGCCCTTTCGCTTGTCGGCCGACCCGTATGTAGCGGCGGCGTACGGACTGTCAGCTTCGATCGCAAGCTCCCTCAACTGGTGACCGCGGGTGGGTTAGTCCAAGTTTGGGGAATGAGCGACGACTCGGTGCAGTTGCGTCGCACGTTAGTTGCCCCAATGCACTTCGAGTTCCAGCGGGCGACGATCAGTGAAAGCGGGCGCTGGATCGCCGCCTCCGATGCGGCTCAAAATGTATTCCTCTGGGATTGCGGCGTCTCCCACAGTGAGTCGCCCTCGAGCCCACGAGTCTATCCTACGCCGCGGCGAGCGGAAGGTCGCTCGGGCGATGTCACGGCGTTGAAGTTTGATCCGCGCGAACGCTGGCTCGCCTGTGCCGCAACCGATCGCAGCGTGCATGTGTGGCGATTGGAACCAACGCTCGCAGCAGACTCCGGAACAACGGCACTTGCTGACGCCGACAGTGCGACCTGGGTGCTGACTCATCCGGCCGATGTGCATGGGTTAGCGACGAGCGGCGATGGAAATTGGCTTTTCAGTCATGCCGCGGATGGCGCCATTCGCGCCTGGACGATGCCGCCGGTCGATGCGTTGAGTGTTGCGGTCGCTCAATGGCAAGGGGCTGGCTTCGACAGCAAAGTTGATTTGGCGAGTTCGCCGGACGCGGGAATCCTGGCGGCCCTGGACGCCGATGGTCAGGTGCGAATCTGGGATCGCTCGCGCTGGCGCGACATTCAAGGGCAATTCGCGACGCCGAACGATCATCGCGTTGTGGGTGAGTGGTCGTGGTCCCCCAAGGGCGAACGGGCGGCAGCCCTGATAAATGACGGCAAGCAAACGGCGATCGTGGTGTGGCGAGCGGGCGGCGACGATGGATGGTTCGCCGAGACGGCGTTAGCTCTGCCGCCCTCTTTCCTTCCCACCCCCGACTCGCTCAACGCCTTCCCACCTCAGTTGCGATTCGATGCGGCGGGCGAGTCGGTGCTGGCGATAGCGGCTGCGGAGACGGGAGCGGCCACTCCCTTTGCCTTGTGGCGATTACCTCCCACTCGCGATCCCCCTACGAAATTGTCGACCTGGGATTTCGCACGGACATCCCAGCCCGCTGATTTGCAATTGCGGGAACGCTTCCTTGACTTGAAGTTTGGCGCACGCTGGTTGTTGCTGGTCAATCCCGCGGGGAAGATGCGAGTGTGGAGCCATGAGGACGCGACGGACGAGTATATCGAGCGTTCCCTCCCCGCTCACCCACCCGCTCGCGAAGTGTTCCTCAGTCCCGGCGCCGGCCGACTCGCCGTCATCCATCGAGATGCGTCGCGGGGCGTCGTGGTCAAGCCTGCCGTGGCTGGGGCGCAAGAGGAAGGCGAGCAACCCGGGCTGCCCAACTCCCATGCGACTTACACATTGTCGTTATGGGGTCCCGAGCCCGGCGGGGAACCGTGGACGCAGCGCGGCTTTTGGGAGATTACCGCCACGCCGACTCGCGATCCGCGCGCGGCGGATGTGGTGTTGACCGATCGTTGGTTGATCGCACGCGGGGTCGCGGAAGACGGAGAATCTCCCATCTTGCGCGGCTGGCGCATCGACAACTCGCCCCCGCTCACCTGGACCCTCAACATCCCGGGACTCGAGCGATTCCGTGTCAGCAGCGATGGCGCGCGCCTGATGATCGATTCGGTGGGAGCTTCCCAAGTGTATGCCCTGGACAACGCACCGGAGATGTTGGGGCGAGCTGATCATCGTGCAGTAGCAGGTAGTGGTACGACTTGGAGCGCCGACGGCCGTTGGCTCGTGGTCGCGGGCTCGACGGGTTCGCTTGGTCTTTGGGACTTGGGGCGGGCTGGCGCGGCGCGGTCGATTCGTTTGGATACACCGACGAGTGGCGTGGATTTGGTATTTGATCGACGCGGAGCGACGCTGTTTGGCCTGCATCGCTCGGGCTACATTCGGCAATGGAACGTTGCCAGCGACTTGCTACCGGGACTGGCTCGGCGGGCCGCCGGTCGCAACTTGACGAACCTCGAGTGGGAAGCGGCGTTCGCCAACGATCCCTCGCCTTACCTGGAGACGTTTGCGGGCCTTGGCCCGGGACTTGTTGCCACTCCGAGTGTTGTGGAAGCTGGTCCTCGCCCCGTAGTCGCGGCTCGTCCCGATGAGGAAGGCGCCATCCGGATTTTCATCGAGAGTTTGCCGCAGTGGACCGCGGGAAAAAGGGAGTCCTCCAACGACGCTCGCCAACTGGTCGCCGAAACCTGGAAAGCCTGGGGAGACGTGGGTTCCATCGCGTTTCGTGAAGTGGGACGAGGGGAGCAACCGCATGTGGTGATCCGTACCGAGCCGCTGGATGGAGCGGGCGGCGTGCCTGGCCACGGACAGTTGGGACCACCGCAGGAAGGATTGACGCTTGAGTTACGCCTTGATTCGCAAGACGAGTGGTCCGCGGACCAGTTGCGGCGAGTAGTCCTGCATGAACTTGGCCACCTTCTGGGACTCACCCATACCGCGACCCCTGGCCAACTGATGAGCGACTCGGTCCCAGCCAGCGTGCAAGCGCCCCAGTCCGAGGATATTGCTCGCCTGCGAAAACTCTGGAATCGCGGCGAGTAGGACGTCGTTCTTCCTATGTACGACGGACTTCTAGTCCGTCGATTCTCCTCGGTACGACGGACTTCCAGTCCGTCGGTGCAAGCCGCGAGGAACGAGGCGTAATCCTTCGCAGAACCCATCTCGGGGACCGCACCTTAGGGCGCCAATCGCCAGCGTATGGGCCTCGCTCCTCCTTCCCTCGTAGCGGCTTTGCCTCTATTCTGAGGCGACGAAGGAACCTCTGGAGCCGCCCATGGAACCGCAGAATCCACCATCCTCATCCTTTCCCGGACAGCCTCCCGCCGCTGGCAGTGGCTCGCCCTTCACCGCTCAAATGATCGGCTCGGGCTCGAGACCTCCCGTCCCGCAATCTGGCGGGCCAATGTCTGGCGGGCCCACATCAGGAGGCCCCATGGGTCCTGGCCAAGGCGGTGGAGGAGGCGGATTTCCCCCGCAAGCGCCGGGCGGTTATGGATCGCCGGGCGGCGGGTCTCCGCAATGGCCGCAACAGCCGATCATCATTCAGACTCAAGGGACGTTCCAACGAGTCTTGGGTTGGATTGGTTGGGCCGGTTTTCTGCTGTGCGCGATGTTGCTGATTGGTTATGTCTCGACGTCGTACGAGTACTTCAACACCACCGAAGGGATTTTTGAAAAGTACCATTCGGGCGCCAAGTTCGCTTCCGACAAGATCGCGATTATCGACATCTCGGGCGTGATCATGGAGGGAGATGGATTCGTCAAGAAGCAGATCGATATGATCCGCGAGGACGAGTCGGTGAAGGCGGTTGTGGTGCGAGTTGATTCGCCGGGCGGCACGGTGACGGGCGCCGACTACATCTTTCATCATCTGAAGAAACTGAAGAAGGAACGCAATCTCAAGCTCGTGGTCAGCATGGGGAGCATTGCGGCCAGCGGCGGCTATTACGTGTCGATGGCGGTCGGCGATGAAGCTAAATCGATCTACGCTGAACCGACCACCACGACCGGCTCGATCGGCGTCATCGTGCCGCACTACGACGTCAGCAAACTGATGGAACGGTTCGATGTGCGCGATGATTCGATAGCGAGCCATCCCCGAAAACAGATGCTTAGCATGACCAAACAGTTGTCCGACGAGGATCGGGCAATCGTACAGTCGTATGTCATGGAGTCGTTCGAACGATTCAAGGAGATCGTCAAGGAAGGTCGTCCCGCCTTTCGCGAAAACGACGCACCGTTGATTGAAGCGGCGACGGGCGAGATCTTCACGGCGAACCAAGCCAAGAAGCGGGGGTTGGTGGACGAGATCGGTTTCATCGAAGACGCAATCGCCCGCGTCACGGAACTCGCGGGGCTCGATGCGGAAAATGTGCGAGTGGTCCATTACCATCGCCCGCCCGCGTTGTTCGAGCTACCGGGATTATCCGCCAGAAGTTCCGCGTCGGTCGATCCGTTGGCCGCGTTCTTGGAGTTGAATTCGCCGCGTGCGTGGTATCTCGCCACCAACTGGCCGCTGGGCCCGTCATGGCCGATGGATCGCGCGAACAGCCGGTAACCGCAGCGAGGGATTCTCCCATGTCGGCTCGTCCACAGGCCAGACGCTGGTCCGAGAGATTACGTTTATGGGCTTGGAAGGCACAGCGTCCGTTCGTCTCGACGTTGACCTTCAACACGCTTCAGGGCCGCTTTTCCGTCGACGCAAACGATGCCGGCATCGGCCGGCAACTCTACTGCCAGCGACAATTTGAATTGGACCTGATCCAGGAGACCTTCGAACTGACTCGACGTCTCGGCCTGGCTCCGCCGCCGAACGAAGGGGCGATCCTGGACATTGGCGCCAACATCGGAGTGATCTCGGTGGGCGCTGTGGTGACCGGTCAAGTGGCGCGGGGAGTGGCGATCGAACCCGAGCCTCGCAATTTTCAATTGCTCGAACGGAACGTCGCTAACAACCACCTGCAAGACCAGATCGTGCGACTCCAAGCGGCGGTCTCGGATTCGCCGGGCGAGTTGGAGTTTGAGTTGAGCGAATCGAACTTTGGGGACCATCGCGTGCGCAAGGCGACCGCGAGTTCAAGCAGCCAGGCAAGCACGCCAGGCGCGGGGGCGGTGGAACGATATGGCGAGTCGCGGCGGAAGTCGATTCGCGTGCGAGCCGCGCGGCTGGACGACCTTTGCCGCGAACTCCCGGCTCTCTATCGCGATTCCCTTTCACTCGTCTGGATCGACGTCCAGGGTTTTGAGGCGCAGGCGTTTCGCGGGGGCGTCGAGGTGTTGGGGAAAGGCGTGCCCGTGATGGTCGAGATTTGGCCGTACGGGATGCAGCGAGCGGGGACGTCGGTCAGTGAGTTTTGCGAACTGGCCAGCCGTTTCTGGCGGCACTACTGGGTGAGACGTGACGGCGGTTATGTCAGCCATCCGATCGCAACCCTGAATTCCTTGCTAGCCGAATTGGGTGGCGAGGGCGGTTACGATAACGCCATTTTCACCACGTAGCCCGGTTGGACCACGAATCGAACCAATCGCACGAATCAGAAGAATAAGTGATCACGGCTGAGTGCGTGGACCGCGAATGGCCGTGGCTATTTGAGAGGGGGCGATACGAGCCCGTGTGAAGAATCCCTCCATGGATTCCTTCTCATTCTGGATTCGTGGAATTCGTGCGATTCGTGGTCCACAACCTTCTGGCGCCCGCACCTATAGGAACTCGGCCTCAAGCTTAGAGGTCATGATGGGACCACGAATCGAACCAATCGCACGAATCAGAAGAATAAGTGATCACGGCTGAGTGCGTGGACCGCGAATGGCTGTGGCTATTTGAGAGGGAGCGATACGAGCCCGTGTGAAGAATCCCTCCATGGATTCATTCTCATTCTGGATTCGTGGAATTCGTGCGATTCGTGGTCCACCTTGTCTGACGGCTCTGCATTCGGCGAACCTGATGCAATCCCACGAGTTCGAGTTCTTCCGTCCTTCTCCAGCTACTTCGAGTCCGGACAGTCTGCCCCGATTAGTGGTGATCAGCGAAGATTAGTGTTCCCTCTTCACTCGTGTGGGCCGAGCGAGAAAGGTATCAACGAAAAAAGCCTGCCGGAACCGAAGCTCCGGCAGGCCTTGCGTCATGGCCTTGAGGCTCGCATCAGCTTAGCGGACCAAGCTGCTGCTCGCTTGAACGACCCGACGTTGGGTGGACTGGATATAGGCCGACGGATCAACAACCGGGGCCGGCGGGGTCGGCGTCTGTTCGCCTTCAACCTTCACCGGAGCCTTGCCGTGTCCGCCGTCGCAGCCGCAGGCCGGAGCCGGAGCTGCACAGGTCGGGGCAGGAGCGGCGCAGGTGGCGGCAGGAGCCGCACAGCCCTTCGACGCACAGCCCGAGTCGCAGCACGAAGGCTTGCAGCAGCTCTTCTTGCAGGCGAACAAGCGGTCTAGCAGACCAGGCTTGCACACCGGCTTGCAGCAAGAGCTCTTCGAGCAGCTGTTGCAGCTATGGCATGCAGCCTTGCTGTCGCAACCGCACGAGGGAGCAGCAGCCGCACAGGTCGGAGCCGCAGCCGCACAAGTCGGAGCGGGCGCCGCACAAGTCGGAGCAGGAGCTGCACACGAAGGAGCAGCAGCCGCACAGCCCTTGCTCGCACAGCCGCTGTTGCAGCCAGTCGAGCAGCACTTCTTACGGCAGCAGCGCTTCGCACCGCAGGGATCGCACGAGGGCTTAGCGCAGCAGCGGGGAGCGGTGTCGCATCCGCAGCTCGCCTTCGCCGGAGCAGCGCACGACGGGCCCGCCGTGCAGCAGCTCTTGGGAGCCGAGTCACAGCCGCAGCCACTGCCGCCGAGCATGCGATTCAAAAGATCAAAACCAAAGCTTTGGGTACAGAGGCCAAGGCCGAGTACCAACGTTCCGACGAAAATGTTCCACTTCATCGAGCCACATCTCCTATTGATGGAACTGGGGTCTGGCCAACCGCCACCGCCGACCCGAGGGTCTGCGTTGCAGTTCGACAAGTCGGTCGCTCGTCATTCCCCGGGGTACCTTTCTCAAAAAACGACGATCAGGAGCGTCTTTCGAGAAGGGCGGTTTGGGAAAGGCCAGTGCGGGAAAGGTGGGTCGTTGCCCGCAGTTCACGGTGTGTCCGCGTTAGTCCGGTCGAGTCAATCCTTGACTCGATATGAGTCCGCTCCGGTGGTCCAACGCGCTGGGTCGGGGTGCCCCGAGGGGCACATGTTCGCGTCCAGTGACAACTACGGTATCGGCCTACCGGTCTGGACGCCTTGAATAGCTCAAAACCGTTTTTCGCACCACGCTTTACGACAACGATCACGGAGACTTTAACGCTGTCGGAAGCTAGCGAAACCTGGCCGGTTGTATGGCCTCAAAAACCCGCCCTTTCGCCCCACTTGCTTCACTGACCCGCAAAGTCCACCCTTCCCCCCAACTCGCCCAGACGCCTCTGGCGTCAAGCTGTAGCGGTCCGCAAAACTGATCGGACAAGAACCGGGTGCGAGTTTTTTTTCGCGCGGGGCAAGTCAGCCGTCCTTGGTTGTCGTGACGGTCCCCAGGATCGTACAATGCACCATGTCATGGATACCCCAAACTTGCCAGCTCACCCGGCCGCTCGTCAGCCAGCTCCCTTCGAGTTGGTTGACTTTGCGTTGATCCCTGGCGTCCCCTGCCCCTGCGGCACGGCCCGGCGAGCTTTCGCGAATACACCTGACTTCCCCGGCACGATACACGTTACCGAGATCGCCGCGGATGCTCGCGTGCACTACCACCGCACGCTCACCGAGACGTACTTCTTCCTCGAATGCGAGGAAGACGCCCGCATGCAGTTAAACGACGACCTGATTCCGGTGCGGCCTGGGATGTGTGTGATGATCCGCCCCGGCACTCGACATCGTGCCGTGGGGCGAATGCGAGTGCTGATCGTGGTGTACCCCAAATTCGACCCGCATGATGAGTGGTTCGATGAGGGGGACGCGCGTACCGAATCCGCTCAGTCGGCTGTCGCGAGCGGCCCGTCGCTCCTCGCTACCCCCTACTCCAACCCACTCCACCCAGACTCGCCTATGCTTGCCGCGCAATCGGAGCCATCGTAAGCTACCGGACAATTGACGCGATCCTCACCCGCCTCCAGCCGCGCCGCGTCTCGAACACGCGGCCCCAACCGCCATGAAAGCAACCATGCTAATGACTCAGTGGCGCTCGTTCGCCTGGCCCGTTCTTCGTGCCGCTTTCCTCGCCGTGGTCGCCGTTGTCGGCCTAGCCGTTGTCGCGTGCCACGAAACAGCGGCCGCCGAATTCACCGATTGGACCTACTGGCGCGGCCCCGAACAAAACGGGATTTCCCGCGAGACTGGTCTGCCTGACAAGTGGGATCACCGGGGCGGCGAAGGGAGCAACCTCGTATGGAAACGCGAGGATCTCGGCGGTCGCAGCACGCCGGTCACTTACAAGGGAAAACTGTACACCATCGTCCGCGACAAGCCGGGCACGCCCGAAGAGGGCGAGAAAGTAGCGTGCGTCGATGCCGCGACCGGCAAGACCGTATGGGAACATCGCTTCAACGTCTGGTCGTCCGACGTGCCCGACACTCGCCTGGGCTGGTCCTCGGTCATCGTGGACCCGGCGAGCGGCAATGCGTACGTGCTTGGGGTTTGCGGCTACTTCGCCTGCGTCAACGCGGAAACCGGCAAGCTGGTATGGAGCCGTGCTCTGCATGAGGAGTTCGGCTTGTTGAGCACCTACGGGGGACGCACCAACTTCCCCATCGTGTTCGACGATCTGGTCATCGTCAGCGCAGTAGTCATTGGCTGGGGCGAAATGGCTCGCCCAGCTCATCGCTTTCTGGCTTTCAACAAGCTGACCGGCGAGACCACTTGGTTTAACAGCACAACGCCGCTGCCAGAAGATACGACTTACAGCGCTCCCATCATTGCGACTTTGAATGGTCAGAAGGCGCTGGTGATTGGCTGCGGGGATGGTAAGGTCTGGGCCTTCCAGCCTCGCACAGGCAAAGTCCTGTGGCAGTACGCTTTCTCTCGCCGTGGTCTCAACGTGCCGCCGCTGGCCGACGGCACGAAGATCTTCATGGGCCACAGTGAAGAGAACATCAAGGGGACGGCCATGGGCGCGGTCGCTTTGATCGACGCGCTCAAGACCGGCAACATCACCGAGTCGGGCACGATCTGGAAGACCGAAGAACTCGGGATCGGGAAGTGCGCGATCTTGAAGGTGGATAACCGACTGTATTGCTTCGACGACGCTGGCAAATTGTGGGTCGTCGACGCGACCACGGGCGAGAAGATTGGAAAACGGTTCTCGGTGGGAACCATGGGCCGCGCCAGTCCGCTGTACGCTGACGGCAAGATCTACTACACCGAGGCGAATGGCCGCTGGTGGATTCTCAAGCCCGACGAGAAAGCGGGCGTGAAGGTGCAAGCCAAGGGGAATTTCGGCACGGGCGAGGAATGCAACGCCTCGCCGATCGCTTCGTACGGTCGAGTGTATGTGGTTACCTCCGAGGCGACTTATTGCTTCGCCGACGCGACCAAGCAACCGTCCGCGGAGCCAGTTCCTCCGGCGGCAGCCGAGTCGCCGGTGTCCGAGGACGCGACGCCAGCCCAGGTGCAGGTGGTGCCGTGCGAGGCATTGCTGCGTCCTGGCGATTCGCAGAAGTTCACGATCAAGTTGTTCAACAGCCGCGGCCAATTCCTGAAGGAGTCGGAGGCCACTTACACGGTGGAAGGTCCCGGGGCGGTTGAGGGAAACGTGTTCAAGGCGCCCGCCGATGCTCAACACGTCGCCTCGATCGTGACGGCGAAGGTTGGCGAATTGTCGGGGCGAGCGCGGATTCGCATCGTGCCGCCTCTCCCTTGGAAGTTCGATTTCGAATCGCTGACCGACGCCCCGCTTACGTGGGTCGGTGCTCGTTACCGCCATCAAATCCGCAAGGTCGATGGCTCGAACATGATGGTGAAGATCACCACCATTCCCAAGGGCACTCGCAGCCGCTGCTGGTTCGGCCAATCCGATATGTCGGACTACACGATCCAGGCCGACGTCAAGGGTTCGGTCGTCGACAACAAAATGCCCGACATCGGCGTGATCGCTCAAGGCTACACGTTCGACATGCAGGGACTGGGACAAAAGCTGAACTTGACCAGTTGGGTCTCGCATGACCATCGCCACTACAAGCGAGTCGACTTCAAGTGGGAGCCCAACAAGTGGTACACGATCAAGTTCCAGGCTGCGAACAAGGATGGCAAAGCCATTCTGAAGGGAAAAGTTTGGCCGCGTGATGAGAAGGAACCGGCCGAATGGTCTGTCGAAATGGAAGACTCGCGTCCGAACACGCACGGCAGCCCCGGTTTGTTCGGCAATGCAACCAACGCCGAGGTCTTCATTGACAATGTGATCGTCACACCCAATCCGAAGTAAGTGTGAATCGGCCCATCCCCAAACCTTTTTCGCGAATCAACGAACCGACGTTCCGAGGAGATTAGGACGCATGGTGAGAATTCTGAAACCCTATCTGGCGATTGGATTCGCTTTTGTGCTGGGGGTTGTGGCGAGCATCCTGGTGACGGGTTGCCAACCCGCCGCCCCGCCCGCGCCAACTCCAACTGGTGGCAAGTCAAGCGGCGGCAGCGCTGCCTCCTCTTCCACGACTGGCGCCGCCGCGCCGAAGGAAGAAGAGAAACCGGCCGAAGGCACGACGGAGGAACCGGCGCCCTCGGAGAAGCCGACGGAAGAAAAACCCGTGACGGAAAAGCCTGCTGAGGAGAAGCCGGCGGAAGAAAAACCGGCCGCTGAGAAGCCCGCGGAAGAGAAACCGGCGGCCGAAAAGCCGGCGGAAGACAAGCCTGCCCCCGAGAAGACCGAGGGGGCGTCGGCCGCGCCAGCTTCGACCACTCCCGCCGCGACAGCCGTGGCGCTCGTGGCGGCCAATAAGCCCGTGGAAGGCGCCGCGGCCGGATTCAAGCCCGCCATCGACAAGTCGGCCAATGCACCGATCAAGTCGGGCGACTGGGCTCAGTGGGGCGGTACTTCCTTCCGCAACAACACGCCGATCGCCGACAACATTCCGCTGGAATGGGCGCCGGGCGAGTTTGACCGGAAGACGGGCGCCTGGAAGAAAGACGACGCTCAGAACGTAAAGTGGGTCGTGTCTCTCGGTAGCCAAACTTACGGCAACCCCGTGATCGCGGACGGTCGAGTTTTTGTGGGTACGAACAACTCGGGCGGCTACATCAAGCGTTACCCCGCCGACGTCGATCTCGGCGTGCTGCTCGCCTTCAACGAAGCCGACGGCAAATTCTTGTGGCAACACAGCAGCGAGAAACTGCCGACGGGGCGCGTGCACGATTGGCCGATGCAAGGCATCTGCTGCTCGCCGTACGTCGAAGGGGACAAGCTGTGGTTTGTGACGAGCCGCGGTGAAGTCCGTTGCTTGGACGCCGCGGGTTTCCATGACGGCGAGGACGACGGCCCGGTCACCAATGACCCGGCCAAGTTGTTCGACCTCATGAAGAACGAAGACGCCGCTCAGGACCAAGTCGCCGGGATTCTTGCCGCCCTGAAGGAAGGCAAACTGTCGGACGTGATTCGCGGCCGCTTCGCCGCCGCGGGCGCCGAGTTGCCTGCGGAAGTCACGATCAAGGCCGACGAAGAAGGCAAGCGTTGGTCGTTCACCGCCAACAGCGGCGGCGCGGATCGGCAATTCCGCATCACGTTGACCGGCCCTCGTCTGAGCGCGTTCAAGATTTTGTCCCCAGCGGACAAGGACGAGGCGGACGTGATCTGGGTTTACGACATGATGAAGGAGATGGGCGTTTCGCAGCACAATATGTGCAGCTGCTCGATCACCGCACTGGGCGATATCCTGTTCGTCTGCACTTCGAATGGCGTCGACGAATCTCACTTGAACATCCCCTCGCCGGATGCTCCTAGCTTCTTCGCGATGGACAAGAACACCGGCAAAGTGTTCTGGTCCGACAAGTCGCCCGGCGGAAACATTCACCACGGACAGTGGTCATCCCCCACGGTCGCAACCCTGGGAGGCGTCCCGCAAGTGCTCTTCGGCGGCGGCGACGGCTGGCTCTACAGCTTCAAGGCTGATCAGGGGAAGGATGGCAAGCCGGAACTCCTTTGGAAGGCGGACCTCAACCCCAAGGATGCCGTGTTGATCCTGGGTGGACGAGGCACTCGGAATGACATCATTGGCACGCCCGTCGTTTACGATGGCTTGGTGTATGTCGCGGTCGGCCAAGACCCCGAACACGGTGAAGGGGTTGGTCATCTTTACTGCATTGACCCAACCAAGCGTGGCGACGTCAGCGAAGTGTTGGCGGTCGATCGCGCCACGGGCAAACAGATTGCTCACAAGCGAGTGCAGGCGGTCGAACCCGACAAGGGCGAGGTCGCTGTTCCCAATCCCAATTCAGCGGTCGTCTGGCGCTACAGCACCTACGACGCGAATCAGGACAAGAAGATCGACTTTGAAGAAACGATGCATCGCAGTTGCGGCACGGTCGCGATCAAGAACGACCTGCTGTATGTCGCCGACTTCAGCGGCTTGATCCATTGCGTCGACGCCAAGTCGGGCAAAGTCTACTGGACGTACGATATGCTGGCCGCTTCATGGGGTTCGCCGCTAATCGTAGGCGACCATGTCTACATCGGCGACGAAGACGGCGACATCGTCGTCTTCAAGTTGACGTCGGAGAAGCATGATCCGGTGTTCGAAGTGAACATGCTGAGTTCGGTCTATACTTCACCGGTCGTGGCCAACGGCGTACTCTACATCGCCAACAAAGATCACCTGTTCGCGATCGCCAGCGAGGACGAGAAATAGCCAAGAGTCGCTCGCCGGAGAATCCACGAGGATTCTCTGGACGCGACGAAATTCGCAAGAATTTCCCGGCCCTTCGCACTAACGATACCTAGAATGCCGGGTTCCTTCGCAGGAGCCCGGCTTTTTTGTTGCACCATCAAATACGGTACCCACCAACAAGGAGTGAACCAGTTCCATGGCCAAGCGAGTGTTAGATGTAGGCAATTGCGTTCCCGATCATGCCGCCATCCGTCGCATGCTCGAATCGACCTACGGAGTCGAGGTGCTGCAGACTCACGGGCCAGAGGACACCCGAGCTTTACTGGAACGAGGCGGCATCGACCTGGTGCTCGTCAATCGCAAACTCGACCAGGACTATAGCGACGGCATCGAGATCATCAAACAGATCAAGAGTGAGCCATTGTTGAGCAGTATTCCCGTGATGCTGATCACGAACTACGCCGAGCATCAAGAGGCCGCGGTCGCGGTAGGCGCCGAGTACGGCTTCGGCAAACTGGAATTAGCCGCCCCAGCAACCCACGAACGCCTAAGAAAACACCTAGCCAAGTGATAGCGCCCACGGAACAGTTGAGCCACGGAAGAACACGAAAAAACACGGAAATGAAGAGCAATGCTACCACTAACCACTAATGACCAATGACCAATGACCAATGACCAGTGACCAACCGCCTATTTCCCAACCATTCTCGCGCGCATCACTGTCGATACGACGGCTACGTCGACGTAGCGTTCAACTTCGGTTCTCGTGAGTGCCAGCTCGTACGAGGGAATCAGGCGTATCTTTAGCTTCACGAATCCTTGGTCGTCGGCAGCGGCTTTCAAGCTCTTTCTGAGGTCGGCCGGATTGTTGGCGAGGGGATAGAAGTAGCCCGTTCCCAGTTGGCCTGCGGGCACTACGATGTCGGAACAGGCAATCGACTCGCCGGTCGCTTCGATCAACCACTCCGCACGAAAGCATAGATCCACCGGCAGCGGCGAGAGAAGCCGCCAATGAGGCGTATGCAGCCCCCAGGCCGGTTCTTCGCCTTGAGCGTTCCAGCGAATCAGTGGCCGCCATTGCGGTTCGATTTTGTCGGCCGATTCGACCATATCCACCTTGGATCTCCCCTCCCCTGCTTCGATGGGCAGCGTCTCCAGCATTTCGAAGTTCTCGTCGAATAGTCGACGCACCTCGGCGGTCACGGGTGCGACGAGCGTATTGGGCAGTTTCTCGACGACCACTTCGAACGCATACTCAGGCGATTCGTAGCGACCGCGGTATTCTTCGCCTCCATCCTGGAATTGATAATCGGTGACTAGACGTATCGCGTGCCGTCCAGGTGATAAGTTGCCGGTCTTGAGCCAATGCGCGACCGTGGTGTGGAGGGGATACTTGAACGGCGTGCCAACCGGCTGGCCATCGAGATAGGTTGTGGTCAGTGTTTCACTGGTGATTGGCCGATTGCGAGGCAACCCGGCGTAATCGGATCGGAATCTAGTCCCAACCGCGATCGCCGCATCACCCCCAGCGGGATACTTCGCTCGCATGTTCGCAAACGAAGTCATACTCGCTTGGAGATACCGCGAGCGTTCGTCGCGGTCGAGCGACTCCCAGATCGCGGCAAACACCAGCGACGCTGGATCGGGCGAGTCCATCGTTCCGTCGCGCACCAGGGTCAGCAGGCGAGTGATCGAGTCGGGCCGCTGCTCCAGAGTTAGGCCCCGCAGATTCCGCGACACCACGGCGGCATGGAAACGTGGAATCACCGCCAACTCCTGCTCGATGTTCTTGAGCGCCGTCGCTCGTGAGTCGCTCGATGACTGTGGTTGCACCTCGAACTCAATGGGCTTCGTGATAAGCGACCGTTCTCCACCCGATCGCACTCGCCAATTTGCTCGGCCTTTATCATCAACATGAGTCTCCATTTCAAAGAGCGTGACCCGGAGTGCAAGACGATGAGTGCCAGCGTCGAGTTTTAACGGCTGCGAGTTGTCCCGCGAGGCAGTCTTCCAATCAGGCGAGAGCAAAATCGGAAAGGTGACGGCTGATCCACCTGGCTGCAACCGATCCAGCCCGCCCCACGGTTGATCGTTTCGCACATATTCGATTCCATCGATCAACACTCGATGCTGCGATTGATGCGATTCGATTCCTAAATCGAGCGCGACCTCTTGCATGCGGCCGCCATGATTGCGAATCTCGAACAGCAACAGCGGCTGCTCGTCCGCCATGAAACTGGGGTGCTTGCCATTCTGCTCCGGCAGTCTTGCGAAAGCCAAGCGATACTCGACGCCATACTCGGCCTGCGTCCACTCGCCTTCGGCGACGTCCAACCCCGAGGGAACGGTTTTCTGGGAAGTACTATTATCCGTGCTTCCGAGGTCTCGCGAGCGACGAGCGGCGAGATGGGGAATACCGCCGAAGTTGCCTAACGGGAGCGAGTCGTTTGGTCGCTCGGCGGCGCGTGGAGCTGCTGGAGCGAGCGTGGAGTGCCCCACGATCAGTTCTCCCAAGTCCGTTTTCTCCGCCTTAAACTGCATCCGCTTTCGGCCCGTCGGGAATTGCTCGGTTCTCAACCAACCGGCGGCCGCATGCCAAAACACCAACTCCCACTCGCCCGGCGGAATACTCGCGATGTCGAATCGACCGTCTTTGCCAGTCACGGCGAAACAAGGATGATCCAATGGCAGCGCATAGGCGGACATCCAGGGCGCAATGTTGGAATTGATTTGGATCGGAATGCGTTCCGCACGCATCGGCGCCTTGAACGATTCACTCGGCTTCACGAGTATTCGGAAAAAGTCGCTCGCGATACCATTGGCTCCCACATCAAGCGAGCCAGAATCGCGGTTTTGAAGCGTCAAGCCATCGGCGGCGATAAAGGCGAATACATGCGGTTCAAATCGCCCCTTGTGTATCTCCAATCGACCAGCACCTTGAGCAGCGTTTCGAGCCTTTGGAGACAATTGATCGGCTAAGCGAGGTTTCGAGTTCGAACTCCTCAGCCAAACCAACACGTTGGCCAGCCCCCCGTCCTCGCCCACCACAATCGACTCGTCAACAATCCTGGTATTCGCGTAGTTTGAGTGGAAGTGCAAGGCTGGCCACGAGGGCCGATGCGGCGAGTCGCCTCGGCGACCATCGCGTTGCCACGCTTCGAGATCGGGCTTGGCGAAAGTAATCACGATCTCGGCCGGCGGCGAGCCAGCATAGCGAATCCTTCCGGTGATCTGACCGGTGGGCGGCGAGCTCTCGGGTTGAGGCGCCTCGCCGGCGGTTTTCTTCATCGCGAGTATTCGCTCGGGTCGAGGCGCCAACACAGGTAGCATTCCCCATCGACCAATGTTGACTCGCACGTATCGATGAGTCGCTGTTTGGTCTTCCGCCGGCCACGGCTCGCTGATTTCTCCATAACGAGGAACCCAAAGTCCATCGCGAACGATAGTCGACCAAGACAATCGGATCACTCGTGTCGAGTGCGCTGGAATGAGCCGCTCGCCCGACCACGCCGCCGCCGGCGGAAACATCTGCCAAACGGGCGTCGTCACATTGACATCTCGATCATCCAACGTAATCGGTTTGTCCGCTCGATTAGTGATTTCCAATCGCAAAAACGCTTCCTCATCCTGCTCTTCCACTTTCACACGAAACTCGGGTTCGTTCCGCTCTCGAAATTCGTGCCATTCTGGAATCGCTCGCATCGTGACGACGGTCGGTTCGGCGCTGGTGGGCGACTCGACAGCCACCTGAGTCGCCATGGATTGTTGCCACACCACCACCGTGTGACGTCCCTTGGAAAGTCCCTCCAGCACAACCGTCCCGTCTGGCTGGGCAAACCATGAGGGTGAACGCTGGGGTTCGTCGCCGTACCCTCTGCGTCCCGCTACAATCATTCCACCAATAGGCTTTCCCATGTGATCTCGTAGCTTGAGGACCGGCGCCGCCGCCGATCTCGGATCGGCGGCGACTCCCCCACGTTCCACTCCAATCCAGGCCATGACCAACATCGCCAACAAGAGAAGCATCGGCGCCGTCCAGGCAAGGGACATGCCACTCGCTGGCTCTCTCCCCATCACACGCTGAATGCGTGCCAGCAGTCCTCCACCGCGAGCCGACAACGCCAACACTGGAGTCGACGATCGGTGCTGCTCGACCGCGACCAGCGCTCGCGCGTAGACCGCACAATCTCCTATCGCCGCCACCGCCAAATCATCGCAGCACTCCTCCCGCAATCGTCGCATGGTTCGCGACACCCACCATACGGCCGGATGATGAAAGCCCAGAGTCTCGACGAGCATCTGCATCCAATTGACCAAATAGTCCCGACGCCGAATATGCGCCAACTCATGAGCCAAGATTGCTTCCCACTGCGGCAGCGTCAAAGTCGCCAACATGCTCTCCGGCAGCAAGATTAGCGGCATGAGCCAACCAATTGTCGCGGGCGAATTGATCAACGTCGACAGTACAACACGAGTCGCTCGACCAATCCCCAACCTTCGCGACAAATCCACAACCAACTGCTCAAACGCCTCAGGCGCTGGCAAGGCGCCGCGTCGAGCAAACTGCCGCACGATCCACCAACCGACCAATGGTCGAAACGAAAAACAGACAACTCCCAGCAACCATATCGCCACGACCGTCCCCAACCATGGTTCCAGCATCGTTCGCCAACCGAGTGCGTCGGCCCTCGAACCACTCGCCAACTCGCCAGCATCTGTCCCCGGTGCGTCGGACTGACTCGCAGGAAGCGGTGCATACCCCAACATCGCTCGCTCTTGCGACTCAGTAACTCCGTTACCTTCTGTCTGTGGCTCATCCGCCGATTGCCATTCCCCCGAATCATCTCCTCGTTGGCTGCGAGAACCGTCTCTCCGAGGAGGCCCCGGGTTCCCGAGACTCTTCACCAACACCGGCCCAGCAGCCATTCGCGGCTTCTCCACAACGCTGGGAAGTTGCACGACGCAAAAAGTCACTATCGGCAGCACCGCGATGACGCACAACGCCGCGGTCGACAGCAGATAACGCGTCTGAGCGGAACGCCCTCGAGTGGCATGAAGCAACAGCGCTAGCAGGCCGGCGATCAGAGTCGCCTGCCAAAGCGAATGAATCAGCGTCCAGCCAAGCCGTTCGACAAGAGGCCGAAAGGTCGCCGAGTCCAAGGGAAGGTCGAAAAGCCAACTGATCCACGAGCTGCTCATGAGGATTTCTCCAACTCGTCCAAGAACCGACGCACTTCCGCCAACTCGTCGGGGGTCGCCTTTTTGGCCGCCACCGCATGCATCATAAGTGTCTTTGCCGAACCGGCGTAAAGTCGGTCGAGCAGATCGCTCAGCATGCGTTTCTGCGTTTTCTCGCGCGAGACGGCGGCACGATAGACCAACGGGCGAGCTTCTTCGTCACGCTTGACCAGCCCCTTGTCGAGCATCACGAGTAGCATTTTCACGGTGGTCGCGTACTGCGTCTCGCGATCATCGCCCAGTGCATCGTGCACCTCGCGCACTGTACATGCGCCTCGTTC
Source organism: Pirellulales bacterium (assembly GCA_046349915.1). GTDB lineage: Bacteria > Planctomycetota > Planctomycetia > Pirellulales > Pirellulaceae > CAIXSC01. Next base: position 600,237 of record JAXMBL010000003.1, on the reverse strand, counting down.
CCACAGCACATTCAGAATCCGCAACTCTACATCCGTAGGCTGCGGCGAAGCCGCTCGCGCCATACTCGCCTCCCAAGCCAAACCTGCCGCTGTCGTTCCCCGACTAGAGAACGATTTCTCTAAATACTAGAGAAAGTCTTCTCTAAGTCAAGAGAAAGTTTTGGGTGAGTGTGGGCGACGTAGGCGTCCTGCTACGTAGCCGTCTCGCTACGTAGCCGTCTCGCTTCGCGAGACGATCAGCCGCCGAGCGTACTTCCGCAGATTTCAGAATAGCCCCTCGCCCAAAGACGCGATCTCCTACGGCAACGCGGCTGTTCCGCTCGCGAAGCGAGCGGGCTACGTAGCCGTCTCGCTTTGCGAGACGATCAGCCGCCGAGCGTACTTCCGCAGACTTCAGAAAAGCCCCTCGCCCAATGACGCGATCTCCTGCGGCAACGCGGCTGTTCCGCTCGCGAAGCGAGCGGGCTACTTCACTACTTCGTCACCTTTAACCGCACCAGCGAGGTGCAGGGTCCTGGCAAGCCAACTCGAATATCGCTGCGCCATGTCAACGCGACCGTCACTCCATACTCGCCTGGATAAATCTCGGGCGGCAGCTGCACTGGCACTTCCACTCGCCCTTCGCGCACTGCGAACGATTGCGGAGTTGTCAGGCCACACCCGACTCCTGGCCCCGCCAGATTAGTTACCAAGGACAACTCGCGCCACAACTCCATCTGCGACTCGCTCGTCCCGGGCTGACGAGCCACTCGCACCGGAATCATTACCTGTCCCTTCACAGGCGCCGTTACTTCATCCACCAGCGCTTCCAAGGTAATGCCCAGAGGACGAGCCACGGCAACTCGCCCCACCGGCGCCACTCGAAAGAACCCTGTGTCGCTGGTGTAAAACCAAGTCAGCGGCCAAGAACGCCGCTCCCCAACGCTGCCATCTTCGCGATTCGTTCGTCCAACAATTCGCATCTCCGACCAATCGCCAGGCTTTGCATCGGCTGGCGCGGTCATCGTCAGCAGGATCTTGTGCTGATACGCATTCAAAGGACGATCCGCGGTCACACCCAAAGAAACGGCGCGACTCGACCGCCAGCCCGCAGGCAAACCTTCGATCGACAATTCAACGTCGCCATTGAAGCCAGCCAGCCGATCGATTCGCACAACCACGGAGGCTGTCCCTCCAGGCCCCCACACTGGTACGCCGTCGGGATAGTGCCGCATCTCAAATTCCGGCTCGGCCGCTCGCACCATCAACCGATAGACGCCTCGCCCATTGCCGCTCGCTCCCGCATCTCTCACTCGAATCCAATAAGTCCCCGCCATGGGCGCCTGAAACCGCAACCGACTATCGGTAGTGCGATAATCATGGATCGACTCATACCCCGGCTCGACCGCCGCATCGTCATCGTTTTCGCCGACCAACCTGCCCGCCGAATCGTAGAGCTCGATTCGAGTATCAATGGGGGATCGCAGGAAGCGGTGCGCGACGGTCTCAAACCAGACTGGCTTTCCCATTGGTAAATCGACTCGAAACCAATCTTCATCCCCCGGTTCCGCCAACCGTCCATTCACCGTGACCGGCCAATTGATCGACGTCGCTTCAGCCAGCCGGTTGTTGGGCTCTCGCTCTAACTGCTCGGGCCAATCGCTCCAAGCGACCGGCACATCGCAGCCCGAGGATGCGGTCCCCTTGGTTTGCTCGCCACTCCAAGTGAAATATCCCCAGGGCAGCCATGAGTTCGAGGGTTCCGAGGGGGATGAAATCTGACGGCGAGTGGCAACGGGGATGTTCGGCCCCGACAATTCAACTTCCGTAACTTCGCCACGTCGACCACCTGCGGGAAAGACACTCGTCACATAGGGCACTTCGCCAACCGTCAGGCGATAGACGGCGTCCAGGAAACCTTGATGGTTGAGCAGCCCCACTTTGACGACATACTCACCCGCCTGCTCCACTCGATACTCGATCAACGGGTCAAGTCCCAAGGTATCTTCCGCCTCGGCGACAACGCGTCCAGCCGCATCAAACAATTCCAGGTGGTAGTCGGCAATTCCAAAGTTCTTGCCTTGGCCATGGATATCCAGCGAGTGGGCAGCGATCGCGACGACGAGATTCTGGCCTTTGCTGGCTGCAAATCGAAAGTAATCGGCGTCAGCCTGCGGCGTGATCGAGCCATTGAGGACGATTGGCGTCTCAACCTTCATCGCTCGGCTACGCTCGTCGTTGGGCTCATGCTCCACCCCTTCGGGCAGTTCCCCCACGACGAACGCTGCGAAGTTCGTCAAGCCACTCCGCTCGCTGGCCACTCTCAGCCACCGCCTTCCCGGTCGAGCGTCGGGCGCAATCTCCAGCGTCGCACGCACGACGCTGGCATTAACCGACTCGACGTTCCGAGCGGTCACGCCAGGCGGCCCATCAAGGACAATCGCTCGTGGCTTCTGCAATCCCTCCTGAGTCCCGCGAAATTCCACCACTACCGACTCGCCGCGACGCCCGCCGGCCGGAAACACGCTATCCAACCGCAGTTCTTCGTAACGCGGAGGCGCAATCTGACCTTGAGCAACATCGATCGCGATGCACGCTCCAAGCCACGCCAAACCGATGGCCAGTAAACGCTGTAAAACCGAGCCCTTTGACAACAGCCGATAATTCACGCGAACACCTCGGAGATCGGTCGGCCACCGTTGTTCAGTCGAATCGGACGTCCATCCTCGGCGGGGTATTCGATCGAATCGTCGACGCCTAGCAACCGGTAGAGAGTGGCAGCGTAATCCATGGTCGAGTGGGATCTGCCGACCACTTGTTCGCACCGAGCATCGGTGGCGCCGATCACTTTTCCCATTGCGACCCCAGCTCCACTCAACCCGATGACATTACACGGTGCGTAGTGATCGCGGCCCGCGGCGCCGTTGACTTTCGGCGTGCGTCCAAATTCGCCCGCACAGACGACGAGCGTTTGATCGAGGAGACCGCGTTCGTCGAGATCCTCGAGTAAGGCCGACCAGGCTTGATCCAACGTCGGCAGCAGCGGTTGCTTTAACCGGTTGAAGTTATTGTCGTGAGTGTCCCAACCGCCCGAGCCGATGGTGACGAAGGGCACTCCGGCTTCGACCAACCGTCGAGCCAACAGGGCTGCTTGGCCTTCGCGCGTGCGACCGTAACGATCTCGCAAGTTCGCCGGTTCGGAGTTCAAATCGAACGCACGCTTGGCCGCGGGCGATGTAATCAACTCGAATGCCTGCCGATAAAACTCGTTTCGCTCCAACAACTGGCCGCCCTCGCGATCCATCTTGCGCTGCCACGAATCGAGTTGTGCGAGCATCTGATGACGGCGGCGAGTGCGGGGGAGACCGATGGGCTGCGGAATACTAACATCCTCCACGCGAAAATCGGCCGCGCTGGGATCTGAGGCGATTACGAGTGGATCGTAGGCGGATCCCAGATACCCTGCGCCTGCATAATAGATCTTTCCCGCAATCTGAATGTTGGGAGGCAAATCGTTCGTCCAACCTCGTTGTCGGCTGACGACTGCTCCGAACGCCGGGTGGATCGTGGCGCCCGCGGGCTGACCCGTGGGATCGGGGCGCTGAGGATGACCGGTCAACATATAGTGCGTCGCCGCCACATGATCGCCGCTTTCGGTATGGGCGATCGTCTTCAGCAAGCAGACTCGGCGCATGGTGCGAGCCATGTGCGGCAAGTACTCACAGACATCCATCCCCGGCACATCGCTGGCGACGGGCCGAAACTCGCCACGATACTCCGCGGGCGCCTCGGGCTTCATGTCCAATGTATCGACGTTGCTCATCCCTCCATCAGTCCACAGGAGGATGCACCGAGTGGCCTTGCGAGCCGTGGAAGAGGCTGCTTGAGCTTGATTGCGTTGAGCTAGCCCGCGCAGCCAGCGTGGCGTCGAAAGTCCCCACAGCGATAACCCGCCTACTTGCAGAAAGGTGCGGCGCGAGAATCCGTGCGTCGCGTTGCAATGTTGTGTCCATCTCAACATGTTCGTACCTCTTACTCAGCGGACGTAACTGAATTCAGCGCTATTCAGCAAAGTCCAGAGAATGTCTTCCCAACCTTCAGTGCGGGACGGCGAGTCGGCCATGAAGTGCTCAACCTTAGCGCGTTCCTGGTCGGTTGGCCAGCGTGACCAAGTTGTCAAAACCAATTCATCGATCAATTCTCGATTCGATCGTGCGGAGGCGAGCAACTGGGCAAGTCGTCCCTGGGGATCTGTCACTTTGGAGTGAAGCGCCGCGCCGTTCGCCAAATGGAGCGTCTGCGCCAAGTCAGGCGTCGACGCTCGCGCACAATCACAGGGGCTATTGCGATTCGGCCGACCAAACGCGGTCAAGAAATAAGAAGGGATCGAGGGGTCGGGCAATTGGATGGCGCGAGTGCCTCGGGGCAAGCCCGCGAACGACTCTTGGGCGCCGGTCGCTTGATTGAGTGCATCCAGCAGCACTTCGGCGGTTAGTCGTCGCGGAATTCTGCGAGTGAGCAAACGGCCTTCTCGGTCTCCCTCGCTCCCGCCCTCGAACGATCGTTGATATACCTGCGAGCGGCAGATGGTGCGAAGCAGCAGTTTCGCGTCGTATTGATTGCGACGCAATAAGTCGGCCAGATAGTCCAGCAGTTCAGGCATCAGGGCCGGATTGGTCGCTCGCAAGTCGTCGACAGGGTCTACCAACCCTCTTCCCCATAAAGCGGCCCAATAGCGATTCGCCAGATTCTTGGCAAAGTACGGATTGTCCGCGGACGTCAACCAGTCGGCGAACACTACGCGAACATCGGGGCTCCCCTCAGGCGCCGTCACCGGTCCCTGTCGACCACTCAACGTGCGCGGCGACATGGCCTTCAATGGCACTCGCTGAGGCTGCGGCAACAGAGTGGGACGGATCGACTTGGGGCCGCCGTATCGCGAACCGATCTGACCGCTGTCCTTCGTTTCGATACGAGTAAAGAAGTTCGCCAATCCGTAGTAATCGTCTTGGCTCCAAGCTTCCATAGGATGATGATGGCAACGAGCACATTGCAGTCGCACGCCCAGAAACACCTGAGCAACCGACTCGGTCAGATCTTCGACCTTCTCGTCGATAAAGTACAACGCAACGGGCCCATGCGTGTACAAGTTGCCTTGAGCGGTGAGTAGGTCACGGACCATGGCGTCGAGTGGTCGGTTGGATCGAACTTGTTGACGAATCCAACCCGAGTAACTGGCCAGTCCTTTATCGCCCAGGTAGCGACGATGAGCTCGTAGGGAATCGCTCCATCGCAGCGTCCAATAATCGACGTACTCGGGGCGGTCGAGCAATTCGTCGATCAGTTGCGTACGTTTTTGGGGGTGAGTGTTTGCGAGGAAGCGACGAACTTCGTCGGCGGCAGGCAGAGTGCCGGTCAAGTCCAAATAGACTCGCCGCAGGAACGTGGCGTCGTCGGCGAGCGGCGCGGGGTGTACGCCGAGTGACTTCCATTCCTTGAGCACTAGCCGATCCAATTCGGCGGATAGCGTATCCTCGGCGGGTCGGAAATCTGCAATCGCTGACTCGGTAGCAGCAGTGGCAGCAGTGGCAAACGGGACAGCTACCGAGACGGTCGTCACTTGGCCGCGATAGCGAGCGACGATGGAAGTGCGCCCCGGTCCGACCGCTGTGACCACACCCACTCGCGACACGGTCGCCACTCGTGGGTCATTACTATCCCACAGAGCCCAGCGAGTGACATCGCGCGTAGTAGGTGCGAGTTGCTCGCGAACGAGCAGAGGATGAGTTTGACCGGTTGTGAGCTGCAGGGATTCCGCGGACAAGAGGAGAGCGGCGGGTCGAGCCGAGTCGTCGGTGATGGCTGGAGGTGGAGCGCCGGCCGCCAGCCAATCGAGCACGGCTTGGTAGACCGCCGACTGTTCGGTGATGCGTCGCCCACCAAGATGCGGGACCGCGCCGGTGGCTTTCAAGAGCAACAAACTACGACTCGGCGCGGCCAGATTCACTCGTCGGCCGCGTGATTGTTTCAGGAGAGTATCGTAGTCTGCGAGTGGGTCGTAACCGAGCAGCGAGAGGCGCATGCCGCCCCGGCCTTGAAACGAGCCGTGGCAGGCGCCTGCGTTACAGCCCGCTTTGGTAAGCGCAGGGAGGACGTCGCGATCGAACGAGTGTTGTTGACGACTTGGAGTCTTGGGATCGGGCTCGTCAAGCACCGGGTCGACGGCGAGCGTGACTAGTGACGGGTCCACAGTCGATTCGCGCACGGGATTATCGTTCGCCGCACCGTTGGAAACCAACAGTCCGACGGACAGAAACAGCGTCAAATCGATCAGCCAACAGACAGACCGCACGGATGGGCATCCCGGTGTGATGAAGTGTTCTCGACGAATCCCCCTGCGTCGCCAGCCGCCCCTGGTCAATGAGGAATCATTAAGGTAGCACGCCTCACCGCGTCATTCCACGAGTTTCCCCGTAGCGGAATTCACCAGAATTCCGACCGTTGCCCCGCGAACAAACCGTATCCTTACGTAACGGCGCCTCGCGAGTTCTTCGTAAAGCTACATTGCCTATTCGCACCATGCCTTCCACCGCAAGCATGTAATCCCACGGGTTATCGCTGACGCCTAATCGACCGCACACCTGACACTGACCATCTTCGCCTCCATGATCCTTGGTGAACTTGCGAATTGGGGTCTTTCTCGTTGGCGAATAGGCGTCACTAAAGAGCGACATCGCGATCGATCTTTCGGCATCTGCAGGCGGGTACTGCTCACCTTTCACTGTCATAACTTCCACAAGACGTTGACAGAAAACGCGGGTAAAGTCGAGTTGCTGCTCGGAGCGCTCGTGCATCAAGGACTGGAGGAACTTTTTCAGAGCATTGCTCTTTTCGAAGCTGGCATCGAGCCACTGCATGCCCACTTCCTGCGGATTCAAGCGAAGTCGATTCAGTAGGTCGATTACGGATTCTCCGCCAGGACTGTCGCAGCCGTCATGCAATCCACTCTCCGTACTCCAGGGAGCCAGCATGGGAGTCGGCGAGTATTGCCGAACAAAGAAGTCGACCAGTGAAGCTCGATTCAAGCGACTATGCAACCTTGCGACGCCGCGACGCCACGTAAGCCGGGCATTGGCGTCCGCTTGTTCCACGACAATACCCAACACGCCCCTTGTCTTCAGATAAGCCATCCAGGGAGTCGATGTGCAGCCCGTTAGCTCAACATCGTAAAGCTCGCTCACGAACGGCGGCCTCCATTAACGCTAGCTAGACTTGCCAACTGACACAGGTCCCCAAACGGGTCCACTACTTCTTGTTGGCAGTGCGAGTGACTTTCGCGGGTTCATGCCGCAACTCGTCAGTGGCATCGCTTCCCCTGCCATACGCTTCAACCATCGCCTGGGCCTCGGCCAGATGCTGGGCGCGCAGGTGGTCGGGGGCGAGTACTTGGCAATGAGGGCCGAACGAGAGTATCCAGCGCAGGATCTCCTCGAGCGCGGACAAGCGAAACTCGGCGAGCAGCGAGCCGTCGTGTTGGGGTTCCAATTTCTGACTCTCATGCCAACGCCCCTCGTGAACATAACGAGCCACCGTGGGCGAGAACCGCAATCGAACTCGATGATCGCCTTTTCCCTGGAAGACGCCGAACGCGCCGCTCAAGTACTTCGTCACATCAAAGCCTGCGGGTCGCTCGAAGGGAAATACGGTCACCTCCACCGTCTCCATCCGATTCACCTTGAACGTTCGAATCTCGTCGTGATCGCGTGAAAAGGCGATCAGATACAGCGCCCCTTTGTGCGACGCCACGCCGTAGGGATGCACCTCATGCTCGACCGGTTCCGTCGAGCGACTCGAACGATACGTAATCAAAGCCGCTCGCCGGTCCGCCATGGCGTGCAACAACTCGTCAATCAACCCAGCCTGCGCTCGGTAATCGCTCGCACCTGGCATCTTGGTGGTGAACGCGCCAGCCAGTTGCTCGAGGTAGCGCAGAGCGGCGGGGCCCAGGCAATCTCGCAGTTTCTCGAAGCCGCGCTGAGCGGCATCGCCGGGCGCCGTTCCCGCCCAACCATCCAAGAATCGCCGTCCCAGATAGAACGCCATCGCCTCGTCCAACGTAAAGCTCAGACTCGCCAAACCCGGCAATTCCAATCGCCACAGCTTTCGTCCATACTCGCCCGCCCGCTCCACCAAGGGAAATCCCAACTCGCGAAACATCTCCAGGTCGCGGCGCACCGTTCGCTCGGTCACTCCTGCCTCGCCAGCCAACTCGCGCAAAGTCGCTCCTTGGCGCCGATGAGCCAGCACTCGCAGAAATTTCCACTGCCGCTCGACCGCCGTCAGCTCATCCGCCATGTCACCCCAACCCCCTCGTCAGGAACAACCTACCCCGCTTCCCAGTGTAACCACTCGCATGGTCAGCTTGTGTCCTGCCGAACAGGTGTTCAGTGTGCCGCAGAGCAGATGCGTTCGAATGTTGATGCCACGACTATGTCGTCGGGAGAGATGGCGGCGCGAGTACGCTGCACTGCACACCGCTCGCGAAGCGAGCGGGCTACGTAGCCATCTCGCTTTGCGAGATGATCAGCCCGCACCGTGTACGCGGCCGCAAAGGCGAGGTGCAAGCCGGAATACGGAACAGCCACGCGAGTACGCTGCGCGGCAGGCCGCTCGCGAAGCGAGCGGGCTACTTATGCCGGCTACTTTTCCGCTTCGGCGGCGGCGTGGAACTTGACGCCCGCGGCAATCGCGTACGCATGATCGCGATGCGTCCCCAGATCGTTTGACTTCACCTGCAAGTCGATCGTGTAGGTCCGACCCCCTTGAGTCGTACGCAATATCTGCCGCTCGATCGTCGCTAGATCTTTTCCCGGCAACTTGCCCGTCATCACGTAACGAGTCCAGGGCTGGTCGCCCAACAGCAACGGACGAGCCGGCTCAAGGAGCGTGATTTTCTTCTGCTGAACCAATGCATCCAATTCGACCTGCACCTGGTTCGCATACTCGACAATGTTCTGACTGGTCACCGAAGCAATGCCGCCCGCCGACTCTTCCACCTTCACGATGATCTGCGGAATCCCAGTTCGGCCCTTGAGGTGAAAACGAGTAATCAGGCCCTTCGATTGCGTGGCATACGACCAACCATCGGGCGTCGGCAACTCGATTCGCCCGCCATCCAAGGCAGGCAGTTCCTGCACCGCCTTGGGTAATGAGGCGACGGCGTACTGCTTCACCCCCGCGTCGGCGGCACCGGAGCCGCCAGCACTACCACCTGCCGCGCCGCCTGATCCCGCCTCTCCGCCGCAACCGGCCAAGAAGCACAATCCCCAGACGACAATCAGGCGACTTCCAGTGAGTGACGCGGGCATGTGCAAGTTCCTCGACTATTCCTCAACCACCGGAATCTTGTCCTTACGGACGTAATGCTCGGCCTTCCCCTTCGCATTCAACTCGGCCGCCTTCGCGTCCGCATGCTTGCGCTGGTTAAACTCATACAACGCCACTCGCTTGTTCGCGTTGTAAACGCCCCAACACAGTTTCATCCGAACCGGAACCGGTTCTTTCGCCTTCGACTTTCGCTTGGCCTTAACCTTCTTTTTCGGTTTGCCTTCCTCATCGGAATCGCCTTCCTCGGCCCCTTCTTCCTCTTCCAGCAGCTCGTCATTCTCGTCCACCAAACCGGCTTCCTCGGCGGCGTCAAATTCCTCACGAAGTGCTTTGCGATTGATGACTTTACGAGCCATAACGACAAGTCCCTTTTGCGACAGACAGACTCTCTGACAGAACTCGAAATTCGAGCTATCTCATGATAGCGAAAACCCTTGCCATCGCAAGGGTTGGCGACGGACTAGAAGTCCGTCGTACAGTAGGAGCGGTCGACGGACTAGAAGTCCGTCGTACGGGAGGAATGGCCGTTAACGGATCGAGCGGACCACCAGCGCGCTGGCTTGCCCTAGCGGCGTGCAACTCAGCTTCAGCACGGTTTCGCCCGCCGGAACGTCGTGACTGGTCACCGCTCGCACCGGACACTCCGGGTCCGGGGTACGGTAATTCAAGATTGGAAACAGGCGACCATGCCGCATCGCCAGGATGCTCGCCATCAGTTCCACCATGCTCCCGCCCGCTCCCAGATTGCCGAAGTAGCTTTTCGCCGCCACCACCGGCACTCGACTCGCCGCCTCCCCCAGCAATCGCTGGAGCGCCCGCGCCTCGGCACGGTCCATATCGCTGGTGGCCAACCCATGAGCGTTCACGTGTCCCAACTGGTCGGGGGCGATCCGGGATTCTTCGAGCGCTCGACGAGCCGCCAAGTACATGGCTTCCTCGAGATTCGCCTTTCCGCGCACGTCCGCGACCGTCGACGCCCCTTGCCCCAGAATTTCGGCGATCGGCGTGGCGCCGCGGCGAGTCGCCGTCGTCAACTCTTCCAACACCACTACTCCGGCGCCCTCGCCCAAGACCATGCCCAGTCGCTCGCGATCGAAGGGGCGAGAAGCTTCGGCGGGTGGAACGTCGGCCTTCGCCACCTGCTCCTGCAACACGACCTGGACCGACTTGATGGGGTGCAAGCGAGTCCCCGTGGCGCCCGCCACGATGGCGTCGGCGCTATCGCGACGAATCGTGGCAAAGGCTTCTCCCAACGTCAGATTTCCCGACGCCTCCCGCAAGGTGATCGAATTGCTGGGCCCGCGCAAGTCGTTGTAAATCGCCACATGACTCGCCGGCATGTTCGGCAAGTATTTCAACAACCACAGCGGATCGATCTTGGGCAACCCAAACTCGGCCCACCGCTCCCACTGAAATTTCCCCGCTTCGTCCAAGCAATTGCGGATCGCGTCAGTCATCTCTTCAGGCACCGTCGCGATATAGTCGGAGCCGAACGTGACCCCCGTCCGCTCGGGGTTGCGCTGCGCTGCATCCAAGCGGGCGTCCACGAGAGCCAGTTGGGCGGACGCTACCGCCATCTGGATCTCGCGGCACATCACCTTCAGCCCCTTGCGGATCGTCCGCTGCATGTTCTTGTCGAGTGGACCAAAGTCGGAGATGTCGGCATTGAATTGAGTCGCCTCGGCGCCATAGGACATCGGCAGGGCATCCATGGGGAGGCGAGTCAGTGGGCGCACGCCACTCTGCCCCGCCGCTAACGCATCCCAGAGCGCCGCCGGACTGTTCCCCAAGGGACTTACCAGCCCCATTCCCGTCACGACGACTCGTCGACCCACTTGTTCGCTCATGCCAACTCCCAACATACCAACACTGGCCCCACGAGCCGCGAACGAGTTCCGCGGTCTGCCGCCGGCAACCGGCTTAGCTGGGATTCTAGATGCCATTCGGCCGGACGTCGAGAACGCGTAAGGCGGTAGTCCGGGATTGGGGAGGGTTTAATAGCGTCCACGAGTGGTAACGCCGCCGGTGGCCGTCGCCCGATTCGCATCCGCCGCCGCCCCGCCCGCGACACTTCCCAGGCATTCGATAAACAATAAAGCATCGGCTCTTCCACCCGCCGACGCGCCCAACCACGCCGTCAAGGACGACCCGGTCGATTGGCTCTCCGGCACGGGCGAAGCCACGACGCCGCAACTCAGCAGCAGCACTTGATCGGTCGGCCAGCGAAACCGCTCGTTCAGCCGCCAACTGACCAGTTGCGGCACTTGGACTTGCGAGCGTTGCCATTGGCCGCCATAGGCCGGCACATCGACCATCACCGGCACCAACTTTTCGACCTGATCGACCTGACACTTGATGAAGATGTCGACCGAACGGGCGTCGAGCGAGAAGAGAGGGCTGACTTGCAAGCTGAATCCCTCGTCCAATTGCCCCATGTCGGAATCGACGCCCCCCACGGATGGGTCGCGCGGCCGGAACGACTTCACATACGTTCTTGGCCTCGTTCGAGTCACATTCTGCACCATCCCGTTGGGCACGGTGAGGTTGGGAGTACCGTAATCGCGATAGTCCGATCGTCGGGCGAGTTCCGCGAGCAGTAGTGCGGCGTTCTCCTTCGACAACAGCCATGCTTCAACCCCCGGCGTCTGTACGCCGACCGATCGCATCATCGGATAAGCACGACTGCGCCAGTTGGGGCTGCCAATGGTCGCTAATCGTAGGCCCACGGCCTGATTCTCCGTCGCTGAGTAGACGAAACGATCGACAATCGATCCGACCACTTTTTGCACATCGGGCGTGTTGTAAACGCGCAAAACACCCCGGTTGGCGCTCAAGATCCCCAGCGGTTCCGAGAACCATAATTCCTGGCCAGTTTCACGCAAAATCCAGTCCAAAATCGCCTGTTCCGGCCGCTCCACCTGCTTCACTCGAGCCGTATAGGGACTGATGTCGTACTCGCGCCACACCTGCCCATGATCATTCGGCAACACGCCGCTCCCCTTGCTCACTCGGGCGACAGGCGCCGCAGGCGCGAGCGGAGCGGCAGATGCCGTCGGACCGGCTGCGGGCGGCTGAGTTCCCACGGTCGGATTGCCCATGGGCTGGGCGCCCATCGGCCCCACACCAACGCCAGAATTCCCAGGAAATCCAGTACTCGGCGGCAAGGGACCGGCGGCCGGCGGCGCTGCCAAAATGCTCGGCGGCATCGGGGCCGCCCCGGGCGGAGGGGCGACCACTTGAGCAACCACGGCCGCTTGGCACATCCAGCCGGCAAAGCAAGTGAACCACAGCGTGAGGTAGGCGAAGCGCATGATCAACGAGCCTCCTTGCCCGAAAAGACCTGAGAAGAAAAGGAGTCTACGGGGTCAAGGAATACCGGGCAAGAGAAATTCTGTTCCCGCCACACCACCCACTCGCCGCGCCCTGGCACTCGACTAAGATCAAACAAGGCTGATCCGTAGCCTAAACCGACGGACGAGAAGTCCTTCGGCCTCCCCTATGTGCGCATACGATGTCTTCCTGTCACTCGGAATCCGAAGATGGTCCTACGCTTCCTGTCGATCCTCTGCCTCGTGGGCTTTGGCCTTATTTCTGTTGGAGCTGACTCGACAGCCCAAGGCGAAGACTGGCCGCAATGGCAAGGAGTGCGAGGCGACAGCCGTTGGGAGAGCCCCGCGTTCTCCCACGATTGGGAGAAGGCCCCGCCTCGGCAGGCTTGGAAGTCGAGCATCAGCCCTGGTTACTCGGGAATCGCCGTCGTCGGCAACCGTCTTTACTCGATGGACCGTCCGACGGAACCCAAGGAGCACGAACGTATTACGTGTCGAGACACCGCGACGGGGGATGTTGTCTGGGAACACGTTTATCCCGCGGTCTACGGCAAAATGGACTACCCTAAAGGCCCGCGAGCGACGCCTACGGTGCATGAGGGACGTGTCTACACCGTGGGCGCTGTCGGGCATGTGCACTGCCTGGATGCCAGGGACGGAAAAGTGCTTTGGAAGGTCGACTTAGTGCGCGACCAGCAAGCCGTCCTTTCCACCTGGGGCTACTCGTCGTCCCCCTTGATCGATGGTCCGCGAGTGGTGATCCATGCAGGAATTCCCCAAGGCGGGTGTTATGTCGCCTACGATCGCGTGACCGGCCAGGAGATCTGGCGAGCCGGAAACGACTCGCTGGGCTATGGCACGCCGATCCAGATCGAGCATGCGGGAACTCGCCAGTTAATTGGTTGGACGCCCGAGCACATTGTCAGTTTGTCGCCCACGGATGGACGCGAGAATTGGCGCATTCCGTATAAGGTGACCTACGGGGTCTCGATCGCCACCCCGCTTTTCCGCGACGGGATCGTCTTGGTCTGTGGATACTGGGAGGGTTCGAAGGCGATTCGCTTGGGCGCCCAAGCGTCGGAGGCGACGCTGTTGTGGGAAGAAAATCGCTACCTCCGCGGACTGATGGCGCCGCCGCTGTACCGCGACCGGCACGTGTATTTGCTGGATAAGCAGCACGGGATCGTCTGTTTTGAATTGGCCACAGGGAAGAAAATCTGGACCGACGAGAATCGTCTAACGCCCCGCGATCGCAATCCCCAGGCGAGCCTAGTGTGGTTGGGAGCGAGCGATCGAGTGCTGGCATTGAATGCGAGCGGCGAGTTGGTACACGCTCGATTCACCCCCGATAAGTACGAGGAATTGGGACGCATCAAGCTGGTGGGAGAAACGTGGGCTCACCCTGCCTTTGCCGGTCATTCGGTCTACGCCCGCGACGATTCGCAACTGGTCCGCTTCGACCTAACGCTACCGTAATATTACGCGCCTTTTGCGGTGTCGTAAGTCGCTTTGATGCCGGGTGTTGCGAACACGGCGCATGACAATTGCGTCATGTAGCGCAAACTATTTCGTGGTTTCTTTGTTGGTGGATATGTTCGAGTAGGTGAAAAACCCACTCAGCCCTAATCTGTCCCCGGTTGCAGCGAAAAGGACCTCCACAATGACCGTTTTGCGGATCCGTACATGTGCTTTGGTCGTGGGAATCATGTCCATCTTGGGAGGCGCCACAACACACGCCGCCAAGCCGGTTAGCGGCGCTACCGGTGTTAGCGAGGCCCCGACAGAGGTCGAGATGTTCGCGGCGATGGAAGCGGGCGACATTGAAGTGAAACTGATTCCGCAGGACTCTCGGGGCGGCAACATCCTTGTCACGAACAAGACTCGCAAACCCTTAAAGATAAAGCTCCCAGAAGCTTTCGCTGGTGTTCCGGTCAATGCCCAATTCGGCGGCATGGGAGGAATGGGCGGTATGGGAATGGGAGGCATGGGCGGCATGGGAGGCATGGGAGGCATGGGAGGTATGGGCGGCATGGGTCAAGGCATGGGTGGTGGCATGGGCGGCATGGGAATGGGTGGCATGGGAATGGGCGGTATGGGAGGCATGGGAGGAATGCGAGGTGGTATGGGGGGCGGCTTCTTCAATGTCGGTCCCGAGAAAGTCGGCAAGATTAAAGTGACGACGGTCTGCTTGGAGCACGGTAAGAAAGAGCCGAACTCGCGAATGGCCTATCGAGTGATACCGATTGACTCGTATGTGAAGGACGCCCGTGTGATCGAATTGTGCAAAATGGTGGGTCGGCGCGAGGTGCCTCAGAATGCCGCTCAAGCGGCCGTTTGGCACGTCGCGAACGGACTGTCTTGGCAAGACTTAGCACATAAAGATCGAATTCGTCACCTGGATGGCAGCACAGAAAAGTACTTCTCGCTGACAGAAATGCAGTTGGCGATGCGAATTGCGATGGAGGCGGAACGCCGAGGGGCCAACTCGACGCCACTCCTCCCCGCCAAGAGTCAATCGACAAGTTCACAGTAGCGGTTTTCGAGGCGGCCGACCCACGCTCCGGATCAAGCTTGGGGATCGGTTGGGGAAGCGTGTACGTCGAATGTCCTTTCTCTGCCGGATGCCCTAGGCGACTCCGGCGGCGCGAAATGGCATTTTTTCTTGGCTTTCCCGCAGCCGCCGACTATGCTTACGGCGTTACGACAAATTTATGTTCGTTGCCGTGTGCTCGTTCCTGACCGGAGGACCCTCAGGATGAAAGTCGCCCATTTCGCAATTCTGGCCCTGTTTTTGAGCGTGTGGACCGCTGTACCGGTCTCGACCGCGCGTGCGGCGAAGCCGACCGGCACTGCTAAGGCGGCGGAAGCGCCGACCGAAGTCGAGATGTTTGCGGCCATGAAGGCTGGCGACATCGACGTCAAGCTGATCCCACAAGACTCGCGTGGCGGTAATGTCATCGTTACCAATAAGACCAACAAGCCTCTGAAAATCCGCTTGCCCGAAGCCTTCGCAGGCGTCCCCGTCAACGCTCAGTTCGGCGGCATGGGAGGAATGGGCGGCATGGGTGGCATGGGTGGCATGGGAGGCATGGGTGGCATGGGTGGCATGGGTGGCATGGGCCAAGGCATGGGAGGCGGCATGGGTGGCATGGGTGGCATGGGCATGGGCGGCATGGGCGGCATGGGTGGTGGCGGCATGGGCGGCATGGGCGGAGGCTTCTTCAACGTCGGCCCCGAAAAGGTCGGTAAGATCAAGGTCACGACCGTCTGCCTGGAGCATGGCAAGAAAGAGCCCAATGCACGGATGGCCTACAAGATCGTCCCGATCGAGATGATGGTGACCGACCCCAAGGTCATCGAACTCTGCAAGATGGTGGGACGTCGCGAAGTACCGCAAAATGCGGCGCAAGCGGCCACTTGGCACTTGGCCAATGGTCTGAGCTGGCAAGAACTGGCGACGAAGGACCGCGTTCGACACCTAGACGGCAGCGTCGAAAAGTACTTTTCGCTGACCGAGATGCAACTCGCACTCCGTATTGCCTCGGAAGCCGTTCGTCGCGGCGACCAAGTACCCGCTCCCACGGGCTCGAAGTCTGACTCGTTAAGCCAGAAGTAAGGGAGTTGCGGAATCAGTTCGTCGGCGGCGATTGATTCGGCTTCATCACGTAAAACCTTACCGCGGCGGCCTCCAAGGCCGCCGCGGTTTTTTCGTGAGCTCACGGCCCGGCGTCGCTGCCACGGACGAGGATTACGGTGACGTTGGAGCTGGAGTTTTGGTCGGGGCGAGATGAGTTTGATCGACGGACTAGAAGTCCGTCGTACAACAGGAATGATCGACGGACTGGAAGTCCGTCGTACGTTGCTTCTTGTTCTCGCAATTCAGAAGCCTGCTGCATCGACTTGTTCAGAACTCTTGGAGGCTTGGTCAGGCGACGTGTTAGGTGGATGCGAAGTGAGTGTACGATACGCAAACCACGCGGCAATGATCCATACAAGCAGCGCGAGTTGCGTCTCCCAGACGAGGGAGCGCATGCGGAGTATGCGCGCCAGCCGCCCGGGACGGGACACATCAACAGGTTGCTCCCAACGCTTGGCGTGGAGATCTTGCGGTGCGTTTGGAGTTGAATCTTCTGGCGGCGGCTGGTTCACGGGAGGACTCCTCATCATGCGCGCGACCAAACGTATGCGTACATGCCAAGAACTGGGCGAGTTACGTGGAGGTAGAACCGGCCGAGAGAGTCTTGCGGCGAGCCGCTTGCGGGTGAGATGACGAGGGGAGATGCTCATCAAGCCCACAGACTTCCAACACTCGACCATCCGCGGCCCATTCCTTGCGCAACTGTTCGAGATTGGCGAGCACGGTGTGATCGATGAACTTGGCGTGCGAGAAGTCGAGTTGGACATGGCGGGCATCGATGGCGGCCAAGCGACGCTTGAGGGCGATCCAATAGCTGAACACCGCGGCATCGGCGACCTTGACTTTGACTCGATCTTCTTCCAGCACCAAATCGATCGTGGGGCGGAAGAAGCCGCGAGGCGTCACGCCTCGCCACACATGCAGGGCCAATTTGACGACGGTGCCGATCAGGATTCCCACGAGCAGATCGGTGGCGAGCACTCCGATTATGGTGGTCACGAAAACCACGAGTTGATCAACGCCCACGTGATACATGTGCATGAATTCACGAGGCGACGCGAGCCGGAACCCGGTGTAGACCAGCATGGCCGCCAGCGCCGCGAGCGGAATGCGGTGGATCAGTCCCGGCAAGCAGAGCAAGAAGACCAGTAAGAAGAGTGCGTGGAACATATTCGCATAGCGACTCTTCGCGCCATTGTCGATGTTCGCTCGACTACGCACGATCTCGGAGATCATCGGCAATCCACCGATCGCCGCGGCCAGCGTATTGGCCACGCCAATAGCCAGTAGATCGCGATTAAAGTCTGTGCGGCGTTTTTGAGGATCAAGCAGATCGACAGCCTTTGCACTCAGGATCGATTCGAGCGATCCGATGATGCAGAACATGCCGATCCACAGCAGGCCGTTGGACGTGAATACTCGCGAGAAATCAGGCGTGGTGATGGCCTGCCACAGACTGCCAGGCACCGAGACCAAGTATCGATCGGAGACTTCGTAGGTTTGCGTTCCCAATTGGTAACGATGCGGCTCGTTGGCCGGATGGTCGAGATCAAAGTAGGCCGCGAGCGGAATACTGACCAACACGACAACCAAGGGAGCGGGGACTCGCTTGAGAAAGCCAACCCCTAGGCGAGGCCACAAGAACAGGATCGCCAAGCTGACGATTCCAATCAGGGCGATCTCGGGGTTGAGTCCCGACATGATGGTATGTGGTATCTCGGCCAGCAGTCCCAGGGGACTCTTCGCCGTCGGCGTCGCGCCCAACATGAGATGCGATTGCTTGGAGAGAATGATCACGCCGATGGCGGCGAGCATTCCGTGCACGACGCTGGTCGGAAAGAACTCGCTGACGATCCCCGTGCGGAGCAGCGCGAAGCCAATTTGCAAGCAACCCGCGATGACGCCAACGGCTAAGGTGCAGCGATACGCCTGCAATTGAGCTTGTGGGTCATCGGGCGTCCAGCCGAAGGATGCGGCGCAACCGGCGACAATCACGATCAGGCCGGCCGCGGGCCCTTTAATCGTCAGCTCCGAGTTGCTGAGCCAAGGGGTTACCAATCCACCGACGATCGCGGTCAACACGCCCGCGACGGGCGGAAATCCACTCGCATTCGCGATGGCCAAACACAGCGGAAGTGCGACGAGAAAGACGAGGAAGCCGGCGGTCGCATCCGCAGTCCAAGTGCGCTGAGACGATTCGGCGGCGCGATCGTTGGACGGTTTGCTTTCGATTTCTTCAGACATGACGAAAAATCCAGGACGTGGTGACGAACACGACACTTCGGCCCGGAAGATGCAGACTGCATGCCGAGGAAATAGTGACCAGAAAGAAGCCGTCGCCATGCGACGGCGAACGAGCGTGAATAACTGATGAACTCAAATTGAGTTGCGCTGCTTCCTGACGGAAAGGACAGGTCGCTGGCCACGCCAAACTGACAAAGATGTAAGTGGCCGTTCAGAGACATCGGCCAATAATTAGCCGATGACGGCCAAGGCTTGGCCAAGTTCGCGGGCGATTGGATTCACATGTTGCGTTTGACTTACTACCGTTTCTCGCTGCCGCTGATCACGTTGGGTCTGGGATTGGCTGCGCTGGGCGCTACCGCGGCCTGGAACACGCATCGGCACCTTGTACTTTCGTCCGAATTGATAGATCGCGAAGTGCAAGGACTCGTCGCAACACAAAATCTATACGTCACGATGCGAGAAGTGAGGCATCACTTGGTATCGCACGCGCGTAGCGGCGACCCCCTGCATCTCCGGGAAATCGAGGAGCTTCACAAGAAGGCTTTGCCCCGCATCGAGGAAGCTCGACGGTTGGCGGGCGGCCCGCAGGAATTGCAGTTGATCAACGAGGTCGAGCGTGGCTACTCGAACTTTCGCGAGGACTTTGTCGCGGCGACTGATCCAACTACGCCAGCCATCGAACGCTTGCGTCGTTGGGCCGACACCGAATTGCTGACCGCCATCTTGACGCCCGCGGAGCGTTGCGTGCGTTTGAACGAGGAAGTGGTAACGCGGACGAACAAAGCCAGTCGCGATACATCCCGTCGGCTCACTCAAGGATTCCTCTTCCTCGGATTCACCGGCGTCGCGGCCGGCAGCGCGATCGGTATTGCGATCATGCGACATCTGCGACGTTCGCTGTGGGAGTTGCATGTTTCGGTGAGTGGAGCGACCGGGAAACTAGCCGAAGTGATCGGCCCCTCGCCGGAGTCCGATGGAGTCGGTTTTGATGGGTTGCGCGAGAGCCTGCGAGAGTTGGAACGTCGCGTGGTGCATGTGGTCACGCAGTTGCAATGTCGCGAGAGTGAACTCTTGCGCAACGAACAACTCGCCGCGCTCGGGCGACTCTCCGCCGGCCTGGCTCACGAACTGCGCAATCCGCTCATGCCGATGAAGATGCTGGTTCAAGCGGCTTTAGAGCGCGACACCGGTCAGCTTCACGGTCGGCAACTTTCCGTGCTGCGCGATGAAATCGCCCGCATGGAAGGTTCGATTCAGTCGTTTCTCGACTTTGCTCGCCCCCCCACTCCCGTCAAGTCGCACAGCGACTTTCGCCGTGTGGCGAGCGACACGGCCGAATTAGTCCGCAGTCGGGCTCGACACCAAGCCGTGGAATTGATCGTTCACTTACCGGACGATCCGTGTCAGTTTGAATTCGATACCGCGCAGATGCGACAAGTCGTACTCAACCTGCTGCTCAACGCACTCGATTCCGTCGGCCCTCGAGGCCACATCCAACTTTCGGTCGAGTGGGACATTCCACTGCCGGCGGATGCCGCAACACTGACGGGAACAAATGCCGCCGGTGATGAGGTGATGAGGAACGTAAACGGGGTGCTTCTCACAATAACCGACGATGGACCGGGCATTCCATCGGACTCGCTGGAGCGCATCTTTGAACCCTTTGTGAGTTCTAAGGATGCGGGGACAGGCTTGGGTTTGGCGATTAGTCGCCGCATCGTGCAGTCCCATGAGGGGTGGATCGGCGGCGACAACTTACCGGAAGGCGGGGCGAGGTTTCGGGCCTGGATTCCGCTCCACCAGCAGAAACATTCCCAGGATTCGCTGTGAACCATGGCTAAACTCCTTGTGATCGATGACGAGCCGAACATTGTCTATTCCATCGAACAATGTTTAGGCTCGCCGACGCTCGAGATCATCTCCGCGGGCACAGGGCGCATGGGCGTCGAGCGGGCGAAGGCCTGTCGACCCGACGCCGTGTTGCTTGACGTTCGCCTGCCGGATGGCAATGGGCTCAAGATTTTCGAGGAACTGCGAGCGTTCGATCGTTTGCTGCCCGTGGTCTTGATGACGGCCTATGCGAGTTCGGAGACGGCGATCGCGGCCATCAGTCATGGCGCGTTCGACTATGTTCTGAAACCGGTCGACCTGCCGACTCTGCGGCGAGTGGTAGAGCGAGCATTGGAATCGAGTCGAATCAATCGCACGCCCGTCATACTGGCGGAAGACCCGACGGCGCCCCAGGAATCGGACTTGATCATCGGACGCAGCGCCGCAATGCAAGAGGTGTATAAGTTGATTGGCCGCATCGCCGCTCAAGACGAACCGGTCTTGATTCTGGGCGGGAGCGGCGTCGGCAAGGAACTCGTCGCACGCGCTATCTACCACTATAGCGCTCGCCGACAACTTCCCTTTCTCGCCATCAATTGCGCGGCCCTCCCCGAATCGTTGCTTGAGAGCGAGTTGTTCGGGCACGAGAAAGGCGCCTTCACCGGCGCGGATCAACGGCGCATTGGAAAATTCGAACAGGTCAATGGCGGCACCATTTTTCTGGACGAGATCGGCGACATGACAGGAGGCACTCAGGCCAAAGCGCTGCGAGTCTTGCAGGATCAGTGCTTTGAACGCGTCGGCGGCAATACGAGCGTCCGTACGAACGTGCGAGTGATCGCGGCCACCAACCAAGATTTGCCGCGCCGCGTGCACGAGGGCAAGTTCCGCCTCGATCTCTACTACCGACTGAATGGCTTCACCATCCACATTCCCCCACTGCGCGAACGACGCGAGGATATCGTGCTGTTGGTCGAGCACTTTTTGCGGAGAGCGAACCGCGAGTTTCGTCGGAACGTGACAGGTTTCACGCCAACGGCCCTGGAAGCACTGCAACGACACGACTGGCCGGGGAATATCCGCGAATTGCAGAGCGCCGTCCGCTACTCGGTCATTCAATCGACGACCGACGTGATTGCTTTCGACTCGCTCCCACTGTCGTGCCGCCGCGCGCTAAGTCCTGCCGTCGATTCGCCGCCAGCGGCGCCCATGTCCCCGAAGACTCCGAACCCATTGCTCTCCCATTTGCCGCCAACTCCCAACGCGTCGCAGTCCTCGACAACACCCATTCCCCCCCCCACGTCGCCTGTCGTCGCCGGTTCCTCGACCGCCAGCGGGTCGGTCGACTTGCGTGAATTGGCAGGGAATCTTTTGCGAGAAAGCCCTGGCGACGCCTACCGCCGCCTGCTGCACGAATTCGATTCGCAAATCTTGCCAATCGCCTGGGAACATAGTCGCGGCAATCAGGCCTACATGGCGGAACTGTTGGGAGTCTCCCGCATGACGCTGCGAGCCAAACTGCGAGCTATCGGTCTGCTGCCCGAGCGTACGCAGACCGAAGAACGCCAGGAGTGAGGTTCTGCGGGGGTTGGGGCGACGGGATGGACGGACGCGCGGGAGCGACGGACTGGAAGTCCGTCGTACGGGGGTTAGTTTGAGTTTGTAGAGCCGAAGGTGTGTACGAGCGAGTGACGACCGTCCCCCATGGTGCGGCGAATTTCGCTTGTGGTATACCTCCCCCGCTCCAGCGACTTCACCACCAACGATTGCCCCGGCGGTTCCTCGCCGATCCAATGAACTCGCGGCTGAACGGCTCGAAACTGCGAATAGATCGTTCGAGTAGATTGTCGATAACTGTGGTAGTTGGCGCGATCGACCTGTGAGCTGCGATGAATAATTGCGGGCGGCGCCCCCCCCTTCACCACATCAATCGAGGGCTGTTCGGACGTTCGAGGTTTCCAATCGATGATCGTCCCCGAGCGACTCGAGGGATTCTGGGTGCGGTGAATGTCGAACGCCTGATTGACAAACCCGTGGCGGTTCGTCGAGTAGCCTGTGGAGCGTCGCACGGAAGTTCCCGTCGAATCGGGGCGTTGTCCTTGCGGCGGCAACGTGTATTGGTAGCGAGATGATCGACGCGGCGTGACCACCGGACTCGGCATCGCTCGCGCTTTGGGCGCGAACGCGATCAAGTCCAATTCCGCGCCTGCGTTGGCCGCGCCATCGAGCGTTGCGCCATCGAGCGTTGCAAGCGGGAGAGCGACGAACGAAGTCGCCAACATCGACCAGAGACTTACCGTCATCCCACCATCGATTCGCGGCGAACCCTGAGCAACGCCTTGCGAGCGGAACCGGAACCGGAACCGTTCGTTCGGCAGTTGATCGCCGGCCGCCATCAGGTTGATGGTGATCGGCAACTCGTTGCTACGAACCAATCCCGCTGGCTGAGCCGGGTCAAACGGGGCCATTGCCACCACGCGGACTCCCTTGAGTTCCCCAGGCCTGGCTCCAGCGGCGAAGTTCAGCGGCAAGGAGAATTCGGTCTGCGAGGGCGGCACAACCACTTGAGGCGCCACGACTCCGTCGGGCAGTCCCACCAGCGTTACGGTGACGGGTGTGTCCCAGCCTGCGTCACGCACAACCTTACCGACGACTTTGCCTGTCTCTCCCTCGCCGGCCTTTCCCGCCAACGTCGCAGGGCTGGTCATTTGAAGCGTCAACAGCGCCCGCGTCTCCAGGCCCCTTACCGGCGTATTCGCAGTGGCGACGACAGTCTTATTGTCCGCCGCCAACAGTTCCGCCACGACCGCCAACGACCAAGGACCTGCGGGCAAATCCGCCGGCACAATAATCTGGGCCGCGACCTCGGCTTGCCCCGCGGCGATCAAAGGCTCTCCCTCGAACCGCAAAGCTCGCTCGACATCATCAACCTGCTGATCCCTATTGTCCTTCTTGATCGTCTTCCGCGGCATCGGCTGCGTGGTGACTAGCTTAAGGCGAACCGCGCCGACCGCGGGCGCTGTTCGCTTGACGATCAACTGGCGAGCGAGTTTCCAACCGAGGGGCAACTTGTCGGCGGGCGACTCGTTGCTCCACGCCACCGTGAGGGGCGCAGGCGAAGCAATCGCAACCGCCAACTCGCTGCGACTCCAAGGTCGAAGTCGGTGCGTCGGTCCTTCGGCGACTTGCGCGGCGCTTATCCAAGCGACTTCGCCCTGACCGCCTCGTCCCAGCAGGTGAGTGATCGCCGACGCGGGCTGCGCATTCTCCGCCGCGCTCAACGAGAGCAGCCCTTGAGTTGCTTGAGGCGCGATGGACGCACCTTGGACGTCGATTCCCGGGGGCAAGCCTTCGAGTTGGAGCGTCACCGCGCCGTCGTATGCTTGCCGCGTCACTTGGACAGGCAACAACACCGATCCGCCAGCCGGGATGTTCAACCGCTCGGCATCCATGGACAATGCGGCGGCTGGGCGAGCCAGATCGCGGACGACGATGCGATAGACGAAGTCCTCTCCTCCTCGACCTTGTAGGTCGCGGAACGACAATAAGAGCTTGTTGACTCCCGCAGGTACGGTGAAGTCCACGGCCGGATCGGGAGTACCGGGTCGATCATCACCGGCGGCGAGTCCATTCCCTTGAGGACCGAGAATGCCCAGCACGCCATCGATGGGCGAACCAACTCGACGAGCCACCACCTCGACTTGCAAGCGGCCTCCGGGCGTTACATCAATGGGAAGTCGATCTTCCTCGCCGCGAACGGCAAGTCGACCGCTAATGGCGAGTGGCGGCCGTCCTAACGAACTTGCTCCCGGTTGCTCGAGCACCTCGGGAAATTCCGAAACCGCGACTCGCGGCGCATGCCCCGTGTACAACGAATTCGAAGGCGACGGTGCTGGACGGTCTCCCGGAAAGCCAGCGCTAGCCGAGAATTCCGACTTCCAGTCGGGAGGAACGTTTCCGCCCAGCCATTGCAAAGCTGCTTTTCCCCCGCGCGTGACGCCCAAGGGAAAGACAGTGCTAGCTACGTGCAAAGCCCCAAGCTTGAGCCGGACGAATCCGGGCGCCGCGCCGCGGTAAAGCACATCGTGTACTTCCAACGAATATTCGCCGTCGGCAGGCAAGGTGAAGAATAACCGGGTGTCGCCCGCAATGTCTACTCGCGGCCCGCTCCAAGCCAGTTGAGCGCCTCGCGAGTCGTACAAGCGCAGGACGGGTCGCACCGAGCCGCCCAGACGCTGGCACTCCACGTCGGCCGCCAACGAGTCCCCTTTTTTTCCCGTAAAACTGGTTTGCAACCGCTGATCGCCTGCGAGCGTTCCGTGCAACGCAACTGGAAGTTGCTTGATCTGAGGAGTGAAAGGGATTTGCTCCAATCGATCCACGCCCACAGGAATGGCGTTTGAGACCCCCTGAGCATTCGCCACGCGAATCGCTTCGATTCCCGCGTGAGCATCAGCCGGAACAGTAACTTCATAGACAAGTTGCTGAGCCGTCGGCTCGCCCACGACCGTTTGAGTCGCAGTGGGCCAAGGCAGGAGCAACCGCGTGCCTGCTCCAAGATCGCTACCTTGGATTGTGAGTGTGGTCGTTCCGCCGATACGCAATCCTCGCACAGACAGGTTCGTGATCGTCGGCGAAGCCGCCTGCGTGGGCGCCGCAAGAGCACTGAAGAGCATTCCCCAGGCGACGATAAGTCCCCAGGTGAAGCTCAACCTTCGAGCAAGGACCGCGGGTGAAGCGGTAACGATTGAAGCGAAAACGAGGGGACGTTGACGCGGCGAGGCGACATTACTCATGGGAGAATACTCACTGGGAAACGCAAAACCGCCGCTCGCTGGGTTGGCGAGCGGCGGCATGAATCGGCCTTCCTTTACCGAACCAGCGGCATTGCCGCTCAGTTCGCAAACGGATCATCCTCATCGGGCTTGGGCGCGGCCGGCTTGGGTGGGGCCGGCGCGGCTGGAGCAGCTTCTTTCTTCATGTCCGCCGGCTCATCGGCGAACGGATCGTTCTCTTCCGCGGGCGGAGCGGCCGGCTTGGGTGCTGGGGCTTCTTCGGCGGCGGGCTCAGCGGCCGGTTTGGCCGCAGGCTTGGCCGGCGGAGCATCGTCAGCGAAAGGGTCGTTCTCGGCCGGTGCAGGCGCAGGTGCAGGCGCCGGTGCAGGCTTGGCAGCAGGCTTGGCAGGAGCGGCATCGTCAGCAAACGGATCGTTTTCACCCGCGGGCGCCGCTGGCTTCGGGGCCGGTTTCGACGGCGCAGCATCATCGGCCAACGGATCATTCTCGGCCGGTTCAGCCGCTGGAGTCGGCGCTGGCTTGGCAGCCGGCTTGGCTGGAGCGGCGTCGTCGGCGAACGGATCGTTTGCACCGGGTGCGGGCGCCGGCTCAGCCGCCGGTTTCGCGGCTGGCTTGGCAGCCGGTGCGTCGTCGGCGCCGAACGGGTCGTCCGCAGCTGGTTTCGCCGCCGGCTTGGCCGCCGGAGCATCGCCGCCAAAGGGATCTTGTTCGGGCTCGGCCGCCGGTTTGGCGGCTGGCTTTTCGGCCGGCATATCCGCACCGAATGGGTCTTGGCCATTCGCGGCAGGCGCCGCGGCGGGAGCTGGCTTGGGAGGTGCGGGGACCAACTTCTCTTCCGCAAACAAGTCGGTCGATTCGCTGGCGGCAGGCGGCAGGTTGGATGCGGAGGGGGCGGGCGCTGGCGACGTGGTGTCCGCAGGGGGGGCAGCCGGCTTGCGAATCACCTGCTGCTCCGTCCGCTGAGCTTCCTCGTAGCGTTGAATCTTCGCCTTAACGCCGCGTTGGTAATTCGCCAAACGGGCGGCGCTGCGGATTTGTTCCAGTTGAATGCGTTCGGGCCCCTGCACTCGCTGCAGCGACTGAGACACATTGAAGAACTGCTCGGATGAAGCCAGTTCCATTTGAGCGCCCGCCTTAAAGTCGGCCTGCGCTTCGTCGGGTCGTCCTAAGCGATTGAAGGACAATCCCCGGTAATAGTAACATCGCGGGTCGCGTGAACCCGAGTCGATGGCTTGCGTCAGCAATTCATGGGCCTCGTCATACTGCCTGGAAAAAAAGGCATGTACGCCGCGACCGTAGAGGTCTTGCAGTAGGGCGTCTTGACCCCACCCTGGGCTGCCGACCAGCAAACTGGCCACCAACGCAGCGACTCCCAACCGTGAAATCCGACTCATCCCAACTGCTCCTGAAACGAGGGTGACTCCTCGATAAAAAACCAATCCACTGTCCTATCGTAGTCGGCCATTTTTCGAGTCGCAAGCAAATCCGCGCCCGATACAACGATCCTAGGAATTGAGCCGACGAAGGCCGGGGGGAGCGATGGACGACACAGACCACCAAGCAAGGGGGGAGCAAAGCCGCATAACCGCGACCTCTTGCCTGAGCCGCCCCAGTACGACGGACATCCAGTCCGTCGATTGCTGCCATGTACGACGGACTTCCAGTCCGTCGATTGCTTCCTCGTACGACGGACTTCCAGTCCGTCGCTCTGCGGTCCTTAAGCCTGAATCGGCCCAAAACGCGGCTTGGCTGCCGGCGATGGACGCTCGCAAGCCACGCGGCTGACCGCTCGCGAAGCGAGCGGGCTACACAGCGTCGTCGCCTTAGGGAAGCCGTTTCACGCGGATGTTCCGGTAAGATACGGTGCTTCCTGGATCATGAGCCTGCAGGGCGAAAGTTCCCTCGCTCAACTTGACGGTTCCCGCGACGTTCTCAGGTTCCGTGTAATCAACGACGACTTTGTCATTGATTTTCACCACAATGTGCTTGCCCTTCACGATCACATGCTGCGTCCAATAC
Organism: Pirellulales bacterium; assembly: GCA_046349915.1. Taxonomy (GTDB): domain Bacteria; phylum Planctomycetota; class Planctomycetia; order Pirellulales; family Pirellulaceae; genus CAIXSC01. The sequence continues at coordinate 573,013 of JAXMBL010000003.1, read as the reverse complement.
TCGTTATCTTTCGCGGGCGGCTCCAACACCTTCACCGTGTTGTATAATCCACCCGTTTTCTGGGGATCCGGCTTATAGGTGTTGTTGACCTGAGTCTCGTAACCCAACTTCGGCCAACCGTCTTCCTGGTACTTGGTGTGAATGAAGATGCCGCCGTTGCTGTTCGGCTTGGTCATCACCTCCGCCTTGAACTCGAAGTTCACAAACGGCTTGTCATCTCCCACGTAGAACGCGTGGCTGCGCGGCCCGTTCGCGACCAAGGCGCCATCGACCAGCTTCCAACTCTCTTTGTTTTCGTTGATCTTCCAGCCATCCAGTGACTTGCCATCGAAGATCGTTATCCAACCCTCGCCATCCTTTTCGTTGGCGACGGAGACCAAACTTCCCATGGCTGCCAATCCAACGGCGGCCGCCATTCCCAAAACTCTCACCCAGTTGCGACGCATGATTTGTTTCCCCTTGGTTGTAAAAAACGAGTGCTTTGGTCACAGCAAGCAACGAAGGAGGTTGGAATGCAGGACGGGTCGCAAGTCCCGTTCCACATCGACGGACTGGAAGTCCGTCGTACGCCAGCAGGATCGACGGACTGGAAGTCCGTCGTACACCGGCAGCATCGACGGACTGGAGGTCCGTCGTACCTTGTTTCTCGATGTGACAAACTACTAGTCTGACAAGCGAACCTCGTCATGACAACACGGCCTTCTGGACGGTGGCGCGAGCGAGCCGATCGGGGACCGGATTGGGCAGCTCCTGAAAAGCCCGCACACTTGGAACTCCCCCTACTCCGGGCACGAGTTCGAGCGGAGGATCCGATAAATCCTCGCGATAGAAGCGACTGCTGGGGAAAATATCGGCGGGGTAGGTGAAGTTGTCGAGCATGGCGAGTGCGACGCAGTGAGCCGCGCCGGTCGCACTCTCCAACATGCCGCCGACCCAACAAGGGATATCCGCGCCCCGACATCGTTGGTGGATCTTCACCGCGTTCGTCAAACCACCGACTCGCCCCGGCTTCACGTTAACGTAGCGGCAACTGCCCAAACGCAAAGCTTGCTCGACTTGTCGCACCGTGGTGATACTCTCGTCGAGACACACGGGTGTGCGGATTTCCCGTTGAAGTTCGGCGTGATCGATCAAGTCGTCATGCTGCAGCGGTTGTTCGATCATCGCCAAGTTGAACTCGTCCACCGCGCGGAAGAGGTCGACATCCTGGATGCGGTAGCCGCTGTTGCAGTCGATATGAAAGGTATGCGTCGGCTGACGTTTGCGAATGGCCTCCAGCATCGGCAAATCCCAGCCAGGACGGAACTTCAACTTGATGCGAGGGAAGCCCGCCGCGACCGCCGCATCGATTGGCTCAAACAACTCTTCGATGCGATCCATCACGCCGAAGTCGGCGCCGACTGGAACCATTTCGCGAGCCGCTCCTAAGGCGATGTGGAGCGGCGTGTTGGTCATTCGACTATGCAGACTCCACCACGCCGTGTCCAACGCCGCTTTGGCGAACGGATTGCCCTTGAAGATGGCGAGTCGTTTCTGCAAGTCATCGCCCGACGCCACATCGACGCCTAGCAGCGTGGGGGCGAGCCAGTCGCGAGCGACAGCGAAGATACCGCCCGCCCATTCGGGACTGTAGCAAGGCGCCGCAAACGGCGCCGACTCTCCCCAACCGTCGCACGAACCACTCGACATCCGGCACAGCAGCGAGTGGATCGCGGCGTCTTCGCCATAAGCGGTTCGCCACGGGTATATCAAGGGCATGGCCACATGGTACAGTTCGATGCAGTCAATTTTCATCGCTGACTCCGATCCCGGCCTCGCCGTTCATGAATTCCATCCACTTGCGTCTGGAAGCGCTTCCACACCACACGACCAAAGGGACGATTGTAAGGTTCCTCGAACAAATCGGGGAGTTGCCGCGCGACCAGATCGGGTTGATCGAGCTGCGTGGTCGCGAAGCGACGATCGAAGTATCGGCCGCGAACGCCCCGCGACTCGTCAAACTGCTCGACGGCGCCACGATCGGTACTCAAGCGATCCGGGCAAGCACCGTCGCCAGCCCGACGAACGCAACACCAACCGCCAGCGGCAGACGATCGGAATCGCACTTCGATCGTCTGCTGCGTCTGCTGGACGTCGAGTCGCGCGCGGAAGCCGAGCAGACGATGCGGCGGGCACGCTCGACGGGAGGCGAAGCGGCCGAGAAGTCGGGCAATACTCTGGTTCAACTGGTGCTGCGCGACGAGTCGGCGGGACTGGGGGGGCGAGTTCTCTGGCGACTTGGCAAGCGTAATCAAGCTCTGCTTCTCCCCTGGACTCGCCTCGGCGTGGGTTCGCCGGTCCTCCTATCCGAGGAAAACCTGAAAGACCCCACGGGTTGGCGCGGAGTAGTCTGTAGCCGTGATTCACACTCGCTGGAAGTCGCCTTCGCTGAGTCGCCAGAGCCTCAATCGGACCGCCCCACGTTTCGGCTTGACCTATCCAGCGACGAGGTGGCTCGCCAACGACAACGCCAGGCGCTCGAGCGGGTGCGCGACGCGGGCGGCGACCGCCTGGGCAAACTCCGCGACGCCCTGGTTGGCGAGCGCGAGGCGCGATTCGCGGCCGACTCGCCGCCGCTGACAACGCTCGATCCTCTGCTCGATCCTTCGCAGTTGGCCGCGGTGCGGTTCGCGTTGGATGCGCACGATGTGGCGGTGATCCATGGCCCGCCAGGAACGGGCAAGACCACAACGCTCGTCGAGCTGATCCGCCAAGCGGTGGCGCGGGGCGAGAAAGTACTGGCGTGTGCGGCGAGCAATCTGGCGGTCGACAACTTATTCGAACGTCTCTTGGCTCGCGGCGCACGAGCGGTGCGCATCGGCCATCCGGCGCGAGTACTTCCCGAACTTCGCGATCACACGCTCGACCTGCTGGTCGAACGACATCCCGACGTTCATATCGCTCGCCAACTAGTGCGTCAGGCGGGCATGCTGCGCGACAAAGCATCCAGGTGGACGCGAGGACGTCCTGAACCAGGTCAAAAGCAATCGCTGCGCGACGAGGCGCGACAACTCATTCAAGACGCGCGGCGCATCGAGGCCATGGTCGTCACGCATGTGCTGGATTCGGCCGATGTCATCTGTGGTACGCTCACCGCGCTCGACAGCGAATTGCTGGGGCAACGCACATTTTCCTTAGCGGTGATCGACGAGGCGTGTCAAACCACCGAACCGGCTTGTTGGATTCCCCTGCTGCGCAGCGAGCGAGTCGTGGTCGCGGGCGATCATCGCCAGCTTCCCCCGACCGTCGTCTCGCCCGAGGCGTTACGTGAAGGATTCGGCGTCAGCCTGCTCGAACGACTCATGCAGCGCGATCCGCAAACGCTCGCGCGCCGACTCGACGTCCAGTACCGCATGCATCAACACATCATGGGGTTTTCGTCCGACGAGTTTTACGAGGGCACGCTTGTGGCGCATCCCTCCGTGTCTGCTCACCTGCTAAAGGATCTTCCCGGCGTGGTCGATGACGAGTGGACCGCAACGCCCGCTCACTTCGTCGATACGGCGGGCGCCAGCTACGACGAGGAACTGGAGCCGGACGGAGAGAGTCGTCGTAATCCGGGGGAAGCACAGGCAGTCGGCCGCATCGTCGGTCTGCTGCTGGAACGGGGCGTCGAGCCAACCAGCATCGGCGTGATCGCCCCCTATGCCGCCCAAACTCGCCTGCTCCGCGAACAACTGGCCGCCTCGGCGCCCGGCGTCGAAGTCGATACGGTCGATGGATTTCAAGGACGTGAGAAGGAAGCGATCATCATCTCGCTGGTACGTTCAAACCCCAACGGTGAAATCGGCTTCTTGGCCGACTATCGCAGAATGAATGTCGCACTCACGCGAGCTCGCCGCAAACTGATTGTGGTGGGCGACAGCGCGACGCTCGCCCACCACGACTTCTACCAACGACTACTCGACTACTTCCAACTCATTCAAGCTCACCACACCGTCTGGGAATACGCGTGGTATTGAGCGATAAACGCTACGACTTGATTTCGAAGATGATCTCTACTTCGACGGCAGCGCCCGTCGGCAGGTTCGCGAATCCCAAGGCGCTCCGCGCATGATATCCATCCCCTTCCTTGCCGAAGATCTGGTGCAATAGATCCGAGCAACCGTTGACGACCAGATGCTGGTCAGTGAACTCGAGCGTCGAGTTGACGCAGCCGAGCACCTTGATGACTTTGAGTCCATCGAGCGTCCCGTGCGAGTCGTGCACCGACTGCAGAATCTTCACTGCGCAATCACGAGCCGCCTGATAACCCTGCTCGACGGTCACCGTCGCGCCCAGCTTTCCCTTGAGGTCGCTGACATGCCCGGAGGTCATGAGCAGATTGCCTGTTCGAGCGCACAGGTTGAGATATCCCTTTTCTTTTTTGGGAAAAGTCAGCCCTAGCGCCAGCGCCTGTTGTTCCGCACCCATGGTGTTCGTCCCTTCGTGGAGTTTTCTAGATGGACAATAATCTGCATTCGTTTTGTTCAAACTCAATCAGGGCGCGTCCAGCAGTTCGGGCAATCGAGCGACATCGACAAGAGGACATTCCCGTCCCGCCACCATTCGCTCGACCGACGCCGCATCCTTAAACCCGCTCCCCGTGACCAAGCAGACGACTCGCGAGTCCGCCGTGATGCGGCCTTCGCGTAAGGCGAGCAGTGCACCGGCGAGCGGCACGGCCGCCGCTGGCTCGCAGAAAATCCCTTCCTCGCGAGCCAATCGCGTCTGCACTTCGAAGACCCACGCATCGTCGACCAAAAGCCCCGTGCCGCCGGTGTCACGACAGGCGGCGAGCGTTTCGTCGCCATCGATCACCGTCGGCACCTGCAAGCCGCTGACCGTCGTCGTGCACTTCACCGTCACCGCTCGTTCGCCGCCGTCTCGCAACGGGGCCGCGATGGTGGCGTTCCCCGTTGGCTGCACGCACTCGATCGCCGGACATTCTCTCCAATGGCCCTCGGAGCACAAGCGGGCGGCGCCGCGAGCGATCGCCAACGTCAACCCACCACCTCCCGCGCAACAGAAAATATGATCAGGCGGGTCGGCCAATTGCTCGGCGATCTCCCAGGTGATCGTTTGCACTCCAGCCATGCCCTCGGGGCTATAGCGAAAGGCGCTGATCTGGAGTCGCGCGTCGGGCTCTTCGGACCGACGCAGCAACTCGCCCAATGTCTGTGCGGTAATGTCGGGGTCCAGACCAAACCCGCGTACTCGTATTAGTTCGGCGCCGTACGCGAGCATTTGTCGCAGTTTGTCCACAGGCGCGGTTTCGACGATGGCGATCCGACAGCGAACCCCGCCCGCCGCCGCATACGCCGCTAACGCCGCCCCCGTGTTGCCGCTCGAGGTCGCGACGCAGAGCCGCTCGCCTCGAGCCCGCATGTGCGAAATCGCGGCAGCCGCGAAGCGATCCTTGTACGAACCGGTCGGACTGACCGACTCCAGCTTGAACCACAGATTGTTCAATCCGACGGACGGCCCCAGCGAGCGGGACTTGACCAGTGGAGTGTTCCCTTCCCCCAAGCTCACTCGCGCTTCCTCGGGGACTGCGTCAACCCCTTGGTCGCCGTCGAGCAACCAGTTGCTCCACCGCCAAATACTCATTGAATTCCTCGTTCCGAGAGGCCGCTTGACACTTGTGGATCAAACAGTCCACAGCCTACCAACTTGGCAAGCTATGCAACATGATGCACGCATGGACACGGCGTGCGTACGCCACGCGGCCGTTCCGCTCGCGAAGCGAGCGGGCTACGTAGCCGTCTCGCTTCGCGAGACGATCAGCCGCACTGCGTACCAACTCGCAAGCTACACAACATGCGCGACGCATGGACGCGGCGTGCGTACGCCACGCGGCCGTTCCGCTCGCGAAGCGAGCGGGCTACGTCGCCGCATCCAAAATCACTCCCAGACTCTCTCCCGCTTCCACTCGACGAAATGAATGGAGCACGATGATCAACCCATCATGTGGCGCTGTGACTAAGCGTCGGTCGTCGCCTAGCACGTCACACACCGAGCCAATCGTCTGGCCACGTCGCACTCGCTCGCCCAAAACCACCGCGGGCTCGAAAAAGCCCTCCCGCGGCGCCGGCAGATTCACTTGCATGTGCCCGGCGCCAGGTCGATCATCTTCGGCGACGACGAGCCCCACAGGCGGTTCGAGCGTCGAGTCCTCCAACATCCCTAAAGCCGCCATGACGCTTCGACAACCTGCGACGTACGCGTCGATCCCGCGAGGATCACAGTCCCCGCCTCCTTGGTATTCGCAGTAGATGGCGGGCACGCCCGCGTCGCGAGCCACCGATAGCGAGCGTCCTTCCAACCGCCAATCGCTGCCCCAAATCAGCGGCAAGCCGAACGCTCGCGCCATCCGTCGTTGCGTGTCGAGAATCGCCGCGTCTGGGTGCAGCATGTAGCCCGCCAACGGCAGCACTCGCAGGCGAGTGCCGCCGGTGTGCAGATCGATGTAATAGTCCGCGGATCGAATCAGCTCCGCCAATGAATGAGCCACTTGCTCGGTGATCGACCCATCGACTCGCCCCGGACAAGTTCTCGCTAGATCCAGACCATCTTCCGCGGTTCGCAATCCGCGGCGAAACGCGGGCTCGTTCACCACCGGCGCGACGATCAGTCGCCCGCGAAGAGCTTCGCGTGGGATTTCGGTCAGTAGTCGACGAGCGGCCGCCATGGGCTCGAATTCGTCGCCATGCACGCCGCCCGTCACCAGCAGTCGCGGCCCTGGCTGACTCCCCACCAACTCGCGCCACGCTACTTCATACGCCATGGCCACATCTCCCATTAGTCAATTGAAAACCTCTGGCGTCGTCTCGGAATGAGCACGAGTCAATTCGGCATGCAAATCGCGTAGCGCCTGACCGGGGTGCCGCGGAGGCAAGCGTTGAGCCAGCTCGGGCGGATCGACCACTTCCAACGCGGCGAAAACAGGTCCTTGGGCCGTGAGTAATTCCGATACGTCGGCGGCGAATGGCCCGACTTCCTGGTAGGAACGTGCGAGGCGCCAGCCAGCCGCCCGCGCCATCCCCGCCCAGTCGACTCGCCCTGCCCCCGGTATGGGCGGTCCTCCCACAATCGCATAGCGGTGATTGACTAGGAGAATTTGCGTAAGGTTTTCCACTCGCTGCTCCGCGGCCGTAATCAATCCCCCCAGGTTCATGGCGAGCGAACCATCGCCGTTGACGCAAACCACTCGACGACTTGGCGCGCCCAGGGCGATGCCAAGCGAGATATCCGCCGCGTGCCCCATCGCACTCGGCAGATAATTCACGTCGAGCGGACCGTCGTTCAGCAAGGGCCAAACCTTGGACGCCGTCATGGTCGTGACGACAATCGCAGTTCCGCGAGCGGCTTTCAGAACTTCGAGGTATTCGCGGGTCGTCGCCATGGCCGTTTCGTTTCGCGATGAACTATTTTCAGGATCAGATCAGCGGCAACCGCTCGCCGTCATTGCGGAATCAATAATGCTCGCAGGTCCAACAGGCGGTCCGTATCCTGTCGTAGCCATTCTTCCAGCTCGCTTGCCTCCGCACTCGCCGCCACTCGATAGTTCACTCGCCACGCGAACAAGGTGGGTTCCAGCCAATCGCGAGCGGTGTCGGCGTGGCCGGCATTCAGTTTTCCCGAGTGGCCTCGCCAACCAATGACCACATCGAGCGGCACTTGGAGTTCCGCCGAGACGCTTCGCAAGCTATCGCCCGATTCAAACAAACCGGTGCTTTGGATCCAGACGAGCGGTCGCGCGCCCGACGCCCAGAGTCCGGCGGCGATCGCGAATGCCTCCCCTTCCCGACACACCGTCACCACTCGCGGGCCATGCTCATCCGCTATTGGCAGGGCGAAGAGTCCCGCGGTCACAGAATCGGGCACCCCCACGACATGCGTGACTCCGGCGCGTCGCATCGCGGTGCGCCAACGATCGATCAGGGATTCAGGTGCGGACATCGACGTCGCCCGACAATCACGGGAGGGGAGAGCAACTGCGCGGGGGACTAGGGCGAGGCCTAAGCAGGGCGAGGCCTCATCCATCCGCGTTGCAAAGTTGGTACCATAAGCCTTTTCCACTGACAACCGGAGCCCCCTGCTTGTCTTCGCCCAGCTTGGTTCTCATCGCCCACGACACAGCCGACTCGGCGAGTCAACTTCAAGAGATTCTCAGCCACGAAGGGTATCAGTTGGAGTTTGCGACGAGCGGCGCGCAAGCGTTGGCGATGGCCAAACGACTGGCGCCCGACCTGGTCCTGCTGTCCGATCGTCTCTCCGACGTCGCCGGCGTCGATGTGGTCAGAGCATTGCGAGAGCACGCCACGCTGTGCGACGTCCCCGTGTTGCTAGTCATGTCGGCCGATGATCGCGAGTCGCGTCTGCGCGCGTGGCGATCAGGCGCCGACGACCTGCTCTTCCGACCGCTGGACCGCGCCGAGGTGCGAGCGAGGGTGCGGGGGATCGCGCGACTGAACCGCTTCCGCCATCTGCAAGAAGCGGCTCGCTACAAGGCCGACCTCGAAACGGCGGCAGCCGTACAGCGGTTCTTGCTCCCCGCTTCACCGCCAATCGTTACGGGATTGGAGATTTGCGCGAGTGCTCAATACTGCGATCAATTGGGCGGCGACACTTACGATTTTCTCAAACTGCCCAATGGTCGATTAATGGTAACCATCGGCGACGTCGCGGGCCACGGAGTTGGCCCCGCCCTATTGATGGCAGCGACCCAGGCGCTCGTACGCCGCGAGGCGATCGAGGTGGGAGAGCACCCCGAAAAAGTCCTGCAACGACTCAATCACTATCTCGCCGAGACGCTGGACGGCGTCCGCTTCCTCACCATGACCATCGCGGTGTGGGACTCGGCCACTCGGACCCTGGAGTGGGCCAGCGCTGGGCACGAGCCGTTGCTGTTCGTCGATGCGTCGAACCAGACCTGCCGTTCGCTGCGGGCCACGAACATCCCCTTGGGCGTCGATCGACACGCGACGTTTGTGCGAGGCGAACCACTCTCGTTGGAGGTCGGAGACATCGTCTTTTTTTGCACCGATGGACTCCCCGAATCCACCAACGCCTTGGGCGAGATGTACGGTCGCCAACGAGTCGCTCAAGAACTTTTGGCTCGCGCGCGCGATTCCGCCTGCAATATCTGCCACGAGCTGCGCGGCGAGATCGAACGATTTCGGTCGGGCCAACCGCAGGTGGACGACGTGACTCTCTGCCTGCTCAAAGTCGTCAACCCAGCGGATACAGATACTTCAGGGTGATGGCATCGATCCGCGCCACGACATCCGCGGACAATTCGCGGTCGACGCAACCAAGGCTCTCTTTCAATTGTGCCGCCGTGTTCGCGCCTACAATGGTCGACGCGACATAGTCGTGTCGCTTGCTCCAGGCCAACGCGAGCGCCGCGGGATGCCAACCTAACTCGCGCGCAATAACTCCTAATTCGCGAGCCGTCGCGAGGCTCTTCTCGTTCACGAACCGCTTGGCCATGGCCTTCTGACGATCGCCGCCCGTGCGCGCATACTGGGCGAAGCGAGCGTCAGCGGGCGGATCGGGAACGTCGTACTTGCCTGTGAGCACTCCGCCCGCCAACGGCGAGTACGGGAGCAGACTGATCTGTTCGCGTCGACAAACTTCGCCCAGTTCGTCCTCAAAACGTCGATTGGCAAGGCTGTAGTTATTTTGAATCGACTCGTACCGACTCCAACCATTCCGCTCGGCGATCGCTTGCGCCTTCATGGCTCCCCAAGCCGTCTCATTGCTCGACCCCAAATAGCGTGTCTGGCCGGCGACGACACACTCATGAAGCGCCCCCAAGGTCAGCTCGTAGGGAAAGTCATGATCAGGCCAGTGGGTTTGGTAAAGGTCGATGTAGTCGGTCCCCAATCGACGCAAACTTCCTTCGATGGCGCGGCGAATGTGATGTCGGTCGAGCCCCGTGCGTCCTTCGCGAACGGGAGGAATAAACCAGCCGTGGCCCGGTCCACAAAACTTGGTCGCGATAATCACCGAATCGCGCGGCTTGGTCTGCAACCACTTGCCCAGAATTTCCTCGGATCGATGGACCCAAGAGGCGCTGGGCGGCACCGGATAAATCTCGGCCGTGTCAAAGAAGTCGATCCCAGAATCGTACGCGAGATCGAGAATACGAAAAGCCTCGGATTCGTCACAGGTCGAACCAAAGGTCATCGTGCCAAGACAAATGTCGGAGACTACGAGGCTGCTGCGGCCAATACGTCGACGCTTCATAAGGGAGAACGGGAAAAGGGAAAAGGGAAAAGGAAGAAGGAGAAAGGGAGAAGGGAGAGGATCTGGGAGGAAATTTGCTTGAGGCGGTGAGTGTCGCGGCGGGGGAGGTGATCGAGAGTAGACTGGCTTCATTGGTTTGTCGCAAGAGAGGCAAGCGAAGAAGGGCCGAGGCGAGGAAAAACGCTCTTCACGTGCTGTGCACGCTCGGATAAAACGAGGACGTTGTTACAGATCCTGGCGATGTCGTCGGGGAGGAGGATTAAGCATATGCACTATCGAACCAGTTGGCATCTGACTGGCGTGGTCGCGGTGGGGCTCGTGTGCGGCGGATGCTCGCCCGAACAGCCGATCGCATCCCCTGACGCCTCTTCCACTCCAACTCCGCCAGTACCTCGGACCGAATCGCAGGCGAATCCCATGTCGAACACTTCCCTCCGCCGACTCACTCACAAAGAAACTCTTCAATGGATCGCTCAGCAGCGAGCCTGGCGACGCGCCCGCAAAACTCGCCCCATTTGGGTCCGAGAACTCGACGCCGACGAATTGGGGCGTGAATTCATGACCGCCGACCATGTCGCCGAGAAAGCTCGCGCGGGCTTTGTCTTGTGCGTGGGGGTCGCGGGCGAACCATGGTTTCAGAAAATGGAAAAGGTCGAGTCCAAGTACAACGCCGGGGAGCTAGTTTCTCGCCAATTCGACTTCGACCCCCAGGCACGAAGCTACCGCGTTTATTCCCCGAAAGACTCAACTCGCAACTGGGCGGCTCAAGTCACCGACGAGTCGTCGGAGGGATTTGAGATCCGCCCCAATTACGACGTCGAACATCCTCTCTATTCGCCGCGCGGCGGCTATGTCGTGAAGGACGACGTCGAAGATCCGTACGCTGGCGACCCCGACGATGTGTGGCTCGTCCAACAAGGGCTGTTCGAAAGCACCTATGAATTCGTGCGGGAGTAAGCGAACCACGAATTATTCGCCACATTGTACGACGGACTTCCAGTCCGTCGAAGGCAGTCGACCACGAATCGCACGAACAAGACTCCGAAAACTCATTCGTGCGATTCGTTCGATTCGTGGTCTGACTCTTGCCGACTGGCCTGGATCGCCCTCGCTCACGCCGCCACGGGGTTGCCGTTTTCGTCTTCCTTGTAGAACTTGTGTCGAGGATCGATCAAGAACCACATGCCGGCGGCGATGATGAATGCGATCCCATAAACGATGAAGACCGTATTCCAGCCGTAGTTCTTGATAATCCCGGCCCCGATGTAGGGCTGGAAGGCGTTGCCCATATTGCCGATCGTGTTGATCAAGCCCGCGGCGACGCCGGCGTAGCTGCCGCCGATATCGACAATCGTCGACCAGTTGGCGCCTTGGCCAAAGTCATGAGCCGCCTCGGCGATGCACAGCAACACGATGGCCTGGGTCGGCGATTTGACCCAGGGGATCAGCAGCATGCAGAGCGAGGCGGTGATGTAGCCGCAGATCGGAAACAGGGCGCGAGCGAGCCACTTATTCTTGCTGCGAGCCGTGGTAATGTTGCACAGAATGCCGCCGACAATGCAGGAGATGCCGCCGCAGAACAACGGCGAGGCGGCCATCCACTGCGACTCTTCATAGTCCATGTGCTGCACTTGCTTGAAGTACTCCGGCATCCAACTCGCGAAAAACGACCAGCCGAAACTGCCGCACATGTAGAGAACGCCCATGGCGATCAAGCTGCGGTTGAACAGTAAACTGCCCCACAGATGACTCGGCATGCCATGCCCGCGGTTCTCCTTGGGCGCTCCGCGAGTGATCAAGTCCAGTTCCGCGGCGTTGACCGATTTCTTATCCGACGGATGATCGCGAAACCACGAGTAGAACGCGATGCACCACAGGGCGCCCAATAACCCCGCGGCCCAGAAACTGATGCGCCACGGAGCGTAGCCGGCCAACCAGGACAAACCGGGGATCGACGAGACGGTTTCCCGGAAACTCTCGGAGCCAAACCCCGCCATCATCAGGCCGAAGAGCGGAATCGAAAACGCTCCACCCCAGCGAGCGAGCATCCAGAGCAGCCCGCCCGCTCGAGGCCGCGACGAGACTGGCAACCATTGAGACTGAATGCGAGCCATATTGGGGAACGCGCCCGCTTCCCCGACACCGAACAAAAAGCGATAGATCAACAGCGACCAAAAGCCGGTCGCCATGCCGGACAGCGCCGTGAATATGGACCAAGCGAGCACGATGCGAGTCAGCGTAATGCGAGCTCCGTACTTGTCCCCCATCCAACCCGCGGGAAGTTCGAACAGAGCATAGGCCAGCCAGAAGGCGCCCATGATCAAACCCATTTGCCCGGCGGAAATATCCAAGTCCTCGCGTATCGCCGCCTGAGCTCGCGAAATACAGATTCGATCAAAGTAAGTCAGGAACGCGAGCACTCCCAGGTAAACCATAACCCAGTGGCGCGCGTTCGTGGGACGATTGTCGGCGGTCGGGGCGAGTGAGGACATCGTCGATTGGTCTCCGGATGAATTCGGCGGGCAATGTCACGGCAAGCGGCTTCTCACGCGAGCAGTTGGCGCTAAACAGCGATGCTCCGGGCGGGGAACCATGGAGGTGGGAGGGAACGACTTGCCGACTCCGAATACCCCATCGGCGACAGCAAAGTGCTAGCACGGTAACTAGTCGAATGCCAGAAAGAAAGAAGGGGGACTCGCCGACGAATACTCGGACGGAACCGCCAGACCAAGAATTTCCCGGTGAACCTGCGGCCTCCGAGAATCCGTGGGATTTCCACAAAAGCCTGGAAGAACGGCGAAATCTCGCGTAAGTCCAACGGTTTCACCGGTCCGCCAACAAAAAAACCGGAGGCGCCAACCGACGTTTCCCGTTCGCGATCATGGTTATGATAGTTGAGTAATGCACTTCAGCAGCACGACTTGTCGACGGAGATACAACCACCCATGACTCAATCCCCAGGACTCGTCGCCACGGTCAAGCAGTTCGCCGCCTCCTTGCGGTTCCCCTATCTCGTTCTGTTCACCGCCGCGATTTTTCTGGTCGATCTTTTCATCCCCGATGTAGTGCCGTTCGCCGACGAGATCATCTTGGCGCTCGTCACCTTGGCGCTCGCCAGCTTCAAGAAAAAATGCCTGGACGCGGTAATTCCTCCGGTGGACGCCGACGAAGCTCCGACGACTTTTGACGCTACGGCCAAGCCAACGTCGCCTCGGTAACGCCCGTGTTTACTTGACCGCGTCGCCGACCCGTGATCGTCCCATGCTTCGCGATCCTTCCCAGTTCACTTTACTGCCCGACTCCGGTCGATTGAGAGCGTTCGTCCCCTTGGGCAACTTCCTGGGATTGATCCTTGTCGCCGTGCTAGGATGCCAGCCGGCGCCCGTCGCCGCTCCTGTTCCACGCGTCATCCATCAGATCCAGGGGCGAGTGGTCGACGACGACGGCCCCGTTGCTGGCGCCACCGTCCGTTGGCAAACGTCGACTCAACACACCACTACCAACGCAAAGGGCGAATTCACTCTCCACCAGCCAGCCCACGACCTTCCACAAGCCTCGCCCAGGCGAGTGACCGCCGCCAAACCGGGCTATTACATCGGCGGTTCGGCGGTCAGCGAGGACGCCCTGCTCTCGCAATCGCTGACAATCTCGTTGCGTCGCCTTCCCATGAGCGACGATGCGAGTTACCGCTGGATCGCCCCCGATCCGAATGAGCAGGTGGAATTCGCGTGCGGCAACTGTCATCCGGCGATTCTAGAGGAATGGCGAGGTACGGCGCACGCAAGCAGCGCCGCCAATCCGCGGTTCCTGTCGCTCTTGACTGATACGCACCCCAACAACTCGTCGGCGGCCGGTCGTATTCCACCCGCCTCCCCTTTCGACTGGTCGCTGGCCAGGGAACTGCCGCACGGGGTCGCGGTTTGCGCAAGCTGCCATTCGCCGACGGAGGTCGCGGGCGTGTCGCTGGAACCGCTCGCGTCCCACGACATCGACGATCGCACAGCCGGGGATCAACCGCGGGCGTCAGGCATCCATTGCGACTTTTGTCACAAGATCGCCGACGTCTCGCTCACTCACCTGGGCCACTCGCACGGCGTCTTTGCCATGCGTTTGCTGCGTCCGTCCACCGGCCAACTGTTCTTCGGCCCACTTGACGATGTCGATCGAGGCGACGAATCGATGCTGCCCTTGCAACGTGAGAGTCGGCTCTGTGCATCCTGCCACGAAGGGGTCTTGTTCGGTGTGCCCGTTTACACCACGTTTCGCGAGTGGCAAGCGAGTCCCGCAGGTCGAGCGGGAAAGCAGTGCCAATCGTGTCACATGACGCCCACGGGTCAGATGACTCGAATGGCATCTGGCGACGACGCGCCGGACCGCTCTCCCGAGACTCTGGCCAGCCATCAATTGTTCGCGCGCGGCATCGAGTCGATGTTGCGTCGAGCCGTCAGGACAACAGCCCACTGGAAACGCTCGTCGTCGCCCTCGGAGTCGATCGAGGCCACGCTCCGCATCGTGGCCGAGGACGTAGGGCACAGAGTGCCGACCGGCTTTATCGACCGACATCTTGTGCTGCGAGTGGAAGCGTATGACGCGGCGGGCCATCCTGCTCGCCAGACCATGGGCCCCCAACTCCCCGTCTTCACGGGACTCGACGATGCAGGTAAGCCCGGTCGACTTTTTGCTCGCATTCTCCGGGACCCCGCCGGTCATTCGCCAGCGCCCTTTTGGCGCCCCGGAGTGGTTGAAACCGAGGATTCCCGTCTGATTCCCGGCCAGCCGGTCGAGGTACGCTTTCAGTTCGAGTCGACTGCCGCGGGGTCGCGCATCGAGCGGCTGCGAGTGCGGCTGGAGTATCGCCGTTTTTGGGATTCTGTCGTTCGCGAGAAACAATGGGATGCGCCCGCGATCATGGTGTTCGATCGCGAGTACGAGTTGTGAGCGGCCGTAGCCGTCTCGCTTCGCGAGACGACCAGCCGCACCGCGTACAAGCTATCCATTACAGAAAAGACACGGCGCCAAGGGCCGACGGCGGACGCTCGCCACGCGGCAGTTCCGCTCGCGAAGCGAGCGGGCTACTTCTCCGTCAACTCACGCTTCAGTTCCTCGGCGCGGTCCGCCGACGCCGTGCCCGGGTAATCGCGTATCACTTCTTCTAAATATCTGTTCGCTGCTTGCGAATGGCCATCGGCCATCAGCTTCTCTGCGAGTGAGATTCGATTGTTCGCCCGTCGTAGTCGTAAAGCCTCGTCTTGCTGCGACGTGTATTCACTCACCCCTTGCCGTTCTTTATTTTGACTCCACCAACGGCGCCAGAGGTCGATCGATTCATCCACTTCCGACTCGGAGGAGGAATTCACTGGCCCCAGATCGATGCCGCGAGCCAACCGCACCAAAGCGGCATGCGTCTCTTCACGGACCATGATGTCCTCGTCGGCGAGCAGCGGGATGAGTTCGTCCATCAGTTTCAGACCGCGAGCCGCGATCACTCGCGTCGCCGCCCAACGTTCGTCGGCGTTTTCACTGGCCAAAGCCGCGGTCAACCGCGACGAGCTGGCATGCTGTAATTGCATGACCCAGCGACTTCGCTGCTCACGCAACGGTTGCAATAGCCCTGGATTCGCCCCCGACGTCATGCCCGATTCCGCCGCCAATCGCTGTCGGAGCGAGGCTAGATGCGCGGCGTAATTGGCATTCGCTGGCACTCCCTTGCCGATGTTCTTCAGCGCGTACTCGTACGCCTCTCGCGAGTTCAGCGACGCGAGCGACGACTGCACGCGGCTCGACAATACCACCACCGGGCAACTGGCCTGCAGATACGCGGAAGCATTCAGCCCCTTGATCAGTTCCGGGAGAGCCTCGTTGGGAAGCGACGAAAAAGCAAACTGAGCCTCGGCGGCCTCAAGACCTTGCAGGCGCCCGATGTCGTAAAGAATGAACCGATAGACCGCTCGCTCGGCAGGAGTATTGCCCCAGTGCGGGACGCCGACCGTCGCGGCTCGAGCCATCGCCATGGGCGAATCAATGGCCGACGGATCGGGCTGATCGAACGATTGTACGGCGGTCTTTTTGCGAGTCGCCACCACGTCCAGCAAGCGATCGACCGGCGCACGATCACGGTCCGCCGATCCAGGCAACGAGGCATGGGCAACCTGATCCACATCGCCGAGCATCGGTTCGTCGGCAACCAGTTCCGCGGTCGCGACAGTCATCTCATGGGCTGGAATCTCCGCCTGAGCCGCGTTGGACAACGCACTCGCCACCGAGTTGCTTTCAGCAGGCATTTCGACCTGAACAGGCTCCGACAAGGGAGTATCGACGACGGGCGAAGCAGGCTCGGCGATCCAAACCACCGCATCCCGCTTGATCGTAGCGCTGGTGAACACCGCGAGCACCACAAGTGCGGCCGAATGGATCAGGGCGCTGCCCGCGAAGCTAGCCGAGTCTCGTAGGCGATCTTCCTCGCCGACTTGATCATCCATTGGCACGATCCCGGGTGGATCTTGATCGATCGACGAATCGGCCTTGCCGACAGGTGGCGCGATCGGCGGCGCCGCTACCAAGGAGATGGGCGGAGCTAAGGGAGGCGGAACGGGTGACGCATCGGGTGGCGCAGGCGGGAGGGCGATCGGGGGTGCCAGGGGCGCGAACTCGGCGCCTCGCGGGCCTTCACCCGCAAGGTCGCGAACTTCTTGACCGACCGTATCGGGTTCGAGAAACTCTACGACCGGTAATTCCTGAGAGTCGCCAGATTCATGGGAGGCGCCCGATTGATAGGGGACATGCGTTTCCATCACGGCGCTCCCGGATTGCCGCCCTTAATCCGACAAGGCTTTGACATCGATCCGCGTCGCCTGCAATATGGCAGTTCTCTGAGGGCGAGTCAACGCAAACGGTCGGTCACGCGATTCCACTCAGTCTGAGGGCCGGTCGTGAACGGTCGATTTCCCTCGGCGGTCGGCATCGACTAAATTAGGGCTGAAGCCAGAGGACTCGATTTTCTGAGACCGACTCGTGACGAAAGGGTGCGTAATACATCCTGAGATGAATAGGGGTTAGTGATTTCGGGATCGCCCCCTTCTATTCCTCATTTCGCCGTTCGGCGTCGGCTTGTTTGGTAGTCATTCCCTGATTTCTCTGCGTTACCTGCTTGAATTCGCATCACGGAAGCGTTCGCACCCGTTGGTAGCCTGGTTGGGGAGTCATTCCACATGTCCGATGCTCCCAGTGGTTTTGGACAATTCGCTCGCCGTTGGGGTCAATGGGCGAGTAACCTGCTGGTGTCCGGCATTGTGATTGTCGTCGCCATCGCCTTGGGACGCGAAGTTTTGCAGTGGTGGTATGTCGACCCGACGCCCCTGGCGTTGGGACGGCCTGACAGCGCTGGAGCACCGGCCGCCTTGACGCTCGACGATCCCTTGGGATTGCCGGGGACCTCGGAGGAGTTGCGGTTTGGCGAACTGCCGTTCGCGTTCGGCCATGGGGTTGTGGAAGGAAAGGCCGAGAAGGCGGTCGACGTTTTGGCGAGAGAATGTGAGCGAGCGGCGGCGCTGGCCGACGCGTCCGAGCGCAAACCGGGGCCAGCCGAGCAACGACTGTTGGCGTTACTTCAGGGCGAGAAACCACGTTCGACGGCTGGCAATCGCTGGAGCACTTATGTGATCGTTCGCCCAGTGCCAATGGCGGTGGCGGTGAGCGGGTCGGAGCGATTGCCCGCGGCGCGTCGGCGGGTGTTGGCTTGGGGGTTGTTGCTGCCCGAGCAGATGGAAACGCCAGCGGAAAGCGACTCGACTCCAGCACCGTCCCCCACGACTCGCTGGGGTTGGTTCACTTGGCGTCCCTCGCGAAGTGACGGAATCTCCTCCGAGGCGACTCAATCCTGGCCGCAATTGCCGAATGGTCAACGCTCGCTTTCGATTCGCACCGTGGATGGAGGAGCTCGGATCGCTTACGTCGGTTCTGGCACGCCGGACCGTTGGCGTGAGGCGTTCGATCGTTGGTTCGCCGACCAGGGCTGGCAAGGGAGTCCCAACGTGTCTGCTGACAACGACTTAACCGATTCCCAAGAGGGCAACTCGGCCAAGGCTTCCCCTTGGCAAAAACTGGGGCAAAGTTGGAATCGCAGATACACCTGGAGTTTCGAGGGGCGACAGGCGTGGCCGGCAGGGTCGAAAACCTCGGGCATGACGCCTCCCACCAGCAAAAAACAGGGACCAGCCGGCCCCCAGGCGACCATGCGAGAGGCGGAGGTTCAAGTGATTTTAGAGAGAACGGGAACCTTAAGGGCCATGCTGATCGTGTCCCCATCGGCGGCGGGACAGTAGGATAGAGAAGAGTGGCGTTCCCAACGCGGCCCGTTCGTCGGCCGTGGGACGCCCGCAATGACTCGCGACGAGCGACGGGAGGGGCGGCAAATGAAGGGCGCGGCGGGTATCGTGGTAGCCTTGTTGTTGGGTCTATTGGGCGCCACGCTCAACTATGTCTATCTCGACAATAAAACTCGACACGTAAAAACCGTGTCGTTCATTGGCTTGAGCGAAGAGGCCAAACTGCGGCCGGGCGATCCGCTGAAGGAAGAGGATTTGGTCGAGGTGCGGATTCCGGAGATGCACGTCGGCAACCTGCGCAAGTTCGTCTACCTGTGGCAAGATTTGGAGACGGTTAAAGGCATTCGCGCGATTCGACCTTATCAGGGGGGCGAGCTACTGCGACGCGAAGATTACCGCACTCCTCCCCCAGAACTGAAACTGAGCCGCGGGCAACTGTTGGTCTGGATCGCGGTCGACAATCGCAGCTTCGTCCCCGATCTGGTCAACCCTGGCGACAAGGTGACATTCTCGGTTCCCGCGAATCGAGCCCCGACTCCCGCCGTCCGCCCCGCTCTGCCGCCCGGCGGCGGCGCGCCCGCCCCATCGTCCGATGACGACGATGAGAGGGTCGCGAATCGAGTGGAGGCGCCGGGCGTCGAACTGATCGGCCCATTCACCATCGCGGCCGTCGGCAGTCGCTTGGGAAGCGCCGAGGTGAGTAAAGCGGTCGTGGGCCGCAGCATGAACGATTTCGAACTGGGCATCTACGTCCGCAACGAAGGAACCGATGCCGATCCGCGCATGGAGGCGAAGGCGCTCCGCCTGCTGGAACTGTCTCGGCGTTCGAGCAATCAGGGGATCGGCGTTGTGTTGCATCCGCGGGAAGGTTCCTAGCGGGCGAGCGTGACCGAAAAAAGCGGCCGCGGTCGCGGCGGTAAGTGCGGCGGTAAGTTCAGCGGGAAGCGTGCGATGAGAATCTGGTTCAACAAGATCAACGAGAGCCGTCGATCGGTCGTCGAGTTTAACGGCGGTTCGATGCGAATCGGCCGCGATACGACGAACGAGGTGGTGCTGCGCAGCCCGCTCGTCTCTCGCTGTCATGCCGTCGTCCGGCTACTTGGCCCAAGTGAACTGGAACTCGAAAACGTCGGCGTGAACAGTTGCCTGGTGGGCGACAACGAAGTGCTGGGGGGCGAGCGAGTCAAGTTTCCGCCCACGGTCAAGGTGCGCATTTGGCCGTACACGTTGAGTTTTGAAGCAGACTCCGTCACCACCATCACTCGCCAGGAACTCGAAGCCCACCTGCGAAAGCTCGTCGCCGACCTCGAACTGCGGCTTCACAAGAAGCTCCTGGAACGACTCGATCTTTACGAATTGGAGCATACTCGAGGTGGGAGGAAAGAGAGCATCCTGTTGTTGGAGAACAACATCGAGGATGTCTGCCGCGACTTGCAGGTGTTCCGCAAGGAGAACGAAGCGGTGCTCGAGGAAATGTCGGGCCTGGCCTTGCGCGATCTCGCAATCAATCAGTTGATCATGGAGACGGAAGAGGACGGCATCTTCGACCTCGCGTCGTTGACGACCAACGAGTTTGACGTGCCGGCGACGCTGGTGCCCGAACGCGAGACGGAGTTGCATGGGTTGTTGCAGTTTCTGCGAGAGAAACTGCAACTGGAGAAACTCCCCGATATCAGTTCGAAGATCCACCGCGTCGAAGAGAAGTTCAGCGATACGTTTCAACTGCTCCGACCGCATTTGCATCAGGAGTTGCGTCGCTACGTCGTGCTGCGAATGCTCAAGAAGGACTTGAAGGACATCGTGTTCGGATTTGGTCCGCTGCAGGATTTACTGCGAGCGCCGACGATCAGTGAAATCATGGTCGTCAAGAGCGACCAGATCTTCGTCGAGCGGGACGGGGTGATCGAGAAGTCGGGCAGGCGTTTCATTTCGGATAAAGTGACGGAGTCGATCATCGAGCGAATCGTGGCGCAGGTGGGACGGCGCATCGACAAGAGCCAGCCGCTTGTCGACGCTCGCCTGCCCGATGGTTCGCGAGTCAACGCGATCATTCCGCCGCTCGCGGTCAATGGGCCTTGCCTCACCATCCGCAAGTTCCCGATTCAGCGGCTGACGATGGACGACTTGATCGAGTTTGGTTCGATCACGCGAGCGGCCGCGACATTCCTGCGAGCCTGCGTGATTGATCGCCGCAGCATCTTGATCAGCGGCGGCACAGGTTCTGGCAAGACGACGATGCTGAACGTGCTGAGCGGCTTCGTCCCGTATAAGGAACGGATCATCACGATCGAGGACACGTCGGAATTGCGGTTGCATCAAGAGCATGTCGTGACGCTGGAAGCCAAACCGGCGAACGTCGAAGGGACGGGGGAATACACGATTCGCGACCTCGTGAAGAACTCGCTCCGCATGCGTCCCGACCGGATCATCGTCGGCGAATGCCGGGGCGGCGAATCGCTCGACATGATACAGGCCATGAACACGGGTCACGAAGGTTCGATGACCACGGTCCATGCCAACAGCGCGAAGGAAGTCGTCTCGCGGCTCGAGATCTTGATGTTGATGGCGGCCGAGCTGCCGATCGTATCGCTCCATCGCCAGATCGCGTCGGCGATTCACCTGATTGTGCACATTGATCGCCAGCCCAACGGCAAACGGTTGGTGACGCAAATCGCGGAGGTCTGTGGCATGGATCCCGATACTCATGAAGTCGTGATTATCGATATTTTCAATCGGCGCAACGGTAAATCCTTGGAGCCCACCGGCTACCTGCCGGCGTTCCTCGATAACCTGGTCGCCAAACAACTGCTGGAACCCAAATTCTTGTATGGCGCGGCGCCCAGCGAGTGAGCGAGGTCGAGTGCCGCGGGAGATGATGGCTCACGGAGCAAGCAAGTCAGTCAGGTAATGTTGGTCGCGAGGATTTGAGGGAGTCGAGGAGCGAACTGAAGCATGGACACGGGAATGCTGATCTGCAACCTTGCCATGGGCATGTGCGTGGCGGTCGCCAGTTGGGCGGGCCAAGGCGCTGCCGCGCGACTGCTCGACTTCACCGTCGAGGACTTGGGCGAGCGACTGCGGAGTCTCCGGTTTACGACGCCCCATCTGCGTCGTTGGGTCATCACTTGGGTGGCGATCGTCGGCGCGTTGTATTTCATCCTTTGGCTTGGACTTGACCTGTGGGTGCTCGCAACCTTCTCCGCCATGCTGCTGCTCGCCGGACCGTGGTACCTCATCCGCCGACTCGCCGCCCGCCGTCGACAAAAGATCGAGGATCAGTTGGCCGACGCGATGGTGATGTTCTCGAACGGAGTGCGAGCCGGCTTGTCGCTGGCCCAGTCTCTGGAGTTGCTGGCTCAAGAGTGCCCTCGTCCGATCCATCAGGAATTCCAGCAGATCGTGGGAGAGTACAACCTGGGCAAGCCGCTGGAACGCACGCTGACCGAGGCGAAGGAGCGGCTGCGCAGCGAGAACTTCTTGTTGTTCGCGGCGGCGCTGTTGGCCAGTCGCGAGAGCGGCGGGCGGCTGAATGAAACGGTCGAACGGATTTCGCGGTCGGTGGTCGAGTTGCAGCGGTTGGAACGCAAGGTGCGAGCCGAGACGGCTCAAGCGCGGAAGTCGGCCGTTTACATGGCGATCGTCCCGGCCTTCATCTTAGTCACTTACTTCTATCTAGACCCCGAGAATACTCGCCTGCTGTTCATCACTTTTCCCGGCCAGTTGTTGTTGTCGATCTGCGCGGTGCTGAACATGGGTGCGTACTTTTGGGCGGTGAAGATTTTGAGCGCCGACATTTAATTCGCGGAAACAGAGAGAGCCTGCATGTTGTCGCCCCTGATGTGGACGCCCGAAAAACCTGAGAGTGCCTTGCGGAGAATTGCATCGTGAGCCTGCTGCATGACCCACTCGCGCTGTTGGCCTGCACTTTAGCGGGCGCCGGACTTGGCGTCATCGCTTGGTGGGTGCTGCACGCGTTGGCGGTCGAGGATCTGAAACAAGGCGATGAATGGCGTTACGACGTCAGCCGTATCAACGCGCTGCGGCAAGCCGACCCGCTCTATCGCATCCTCCAACCCATCGTGCGCGGATTCGGTTTGTTGAATCGAGCCGCCTGGGGGCCGCGGCTGCTGGAAGTGCAGCGAGAGATCTCGGCGGCGGGTCTGCCGCGGTACTGGCTGCCCGAAGAGTATTTGGCGAAGCAACAGATTTTGAGTTTGTTCGTTTCGCCTTTTTACTTTTACATGTGCTACGAGTATCTCGAAGCGCCCGGCTTGATGCTGGCCTTGCTGTTGACCTTCGTCACGATGTGGTGGTTCCGCCTGCGACTCACTCGCATGGCTCAACGACGCTTGCTGATGATCAAGCGTCGCTTGCCGTTCATGCTGGATCTGGTGACGTTGTTGATGGAAGCGGGCTCGAGTTTTCTCCATGCGCTCGAGCAAGCGGTACGCGAGTTCGGCGATCACCCGGCGGCGGTGGAGTTTGGTCGAGTGCTGGCGGACATGAACATGGGAAAAGCAAGGACCGAGGCGTTCGACAATATGCGTCGTCGGTTAAATGACGACGAAATAGCAAGCATCGTGGGGTCGATCATCCAAAGCGAGCAATTGGGCACGCCGCTGTCGCACATCTTTCGCACGCAAGCCGACGTGCTGCGAGTGAAACGGAGCCAGCGAGCGGAGACGATTGCGAATGAGGCGGGAGTGCAGATGTTGCTGCCGGGCATTCTCGTGATGGCCGCGACGGTGCTGATCATCCTGGGCCCGTTCCTGCTGGGTTACCTTTACAACGGATTTGGACTTTGAGTCATGTCGGTTGCGATTCACTGCCGTAATTGCCGAGCCACGTTCGAGGTCCCTGTATTGCAGACAGGGATCGCGATTCGTTGCCCGGAATGCGGCGAAAAATGGGGAGGACCGGCGAGCGCCGCGCCGGAGTCGTCGATGAATCGAGCCAACTTGTATCCGCCGGGAATGGGACCGCCTGACGCCTCGTCTGCTGTTCCTTCCTCGACAGCCCCTGCATCAGCACCACAGACAGCGGCGTCACCGACAGCAGTTGGTTCTCCGTTGGCGCCCACCCGCGCGCCGTCGCTCTTGAGTCCTCCGAGCACGGCGAGTGCAAGTGCGAGCGGACCGTCAAGCAGCATGCCGGTGCTACCTCCCTCCGTGCTGCCCCCTGCTGCCTTGCCCCCTGCTGCCTTGCCACCTGCTGCCTTGCCACCTGCTGCACTACCACCTGCCGCCTTGCCTCCCATACCAGTTCCCGCAGCGTTGCCTGTTCCCTTGCTGCCTCCGACCGCTTTACCTCCGCAGGCGGCAGGAAGTTCTTTACCCCAAGTTCCTCCCCCTCCCGCCTCGCCCTTCCCTGCGGGCGCGAAGCCGAGCGCGGCGAATCTGACGGGGGCGGGCGCCGCCGCCGGGCCGGCGGCGATGACCACGCCGCCGCCAGTCGCTCGCGGCGGTTCAGCGACTGCATCGACAGCGACATTGAAGCCGCCATCGGCGCCCGCGGCGGGTCCCACGCCGCTGGGCTTGACGCCCGTTAGTCCGCCGCCGCCGCCGCGGGGCGAGCGCCGACCCACGGGAGCTCGTCCGACCACCGCGACTCCCTTGAGTGGCGGAACTGGAGTCGCCAGTCCCCCGCTCCCCAGCGTCCCTCCCCCTGGCCCGCCTTTTCCTGGTTCATCGCTCTCTGGCGCACCTCCACTAGGACCGGCGTTACCCGTTCCTCCGCCGCCGGCTCATCCCGCGCCGCGTACGATTCAGACGGCGAGATTTATTGCGGCGGACCCGACGGCGCTCAAGGTCTCGCTGGGAGCGGACGGGAAGTTGCCCGAGCTGTTATTGACGGATGTCGAAAAGGCGCAGGAAGAAGCGGTCGCCAAGCCCAAGACGTCGCCGCCCTGGCTGATGCTGGTCGTATTTGGGTTCAGCATTTCCGTCTCGATGGCCTTGTTGTTCGTCGATAGCGACTTGAACGTGCATTATGAGCGGGGTTCGCACAATTCGGCACGAGCGGCTTTGCAGGCGAATTATGTGGGCGTCGTGCCGCCGCTCGCCCCATATCAGTCCAAAATTCGACTCGCTCTTCAGGCTTATCAGAAGGGGGATCGGGATGAGGAGAAGCGGCTTTACCGCGAGGTACTCGACATCCTGAAGTCGGAGAGTAAAAACAAGTCCACGGGGGTGACTGGCATGATTGACTCGCCCGATCCTCCGGCGGGAAGTCCGAGCGATCGCCACTTGGAAGCCCTCATTTCGATTCTCTTGACCGATTGACGCGGGAACGACTGGCATGGAACCGCAACTCCGCTTCGAAATCACGCAACAAATCGCCGCGGGCGATTACGCCACGGTGTATCGCGCGCGAGACCGTGAATTGGGACGCGAGGTGGCGATCAAGCAGATCCATCCACAGTTCCTGCAAGACCCGCGTCAATTGGAGCGTTACTGGCAGGAAGCTCAACTGCTCGCATCGCTCGAACATCCGCACATCATGATGATCTACGACATCGTGCGGGAGCGCGGCTGGTTGGTGCTGGAGTTGATGCAAGGAAGTCTGCAGGCGCTGCTGGCGGGCCGGCCTATCGACTTGAACGATTTGCGAATGACCTTGACCTACACGCTCCATGCGCTGCAGTACATGCACGAAAATGGGATCGTGCATGGCGATGTGAAGCCGAGCAATCTGTTGGTGGACAAGAACCATCGCGTGAAGCTTGGCGACTTCGGAATTGCTCGACGAGTGAAAGGGGAGCATGGCAGCGTCGTGAAGGGAACGACCAAGTACATGGCGCCCGAGGTGGTGTCGGACCAGTTTGGCCCCGTGGGGCCGCATAGCGACCTGTATTCGCTGGGCTTCTCCGCGTTCGAAATGATGTGCGGCGAGAATTTCGCGACGCTGTTCCCTGGCCTGCACATGTTCGGGCGCGACGAGCAGGTGTCCTGGATGATGTGGCACTCGGCGCCCGATCGTCGCTTGCCCGAGATTGATCGAGTGCTGCAAGGAGTGCCGGGGGATCTCGCGTACGTCATCCAGCGCATGACCGAGAAAGATCCCGCCAAGCGCTATCGCACGGCGGCCGAGGTGTTGGAGGACTTGCGTCGAGGCGTGACGGCCGAAACCGCGCTCACTCTCGAACAACAAGAAGCAGCGGCTCGAGCCGAACGACAAGCCAAACGCAAACGCTGGCTCGCCATCGGTGCTTTCATCTTCAGCACGACCTTGAGTCTGTCGGTCGCGTTTTGGCCGGAGGAAAAGCCTCTTCCGCCGCCGCCGCCCGCCATTGTGCTTCCCACCGCGGGAGTCATTGAACAAATTGAACTGGATCGCGGCCTCTTTTTCTTGAAGCCTGCCGAAGAGGGTGACAATCCTCAAGGGGTAACGTTCGACTTTGACAACGATCGCGTTTACTTGAACGATCAGCGAGTGCAATTGGCCGACTTGCAGCCCAACGACTCGGTGACGTTGAAGTACTTGCAAAGCGATGGCGTCGAATTCAAAGAGATTTATGCCGTTCGAGCATTAACGAACGAAACGGCCGGTGAGGTCGCTTCAGTAGATGTGGGCAAGGCGAGTCTCCAATTGGCCGCTGTCGAAGGAGCGGAACCGCCCGCGCCTTGGTACGTGCCGGAAGGGACGCCCATTCTGATCAACAATGAAGCCAAGTCGCTCGGCCGAGTTTACACGCTTGGCGATCTCAGGCCCACGGATCGCGTGCGGGTGACGCATGTCGAATCGGAAGAAGGGAAGATGGTCGTGCGGTCGGTGTCGGCGCTCCGCACGCTCAACGTCCAGGGCGTCGTCGTCACGAGAAACCCACAACAATCGCGCATGGTGATCGATGCAAACGGCCCCAGTGGATCGGTGGTGAAAACCACATTCCTGGTGGCGCCAAAAGTACTGGTCACGATCAATGGTCGCGAGCTAGCGGGCGACGCGCCGCTGACGATCGCCGACCTGAATCCTGGCGACCGAGTGGCCATTACTTACGATACGGTGGCCCATCGCATCGAGGCGTCGCGCGACGTAAAAGTCTCCGGCTCGATCGCCGACATCAACCACACTCAACGCATCTTCAAGGTTGCCGGCGCCGACCCCGGCAAAGTACTTGAATTCGCGCTCGCCCCCAACTGCGAGATCGTCGGCTCTAAGCAAGAGACGATCGAGTTTGATTTTCTCATGCGGGGCGACTTGGTCGATATCGACTACGAGCCGTTGAACATGGCGCAGTATCAGGCGGTCCGCATCGCGGCTCGACCCGCCGTCGACGCTCGTAGCTGGGCGATCGTGATTGGCCAGAGCCAATACGACGACGCCAAACTGCCCGCATTGCCGCAGGCGGACTTGAGCGCCAAAGCGGTGGTCGCCGCCTTGCGCGATCGCTACCGAGTTCCCCCGGAGCAGCTATTGGAGATCCAGAACGGTTCGCGTTTGCAGATCGACCAGGGACTGGACGCGTTCCTGGCCAAGGTTCCGGCCGAAGCGCAATTACTACTTTACTTTGTCGGACACGGCGTGATCGACCCATCCGCGGGCGCCACGCTCGCCGCGAAAGAACTCGATGTAGCTCGAGTGAACGACACCGGTCTGCCACTGAAAGGAGTTGTAAAGAAGCTGGAGGGCTGCGCCGCTCGCGAAAAGATCTTGTTGCTCGACACGTGCCATGATGTCGCGGGCCTGGACCCGAAGTTGGAACCTTCGGCCGCGGAACTCGCCGAAGCCGCCAAAGACAAACCAACTCGCCCCGTCTCGACGAACGTGCTGGTGATTGCCGCGTGCGATAAGGGGCAACGAGGCCAAGCGGGTCCCGCAGGTTCGCCGGGAGTTTTCGGTGGTGCGATCGCTCGTGGTTTTGCGGGCGAGTCGGATGCCAATCGAGATGGTCGAATCTCGGTGGCCGAATTGTTGGACTATCTGCCGCGTGCGTTGTCGGCGACAGGGAAGCCCCAAACGGCCGTCGTGTTCAAACCCGATGCTCGCCCCCCACGACTCACCGAACCCGCTCGCGACGCCGTGACGAAGATGCTGCGTAATCTGCGAGCGTCTCGTTTCGACGAATCGTTCGCCAACGATTTCCTGGGCAGTCAAGGATTGGCGCCTCGCGAACCCGATCTGCCCATCGCCTTTGGTTTAGTCCTCTTGCGCCATAACCGCTTGCCGTTGTCGCGCACAACGCTCGAGCGCGTGCGACTCGAGCACCCTAAGTCGCCCGTCGCTCACCAAGCGATCGCCTGGCAAGACTTCTTGCAAGGAGGAAGGTTGGCGGAAGGCATCGCAGCATTACAACAGATGGTGACGACGCTGCCCGATACAACTCTCGAGCCCGGCGCGGAACCGTATGTGCGATACGCGTTGCAGTTCGCCGGTTCCCTGCGACAGTATGCGTTGTCGGCCCCTGATACTCCGCTTACTCGAACCGATGTTGAGGGGCTTGATCGAGCCGTGTTAGCACGCGGCGATGCCGCGAAGGAAGCGTATCGCCAAGGCGTCGAGTCGGCTCGAGAAGCGCTCGCGAAGATCGACGCGGAACTCGCCGAAGCAACGCCCGATCGCCGCCCCTCCCTAATGCTCGACCGCAAACGAGTCACCTACTATGCAACGCTAAACTACACCACGATCGCCGACTTCATGCGTCACCGGTTGGATGAGTGATATGGCGGAACACTCCGAGGACGATAGGTCAACACCGATGGCGAGCGTGCTTGATCATCCGGCGATCAGTAGCCGTTATTTGTTTCCACAGCGACGGCGAGTGCGCGAGCCCTTTTGGGCGCCGGTCGCCCCTGACGTGCGGCTTGCCTGTTACCGGCGGCTCGTCGATCGACAAGCTCGCACGTTGGTCCATTTTCACGGCAATGGGGAAGCGGTCGCAGACTATGTCCCGTGGCTGGCCGAAGAACTCGAACTGCTCGGCTACAATTCGCTGTTCGTCGAGTATCGCGAGTACGGTGAATCGACCGGAGAAGCTCAATTGGCCGCCATGCTGGGTGATGGAGCGGCCGCCATGGAGGCCGCGGACGTGGAACCTCGGCGGGCCGTCGCCTTCGGTCGTTCCATGGGTTCGCTGTACGCGATCGAGTTGGCTCGACGTCATCCCACGCTGGGCGGCTTGATTCTGGAGAGCGGCATCGCGGACCCGGCGGAACGTTTTCTCTTATATGCCAATCCGGCGGATGCCGGAGCGACCGACGAACAGGTGCGCGCCGAGGTCGCTCGCCTGTTCAACCACCAACAGAAACTCGCCGCCTACCCTGGTCCCGTTCTCATCCTGCACGCCGAGAACGATCAACTGGTCGACATTTCACACGCGGAACGAAACTTCCGTTGGGCCACTCACCCCCAGAAGCGGTTGGTCCGATTTCCTCAAGGTGATCACAATACGATTCTCGATCGTAATCGCGACGAGTACTTCGCGGCGCTGCGCGGTTTTCTGGCGTCCGTGTAACAGCGCTCGACGGCCTGTACGACGGACTTCTAGTCCGTCGTACATTAACACTACGCTTCTAGCTCCCAGACCTTCAGTGTGCGATCGAAACTGGCCGTCACCAACCATGGCATGCTGCGAGCGAAGTGGATTCCGTACACCGTATTGCGGTGCACGTCGAGCGTGAGGACCGACTGGCCGGTGGCCGCGTCCCAGAGCCGGAGGGCGCCATCGGCGCTGCCGGACGCCAGCCATTTTCCATCAGGTGAAAAGGCCACCGATTTCACCAGTTGGCTGTGGCCGTCGAGTGTGCGGACCAAATGTCCGTCGCTCACGTCCCACATGCGAACCGTTTGATCGCTGCCGCCCGAAGCTAACCAACGCCCGTCTGGCGAGTAGGCGATGGTTTGCACGGCGCCGGAATGCCCTTTGTAACTTGCCGCCAATTTGCCCGCGGCCAAGTCCCACACTTTCAGTTCGCCGTCGTTGCCGCACGAGGCGAGCCATTTTCCGTCGGGCGAGAAAGCGAGGCCGTACACAGCATCCGTGTGGCCCTTGAGCACCCACTGCGTCGCTGCCGAGGCGGCATTCCACACTCGCACATCATGCTCGTAGCCGCCCGACGCCAGCCACTTCCCATCGAGCGAAAGGGTCATGCATTCGACGTAGTTTTGATGGCCTGCCATGGTGGCAAGCACGGTCCCCGCTGCGACGTTCCACGACCGGAGCGTTCGATCCAAGCTGGCGGAATAGAGCGTCGCGCCGTCGGGTGAAAACGCCACACCGCACACTCCATCGCCATGGCCGCGCCAGCGAGCTAATTCTTGCCCCGAGCGAGCATCCCAAAGCTTGATAGTATTGTCGAGACTTCCCGAAGCGATACGGGCGCCGTCCGCCGAAAAAACCGCGGCATAGACGGCATTGGGATGAGTCAAGGTGTGCAGCAAGCGCAGGCTAGCCATCACACGACCTCGCGCAACGGACGATACTTCACGTGGTCGACCAAGTATCGCGGCCGACCATGCAAGTCGTTCAGCGTTGCGTGATCGGTGTTGATCCCCAAGTTATGGTAGAGCGTCGCAAAAATCTCTTGAAAGTGGACCGGCCGCTCCACCGGATGCTCGCCCAAACGATTCGTCGCCCCAATCACTTGGCCTGTCCGCATCCCACCGCCCGCCATCAGCGCACAACCGACGTTGGGCCAATGATCGCGGCCGCCGTTCTTGTTGATGCGCGGAGTGCGTCCGAACTCGCCCCACACCAACACCGTCACGTCATCCATCATGCCTCGGACTTCAAGATCATCCAACAATGCGGTGAGCCCTTGGTCCAGTTGCGGCAGGTGATCGCGAGCGTTTTCGAAGTTTGTCCCGTGGGGTCGACCGTGCCAATCCCAACGTCCATACGCAAGACTCACCACTCGCACACCCGCTTCGACTAAACGTCGAGCGGCCAGGAAATAATCGTTCATCAACGGGCCCGCGTCCCCGTAGCCCGCTGGCTCCGGCGTTCCTCGACCATAACGATCGCGCAGTCGCGGATCCTCGCGTTCCAAATCCAACGCTTCCGCGAGGCGACTCGATGTCAAAATCGAAAACGCCTGTTCGTGATACGCATCCACTCCCTCGATCGCCCCGCTGATATCGGCTTCGCGTTTGAGGCGGTCGAGTTGAGTCATGAGCGTCCGACGGTCGGACAGGGTATCGATCGTGATCCCGTTGAGCGTCAGGTTGGCCGCGCCTTCGGCATTCGGCGTGAAGGGAGAATGCGCCTGACCGACGAATCCAGGCTGCCCCGGATCGCCCCATCCGCCACCCTTCATCTTGGGCGTCAGACTGACGTAGGGCGGCGTTCCAGGGCGAGCGGGCCCCTGCAGTTTCGACACCACGGACCCGAACGATGGCCATCCACCCGCCGGCTGCCGATCAACGGGCCACCCGGTCAAGCATTGGAACGCAGCATGTCGCCCCTCAGAACCAACCAATGTCCGCACGGTGACCAAACGATCCATCCGCTGAGCGATCCGCGGCATATGTTCGCAGATCTGCACTCCCGGCAAATTCGTCGCAATCGGTTGGAACTCGCCCCGAATCTCGGAGGGGGCGTCCAT
Source organism: Pirellulales bacterium (assembly GCA_046349915.1). GTDB lineage: Bacteria > Planctomycetota > Planctomycetia > Pirellulales > Pirellulaceae > CAIXSC01. Next base: position 541,878 of record JAXMBL010000003.1, on the reverse strand, counting down.
CTTCAGGTCAACCATGTCCTGATGCGGCGGCCCGCCCGACAGGAAAATCATGATCACGGCCTTCTGCGATCGGCCTCGCCCCGACTGCTGTTCGGCCGCAAGCAACTGCGGCAAACTGAGACCGCCCAGGAACATACCGCCGAGTCGTAGGAAGGTTCGTCGAGACGAACCTGCGGCATCGTCCCAGGTGTTGAGTGGCGAGACCGCATCCAGTTCGCTCATCCCTAGCTCCTCCCCTACCGGTGATTTTGCCCAAACGCAGCCCTGATTCCGCTTCGCTCACAACGCATCCAAGGACGTTTATAGTCTCCTTATCGGCGGCAAGCAACGTGATTTCCAGTTAGTTGGACGGCGCCTGGTTCGGTCTAGCTCACAACCACGAAACAGGGATGGTGTTGGTGGACCACGAATTTTACGAATTCCACGAATCGGGACGGACTAAAAGTCCGTCGTACGAAATCGCCCTTACGACGAGTCGCGGAGAATCTCGGTGGCGGCGTTCTTGCCGCACTGTCCCCAGACGCCTCCGCCCGGATGGCTGGCGGCGCCGCACAGATACAGTCCATCGACCGGCGTGCGATAATCCGACCAACCGACCACCGGCCGGCTCGAAAACGACGGCCCGGGCAGTAACGCTCCTTGATGCCAGTCGCCGCCTGTAAGGCGGAATTCGCGTTCCAAGTCGAGAGGACTGAGGATTCGGCGATGCTCGACGCATTTGGGCACGTTCGGCGCATAACGACCGATCAGCGTCACGCAGCGGTCGGCGAAATCCTCCTTCACGTCGTCCCACGAATGCCCTCCCGCCAATTCACTGGGCGCGTACTGGATCAGGACGGACAACAAATGTTTGCCTGGAGGGGCGAGCGAGTCATCGAGACTGGTCGGGATGTTGATTTCCATCACCGGCTCGGTACTCGCCCAACCATACTTCGCGTCGTCATACGCTCGCTCACGGTCGTCCAGAGTCGGACCAATCAGCGTAGTTGCTTGCTGAACTAACCCAGTCGCCTCGTTGGTCCGACCGCGAAATTGGGGAGCTTCCCCGAGCGCCAAGTGGATCTTCGCGCACGCCGACCCGTACTGAATGCGTTTCACGGCATTCCGAAATTCGGTGGGCAATTCTTGAGGTTGCAGCAATCGCTCGAAGGTCGATCGCGAATCGAGACTAGAAACAACCACGTCGGCTTCCAGCACCGAGTCGTTGGCCAACTGCACGCCGCGAACTTTTCCTTCATGAACCAGAATCCGTCGCACCTCGGCGTCACGTTTCAGTTCGACATGCAAATCCTCGCATACGGCGGCCAATGCGTCGGCCACTCGCCCCATGCCGCCTTTGACGAATCCCGTTGCGCCACGCTGGCCGGTCGCTTGACCGAGCGAGTTGCGGACGAGTCCCCAGGCGGTTCCGGGCGAGTGAGTCGACTGAAAGACGCCGCGGAGCGCGCCCGCGGCCAGAGTGGCTCGCAACACTTCCGACTCGAACCAATCGTTGAGGAACGCGCGGACCGAGCCATTCCACAGAGCGGCAACATCCGTAGCGTCGTCGGCCAATGACTCCAGGGCCGTGCTTAAGTCACGCCAGCGCGATGTCTCTCGCACTCGTTTGGCCAGTCCCGATCGTCGACGCATAGAGGACGCCGGCAGCCACTCGGGCGGAGGCTGGGTCAGAAACGGCTCGCACACCGCGGCGACCCGTTCCAGCAAGGCAAGATAACTCGGATAGCGCTCCGCGTCAGGGGCGCTGAAGGCGGCGATTTCTCGGACCGACTGCCGAAGGTTGCGAGTGAGCAGGAGTGAACGGCCATCGAGCAGCGGCGTGTAAGTGGCCGCCTCGCGCGGCAGAATCTCCAACCCGTACTGCCCAAGTTTCAACTCACGTTGAATCTCGGGCGTCAGCAGGCTGACCGAATCCGCCACCGTCGACACTCGATAGCCTTCCCACGGTGATTCGGTCACGCAACAACCACCCAGGAGGGAGCGGCGTTCGAGCACCGCTACTTTTTGACCCGCGCGAGCCAAGTAGGCGGCCGTGACCAAGCCATTGTGCCCGCCACCAACTACCAAAACGTCGAACTTTGCATCGCCACGCATGCGTCACACCCTTCCGCCTAGTCCACTAAACACTACGCACGAGGAATGAGGAATACAGCCTAACTTCGCAGTCGCCCGCACTCACTGGCCAAAAGGTCGCGGCGGGAAGCAAAGTATGGGGATCGTCAGCGAGAGCCAACCGATGATGGTTCGCAGGGGGCCGAGCCGCACGGTGTCGTCGCGCGTGGGCGGATGGTCGGGTCCCATCAACAGAATCAGCGCCAACATGATGGCCCACGTATAAAGCTCGGCCCAGACAATGAACACTAACGCTGTTGCAAAGAATGCGCGTGCGATCCAGCGAGACTGCCGACCAAACAGCCCATAGATCACATGGCCGCCGTCCAACTGGCTGACAGGCAACATATTCAGGCCCGTGACCAGCAATCCCACCCAGCCCGCCATAAAGAACGCATTCAGCTGGCTGTGGAAGATCTTGCCATCGAATTCGACGCCCTCAGGCAGACGACTCGCCACCACCCAACGCAAAGCCAAAGGCAATTCGAGGTGATAGGGTCCGCTCGCGGGAACGGTCAAGTCGAGTTGTTGGACGCCGATCCAGAGGACGGGGATCGCGACAACAAGACCCGCGAGCGGGCCGGCGAGCCCGATATCGAAAATCTGTTTGCGGTCGGCGCTGCGTCCATCCATCCCGATCACGGCGCCCAGCGTGCCGATCGGCGAAATGGGCAGCGGAAGAAAATACGGCCAACTCGCCGCAACTCGATACCGCAGCGACATCAAGAAATGCCCCATCTCGTGCGTCAGCAAGATGGCCAGCAAGGCGAACATATACTGGACCGCCGAGGGGCCATTGCGCAAGACAAGGCGGCGCAGCCGCAGCCCCCAATCTTCGCCGGTGTCGCCGATTCCAAGCACGCCGAACAAGAAAAACTCGAGCGTCCCCGAGGGAGACCAACGCCAAATCCCTGCCCAAATCAGGGACAAGCAGGTCAGTCCGAACAGAATGAGCGGCAATCGGCGGCGACGTGGACGCGCGACGACAAGCGTGCGAGGGTCCCCAAGCGAGGCGCCCTGCCCCGCTTGATCCACCATCTCGGCCTCGAAAATCTCGGCCTGAGACACGCCGGGTCCGAAAACCTGGGCGTGAATCGCTTCCTCGCCAGCCGCTCTCGACGCCTCCACGGAGGAAGGGTCGGCGAACTTGTCGCTCGAAGAGCGGTAATCCCGGTGACCTGAGTCGGGGGATTCAGCTGAGGAATCGGCGGGGGAAACAGGTCCGGGAAATCCGGCCGGCTCAGTCATGCCCTACATCACTACTTCTTGCGGTGACGAATACGAGCCCGCATACGGCGCTTCTTACGACCCAGCTTCCGACGACCCTTGCCCGTCTTCTTAACTCCCACAGCTCATACTCCGCTCTGCGATGATGTAAGATGCTCCGATTCCGAATTCACCAGAGTAGCAGATAACCTTTCCGAATGACAAGCCGCTTGGGAGCCTCATCGATGCCAACCTCTCCGCGTCCCCCCCACCTCTGGCTAGCGTCCGCACTGGTCACGCTCCTAAGTTTCGGCGTATTCGTCGCTGTAAGTGAAGCGGCAGACGATTATCCGCTCGGACCGGACTCGCAACCGCAAGCCGGCGTCCCCGAGGGAAAAATTGTCCAGCACTCGCTGGCTAGCCGGATCTTCCCCGCAACCCAGCGTGACTATTGGGTTTACAAGCCGCACGTCCATGACCCCGCCAAGCCGGCGGCCTTCATGGTTTTCCAAGATGGCCAGTCGTACATGAATAAGCAGGGACAATTTCGAGTCCCGGTGGTGCTGGACAATTTGATCCACAAAGGCGACCTCCCGCCCCTGGTCGCGATCTTCGTCAATCCTGGCTCCATCCCCGCCGACGTCCCTGGCGGAAAAGCTCGCAGTAATCGCAGTTTTGAATACGACAGCATGGGAGACCAGTACGCCCGCTTCCTCCTTGAGGAACTTTTGCCCGAGGTCGAAAAAACGGTGCGGCTGTCGGCCAACCCCGAATGTCGCGGGGTCGGCGGAATCAGTTCGGGCGGCATTTGCGCTTGGACGGTCGCCTGGGAAAGACCCGATTCGTTTCGCCGCGTATTGAGCCATGTCGGCAGCTTTACCAACATTCGCAGCGGTTACGCCTACCCAGGACTGGTCCGCAAATACCCGAAGAAACCACTGCGAGCGTTCTTGCAGGAAGGGGAAAACGACCTGGATAACCTGTTTGGCAACTGGCCGCTCGCCAACCGCCAAATGGACGCCGCACTCAAGGCGCAAGGATACGATTATCGCTTTGTGATGGGCGACGGCGGCCATAACGGAAAGCAAGGCGGCGCGTTGCTCCCAGAATCGCTGCGTTGGCTGTTCCGCGATTGGAAAGAACACACTCCCTAGTCGGTCGATGAAATTGGTCATGGAGTTAGGTCGGTATGAGCGTCCGCCGCATTTTGGTTGTTGGTAGTCGCAATCGCAAGAAAATCGGGGAACTCGTCGAGTTGCTCGCGCCGCACGGTTTCGACCTCCGCACACTCGCCGATTTTCCCAACGCCCTGGACGTCGTCGAGGATGGGACGACGTTCGCCGAGAACGCCGCCAAGAAGGCCTGTCAGCAAGCCGTTCACCTGGGACATTGGGTGCTGGGCGAGGACAGCGGGCTGTGCGTCGAAGCACTAGGAGGTGCGCCCGGCGTCCACTCAGCCCGCTTTTCGGGCCCCGGCGCGACCGATGAATCCAACAACGATTTGTTGCTGCAAAAACTCGCGGGCATCCCCGCCGAACGGCGCGGCGCCTACTACGTCTGCCACATGACGCTGTCGAATCCGGCGGGCGAAGTGCTGGTCGACTGCGAAGGACATTGCCACGGCCGCATTCGAGATTCGCGCCACGGCGAAGGCGGTTTTGGTTACGACCCGATGTTTGAACTGGTTGAGTACCACCAAACGTTTGGACAACTGAGCGCCGCCGTGAAAGGCGTGTTGAGCCATCGAGCGCGGGCGGTGCGATGCTTTGTCCCGCGGTTGCTCGACATCGTCGCGGCAGGTCGCTGGCCGTAGCGGCCTGAATTCGCGACGATCCGAGAGTGCGACCACGAACCCGGTTAGTGGTGAGTGGACCACGAATCGCTCGAATCTAACGAATGGGGTTTCGGAACTATAAGCTCGCGGTACTCGAGAGGCTGTAACGGTCTGAAGTTGGGACGAGCCGAGAATACTCGAAGACGCTCTACGGATTCCCTCCCTTTTCCTAGATTCGTACGATTCGCACAATTCGTGGTCAACCAACTTCCGGTTGCTCTTCTCTGCGAACTCGTCCACGAACCTGTCGGTGGTAAGGTGGACCACGAATCGCTCGAATCCAACGAATGGGATTTCGGAACTGAGTTCGCGGTAAGCGACGGGCTATAACGGCCTGAACCAGGGACGAACCGAGAAGACGCAAAGACGCCCGACCGTTTCCTCCCCTTTTTCCGGATTCGTGCGATTCGCCTGATTCGTGGTCAACCGCCATTCGTGTTTCAACGTTGCGAAGCTGGCGTTGTCCAGTGTGGACTGGCACGGGGACAGCGATTGCTTATAGTCGTGGGACTCTCTGCTTTCCAATGTTGGAGCGCGGAGCCGTCCATGACTTAGGAGCTGTCGCCATGCGAACCGCGGAAGGTTGGTTAGCTCGTACACTTGCGAATGTTCGCTCCATGCTGGTGGTCGCTGCCGTCGGGGGACTCATGCTGTTCGGCGCTGGCTTAACGGGCCGAATGCCGGCAACGGCGGCCGAACCGCATGACAGCGTTCGCGCATGGACTCGAGGACAATTAGAGTCCCTGATTACGGTCTATCGCGACTTTCATGCTCACCCCGAGTTGTCGCTGCACGAAAAGACGACGGCGGAGCGGCTGGCCAAACTGTGGCGAGAGGCGGGATTCGAGGTCACCACGGGCGTTGGCGGTCATGGCGTGGTCGCGATCATGAAAAATGGACCGGGCCCCACCGTCATGCTGCGAACCGACCTCGATGCATTGCCTGTCGTCGAACAAACGGGACTCGCCTACGCTTCCCAAGTCAAAGTGCCCGATGCTTCCGGGGTGGACGTGGGCGTCATGCATGCCTGCGGCCACGACATCCATATCACCACGCTGGTCGGCGTTGCTCAATATTTGGCGACGCACAAATCGCAGTGGAAAGGGACGGCGATGCTGATCGGCCAACCCGCGGAAGAACGCGTGCTCGGAGCTCAAGCCATGCTCGACGATGGGCTCTTCAAACGCTTCCCCAAACCCGACTACGCGCTCGCTCAACATGTCGACGCGGCCTTGGCTGCTGGGCAGGTAGGAGTGCGAGCCGGTTTTTCGCTCGCCAACACCGACAGCGTCGATATCACCGTGAAGGGTAAGGGAGGACACGGCGCGTATCCGCATACCACCGTCGACCCCATCGTCCAAGCGGCCGAACTGATCATGGCCTTGCAGACGATCGTCAGTCGCGAGATCAAGCCGACCGAACCCGCGGTGATCACGGTCGGCTCGATCCATGGAGGCACGAAACACAACATTATCGGCGACGCTTGCCAATTGCAGCTCACCGTCCGCAGCTACTCGGACGAGGTTCGCTCGCAGTTGCTCAAGGCCATCGAACGGAAAGCCAAGGCGGTGGCGGCGGGCGCACGCGCTCCCGAGCCAACGATCAAGGTGACCGAGGGAACCCCCGCGCTGTACAACGACGACAAGTTGTCCGCGAGAATCGACGACGTGTTCCGCAAGTCGTTTGGCGCGGACAAGGTCTCGCCCGCGGAGCAGTCGATGGGCGGCGAGGACTTTAGTCGGTTCGGTAAAGCGGGCGTACCGATTCTGATGTTCCGCCTGGGCGCCGTCGAGGCGAAGCGACTCGATCGCTACAAGGAACTCGGACAAGATCCCCCTTCGCTGCATTCCGCCCTATTCTACCCCGATGCGGAACCGACATTGGAGACCGGCATCGTCGCCATGACGCTAGCAGTCCTCGAGTTGATGAGATGAGTTGCGTGAATTTGCCCGCCAAGTTGCGGGGGGTGACAGTATGAGTCGAGCGGCGATTCTCGGTTGGCTAGGATTAGTGCTCGTCGTGGCGAGCGTTATGGCCGCCATGTTATGGGCAAGAGCAGGCGCGATTCGCACTTACGGCACCGCCGACGCTCAGGCCGAGTGGGACGATTGGCGCGAAGAAGCGCGCGAGCAGGCGGTTTCGGGCGGGCCGGTGGAGCGAAAAGTGCCGAAGAGTGCTGAACCGCCGGCGCTAGTCCTCATGCGCGACCACTTCCTCGCCTGCCTAGGCGCCGCCCTGGTCGCCGCACTCGGCGTCTACGGCACCTTCTTCATCCTGCTACGCGGCTCGATCGGCGGCGCGAATTACAAGCCCGACCTACTCGAATCGTAGTGAACAGCCGCCATACAAAGAGCTCGGGAGATTCCCACCGCACGAAGCGGCGCGGCGGCGGCCTGGACGAACTATACTGACTTCATGGGTTCCACGAGTCGTCCGGATATCAGCCAAGCCCTGCGAGTTGCTCCGCCTGACGTGCGAGTAGTCAACTGGCCCGTGCGCGACGACGCATGGCGTGCAGGTCCGACCTTGCTGGCGATCACCTTGATCGCCGCCGTCGTCGGCTGGAAACTCGCCAGCCCCGCCTCGGGTGTACTCGCCGCAATCGCACTCGCCGTCGCAGGCTGGCGAATCTGGCTCCCCGTGACCTGGGAGTTGAGTTACAGCGGCGTCTCCGAAACCGTACTCGGACGCACTCTGCGGATCCCGTGGAGCTCCATCGCCGGCTGGCGGGAATTTCCGGGAGGCGCTCTGCTGTTGCCCGAGGCCGATCCCTCGCCGCTGCAAGCCTTGCGAGGACGATTCATCGCTTGGCGAAATCACCGAGCGGAATTACGCGCGATTCTGGAACACTATGTCGGCCAGCCGCTCTGAGGGGTGGGATTGGTGTTGAGGCCTCGGATCGACGGACTAGAAGTCCGTCGTACATGAGTAGCCCGCTCACTTCGTGAGCGGTCAGCCGATCGACGGACTAGAAGTCCGTCGTATAACGGTTGTTAACCCGTGGGGCAGGTTTTCAACCTGCCCGGCTTGCCGGAGAAATGCTGGGCAGGTTGCAAACCTACCCCACCACCGCTCTGCTTGGGCGTTGATCGACGGACTGGAAGTCCGTCGTACGTTGCTTTTTTTCGCAAGGGCTTAGTCGCGCAGCGGGCCCCGAGCATAGGTCGCGGCGATCGAAACTCGCGGCACTTCGACAGGCACGGGTTGGACGTCAAACGAGATGCCCTTCAGCGTGCGGGGGGCGAGCCCCACCGACGCCTGGCCGGGGAGGTTTTTCTGCTCCGCCCCGAAGCGTTGCATGACCTGATAGATCGCGGGATTGATCTCCGTCTTGCCATCCTCGCGCGGCGTACCTACCGAATCAAAACTCCCCACGCAGACAATGCTCTCGTTACGGTCGTGGAATTCATAGGCTTCCACGCCTTGCTCGCGCAGAGCCGCCGCCAACTTATTCGCCTTGAACGCCGCTTCCTCGAGTTTTCCCCGCAACGAACCACGTTCGTATTTGGCGATCTCGTCGAGCTTCATGGTGGTGATGCCCTTGAAGGTGGCCACCTTCACGCTGAATTTGCCCTTGCTCTTGAGCAAACTGAATTCGGCGTCCTTGTTCATTTCCAACACGAGCGGGTCGAGACCGCGCAGGGATTGATTCTCGTCGGGACGCAGAGGATTGCGAGTGGCGAAGGCGTTCCCCATCAGGCCTTTGGTCTTTTGCTCTTCATTGGGACTGACCAATTGCGAGAAATACCGCCAGCCCGCGTACTTCTGGTTCGACTTCTTGCGTTTCGTGATGTCGAGCGATTCGGGACGCGCGTACTTGATCTTCTGCAACGTCTTCTGGAGCTCTGGGTCTTCCAGGTCTTGGTAGTTGCCCACCATGACCGCGATTTCGTCGTACGCTTTGGCGCTGACATGTTTCATCTTCTTCGCCTCGCCGTAACGATTCACGCCGAGTCCCGTGACGGGGTCGGTGTAGTCGTAGTGCCGACGATGAATGTAGGCGGGGATCTTGAAGCGTTGCCGCAATTCAAGCACCAGTTCATGGGCTTGAGATTCCGCGCCTTCGCCCGTGAACGAGGTGGCGTAGACCATCCATGGACCGTTCTGTTCGGTCAATTCGTACGTCTTTTTTGGATCGACATCGACTCGTTTGAAGGGAATGAACGAGAAGTTAGGCGGCGCAGCGTCACTTGTCGCCGCCACGCAAGCGACCCAAACCAGCATCCCCCAGCCGACCGAGGAAATTCGCATCATCGCGCAAAACTCCCTAAAGATTTTCGAAAAGCGCGCGGAGATTAGCAGGGGCGTGGAAACAACGCCAGAGCGAATTCGGCGGCTTGCTGGGCTACGTTGCCGTCTCGCTTCGCGAGACGATCCGCCGCACCGCGTACAAGCTGTCCATTACAGAAAAAGACCCGCACCAAGGGCCGACGGCGCACGCTCGTCACGCGGCGGGTCCGCTCGCGAAGCGAGCGGGCTACGTAGCGAGCAGGCTACGTATTGTTCCGAACGCCGAAGACTGACAGAATGTGCCGCTCGTTTGAAGTGGCGTACGATCAGCGTTCTCGCGGCGGTGGAGTTTTTCGTTTTGTGACCAACGCGTCCCCCTCCCCTCCACCTCCAGCTCAAGTTCTTCCGGAGACCGACCCGCAAGCGTTTCGACGAGCCGTCTTGTGCGTCGCGTTGGCGGGAATTCTGTGGAGCAGCGGCGGTTTTTTCGCGAAGGCGCCTTACTTCGCGGGTTGGCCCGGGCCGTTGCTGGCCTTTTGGCGAGCCGCCTTTGCTTCGATCATCCTCTTGCCCATGGTCCGCAAACCGGTCTGGACCTGGAAACTGTTGCCGATGATCGCCTGCTTCGCCTTGATGAATTACACCTATTTGACCGCGATCGTCAAAGGCTCGCCAACCAACGCCATCTGGCTCCAAAGCACTTCGCCCGTCTGGGTTCTCATCGTCGGCGTGTTCGTCTTCCGCGAGCATGCCCATGCGCTCGACTGGCTGCTTGTCGGACTATGCGCCGCGGGCGTCGGCGTGATCCTGACCTTTGAGTCGCACGGGGAGGGATTGGAAGCGGTTCTCTGGGGACTGGCTTCGGGCGTCTTTTACGCGGGCGTCGTGCTCTCGCTCCGACAACTTCGCAGCATCGACTCGGCGTGGCTTGTCGCCGTCAACCATCTGACCACCGCCCTGCTCCTCTCGTGGAATCTGGCCGATGTCGAGCACTGGCCGTCCGGCATCCAATGGGTGCTGCTCGCCGGCTTCGGCATGTTCCAAATGGGGCTCCCGTACGTCCTGTTTGCGAAAGGCCTGCGAGTGCTTCCAGGGCATCAGGCGTCGGGCGTCGGCTTGCTTGAACCAATCTTGGTCCCTGTCTGGGTGTATGTCGCGTGGGGCTTGGCCCCCGCCTGGTGGACGCTCGCCGGCGGCGGCCTGATCCTGGTCGGCTTGGTCACTCGCTACGTCGCCACTCGACGATAGTCGGAATTCTGGCGAATTCCGCTACGATCACAGACGGTCGGAATTCTTGCGAATTCCGCTACGGGGAAACTACGGTGTCCTCGAGGCCGGGGATTGGATTAGAATCTAGGGGTCCGTTCCCACCTGCCTAGGAGCTTCCCGCCATGAGTTGGTCCCGCTTCCGTTGGACGAGCCAAGCCCGTGACGTCATGAATGCTTGCTCAATCGTCTCGTCGCTGGCGCTGACAGTCTTGGTTGCAGGTCTACCGCCAACCGCCTCCGCTCAACTTTCCTACCCCATGGTGATGAGCGTCAAGCCGGTGGCGGTCCAGGCCGGCGCCTCCTCCGAGCTCGCCATTCAATCTCGCTATTCTCTGGCGGGCGCCTACGAAGTGATGGTGAGCGGCGGCGGGGTGAGTGGTGAAGTCATTCTGCCTCCTCCTCCCCCGGAAGACGGCAAGAAGAAGCCCGACCTCACGACGCTCAAGGTTCGGTTCACTGCCGCTGCCGATGCGATTCCTGGCGTGCGAGATTTCCGTATAGGCACGCCTCAAGGCGCCAGTACGGTGGGGCAATTGGTCGTCGTACGCGATCCCGTTGTGTCGGAATCATCCGCCAACGATCGCGCCGACCAAGCTCAATTGATCACTTTACCCGCCGCGATTTGCGGCACGATCGAGAAGGCCGAAGACGTTGATTTCTTTAAGTTCCGCGTCGAGGCGGGACAGGCATTCACGTTCCATGTTCGATCGTCGCGACTTCAAGATCGCATCCACGACCTGCAAAACCATAGCGATCCCATTCTTACCGTGCGAAACGCGGCCGGCAGCACGTTGGCGGCGAGCGACAATCATTTCTTCGGCGATCCGTTGTTGAGCTATCGCTTCGAACATGCGGGCGAGTATTTGCTGGAGATTCGCGATGTGCGTTACGAGGGGAATCAGTACTGGGAATACTGCATCGAAGCCCACTCGCGGCCGTTCATCGAGACCGTCTTTCCGTTGGCCGTGGCTCGCGGCCAGTCGTCGCCAATCGAGTTGGTGGGTTATCAATTGCCCGCGGCGCCGATGACGGTCGAGTGCATCGCGCCCATGGAAACGCCCGTCGGACTCCAGACGTTGCGGCTCCCGATGGGCGCCGATCTTACCGACCCTATCCCTCTGGTCGTCTCCGATTTGCCGCTGACCTTGGAAGCGACGACCGAGAATAACTCGGCCGATAAAGCTCAACTGCTCGCCGTCCCCTCAGGCCTGAACGGTCGCATCGAATCCGACGCGGACGTCGATTACTATGCGTTCGAGGCGAAGAAAGGCGAGTCGTTGACGTTCGAGATTATCGCGCGACGACAACGCTCGAGCCTCGACTCGCACCTCCGAGTGCTCAACGAGAAAGGCCAGCAATTGGCCGTCAACGATGACGCTCGCCAGGGCAAACGCACTCACTCGGACTCCTGGATCGAAAACTGGACGGCGCCGGCCGACGGCAAGTATTGGCTGGAAGTCCGCGACGTCCATCTGCGAGGCGGGGCCGCGTTTCCGTACTTCCTGACGGTGCAGCGGAGCGCCCCGTACTTTGAACTCTACATGGATACCGACAAAACTCAGGTGACGCCCGGCGGCTGTGGAGTCATCTATTGTCGAGTGGAGCGAAAAGGAGGCTTCACAGGCCCCGTTGATTTGCGAGTGGAGGGCTTGCCTCAAGGCGTCACCGCCGCATGCGGACGCATCCTGGCCGACAAGTCGGTCGATGGCTGCATCGTCTTGGAAGCCGACCATGACGCTCCCTTGTCACTCGCCAATGTGACGATCATTGGCGCCGCTTCGCATACAATGCCCGACGGTCAGACCAAGAGGCTTGAATCGCGAGCGGTTCCGTACCAAGAAATCTATTTGCCCGGCGGCGGCCGCGGCCATTGGCCTGTCGACGCGCACGCCGTCGCGGTCATGGGGTATGGCGATATTCGAGGCGTGCAGCTCAGCGAGTATGACATCACTTTGAAGCCAGGCGAGTCGCGCAAGATTGACGTGACGATCGATCGCGGCCCCGATTTCAACGCGAATGTCACGCTGGAGATGGTCTATCAGCATCTCGGCAGTATCTTTGGCAACACTCTCCCGCCAGGAGTCACCGTCGATGACAAGGCCTCCAAGACCTTGCTCGCCGGCGGCGCAACCCAGGGACACATTGTGCTGAAGGCGGCCGCGGATGCGGCGTCGGTCGAACGTCAACAGGCAGCGGTGATGGCCAACGTCTCGGTCAACTTCGTGATGAAGACCACCTACGCCAGCCGTCCGGTCGCCATCACGGTCGTGAAGTCGCCCGACCAATCGAGTGGTAAGTGAAGCCCGCGTCGCGAACGAGTTCTGGCTCGTAGAGATTACGCCCATCAAAGATGACGGGCTGGCTCATGCGCCGACGCATTTCGGGCAAGTCCACATTGCGAAACTCTCCCCACTCCGTATTGATCGCCAAGGCATCGGCGCCTTCCAGCGCTTCGAGCGGCTGGGAAGCATAGGTCAGGCGCTCGCCGTAGACTTCGCGTACTCGTTCGAGCGCCTCGGGGTCGCTGACCTGTAGGCGAGCGCCTCGTTCCAGCAGTTGATCGATCAGGGTAAGCGCCGGCGCTTCGCGAATGTCGTCGGTGCGAGGCTTGAATGCCACCCCCCACACGGCGATCGTGCGGCCGTCGAGTGTTTCGCCGAAATGGCTGGTGATTTTCTCGACCAGGACATGTTTCTGGCGATCATTCACCTGCTCGACCGCGTCCAGGATTCGCGGCTCAACTCCCACGGCCCGAGCTTTGTTCGCCAGAGCTCGCACATCCTTGGGGAAGCAACTGCCGCCATAGCCCACGCCAGGGAACAAAAACGCAAAGCCGATACGATGGTCGTGCCCGATTCCGTGTCGCACTTCGTTGATATCCGCCCCCACTCGCTCGCAGATATTCGCCATCTCGTTGATGAAGCTGATCTTGGCGGCAAGCAGAGCGTTCGCGACATATTTGGTCAATTCCGCGCTCTCCGGCGTCATCACCAAGAAGGGTCGGCCGCTGCGCAGCAGCGGCGAGTAGAGCGACTTCAGCGTCTCGGCCACTTGAGGACGACGCACGCCGACCACGACGCGGTCAGGGTACATGAAGTCGTTGATCGCGGCCCCTTCCTTCAGGAACTCGGGGTTATTCGCCACATCGCACTCGCGCCCCGTCAGCGCTTGCAGGCGAGCGTAGGCGGCGGCGTTCGTCCCCACGGGCACCGTACTCTTCAAGACCACGATCGCGTCCGGAGTCAGATGGGGGGCGAGCGAGTCGATGACGGCCCACACGGCGCTGAGATCGGCGCTCCCATCGGGCGCCGGTGGAGTGCCGACCGCGACAAAGACCACTTGCGCCGCGGCCACCGCCTCGCTCAATGAGGTCGTAAAGTGAAGTCGCCCCGCCGCCGTGTTGCGAAGGACCAGTTCCGCGAGTCCCGGCTCATAAATGGGGACTCGCCCCTGCAAGAGCATCTCGATCTTGGACTCGTTGGTGTCAACGCAAGTTACCTCGTTGCCGTTATCGGCGAAGCAGGTTCCTGTCACCAACCCGACGTAACCGGTTCCAATGATTGCGATCTTCATGCTTTACTCCCATAGCTGGTGGAACCCGTTCGCTGCAAGTCATTCTGATCGTCTATCCCCCCTTTGCCAATGCAGTGCGAAGGCGCTAAAGTTGCTCCATGGCCGCGCATCCTTCCCCAATCCACAAAATCCGCCTCCGCGGACCCTGGTCCTGCGAACCACTCGCCTGGACCCAACTCCTCGCCGACGGGTCGCTCCAAGTTGTGACTCGACCGCTCCCGCCTCCCGGCACTTTAACTTTGCCCGCCGACTGGTCAGCAATCGCTGGCGCGGATTTTCGAGGACGAGTGAAGTTCACTCGGCGGTTCGGCCGCCCCACGGGACTCGACGCCCACACCTGCGTCATGTTGGTGGTCGACGCGGGGGACCAGCGAGTAACGATTGAGCTGAACGGCGAGTCGCTGGGAGAAATGGACGCCGACCACTCGCCCTGGCGGCAAGATGTCACCGCTCGACTGCAATCAGCGAACGAATTAGTGATCGTGGTCGAACTCCCCGAGACAACCCAGGATTCGCCGCCGCTCGCTCGCCCCGGTCGCTCGCCCGACGCCCCCGGTGGATTGATTGGCGAAGTGCGACTCGAGATTATCGCGGCGGGCAGCGGGTAAGGCACTAGAGGAAGCTGGAGCGTGGACGTTTAGCGCCGACGTAAGTAGCCCGCTCGCTTCGCGAGCGGAATAGCCGCGTGGCCCGCCAGCGACCAGCGCCGTCAGCCCATCGGCGTCGTAGGCAGCAGCGACGGACTGGGAAGTCCGTCGTAAGTAGCCCGCTCGCTTCGCGAGCGGAATAGCCGCGTGGCACGCCAGCGACCATCGCCGTCAGCCCATCGGCGTCGTGGGCAGCAGCGACGGACTGGAAGTCCGTCGTAAGTAGCCCGCTCGCTTCGCGAGCGGAATAGCCGCGTGGCACGCGAGCGACCATCGCCGTCAGCCCATTCGCATCGTAGGCAGCAGCGACGGACTAGAAGTCCGTCGTACATGGGGAGTCCGTTGCGCGCTACCAGGGGTAGACGGAGAACGAATTGCCGCGGAGGCCGACGTCACCCGTGGGGACGCCGATATTTTGGAGTTCCCGTGAGTGGAACGCCCCTTGGAAACGAGGGTAGCGGCCGGTGTCGAGCGCGGCTCGATTGGTCCCGGGAACTCGCGCGCTGACCGGCGGCGTATAGGCTTCTTGCACAGGTCGCGCCACACGCACTCGCCGCCCACCCGCAGCCTCCGCGTTCGTCTGGACGACGATCCCAAGAGCAACGGCGCACAGCCAAGGAAGGATGGTAGAACGCATGATCAGCGGCTCCTCGTTGAGATCGGCTCGCTTGGCGTACGCGAGCCGATCGGCATCAGCTGAGGGCGAGGCCAACCGTTTTGGCGTTCGCACTCAAGTCTTTATAGTGATTCGCTGACACGGTTCCACGACCACGCCATGACTACGTAGAACCCCCAAAAAAGGAGGATCGTTTCGACAAACACGGCGAGCGTAACGACGCCCTTCATGAACGGGGAGAACGCGCGCGACTTCCACAATATCGGCAACCCAAGGAACAGAGTCACCAAGAACAAGGTTGCCAGGACAAACCAGGGATTATCGATCCAGCGATCACGCGCCGCAGGACCGGCCCCTGCCTCGCCGTCAGACTTAGCACCAGCGACCGTCGTCCCGATTCCTCGCCTCTCCCCCTCGCCCAAGACCGCCGTAACTGGTTCCGCGAGCTCAGGTTCCGCTAACACTGGTTCCGCTAAAACAGGCTCGACCAGCACACTTTCGGCGAGCAAAGTTTCAGCGAGTAGAGGTTCGGCCAGCATCGGCTCCACTGGCGTCGAGTCGGCGATTACCGACTCCGGCGCTGGCGAATTCGGTTCATTGATCGCTTGAGCTGCGAACTTGTCGTCAGGCGAATTCATCTCGCAGAACCTTCCGTTCGATCTTGGATGCGACTTTACCCCAACAAGGCCCAGCAGCCTATAGCATCGGTCCATCAACCGGGCGCCGGCGCCACTTGAGGCATACCTGCCAGCGAGGAAATGGGGGTTGCGGGCAGGTCACGTTCGAATCGAGCCAGAATTTTCTTCAATCGCTCGCGATACGAATAATACTCGACCTCAATCTGGTGGCGAGGCGAATGATCGAAGCGCAATCCATGTCCTAAATCGGGATTTCCTGCCGACTTCAGGCCGCGAAACCAGTTGGCCGTTCGCGGGGACGATTCCTGAGCGGCCACAAAGGCCGCCATGACTTGCGACTGATAATCGGCCAAGGGCCAAAGGCCGCTATTGGGCTGGATCAGCCCCGCGACGAACAGATCATCGTGCGAGCGATGAAAGGCTTGCAAGTACAAGTCTCTTCCCGCCTGCTGGTCGTCCACAATCCCCGGCGCCAAGAACGGGAAACTCACCCGATATCCGGTCGCACAAACAATCGTGTCGACTTCGATCTGACGTCCGTCCGCGAGACAAACACGATCCCCCCGCAATTCCTCAACGGCCGGCGTCACCTGAATTCGGCCGTGGCCCACCTGATACAGCAACTGCGAATTCACAATTGGATGAGTCTGAAACAGGCGGTGGTCGGGGCGAGGCAAGCCGTAGCGTTCCGGCGATCCCAAGGCGACCTTCGTCAGCAATTGGGTCCATAACCGGATCAGCCACAGCGGTACTCCTCGCCGCCGGAGCCATTCGCCGCCCGAGTCGATCGGTGTTCCCAGCAGGAACTTCGGCAGAAAATGATAACCTCGACGAAGGCTGAGGTAGGTGGTCGCGGCATGTTGAGCCGCCTCGACCGCGATGTCGCATCCCGAGTTTCCCGCGCCGATCACCAGCACTCGTTGACCCGCCAGCAGTTCGGGCGTTTTGTAGTCGCGCGAGTGAATTATGCGGCCCGCGAATTTCCCTCGAAATTCGGGCCAACGAGGATCCCAATGGTGCCCATTCGCCACGACGACTCCCCGAAAATGCCGCGGACCTTGGTCATCGTCGGCCGTGACCATCCAACCCTCCCCCGCCGCTGGCTCCACTCGTACGACCGACGTCCGAAAGCGAATATGGTCGTAAAGACCAAAATGGCGAGCGTAGTTCCGCAGATAATCGCAGGCCTGGGAGTGGCTGGGGTAAGGCGGGTACTCCTTGGGCATGGGAAAGTCGGGATACTCAGTCATCCGCTTCGAGGAAATCAGATGCGTTGACTGATAAACGCTGCTGGAACTCTTGCCGTAGTACCAGTTTCCGCCGACATCATCCTCGCGTTCCCAAGCGACGACCGGGATTCCTCGCTGGAGAAAGTTCTTCAGAGCCGCCAACCCCGAGGGTCCGGCGCCAATCACGCAATACGGCGTTTTTTCCGAGCGAGGCATGGTCGAAACCTGGAGCCCAAGGAAGCTGGAGCCGCTCTCGAGAAACCGCAGCGCACCAGCCAGAAATGCTCGCTGCTCTCTTGGCAGCGTGCAAGAGGGGAGTCAGACTGAAGGAGGTGTACCGATTGTTCCTTGCTTGACGATTGTAGCGGCCTTTACTAACAATAGGGCCACCCTGAAGTTGGGGCTACCGTCGCTGAGCAGCTATAACTGCGGATTCCTCGTTCCCCCCCCACCACCATGGCCAAAACGAGCACGGCCGATCGCAATTGCCTCCGCAATCATTTTGCGGTTGCACGCGCTACGCTGCTCGCCAACGCCTCCGCCATTCAACTCGATCGCCCGCTTTCCTATTGGGCTTTGCCCGCCGACCGCCGCCTCCCCGTCGCCCTGCTCGATCGCCCTTTGCGCGACATCGTGCAAACCCCCTTCGATCGACTCGCCGCCACCCCCGGCATCGGCCAGAAAAAACTCGGCACCCTCGTCCTCCTGATGGAGCGAGTGATCGATGCCGACTCCACCCTCCGCCTTCACCGAGCGTCCGAGAACAACGACCAAATTGAGACTGCTCGCAGCGAACATTTCACAGGCGACGCCCCAGCCTGTTCTGGAACGTTAGGCGCCGGCTTGATCAGCGTGGATGACGCCAGCGTTCCACTAGCCGCCGAGGGTGCGTGCCCTGAGTTGCCGGCGGTCTCCGCAAACATTTGCGGAGGCACGGCGAACGTTACGGGCGAAGCGTTGGATCGCGGGCCGAAAGAAGAGCAATCCGGCGCCGCCTTCACGCAGCACGCAAGTTCTGTGGAATCGCCCTTCGGCCTAGCGTCTGCTTCCGACCCATGTCTCGATCCCGATCGAATCTCCGAGACTCAATGGAATCAATGGTGCGAGACAACTCGACGCCATGGTCTCGAACGCGAAAAACTCGGTCGACTCGCCCCTACCCTGCAAGAATTACCCAATGTGATTTGGGACGCCGCGTTGGGCGAGTACTCCAAGTTGTCCTTGGCTCAAGTGCGTCGACTCAAGACCCATGGGGAGAAGCGAGTTCGAGTGGTCTTGGAAGTGTTTCGCTCACTCCATCTCTTGTTGGGCGGCATGGGACGCAGTGCGGGCCTGACCTTGCGGCTATCTCCCAGCTTCGTGCCGCCTCTGGAAGACTGGTTCAGCGAGATGGCCGTGCGCACGACTCCGCTCGCGTGGCACGAACTTCGCTCCAACCTTGTCCTGCCGTTGTTAAATCAATTGGCCTACGATGCGGGCCCCCTCGTTCAAAAACTCGCCGAAGGTCGGCTCGGCGTCGAGAACCCGCCGGAAACCGTCCGAGTGCTGGCCGATCGCGTCGGCGTCACGCGAGCTCGCGTCTATCAGTTGCTCGAAACATGCCAGCGAGTGATGTCGGTGCGATGGCCGGAAGGTCGCTTGCGTTTCGACCTCCTGGCTGCTCGCCTGACGGAATGGCCTCTCGAGCCAGAAACCTTGCAGTTGTTCGCGGCCTCGCGCGAGCTATTCTACCCACAACCGAAGCCTGCCGACCCGACGAGTGCGGAGCGGCAGCGATCCCAATCGAACCGCTCGCGTGCAATCGACAACTCTCAGCCGACTACGTTAGCCGCGGAGGTGGCAGCCAGCGACGCGCCAAGCAGCGAAGTGCCAGGCGCCTCGTAGCTTCTACGCAGCCTTGCGATTTCCGGTCGTGTTGGACGCTTCGGGACGCGCCATAGCCGACGAGGAAACGCCGACGGCGGCATTGCCCTGTTCGGTGCGACTTGTCGGCGAGCTAGCCCGCATCTGCTGGGCTTGCATCTCCACCCAGCGTCCCAGTTCCTCGCGGAACTCGCTATATCGAGCTCCTTCGGAAAGCGCCATTAAGCGGCCAATACACTGAGTAATGACACTCGGCGAAGGCAATTCGCTCAACGATTGCAGAGCAACCGAGAAGGGATGGGCAACCAGTGATGACAGCCAACCGCGGTGAGCCGCGTGCCGCCAGAACACTCGTTCCGCACACCGAGCTTGTTCCATCGTTCGCGGCAACGAGTCTTCGGGAGGGCCTTGCAACACCGAACGTTCCGCCACTGCGCACTCATATCCCGCATGCGACAGCGACAACGCCAGATCGACATCGGCCCAATGGTCGCCGACGGAGGTCTCCCAGCCGCCCAATTGTTCGAGCAGATCGGTGCGGTAGAAGCCCGCTCGCATGGTCGGCCCCAGGGGCTTGGCGAGCTCGTTCTTGGCGGACGCAGTGCTGCGAGGCTGGCCTGCGCCGACGACAAACCGGCGTCCGCCAGTTTTGTAGCCGACGCCGAGTCCCGCGAGTTGCTGGGGGGTCGAGTTGTCGATGATCACCGGACTGACGGAAGCGACCTTCGGATGACGAAACTCGGCCAAGGCCGCGTCCGCCCAACCTTCGGTGACTTCCACACCGCCGGCGACCAAGTGCACAACGTCCCCCCGCACATACGGCAGCGAGGCGTCGAGCATTTCTAGGAGAGGAGTCCCCTCGGGCGCCTCCAAAAACTGCACTTCGTTGCTCAGCGACCACGGATCGTCGTACGACTCGGGATGAACCACGAGTACGTCACAGTCCGCGGGTCGATTCTGGAGAACCGAAGCGAGTGTGGTTTCGAAGGGCGTGATGGGGCCCGACAGCGGTACGAGGATCGATAGCCGAGGCACGGTAACCTTCCTTGGCGAATGAGGGGCTCGTCCGATGTTTTCGACCAGCGGACGATGCAATGTTTATTGGGAATCGACTGAATTCCCTTCGCCGACCGAGATTCCCCAGATTTACAACCATCCAGGGGGGCCGTCGCCAGCGGAATTCTCACTGAGGCGATCTGCGAGCGAGTCTTCTGGTATCTTCTTCGTCCAGCCGCCCTTCAGGAACGAGTCTCGGGTCGCTCCCCAGAAAAAAACGGAACTTCTCGAACGATTCTCAACTGGCGGAGCGCAATCGCGGACGCACTCGCAAGTCCCGATCCGATAACTCGGACGATTCACTTGAGGGGATGGAGTCCAGTTGATACTCATCGCGGACGAATGGGTTAGGCTGCCCCACCATCTGCTCCGCCTGGCGATAAAACGCCTCGCCAAGTCGACGATTTCGGCCGACATCGCCTTGTCGGTCGGATAGGAGAAACGCGGCGATGGGATAGCGAGCGAATCCGTCGGTGTCTTCCAGCGACAAGACCGCCAGCGTGACGACGACTGGCGAGGGCCACTGTCGAATGGGACCTTCGATCGTCTTCCCCTGCCAGAACAGTTGTGGGTCGCCTTCGTCGGGGAACTTCACTTCGATGAACTCGCCCGCAAACTCGAAGCCCAGCACCTTGCCGCCGTTCTCGAGACCACGCTTTTCGGCTCGCTGCTTGACTCGCTCCCAGCCGCGAGCGGCCGTCAGCCAGAAATCGGCCAGAAACCGCTGAATCACGTCGAGCCTTTCTTTTTCGGCGCTGAATTGAGGATCGCGAGCCAACCCGGACAGTCCATCCAACATCATCCGCGCCGATTCGATGTCGCGAGCGGCCAACGCTTGGCGGACCGCGTCCAAGCGCTGGCGCATGCGAGCTTCGCGAGCACCAGCGGTGGAATTGACGGGAGGCGACTCATGTTGCCCAACCAGCGACTCGCGTCTCACGGACTCGCGAGCCGTCGCGATCGGGGTGGGTTGCAACGGACGGGCTTGCTTACTGCTCCGGTAATTCACCGCCATCACGCTGACAATCAACACAACGGCAAACACCCCAAGCACGCCGAACAGAGTCGCCAACAGCACCAATCGATTGTGAAAGCCCGTCCGCGGTCGTTTCGCCGAAGATCGTTCGGTTGCGTCACGACGCGGCGCGACAGAATCACTCGCGCTAGACGTCGTCGGCTGCCGTGGTTCACTCGCGATCCAATTCTCTCGACTGGCTGCCAACGCCTCGCGCAGTTCACGATCGTACTCCGCCTTTCGTTCGGGAGTCATCAGACAGATTTTGGCCGCGGCGAGTTCCGTGAGGAGCCGTTGAGACAGGTCAGCGTGCTTCCCGTTCTGAAAGGTCCGGATGTAGGCCATCTGCCGATGGGCCGCGTTCTCGATCACGTCCCAATCGACCTCGAACAACGGAATGCCTAGCATCCGATAGTGATTGGGCGGCTGTTCCTCGACAGGGATACCCAACCACTTGCGGTAAGGATCGAAGGCATCCGACATATAAGTCCTAGTGATAGGCCGCCCGAACAGAGAATCGTCGTTTCTAAGACTTGAGCCCCATGAACGCTGAATTATTGGTCAAGTCACATTTTTTTCCAGGCGTCAACGTACCAGCATTCCCGCGTACCCCACGACCCGCGTGGTATCTCCGCTAACTTCGGCGCTCGTGGAATACCCCACTCGCTGAGTATTCACCAATCCTCCCATCAGCCGGAGAGTTTCCAGGGTAATCACCGCGGGCAAGACCCCGCACATGCTGATGTTGTGCCCGCGAATCGTCCGCAAAAGATGCTCGGGATCTTGCTTTTCGAAGGCTTGGAGAGCGATTTCGTCGAGCCGCCGATTCTCGCGGTCGTTGGCAAAGTGGTTCATGTCGCTGGAAATCAACAGCAACGGCCTGGGAGTGACTTCCCGCAGCACTTGAGCCAATCCTGCCGCGAACTCGCGACAACGTTCCCAACCTCCGCCTCCCACCACGATCCCCACAACTCGTGTTCGTGGCGCCAAGCGAGCTATCAACGGCAATTCCACCTCGATCGAATGCTCACGGCGGTGAGCGGCGGCATCGAGCTTCAGACCGGGAATGGCAGCGACAAGACGCCGTGCCAAGGCAGGATCGTTCGCCAATTTCGCGCCGGGAATTTCCCATGCCGCATGCGGCGAAACCGCCCATTCCACGCCTTCCGCCGTATGCTTCGGCCCCAACACAATCACCGTCTCGGGGATCTCGAGCCGGTTCAACACGGCCGCGGCCAACTTGCCGGAATAGATCAACCCGGCGTGAGGCAACATGGCGGCAGGCCAAGCTTCGGGCGCTCGCGGACTGGCCTGTAAGAGTTCTCCCACCATCCGATCGAGCTCTTGGGGATCGGCCGGATAAAAGGTTCCCGCGACCGCCGGTCGACGCACTTCCTCGGTCACGATCGGTCGAGCCGCCGTACTGAATTCAACGCGTCGAGCCGTCGTTTGCACGGCGACGCTGTAAACGCCCGCGAACGACGGGTCGAGCACATTGAGCAGTTGTCGCAATTTCGCCACCAGGTCCGCGGGCGTTGCGTCGCGATCGAAGACGAGCGCCGCTCGCCCTTGCTCAACCACCATCAATCCTCGCTCGCTCACCAACACGCCGCGCAAATCAAGGTCCGCGACCGTTCCCTGCATTGCGGGATCATCAATCACTGCCAGACGCAAAACGCTGCCGTTCAACAGTCTCGCCATCGCAGCCGAATTCCCCGCGGCATGCAGCGTTTTCGCGGCAGATTCGCACAATTGAAACAGCGTGGCTTGCAGCGGCACCCCCGGTCGCAAGGAAAACTGCGAAAACCGCAAAGGCTCGGCTTGCCCAGGAATCTCCAGCGTCAACAGCAGACCCGCGACCGTGCCGTCCGCCACTCCGAACAAATAGTAGTTGGGAGTTCCCCCTTCCAGGAGCGCGAGTAAATTCGTACGTGCATGCCGCTCGAGCGCCTCAAGATCGGCGTCCTTCATCCGCGGACGCGCCAGCCGCTTAGCCCACTGCTCGTCCGATTCCGCCCCCTCCTGGGCCCCGACGCTCCTAGGCGACTCAGCCACCTGCGGTGCGAGCTCAGCCAGCAGACGGCGTTCCATTTCGCCGCCGAACTCGCGACTCTCGAATGATACCAGTTCGACATCGTCGCTTTCCCAAGCCGTCGTGGGCAAACCTGCTTTCCGACAAAGCTGACGCAAATACGTTTCCGCATCCCAGTCCTGTTCGACGGGGACGCTCGGCAACAACAGCCCTGCTTGGTTGCCGCGACGAATCTGCAGGCCATGCCGTCCGACGACAATTGCATTCAGCCGGTCGCGCCCGCGAGCTCGCACGGGCTGGAATCCGTACAACAGATTCACATCGACCGTGAGAAACGGCAGCTCGGTCGGCGAAATCGTTGGAAAACGCTGATCATCGGTGGCGGTTCGCACGGCCGCCTGCCGCAAAGCGTCGGCCAACCGCATGGGCACTCCCAACGCCCCGCAGCACGCTCGCAGCCGTCCCTCGCGTTTGAGCGTCACGAAGGCCCCCATCACCGACACCCCGGCCGCTTCGCCGAGCGCCAGCCAATCAGCCGGCCCCGGGCGACCGATGATCTCCGTGGCCACGATCGCCTGAGCCGCTCGCAAGATTTTCGCTTCCTGCTCGCGATCGACCAACGGAGACGCCGATGCAGGATGGCTTGAAGGCTGTTGGGACGAAGGAGTCGCAGATTGTTTCGAATCGGTCATCAAAGGGCTCGGAGACGAGATGGAAGTAACCAGTGTAGTAGTGGCGTAGCGTGACATATCCAACGGTTGACGGCGACGCCCCCAGTCGCCCGGTCGATCGGCAAACCGACCCGCGATCCTGCCTCCACACGCACCGCATCGATCACCCTTCAGGTGGTACGCGCCCAGAGCGTACCAATTCCGCTCGATCAACAGTTCGCCGCAATGAGGACAGTACGTGCTTTGCCGACGCACATCGTCGATGTTCCCGACATACACGTGGCGAATCCCCGCCGCTCGGCCGATTTCGTACGCCTCGACCAATGTCTCCCGTGGTGTAGGCGGTAAATCGAGCATCCGAAAGTCGGGATGAAACGCCGAGAAATGGACCGGCAAGTCGGTCCCGCAGTGCTTCACGATCCAGTCGCACATCTGTCGCAACTCGCCGGGCGCATCGTTCGTGCGGGGAATCACCAAGTTCGTCAACTCGACCCACACGTTGGTTTCACGCACTAACCACTCAATGGTTTCCAACACCGGCTGGAGATGCGAGTAGGTGATTTTGCAGTAAAAGTCTTCCGTGAAGCCCTTGAGATCGACATTCGCCGCGTCCATCGGTTCAAAAAATGCCGCGCGGGCTACTGGCGAAATGTAGCCTGCCGTGACCGCAACCGTGGCGATCCCCGCCTCGCGACAAGCTCGAGCCGTGTCCAGGGCATACTCCGCCCACACGATTGGATCGTTGTAGGTGAAGGCCACGCTGCGACAATGGTTCTCGCGAGCCGCTCGCACGATCGCGTCGGGCGTCGCCAATTGGCTCAACCGCTCCACCTCGCGCGACTTCGAGATATCCCAGTTCTGGCAGAATTTACAGCCAAGATTGCAGCCCGCCGTGCCAAACGACAAAACGCTGGTGCCGGGATAAAAGTGGTTCAGCGGCTTCTTTTCGATCGGATCGATACAGAACCCGGTGCTGCGACCATAGGTCGTCAACACCATCTCGTTGTCGACATTCTGTCGCACAAAGCAGAAGCCGCGATCCCCCGGCTTCAAGTGACACTCGCGAGGACACAAATCACAGACGATTCGGCCCTGCTCAAGATCCTCGTGCCACCAACCGCCAGCATATTGCCCATCTTTCCGCGGCGAATGAGCGGGCGGGTCCACAATGGTGCGTCCCATGACTGTTTCTCCTCCCTCAGCCATTCCCCCCTGGCCTGATACCGTTCCATGGCATGATCCAGGCGAAACCAACTGCCCGTTATTTTACACAGTTCGCGGAACCACCGACACAGGCGCGCCTGGGCCGTGAAGCAGCGGTGATCTGCGATTCGTGGTGCAGGTTTCACCCCCGTGGGGCAGGTTTTTAACCTGCCCTGTAGGCGAGGCACAGATTCTCACCATGCCGGGCAGGTTAAAAACCTGCCCCACCGGGCCAAAAACCTACCACCAACCACACAAACCACCTGATCAACCCAATCCCGCCAAACTCACTTCGCATGGGCCTGACGATCGTGCGATTCGTAGGGCGTTTTTCGTCTTCCGTCAGCGGGGCGATTCGGAGTACAACTTCCGGTCCGACCTTGTTCATGGAGGAACATTGGCGTCATGGGGATACTCTACCGCTTGGTATTTCTGACCGCTTGC
Organism: Pirellulales bacterium; assembly: GCA_046349915.1. GTDB lineage: Bacteria > Planctomycetota > Planctomycetia > Pirellulales > Pirellulaceae > CAIXSC01. The sequence continues at coordinate 516,240 of JAXMBL010000003.1, read as the reverse complement.
CCGGGAACTCACCACAAGCTGGCGATGGACGCGTTGCGTCATCTCCGCTGCCCGGATGCCGATGGCTGGCGCGATTTATTCTTGAATTATTACGAGCCCTACCTTCGTGGAGCAAAGGCGCCGGACAACGAGTTCAAGGACTTTCAGAATCACGTCTTGCATGTGCGCGACAATTACTGGGGCGGGGCGATCCGCACATCTCAGTTATGGTACGAGCGACTCGTCCTGGCTCTTCGTCGCCAATACTGGAGCGACGCGGTCTATACCGCAGGGATTCTCAGCCATTACTTCACCGACCCGATGATGCCGTTCCACACCGGTCAAACGGAAGAGGAAGGGAAAGTCCATCGAGCGGCCGAGTGGAGCATTTCGAAATGCTACGAGGAGTTCCAGGAAATCTTGGAGGTGGATCAGGGAGGCTACCCCAACATCATTGTCCCCGAGGGCAAGGATTGGCTCGAACGACTTATCAAACAAGGCGCCGAACTGGCCAACACTCACTATGACTCCTTGATTGACCACTACGATCTCGCGCGCGGCATCGACGATCCCCCCTCGGGGCTCGACCAAGAGTGCAAGGACCGGATCGCTCAAATGATCGGCTTTGCCGCGGTCGGATTCGCTCGCGTACTCGAGAAGGCGTTTGTCGAGGCCGGCTCCTGCCCACCGATGTGCGAACTGGTGGTCGAGACGGTGCTGGCGACCATGAAAATGCCCGCTCGCTGGGTCCTCCAGAAACTTGAGGACGAAGACGAGATCGATTTGTTGGAAGCGATCTATGAAGAGGCCGAGCGGACCGGCAAAGTAATCGAGAACTTACCGGACGACGAAAAGTTCGTGCGCAAACTGCACGCGCATCAGGTCCTCAAAATCCCACTCAGTGAACTCGACGCCCAACCCGTTCGCCCCACGGGTCTGCACCACGGCCATGGCACTCCGGATCGCACCTCGACTCCCGGGTTTCTGGCCCGCTGGTTCAACTGGGATTTCAGTCTGTTCGATTGGTTCACCGACGACGACCGCCCGAAATTCGTGCCCCCCGTGCCGGTTGCGAAGGGAGGCGTGGGAATGGGAACCACGCTCGTGCGACACGCCGCCCCCGGCACGCTCGGCGCTACTCGCAGCCCTCTCTCGTCCACTGTCCGCAGTCGGCGACGTCCTGGCGGTCGCCCCGCCACTCGCCATACAGGTCGGTCGACCGCAGCGCCCGCTCGCCGCGCCCGACGCGACGACTCGCACGAGTTCGAGCCGACAAGTTACGACTCGACGCCGCTCGACGACGCCGCGACCGACCAACTCGACGCCAAGACGGTCAAAGCCACCGAGCCGGCCGCGGTAACGTATGCCGAACGCGACGACGCTCGCCGCGACCGCCGCCGCCGCGGCGAGATCGACTTACCGTCTCGCAATCGTCCGCAACGAGGTTCGTCGCAACGCCGCGACGAGCCGCCGCCGGAGGATGACGAGCCTACGGATTCCTCCGAGTCGCAAGAGTCGCCCGACGACGAGTCGTCAGCAGCCGATGCGGCGACGGAGAACCAACCCACGCGGCGAGCTCGCATGGGGCAAGCGATCCGCGGCGTCGCGTCGCGAGTCTGGCAAGGAGCGACCAGCACGGCCAGCCGCATGAAGCGATTCGTCCCGCGGTTCAAGCGATCCAAGTCGGCGGTCGAGGAGAGCGACGCTGCCGCCTCGGAAACGGACGCTGCAAGTGATACCGCTCAACGGCTGGTCGGCGACGACTCGGGGGCTGGATCGTCGAGCGGCTCAACAGCTCGAGCACTCAAGTTCTATCTGGAGCGGGACAGCGACGTCGAAGCCGCCCCATCGATCGGCGCCAAGACGGCTCGTCGGCTGGAGACCCTGGGGGTCAAGACGGTCGAGGATCTGCTGGATGCCGACGCGGACAAGATCGCCGCCAAGATGGGGCTGAAGCACATTACGGGCGAGACGATCCGGCAGTGGCAAGCGCAGTCGGAGTTGATGTGCCGAGTGCCTCAGTTGCGCGGACACGACGCTCAAATCCTGGTGGCGTCTGGGGTCACCGATCCCGACGACTTGGCGGCGATGGATCCGGCATCGCTGTTTGAGTTGATCGAGCCGTTCTTGGGGACTCGCGAGGCAGAGAGCATTTTGCGAGGGTCCTCCCCCCCGGACCTGAACGAGGTCGCGGACTGGATCGACTGGGCTCATCATGCGCGACCGGGGCGAGCATCCTAGCGTGGGGCTAGATATAATGAGGGACGTTGTGCCCCCGTTTGCAGAGCAGTTCCATCCTGTGCCCGCCCTCCCACCGCCATGCACCTGAATTGCCCGAATTGCCAAGCCGAGATCGAAGTGATCCCGGAAGAGTCGGTTGCGTTTCTTACCTGCAGCACCTGCGGTAGTCGCATCAACCCCAGCACCTTGATTGACGCCGAACAGACGGCGTCGTTCGTGCCGCAGCCGAAGCGGATGATCGACGAATACGAGTTGATCGAGTTGATTGGACGAGGCACGTTCGGCGAGGTCTGGAAAGCGCGCGATACGCTGCTGAAGACATTGGTGGCGATCAAACTGCCGCGGGAGCACCATTTTCACGCGGACGCCCAGGAGTTGTTCTTGCGCGAAGCGAGAACGATGGCGACGTTGAAGCACTCGAACATTGTACGCGTGCTGCGAGTGATCAATCGGCCCGACGTGACGGCCATTGTGCAGGACTATATTCCAGGGACGTCGTTAGCGGAACGTCTGAAGAATTTTCCTTTTGAAGCCCCCCGATCCGCGGTCGCCTTCTGGGAAGTGGTGGCCCGCGCGGTCGAATTTGCGAACGAGGCCGGAGTCGTTCATCGCGATCTGAAGACCGCCAACATTCTGCTCAACGAAAAACTCGAACCGCTGGTCACCGACTTTGGGTTGGCCAAGGCGAATAGCGCCGAGTTTACGGTGACGGAGAGAAACGACGTGGTGGGCAACTACGCTCACATGTCGCCCGAGCAGGCGGCGGGGCGCAGCCGCGATGCCACTCGCCGCAGCGATGTCTACTCGCTGGGTTCGATCCTCTATCAACTGCTCGCTCACCGGTTCCCCTTCATGGGCGAGGGGAGCACGATGAGTCACTTGAAGCAGACGGCCGACCCGAAGCCGCCCAGCGCCTTCAAGCCGGGGATTCCGCGCGACCTGGATACGATTTGTTTGAAGGCGTTGCGGCGCGACCCGGCGGAGCGCTACGCGACAGCCGCCGAGTTCGCGGATGATTTGCGCCGCTGGCTCGACGGCCGCCCCATTCAAGCTCGCCCCACCCCCGCCTGGGAACGCGCCTGGCGCTGGACCAAACGCAACCGAGCCCTCACGGGTATGGGAGTGCTGGTGGGATTGCTTTTGATCCTCTTGGGACTCAACGTTTTTCTGAAACCTCCTGCTGAACCAGCGTCTATCGTTCCTGAGACTATCGTCGCCACCGACACGCGACGCGACGTGAGTCTACTCATCCTCCAGAGAAACGCGGATCAGAACGGCAATCTGGAACCAATTCCATCCCCGCAAGATGGCCGCCGTGCCCCCTCTGCTCGCGTAAAGTTCTGGCTGAGAGACCCAGAAACAGGCGCGTTAGATGGAGTTCACTCTCCCGATATCATGAACGTGGGAGCGGATGGCGTTGCGAGAGCGAAGCTGTTTCCGGGCAACTACATGGTTATTGCTCAAATCCCCAACCATGGATTCCATGAAGTGGAGCGATTAGTGCCAAACCTTACAGCACCCATTGCAGGAAGCTTTCGTCTATCACGATGGAGTATGGCCGCAGATGGAAGTATTGAGCTGCCTCAGATCGACGTACCTCCTAAAAACGTCGTCACGCGAACGATGATCGAATTTCCACCAAACGAAGAATTCAATGCTGGCAGTCGAGATTTGCCAAGTTCTCCTCGCCACAAAGTCAGCATTCACGGTTTCTACTTGGATGAGCGGGAAGTGACTACATCCGAATGGCAGGAATACATGCGTCGTTTCGGAATAAAGGCAGATGGCCTGCCCGCTATGACACTAACGTCGATCTCCTATGAGCAAGCGGCCGATTTCGCTGAGTCTTATGGCAAGCGATTACAGACGGAAATTGAGTACGAATACGCAGCGACGAACTGTGGGCAAACCCAATACCCCTGGGGTAACGAGGTCGTACAACTCGACAAACTAGACGCTGAATCTCTGGTAGCTGCTGACGTATCCAAGCATGGAATCCATGGTCTCGCATCTCCACCTGCCGAGTTCACGGATTCACTTCTCATGGCATACCCACTCGATCGAGCTGCATTGATAGCCTCCAGAGGACACTTGCAACGGATTGTCAGGGGAGGACTACCTGACAGCAAAATCACGAAAACAGAACAACTCGACAACTTGGTCTTCCGTCGAGTTGCAGTGCCGATCTACACAAGCAGCTTTGTCAACGTTGGTATTCGCTGTGCTCGCTCGACGTACCCCAATCTCCAGGGTACGTCGAGTCGGGTGGCCTTAGAAGAGTAATCAAGGATCTGAATTACGCATAAAGAGCAACTTGCTGTTTGCCCTAAGGTCAAGTTCTTGCTTTTGCTAGAACTACTGGTCCGCAAGAATAGCGGTGAACTCCACGCCAGACATCTCAAACCTAACCTCGTTTCTTCCCTCGTAGTTCACTCGGTCAATCGGAATTGTCCGAGAACTACCTCGGTCAGTTGCCTCATTAACCTCGAACGCTAAATGAAACACTTTGGGAGGACGAATAGTGCCTCTGTTGTAGGCGGCAGGATCTGCCTGTACCGTCTTTACAATTACAAGCGCCTTACGGCCTTGATTTCTTAGCGGAACTTCGCAGAAAAACTGCGAAGTCTCCGTCGCACCTCCCTGGACTTTGAATTGAGCGGGATCAAAGGGAGGTACGCTCCTAGTATTGGGGAGGTTAACAACAATGTCTCGCGGGCGGTCACTTGCCAGCTTACCGGAAGGCGGCAAGAGCGTATGGCCAATGCACTTCTCGCCACCACATGCTCCATTTGCATTCACTTCCGAATCCAAGACGAGCATACTCAAGCCATCGAACTCGCAAGTTGAAGCAATATAGCGAATTGCATAATGATAATATAGCGTCGTACCACCTTCGTTAACGGTAGCGAAACAGTAAAACGGGCAGGTCTGATACCCTTCGAGCGTCTTTGTTGTGCTTTTGCCCTCGTTGCCTTTGCAACTGCACGGAGTCGGCGCAGACTTTTGTGTCTCCTTCGCCGGAGTCGGTTCTTGTGCCATCGAGGCGGCGTAGCCGCCGAAACCGATCACGCCTAAAAGAACCGCTAGAGCCACTAGTCCGCGAGTTCGATTCCAATCCACTTTTTTCATGTTGCACGTCTCCAGTTCAAGACACTTGTTGGGGAGTAAACAATCGCTAGGGGATGCCAAGACGGACCATCTTCTGCCTCCCTCGCCAAGGCTAGTTAGCACCACTGCAGGAGTCAACAATCTCCGGTTTTGGATCAGCAGATTCTACAGGGCGTCCAACAATGTGGAACCGCCGAACAACTCAAGGCAATCCCCTGCCCTCGACAAATTGAGTCCCTCGACCGCACTGCCATAACGGAAGTCATCTCGCCACGGCTTGTGCCTTGGAATGCTCGTAATCCGGTGGCCGAATTGGCACTTTCCGCAGCCCAGAAGAAAGCGTTCGATGGACTCGAATTAACCAAGACTTAACGCTTAGGCATCTTCCAGAAACCTGAACCTCATGTCAGGCAGCCTGCTCAGACGGGTGCAGATCAGCGACAAGCCGAGCAAGGCGTCTGCGATTCCATCATGTCAACCGGGCCGTCGAGCCCACTGGCGGCGTGATTGTCGAGCTCCACTCGACCTGTATGGCTGCAGGTGGGTCGCGCCCGTGACCACCTCTGGCTCGTCCTGCACACGCCACGAGTTACGACGCTCAAACCACGGGCTGAAACCCGCGGTTACGATCGGTCGTCGCTCCGCGACTACATCTCCGCGAGGTGGAGAAACTCGCACGAACAATCGAGACGCGGCTACCCTGGATGGACTCACTGCAAGCCAGAACTTGTGGCGAGTCGCTCGGCACGAACTTCAGCGATTGGGTCATCGACCGTGATCACAAACTCATTGCCTCACGTGCCTTGATTCACGACAATGACATGCGACATGTTTGCCGTGGACTTGTTCCCGGTCGGCACGCCCACAAGATGCTGAACCCGAACGGCGAACCAGATCGATCCTATAGCCGCCGGATTACCTTGGGCGTTCCAAACAGAAGGGAAAGGCACATGCGATCGTGCTTTGCGGTACTGATAACGGCCGTCTTACTCGCATCGTCTGGTAATGCTCAAGGCAAAGGCGATCTTCAGATCGACGTCCCAAGACTGATCAACGCACTCGCGTCAGAGAATCCTGCCCCCACCGAACGCCGCGGGCCCGATCTCAAATTCCCTCCCGGCTACGACCGTAAGAAACAAGAATCCGTCAACAGTGCGCGACGGAAACTCAAGGCATTGGGCGCCGGCGCTTTCAAGTCCCTCATCGAGAATTGGGGCGATGAGCGGTACTGCTTGACTTATTCCGTTGGGATTAACGGATACATGTACAATGCTACGGTCGGAAAAATGTGCCGAACCATCATGTACGATCAGATTCAACCGTACGGGATCTGGCCGCGCACAGACGGCGACCCGCGCGGAAGGCCCAAGCGGCCGTCTTATCCCAGTGTGTTCCTCAATGACGAGAAAGCCGCGGCAAAATGGCTGGAAGAGCACCAAGACAAATCCCTCTTTGAGATTCAATGGATGGTCATCGATTGGGTCATCGAACAGGAGTCCTCAAGCCCGCAAGACTTCACGGACGAAGAACGAGCGACCATGCAACAACTCCGAGACGAACTCGTGAAATCAATGAAGCCGATGGCGCGAGGCAACTACTACATGGATGATTACGATTGACGGCAGGCGAAAACCAAGAACTGCACTCGAGTTGCGACTGGGCGTCTCCCGCAGTCAAAGTTCCTTCGAGGCAACCGGGTGATTTAAGTTGCTCGCGTGCCTAAAGCCGCCAGAGCATTTGGCAACTCGGCCTACCAAGTCGCTCGCTACGGCAAGCTGGCTGATCGTCTCGCGAAGCGAGACGGCTACGTAGCCCGCAATCGAATCATCATCCTCGACCAGAGCGGCGAGACCATCGCGAGTGTGGACACGGAATGAGATAAGCCACCTGACCGCCAAACACATGAGTCGTGCTGCCTGCTCCGATTAGCGGGGATCAGTGACGATCAGTGTTCCCTTATTCTTGGACGCAAGGCGAGTCTAGGGAACACGGATCTTCCCGACTGCTCGATTCTCGAGCAGCTTCCCTTCCAGCGACGGACTGGATGTCCGTCGCACCTATCTTTGGTCTTGCCAAAATAGGCGAGTTAGAGCGAAAATAGCGGCTTGGCCGGGTCGTCGAGGTGGGACGCGGCGATTTTTCACTCCCTCAGTCCTCTTCACCGCGGACTACTCAACATGTTTCTACGCAACAAGAAATTTCAAGGCTGGATCGGCGGTTCCTTCCTCGAATGGCTCGGCATCGATATCGTCTCCCGCATGGAAATGGCAACTCTGTCCACCCATAAGGACTGGGAGAAGCTGAAAGTTCTCCGGCGAGCTCGCCGGGAACGCCGTTCGCTCGTCACCAATCAGGAGATGTTCATCCTCCATTCGCTCGCCTGCGGCATGCGGGAAGTCCCCGGCGATTTCGCCGAAGTAGGACTCTTCCAAGGCAGCACCGCCAAAGTCATCTGCGAAGCCAAAGGGGATAAAACGTTCCACTTGTGCGATACGTTCGAGGGGCTGCCCGAGCCGCACGAGTCCGAAAAAATGGTCGAAAAGAAGGGCCGCTTCGCTTGCAGCCTCGAATCGATCCAAAAATACCTGGGCAGTTACCCCAACCTCCGATTCCATAAGGGCTTCTGTCCCGACTCGATCCGGGGAGTGCTCGACGACACCCAGTTCTGCTTCGTCCACCTCGACGTCGATCTGTACGAAAGCACCAAACAGTGCCTCGAGTACTTCTGGCCCCGGCTGATCCCGGGCGGAGTCGTCATCTCCCACGACTACTCGATCCTCGAAGGCGTCCGCAACGCCTTCGCCGAGTTCAGCGCGGACAAGCGCGAGAAGGTCATCGAGATGCCGACCACCCAGTGCATGATGATCAAGACCAGCTGAGGTGCGACCGAAACTAGAAGAATCCTCCGGAGCGAGCTCTCCGGAGACGCTCATCGCGATCCGCTCACTACCGTTCGTTAAAAGCACTAACCATCCGCCTCACTCCTTGGACTCGCCGCTCTCATGCCGAACATCGCCGAGCTGTTGATGGTGTTCGTGGTCGGCATCTTCCTCCTGGCGGCTCTGGTCGGCGGTCCGATTTTGGCTCTGATCGCTTACTTTCGCACTCGCCAAGTCAGCGAACTCGTCCGCCGCCTCCAGGCACTCGAAGTCGAAGTGCTGCGACTGCGGACTGCTCGCCCCGTTGAGTCCGCTTCGCCCGCCGCGGCCGCGACGCCGGTCGAGCCCCGCCAACCAACCACTCAGCCCGCAGCCCCCGCGACTTCGGCCGAAAACAAGCCGACGGCGGCTCCACAACCCGCGACCGCCGAGTCCGATCTGATCGCGGACGCGATCGTGATCGAGGACGCCAGTTCTCCGACCACGAGCGATATCGGTCGTTCGGTCTCTCCCGCAGCCGCCGCGGAACCGGGCCGACGCGCATGGGCGCCACCTCCCGCGCCCGCGGCATCACCGGCCACGGCGACTTCCGCGCGCTCGACCCCCGCGCCCACTGCCGGCGACGCCATCTCGCTCGAAATGCTGATCGGTCGACAAGCGCTCGGCTGGGTGGCGGTGATCACTCTGCTGTTCGCCACCGGGTTCTTCTTGAAGTACGCCTACGAGAACGAATGGATTGGGCCGATTGGTCGAGTGTCCATTGGACTCATGTTCGGGCTGGCGTTGGTCATTGCGGGCTGGCGGAAGGACCGCCAAGGGTGGCGGCTCTTCTCACGCATGCTGACCAGCGGCGGCATCGTCGTCCTGTATGCATCCATCTTCAGCGCCTTCGGCTTCTACGACTTGATTCCGCGCAACACGATCGGCGTGCTGTTGACCATTGTGGTGGCCGAGTCGATGTTGTTGGCCATCGGCTACCGTTCGCTCGGCATTGCGTTGATGGCAGTACTTGGCGGCTTCATTACTCCCCTGCTTCTGCACTCGGACCATGACCAATACGTCTCGCTCTTTACGTATCTCACGCTCCTGACCGCTGGCAGTCTCGCCGCCGCTACTTTCCGCCGTTGGTCGCTGCTGGGAACCCTCACACTGCTCGGAGCGCAACTCGTCTTTTGGCTGTGGTTCTTCGCCAATTACCATCCCGAAAAGATGGTCGCCGCCCTGCTTTTCCAAGGCTGTCTGTTTGTATTGCACCGCGTCCAAAGCGTCTGGATGGCGACTACCCCAAGCGGCGATACGTTGTGGGATGAACTACGAGTGTGGGAAGAACAACTGCGTTCCGCGATCTGCGCGGGCCTCGGTTTTCTCGCCGTGCTCGCTCTGCTGGAAGATCGACACTCGGACTGGCGAGGGACGGCGGCCGTGATCTTCGCCGGCGCCTATGCGTTGGAAGCTCGAGTGCTGATGGCATCACGAACCGCGTCCCGCTCGCTGCTGTTATTCGCCGTTGTGCTGACGACGGGCTTTATCACTCTGGCTCTGCCATTGCAGGCGTCCACTTCCTGGGTGTCGCTGGGTTGGTCCGCCATGGCATCGGCGCTGTGGTGGTTTGGCTGGCGAGTGGAACGGTGGCAGCTTCGGGGACTCGCCGCGGCGCTGGGAACACTCGCCCTGGGCCGACTCGCGCTGGTCGACATCCCGCGACTCTCCTGGGACCATGCCGCCCGCGGCCCCTACACGCCTGTCATCAATCTGGCTGCCGCCCCCGCACTGGTCGCCATCGTCTTCATCCTGGCGGTTTTGGTCATTAGTCGTCGTCGCATGTCCCGCGGCAGCGAACTCGAGCGATTCGCCGCGGGCGCGGGCGTCGTGGCCTGTTTCTGCATGATCTGTTATCTCGTGTCGGTCGATCTGTACGAATGGTTTCGTCCCGTCTTGGCGGCCCAACAGGGCTTCGACTTTAGCGATCCCACCCGCTGGGCGAGTGAACTGGAATGGCGACGACGAGCCAGCATGTGGCTGTCCATCTGGTGGGGCGTGTACGCGACCTGCCTATTGGCCATCGGCTTCGCGGCTCGCGCGCGCCTCTCGCGTTGGACGGCTCTCGGGCTGCTCGCCATTACGCTCAGTAAGGTATTCCTCGTCGACATGGCGGCGCTCGATCAGATCTATCGCATCGCCGCGTTCTTCGCGTTGGCGTTGGTGTTAGGCATCGCGGCTTGGGCATACCAACGCTTCGGCGCAACTCGCGGACAAGAATCGTAGGAGTCCTCGCATGTATCGGCTGCTTGATCTGTCTCGCGCTCGTACCAGTCGCCTCCTGCCTTGGGGCCTTATTGCCGCGTGCTTGTTGAGCGGCAGCGGCATCTGGTCGCCGACCGTTCGCGCGCTTGCGCAAGAGAGCGAGCCAGAGAGCTCGCAAGAGAATTCCGACTCGCCTGCCGCGGCAACGACGGAGGACACACCACCTCCAGCCTCGGATCCAGTCTCAGACGCAGGCGGATCGAGTGAAGCGATCAGCAGCGATCCCCAGATGGTGCGGTGGCAGTTCTATCAAGAATTCACCAGTTCAGAAGCCTCCGATCCGGCGGCGGACCAGGGAAACTCGGAACCAGAAACTGCCAGTTCGCCCCCCTCCGCCAAGAGCCGGTCGAAGTGGATCAGCATCCTGTTGGATCGCAGCGTTTTCTCGCGTGCTCGTTTCGATTTGGCCGACCTGCGACTGATCGACTCGCAAGGCGGTGAAGTTCCGTTTGTGTTGCGAGTGCGTCGCGAGGAAAAACGCGATGAAGCCTTCGAGGCCGAGCGATTCAACGAATCCGTGGTCGGCGAATCGACTCGAGAACTCTCCTTGGACCTCGGGGAATCGCCCGCGGAACACGATCAGCTGGATGTCGATACGGAAGGCAGCGAGTTCCGTCGCTTGGCGACGCTGGAAGGGAGCGACGACGGCCAGACTTGGCGCACGCTCGTTCAACAACCGCTCACTCGCATCGCCGCACCCGAGTCCAACCAAATCCAGTTCGACCATCGTCGCCTCAAGTATCCACTCAGCCGTCAGCGGTATCTCCGTTTACGCGTCGATGCGGACTCGCTGGTCGACCAAGGTCAGCCGCCGAAGATCTTGTCCGCGACCGCTCACCGCACCGTGGAGATTCCCGGCGAACAGGTGGAGTGGCCTCTGCAAGTCGGCTATCGCGACGCCACTCGCACTCAAGGCGCCGCCGCGTCCGCCTGGGTCCTTGAGTTGGGCGGCGACCAGACTCCGGTCGACAAGATTCGTCTGGCATTCGCGGATTCCGACACCGACTATGCTCGCGACTACATCCTGGAAGCGGCCGGTCCTTACTCGACCGACACCGGCTATCGACACCTCACGGCAGGCATCGTGCGACGCACGGCGGGCCAAGCGGCAGCTCCCTTCATCGTGGAGTTTTCGTCGGAAGTGGTTTCGAGTCGTCTGCGATTGAGCGTGGTCGACTACCAGAATCCGCCTTTGAACTTGGAAACAGCCACGGTCGTCTCGGCCGCTCGCGAACTCATCTTCGCCCACGACTCGCAGCATCCAGGCCCGTGGCGACTGTTTTACGGAAACCCGCGTGCCGAAGCGCCTCACTACGACTTGGAACGCAACCTACCAACAACACTCGCCCCGCCGCCGCAACGCTTGGAATTGGGACCGCAAATCCACAATCCCAACTATGTTCCCCCTCCGCCGCCCCTGTCCGAACGAGCGCCCTGGCTGATTTATGTCGTGCTGAGCGCGGCGTGTGGGGTGGTGGCCTTGGTCGTCCTGGATGTCGCTCGTAGAGCGATTCGGGAGCACGATCAGTCGACAGCGAAAGCCGCGTGATCAGAGGAGCGCATCTGATGTACGACAGACTTCTAGTCCGTCGATTCGAGGCCTGCGAATAGGCATGGAGACGCGGCGCGAAAACGGAGTGTCGTTGTGGACGGGACGCATTCGTCTTCCCCCGCTCCAAGCTTGCTTGGGGATGGTGACCGAGGGGGATGGGCGGGCGAACCGTTCACAACGAACGCCGGCCTCGGTTGCCGAGCGAATCGGAATCACAAAAGCACGCGCCGAGTCGCCGACCATCACAAACCGGCCCCAAAAAGCCAATTCTGGCCTCGAACCGCGGAAGGTGAGCTAGAACAGCTTGGCGGATCGGGTTACTCGGAACTTGTCGGCGGACTGGAAGTCCGTCGTACGGAGGGACAGCGACGGACTGGAAGTCCGGCGTACAGAGAGACGTCGACGGACTGGAAGTCCGTCGTACCTAACGCACTACCCCTCGTGACATGCCAGACATGCGACGAGCAACCGGGACATCTCCACGGGGGGCGTTACCGAAGTCACGGCGGCTCGACTCGCCGACGACGCATGGCATCGAGTGCAACAGACCACTCGCTCTTCCGCCAATGCGCCTCCGGACGCGAATTGTCGCTCGCGCGGTTCACGGCAAGCCTCGGACAATCGCAGTGAAGCGAAAGTCCAATGATCGTCCGCTCGCTCTCCCAACGAGTTCCACGCCAGCCAACTTGGCTTTCGCACGTCGGATTGCGAATCGCGCAGGTGAGTGAGGCCGACGCCAACGATTACCCCCACCAGTGCAATAGCAACCATGGGCCAAGCAATTCGCTCGGCGCGAACGTCGTTGCCCCGTCCATCGCTGGCGACCCGCGGCGACTCGGGAGGAAGCGAGACACGAGCTACCTGGCCGTAGTCGATCGCCGGCAAACGACCGCGATACTCGGGCAAATCCCGCGACTCGCGCAAGAGCGCCACGGCCGGCCGCAGACCTTCGGCCAACATCCGACACTCGTGACATACGGCGAGATGAGCGTCGACCGCTGCGTCCTCGGCAATGCTGGCTGTCGAACCACAAGCCTCGTGTTCCTCTCGATCACACACCACCGAGCACTCATGACGGAAGTGCTGGTCAGTGGGAAAGGGACCACGGGTCAGTCTTTCGAAAACCTGGTCGCACGAGCAGTGATGGGTCATCGGTGGAGATCCGTGGTTGGGTCTGTGGATTGGTCCGCAGCGGGATCACACGAAGAGTTCGAATGTGTGTGCGTGGAGTGACGAGTCGCGAGGGAGGCGTGTGGATCTTCGTCGCGAACGGTCGGCGACGGCGAATCATCAGCCCCTAGCCACTCGGACAATTGAGCCAAGCCGTCACGAACTCGATACTTCGCGGTACTCAGGCTGCTTCCCATGACTTGAGCGATTTCGTGAAATTTGAGCTCGCCGAAAAACCGTAGTCGCAAGGCGTCCGCCTCGGGTTCGGGCAGCCGTCGCAATAACCGCTCCAGCGTTTCCGCTCGCTCCCGCAGCAAGAGCGACTCTTGCGGATTCTCGATCGCCGTCAAGTTCGCCAGTTCGCCCGCGGCCGCCAGCTCGTGCGACGACACTTCTCGTCGCCGCGACCGTCTGGCCAGCGACCGTCGGCATTCGTTCAGCAAAATGGTCCAGAGCCAAGTGCGAAAACTGTAGCGGGAGTCGTAACTGGACAACCACCGGAACGCCGCCAGCAGCGTTTCCTGCAAGACGTCGTCGGCGGCGTCCCGCAGCCCCAGACGACTGTAGGCCATTCGCCACAGAGCCCCTGAGTAGCGGCGAGCGATCTCATCGAACCGATTGTGTTCACCTGCCAGGACGGCAGCGATCACTTCGGTATCAGGATCAACAAACAACATCCGCTAACCCATTACAAATTAAACACTTAAAGGTAAAAATCGAACTCGCAAAACCGTTCCATAACACTCAAGGAACTTGCCCACGAGGCATGCGAACGAACTCTTCTCCTCAACGCCTCTGGGCATCTTACCTGGGCCGCTCCCACCAGTCGTTATAGTCTGCCACCTGAGAAAACGGTTAACTCGAGTTGCTAGGTATGCGGATTTTCTCGGGCAGTGAGTCGTGGTTCTCGGTCAACTTGACCAAAATCCCTGCTATCCATCATTTTCCGACCGATTTCTTGCCGAAAAATCTCTCGCAGATAAGCTAGTGGGGTGGTAAATCACCCCGGCAACTCACTGCTCCAGTTGACAGAGCAGCGAGTTCCGCCGACTGGCCGGCGTAGCCGCAACCGTTTCGAGACGAGGTTGACATGAACCGCTTTCGCTTGCTCGCTCAAGGCAACCGCCCCGCATCGAATCGCAAGCTGCGTCGCGTCCACTTCGAGGGCCTTGAACGACGCTTGGCCATGGCAATCGATTGCAATGTCACCTGCGAGCTGACCAACGAACAGTTGACCGTTGTTGGATCGGCGGAAGATGACTTGATTGAGATCCGCTTCAACGAGACCACACGATCGCTTCAGGTGCTGGGCGACGGTCAATTGTTGGGTGAGTACGCCGCCGACACGATTAGCTCGCTGGTTGTCCAGGGGCTCGCTGGCGACGACCAGCTTTGCGTCGACTCGAATTTACCGCTCGCCTGCTACGTGGATGGCGGCGAAGGCGAGGATCAGTTGCAACTGATTTCCGCCGTGACGCCTGTCGTACGTCATAGCCATGGCGTCGCAGGCAGTGGCGCCACAGGCAGCTTGATTTTCGAGCGAAACATCGAGCAGATCACGTCGGCATCGGCCCTCGCCAATGATCTCGCTAATGATCTCGCGACTGACTTGACCAATCCACAAGCCGACAATGGCAGCGGCGAGGGGGAAGCCGCTTCCAGCCTCGCTGCCAATTCACTTGTGCTCACGTCTCTATTCGGCGTGTCGTCAACCAGTCACGGCGAGCATGCGGGCGGAGTCATCAGCATCGACGGCTCAAGCCATCAAGGCAGTCATTTGGCTTTCGGTTCGGCGATGATTGTCGCCAGCGGCGACGAGCACGCGAGCCATGCAGCGGCGGCGTTGGCGGGAATCGCGGTGATCGCCGCGGAAGACGTGGAATCGCTGGGCGCCGCATCGAGCAACAACAGTAGCGACGGCTCCGCTCATCATGGTGGTCAGGCGACCAGTGCGAAGAGCAATGAAATTGCCAAGAAGTGGTGCACCACCACTCCGCTTGCCAACCGACTCGTCACCACGCTCGAAGGCAAACCAACTTGCTTCTGCCGAGAACCAGAAGCAGGCGCAGAGGGCGGCAACCTCGATCGCAGTCAGGATGACAACGGCGCCACGGGCCTAAACCTCTCTTGTTCGCCACGGATCTCAGCATGGGACTCAATTCTGGCCGATCTCGACGCAGGTCATGTCTGCTCCGAAAAGACGACCGATGAATTGGTAGCCAGCATGACCAGCATGTTCGCCCGTGAACGCCAGCGAATTGCCGCGGGCGATCGGGTCGAAGCGGAAGCGGGCGACGCGGAATCGCAGGGACTCGCCGACTACATTTCGTGGGCAGGTTGGGGATTGGCAGCGGTGGGGATTTACCTCGCGCCGCTGCTCCTGAAGCGACTCGAAACCGAGGCCGATCGTCAAGCTCGCGAACAAGCCGATGCCGAACGCTATCAGCTTGAATTGCTGAACGTGGGTTAGCGAGTACGACGGACTTCTAGTCCGTCGATCCGATCCGTCGAGTGTCGACTTCCACGCAGCATTCGGCCCACAACGCGACTTGGCTTGGCGGCGATGGCCGCTCGCCGGCCACGCGGCTAACCGCTCACGAAGTGAGCGGGCTACCCCCGTACGACGGACTTCTAGTCCGTCGATCCGGTCCGTCGAGCGTCGACTTCCACGCAGCATTCGGCCCACGACGCGACTTGGCTGGCGACGATGGCCGCTCGCCGGCCACGCGGCTGACCGCTCACGAAATGAGCGGGCTACCACTTCGCTTGCGGGGCGTTGGGACGTCGTTGAGCCGCATAGATGCTCGCCGTACCGCTGGCGTAATACGACACAAAGCAGGCGATTGCCGCGTAGATCGCGAATCCGCTCGACAAAGCTCCATCGCTGCGAGCGGCGAACAGTTCGATCGCCATCACGGTGCTGGCGAGCGGTGTTTTGGTGGCGCCGGCAAACAGCGCGACGAATCCCAGGGCCGCGAACAAGTCGACGGGTGCGTTCAGCACGTTCGCCAGGAAGTTGCCGAGCGCCGCGCCGATAAAGAATAACGGAGTGACTTCTCCGCCCTTGAATCCGCTCCCGACGGTCACTGCGGTAAAGACCGTCTTCCACCACCAACTGAGTGGTTGGGCGCCGTCGGCTTGAAAGCAAGACGAGATGGTGACGGGCCGAGCGGAATGGGGATCGGGGATGACTCCCAGTCCCAGATAGTCGTTCGCGTTCAGCAAGCTCGCGAGCAGAACCACCACCATGCCGCCCACCAAGGGTCTCATCCAAAAGTGTCGGAGTCGAGTTCGTAGGATCGCTCGCACTCGATGAGCGAGCCACGCGAACAGAAAGCTGGCCGCCCCAAATGCGCCGCCCGCGATCACCGTTTTGCCGACCAGAGCCAGATCCCATGAGAAGATCGAGTTGACTTGAGCGGCCGCGGCCCAGGTTGTCACCGAGTAATGAGTATGCGTCGCCCCGCAGGCCGTGGCGACTCCGTCTCCGATCCACGCGGCGACGAGGCATGGGGCGACGGCGTCATAATCGAGCCGCCCGACGAACAAGACCTCCAGCGCGAACAGAACTCCCGCCAAAGGAGTTCCAAACACGGCGCCAAACCCCGCCGACATGCCGGCCATCAGCAGGAGTCGAGTCGTGCGGGGGTCGAGCCGCAGCAGTTGAGCGATCCCGCCCGCGAGGCTGCCGCCCATCTGCACGGCCGTTCCTTCTCGCCCCGCGGAACCTCCACAAAGATGCGTGGCGAGCGTGCCCACCAGCACCAAAGGGGCCATTCGCCAGGGAACGCCGCCACCGGGCCGATGAATCTGGTCGAGAATCAGATTATGCCCCGCCTCCGCTGCTTTCCCGAACCAATGATACAGCAGCGAGACCGAAACGCCCGCGACCGGCAGGCAGTAAAGGAGCCACGGATGAGCGAACCGCAGCGTCGTGACTTGGTCGAGCGCCCACAGGAAGAAGGCGATGGCTAATCCCACCAGCACGCCCAACGGCGCGGCGAGCAACACGGCCGCCGCGGTCACTCGCCAGGGATTCGTTCCCGGTTCCATCAGGTAGCTCGCAGGGTAAAGCCGCGATCGCTCCTCCATCCCACTCACCGGTTTCACGCCCGCTCAATCTACTTCTCAAGCGCCTGCGCTAGGTCGGCGATCAGGTCTTCGGCATTTTCGATGCCGCACGACAGTCGAATCATGTTGTCGTAGATGCCGAACCCGATTCGTTGTTCAGGGGTGTAGTCGAGGTAGCTCATCACCAGCGGCTGTTCGATCAACGACTCGACCCCGCCGAGACTCGGACCAATGCGGGGGATGCGGACCGAGTCGACGACTCGAGCCGTTTGCTGGGCGTCGGCGTCCTTGACCAAGAACGTGACCAGACCGCCGAAGCCGGTCATGGTGCGGCGAGCCACCTCGTAGTACGCGTGGGAAGGCAAACCGGGATAATAGACCTTCTCCACTCGCGGATGCTGGGCCAAGAACTCCGCAACCGCCTGCCCATTGGCGTTCTGGCGTTGCATACGGAGTTCGAACGTCTTGAGTCCACGTTGGAGCAGATAGATATTGTGGGGCGAGTTGATGGCGCCCATGGTGCCGCGCAGTTTTTTCACGGACTCCAACTTCTCGACCGAGCCCACGATGACGCCGGCGAGCAAATCGTTATGCCCGCCCAGGTACTTGGTGGCCGAGTGCAGCACGTAATCGACGCCATATGCGATCGGCTTGCAGTTGTACGGCGTGGCCAGCGTGGCATCGATCAACGTGTCGACCCCATGGCGTTTGCCGATGGCGGCGAACAGTTCGAGATCAACAACGCTCAAATGCGGATTCGTCGGCGACTCGCTGATGAGCAGCTTGGTTTTCTCATTGACCGCGGCTTCCATCGCCTCGTAGTCGCAGGCCTTGACCTGGTGAGTGACGACGCCGAAGCGAGCCAAGTGCTTCGCGCAAAACTCACGGCTGCGATGGTAACACTCGTCGAAAAAGATCACTTCGTCGCCGCTGCTGAGTTTCGCCATCAAGAGGCCGACGATCGCGGCCATGCCGCTGGAGAACAGCAAGGCC
Organism: Pirellulales bacterium; assembly: GCA_046349915.1. Lineage (GTDB taxonomy): Bacteria > Planctomycetota > Planctomycetia > Pirellulales > Pirellulaceae > CAIXSC01. The sequence continues at coordinate 497,943 of JAXMBL010000003.1, read as the reverse complement.
GTTTCACCACCCTCGAGCGCGGCGAGTTTGCGTTCCACCACTTTTTCGCCGGGGTTCCCGTAGCGCCCGTATTCTTCGCGCGGCTGTTTCTCGCGGTTGAAGTCCAACACCGCCTGCGTATCGTCGAACGTATAGGTCGCGGCGCACACAATCGGGTCGGTGATGGCATCGGCCACCTTGTGGTGATCTTCGCCCGCGTGGACGGCCAGGGTGGAGGGGCCGGGAGGGTTGGGGCCGGGGTAGTTGTCGAGCAGCAGACGGCGAGTCATCGTCGGGAAACTCCGAAAAGCGGTCGCATCGGACCGGCAAGGTAGTTCAGTCGCGGGACAGAAACCAATAGCCGCGTTCCATCCTGTTGATTGGACGACCGCAACGCTGTCTCCGGCTGATTCCGACGGGGCTGATTCCGACGGCGCTAACTCCGACGGACAAGTCTGCCTGCTGCTTCATCGCGGCGGCTCGACGTCAAACGCCCCAAGATCGGCTCTTTAGCAGTTAAGGCTGCAAGCGGCCACAAATCCCATTTGTTGGGTGCATTCTAGCGAGGACCTTCCCGCATCCGCAAGACGGCGGCGATTGGGCCGGCGCCGGACGCGGCACGACGCGTTACGATCATGACGGTCGTCGGGAAAAGAAGGAGACGAGAAACCTGGTTCGCGCTTGCTTGAATCTCTTTCGGAAGCGTTTCGCGACACGTAGAATGAAGCGAGTCTAAAGGGCGATAGGAGTCCGCGTTATGTGCTTAAGGCCTCAGATGGTCGGTTTACTCGTACTGCTCGGCGCGATCTCCGCGACGAGTCTTGGCTACGCCGCCCCTCAAGCCGCCTCCGCGGCGCCCGCCGCCGCCCCCTCTTCCCCCGCCACGACCACGCCTGCTCTCGCCGCGCGACTCGCCCCACCCGCGGGCGCGAACGCCACGGAAATCGAAGCCTTTAAGCAAGTCGAACGATTGGGGGATGATCGCTTCGCGACTCGCGAGCAAGCCACGCAGACGCTGATCAAGATGGGAGCGGTCGCGCATAACGCATTGCTGGCCGGCTCGCGTCATGTCGATCGGGAAGTTCGCTACCGCTGTGAACGAATCTTGATTCTGGCTCGACAAGCCGAACTGGAGAATCGCATCAAGGAATTTTTGAACGACGCGGGCTCCGGCCAATCGTACGATTTTCCTGCGTGGGACATATTCCAAAAGCGTTACGGCGACAGTCGCGAATCGCGCACCACCTTCGCCGACATGCAGCGAGCCGAACCCGACTTGCTCGCCAAACTAGCCTCCGGCCAACGCAGCGGCTCCGAAACACTCAACAATCGCTGTTTGGAGATCCAACAGCAGATGCAAGCACATTCGCAAGAACTGGGCGTGGGCACGGTAACCGCGATGCTGTTCGTGGCCATCGAGACAGGCGCCGAGACGCAGCAGCAAACATCCGCGATGGTGTACAACCTCTGCTACCAAGGCGCCTTCCGAAACTCGATCAATGGCGGCGCCAATCGCGACGTCCTGAAGCGACTGCTGGGCCAATGGATTCGACGCGGACGCGACTTCCAGGCCTATCAGGGCATCATGCTCTCATTGCAATACGAGTTGAAGGAGGGGATCGAGCCGGCTCGCGAGATGATCAACAACCCCAACATGCAATCGCAAATGAAACAGTATGCGGTGTTGGCGGTCGCGAAGCTGGGAGATCGCAGCCATCGGGGCATCTTGGAGGCCCTGTTGTCCGACGACAAATCGTGCGGCATCCGCCAGCTGAATAACGTCAACATCAACACTCAAATGCGCGATGTGGCGCTCGCGGCGCTCGTCCACATGACCAGCCAAGACTACAAGGCGTATGGTTTTGATCACATCAACCTGAATGCGGTCTATCTGTTCGATCCGCTTTCGACTGGATTCGAGTCGACCCAGAAGCGGGATCAGGCTTTGGAAAAATGGCGAGCCTTTCGCGCTCGCGAGCAAGAACAAGCGGGCGCCCCGAAGAACGGGTGAGCCTGAACGAGCACAAACATGACTTTAGACTTGGGAACTGAAATTACCTTGACTGGCTCTACCCCTCCGAAAGTTGAACGTTTCGAACAGATGGATCTGTCCCGCGCGATGATGCGGGCGCTGAAGGAAGCTGGCTATGAGCGACCGACAGAGATCCAAGCTGGCGTCATCCCGTTGGTGATGGATGGATTCGACGTGCTGGGCCAAGCTCGCACGGGAACGGGCAAAACGGCCTCGTTCGTGATTCCCATTCTGGAAATGCTATCTCCGGCCGACGAAGCGCCTGGAGTCCAAGCGATCATCTTGGTCCCCACTCGCGAACTGGCCGTGCAGGTGCACGACGAAGTCGTCAAGCTGGCGTACGGCATTCATGTTCATTGCGTCGCCGTCTATGGCGGCAAACCGATCCGCGGCCAGATCGAGAAACTGCGGAAGGGGGCGGAAATCGTGGTCGGCACCCCCGGTCGCGTGCTCGACCATCTCAGCCGCGGCACCTTGAAACTGGATGACGTCTGGTGCGTGGTGCTCGACGAAGCCGACCGCATGCTCGACATCGGCTTCCGTCCCGACATCGAGAAAATCTTGCGACGCTGTCCGAAGGACCGCCAAACGCTGCTGCTGAGCGCCACCGTACCGCCGCCCATCCGTAAGCTGGCGGAACGATATATGTACGAGCCGGAAGTCTTGAACTTCTCGCCCACGAATCTGGCGGTCGACACCATCGAACAGTTTTATTTCACGGTCGAACCGGAACGGAAATTCGAATTGCTGTTGAAGTTGCTGGACCGCGAACAACCGCGACAGGCGATTGTCTTTTGCCGCACCAAACGCGGCACCGACCGCATCGGCGAACGACTCGCGAAAAAACTCTCCCAAGTCGCCTGCATGCACGGCGACATGACTCAGGGCGCCCGTGATTCGGTCATGCGTCGGTTCCGCGACGGCGAATTGCGGTACTTGGTGGCCACCGATGTGGTTGGACGAGGCATCGACATCTCGGGCATTTCGCACATCGTCAATTTCGATATTCCCGAGTTCTGCGACGACTATGTCCATCGAGTGGGTCGGACGGGGCGCATGGGACGCGAAGGAGTCGCCTACACGTTCGTGGCGCCCGGCGAAGGCCCCCAGCTCACTCGCATCGAACAGCGAATCGACCGCTTGCTCAAGCGCGATACCATGGTCGGCTTCGAGGCGGCGAAAATGGCCGCGGAAAGTCCGGCAGATGCGAATCTCGAGGGGAATGCCAACCCGTCCGGCGAGTCGATGGGGCCCGATGGCGAGCCGCCCAAGCCGCCTCCTCCCGCTTCGATGCAGAAACGTCCTCAAAAACGCTACCGACGAGCTCTATAAGGCGGGCAGACTTCGCGAAAGCCATCGAGAATTCCCTGGCGAAGCATTCAGGGAACGCCCGCTGCGCGGTGAGGCCGAGAAGCGATAGAATGGGCGCAAGCCCTTAGGTGCGGGAAGCCTGAGGGGCTGACACCATGTCGCGAGGAGCAACACCATGAATGACGTCTTAACCGTGGTCCTGGCTGGAGGACGCGGCTCCCGCTTGGAACCACTCACTCGCGATCGTGCGAAACCAGCCGTCCCTTTCGGCGGCCTCTACCGCATTATCGACTTCGCGTTGTCGAATTGCTTGAATAGCGGGTTCCGCAAGATCGTGCTGCTCACGCAATATAAAGCCACCAGCCTGGATCGACACATTAACGTCGGTTGGCGTCACTATTTCGTCCGCGACTTGGGCGAGTTCATTGATGTGATGCCGCCTCAGCAACGGCTCGACGAAAGCTGGTATCAAGGAACGGCGGACGCCGTCTACCAGAACATCTATACGCTGGAGAAGGAACGTCCCGAATATGTGGTGATTCTGGCTGGCGACCACATCTATAAGATGAACTACCGGACAATGGTCGACTTCCACAAACGCAACAATGCCGACCTGACCGTGGGAGCATTGCGAGTGCCCCTGCAAGAAGGCACTCAGTTCGGCGTCATGCAGGTCGATACGGAAAATCGAATCGTGGGCTTCGATGAAAAGCCCAAGCAGCCGCGTTCCATTCCCGGCGACGATGAACATTGCCTCGCGTCCATGGGGATCTACGTCTTCACGGCGCGATTCTTGTTCGAACAATTGCTGCAAGACGCCAATCGTCCCGACAGCCAGCACGATTTCGGCAAGAACATCATCCCTTCGATCATTCACTCGCATCGAGTCTTCGCGTTTCCTTTTCGCGACGAGAATCGCAAGATGGATGCTTACTGGCGCGACGTCGGCACACTCGACGCCTACTACGAAGCGAACATGGACCTCGTGTCGATCGATCCTCAATTGAACATGTACGACGAGCACTGGCCGATTCGCTCGTTCCAACCCAATTTGCCGCCGCCCAAGTTTGTTTTCGGCAGCGTCGGCAATCGTGATCGAGTGGGGCATGCGCTCGACAGCGTCGTGTGCCAAGGGAGCATCATCTCGGGCGGCACGGTCGTCCGCAGCCTGCTGGGACCACGTTGCCGCGTGAATAGTTTCGCGCACGTCGAGGATTCGATCCTGTTCGAAGGAGTCGATATCGGCCGGTATGCTCAAGTACGGCGAGCGATCATTGACAAAGGAGTCGCGATCCCTCCCAATACTCGCATTGGGTTTGACATCGAACAAGATCGAGCTCGTGGATTCACGATTAGCGACAACGGCATCGTGGTCATCGCCAAATCGGACGGGATTCCCGAAGTGTGATCTGCCTCTCCCGCATGAGTTGTTGCTCGGAGATGGCAAGCGGGCTGCTTCACGAGCAAGCATCAAAAGCGGGCCGCATCGCGAGCAAGACAATTGGGCGTTGAGTGTGTTCTTTCTGCTCTAGTCGACAGGCCATATTCTCATGAATAACTCCGCGGGAATCCTCTCCCAGGCGATTCAACAAGGACTGTTCGCGTTTCCATCCCTACTGATCTACGTGATCGCCATGGGATTGGCGCTTGTCAACCTGTCGCGCCACCCTCGGCCTGCCTGGTTTACGTTGATAGGGTCAGGCCTGTTGTTGATTTCCAACGTCCTACTGATGGGGCTTCGCATCTACCTTTTCGCCAACCAAGGACAGAGTGGCATGGAATTCGTCCGCATGATGCAGATCATCGGGTTTGTGGATGTGGCGGTCGACTTCTTTGGCTTTCTCATGATCGTCAGCGCCATCTTCCTGGATCGCTTTCCCGCAAGCTCGGCGATCCCCGCCTATGCCACGCCCATCACTCCCAACGCCCCACCACCTCCGTTTCACTCCAACTGAATCGCTTCGTTCTCGATCAACAATACAATCCGCCCCTCCATCGCCAGATAGGGGCTGACCGAGCGCCCCAGGCGTCGAGCCAACTCAAAGTACTCGTCGCTGAAACGCTCGACCTTGCGAGCCTTCTCGACTTGAGTATCGCTAGCGGCCGAATCGACCCAGCGATCGCCGCGCCAGTAGAAAGTCTTTCGACCGACATTCTGCACCGTTCGCACCGTCACCACGCGATCCTCGTCCGCCGCCGCGAACTGACCGCCGCCCGCCGCGGGCGCCGTTAGTGCGCCTTGCAGTTGAGCCTTGTTGGAGCGTTGAGCGAAACCGCTCACGCCCGACTCGTTGCTCAACGCCCGCAACCGCTCCGACGCTTCTCGTCGAGCACCCGCGACATCGCGAGCTTGAGGTTGATCGTCGGCCAGGAACGAGGTGTAGGGAGTCAAAATGCCGTGGCGTTTGCTCAACGCCACCAGTTCGTCAATCAATTCTTGATTCGAGCCGTTCAGATCAATCTGATCGATGATCTCGCCTACGCGGCGCACCGCCCAGAGTTTTTCGATGAAGGCAGGCGCCCCTTCGGGTGATCGCGCCACCAGGGACGCGGGAAACTCGAACTCGCGTTTCTCCTCACCCACTAGCCCCGTGATGCGCAGCTTTCCTTCACCCGCCGAGCGATACCTTCCCACCAACACCAACTGATCGCCGGCGAATAGATCGTAAATCTGCTTGGGATAGACTCGATTCACCACCGGTCCCTGCTCGACGGCAGCGCCAGGCATTACGACTTCGAGCTTCACGTCGGTCAGCGTGGGCGCGCCAATGCGGCCATACAACCGGCCGACATGCGTCTCGATATCCTCGTTCGGTCGCACATACTCGCTTTGACCGTAACCTCCTCGAGCCAGCTTGTCGAGCAAGCGACTGTTGACGTCGTAGCCGACGCCGAAGGTGAAAAGGCGAGCCCTTACTTGGTTCGCCTCGGCGGCCCGCTGGACGATTTTCGCTTCCTGAGTCTCGCCCGCCGTCGGTAGACCGTCCGTCAGGAACAACAGGTAATTGGGGCGAGAACGATCGACCAATTGGCTGAATGCCACGCGGAGCGCGCCGTCGATGTTCGTGCTGCCGCCCGCATGAATCGACTCGACGAAACCCAGCGCCGCTTTACGAGTGTCGTCTTGGAATCGCTGCAGCTCGGGACGAAAACTCTCGACTTCCGTGTCGTAGGCCACGACGTTGAAGAGATCACCCTCGCGCAGATTGTTCAACACGAACTTGAGCGCCGCTTTCGCCTGCTCAATCTTCGGCCCACTCATGCTCCCCGACCGGTCCACAACGAACACGACGTTTTTCCGCAGTTGTTCGGCCATCACCGACTTGACCTCGGGCGTGACCAGCATCAGGAAGAACCCGTCGTCGTCCCCCCGCGGTCGGTAACTCAAGACACTCGCCCCCACGGCCTCTCGCCCCACATCAAAGAGCAATTGAAAGTCGCTACGAGGCACGTCATTCGCGGCCGAGAAGGAGACCACCGCATGTCGGTCGTCCGGTCGCTCGATGTTCACAGGATGCGAAGGACTGTAAATGTTCTTCAGCGGAACACGCGTTTCGAGACTGATCCGCGCCGACAGTTTTTCGATCGGTTGAGTCGTGTACTTGGCCGCGCTCCAAGGAAAAAGCAACTCGGTCACGCCCGCGTTTTGCCGACAAACCTGAGTGAATCGCAGCGTCACGGTCCGCTCCGCGCCGGGCGGAATGGGAAAGACACTCGTCTTGAACATTCCCAGCCCCATCCATTCCAGCAAAGCCGGATCGCGATTACGACGCACATAGGATTCGTAGATCCGCCGAGCCTCCGCGGCATCCAGCAACTTGCCGCTGTACTCCTTCCCATCGACCAGGAGGGTTAATTGATCAACGGCCCCCTCGTGCGGCAACGGAAACACGAAACTCGCCTCGATCGGCACGCTTCCCGTGTTCACAAAGGACTGAGTGATCTGCAATCGAGCGACTTGTTCGTTGATCGAACCATTCACCGACAGTTGCTTGACCTTGTATGTCAGCGAGGGCGGAGGCGGAGGTGTTGGACGAGGCGGAATGGGGTGAGGCGGCATGGGAAAAGGCGGAATGCCGATCGGCGGTCGCGGCATGCCAAACGCCAACTCTTGCGACTCCGACACCAAAAACCCCTGTCCCCGTCCTTCCATCGGCAGCAAGCCGAACAGCAATAACAGCCATCCGCTGGCGCACATGCCCACGGCGACGACTCGGGAAATTCTTGACTGCCTTTGCATCGACCTTCTCCTTACGCAATTCACGCGAACGTCCCCAGCGACTGGTTGTCGTCAAGAACGTGGGGAACCCCTTGGGAACCCCAACCTCCAGGCCCGTCACTCACTGCACGGACCGACGGACTGGAAGTCGGTCGTACAAAAGGAGCGACGGACACGAAGTCCGTCCTACACCGTTTCGTGATGTGACCACGCACTAGTCTTCAGACGCACCAGCACCTCCAGAAGTTCCCAGAAGATTGGATAGTTGGCTGGAAGTCTCTCCGAAAGCAGTCAATTTGGGTCCACTCTACAGCTCTACAGCTCGTCCACAGAACCCCAGACGCCCCATTCACCCCATGCCTCTCAAGCCACCGTAAACCATCATGCACCCAAAAACACCCATAGACCGCAACGCACCCCTCCTGCCTCAATTAACAAATCGCGAACATCTCAAGCTAATCCACCCAACTAACACATTCTCGCCAAGTCTCTACTTGACAGCTACGATCGACGGATCGGACGTCCGTCGTACCTTCTCCTCCAGCCCCAGACTGTCTGGAATTCTTGGACAAGGGTGACGGAAGGAGGGCCAGGTGCGATGCTCATGTTCCCCAGCGACGGACTCCACAAACTGATCTTGTCCCAAGTCCCCGGCGTCGCCACACTCCGGCCATGCGTCCAAACTCGATCAACTTACGCTGCCTACTCACGCTGGCCTTGGCGGCGTGCGCAGTGACATCGAGTGGCTGTGGAGTGATCCTTGCTCCTTGGCTCGGCCCGCGCCAGGTGACCGTCCCGCAAAGCCAAGCCATCCCCAATCCGATGTTCGTCCCGATCGCCGATCGGGAGATACTCTGGAACCAATTGGTCGATGAACTCGACGACTACTTCCGCATTGCCCGCGAACAGCGGGTGCAAGAGACCGGGGGGGTGCTCACGGAGGGGCGAATTGACACGCATCCCGCCATCGGCGCCACGCTGCTGGAACCATGGCGACGAGATAGCACGCCGGGTTTTGAACGCCTGGAGTCAACCCTGCAATCGATCCGCCGTCGCGCCACCGCTCGAGTCATCCCTCGCGAGGGCGGCTACTTCGTCGAGATCCAAGTGTTGAAAGAGTTGGAAGACGTCAGCCAGCCGGAACGTTCCACGGCGTCGAGCCCCACTCAACGCTACGATGGCTCGCTCGTTCGCGGCGAAACCCCCATTCAAACCGGTCCCCAGACCTTGGGCTGGATCTGCATCGGTCGTGACGCGTCGCTCGAACAGCAAATACTCGCCGAACTCGCCGGGCGCTTGAAGTAAGCAGGGAAACTGTTGGCAGCAAGCAATGTACGAGGGAGTTCCAGTCCGTCGATTCCCTCTCCCGTACGACGGACTTCCAGTCCGTCGATTCTTTCCGTCCAGCGTCGCTTTCCGTTCAGTCCTCTCCCGGCAACCGGACAAAAAACTACCCAGCAACCCCAACTTATCGAACAAGGGCGAAGCTGCTGTAAACGCGAGTGACCACGACCTTCGAGTTCGGACAACGAGTCAGCCCAACCGCGTTTGCTCCCCCTGGCGCAGCGCCTCCAGTGTTCGCCGACGCTGTCGCGCTGGAGTGTCCTCACCGAACCGATGCCAGCAGGCCTGGCGCCCACGGGATAGGGGCGGGCGCCCAAGGAGTTCGCCGTCGCTACGCTGTCCAGCCGAGCGTCAAGCGTTCGCGCAACCGAAGGTCTGCTCGGAAGTGAAGCCTGAGCGTCCTGACAGGGGCGACCTGGGTGAGTGGTTCTGCGGGTAGTTTTTTTTCGTCCGGCTGCGATTGTCTTGAGCGGGACGTCTGGGAAGAATATTGTTCGGCCCTAAGGAGGGCTGGAGCGGACCACCGCTTCGATAAGCTGACAGACAACTCGTGGGGACTACCAACCTTTTTTGGAAAGGAGGCCCACGGTATGGCTTCAGCGAACCGTAAGGCGCTCGTCGACCCTACAGAGGTCGGCATCTACCATTGTGCAAGTCAGTGTGTGCGGCGAGGGAACGTCCACGGCACGGATACGGTCAGCGGACTCGACCGGTCGCATCGTTGCCGCTGGATTCAGAAACGGCTGGCGGATCTTGCTGGCGTCTTCGCCGTCGAAGTACTGGACTACGGCTTGATCGACAACAGCCTGCATTCGTTGCTCCGAATTCGCCCCGATGTCACGACTGAATGGACCGACGAACAGGTGGTGCGGCGGTGGTGCCAACTGAACCGCCGACGACTCGATCTGAAGCACGAACCGCTCTCGCGTAAACGACTCGACAAGTTGCTGGCGGACAAAAAGCGAGTGGCCGAGTGGCGGAAGCGGCTGAGCGACTTGAGTTGGTTCATGATCATGTTGAAAGAGCCGATCGCTCGGGAGGCGAACATCGAAGATGGCGTGTCGGGGCATTTCTTCGGCGAGCGGTTTTCGTGCCAAAGATGTTGGACGCTCGAGGAAGTCACGCAATCCATGATGTTCACTCATACAAATCCGGTGCGAGCGGGGTTGGCGGCGACGCCAGAGACCGCCGAATACTCTTCTTACCGTGACCGTTTAGAGGATCAGCGTGCCGCGGAGAATTCGGGTTTGGTGCACGAAGCGAGCGGCGGCGAGTGCGAGAGCGAGTGGCGAACGCCGTTCGAGCGGGAATCGTCTGGATGGGGGGAAGTGGCAAAACCGCGGGCGGTGGGCGAGGAGATTCGCCGGCGAGCGGATTTTTTGGCGCCGTTGCGACTGGAAGGGGACGGTTACGACGCGGCGAGCATAGGGCGCCGACTGACGAATGAGGGCTATCTGAGCATCACGTTGAACGACTATCGCGACGTGATGGAGGCGTGTCAGAAAGGCAGTGACCAGGAAGTTATGAGGCCAAGCGCCGAGGAGGTTGGCCGAGAGCGTGGAGGTGATAGTGGAGGTGGAGGCGAGGGTGGTTGGTCGCACGGTCTCAAGATCGCGACCGTGGGCAGCAGGGAGGCGGAATTGGCCGAGAGTGACTGGAGGAGGTGGCGCGAGTCGATCCCCGCGGAGTTACCCGTGGAGTTGGAACGACTGGGATTTGATCGAATGCGTTGGGCTGAGTCGTTTCGGCGGAACGCTCGTCGCTTCGACCGGCTGACTCGCAGATCCGACGCGTTGCGCCGAGACTTCCTCCAGCGGTTGTGAGTCGCCAGTGGTTGAGGCGTCTGCGCGTTTCGCAGTTTCTCGGTGAGTTTGGCGAGTGAGTTGCGGATACGCGAACAGCCCTTTGGCCACGCACGGAAAGCCGTTGGTTCAGCGAACGCAATTCCGCGCATTCAAATTGAACTGTCACTGGCAGGCCGAAATCCAGCGATGAGACAACCGGGGCCAGCCTTGCGGCTGAGAGTGGCGAGATGCGGACTCACGTGGATGTTGTTCGACGTGACTCAACGTCGACTGCGTACGAGGTGCGCGCCGAAAGGGGAAAAGTAGATTCTGGCGAGTGGCTAGGTAGTCCGTGCGAGACGGCCCACCGGCAATCCCACAATCGATCTGCGATACCCGTGAGCAAACGCACAGCTGTCCAGCCTGAAAATTCGGCACATTCCGCGCAGGTTGCCGCTCGCCAAACGAACCGTCCTCGAATTCCTCATAGGCAAACCCGCATAGACTGTCTGGAATGAGATGGCCTTGGGCGGTCAGGGCCAGTGGTCGGAACAGTGGTCGGAACAGTGGTCGGAACAGTGGTCGGAACAGTGGTCGGAACAGTGGTCGGGACAGCGGTCGGGGCCGACCATAGACTGTCTTGAGCAACTGGACGAAAAGACTGGCTAGACTTAGCTCCAGAGTCGACCTTGGCCAGGGAATGGCGAACGCCCAAGAGAGCTCCTCGACAAGGAGGTGTCTGAGGTGGTGAGAACTTCTTCATCAGAGCAAGGATGTCATCCAGCAGTTTTGCCGTCGGCTAAGAGGCGCGGACCGACGAGCGTTTCAGGCCGAGGTCGCCACGGAGGTTTGCGGCGGAAGTCCGCGGCGCGCCGAAGCGATGGTCGGCTGGTGTCGCAAGGCGGTGCAAAAGGGTCTGATCGAGCAGGAATATCAGGTCGATCTTCTGCCCCATTTCGCTCGTCGCGGACCGACGAGCCTTAGAAACAATGTTCCCTGCGTTCGCCCGCGTATCGACGGACTGGCTCAATGAACTATCGTAGGCCGATCCCAAATTCCAGGCGAACCTGCTGTACACGCGAGTGACGGGCACACTGCTCCGCACTCTGCTTCAGTCACACGCGGAATTCGCGGATATCAAAGACCTACGAGCACGGAAAACAAGTCAGCCCGCCAGCGTTTGCTCCGTGACGCAGCGCCTCCAGCGTTCGCCGACGCTGCCACGCTGGAGTGTCCTCATCGAACCGATGCCGGCAGGCATAGCGCCTGCGGGATAGGGGCGAACGCTCAGTGAACTAGCCGCCGCCCCGCTAGGCATCAGTTACGGTCGCCAATTCGAGGTCCAGCGGGGCCACGCGTGTGTCGACTGCGACGAACTAGAAGTCCGTTGCCAAAGGGTTCCTTTGGTGACAACGCGTTTGTCAGCGGACAGCGAGACCTCTCAAGCCGTCCCTTGCCGTGACGCCAACAGTCGCCGCAAAATCCGCGGCATTTCGACGTCGGCTAGTTCCGAGTCGTTTCCCAGGGCTTCGAGCACCAGCCCTAATTGCTCGGTCGCATTCAAGGAAGGGTCCAGAAACAACCACTTCTGACCACGGATGACACAGCCGCCCCCAACACTCCCGTCTAACCACTCCTGCCGCACGCGATAACCATGGCGAGTCGCGAAGTGCAGGGCAAGTTCGAGCGTTTCCAAAGTGTGCATCAACGGCTCCCCTGCAATTCACCCATCTTATCGACTCAGCCCGCGCGCGGCACTTCCTAACAAGGCCCCCGGGGAAATGCGGATTCGAGCGGATTGTATCGGGACGCGTTTCAGTTGCCCAGTTCGATTCGTCGATGTTGTCTGACGACAACCTCAGTCATCACAACAAGTTAAGACGGCGAACCAACGCAAGACGGCGAGTCGGGCGAAGTCGGGCAAGGGAGTCAATTGGCGGGACTCGCGAGAGATGGCGGGCGCGACCCAACCAAAACTCCCCACGCAGCTACTCAACTTCCGCTCGCTTGCCGCCAGCAACGATCCCCCGCCCTCGGTTAGGAAAAGCAGTCGCATGACTTCGGATCAACAACCTCAAACTCCCAGTCTCGAGCAACAGATCGCCCTACTCAAGCAGCAGTTGGCACAAGCCCAAAAACAGACTGCGCTCGGAGAATTGGTCAGCACCACGACGCATGAATTCAACAACGTGTTGATGACCATCATCAACTACGCTCAGCTGGGCATGCGACACAAGGACGAGCCAACTCGGGATAAAGCCTTCGAAAAAATCCTGGCCGCGGGCCAACGAGCCGCGAAGATCACCAACTCGGTCCTGGGCATGGCCCGCAATCGCTCGACCTCCTTCGAGTCGACCGATTTGGCTCGAATCATCAACGAATCGCTCGTGCTGCTGGAACGCGAGATGTCGAAGTATCGCATCAAGGTGGAGTTGCAGTTCGGTAAAGTTCCCGAGGTTTGGGCGGTCGGCAATCAGATCCAGCAAGTTCTGCTCAATCTCCTCATCAACGCTCGACAGGCGATGGCGGGCGGCGGCACTTTGCTGATCAAGCTCGAACACGACGCCGCGACCGACATGGTCGATATGGTCGTGCGCGACACCGGTTGCGGCATCTCGCAGGAACATCTCCAACGCATCTTCGATCCCTATTTCACGACGAAAACGGGGCCCGACGAGAGTGGACGAGGCGGAACCGGCCTCGGTCTTGCCTCCTGCCGCTCGATCATTGAAGCGCATCGGGGACGCATCCGCGTGGAGAGCACCGTGGGGCGAGGCACTGCGTTCACCATCAAGTTGCCGGTCGCCAAGAAGTCGCCGCCCGCCCCTCTTGAGACGAGCGGACTGCAAGGCAGCTTGGCCGCTGCGCCTGTGACTCGCAAATAGTCGCCCACGCTCTCCGCTTCATGCCCGCGAACCAAGCCAACTCGCTTACCGAGTTGGAAAGCGAGTTCGCAGTTGGACGTAAAAGTCGTTGGCGGAGAGGGGCATCTCCACGCCTCGTCGCACGCAGTCGGCGACCACTCGACTGTAGAGCAGACAGTCCGAACGTTCGCGCTGGGAAGTCTCGTCGTCATCGGTCAGCGACCGCAAGCGATGCTCGACAAATTCCCAGATTCGCTCGACCTCTTCTTGCGGCAATTCGCCGCCAGCGCCTGGTCTTTTGCTCAGCTTGATCGCCGAGATCACCAGATCGTGCTTCACGCTCCCCGCGTTGTTAATTTGCTTAAAGCTATCTTGTCGCTTGTCGAGCGTTTGCACATCGCGTACCGCGAAACCCGCGTCACGAATCGCCGTCTGCACGGCCCGCCAAACTCGACGGTCCGAGTGATGAAACACCACCGTCATCCAGCGTCCAGGTCGCAAAGCAACATGAAACTGCTGAAAACACTCAGTCAACAGCCGCTGATAGTGGTCAAGTGATTTTCCGAGAGGAAGATTTTCTACCGCTTCTTCGGTCGCATCGGTATGGACGCCAAGCCACGCTTCCCAGAGGAAGTTGAGTTCCGAGTACATCAGATTGCCGCCGAACGGTGGATCGACAAAGACGTAGTCGATGGAATTACGCGGCGCGATCGGCAGTGTACTACTCTGCACCGAAACGCAGGCCGCTCCGGGCAGTCGATTCAAGACCTTGGCCGACTCGACGAACACGGCGGCATTGCGTTCGAAGGTCCGGAGAGCGCTGGCGGGGGTGTTCAGCGAAGAAACATACAAGGTGCCCGACAACGGGCCTCCCCCCTTCTTCCCCGCGCGAAATCTCCGCAGCCGCGAAGCGTAAAGATTCGCCGCAGAATGCACAAGTAACGCCGCTTGACGCAGACGCGTCGGAAGGCGGCGAACGGCGGTGGCGAGCGCGCCGAACAACCACAGGTTCGCGGGCGGATAGTAGTGATGAACGTGAGTCAATCCGAGTACATCGTTACGCCGCGACTCGCGTCCCGCGGGCATTCGATCCGTGGGAATGGCGAAAGGCGGCCGTTCACGATCAAGCCACTCCCATAATCCAAGATCGAATGCGTCAGGCGTTTTCTCATATCGCTTGCCTTGCCACTCGTAGTTGATACGCACTGGCCGCTGTCGAGTTTGTTCTCGAAGTTGCCCCAAACAAGCGTCCCACCGCGAATCCACCACCCGTTGCAACTCGCGTTTGCCGAATCGAGCATGGCAGTGAGGGCACTCGAGGCGGTCACGCACTCGATCCGTCCCCTGCTCGACCGCCACATCGAAAAAAACCAATTCCCGCTCGCATTGGGGACAACGAAAAACATCGGACCAAACCACGAATTGAATTTGCGCCCAAGGGAGTTGAGACGCTCGCCGTGGGTCGGCTGGCAATGCTTCGAGCGTCGACCGGGCAAGCTTCAATTGAGAATCGGTCGGGGCATGTAGCGTGGTTTGCGTCCAACCAAAATCTCGCTCGACCTCCGCCACAACACCGTTCAACACATCCTCGAGTTTCTCGGGGTCCACGGGCGAGTTATGGTGATAGGCAAGCAATCCGGCGAGCGGCGAAAGGTCGGCGAGCACCGCTCGCCGCGCGCCTTTGATCCCCACCGAAACTCCTCCGCCATCAACAAGCTCCCCGGTGGGAAGCGGGCGAAGTCCGAGTGATTTCAGGGTGTCATCGTCGCCGCAAACTTGTGCGGCGACGCCAGTCATTCCGCTGCCGCAGAAACCGTCGAGCACCACATCGCCCGGTTGCGTGTAATGCAGGACATAGGGGACGATGGCCCGATAAGGCACTTTGGTATGGTAGGGATGGTCGCTATAGATGGGATCATTCTTGCCCGCGGCGACATCGATCGCGAGTGGCTCGACGACCAAAGACTTTTTCCGACGAGTCGTGCGCGTCCCACTCACGAAATCGGTGATGTGGGAATTCCGTCCGCCGGTGAAACGCGGCGAGTCGTCGAGCGCCGCCAGCGGATCGGTGCGACGCGGCGTCCGAGACCGAGAGCCGCCAGATGATTTTCGCGCTGCCATGCCGCGTCCACCGCTTCGTCGAGCGGCCTCCGCCTCGACCTCGATCCCCACGGGGAAGATTCCCAAGCTAACGACTCGTCGTCACTGAGCCGCTACTAATTCGAGCGTTGCTTCCGCGACCAGGGGATCATCCCCGCGGCGAGCTGTCGCCCGAATCACGAGCGGCATCGTAAACGGCCCTGGCGTCGCGCCAAACACCAACTCCAATTCACCTTGCTCCTGATCGGCCGAAATCTCCGTCCCCTTCGCCGTGACATCGCGCAGCTGAGCGGGCGCCACCAACTCCAAACGGACGGGCGATTGCAACGAGCGGTCGCGTCGCACTTGCACTTTCAGCTTCGTCGTCGAGCCGGGCGTGACGCTCGTCGTTGCTCGATCCAAGGCAATTCTCAACGGCGAGGGCGAAACCAAATTGACCATCTGGTTATTCTGATCGCCGCTGGTGAATGTCACTTTATGGCGGCTTCCCTGACCATCCTCCACTTCGCCAGTGGCCATCAACACAACGCGACTCGTTCGCCCCAACTCCATCCACGGCGGCAAGGTAATCGGGAAGACAAATTCACTCGCCCCGGCGGGCACCGTCACCACGGAACCCGTTACTCCTTGGAGATGGCGGTTCTGCTTATCAGCCAGCCGAACTTCCAAGGGCCCAGCATAACCATTGCGTTCAATGGTGAATCGCTTGCGCGACACGGCGCCGCAGGGGATATAGGTCATTTCGTACGACCCTTGGAACTTGAATGGCGTGGGCATCGCCACCGCCAGCAGCAATTGGTCAAGCACGTGATCCCACGGCGAATCGCTCGGCTTTCGCTGCAAGGCCGCAACGCGCGTCACCGGCTTGTCGTCCAAGTTAGTCTTCCCAATCACTCGAATTCGCGCAGCGCCGATCCGGGCGTCCGCGGCGGACTTCACCACGATTTCACCTCGATTCTGATTCGGCGCGACGACTACCTCCGCCGCCTCCACTCCCGTGGGCAAGCCTTCGATCGCCAACGTGACCGGTTCCTTGAATCCTCCTTCACGGATTACTTGGACCGCGAGCTTGCCGGTGGCGCCTCGATCCACATTGAGCGTGTCGGCCAGTACTTCGAGTCTTACCGAAGGCGTCGCCAGCGCCACTCGCAGACGATACGCATGCTCCGAACCACCTCGAGTGCGAAAGCGATCCGCAACCACGATGGTGTATTCGCCGTCTTCCGGCGCCTTCACTCGCACGACAGGGTCCAAGCCCTGTCCATCGGCGCTCTTGGCTATCTCGCGTCCCTCGGAGTTGTACACCACGAGCGTTGGATCGAGAGCAGATCCGAGTCGCAACGATTGCGACTCAATCAGCCACTCCTCCCCCTTCTTCCACGCACAAGTCCAACGATCCTTGTCACCCGCTTTTTCCACGCGACCATTCAGGATGGCGGGCGCCGTGAAGGAATTTGCTTGAGCCGTCTCGTCGTTGGGTTCTTGTTCCAGCTTTTCGTCCAAATCGTCGATCGCGACGACCCAAGAATTCGTTCGCCCCGACTCAACCTGCCAGTGGATCGTGCCGAACGCCTCGCCTTCCCAAGCTTCGACTTTCGCGACTTTCGTCTCGGTCGGCACTGCCGCCGCCGCCGATGGCGGAGTTGGCATCGACGAGGCCCCGCCTGCCGACTGAGCATTCAGATTAACTCCTTGGACGCTCCAGGTCGCTTCCACTCCACGGCGAGCGCCAAGAGGAAAAACGCGATTCACCCAAGGCCCGTCGGTCAACGTCAGACGATAGACGAAGGGCTGCAGCCCTTCGCCGCGCACATCGTGAATGCGTACTTCGTACTCCCCCTTCTCCGTAGGCATGAACGTCAACGTGGGATCACCGCCCCGCTCGCCGGTCGATTCCGCCACGCGATTGCCTCGCGGATCACGGACTTCCAATCTCGCTTCGAGAGGCGAGCCCAGTGATATCGCGGCCACCGCGCACGTGACCGCTCGCCCCGCGGCTGGACGTATGGTCCAAACATCTACGTCCTCGCGAGGGAAGATGCGTCCATTGATCGTCACGGGCATCGCGACAGCCACCGGGACGGGATCGCCTTCTACTTCCTGTTCGATTACTTCAGGCAGATCTCCCACGACGAATCGTCGAGCGGGCGTGGCGCCTTGCGAGTTCGCTGCTCGCCAATAACGCGTCCCCAATGGCGAGTCCGCGGCGATCTCGATCTCGGCGCGATAGTCTTGCGGGTAATCTTCTTGCCGCTGGCTGGCGGGCAACCGCACAATCGGTCCCTCGAACCAAACGGTCTCCATCCGCTCGATCACGGCGGGAGCTCGCACGCCTGGCCCGAGCATCTCGAAATTGGCCCGATCGTGCAGATAATGTCCGCCGACCCTCGCCTGCACTTTCGTGCCGCGTTGCCCGCCCGCGGGAAACATATAGGAGGTCGAAGGCGGTTCCGCCCAAGCGATCCCCGAGATCACCAAGGTGAAAACGGTGCTCGCCGCGATCGGTCGCCAAATCGAGTGACGTCGTTGTGGGGGGAGCATGGTGTTCAGCCGCGACATTACAACAACTCCCGCATCACTCGCCCATCATTGACCACTTTCACGGGTCGACCTTCTGGCGTGTAGAACTCGTGGTTCGGATCGATCCCCAGCAGGTGATGCATGGTCGCCGCGAGATTTTCCGGGCCGTGCGGATTGCCCGCCGGCTTCTCCGCGCGATCGTCGCTGGCGCCCACCACGAGTCCGCCACGCACACCGCCGCCGCCGAGCATCACCGTGAATGACGGTCCCCAATGGTCGCGGCCAGCGTTCTTGTTGATACGCGGCGTTCGACCAAACTCGCCCGTGACGATCACCAACGTCTTCTCCAACAGCCCGCGATCATGCAAATCGCGGAACAGCGCGGCCATCGCGAGATCGAGTGCCGGGAGCAACTCGTTCTTCAACACGACGAAGTTATTGTCGTGCGTGTCCCAATTGCTGTGGTCGATCGTCACGCAGCGCACTCCTGCTTCAACCAAGCGTCGCGCCATGAGGCACGATTGGCCAAGCGTCGTTCGCCCATACTCGTCTCGCAGCTTGTCGGGTTCCGAGTGAATATCGAAAGCCCTCTTCGCGACGGGCGACGTCATCAGATCAAAGGCTTTCTGTCGAAACACGCTGACCGCTTTCGCCGACTTATTCGCCGTCAGTTCCTCGGCTCGCTGAAGTTGATCGACCTCCGCGAGCAGTCGTCGGCGAGCATCGATGCGGCGAGCTTCCAGGGCGAGCGGCGGCACGATATCGGGCACGGAAAAGTCGGGCGAGTTCGGATCGGCGGTGATACCCAAAGGCGCGCAAGTAGGGCCGAGATAAGCGGGGCCCGAACTCGCGTGCAACTGCGGCAAGCTAACGTAGGGAGGAACGGAACCGCGCGGCCCCAGTAGTTTGGCGATGACCGAACCATGAGCGGGTCGCTGATTGTTGGGACTCAACCCTGGGTTGAATCCCGCGATCGGATGATAGCCCGTCAGCATGTAATGGTCGGCGGGACCATGATCCGAATTGCGATGACCGAACGAACGCACGAGCGAGAATTTGTCGTGCTGTAGAGCCACTCGCGGCAAATGCTCGCACACTTCAATGCCGGGAACGTTCGTCGCAATCCCCTGGAATTCGCCGCGAATCTCGGCGGGCGCCTTGGGCTTGAGATCGAAGGTGTCGATCGTGCTCAAACCACCCTTCAAGAAAACAAGAATCACCGACTTGCCGGTATCGCTCGCCGCCTGCCTCACCCCATCTACACTCGCCCCGCCCGCTTGTTCAGCCGCCAACAAGCCCTGCGTGGAGAGTCCCCAACCAAATAACCCTACCGCTCCCACTCGCAACAAGTCGCGTCGTGCGATCCCGTCACAATAGATTCTTCCGCCTCGCATCGGTCAGGCTCCTAGTGGTTAAACGCAAATTCGAGTGTGTTCAGCAGAGTCCAGGCGAGATCTTCCGCCGCTTGTCGACGGTCGGGCGCCTCGTGGAGATAGTTCAAAGCCTTTTCAAGTTCATTCGGCGTCGGGCGCCGACTGTAGAAGGTCAGATACAGCTCTTCCACGAGCCGATGGTCGTCGAGCGAGGCGCGTACGAGCCGCGCGACCGTCCCACCGTCGTGCGTGAGCTTCAAATGGACGCGGTCCGAGTTCAGTAAATGCAGAACTTGCGCCACGCTGGGCGCATCGTTCCTTTCGCAGGTACACACGGTCTTCCGCACGGGACGTCCAAAAAGCGCCAAGAAATAATGGTCCACTCGACTGTCCCACAATTGCACGGCCCGCAAGCCAGCCGTCGCTCCCTCGAACTTTTCGGGCACCCCAGTCGTCTGGCTGACGGCATCCAGCAGAACTTCAGCATCGAGTCGCTTGAGCATGGAGCGCGAGTAGTTCTGTTCGTCGTCGACATTCGTGCCATTCGTCGCGGTCGACTGTTGGTAGACTCGCGAACGCGCGATGGTCCGCACCAACGAGCGCAGATCAAACTGATTCTTCCGTAGATCGGCTGCCAGGGCGTCGAGTAATGCGGGATTGCTTGGCGGGTTGGTCTCGCGGAAGTCATCCACCGGCTCGACGATGCCTCGGCCCAACATACGAGCCCAGATTCGATTGGCCAAATTGCGAGCGAACCAGGGATTGTCGGCGTTTGTCAACCATTCCGCCAAGACGACTCGACGGTCCCCCGTCGGATCATGAGCGGGCTCGGCGACACCCAGTGGGTGAGCGGCCACTCGCTTGCCCGTGCGCGGGTGGTTCGTGGCCGGATCTCCCTCCGCGACCAGATAATCTCCTCGCGGCGAACTCTTGCGTTGCAATTGAGCAAAGAACGCCGTCATGCCGAAGTAGTCGTTCTGACTCCATCGATCATACGGATGGTGGTGACACTGGGCGCAGGCGATGCGAATGCCCAGAAACACCTGGGAAATGGCTGAAGCAGCTTCCCCCGGCTGATTGACCACTCGGTAGAGATGCCCCGCGGGCGACTCGGACAGCGGCCCTTCGGCGATGATCACCTCGCGAGCGAACTGGTCGAGCGGCTTCCCGCTGGCCATGCTGTCGCGAATCCAGCGGTACATCTCGTAGGCCCCTTTGTGGCCCAGAGTTTCGCGATCCACTCGCAAGAGATCGGCCCAATACAGGGCCCAGTAATCGCTGAATTCAGGCCGCTCCAACAGTTCGTCGATCAGTTGCTCGCGACGGTTCGGCAAGGAGCTATCGAGAAACCTGCGAGCTTCGTCCACCGTTGGCAGGCGACCAATGACGTCCAGATAAACTCGGCGCAGGAATCGAGCGTCATCAGTCGGCGGGGCAGGAAGAATGCGGAGCTTCGCGAGTCGCTCGTCGACCAGCCGATCAATGAAGTTATGCTGCGGCAGCGAAGCCCGTTCCTTCAATTCTTCGGCCCGCGGCACCATCACTTGGAACATGTCGACATGCCCCAGGTAACTCGCCATCACCGCGGCCGATCCGGGCAGCTTCCCGGCCGTCACCACGCCTGCCCCATCGACACGAACGAGTGATTCGTTGTTCGATTGAAAAGTCGCCAACGATGTGACGTCGGTGCTGCGGCCGTCGCTCCAGGTCGCAGTCACTCGCAAAGGCACAATCGCTCCGCCCGCGACCACCTGCTCGCGCGGCGCAATCTGGATGCGCACGACCTGGGGATCATCGGGCGATCCCAGCGGCAGACCGGCGCGAATCCAATCGCGGAGCAACGCGTATTCGGGGCGATCGGGTTCAATCCGCACACCGCCGCCGTGAGGCGTCTGACCACTCATCTTCCGCAATAGCAGGCTGTACTCGGCCGCGGCCGGAAAAACTCGCCGCCCTCGTCCCTCCATGGCTATCGCGCGATAGTCGAATTCCGGGTCGGAACCAAAGACGCTGAGTTTGAACCCGTTTTGGCCTTCGGCTTTGCCATGGCATCCCGACGTATTGCAACCAAACTTCGACAGGATGGGAACAATATCGGTCTCGAAGTTAAAGCGTCGAGTTGTCTCGGGAGACGACTCGGCCGCGTCTAGCGAGCGAGTCGACGACACGCCGCTCGAGAGGACGCCGCTCGACAGCAGCACCCCCAGCGCGCACCAGAATCTCAACGTGCTTGCCTGCAACGATCGCTTAAGGACCGCCCACCGCCTTGGGTTTTGCATCCGTCCTCCCTTCGACTCCACACGCACAAAGAGGCCCTTGCCGCTCCAGGATCATCCCCCCTGCCGCGGAACGCATCGAAACATACTAATGCACTCATCGGAGCGAGCAAAGCGCTCCCCGCAGGAAACCCAGCGTTTTATCCCCCGTCTGTACGTCTGTACGACGGGCTTCCAGTCCGTCGAGCGGCGCCTCCCTTCACAGGCTCACCGGCTGGCTCGCTTGAGCAACGTATCGCGCCAAGTTTGAGCCAGGGCTGGACAAGCGGCCAATTGCAGATCGAGCGACTGCTGACGAGGGACATCGTGCATGACCGAATGAGCCCAGGCGATCGAAATCTCGGGATAGGGACGTTTCAGCAGCCGCACCTCATCCCGTGGCGCCAATCGTCCTTCCTGAAGCACTCGGTAATACCAGCCCGTCCTGCCCGTGCGTCTTACCTCGTCGGTCAAGCTGGTCAGCCGCCAGCGTCGCGCGAGCTTCCAGCAAGGCTGACGGGGTTGTGACACTTGTAGGATGCAAGAGCCCACCGAGTACTCGTCCCCCACGCACACCAGGGATTCGTCGAGCCCGACGATGGTGAGGTTTTCGCCAAAGGCGCCGTGGGGCCAGTCAAGCGCCGCATGCTCGCTTCGCCAAAGAGCATAATGTTCGGCCGAGTAACCCAGCACGGCTTTATCTGTCCCGCCATGGTGCTTGCGGTCGACCTGTTCGTCGCCCGCCAACCCCAGCACCCCGACGTCCACCGTTCCCTCGACCGACGATTTGGCGATCGCCGACGACCACGCAGCCAGTTGATCGTCGCCGATCCGCTCCGCTTCGTAAACTCGAGCTCGTCCAATTTGAACAGAAGCAACTCGTGCTGACTCCGGCATATTCCCTCCGCAACTTGGCATTCGCCGTTCCGATTCCGCCGCCGTTCGAGCAGGACCGCAACGGAACTTGTAAATTGTAGGCGAATCGTGCCGTCATCACTGCGCCCACTTTTTGCCGCTCGCCGCTTGAGCCATTACCTGCACCATGCCTGAATCATCTTCCCAGCCCAATTCCCAGCCCGCGCCTCCCGATCAGACGCTTAATCAACGGTCCATCGAACTTCATCGCCGCTATCGTGGCAAAATCCAGATGATGCCGAAGGCGCCGCTTCATAACCCAAGCGACATGGGGATCTGGTACACGCCGGGAGTTGCCGCAGTGTGTCGTGAAATTGTTCGCGACCCCGAGGCCGTCTTTCAGTTGACGAATCGCGGGAACATGGTGGCGATCGTTTCGGATGGCAGCCGAGTACTGGGGCTGGGGAACATAGGCCCCGAGGCAGGCCTACCGGTGATGGAGGGTAAAGCATACTTATTCAAGTATCTCGGCGGCGTTGACGCGGTGCCTTTGTGCGTTCGCGTCAACTCGGAAGATGAATTGATCCAATTCGTGCAAGCGATCGCCCCTTCTTTCGGTGGCGTCAATTTGGAAGACATCGCACAACCCAAATGCTTTCGTGTGCTCGCCGCATTACGAGCCAAGCTGGATATTCCCGTCTGGCACGACGATCAACAAGGCACGGCAACCGTTGTGCTCGCAGCCCTGGAAAACGCCTTCCGGCTGACAGAACGCACATTCGCCCGCGCACGCATCACCCTGATTGGCACTGGCGCCGCGAATGTCGCGGTTTACCGTTTGCTGGTGGCAGCGGGCGCCGATCCAGCGAACATCATCGCTTGCGACCGGCGAGGGGCGTTACATCCGGGTCGCGGAGACTTGGAATCGCAAGCGGAGCAGTTTCCTGAAAAGTGGAGTATCTGCCGTGAGTCGAATGCCTTGCGAGTCGTCGCGGGACCTGCCGAGTGCTTGGTGGGCGCCGATGTCTGCGTGGCGTTTTCCAGTTCTGGGCCCGGCGTCATCCCTCCCGAATGGATCACCCGCATGGCGCCCGATCCGATTGTCTTCGCTTGCGCTAATCCAATGCCTGAAATCTGGCCCGACCAGGCTCGGCGGGCCGGCGCGAGGATTGTGGCCACAGGTCGCGGCGATTTCCCTAATCAGGTCAACAACTCGCTGGCCTTCCCCGCCATCTTCCGCGGAGCGCTCGACGTTCGAGCTCGCGCATTAACCGACGGCATGGCGCTCGCCGCCGCTCGTGAACTGGCTCTCGCCGCTCAAGAACAAGGACTGAGCGACGAACACATTGTTCCCTCCATGTCCGACTGGGAAGTGTACCCACGAGTCGCCTCAGCGGTTGGCGAACAAGCCATTGCGGAAGGAATCGCGCAACGGATGCTCACACGAGTGGAATTGCACGACGAAGCGCTACGCACCATCCGCGAGTCACGAGCGACCTTCGAGTGGATAACTCGGAATTGTTAGAGGTACCCGAGCGGGATTATATGAGCTGGCGAATGCTCGGCACTCAACTTCCCAATCCGAACGCTCAGATTCCACTGTTGCGGTGAGTAATGCCTTGTAAGGTTTACTCCCTAATGGCATGGTAATGCAGCACGAACTTGGGAACGGTATCCTTATTCAGGCGCGAAGTGATTTGCGCTACAAGCTTCAGAATACCGGTATGCACAAGTAATTTCTTTCCGAGAGTAGCAGGTACGCCGTGTCCGCAAATATCGACCGACACCACGCCGATAGGTCGCTTCTTCGCGTTGTCGACAACGGGGAAGCCCGCGACGAGCGCCAAATCATCAGGCATCAGTTCCAGTTTATTTTTTGACACTCCTTTCTTGCCGTTTTCAACGAATGGGGCTCCCTCGAGAAAGACCTTGCCAGAAACCCCTTCACCCGGTGCGAACTTGTTCCCCAATTCGAATTTGCTGTAGTTCTCCTTGGGGCAGCATGCAACAAACCGCAATTGCCCCGGAAACGTGCTACTGTCGTCGATTTGGCTCGATGGCAAAGTGAGGTTGGTTCGAACGACGAGGTTATCTTTGCCCAGGACGCTCGCGACCTCCTGACGGATCTCACCAAGAAGCTCTTCAATGTCATTCCTCAGGCCATCGTCGGAATCATCCCAAATGGGGACGAGTCGGCTCCAACTCACGACCTCAGATCGATCGCGAAACCCCTTCGCGAATGCAACGAAGTCGGAAACACTCTTCAGGTAAGACTCACGTCTTAGCCCCTTACGAAGGCCGCACACTTGTTTCACAAGATGGATCACTTCATCGTCCTTCAGGGCATTGCAATTCTGGATCTGTCCAAAGGGCCCCGAATCGAGACTCACTTTACCGATCATGACACCGTAAAGCTGCGTCGTTTCAGATCGTCCTTTAGCGACACCGGCTTCGTACACCAACCACGGTCTCATGACGCTCCGTTGTGTCAGTAGGCAGACAACGGCACTCGACAACTCTAAGCATCTGATCAATTCCTGATACCAATCCTTCCCGAAAGGAATACTGGTGACTTTGGATGAGTCGGATGAGCAAAAGCACTGGAGACCTACCGGCCCAACACTCTGCAGCAAGCTCTTGAATTGAATTGCCAACTCACAATCACGAACATCATGGCTGATGAACACCATGGCAGCTGAACTCACTTGTGGTCCACATGATCGCAGTGTGCGTTTGGCCATGATCGCCAATCCTGTTGAATACGAAGACTCGTCTACAAACGAAAACCATGGGGCAACAATTCCGCCATGGTGAACTGTTCGTATCTTCCGTTATTTGTGACGCACAAGACGATCGAGTCGTGATCCGCAAACTCGGAAATCACCTGCCTACACGCTCCACATGGCGTGTAGACGCTATCGGTCGGCGTGAAGAGCGCTATCGCTACAATACGACGTTCACTGGCCGCGATCGCATGAAACATGGCATTCCGCTCAGCACAGATCGTCAAGCCATACGAGGCATTCTCTACGTTAGGAGCCGCGTAAATGTTACCATTCGCCGTCAGCACAGCCGCACCAACGGGAAATCGACTGTAGGGACTATACGATGCTTCGGCTGCCGCTCTGGCTCGCGCGATAAGTGAATTAATGAGACTGGGGTCAATCATCTCGAGTCCTTTCTTTCCCGGGTCATCCTGGAGATTCGCCTACCGTACGGCAGTCGGCTGCTACGAAAATCGCTGGTCGATTCACGAGTCGCGTTCTACCCCTTCCCCTCCGCCTTCCGCTTCTCCAGGTAGCCAACTCGTTGGTGAGAGTATTCCTCGGGGGTCGGTAGATCGGGGATCGTTTGTCCGTCCGCGACGGCGGCGTCGAAAAGCCGTTGCAAGAAGGGGCGGCACCAGCCGCAGCCTGTCCCCGCCCCAAAGCACTCGCTCAATTGAGCCGCTCGACGCGGCTTCTCCACTCGCAGGTAATTCACCACCTTGCGTTTCGTCACGTGAAAGCAGAGACAGAGTTCGTCGTCGAGTTCCATGCTGTTCGAAAGACTCGTTGGTCGTCACTCGTTACTTGGTGGTTTCCGTGGCCGTGGCCAGCCGCAGGGCGATGCGGCAAGCATTCTGGAATTCGGCGATGTTCAGCGCCTCCAGGACCGTGTGAGGCGAGACTTGGCCGCAGCCCATCGTCACGGCGGGCAAGCCGCGAACCGTCATCCAGTTGGCATCCAAACCGCCGTTGCTGATCGCCCTTTCGGGCGTCAACCCCACGGCACTGATGGCCGCTTCGGCGGCGACCACACAAGCCTCGTCGTCGGGCAAGCGGAACGACTCGTAGTCCAGCCTGCGATCCAGCTGATAACTTCCCTTGCGACCGTCGGAACTGACAACCTCATTCACGGCTCGCTGGAAAGCCGCCTCGATTTCATCGACGATCTTGGTGCGGAACTCCGGATTGTGGCTGCGAGCTTCCGCCTTGAGTCGCAAGCGGTCGGTGACGACGTTCGTCGCCTCTCCCCCTTCAATGAACCCGACATTGCTCGTCCCCACTCCCTCTTTCTTGGAGATCAAGCCATGCCAGCCATTGCGTTGGAGGTCCGCGATGGCCAGCGCAGCGATTGCGATCGCACTCACCCCCTTCTCGGGCGCCCCTCCCGCATGACTCGCGATGCCCGAAACCAGGATCTCCATGCGATACGCGCCGGTGGCGCCAACCGTCAGCTTGCTCGGTGAGCCGCCATCCCAATTGAAGACGAGTTTGGGATTGCCGAGCAGACTCTTTTGTAGGAATCTGGCTCCATACAGCCCGACCTCTTCCTGGACAAACCAACAGAAAGTGAGCGGTGGGTGAGGCAGCTTGCGGCGGACAATCTCCAGGGCTGTGTTCAACAGCACGGCGGCGCCCGCTCGATTATCCGCCCCCAACCCCGTTTCGGGATCCGCTGAACGCACGAGATCGCCCACTCGTTTCGGTTTGCAGCCGACGCAGATCGGCACCGTGTCGAGATGAGCGGTCAGCATGCGGCGGGGACCACGCAGAGTACCCGGGAAGGTGACAATCAGGTTGCCTTGCTCCGAGCGAATCAGAGCTTTCGAGCCAGCGTTGTCCGACACAATCGACTTGGCGGGCACGCCCGCTTTCCGCAACAACGTGGTAATCTCGGCGGCGACCGCTTGTTCCTCGCCACTTTTCCCGCGGATCGGCATCAATCGCATCACCAGCTCCAACGCGCCTCGAACATCCGGTTCCAACGCTTCCTGGCCGACGACTCGCGGCATATGCCACTCACTTTCCCCAAAAAACTCGCATCTTTCACATCCCTGGACGGCCTACTGAATCCGTCGGGTCCGCCGTATGATATCAGAAGACATTTTGAACAAGTACGTCGGTCCGATCGGTGGGAACGTCCGTGAAGCATTTACTGAATCTGTCGAGCCAAGAGTTTCGCGAGTGGTTAGCGGCCTCGGGACAACCCGCGTATCGCGAGTCTCAGGTGCGAGGCTGGATTTACGAACGCCGCGCGGTCGCCTTCGACGACATGACCGATTTGCCGGCCGTACTGCGGGAGCGGCTCAAGGCCGAATTCACTCTTTGGACCGCCAAGGTGGCTCGACATTCGCAGGCCAACGACGGGACCGAGAAACTGCTGCTCGAACTGGCCGACGGCGGGCGGATCGAATGCGTGCTGTTGCGCGACGGCGGACGTCGTTCGATTTGCATCAGCAGTCAAGTCGGATGTGCGATGGGGTGCGTCTTCTGCGCCAGTGGACTCGACGGCGTCGACCGCAATCTGACTCGCGGCGAGATCCTCGAACAGATGCTGCTGTTGCAGCGACTCTTACCCACCGAGGAACGACTCAGCCATATCGTCGTCATGGGAATGGGCGAGCCGCTGGCGAATCTCGACAATCTATTGCCGGCGCTCGATCTGGCCAGCCATCCGAAAGGCTTGGGCATGAGCGCTCGCCGCATTACGATTTCGTCGGTCGGCCTGCCGCCCGCGATCGACCGACTTTGCCGCGAAGAGACTCGCTACAACCTGGCGGTTTCCTTGCACGCGCCCACCGACGAATTGCGGAATCAACTGGTCCCCGTCAATCGCAACATCGGTCTTGACGCGATCCTGGAGGCTTCCGATCGTTACTTTGAAGCCTCGGGGCGAAGACTAACCTTCGAATATGTGCTACTGGGAGGCGTCAACGATCGCACGCAAGACGCTCATGATTTGGTGGCGTTGCTGCGAGGACGACCGGCTCTGCTGAACGTGATTCCCTACAATCCCGTGGAGGGACTTCCGTACGTCACGCCTTCGGCGAGCGCTCAGGCCAGGTTTCGCGAGATTCTCGAATTGGCGGGAATCAACGTGCAGTTTCGCGAACGAAAAGGGGACGCGATCAACGCCGCCTGTGGTCAGTTGAGACGCTCGACGCCGCCGCCGGCGACGAGCGAGGTCGCGTCGCTGGTTTCGATCGAAGCCGCCCCCTCGTAGCGGAATTCGCAAGAATTCCGTCCCCCAACCTCGCACCAGCCGAAAACGAAAGCGAGAGCGGTTCGACCGCAGATGTCGGAACTCTTGCGAGTTCCGCTACACGACTCACTCGTAGCGGAATTCGCAAGAATTCCGTCCCTCCCAACCTCGCACCAGCCGAAAACGAAAGCGAGAGCGGTTCGACCGCAGACATCGGAACTCTTGCGAGTTCCGCTACAACGGCGAGCCAATCCGCGCACGACGCTTCTCAAACCCAACACCGCCGCGACGAGCACTCGTCGCGGCGGATCATACCGGGCAATCTCTTAGGCGTGCTTAGCGACAGCGTCCCAATCCACGACATTCCACCAAGCCTTCACATAGTCGGCTCGTCGGTTCTGGTAGTGCAGATAGTAGGCGTGTTCCCACACATCGATTCCCAGCAAAGGGGTTTTTCCCAAGGAGATGGGGCTGTCTTGATTGGCGGTGCTGATGATCTCAAGCCCATCCTTGCCGGTCACGAGCCAGGCCCAGCCGCTGCCGAACCGTCCCATCGCCGCCGTGGTGAAGGCTTCCTTGAAGTTCTCGAAGCTGGTGAACTTCGCCTTGATCATTTCGGCGACTTTCCCCTTGGGTTCGCCGCCCTTTCCGGGGCCCATGATGTTCCAGAAGAACGTGTGATTGACATGTCCGCCGCCGTGGTTTTGCACGACCGCTCGGAGGGCCTCCGGCACCGAGTTCAGGTTCTTCAGCAATTCCTCAGGGGTTTTCCCGGCAAGCTCTTTGTTGGCGGCAACCGCGGCGACGAAGCGATCGATGTAGGCCTGATGATGCTTGGTGTGGTGAATCATCATGGTCTTGGCGTCGATGTACGGCTCGAGTGCATCGTACGCGTAGGGCAGCTTGGGCAAAGTAATGGGGGCGTCCGCGGCATACACCGGCGACGAGGAAAATGCCCCGATCGTGGCGCCCGCGGCCAAGGAGGTGGCCAGCGTCGTGGCCCCTTTCACGAAATCACGTCGATTCACGAATAGCGAAGAACGTTGAGACATGGAGGAAAACCTTTCATGGAGTACCAAAGTGGTCGACGAGCCAAAGATGGCTTGCGTAAGGCTGGCTCGTGATTGTTTAGCGTATCGCCCGCCGCGCGGAAAGAACCACCATCGTCAAAAAGGGACTGGATTCGGGCGTCGCCCCGTCTCTGCATTCTCGTTCCACCTTAGTCAGCAACTTCTTTTCCGGACCGGTGTTCAGTAGGATGAGGAGTTGGGGAGAGCGACGCGCGGCGTCAGCCATTCCGGTAAAGTCAGATATCCGAAGGCCTTAAGGAGCGACGATTGTCGGGTCCGGTCGTTTCTGATCGCAATTCCGATCGTAATTCGGATCGCAACTACGAGACAGCCGACCCAGACGTTCGGCTGATGCTCCAAGTGCGCGACGACGACGCCGTCGCGTTCGAGGAACTCGTAGCCCGCTATCAGAACCGCCTGATCGGCGTCCTCGAGCATATGGTGCGGAACCGGCAGAGCGCAGAGGATCTGACGCAGGAGGTGTTTCTGCGAGTGTACAAGGCTCGCAAGAGCTACTCGCCGGACGCTCGTTTCGCCACTTGGCTCTACCGAATCGCCCACAATGTGGCCAGCAACTCGCTGCGCACGCAAGCGCGACGGCGGGAGATGGGGGTGCCAGCCAACGGCGCCGGCGACTCATCGAGCTTGCAGTTGGAAGATCTGGCGAAGGCCGCCAGCGGCTTCATGCCCACTCGTCGACTCGACAAAGCCGAACTGTCGGACATCGTGCGGCAGGCGATCGATTCGCTGCCGGATCAACAACGAATGGCGCTGCTGTTGTCGAAGTTTGAAGAGATGAGTTACGTGGATGTCGCCCGCACGCTCGACCTGACCGTACCGTCGGTCAAGTCGCTGCTGTGGCGGGCACGGGAAAATTTGCGAGTGATTCTGGAGCCGTACCTGCGAGATGGAACGCGGCCGGAAACCGGAACGTAACGAGAACACGCTATGAACCCATCCCATCCTTCCCACGATACGGCTGAATCGGAACTCGTCGCCTACCTGGACGGCGAACTGACCGACGCGCAGACCGAGGCGGTTGAGCGTCGTTTGTCGAGCGACGCGGAGTTCCGCCAGCGACTCCATCAGCTCCAGCGAGCCTGGGACCTGCTCGACTCGCTCCCGCGAGTGGAAGCGACCGAGGCCTTCACTCAGAGCACTTTGGAGATGGTGGCGGTTCGAGCCGAAGCGGATGCCGCGGAAGGCTCCCGACTGACTCGAGCAAAGCGTTGGCTTGCCATCTCGGTGAGTGGCATCGGCGCGACCGCCGCTGTGATGGCGGGCTTTGTCTTCGGACGTTCGCTGTGGCCTTCGCCCGATGAACCGCTGGTGCGAGATATGCCGGTGGTGGAACGAGTGGATGAGTATTTGTTGGCGGAAAATATTGAATTCCTGCGGATGCTGCAGCGGGAAGGCGTCTTTACCGAGGAGACTCGCGATGCGCCTTAACAGCTGCCGCCGCACCCAGGGCTCATACTCACGGATCGTCGTACGCAGGCCGATCGCCGTTATCGCTCGCCGGGGCCGTTACATCTCCTCGCTTCTGGCCTGCACGTTGAGCCTCTGCGTCCTGAACTTCGTTGCGTCCCCGCCTCGCGTATACGCCGAAGAAGACCAGCAGACGCTCGACGCCCGCCGCCAGCGGCTGGAGCAGATGTCCCAGCAAGAACTCGCCGAACTTCGTCGCAAGAAGGAGCGGTTTGATCAGTTGAGCGAGGCGGAGCAAGCTCGCTTGCGCAAGCTGCACGCCGATTTGCAGACGGACCCGCAAGGCGACCAACTGCAACAAGTGCTGGTTTCCTACAATGCTTGGCTGCAAACGCTGACGGCTGCCGAGCGAGCAGAGTTGATGAGTCTGCCGATGGATCAGCGAGTGCGTCAGATCAAGCAGTTACAGCAAGAACAGCGGCGAGATGTTGCAGACCGACTGGGAACTCCCTCCGTGACGATCCCCGCGGAAGACGCGACGGTGGTGCTGCAATGGATGGACGAGTATCTCAAGCGAAGTCGTCCGCACCTTGAAACTCAGATGCCTCAACTCGCCGAACGGCTCGCTCAAACGGGCGACGCGAAGCGGCACGGACCGGTGCTCCTATTCGCGTTGATGCAATCGCGCAGCGAAGCCGGCTTCACCCCGCCTGCGCTGGATCCCGCCGACATTGCGCAGCTCGCGGAAAAGTTGAGTCCGGCGAGTCGCCAGCAGTTAAACGCCGCCGCCAATCCCAAGGAGCAGCTCGACTTGATCCTGAAGTGGTGCCGAGCCGCGTTTTTTCGACAGTTTGAACCGACTCGCGAGGAACTGGAGAAGTACTATCGCGAATCACTCACGGCCGAAGATCGCGAATGGCTCGACGCCATGCCCAGGCAGCGTTTCCAACAGACGCTTCGCTCGATGTACTTCCGCGATCGCCAGGTGGCGGAAGGAGGCCGAGGCGTTTTTTTGCGAGGACAACGTCGCCCCGGCGAGCCCCCCACCAAACGTCCCCCTGATGGAAAAGGCCCCGGCCTAGGCTTCCCACCACTCGGCCCATTCGGTCCCGGCGGCGAACTAAGACCACCCAGGGCGCCAGGCGGCATTCTCGACGAGCGGAAGGGAGCCCTCAAAAAACCCGAGCCACAAAACCCCGCCGAGTAGCCAGGCCAACCGCCCACTCACCCTCAATCCCAACCCACAATCCTCACCCCCAATTCCCAGCCCCCCATTCCTACTCCTTTCCGTGCCCTTCAGTGCAATTCCGTGGCCACTCTCCCCCAATTCCGTGGCCAACCCCACCATCACAGTCTGCCGCCCCTCAGCAGCCTTTCCGAGGCCCTGCCTTTCTTCGGGAATGGCGTTGGCCTAACATGTCAAGCTTAGGGAATCTGAACGGCGAACCGGTGAGAAGCGAGGACAACGATGGCTGGCGAGGAATTCAGTGGGATTGAGTCGGCGTGGAGCACGGGCGGGGTTGCCGGGGCTCTAGAGGCCCTCAGCCAGCGGCTGCGCGAGCAGCGGAAGTACCATGAATTGTTCGAATCGCTCAAAATGCAGGTTCGTCATCGAACCGGGCTTCCCTTGCTCTATGGCGACAGTTCCGACGAGCTCGACGAACCCACTCGCCAAAAACTCGAAGAAGGCCTGATTGACGCCTGCCGCGAGGTGGGGACTTTGTTGTTGGAGCGGGGGCGAGTGCGCGAGGGGTGGATGTATTTGCGGCCGGTGGGCGACAAGAAGGCGGCCGCCGCGCTGTTGGCGAAAATCGAGCCGGACGACGACAACATGGACGAGCTGGTCGAGGTCTGTTTGCGCGAAGGGGTGGACGTCGGACGCGGGTTCGGGCTTGTCCTTAAGCACTACGGCACCTGCAACGCCATCACCACGTTCGAGGGCGAGGTGCCTCGACAGAGTCGCGCGGACCAGCAGGTGGCGACGGGACTGATCGTCCGCCATTTGCATGCGGAGCTGCTGGGGAATTTGCGCACCGATATTGCGAGACAAGAGGGAGCACAGCCCGCGGAGAAGACGCTGGCCGGTCTGGTCGCCGACCGCCCGTGGCTCTTCCAGGAGCTTACCTATCATGTCGATACCACTCACTTGTCGTCGGTCGTGCGGTTTGCTCGACTGTCGGACGATCCTGAAGTGTTGCGGCTCGCGTTGGATTTGACCGAGTATGGTCGTCGCCTCCATGCTCAGTTTCAGTATCCGGGAGACGAGCCGTTCGTCGAGAATTATCCCGCTCATGGTTTGTTTTTCGCGGCGTTGTTAGGTCAGCAAGTGGATGAAGCGCTGACGTATTTCCGGCAGCGGGCCGAGCAATCGGACGTGCAGATGTTGGGGACGATCGCGATCGAGATCTACATTGATTTGTTGAATCGAGTGGGACGGCCGGCGGCAGCGCTCGAGGCGTCGCTGAAGATGATGCCGCAGGGCCAACAAGGTTTGGGAATCGCCCCCTCGTTGTTGGATCTGGCCCAGAAAGCGGGCAATTACGATCAAGTGCGGTCGCACTTCCGCGAGCGAGGCGACTTGTTGGGCTTCACCGCCGCCCTAGTAAAAGCCGCCCGCTAGCCTCCAAAAAACTATCCCACCCCCGTCCTCCACCCCCGTCCTCCACCCCCTTCACCCTTCATCCTTCATCCTTCATCCTTCATCCTTCATCCTTCATCCTTCATCCTTCTTCCTTCTTCCTTCTTCCTTCTTCCTTTCTCGCATGAATCAAGCTGAACCAAGTTTCCGAGACCTGCGAGTGGCGGCATTTGAAAGTCGCCAGGCGGGAGAGATAGCGCGCATGATCACGGCGGCGGGGGGAGTGCCCCGCGTGAGTCCTTCGCTGCGCGAGGTTCCGCTGGAGGAGAACCGCAGCGCCATCGATTTTGCTCATCATCTTCTGACGGGACAGATCGATTGCGTCGTGTTTTTGACGGGCGTGGGATTCCGGCAGTTGCTGTCGGTGGTCGAGCGGCATGTGGATCGCCAGCGTTATCTCGATGCGCTGTCGGATGTGATCACGATTGCTCGCGGACCGAAGCCTGTCTTTGCGATGCGCGAGGCGGGACTGACGCCGCGAGTTAAGGTGCCGGAACCGAACACATGGCGCGAGTTGCTGCGGACGATCGACGCCGAATCGCCGGTCCGAAATCTGACGGTCGCGGTACAGGAGTATGGGAAGCCGAACCCGAGTCTGATTGCTGGCTTGGAAGCTCGCGGGGCGCGAGTGGTATCGGTCCAGGTTTACCGCTGGGAGTTGCCCGCCGACGTGGGTCCGCTGCGTGACAATGTCGCCGCGATTGCCGCGGGCGAGTGTGACGTGGTGATGTTTACTTCGGCCCAGCAAGTGGTCAATCTCTTGTTGATCGCCGACCAGTTGGGGTTAACCGACCAAGTCCGACGGCAATTTGCCAGGATGGCGGTGGTGTCGGTGGGTCCCACCACCACGGAGACCTTGTTGGACCACGAAATCGCGGTCGACATCGAGCCAGAGCATCCGAAAATGGGGCCCATGGTACGGGCGGCGGCGGAACGGAGTCATGAGGTCATCGAGCGGAAACGAATTCAGGCGATCAATGACGGGGGAGCGGTTCGAGTGGTCCAGGCATCCAACAATTCTTCAGCGATCCAGAACGAACTTCCTGCTTGGCACGATAGTTTATTCCTCAAGGCCTGCCGTCGCGAGCCAACGCCCGTTACGCCGGTTTGGCTGATGCGGCAAGCAGGCCGATACATGGCCGAGTATCGCGAGGTGCGAGCGAAACTGTCGTTCCTCGAATTGTGCAAAAACCCACAACTCTGTTCGGAGGTGATGGTGACGGCCGTGAATCGGCTGGGCGTCGACGCCGCCATCATCTTTTCGGATCTGTTGCCCATCCTGGAACCGCTCGGGTTCTTCCTCGAGTTCGCCAAGGGCGATGGACCGGTCATCCACAATCCAATTCGGGAAGCCCGCGATGTTGATCGCGTGCTTGAACTCGAATCCATGGACTCACTCGATTTCGTCGTGGAAACGGTTCGCTGCACGCGACGCGATTTGTCGCCGCAATTGCCGTTGATTGGATTCGCGGGCTCTCCCTTCACTTTGGCCAGCTATGCGCTGGAGGGTGGATCGAGTCGCAACTATCTCAACACCAAGACGCTGATGTATTCGGATCACGGCGCGTGGAAGGCGTTGATGGAGAAACTCGCTCGAGCGGTCACGCTGTACCTGAATGCTCAGATCGACGCGGGCGCTCAATGTGTTCAGCTATTCGACTCCTGGGTCGGCTGCTTAGGCACGGCCGACTATCGCCGCTTCGTTCTCCCCTACATGCAGCAGATCATTGGCGCCTTGCGGCCCGGTGTGCCTGTCATCAATTTTGGGACCGGCAACCCCGCGCTACTGCCGTTGTTGGCCGCGAGCGGCAGTTCGGTGGTGGGCATTGATTGGCGAGTGCCTTTGGATGAGGCTTGGCGGACGGTCGGTCATGATCGAGCGGTCCAGGGCAACTTGGACCCAACCGTCTTGTTCGCGCCGCTCCCCTACGTGCGTGAACGAGCGGCCGAGGTGCTACGGCAGGCGGGGCGACGTCCTGGGCATATTTTTAATCTCGGCCACGGGATTCTACCCAACACTCCGGTCGACCACGCGATCGCCTTGGTTGACTATATCCACGAGTACGCGGGCTAAGAGGGGACGGTCGGGAGGCCGCCATGTTCGAGCGTCGATCGCTGCGCTGGCCCATCACGCTAGGAGTCACGATGATCGTGCTCCTGGTGGCGCTCACGGTGGGCTGGGTGCTGCTGGCCGTTGTCGGGGCCTTGCAAGACCGCGTGCTCGCGCCGGTTTACTGGGCCGTGCTCACCGTCGGCTCGATGCTGTTCCTACTCGTGCTGACCGGCGTCGTGCTGTATTTGATTCTGGCGGTCAAGGAGATTCGCTTGAGTCAGCGGCAGTCGAACTTTATCGACAGCGTCACGCACGAACTCAAGTCGCCTCTCGCATCGCTCAAGCTCTACCTGCAAACGCTGACACGCTATCAGGTCGATCAAGCGCAGGCGGCCGATTTCCACCGCTTCATGCTGGACGACGTCGAGCGGTTAGATCAGTTGATCAATCAGTTGCTCGACGCCGCTCGCCTGGAACGTCAGCCGTCGGCGAAAGAAGTCGAGGACGTAGAGCTCGCCGGTTTGTTGCGGGAGTGCGCCGAGTCAGTACGGTTGCGATACCGCGTGGACGACGACGCCGTGCGGCTGGAAGTGTCTCCCTGTGTGGTGCGAGCTCGTCGAGTGGACTTGGACATGGTGTTCCGCAACTTGATCGATAACGCGGTGAAGTATGCGAACGATGAAGATCCGCGGGTGGAGGTGGTTTGCCAAGTGATTTCGCCGGAGCATGTGGAAGTACGAGTGACCGACAACGGCCGCGGAATCCCGGCGCCCGCGAGACGCAAGATCTTCGGCCGTTTCGTGCGACTCGGGTCGGAACTCGAACGCGACAAACCGGGCACCGGCCTGGGACTTTATATCGTCGGCACTCTCGTACGAAGACTTCGAGGAAAGATCAAGGTGCGCGACCGAGTGCCCGCGCCTGGCACGACCTTTGAAGTCGTACTGCCTGGTCGAGCGGCCGTCGACGCTTCCGAGTAGCGGCCATTTTCTAGAAACCTATAGGTCGGACAGTCTGACCCGATGAGTGAGGATCGGCGAAGATCAGTTTTAAGTACTCACCCTGTAACCGGTTATAGTTGACACAAGCGGATAAACCTAACGCTGTCCAACTAGGGGAGTCGCCGAACCGATCGTTCAACTATGCATCCGCGGGATTTCGTCCCCTTCGGCGATGATCCGAGCCTCTTCGGCGGCCAGTTCATCCAATCTCGCATCGACTTCGGCGTCCGTCCCATACTGTTTGGCGAGTCGCACGTAGGTGCTATGGTGCCGCGCCTCGGACTCGAATAATCCGTCGTAAAAGTCCGCCAGTTCTTGATCCTTGACGTGTCGGCGCAACAGGTCGAATCGTTCGCAGGAACGAGCCTCAATGAGGCCCGCGACCAGCAGGCGATCGATGGCCCGTTCAGGTTCATTTTTACGCACGAGGTCCATCAATTTGCGGCCGTAGCTGCTGGGCAAGAGACGCCGAAAACGGATGCCGCGGCGCTTGAGTAGATCGCGGACCAGATGGAAATGAGTCAATTCCTCGTTCACGATCTCGGTCATTTCCCGGCACAGATCTTCGTTCTCGATGTAGGCGAACATCAGGTTGAGAGCCGTGCCCGCGGCCTTTTTCTCGCAATGGGCGTGGTCGATCAGAATCTCCGGCAGGCTTCGTTCCACTTGCCCCAACCAACGCTCCGAACTCGCCGACTGCAAACTCAACATACGACATCACCGCAATTCAAAGTTACGAACCAATTACCCCGCCATCGTCGGGCGTCCACGCCAGCGAGCCAGCACGGATCAGCAACGGCTCGCGTTTCCCTACGGAACAGCCTTTAGCCCGTCTGCCTGTCTGCCCGTCAGCCTCTGGCGTCCTTCCGCAGCATTATCGTTCCCGAGGGGCCGGGACGGCGAGTGGGCTCGCCCATTTTTCCCACCGTCGATAAGCTGTTCACATGATTCTCCTTGCCGCCAGGAACATCCGAAAACACTATGGCCCCGAGCCTGTCTTGGATGGGGTGACGTGCGAAGTGCGCCCCGGCGAGCGAATCTCGCTGGTCGGCCCCAATGGCGCGGGCAAGTCGACCTTAATGAAGATCTTGACACGGATGGAAGAGTCGGATGCTGGGACGGTGGAACGCCATCCCGCGACTCGCATCGGGTATCTCGAACAGCATCCCGAATTCGCCGCGGGTCGAACGGTCTGGGACGAGGCCTCGCAGGCGCTCAGCGATTTAGTTTCACTGCAACAACAGGTCGAACAGGTCGCCTTGGCGATCGCGGAGGCGACCGATGCCGACGAACGACAGCGACTGGCTCAGCGTTTCGATTTTTTACAGCATGAACTGCATCACCATGACGCGTACAATTTGAATCACAAGATCGAACGCGTGTTGAATGGCTTGGGGTTCGCCAGCACGACCTACTCGCAGCCAGTGTCGGAACTGAGCGGCGGACAACAGAACCGACTCGTGCTGGCGCGGCTGTTGCTGGCCGAGCCCGACTTGATGTTATTGGATGAGCCGTCCAACCATCTCGATATCGAAGCCACCGAATGGCTGGAAGATTTCTTGGTCAGCTCCCAGCAAGCACTGCTGGTGGTGAGTCACGACCGTTACTTCCTGGACAAGGTGACGAATCGCACATTGGAATTGGTGCAAGGCACCGTCGACTCCTATCCAGGGAATTTCTCCGCCTACGTACGCCAGAAAGCCGAGCGGATCGAAGTTCAACGTCGGACATTCGAGAAGCAGCAGATCGAAATTGCGAAAATGGAGGAATTCGTTCGCAAGAACTTCGCGGGTCAGAAGCATACGCAAGCCGAAGACCGACGCAAGAAGCTCGAGCGGATCGAACGAGTTGATCGCCCTCGCGAGATCCATTCGCCTCCCATGTCATTCCCCGCCGCGGCTCGCACCGGCGATATCGTCCTGCGAGTCGAGGGACTCGCCAAATCGTATCGCCACCCCCTTTTTCGCGATCTCAAGTTTGACATTCTACGCGGCGAAAAGTGGGGCATTCTGGGACCGAACGGCTGCGGCAAAACGACGCTGCTCAAGTGCTTGGTAGGTCGCGAGACGCCGGACGCGGGTCGAGTGAACATTGGGGCGGGGGTGAAGATCGGCTACTTCGACCAAATGCTCAGCGCGCTCGACCCGCAACTCGAAGTGGTCGAAGCAATCCGACCGGACCACAAAGATTACACCTTGCAGCAGCGCCGCGATCTGCTGGCCCGCTTCGGCGTCACGGGCGACATGGCATTCCAGAAAGTTGGCAGTTTGAGTGGAGGTGAACGCAACCGCTCGGCGCTCGCTTGGCTTTCAAGCCTTGACGCCACATTGCTGGTGCTCGATGAACCGACGAATCACTTGGATCTCTGGGCCCGCGGCTCGCTCGAGAAGGCGCTGCGCGAGTTTGACGGGACGGTGTTGTTGGTGAGCCACGACCGTTACTTCCTCAATCAAGTGTGCGACCATTTGTTGGTGGTCGAACCGGGTCGAGTGCGTGTGGTGGAAGGCAATTACGACACCTATGTTCATCTCGCGCGACAAGCGTTGACCGCCGGCACAACCGGCGGCCCGGTCAAGAAGCCGACAGCATCAGAGCCTCCGGCGAGACGCACAAGCGAGGCAACGGCCGACAATTCGGCGAAGCCGACAAAACGAAAACGCAAATTTCCTTATCGGAAGGCGGATGACATCGAGCGCGAGATTCAGACCCGCGAGCAGCGGATCGAAGAAATCCACTCGCTGCTAGTGACCCCGGAAGTACTCCGCGACGGTCGGCGAGCCAAAGAGCTTGCCAACGAACTCGACTCGCAACAAGCCACGATCGCTCAGTTGTACGAACACTGGGAAGAAGCGACCGAGTTGAATTCTTGAAGACTCGATCCAGCCCCATGGTAAAGAACTGGACCGAGTGGCTCCGTTTCAAAAACCAGCGACCCAACAATCTCTCTCCTAACAATCTCCCCCACCACGACCTACTTTCCAGGCACTTTCTTCCGTGCCTTTCCGTGCCTTTCCGTGGCCAAAATCCATGGCGCCCCTTGTACGCGGCGCGGCTGATCATCTCGCGAAGCGAGATGGCTACTCCTGTCCGCGGTCGTCGACGAACACCTTGAGAACCGCAAAGTGATCAGGGTTCCCCGCTAGCAGCGAGTGGTTAACTACCAGCAGCGATTTTGAAGGCCGATCGAACGCGAGTGCCGCGGGATTGTCGAGTGGAATCGTATCGGTGGGCTGGCTGGCGATTCTTCCCAGCTCAACGCCGTTTGGGGCAACGATCGAGAGTTGGTTGCTGAAGGCGAGCGTCACGTACAAGAGACCCTCTTCACCGATGGCCATCTGATCAGGTCCTTCACCGGCGACATACTCATGAACAACCTCCAGGTCCGCGGCGGATGGCGATTCCACGAGTGGCAACCGATAGATGGCGCCTCGATTGGGATTAGTCGCCGAAGTGGTCACGACGACATAGAGATTCTCTTGCTCGGGATCGAGCCGCACGCCATTGGTTCCGAAGGGGAAAAATCCACCACCCTCAAACTCACTGCTCTGAAACCAGATTTCGGGCGCACCACCTTGGGGCGAGTAGCGGAAGATGGTGGCCTGAAGCGAGTCGGTCACATAGGCGTTACCGTCGTCATCGAAAACAATGTCATTGCAAATGGGCGGCAGATCGAAGGCCGTGGGCGAGCTTGGTTCACCGGGCAGAACGTTGCCAGCCGCTGGCAAATCTGGCAAGGGCGCCCCGAAGAACTCCTGGACATACCCTCCGCCATGTTTCTTGAAACGCAGCAACCCCAGTTGAGTGCTTAGGGCGTAGACCCGGCCCTGCTTGTCGACGGCGACGTTACTCAAAGCGTGTTCGAATGCCAGAGCTTCACCTTGAACGACAATCGACGATTCCAAAGCGCCCGAGGAGCGACGGTAAACGTGGATCTTCGATGGCCCCGTACCCGCGGTTCCAAACCGAGCGGGTCCCGAGACGAACACTCGATTGCCATGGATCGCGATCCCTTCGGGAAACCCAGGGTCGGCGGGCGCCATGGAAAAGATGGAGATATCGCCAAATTGAGGCTTGGGGTGATGACCGACCGCAGTTCCTTGCCACCCGCCACTCACTACGATCGCCATCCACGCTACCGCCACGACAACGCCACTCCACCAACACATCCGAGCCATGATCGCCACTCCAGTTTTCTCAAGGTGTCCAATGATCGATCCCCAGCGGATCGAATATCGCCTTCGCGGCGACTTCACCCTCAAGTACGTCGTGGCGGACAAATTGTGACTCAGCTCGAAGAGTTTTCGGCGGCCTACGCTAAACGATGCAGGTTACGGGACGCATCGAAACGCAGTGGCGCATGGTCTTCAGCTCGAAGCCCGTGCAGAGCGGCATGAAAGAACTGAACGACTCCGTTGTTTTGCAGAGCGGCGCCTTCAAAGTACGCATGCGAGACGCCGACATGCGTGGCGTTGGTGAAGTCGACGTAGATCGCATTTTTCGCGGTCAATTGGTGTGGCCAGTGTCCTAGTCTCGCTTGTTGATCTTCCCCTCCCTTCATGCGCGACGCACGCAGCGCGTAATCGTCCTCGTTAATGGTCACGTAAAGTCGATTGCGAACCTGAATCTGCTCGACCCATTCGGCATGTCCTTCATTGTTCACATCCGCGGCGACTAACAGGATATTGTCGAAGACCAATTGCGAGCCGCGAAGGGCGGAAGACTTGAGAGTTCGTTCGAATAGATAGTTGCCCATGCTGTGCAGCATGAGGGTCACGCGGAATGGGCATTGAGCATCGGCCATGCGCGCGATGAACTCACGCTGTTTCTCGCCGCTCTCGGGGAATCGCCCGCGAGCTTCCCGGGAGAGTTCCGCGAGAAACTCGGCGCGAGCGGCGACGATCATCTCGCGTGCTTTCGCGAGCACGCGGTCGAGCGCCACGACGGAAGCCTGCGCGTCACGCTTATCTTCCAGGTAGTCGATCACTCCTTTAGCGCCTCCGCCGTTCGCGGGCCAGGAGAAGGCTACCACTTCGACGTCAAACGTCTCGCTAATCCGCCGACATCGATCCAACACATCGCCAAAGCTGTTATTGAATCCATGGACGTATAGGACCAAGTCGCGTCCCTTCTTACGTGACGCGGGATTCACTTGCTTGGGATTGGCGATCGCCATCAAACGACGAAAGACATATTGGCTGGCGAAGACCGGTTGATCGGAGACAATTCCCAGCTCATCCATCATGGATTCGGGCAAGATGTCTGGCAGGATGCGTACTTCCCAGTCATCGCCGTGGGGAATTGCTTCCAGCATTCGCAATTCGGCGGGCCCGCGCGGATTGACGAACGGTCCCAGCCCTTCGACGCCATTCGCCCCTTCGATCAGATTCCGATTTGTCACAATAAACACGCGTCCCGACTCCTTTCAGGTAAGCGATCCGCTCTGATCCACTTCGCCCCGCCGAACCCGCGGAATAGCGTAGCGAACCAAGGGATCAACATGCAATGATCCGCAGTTCCCCCGCCGCCTGCCCCCTACTCGTATCTGTCTTGGCGACACCCTAGAATTCAGCGAGCCTCCAGGAGGGTGAACTGCGAGACTCTCCTGTTTGCCACTCGTCATGCTCCCTCGTCCGCAATCCAGCCCGCTCGTGGATTGCCACAACTATTGGCTCCCATTCGCATGCCTGCGATTTCCCAGGAACAACTTGCCGCTCTCCACGACGAGCTCGCCGCACTGGCTCGAGTCGGCATTCCGTTGGAGCAAGGGTTGACGGAACTGGGGCGAGATTTTTCGGGGCGATTGGGGAGAGTAGCGACGGAGTTGGGTGAGCGGTTGAGTGCGGGCGAGTCGTTGGAGCAAGCCTTGGCCAACCCTCGACTCGGAATTCCCACGGCCTACCGCGCGATCATTGACGCGGGCATGCGTTCAGGGAAAGTCGCCGACTCGTTTCAAGAAGTGGCCGAGACATCTCGTCGACGTATCGAACTCGGCAGGTCTTTGCGATTGGCATTCGCGTACCCAGCCATCGCGCTTGCGTTGGCGTACTTGGTGTTCCTGCTGGTGATCGTGTATGTCACGCCGCGAGTGTTGGGGGCCTACCCCGATTTGGCTCGCCCCTTTCAGTCGTCCTGGGGTTGGCTGCAACCTTTATCCGACCATGTGTGGTCGTGGGCGCCCTGGCCGCCTCTGGCGGCACTTCTGGCGTTGGTCGTCTTCTGGCGTTGGACCATGCACGCTGGTCCGGCCGCGAATCTCGTGGGCGGCGCGGCACGGAGACATGCCTTGACGCCTGGGCGAGTCATCGCCATGGGACAACTCGCCACCTTACTCGACACACTTGCCTCGCTGATTTCCCAGCGAGTGCCACTACCGGAAGCAGTTCGACTTGCCGCCGACATCACGGGCGTCAAGAGCTGGCGATCGGGAGCTTATCAATGGGCGGAGCGATTGGAAGCGGGCGAACCGCCGACGCGTCAGAATCTCGAGACGAGCGGCCTGCCGTCGATTCTAGGTTGTCTCGCCTCGACGGAAGGGAATACGGAACCGATGGTCGCCTGGCTGCGGCATTTGTCGAACCGTTGTCGGCGTCGAGCGGAAATGGGCATCGATTGGCATAAGCAAATCTTGCCTTTCTATCTCTCCGTGGTCGTGGGCTTAGGTATTATCCTGCCCGTGGGGGTCGTGCTCGTGGCGCCTTGGTTCGAGTTGTTGGCCGATATCGTCAGGAGTGAATGAGTGGCAGGCGTTCCTCACGAATTAGGGTCGCCCCCAAGCGAACCAAGCTTGGTCGTGGCAGAACTCGCCAGCGCCGTCGACGCGCGACTGCCGCTCGATTTCGTCCTGCGCGCCGCGGCGGATGAGGCGGAGTCGCGCAAAGACGAATGCAGTCTTCGGCAACTTGCGGAAAGAATGGATCGAGGCGAACCGGC
The DNA here is from genome assembly GCA_046349915.1 of Pirellulales bacterium. Taxonomy (GTDB): domain Bacteria; phylum Planctomycetota; class Planctomycetia; order Pirellulales; family Pirellulaceae; genus CAIXSC01. Next base: position 454,220 of record JAXMBL010000003.1, on the reverse strand, counting down.
GGATGTCGCGTTCGCCCAAGTTCAACACCTAATTCCCCCCGCGTTGGCGACGCTTATGCGAGCATCGCTAAGCAGCGGACTGATTTCCGAATCGTTGAAACTCTGGATGTTGGAGCAGCAATTGATGGAGGAGACTCGGCGAGAGGTTCGTGGGGCGATCCTCTACCCGAGCCTTGTGCTTTCCATCGCTATTCTCGTGGTGGTGTTGATCTCCATGGCCTTTGGCGCCGTCTTCGATTCGGTCTATCAAGAGTTCGGCTTGAAGCAGTCCTGGGAAGTACGCACGACCATCTGGCTCGCACGCCATGGCATTGAGATCTTGATCGGAATACCAACCATCTTTGGAATCGTGTGGGGAGTTCGCTGGCTCTTGGGGCCGCAACGGTGGAATTCGGTGCTGAGCGACCTTCCCTTGATTGGCGGTCTCTGGCATTGGCTCACACTCGCTCGCTGGGCTCGCTGGCTGGCCTTGTTGATCGATGCGCGACTTCCTCTCGACGAATCACTACGAGTAGCGGGCGAAACCTCGGGCGACTTCCGGATTGCACTGGCCTCCCATGCGCTCGCCGCCAAAGTGGAACAAGGGGAGCCCTTGAGTTCGGCGATGGCGGATCGGCTGCCATGGCCAGCCACCGCGTCGTTGATGGTGCGCTGGGGCGAACACTCGTCCACGCTCGCCGATAGCTTGCGAGGCATCGCCGCTCTTTACGAAGGTCGATTGCGTCTGCGTCGCCGCTGGGTGAAGATCGCTCTCCCGATGTTCGCCTTCCTACTCGTGGGATTCGCGATCTTTTTCGCCTACATCCTCTTGATCAATCCAATCGTATCGTTCACTTCAATGATCTAGTCTGCCCATGGACAGTTCCAATCCACTCAATCTCGCCGGACTCGTCCTCCTTGGCCTCGCCTTGCATCTCGCCGTGCGCATCGTGTACGACCGACAGCTCGAGTCGAAACACGACGGGATGCGAGTGCTATTGCAAGTGATCGCGGGAGTGTTGATTTCGATCGGGCTAACCGCCATTGCCACGGCGTTTGTCGGGTTGGCGATCTTCATCGCCATTCCGTTCGGTATCTTCGTCGCGATCGATGCATTGTGGGCCTTCTTTGTCATCGAACGGCAAGCGGTGTTGGCGTATCTGGCCTTGGCGGCCGACAAGCGGATTCCCTTTGCCACGGCTGCTCGCGCCTACGCTTTGGAACGAGGCGACATTCTGGGCTGGCGCTGTTTGAATCTCGCCAATTGGCTCGAACGCGGCGTCAGTCTCCCCGCTGCTCTACGTAGCTCGGGACATCACTACGGCATTGGACCGTCGCTGGCAATTGGCGTGGGAGATGAACTTGGTTGCTTGCCCGCCACCTTGCGCGAGGCGGCAAAGTACGAAGCCGAACTTTATCGAGTCGGTCGCGTCTGGACCGAGATCGCCATGTATTTCCTGGCCGTGTCGTTCTTGGGATCAGTCCTACTGAACTTCTACTTGATCAAGATCGCTCCGGTGATCGTCAAGATGGAAGATGAATTTGGCATGAGTCCGCCCACGTCGAGTTTGATGGCCTGGTTCCCCTCGGAATCCCTCAGCATCTTGGCTCACCTGGCGCCTCTTCTGGCTTTAGTAACCATCTTCTCCGTCACATTCTGCTTTAACTCGAATCTCTGGCCGCGTTTCTTGCCTTTTCTGCGACCGTTGGATCGAGCATGGGTGCTGCGAGCGTTGGCTTGGGGAGTCGACGCACAACAGTCCATGCCGCAGGTCCTCGCGAGCATCACCCGCCATATGCCGACTGGCGCTTACTGGAAACGTCTGGTCGCCGCGAACACTCGCATTGCAGCAGGCTATCCCTGGATCGATGCCCTGCGAGATACTCAAGCGATTTCCGCCATGGACGCCACCCTGCTCGCTGCCGCCGAACGCGTCGGCAACTTGTCATGGGTCTGCCGTCAACGCGCTCAAAGTTACCAATACGCTTTCGATCGTCGCCTGCGCTGGGGCACAACGCTCTCGCTCCCTCTATTTCTTTTGATTCTCAGCTACTTTGTCTTCTCGTTCGCTCTACGATTGTTCTCCTCCCTAGCCCATATCGTCGAAGGACTCACCTGATGTCCCCGACAACTTCTCGGCGACAGTATCCGCGATCAACTCGCTTGCCGCACCGACAGCGACGTCACGGCCTCTCGGTCATTGAAGCCACCATGTCGGTCTTCGTGGCGGGAGTCGCCTTGTTGCTCGCGGTGCAGTCTTTTTCCATTGCAGCCCGCTGGCAGCGACAACTCGAAATCCGCGAACTTGCCAGTCTCGAAGCCGCTAATGTGATGGAACGAGTGTTTCAGCAACTTCAGAGTGAACGACTCGCCAACGAACCGTCGCCGTCCCGTGGCCCCAATGACGATCCCGCGGGGAAGAATCGTCGCGAGTCCCCTGCCTCGCCCGCACTGACGGCCGCTTTGCCAGGTGTCTCGGTCATCACGGAGATCACACCGGGAGAAGCGTCAGTGAAGGAGCAGCGTATCCAGGTGACGGTGAACGCCCCAGGGATCGCAGGCAGCCAGGAATTGTGGGCTCAGTTAACCGCATGGCACTATCCGTCCGAGGTGAAGCCATGAGGCAATCGCACTCGCATCCATTCGATCAGTCCGTGGCTCGTCGAGATCCATCTCGTCGGCTGTGTGCGAAACGCCGTCGAGCAACATCGCTTGTGGAAATGCTGGTCGTGCTTTTGTTCGTCCCCCTAACGCTCGCCACCGTCGCTTTCTCGCTGCTGACGGTCCATCGAGCGGATCGGAAGTTGATCGAACGGATGGAGACTCAACGAGCCGCCCACCGCTTGGCCGTTACCCTACGCGAGGACTGTCAACTTTCCACGGACCCTAGCATCGTCGCACAGGCTACAAACTCCACTACAGATTCCCCCACCACGTCAGATGCCAGCGTTCAATCCAACAGCCACCTGCTCGTTCTTCCGCAAGCGGACGGGCGCCGCATCGAGTACTCGTTTGGAAATGGCAACGTCGAACGACGTGTGCGCCAAGGCGACTCGGTAATCCACCAAGACTTGCATCGATTGGGCAATCACTGGTCCACTCAAGCGACCGTGCTGGAAGATTCGCCTCGCCGACTGCAATTGACGATTCTCCCAGTAGGTCCACCGCAAGCAGGCAATTTCGAGCGTACACTCGAGTTCGTTCTCCGTTCGAAACCAGCACCTTCTCAACCGCGGGTGCGCAGGCGACGTTTCTCGCCAGGACTGAGACGCCGACGACCGTTAGGACGCGAGCGTCGAGGCGTGTTGTTGGTGGTTGCGCTGGTCGGCCTCTTGGTCGTGGGGCTATTCGCCGGTGCAGCGTTGCAACGAGCAGTCTCGGGGCGAGGGGAATCTCGCGTACGAGTACGCCAGTGGCAGTCGCAGTGGCTTGCGGATTCAGCCGTCCAGCGAGTCGCTGCTCAACTGTCACTCGCGCCAGATTACCGGGGCGAGACTTGGCGAGTCATGGTCGATGGGACGACGGCAAACACTGCGACGGCTCCCGACTCGAATCAGCCCATGTCAAACAATTCCATGGGCGTGGCGATCATCCGCCTCGAGCCATCGCCCGACGACACTCGGAACTTACGCGTGTCGATCACCGCCCGCTATCCGGCGGACGATGTCTTCGGCGTGCAAACGACTCGCGAATTCACCCTCAAGTCACCCTCCACCGGAGACTCGCCATGAGCCTCGATTCACTGTCCATCCCGCGCACCCAAAGAAACCGCGGGTTCACGTTGGTCGAACTGTTGGTGGTGATCGCCATGATCGGCGTATTGATCGCCTTGTTGTTGCCCGCCGTGCAAGCGGCTCGCGAGGCGGCTCGCCGAGCCAGTTGCGGGAATAATCTCGCCCAGTTCATTCTGGCGATCCACAACTACGAGATGGCGCATGGCGTCTATCCGGCGGGAACTATCGACGATAAGGGTCCCATCCTCTCGCAGCCAAGAGGCTACCACCACAATTGGATCAGTCGAGTGTTGCCGTACATCGAGGAGCGCAACGCGTACTCGGCGATCGATTGGAAGGTGGGGGTTTATCACAAGAATAATCGCCCCGTGCGGAAACATGATATTCGAATCGCCAAATGCCCATCGAACGCTTTTGTCGGTCGAGGCGATAGCTCGTACGCAGCCGTTCATCATGATGTCGAGGCGCCGATTGACGCCACGAATAACGGCGTCTTCTTTCTCAACAGTCGCATTCGCTACGACGACATCACCGACGGTTCGTCGCATACGCTTTTCATCGGCGAAAAGACGCCGCGAGTCGGCGATCTCGGCTGGATGTCTGGCACGCGAGCTACTCTGCGCAACTGCGGTATCGCCATCGCACAGTCTCGCTCCATCCGTGCATTTGGCGCCGGAGCAGCGACAGGCCCCGACTTGGAGGACGAAGACTCGCTGACGACGGAGGACGGCAAAACCGCTCCCTTGAATCAAGCCAATAGTACAAGCGACCCCAACGATCCTGACTCGCCCACCGCGGTCGGCGGCTTCGACAGCGCTCATCCAGGAGGCGCCATGTTCGCATACGGCGATGGCCGAGTGAGTTTTGTATCCGCCTCGATATCGCTCGCCGCCCTGCAGCAAATGGCGCAGCGGGCGGATGGCCAGCTTCAGCTCGACGCATCGAAATGACTCTTGGGCGATTGGCGAGGTGGTTATGTTAAACGATCCCCAAGCGACTCCGGAAAACCGGTCCAGCGAGTCGTCTAGTCAGCGAGTCGTCGCTGCGGCGAAGGTCGGCGAGTATCGCGAGGTTGCGGAACAGAAGTACCGCGGGAAGGGCTTCACACTCGCTTCCCTCTTTTTGCTGATGACCACCTGCGCAACGCTGATCGCCCTCTGGCGACCACTCGTGACCGCATTCCGCCAAGGAAACGTCTCAGGCCAACTGATAGTCACCGCTTCCCTGGTGAGCGGTTCCATCTGTGTCTTCTTCGGCATCATCGTAGGTCTCACGCAGCGCCGACCCGGCATTGGCGTGATCATGGGCATCGTAACGGGAGGCGCCTTGGGCCTGTTGCTCGGCCCGTTGGTATTGGTTCCCAACGAATTGGTCGGCAGCCTGCTTCGCTCGTCGCTCTTTGGCAGCATCGCCATCCTGGTAGTCGCCATCGCTCTTCGTCGACTCTAAACCGAACAACGTCAGGTTCACATAGTCGTGGATCGCTCCGCGATCCAACGCTTGAACATAGAGGCGTTGGACCGCGGAGCGATCCACGACTATGGCCCACACAGCCTCGAATTGGCATTAGAACTTGGTCCAGCGCTGGCGAATGTTCCGCACTTTATCACCGCTCGACTGATTGGGCGGTGGAACACTCTCGCGAGTTCCTTCGTCCGAACGTAAGGCTTGTTCGCGCAGGGCGAGCGACGAGCGGCGAGAGGAGTCGCCATCGGTGCTGACCGATGTAGGCGCATCGGGTTTGCGAGCAGGCAGCGTAGCCGAATCCCCGCCCGCTCCCGGCGCCACTCGCCCCAGTCGGCGTCTTGGCGATTCCAGCGACTCGCGTAGGCGGCGTCGAGTTTCCTCGTCGAGATCTTGGACGTAAAACTCGACTTCTCCGCCGCGTCGCGCGGCGACGCAACGACCGCCCCAGAGCGCCAGCAAGTTGCGATGCGTCGCGGGAATTCGCGGCCCCTCGATGACGATGCCGCTGAGATTCAACGGGTCGGCGGCGGAAACGATGATCCAATCGCCAATCGGTTCATCACGCACCGCTCGCAGTTGCGTCACCGACGCCTCAGTCGCAAACTGTTCACCCGCCACTCCCGCGACAAACCGCCCGCCACGCACTTCGCCCCGCAGTTCCATGCGGCGCAACACGGGAGCCAACTCGCCCCAAGACGGCGCTGCCGACTCTCGCGTCAACAAATCACGAAACAAGACGCCATATCGCCGCAAAAGCAGCCAGCACCAACGTTCGGCTCGCGAGAGCGTGGATCGCGTTTTGGTTTCGTTGTCGAGTGTGGCGAGTTCGAGGAGGATGCCGGGAAAACAAGACCAGCGTCCCACGGGCGAGAGTTTCGTGGGGTCGCCGTCGCGCCGCGACACAATCGACCGCACCGCCGCAAAAGCGTCGGAAGTGACCATGCCCAACGATGCCAGTTCCCTCAGCGACTCCTGAACCTCGTCGCGCGACAAGCCAGTCACCAATCGGATCTCGTTCAAGAATAACGCGCCGCGATTCCTTAAAGCATCCCACACTTTACGCGGTCCCTCTCGTTCCAACTGCTCCGGCGTCGAACGAGCGGGCGGCAACAGCCATGGCAGATCATCGCGAGCGACCAGGGCGAGAGGCATGGCGCGGGTCATGGCCGCGAGCGCCGCCGCCTCGCTTGGCTCGCGTCGAGGAGGATTCAGTCGGCCCCAGGTGACTTCGCCCGCCAGAAACAGATGATCGAGCCACTGGGGATCGTACTGAGCGATACGAGGGGCAAGCAAGTGACGTTCCCAAGCTGCAGCGGGAGATTCGAAACCGGCGAGCTGCAACAGCGCCTCGCGCACTCCGGCCGGTCCCGCGCCGTAACCCGCGCCCCAACGCTGATGCCCCACCAAGAACCGCATGAATTCGTTTGGAGTGACAGGCTGGATGCGTCGTCGCAACCCGTCTAGCGTCAGGCGATGAATCCGCGCCAGCAACCGCCGATCACACCATTGAGGTTGTGGCTTCTCACCTTGAGTTGTCGAGGTGGCCGCCGGCGAATCCACAAAGTGTCCGCGGAGAACGAGCCCTTGTCCTTCGAGCGCTTCGAGTGCGGCCTGAACATAGGACGTCTCCAGCGAGAGACGAACTGCAAGTTCCTCGGCGACAACCGGTCCGCACGAATTCATTTGGCCACGCACTAATTCACTCCACGCATCTCCCTTCGTCCATTCGACATCCAGCAGCGCGGCTAAGCGAACCGGCGGCGTTACCGTTGCCTCAGGATAAGCCGCTCGTATCACGGGCCAACGCTCGGCGGCCATCCAATACTCTCGCAGCATCTCGCTGGGAGATTTCACGAGAACGCGGGCCGCTCGCCCTTGTGACGCGAGTTGCTCGAACCAACCGGTCCAACGATCCACCGTCGCTTGATCCAGCGAAGCTGAGGAGTGGGTGCTTGATACGGGCGAAGGAAGCAACACGGCTTGCAGCAAGACATCATGCAATTCGTCCGCATCGCGCACGATCGGCGCCGCATCGGCTAATACCTGGGCAACCGCGTCTCGGTCGAGTCGCGAGAGATCGCGAAATTCGTCGGGCGACAAAGACCGTCGAGTGGAGACGGCTCGCGTGCGTCGCTCTTCCAAATCCGCGCCATCTAGAAACGCATATGGATTGGCGTTCAGCAACTCGTGGCTGAAAGGAGACGGCTCGCGAGTGTCGCGGGGAATGAACCGCACTCGCCCCGCTTGGTAATCGCTCAACACCCCCAGCCAGCGACGCACGTCGAGCGCTTCATGCAGACAGTCGTCGATCGTCTGCTTCACCAGTGGATGATCCGGGATCTCGATGTCGCCGTGATGGTTCTCCAAGCAACCGACGGTGGCGGGAAAGGTGGCGGCGAGCAGATCATCCGCGCGAAAGCGCTGGAGGAAAAAAGGAATCTTCTTGCCATTTTGGAAACGCAGGATCGCGAGCGAACGCGAAACGTTCCACCGCCAACGTACGGGGAACATGGGGACCGCGAACAACGCTTGTTGCAGCAATTCCTGGCCATTGTGCGGTCCCAGCATCTTGAACAATTGGTCGATGGGAAAACTATGCTGCGGGCCGATCGACAGCAGGATACCATTGTCCGTAGCGGCGGCTTGCAATTCGAAATCGAAGCTGCGACAGAATCGCTTGCGCAGCGCCAATCCCCACGCCCGATTCACTCGATGGCCAAACGGCGCATGAATGACTAACTGCATGCCTCCCGACTCATCAAAAAATCGCTCAAAGACGACATCGGTCGTTGTCGGCACCAATCCAAGCGCGGCGATTTGTGCGGCGACGTATGCGACCGATTGAGCGGCCGACGAGTCATCCGCCCCACACTCATTTCGCAGCCATTCCATGGCCAGGGCTTCGGCGCTGCGAGTTTCTTCGGGTGGGGGAGGAACGGTCAACCGCCTAGCCAACTCTTCACGCACCTCGGACAACTGCTCGGATAATTCGATGGTGCGTCCTGGCGCTTCCCCAAACCAAAAGGGGACCGTGGGCGGCGCTCCTTCGGCGTCGCGCACTCTTACCTCTTGTCCCCGCACCGCCGTGATGCGCCAGGACGTGGTCCCTAGCAGGAAAACATCGCCCGCGGAACTGTCGATCGCGAAGTGTTCATCGACTTCGCCCACATAAGTTCCTTCAGGCTCGGTCACGACTCGATACAACGGCGCTTCCGGAATCGCGCCCCCCGAGGTGATCGCGGCCAAGCGAGCGCCTCGTCGCGGCCTCAAAACGCCTTGAATCTGATCGCGATGGACAAACGCCCCATTGCGCACTTGCGACGTCAGCCCCTCGCTGACCAAACCCAACACTTTGTCAAAGTCCGCTCGCTCCAGGTCGCGGTATGGCCAAGCTCGCCGCATCAACGCATACAAACCATCTTCCGTCCACTCTTCGCACGCGACCGAGGCGATAATCTGTTGAGCCAAAATGTCGAGCGGCGCGACCGGCATCTCGACGGCGTCCAGAATCCCGCGCCGCACACTACGCACTAACGCTAGACATTCGAGCAACTCGTCGCGAGTCAGCGGAAACAATCGTCCCTTGGGGATGGCATGCAACGAGTGGCCCGAGCGCCCCACTCGCTGCAAGAACGTGGCAATCGCACGCGGAGAACCAATCTGGCAGACCAGGTCGATGTAACCGATGTCGATACCCATTTCCAGCGAAGCGGTGGCGACCAAGGCCTTCAACTGCCCCGACTTCAACCGTTGCTCGGCATCCAATCGCAAGTCGCGAGACAAACTCCCATGATGGCTCGCCACCGCCTCCTCACCCAACAACTCAGTCAGTTTGTGGGCGATGCGCTCGGCCATCCGTCGAGTGTTGACGAACACGAGGGTCGAACGATGCGATTGGATCAGTTGAGTAAGCCGTTCATAGACCTCGCCCCACTGCTCGCCGGAACACACGGCCGCCAACTCGCTGGGAGGCACTTCGAGCGCCAGATCGAGTTCGCGGACATGTCCCACATTAACTACCTGGCAAGGCAAACCGGCCGGCGCCGAGATCGCGGCATTCGAGGTCGCGGCATTTGACGTCGCATTCGGCGACGGCGACACGCCACACAAGAAATGAGCAATCTGGTCGATGGGCCGTTGAGTGGCCGACAAACCAACTCGTAGCGGCGGCCGATCACACAGGTGCACGAGTCGTTCGAGAGTGACGGCCAGATGCGAGCCGCGTTTGTCGCGAGCCAGTGAATGGATCTCGTCGACGATGACGGTCTCGACTTGCCGCAGAGTTTGGCGAGCTTTCTCGGAGGTGACGACCAAGTACAGCGACTCGGGCGTGGTCACCAGAATGTGCGGCGGTTGCCGCAGCATTTTCTGCCGTTCGGAGGCCGGCGTGTCGCCCGTTCTCACCGCCGCTCGAATCGCAAGCCGCCCTAATCCCGCGGCTTCCGCTCGCTCGCAAAGTTCGGCCAGCGGCTGCTCCAGGTTCCTGCGAATGTCATTGCTCAACGCCTTCAGCGGCGAAACATAGACGACATGGGTGACGTCGTCCAATTCTCCCGCCAGCCAGCGTCGAAAGAGCCGATCGATGCAGACCAGGAACGCCGCCAGCGTTTTACCAGATCCCGTCGGCGCGGCAATCAGCGTGGGCGAACCAGCCGCGATGGCGGGCCAACCAAGACGCTGAGGCTCCGTCGGCGTCTGAAACCGCTCGACAAACCAATCGCGGATGAGGGGATGAAACAGTTCCAAGTCCATGCGAACATGATAGCGAAACGCCGCGGTCCGGTGGCAAAGGCAATCCGCGACGCGCCTGTCCCTTGCTGACAATCCCCACCCTTGAGCGGGAAAACTCTCCACCAGGAACTATTCCACCCATGATGAATCCGTTTTCGATGCGCAATCACGGGGTGAGCAACCTTGATCCACGAGTATTCAACTTGCCGGCGCCCACGCGACGCACGAACACCGTGACGCTGGGTTGGTTATTCGGCGCCGCTATTGCCTTTATCACCGTAGGCTCCGATGGCGTCGCGGGCCAAGAGCCGGATGCGAAGCCGAAGCAATCTCCGGCTCCTCCCGCATCGCCAACTCGCCCAGCTCCCGCAAGCCCTCGTTTTAATGGTCGAGACCTTTCCGACTGGCGAATCCCCCGCGAACATTTCTTCAAGAGCGCCGGTTCAGTGGTTTGGAAAGAGGGCCAAGTGGTGCTGGCCGCGGGCGATCCCGGGACCGCCATCGCCTGGAGCGGCGAAGTGGAGCGACAAAACTACGAGTTAACCTTGGAAGCCAAACGACTCGCAGGAGACGACTTCTTCTGCGGGCTGACTTTCCCCATCGACAAGAGTTACTGCACCTTGATCTTGGGCGGCTGGGGCGGCTTCACCACCGGCCTTTCGAACATCGATGGCTTCGCCGCGGTGGAGAACGACACGACGGGTTACGTCGAGTTCAAGAACGATCAATGGTATTCGATTCGGCTGCGAGTGACCCCGCAGCGAATTCAAGTCTGGGTCGATCGGCAGGAGATTATTGACTTAGATCCGCGCGGGAAACGCTTCGAGATTTGGTGGGAACAGGAACCAGTCAGACCACTGGGAATTGCCACCTGGAATACGACAGCAGCCCTAAGGAATCTCAAAATGCAGAAACTCCCCTAGCGAACAAGTCGACCACTAATCGCATGGTGGAACCGCTCGGTGCACCTCTGAGGAGAACCACTAATCGCTCGAATCGCACGAATGGTAGGGTGCGTCGAACCGGGCGGCGAGCGATTGGGCACAAGCGGTAGACGTCTCCACCGACCGGTGAAAACGCACCTTGTCGTTGAACGCCCGCGGCCCCGCAGGTCACGTTTCCGCGTGTGCGGGATCTTCACGCATGGTGGAACCGCTCGGTGCACCTCTGAGGAGAACCACTAATCGCTCGAATCGCACGAATGGCAGGGTGCGTCGAACCGGGCGGCGAGCGATTGGGCACAAGCGTGTAGACGTCTCATCCTTCACGAGTTGCCCAAAATCCGAACAGAAACGCACAAGTCGACTGCCCAACACGTCCCACGCTGCCGTCCGATGACCAAAAATCCTCGCGCGACGAAAAGAAATAGACTGCTAGTAGTACGAATCAAATGAATGAGAGGTCCGCACGACATTCAAGGCACGCGGCGAACCAAAGCCGTCTGAAAGAGGCACGATCCAAGCGCAGTCGACTACGCCCATGGAATATCCTCCTCTCTCTCCGGATTCGTGAAATTCGTGAAATTCGTGGTCCACCACCATCCGTGGTCCATACCGCCATCCGTGGCGCCCTACCGGATATAGGTCACTCCGGTCAGCAGCATATGAGCGGTGCCGCTCGTCAGGTTCGCCGACAGATCGTTGTAGTCGAAATAGTTGTATCGACTATACAAACTGATGTTGCGGTAAGGTTCCCAATCGACGCCCGCGGTCCAGCGTTGAGTTTCGACGAGCACATCCGAGTAGCTCGCTAAGCCCGTTCCCAGCGACCAATCGGCGCCGGTGGTCGAGACTGGATTGGTGAACGCGTTGGTTCCATGATTCCATTCGTAGCCGCCGACCAACTTGACCGTTTCGGTCAACGCGTAATTGGCGCCCAGAGTGACGACGTGAGTTTCGCCCGCGTAATTGAACGCCATCGACTCGGTGTTTGTCGTGCGGAAGCCGATCGCGATATCCTGTTCGATCCAATTGGAGAAGTATCCATAACCACAGTTCAGTGCTAATCGGTCGGTAGGAGCATAGAATAGCGTCATGGTGATGGGATAGTCATTCTCGGTGAAGTGAATCGGCGTCACGGGGACCGCTGACTGATAGACGGAGTTGTTCCAGCGATTGACGATGCCGAATTGGGCGGTGGCTAACAGATTGTCCGCCGGGTTCCAACTACCGCCAATCTCGATCCGATGCTCTTGCTCGGGCAAGTTCGTATTGAAGCGCCCTGTCGACTCACGAACGCCGATCAAGGGGTCTTCGGCAAACCAACCTTTGTAGCGGACGAACGAGTTGACTTCGGGACTCCACTGAGTCTGGGGACCGAATTCGATACGATGCCCCTTGGTGTCCGGCTGGGTGAAGTTTCCGAGCCGAGCGCTCGACCAGGTCGCGAAATTACGTTCGAGCATCGAGTATTCGTAACCCGAGACGATCGTCGTCTTTTCCCACAAACTGACATCGGGATCGGTGGTGAACGGGGTGTAGAACGGTTTCCAATTAGTGCGGACGCCGAACCGAGTTTGCAGGTAGTCGATCGGGTGTTCCAGCGAGGCTGGTTCGCGATCGGTTCCCGCGCCAGTGCCGCCCCAGGGGACCGTATTGAACGCCGTCGCGGGGACGTCATTGTTCTGCTCGTCGAACGTGCCATAGACCGTGATGGTCGCGCCCTCGAACGACTGATCGATCACTCGCACATCCACGCCGCTGAACTGGCGATGCGTGTCGCGGAGTTGATTGCGAGTGTCGCCGTAGTAGCTATTCGTATAGAACTTGCTGGTCTCGGTCAGATCGACTCCCAGTTTGATGCGATCGATCTGCGTGAAATTCTCGGGGACGTAAGCGTAGATGAAATCGTTGTTGGCGGCGTAGCCCCAGGTGGGTCGAGTGTATTCGCGCGACACCAATTGATCGTCTTGCCCGAAGCTGCGCATGGTCCGCGAGTATTCAATGGTCACATAGTCATACTTGGCTTCGATCACGGGTTGGATTTCCATGGTCAGCCAGTCGATCCCTTGGCGTTGACTCTGCAAGTGGCAGCGGTTGACGTTATCCGCTCCTTGACCCGCGGCAGTGGCGTTGAAGCAGTGGGCCACCGAATTGACTTGTCGTTCGCCGAATTTCCGCATGCCCCACAGGTTGAGTCGCCACTTCAGATTGTCGTTGATGCGACCCTGGAAGCGGGCGTCGAGTTGTTGGACGCGGATGGCATAATCGTCGCCCGCGTTGAGATCGCGAGTCACTATGTTGTTCGAAGGGACCGGAATCCCTTGATTCAGGTCAAAGCCATCGAGTGGATCGTGGTCGAGTTGGCGGAAGAACCGTTGATACTTGACGTTCGCGGTCAAACCGGGGCCATAGTATCGAGCTCGCACGTCGTTGGCTTCGTTGTCGAGTCCCGTGAGATTCATGTCCAGCGTGCGAACGCCGTTGGTTTGCAGCGTATCCAACTCATAGAAGGGCGACGACTTCAGACTCTGATACTCGCCCGTCTTCACCTGCGACCCTTGCGAGCCGACAGCCCAGAAGCCCATGCGGAGCGCGGTCGAGTTGGTGGTGAGGCGAGTTCCTTGGACATCGCAGTAGTCGTCGTTGCAAATCCACTCGCAAGGATCGCAACCCATATGCTGAGTGCCCAACGGGCGGAAACAGGGATGCTCGCACCATTCATCCGTCACGCAGCAGTTGGTGTCGCAATTGCACCAGGTGTCCAAGGAGGCAAGTCGGCAACCATGATCGTAGACGGAATAATAGTGCGGTTCGCAATCCGAGTCGCAGCCGCCGAGTTGGAAGGCGAGGTCGCCGCTCGGCCCACGGCTGTCCGCGGCCGGTTCCTCGCCATTCTCCGCCTCGGGCTTGGGAGGCGTGGAGTCCGACGGGCTGGCGGTTTCCTCGCCGTCCGTCTTGTCATCCCCCTTTTCAGTCGTTGGCGAGGCGGACTTTTCCACATCGTCGGTCTCGTCAATGACCGGCGCAGGCGGGCGATCTTGAGCTGTAAGCGAGTTCACGAATGGCGCCGTGGCTTGGGCCGCCAGAGTGATCGCGAAGAGGCAGGCGAATGCGAGTGTGGGAATGAGGCGTCTCATGTCCGTGTATCCTGGCCGGCTCGGTCGCCGTCGACGCGGGAAGGGGAACGCGTCGGCGGAACGGGTGTCGCGGGGAGAGGCTGGGGGTGGGATTCAGGCGGGATGGTTGGCGTCGAAGGTCGTCGTTATCTCAACAAACCCTTGGGGAGGTGAGCGGACGGGAGATCGCTGCCGTGCACCTGTTGGTGACACTGCGTGCAATCTCCGTAAAACGCTTTTTGCAGGCCGGCGTTTTGGCCAACGTCAACCAGCGGCGGGTTGCCAGGATGTCCTGGCTGAGTGCGATGGCCGGTGTGGCAACGCAGACACAGGAAAGTGGTCGGTTGCTTCAGCAGGTTGTTGGCGACGGTCCCGTGAGGTTCGTGACAGATGCCGCAGTCCTGCGTAACGGGCGGATGCTCGTACGCGAAGGGGCCTTGTTTGTCCGCATGGCACTTGTAGCAGACCATGTTGACCGTGGGCTCGCGCAGATTACCCCGCGACTGGCCGTGAGCGTCGTGACAATCGCCGCACGCCATCTTGCCTTCCTTGAGCGGATGGTGGGATGGCATCGCATTCTTGGCGTAAATCCCCGCATGGCACTTGTAGCAGACCACCGGGTCGTTCACCGACATCGGCAATCGCGACTCGCGCCGTACGTGCCAGTGATCGACATTCACCAGCGACTGGACGCTCGAGGTTGGATGGGGGTTATGGCAGTCGACGCAAGTGACTCCGACCAACGAGTGGGTGCTGGAATGCCACGCCATGGTTGGCGCGTCCGAGTGGCACTTGAGGCAGAGATCTTGTCGAGTTTCTGGTTTGACTTTTCCGTGCGGATCATGGCACGTCGTGCATTGGAAACCATGGACGCCGCCAATCTGATGCGGATGAGCGACCCGTTCCAAGTCCTGATAGTTGCTGTGACATTTGAAGCAGATATGCGGTTCAATGGCGCCCAAGTGTCGCGACTGAGCGCGGATCTCGGAGATGCTGAGTTCTTGCCCGGCCTCCTGGAAACTCACCGGCTTCACAGCCGTCTTGGCGGTGGCAGCCGTTTCTTCGTCGGCTTCCAGACTTGTCGCGGGCGTGCCAGCGGGAACGTTGTAGTGCGACGTGTGGCAATCGGTGCACGATACGCCGCGATGAGCGTGTTTTGAGGTACGCCAGTTCGCGCCGGGAGCACACTGATCTTGCTGGTGACACTTCAAGCAGATTTCGGCCTTTTGGACGGGATTGAGTCGCTTGAAGCTGATGATCGAATCGGGATCGCGACCACGCGACGACATATGACGACTGGCCGGACCATGGCACGCCTCGCACGCTTGCCCCTGATGAATGCCGCGATGGACGTTGTTGCGGAATGTCTCCGTGTGCGGCTTGTGACAATTCATGCACAACTCGTCGTCGTTCACAAACTCGGCCTCTTCGATTTGTGGAAGAGGCACTTGGAGCGACGCGAGTTGCACGTCGGTTTGGTTACGTGGGCGAGCTTGCTTGGGCAAGAATGGCTGAGCGGTCCCCTCGCCGCGTTCCGCCGTGGGACTCGAACCGCGACATGCGGTGAGCAGCACGCAGGAGAGCGCTAGGAGTGAGCAACGGATGAGCAGGGAAACGCGATGCGCGGGGAACTGCGAGCGGCGCACGGGCGGCCTCCGGCCTGTAACAAGCGGAATGACTACTGCGCGTTCCCTCATGGAACGCGGTACGGCGTTGCCGTTTCATCCTTACGCATCGGTTATCCTCGACGTGTTGCTTTTGCCTTTTTTGCAACGTATGTCGGTTCGCTGTGATGGGTTAAATGGTCTGCGCGCGCGGATTTTGCCATCGAGCGCGCTGATTTTTAGAGGCTTATAGAGTGCGCGCACCAAAGTGTCTCACTGCGCGGTCGACGCAACTTATGCCAATTGCCCAAGGCCTCGGCCAGTCGAGGAACTCGCGCGGTTTCCGACGCTGTTCTCCCCTAGCGGAATTCGTCAGAATTCCGACACTCGCCAACGAACAAACGCCAACCACTCGAATCAACTCCCACGCGCCAACCAAACGTCCGCCCGCATGGCGGCCGATCTGGGCCGCAAGCAGTCGGAACTCTGGCGAGTTCCGCTACGCACCTGTAACGGAACTCGCAAGAATTCTCAGATCCTGGACTACTCTGCTAGAATGCTCGTATGAACCACTACACTGCGGCCGACTTCGGCCATTCGCCGCTGATGTTCTATTTCGAGGTGACACAGGCTTGCGACTTGGTGTGCAAACACTGTCGCGCGGAAGCTCAAACGGACGCCCGCCCCGGTCAACTCACGACCGATCAAGCTCGCCAATTACTCGACCAAGTCGCCAGTTTTCCCAAGCCCCCCAATCTCGTCCTCACCGGCGGCGATCCGCTCAAGCGAGCCGACTTGTTGACGTTGATCCGACACGCGCACCAGCTCGGCCTGCATATCGCATTGACGCCGAGCGCTACGCCTTTGGCAACTCGCGAGGCATTTCAAGCGGTGAAGGAGGCTGGCGTCGCTCGGCTCGGCATTAGCCTCGACGGCGCGGACGCCGCTACTCACGATGGTTTTCGAGGTTGGGCGGGGAGTTTTGAGCGTACGTTTCAAATGTTGAGCGACGCGCGCGAACTCGGTTTGCCTGTCCAAGTCAACACCACAGTTACTCGCCGCAATCAACACCAACTCGACCGGCTCGCCGACTTGCTCGCTCAACAAGGCATCATCATGTGGGCCGTTTTTTTCTTGGTGCCGGTTGGTCGAGGGATCACGGAGCAGCGGTTGGATCCCCAAGAGTACGAAGTGGTGTTTGAGCAACTCTTTCGTCTGTCACAGAGCCAACCGTACGCGATCAAGACGACTGAGGCGCCACACTATCGCCGCTTCGTGCTCCAACGAGGCGGCGACCCGCTCGCCGCCCCGCAACTATCAGCCGATCCCCCCGCGCAGATGCCTGGCGGCGCAACCACCGCAATTCTTCCAACAACGACCATCAGGCCAAGACATCGAGCGCCTTTGGGAGTGGGAGATGGCAAGGGAATTATGTTTGTGAGCCATCTCGGCGAGATCTATCCATCGGGATTTCTCCCTCAATTGTGCGGCCAATTTCCCCACGACTCGGTCGTCGAAGCGTACCAGCGACATCCCTTGTTCTTGGCGCTGCGCGACCCCAATGGCTTTCAAGGCAAGTGCGGCATCTGCGACTACCGCTTCGATTGCGGAGGCAGTCGAGCGCGAGCGTTCGCGGTGACCGGCAATCCGCTGGCCGCCGAACCCGACTGCGACTTCCTACCCGCGGGCTGGGACGTTTGAGAAAGGAAAAAGGAAAAAAGGAAAAAGGTAGAAGGTAGAAGGTAGAAGGTAGAAGGAAAAAACTCGCTTCTCGGTTCACTCTTTCCCACCCTTCCCTCGGCAAGTCGCTAGCTGCGGTTCATCTCGCGAAGCGAGATGGCTACATCGTTCCGTGCCCTTCCGTGAAATTCCGTGGCCGCACCTAATCCGTGGCGCCATTTAGCGATTGCGGTTCATCTGAGCCTTTTCGAAGGCGAGACATGCGTGCTCCGAGGCCTCCCAATCACCGTCGCGAGCGAGCTGGATCAAGTGGTTAAAGTGCTCAGCCGAGTCCTCGGACATCAGGTTCGACTCGCGCCTTTCCGCAACCGCTCGCTCCACCCCCTTCAACCATTCGGTATTCCTGGCCGACAGGGCGGTGCGCAAGGACGAGATGAGAGGCAAGTTGTTCTGTTCAACGGCAGGCGGACGCCCGCAGCCAAGCCATGCCAAGGTGGCCAGCAGCATGACACAGCATGCCGCTCGACGCAGAGGCGAATGAGAGGCGACATGGCCGATCTTGGGATGAGTAGGCATGCTGGTCGAGATTGAAGGGGTATTCATCGGCATGTACTTTACCAAGCGGCGATCGGCTCGCCGCCCGCTCGACTGCTTAACGCCGCCCAGGTCGGCTGATGAATGAGTTCGGAAACAAAGCGAACCGATCCATCGCCCAGCAATACGTTGGCGCCTCCCGGATGGTCCGCGTACATCTGGCAGACGTGACTGAGTGGACTGTTTGGAGGATGGATGGGAGCGAATCCGGTCACGGGATCGATCTCGTCGGCGGCCGGGCCGCTATGCACGTTGACCAGAGTCGCCGCATGATCGCAAGTCGTCAAAGGAAACAGGTGAGGGTTGTTCGCGCAAACCGCGGCGCCCGGCACGACTCCCACCCAAGTCTTGTTGCTCAATCGCGAACTATGCTCGCCCAAAAACACCGTGTTGGATAGGCCATCCGTGACGTCGGCGGCGCGAGTGCGTGAGTTGCGATAGAGGGGACCGTCGGCGATATGCGCATAGTCCGCCACGGTTTCGCCCCAAGGCTCCTCGCGCCCCGCATTGGCGACGTAGTGCGAACGAGCAAAACGAGCGAGCGTTACGCCCGACGAAGTCTGAACGGCGAACGGCGACCGATCACCCGCGGACGAAGGGCAGAGGAAAACTGGGAGTGTCGTGGCAGCCGGCGAGGCATGAACCGCATCCCAACAAGGGCGGCGAATATCGAATTGGTCGGCTAAGCTGCCTTGTTCCAATTGAGTCAGCAGCATCTGTCCCCAGCCATAACCACCCGGCCCATCGAAGGTGGTCGGGTCTCGCTGCGGGTGCAACGTGTCAGCGGCGTACGACGGTGGAAAAACCTCGTAGGTCGAATGGTACGAGTGAAACGCCAACCCCAGTTGCTTCAGGTGATTGACGCAGGCCGTCCGCCGAGCCGACTCGCGAGCCTGCTGGACGGCGGGCAGGAGCAAACCCACGAGCACGCCGATGATGGCAATCACGACGAGTAGCTCGACCAGCGTGAAGCCGCGTTGTCGCCGAACCATGATTTTGCCTCTCAACAACTTCATTTTTCACCAACCACCAGAACATTGTTTTGACAATTCAAAGCCATAAGCAACCACATGTCAAGATAGCGTTTCGCGATTCCCAGAAAAGTCGCGAGGTTGATCGGTTCAGATTTTTGGCGGACGCTCGCCCCCGGAACGACTCTTCACTGCAACACGGGGCTCGCGTTGAGTCTCGCGGAACAAGTGCAGCTATAGCCGAGAGGGGAGCGAAACGATGACTCGATTCATGGGCGTGAAGCAGGGACTTTTGTGGGCAGCCTTCCTGATGTTCGCGGGAATGTTGACCAGCAGCGCGAACTTGGTGCGAGCCGAGAGTGGGCACCCCGTCGAATGCACGGTGGATGTCACCGTCGAGATTCGGGGGAGCACGGGGGCGGTCACCAGCACTCAAACTTACCAGCAGTCGTTCTTGCTGGACGAAGGCGGAGTCTTCTTCGAGGACTTCTCCACTCGCACTCGCTTCAAATTCCTCACCGTCACCTCGACGAAGGTCGATGGCGATACCACGATTGCGATGAACTGGTTCGCGGACGTCTCCGTCTTCAATTCCGTGGACCTCGACACATCCGTACTGTTGGGCGACGGGAGCAAGAAAGGACAAGCGACCGGCCGCCATACGCTCTACGTCTCGGGCGGTTCCACCACAACGATCTACACACTCACTTGCGTTGAACGATAACCAGGGATCACGAGGTCCTTTCCGCACGGGTCGAACCGTCGGACAAGAAGTCCGACGTTCCCGTTTCTGGCGGCGACCAAGCACTAGAGTTCCCGATCCAGGTCGTCTATCTTGCGACAAGCCAATCTCTCTTGCGATAAGCCAGGGAGACGGCCCATGGTTCGACAATTCAAGTGGAGAGACCTGTGATGGCGCGAGCTTACCTGCGAGTCACCATTCGTTGGCAGAGAAAGATCGCTTGGACCAGCGTCCTGCTGGCCTTGTCGCTGGCCATGTCGCTGGCCTTCACTGCTCAGGGAATCGCGGGACCGACCGACGAGCGGCTCGACGTGTACTGGATCGACGTGGAAGGCGGAGCGGCGACGTTGTTGGTCACGCCCGCGGGCGAAACAGTATTAATTGACTCTGGAAACCCTGGGCGTCGAGACGCGGACCGTATTGTGCAAGTGGTGACTCAAGTCGCGGGCCGTCGCCAGATCGATCATCTGGTGACCACGCATTTTCACGGCGATCACTATGGCGGCGCCGCAACGCTCAGTGGACTCTTGCCGATCAAGACGGTGTATGACAACGGCGAGTTTGAGGGGATGCCGGATCGGCCCGATCCTTCCTACTGGAAATTCGCGTGCGAACGTCGAGTGGTATTGAACCCTGGCGACTCAATTCCGGTGAAGCAATCAGCCGCGTCTGGAGCGACGCCGTTATCAATCCGCTGCCTGGGGACTCGCCAGCAATTCGTCTCGCCGTTGGCGGAGGCGGCGAGCAATAGCGAGATCTGCGCATCGGTGCGTTCGAAAAACCGCGATGGATCGGACAATGCCAATAGCGTGGTGCTAATCGTCTCCTTTGGCGATTGGCGATTCTTCGACGCGGGCGACTTGACGTGGAATCAAGAATCGCGACTCGTCTGCCCCCAGAACCTGGTGGGCGTCGTCGATGTCTACCAGGTCACTCACCACGGCTTGGATGCCAGCAACAACCCCGTCGTGCTGCAGTCGATTCGTCCGCGAGTGGCGATCATGAACAATGGAGTGACGAAAGGGTGCATGCCCGAGGTATTCGAGACACTCAAGCAGACGCAGTCGCTCGCCGCGATTTACCAGGTCCACAAGAACCTGCGACCTGATGGAGCGACGAACAACGTCGAAGATCCCTTCATCGCGAACCGGGAACGCGAATGCCGCGGAAACTTCATCCGACTCTCAGTCGCGCCCGACGCCAAAACCTACTCGGTGGCCATCCCCGCTAACGAACACGAGCGGACCTTCGAAACGGTCGCCAAGTAGCAATTGAGACCACGAAACGTCCGGGCCTTGAGGGGACCACGAATCACACGAATCGAACGAATAAAGACGTCCGGTTAGCGATCTTGGCAAACGACTGGCCGTAGCGGATTGAGAGAGAAGGAGCGACGATCCAAGCTTACTCGACCACGAAACGTCCGTGCCTTGAGGGGACCACGAATCACACGAATCGAACGAATGAAGAGGTCCGGTAAGTAATCGTGGCAAACGACTGGCCACAACGGATTGAGAGAGAGGGAGCGACGATCCAAGCTAACTCGACCACGA
Source organism: Pirellulales bacterium (assembly GCA_046349915.1). Classification (GTDB taxonomy): domain Bacteria; phylum Planctomycetota; class Planctomycetia; order Pirellulales; family Pirellulaceae; genus CAIXSC01. The sequence goes on along the minus strand of JAXMBL010000003.1, from coordinate 433,107 downwards.
ACGTCCGGGCCTTGAGGGGACCACGAATCACACGAATCGAACGAATGAAGAGGTCCGGTTGGTGATCTTGGCAAACGACTGGCCGCAACGGATTGAGAGAGAGGGAGCGACGACCCAAGCTTACTCGACCACGAACGTCCGGGCCTTGAGGGGACCACAAATCACACGAATCGAACGAATGAGAAGGTCCGGTTGGTAGTCGTGGCAAACGACTAGCCGTAGCGGCTTTCGAGAACGAGCGACGCCCTCCCCCACCCTCCCCCACCCTCTCCCCCACCCTCTCCCTCTCCCTCTCCTCTCCTCTCTTAATTCGTGAAATTCGTGAGATTCGTGGTCCCTCAATCCTCTCCCTCAATCCTCTCCCTCAATCCTCTCCCTCAATCCTCTCCCGTATCCGAGGCATCCGAGCGATCCGTGGTCAGTCGCCTTTCTCACACCAACTCGGCAGTTTGGGCACACTAGTCATTAGTGGCCAAATTTTTCCCGTTGCACTAGCTTGTCGAACTGTGCTATGGTCCCCGCTCCGTCCGTAAAGATCGTGCAAGGATGCCAAGATGACGAGCAAAATCCCGCAGGGAAGTGGGACTCGATGGGCACTCGCGCTGGCCGCTTTCCTCAGCAGCCTCGCCGGCCCCTCGTTCCTCAACGCGCAGGAAGCGCACTGGATCTGGTGCGCGGATCACGAACCGGGGCGGGTTCCGACCAGTGCCTGTCATTTCCGCAAGGCGGTGACGGTGCGAGCGGTGGAAGCAGCCACATTGGCGATCGCCGCCGACGATTCGTTTGAGGTCCGCATCAATGGCCGCAGCATTGGTTCGGGGACCGGCTATCGGCGGTTGACGGAGTTCGACATCGCGAAATACTTATCGCGCGGCCGGAACGTGATTGCCGTGCGAGTGATGAACACCAGCGGACCGACGGCGGGCATGGTCGCTCGTCTGCAAGTAAAAGAGCAAGGCGCGAATTGGCAGTCTCATTCGACCGACAGCTCCTGGAAGACGAGTCTAAGTCCGTTGCCGCTGTGGGATACCTCGCTCTACAACGACACTCGCTGGCCAGCCGCTCGAGTGTTGGGGCGGTTCGGGGAAACGGTTCCTTGGGACCGCAAGCAAGATGTCGCCCCCACGGAAACTCACCGCAACGAACGTTTCCGGATCGGCGACGAGTTTGCGGTGCAGCGATTGTTGGACGACGATCAGACCGGTTCGTTGATCGCGATGGCGTTCAACGAATTCGGCCATGTCATCGCCTCGAAGGAAGGCGGCCCGCTGCTGTTGTTCACGGACACCAACCGCGATCAGGTGGTGGACAAATCGCGCGTGTATTGCGATTTGGTGAAGAGTTGCCAGGGAATTTTGCCGCTCAACGGCGAAGTTTTCGTGACCGCCGAGGGGCCCGAGGGCGTGGGGCTCTATCGGTTGGCCGACAAGAATCGCGACGGCAAGCTGGAAGACTGCAAGCTGGTGATCAAATTCCGCGGGGATATGGGAGAGCATGGACCGCACGCGGTGACGCTCGGACCCGACGGGTTGCTCTACGTTCTTCTCGGCAATCTCTGTTCGTACGACGGCGACTACGATGTTCACAGTCCGTATCGCAACGGCTATGAAGGCGACTTGCTGCCGCGGTACGAAGATCCAGGTGGACATGCCGTGGGGGTGAAAGCGCCAGGCGGCACCGTGATTCGCACCGATGTCGAAGGGTCGGTCGTGCAGGTGTTCGCGGGCGGACTGCGAAACGCCTACGATATGGTATTCAACCGCGAAGGCGAGTTGTTTCTTCACGACAGCGACATGGAGACCGACGAGGGAACTCCGTGGTATCGCAGCACTCAACTGTTTCACATTGTCGCGGGCGGCGACTATGGCTGGCGCAGCGGCTGGTCGCGTTGGCCCGAGCACGCCGTCGACTCCCTCCCCTCGCTGCTCGATACCGGACGTGGCTCGCCCACAGGCTGCACGGTCTACAACCATTTCGCGTTCCCGCAACGCTATCACAACTCGCTCTTCCTGGCCGACTGGACTCGTGGACGAGTGCTAAACGTCCGTTTGAAGAAAACGGGCGGCAGCTACTCGGCGACCAGCGAGGTATTCCTTGAAGGAAGCCCGCTCAACGTCACCGATCTGGAAGTGGGACCCGACGGAGCGCTCTACTTCGTGACGGGCGGTCGAGGGACGAACGGCGGCTTGTATCGAGTGACTTGGAAGGGACGAATTCCCGCCGAATTGTCGAATCTGGGCGAAGGAGTGTCCATTGCCGTCCGACATCCGCAGACCCAGTCGGCTTGGGCTCGTCAGCGGTTGGCCAAGTTGAAAGCGGAAATGGGCGAAACGTGGGAACGTCAGTTGTATGGCGTCGCCGGCAGCGCCGCGAATCCCCCCGAGTATCGCACGCGAGCACTCGACTTGCTGCAACTGTTCGGCACCCCGCCGGAAACGGCGTTGCTGGAGAGCTTGTCGGCGGACAAGAACGACCAGGTGCGGACAAAGGTCGCCGAGTTGTTGGGATTGCAAACAGGCGCGGAAACTCGCGATCTGTTGGTATCGTTGTTGCGAGATTCGGATGCGACGGTCAGGCGCAAGGCCGCTGAATCGTTGGCTCGCGGCGAGACTCGCGTGGGCCTGGAGCAGATTCGGCCAGTGTTGGCGTCGGAGGATCGGTTCGAAGCCTGGAGCGCTCGGCGCTTGCTCGAACTGCAACCGACCGAGCAGTGGCGAGACAGTGTGTTGGCGAGTCCCAATCCGCGCGTGCTGATCCAAGGCTCGTTGGCGCTGATGATCGCCGAACCCGAGGCCAGAAACGGCCTGGATGTGGTCGAGCGGATTGGCAAGGCTTGTTCGAAGTTTGTCAATGACCGCGACTTCACCGATATGCTGCGAGCGATTCGAGTGGCGATCCATCGCGGCAAGTTAGCGCCGACCGATTTGGACGACGCGAAGGAATGGTTGACCAACGAGTTTCCCTCGGGAGACAACAACATGAACCAGGAACTGTTGCCCATCCTGGTTTACTTGCAAGCCGACAAGATCACGGACCGCTATGTCGAGTTCTTGAAGTCCAAAGCGCCGGCGCCGGTGCGCTTCCAAGCAGCCATGCAGTTGCGATTCCTGGAATCGGGTTGGAAGGAAGAGCAGAAATGGGACTTGATTGACGCCCTGGAAAAAGTGGCTCGCGCCGAATCGAGCGGCAACATGCCGGTCTACGCGCGGAACGCCGTGCGCGATTTCGCTCGCGGGCTGTCGGACGACGAGAGTTCGTATGTCATGGAACGAGCGGTGAAGTGGCCGAACGCCGCCGTGGGAGCGGTCTTCAAACTGCCCGCGCAATTGAGTGAAGAGCAATTGACGACGCTGCGTACGATTGATCGCAAATTGAGTGAGAAGGGGGAAGAGTCGGGCAAGCCGCTCCAGGTCGCAATCATTGCCCTTTTGGCTCGTAGCGGCGACGCCGAATCATTCGAATACTTACGCGAGATCTGGCGACGCGATCCCGATCGCAGGCAATCGGTCGCCATGGGACTGGCCCAGCAACCCGACGGCGAAAACTGGAGTTATCTGGTGCGCAGCTTGCCCTTCCTGGAGGGAAATGCGGCGATCGAGGTTTTGGAGAAGCTGCGGTTGGTCGACCAGGCGCCCGAGGATCCTGAATACTATCGACATGTGATTTTGCGCGGATTGCTGCTGAAAGACCAAGGCGCGGATCGAGCGATCGCGCTGCTCCAACATTGGGTCCAAGAATCGGTGTCATCGTCGGGCGACCCCTGGGACAAGGGAATCGCGGCCTGGCAGGAATGGTACAAGACTCAATATCCCGACCGACCGGAAGCCGTGTTGCCGCAAGCGGACGGCGAGAGCAAGTGGCAATTGGACGAATTGCTCGAGTACCTCTCAGTGGGCGATGGCGCTCGCAAGGGATCGGCTGCGCGAGGCGCGACGGTCTTCACGAAGGCTCAGTGTTCGAAATGCCACAGTTTTGGCGGCAAGGGCGAGCGAATTGGGCCGGATTTGACCACGGTCAGCAAGCGCTTCGTCAAGAAGGAGATTCTCGAGTCGATTTTGTTCCCCTCGCATGTCATCTCCGACCAATACGCGGCGAAGACGGTGATCACCTCCGAGGGACGAAAGTATACGGGGATCATTGCACCGGGCGCCGAGGGGGAGAAGATCGTGCTGCAGGCCAACGGCCAGAAGGTCACGCTGAAGGAAGCGGACATCGACGAGTTGGTTCCGAGCAAGCAGTCGGCGATGCCCGCGGGCCTGCTGAACGAGTTCTCGCAGCAAGACATCGCGGACTTGTTCGCCTACCTGCTCAGTTCCCCGCAAGACTCGTTGGCCAAGCGTCCGAGTGAAATCAAGACTCGCTAGCGAGCATGTCGCGCAACCCACTCGAACCACCTCAGGATGGCCAGACGCTGCACTTGTTTCAGCGGCACTTCGGCATCCAGACCAGTCGTTCCGACGTGGCCGCGTTGCGGGAAGTCATCGCGGCGTTCGCTCGGTTGCCGTACGAGAATCTGACCAAGATCGTACGTGAATCGGATGAGCGGGGTGGGATGGCGGAGAAACGCGATCCACTGCAGGTGGTCGCGGACCATATTGCTCTTGGGGGCGGCGGCACGTGCTTTTCCCTCACAGCCACCCTGTTGCATCTGGTCCGCTCGCTGGGGTTTCGAGCCGAACCGATTCTGGCCGATCGACGCTATGGAGCGAACACGCACTGTGCGTTGCTGGTCTGGATCGACGACGTGCCACACTTGGTCGATCCGGGGTATCTGATCATCGACCCCATTCCCCTGCACTCGCCGCGCGACCTGCGAGTGGAAACTTCGTTCAATGAAGTCCTCCTGAAGCCGCTGGAGGGTGGGCGTCGCTGGGAACTTGCCACCAGTCAGCAAGGGCGTTCGACGTATCGCTTGACCTTCAAGAACGAACCAGCCGACACGGGTGAGTTTCTGAAGGCCTGGGATGCCTCGTTCGCATGGGACATGATGCAGTATCCGGTGCTGACGCGAGTCGCGGGCGCTCAACAGCTCTACATCCAAGGTCGTCGTTACCAACGACGAGGGCGCGACGCCGTCGAACATGTCGAGTTGCCATGGGAGCAACTTGGACAACGAATGGTGGAAGAGTTTGGTATATCCCACGAGTTGGTTCGTTCCGCGTTACAACGCTGGCGGCGTTCGACGGACTAGAAGTCCGTCGTACGGGGGCCTTCTCCGTACGACGGACTTCCAGTCCGTCGCTCACTCCTCTCTAATCACCCCCCGCCAGTTTCACCGAACTCCCAAGCGTCAGACACAGTAGTCGGTCGACCACGGATAACACCGATGACACGGACATCGCCATGGCCCCACCTCAACCTGTTGTTCCCGTCAAGTTTTTGGTGGCCATTTTGTGGTCGGACAGCGAGCGACTCGCGGACGCGACGCAATCATTGCGGGAGCGGTGGGGCGAATTCGATTTTGCGGGGCCGGATCATCCCTTCGATGCCACCGACTATTACGTGTCGGAAATGGGCGTTGGAGCTCAACGTCGGCTGGTTTCGTTTCGCCAACTAGCCAGCCCCGAGACGCTGGCGGAAGCGAAGCTGGTCTGCAACGACATCGAGGATCGCTGGGCGACGCCGGGGGGACGGCGAGTGAACTTGGACATTGGCTACTTGGACCTCGGGAAAGTCGTGCTGGCGAGCCTCAAGTTCGCCGGTCAGAAGATCGCGATTGGCCAAGGCGTTTATGCCGACCTGATTGGTCGTTATGGACAGGGGAAGTACCGACCGTTCGAGTGGACTTTTCCCGACTTCCGGGATGGGCGCTACGATGGCGATTTGTCCGAGATCCGTCGACTTTATCGGGAACAGTTGCGTTCGCGGGAGGGACGATAGGGCAGCCAAACGAAGAAACTGGTTCTTCCGGGTTTTGCGTGGTTTGTTGCCCGGATGTTGGTCGGCGCGGCTGTCGCCGCGGGATTTTCCTAGGCATCACTCAGGTGTCCAAATATTCACTGACCGCGTCGCGGCCGGTGGGCGCCTTAGTGGCGCCGGGAGAAACGGAGTCAGGCTCTGCGGGGACGCAACCTGACAAGGGACATCCCGGTCGACGGTGCGCCAAATGGTGCACGCCAAATGGTGTATCCAGCCTCTGGTGGTTCAACGTTGCCAGAGGCCCTTCTTCTTTCCGCACCTTTTGGACACCGGAGTTATGCCTCCGAAAATCCTGCGGCGCCAGCCGCACCGAGCACCTCCTCGGCAGCTACCCACAACAAACCCGCACGGACCAAAGAAACTACCAGCAGACCCACCTTTTCGAACAAAGCCAAAGCCGCGACATCTGCCCGTGGAATTTTGTGCGCGTATGCTAGAATCGGGGCATGACGTTCGACCCCTATCATCAGTGGCTGGGCATTCCCCCTCGCGAACAGCCGCCGAATCACTACCGGCTGCTGGGCATTGATTTATTTGAGTCGAATGGGGATGTGATTGCTTATGCCGCCGACCGGCAGATGACTCACCTGCGGAAATTTCAGTCGTCGCGGTATGTGGCCGAGTCGCAGCGGTTATTGAACGAAGTCGCGGCCGCTCGCGTCTGCTTGCTCGATCCCAATCGGCGTCTGGCGTACGACGCGGAATTGCGAGTGCGGCTGGGGGGTGGCTTGCCAACCGCCGGGTTCGCCCCCACTCCCACTCCGTCCGCGGCGCCGACGCCTGACTTCTCGCCTGCCTTCACGCCAGCGCCGGCCGGCGAAGCGTCTTATTTGCCGCCTTCAACATTGCCCCCGTCAACATTGCCCCCGTCAACATTACCGACGTCAATGTTGCCGCCAGTCGCCATGCCAACCAGCATGGGTCCCCCTGTCATGAATCCGGCGGGGGCGGCGCCGACGATCGCGAATCGACCTCGATTGGTCGCCCAGCCCGGCGTGGCGCCAGCCAGCGCGGAAACGGCCGGGAGCGTGAATAGTTCGACGACGGCGGCGCCAGCCGTCTCGTCAACCAAGCCACTGGTCACCACGTCATCGACTCGCAAGAAACGCAAACGCAGCGCGGGCGGAGAGTTGCTGAAGGTGATCGCGGGCGGGATCGTGGGCGGGGTCATCGCGTTAGCCGTGCTCTACTTTGGATTCCATCTGGACCCGCTCGACCTAAGCGGCAAGTTCGGCGTTCCCTCCCCCGAAGCAGCTCAACAAACGGCCGCGAACACGACGGCCTCGCCGACAGTCGGTGCAGCGGGGACAGCGGGCGACTCGCAGACCGCGGGCTCGGAGGCCGATTCGCAGTCGGCAGGCGATTCGTCCGCGGCGCCGCTCGCCGCCAGTCCACAAGGTCCAGGCTCGACGTCGCCCTCGGCCGCGGCGCAGGCAGCCAACGCCAAAACCAAGAGCGACTCGGTCGATAAGGGAGCATCTCAATCCACCCCCGCGGCGCCCGTTCGCCCGCGAGTGGCCGTGCCGTCGGCCGAGGAGCAGGCGAAGTCGAAAGCTCTGCTCCAAGAACTCTACAAGCTCGACGCCATGCGTTCGCGCGGGGAGAAGTTCGAACTGATCGAGCAACTACTCAAGCAGGCCGACGAGGAGACGGCGAGCGACGTTGAGCGATTTGTCTTGCTCAGACACTCGGCGGAGATCGCTTCGGAGATTGGCGATGCCGCGTCCGTCATGCAAGCGTTGCGCAGAATGGCCGCGCACTTCGAATTTGATGTAGGAGTCGCGGTCGAGCGGCTGTTGGTGCGGACCGCGGAGAATGTGCGAACGGAAGTCGGGATGGACGAGTTGATTCCTATTTCCCAGGCGGCGGTGATCGACCTGATCGCCGTCAATCGAGTCGACTTGGCGATGAGGTTGACCGATGCGACTTATGCTGCCTGTCTGAAGCCGCAAGGCAAGGGCCACCGCAAATTTGTCTTCGATGGTCAGGTCGCGCTCAAGCGACTCCATGCGCTGTGGCTGGAATTCGAAGCCGCGCGAATGGCGATCGAATCGGGAGAGGCGACCGCCGAACGTCGCTTGGTGTACGGTCGATTCCTCGGGTTGCAGATGGGCGAATGGGAAATCGCCATTCCGTTGCTGGCCGAGTGCGACGAGGTCGAAGTGCGTTTGGCTGCCCAACGCGATCTCACTCGCCCCACCGATGTGGAAGGGCGAGTGGCGGTGGGAGACATGTGGTACGAGTTGTCTCAGCGCGGGCCCAGCGATTCAGCTTTTGCCGACCGAGCCGTCTATTGGTATCAACTGGCCAGTGGCATGGCGACAGGGTTGGTCAAAACCAAAGTGAACACTCGCATCGAAGAGTGCCGGCAACGATTGCAAGAGCATGATGAACGAGAAATGTCGGCGGCCGGTATCAGGCGACGCCAAAATTCGTCGCCCGAACCAAGCTCTTCAAGTCGGTGAGGATGCAGATCCCGCGCCTCCGACGTTCCTACTCTTGAGTCGCCGATTTTGACGGCGAGTTGGCGGTCATCAGGTTCCTGACCCACGAAGCGACGACGCCGAGCACCAAGATGCCCAGGATGACGGCGAGCAGTTGGAAGTGGAAGTGTTCGCCCAGCCAACGCTTCAAGGGTTCGACGGCCAGCATCTTGCCGCCAACGACCATCAGCACGAGTGCCAGCGAGACTTTGAGGTAATAGAACTTTTCGAGCAGGTGAGCCAAGGCGAAGTACAGCGAGCGGAGGCCTAGCAGCGCGAAGACATTGCTGGTGAAGACAAGAAAAGGGTCGGCGGTGATCGCGAAGATGGCCGGGATCGAGTCGACGGCGAAGATCAAGTCGGTTGTTTCGACAAGCAGCAGTGCGAGTGCCAGTGGGGTGAGCAGCCAGCGGCCATTCTCTGCCTTCGTGATGAAACGCTGACCATCGAATCGGTCGGAGACAGGAAACCACCGTCGCACCAGGCGGACCACGAAATTGTCGCGAGGGTCGTTGTTTTCGGATTTGAAGAACAACATTTTGAGGCCAGTGAATAGCAGCAGGACGCCGAAAACGTAGAGCAGCCAATGGAAGCGAGTGATCAGGGCGGACCCCAGGGCGATCATGCCGCCACGCATCACCAGGGCGCCTACCACTCCCCAGAAAAGCACTCGATGCTGGTACATCGCGGGGACCGCGAAGGCGGCGAAGACCATGGCGATGACAAAGACGTTGTCGATGCTGAGCGACTTCTCGACGATGTAGCCTGTCAAATACTTGAGGACCGCCTCGGCGCCGTTGTTGATCGAACCATCGGTCGCATCGATTTTGGTGCCCAGCCCCATCCAGTGGTTTTCGTAGGCGACATAAACGAAGCCGGTGAAACTGAGACCGAGTGCGATCCAGATTGCGGACCAGATCATCGATTCTCGCAGCGAGACCACATGCGCCTCGCGGTGAAAAACCCCTAGGTCCAACGCCAGCAGCAGGAGGATAAACGCCAGGAAACCCAGCCAAATCCAGATCATCGATGCCTCGAAAAACTAAAGTTGCCGCTCGCGCCCACACATTGTTGGCCGAACTCCCCGGCGGGACAGGTCCAGAGCGTTCCGCCCAGGATGCTCGCCGAGGTTTAGTAGTTTCTAGAGGCTGAATCGGCAGTCGGCGAATTGATACATCGGCCAGCGGCCATAGAGAATCCCTATAGATCGCGAACTGGGTTCGTGGCAAGCGACTGGCGTTGGCTGGTGGTTACTGTTGTCCGGCTGAACGGAGGAGGCTGGCGAACAGGCCCACACCCCCCTCACCTAAGGGAGTCGCGACGCCAGCCGCAAAGAAGGCTCGACGCCACGAAGTCCGGCGGCTGGCAGAGCGGGACTCGTTGACAGCCCCTTGACTTGCTCTCTACAATTTTGCGTTTTCCAGGATGCCGCGAGCCGGGACGGGAGGCTACGCGGCTCATTTTATTGGCGACCGGTTGTTTTTCCCTCGAAAGCTCCTTTCAGCACGCGAGTTCACCGTTGGAACAGGCCATACAAAAGGCGGATATCCTGATCGAGGCGCTCGGCTGGATCCGTCGATTCCGCGACAAAGTCACCGTGATCAAGTTGGGCGGGAGCGTCATGGAGAACGAGGGCGCCCTCCGCCACGTTCTGCTCGACATCGTCTTCATGGAGACGGTCGGGATGCGGCCTGTCGTGGTCCATGGCGGCGGGGCGAAAATCAGCCGCGCGATGGATGCGGCCGGAATCAAGCCGCGGTTCATTCAGGGTCGCCGTTTTACGGACGACGCCACGCTGAAGATCGTCGAGGAAGTGCTGGCCTACGAAACCAACGAGACGATCGCGGGAGAAATCGAGCAGTTGGGCGGTCGGGCGATGAATCTTAACTTTCGCACCACGAACGTTTTGTTCGGCGAGAAGTTAATGCTGCCCGGAACCGATGGTCAACCGATCGATCTCGGACATGTGGGAACGGTCACGCGAGTGGATCGGTCGGTGATCGACAACTTGTGTTACGCGGGCCAAGTACCGGTGATTCCGTCGATGTGCATTGGCGATGACGGTCAGAAGTACAACGTCAATGCGGATACGGCGGCGATGGCGGTCGCTCAAGCGATGGGCGCCGAGAAGTTGATCTACATGAGCGATGTGAACGGCGTCCGGCTCGACAAGAACGATCCCTCGACCTTGATCAATACGCTGTCCGCCGCCGAGGCACGGCAATTGATTAAGACGGGCGTGATCGATTCGGGAATGATTCCCAAGGTCGAGGCGTGCCTCGAGACGCTCGACAAGGGAGTCCGCAAGATCCACATCATCGACGGGCGCATTCGCCATTCGTTGCTGCTGGAAATCTACACCACGACCGGCGTCGGCACTGAGATCACGAAGGACTGATCCCGTGCGTGGGGATGCGTTCGCCGCATCCGTGGGTTGCTCGTTTTCGTTCCTTTTCCTTTTCGGGAGACCTGCCTGTGGCCACCGTACTCGATTCGCTCACTTCGGCGGAAACCGTCGACTTGTTCAAAAAGTACGTGATTGGAAACTACAATCGCTACCCCGTGAATCTGGTGCGCGGCGAAGGGTCGCTGGTGTGGGACAGCGAGGGCCAGCGGTACCTCGATTTCTTCCCGGGTTGGGGTTGCAACTTGCTGGGCCACTGCCCGCCGGCCGTGGTGCGAGCGGTGCAAGAACAGGTCGCGACGCTGATCCATGTTCCCAATACCTGGCATATGGATGTGCAGGGTCGTTGGGCACAGATGCTGTCCGAACGCAGCTTTGGCGGACAAGCGTTTTTCTGCAATTCAGGAACGGAAGCGAACGAGGCGGCCATCAAGCTGGCTCGCCTGCACACGCCGCCCGAAAAGTACAAGATCATCACATTCGAAGGCGGGTTCCACGGCCGCACGCTCGGGTCGCTGACCGCCACCGCTCAACCTAAGTACCACGAAGGCCTGGGACCCTTGGTCGCGGGCTTCGTTTACTCTCCCTGGGGCGACCTGGAAGCGGTCGGACGATTGGTCGACGCCGAGACGGCGGCCATCATGATCGAGCCGATTCAGGGCGAGGGAGGCGTGCGAATTCCGACTCGCGAATTCCTGGCTGGACTGCGAAAGATCTGCGACGAAAACAACCTGCTGCTGATCTTCGATGAAGTGCAGACGGGCTGCGGACGCACGGGCCATTGGTTCGGCTATCAGCATTTTGGCGTCACCCCCGACATCATGACGCTCGCCAAAGCACTCTGCGGCGGAATCGCGGGCGGCGCCATGCTGGCCAAAACCGAGGTCGCTCCTAGCCTCCGACCAGGCATGCATGCCGCCACGTTCGGCGGCAACCCCATCGCGGCTCGAGCGGGCATCGCGACGCTCGAAGCGATCGAACAATCCGGGTTGCTCGACGGCGCCAAGCAACTGGAACAACTGTTCCGCGATCGGTTCGAAGCATTGCGGAAGGAATGCGAGTTGATTCGTGAAGTACGAGCGTGCGGCGTGATGGTGGGCATCGAGTTGTCGGTGGACGGGGCGCCGGTCGTCAAGAAGTGCCTCGAACGACATCTGCTGATCAACTGCACGCAGGGTCGAGTGATTCGGTTGTTGCCGGCGTTGAACTTGACGCTGGAACAGGCGGAAGAAGGTTGTGAGATCCTGGCTGGCGCCATCAAGGAACTAGCGAGCTGAAATGATCGCGACGGAATAGGAAACTCTTCATGCGACACATCCTCGACCTATTTGAACTGACGAACGACGAAGTCGTGCAAGTGCTCGACGTCTCCGCTCAACTTAAGACGAACTTCAAACGCGGCATACGCCAACCCTTGCTGCCGGGGCGAGTGATGGCGCTACTGTTCGAGAAGCCGTCGTTGCGAACGCGAGTGAGTTTTGAGACGGCGATCATGCACTTGGGCGGCAATACCCTGTTCTTGGGCGCCGACGTGGGTTGGGGGAAACGCGAACCGACCTCCGATTTTGCTCGCGTGCTCAGTTCTTACGTCGATGTGATCGTGGTGCGAGCGTTCCGACATTCGGACGTCGAGGAATTGGCTAGTTACTCGACCTGCCCCGTCGTCAACGGCTTGACCGATCTGGCTCATCCCTGCCAGGCGCTCGCCGACCTGCTGACGGTGCGTGAGTTGCATGGACAGCTTGCTGGCTTGAAGTTGGCCTACGTGGGTGATGCGAACAACGTGGCGGCCAGCTTGGCCGTGGCGTGCGCGAAGCTTGGCGTGCAGTTTTCCATCGCCTCGCCGAAGGGCTATCAATTCGACGCGGCGTTTTTAGGAAAGCTGAAACAAGCAGCGCCCGACTTCACCGTGTTCCAGACGACCGACCCGCGCGACGCAGTGCGTGGGGCGCATGCGGTTTACACCGATGTGTGGACGAGTATGGGACAAGAGGCCGAGCAGGCTCAACGGATGCAGGCGTTCAAGGGTTACCAGGTCGACGCGGCGCTGATGAAGCTGGCGTTGCCCGATGCGTGCTTCCTGCATTGCTTGCCGGCTCATCGCGGGGAAGAGGTGTCGGCGGAAGTGATCGATGGACCGCGGAGCGCGGTGTTGCAACAAGCCGAGAACCGCATGCATGCTCAAAAGGGCCTGCTCGCTTGGTTGCTTGGCGCGAAGGTGGAGTGATCATGCGAGTGGCGAGTCAACAGGTGCGGCCGGTCAAGATCCAGCGTAATTACACTCGCCATTCACCTGGCAGCGTGTTGTACAAAGCGGGCGATACGGTGGTGTTATGCACCGCCAGCATCGACGCTCAAGTGCCGCCGTGGATGGCGGGCAAAGGGAAAGGCTGGGTCACGGCCGAGTACAGCATGTTGCCTAATAGCACGCATACTCGCAAGAAGCGCGAGCGAGACGGGAAGCCCGATGGCCGCACGACCGAGATTCAACGGCTGATTGGCCGCAGCCTGCGAGCGGTGGTGGACATGGAGGCGTTGGGCGAACGATTGATTACGGTGGACTGCGACGTCCTGCAAGCGGACGGGGGCACTCGGACGGCGAGTATCACGGGTGGATTCCTGGCCTTGTGCGACGCGGTGAGGAGCGTGAAGGCGTTATTGCCCGACCCTAAGCGGTGGCCGCTGCGCGACACGGTGGCGGCGGTAAGCGTGGGGATCGTCGACGGCAAGCATGTGTTGGATTTGAACTACGAGCAGGACGTAGCGGCCGACGTCGACATGAATGTGGTGATGACAGGCGGCGGAAGGTTCGTCGAGATCCAAGGGACAGGCGAAGAAGCGACGTTCGGCGAGGACGATTTGGAAGTGCTGCTGAAGCTAGCTCGCCGCGGCATCACGCAGCTCCGCGATATCCAGCTAGAGACGCTAGGCAAGCACTGGCCGAAGTAGCGAAGTTTTGCGTGATCCGTAGGGTGCGTCGAGCCGGGCGGAAAAACGCCAGCATCAACGATCAACGCCACCCCCCCGGCGAAAACGCACCAAGCGGGCGAGACAATTCCGCCGAAGGGGACGGCGCTCACGGGCCAACGGTTTTTGCAATCCTCGTAGGGTGCGTCGAGCCGGGCGGAAAAACGCCAGCATCAACCATCAACGCCACCCGCCCGGCGAAAACGCACCTAGTGGGCGAGTTGGCTAAGCTAACGGGGACGGCCTTCGCGGGGTAACGGTTTTTGCAATCCTCGTAGGGTGCGTCGAGCCGGGCGGAAAAACGCCAGCATCAACGATCAACGCCACCCGCCCGGCGAAAACGCACCAAGCGGGCGAGTTGGCTCGGCTAACGGGGACGGCGCTCACGGGCCAACGGTTTTTGCGCCCCTCGTAGGGTGCGTCGAGCCGGGCGGATAAACGCCGGCATCCCACAATCAACGCCACCCGCCCGGCGAAAACGCACCAAGCGGGCGAGACAATTCCGCCAAAGGGGACGGCCTTCGCGGGGCAACGGTTTTTGCAGCTTTCGCGGAGCGAAAGGCAACTGTCCGAAAGGCAACTTCCTTTCCGTGCCATTCCGTGTCATTCCGTGGCCAATTCTGTGGGTGGTGTTTGTACGTGGCGCCGCTGTTCATCTCGCGAAGCGAGATGGCTACTTTAACGGCCTTCACGGGGCGTGGGTTGTTGTCGGGCGAGTGGGCGAGTTGGCTCGGCTAACGGGGACGGCGCTCGCGGGGCAACGGTTTTTGCGCCCCTCGTAGGGTGCGTCGAGCCGGGCGGAAAAACGCCGGCATCCCACAATCAACGCCACCCGCCCGGCGAAAACGCACCAAGCGGGCGAGTTGGCTAAGCTAACGGGGACGGCCTTCGCGGGGTAACGGTTTTTGCAGCTTTCGCGGAGCGAAAGGCAACTGTCCGAAAGGCAACTTCCTTTCCGTGCCATTCCGTGTCATTCCGTGGCCAATTCTGTGGGTGGTACGTGTACGTGGCGCCGCTGTTCATCTCGCGAAGCGAGATGGCTACTTTAACGGCCTTCACGGGGCGTGGGTTGTTGTCGGGCGAGCGAATTGGTACGGTTAACGGCTGGCTCTGCTCCACCCCTTCGCGGGATCGTGCCAGCCAAACCTGGCGAGATTCACCCTGCCGCGGACAACCGCGTCACGCAATCAGTCACTCACCCTATGGCCGCGTCGAAAAACTGGTTGGAAATCGTCGAATCCCCGTTTGCCTGGGAACGCGAAGCGCTCGAGTTTATCCGGTCGCAATTCCCGACCCACGACCCCTATCGAGCGTGGACGAACTTCGAATTTATCGCGGACGATGGCTCGGTCAACGAGATCGATCTGCTGGCCTTCACCCCCCAAGGGTTCTTCCTCGTCGAAATCAAAAGCCGCCCCGGTAAACTCCGCGGCGACTCCCGCACCTGGGTCTGGGAAACCGACCAACAAATCCGCACCTTCGACAACCCCTACTACTTGGCCAATCTCAAGGCCAAGAAACTCCGGTCGCTTCTGAATCGCCAGAAGGCGTTTCGCGGCAAGGGCGAGGCGCCCCGGATCGACGCACTTGTCTTCTGCTCGGCGCCCGATCTGGCTTGCGAACTCCAGGGGCTCGACCGCGCTCATATCTGCCTGCGAGATCGACCGGCAACCCCCGACAAACCCGCTCGCCCCGGCATCCTCGCCGCTCTCAAACGGCGTGAATACGAGGGAGTCCAGTCGATTCACCCGAATGCTCTCTACAACACGCCGACCATGAAACTGGTCGCCCAGGCCCTGGATCAGGCAGGCATCCGCCCCTCGAACCGCAGCCGCAAGGTCAGCGACTACCTGCTCGAACAATTGATCAACGAAGGCCCCGGCTATCAGGACTGGAAAGCGGCCCATACTCGCCTTTCGTCAGCTCACCGTCGAGTTCGCATCTACAACGTGCGGGCTGGCGCCACGATCGACGAACGCCAGACGATCGAACGAGCGGCACGGCGCGAAGCCGAACTACTCGAATCGCTCCAACATCCCGGCGTCCTCCGCCGCGAGGGCTTCACCGAACACGAACTCGGCCCCGCCCTGATTTTCGAACACCACTCGCACGCCCTCCGACTCGATCATTTCCTGACCCAGCATCACGACAAACTGAGCATCGCCCAACGACTTGACCTTGTCCGCCAGATCGCCGAAGTGATCAAGTTCGCTCACGAAAAGCGTATCGTCCATCGAGCGCTCTGCCCGCAAAGCGTGTTGGTGTTGCCCGGCGAGCAGGGACGATGGCAAGTCAAGGTTTTCAACTGGCAAGTCGGCTACCGGGACTCGGCTTCGGGCAGTTCGAACGCTTCGCGAACGATCTCGGCGACTCGCCACGTCGAGCGTCTGGTCGAAGACATCAACACGGCCTATATGGCCCCCGAGGTGATCACGGACGACGACCATTTGGGCGAGCATCTCGACATCTTCTCGCTCGGCGCCATCGCTTATCACATTATCTCCGGCGTCCCACCCGCCGCCGACGGCATTGAACTCGGCCAGAAGCTGCGAGAAACGGGCGGACTCCAGTTGAGTGCGGTGGTCAACGGCGCCAGCGGCACGTTGCAAGAATTGATCGAGTGGAGCACCCAGCCTAACGTCGCGTCTCGGTCGGGCGTGGTGACCACCGTCGTTGATTTTTTGGACATGTTGGGCAAGGTGGAAGAGGAGGAAGCGGCGGCCGACAAGGAACCGCTGGTTGAAGACCCCGATCTTGCGAGGAACGGGGACCTCCTGCCCGGCGGCTATCGAGTCGTTAAACGCATCGGTAAAGGCGCCGTCAGCATCGCGCTGTGGGTCGAGCGGAATGGGACGCCGCTGATCATGAAGGTGGCGTCGAGCCCCGAGTTTAACCAGCAGTTGCTCGACGAAGCCGACGTGCTTCAGAAACTGCGCCACGTCAATCTGGTCCATTTTGTCGAGTCGACTCAGATTGGCGATCGCGAAGCCTTCTTGATGCGTCCCGTTCTGGTGACGGTGAACGATCAACCTGAGATCGAGACGCTTGGCCGTCGGTTGCGCGACGATGGCCAACTGTCGGTCGACATGTTGCAACAGTTTGGCGACGACCTGCTGGAAGCGGTCAAGCATCTGGAAGATCAAGGCATCAACCATCGCGACATCAAGCCCGACAACATCGCGGTCGGACATGTCGGCGCGGGGAAGAAACTCCATCTGGTGCTGTTCGATTTCTCGCTCTCGCGCACCCCGCCCGAGAACATCCGCGCCGGCACCACTCGCTATCTCGACCCATTCCTCCCTCTGCGCGAACACAAACGTTGGGATTTGCACGCCGAGCGGTACGCGGCGGCCGTTACTCTATTTGAGCTAGCCGCCGGCCCGAACAATTTTCCCGTGTGGGGCGATGGAGTCAGCAATCCCGCTCAACTGAACTGCGAAGCCACGATCGACTCGGAACTGTTCGACGCCGCGGTCCGCGAACCACTCACCCAGTTCTTCCAGAAAGCGTTTCGCCGCGACCCACGCCAACGTTTCGACAACGCCAGCGTCATGCAGAACGCGTGGCGAGCCTGTTTCCAGGAGTTGAACGAACCTTCGTCCGACACCGATCCCGTCGACCAACTTAGGCTCGAACAACGACTCGCCAACGCCACCTTCGATACGCAGATCCCCGAGCTTGGCCTGGGAACTCGAGCGGCCAACGCACTCGATCGCGCCAACATCCTGACGGTCGAGGATCTGCTCACTGCCTCGTTGCGGCGGTTGTCGCGTTTGCGGGGAGTGGGGAACAAGACGAGGCGCGAGATCATCGCGGCGGTTCATCTGCTGCGCCAGCGACTCGGCGCACCCACTCGTCCCTCGAACGACGGCACTCCGCCGCCGCCCACGACCACGCCTGCTCCGACCGCGACCGATCTGCCGGAAAACCCCAGCATCGACCAATTGCTGGCGCATCTCATGCATCCGAGCGCCAACGACGGCGACACGGCGCGAGCCACGTTGCTCGCGCTGCTGGGGCTCGACGCTCGGCTAGCTCCCGCCCCGGCAGCGGACAATACTCGTCCGCCCGATCGGTGGCCGGGGCAAGTCGACGTGGCGGCGGTCGTCAACGTCACTCGAGCACGCGTGGGTCAGTTGGTCGCCAAGTTCCAGAACCGCTGGTCGCAAGATCCCGCGATCACGCGACTCCGCCGCGATATCGCCAACCTGCTGAATAACGCGGGCGGCGTGATGACCGTTGGTGAGCTGGCCGAAGCATTGTTGATCGCTCGCGGATCGATCGAGGATGAACCACGCCGGTCGGCGGCCGCGATCGCGGTCGCGCGAGCGGCCTGCGAAGCCGAACGACTTGAATCGTCGCCCGACGCCCAGGAACCTCGTTTTCAGGTCCGGCGGCATCGGGGTCGAGTGCTGATTGCGACCAGCGCCGAGTGGTCGGGGTACGCGGGCGAGTTGGGCGAGTGGGCCGACCGTTTGGCCCAGGAAGATCCGCTGGCGGCGCCCGCGCGAGTGTTGCAACGACTGCGCGAAGTCCCGACGCCGGAGGGCGCCACACCGCTGACCGACGCCCGCCTGGTCCGACTCGCCGCCGCCGCCTCGCAGCAGGCCGCTTTATCGAGTCGCCAGGAACTGTATCCCCGCGGGCTCGACGCCGCTCGTGCCTTGAAACTCTCGGGAGGCGCGTTGTACGGTGTCAGCTATCTGACGGTGCAGGATGTCCGCGATCGTGTGCGGAGTCGCTATCCCGAGGCGGCCGAATTGCCCGACCATCCCGCGTTGCTCGACCTGCTGCGAAACGCCGGCTTCGATCTGGTGTGGGACGACCAAGGGCGAGGCGGCGGCGGTTACCTCAGTCGCTTGAGCGATGCGGCCCCATTGACCAGCACCAGCGAATCCCTGGGACCGTTAGCCAACCGAGCGAATGCCAGCGACGACTTGGAGGGAACGCCCGAGTTTGCCAGCATCCGGCAATTTGAAGAACGGCTGTCACGCGGCCTGCAAGAAGGATCGTTCCTGGCGCTGGTGGTCAATCCCAAGAATTACCAACGAGCGATCGACGGGCTCTGTCGCAAGTTTGGCGTCGAGTCGATTGATGTCGAGGGGCTGTTCATCGACTCCTTGCGCGAGGTCTGTCAGAACGCGAACGCCAAGTGGGAGGCGGTGGTCAACGCCGACGCTTCTCGCAAATCGAACGCCTGGCATAAATTCATGACGTTGGTTGAGCGCGCGATGCCGCTGGTGAAGCAACGGCTGAACCAATCGACTCGCCCTACCCTGCTGACTTATCCCGGCCTGCTCGCTCGCTACGATCAGTTGCCTTTGCTGGAGCACCTGCGCGACAACGTCGGTCGACGCGCGGGGATTCCGAGCGTCTGGCTGCTAGTCCCTGGCGATCACCAACCGACGTTGGAGGGACGAGTGGTCCCGATCCTGGGCCCTGGCCAACGAGCCACGATTCCCGACGACTGGCTGAAGACCCTGTAACGCGTTCACGCCTCTCTCATTAGTACGTTTTCCCCCATGATTGATCGCTCCCGTTTACTCGCCGACCTCCAAAAACTTCTCCAACGTCTGGAAGCCGATTTGCTGGAACGCAGCGAGTCGGCCGACGTGCCGGAAGTGGGTAAGGCGTTGCGCGCCGAGTTCGCGCGAGCCAAGGAGGCCGACCGCACGGCGCAGAACTTCGAGGATTGGCGGACCGACGCGATCACTCAAGCGGCCGCGGCCTGGGTCTTGTCGTGCGTCTTCGTTCGCTTTTTGGAAGACAACCAATGGATCGATCCCCCGCGCATCGCGGGCGCGGGCGACCGATTGCAGCGAGCGCGCGACGAGCATGAGTTGTTCTTTCGCGCTCATCCGACGCAGACCGATCGCGACTATCTGTTGGCTCTGTTCGACCAACTGGCCGCCCGTTCGGTCACTCGCGATCTGTTTGGCGAGCACAATCCGTTGCGGGAGCTGCCGCATTGGCTGTCGGGCGACGCGGCGGGCGAGTTGCTGCGGTTCTTTCAGAAGATTGAACCCGACACGGGTCGACTGGTGCACGATTTTTCCGACCCCGACGGCGACACTCGCTTCCTAGGCGATTTGTATCAAGACTTGTCTGAAGCCGCTCGCAAGAAGTTCGCCCTGTTGCAGACGCCCGCGTTCGTGGAGCAGTTCATTCTGGATCGCACGCTCGAGCCAGCCATCGATCATTTCGGTCTGGTGCTGCCCACCGCCGACAATGCAGCGGAAGAACTGACCAGCGAGCAACTGATTCGCTTGATCGATCCCGCATGCGGCAGCGGTCACTTTCTGTTGGGCGCCTTCCACCGGATACTGGCTCGCTGGCAGCGGCGCGAGCCGGGGACGAACATCCGCGTGCTGGTCCAACGCACGCTCGACAGTCTGCACGGCGTCGACGTCAATCCGTTCGCGATCGCGATCGCTCGCTTTCGGCTGCTGCTGGCCGCGATGCGGGCCAGCGGAGTCGACCGACTGACCGGCGCGCCGCATTTTCGCCTGCATCTGGCGTGCGGCGATTCTTTGCTGCACGCGCCTTTGAGGGCAGGCCAGAAGGTGCTCGACTTCGAACTGGTCTCGGGGAACGCCAAGGGGGAGGACCGCGAGTGCGAGCATGCCTACCAGGCGGAAGACTTGCCCGAGTTGAAACGGATCTTGCGCGGCGGCCGTTATCACGCCGTGGTGGCGAACCCGCCTTACATCACGCCCAAGGATCGCCTGTTGAACGACCGCTATCGCAAGCGATTCCAGTCGTGCCACATGAAATACTCGCTGGCGGTCCCCTTCTTCGAGCGGATCTTTCAGTTGGCGGTCGCCGATGGCTTCACGGGACAGATCACCGCGAACAGCTTCATAAAGCGCGAGTTCGGGAAGAAGATGATCGAGTCGTATTTGCCGACGATCGACTTGACGCATGTGATCGACACCAGCGGCGCGTACATCCCCGGCCATGGCACGCCGACCGTGATCCTGTTTGGTCGGCAACGACCTCCCGTGTCGAGCACGTTGCGGACCGTGTTGGGAATCCGAGGCGAGCCCGCGACACCCGACGATCCCGCTCGCGGCCTGGTCTGGTCCGCGATCGTCGACCAGATCGATGATGCGGGCTCGCAGAGCGAATTCGTCAGCGTCGGCGACTCGGCCCGCTCGCTGTTCCACAAACACCCCTGGTCGATTGGCGGAGGTGGGGCGAGTGAACTGAAGGAGCGGTTGGAGGAGAAGGCGGCTTGTCGGTTGGAGTCGCTGGTTGATTCGATAGGCATAACCGCGTTTACGTTAGAAGATGATATCTTTCTGTTACCCATGGCGGCAGCGTTTCGTTCGCGGATGAAGAACGAGTTCCTTCGGCTCATGATCAGCGGAGATGCAATTCGCGACTGGATCCGAGGCGATTGCGACGCTGTGGTCTTTCCCTATGACGACAGCTTCCAGCCCATCGCTGAAGATCCTTCACTACCCTGTCTGCGATATCTTTGGCTAGCAAGAACGGGTCTCGGCAACAACAAGATGTTTGGCGGCAAGACCAAGCTCGATTGTGGCATGAAATGGTATGAATTCGGACGGCTCACGTTTGAGAAGTTAAAAACGCCGTTGTCGATTACATTCGGTGAAGTCGCCACCCACAACCACTTCGTGCTTGATCGCGGTGGAAACGTATTTAAACAAACGGCACCCGTCATCAAACTGCCGCGAGAGGCGAGTGAAGACGATCATCTCGCGTTGCTTGGCCTGCTCAACAGTTCGACGGCTTGTTTTTGGATGAAGCAAGTTTGTTTCCCCAAAGGAACAGCAACTGGTGACATAAGCAAGGAGAAAGGAAAAGCTGAGGCTAATCGGTATGCCTTCAGTTCTACCGCTCTTGGAAAACTACCCATTCCAGAGTGGTCTTCTGACCAGAGGGAAGTTATCCGACGTACTGCATCAGCACTCGAAAAACTTGCGGTGAAGGTCTCTGAACTGACTTCACTGATGCGATTAGACACCCACCTAGAAGCGAGCGATCTGAACACCGTTAAGAATCTACTCGCGGAAGACTGTCGAATCGTAGATCAGCTCAAAGGGCAAATGGTTTTCTTGCAGGAGGAACTTGATTGGCAGATTTATGAATCATTTGGACTAGCGTCTCCGACTTCACAAGAACATGACTCTGAAGTCAATCCCTCCCTTTCACCTGACCAAAGGCCCTTTTGCAAGGACGAAGTGCCCACAGATAGTCCTGATTGGCTAAAAGCACTTTGGAGCCGACGAAGTAAACTGATTGCGCAAAATGAAGCATTGCGTCTCATTGAGTCTCCTGTATTTAAGAGACCATGGACTGGTCGGCAGGGAGTTTACGGTTCAGCTTCGAGAACTACCGAAGAAAAACAATCGGACGTGCAACTTGAATGGCTACTCAACCGCCTGGAGAGTTACTTTGATTTCGATGGTCGGATGCGGGAGCTTACAGGGGCGAGTTCTGCGAGCAACTCGGCGCCGCCGTTGGCCGACATTCAACTGGTGTCGCTCGCTCAACTGGCCGATGTCGCTCGCCAAGATCCGCAGTTCCAGCAAGTCGGCGCGCTCTACCGCGACGACTCGGCGTTCGATGTCTTGCGGTTGGTCGAGCAGCTCGTAATGTCCGAGAGCGTGCCGCTGCTGCCGGTGTTGCGGTACAAGCCGAGCGGCTTGCGGAAGCGGCAGGAATGGGAGTCGACCTGGGCGCTCCAACGCCAGCAGGATCAACAAGCGGCCCAGCCTGACTCGCCTCAGTCGCTCGAGATTCCCGTGCCGCCTCATTACACGAGCGCCGATTTCCTGACCGCCGCGGGCGCTCGTTTTTGGGCGTTGCGGGGCAAGCTGGACGTGCCGAAGGAGCGTTGGATCAGTTTCCCGTACTGCGAAGCGCCCGACGGCACGCTGATGATTTGCTGGGCGGGCTACGACCACCTGCAACAGGCGCGTGCGATCAGCAGTTTCTACGTCCGCGTGCAAAACGAGCTCGGCGGGTCCGACGACCCGCGTCTCGTCCCGCTCCTGGCCTGCCTGATCGAACTGACCCCCTGGCTATTGCAGTGGCACAACGAACCCGACGCCTCGTTCGACGGCCTGCGGATGGGCGATTACTTCGAAGGCTTCGTCGCCGAAGAAGCTCGCCACCTAGGCAAGACCCTCCCCGAGCTCCGCGCGTGGAGTCCGCCGAAAAGAAAGTTGCCTTTTGCTCCGCAAAAGAAGCCCTCACCGTAACCGACCCATGCCGTTGCCATACAAAATAACGCCGGTAGCGAATCCTCGCACAACGCCCATAGTTCATGCGAGCTGGTGTTCCGCTGCCAACTCCATCGGCCCCTCACCCCCCGGCCCCCTCTCCCCAAGCAAGCTTGGGGCGAGGGGGGGATGCGGCCTGGCGTGGGGACGGCCGGTGGTTGATTGTTGCCTTTTCCGAGACTGTTGCCTTTTGCTCCGCAAAAGAAGCTCTGTTGCGGAACACGAGCCTTCGCCAGCAGCTCGCCCGTCGCGCACCAAGTTGCGTCTTCCCTCGCCCCAAGCTTGCTTGGGGAGAGGGATCGAGGGTGAGGGGCAGGCAAACCGCTCACAACGAACGCCGGTCTCTGTTACCGAGAGAGTCGGCGCTACGAAATGGCGCTCAGAGCAGCGGGAAAGTTGCCTTTTGCTCCGCAAAAGAAGCTATCACCGTAACCCACCAATGCCGTTGCCATTCGTAATAACGCCGGTAGCCATTCCTCGCACAACGCACACTGTTCATGCGAGCTGGTGTTCTGCTGCCGACTCCATCGGCCCCTAGTATCTGAGTAGTTGACACGCGGAAGGTCATTCACGAACCTCTCCGCTGGACGAACATTCTTCGCTAGGTGCACTGGCGAAGAGCGACGGCTTGTAGATCGACCGCCCCTTGGCGCTAAGGCCGTGGGTGAGCTGGATCGCAAGCCGTTCATTTCAAACCCGCACCGTCGCATGAGCGGCTCCGGCCAGCTCGAATTAACTAGGATGGGATGTAATGAAGAACGAAGCTGAGTCGTTTGCGTTGTTCGTAGGCGTCGATGTGTCGAAGTCTCAGTTGGACGTTTTCTCCCCGACTCGAAGACGCGTCTCACGATCGACAACTCCACCGACGCCATAGTCCGTGAGTTGGTGAAGGTGCTCAAGCACAAGTCCCGAGTGTTGGTCGTGATGGAGGCCACGGGCGGCTACGAGTCGACGTTGGTCAGAGTGCTGGGAGAACGTCAGATTGCGGTCGCGGTCGTCAATCCGCGACAGGTCCGCGACTTCGCCAAGGGGATCGGCCGGGACGCTAAGACAGACTCGATTGATGCGGAGGTCATCGCGACCTTCGGCCAAGTCGTGAAGCCCGCGCCCATGGTCGCCAAGTCCGAAGCCGAGGAGAAGATCGCCGCGTTGGTGACCCGTCGTGCACAACTTCTGGACCTCATCAATCAGGAGTCCAACCGGTTGCTCCAGACCGGAGATCACGAGGTCAAGGATTACATTCGCCAGACGCTGGAATCCCTGAAAAAGCAGCTAAAAGTGCTCGATTCGCGGCTCGAGAAATGCGTCGCCGCGGACACGGTTAATGCGCAAGGTCGAAATCTTGAACTCCGTGCAGGGAGTCGGCGCCGTCACCATCAGCACGATCCTCGCCGACCTTCCCGAACTGGGGAAACTGAATCGCGAGCAGATCGCCAAGCTGGTGGGCGTCGCGCCGATCAATCGCGACTCGGGAACCTGGAAGGGACAGCGTTTTGTGATGGGAGGCCGCGTGCATGTGCGACGCGTTCTCTACATGGCCACCTTGGTCGCCACGTGCCGCAACGAGAGAATCCGCGCACTACCAACACCTACTCGCTCGTGGCAAAGCCAAGAAGCTAGCGCTGTTTGCCTGCATGCGGAAGCTGCTCACAATCCTGAACACGCTAATCAAGAATGATGTGCTCTGGAGCAATGAAAAGATCGTCCCAGGTCAACCCTGAGACGACACGGCGTCCTTGACGCACCCTCGACTCGACTATCCCTTGCCAGGTTGTGTCCCCACAGAGCCTCGCTCCGTTTCGTCGAGCACGCGCTACGATACCCCATCACTTTCACGTCGACAAGAACCTTGAACACCCGAGTCCATGCCTCCCAAAATCCCGGGGGTTTGGGGGCTGGCCCCCAAGGAGCATGAGTTGCACTACTTCACACTCCACGAAGGAATTCAAAAATGTCTTTTTGAATCAGTTGTTGACAAGAATTAAGACCGTCGCTCACCCCCCGGCCCCCTCTCCCCAAGCAAGCTTGGGGCGAGGGGGAGATGCGGCCTGGCGTGGGGACGGCCGGTGGTTGATTGTTGCCTTTTCCGAGACTGTTGCCTTTTGCGGGAAAGTTGCCTTTTGCTCCGCAAAAGAAGCCCTGTTGCGGAACACGAGCCTTCGCCAGCAGCTCGCCCGTCGCGAACCAAGTTGCGACTTCCCTCGCCCCAAGCTTGCTTGGGGAGAGGGATCGAGGGTGAGGGGCAGGCAAACCGCTCACAACGAACGCCGGTCTCGGTTACCGAGAGAGTCGGCGCTACAAACTGGCGCTCAGAGCAGCGGGAAAGTTGCCTTTTGCTCCGCAAAAGAAGCTATCACCGTAACCCACCAATGCCGTTGCCATACAAAATGTCGTTCGCAGCCATTCCTCGCACAACGCACACTGTTCATGCGGGCTGGTGTTCTGCTGCCGACTCCATCGGCCCCTCACCCCCCGGCCCCCTCGCCCCAAGCAAGCTTGGGGCGAGGGGGAGATGCGGCCTGGCGTGGGGACGGCCTGCGGTTGGCGCTACGCACAATTCGGTTCGCACAAATCGCCATTCATTCTCGCAACGCCGAGTTCTTCTCCATGACGCTGCTTAAAGATCTGATCGACATTCCCGAACATATCGACAAGGGGCAGTATGTCCTGCGTTTGACCGAAGGGGTGACCGATCCCACCGCGACTGTCCAGTCGTACGTGCCGACGCCTCAGTTGGTCCACTGCTTCGACGATGCACTCAGCTTCATTCGCGGTTCGCTCCAAGGAGCCACCAGCAAGGCGACTTATCTGCACGGCAGCTTCGGCAGCGGGAAAAGCCACTTCATGGCGATCTTGCATCTGATCCTGTCAGGCAACTCGACCGCTCGCGCCATCCCCGAACTCGCCCCCATCATCCAGAAACACAATCCCTGGATCGAAGGCAAAAAATTCCTGCTCGTCCCCTACCACATGATCGGAGCGCACGATGTCGAATCGGGCATCCTGGGGGGTTATGTCGACTTCGTCCGCCGCACTCATCCCCACTCGCCCATTCCCGGCGTCTATCTCGCCGAAGGTCTGTTCCAGGACGCCTCCGCTCTCCGGCAACGCATGGGCGACCAAGCCTTCTTCGCCGCACTCAGCGAAGGGTTCGATCCCGATAGCCCCTTCGGCGACGTCGACGCTCCCTGGACCGCCGCACGCTTCCAACAAGCACTCGACGCCAGCCCCGGCGCCGAGGAACGTTCGCAATTGATCGCTGCGCTGGTCGCCAAATTCTTCGGCTCGTACGACACGCAGGCCGGTGGGCGAGGCGAAGCGTTCTTGTCGCTCGACAAAGGCCTGTCGGTCATCAGCCGACACGCCCAGCAACTCGGCTACGACGGCTTGATCCTCTTCCTGGACGAACTGATCTTGTGGTTGGCCAGCCACGCCACCGATCTCAAATTCATCCATCAAGAAGGACAAAAGCTGGCCAAGTTGGTCGAGGCCCAGACCGCGGACCGCCCCATCCCGATCGTCAGCTTTATCGCTCGCCAACGCGACCTCAGCGAGTTGATTGGCAGCTCGGTCCCCGGCTCGAACCGCATGAATTTCAGCGACGCGCTGAAACACTGGGAAGGACGTTTTCACAAAATCACGCTCGAAGACCGCAATCTCCCCGTGATCGTGGAACGTCGTCTGCTGCGATGTCGCAACGAGAACGCCAAACAACAACTCGACGCCGCGTTCGAACAGGTCGCGAAGGCCCGCGAGTCGGTGTTGAACACGTTGCTGACCGGCGATGGCGACCGCGAGATGTTCCGCAAGGTCTATCCCTTCAGCCCGGCGCTGGTGCAAACGCTGATCGCCGTCTCCAGCGTTCTGCAACGCGAACGAACCGCCCTAAAGGTGATGATGCAGCTACTGGTCGAGCAGCGCGACACGCTGGCCTTGGGCGATCTCGTCCCCGTGGGCGATCTGTTCGACATGGTGGCTCACGGCGACGAAGCGTTCAGTCCCGAGATGGCGATCCACTTCGACAACGCCAAACGACTGTATCACACCAAACTGCTCCCCATGCTGGAGAAACAACATGGTCGACGCGAGGAGTTGGAGCAGGCGCCGATCAACGATCCGCGGCGAATCTCGTTTCGTAACGACGATCGGTTGATCAAGACCCTGCTGCTGTCGGCGCTGGTCCCAGAAGTGGAGACGCTGCGCGGTTTGAACGCCGACCGGCTCGCGGCCCTGAATCATGGCACCATCCGCACTCCAATCCCCGGCAAGGAAGGGTCGGAAGTGCTGCGCCGCTGCCGCGCCTGGGCCGCCGTTGTCAGCGACCTGCGAGTCGGCGAGGGGAATAATCCGTCCATCTCGCTGCAACTGTCCGGCGTCGATACCGAGAGCATCATCGCCCAGGCGGCTCGCGAGGATAACCACGGGAATCAAGTCCGTCGAGTGCGGCAGATGTTGTTCGAACAGATGGGGATCACGGGCGAGGGCGAACTACAACAGCATCACGACTTCGTCTGGAAAAACACCAGTCGCACATGCAGCATTCTGTTCAAGAATATCCGCGAACTGCCCGACGTTTCGCTCGAGAATTCATCCGATGAGTGGAAGGTCGTGATCGACTTCCCGTTCGATGAACCGGGGCATGGGCCGAAGGACGATTTCAGTCGCATCCAGCAGTTCCGCGCCAAGTACCGCGAAGGGGCCAAGACGCTTTGCTGGATTCCCCAGTTCTTCAGCGACGAAGCGCGCGAAGACCTGGGACGACTGGTCATCCTGGAACATATCCTGACGGGCGAGCGATTCGGTCAGTATGCGAACCACTTGTCGCCCCAAGATCGGCAAACGGCCAAGGCGGCGCTCGAGAGCCAGCGCGGCGTCTTGCGTCAGCGAGTGTGGAATCATCTGCATGCCGCCTATGGACTCGATTCCATCTCCCCCGGTTCACTCAACCTGTCGCATCAGTTGGAACCGCACGAACAGTTCGTGTCGCTGTGGCACGGATTCGATCCTCAGCCGCCCGTCGCGGCCAATCTGGCGGGCGCGTTGCAGCAATTGTTGAGTCAGGCGCTGGCCAGCGAATTCCCCGGCGCGCCCGAGTTGGAAGCCGACGTCAAACCGGGCAACTTGAAGAAAGTGTATGCCGTGGTCAGCGAGGCGATTCAATCGCCCGACGGTCGAGCGCCCGTGGACAAATCGTTGCGCACGTTGGTTCGCCAAATCGCCAACCCGTTGTTGCTGGGCGAAATGGCGCATGACGCCACGCACTTCGTCGTTGGCCACCATTGGCGGAACCACTTGAGTCGGAAGGCGGCCGAGTCGGCGGGCGAGATCAGCGTGCGACAGCTCCGCGAGTGGATCGATCAACCGCATGCGATGGGGCTGCCCAAGGAAGCTCAAAACCTGATCATCCTGTTGTTCGCCGAACAGACCAATCGGACGTTCGTGCAGCACAACGTCGCGATCGAAGCCACGCTGACCAGCGTAGGAGACGATTGGGTCTTGCGTGGATGGACCGGCCCCAGCCATTCCGACTGGGAAGCGGCCGTCGAGCGGGCGGGGCATATCTTCGGCGAGACTCCACCATCGCTGATGAAGGCGAACACAGTCAGCGCATTGAGCGCCTCGGTGAAGAAACGCGCCGCGGAAGTTCGCGCCGCGTGTCAGAGCTATCGAGCGAACCTGACGACGCGGCTCGAGCGCGTCGGCGTCGAGGCCTCGCAGTCGGCTCGTCTGCAAACCGCCGTCGCGACCGTCACGCTGATCGAACAGTTGCAGGCCTGCCCCGTCGATCAAGTCGTCTCGGTGCTGGCCAAGGCCCGGATCGCCACCAGCGCCGCGGCCATGGGCGAGTGCCTGGCGAAGGCGGCTCAGTTGAACGGCGTGCTCGAGGGGACTAGTTGGGAACTGTTCGACGCGGTCGCTCGCTTGCCCGCCGAAAACCAAGAGCGAGCCGAGCAAGTGAAGAGCCAGTTGCGGAGTGCGCTCACGGACGACGAACATGTCACGCCATTGGGGCCAACATTGAAACTGGCTCAGACCGCGGCGCTCGACTTGATTACGAAGCAGCCGCCGAAGCCTGGTTCGAATACGAATACAAGCACGAATACGGAAACGACAACAGGCGCGGGAAAGAAGTCAGGAATTTCCCCACCGGACGTGAAAACTGTTCTCGAGCGCGAAGGACAAGCGACGAAGACGGACGTCGAAGCGGTCAAGCTGTTGCTCGATCAGTTGGCGACGAAGATCCGACAGAACGAGCAGATCGAGATCACGATCCACTGGAAGATCGACCCGCGTGGAGGTGCGTCGTGACGTCGACATCCCCCTCATTCCCGCAGATCAAGGCTCAGTTGGCGGCGATTCGCAAGAAGTACCCCAACACTCGCAGCATTGCCATTCGTTCCAAAGCCAAATGGACGGGACAAGAGCGGCAAGAAGAAGGCGGCGAGGTGTTCTTGATACGCCAATGCGATTCGCCGCTGGCCATGCGGTTGGCGCTGCGCGAAGGAGGAGACGAGGTCACTCGCGTCCTGATCACCGATTTGGACGATCACGAGATTGGCGATGACATCCTGGTGCGATTGCGACCGCGCAAGTTGGTGCCGATCGAGACCTGGCAGATCGTACGGTCGCTGTTCCAAGTACGAGCGATCGATCCGCGCATCACGCGTCACCGCTGGATCGCCGATCTGTTGCTCGAAGGAATCCCGACCGAAGGTTACCGACCGGCGACGACTGGTTTTCTCGATGCGGAATCGGTGTGGTCGCTCGTGTTGAAGCAAGTGCTGGGGTTCGAGGGGGGACGGCCCGACCTGCCCGCTCTCTTGAAATGGTCGACCGACGCGGACAAAGTCGCCAAGTATCGAACTGCTTCGGTCGAATTTCGCGAGGCGGCTGTCGAGTGGTTATCCGAGACGGCGGGGGCCGCGGCTGCCACGGTGCTGCACTGCGTCGCATGCAACGAACGCCCCGATGCACTCCCGTTCGGATTGGCGGCTGGCGTGGTATTCCATCGTCTCGCGCAAGGAAAACTCGATAAAGCAGCGGGGCGACTCGAGGAACGTTACCTCGACGGCCTCTCGCCTCCCTCCGTGTCTCTCGATCGCTGGTCGGCCGCAGCCACCGAAGTCGTACGCCTGCAGATCAGCGACAATCGCTTGAAGCAGCAGTTGCTCCAGCGAGCCGACGACATCTTGCGTGAAGTTGGCGCCGACTCTTACGCGGACTGGAGCGATACGTCGCCCATCGGCTTCGATCTGCGACTCGCTCAATTCGGCCGACAATTGTCCGATTTGCTCAACGCGCCCGAACCAAGCACGGAACAACTGGAGTCGCTGCATGCCACGCGTCAGTCGATCGCCCAGCACGATCGACACAGTCGCGAACGATGGCAGTTGGAACGAGTCGACATGGCGCTGCGGCTAGTGCAATGGCGTATCGAGACAGCGACGTTAGGTCCTCCCAAGTCGTTGGCCGATGCGGCGGACCGTCAGTTGTCCGACGGCGGCTTCGTCGATTGGGCTCGTCTGGTCCTGCGAGCGGGCGAACCGATACGGGAACTCGCCGACGCCTACTCGCGGCTATTCGCCAGCGTCACGGCGATTCGTGAATCCCAATCACGCCAGTTCGCCGAACTGTTGCGAGATTGGACCGCCATCAAACAGAGCGACGATTGGCTGACTCCAGTGGAAGAAGTTCTGGAGCGGATCGTCGCGCCGTTGGCCATGCAGCAACCACTCTTGGTGCTTGTCATTGACGGGATGAGCGTCGCGGTGTTTCGCGAACTTATGGCCGATCTGTTGGGACACGAGTGGCTGTTGTTGTCCGAGGAAGGAAAAGGACTACGCCCCGCGCTAGCGGTTATTCCCAGCGTCACCGAAGCGTCGCGCACCAGCCTGCTGTGCGGACGTTTGCTCGTGGGCGATAAGTCGAACGAGAAGGTCGAGTTCGCGGCCCATCCCGCGTTGCGAGCCGCTTCACGCAGCAACTCGCCCCCCATCCTGTTTCATAAGGCTGCGTTACGCGACGACGACGACAACACGCTCACGCTCGAAGTGCGCAAGGAGATCCAGTCGACTCACCGGCAAGTGGTGGGAGTCGTCATCAATGCGGTCGATGATCATCTGGCCAAGAGCGAACAACTCGACACTCGCTGGACTCGCGACAAAATCAAGGTGCTGCCGGTCCTGCTGCATGAAGCCAGAATCGCCGGACGCACGGTGGTGCTGTTGAGTGACCACGGCCACGTGCTCGATCAGAACGCCGCCTTCCGCAAAGCCCAGGATGGAGAACGCTGGCGCATGGATCAAGGCTCGCCGGCGGAAGGCGAGCTGCGGATTCAGGGAACGCGAGTGTTATTGCCCGAGTCGCATCGGTTGATAGCGCCGTGGACCGAGCGGGTCTACTATGGCATGAAGAAGAATGGCTATCACGGCGGCATTTCGCCGCAAGAGATGGTGATTCCGATTGCCGTACTCCGTGCCGACAACAGTCTGCCGAAGGGCTGGTTGGAGGCGCCCGCCGATTGGCCTCATTGGTGGGACGTATCGCCACCCTCCAGCAAGGCGCAGCCCTCGCCGTTAGACAATTTGAAGCCGCCCCATCCCAAGTCACCGCCGCCGGGACTGTTGTTCCCCATCCACGATGAACCTGAACCGGAGCAGACCTCCAGTACGAAGCCTAGTTCAGAAACTTCAGAAACCAGTGACGCGGGTTCCAGTGGCAACAAAGCTCCCACGGCCGCAGCCCAGGTCGACTGGGTGGCCCTGTTGCTCGCATCGCCCGTCTACGGGGAGCAAAAGCGTATCTGTGGGCGAGCGGCCTTGCCGAACGACACGATGGCGGCGTTGTTGAGGGCGATCGACGAGCGCGGAGGCAAGATCACCTCGGCGGCGCTCGCCCGCGCTCTTCAATTCCCTCCCACTCGCCTCCGTTTCATGCTCGCCGTCGCCCAGCGACTATTGAACGTCGATGGTTTTTCCGTCTTGAATCGCGACGACGTCTCGGACACGATCACGTTGGACCGCCCGCTCCTCTGCCGCCAGTTCGACATGACAAAGTAGTGGACCACTCCGTGGTCCAACTCCCAACTTCCAACCCAAGAACCAAGTATCCACTGCCAACATCGCTTCCCCGTCCTCCCTCCCACAACAACGCGGCACTAAGTGGTCCAACCACTGCCGCCAGTTTGACATGACAAAGTAGTGGACCACTCCGTGGTCCAACTCCCAACTCCCAACCCACGAACCAAGTATCCACTGCCAACATCGCTTCCCCGACCTCCCTCCCACAACAACGCGGCACTGAGTGGCCCAACCACTCACCAAACCTCGCCCAATTCCATCCACCTCCGTCGCCAATCACATCACCGATGAGCATCAGTCACCAGCGAAAATACGAAATCATTGATGCCTTACGCAGAGGTTCCGTGCCGCGCAACAGTCTCGACGCGTTCGCCGTCGGCTTGGATCGACTGGAACCGACGTTAGTGGAAGAGTTGACGAAAGTGAGCGCCGGCGGCGCTGTCTTCAAGGCGGTGCGGGGCGAGTATGGATGCGGCAAGACCTTTTTTGCTCGCTGGCTCTGCGATCGAGCTCGCAAGCTAGGATTCGCCACCTCGGAAGTCCAAGTGTCGGAAACCGAGACGCCGTTGCATCGACTGGAAACCGTTTATCGTCGACTGACCGAACGATTGGCGACGGCCGACACTCCACAAGGCGCGTTGCGCAATATCGTGGATGGCTGGTTTTACACGTTAGAAGAAGATGTGCTGGCGGAAGGGACGATCGATGCGTCGGACGCCGCCGCCCTGGCCGCTCGCACTCACGATCTCTTGGAGCGTCGGCTGGCCAAGGTTTGCGAAGCAACGCCGATGTTCAGCGCCGCCTTGCGCGGCTATCACGCGGCTCAAGGCGAGGGCGATCAAGCGACCGCCGACGGCATTTTGGCCTGGCTGTCGGGCCAGCCCAACGTAGCGGCGAGCGCGAAGCGATTCGCGGGAGTCAAGGGAGACATCGATCACTTCGGCGCACTCAGTTTCCTGCAAGGCATACTGGCCGTGCTGCGAGACTCGGGGCACGCGGGCCTGTTGCTGGTGCTGGACGAGGTGGAAACGATTCAGCGAGTGCGTGGGGATGTGCGAGACAAGAGCTTGAATGCGTTGCGTCAACTGTTGGACGAGGTGGACGCGGGACGGTTTCCGGGGTTGTACATTCTGATCACCGGCACGCAAGGCTTCTTCGAGGGTCCGCAGGGGATCGCGCGTTTGGAACCGTTGGCTCAACGTTTGTATGTCGATTTCAAGATCGACGCGAGGTTCGACAACCCGCGAGCGGTCCAGCTTCGCTTGCCGGGATTCGATCTCGATCGACTCTGCCTGGTAGGCTGCAAGATCCGCGACATCTTCCAGGAACTCAGCAAGTCGCCCGACCGCATTGGGTTTCGTTGCGACGCGAAATATGTTCGAAATTTGGCCGAATCGGTTGCGGGGAACTTTGGCGGGAAGGTCGGAGTGGCGCCGCGAGTGTTCCTGCGGAAACTGGTCGATGTGATGGACCGCGTCGATCAACATCCCGATTTCGACCCCTATCGCGATTACCGATTGAATATCGAGGAACAGGAACTTACGGCGAACGAACGGCAAGCGATGCTGGCCAAAAACGTGGATGACATCGAGCTCGACTTGTGACCAACTTCGACCAACTCCATCCCGCGCTCCAACATCACATCGTCAATTCGCTGGGCTGGCGCGACCTGCGCGAGGTCCAGGAGTTGGCGATCGAGGGGTTTCATGCCGGCGCGAACCTGGTCATTTTGGCGCCGACCGCGGGCGGCAAGACCGAGGCCGCGTTCTTTCCTGTCATTTCTCAGACTTTGACCGAGAATTGGCGAGGCCTCTCGACGCTGTACGTCAGTCCGATCAAGGCCTTATTGAACAATCAGGCCGAGCGATTGTCGCGTTACTTCGGACTGGTGGGTCGCCGCACGGGCGTTTGGCATGGGGATACACCAGCGGGCGATAAGCGACGATTGCTGCAAGATCCACCCGATTGCCTGTTGACGACTCCGGAATCGCTCGAGGCGATGCTTGTATCATCACGCATCGACCATCAGCATCTATTTCAGAATGTGCGAGTGCTGGTGATCGATGAATTGCATGCGTTCGCGGGCGATGACCGGGGCTGGCATCTGTTGTCGGTCTTCGCGCGCATCCAGCGACTGGCTCAGCGCGACTTGCAGCGAGTGGGTTTGTCGGCCACGGTGGGGAATCCCGACGAGATGCTCGACTGGATGGCCTCGGGGTCGAACCGTCCGCGGCGTTCGATAAAACCCGCGGCGCCGCGAAAGAAACCGCCTGACGTGCAGCTCGACTTCGTCGGGTCGCTCGAAAACGCCGCTCAAGTGATCCATCGCCTGCATCAAGGTGAAAAACGACTCGTCTTCTGCGACAGTCGAGCCCGGGTTGAACAGTTGTCGGTCACGCTCCGCGAATTGGGAACCGAGACGTTCGTGTCGCATAGTTCGCTGGGGGGCGAAGAACGTCGGGCCGCCGAGTCGGCTTTCGCGCAGCGGCAGAACTGTGTCATCGTGTCGACCAGTTCGCTCGAGTTGGGGTTGGATGTCGGTGATCTGGATCGCGTGGTTCAGATCGACGCACCAAGCACCGTGTCCTCTTTCCTGCAACGAATGGGACGAACGGGCCGACGAGCTCACACGTCGACCAACTGCTTGTTCTTGGCGACCAGCGACGAGGGTTTGCTGCGTTCCGCCGCCATCATCGATCTGTGGAAACGCGGATATGTCGAACCGGTGCAGGCGCCTCCTCATCCCTACCACATCCTGGCTCAGCAACTGATGGCGCTGATCTTGCAAGAGCGGGGAATGGGGCGACACGATTGGCCGCGTTGGATCGAGTCGGTGCCGGCGTTTGCCGCGATGTCGGCGGCGAAGAGGAACGAGTTGGTCGAGTCGATGTTGGCGAAACGGATTGTGTGGGAGGACCAAGGGATACTGGCGTTCGCACCCGAAGGGGAGGCGATTTTCGGCAAGCAGAACTTCATGGACCTGCTGTCGGTCTTCACTTCGCCGCCGCTGTTTGTCGTGATGACCGGGCGCAAAGAGTTAGGGTACGTACACGAGTCGACCTTTTTGAAACGCGACGAGGGCCCCACCATTCTGGTACTTGCCGGCCGTAGCTGGCGCACCAATCATCTCGATTGGAAACGCCGCATCGCACATGTCGAACCGTCCGAATCGCGCGGAGCGTCGCGCTGGCTAGGCGCCGGCCAAATGCTGGCTCAACCGATCTGCCAGGGAATGCGTCGAGTGCTCTCGTCGGAGGAACTGCCCGAAGAGTGGTCGCGTCGAGCGAGCCAACGAATCGGTGAGATTCGCGTTGAGTATCCCTGGTTCAGCGACGAGTCGACCATTTTGTTGCAAGAGTCGGATGGTTCGGTGCGCTGGTTCACCTTCGCGGGCGGAGTGGCCAACAAGTTGCTCGCGGATAGCCTGTTTCCCCAGCCGGCGACGGCAACTCCGCCCCAAGCAGACGCTGGTGAAGTCGCGTCTGGCGAAGGTGCGTCTGGCAAGGCGACGAAGTCGGTGATCCAGCCCGACAATGTATCGATCCGGTTTCTGGCGCCGCAGGAGTTAGGCGAACTCGAACGTCGGATCGCCACGTTAAGCGCCGAGTCGATTGTGCCGCAAGTCGATTCGCGGGTGATCGAGCAGTTGAAATTCTCCGAGTGTTTATCGACGGAGTTGGCGGAGCAGGTATTTGTGTCGCGTTTTCGCGACCCGGCCGCGATCGAGCAAGCCTTATCCGAGCAACGACGGTTGGTGGTCGCGTCGGCGGCGAGTGGAGCGTTGCCGAAGATCGATTCCACTCGCACCTTTCCAGGGTCGGCGAAGTCTTACGGCGCGTCAGGCAACTCGGCCTACCCTGCTCCGGACGCGGCGACGATTCAAGCGCTCGCGGGGCTGCGAGCGTTGAGTATTCGCCAACCGCACGCGGAGGCGATTATGCGGGGAGCGAAGACAGAGGAGTACCGATCGGGCCCCACGAAGATCCGAGGTCGGATCTTGATTTACGCGAGTTTAGGTCGAGCAGACGCGGAGGAAGAAGCCGACCTCATGGACCAATACGACATGACCGAGATGAAGTGCGACGACTTACCGCGAGGCGCATTGGTGGGCACGGTCGAGTTGTATGACTGCGACGAAGAAGCGTGGCAACTGCGCGCCCCCGAACGTCTCCCCCAGTTGATCCGCCCCTTGAAACAGCCTCAACCTGTTTGGTTTTGGCCGTTTTAATCCGGGTAAGTCAGCTCTTCGAGCCGTAGGGTGCGTCGAGCCGGGTGGATAAACGCCGGCATCAAACAATCAACGCCAACCGCCCGGCGAAAACGCACCAAGCGGGCGAGATGACTCGGCCGAAGGGGACGGCGCTCGCGGGGTGACGGTTTTTGCGGTGTCGTAGGGTGCGTCGAGCCGGGCGGATAAACGCCGGCATCAAACAATCAACGCCAACCGCCCGGCGAAAACGCACCAAGCGGGCGAGTTGGCTCGGCTAACGGGGACGGCCTTCGCGGGGCGATGGTTATTGCGACCCACGTAGGGTGCGTCGAGCCGGGCGGATGAACGCCGGCATCAAACGATCAATGCTAATCGCCCGGCGAAAACGCACCTCGCGGGCGAGACAACTCGGCCGAAGGAGTCGGTGCTCGCGGGGCGATGGTTTTTGCGGCTTTCGCGGAGCGAAAGGCAACTGTCCGAAAGGCAACTTTGTACGCGACGCGGCTGTTCATCTCGCGAAGCGAGATGGCTACTGCTATGCTCAACGGTGGCGTTTACTGACCCAAGACTGGAACTAAGCACCATGGCCAAGGTTTTTGTGTTCAATCGCGAGGGACAACTGGTCGGTCCCGTGGAGTCGGCCGCGTGGCAACTGTCGGACGAGCAGTGGCGAGCACGACTGAGTCCGGAACAGTTTCGAGTGCTCCGGAACCAAGGAACTGAACGGCCCTTCTGCGGCACCTTGCTGGACAACAAGAAAACGGGAGTCTACACCTGCGCTGGCTGCGGACTTCCGCTTTTCTCGTCCGACGCCAAATTCAACTCGGGTACCGGCTGGCCCAGCTTCTTTCAGCCGATCGCAGCCGAGAATGTGCTCGAACGATCCGATCACAGCTACGGCATGCATCGAGTGGAAATCAATTGCGCTCGCTGCGATGGCCACCTGGGACACGTTTTTCCCGACGGCCCCCCACCCACTCGCCTGCGGTTCTGCCTGAACTCCGAGTCGCTCCAGTTCACCTCGTCGGATCAACTATCAACACTCGCTGACCCAGCCGCTGATCCAGCGTGATCTCTTGTAGCGGAATTCGCAAGAATTCCGACCTCTTGTAGCGGAATTCGCAAGAATTCCGACTCCGAACGCTTACTCCGTCGTCACTCACTCCACGGTCGTCGGCAAAGCCAGAATGTCTTCCGCTTGCGGGATAAAGTAAGGAATACTCAGCCGATTCAGCCCGCTGGTCATGTGCTGCACCATGCTCTCACGGACCGTTTCGTCGGTGATCTCCTTGTCGAAATTCCGAGCACTGGACGACCGGAGCGAGTCTCTCCACAACGGATCCGCCTGACCTGCGACCAGGATCTCGATCGATGCCGCCCCCTCCGATTCGGCAACCTTCCGCCCCGTGTCGCGACCCCTAAAATCAAATCTTGAGTTCCGCTCGAAGATCGGGATCTGTTCGCCCGCCTTCTCGGACACGACCACTCGAATGACCGTTGGCTGACCCTCGCGCACTTGAATGCCATCCCGCTGCAAGCGTTTCGTCATCGCCTCACGAACCAACCGAGCAAACTCGGCGGCGTCCCCGCGAGTTTGTTCGACCTTCACATCGAGGCTTACGGGCTGATACGGCGCGAGAATCGCGGGCGTTTTGGCGTTGAGCGCCTGCACTGCCTTGCGGAGGTCGGTCCAAGGGATGGTGAACTGCGTGATGGGCGCGTCCCGATCACCCATGCGTCCCACGAGTCGATCTTTGTCGAGCACCGCCATCGTCGAAGATCCTCGAAACTGCAAAACCGTCCGCTTTGAGGCACGATCGACCAACAAACCGTTGACGATCCAGCCAGCTTTTTCCGGGAGCCAGTAGAACGATGACTCGCTCACTCGCGAAATATCCGGAATCGGGATCTCCTCGACCATCTTTCCCTGATTGTTCCAACACAAGAGTCGTGGATTCGGGTGAGAGGTGTAGGCAGCCACCTCATCTCCGTCGGGAGAAAAGCTGAGCGACTGCGTCCACGCCGAGCCGAAAACGGCCTGAGAACGAGCCTTCAGGGCTGCGCGAAACGCCTCGGGATCTTTCGCGGGACTGGGCAGCCCTCGCTTCCCCTTGCTCACCGCCGGCGCATCACCACTCATGGCTAATCGCGAGACTTCCTTACCTGTCGAAGTCGAACAGATCACCGGCCCCTCGTGCGCGACGAAGCAATAGTGCTTACCGTCGCCCGAAAGATCGATCTTGTCGGCTTGGATCAGGTTCGTGTCGACAGGAATCGACTTCACCTTCTTCCCACTCGCAATGCTCCAAACATCGAGCGAATTGTTGGTGGTTGCGTTTGCGATGACATACTTGTTCAACGAAATACGCATGAAGAAGCTCGCGGTGCGAGCCTGTGGAACTTCGAGCACCGTCGAGTTGTTGGTGGTGTCAACCACGCGGATCACCGCCGAGTCGCTCGCTATGCTGTTTCCGAGGGCGACATACTGCCCATTGTCGCTCAATGCGGCAAGCAAGTGGAACGGCAACTCGCCCGTCAGCTCACACCTGACTTTCAAATCAGCTAGCTCCATGACTCGCTTGCCAACCAACACCACGGGACAACCACGCGGCCCAAAGAAAACCTTTTCGCTGGCTTTCACCGGGATCGTGGCCGCCGACCACCCCGCTACCATGGCCTGAGCGACCGACGGAGTGGGCGTCGTGAATGGGTCATCTTGCGCCAGTCCGCTACTGGCGATCGCCCACGCGGCCAAGATCGCGCCGACAAGCCGACAGCGACAGCGAATCGCTCGCCAAGTCCACAGGTTCGAACCTTCCCAAGGAGATAGGAACGACATATCGATTCTCCGAGAGGCACGGGATCGACGGACGAGGAAGTCCGTCGATCTGATTGTACGACGGACTTCCTCGTCCGTCGCTCCGATTGTACGACGGACTTCTAGTCCGTCGGTCTGCCGAAGACTAATGAGCTGACGCGAGACCCGTTCGGTACGCATACGATCGACGGACTAGGAAGTCCGTCGTACAGGGA
Organism: Pirellulales bacterium; assembly: GCA_046349915.1. GTDB lineage: Bacteria > Planctomycetota > Planctomycetia > Pirellulales > Pirellulaceae > CAIXSC01. The sequence goes on along the minus strand of JAXMBL010000003.1, from coordinate 393,760 downwards.
GGAATTCGAACGACGGACTTCTAGTCCGTCGCGTCGGTCTACCGACAACTAAATCGCTGACGCGAAGCCCGTTCCGCCCGCGTAGGAGCGACGGACTGGAAGTCCGTCGTACAGGGAGTGTGGAGACGGCGCTCGTGCGCGGGGAGGAGCTACTTTCGCGGAGCGAAAGGCAACAGTCGCGAAAGGCAACTGCGCGAAAGGCGACTTTCTAGCGGCTAATCAGCCAGACGATAAAGATGAAAAAGGCGACGCCTAGCGTCACGATCGTCAGTAGCTCGCCGGTCACGTTGAACCATGCCTCCGAGTCCTCTTGAAGCAGTGCTTCCTGGACCTCGGCGTCGAACGACTTCTTGAAAACGGCGTCGGCAGCCTCATGGCCATGCTCGTCATGATCGTGCTCGTCATGCCCATGCGCATCGTGGCCCTTGGAACCGTGGGTGGACGGCGTCGCCATTGCTCGAAGCCTCTCGCGAAAACTAAAAGATTACTCGCCCAACCCGCCGCCCCGCGACGGGCCGAAAACGACCTCACTCGTAATGTGGCGAGTTTGCGCCAAGTTGGTCAGTTTCGCAAGACCAGAACCGGGCAATGGGCTAAACGTACCACCCGTTCGGCTACCGAACCAATCAGAAGGCGACGCACTCCCGTGCGGCCATGCGACGGCATCACGATCAGTTCCGCGTGATACCGCTCGGCGTACGCGGCAATCTCCTGCCCCGGATCACCCACAAAAACGTGGCGCACCACCCCAACCAGCCCCGCCTCGTCCAGGCGTTTCGCCAGCTCTTCGTCGGCAGCCTTCTTCCGCTTTTCGCTCTCGTACATCTCCCACAACAGTATTGGCTCGGCCGGCGATAACTCGGGGAGCACATGTAGGACATGCACGCATTCGGGGCGAGCAGCGATTTCGAGCGCCGTTCTCACCGCCGCCAGCGACTCGTCCGAGAAGTCGACTGGCACGACCACTTTTTCTTTAGGAGCCCAGGTCACAGGACACCTCGACTTTCTTTATGTTTCCCCTCGCTCGGTTTCACTTGTGGTCACGGTGAGTTTGTCGAGACGACGCGCGGCGCCAGTTGTTCGGCCAAGGGCGCCGCTTTCGCCATCCGCACATGCCGGACATACTTGTGGCAATTCACGCACTTCATCGTGACGTCGACGTACGCGAGCGCCGCCCCTTCCAAGTTCTTTTTGCGAGCCGCCTCGGAGAGAGCATCCGCGCTGCGGCGAAACTCCGTGCTCCGCTCGCGATACTCGGCCGTCTGCAACACTTGCCAAGTCGTCGCCTGACTCAACAAACTCAACTCCTGCGAGTGCTTCGCGATCAAGTCGAAGTCCTCGACCGTCAACCCCTCCAGCACTCGCTGCGAGTGGGTTAGTTTCGCTCGCATGAACTCGCTGACCTTGTTCGGCTCTTGAGCGTTCACGCGGGACGCGGGACTCATCCCCGCGTCCCTCATTGCCACGCCCCCCACCAGGCCGCTCGCTATCAGGCCGCTCATCAGCGCTCCCCCGAGCACTGCGATCAGCCGACGACGATACGTTCCGCTCGCGGCAGACGCCCGCGTCCCTGCGGCAATTCTTAGCTGGCGAAACATGGTTCCATTCCTCTCGTAAATGAGTAGGCGAATCTCAGTTCGCGGCGGGCACATGAGCCGCCTGCTTCACCGTCAACACCGGGCAACTCGCTCGACGCACCACCGCTTCGGCCACGCTGCCCATCAGCAGCCGAGTGAGTCCGGTGCGGCCATGCGTGCCGATCACGATCATGTCCACATTCTCCTGCTCGGCCGTGCGAATAATCGCCTCGGCGGGATCGCCCGCCAACAAGTGATGCTCGAACGGCACATTCGCGTCGCGCGGCACCACCTCGCTCAACATCTTCTTCAATTCCTGCGTGGCCGGTTCGGGCACGCTATACAAATATTCGGCGCTGCCCGTCGCCAGCGGAATTTCCTCGACGTGCACAATCAAGAGAGTGGCATTCGAGTCGCGAGCTAAGGCAGTCGCCATGGCAAGCGCCGAATCGCTGCACGTCGAAAAGTCGGTCGAAACCAGGATCTTCTTCAGGTTCATGGCAAGCCCTCCCCTACTCGAGTGCGCGGCAATCAACGCGGTGGGGCATGGTCACACAAGCGACCACACCATCGGCTCTCGTTCCCTTTCCACGGGAGACTCGCCGGATTCACTCCGCCGAGCCGCGCCAGCCGCCAGATATCTGTTGCAATTGCCGGGCCAATCGCAGGCTCTTTCCGCCACCATCCCATTCCCCTTATCACTCGCTTCACTTCCCCCAAACCCGCTCACCCTTCCGCCACTGGAATTCACGCCGTAAGCGATCCCCATAGTGCCCCTTACGGCAGAAAACCGGCCCGAATTACTCAGCCTCCACTCCCCTCCCCGTCCCTCAAACAGCCCCTCCCAGCGCGCAATCGCTCACCGAAACGCGCGTGCGGAAGAGCGCGCTCGGCGGATTTTCGCACGCGCCAGGATGCGCGGTTGGTCATTGGTCATTGGTCATTGGTCATTGGTCATTGGTCATTGGTCATTGGTCATTGGTCATTGGTCATTAGTCATTAGTTGTTGGTCATTGGTTGGGGGTGACACTTTAGGCCTCAAACGCATCCTTCATCCTTCATCCTTCTTCCTTTTTCCTTCTTCCTTCATCCTTTCTCTCGGTATGCGATTTGCCCTTGAATGGGCTGGCCTTGATCTTGTTGAAAGGAATATTGCCATGATCCGCCGTATTCTGCTGGGACTGGGGGGGGCTCGGTTTGCGCGGTCCGAGATTCAGTACGCCGTGGAACTTGCTGACCGGTATGGTGCGGAGATTACGGCGGTTACCGTTGTGGCGGTCGATAAACTGGACTGGGTTGGGCCCGTTCCACTTGGCGCCGCCGAGTCGGCTCGCGAGTTGCGCGAGTCGCGGCGGGCCGAAGCGCACGAACACCTCCAGCAGTCGGTCGCTCTGTTCGAACAAACGGTCCGCGAGGCGTCGATCCGCTATCAAGTCAAACTGGAGGAACGACGTGACGCTTTCGACCTGCTGATCTCCGAAGGCCGCTACCACGATCTGACTATCTGCGGCCTGCGTAGCATCTTTGAATCAGGCATCCTGGGCGAAGCTCACGGCGAAGCAGGCGAGACCTTGGCCAAACTGGTCGCCAGCGGAGTGCGGCCGATTTTGGCGGTCAGCCCCGAGTATCGCCCCATCCGTCGAGCACTCATCGCCTACAGCGGTTCCATGGAGTCCGGCGAAACTCTGCGGCAGTTCATTCAACTGCATCCCTTCCGCGACGCGAAACTTAAGGTCGTCGTATTCAATCACACCGACGAAAAAGCCGCTCGCTTGCTCGCTGGCGCCGAACGCTATTGCCGTGCTCACGGGTTTGCTCCCGAGTTGATCCACGTCCCCGGTTCGCCGAAAGATCAAATCCTGCCTTACGCCGCCGACTGGAATGCGGACCTCATCGTACTGGGCAACAGCGCGAAGAACTTTCTGCTCCGACGCGTACTGGGCGAAACCGCCTTGCATGTGATGCAACGAGCACACTGTCCCTTGTTTTTGTCCCAATAACGACCGAACACAATTCAACTCGCTTACTCATTGCCTGGACCATCAACCAAACGCAATGTTCCAAGGAGTCGTTCCATGATCACCTTCAAGAACATCCTCGTTGGAGTCGATACCTCTCAACCCACCACTCTGATCGTCGAACGCGCCGTCCGTTTAGCTCAAGCCCACGGAGCGGCTCTCACCTTGGTCGACGGCCTGCCACGACTCAACTGGGCTCAACGGATGGCCTGGAACGATTCGCAACATGTCCAAGATCTGCTGCTCGCCGAGAAGACCGGCAAGCTGAAGAAACTTGTCGCCTCCCTGCGAAAACGGGGTTTCAGCGCGAAATATCGAGTGTTGATGGGACGCACGTCCGAAGAACTGGTGCGGCAGGTGCTGCGAGGCAAGCACGACTTGTTGATCCGAGCCGCGAAAGGACACCTGAGCGCTCGCGGAGGCGCGTTCGGCTCCACAGCCTTTGAACTACTACGTAAATGTCCCTGCCCCGTGTGGCTCATTCCGGCCGATCAAGAGGGCCCGATCACCCGAGTGCTCGCCGCCGTCGACACCAATCCCGAGCGAGCTTGCCACGCGGAACTCGATCAACGCATTCTTGCCACCGCCTTGGACATCGCTCGAGTCATGGAGGCTCGCGTCGATGTCATGCATGCCTGGAGCGTCTACGGCGAGAAAATTGTGCGCGACTATATGAAGTCGGACGAGTTCGAGCAGCTGCAGTCGACGCTCCGCACGGAACACGGCGGGTGCCTCGACGCCTTAGTCCAGCAGTCAGGGTTCACGGGCGGCGTCGAACGCGTGCATTTGGTACGAGGCGACGCGAAGATCGAAATTCCCAAGTTCGCGAAAGAAAACCAAATCGACTTGCTAGTCATGGGCACTCTGGCTCGCACCGGCGTGGCCGGAGTATTCCTGGGAAATACGCTCGACATGGTGCTCCACCAAGTCCAATGCTCGGTCTTGGCGCTCAAACCCCAAGGGTTCGTCAGCCCCATCCGCAAGCGTCCGCCACTGGCGGAGCCGCCGCCGGTCGACCATCTGCCCAAAGTTCTACCTCAACCGCCCATCCCATAGTAGCCATCCGTGAGTAGCCATCTCGCTTCGCGAGATGATCAGCCGCGCCGCGTACAAGCGCCGCCCTTGGTATGGCCACGGAAAAACACGGAAGGACATGGAATTGGGATAAGGATCAGGAAAGAGATTGAGTCGGTGTTTTTCCGTGTTTTTCCGTGTTTTTCCATTGAGTTGAGGATAGCGGAAGACAGGGCTAGCGGGTTATTGGCGGCGAAACACTAGGGGACTGGCCGATGGTGAGCGGCTTCCCTCGATAGCGTCGCACGAACACATTCGCCGCGCCGATGGCGTGCCGCTGACCTCCGTCGACAAACAGCGTCAAATGGCATGGGCCGTGCGCGTCTTCGGGAATCACCAATTTCGCTCGAATCACCCCCGGCTCATTCCAAGACAACGATTCGCGCATCCACCGTCGGTCGTTCGCCTGTCGATACGTTTCGTCAAACTCTTCGAATGCCATGGCAGCTCGCTCAAAGTCAGGTCGAGCAGGCGGGTCCGCTCGCAAACGGTCGCGTCGACAAACCAACTCGACCAAGCCCTTGCCCGCGATGGGACTCTCCAAAGCAATTTCGATTTCACTCCCGGCATCGACATCCTCGGGGATCTCCACCACCGCGTCTTGCGGTTGATGAATACGCAAGAGTGGGTCGCCGATCAATTGAAACAAATGCAGGTGCTCGCGACGTTCGTCCGCCAATAATTCGGCCGACGGGCTGACCGCTGCCGCGATCGCGTCAATCAGTTGGCGATGACCATCCTCGGGCTCGGCGCTCATCATGCGCCGTTTGGCATTCATCATTACTTCGCCTAACGTCTCACGTCGCTCGCGGAAGGCTTCTTCGAGCATGCCGTGAGCCAGCAGCGACATGCCGTAGGGCATGGTCACTCGAGTGCCGCACAGAATGGCAATCGGCCCCCCTTCCGCTCGCAACATTTCCTCGGCCAAACAATCTCGCTGCAAATCAAATGCGCCCGTATAGCAGGCCAGCATCACCGCGACAGGCGGCGTACGGCGACTCTGCAGGCGAGCCATATCGTTCACGGTGAGGATTGGATAAGTGGCGTTTGGCAATCTCACTCGATCCAATTGCAGCGGGTGCCCGTGACCGATGTACACCCAAAACAAACACCCTTCGTTGAAGCGATCGAGCGTCGCGTTTTGAAAACGTCGCGGGTCGGGACAGTAGGGACTCCGCCAACTACCGTACGTCATCGTGGTCGAGTAGCCCGTGGGGATACCGTCGGTCAGAAACTTCTTAGTAGCCGTTTCCAGGATCGTATCGACCAGTGCGCCGAAACCTCCCACACCCGCCACAAAATTCACTCGCTGGCGCCACGGTCCGAAATCTCGCGAGTTTTCGTAGGCGATGATGCGAGCGACGATTGAGCTGAGTTCGGTCGGGGTATCGACAGGAATTCGACCGATCGCGACGTCGGGCAAATCGTCGTCATCCAGATCGGCGTACCAGTTGTCTGTCGCAATTTTGGGCTCCGAACCCCATTTCACGTTGACCTTGGCGTCCGCGAAAAAGGTTGGCACTCCGACGTTTGCGGCGGGATTACGTCGGTCTGTGGACGGTGAGCTGTCGGGGCGAAAGTCGCCGACCAACACGATCGCTCGCAGGCCCCCTTGGGCCGCAACCGCGCGGATCTCGTCACGAATCGACGCGGCGGCGCCGTCGGCCGGGACGAGCACCAAGCGGTGCCCCTGCCGTTGTCGATGCAACACCCACGGTTGCAGAGCTGGGAGGAAGGTCGCCGGGCAGACCACGACCGTATCCGGAGCGGCGACCTGTGACTCGGCGACTCGTGCTGGAGGAGCTGCCGGTAGTATTGCAAGCACGGAACAAATCAGCCAACTCGACATGCGGCCCTCTCCTCTTGAAGCGACCCGCGAGTCTACCGAGGTTGTTCACTTGCGCTCAATAGCAATCAGTCACCTGTCTAGAGAAGCCCATTTGCCGGAAGGGTGGATGATATCACGCGATGTAGCGGAATTCGCAAGAATTCCGACTGCGGATGAACGACGCCGGACGGGCTCGGGGCATTCTGGGGCGAGCGGGCTGTTATCGGCTTGCGGCGCTGGTGCGGCCGTTGACGGGCGGAACTCTTGCGAGTTCCGCTACAGGAGACGCCGCCTGCGGATGAACGACGTCGGAAGGGGTTCGGGGCATTCCGGGCGTGCAGGCGGTCTTCTGCTTGCGGCGCTGGTGCGGCGGGTCACGGGCGGAACTCTTGCGAGTTCCGCTACAACAAACGCCGCCTGCGGAGGAACGACGTCGGACGAGCTCGGGGCGTTTCGGGGCGGGCGGGCGGTCTTCTGCTTGCGGCGCTGGTGCGGTGGGTTACGGTCGGAACTCTTGCGAGTTCCGCTACAAGAAATGCCGCCTGCGGATGAACGAACTCGGACGAGCTCGGGGCAATCTGGGGCTTGCGGGCGGTCTTTGGCTTGCGGCGCTGGTGCGGTGGCCACGGTCGGAACTCTTGCGAGTTCCGCTACAAGAAACGCGCCTGCGGAGGAACGACGTCGGATGGGATCGGGGTGCTCTGGGGCGGGCGGGCGGTCTTCTGCTTGCGGCGCTGGTGCGGCGGGTTACGGTCGGAACTCTTGCGAGTTCCGCTACAAGAAACGCCGCCTGCGGAGGAACGAACTTGGACGAGCTCGGGGCGATCTGAGCCTTGCGGGCGGTCTTTGGCTTGCGGCGCTGGTGCGGCCGTTGACGGTCGGAACTCTTGCGAGTTCCGCTACGGGAACTGGCGTGCGCGGCTTCCCGTCTTGGGGGTCCCTTTCTACAATCAGGGGCCCCGAACAGGCGGACAGCCGTTCTTGGGGCTGAACCTAAAGATTGGGAATGAGCGTCGTTCGTGACGAGGTGATATGCGGTACTGGCTGGTCAAGACGGAACCTGAGTCGTTTTCGATCCAAGATCTCAAGGAATCGGCAAACCAGACGACTTGTTGGGACGGAGTCCGAAACTATCAAGCTCGTAATTTCCTACGCGACGACATGAAGCTCGGGGACCGAGTGCTGATTTACCACTCCAATGCCGATCCGCCGAGCGCCGTGGGAACCGCCAAAGTCGTGCGCGAAGCCTATCCCGACTCGTCGGCCTGGGACAAGCGCAGCAAGTACTATGACGAAGGATCGACCGCCGAGAACCCTCGCTGGTACATGGTCGACCTGCAATTGGACCAGATCTTTCCCCGAGCCATACCCCTGGAAGAACTCCGCGGCATGCCGAAGCTCGCCGAGATGGAACTATTGCGCAAGGGATCTCGGTTGTCTGTTCAGCCCGTGAAGAAAGCCGAGTTTGACGCCATCCTGGCAGCCGCCAAGAAAGGTCCGCGGACCTAAGTCCTCGGAGAGCGAAATCGCATGCCGAGCGACCGACCGAGCTATTGGCTCATTTTCCTCACCTTCGCTCGCAACAGCCTTGTGCGCGACATGACGTTTCGTTTGAACTTCGTCATCGAATGCGTATCGTCGCTGTCGTGGGCCATGATGAATCTGGGCTTCTATCTGCTGATCTTTCAGTACACCGACCAGATCGGCGCGGGAAGCGGCTGGGGACGCGACGAGTTCTTCGCTTTTCTCGCAACCTCCATGCTGATCAACAGCGTCGTTCAAGCGTTCTTCATGCCCAATTGCGAGGAATTCAGCGAATTGATTCGCACGGGCAATCTGGACTTCGCACTGCTCAAACCGATCGACACGCAGTTTTTGGTTTCGCTGCACAAGGTCGACTGGTCGTCGCTTTCGAATTTCCTGCTCGGCGCCGGTCTGCTCGCCTACAGCCTCCACGGCCTAGCCACTCGACCCGATAGCCAGTTCGGCTTACAGCCGTGGGTTTTGCTGCTGTTTCCGCTGTACCTCTGTTGCGGCATCGCCATTCTGTACAGCCTGATGATCGTGTTGTCGGCGACCAGCATCTGGCTGGGCCGCAACCAAACGCTGTACGATTTCTGGTTCTACATCACCAATTTTTCCCGCTACCCGATGGAGATTTACGCGGGCCGCTGGGGTTCGCCTTTACGCTGGGCGTTCACCTATCTGATTCCCGTACTCGTCGTGGTCAATGTTCCCGCGCGGCTTGTCGCCTTGCCGCTACATCCCGAAAACACTTGGCTGTGCGTCTTCGCGCTCGCGGCGACAGTCGGCAGCTTCCTGGGGTCGCGTTGGTTGTTTCAACGGGCGCTCGAAAGTTACCGCAGCGCCAGCAGCTAACATGATCCGCATCTGGAATCGAGCATGAACGCTACAACTTCGTCGACTCCGTCTCCCGCGCGACTTATCGACTACGCTCGCCTGCTGCGTATCCCTAACGTCTTTACGGCCCTTGCCGACATCGGCATGGGGCTGGCCTTTGTCGGCTGGCCAATCCACAAATACCCACTCGCCGCCGTCGCGCTGGGACTCGCCTCCGCCCTGCTCTATCTCGCGGGCATGGTCCTCAACGATGTGTTTGACATCGAGATTGATCGAGTCGAGCGTCCTCAGCGTCCGCTGCCATCGGGTCGCATCGAGTTGGCATGGGCTCGCACTCTGGGATTGACTCTCTTGGCGGGAGGCATCACCGTGGGTTGGGCCGCTGGATTGGCGCTGCCGAATAACTCGCCCCTGCCCTGGCGGTCGGGCGTGATCGCTTTGGCGATCGCGATCTTCGTGGTCCTATATGATCGAATCCTCAAACATACTCTACTGGGCCCTTTGGGAATGGGAGCATGCCGGTTCGGTAATGTGCTGTTGGGAATGAGTCTGGCAAGTCACACCGTCGGAGGCAATCTCGCCACGCTCGGCTTCGAAACCTCGCAGTTGCTCGCCGCGGGAGGCATCGGACTGTATATCGTGGGAGTCACTTGGTTTGCACGGACCGAAGCTACGATCAGCAACCGTGCGCCGTTGATTGCCTCTTTGGTCGTGATGGCCGCGGGCATTGTTCTCCTGGGAATCATCCCGCAGTACGCCGGCGAGTATGGCGTGGTGCGGTTCAAGCCAGTCGTCTTCTGGTCCGTCCTGCTCGCCTCGCTGTTCGTCCCAATTGTTCGTCGAGGCGCCACGGCGGTGACGAACCCCGAGCCTCAGCGAGTGCAGGCGGTCGTCAAGAACTGCATCCAATCACTCATCTTGTTCGACGCCGCCATCGCCATGGGAATGAACGGACCCTACTGGGGGCTGGCCGTCATCGCCTTGCTCGCCCCAATGATCATCCTGGGACGTTGGGTCTACTCGACCTAGTACCACACATCTACCGCGGCGCGCCACATGTATTTGCTCGGCTACAACACCAACGGGTTCGCTCATCACGATCCACTCGACGCCGTCGAAGTCATCGCGGAAATCGGCTACCGCAGCATCGCCGTCACGCTGGATCACAATTGCCTGAATCCATTTGCACTGGATCTCGATTCGCGGATCGCAGAATACTCGCGGGCTCTGCAGCGTTATTCGCTCCGCAGCGTCGTCGAAACGGGCGCCCGCTTTCTGCTCAACCCGCGAATCAAGCACGAACCGACGCTCGTGTCGCCCTTTTCCGAACGCCGTGAACAGCGGATTGATTTTCTCCGACGAGCAACCGATATCGCCGCCGAGCTCGGCAGCGATTGCGTCTCTTTCTGGTCGGGCATCGTGCGCGACGATAGCTCGGTCGAGGTGGTCTGGGAACGTTTGACCAGTGCGTTGACACCCGTGCTCGATTACGCCGACCAGCGATCCGTCCTCATTGGCTTTGAGCCCGAACCGGGGATGTTCATCGACACGATGCGAAAGTTCGACGAACTTCGCGAGCGACTCGGCTCGCCGCCCCATTTTCAACTCACACTCGACATCGGTCACCTGCATTGTCAGGGCGAGACGCCGTTGGCCAGCTACATCGAGCGATATCGCGACTTGCTGATCAACGTGCATTTGGAAGACATTCGAGCTGGAGTGCATGAACATCTGATGTTCGGCGAAGGGGAGATCGACTTCGGCGAAGTGCTGCGGGCCTTGCGGGACGCAAGCTACCAAGCGGGAGTGCATGTGGAACTAAGCCGCCACAGCCATGACGCACCAGCAACCGCTCGCCGCGCATTCGAATTCCTGTCGCGGTGATAGAGTGTCCATCGTACTTAGTAGCCCGCTCGCTTCGCGAGCGGAACAGCCGCGCGGCCAACGAGCGCCTCTCGCCGTCAGCCAATACGCGTCGTTCACCGACTTACAGATCAGAAATCCAGGACGGGTCGCTGGGCTCAGATCGACGGACTGGAAGTCCGTCGTACGGGGGCAAACTGATGTACGACGGACTTCTAGTCCGTCGATTTGAACCGTACCGAAAGAGCCGCAAGGAAACTCGCCACCTTGTCACAACCGGGCCCGTGATGAGAGCCTGGCGCCCATCGCCTAGGACAGGAGCGACGGACTAGAAGTCCGTCGTACGGGGCAACAGTGCTTCATGCAGCACTTCGGCGCCGTTCACCGTGACCAACTCGCGACGGTTATGTCGTTCGTAGAACAGGCGATGTTGATCGATTCCCAACGCATGCAACATCGTGGCGTGCAAGCTCTGCGGATGCACGGGCCGTTCGATGGCCGCATAACCCACGGGATCAGTTGCTCCGATCACTTGCCCGCCGCGCACGCCGCCTCCCGCGAGCCACATGGAATAACCCGAGGGCGAATGATCACGGCCTGCGTCAGCGCCGAGTCCACCTTGGGCGGCGGGCGTTCTGCCAAACTCGCCGCCCCAGATTACCAAGGTTTGATCAAGCAACCCACGTCGCTGTAAATCGGTCAGCAATGCGGCAATCGGCCGGTCAGTCGCTCGACAGTTGTCTCGATGATTCTCCACCAACTTCCCGTGCGCGTCCCATTTCCCATGTCTCAATTGAATAAATCGCACACCGCGCTCAATCATGCGTCTCGCCAACACACAGTGCTCGCCAAACTCTTTCGTCTCTTTTTGGTCGAGTCCATACAGCGCGCGAGTCTCGGCGGTTTCTTGCGATAAATCGAAGGCTTCGGGCGCGGCTGCCTGCATCCGATAAGCCAACTCGTAGCTTTCAATCCGAGCTTCCAACTCGGACGGCTCACCCAGCGACTCGTGATGACGTCGATTGAATCTCGCCAGCAGATCGAGCTGACGACGGCGAGCGTCGGGGGGGAGGCCAGCGGGTAGCGTTAAGTTGGGCACGCCTTTATCGACTCGCGTCCCTTGAAATCGCGCGGGCAAAAACCCCGCACTCCACCCAGGCTCGCGAGTTGTCTCGCCATTGGAGAAAAACACCATGAAAGCCGGCAAGTTATCGTTCTCGCTACCCAATCCATAAGTGACCCAAGCACCTAAGCTCGGTCGATTGCCTGTCTGCGTCCCCGTCAACGACAAATACTCGGCGGGCGCATGGATGGGCGAATCGTGCCGCATGCTGCGAATCAAGCAAAGTCGGTCGGCATGTCGAGCCAACTCGGGGTACAACTCCGACACCTCCATTCCACATTCGCCATGCCGAGCGAATTTGAAGGGAGAGCCGAACAAGTTATTCAACGGGGATCGGGCGATTCGTGGAATGTGCCGAGCGATGCTGTCGGGCACCGTTCCGCCATGCAGCCGATTCAGCTCGGGCTTGGGATCGAACGTGTCCACCTGACTCGGACCGCCTCCCATGAACAGCACAATCACTTGCTTGGCCGTTGGTTGATGATGCGGTGGTGCATCGCCCAACACGTTCGCATGAGCTGTCGATTCACGAGCGAATAGCCACTGTAAGGCCACGGCGCCAAGGCCACAGCCGGATTCAATCAGCCATGCGCGTCGCGAACGGAGCGGACTGTTGGAGTCGCACGGAGGGTTCATTCGAGATACAGAAATTCGTTGAGGTTGACCAAGAGTTGGCAGAACTGACGCAGGCCCGACCAATCGTTGCGAGTCGTTTCTGGCGCTGACTTCACAGCCGTCGTGGAGTTTGCGGCCGTCGGTTGTTCATCCCTACCCGCCGTTGACGTGATGGACTCGTTGGCCGCATCCGCCTGTCGGATAAACTCGATCCCCGCCGCCAACTCATCCGCCGCGGGCTTTCGAGCCAGCGCGAACTGAAAGGCCAACTCAATCTGCCGAGCCGCCGAGGCGGGTTCCAGCGCACGCACTCGGTCCGCGAACTTCGCGGACAATTCGGCGGCGAAGGGGCTATTCATCAAGAACAGAGGCTGCAACGAGACCGTGGACACAAGGCGTCGGCCACACGTTTCGTTTGCTGTCGCACCGTCAAACAACCGCTGCACCTCGGGCATCTGATCTCGCTTTTGAGTGACATAGATCGTGCGGCGGCGCGACTTCTTCTCGTCGTCGCTGGCGCCGCCCATATCAAGGGCGAGTTGATCGGCGACCACTAGCAGCGAATCGCGCACGGCCTCCGCTTCTAACCTGCGAGGCTCAAATCGCCACCACATGCGATTCTCGGGATCGACTTCCATGCCCCGCGGATGAGGTTGAGCCGATAAGCCATAGACGCTCGAAGTCACCAGCATGCGATGTAATCGCTTCGTGCTCCAGTCGTGATCGAGACACTCGCAGGCCAAGAAGTCGAGTAGTTCCGGATGCGACGGTTCGGCGCCCTTCAAGCCAAAATCGCCGGGCGTCTCGACGATCCCTCGACCGAAATGATAATGCCACACGCGATTCGCCCATACGCGAGCGGTGAGGGGATGCCGCCGATCCACCAGCCAGTCGACCAGTTGTGAGCGAGTCGAGATTGGGGCTGAACTTGAATTGGAGACGATCGCTTCGAGTACGGCGGGTCCTCCGGAATCTAGTTTGGGTCCCAGTCGATGAACATCGCCGCGCACCAACAAGTAAGCCGAGGCGTTCTTGAGCATCTCCTCGTCGTACACTAAGGGGTAGAACCCTTTCATCGGCAGTACGTCTACTCGTTCCGAGGCCGTGGCGGGTGAATAAAAGCCCCAAGCTTGCGGACGATCGGGCAGGCTTTTTTCGATCGAAGCAATCTTCTTCTTGAGCGATTCGTACAGCATCTTGTCGTCGCCCACGATTTCGCGTTCGACCTGTCCAGTCAGCAACTGCAGTTCCAAATCGGATTGTCGGGCGAGTTCCTGTTGAGCGGGCGTGCGTTGGTGGATAGGCGTATCCAGCGCCAATCGTTGATCAGCCGAGAGCTTCTCGCGTCGATCGTTGAGCAGCTTGAGGCGGACGCGTTCGTAGATGGCCTTCAGCAACGTCGTCGCCGGTTCATACTCAGTCGGTTTCGCCTGTTCATAGACGGCGACCAAGTGTGGGTCGCGGAGAGCGAGGTTGGCGGGCTGACCGCGTACGAACAATGCCTGCAACCGGTAGTAATCTCGTTGCGTGATCGGATCAAACTTGTGGTTGTGGCATTGAGCACACCCCATCGTGAGTCCCAAGACTCCTTCGCCCACTAAATTGACGATATCAACCAGCACATCGTTACGCTGGAGCGCCTTGTCTTCTTCGTTACTGCTTAACCGAGCTCCCGCCAAGAAACCGGTCGCAATCAGTCGCTCGTCAGTCAATGGTTGCAACTCGTCGCCCGCAAGCTGCTCGCGCAGAAATGTCGCGAACGACTCGTCCTGATTCATGCGACGAACCACATAATCGCGGTATCGCCACGCGTAGGGACGCATGTGGTTCGATTCGAATCCCTCGCTCTCCGCCCAGCGAGCGACATCGAGCCAATGCCGACCCCAGCGTTCGCCATAACGAGGAGATGCTAGAAGTCGATCGACTTGTCGAACGACCGCATCTGGTGAATCGTCCTCGATGAATTCTTCTGCCTCCTCCCAAGTAGGAGGCAACCCGGTTAAATCCAAGGTCACTCGACGAAGCCAGCGAGCTCGATCGACCTCGGAATTCGGTTCGAGCATGGCGTGTTCAAGGCGAGCGCCGATGAATGCATCGATCGGAGTTCGCGCCCAAGTTCGATGAGAAGTTAAAGCGGGGATTGTGGGACGTGCGATGGGGCGAAATGCCCAATGGTCTACTGGTTCCGAGGGAGGCGGCGCCACTTGGTCATCCCAAGCTAGACCTTGATCGATCCAGCGAGCCAACGTTGCGATTTCCGTGGCTGCCAGCCGCTCGCCTTCCCCTTCGGGCGGCATGCGTAAGCGGGCATCGGTCGCGCGAACTCGTTGAACGATGCGACTCTCCCCACTCTTGCCGACAACCGCTAACGGCTCCCCATTGGTCTCGCCCAAGATCTCGCGACGCACATCCAGCCGAAAGCCGGATTCAGCGTCGCGTCCCGCATGGCACCGTAGGCAATGCTTCTGCAGCAGAGGGTAGACATCACGAGCGAACTCGACCGGCGGCAGCGGGCCGTCGTTCGCACTCACCAACGGCAGCGAGACGAACAGCAGCACAACTGTCAATTCCGCACGAAAAGGGAACGTCAGTCGGTTGTTAAACGCCTCCGCCATCGCCGCCCTCCGCCATCGCGCGTCCCCATAGATGAACGCATCCAGCTAAGTCAATGCGTCGATTGTACCGCGTGATGGCGGGAGGAACAAACTTGCCGAGGACGAAACTTGCCCGCTACGGGCGACTTCACTTGCGGCCGGTCACTGGGTAGGCGGTATCCTGGAATCCCTTGCCGCTATGTTCGCCGGGTGGGACGAGCGCATCGACAAAGGCTTCATCTTCGGGGGTGATGACGACGTCGAGACACTGGAGATTGTCTTGATACTGTTCGATCGTGCGCGGCCCCAGAATGATCGACGTGACATTGGGGTTCGCGAGGCACCAGGCGAGAGCGAAGCCCGTGGTGGTCACCCCTTTCTTCGCGCAATGAGCGGCCAGGCTTTGAGCGACTTCCAAGCTTGAATCGCGCCATTCGGCTTGCTTCATGCGAGCATCATTGCGAGCAGCTCGACTGCCCGCCGGCGGCGCCTCGCCGGGGACATACTTGGCCGTGAGAATGCCCCGAGCCAGTGGGCTATAGGTAACGACGCCGACGCCATGCGCTTTACACAACGGCAACAGTTCTACCTCGATGTCTCGATTCACCAGGTTGTAGAGAGGTTGAGTGCAGACAAAGCGATTGAAGTTGTGCTTGTCGCTGGTCCAGAGCGCCTCGCACAACTGCCAGGCTCGAAAGTTCGAGCAGGCGAGGTAGTGGACTTTGCCCGCTCGGACTAAGTCATCGAGCGCTCGCAGGGTCTCTTCGATGGGAGTCGTCGCATCGGGCTGATGCACGTAGTAGACATCGATGCAGTCGACGTTGAGTCGCTTGAGGCTCCGTTCGCACTCGCGCACGAGATGGTAGCGACTGGCGCCGACCTCGTTAGGGCCCTCGCCCATCTTCTGTCGTCCCTTCGTGGCCAGAACGACTCGGTCGCGCCGGCCCGCGAGCGCTTTCCCGACAACTCGTTCCGACTCGCCCAAGCTGTACATATTGGCCGTGTCGATGAAGTTGATCCCACGATCGATCGCATCATGAATGATCCGAATCGATGTCGCCTCATCGGTCGCTCCTCCAAACATCATGGTCCCCAAGCAGAGTTGCGAGACCTTGACGCCAGCCCGCCCCAACGACCGATACAGCATAAAAAAACTCCCCAAAAGCAACCAACAACCAGCAACCAACAACTAATGACTAATGACCAATGACCAATGACCACCCTCTCACCCCCGCCTCGCCACCACCCGATGAAAATGTAGCTGCACTTCGCGACTGACGACTCGGCGTACGCCTTCCACCAGACAGCGAGGCTCGTTGTCTTCTTGGCCGAGCCGAATGATTTCGTCGATTTTCGCGCCGGGCGGCACTGTGTAGGTGGACTGGTTGATGATCTGGTTGCCCGCGTCGAGATCGGGGACGATGAAGTGGCACGTGGCGCCGTAGGTCAGCATGCGTCCCGCATAGGCGTCATGGTAGGGGCGGAGGCCTGGAAAGCTGGGGAGCAATCCGTGATGCAGATTGATGATGCGTCCGCCGGCGTATTTCCAGCACGACGCGGCAGGCAACACTCGCATGTAACGAGCAAGCACGACGTAATCGACTTGATGCTCGTCGAGTAAATCGACCATGCGAGCGTCGTCGGCGGCGCCTTGAGCATCGCCGATATTGAACCAGGGAACCTCAAATTGTTCGGCAAGGCCGCGGCAGGTGTTGCGATTGCCGATCATCACGGCCGCCTGAGCCTTGATGTGCCCATCCCGGATCGCTCGCAACAGGGCCAAGGGCGTTTCGGGTCGGTGCGTGACACAGATGGCGAGTCGTGGGCGGGAAGCTCGTTCCTCGGGCGACCAGACTCGCACCGAAAGATGTTTGAGTCGTCCGATTTCGGTGAGCGCTCCGCGCAGTTCGGACAGATCGCTGATCGGCAATTGAATCCGCAGCAACATGGCGAACAGAGCTTCTTCGTCGTGATCATACATCTGGATCTCGGCGATGTTGGCCCCCTGCCCCGAGACGTAGTGAATGATGGGGTCGGCGAGCCGAACGTTGTCGGGTCCCACGGCGGTGATGACGATCTGCATTTTGAAGGATGAAGGATGAAGGATGAAGGATGAAGGATGAAGGGTGAAGGGTGAAGGGTGAAGGGTGAAGGGTGAAGGGTGAAGGGTGAAGGGTGAAAGTGGGGTGACCGGCGGTTTGGCTTGTGTTTAGCTGGTTACCATAGCACTCGCGGCCGTTTCGTCCCAGACGCCGGGCGGAATGTTGCCTTTTGCTCCGCAAAAGCAGCAGAAACCGTCACCGCAGGGATGCCCCTAGCTCGGTGATTAAACCGTTGCCTGGCGCCGCAAGCAGGGGAGTTCCTTTTCTCGGGTGCGAGGAGGTGGGCATGCTTGCGCGGGCTTGCGTGCGGCACGGGGGATACTCTTTCGCGGAGCGAAAGGCAACTGACGAAAGGCAACTGTTCTTGCTGGCCTTACTTTGCTAGCTTTTTCACTCTGAGCAATCTCAATCTCATTGGTCAACTAGAGACAATTGCGGTCCGGAGTTTTTCTGCCATGAGCACCGTGGTTCCCGCACGAAAGAAACTGAGTCGCGAGGCGTTTCCGCCAGACACGGTGCTGTGCGATCACTGTTGGGCTAAGTGCTGTCGGTACTTCGCCCTGCCCATCGACACCCCCAAGAATCGCAAAGACTTCGATTACATGCGTTGGTTCCTGCTCCACAAGCAGGCGTCGGTCTTCACCGACGGCGATACCTGGTACCTCCTGGTCCACACCGACTGTAAACATCTCCAACCCGACAATCGCTGCGGCATTTATGAAACTCGCCCAGAAATCTGTCGCGAATACTCGATGAAGGACTGCGAGTTTGACGACGACTGGTTGTACGAGCGTTACTTTGAAACGTCCGAGCAGGTCGAAGAATATGTCGAAGCCACCATGCCTCGACCCGCGGGCGAATCGATTCGCAGCCCTCGACCGCCCGCCTTGCCGATAATCGGCTAGCCTCGTCGTCGCACCTCGTCGTCGCACCTTGCCGTCACATCCGTACGACGGACTTCCAGTCCGTCGCTTGGAAAAGTATCGAACGGATTGAAGAGCTGAAGTCGCGCAAGCCCCTCCCGCATCACTTGGCGATCGCGTCGACAATCACTTGCTCGACCTCGGGCGCCCAGGCGGTAGGGAGTCCGTAATAGACCATCGCGCCAGCCCCTTCGTACCCCCCCTCCGTCAACACTCGTCGCGAGGGAATGTACGCCATGACATCGTTCGCATACCCGGCCACCCAAGTCTTCGTTCCGCGATGTTCGCGTTTCAAACGAACGGCATAGTCGACCACCACCTCGCCGCCCAAGAAAATCCACTGAATGTCGTCGCCCAGTTTCCATTGGCCAATGGGGTAAGGATAGGTCGGCGACAAAGGCTTACCCGCATCCATCTCGCGCAAGAACATCTTCGCGCGAGCCGCTAAGAACGAATCTTTCGATTCGGCTTCCTTTTCAATCGTCTCCCGAGTTGGCAGTTTATCCAGCGGCAAAGTTACCTCGAGGTAATTTGCTTCAGCACTCGCAGCCACAGGCGTCATCGGCGCACTCAAGACATCCTCGACGGCCAGCGCTAACCGGCGGCCATAATCCTGGGCAAGTTCCACCGTGCGTCGCGGCAACGGGTTTTGATCGGCGCCACAACCCGCCCAAAACATGGCGACCGCTTCAGGATGCAGTCGTTCGAGTTCCGTTTGAGCAAACCCGGGGTAATCGGCGCACCACTGATAGAAGCCAAGCACCGTCGCGTGACAGGCATATCCGAAGACCACGGTTCGCAGTTTCCCCTCGGGATCTCGCACCGAGAGCACCGGCACATCGTGATCCACGGGACCGTTCAATTTGCCCACCGCTCGCACTTGCGGCACTTCCGCCTCGCGATTCGTCCGCCGATTCACGGCGAACGTCGAGCGACCACTGCCCCAGTGGACCTGCGCGGGCGCCAGCGTGCCCAAGGCATCGCCTACCGTCTTCACCACCAACTCTTCGAGTCGCTTCGCGTAGTCGCGGATTTTCGCCTGCTGCTCCGGCGACACTCGCTCGTAGTGCATCGGACGCAAGTTGTAGCCAACCACGGGTCCACAATGCGTGTGCGAAGTACAAATGGCGATCTGCTCACGCTTCAATTGATACTGTTGTTCGAGCCGTCGAGTGATTCCCAGGGTGGTTTCGCGATCGATGCCGACCAGATCGAGCGTAATCAGAGCGAGTCGTCGAGATTGCGAGTCTTCCAGGATGAGCACTTTCGCCCAGAGATCGCTGGTCGTCCCCTCCGCCACATGGTCTCGCCCGCCGTAGCCCGCCATCCACATGGGCGACTCGGGGGTAATCTTGACCTTCGCGGTCCCCGCCTTCCAAACACTAGGCGCAGCGGCGGCAGGCGTCGGCTGTTTCGCCTCCTGCGCCCACGTTGCAACTCCACTGAACACTGTCGCCAACGCGACCAGCAACCTGATGACACGATCGACGCCGATGATCCGACTACACATGGATCGACTCCGAAAAAGGCAAGCAGCAACAATGCGTTCGGCGCCTGAGGCCTCGCGCAGCGGGATGCCCCACGCAACGAATCGAATCAATCTTCGAGTCGATCAATGAAGCCGTTCGATTGTCGCGAGTCAAAATCGCCCCGACAAGTAGACTCGGCCGGCCGAACTAACCTACTCGCCCGATGCTCTCACAGTCGACCCTCTCACAGTCGGTTCGCTCGCAGTTCCTTCAGCGAGTAGAACGTGTCGCGCCACTTGATTCCCCCCTGACGCAACGTCAGCAGCATGCTGCGCCATTGGATGTAGACGAACAACAAGATCGTCAATGGATAACCCAAGGGCGTCGAGGAGGAATATCCCAAGTGGCGAGCAGCGCCCCAAATCATGAACAGTTGAATGCCGGCGGCGGCGATGAACAGCCAACGAGCGGCGCCGGTCGTGAAAAACGGGCCAACGAACGGCAGAAAGTTGAAGACCAACAGCGCGAGCGAACTGGTCACTACCGCCGCCACGCTGTATTCGACTGCCGCAAACGAGTTTTTCTCGAGCCCAACGATCAGTTCGCGAACCGACGAGTACCAATGGACGTGGAACATTCCCGTTCCATCAATGACGTCGCACTTGGCGCCGTTGAGCTTGAGATTCTTGCCGAGTTTTAAGTCGTCATCGGGTCGCATCGCCAATGGGCGGTGACCATCGAACTTCTGGTAAGCCGACGAACGGACGAGGTTGAACGCTCCCACGCCGCAATGGGCGCTGCTGCGAGGATTCTTCACGGACCATGGTCGAGTGAAGACCATGAAGAGAACGCTGAAGGTCGCCACGAAGGAGCGTAACAGCCAACTGGGCATGCGAGTTTCCGGAAAACCGCACAACATGTCGAGTTGTGCGGTTTCGGCCAGCGTAATCGCCCTGCGTAAAGCGGAAGGCTCGAACACGATGTCCGCGTCGGTGAACAGGAGCCATTGTCCCCGCGAGCGATCAGCGCCCAATTGCAGAGCATGGTTCTTGCCCAACCACCCCGTGGGCAACGTCTCCAGGTGAATGACGTTCAGTTGCGGAAACTCGGCGGCCAGTCGATTCAGGACATCGCCGGTCGAATCGGTGGAACGATCGTTGATCAGAGTGATTTGCAGCGGCTCGTAGTCGATCTTCACTAGCGAGCGAACCGCCGCCTCGATTTGCCGTTCTTCATTCCTGGCGGGAGCAATGATCGAAACGAGCGGCCAACGAGTGCGAGTGGCGTCGTATTCGACTTGGTCCAATCGCGGAACGCTCCCACCTTTGACGATGACCGTCGTGGAAGCGACCAGCACGAACAAGAACACCGCGAGTGCGAAGTAAAGCATAGGGAAGAGAGACCTGCACGAGTAAGAGCGAACAAAACCCAGTCCGCCACCCGCAGATTGTAGCCAGTAGCAACGCCCCGGAGCCAACCCCACCCCAACTCCTCACCAAGCCACCACCAACCCACCCGCCCGTAATGACCAATGACCAATGACCAATGACCAATGACCAATGACCAATGACCAATGACCAATGACCAATGACCAATGACTAAATCAACTCGCCAATCACCTCGCCGTGGTCGATCGCGGGCGATGGCCGTCCTTGGTGATTGAGGAAGTGGAGTTTCGGGTCGACTCCCAGCACGTGGTAGATCGTGTGATGGATGTCTCCCGGACGGAGTGGGCGATCTTGAGGTGCTTCGCCGAGTCGGTTGGTGGAACCGACCAATTGGCCGCCCTTCACTCCGCCTCCACCCAGCAGGCAGAACATGGCATTTCCCCAATGGTCGCGTCCAGGAGTTCCCATGCTCAACGGTGGACCGCCATTGCCTCCGTTGTTCATCCGCGGCGTCCGACTGAATTCACCACACAGCACTACCAGGACTTTGTCGTAGAGACCACGTCGAGTGAGATCGGTGAACAAGGCATGGACCGCTTGATCAACCTTGGGCAAGTAGTTCTCCATCCCCTTCTGTAAGTCCCAATGGTGATCCCAACCGCCGAAATGGCAGGTGACAAACGTCGTGCCCGCTTCGACCAACCGCCGAGCAAGCAGCACTCCTTGGCCCCAGGAATGGCGTCCGTAGAGATCACGAGTGGCATCGTCCTCGCGCGACACATCGAATGCTTGTCGAGCTTTCTCACCCGTAACCAAGTCGTAGGCTTGTCGATCGAATTCATCCATGGCCGCGATGGTACGACTCTGGTCCATGCGACGACGAACCACGTCGAACTGTTCGGACAGTCGACGGCGATCTTCCAACCGTTCGATCGTCAGGTTGTTCTGCAATCCCAGATTACGAACTTGAAACGCCTTGGCATTCGGGTCCCCTTCCGTCTCGAACGGATTATCTTGCGGTCCCAGGTAGTTGCCGCCGAAGTAACCGGGACGCAAACCGATGCTCATCGCATACGGCACCGCGACGTTGGCTGGCATTCCCGCTTGCCGCGGTCCCAGCACTCGCGTCGCAATCGATCCGAAGAACGGATACTTGCCCGCGGTGTTCGCACCGCTCACCCCATCACGGCCGGTCAACATCCAGTGCCCGCCCGTGAAGTGATCGCCCGAATTATGATGGAGCGAACGCACGACCGAGAAACGATCCGCGATCTTCGCCTGCAACGGAAACAACTCGGTGACTTCCATCCCCGGAACATTCGTTGGGATCGGCGACCAAATCCCCCGATATTCGGCCGGGGCATCCGGCTTCATGTCGTACATGTCCATGTGACCGGGGCCGCCGTCCAACCACAGCAGAATTACCGCGGTGTCTTTCCGCGAGCGAATGCCGGTCGACGCCGACAACTGACGAGCTCGCAGGATCTGCCCCAACCCAGTGGCGGCCATACCGGCTACGCCCACTTGGAGGAAGCTGCGCCGCGAGAAACCGTCGCAATACCGTCCTCCGTTGCCAAGTCCGATTCGCAACATATCGTGGTTCCTTCTGGCGGTTCCGCTCGCGAAGCGAGCGGGCTACTTTGGCAGGCGGGCTACTTTGGCGGGTTAGTTTAACACTTATATCGGCAGGCATTGATCCGTAGAATTCTAGATCGGTAGTGGATCTCCGGTCAATCGCTTCCCGCGTGGTAAGATGGAGGGGTTCAAGGTTTGTCAGGCTGCGTGGAACTGGCCACGCCCATTCACAGGCCGGAAGGAAGTGGCAAGTGTCGAAGATTCAGCGAGTTTTGGTGACCGGGGGCGCGGGTTTCCTGGGGTCGCATCTGTGCGAACGACTGGTGGCTCAAGGGCACGACGTCATCTGCCTCGACAACTTCTTCACGAGCCAGAAGTCGAATGTCGCTCACCTGTTAGGCAACCCCAACTTTGAGTTGATTCGGCACGACATCACTCAACCGATCTGGCTGGAAGTCGACCAGATCTACAATTTGGCGTGCCCCGCTGCACCCGGTCACTACCAGTTTAATCCGATCAAAACGACCAAGACCTCGGTGCTCGGCGCGATCAACGTGCTCGGCATGGCTCGCCGCTGCAAAGCCAAAGTCCTCCAGGCGTCGACCAGCGAAGTGTACGGCGACCCCGAGCAACATCCGCAAGTCGAAAGTTACCGTGGCAGCGTGAACCCGATTGGTCCACGAGCTTGCTACGACGAGGGAAAGCGAGTCGCGGAAACGCTATTCATGGACTATCACCGCATGAATCGCGTCAATATCCGCGTGATCCGCATCTTCAACACCTACGGACCGCGGATGCACCCGTACGACGGCCGAGTCGTCTCGAACTTTATCCGCCAAGCGTTACGCGACGAAAACATCACGCTGTTTGGCGACGGCCTTCAAACTCGTTCCTTCTGCTACTGCGAAGATCTGATCAACGGTATCCAACAGATGATGGAAGGGCCCGATGAGTTCATTGGTCCCGTCAATCTCGGGAACCCCGGCGAATTTACGGTGAAAGAGCTGGCGGAACTGGTGATTGAGTTGACGGACGCCAAATCGCGCATCGTGCATCATCCCTTGCCCGCCGACGATCCCACTCGCCGTCGTCCCGATATCTCGCTCGCTCGCGCGAAACTGGGTTGGGAACCGAAAATCGCTCTGCGTGAGGGATTAGCGAGAACCATCGAATGGTTCAAGTCGATCAACTTGGACGACTATCGGCCGCCGACTCCGAATTACTAACGTACGACGGACTTCCAGTCCGTCGATCCGATCCGTGCGAAACAGGTCCAGCGACGCGGTTGGGCTGACGGCCAAGGGCGCTCGTTCGCCACGTGGCCATCCGCTCACGAAGTGAGCGGGCTACTATGTACGACGGACTTCCAGTCCGTCGATCCGATCCGTGCGAAACAGGTCCAGCGACGCGGTTGGGCTGACGGCCAAGGGCGCTCGTTCGCCACGTGGCCATCCGCTCACGAAGTGAGCGGGCTACTATGTACGACGGACTTCCAGTCCGTCGATCCGATCCGTGCGAAACAGGTCCAGCGACGCGGTTGGGCTGACGGCCAAGGGCGCTCGTTCGCCACGTGGCCATCCGCTCACGAAGTGAGCGGGCTACTATGTACGACGGACTTCCAGTCCGTCGATCCGATCCGTGCGAAACAGGTCCAGCGACGCGGTTGGGCTGACGGCCAAGGGCGCTCGTTCGCCACGTGGCCATCCGCTCACGAAGTGAGCGGGCTACATGTACGACGGACTTCCAGTCCGTCGATCCGATCTGTGCAAACAGGTCCAGCGACGCGGTTGGGCTGACGGCCAACGGCGCTCGTTCGCCACGTGGCCATCCGCTCACGAAGTGAGCGGGCTACTATGTACGACGGACTTCCAGTCCGTCGATCCGATCCGTGCGAAACAGGTCCAGCGACGCGGTTGGGCTGACGGCCAAGGGCGCTCGTTCGCCACGTGGCCATCCGCTCACGAAGTGAGCGGGCTACTATGCTTAGCGCTCGTAGAGATCGCGGAGGAAACGAGCGGCTTCGTCCCATTGAGCGGCGGCGGCGGGGAAGTCGACATCCATCCAGCGAGGCGGCGGCTGCGGCTCGACGCGCGGTCGCTCCTTCACGGCTCGATGGAGCGGGAACTGGGCACTCGCCCCCCGAGCCAACTCACTCTCGACTTCGCCTCGCAGCAGATAATCGATCAGCTTTCGTGCGAGCTCGCCGTGTCGACATCCGCGGATGATCCCCAGCGAATTGGGAATCAGGAGCGTCCCCGCCTGATCCGCCGCTTGATCCGGGTAAATGATTTCGACGGGCGAACCGTTTTCGATTTCGACAATCGCGTCATCGGTGTCGGTGAGTCCCCAGGCAATCTGGCCTCGACCTACCGACGTCGCCACTTGCTTGTTGCCGCTCATCGTCAGTGCATTCTCGTACGTCGCACGAAAGAACGCCTCGGCTTTCTCGCGTCCCCAACGAGAAAACAAGACGGCGGCGTGGGACGCCGTCGTGCCAAACAGCGGCTTCGCCAATCCGGCTCGCCCCTTCCACCTCGGTTCGGCCAGCTCTTCCACGGTTCGCGGCCATTCCTTCTTGGGCAACAACTGAGTATTGACCAGAAGAATCCGAGCGCGAGCGGCAAAGCCGTGCCACAATCCTTCCGGCGACCGAAACGACTCGGGGTAGTCCGCCGCCGCCGCAGGAGAATAAGGCTCCAACATGCCGGCTCGTTCGAGCCGCAGAGTATGCAGGATTTCGTTGTTCCAAAAAACATCACATAGGGGGCGTTTCTTCTCGGCCAAGATCGCATTGGCCAACCCCACGGTCTTCGTCGACTCGACATCGTACTTCGGCGCCACGGCCACCCCGGTCTCTTGAGCGAATCGCTCGAGGATCGGACCGGAGAATTCGCGGTCGAGCGCTGCGTACACCACCACTTCGCGATCGCCCGCGGGCCGACTCCAACAGCCCGCGTTCGTCACCGTCAGCGAGGTCGCGGCGGCGCCGCTTGCGGCCAAGAACTTTCGTCGATCCATCATGCATATTCCCGAATGAGGATGTTGGGTAACCCCTGAGCTTGGCGCCCCTAAGCTTGGCAAACGCTTAGCATAACGGACAACCGTATGATTGGCTGGGAGGAATCTGGGGCTAAAATGAGCGTTAAGTTCCGCCGCGGCACTCGAGCCGCTCCTCCTTCGTTCTCATTCATTCCCAGGTTGACCATGTACTCGCCCCCTTTGCCTCGCGTGTCTTGTCGTGATCGGCTGCGAACCGGGCAAAGTGCATTCATTGGACTCGCCGTCAGTGCGATCTTGGCGATCCCCACGGGGTCGATAGCCCAGAGCATCGCTCCCACTCAACCCACTCCCCCCGCGGCCAAGCCCAACCCAGGTGCTCCGAAACCGAGCGGACAGCCAACGGCGCCAGGAAAGATTCAGCGTCCCCGACTGCTCGGCGATTTACTCGGACCGCAGCCCGAGTCGGCGCCCGACCCCCTGCTCCAGCGCCACGCGATTACCCCCGACGCGGCGGCGGCGGCCGGCCTCAGGCGGTTGGTCGGCAAGCATCTCACCATCTACACCGACGTGCCTAGTTCGCCCGCGGTCGATGAGTTGCCGAAGGTGTTTGACTTGGCGATGGCGCCGTGGTGCGAACGTTTTGGGATTGATCCCGCGCGAGTCGCCGCGTGGCGGCTGACTGGTTATTTGATGCGGGATGGCGATCGATTTCGCAAGATCAATGCGTTGCCGGCAGGGCTTCCCCCGTTCAAGAACGGCTTCCACATGGGGGACGAGTTTTGGTGGTACGAGCAGAGCAGTGATTACTATCGGCGTCATCTGCTGCTGCACGAAGGGACTCACGTCTTCATGAGTCGGTGGCTCGGCGGTATTGGTCCGCCTTGGTATGCCGAAGGGATGGCTGAGCTCATGAGCACTCATCGGTGGCACGAGGGTCAACTGCAATTGGGGTATGCTCCGCGCGACCGCGATGAATTGACGGACTGGGGACGAGTGAAGATCATTCAGGACAACTTTGCCGCGGGTCGCGGGAAGTCGCTCGAGGCGGTTTTTCAGTACGATTTGCGGACCAGCTTGGAGGTCGAAGCGTACGGTTGGTCTTGGGCCGCCGCTCATTTTCTCGATTCGCATCCCAAATCCCAAGCCGTATTCCGGTCCTTGATCGATGATGCTCGCGAGGGAGGCCCTGAGTTCTCCCGGCGTCTGATCAAGCGACTGGGAGACGACTGGGAAGATTTGAGCGAAGAGTGGCAACTATTCGTATCGCAGGCCGAGTACGGCTACGACGTACCCCGAGCGGCGATTGAGCGTCGGCCGGCGCAGCCTTTGACGAGCGCGGAAATTCGTTTGAAGGTCGCGGCCGACAAGGGCTGGCAGTCGTCGGGCGTCGTGCTGGAAGCTGGCGAATCGTACGAGGTGGCGGCGGTTGGGCGTTATCAGATGGCCGCGGGCCCGCCCGTATGGTGGAGTGAACCCGGCGGCGTCACCATCCGCTATCACCGTGGGCAACCGCTCGGCATCTTGCAGGGGGCCGTGCGCGGCGAGGCGTTTTCGCGCGACAAACTCACCCCGCTCGTCACGCCGCTCGCCATCGGACGAAAGCAAGAGGTTTCGCCCGCCGAGTCGGGAACGCTTTATTTGCGAGTGAACGAGTCGCCTCGTGACTTGGCGGATAACGCGGGGGAGATCTTGGTGCGAATCAGACGCCTGACGCCCTAGTTGGACAGCGCCAGGTTTAACCACTTGAGGCAACATGAAACAGTGACAGAGTTAGTGCTTAGCATCGATCAGTGATGATCAGTGTTCCCAAGTGATTGCACCATGAATCTCGCGAATCGCACGAATGGGTAATTGGGACTCTTCCTCAAGACTCGTGGCGTTAATACGATTCGTGGACCACAGCCATCTAACGACCTCCCCCCTCGATTCTCATCCGTGTCATCGGTGTTATCCGTGGTCGACCGACTTCTGCGTCGGACATCCGTGATTTCGGCGAACCTGGCGCTTTAACACTAACAAGCGCGACGGGCCCGGCACTTCCGAAGCACCGGGCCCGCGCGGGAGCCGACCTACCGAGATTTCAAGGACCTTTGGTCCGCGGAGCGAACCTCGATCCAGGATCGACTAGAAGTTATACGAGATACCGGCGAACGCTCCGTGCAGGATCAGCACGCCATCGTTCTTGATGTACGAGTTTTCCTGGAGTTGGTAGAACTGCTGCGGGATTTGGTCGCCCACTTCGGCGATCCCCGTCGCCACCATGACTTGGTAACCCGCGTACAGGCTCCAGCAGCGAGTGATATCCCAGGTGGCGCCGACCGAGAATTCGCTCAGGAACGACACGCCCTTCTTGCTGCCGTGGATGTTGACATCCCGGCCGAAGTTCGAACTCACGTTGTTCGTCACCAGAGCATAGCCGACATCGTTATAAACCGACTGGCTCATCGCCATATCGTTGCCGTACACACCACCCTTGGCCGAGGCGTAGGCGGAGAAGCACGATGTAATTTGATAATCCGCGCGGGCGCCGATCTGGAAACCAGCCAACCGGTTCTTCACTTCCGATTGATAGTGCAGTTCGTGGTTCGAGTTGCCCCAGACGTAGTCGTCGCGGTCAGCGGAGAGCAGCATGCTTTCGCGGAAGTTCATGTAGCGGAAGCCAGCGAGGAAGCTGTAGCGGAAGTTAGATCCGCAACCAGAGCAAGCGCCGCTGGCGCATCCCGTTCCACAACCACTATTGCCGAACGGCGACGAGAACGTCAAGAAGTTCACTTCGACGTTATGCATCTCGAAGTCGCGTTGCAGTCGGTAGTGCTGAGCGTTATCGAAGACGTTGGCTGCGGGCGGATCGACAACGTCGATGTAGCCGATGCCGCTCCAGTCGAACGCCGAACCAATGCCTGGTTGACCAGTGCCATAGAGCTCGGCCGACTGAGTTCCAGGGAAAATTCCCCAGTAGACTCCCTGCACGGCGTAACAACCTTCACAGCCCAGGTATCGCCCTAGGGTGATACTCGGGCCTGCCGAAGTCGGCATGCCGGCATCGTTGAACATCAGGGTATCGTAGCCATTGCAACCGCAGGTGATTTTGAAGTCGCCGTCGATGCGGCTGAGGAACACCGCGCCCGCGCTGCCGAACCAGCGAGGCTGATCGCAGTAGCCGCTTTCGCACGAATTCCAACCGCCGTTCATCGCGATGTCGTAGGGATCATACGCTTGCACAGGCGACTGTGTAGGCGATTGTTGGGGACCACTGTAGTACTGCTTCGAGCCCGAATAACTCGAGTCCGCATCCCGAGGGACTGCTGGATCGGCATGGCTGACTTGTCGAGCGGCCGGCGAAGCAACTCCGTAACCCACCGGCGAATTCATCGTGGAGTAGTTCTGAGCGGCGGCGGTGCCGGTCAGTAGCAGAGCGCACAGCGCTCCGAGTACCCCTCGTCCATGATTCACTCTCATCGCGAAACTCCTTTTCTATACCAAGAGACTCCTGAGACGCGACGCCCAAGAGAGCGGCGAAGCGTCGCCGAGCTGCGGGCCATTTCACGAAGAGAGGAATCTCATCGCGGCGACCCATCCTTGTCCGTCCTCGCGCAGCTGCGGCGTGGTAATAGCAATCGTCCGCGACGAGGCGTTGCGAGTCTCGATTCCGCGTTCTCTCGAGCGATTTCCGCGAACCGCGAACGGCCAATTCGCTATCGCTGGAACCACCGCCTCAACCGGCGTGTCCGGCGCTCGCAAAAAGCGGTCTCTCAAGACCTTGCGCGCAGCACTCCCGGCACACGTCCTACTGCTGGACGATTGCCTAAATGACGGAGATCACGCACAACTCGCGCGTCGAACAAAAGACCGACATCAGGACCAATGCAGAGAACAGGTCCAGAGCCGAAATCGGTCACAGAACAGACATCAGACAGAAGGCGAACATCAGGCAGAAGACCGATATCGCCTACCTCCGGATCAGCCCGTAGAACCTGCATGCGCGGCACAGGCGGACTCGGCGACTTCATGCGCCAATTGGCGATAGTCCTCGGCCCCGTGCGACTGAGGAGCGTAATCCAGAATCGATTGACCAAAACTGGGCGCCTCGGCCAAACGAATGTTGCGGCGAATACGCGTGCTAAACGTCTTCGCACCCGCCCAAACGGAACTGGTCGAGCCCGGACGACGGAAAAACTCCTCCACGTCGTGACTCACCTCGGTCGCCAGGCGAGTCGCCGACTCGAACATGCAGAGCACGACGCCGGTCAGCCGTAGCGTGGGATTGAGCCGACTGGCGACGATCTCAATCGTGCGCAACAGCTTGCTGAGCCCGTGCAGCGCCAAGAAATGCGGTTGTAATGGCAGGAACACCTCGTCGACCGCCGTGAGGGCGTTCAACGTCAAGACGCCCAAGGAAGGCGGACAATCGATCAATAAGTAATCGAACTCGGTTCCGTCGTCGGGCGCAGCCGCTTCGCGTCCCCGAGACTCGTCGGCCGCGGACGATTCGCCGGCCGCGGCCCGCTCGCTGGCAACGGTTAAATCGCGAACCAGTTTGTCGCGCAGGATCACTTCGCGTCCCACTTCACCCGCCAGTTCCATTTCGGCCGCGGCCAGATTCAGGTGAGCCGGCACAATCCAGAGTCGCGGACTGACCTGCCGCCGCACTTCCGCCAACGTCGTATCGCCCGTCAGAACGTCGTAGATCGAGAGGTCGTTCTCGCGCAAGGAGACGCCCAAATGCAGCGACGCATGCGATTGCGGGTCCAGGTCGAGCAGACAGACGCGAGCGCCGCTTTCGGCGAGCGCGGCGGCCAAGTTGACGGCGGTCGTCGTTTTTCCCACGCCGCCCTTTTGATTGATGATCGCAATCGATCGCATCTGCCCACCTCCCTGCTCGACACCCCCACGACTCGGTCCCTCCGAGTCTCCGCTGGCTGCCGCAGTATATCGCAGGCCCTGGGAGACAAGTCAACGCCGACCGCCGATCCGCCCTGATTCTGCGGGAGCGGGATTCGCGCCCGATTGGCAGGTAAGCGGCATTCCACTAAAAAAGAAGCTCTTCTCGGGATCGTACGGGTTACAGCGGGAAAATCGACCACGATTCCTTTCGAAGGTTCCTGAAATTTCGATGGACACCGCTATTTGGGGAGAGGGGTCTCGGCGTGCGCGTCATCATTGAAAAGGACTCGGCGGCCGTAAGTCGTCGAGCGGCCTCGTTTATCGCCCGCTTAATTCGCCGTAAACCAGCCTGCGTCCTGGGACTCGCCACCGGCAGCTCGCCGGTCGGCGCCTACCAGGAACTGATCCGCATGCACCGCGAGGAGGGGCTGAATTTCACGCGAGTGACGACTTTTAACTTGGATGAGTACGTCGGGCTCGCCCCAACTCACCCCCAAAGTTACCGGACGTTCATGCAGCAGCAGTTTTTCGACCACGTCAACCTGCCCGCCAACCAGACCCATGTCCCGGACGGCCGAGCGCTCGATTTTGAAACGGCCAGCCGCGAATATGAACTGCGAATCCGCGAGGCGGGCGGAATTGATCTCCAATTGTTGGGAATCGGCAGCGACGGTCATATCGCTTTTAACGAACCCGGTTCGTCGCTCGGCAGCCGCACTCGCTTGAAGACCCTAACCAGCGAAACGATCCGCGATAACGCTCGCTTCTTCGGCAGCGAGGATCTCGTCCCGCGACTCGCCGTGACCATGGGAGTCGGCACGATCCTCGAGGCTCGACGCTGCCTGCTCGTCGCCATGGGCGAGGGAAAGGCGAAAGCCATCCGCGAAACGATCGAAGGCCCGGTGACCTCGCAAATTACGGCGTCAGCGCTGCAACTGCATCGTGATGTCGTCGTGGTCATCGACGAATCGGCGGCGTCGCAGCTACAGCGTCGCGAGTACTATGAGGAAGTTGAGCGAAGCCAGCAGATGCTCGAATCGGGCAACTTCAAGGCCCTTGGCATCGGCGGCCTCGGACACGATCATTAGTCGATACAGTCAGCCCTGGGGGATGCCAGTTAGCCTACGCGAATTGCTAGCTGGCAACTGATCCGCGACGGGGGGCGACGGACTTGAGAGGCGCAGCATGATCCACGTTCTTGCCACCGTTGAACTACATCCCGGCCGACGCGCCGACTTCTTGCGGGAGTTTCACCGGATTGTTCCCGCCGTCCTCGCCGAAAAAGGCTGCCTGGAATACGGCCCCACCGTCGACTCCCCCACGGGACTCGCCGCGCAACCACCGCTGCGCGACGATGTCGTCACCATCGTCGAAAAGTGGGAATCGCTCGCCGACCTGCAAGCTCACTTGGTCGCGCCCCATATGGTCGAGTACCGACCGCGAGTGAAAGAGATGGTCATCCGCACGACGCTGCATGTGTTGGAGCCGGCTTGATGCGTGAGATCGTTGCGAGGCTGCTGGAAGCCATCGACCGCAAGGAACCGTTCGCCTACTGCCGCTTGGTGGAGACCCGTGGCTCTACCCCGCAGAAAGCGGGCGCCACGATGCTCGTCTTCGCCGACGGCTCGCAAGCTGGCACTTTAGGCGGTGGGTGCGTCGAAGCCGAGGTGAAACGGCGATCGATTCAAGTGATCGCGGACGGTCGGCCCCTGATCTCCCCCTTTCAGCTCGACAGCGATTACGGCTGGGACGACGGGCTGATCTGCGGCGGTCGGATGCTGGTCGTGATTCAGCCGGTCGTCCACCAAGCTACTCGCAGCTACTTCGCACGACTCGCTCAAGCCATCGACGCTGGCGACGGCCTGACGGAAGCCGTCGTGTTCGACTCGACCGCCCACGGGCTGGCCGCGCCCGCTCACTATTTGTTCGATGCCGCCGCACGGTTAGTCGATGTGCTGCCCGCGCCCGAGAACACTCCAGCAGCAGTCGCTGGCGACTCAACGCATCAGAACGCGGCGCCCGCCTTGATTGTCGAATCTCTCAAGCCCATTCACGCTCGCCCCCGCCCCTACGCGGCTCAAGGGATCGCCTACTTGCCCGTCCTACCGCGTTGCCGCCTGATCATCGTCGGCGGTGGACATGTCGGCAAAGCGGTCGCGGACATGGCCGCTGAACTCGACTTCGCCGTCTGGGTCGTGGATGATCGCGAGGAATATGCAAACTTGGCGAGGTTTCCGCGGGCGGAACGCTGCCTGCATGGCCCGATCGATTCCACTCTGCCGACGCTCGACATTACTCCAAGCACGTACTGTTTGATTGTCACTCGCGGACATAGCCACGATGAACGCGCGTTGTACTTCTTGGCCAATCGGGGCGCTCGCTATGTCGGCCTGATCGGGAGTCGTCGCAAGATCAAGCTCATCTTCGACGACCTCGTGAACGAAGGCATCCCCGCCGACGCGCTGCGACATGTGCATGCCCCCGTCGGACTCGATATCGGCTCGCAAACAGTTCCCGAGATCGCGATCAGCATCTGCGCGGAACTTGTCGCTCATCGGAACCTCGGAGTTGTGCCGGCTCGGCCCAAGCCAGTCCCAGTGAATGATTAGAGAGCTTTGTCACAGCTTAGCCTTGGAGAGAATCGCGATGCCGCTCCCGATCGCTCGAGCCCTGTGCTTTCTCGCCTCGACACTGTTCGTCGCCATTAGGCTTGGAGCGGGCGTCGCGGCGGCCGAGCGAGTGGAATACGTTTATCCGGTCGAGGTAGTTGAGCCGTACTTGCCTCACCTGCACTACCCGAAGCTCGTCACTCCGCAATGGGTGGGTGAAAAGGGGGTCGAATGCGTCGTCACGCTCGGCATCGACGACATGCGCGACCCAGAGAAGTACGAACAATATCTGCGTCCGATCCTCGAACGTCTCAAGAAGATCGATGGCCGAGCGCCCGTGAGCGTCATGACGTGTCAGGTTCCGCCAGAGCACCCGCGAGTCAAACAGTGGTTAAGCGAGGGGCTCAATATCGAATGTCACACAATCGACCACCCCTGCCCTTGCCTCCAAGGCAGCGACTTCGCCAAGGCGAAGAGCACCTACGAGCGGTGTGTTGATCTCATCCATGAAATCCCCGGCAACCGTCCCGTGGCATTCCGCATGCCTTGCTGCGATTCACTCAACACTCCTTCCCCGCGGTTTTGGGCAGAGGTGTTCAACAAGACGACGGAACGCGGGCGATTCTTACAGATCGACTCGTCGGTGTTCAACATCATCACCGCGAACGACTCGCAACTGCCCGAGTCGATCACGCGCGACGACAGCGGAGCGGAACGATTTCGTCGCTACGTTCCCTTCGCGTCGTTTGTGAACACCATTGAAGACTATCCCTACCCGTACGTGATCGGGCGGCTTTGCTGGGAGTTTCCTTGCGTCGTCCCCAGCGATTGGTCGGCGCAGCATGTCCAGCGTCCCAACAATCCCGACACCGTGCGCGATCTGAAGCGAGCGCTCGACGCCGCGGTCTTGAAGCAAGGAACGTTCAACCTCGTCTTTCATCCCCACGGCTGGATCCGCTCCGACCAAATCGTCGAGTTGATTGACCACGCTGTCGCTCAGCATGGCTCGAAAGTCAAATTTCTCACGTTCGCCGAATGCCTCGAACGTCTCAACCAACACCTGCTCGACGGCCACCCGCTTCGCGCGGCAAATGGCAGCGACCAGGGAGCGAGATTGATCGATGTCAACGCGGACGGCTACCAAGATGTCGTCATCGCCAACTCGCAAGTCCAACGAGTGCGACAGTGGAATGCGACGGCGAATCGCTGGGAAGAGCAAGCATTTTCCGACTGGGCGATACATCAAGCTCCCGCCGAATTGCGTACCGCTTTACGTCGCAGCGTCGACATTGATGGAGATGGAGTGTCCGAGTTGGTCGCCAGTAAGCAAGGCGCCACTCACGTCTGGCGTCGAGACGCTGCCGGCGACTGGAAACAAATGCAATGGACGCTTCCCGCGTCGGTGCATCCGTTCGACGACCAGGGAGGAGACGCCGGCCTACGATTCGAGGACATCGACCAAGATGGCTTCCGCGACCTGCTGTTCTCCAACGCCGCGGAGTATTCGCTTCACTTGTTCGCGGATTGGCAGACAGGTTGGAATCGGCCAGCCATCACGGGCAAACGCGGTGATGCGCATGCCAGTGCGACTCCCGCCATTCCGCCGATCGTCCGCGGCGATGGAACCAACAATGGCGTCTGGTTCCACTCGAATCACCTGTGGGTTCAGAACGAGGATACGCAGCGTCTTCCTAACCTCGTCGATCGACTCGCCTTCTCGGACATGACTAAAAGGCGTGCGGAACAAGAGGCCAAACGCCGTGCGCCTCCACTCATGGTTGGAGCGGCCAAGCTCGACATCACGCCCGATTATCCGATTAGGCTCAGCGGCTATGGCTCGAGAAAGAAGGAATCCGAGGGAATCGCGCTCCGACTGTTCGCGAAAGCCCTGGCGATCGGCGGTGATGAAGGCGCCGGTCCCGCCGTGCTCATCACTTTCGATAATTGCGGACTCACGGCCGCCATTCGCGAATCGGTCGCAAAATCGCTGGCGGAACGAGCGGGGATTCGCAGCGAGCGGTTGGTGATCACCGCCAGCCACACGCACAACGCCCCTTGCCTGAAGGATTGGGCGCCGTATCTGTTCGGCGAGAATTTACCCGATGATCATCAGCGACATATCGATCAGTACACGGAGGAGTTGACTGAAAAGCTGGTACAAGTCGCATTACAGGCCTTGCAAGCTCGTCAACCCGCTCGTCTATCGTGGGGGCAAGGTTCGGTCGGCTTCGCGGCGAATCGCCGAGTGCTGAAGGAAGGACAATGGACCGGTTTCGGCGTCCAAGCGGACGGCCCCGTCGACCATAGCTTACCAGTGCTCGTCGCTCGCGACGAAGCCGGCAAGCTGATCGCCGTCGTCGCCAACTATGCGTGCCACTGCACCACCTTGGGCGACTTCAATCAAATTCATGGCGACTGGAGCGGAGTCGCTCAACAGTTGATCGAAGCCGAACATCCTGGGGCTATTTCGCTGGTCACCATCGGCTGTGGCGCGGATGCCAACCCTCATCCGCGAAAAGCGGGCGACCTGGAGATTGTGCGGCAACACGGACGCACCTTCGCCGATGAAGTGCGACGATTGCTGACCACCGAGCTCGAGCCACTCGTCGGCCCCATCGATTGCCGCCTGCGCAAGGTGGACCTTGCGTTCGCGCCCCCGCCGACTCGCGAACAGTGGGAAGCCAAGGCGAAAGAGTCCGGCGCGCCGGGTCATCATGCTCGCCAATTCCTCGCGCGACTCGATCGAGGCGAGACTATTCCCGCAACCTATCCATACCCCATTTCGACTTGGTCTTTCGGTCGCGATCTGGCCATGGTTTTCTTGGGCGGCGAAGTCGTCGTCGACTATGCGATGCGGCTGAAGAGCGAGCATGACGGCAAGCGACTCTGGATCACCGCGTACGCGAACGACGTACCCTGCTATATCGCTTCGCAGCGCATCTTGCGTGAAGGCGGCTACGAGGCCGACTTCTCGATGTTCTACTACGGTCGACCTACTCGCTGGTCCGACAGCGTCGAGGAGACCATCGTCGATACGGTGCAGAAACTCCTGCCCCACTGGTTCTACTCGGCGCCAAAACAATCCGATTTTCCGCCGCCGAAGTCGCCCGCCGAGGGATTGGCCTCCATTCAAGTGCCTCGCGGGTACAAGGTCGAACTGGCGGCGAGCGAGCCGTTGGTCGAGGATCCGGTGGCTTTCGATTGGGGACCTGACGGGAGACTGTGGGTCGTCGAGATGCGCGACTACCCCAACGGCGCAACTTGGAACGGCCCAGGCGATCCGTTGAATGCGCCGGGTGGACGAGTGAAGTTGTTGACCGACACGGATGGCGACGGACGTTTCGACAAAGCGTCGTTGTTTCTGGATGACATTCCTTTTCCCAATGGGATCAAGGTGTGGCGCAAAGGAATCCTGGTCTCCGCCGCACCCTCGATCTTCTATGCCGAAGACACGGACGGCGATGGCCGCGCCGACAAACGCGAGACGTTGTTTGAGGGGTTCAATCCGGGGAATCAGCAGCATCGCACGAACGGTCTGCGGTGGGGACTCGATAACTGGCTGTACCAAGCCAACGGCGACAGCGGCGGTCAGGTCAAGTCGGTCAAGACGGGCGTGACGCTCAACATCAGCGGACGAGATTTACGGATTCGCCCCGACACGGGCGAGTTGGAGACGCAGGCGGGTCAGACTCAGTTTGGACGCAATCGCGATGACTGGGGCGCTTGGTTTGGCGGCAACAACGCGAACCCCATGTGGCATTATGTCCTGGAGGAACACTACCTGCGCCGCAACCCCCATGTGGCATCGCCGGAGAATCGTCATCATGTGTCGGTGCAGCCCGGCGCTTCGCCCGTGTTTCCCTTGAGTCGCACCTTGAGTCGTTTCAACGACTTCAATATGTCGAATCGTTTCACCTCGGCCTGTAGTCCCGAGGTATACCGCGATACCTGGCTCCTTCCTGCTGACGCGTCGGGAGGAAACCATGTGTTCATCTGCGAGCCGGTCCACAATTTGGTGCATCGCGAATGGATGACGCCGCAAGGACTCACGTTTACCAGTCGACGACTGGAAGAAGAGCGGGAACGCGAGTTCCTGGCTTCCTCTGACAACTGGTTTCGCCCTGTCATGGCTCGCACCGGCCCCGACGGCGCCCTCTG
This sequence comes from Pirellulales bacterium, assembly GCA_046349915.1. GTDB lineage: Bacteria > Planctomycetota > Planctomycetia > Pirellulales > Pirellulaceae > CAIXSC01. Next base: position 356,599 of record JAXMBL010000003.1, on the reverse strand, counting down.
GATCGCCGACATGTATCGAGCGGTGATCGAGCATCCAGAGTGGATTCCTCAAGCCTGGCAAAGAAAACTCGACCTGCGAGCGGGGACGGATCGAGGGCGAATCTACCGCGTCGTTCGCGACGATTCGCCGCCGCGTAAACTCCCGCGACTCGATCAACTTGACACCCTCGCGCTCGTCGCCGCGCTCGACCACGCCAACGGCTGGCAGCGCGACATGGTGCAGCAGATGCTTTTATGGCGAGCCGACAAGCAGGCGGTGGCGCCGCTACAACAACTGGCCCAGGACTCGCCGCGAGCAGAGGCTCGGCTACATGCGATCTGCACGCTCGATGGTCTCGCCGGATTCGACGGACTTACAGCCGCGGTCGTCACCCGTGCGCTCGACGATCCCCATGCGGGCGTGCGACGTCACGCGGTGCGTTTGGCCGAACGCTGGCTCTCGCAAACCAACATCGACAGCCAGTTGGTCGCCGCCTTGATCCGCCGGGTGGATGATACCGACGAGACAGTGCGTTTGCAGTTGGCCTACTCGCTGGGCGCCTGGGACGAGCGAGGCTCGCCCTACCTGGCGAAACTCGCTTTGAGTCATGCGGAGGACCCGTACTTCACGGCCGCCGTATTGAGTTCCCTGCAATCCAAGAATCTGCGAACCGTCATCGCGCGCGTCATGGCGGAGAGCCAGGGTCGCCCACCCGAGCGTTTGATCGAGCAGTTGCTGATGATCGCCACGGCGCTCGGTGATCGCGATGCCGTGCGCGAAACCGTGATCAGTTTGCTCAAGCCGGTGGACCCGAAGGCCGACCGATTTGCTCCTTGGCAGTTCGCAGCGCTCGCCGGCTTGTTCGACGCCTTGGAGCGCCGCAAGACGGCGCCCGCCAGCGCGCTTGACGCCGACTCGCTCGCGCAACTCCAGCGAGTGCTCGCGTTGGCCAGATCGATTGCCAGCGACGAACAAGCCACGCCAACGGATCGACTCGCCGCCGTTCGTTTACTCGGCGCTGGGACGGGCGGACCGGAGGATGTGCAGCGGCTGGCGGAACTGTTGACGCCGCGCCAGCCGAGCGACTTGCAGTCCGCGGCGGTAGCCGCTTTGGGGCGCCGGCGACCTCCCAACCTTGTCGAGTTGTTGGCTACGGGCTGGTCATCGCACAGTCCGAGTTTGCGAGGCCAGATACTCGATGCGCTGCTGAGTCGCAACGAGAGTGCACAAGGTCTGATGGCGGCGATCGAGCGTGGGCAGATCCCCGCGTCGCAGATCGACGCGCGCCGTCGCCAGCAATTGCTGGCCCACAAGAATGCGATGATTCGTGAACGAGCCGCCAAATTACTGGCGGCGGCCAGCGAGCCCGCGCGGGCTCAAGTTCTAGAACAGTTTCGCTCGGCGTTGACGCTCGCTGGCGACGCCACTCGCGGGAAGATGGCTTTTGCCAAGCGCTGCGCCAACTGTCATCGGTTGGACGGCGTCGGTCATTTGGTCGGCCCTGACTTGGCGTCGCTGACCAACAAGTCGCCTGACTCGCTGTTGGCGGCGATACTCGATCCGAATCGCGCGATTGAAGACAAGTATCTGGACTATACGGTGGTGACCGAGGATGGTCGTACGCTGACGGGCTTGTTGGCTAGCGAATCCGGAACCAGCGTGACCTTGTTGGGTCAAGAAGGGAAGACAAATGTCGTCTTGCGGACCGACATCGAGACATTGCGCAGTACGGGCAAGTCGTTGATGCCGGAAGGGATCGAGAAGGATGTGACGCCGCAGGACATTGCCGACTTGATTGCCTACCTGCGTAGTTCCGGCCCGCCTCCCAAAGCGTTCCCTGGCAACAAACCGGAAACCGTGCGACCGGACGACTCGGGCGCTTTGCGATTGCTAGCCACGGCGGCTCGCATTTACGGTCCGACGTTGGTATTCGAAGAGAAGTACCGCAACCTCGGTTATTGGAGTAGTTCGCAAGACTTCGCGGCCTGGACCATTGAGGCGCCCGTGGCGGGCGTTTATCAAGTGACGATCGACTATGCGTGCGACAACAGCGCCGCGGGCGATCGCTGGGTCATTCAGGTGGGCTCGCAATCGATCGGCGGGCAGGTTGAAGAAACCGGTTCGTGGGACAATTACCGCGGGAAGGTGGTCGGCGTCTTGGAATTGCCCGCGGGTCCCTCGGAGTTAGTGATGCGGTCGGACGGTCCCGTGAAGTCGGCGATGATCGACCTGCGCGGCATACGCTTGGTTCGCAAACCGTAGTAGCCATCTCGCTTCGCGAGATGATCAGCCGCGCCACGTACCAGCGCTGCCCAAAAAATGGCCGCGGAACGGCACGGAAGCTCACGGAATTACGGCAAATGGATTTCGCCAGCAACTTCGTCCAACCCGCGGAGATTGCCGGTTTTTGGTGCTGCGCCCATACGGTTGCAGCGAGTCGTGGCGAGGAGTGTTGGCGCTCTGGCAAGCGGGTTCTGAATGGGGAGTAAAGGCCGTCTCGCAACCCCGTCAAACTTCGTGACGCAAAACCAATATTTTCAGCAGCTTACGACAACCCGCGGAAACGCTCGTCCCGTTGTGAAACAGCCTCGAAACTGGTAGGATTTTGAGCTGGATTTTCCATGGAGATCTTCGGGGAGACGGGCGAGTCCAAGTGAGTCGTCCGGGAGTTTCGTCCCCCAATGCTGAAAGGACTGGGAATTGTCGACTGACACGGGTGGACCGAAGGACCCAGAAGCGCCGTTACCGAGTGGCAACTTCGACAATCACGGCGGTCGACTGGTCGACTTTGCTATCGAAGAAGAGCTCAAGCAAAGTTATCTGACTTATGCGATGAGCGTCATCGTCAGTCGCGCGTTGCCCGACGTGCGCGACGGTTTGAAGCCCTCGCAGCGTCGCATTCTGGTCGCAATGAACGACTTGAACCTGGGACCGACGGCGTCGCGCGTCAAATGCGCGAAGATCTCGGGTGATACCAGCGGTAACTATCATCCGCACGGCGAAATCGTGATCTATCCCACGCTGGTCCGCATGGCCCAAGAATGGAACATGCGTCACACGCTGATCGACAAGCAAGGAAACTTTGGCTCGATCGCCGGTTTGCCCCCCGCGGCCATGCGGTACACGGAAGCTCGCCTTTCCCCCATCGCGGCCGCGATGCTGAACGACCTCGATCTCGACACGGTCGACTTCGTTCCGACTTATGACGAACGGAACATGGAACCGACGGTGTTGCCGTCGAAGTTCCCTAACTTGCTGGTCAATGGCGCTCAAGGGATCGCGGTCGGCATGGCGACGTCGATCCCGCCGCACAACTTGGGCGAGGTCTGCGACGCGCTGATGCGGGTCTTGGATGATCCCGAGGTCTCGATCGACGAATTACTGGAGATTGTCCCGGGGCCCGACTTTCCCACGGGAGGCATTATCTGTGGGCGAGCTGGTATTCGCCGCGGCTACCTGACCGGTCGCAGCACGATCACGCTGCGAGCGCGAGCGAAGATCGAGGAATACAAGAACGATCGCTACCGCATCATCGTCACGGAAGTTCCCTACCAACAGTTCCGCGATCGCGTCGTCGAACGCATTGCGGAATTGGTGAATGAGGATCGCATCAAGGGCATTTCGGGAATTCGCGACGAAAGCGATCTCAAAGAGCCGGTGCGCATCGTGATCGACGTCAAACGCGACGCCGACCCCGATGTGGTGCTGAACCAGCTGTACGAGTTCTCGCCGATCCAAGATTCCGTCTCGCTGATTTTCCTCGCGCTGGTGGATGGCAAGCCGCGCGAGTTGAACTTCAAGGAACTGTTGCAAGAGTTCCTGCGACACCGAGTCACCGTCATTCGCAGGCGGACGCAGTTCCTGCTATCGAAAGCTCGCAAACGCAAGCACACCGTCGAAGGCTTGCTGTTGGCACTCGCGAACATCGACGAGATCATTCGGATTATCCGCGCGTCGAAGACGCAGGCGGAAGCGAAGGTCGGATTGATGGGAGTGGAATGCCCCGCGGCGATGATGGAGCGAGCGTTGGGTGAAACCGGCTTTGCTCAGTTCAAGCTCGAGCGCGGCGAAGCCTCGGTCTATACTCTGACCGCGGTGCAAGCCGAAGCAATCCTGCGCATGACGCTCGGCCAATTGGTGAACCTCGAGCAAGAAAAGCTCTCCGGGGAACACGCCGAATTGCTGGCGGAGATCACTGAGTACCTGCGAATTTTGTCCGACGAGCAGAACATTCGGGACATTATTCGGGATGATCTGCGCGAGATTCGGTCGAAGTACGCCGACGACCGGCGAACGGAGATTTCCGGCGAGGAGATTGGCACGGTCGATTTGGAAGATCTGATCACCGAAGAAACGATGGTGGTGACGATCAGCCACAGCGGCTACATCAAGCGAACGCCGGCGAGCGTTTACCGAGCACAAAAGCGGGGCGGCAAGGGGCTGAAAGGGGCCAAGACCGAGGACGAAGATCCCATTTCGCATTTGTTCGTCGCCAGCACGCACGCGTATCTGCTGTTCTTCACGAACCAAGGCAAAGTCTATTGGCAAAAGGTCTACGATTTGCCGCAACTCAACCGCGAGAGCCGCGGGCGAGCGATCGTGAATCTGCTGAACTTGGCCGAGGGAGAACGGATCACCGAATGCGTGCCAGTGCGCGACTTTGACGTCGACGGCCACTTCCTGATCATGGCCACTCGCAAAGGCCTGGTGAAGAAGACTCCGCTCGACGATTACAGTCGCCCGAAAAAGGGCGGCATCATCGCGATCAAGCTCCGCGAAGGAGACGAACTGGTCGATGTCGTCGTTACCAAGCCAGGCGACGAGATCGTGCTGTCGACCGCCAACGGCATGGCGATTCGCTTCCACGAAGCGGACGCTCGCCCCATGGGCAGAAACACCTCGGGCGTGAAAGGTATCACTCTGCGCAAGGGCGACGATGTGGTCGGCATGGTGGTCGCCGACCCCGACGCCACGTTGCTTACCGTCTGCGAACGCGGCTACGGTAAACGCACCAACTTCGGCCCCAACAGTCCTTACGTGGGTGGTGACGAAGCGGCCGCCGAGGGAGCGCCCGAAGGCGCCAGCGACGAGGAACATGCGGTCGCGGAACCGACGATTCCCGAACCCGTTGCCGCCGCGGAAGCGGATGACGAGGAAGAAGGCTCGTCCGGTGCTCGCTATCGAACCCAGCGCCGCGGCGGCATGGGCGTTCGCGACATCAAGACGACTCAACGTAACGGCAAGGTGATCGGCATCATCCGGGTCGACGACACGGATGAAGTGCTGATGATGACGGGTCGTGGCAAGATTCAACGGATTGCAGCCAGCGACATGAGTGTGATTGGACGCAATACGCAAGGCGTACGCATCATGACGCTGGACGACGACGATTCGCTCGCCGCTGTCGTGCGAGTTCCCAAGGAAGACGACACGCCAGCCAGCGAAACGACAACACCGCCGGAACAGTAACCCGGAGAAGCAACGCCATGGGAGAAGACTCGCGTCACACTGCGGTCGCTGTGTGATCGCTCGCACGGTGGACGGCGTTCTCGCCGCGCACCAGGTGCGACAGGCGGGGTGAGGCGAGACAAGCGGAGTGAGCGGGGCGAAGGAGTGCTGGATGAACCGAGTCGCGTTGATCACCGGAGTCACCGGGCAAGACGGAGCCTACCTCGCTCGGCTTCTGCTGGACAAAGGCTACGAGGTGCACGGAGTCGCTCGACGCACCAGCAGCGACGGTTGCGAGCGTATCGAGGCGATTCGCCCGCGCCTGCAACTGCACTCCGCGGATCTGCTCGACGAAATGTCACTCGTGCGGCTGTTGGATCGAGTACGTCCCGCCGAGGTTTACAACTTGGCCGCCCAGTCGTTCGTCACGGCCAGCTTCGAGCAACCCGTGTTAACGGGCGAAGTCACCGCGCTCGGCGTTACTCGCATGCTGGAAGCCATCCGCCAAGTCGACCGCGGCATACGTTTCTATCAGGCTAGCAGCAGCGAGATGTTCGGCGCGGTGCGTGAAGATCCCCAAACGGAATTGACTCCATTTTGGCCGCGCAGCCCCTATGGAGTGGCCAAGGTTTATGGCCATTGGATCACCGTAAATTACCGTGAGAGTTACGGAATTTTCGCATGCTCGGGAATTCTGTTTAACCACGAATCTCCGTGGCGAGGCAAGGAGTTCGTGACTCGAAAAATCTCGGACGCGGTCGCCCGCATCAAGCTCGGCCGTCAACAGAAACTGCAACTCGGCAATCTCGACGCCGAACGGGATTGGGGATTTGCGGGCGACTATGTCGATGCGATGTGGCGCATGCTCCAACAGGAAAAACCGGACGACTATGTCGTGGCCACTGGCCAAAGTCGATCGGTACGTGACTTCGCCCAATTGGCGTTCGCCCATGTGGGACTCGATTGGCAAGCGCATGTCGAAGTAGACCCGCGATTCTTGCGCCCCGCCGAAGTTCATACCCTGCGAGGCGACGCCGCGAAAGCTCGCCGAGTCCTAGGCTGGACGCCGACGGTGACGTTATCCGAGTTGGCCGGCATGATGGTGGACGCCGATTTGGCTCGCGTGCAACGCGAACAGGAGTGACCCCAGGTGCGCGCCTTCATCACCGGCATCACGGGCTTCGCCGGCGCTCATCTGGCCGAGTGGCTGATCGCGCAAGGCGATAGCGTCGCCGGTTCCAACTCGCGGGGAGTTTGGCCCGCGGAGCTCGCCGCCAGCCCTGCTCGACAAGCTCCCTTAATGGCATGGGACCTGGCCGAATCCGCCCAGCGTGCGGCGAGCGGCGAGCAGAACGTCGTCTCCGCGCAAACAGGGGACGCGATCCGCGAATTTGCTCCCGAGGTGATCTTTCACTTGGCTGCGATCAGCGTCCCTGCCGAGTGCGGTGAGCAAACGCCAACTCCTCGCGCGCTAGCCATCAACGTCGCGGGCACGAAGGCGGTCTTGCACTTGGCGGCCACCCTCCCCTACCGTCCGCGAATCGTCTTCGTCAGCAGCGGCCATGTCTATGGCGCGCGAACTCCGAGTGAACGTTGGGTCGCGGAAGACTCGCCGCTTCGCCCCGCCTCCGCCTACGCCCAAACCAAGTGCGCCGCGGAACGCGAGGTGCTCGACGCGGTTCAACACGGGCATGTCGATGCGGTGGTCGCCCGCGCTTTCAAACATGCGGGGCCGCGACAAGATGCTCGCATGATGCTTGTCGAGTGGTGTCGACAATTCGCTCGCGGATGCTCGCCGGTGGCAGTACGTTGCCTCGACAGTCACCTCGATCTCACGGACGTTCGCGATGTCGTGCGTGCTTATCGCCTGCTGGCGATACACGGCGAAACAGGCGGCATTTACAACGTCGGCAGCGGTCAAAGCGTGCGCACCGGCGACCTGTTCGAACAGCTCCGCGCTATGGCCGATCCCACTCGCCCCTACAGCGAAACGGCCCCAGGCGTTCGCTGGGAGACCATTGCCGTCATCGATCGACTTGTCGCCGCCACTGGCTGGCGCCCCTCCATCCCGTTGGAAACAACTTTGCGTGACACGTTGCGTCACGAGCAAGCGTCTTGAGCCGTTGGACGAAACTGTGCGCAATTGCTACTCGACGATTTTCAGGTAAGCCATCAAGTCGGCGAGCGCCTGCTTGTCGATCTGCTTCTCCATACCTTCGGGCATCAGCGACTGACCGGTGCTCTTCAGCTGCTCGATGTCGATCCGCAGCACGGTATCCGAAGCGTTGTCAGCTCTCTTGAGCGTTACACTGGTGGCGGTCTCGGACACAATCATGCCGCTCAACGTACGGCCATCGTTGGTCACGACCGTGTAGTTGAGGTATTGCGGATTTACTTCGCGATTCGGGTCGAGCACATTCAGGAGAATGGCTTCGGGACCGCGAGTTTTCATGGCGGCGAGATTAGGGCCCGTGGGATGCCCCACGCCCTGCAGCTGATGGCAAGCGGCGCAGATCTTCTTGAACAATTCCTTGCCTCGCCCCGCGTCCCCCTCCATTTTCAAAGAGTCACGGTAAGCTTCCACGACTTCACCACGTCGACCGACTTTGAGCTGCGAGATGATCGCCGCCGATCGCTCGCGCACTTTCGTGTCCGCGTGGTCCGCCAGCAGTCGCCAACGAGCGGGATCGACATCCCCCACGCTCACCTTCTCCGCCTGAACGGCGTCGAGCAGCGCGAGAATCCACTCGGGACGCGAGAACATGACGTCGGCAGCCTGGGTTCGCAACCGCGGACTCAAACTCGACCAACGTTCCACCAGCAAGGTCGCGATGGCCGGCTCGCGGAATGAAGCCAACACTTCCAGGGCAGCCGTTTGCAGTTCGGCGGGCTGAGCCGGCTCGAGCAAACTGGCGAAGGTTGACGCGAGGTCCTGAAAGCGCCCCAGTCGCAACTGAGGAATTACCGCGAGTCGCTCGGCGGCCGCTACGTTTCCATCGATGGCCTTGCGGGCAGCCGCGGCGACCAATTGACGAGTCACCTCTTCGGCTCGCCCTCCCGTGGCGGCGGCGATCTGTTCGGCGAGCGGCGTACCAGGCTTGGCAGCCAAGCCTTGCAGCATCGACTGGAGAGTCGCCGTTTCGGTCGCCGGCACGGAGCGGAGCGCGGCGATCAACGCGGCCACATCGTCGGGACGCTGCTGCTTGCCAATCTGCTCGGACAACAGACGCAACCAGTCGCGTCCTGCGGCTGTCGCGCGAAACTCAGCGTCTTGCGCCAACGCAGCCAGCACGACGCCACTCCCTTCAGCCAGCGAACTGCGAACCGCCAAACGAATCCAGGGATCAGCCGAGTCGCGTTTGGCCAAGCGAGCTAATGCTTCATTACGTCGCGGACCTGACGTTTGCCCCAGCGAGAAAGCCAGCTGATAGCGGACTCGCAAGTTGTCATCGCCCACCAGGGAATAGAGAGCTTCTCGCAGCGCCGCCGAGTCGGCCGACAGGTTCTCCGACAAACGAATCGCATGTTGTCGCACCACGGGCTCGGAATCACGGAGAGCGGCCAGCAGCGTCTCGGGGGTCAACGAGTTCAACCCTTCGAGTACATAGAGCGACGCCACTTTCCCAGAAGCCGTCTTGGCTTCCGTGGCGAGCTTGGTCAACGGCACGATGGCGGTCCGATCGGCTCGTTCATACAGCAGACGAGCCGCCGTGTCGCGGTGCCAACCATTTGAGTGATCGAGCAGCGCGACGAGTTCCGAAGTTTGAGCCTTGCCCAATTGCGGCGGCGCGGACGGCTTGAAGCCGATCGGCGCCAGCCGATAGATCCGGCCGCGATCGCGGCCGCTGGTCAAGTCGAGATGCTTCTTAATGACCGGATGCAAGCTGGCTGGATGCTCGATGACTTCACGGTACATGTCTGCGATATACAGCGTTCCATCGGGCGTATTGCTGAACTGTACGGGGCGGAACCAAATGTCCTCCGAGCTGACCAGTTCGCTTCTTTCATCGATCCGCACTCCCTTGTTGGGAATCCCCGCGGGGACGATGCGTTTACGGTGCACGAGATTCCCCCCGACATCGCCAACGATCGCGATGCCGCGCAGCTCGGCCGGCCAAGCGTCGCCTCGGTAGATCGTGACCCCCGTCGCGCCCGTGAAGTATCCCGCGGGTCGACCACCGCCTTCGACGACTCCGGGAATCACTCCCTTGCTGCGCAGGCGAGTGCGTACGATGCGCCATGGCTCCACGGGGCTTGTGCGATAGACGTCCGCCTGCGGTCCATCGACGGCGATGCTGAGTCGCGCCGAGGGAGCGGCCAAGTAGGGGTTGCGAGCAACGTAGCGATCTTCGAACATCACCTGCTGGAGATGGTCGCTATTGGAGCAGACATAGGTCGTCCCCCAGTCGTCGATCGACATCCCATGCTGAGCGCCTCCGCTGGTGGGAGTCAGCGTCATGGTCCGAGTATCGATGGCGAAGTCGCGTCCACGCAGCGCAATGGCTTTCGCGGTCGCATCCGCGGCCGTTGTGAATTGAGGATGGTCAGGGGCGAGCGCCACGGCCGCTCCGCTGCTGCTGGTTGCACCATGCAACCGATTGTCGAGGCCCCATTGGAACGAGTTGAGCAGCCCCTGGACGTTGCTGCGAGCGAAGCCGGTGAACAGATGCTTGCGTACGTCCGCTTTGCCATCACCGTCGGTGTCTTTCAGGAAGTAGATCTCGGGCGGAGCACCCACCAACAGCCCGCCATTGACGCAAGCGAGCGCCGTCGGCCACGAGAGCCCCTCGGCATAGACGGTGCTTTTGTCCAACTGTCCATCGGCGTTGGTGTCCTCGAGTACGCGGATGCGCCCCAGGAAGGCTTTGTCATCTTCCGAGTAATCACGCATTTCTACGACGAACAACCGCCCCAATTCGTCGAACGCCATGGCGATCGGATCAACGACGAGCGGCTCGGAGGCAACCGTCTGCAGCTCGAAGCCCGGTGCGACGTGGAACGTTTTGCGAGCAGCGTCGGGCTCGCGCGGCGGGATGCGAGGCAGTTCGCCCGAATAATCCTGATCGACCGAATCTTGCGCCGGCTTGGCGGATGTCGTCGAATCATCGGCAACGGCTGATTTGTTGGGCTGAGGTTGAGCGAGCAGTTCGCGGCTGCCAGTAGCAGCAAGCAGCGGTGCAAGTAGCGGTGCGACGCAAATTAGCGCTCGCGAGAAAGCGCCAAGGACCGTCCATTGTGAACCACGCTCGTACATCCATCGCTTTCGATCTGTGGACATGCGGAAATCTCCTGGCGGGTTTATTGCCCTTGAGAAGTCTCAAGATACCGCATTCGGAAGCCCCAACGGGAGCAGCTCAACAAATTGATTTGCGAGTTTTTCCCTAACAACCATCGAAGTCCAGCCTCCGAGCCAGCATCCGCGATATTTACACAAACCATTATTCGAAAACGACTTCCAAACCTCCAATCGCCTTCAAACACAACCCCTTTGGGGGATTCTTAATTTGACAGTCAAGCGGGCAACGCCTAGAATATGGGCCTCGCAGGTGCGGTTAGGGACGAATCAACGCCTTTAGATAGCACTTGCGGGATGTTGATCAGGCAACCGGTGTGGGATTTGCTTCGAGGGTCCGATGAACAAGCGCGAATCAAAAGTCTACAAGCAACAGCTACTGGCTCTACGTGGACGGCTGCGTGGGGATGTGAGTGCGATGGCGGACGCGGCGCTCAATAAAACTCGGAGCGAGGCGAGCGGCGATTTGTCGAGCATGCCCATTCATATGGCGGATGTGGGGAGCGACAACTTTGAACAAGAGTTCACGCTCAGCCTGATGGAAAACGATGAGGAGACGCTGAATCAGATCGAAGCGGCTCTGGAGCGGATCGAGGAGGGGGTCTATGGGCAGTGCACGGAATGCGACGCCAAGATTCCGAAGACTCGCCTGCAAGCCCTGCCGCACACGCCTCACTGCGTGAAGTGCGCCACCAAGCTGCAAAAGCAAGGGCGGTAAGGCGCCGTCGATAGCGATGCTCCTAGGTTGTTGTGGCTCCTCAAGTCGCGACGCAATCTCGTAACGGGGATGGCAAGCAGGTTCGTTGTCCGCAGGGAGGCTGGATTCATCAAGCCGATTTCTGGCGATCAAGCCGCTGAAAAAGCGGCGGAACTTCGTGTTTCGCCGCGAACAGGTCCACGAATCGGTGTCTTTTTGGGCATCGCCATCGCTGGCTGCGCCGCCGACTGGCTGACGAAATGGTGGATCTTCAAGTGGCCCGCCGGTCCTGGGAGGCAGGGCGAGTGGTGGCTGATTGAAGGCTATGTGGGCATCCAACACGCCTGGAACGAGGGCGCGTTGTGGGGGCTCGGACAGGGCTACGTCCATGTCTTCGCTACCCTTTCCGTTTGCGCCGCGATGGGCATCTTTGTTTGGATGTGGCGCGGCGGTGCGGCTCGAGACTGGCCGTTAACAATCGCACTGGGCTCCATCACGGCGGGGATTTTTGGAAATCTCCATGACCGGCTCGGCTTCTGGGGCGACAAACGACCCGATGGAAGCTCCCTGCTGGCGGTTCGCGACTGGATTCTCTTTCGGTATGGCGAGTGGACTTGGCCCAACTTCAACATCGCCGACTGCTTGCTCGTCGGCGGCGCCATCCTGCTCGCCTGGCACTCATTCCGCCAACCGCCGACCGACTAAGGCTGCCTTGCACGGCCAGAAACCACGTACGACGGACTTCCAGTCCGTCGATTTCGGTGGAGAAGCGCACAACTTCGCGTGATCCGTGGTCGCGCGACTTCAGTGCCTGCCCCCGTGAACAGGGTGAACCTATAGCCCTGTCCCACTCGCCTATTCAGCACCGACGAAACCGACGGACGGAAAGTCCGTCGAATGACCGTTTCTCTAGGCAACAAAACACTCGCGCGCTTTACGCACAACAAACGCGCGCCACACAACGCCCCGCGCCTGGAAAAAATATTTCCCCACAAAAGGTGGGAAACACTATTGGATACATAACAGTCGATTGTTAAGTTTAATCGATAGACTAAAGGCACAGATCAATCCACCCGGTTGTGGCACTCCTCCCATTCTAGCCCCCCCCCGATCTACATGTTTCCACTCAAGACAATGAGGTGACCCATGAGGATTTCGCGGACGGTCGCGTATGCAGTTCGCGCGACCATTGAACTGGCCAAGAACGAATCGACGGCCCCCGTGCCCTGCAGTCAGTTGGCCGCGGCCGGAGAGATGCCCGAACGGTTCCTGCTGCAGATTCTCCGCAATTTAGTGACGCATGGCATTCTGCGTTCGTCACGCGGCGTTGATGGCGGCTACTCGCTGACGCGACGCCCTGCCGAAGTCTCGCTGCTCGACCTGATCGAGGCGATTGAAGGCCCTCTGGACGCTCACCCCGACCGACTGGACGGGCTTCCCAGTGAGATTCATGGCACAATCCAAGAAGCGCTGCGCAACATCACCTCGACCGCGCGACGCCAGTTGGAAGCGATCAAGATTTCCCAGTTCATGCCGCCCACTTATCAAGAATCCAAGGCGGCGGGGTAGCAAGGTTGCGGGGTGAATGAAGGAACTTGCCGCCGCTGCCTTTAGCCGACGGACTAGAAGTCCGTCGTACATTGCTTCTTGGCTGTGACAGGGCTCTCGTGAAACTAGTTTACTTGACGCCGCAGGATCCGTTAGTCGAGCAAGTGGGTGCGGGGCCCGAAGCGACTTGATTCCAGGGCATCCTCCCCAGCAGAATAGCCATCCCACAGGTATCGGTGACGCCCGCAAAGACGAGTCCGGCGCCGACAAACACGGCCAGCAGCGCCCACAAGGGATTCACGAAACTCAATCCCGCCCCTATCACGACCATCAAGCCCGCGACGATACGGACTTGTCGCTCGAGGGAGATGGCCTTTTTACCCCGCACGATCGGCAAGCCCGCCGACTCACAGGCCGAAGTGCCTCCGTCGACGTTGAATACATTCTCGAAGCCCGCGGCCAAGAACTGCTCGCACGCTTGCTTGCCTCGACTTCCCGAGCGACAGATGACGTACAAGGAACCTTCACCCTCGCGATTGAATTCCGACACGATCGCCTTCACGTCCAGCCTGTCGAGCGGCACATTGCGAGCACAATCCACATGCACCTCCCGAAATTCGGCGGGCGTCCGCACGTCGATCAAGTGCAGAGGCCGCCCGCTGTTTCGCAAATCCGCCAACTGCTGGGGGGTAATTGTCTTCAACATTTCCGCTACTCCTCGCTTCGATGCCCGCAAGACGCACTCTTCGCGTACGCCTCGCAACTTACGCCCAATCGAGCCCTCAAGACGCGCCCCGCAACCATTGCTTTCATGGTCCGCTCGCGTCTCAAGTCTCACAGAACTATATATCGCCATCTGTCGACATGTCAACACTTCTAATTGGTCGATTTTTCGAGATTTTTGGAACTCGGGAATCATCCGCGAGCCTGCCAGACCTGAACCGTCATCCCATGGGCCGCGTAGAAAGAACAGATGCAGGCGGGCGCAGGCGAATGGCGTGGGAGAACACAGTCGCCGCGACGCCGCCTGCCCTTCCCTTGATCGCGAGGTGCGTTATGACACACACCATGGCCTACCACGAGGTTCTCTTCCTGATCCTCGCCGCTTTGCTCGCCTTGCTGCTGTGGGCGCTACTCGCCACTCCTACTGGCGGCATGTTGTAGGGCAGCCGTACAGCCTCAAGCGACGGACTGGAAGTCCGTCATACGGGAGGATTGATGTACGACGGACTTCTAGTCCGTCGATCTGCCAATGCGTTATGGCCGCCAAGTCCGTCGTATGCCGTAGTCTAAGAGGCTGGCGTGCGGCGTGTTCCGCACGGAGGAATTCGACGGACTAGAAGTCCGTCGTACAGAAGACGGGCGACGGACTGGAAGTCCGTCGTACAAGAAAACAAAGAGCGATTACTTCACGGCGAGGATCGCATCGAGCGGCGCGGGGGTGGGTTGGCCTTCGACCGAGCGAAAACCGGCGGTGTGCAGCAACTCGCGATACTCGCCGAGCGTGCGTTCTTTCCCTTCGGTGCAGGTCAGCATATTGAGGCTCTGCATTTGGGCCCAACGGGGCCCCGACTTGTCGTCCGCCAGCATCTTTTCGGCGATCAACAAAGCTCCACCTTCCGGCAGGCTGGCGTGAACTTTGGCGAGCAGCTTTTCGATTTTGTCGCGCGACCAATCATGCAAGATGCGGCCGAGCGCGTAGAGATCGCCGGGCGGCAGAGGATCGACAAAGAAATCCCCACCCACGACGCTCACTCGATCGGCGGCCGAGGTCGCGGCCACCATTTCCCGCGCCAGAGGCACGGCGTCGGGCAGGTCGAAAACGACCCCGGTCAGTTGCGGATAGCGTTCGCAAGCGGCGGTCGCCAGATGACCAGTCGCGCCGCCGAGATCGACGAGACAACGAAATCGACTCAGGTCGAACGCCGCGACCACGTGCGGCGAACTGATGACGCCAAAGCCGTGCATCCCCATCAGAAACTCGCGTTTCGCCTCGTCGGTACGGAAGAAATGCGAGAAAATAGGGCCATCCCAGCCGTAGGCTTGTTGCCAGCGATGCGTTCCCTCGCGCACTGCGTCCTCCAGATGGGCCCACAGTTTCCACATGACGTCGTTGGAGTACTGGATGTAGCCGGTGAGTCTTTGGGGGCTAGCGGCGCAAAGATAAGCGGTCGCCGCGGGCGTGTTCCGATACCCCTCGGCGGTTCGTTGCAGCAGGCCCAGGCCGACGCAGGCGTCGAGCAGTCGCTCGAGCGAATCTGGGTCGCAAGCGAGGCGTGTGGCGAGGGTTGCGAGCTGTTGGGGTTGCTGAGCCAGCGAGTCAAAAACTCCGAGCTGCACGGCGGCGAACATGGTCTTGGAGCGACGAAAGGCCTCGAGCAGGTCGAGGACGACGGCGGGATCGGGTTGAGCGACGGGAGTCGTCATGGGCGTGGTCGGGTTCGCAAGTTGAGGGGAAACGCGTACACTAGGGACGCTCGACGGCGCCTCCAGGCCCCTTCGAGCGGACGACAAGGCACTCGAGGCGCGCGGATCGCGCCGCGGGATTGAGGATCAATCCGGCCTTCGCACTACGAAAGGACATCATGCACGTCCTGGAAGCTCGCAAGGTAACAAAATCATTCGGCGACGGCGAGGCGCGCGTCGAAGCGGTCAAGGGAGTCGACTTGGCCGTGCGGCGAGGCGAGATGCTCGCCATCATGGGTCGCTCCGGCTCCGGCAAAAGCACTCTGCTCACCATGCTGGGCGGGGTCGACGTGCCATCCACCGGCCAGATTCTGCTGGAAGATCGCGACCTCGCGACGCTTACCGACGACGAACGGACGCTGGTGCGCCGGCGTCGGATCGGCTTCGTCTTCCAACAGTTCAATCTACTGCCCATTCTGACCGCCGAAGAGAACGTGGCGCTGCCGCTCGAGTTGGATGGAGTTCCCCAAGCGGAAGCGCGAACCCGAGCTGGCAAGATGCTCGACATGGTCGACATGGGAAGCCGACGGCATCATTTGCCGGGCAAGTTATCGGGCGGCGAGCAGCAGCGAGTGGCCGTGGCCCGAGCGCTCGTCATTGAACCCGCCATCGTGCTGGCCGACGAACCCACGGGCAACTTGGACAGCGCCACCGGCAAAAAGCTCACCACCCTCTTGCGAGGCCTGGTGGAGACGCATGGCCAAACGCTGGTTTTGGTCACACACGATCCCGCGGTAGCGGCGCAGGCCGATCGCATCGTCCACATGGCCGACGGATTGGTGGCGCGCGAAGAAACGCCCCAGCAAGCAACTCGCTGACCTGCTTCTCCCACGTCGAGGAACTCGCTTGATTTCCCGACGTGAGAAAGCCCGCGATCTGGAAAGGATTCCACGATGTATTTAGGCAAATTCACCTGGCGTTCCCTCCGTTCGCGTCCGGGTCGCGCTTTGTTGACGATTTCCAGCATCGTGATTGGCGTCGCGGCAACCGTGGCCTTCGTCATGACGACCTCGACGACTCGGGGCGCCTACAAAAAAATGTTCTCGATGGTCACGGGGCGCACTGCGCTCGAAGTGACCGTGCCGGGCGAAGGCCGATTCTCCGACAAGTTGCTGGCGCCCATCCAAACCACGCCGCATGTGCGAGTGGCGGCGCCGGTCATCAGGCGATTGAGCACGTTGTTCGCCAACGGTCAACGACTCAATCTAGAAGTCCTTGGAGTCGACCCGCGGCTGGATCACGAGGTTCGCGAATACACGATCGGCTCGGGGCGAATGATCGAGTCGGGAGACGAGATCGTGCTGGACGCGGCCCTCGCGCGTCGCGTCGGCGCGGAGGTTGGTTCAACGGTCAAATTGTTGAGTGAGCGAGGCCTGAAACCGCTCGAACTCGTCGGCACCTTGGACCCCAAGGGCGGCACTGCGTTGCGGCAGGCGGGCGTCGCTCTGGTGCCGCTGAAGAAAGCGCAATCCCTCTTTCGCGCCGCCGGCAAACTCGACGCCATCCAGATCGTGCTGGACGACGATCAACATAGCGAGGAAGTTCGCACCGCGGTCCAAGCGCTGTTGCCTCCGGAGGTCGAAGTGCGTCCTCCCAACACCCAATCTCAACTCATGCGCGAGACGCTCATGAGCAGCGAACAGGGCTTGAGACTCTCGACGATCTTCTCGCTGTTGCTGGCTGGCTTCATCATCCTCAACACGTTCTTGATGAACGTGGGAGAACGCCGGCGACAGCTGGCTATTTTGCGCGCGATCGGAGCGACGAGCGGTCAGATTCGCGGAGCGTTGTTGCGGGAGAGCTTGGGACTGGGAGTCGTCGGCGCCTTCGTGGGATTATTCGCGGGCGCCGCCGCGGGCCGACTCCTGCACCGCTCGTTGGCGAGCGCCTTGTCGCTCGACCTGCCAGCGCCTGAGTTAACCCTAGGAACCGCGGTGCTCGCGGGTTTCTTCGGCATCGCCGCCGCGTTGATCGGCGCTTACGTGCCGGCGGTGAGAGCGGGTCGAGTGTCTCCGCTGGAAGGGCTTGATCGGGCGCCCGCCTCGGAGACTCAAGGAGTTTCCCGCGGCTATGTGAGCGCTGGATTCGTGCTGACCTTGGTGAGCATCGTCTTCATCGTGGTGCCTTTGTTGGGGTGGCTGCCGATCATCGTCCCGACCTATGCCGCTCCTTTTCTGCTGATCGGCATCGTGATGATGTCGCCGTTGATCATGGAACCGCTGATTCGCGTCGGCGCCGCGATCCTCAGCCCGGTCCTCAAGCTCGAAGGAAGATTAGCCGTACTGCAGTTGTTGCGTCATCGAACTCGCACCACGTTGACGGCGGGCGTGCTGTTCGTGGCGGGCGCCACCGGAGTCGGGATCTCGTATTCGATCCTGGACAATGTCGACGATGTTCGCCAATGGTATCGACAGGTGATCATCGGCGACTTTTTCGTGCGCGCCATGCGTCCGGATTTAGCCTCGGGCGCTTCCGCCGATTTACCGAGCGAATTGGGCGAAGCCTTGAAAGGAATTCCCACGATCGCGACCTTGGAGTCCGCGACGATGGTCGAGTCGCGAGTGGGAGAGACCAAGGTCGTCGTGGTGGCTCGCGATTTCGTCGATCCCGCTCCCCCGTCATTCGATCTTGTCTCGGGCGATCGCGCGGCTCTGCGCGGCCAGCTTCTTGGCGGCCAGATCGTCGTGGCCAGCGTGCTGGCCACTCGTCTGAATCTCAAGCTGGGGGACGAAGTGCCGCTCGAGACCGCTCGCGGACGCACTCGTTTGCAAGTCTGCGGGGTCGCCAATGAATACATGATGGGCGGTTATGCCATCTATATGTACCGGCCGTTGGCTCAAGAACTGCTTGGCGTCGAGGGGGTGGACGGCTATGCGATCCGCGCCACTCCTGGATCGCGCGAGGCGTTACGGAAACAACTTCAAGAACTGTGCGACCAGCACGGCGTGTTGCTGCATTCGTTGGCCGATGTCGTCGACGAGATTGAATTCACCATCCGCGGTATTGTGTGGTGCCTGTGGGGGCTGATCGCCTTGGGCTTCGTGATTGGCGCCTTCGGGGTCGTCAATACCTTGACGATGAATGTGATCGAGCAGACTCGCGAACTTGGTTTGCTGCGCATTGTCGCTATGACTCGCGGGCAAGCACGCCGCACCATCCTGACTCAGGCCCTGCTGATTGGACTGGTCGGACTAGCGCCCGGCATTGTGGGCGGCATCGTCACGGCCTTCGTGATCAACATCGCTACGTTGCAGACGATTGGGCATCACGTCCAATTTGGTTTTCGCCCTTGGCTTCTCGCCGGCGCCTTTAGCGGCGCCATGATCATCACCGTGGTCGCCGCTTGGATCCCCGCTCGTCGAGCGGCTCGACTTGACCTGGTCCAAGCGTTGCACTGTGAATGACGAGTTATCTTCAACTTTTCCATTAACGCACTTCCCCGTCTTCCTGTCTCGCCGTCGGGAGATTCCTTTGTGTGGACGATCGGTCTCTTAATCATCTCCAACATCTTCATGACGTTTGCCTGGTACGGACATCTGAAGAACCACAAGGATTCATCCCTGTGGATCGTGATCCTGGCGAGTTGGGGAATCGCGTTCTTTGAGTACTGTTTTCAGGTCCCCGCCAATCGTTGGGGCGCCCAAGCCGGTTTTTCCACCGCTCAACTGAAAACGGCGCAAGAAGTCATTACGCTCGCCATTTTCGTCCTCTTCTCGGTGACTTATCTGGGCGAACCCCTGAAGTGGAACTACCTGGTCGGGTTCGCCTTTGTGGCGATTGGGGCCTTCTTCGTCTTCAAGCCTTGGTAAACGGCGACTCAGACTAGCGCCGCTTTTTAAGCCATTAGGCGACATTACGGGCATTCCTCAATCCCGCTCGCTGGTAGACATCGCTGCCCCCATACGACTCCAGCGACCGACTGCGACATTTTTTCCACAAGGTCGCTGCCGACTCCCGTAATCGCTCACAGAATCTAAACGAACCCTAAACAACTATCACTTGTCTTGATATCAGGGCCAGTCGCCACGCGTCTCCACTATGAACACAAGCACTTTCCTCTCAACATCTTGCGACACATGACCGACAGTGACATGAGGTTATTGACTGGTTTGGGTGAAGCGAAGAATCGGTGAGAACAAGTTGGAGAACGATAGTTGACTCAGCCGAATGCCAGGATTACCTTGCTATCCTTCGTAGTAATTCTGCAAGGATGCTGCATTCGCAGTCGTAATTACCGCTCGTCTGGGGGGAATTTCCCTTAACGTGGTTTTTTGAGCAAGCAAAAAGTGGGGCGATAGGCGAACGGTGACGCGCGTGGATCTTGGGAAGAAGCGAGTTATTCGATGCACATGAAGTTGCTGAAAGTGTTCTGCGACGTCGTGGGGCAGCGAAGCTTTTCGCGCGCGGCGGACGAAAACAGCATCTCGCAGTCGGGCGCGAGCCAGATGGTGCACCAGTTGGAAGAGCATCTGGGCGTTAAGTTGCTGGATCGCTCCAAACGTCCCTTTGTGTTGACTCGCGAAGGCGAAGTATTTCACGAGGGCTGCCGCAAATTGGTGCAGCGTTATTTCGCGCTCGAAGAAGAAGTGCGGACGTTGCATGCCGAGGTAGCGGGGCGAGTGAGCGTGGCGTCGATCTATTCCGTGGGACTCAGCCACATGAACCAGATCGTGCAAAAGTTCATGCGCAAGTACCCGAAAGCGAATGTGCGAGTGCAGTATCAGCACCCCGATCGCGTTTACGAATTGGTGGAATCGGATCAGGTCGACTTGGGGCTGGTGAGTTACCCGCGAGTTTCGCGCAACATTCGCGCGACGTCGTGGCGTGAAGAGCCCATGCGAGTGGTCTGCTGTCCCACACACCCGCTCGCGGGTCGCGAATCCGTGCGACTCGAAGAACTGAACGGGCTGTCGATGGTGAGTTTCGACGCGAACCTGGAAATCCGCCATGAGATTGACCGCGAGTTGTCGGCTCAAGGCGTGACAGTCAACGTCGTGATGGAATTCGACAATACAGAAACGATCAAGCGAGCCGTTGAAATCGACGCCGGATTCAGCCTGCTGCCTGCGCCGACGGTCGAGCGCGAGGTGCAGGCGGGATCGCTGCGAGCAATTCCGCTGGCAGGCGCCTTGATTCAACGCCCCGTGGGAATCATCCAGCGTAAAGGCAAGGAACTCGGCCAGACCGCTCGCCGGTTCCTTCAACTCTTGCAGGAACACTCCAATCTACCGCCGGGCAGTGATGAACCAACCGCGGGCGAGGAAGAATCCGCCGTGGAAGTTTCCGCGGAGGAACTTGCTGTCAGCGAGGTTGCTGTGAGTGAAGATTCCGCGGAAGGTGGTGAACCGCTCACTGCCGTTGTGACTCCGCAGGTTGTGACTCCGAAGACAGCGGCGTCGCCTTCGGCTGTGTTACCCTCGTCAGCGTCACCCTCGGTAGTGCGGTGAGTGGCTTCGTCAGATCGATACAATTTTTTTTCGTTTAAAGCAAGTGTTTCCATGAGCGATTCGATGATGCCTGGTTGGCCGGAAAAGAGTGGTCTTTACGATCCCGCGAACGAAAAAGATAGCTGCGGCGTCGGCTTCGTGGCGAACATCAAGGGTGTGCGCAGCCACCAGATCGTGCTCGACGCTGAACAAGTCTTGCGCAACATGGATCATCGCGGCGCGTGTGGCTGCGAGAAGAACACGGGCGACGGCTCGGGTATTCTCACGGCGATCCCGCACGATTTCTTCCAGCGAGTCGCGCGCGAGGAACTGAAGACAGACCTCCCTGACCCGGGGCTCTACGGCGTCGCTCAAGTCTTCTTACCGACAGACGCTCGCGAACGCGAAATCTGCAAAAGCGCTTTGGCGCACTTTGTCACGGAGAATGGCCAGCGAGTGCTGGGTTGGCGTCGAGTGCCGACGGATGCGAAGCGAGCCGATATTGGTCCATCGGCGGCGGCGACCGAGCCGGTGGTCGAGCAGTTGTTTATTGCATCCGCCTCGGGCATGGATCGCGCAACGTTCTGTCGCGAGTTATTCTTGATTCGCAAGCAAGCTTTCCATGCGCTGAATCGCGAGAAGCTGAGTCAGCGACGTATGTACTACGTTTGCAGCTTTTCTTCGCGAGTCATCGTTTACAAGGGACAGTTGACCTCGGGGCAAGTGCTGCCTTACTACCCGGACCTGGAAGAGTCGGATTACACCAGCCATCTGGCGATGGTGCATTCTCGTTTCAGCACGAACACCTTCCCGTCGTGGGAACGTGCTCAACCCATGCGGTTCATGTGCCACAACGGCGAAATCAACACGTTGCGGGGGAACATGAACTGGATGGCGGCCCGCGAAGGGATGCTCGAATCCCAACTGTTCGGCGACCGACTCCAGAAGATTCGCCCCATCACCGATCCGCACACTTCGGACTCGGGCGTCTTTGACAACGTGCTCGAACTGCTCATCATGGCGGGCCGCTCGCTGCCTGAAGCCGTCATGATGATGATCCCCGAAGCGTGGCAGAATCACGAATCGATGCCCGAGTACAAGCGGGCCTTCTACGAGTATCACTCGAGCCAGATGGAGCCGTGGGACGGCCCTGCCTCGGTCGTCTTCACGGACGGTCGCTATGTCGGCGCGGTGCTCGACCGGAACGGGTTGCGCCCAAGCCGCTACTACCTGACTCGCGATGATCGCGTGATCATGGCGAGCGAGGTCGGGGTGCTGCCGGTTGATCCAGCAAACGTCAAGGAGAAGGGTCGACTTCAACCCGGCCGCATGTTCTTGGTCGACTTCGAGAAGGGCGTCTTGATTCCCGACGAGGAATTGAAGAAGACGATTGCCACCGAGCGGCCTTATGCGAGCTGGCTGCAGCGCCAGCGAGTGGAATTGAAGGAAGTGCCGAACTCGGAGGAAGCGCACGGTTTCCACCCAACAACATTGCTGCCGAGAATGCAGGCGTTCGGTTACACGACCGAGACCTTGCAGTTCATGCTCTATCCGCTGGTCAAGGAAAAACGCGATCCAATCGGCTCGATGGGCAACGACTCGGCGCTCGCCGTGCTCTCCGACCAGCCACGATTGATTTACGACTACTTCAAGCAGCTATTCGCGCAAGTCACCAACCCGCCGATCGATTCGATCCGCGAGGAAGTGATCATGTCGCTCGAGTGCTATATCGGCCCCGAGCGCAATCTATTGTCGACGACTGAGGAGCATTGCCATCGGCTGTTGGTGCCACATCCGATTTTGAGCAACGAGCAGTTGGCGGCGTTGCGGCATATGGACCATCGAGGTTGGCGCACGAAGACGATCGACATTACTTGGCCAGTCGCCGACGGCGAAGCAGGCATGATTCAAGCGCTCGATCGGATCTGCGCGGAGGCCGAGCAAGCGATTGCCGAAGGTTATTCACTCGTGTTGTTGTCCGATCGCGCGATGTCGGCTGATCGCGTGCCGGTCAGCGCGCTATTGGCGTGCGGCAGCGTGCATCATCATCTCGTGCGACAAGCCAAGCGTACGCAAATTGGCATCGTCCTCGAGACGGGTGAAGCTCGCGAAGTCCATCATCACTGCTTGCTGGTGGGCTACGGCGCCGACGCCATCAATCCTTACTTGGCCTTCGAGGCTTTGTGGCAAGGGCGTCGCGACGGCATGTTCCCGGCCGACTACACCGACGAGAAGCTGGTGGATGGCTACTTGAAGGCCGTTGCCAAGGGCATGCTGAAGGTCATGTCCAAGATGGGCATCTCGACGTTGCAGTCGTACAAGGGCGCTCAGATTTTCGAAGCAGTCGGTTTGAAGAGCGACGTGGTGGATCGATGCTTCGCGGGCACGGCTAGCCGCATTCAAGGCGTCGATTTCCAGGTGCTTGCGTTGGAATCGCTACGGCGTCATGCCTTGGGTTACCCGCCGCGCGGCGAGCACAAGCTGCCAGTGTTGCCGAACCCAGGCGAGTTCCATTGGCGAGCGGACGGCGAGCGGCACATGTGGGACCCCACCTCGATCGCCGATCTGCAAGTCGCCGCCAAAACCAACTCGCGCGACGCTTACAAGCGATTCGCTCAGCATACCAACGACCAGGCGACTCGCAGCTGTGCTCTGCGAGGATTGCTCAAGTTCAAGGAAGGCATTGCAGGCCCACCGGTGCCGCTGGAAGAAGTGGAGTCGACGCAAGAGATCGTCAAACGATTCTGCACGGGCGCGATGAGTTTTGGTTCGATTTCAGCGGAATCGCACGAAGCGTTGGCGATCGCCATGAACCGCATCGGCGGCAAATCGAACACAGGCGAAGGCGGCGAAGATCCGGCTCGCTTCCAGCCGCTCGCCAACGGCGACTCCAAGCGATCCGCCATCAAGCAAGTTGCATCCGGTCGATTCGGCGTCACGATCAATTATCTGGCGAACGCCGATGAGTTGCAGATCAAGATGGCTCAAGGGGCCAAGCCTGGCGAAGGCGGCGAGCTTCCGGGCCACAAGGTCGATGACAACATCGCCAAGATTCGCTACTCGACTCCCGGCGTGGGCCTGATCAGTCCCCCGCCTCACCACGACATTTACTCCATCGAGGATCTGAAGCAGCTGATCCACGATCTGAAGAATGCGAACCCGGCGTCGCGCGTGAGCGTGAAGCTGGTGTCCGAAGTGGGAGTGGGCACGATCGCGGCTGGCGTGGCGAAGGCGCACGCCGACCACATCTTGATCTCCGGCGACACGGGTGGAACGGGTGCGTCGCCATTGACCAGCATCAAGCACGCGGGACTGCCTTGGGAATTGGGCATCGCGGAGACTCACCAGACTTTAGTGTTGAACGATCTGCGTAGTCGAGTGACTTTGCAGACCGACGGCCAGATCAAGACGGGTCGCGACGTGGTGATCGCCGCCATGTTGGGCGCGGAAGAGATGGGCTTCTCGACCGCCCCGCTCGTCACGCTCGGTTGCATCATGATGCGCAAGTGCCATCTGAACACTTGCCCGGTCGGCATTGCGACGCAGGACCCGGTGCTGCGAGCCAAGTTCGCGGGCAAGCCCGAGCATGTGATCAACTACTTGTTCTTGGTGGCGGAAGAAGCGCGAGAGATCATGGCTCGCCTTGGCTTCCGTACGTTCAACGAGATGATTGGACGAGCGGATTGCCTTGAAACGAATGATGCCATCCACCATTGGAAGGCTGACGGGCTGGATCTTTCGGGCATGCTTGCCCCCGCCAAGAAGCCTCGTCCCGACGTGCAGGTCTATCGCACGATCTCGCAGGACCACGAGTTGGAAAAGGCGCTCGACAATCAGATCGTCGCGTTGTGCGAACCGGCCATCGAGCGCAAAGAGAAGGTCAAGATCGAGTTGCCGATCATCAACACGAATCGGACGGTCGGCACGACGCTCAGCTACCACATCGCCAAGCGGTACGGCGACGACTACCTGCCCGACGGCACCATCCATATCAAGCTCCGGGGATCGGCGGGCCAGAGCTTCGGCGCATGGCTGGCGGGCGGCGTCACCATGGAATTGGAAGGGGACGCGAACGATTATGTCGGCAAGGGATTGAGCGGCGGGCGCATCATCATTTACCCGGATCGCACCTCCACATTCATTCCCGAGGACAACATCATCGTCGGCAACGTCCTTCTGTACGGTGCGACTCGTGGTGAAGCGTTCTTCCGCGGACGAGCGGCCGAGCGATTCTGCGTACGCAATAGCGGTGCTCACACCGTTATCGAAGGCTGCGGCGACCACGGTTGCGAATACATGACGGGCGGGCGAGTCGTCGTGTTGGGGCCAACCGGCCGCAACTTTGCCGCAGGTATGTCGGGTGGAGTGGCTTATATCTGGGATCCGCACAACGAATTCCTCACTCGCTGCAACCTGGGGACCGTCGAGTTGGAAAAAGTGGAAACAGCGAGCGACAAGGCTGAGTTGCACAACTTGATCAACCTCCACCAGCGTTTCACCGGCTCCGCGGTCGCAAAGCGAATATTGGACGCTTGGCCCGGATCGTTGAAACAGTTCGTCAAGGTGATGCCGACCGACTTTAAGCGAGTGCTTGAGGAACGAGCTAAACGGAGTCAACAGCAGGTCGCAACCGCG
This sequence comes from Pirellulales bacterium, assembly GCA_046349915.1. Lineage (GTDB taxonomy): Bacteria > Planctomycetota > Planctomycetia > Pirellulales > Pirellulaceae > CAIXSC01. The sequence continues at coordinate 331,106 of JAXMBL010000003.1, read as the reverse complement.
GGCGGCTAGTTAACCGCCAACCACTAAGCGGGCAGCCGCCATCGAGCGACGCCCGCAGCCTACTTACACTTTTCGCTCACTTCGAACCAACGACAGTTACCGCCATGGGCCACCCCACCGGATTCAAAGACCACGCTCGCAAGACCGTCCCCTACCGCGAACCGCTCGTCCGCATCAGCGACTTCGGCGAGATCTTCACGGAGCCGGATGAGAAGCACCTGCGCACTCAAGGTGCTCGCTGCATGGATTGCGGCGTGCCGTTCTGCCAGTCGACGAGTGGTTGCCCGATCGACAATTTGATCCCCGAGTGGAACGACTTGGTGTATCAAGGTCGTTGGCGCGAAGCGATCGATCGCTTGCATAAGACCAATAACTTCCCGGAGTTTACGGGGCGAGTTTGCCCGGCGCCGTGCGAAGGGGCTTGCGTGCTCGGCATCACCGACCCGCCGGTCACGATCAAGAATATCGAAAACGCGATCGTCGACCATGCGTTTGGGCAAGGCTGGATTGTCGCGAATCCACCCGCTCAGCGAACCGGTAAGAAAGTGGCCATTGTCGGCTCGGGCCCTGCCGGACTCGCCGCCGCTGCTCAGTTGAACAAAGTCGGCCACTCGGTCACGGTGTACGAACGAGCCGACCGAATTGGCGGCTTGCTGATGTATGGCATTCCAAACATGAAGCTCGACAAGGGAGTGGTGGATCGTCGAGTGAAATTGTTGGAGGAAGAAGGGGTCAAGTTTGTCGTCAACGCCGACGTGGGGAAGAATGTCGACCCCAAGCAACTGCTGGCAGAAAACGACGCATTACTGCTCGCCACCGGCGCGACGAAGCCGCGCGACCTCGTCATCCCCGGCCGCGGCTTGAACGGCGTTCATTTCGCGATGGAGTATTTGACCGCGGCGACGAAGAGCTTGCTTGACAGCAAGCATCAAGATGGCCGCTTCATCACGGCGGATGGCAAGGACGTGATTGTGATCGGCGGCGGCGACACCGGCACCGACTGCATCGGCACGTCGGTCCGCTTTGGCTGCTCGAGCATGGTGAATTTCGAATTGCTGCCGAAGCCGCCGGTCGATCGCGCGCCGGACAACCCCTGGCCGCAATGGCCGCGCATTTTCCGCGTCGACTATGGGCATGCCGAGGTCGAAGCCAAATGGGGACAGGACCCGCGGGAATACTGCATCCTGACGAAGGAGTTCATTGGCGACGAGAACGGCAATGTACGAGGACTGGTCACGGTTAATGTCGAATGGCAGAAGGTCGATGGCCAATTCAAGCTCGTCGAGCTCGCTGGCACCGAAAAGACCTGGAAGTGCGACTTGGTATTGCTCGCCATGGGTTTCCTGGGCCCCGAGCATTATGTTTCGGAAATGCTGGGCGTTGAGCCCGATCCGCGGTCGAACTATAAGGCTCAACACGGGAAGTACGCGACCAACTTGCCGAAGGTTTACGCCGCGGGCGATTGCCGACGAGGTCAATCGCTGGTCGTGTGGGCGATCAATGAAGGACGCGGCGCCGCGCGAGCGATCGACGAGGCGTTGATGGGCTCGAGCGCCCTGGCCGCTCCCGATGTCACTCAAGGGGCGTTGATGGCGTAATCGCTGTCGCCGCGCCGAACAACATTCGGGCAACAAACCACACGAAACCCGGAAGAACCATAACCTCCTGCTCGTGCTCAGGGCGCTCGCCCTCTATGCCGTCCTCATCGCTGAATCTGTTAAGCTGGGAACATGACCAGCAATGCAACCGAGTCGCCGCGGGCAGCGAATCGCCCAGCTTTTCAATTCCGACTCACCGGACTGCTTGCGGTATTCACCTTACTGGCCATCGTGTTCGCGGTGATTGGCTTCGTGGTGCGAGCGGTGACTACTGCTCGCGAGGCTGCTCTTAGTTCCAACTGCTCGGGCCGCATTTGCCAATTGACGGTTGCGCTCCACAATTATCACGACACTTATGGCTGCTTTCCTCCGGCCGTGGTTTACGACTCGCAAGGACTTCCGATGCACAGTTGGCGAGTGCTGTTGACTCGGTTTATGTCTATCCCGGAGATGGACGCCTACGATTTTTCGTTGCCCTGGAATCATCCAGCTAATCTGCGACTCGAACAATTCGGCGCGAGGCCATTTCAATGCCCTGGTGCGCCCAACGAGGCTCATTCCACAAGTTATGTTCTTGTGACCGGTCCTGAGACGCTCTTCCCGCCCGACCGATGTACAACTCTGAAGGACGTCGAGGGACGTGAGGATGCCATTTTGTTCGTGGAAATCGCCAACTCGGGTATTCATTGGATGGAGCCGCGTGATCTCGATATCGGCTCGATGAGTTTCCAGGTGAATGATCCTCGCCAAGCATCGATCAGCAGCCATCATCCCGGTGGGGCTCGTATCGGGTTAACCGATGGCTGCAGTGGAATCCGGCTGGAGAATGGCACGCCGCCCGCGAAAGTGAAGTCAATGCTTTTGGTTCGTCCTCGTTGATCGCGGACGAAATCTGGCCTCTTCTTTTGTCGTAGCGGCCGTCGCCCCGTGCAACGTGGGCTCGATTCATTCGTCTGCCCGCCCTTCTATCGCCCCTCTGGGTTCAGCAGGTTCTCGACGGCGCTGCGAGCGATCTCGAATCGAGTCGCCCAGTCGCCGCGGACGATGACGTACCGCCTCCCTTGGTCCTCCAACGCTTGTCGGCAGCGGTCGAAAAATTCCCGGCGGCGGTGAGGCAGGAATCGCTGTTGATCGTCCACCCACGGTGCATCGACATCCAGCAGTAGGTGGAGATCGTAGCGCCGTTGTCGAGCTGCTTGCTGGAGCCAATCGGGACAGTCGCCGAACAGCACATCGCTCCAGATGGTCGTGAGTAGCGGGTCGGTATCGCAGAAGAGCACTTGTCGCGCGTGGCGAGCGAGTGAGTCTTCGGCAGCCATCTGGCCGCGAGCGATGACAGGCATGTCGTCGGGATCGCATCGTCCTTGTTTCGGGTCCAACCAGCCTCGAGCGAACTCGGAGACATAGCAGGTGCGGAAATGGCTGGCGAGATCGCGAGCCAGCGTCGACTTGCCGACCGACTCCGGACCAAACAAACAGACTCGTCGCACAAAATATGGGCGGACGCAGTGCGGAATGAAATCCCAGTGAGTGAACGGCCGCTGCCGGATGGCAGTCCCCGAGACAGGAACCAGTTGGCGTCCGATGTCGACCGGGACGAACTGCGCTCCGAGTTCTTGGGCGAGTCGGTAGCCATAGGGTTCGGAGGCGAAGACATAGTCCACTCGACTTTTTGCCGCTTGCTGACAAACGTTTCGCCAGATGTTCCAGAAGTCGGGATGGTCGCTCGGCTCTTGCGGCAAATCGTCGTGGATATGAACCACTTGGGCCCCAGGAAATAACTCGCGCATCCAGGAAAAACGCAAGTCGCCAGGAATCGGCTCGCGGTCCAGCGTGCAAACCAGCACGGTGAGTTGGCTGGCGAACTCGAGTCCGAATCGGACCAGATGTTCATGGCCCGCATGCGGCGGCATGAACTTTCCCAGAATCAAGCCATGACCGTCGCGCGCCATGATACGTTCCACTCCCGCCAGCCATAGATGGCCAATCCCAGAAACACGATGTACAACCCGGCCGTCGGATAAAGCGACTTCGCCAAATACAGGCCGATGGAAACGACATCCACCACGATCCAGACAAGCCACGATTCCAATGTCTTGCGTCCCATCAACCATTGCGCGATCAGGCTGGCGGAGGTCGCGAACGCGTCCACGTAGGGAAATGACGCATCCGTGTAGTGAGCCATGGCGCCGCCGAGCGATGTGGTGGCGAGTCCACAGACGAGGCACCAAGGAACGATTGCTCGTCTTGCGAGACGGTTGACAGGCAACGATTGCCGTTGATCACCGCCGTGCAACCATGCCCACCAGCCGTAGATCTGCAAGAAAACGTAGACGACTTGCAGCAACATGTCTGAATAGAGCTTCGCGTCGTAGAAGATGAAGATGTACAGCACGACCATGGCGATGCCGACAGGCCAGCAGGCGACGTGCTGACGCACCGTCAACCACACGCACGCCAATCCCAGCAGCGCTCCAACGATCTCGAGCGGCGACATAAACTCCTTCCGAATACCAAAGCAGCCCAACGGGCTCAAGTGTTCTTGGGGGAAACCAGCGTATCTCTGGTTAAATCCGTCGAGTATTGCAGCACCTTACGTTGGCCAGAGGCGAGCTGCGGCAAGGGCTCGATTATCAGCGTAGCGGAACGGCCGAGCAAATCGTACAGACTGTCTTGCAACTCGGCGACCAAGACATCGCCTCGATAGCGAAATCGAAATCCTCGGGAAATGTCCTGATGCAACTGGAACTGAATCAAGGGCAAACGGCGTAAGCAACGCGAGATTTCCATACTGTGAACGACCTCCCCTGACGCTGCCAAAAACTCGACAGGCGGACGTCCTTCGAGACCGACGAGCGTGGTCTTCGCGTCATCGCGCATGAGCGACGCAAAATCGCCCGTGCGGTAACGCAGCAGCGGACCAAACGGGTTTCTTCCTCCAGTAATTGTCACCTCTCCTCGTTGGCCAGCAACACTCGGCTGATCGTGTTCGTCCAGCACTTCGACGTAGAGATCATGCGGCAGCACTTCATGTCCTGTGTCGTTGCCTACAGCGACGATTCCCGCTTCAGTCATCGCATAGAGATCCAACACCTCACACCCGAAATGACCGCGAAGCCTCTCCGCCAATCCCGCGTTCAATTGCATGACGCTGGAAACGAGCACTTGCGGCGGTTGTCGTAAGTTCAAAGCGGGAAGAGCGGCGAACGCGAGCGGATCACCCAGCATGACCGGAGCGCGCCAACGATCCAGGTACTCGCGACAATCGTCCGTCCGCCGCCAATCCTCCTCGCGCAGATTCACTCGCACACACCCCGCTTCCTCCAAATAGGCGACGACAATCGCCGTTGTGTAAGCGCCGCGGTAGTTGGCAATGTTTGTCAGCGCCATCTGCTCGACGCCTCTTGGAAACGTCAAACCGAATCTCGACATGGCCAACTCGATCAAGGGAATACCGCAGGCCGCCGTCCATGGATGGGTCGGCAAGCGAGCGGGATGGCCGGTGACTCCACTGCTGCTGAAGACAATCAACCGATCGAGCGATTCCCGCTCGGGGACGAAGTCCCACGGAGCGCGAGCAAGATCTTCACGCGTACAACTTGGAATATCCTCGAATCTTGCCCCGCTCCGTCCACGCTGACGATAAAAGGGAACTTCCGCCAGACAGAATTCGGCAAATTGACCGAGCCAGTGAGGTTTGCCTGCGGCATCAATTTGTCTGTCCTGGCTGAGCGCAGCAGCGAACTTTTGAACTCGTTCAAGCCCCGGACCATCGAGTTGCTCGCCATTCGGCCAGTTCCAGTGGGGCGCATGCGAGTCTTGTCGCATGCGGTGTAGGAAGCGACGCCCTGCCTCACTGAGCAGCGGGAATCGTTCACTCTCGCCAAGTTCCGGATACATGACGAGTTATTCCCCGTATCGGCTCGCGGCGTCGAGTGCTGCTTGGCGAGCCATGGCTTCGCGAATCTCGCGCGCTCGACGTTCAGCAGCCGCGGTCGCCCTCAAAACTCGCTCGCGTTCGACGCTATCGAGGGCGGCGAGTCGATCGGCCGCTTCGGCGAGCGTTTCCCCGCGAGGTCGCAATCCCAACGCCCGCAGGCAGACTCGCACCAGCTCCTCGCGCCGATCAGGATCGCGCACCAACAACTCGGGCGCCGTTATCCGATCAAGACTCACCAGCGTCTCGTCGGTGAATAAGCGTCGGAGTGCATCCCCCAACACAACTCGACCTGCAAACCATCGATCGCGCAAGAGCCAAACGGCAACTCGCGGCGCACCACGCAAGGGCCGCACGATCAATGACATCTGCTCCAGCCATTGAGTATCTGTTTCGGGTGCTCGACGGGAGTCGATATGACGTACTAGGTCGCAGACCAGCGCTACCGCATCGGGGCTGGCGGGAGGCGTGGCCAGAAAGTCGGGCGGGCATTCACTCAACCGCCTGAGCAAACCATCAAGGTCGGGAAGGTCCGTATCCATCGCTTCAACGTCCATAGCGAGTTCGAGAAAATCGTCGCGCGAACTCAACCAATTCATCCATCGAGTCTACCAGTTCGACATTCCAGCCGATCGCCTTCATGCGAGCCAACTGCTCCGCGGAGCGAGTTCGCGTCGATTGCGAGAGTTGCAGCAGAAACGTGGCGCCGCCGCCGCAACGAGCGACCGCGGCCGATGCGACATCCCATCCTGTCGACTTTCCCTGTTTCTGTTCGAGCATCGAGAACATATCGTGATCGCTCAGGACGAGTATGTGCGTGGGGCGAGTCGAGGACCAATCGGCGCCAAAGGTCTCCGCCAGTCGGTGAATACCGAAAGAGAAACCCGTTCCCAGATAATTGACAAGGGTACGCATCGCCAGCGAATCGTCGCGTGAGAACCCTGGCATCGCGATCGTTGAGCCGGGCTCGCCCGACAAAACCACCTTCACCTTCGAGCCTGCTCGCAGCGCGGATAGCAACATCACGGCGCCCGCCAAGACAGGATAGGATAAGCGAGCCGCGGGATCGCCCATGGACCCCGAGCAGTCAACTCCCAAGTACAGATCGTAGGGAGTTGGTCGAGGATCTCCACCGGCGCCTTCGCCGTAGAGTCGCGTCCGAGTCGTTACGCCAGGCACCACCACGGGGCTCACAAGCAGCGACTGAAACCAATCGATCTCCTCCAATGGCGAAGAGACATCCCAGGTATCGAGTCCCTCCAGGATCGACTCGTGTTGTGGCGTAGGCTTATGAGTTGGAAAGGGAATCACATGCGGCAAGGCTCGCTCCCGATAGTACCGAGCCGCCAATTCACGCTCGTCCAGCGTCGCTCCACTCGCCTTCAACAACTCGCGATAGGCGAAAGGATCACGATAAAGTCGCTCGGTTTTTTGACCCGAAGCATCAGCGGCGACTCGCCCTCGTGGATTGCCATCGGCGTCAGACTCGGCCGCGGCTTCGTTCTGCTGCGAGTCGGGATCAAGTCCCGAGAGAGCCGGGTCCTCGGCGGGATGAGGAGCACCCGCCATTTCATCGTCGTCAATGGCCGCCAGCCCCTCGGGAAAGCCGTCTTTGCCTGCGTCGCGAGTGTCATTCCATGCCGCCAGCCAACGCTTCATGCGTTGCTCTTCCGTCCGTATCACATAGGGAAGACAGAGTGCCGCGAAACGACTCGCGCCCGCCAGCCATTCCTTCGAGTAGCTTCGAACCAAGCGAGCGCCTAATTGTGCGTCTTGTCGAAACCGCGCGTCATCAATCGGGTCGTGCTCGACCTGATTAGTTTTTTCCGAAGCACTCCGTTTCTTCATGTTACGCGATGCAGTAGATGAAGGGGCCGGATCCGCGATGCGACCGACCAATGACCGCTCGGGCAGTCGCCATAACACCTCATAAATCTGCATGTACAGTCGCCACAACGAGCAGTTTGTGTCGACGTGTAGTCGACGATAGACGCCCGCGATATCCAGCCCAGCGGCGCGTTGCAACCAATCGTTGATCATGAGGTCCGAATAGAGATTCGACACGTGCGGCGCAACGTGCTCGCAGGTGGGCAGTCCAATGCGGATTCTCGCCAGAAGACGAGCGTTGTCGGTAAGGTCTCCAGGACAATAGACATGGTGCCCAATTTCATGCGCGAGAATCTCCTTGGCGAAAGGCTGGAGATTCTTCTCCGCAATCTGGCGCAGACTAACCACAATCGTGTGATCGACCAACCGTATCATGGCGAAACTGCCCGCCAGCGACTCTCGCTTCTCGTCTTCATACGTCAGACACCAAGCGGGCTGATGAAGCTGAACGTAGGGACTCCATACGGCAAGCGCCTCGGGCCAAACATCCAGCCAGTGCGCACGCATCAACTCGCTATGCAGCGCATCGAGCGTAACCGTTGATCCCGGCCCTTCGTCGCTCACGTCTTCGCTCCTCGCAAAGGAACAAGGAACACGTGATAGGAGGTCGGGAGAGTTACCGCGAGAGTTCTGCCGGTCCAAACATGACTCGATGCATTCGCCCACTCCGGCGGCGCCTGGGGCGACCGTGAATCGAGACGATCGGGAATCGGCGCCACTCGTTGAAAGAATACGCCGTAGGCGTCCGCGTGAATCCACCAGTAACCGACGCCATCGGTCACATAGATCCGACCATCCAATTGCCGTAATCGTGGCGGCTGCTGAAAGGGGCCGCCAAATCCGAGAAAATCCCCCGCGAGCACAGGTAGAGGAACATTCGTCTCGCCCCGAGTATCCACTTCACTGCCGGCCGCGTAAGGCGAGGAGGAGTCAAGTTTCGCGCCCGTAGCTTCGTCTTTGTTAATCGGCCGCCAAACATCGTCGTGCAAAGACGCGACCAGTTCGCTCAACGTCTCCCTGGTTAGACGCTCGTTGGTCCCCAATGCCGCCGCGGCCACTTGGGGACGCAGCGTCAGCGCCAAATCCAACGCACTGGAACGATATTGCGCCATGCCCGTGCGCCATGCTGCGACTGCCGCCGCACTCAGCAGTTCATTCACGGATTCGGATTGAGCCGCCGCGTTCCGCATCAGTGCGAGCCACTGCTCCGAACGAACTCCATTCTGCGTTGCCACTCGCTGCGCCACATTGCTGAGCGACGCGGCGACTCGCAAGGGCGAGAACGCCAGCAGTCGCGGACACGCCGTGAGCACCTGGCGCCACAATTGATCAAGCGTCGAGTGGGTCGCTGTCGGTCCCAGCAGCGATGCGGCGAAAAGATCCAGCGAGACATCGACCAGCGGCAACACAGTTCCACGGGCTCGTTCCGGATACTCACGGGCCACTACTTCAAAAATGGGGCCAATGCGATCCCTGATGTGCGCGAGCAATCCATTCCCGTCGATTGACTCGCCCCCCTTAAGACGTCGGCGCACGCGTTCGTTAATCGCGTCTCGCGATTCATCGAGCGCTCGAGTAAAGATCGAGTTGGCGGGAAGAGACTCAGGCATCGCGGGACGTCAACCTTTCCATTCGAGCCAGCGAAGGTAATTCGTATACCGCTGATGGAGATACTTGAGCTTGAGGACGTCGTCGTACATATGGCCGTAGAATTTCCGCGACCCGCTGCAACGACGAGCGGCCTGTTCGATGCGGGCGAGACGTTGACGCACCATGGCCTGCGTCACTCCCTCGAGCCCCCGTTCAAACTCGGCGCTCAGTTCTCCCACCGGGTCGTCACGATCGAGTTGCAGTCGATCATATTCCGCGCAAGCCATATCAAGCATGCGACGAATCCATCCAATCTTGTCGGACCGCAGCGAGGCGTTTCCGGCCGCTTCGAAAAAAGGAGAGTCCAGGTCGGGTTGGAGCTTGTCGTGCAGTGTGAACGGAACAATTTGCCGCATATCCTCGAGTGAAACCTCGCGAGCGCCGCGAAAGTAGGCCATCGCTTTCACAAAGACTAGCGCCGTCATCAACGCTCGCACCGAGGGTCCGTTGCGACTTTGAGCGCCAAGATCCTTTAACTTGTCCTTGCCGGTGTCGCGAGCGGCAATTTGCGTCCAATCAAGTCCTGAGAGTTTCACGGTATCTTTGGTCTTGTACTCGAACTGAGCCGCCGCCGGTTCACAGTATTCGAATTGACTCGCGAAGAACTCAAATCGTCGCAGGATGGGACGCGGCACGGTGACGGCGAGCACCGCTCGATGCAAACGGTCGAGTTCATCTTCCTTGAAGACCACTTCGCCCGGCACCACTTCCTCGGGCCTAATGCCCGCTTCAATTCGGTCGAGCAGTTGCCCCAAGAAGCGAGTGTTGAAGTGGAGAGCTTTGACGACAATGTCGATGCGATCGCGCAGAGCTTCGATCACCTGATACGTTCCGCCGCCCGCGTCGTCGTTGGCGGTGAGATACCATGCCGCCTCGGGACATTCGAAGGTCTGGTCGTACAGTTCCGCGTAATTGTCGGCCATGACGGTCAGCAGGGCGGACTGAGTTCGCGTCGGAATCCGATTGTACTCGTCGACAATTTTGACTCGCATGCCAAGCCAACGACGCCAACCGATCGCAATTTGGTCCAGACTTTGAGCCTTCACCAAATCGGCGGGCAGTGGACTGCCGAACAGATCGGCGATGGTCATTTGCGGCTGCCCCTTTTGAATCGCTCGACGCACTTCGCGCAGCGGGTAACCGGCGAGCACTCCCATGAGCACCGCACTGGAAGTCTTACCTCGCCCCGGGCCGCCCACCAGCAGGCACTTGGCGCGAACGGCGAACGTCAACAGCGGCAAGAGTACGAAGCTGCAATAGCTTTGTCCCGAGGGAAACGTAACGGCATCGCGGCTATCGCCCAAAGGAAACGACTGCGCCGGCCCCTCGTTGTATTCGATGTCGTAGAACGGACTGATGACGGCGTGATTGACGATCCAGAAGTAGGCCTGCCGGAGCTTCTCATCCAACGGCGCCGCCGCTTCCGGCGAGGCTTCACCCGCCGCTGGCCCTCGATAGAGGTCCGCGATATCAAACTCGCGAGTCGGCTCCATCGTGTGCGGGTTGGTCGGCGCCTGAGAGACTCGAGAAAAAAGCTTGCCAAACATGACGACCCTCCCCGTAGCGGAATTCGCAAGAATTCCGTCCCTCTCCTCGTAGCGGAATTCGCAAGAATTCCGTCCTCTCCTCGTAGCGGAATTCGCAAGAATTCCGTCCTCCTCTGTAGCGGAATTCGCAAGAATTCCGTCCCTCTCCTCGTAGCGAAATTCGCAAGAATTCCGTCCGACCGCCGCCCAATCCCCGCTCGCCTACTCGACAGGCGGCTTGGGATGACGGGGCAACAGCACGAGAGTGCAGATAATACCGGACATCACAAACAGCGCGCACACCAGGAAGCTGAGACGAAAGCCCAGCGTCACGCTATCCATCCCCGCCCAGGTCCAGCCTTGCCGCTGAGAAAGGTCGACAATGGAACCATACAGATAACCGGCCGGCGCGGCGGGCACCATCATCATCGTCATGAAGGCCATGTTGCGACGAAGGTCCGACGAGCGAGAGGCGGAGACCAAGTAATTAGGCGAATAAACTCCAACCAATTCCCCCGCGCCAAAGATGCCGAAGGCGAGTAGATACCAGGGGCCGGAGACGGTCGCGGCCCATAATGGCGCCACGACGTAAATCAACGAGGTGGCCAGCAGGCCCGCACGCGGACTCGTGCGCATCAACAGTTGTCCCAAAGCAGCGCCGGCGATGACCTTAAAACCGAATCGCAACATGTTCTGGACGCCAGCGTACTTGTCGGGATCGCCGCCCAACGCGACCGACGAATAAAGATTCATATTCGTGGGAATCATGTTGCCCGCGTAGACCAACAGAGTGACGATCGTCGCCAAGAGCAGCGTCCGTTGACTCAACACCGAGCGGAAATGATGGATGATGGCGACCGCCGCAACGGCCGCCGACAACCATCCCAGCCAGCGCAATACCTCGCTCTCGGCCACGGTAGCCGCATGAGTCAGAGCGACGGCAGCAAACAACGCGGGCAAACCAAGAAGCAGTCCCAAGACTTGGCGAGCCGGTTCTCGGGTCGGCTCGACGAGCGCGGGCGGAACATTAAAGCGCCGAGCCAGCCAAGCGGCCAACATCATTACGGGCGCTCCCGCGCCGAAGAGAATCGCGAAATTCTTGGGGTATTCGACGCCCGGCAAGGTCCAGCCAAAAAACTGGCCTCCCAGCAAGGCGGTCTGCGCGAACGAGCCCGCGACGGCCAACAAGGGGCCCGCGCCAAAAGCAAGACTCAACGCCCAGCCCCGTTTCGACTCGTCGGACCCACGGCCAATCACCTCCCAGAGCAAGGCAATCGCGGTAGGCATCGTCGCTCCCGAGACGCCTCCTTGCAGAATTACCACGGCCAGTTTGACCGCGACCGGCACATCCGCCAGCAAGATCAAGGCAATGGTCAGCAGCATGGCGCCCGAGACGAAGTAGCAGAGCGACAGGTTGCGCAAAAGCGTTCGCACTTGTGGCGAGAGCCACGCCATCAGCGCTGGCGCGGCAGTCATGGCGAAAAACAACGTGCCCGGCAAGTTGGACGTGCGAGCATCCGCGCCTAGTTTGTTGCAGAGGGATGCCTGGGTGATTCCCACATAGAGCACGGGAGCGGCGAGATAAATCAGCCCCGTGCAGCAAGCGAACAATACCAGGTTGCGACGCTGAGCGGTCGAGTTGAGCGGACAGGTGGGTGGTTGCCTCGCGGGACCGGAATCAGGCGACGATTCAGCATGCGCCACAGCGACACTCCCTTGTTATGGCAGGGGTAACGTGACTGCCTGTCCCGACTGCGCCGATCGTAAACACGCCTCGCAGATCTCCACCGCCGCTCGACCTTCCACACCGCCAATGCGAGGCGGACGTTGCTCACGGATACTGTCGACAAATTCTTGAATCACGCCGATGTGCGGAAACAGGCGGATGGGCGAACGAGGCTCCTTCAGGTAATCAAACCGCTCAGGCTCGTAGATTCTCTCCCATTTGTCGCCGCGTCCCAGATCAAGATACTCGAAGTTTTCCAGGTCAATCATGGCGTCCCGACCAAATACCTGAAATCGCACCTCGCTGCTGGGCAAACTGGGCGATGGCAATTCCGAGGTGATCCACATTTGAGCCATGATGCCACCCGCGAACTCGATCTGTGCCATGACCGAGAGGTTTGGCGCCGCAATGTCGCTGAACGTGGTGGATTGAGCAAACACCCGCACCGCGTCGCGGCCTGTCAACCAGCGCAGGAAGTCGGCGTTGTGAGTGGCCATGCCCATGAAGAGCCCACCGCCGCGCGGGTCGGCCATCCAGGGACGTTCGTCAAAGAGCTGCTTCGTTAAGGGGAGAGGAAAGGCGGAGACTGTCCGCATCATGTGCACGGGGCCTAGCGTCCCGTCGTCGATCAGTTGTTTCGCTCGGCGAGTGATCTTGCGGAAACGCTCCGTCTTGACGACACCGAGGTTTACGCCGGCCGCTCGACACACCTCGATCATGGCATCACACTCGGCCACCGTCGGCGCCATCGGCTTCTCGGCCAATACGTGTTTGCCCGCCGCCGCGGCGCGACGAGTCAGTTCGACTCGATCTTGATCAGGCGTCGCCAACACCACCGCGTCGATGTCACTGCGAGCCAACAGGGAATCGATGGTTGCTTCAGATGGCACGCCGTATTCGGCCGCCAACGCCGAGGCGCGTCGACCGCCGTGGACGGCGGCCAGATGGCAACCTTGAGCGTGTCGAGCCACGACCTCGCTGTAGGTTAGCCCCATGAAGCCGCTGCCGACCATCCCAATGCCGATTGTGCGCATACCCGCTTACCTCCGGTGTTCCGAGGCGAGTCGATTGGGCGATGCCATCGACAGTTCGCAACGGACCCGTAGTGTAGACGGCGCGCAGAGTCGCCCCAAGCGGCGAGATCGACAAAGCAGTCGATCAACGAAGAATTCGAACTGCGAGCGTCCGCCGTCGCCCAAGGCGACGATGCACGTTCACAGTCCGAGCGGGTTTGCCGCACGGCTGATCGTCTCGCGAAGCGAGCAGGCTACAAGGCGCCTCCCGCCGCCACGGACTTCCCGCCGTTTAGCGGGTCTGCTGCAATCGCTGCTCGGCGTTGTACGCCTTCTGGGCAGCAGCTTCCTTCGACAACGGGAACTCAGGTCCCGGAGCGAAGTACTGAACGTCATCCGTATGGTAGTAAGGGCTAGGGAGCGTTTGGCCGCCTACACTCACCTGGCAGCCGGTCGCGGTGATTGCAGCCGCCAAGCCACAACCGCACAAAGCCGCATGCAGCCACTTTGCCGAAGATTTCACCTTCATCTGCCCGACCTCCGATGTCAGTCACTTCCAGGGCCTCGATCCTCCAACAGGCCAACCACTTACCATGGTCTCTCGCTCCTGCCGTTGGAATCGTCACAACCCTTATCGACGGAAGAACCGGTAGACTTTGACTAAATCTCGCGATTCACAGTTGGGTTCGCTCAAGTCGCTAAAGCGAGGTAGTTTAAGGACACTGGGCAAGGCGATAGGTCCTTGCGGTGACCGAGAATCTCCCCCGAGGCCTGCTGCCTCGTTCTTCAGCCCCCAATTCGACGGACTAGAAGTCCGTCGTACAAAATCCCACCCCCCTAATTCCGTGAAATCCCGTGTTGTTCCGTGGCCGAACTTGGGGGTGGCGGTTGTACGCGGTGCTGCTGTTCATCTCGCAAAGCGAGATGGCTACGTCCTTCCGTGGCCAATCCCCGTCCGAGGCTCTACCCCGTGCCTCGGGTTGACCCCAAAGCCCGCCGTGGCTCCAATCGTGCCAACAAACAAGCTCAACGGCCCGCTGTGGCCAACACTCCAAGCCCCCTGGAGCGCCTAGACTATGACGACCGAATCAGAGATCCAGACCGATCGAGCTCAACGCCGTACCAGCCATGCGTTGATTGCCATCTGGTCGATTGGAGTGGGTGGGCTCGTACTATTCACCGCCCTGCAGATTGGTTCCGCGATGTACTCGAATCGCGCGGATGCGGACCGGCGGCATGAAGAGCGGATGAATCCCGAGGTGTTGGAGTCAGGACTTGAACCGGGGGATGCCGAGTTGGCGGTCAACGCCGATCCCATCGAAGTGCAGATGGGGGTGTACATCGATCGCATCGTGGAGTTGTCGGTCAAGGAAACCGGTTGGACCGTCGACTTTTACGTCTGGTTTCGCTGGAAAGGGGACAATATCAAGCCCGGCGAGGACATGCAGTTGATCGATGGCTGGATCGAGGAGAAGCAGAAGGAAGCTGAGTTTGTGATTGACGACGAACGGTACGAGCGTTATCGCGTCGTGGCTCGCATCACCAAGTTCTTCGATGTCACTCGGTTTCCCGTTGAGGAGCACTTGCTGACGATCAACATCGAACTCGGTTCGACCTTGCGGAACAACGTGATTTTGGTGCCGGACGAAGCCAATAGCGCGATCAGTTCACGAGTGAAAATTCCCGCGTTCAAAGTGATTAAAACCAAGGCGGTCGAGAAGCCTCACCTGTATAAGACCTCCTTGGGCGATCCGCGCATGGCATCCGGTAATCGTTCGATTAGGTCGCAGTTCCGCTACGGCGTCTGGATCCAGCGTGATGGCTGGGGCTTCTTCTTCAAGTTGTTCCAGGGACTGTTTGCATCGATCGCGGTCGCCATGGCGGCGTTCTTTATCAAGCCGACCGATGTTGATCCTCGCTTCGGTCTGGGCGTTGGCGCCTTCTTTGCCTCGATGGCCAACACCTACGTCACCTCGTCGTTAATTCCCGATACGGGAGTCATGACGCTGGCGGACATCATCAACGGTTTGGCGATGGCGACGATCTTCTTGACCATCGTTCAGTCGACCATTTCTCTCTACCTCTACGACATCTTGGATCAAGAAGAGATCTCGAAGAAGTTCGACAAGTGGTCAGTCTGGACCTTTGGAATTGGCGCGGTGATCGTCAACGTGCTTATTCCCATCGCGGCCAAAGGCTAGCGCGTACGACGGACTTCCAGTCCGTCGATCCTCCTCCCGTACGACGGACTTCCTAGTCCGTCGCTCGAGTCACGACAGGGGGGGCCATGCCAGCAAAGTACCTGCTCCTCAAGATCCCCCCTGTCTCATCCGTTTCCGTGACGCGCAGCGGTTCCGCGTCCTTCCGTGGCCAAAATGGAAGCGGTACGAGTACGCGATACAGCTGATCATCTCGCGAAGCGAGATGGCTACGACACTTGTACGACGGACTTCCAGTCCGTCGCTCCATGATTCGCGCTAGCTAACCCACTGCATCCCCTCCCTCAGATACTCCACGCCGTGCGATTCCGCGTAAGCCGGATCGCCAGCGCGCGGGAGGGCCAACTTGGCCTTAGGACGTCCCACGGAATCGTACAAGGTCAGCCAAGGTTTACCTGCTCGAGCCGCATCGGCGTTCGCGGTTCTCACCAACAACTGCGGCGACATTTCACGTCCCCAGTTCGTGATCGCTCGACGCTGATCGTCGGTCCACAATCCGGGGGTATCGGCCAGACGACGAAGCGACCCTGGCAAGATCGCTCGCACGACGAAGTCGGGGCGAGCGTGACGAGCGTCTTCCAGCATGATGACGCCGGGACGAGGATCACCGGGCAAATCGGCCGCCGACACTCCTTCGATTGGCAAGGCATCCACCAGCGCATCCCAGACCTCGGGATCGACGTGTCGGCTACCAATCCCCGACCGGCGCACCTCGGCCAATCGAGTCGCAACAAGCGACCGACTAGCTGCATCGTAGGCTAACAATGGAGTTCGATCGACCTCCCCATTCTGTTTGAAAATCCCTAGGGGACGGTCTAGGAACGTCGCGGCCCCCATCTCGATCAACTCGTCGGGCAAGGCCAAGTCCGCGACGGCGGCATCAAGCACCTCAAGGGCGCGCGGGGTAAAAAGCTGGTCGGTGGGCGAATGCTCGAAGAGGCGTTTACGGCGAGCCGTGGGTTGAGTGATCTGTTCTTCGGGCACCATCGACCATTCGCCCGGCATGACTCGTTGATGCTCACCCCGCGAAGTCGGCGCATCGGGCACTCGATGGCCTTCATAGGCCTTTCGCACCAGCCAAGCGTGCCGTAGAGCTCTGCGACGCAGGCGACGTCGTCGATTCTCGGCGGGACTGGCCAGCGGATCTTCGAGGAATAACGTGTGCTGGTGTTCCAGCCGAACCAGCAGTTCACGCAGCAATCGATCGAGCCATAAGGCGTCGGGGTAATTCGCGCCAAAGCTATGGAAGGTCACCAAGTCGTACGCCGACAAGTGGCGGATCAGGTGACGGAGCATATACGCGAGTAGATCCACCACCGACTCCTCACCCAACTGATGCGGAGCATCGGCCGCGGCCAAGAGTTCGATCCAACGCTCGGTGAACTGGGTAAACGGTGAGAGCGACACGTGGTGGAAGAGGTTTTGGATCAGCCGGGCGCGAGCGGCCCGCAAGGTAGAGTCCGCTTCAAGCGACTCGAACCACCCAGCGACTTCCCCTGGACCGGCGGCTCGCAGAGCCGCCTCTAGGCGTCGAGCGGCGTCGGGATGTTCGGGGTGGGACCATGCGAGTCGAGCAAGCTGACGAGGAGTCGCTGCCGAGTATTCGGTGGCCGAGGAAGCAGTGGCCGCATCGGGCAGATAAGCCATACGCCCCATCGAGAACAGTGGGTGAGGCGACTCGACCGATGTGATCGGCAGGCGACTCACTCCGTACCAAGCTTGGGCTACGCACGCCTGTAATTCGGCCACCCATCGCTCCGCGGTTCGCTCCGCGAGGTTCGACGGTGAGACATCCAGGGTCGCGATCAGTTCGGGCAGCCAACGCAAGACAGGTCGAGTCTCAATCACGCCAGGCCGCGACTCATAAGCTTCCCAACCGCGAGACAACAAGTTGCGAGTGACATGCAACCGTTCCGCCGCCTGATCCCAGCGAACCGAGGCGACCGGCGCGGCGGGCTCCACGAATTCGGGGTGGCTTGCCCCCTGCGGCGTGTCTTCAAACCACACATGCC
Source organism: Pirellulales bacterium (assembly GCA_046349915.1). Classification (GTDB taxonomy): domain Bacteria; phylum Planctomycetota; class Planctomycetia; order Pirellulales; family Pirellulaceae; genus CAIXSC01. The sequence goes on along the minus strand of JAXMBL010000003.1, from coordinate 313,538 downwards.
AAGCGACGAACGCCCGTCGTTCGCGAGTTCGATTGGCGTCGAGCAAGTGGCCGCGAAACAATTCCCAGGGGACAGTCTCCGAGGCAACCGACTCCAGACGCACCCGCGAGCCGTGGGTGTGGAAAAAATGTTGTGGATCGAGTGTTTTGGATATAAACGAGGGGAGTTCGACGGTCTGCATACTCTTCAGAAAACGAGCGCCAAGGCGAAACGTCAAGGCCTGACCGCCGGCATCTCGCAGCCATGCCTCGACACGCCTAGAATCTAGACCAGAGGCGGGCCGCGATTTTACGCTGGAACTGCGGTGGAATGGCCACCGGCGCCAAGAGCCCTCGCCTTACATAACTTTTCCGTAAGCGTTTGTTCTGGGAGACCTCTTCATGGCGGCGACTTGGCTTCTCGTCATTGGCTTGACCCTCAGTCAAACGAACGATTCGGCGACCGCTCAAGGTGCAACCACTGACAATAAGAACTCGGTGGCGACCCAAGCGAAAGAAAAAGCCCCCACTCAAGGCGATCAGAAAGCCGCCGAGTCCAAAGCCAAAACGCCCGCGGAACTCAAAGCGACCGTCGCCCGACTCGTTCGTCAACTCGACGATAACCAACTCGCCAAACGCGAGACGGCCGAGCAGGAGTTGATCGGCTTGGGCCCGTCGATCCTCGAAATGCTCCCCAACATCACTCGCCAGACGCCTGCCGAGGTCAAGGAACGGCTCACTCGCGTGCGACGACGACTGGAGACTGCGTTAGCCGAGTCGGCGACGCGGCCCGCACGTGTGACGCTGAAGGGGCCGTTGTCACTGGCCGCTGCACTCGCTTCGCTCGAGAAACAGACTGGCAATCGTCTGCTGGATTATCGGGCCGAATTCAATCAGGAGGCGCGTGAGGTCGAGATCACGGGGGACTTTCAAGACAAACCCTTCTGGGAAGTGCTCGACGCAATCCTCGACCAAGGCGACTTGACCACCTATGCCTTCAGCGGTCAGCGAGGCACGGTGGCAATCGTCGCGCGAGACGAGGGGGAGGTGGACCGAGCGGGACGAGGCAGCTACAGCGGGATGTTCCGCTTCGAAGGAACTCGAGCGGAAGCGGTTCGCGACTTACGCAGCCCCCAGAATCACTCGCTCCGCATGTTCCTGGATGTCTCCTGGGAACCGCGTCTGCAACCGATCGTCATCACTCAAGCGCTCAGTGAACTCACCGTCCTCGATGACAAAGGTGAAAAGTTGGAAATCGATGGGCGAGAGGGAGAAATTGAAGTGCCGGTCGATGGCGACACCTCGGGGACGGAGATGTACATTCCGCTCCAACTGCCCGATCGAACCGTGCGCAAAATTGGCTCTCTCCGAGGCAAGCTGCAGGTGTTGGCCCCCGGCCGAATTGAAACCTTCGAATTCACGGATCTCGAAAAGGCCAAGGCGGTCGAACATCGACGGGCGGCAGTCACGGTCACATTGGACCAAGTGCGCAAGAACCAAGAGTTGTTCGAAGTGCGGATGCGAATTAAGTTCGATGCGGCGGCCAATGCCCTGGAGTCGCACCGCGATTGGATCTATCAGAATCCAGCCTTCCTGATCGATGCCGAGGGCGAGAAGGTCGACAATGTCGGCATGGAAGCAACTCTGCAGGAAGAAGATCAGGTGGGCGTCTCGTACCAGTTCGTCGTCCCGGACGGACTGAAGGGCTACAAGTTCCAGTACACAACCCCCGTCGCAGTCATTAAGCTGCCCGTCGAATTTGAACTGAAGGACATCGAACTTCCGTAGGATGGAGTCTGTCATGCATTGGGTCTGTCACGTTGTGTTGAGCGGTGCGGCGTTCTTGGCGCACGAGCCGACACAGTCCACCTCGCCGCCCGCGAAAAAGCCGACTCGATCGGCGATCGCAGTTCCCAAGCCCAGCGAGCCCTCGCCGGCTTCGACCAAGGCCAGCGCGCCGGTGGATAAGCGTCCCGCCGCGATGGTCGATGGCGTAGCGATTTCGGTAGCCGAGGTGAATCAAGAAGTCGCGAAAGTGCTGTCGGAGGACGCCGTCGCTCCCGATGTCACCGCCTTGCTGCAAGCCCAGGCGCTCGCACAACTGATCGACCGTAGGCTCATCCTGCGCAACCTCAGCCGCACCAAAGTCGCCGCCGATCCGCGCGAAGTCGACGTCATGGTCCAGCGACTCGTCAAGCAACTCGAGCCGCGCAAGATTCCGCTCGAAGAATACCTGCGAGGTCAGGGGATCGACGAGTCAGGCCTTCGACATCAAATTACTTGGCGACTCAGTTGGGGGCGATATTTGGAACGATATCTTTCGGACGAGAACCTAGCTCGATATTTTGAACAGCATCGCCGCGAGTTTGATGGATCGCGAGTGCGAGTTGCTCATATCTTGCTGAAGCCGCGCGCCGCGGGCGATGTCGATGGTAAGGGCGAGGCAGACAAGGCTGGGTGGACGGAGACGCTTGACAAGGCAAAGCAACTGCGTGAGAAAATCGTCGCGGGCGAACTGACGTTTGAAGCGGCCGCCAAACAACACTCGGCGGCCCCCACCGCCGCTCAAGGCGGGGACATTGGGTTAATTGGCCGACGAGAACCAATGCCCGAATCGTTTTCTAAAGCCGCCTTCGCGCTCGAGAAGGATCAGATTAGTCCACCCGTGGCGTCCGCGTTTGGAGTGCATTTGATTCGGTGCCTCGAGATTCAACCGGGGCAAGGTCAATGGAGCGACTCGCGGGATGAGTTGGAGAAAGCGGTCACTCAGTACTTGTTCCGCTGGCTGGCCGACAAGGAACGGACCAGCGCGAAGGTCGAGTTCACCGGCGCGACGCCTCACTTTCGTCCCGGAACCGAGGAAGTGGCGCCCGCCACTGCATCCCCAGCGCCATGAGCGAATCGCAAGTCAGCGTTTGGACCACGGAATCGCGGGCGGCGTTACGGCGACTGTTGATGCGCTGGTTCCGCCAAAATGCTCGCCAACTCCCCTGGCGTCAAACTCGCGATCCCTACCGGATCTGGGTCAGCGAGATCATGCTGCAACAGACGCAAGTTGCGACCGTGATTCCCTACTACGAGCGTTTTATCGCAGCGTTTCCAGACGCCGCAACGCTCGCCGCGGCGCCAGAGCACGAAGTACTACGACGTTGGGAAGGATTGGGCTATTACCGCAGGGCCAGAAATCTGCATGCGGCGGCGAAACGCATTGTCGCGGAGCATGGCGGAGAGTTTCCACGCGACATCGAGGCCGCTCGTGAGTTGCCTGGGATCGGTCGTTACACGGCTGGAGCGATTCTCTCGATTGCGCACGATGATCGTCACCCCATCCTGGAAGCGAACACGGTACGCCTCTACAGCCGCCTGCTCGCATTCGACGCCGATCTCACTCGGACGGCGGCCCAGAAGACTCTCTGGACATTCGCGACCGACATCCTGCCTCGACAATCTGTCGGCCAATTCAATCAGGCGCTCATGGAGTTGGGCAGTTTGGTCTGCACGCCTCGCCAGCCGCGTTGCGACGAGTGCCCGCTGAAATCGCTCTGCCCGACACGAGCGATGGGCGCTCAAGAGCGGATTCCTCAAGTCGCCCGCAAGATGCGATACGAAGAGGTTACCGAAACCGCGATCGTGGTTAGGAAGGGCTCGCGAGTGCTGGTACGGCAATGCGGTCCCGAGGAACGTTGGGCCGGATTGTGGGACTTCCCGCGATTTCCCGGACCATCGGCAGTTGACAATGAAGTCGTAGATGAAGTCGCCGACCTACGCCGTCGCACGCAAGAAGTCACGCGAGTGGACATCGAGTTGGCGGGGGAGTTGGCGGTGATTAAGCACGGTGTCACTCGCTTTCGCATCACTCTCCGTTGTCGCGAAGCGACCACCGTTCGTTCCCCAAAGCAACTTCCCGAGTCCGTGCGCTGGGTGACTCGCGAAGAGCTCGAAGAGCTCCCGCTCAGCGTAACGGGCCGGCAGCTAGCGAAAGTTGCCTTTGCGACTGTTGCCTTTGCCTCCGGCAAAGAAGCCTCCCCCGCGCACCCAAAACCACGAACCGCGGAAAAATAGTCCGCCGAACAAGCCCCTGCTCGCGGCGTTCTACGCAGCGCAAACCCAGAGGCTTCTTTTGCGGAGCAAAAGGCAACAGTCCAGAAGGCAACGCTACTCGGCGGCGCGACGCTTTAGGAAGGGACTGGGGCCGTGGTCGTGCGCGGCGCCGTGATTGTGGCCATCGTCATGCGAGTGGACATGGGTGGAAGAACCGCTGTCATGAGCATGCTCGGGTTCCAATAGCCCAACTCCCCAGGCCATCAACAGGCCTAGCACAAGTAGGGCGGACAACAGCAAACGGTCGTGCGAGTGGAATTCGATTTCGGGCAGCAGATCGCTTAACGAGATACAGATGAAAACGCCCGCGGCCATGGCCACCGCCGCCGAGACGAACAGACTCTCGTTCTCGCCAAATTGTCGAGCACCCACCATGAATAGCACGACGCCGACCGGGCACATCAGCGAGTAGCCGATGTTGACCAACAACTGCCATTGCTTGGACCAGCCGCGCGACGCCATCAACGTGGTGATCGAAAGAGAATCGAGCGGCTTGTGCAACGCCACCCCCAGAAAAGTGCCGACTCCCAACAACCACATGCCCGTGGCATGAGCTTCCGCGTGCGCGGCGTCCGCCGCGACGTGAGCCCCCAGCGCGACGCCGTCCAGCAATGTATGAATGGAGAGCCCAAAGAAAATCCCCAACCAACCCGTCACACTCGCGGCATCCCGCGGAATCGCTTCTTCGCCAGCGTGCCCGTGTCCATGATGATGGTGGTGGTGATGATGGCCATGCGAACCATGATCGTGGTCATGATCATGGTCGCAACCACCAGCCTGTCCGCTATCAGCCGACTCGCCACCCGCCGTCGCGTCCGCGGGATCGACTTCATCATGCGAATGAGCATGGAACCAGCGAATCAGGAAGAAGGTCAGCAGCAGCCCACCAACCATCCAGCCGACACACCAGTCGATCCCCTTCCCTCCCGCCTGCGCAGCCACCAAGGAATGGGGAAGCTGATGCAGAACGCCGACCCCCAGCATTAGCCCGCCCACGACGCTGAGCAGCATCTGCATGCGGCGGTGCCCTAATCGCATGATCGAAGGGATAAACCCGCCTACCAGCGACGACGCCATGATCAGGAGACAGTAAACGAACAACAGTCCAATATGCATCAATCCACCTAAGCCGCGCTCGGCCGCATGAGTAGCCCTAAAGCCTACCAAAAGGCCTGTGGCAACTATAGAAGCGGGCCCTCACTAGCACAACCTACCCCCCGCGATATGATGGAAACCACGTGGAGAAAGCCCTCGGGCTCGACTTCTCCTGGGACAAGCGTTGTTCTACCGCTGGTTGCTTGAAACTCATGACTCAGATCGCCCGTATTGGCATTGTGACTGTATCGGACCGAGCTAGCCGCGGCGAGTATGAAGACCGGGGCGGACCGGCCATCCGAGATTACTTGACCGAAGTGCTCGCCAGCCCCTGGGAAGGCGTCGCTCGAGTGATTCCCGACGAATTGGATGTGGTCGCCACGGCGCTGCGTCAGTTGTGCGACGAGGAACATTGTTGTCTGGTGATCACGACCGGCGGCACGGGCCCCGCTCGACGCGATATCACGCCTGAAGCGACCGAAGCAGTCGCGGAGAAGTTGATGCCGGGATTCGGCGAGTTGATGCGAAAGGTATCGCTGGAGAAAGTTCCCACGGCGATTCTGTCGCGTCAGACGGCATGCATTCGAGGCGGCGCCTTGATCGTGAATCTGCCCGGCCAACCTCGAGCGATCCGCGAATGCCTGGACGCCGTCTTCCCCGCGATCCCCTACTGCATAGATCTGCTGGAAGGCCCGCGCCTGGAAACTCACGAGTCGCGACTGAAAGCTTTCCGACCCGCGGGGAAGTAGGATTCCCGCCGCATTCGAGAACTTGCGGCCAACGCTACTTTGGCGGAGTCAAAGGCGACTTTCGCAAAGCCACTCGCCGTAGAAATCGCCCCTGTTCACCTTGGCATTCCAACAGCAAGTGCTGGCCATCGGGCGAGAAAAAAAGTCGATCGGTCGTGACGTCGACCAGCGGGGGGTACGACCAATCGACCATGTCACGTAACGGCACACCCGTTTCCCGATCAAAACACATAGCGCCTCCTTGCTCCAACGGCGTGGCGGCGATCAGCTTGGTCGGGTGAAACGCAATCCAAAAACAACTCGCCCCATTCTCCTTGCACGGATAAATCACCGGTCGCTTTTCCAAATCACTCGTATCCCAAGCCGCGATGTTCTTCGAGTGCATCGGGTAACCGGTGAACGACAAATAAGTCAGTCGCTTGCCATCGGTCGAAGCCACAATTCCTCGCCCATTTCCGCCCGGCTCTTGCTTGATGTTCCTCAAATAAGGACGCATCACCTGCCGCAGGTCGTACGTCACCAACGAGTCGAAAGACGAATTGAACAAGAACTGCTTCTCGCCCACAAACAACATCGTTCCTTCCCGATTGGCCAATAACCAAGTCCCCGCCAATCCCTCGGGCTCCTGCACCTCGCCCGTCTGCTCGTCGACAATCATGAACACATCGACAAGATTCTCGCCCTTGGAAGCGCTGACGCTGACGTAGGTCCAGGGCTTTTTTGGGTGTAGAGCGAGATCGTGCCGCCGAAAGTAGTCCATGGCGATCGTTCGCTTCACCTGCATGGTCTTCTTGTCGACCAGCAGCAGCGCTTTGCGAGCGTCCGACAGCGCGACAAAGTAGTCTGCTCGCTCGCCAATCCGCTCGCACTCGACCGGCAACTCGTACCGGTCGGCGACCGTGACGCCGTCTCCGACCAATCGCAGCAGGCGTTTGCCGTCGAGCAACAACAACGACTGACCGTCCAATCCCGGCACGACTTGCGACTTTTCCGTGAGCAAGGGGATCGAGTAAAGCGAATCGATCTTGTCCAGTTGGTCGCCCACTTTACGAGCATCTTCGGCGGACACGACCTCAATCTTGCCAGGAACGACAATCGATTGATTGCTACTTTTCAAACCCACATTCAACGGATGTATCCCCAGTTGAGCCGCGGTGGGCGTCCATGCCACTTGCCCCGTCGTCGAAATCCGCAGCCCTTCAGGCCCTTGTCCCAAGGCAAACTCATGGGCAGTCATTGGGGCGAGTTTCATTTCAAGCTTTCGCCCCGCAACCACTCGCCGAGGAATCTTCCACTCCAAATCGCGAGATTCGATCGGTTCACCAGCCACGGCCAAGCGAGTGGCCTCGACCACGCCGCCGCCGCCCATGAAGAGCCAGGACTTGGAGTCGTTCAAGTAGGGCGCCACGGCGTTGAGACTAGGAATCGTCTGCTCCAAGTCCGCAACGAACTTGTCGCGAATGTCAGCGTCGATAGCCATCGTGAGCACATCGCCCCGTTTCTGAATACGAAACAAGTGAGGACCCGCCGTCTTGAATTCGCCGAGTGGTCGCTCTTGTTGACCCGAGATGGTCACAGTCCCGTAGCCACCGTAACCGGGCCCATGCACTCGCGAGCAGACGCACTCATGCAGCACCATGCCATTGTGATCGACGTGACCGGGGCCAAGACCAACAACGAGAATCGCTTGCTCGTTCTCCTTGAATCGAAAGATCACGTCCCAGGTGAAATCTCTCTCAAGCAAGTCGGTTCGTAACGTTCTCAAACACTGTTTACCGAATGCCACGCCTCGCTCGGGCGAAAACACGAGTTCTCGATTGGGCTGCAAGAACAGCGGCATTTGCCCCTTCACTAAAGGAATCAAGTTCTCACGGCCCGCGGCCCCGGCAACCGCGACAAGAGACGATTTCGTTTGCGGCGACGACTCGTTTGTGGGCGAATTGCCTGCCGTCCGAGGCGGTGTCGTGGGCGTCGGTCGAACAGGGACAGACGGCCGACCTGGCATGGGAGGCTGCATCGACGGTTTTGAGGCAGCCGTGTCGGCCGGCGAGGGGCGCAGGGGCTTCGCTCGTGCGAATTTCGTCGAGTCTGGTTTGCCGTCGACCAGCAAACGCACGCCATCGATGATGGCTCCACCCGATTGAAAGAAGACCGAACTATTCTCGCGAGTCAAGTAAGGCGCCGTCCCTTTCAGATTCAGAATGGACTTCGAAAAATAGGGACGGAATTGTTTGTCGGCGACGTCGCCAATCGCCATCACCAGCACGTCGCCTCGTTTCTCCAAACGAAACACATGCGGACCCTCGGTGACGAATTTGCCCAGTTGTTTCTCGTCGTGGTTCTGACTCGAAATCGTGGCGTATCCACCATAGCCCGGGCCATGGACTCGTGAATAAACGGCCTCTTCCCAACCAAGTCCTCCGGGGCGAGCGCCGCCGATGCCGACGTGAAAGACCGACTGCTCGCCCGCGGCAAAGCGGAAGCGGAGATCGAGCACAAAGTCCTTGTTGACCAGATCGGCCAGCACGGAACGAGCAACTCCCGCTCGCATGCCTGTCGCATCCAGGACCAGCGAGTCGGATTCGCGGAGGAAAAGCGGCAGCGGCGGATTGCCTCCCAAACGACTCATGGCCGCTTGTGAATAACTGGGCACTTCGGTCGTCTTTGAAGGCGACTTTTCTTCGTTCGCCGCGGACTCGCCATCCAACACCGCTCGCATCGCCGTAACCAAGCCGCCGGAGGCTCGAGCAAACACCGAAGCACGTGGTCGGCCGAGATAGGGGGTCGATGCTTGGAAGTCATCAATCGTGCGAAAACCAACCACCTGAAATTCGCCGTCGGTCACGGTTCCGACAGCCATGGTGAACGAGTCGTTCGATTTGGCGAGACGCAGGACATGCGGCCCGGCGGTGACGAATCTCCCCAGTTCCACCTCGCCCTTACCGGGAATCGAAAAGGTCGCGTACCCTCCATACCCGGGCCCATGCACGCGTGACTTGATCGCCTCTGGCTCACTGCCGATTCCGACTTCCAGAATCGTCTGCTCGTCCTTCGAGAATTGAAACTCGACGTCGACCACAAAATCACGATCGCGCAGATCACTCGCCACAGTTCGAACCACGGCTCCATCCGTGAGCCCGGTTCCCTGGGAGATGACTGGAGTGGGCGACGTGAGGAAAGATGGTAGAGGCGTTTGACCATCAAACCGACTCCATGGCGCCTCGTCGAAATCAGGCACATCGATCAGATAATCCGGATTAGCTGGCTGAGGAGGGTCTGTCGGCTTCGGCGCACCATCTCCTGGCATGCCTGCCTTGCCTTTAGCGCCCGCTCCTTTCGCGGCCGTCTTTGCCCCCGGTTTCGCCTTCCCTTTCTTCGCCTTCGCAGATTTAGCCTTCCCCTTCTTCGGCGGCGTCTCCGGTTTGGGAGTCGCCTCTGACTCGACCGCTGATTTCGCAGTCTCGTCCGCATTCGGTTGAGCGAAAGCGAACGGCCCAGCGAAGTAGGCCAGCAAAGCCGCTCCGATCACCCAGCCGATGATCAGCCAAAAGTTACCTCCAATACAGGTTGAACGTCCGCAAACAACCTCAACGTGCGATAATCTCATGAGACGTAACCAGGGATAAATCCGAGCAGGAAACTCGCTAGGGAAATAGCTACTGACGATCCCAATGCGAGTGCATGGATGCGGATTATCGCACAACACTCCCCACAAGCAATCACTCGCGACCCGAGTGCTTCATCACAGCGAAATCAGAGAGTAGTACTTCTCGTCCGACTACCCTGCCGTGCCAGAACCGACGGACTAGAAGTCCGTCGTTCTCAATAATTCCGTGCCCTTCAGTGCCCTTCCGTGGCCACATCCTCTCCGGTCACGGCAGCTTCCGTGGCCGACTCAGCAGGTTCGAACCAGCGGTAGATCGCGGGCAGCACCACAAGCGTGAGGATCGTGCAGGTGAATAAGCCGCCGATGACCACTGTCGCCAACGGTCGTTGCACTTCGGCGCCCGCGCTGCCCGACACGGCCATGGGGATGAAGCCGAGCGCCCCGCAGGATGCTGTCATCAACACGGGGCGAAGTCGATCGATGGAGCCGCGCAGCACCGAATTCCATTGGTCGCGTCCGGTCTCACGCAGATGCTTGATATGCTCGATGAGCACCACGCCATTCATCACGGCAATTCCGAACAGAGCGATGAAACCCACGCCCGCCGAGATCGAGAAGGGCATGCCACGCGACCAAAGAGCAAAGATGCCGCCGGTCGCGGCAATCGGGACGTTCAGGTAGATCAGCAAGGTCAACTTGACGGAGTTGAACGTGATGTAAAGCAAGGCGAAGATCAGAAACAACGCGACGGGGACCGCGATCGCCAGCCGCTTACTCGCTTCTCGCAGATTCTCGAACTGCCCGCCGAACTCGAGTACATACCCTGGCGGCAACTCGACCTCTTGATGCACTCGCTCTTGCGCTTCCGTGACGAAACTGGCGAGATCTCGCCCGCGCACATTGCATTGGATCAGCAGTCGTCGCCGAATCGCATCGCGGCTGATCTCCGAAGGCCCCTCTTCAAAGAACACATCAGCCAATTGAGTAATCGGAATCTGCCGTCCCTGTGGATCATCGATCTTGATCTGCTTGATTCGGTCTTCATCCGTGCGCCAATCGGGCGCCAATCGAACTTGCAGCGGGAAGCGGCGTTGGCCCTCGAATACCTCGCCCACCGGCCGACCGCCAATGACGCTGACGGCGTCGAGCACATCGCGCGAATTGATCCCATAGCGGGCAATCTGCTCGCGATTCACTTTCACTCGCAGGTAAGGCAAGCCAGCGATCTGTTGAGCTTGCACGCCCATGGCGCCGGGAACTTTGTTCAGCACCGCGACAATACGATCGCCTTGGCGTTTGAGTTCGTCGAGATCGTCGCCGTAAAGACTGAGCCCAACATCCGAACGCACACCAGCGACCAGCTCCTGCACTCGCAATTCAATCGGTTGAGTGAACCCATACGAGTTATCAGGCACTTCACGCTCGAGTGCGGCCTGCATGGCGACGACTAGGTCTTCCTTCGAGATTTTCTCGGGCCATTCCTCGGGCGGCTTGAGTTTCACAAAGATATCGGTTTGATGAACGCCCATCGGATCGTTGGCGATCTCTGGCCGCCCCGTTTTCGACACGACGCTCAGCACCTGAGGAAACTTCAAGAGGGTGCGTTCCATGGCCTTAGTCTTCGCGATCGACGCTTCGAGCGAAACGCTCGGCAAGCGACTCGCCTGGATCGCAATGTCCCCTTCATCCAACTTCGGCACGAACTCGATACCGAACGTGGCCGCCGCGATCACTCCTAGCACAAACACGACGATCGCCCCAGCGAACATGGGCTTGGGGTGGTCCATCGAGAAACGCAGGAGTGGTTCGTAGGCATGCTTGATGCGGCGGACGAGCCACGTTTCTTTCTCGCGCATGTTGCGAGCCAGGAAGAGCGAGGCCATGACAGGCATGACCGTCACCGCGAGGATCAGAGCCGCGGTCAGCGCGGACATGAAGGTAAAGGCCATCGGGCGGAACATCTTTCCTTCCACTCCCTGCAGACTCAGAATCGGCAGGAAGACGATGATCACGATGATGCCCGCGAACAAAATCGGCTTGCCGACTTCCCACGCCGATTCCTTAAAGACTCGCAGCGGCACTTGCTTCTCGCCGGTCTCGTGCTGATAGCGAGCCGCCTGGCGAGCGGCGTTTTCGATCATCACGACGGCGCCGTCGACGATTACGCCGAAGTCGACCGCCCCGAGACTCATCAGATTCGCCGAAACGCCGCCAATCTTCATGGCGATCAGAGCGCTCATCGCCGATAGCGGAATCGCCGCGGCTACGATCAGTCCCGCTCGCACGTCCCCCAGCAAGAGGAACAGCATAATGACCACGAGGATCACGCCCACTCCAATATTCTCGGCGATCGTGTGAATCGTTTTGGACACGAGTTCGGTGCGGTCGTAGAACGTATCGATGTGAACGCCAGGCGGTAGAGTGGCCTCGATGGTCGCGATCTTCGCCTTGACGTCGTTGACCACCTGGCGCGAATTACCGCCCATGATCATCATGACCATACCGGTGACCGCTTCGCGATCGCCGTCACGAGTGACTGCGCCTTGACGCAGCATGGGCGCGAAGCAAACTTCCGCGACATCGGACACTCGGATCGGCGTGCCATCCTTGCGACTATCGAGGACGATTCCCTTGATTGCGTCGAGCGAAGTGACGAGCCCCTCGCCGCGAATCAAGCGCAATTCGTCGCCATGGGCGATGTAACCGCCGCCCGCGTTCCCGTTATTCTGCTCCAGCGCTTCAAAGACGCGAGTGAGCGAGATGTCGTAGTTCAAGAGTTTATTGGGGTCCACTTGCACTTCATACGTCTTCAACTCGCCGCCAAACGTGTTCACTTCGATCACGCCAGGAACACTGCGGAGTTGAAAGGCGATCTGCCAGTCGAGGATCGTGCGCAAGTCCATCAAGCTGTAGTTGTGGCCCGGATCCGCCTTGACCTCGAACTGATAGATCTCGCTCATCCCCGTCGCGATGGGTCCCATCTGTGGGTCTCCCATGCCGGGCGGAATGTTCTCACGCGCTTGCTGTAACCGTTCGTTCACCAGATTGCGTGCCCAGTAAATGTCGGTCCCATCCTCGAAGGCGACCGTGACCGCTGACAGTCCAAAGCGACTGATCGAGCGAATCTCTTGCACTCGCGGCAGGCCGCTCAACGCGTTCTCCACGGGAAACGTGATGAATTGTTCGACCTCGACAGGTCCCAGCGCTGGCGACGTGGTGAGCACCTGTACCTGGACGTTGGTCAGGTCGGGCACGGCGTCCAGCGGCAGCGTGGACGCGGCCAAAGTTCCCATTCCCAATATCACCGTCGCCAGCAGCATGACGATGAAGCGATTCTCGAGCGACCAATCAATGATGCGGTTTACCACGGTGTATTCCTTGCGAGACGACTGACGCCTCGATCGTGCGAAGGCGATTCTGGATGAACTGCTTGGCGAGCCAATCGACGAACCGTGAATTACTCGCCGCTCAGCAGATCGGCCAGCATGCGCGATTTGAGGGAAAAGCCGCCCTGAACTACGATCCGATCGCCCTCGTTAAGCCCTTCAACAATTTCGGCGAACTGCGCATTCTTGCGTCCTACCTTGACGTCGCGTCTCTGAAACGCATCCCCTGCGACATGGATGAAGACAAAGGTCTTCCCCTCGTGTTCCTGGAGTGCGTCTACGGGAATTTGAAGAACATCATCGGCCTCCGCCTCTGGCAGTTCGACGTTCACGAACATGCCAGGTCGCAAGAGCCCATCGCGATTCTCCGCCGATGCTCGCATCCCGATCGTGCGAGTCGATTCATCCACGATGTCGCCGGTGTAGAAAACCGTCGCGGGAAATTCTCGTCCCGGCCAGACATCGCTGCGGACGGTGATCGTGCGGCCCGCCAGTTTCTCAAGCAACGGCAAATGCTCTTCGAAAATATCGGTAGTGATCCACACGGTCGACAGATCGGCGATACTCAAGATCTGACTGTCAGGATTCACTCGCTCCAACAACACGACATCCTTCGAGATGATGACGCCATCGAAGGGCGACTTGATCGGATAATGCGAGATCGCCTCGCCCTGCTTCGTCGGATCAATGTCTTGCAACTCTTCGGCCTTGAAGCCCAGAATCTGCAGATTCGTCTCGTTCACGGCGACACGGGTGCGAGCTTCCTTCACCGCTTGAGCGGACACCAGCACGGCGTGCCGAGACTCCTGCTGAATCGTCTCGATCCACGACTGTAATCGCACTTTGTCCGCGTTGTGCTCCGCCTCGGCCTCAAACAACTGCTTCGCGGCAGTGACTCCTTGCTGCGAGAGGGGCGTGAGCCGGTCGAGTGTTTGCGTGGTCTTGCGCAGACTAACGTAAGCGGAGAGCAGTTTATCGCGATACTCGCCCATCGGACGATTCGTGAACGACTGCTCGATCGAGTCGACCGGCTTCTGCTCGACGATCGATTGAATCAACTCGCGCGTGTTCGCATCAATGTCGCGAATCCACTTGTCCTTCGTCTCGACGAATTCACGTTGCAGACGCGACTGATAGAGGTCGAGCATCGATTCGCCCACCTCCTGACTCTGCACGACCACCAGCAGCTCGTCCTTTTTCACTCGATCCCCAAAACTGACTCGTACTTCATCCACTCGCCCACTCACCAACGGGAAGATGTGAGCGACATGGTCGGAGTTCAGCGCGACCTTGCCAGTCAAGCGGATTTTGCGCACCAAAGAGCCGCGAGCGGCCGGTTGAATTTGAAGCGAGGCCGCTTTCCACGAGTTTTCGGGAAAGTGAATGTCCCCCGCCGTTGTCACCGCACCGGTCGCGCCGCCCTCCCCTTGCTTTGACTCCATGCGATCGCCGCTCGCAACCGCAGTCGAGTCCGAAGGGATGGCGACAACCGTGGGACGAGGAGCGTAACGCCAGACCACTCCCGCGGCGATCACCCCGGAAACGACGGCGGAAATCGCCGACAGCAAGAGGATCGGCATCGCCAGACGAAAGGGAGAACGAGACGACGGTGAAGAAGCTGGAGACGCATTCATAGCGAGTACCTTGGAACAGTGACCCAAGAAGTGACGGACAGTTCGCACACAAACAGCACACAGGAGATCGCGATTGCGTTTTAACGATCGCGAGTGGACGCGACGCGGCTCAATCTCCGCCAACGCGTTTAGTCACAGTCGGGGCTCAAGAATGCGTTGCCGACAACGCGCCCCGAGACAGGCTCAAAGGAGATAGCTGCAATGGCGCTGGAGCAAGCCGAGTCGGCTCGCAAAATCTCGACTGACATGCTGACTCGATTGACGCTCCATCCGAGTCGCCCGAGCAATCAAGTCCCGTAGTTTTACCGAGCCGATCAGCAGCCACACGGGGGCGAGCGTCTCGGAGCGTGCTTCGCTGGTCTCCGAGCGGTCAGTTTTCGAACGTAAGAGTGCCGAGCGAGTCGACGATGCGTCCGAGTTTTTTTCGCTGCCGCCACTCGGCATCCGAAAATGAAAGTGCCAACCTAAGTCCTCGTCGTTATGCTCGCCTAGCCCCTCGCCTAACCCTGGGTGAAAGAGGCACAGATGGACGGCTAATCCGTCGACTGGCGCTTCGGAAGGCTGAGTTTCGGGAAGCTGAGTTTCCTCAGCCGTCGCCCCTGAGGTGGTCCGTACATGCACACCGTGAGCATGACACCATGGCACGGGCCCCTGCCACACTGCCAGCAAGATGGCGAAATGACAAATCCACCGAGTCACGCGTTGAAAAACGCGTTCCAAGCGAGCACGGCGGGGGGGGAATTTGTCGAGAACCATGGTTTAAGAATAGCGCTCTTCTGGGGGAATGTCAATTTCGAGCGTGTTTCCGCCTGCGGTTCTTGGGGGCGATCGCTTTTTGATGACAGATAAGTTAGGCAGGATATCGGAGGGCAGGAGCGACGGACTAGAAGTCCGTCGTACGTGGGGGAGGGAGTTGAACCCACCGAGAATTTTCTACGCAGTTCAACGGACGTAGCTCGCAACCTCACAAGCCTTTACGACGCATCAGCGAAGTGCGTTGTCAATTCGTCTTGCCAGAGCCCCGCAAGATGTGACATAAGTCTCCTGGATTCATCCTAACAGGGAGTCTCGAAGTTACATCCCACTGCCAAGAGGGCGGAACGATATGACACGACGCGAGCCCACCCGTTTCGGCGATTCACAAGACTCCTCCACTCGCCGCGAGAAATCGCGGCGAGTTTTGTCGCGACAATCCTCGTCGCAACAGGAGGTATCGCGGAGAGAGCCGAGAAGAACGGTTCGCTCGCGAGTCTTCGAGTCGCTCGAACCTCGACTCGCCATGACCAGCGGCCTGTTCGACGTTGCCGCGAGCCTCTGGGGCGACTCGAACTGGGCCGATTCGCTGGGATCGAGCCGCCTGGCACTGGCAGCCAACTCGGCGCGAGCCGTGAGTGAAGCCGCGATCCTGGCGGCAACTCGCGGAGGCTCTTTCTCAGGTGCGATGCCGCGATCCGGGACGGTAACGGCCACGGCTACCGATGCGGGCTCGACCATGGCCACGGCATATGACCTGGGAATTCTCACGGGAACGCAGACCTTGGATGGAGTCGTTGGCGGTCGTGATCGCAGCGACATGTTGAAGTTCACTCTCAATTCGCCCGCGGCGGTCGACATCGCACTGAGCAGTATGTCCTCCGACCTCGATCTCACTCTCTATAACGGCCAGGGGCAAGGACTCGCCATTTCCAATTTGGCGGGAACCGCCGCCGAATCGGTAACGAAGACGCTGGCGGCGGGGACTTACTATGTCACCGTGGCGCCGTGGCGAACCGCGACCAGTTCGTACGTGATCTCGCTGACCGCATCGTCTGGCTCTTCGCCTCCGACGACGGGAGGCAGCAACAATTCAACGCCCGTCACCTCCCCCTCAGCCAACTCGCCGTCTAATTCATCCCCCATCGTGACGCCGCTTGCCGATGTCGCCTACTACGGCGGAAGCGGCGAATGGAATGTGAATGCGATCAACGCACCCGAGTCTTGGGCGGCAGGCTACGATGGCGACGGTGTTGTGGTCGCCGTCATCGATACGGGCGTGACCTGGAATCACCCCGACTTGTCGACCCAGATCTGGGTGAACATGGATGAAGTCGCGGGCAACGGGATTGACGATGATCGCAATGGCTACGTCGATGACATCCGCGGCTGGGATTTCGTGGGGCGTGACGCCGACCCCAGTGACGGCAATGGCCACGGAACGCATGTGGCGGGCATCATTGCGGCGGACGCCGATGGCCAGGGGGCGACCGGCGTGGCGCCCGGCGCCAAGATCATGCCCGTGCGTGTTCTCGGGAACGACGGCTCCGGCAGCGATGCGAACGTCGCTGCGGGAATTCGCTATGCCGCGAACAATGGCGCCGACATCATCAACCTCAGCTTGGGCGGCGCCTACAGCAATTCCATCCTGAGTGCGATCCAATACGCTCAACAGCGCAACGTGCTCGTCGTCGTCGCGGCAGGCAATGAATCGGCGAGCACTCCTTCGTATCCTGCTCGCTACAGTGCGACGCTTGCCAACGTGATCTCCGTCGGCGCTCACTCGTCGTCCAACTCGCTGGCCAGTTTCAGCAATCGAGTGGGGACGAGCAACGCGGTGCAAGTCGATGCGCCGGGCGTGAACATCGTGAGCAGCATGCCGAATGGCCGCACGGCCTCGATGAGCGGCACCAGCATGGCGGCGCCCCACGTCGCGGGCCTCGCGGCACTCGCCCTATCCGCCAACTCCAATCTCTCGGCCAGCCAGCTACGCTCAATTATCGTCTCCGGCGCCAATCGCTCCATCTCGGGCTCGGACTCCGACGGGGGCATCAACGCCGCCCTCACCGTAGCCATCGCGTTGAACGCCTAACGCCACGAAAGGAAAAAGGAAGAAGGAAAAAGGAAGAAAGAGTCCTTCCGGGTTTGTTGTGGGTAGCTGTCGAGGAGGTGCTCGGTGCGGCGACAGCCGCGCCGACCAACATACGGGCAACAAACCACACAGAGCCCGGAAGAACCGAAGAAAGAGGACAAAGGATGAAGGACGGGGAGAATTTAGGGGAGGACAGTCACTTGTTAGTGAACATCTCGGTAGCGAGACCAGTCTACTCTTAGCTTTCGCATTCGCGCTCGCAGCGTGTGGGGATTGATTCCCAACAGCGCTGCGGCGCCTGATTTTCCCTCGACTTGCCCGCGAGTGGCAACGAGCGCTCGTTCGATGTGACGAGCCATGGCTTCGTCGAGCGTCGCGACGTCGCGAGCAGCGACGGCAGTCGAGCTGCGAAAAGCTGAATCACTCGCCATCCCCGCTGCACTCTCCCGCGCGTCGATTCCTGGCGCGGTTTTGTGTTGTGCCGAATCAGGGGCCTGCTTGGCATCCTCGAGCGGATTCGGGCGAGTAAAGCCCAGGGCCATGGCCACATCGAGCCGTTTGCCGTTGCCGAGAATTGCGGCCCGGTCAATCACCGCTCCTAATTCGCGAATGTTCCCCGGCCAATCGTAATTCACCAGCAGCGCGAGATCCGCCGCGGTCGGCTCGACGTACGCTAATCCGAAGCGATTGGCCGCTCGCTGCGCAAAGTGACGCACCAAAGCTGGAATATCCTCCAGTCGCTCGCGCAACCGCGGCAAGAGTATCGGAAACACGTTGATGCGATACCACAAGTCCTCGCGAAAAGCGCCCGCCGTCACCATTGACGCCAGATTGCGGTGAGTCGCCGCGATGATGCGAACATCTACTCGCACGGGCTGCTGTCCACCAACGCGTTCGACAAACCCATCCTGCAACACTCGCAACAACCGCACCTGCGCCTGCAACGGCAACTCGCCAATCTCATCCAGGAACAGAGTGCCGCCATCCGCTCGCTCGAACCAACCCTTGCGAGTATCCGAAGCGCCGGTGAAGCTTCCCTTCTCGTGTCCGAACAACTGGGAGTCGATAAGTTCCGCGGGGATGGCGCCGCAATTCACGCGAATAAAGGGGCCTTGCGCTCGCGGCGAGCGAACATGCATGGCTCGAGAAACCACCTCCTTGCCGGTTCCTGTCTCTCCGAGAATCAACACAGGCACATCCGACGGCGCCACCAACTCCACTCGCTCCATCACATGCCTCAATCCCGACTCGGCGCCCACCACCGATTCGTTGATCTCCTGTCGCCCGAGTCTCGTCAACAACGACTGGCGATCCGCCTCGGCCGCCTCGCGTAAAGCCGCCAATTCGTGCAGGCGCCGATCATTCTCGAGAGCGGCGGAGAACGGCTCCAGCAGTGCCGAGACCATTTTCACATGAGCCGGTCGGAAGGACTTCAAGTGGCCAGCCACGAACACCAACGCACCGGCCAACCCCTCCGGCCCAGCTAAAGCTCCCACCAACACCTCGCCCTCCACCTCGTCGGGAACCAGCGCGGCCAGGTCGCCGGCACGCTGCGGGCGCTGCCCGTGGAGCACCTCCGCCCTCGCGCTCCATGCCAGTAGTCTGCGGAGTTTAGCGGGAGTGAGTGGAGTTTTCGGCGTCGCGTGAAAGAGTCCCGGTCGTGGCTGACCGATCGCGACGGTATCGAGCGACGAGTGTTCGACGTCCAGTCGGCGGACGAGCAGGCAGTCGAGCGGCAGGTGTTGCGCGAGCAGTCGCGCGATGTTCCCCGACGACTCGGAGATGTTGATGTGACGGCACGCCTCGCGCCACACCTCCAGCAACACATCGCGGAATGGACTGGCGTCCTGCACATCATCACCCATCATATTTAACGACTCACTAGCAAATGACACGGCATACTCCCAGCATATTTGACGGAATCCACCCTGACTAGACGGTTGCCTAGCCCTTCATCCCCGTCGGGACGTCGGCGTTGAGTCTCCACGAAACCAGGTCGCTCGAGCTGCGGCGATTACCTCGCCCCATAGCGGGCAACGGGTTAGAGGTCGTCTGCCCGCGGGTGTTTCAACTCGCGCATGGGGACATCGCTACTGGAAATTACGCGCCAAACGTCGCGAGATCGTCACTTGGCACGACCGTTGCATTCCTTGTCGTCGGTATCGCACCGTGACCGTCCCACCTCCGAATCCCACCCGCAAGGATCGCCTTCGCATGTCGCGCACATCGCCCAGACTTCTGTTCTTCGCACTCTTCGCTCTGGCGGGACTCGCGGGTTGCTCAAGCTCGGTGGAAGGCCCTACCGCCTCCAGCAGCGGCAGCGGATCGGTGAAGCCACCGGTCACGCTACTCAATGTCTCTTACGATCCGACTCGCGAGTTCTATCAGGAGTTCAATCAGTCGTTTGCGGAGCATTGGAAAGCCAAGACTGGCCAGCAAGTGACGATCGATCAGTCGCATGGCGGCGCCGGCAAGCAAGCGCGGGCGGTGATTGACGGGCTTGAGGCCGACGTGATCACGCTGGCCTTGGCCTACGACATGGACGCCATCGCGGAGAAAGCGGGGCTGTTTCCCGTCGACTGGCAATCACGATTGCCGAACAACAGTTCCCCTTACACCTCGACCATCGTCTTTCTTGTCCGCAAGGGCAACCCCAAGGGAATCAAAGACTGGGGCGATCTGGTGAAGGGGGACGTCAGCGTGATTACGCCGAACCCTAAGACCAGCGGCGGCGCTCGTTACAACTTCCTGGCCGCTTGGGGATATGCAGTGAAACGAGAGCTCGGGTCATTCGATAAGTTGAAAGATCCCGCGGCCAGCAAGGAGGTCGAGGCGGCTCAACAGAAGGCGTTGCAGTTCGTCACCGAGTTGTTCAAGCGAGTCCCTGTATTGGATTCCGGCGCACGCGGCTCGACGAACACGTTCGCTCAGCGCGAAATCGGCGATGTGCTGTTGACTTGGGAAAACGAAGCTCATCTGGCTGTTAAGGACCTCGGCGCCGACAAGGTCGAGATCGTGTTTCCTTCGCTCAGCATTCTGGCGGAACCGCCGGTCACCGTCGTCGACAAAATTGTGGACAAGCATGGCACGCGGGAAGTCGCGCAAGCCTACCTCGAACATCTCTACTCGCCCCAAGGTCAGCAGTTGGCCGCCAAGCACTTCTATCGGCCCGCACAGTTAGAGTTGCTTTCGCCCGAACAACGAAAGGTGTTCGCGGACATCGAGTTGTTCAAGATCGACGATGTCTTTGGCGGTTGGAAGAAGGCGCAGAAGGAACATTTCGACGACGGCGGCGTATTCGACAAGATCTATCAGCCTGGCTCGGACGCCAAATAGCTCGCCGACTCACGGAACCGGACCACCGGCCCCGCGCCTCGAAAGGACCCGCCATGCGTACGTCGTGGAAACACTATAGCGTGCTGCCAGGATTTGGCCTCACGCTTGGCTACACGTTGATGTACCTCAGCCTCATCGTGCTCGTTCCGCTTTCCGCCTTATTCCTCCGTACGACTTCCATGTCGCTCGAGCGGTTCTGGCACACCGTGACCGAGCCGCGCGTGATGGCGTCTTACAAATTGACCTTTGGGGCGTCGTTCATCGGCGCCTTGGTAAACGTGATTTTCGGTTTCGTGGTGGCTTGGACGTTGGTCCGCTATCGCTTTCCCGGTCGACGCCTGCTCGACGCACTGGTCGACCTGCCGTTCGCCCTACCGACCGCCGTCTCGGGCATCGCGCTCACCGCGATCTACGCCAAGAGCGGCTGGATCGGCCAATACCTGTATCCACTCGGAATCAAGTCGGCCTTCTCGCCCTTGGGAGTCATCATCGCACTGACCTTCATCGGTTTGCCGTTCGTGGTCCGCACGGTCCAGCCCGCGATCGAGGAACTAGATGGCGAATCGGAAGAGGCCGCGGCCAGCTTGGGTGCGTCACGCTGGCAGACATTTTGGCGAGTGACTTTGCCGAGTCTGCTGCCATCCTTGATCACCGGCTTCGCGCTCGCCTTTGCTCGATCTGTCGGCGAGTACGGTTCGGTCATATTCATCTCGGGCAACATGCCTCTCAAGACAGAAATCACCTCGCTGTTGATCATTACGAAACTGGAGCAGTACGACTATCCCGGCGCGACGGCGATCGCGGTGGTCATGCTGCTGGCCTCCTTTGTCATTCTGTTGGCGATCAATGGCTTGCAGTGGTGGGTCAGTTCCGCGGCAAGGAAGGGAATCTAACCATGGCCACGGCAGTTGCTACTCACGCTGGTTCACAGACAAGGCATCGCGGCGCCAAGGATGATCCCGTTTGGCTCAAAGTGCTCGCGATCGTCGTCTCCCTGACATTTGTCGGCCTCTTCCTCGCCTTGCCGCTCGCCGTCGTTTTCCTCGAGGCGCTGCGTGGGGGCGTAGGAGCTTACTTGAAGAGTTTTCGCGACCCGGCGGCCTGGCATGCGATCAAGTTAACTTTGATTGCCACGGCCGTATCGCTCCCCCTGAATCTGTTCTTTGGCGTGGTCGCCTCCTGGGCGATCGCGAAGTTCGAGTTTCGTGGGAAGAGTTTGTTGATCACGTTGATCGATCTCCCCTTCGCGGTCTCGCCGGTGATCTCTGGCTTGATCTACGTGCTGATGTTCGGTCTACAAGGTTGGCTCGGTCCTTGGCTCAAATCGCACAACATCCAAATCATCTTTGCCGTGCCGGGCATCGTGCTAGCCACGGTTTTCGTCACATTTCCCTTCGTGGCTCGCGAGTTGATTCCGCTCATGCAAGAGCAAGGGAGCGACGAAGAGCAAGCCGCCTTGTCGCTGGGCGCGAACGGTTGGCAGACATTCTTCCGCGTGACTCTGCCGAACATCAAGTGGGCCGTGCTGTATGGAGTGATTCTCTGCAACGCACGAGCGATGGGGGAGTTTGGCGCGGTGTCGGTAGTTTCGGGTCACATTCGCGGCAAGACGAATACGATCCCTTTGCATATTGAGATTCTTTACAACGAGTACAACGTGATCGCGGCGTTCGCGATGGCGTCTCTCCTCGCTCTGCTGGGCGTCGTCACCTTGGCGGCCAAGACCTACTTGGAACACAAGGTCCAGCAAGATTTGCGTTCCACCCTTGAGCCGACGTCGGCAGAGGCAGCCCTATGAGTATCGAAGTTGAAAATGTCACGAAGTCGTTCGGCGGATATACGGCTCTGCGCAATGTGAACCTGCAGGTCCGCGACGGGGAATTAGTCGCCTTGCTTGGCCCCTCGGGTTCCGGCAAGACGACGCTCTTGCGAATCATCGCGGGCCTTGAGATTCCGGATGCGGATCCGCGCAGCGTCATTCGTTTCCATGGCGAAAACGTGGCTCAGCGGGAAGTGGGTCAACGCCGAGTTGGCTTTGTCTTTCAGCACTATGCGTTGTTCAAGCACATGAGTGTGTTTGAGAACATCGCGTTTGGGCTGCGAGTGCGTCCGCGGCGCGAGCGTCCGAGTCGAGAAAAGATCCACGCGAAGGTCACTGAGTTGCTGAATCTGATTCAACTGGAAGGATTCGGCAATCGTTATCCGTCGCAATTGTCCGGTGGGCAGCGGCAACGAGTCGCGTTGGCGCGAGCACTGGCGATTGAACCGCGAGTGCTGTTGCTGGACGAACCGTTCGGAGCGCTCGACGCCAAGGTGCGACAGGGCCTGCGCAGTTGGTTGAGGCGGCTGCACGATGAGTTACACATGACCACGATACTGGTTACCCACGATCAAGAAGAAGCGTTGGAAGTCGCCGATCGTGTGGTGGTGATGAATCAAGCCAAGATCGAACAGGTCGGCACTCCGTACGAAGTGTTCCATCAACCTGCGTCGGAGTTCGTGATGGACTTCCTGGGAAATGTGAATGTATTTCGGGGGCGAGTGGAACAGGGGCGTGCGGTGCTGGGCGGATTGAACCTTGAGGTTCCCGGCATTGAGCATCCCGAGGCGGCTGCGGCCAATGTCTATGTGCGTCCGCACGAGTGGGAGATCGAACGACATCGCAACGGTGCGCCCACCATCGAAGCTCGCATCGCGCGAATTAACCCCGCCGGTTCGTCGGCCAAAGTCTCGCTGGTGATGGAAAACGGCCGAGAATTGCAGGTTGATTTGCCTTTTGAGCGGTTTTTGGAACTGAATTTGCAACAGGGAGACTTGGTGTATGTGGCGCCCAAACGAGTGCGGGTGTTTCTTCCTACCCCTAATCTCGAACCTGACTACGTGATTTGAGGAATTCCAGCCCATGCCATTGCCGCTTTCTCGCAACGCCGCGAACCATGGCATCCCAAGGATCGTCCCTATGAATACGAATGACCGCGGAGCAAGTGCTGGCTCGCTGGGTGAACCAGGCCGGGACACGGAAATCCATCAAATCCGCGAGGCGCTACGCGGACTGCGATACGGCACGGTCACGATCATCGTGCAAGATGGAGTCGTGATTCAGATTGACCGTACCGAAAAACGACGCCTGCGCCGCTCCACGACCGACTCCCAGGGCGGTTAACCAATCACCATTTACACAGATTAAATCCCCACAGTTCCTCTAGCTCCCTCCCGACCTTACCGCTCACCCGACTACGGGAAGCTCGCCACCGAAACGCTCGCCGACCGACGCTGACTGGCAAACCAGAGGCAGACGGTGACTCCCATCGAGTCTCTCGCCATGCCTGACATGCACACCATCAATACCAGTCGCTCGCGTCACTTCGCCAACCCGGCACTCGCCGCGCTGGTCGTCCTGCCGTTCGGAATACTCGCAGCCATTTCAATGGTGAGGGAATTGCGAGTTCCCCGGCAACCCGTGGAAGGGATTGTGCTTGTCGATGGAGTTCCACAACGGGGTGTGGAGTTGGCGTTCCATCGCGTTGAGTCGCCGGGCTATTCGAGTCCGCTGGTCCGCGCTTGGACCGACTCGCATGGCAGATTCCAGGTCCGCACGCTCGGCGTAGCCTCGGGGATGCCGATGGGCGAGTACGTCGCAACCGCGCGACACCGCCACTTGGAGATCTCGGGTGAAGCACTAACGCAGGGCGCTAACTCGCTCGATCGGCGCTATGCAGAGCCCACCACGACGCCGTTGCGTCTGATTGTCGGTCCTGGCGTCAACTCACTGGAAACTTGGCAGCTCGAGCGTTGTCGTTGTGAACCAATAAGCAGCCAACTCGCGAGACGTTAATTCCGCGAGCCCTCCGACATTCACCTCGATCAATTCCCCGCACACGCCTTCACGGAGTTTAGTCATGACTAGCTGTTGTTGTCTGATGAGCCGCCCCATCCGTTCATTACAGGCCGTCCATTTTGCTCGCGAGAATTCAATCCATGTCCATCCATTATCGCGGCGTTGAGGCCGCAAGTCCCGCAGAGATCGCGGAGCGTGTCGAAGCCGTTTTGAAGCTTCGACTACGCGGGGTCGCTCGTCGTTTAAGTGTCGCCGTACAAGGTGGGATCGTAACGTTAACAGGGGAAGTTCCCACCTATTTCGATCGTCAACTCGCCTGCGAATCGTCTCGGCGCGTGCCGGGAGTCGACGGGGTGCGTGACGAAATCACAGTTGAGGGAGGTAAGGAAATGAGAAATGAGGTTTGCGGTGCTCCGACGGTCGGTGGCGTCGCGATAGGAGTCCGCTCAGGGTTCGCTGCCGTGGTCGTACTGTTCGCCATGGCATTGGTTGGTTGCGGCGACGAGGGTGCGGCGCGTTTGCCAGTCCATCCGGTGGAAGGCGTCGTCACTCGCGACGGCAAGCCCTTGGCCAACGCACTGGTGGCACTCCACCCGAAAACGCCACAGGCTGGTCACGAGATCGCTCCTCGCGCGCAGACGGACGCCAACGGTCAGTTCAAGGTAACGACTTACGACACGAATGACGGAGCGCCCGAGGGCGAGTATGCCGTAACCGTGCAGTATTACCAGTTGATTCAGAATGGCACGAGTTCCGAACCGGGCCCCAACGTCCTGTCCCCCAAGATTTCGCTCCCTAGCACCACGGACATCGTGGTGAAGGTCGCGTCTGGTCCCAACAAGCTGGCGCCGATCGAAGTGGGGCGACGGTAACTTACCGCAGTCCTTGTTAACGAGCTTTCTAACCCGATCAAGTTCCAAAATTTCAGCCCCAGAAACAATGAGAGAACCCATGCGAATTCAAAGTTCTAAACGATCGAAGTTTCCACGTTCCTTGCGCGGCTTCACGCTTGTCGAGTTGCTGGTCGTGATCGCCATCATTGGCGTGTTGGTCGCGCTCCTGCTTCCCGCCGTGCAAGCAGCTCGCGAAGCAGCTCGACGATCGTCATGCACCAACAACTTGAAGCAATTGGGACTCGCCGCCCATAACTTCCATGACACCTATAATCACTTGCCGTCGAGCATTCGGCCGGGCGGGCTCACCACGGCCCCACGTATCGCGGGCCTCACCTTTCTCTTGCCGTTCATTGAGCAAGGAACCATTTTCGACAAGTATGACCAGACGGTGAATTGGAGCCATGCCAACAATTTGCCGCTCACTTCGCGGCCGGTGAAGACCTTCCAGTGCCCCTCGACGCCTCAACCAGATCGGCTCGACGGCGACCCGCAATTGACTTGGTCGCAGATCGTCGCGGTGACCGACTATTCGCCCACGATTGGCGTTGACCAGCGTCTCTTCACTCTGGGCTTGGTTGATGTCGCGGGCGCCGGCATTTTGACGAAGAACGGAACGCCTCGCATGGCCGACGTGTTGGATGGACTCTCGAACACAATTATGTACGCCGAGTCGGCGGGACGACCGGCGATCTGGCGACGAGGAAAGAAGGTTGGCGCGTTACCTGCGGACCGAGTGAATGCGGGTGGATGGTCGCGGCCCGCGAGCGACTTCAGCGTGGATGGTTCGTCGGCGGACGGCGCGACGCTGCCCGGCGCCTGCCCGCTCAACTGCACGAACGGCGAGCATGTCGGGTCATCGTTTCCGCATCCCTACTATGGGACCGAAGGAACTGCCGAAGCCTATGCGTTTCATCCGGGCGGCGCTATGTTCGGCTTGGGCGACGGTTCGGTTCGCTTCCTAGCGTCGACGATCAACATCCGTGAGTTTGCAAGACTTGTAACTCGCGATAGCGGCGAAGTGGCGCCGACACCGTAGTTGTCGACTCCGCTTTGAAACGCTAGTGCGCGAATCGAGTAGCGGCGGGAATTCTGATCAGGAGTTCCCGCCGCTTTCGTGTTTATGGCGCTCACCGCCTCAACACACTCGAAGTTCCAACAAAATCGAATCGTTGGACACAATCATCAGTCTGAGGAATTTCGTGTTCTCCCGTGTCATTCCGTGGCCAAACACGAGGCAGTAGGTGTACGCGATGCAGCTGATCATCTCGCGAAGCGAGATGGCTACTTCATTCCGTGGCAAATTCGAGGCGGTACGTGTACGCGATGCAGCTGATCATCTCGCGAAGCGAGATGGCTACGTAGTGACTTTACTCGTCGCATGCGAGATTCTAGGATGAGCGAGCTTTAATGATCGCGAAGTGTGGCGTTCATCCTACTTCGTCCCTCCCTCCGTAAGAAGGAATCAACCTCATGCGTCGTTTTGGCTTGTCACTTTTGGTGGCCTGCGGTCTTTTGTTCACCGGCTTCTCGCAGCAGGCGGCGAGTGGCGCGGATGAATATGCTTACGACCTGGTTCACTCGTCGGTCAGCTTCAAGGCCCGGCACTTGGACATCAGTTGGATTCATGGACGCTTCAACGAAGTCGATGGCAAATTCTCGTTGGACCGCCAAGATCCCACGAAATCGACTTTCCAACTGACCGTGAAGGTCGCCAGCGTCGATACGGCCAACGCCGCTCGCGACGAACATCTGCGACAGCCCGACTACTTCGACGCCAAGCAGTTTCCCACCATCGAGTTCAAGAGCACCGCGGTGAAGCCCATCAAGGATGGATACGATGTCACGGGCGATTTCACCATGCACGGCGTTACCAAGTCGATCACCTTGACGCTGATGGGCGGCAAGGAGATCGAATGGAAAGGCGTCAAGCGAGTTGGCTTTTCAACCGAAGTCAAGCTGAAGCGAAGCGATTACGGATTCGATAAGAGCGCAATCGGGCCGATCGGCGACGAGGCGATTATCATCATCGACTGCGAAGGCATGCGAAAGTAACGTATGCCCGATCTGGTACAGTACGCGAGCGTCTTCTTCCTGACGACGCTCGCGGCTGGTTTTCCATGTTGGCTGATAGGCCGCTATGCCAACCACTACCGTTCGTCGCGCATCGCTTTCTTGACTACGGCATGCGCGATCGCCGCCGCCGCATGGGGCTATTGGCGTCTCGGGATTTACCCAAGCTGGCCGCCGCGCAATGGACTCGACCGATTGCTTGTGGTCGCCATCCCCCTGGCAATCCTGGTGGAGTCGCTCTCACAGGCCGCGTTTATTCCGCGTCGAGCGATCAGTGGCGTAAGAATCATTGGCGCGGTCCTCATCGTCGGGTCGCTGCTCTTCGGCTCCGTCTATCTCCGCGACGGCGCTGACTCTTGGCTGACGCCGCCCCGGCTGCTCGCACTGTTCGGATGTGCTGCGGCGCTAGCCGCCTCGTGGGACTCGCTTCCTTCATTGGCGACTCGCAGGGGAGCCCCGACTTTGCTGGCGGCGTTCTCCGCCTCCATCCTATCGGCCGGACTGACGATACTCTTGGGCGGATATATCAAAGGAGGCGCCGCGGCGATTCCGTGGTCAGCCATGTTGGCAGGTTGCGTTTTGGCGTTATGGACCCGACCACTCACGTCAACGGCTTCACAGGCGCCGAGCATGAGCCAACCGGCGGCAGGCATCGCCCTGGTCGCCCTGTTCGGACTTCTTTTCATCGGTCGCTTCTTCGGCGGCATCGGCAACTACGAAGCGATGGCGATATTCGCGACTCCCTCGCTGCTTTGGCTGCTGGAGTTGCAAGTGATCCAGCGATTACCGCGGGCCGTACAACGATCGCTAGCATTCGCATTGATCGTCGCTCCCCTGGCAATCGTCGTTTTCCAGGCCAAGGCGGCCTTCGACCGCAAGCTGGGACGCATCGTCTCGACGACTTCGCGGAACCTTCACCAGAATTTCACCGACACACCATTGACTCAACGACACTCGAATTTCTTGACACTCGACTCCTCGGAACGATCACCCACTGTCGTCTGGCATGCAAGTTCCTCCTCAACCTTCAATAGTCCGTGGCAAGTCTCGTTCGGGATCGATGAGGGGCTGGGGCGCTATCGTAGGAATACTGACGGTCCTCAGTTGGGGAACGACTCAGGCATGGATCGCAATCCGCCCCGTAGAACCCCCGAGTCGCAATACGTCGGTAATCAACTCCTCTCCTCCCGATTCGTCTCGACCAGGGTCAAGCAACCCGCCAGAGCTTGAGCAAGCGGATACGGCAGGTCAGGATTGGCCGGCACTCTTTGGACCAAGGGGAGACTGTCAGTCGCTCGAAGGTGGATTGGACTGGAGTTGGGTGGGAGCGAATCCGCCGCTGGCCTGGAAAATCCCCGCGGGGCGTGGCTACAGCTCGCCGGTCGCCGCGGCGGGGCGAGTGATCTTGTTCTATCGCTGGGACAATGACGAAATCCTCGCGGCCCATGAGCTCGCGAGCGGTCGCGAGTTGTGGCGAGTTTCGTGGCCAACCCAGTACCGGTGTCGCTACGAGTATAGCGACGGTCCCTACAGCACTCCGCTGATTCACGACCAACGAGTGGTCGCCGTCGGCGCTGAAGGCCGCATGGTCTGCGTCACTCTCGACGATGGCGTCATGCTCTGGGAACGCGACCTGAAACGGGACTTTGAACTTGAGTCGAGTGATTACGCATTCGGTGCGGGGATCGCGGCGGATCAGAACCGATTGTACTTGAATGTCGGCGCGGGCCAGCGCGATGCCGGAGTCGTCTGCTTCGACTCGGCCACGGGCGAAACGGTGTGGGCCGCGACCGACCATGGGCGAGCGTTCACGTCTCCTCGATTTCTGTCAGGCGAAGCGAGAGGACTTGTCGTATTTCTGACAGATCGCGGGCTGGTGGCAGTCGAGCGTGAGGAGGGGCGAGTCGCGTGGGAGTATCCGCTGCGTTCTCGAGTCGCCGACACGGTGAACGCCGTCACGCCGCTTGTTCGCGACTCGCAGATTTTCGCGGTGGCTGGCCAAGGGGCGGGCGCCGTGGGGCTTGATTGCGGGGAAGAAACGCCGCGGCCGCAATGGCGCGACCGGCGAGCGCTCGACAGTGTCTTCAATACGTTGGTCGGGCATCGCGAGTCGGTCTTCGGCTTTACCGCGATGCGTCAAGGAGGAGCGACCTTAAGGAAACTCGACTTTGCCACGGGCAAGCTTCTGTGGGAACGGCCCTCGGAGCTGGACCGCGGACAGGCGATGGCGGTGGACGGACGATTGGTGGTCGTGGGCGAACACGGTCACTTAGGTGTCGCGCGACTCGATGACTCGACCGGTGAATCGTTGGTCGTAACTGCGGCGCCGCTGCTGGAGCGTCCTTGCTATTCAGCGCCGGCGGTCCATCATGGACGCCTGCTGCTGCGGAACGAGTTGCAGCTCATGGCCTTCGATTTACGAGGTAAAGTAGTAAGTCCACGTACGACGGACTTCTAGTCCGTCGATCTGCTCGGCCCAGCGGCGAAAGCTGCGTCTCCATCGGTGGGCGACGCGACCTGGCTGACGGCAAGGGGCGCTCGCGGGCCACGCGGCTGTTCCGCTCACGAAGTGAGCGGGCTACGAGTGAGCGGGCTACGAGTGAGCGGGCTACGAGTGAGCGGGCTACGTACGACCGCCCTACTTGGCGCGAAATCTTCACATTCAACCTCTATTTACATTCGCCAAACACTCCGCATCCCTTCACATTTCGCTCACGTGGCGTTTATTCCGCACCGGCTAAATAGCTCGCACAACAAGTCGGTGCATGGCATTTCGGCGATAAGGGATCGCCGCCCGCGGAGAGTCACCTGAGGGGGACAGCGACTCGCCGCGGAATTTGCAAACACATTGGCCCCGTCGGACAAGGAGCCTACCCGGTAACGAACAGTCCCTTGGGTTTCCCTACGCAGCGTCGGTCGCGAAGGTTCGCGATTGAGCCGCGGCGGGAAACATGCTGACCTTTTTGAGCCTCCCTGGCTCGGCAGCAGCTCGCACACAGCGAATTGGTTTTGTAACGAAAGTGGTTTGGAGTAAGGAAAACATGAGACAGCGACAGAACGGTTTTACATTGGTGGAAATGTTGGTCGTGATCGCGATCATCGCGATCTTGGCCGCGATCATTCTCCCGGCTTTGGCTGGCGCCCGTGAATCGGCCCGGTCGAACACCTGCCGCAACAACTTGCGTCAGTTCTTCGTCAGCTTGACGACGCATGCCGACAACGATCCGCGTGAACGATTCACCTCGGGCGCCTTCGACGGCAAGCGAGACGGTTCGATCGACACGATCGGCTGGGTGGCCGACATGGTCAACGCCGGCATGGGCCAACCGGGCAAGATGCTGTGCCCGTCGAACCCGGCCAAGTTGTCCGAGAAGATCAACGACTACTTGGGCACGGTCACCATCGATCCCAACGAAGCGACAACCGACACCGCGAGAATCTATGCGGGCGCCTACAGCGTCGTGATGGGCACCGCGGTTGGCACCGCTCGCGAAGCGGCCGTGGTCGAGCACTTCTTGAAGAAGGGCTACAACACGAACTATGCGTCGAGCTGGTTCCTGGTCCGCGAGGGCGCGAACCTGTCGGCGACCGACTCCGGCAACGACATTCTGATTACTTTCGGACCGGCCACGAAGTACATCAAGGGCTTGAAGGACACGAAAGGCCCCTTGTCGCGCCGCACCATCGATGGTTCGTACCACAATTCGTCGATCATCCCCTTGATGTCGGACGGCAACGTCGGCGATCAAAAGGAAGCGTTCTCGGTGGGCGATCTGGGCGAGTTCGGCAAGCCGGGCGACCGGATGGCCGAATCGTTCTGCGACGGTCCCGCTCAGTTGGTCAGCGGCACGACTTGGCAGCCTTGGGGTAAGACCGCCACGGTGACTGTCCACGACAGCACCGCCCCGTTGACCAGCTTGTTCGCGATTGAACAGCCGGACACTGGCACCTTCTCGTCGTACCCCTGGACCAACCTCCAGGACACCCGCGACATGGGTCCCGTGCACGCTGGCAACTGCAACGTTCTGTTCGCCGACGGCAGTATCCGGACGTTCAAGGATCAGAACAAGGACGGCTACCTGAATCCTGGTTTCCAGGTTTCGGGGTCGGCTACCACCACCCAGCTCGACAAGATCGGCTATCGAGACGGCATCGTCGAACTCGATCCCCAGTTGATCTTCAACGGCGTGTTGCTCCAACGCTTCCAAGGCAAGAAGAACCTCGACTAGTTTCCTGGCGGTCTCATGACCGCGACAGAAACTCGTAGGTATCAAAACCACTCGACTTCCCCGGGCCAATTGGAACGGGGAAGTCGAGTCTGTTTACTCTAGAGGAAATTGACGGGGGTTCTCCGTGCATCGCGTGTTCTGGCTGTTACTTGTCCTGTCCTCGCTGCTGGTTACCGGCTGCGGCGACAATTCTCAGTATCTTCCCAAGCCGCGAGTCTCAGCGGATGACGACGAGACGCCGCCTCCGGCGCCTCAACCCAACCCCCAGCCTCCCGCGCCTGGCGCGCCCGCGGCGAGTCAGATTGCAGGCGCACCGACGACGCCAAACGGCGCACCAGCCAACGGCGCTGGCCCAGCAGGCAATCCCGCGGGCGCGGCGTCTCCCGCCAACGGTTCAACGCCCGCTGGCGGAGGAGCTGCCGATGCTTCGCCCAGTCAGAAACTCTCCGAACTCGAACGTCGCAAACTGGTCATCGTCCATCTTCGCACCATCGCCGCCGCCCTCGAAACTTACCGTGACCGCAATAGCGGATATCCCGCGCCAACGATCAACGGGCATCTGAGTTGGCGAGTCATGTTGCTGCCTTTGCTCGGTTATGGCGACCTTTACCGCAGCTTTAACTTTAATGAGCCGTGGGACGGCCCCACCAATCGCCCCTTGCTGGATCGAATTCCCGACCAATTCCGCTCGCCCGATTGCCCCAACACTTCCACCTGTTACATGTTGGTCAAGGGAACCGGCGCCGCCTTCGCGAACCCGGAAGGACTGCCTGACGAGAATTGTCGGGATGGCATCGAACATACGATTCTGTTGGTCGAAGTTCACAAGGACCTCGCGAAACCCTGGACGGCGCCGGACGACTACACCTTCGACAAAGCAACCGTGCAGAAGGACTGGTTCGGTATGCGCGGCGAATGCTGCTTTGCCATCCTTGGCGGCGCCGCGGGCGTACGTCGCATCGCGGCCAACATTCCTGATGCTCAACTCTTGGGACTTGTCACTCCCGCGGGCGGCGAGTCGATACGTTATCAAGACGCGACCACGTACGCGCATCCCGAGATCGATCTCGCGATGCAGCAACAATTGCAGAAGACGCCGCTGGTTCGTTTTAACGAAGCGGCAGTAGCGACGGCCTCGCCCGCGAACGGCGGCGGTGAAACTCCGATGGCCGCCAGCGGCGCCACTGTTACTCCCGCGGGCCCACCGGGCGCCACCACCGGGTCGACGACTGCTCCCAACGCTCGCGTCGCGGTCGCCGATCCGTCCGACCGACGCAAGGAAATTCCCTCGGACGAACAGGTCGAGACGGCGACGGCGACGGTTCGCGAGTTGTACGCCAACGAGTACAAATTCGCGAAGCAGAACAAGGATCGGCGCGACTTCGCTCGCCGACTGCTCGACGACGTCGAGCGGATCGAGGCCGACACGGCAGGCCGATATGTGCTATTGAAGGCGGCCCGCGAGGTCGCGGCCAAGGCGGGCGACATCAGTGCAGCGCTTGACGCCTGCGACAAGTTGGGGACCGAGTTCCGCGTCGACCTGCTGTCGATGAAACTCAAGGTGCTCGAGCAAGTCGTAGGAAACATACAGAACGAGTCCGAACTCGATCCACTCCTGGAGAACGGCTTGAAGCTGGGGGACGAATCGCTGCGGCTGGACGATTTCAATAGCGCGAAGACCGCGTACCAGATTGCGATGAGCGCCGCGAAGCGAAAGCGAAACCCGTCGGCCGAAAAGCAAGTCACGCTCCGCGAGACTCGCATGCGCGACACCAAGCTTGCGTACACGCGCATCACCGATCATGTGCATACCCTGGTCCGCTCGCCGAACGATCCCGCCGCGAACGCGGCGGTCGGCAAATACTTCGCGTTACTGAAGCAAGATTGGGAGCGTGGCCTGCCCATGTTGGCGCGAGGCGCCGACGCCAAGTTGAAGACGGTCGCGGCAGCCGACCTCGCCGCGCCCGCCGAAGCCGATGCCAAAATAGCGGTCGGCGATCAATGGTGGGAAATCTCGGAGAACTCGGGTGTTCCGAGCGAGAAGGAAGGCGCCAAGGTTCGTGCGCTCTACTGGTACGAACTGGCTCAACCTCAACTTGGAGCAAGTCTCCAGAAGATCCGTGTCGAACGCCGGATCGCGGACGTGAAGCGTGAAAACCGCGCCGAACGAACCAACTAAAGCGACGGCCGAGCGACAGCCGCCCGCTTGGTTGCTTTGCGCATTCGCCGCGCTCGTGGTCGCAACCATGTTGGCGCCCAGCGAGTCGGCGGCGCTGCGTGGCACGCACGCCGCTTTGTGTATCGGCTGGTTCGCGTGGTTCTTGACTTATGCGGGGCTGGCCGCGAGCGGTGCGGTTTCACTGCCCGCCTTGAACCGTCCCACGAGCGACGTACTCACGCCACCTGCCCAGACTTGGGTCTTCCGCATCCTGGCTTTAGGCCTGAATTGGTCGCGGCGTTACGAGTTGCTCTTGCCATTGCTCGCGATCTGGCTGACTTGCGGCGCGTGGCGGCATTTGCACACGGGCGACGCTCGCTCGATGCTGAACGTCTATTGGCAATGGATCGCTTGGATCTGCGCCTACTTTGCGGCGCGCTGGCTGCTACGCTCGCCCGAGTCGATACGCGGGATGGCGGTCGTCGTGTTGGCCGTGGTCATCGGACAAGCGGGCTATGGCGGTTACCAACGCTGGGTGCTCTTGCCCGAACAGGAGCGAGTCTATCGACTTGATCCCGAAGGAGTGCTGGCGTCCCAGGGAATTCCCACGGCGCCAGGGAACGCTCTTCGAGCCGCCTATGAAGAACGCATCGAAGGTCGAGCGCCAACGGGGGCCTTTCTCCATCCCAATTCGCTGGCCTGCCTGTTGGCTGTCGCGACCTCGCTCCTTATCGGCATCGCGGTTTCATCCTGGCGCACCGAGGCCCCGCGGTCATGGAGACGATGGCGAATCGTGTCAACGGCGTTGCTGGCCGCTCTGATTGCTCTTGCCTGCCTGGCCGCGACTTCCAGTCGCGGCGGGCTCATTGCCAGCCTGCTTGGCATGATGTTGGCGACCTGTTGGCCGCGGTCGGGATGGAGCGGCTTGGGTCGCGAGTGGTCGACCAGACGCTCCGTACTGACCGGAGCGGTTCTGCTATTGGGAGTCGCCGCGAGCGTCGCTTTTCTGAGTTCGCCCAGGGGCCAGTCCGCATGGCGTTCGTTGGCAGTGCGCGGCGATTATTGGCGAGCTTCGTGGGCGATGTTGGTCGATTTCCCGCTCTGGGGCTGTGGGTTGGGAAACTTTCAAGACTATTACACTTCCTATCGCCCCGCGTGGGCCAGCGAGGTGGTGGCCGACCCCCACAACGCCTGGCTCGAAGTGGCGGCGACCGCAGGAGTACCCGCGGCCATCGTCTTGGCGGTCTTTCAGTTTGTCGGAGCGTTACGAGCCGCATTATTTCCTCGCTTGTTAGTTGCGATCAACACCAGCGAGCACGCAACTCACACCGCCGTCGAAGTCCGCCCTACGAGACAACGCCCGAGCGTGCGACCGTTTTTGATAGGCGGCCTGCTGGGAGTGCCTCTCGTCTGTCTCTGCACGGGCTTGGTGCTGCGCATGCCGCCTCCCATGATGTTCTTGACGGGCCTCCCGCTGGCGATCACTTTGACATGGGGCTTGCGGCCATGGATGGACGACGGCCCGATCAGCCCCATGCTCTTGATCTGTCCTGTCCTCGCCTTGCTCGCCAACCTAGTTATCTCTGGCGGCATCGCTTACGGCGGAATCGCTGTTGTGCTCTGGGTGCTGCTGGCAATGGCTCGAAACGCCGAGGATCCGCCGCCTGAATCGCAAGTCCAACCAGCGACCACCGCTGGCGATGCCGCGAAGCGGCGTCAGGCACAGCCAAGTCGCCCTGGTCAACGAACAACCGGATTGTTGTTGGCGGGACTAGGAGCGGCCCTGCTGGTCGCGGCTCACCTGACCATGTTCGCGCCCCTGCAGCGCAGTCAAACGCTGCTAGCGCGAGCGGCGTTGGCGAGTGATTTGGGAGAGTTTGCGGAGTCGGCTCGTTGGTGTCGGGAGGCGACGACGGCGGACCGCTGGTCGGCCGAGGCGGCAAGGCGTTGGTGCGAAGCCGAATGGCGACTTTGGAGCACCGCTCGCAATAGCCGCGGCCAGGAATTTCCGCGTGACGATTTGGACCAGGCGATCGCTCTCGCTGTGGCCCGAGCTCCCCGTTCCGCGGCGTTGCGAGCTTGGCTCGGCAATCAGTTTCTCGCAGCGTCTCGCCACTCAAGTCCCGACGAAGATCGAGCACTTCGGGAGCGAGCTCTAGATGAATACCGCGAGGCCGTACGGCTCTTCTCCACATCCGCGCTGGCCTGGGCTCAGTTAGCTTACGCGGAATCGTTGCAGGGATACAGGCAGTCGAGCGAGGAAGCGATACGTCGGGCCTATGAACTGGACGCTCAACAGATTTTGAACATTCAGCGATTGGCGCATCATCCACTCTTTGACGACCCGCAGCCAGTCGAGCCCGCCCAGGCGACGCTCGAACGCATTCAGCGCGAGTCGTCTCGCGCCATGCGGGAAGAGGCGCCGTCGGGCGTCACGTCGAATTTCGACTGAGCTTAGTTGGACTGCGTCAGGTTCGCCTCGTTCACGGGCGCCAGCCCCGGAAGTCGGTCGATCACGGATTGCACCAATGACACGGATAAGGACGGAGGGGGGGACCCGTTTGGCGTCATCGCACTAACGCACGGCAAGGTAGAGTTTGACTTACTGGATAATATCACGTACACTAACAATCTATAAGATCGATATAATGGACGTAATCATGGGCCGCCGCACGACACTTAAACCGCCGACCGCTGTTCGGCGAAGCTTACAGAAACTTGGAGGCAACCTCCGCGATGCGCGTCGACGGCGACGGATTCCGACGTCTCTTATGGCCGAGCGGGTCGGAGTCACTCGGGCTACTTTAGCTAAGGCGGAGAGGGGCGACAGTTCCGTATCGATGGGTGTATACGGATCGATGCTGTTTGTGCTTGGAATGGTTGATCGATTGGCCGAACTGGCGGATCCGCGACATGATGAAGTTGGGCTGTCGCTGGAGGAGGAGCGTTTACCAAAACGAATCAGGCTCAAGAAACCTCACGATGCCCCATGAGTTCGGTGCTTGTTTATATCGAGTTGGACAAGGGCCCAGTATTGGTTGGGAGGCTTTGGACACGATTGCGCCATGGTCGTGAGAGCGCTTCCTTTGAATACGATTCACAATGGCTGACACATCCTCAACGGTTCACGATTGAGCCAGCCCTTTACCTTGGCCCAGGTCCTCAGCATACCGCGCAGGAACAGGCGATCTTCGGGTCGCTAGGCGACTCTTCACCCGATCGCTGGGGACGCACCTTGATGCGGCACGGAGAGCGGCGTCGCGCCGAGGCCGAAGGGCGTGCGCCTCGTTCCCTTGGCGAACTCGATTACTTGCTGCTGGTCGATGACGAAGCTCGTCAGGGCGCCATCCGATTCGCTCGTCGGGAGGGGGGACCGTTTCTTGCTGAGTCGGTTGGTACTCGGATTCCTCCAGTGATTGAACTCCCGAGGCTTTTGGCCGCCGCATCGAATGTTGAGTCCAACAGCGACACGGACGAAGAACTGCGGTTGCTTTTGGCGCCGGGCTCCTCGCTTGGCGGCGCTCGCCCCAAGGCAACCGTCCGCGATGGCGATGGAAAACTAGCTATCGCTAAGTTTCCACAACGAAATGATGAGTTCGATGTCGAGTCGTGGGAGGCCGTCGCTCTTGCCTTGGCGGAACAAGCGGGGATCACCGTGCCAACATGGCGACTAGAGCGAGTGTCTGGCAAGTCCGTGTTGCTGTTGCAACGATTCGACCGCGTTGGACTGCGTCGAATTCCGTTCTTGTCCGCCATGAGCATGCTCGGGGCGCGCGATCACCAGACGCACAGTTACATCGAGCTCGCCGACTCGCTTCGTCAGCACGGCGCCAGCCCCGCAGTGGATCAACGCGAACTCTGGCGACGCATGGTGTTCAATGTGCTGATTTCCAATACTGATGACCACTTGCGCAACCATGGCTTTCTCTATGAGTGCGGGACTGGTTGGCGGCTAGCGCCTGCCTACGACCTCAATCCAATTCCCGCTGAAACCAAACCTCGGATACTGAGCACGTCCATCACCTTCGATTCGCCGGCGGCCTCCTTGGAATTAGCGTTCGAAGTAGCCGACGAATTTGGGCTGGCTCGAAGCGAAGCGAGGCAAATCGCGGGCGAGGTGGGGGCCGCCACGTCGCGGTGGCGCCAAGCGGCAAGACTCCAGGGCTTGCCAGACAGCGCGCTAGCCAGAATGACGTCGGCTTTTGAACATGTCGACCTAGACCTCGCCTTACGCTCGGCCTGATCTTCGTAAGGCAACTTATTCGTCGTCGGTCGGGTTGTGGTTGCCGATCCGCAGAGCGTCGACTAGGCCCCACAGAGCCGCTCCTCCGCCTAGACACAACAGACGTCGCGGCGACTCGTCGGGAACGATACTGGCGAACTGCGAACAAGATCGCTGCCACTCGCCCAACAATTGGTGGAACAGCGGATCGAGCGAACTGGCCAATCGCGTCCAACTCACAGCCTTCTGCGGCTCGCGTTTCCAACCTTCGGCCTCCGAGCGATTCAGTTGGAATTCCTTGGCGATCGCTCGAGTGAAATCGTCGCCCGCCTGCCCCACTGCTCGGAACCACAGTGTATTCGGACCACTGACCACGAGATTGGTGACGTCGCCGCCGATATCCAGTAATCCCGTCACGGCGCCGGCCGCATCCGACTCAAAACCCTTTGCCGCCTCGCCCGCCAGTTCGAAGCGCAGCCAATTGTGCAAAGCGACCGCATCGCTTTGCAGCACTTCGGGCTTCGTTTCGAACCGCGACCATAGTCCCAATCGAGCCTGCGCCACGTGCTGCTTGACTGCCACGAACGAGATACGTCGCGGGGGAATCTCCCCCTTTTTCTCCGCGGGCTTTTCCAACCCCGCGTAATCCCAGGCAAGATCCTCCAACGGGACAGCGATCTGACGACGGGCCTCGAACTGCACGGCGTCATCCAACTTTTTGTCGGCGATCGGCGGCAGCAGGAACCAACGCGATAGCGTGTTGAGTCCCGAGATGTTGGTGCAGAGTTTGTGGCCCGCGAGTGGATTGGCGGCCAAGAATCGCTCGATCGACTGCGACAATCGCTCGGCGGCTTGAGCTTCATCCTTCACAGCGTCATACGGCGTCGCATGCTCGATATGCTCGGCGGCTTCGATCGTCGCCGTCCCCGCTTTTTCGTCCCACTTAAGGAGAACAGCTTTCAACGAGGTGGGGCCAAGGTCAACGCCCCACGCGGCGCCGGAAGCTCGCCGTCGCCCCAACGACAAGCGACTCCAAACACTCCCCTTCTCTTGCGGCTTCAGATTGACGTCAACCGAAGCTTGACCGATCCCCTGGATCGCCAACCCCAGCGCGACGAACCACGAGCCGGGTTTTTCGCGCAGCTTGCGTTCGACTTCGGGAGTCGCCGCGGCACATCGCAACGAGCGGCCGATCCAGTCCACGGGGCAACCCGCGACCGGTTTTTTCGGCAAGGGGTGAGCATCGGGTACGGCTAGCCACGGTTCGCGCGGGCTTGTGCGAAGCCAGTTTTGCCACTGCCGCAACTGCTTCTGCGCTTCGACATCCTGGGGCGTGAGCGCCACCGTTTTCTTGACCAGTTCAAACTGCGGCGTTGACGCGAGGGTCGACCGACGAATCTGGTCAAACGACCATTTTCCCTCGCGCGCTCGCGATTCCAGGTCGGCGGCCTCCGCGCCCCGTGCTTGACTGGGAATGCGTCTGAGCAGGTCGAGTGCGCCGACGTATTCGTGTTTTTCGAGCCGCTTGCGGGCGGCGTCCGCAAGCTTTTTCGCCAGTTGAACGGCCAGTTGCTGGGCTTCTTTATGGTCGGGTTTGAGACCCAGCATCTGCTCCAGTAACGGGGCTAGCTCGAACATGTCCTTACGCGCAATCGCATCACGAATATCGGCCGTGAGCTCCAGAATTCGATTACGTCGCGCACAGACATCCTTATACAGTCTGTGATGCTCTTCCGTCTTGAGTGGCTCGGGCGTCTCGTCGAGCGTCACGAGCGCTCGTTCGACCGCGTAACTCGCCAACAGCTTTTTCGCTTCCTCAATCCGCTTGCGCGCTTCTTCTTCGAGTTGTTTGCGTTGAGCCTGATAGCTATCGAGTCGCGATTTGGCTTCCCTGGCGAACGAGTCGAGTCGAGGGTCGTCGACCTTGGCGACCTCGCGCAGCAGCGCCGCCGCCTCTACGAATTTGTATTCTTCCTGAGCCAGCCGTGCCGATTCGAGTCGCGTTTCACACCAGCCGCGCCGCTCGTCGACATACTGTCGCAGATTCACTCCACACTGCCCACAGAACCGTTCGCTTCGCGGATGAGGAGTCGAGCATTTAGGGCATTGATCCCACAGCGATTTGCCGCAGTTCCCGCAAAACCGACGATCGACAGGATTCGCTGCCCCGCACTCGACGCAGGCTCCGGGCGCCAATTCCGGCGGTTCCGCTCCCCGTTCCAATGCGGCGCCTGCCGTCGGAATGCGAGCCGCTAACGGCGCGCGACGCAGTTCGGCGTCCAGAATGGCCCGAGCATGCGGGTCGGTCAGGCACTGAATGGCGGACTCCAAGCGTTCCTTGACGGCGTTCCAAACTTCGGGTTCCGCGCCCTCTTGGAACTTGTCCAAGAGAGCTCGCTTGCGTTGAATCGCGGCCTGGATGCGAGCGTAAGACTCCTCGAAATTCGGAACTCCCAACATTTCGTAAGGATTTGGGGGACGGTCCGGTGTCGTAAGCTCCAGCCAGTGAAAGTACGGATCAAAAGTAACTCGTTCCAACGACGCCGACGCCATGTCGTTCGACTCCCTCGACAAATCAGTTGCACTTCACTTTCTCGGTCTCCAGCGGTCCGCGGGAACTCGCCGAAATCAAGCGTTAGTCCGGCAGCGGAGTATCCAGCGCCGAGAAACTGCCAAACTCGCGCCAGGGAATCTCCACCTCATCATCGCGGAATCCGCCAGCGCCGCCGGGGAAACCATTGTTCAACAGTCCGTCGCCGTTGGAATCAATCACGGATCGGACCGACCCATCGCCGAACAGCACGTTGCAATTGCCGCGATGGAGAGGCGAAAAACCGCGATAATCCTGTAACGATTGACGATGCCAGCCCGCCCACCAACCGTTGGCGCCTTGTTGAGGCGTACCGTTGGGAAAGGTCGGCGGTTGAAGAGTCGTCTTCAGCACCGGACCATCGGTAAACGACTTCACCAACGGCTCGCCGGCCGGAATATCCCCCACGGTCGTTGAGAGGTTGGCGGCAACCGCCCCGTCAGCCATGAGCGGAATGAAACTCGCACCCACCGACGAGCGATCAAGCCGCGCTTCCGCGAGAGGTCCCAAGGTCACATTTCGCGCCTTGATCGATGTATCGCACGATCCTTGCGTAGGCCGTAGATTGCCGCTGTCATCGAGCAGCACGCCGGTTCGCACCAAGTACCAACTGGCTGTGTAGTTTGTGTTGTAAAACTTGCCGAGCACTTTACCCGCCACGACTTGAGCGCGGGGATCGCTGCCGGGCGCCATGCCGTTGGTGATGATCATTCGGCAGGGATTGACGGACTGAGTGCCGTCGATGTTCGTGGCAGACGCACTGCCTGCGCGATCGACGCAGGTATCGAAGGAAGAGACATTTGCGTCCATCAGCTGGCTGAAGGTTTCGCTCATCCGCGCTGCATTCGACGGGCAAAGCAACTTGCCCACGGGCGTGCCCGAGTTGACCAAGTCGGCGACCCAGCCCTTCTCCGTCACGGCGCCATCGCGCACCCAGTCCCAGGCGCCGCTGCAAAGTTGACCGTTGTTTCGTTGAGCGCGTTCCTGCAACGCGGTCCCCAGTTGTCGTAAATTGTTGACACAGGTCGCGCTACGCCCCGACTCGCGGGCCGCATTGATCGCGGGGAGCAAGAGCGCAACCAGGATGCCGATGATGAAGATCACCACCAGCATCTCGACCAATGTGAATCCCCTATTGGCTCGCGTCGCCCACTGCACTCGCCCGCCCGAGTCGGCTGTCTGACACTGCATCGCCTGTTCTCCTCGTCAAAAAATTCTGGACCGCGTACGGTCGTGGGACGCAATTTCCAATGCGTCCCGAGCGGGACCCCCTGGCTCCCGGTCTTCTGGATTTCATCGCCCCAAATTGTAGGGGCGATTTGATGAAGGTCGGGCTAGGAATCAATGAGCGTCCCGTGAGCGTTGAGTTAAGAAAACGCGCCAGATTCATGAACAAACGATGAACAGCCCCCCAGGTCGAGTGATTTCCTGGTTTTCGAGAGTTCATCCGCTGGGCGGCGGCGGCAGTCATACCCCGATATCGCTACCAAGTCGCTCAACCTGTTGCGCCTCAGTACAATGCCCGGTTCGCGCGCTGACCGAGATGACTCAACCCAAGGCGGAGACTCCTAGACCATGCGGCCCGACGATGTTTGTCCGCGTCCCAGCGATCCCCCACCCACGCCCACTCGCCCCCACGCACCCGCGATCTACCCCACGTCGGTGTGGGCGTGCTCTGATCCGGCGCAGGCGGGCGCCATGCTGGGAGGCGACTTGCCGGGCTACGTCTATCAACGCGACGGCCATCCCAACGCCGACCAATTAGTCTCGAAGTGCTGCGAGTTGCATCGAGCCGAACATGCGGTCGTGACTTCGTCCGGCATGTCAGCGCTGGCCGCCGCCGTTCTCGCCTTCTTGAAGTGGGGCGATCATGTGGTCGTCAGCGAACATCTTTATGGGAAAAGTTTGGTGCTGCTGGGACGTGAGTGCGAGCGGTTGGGTATTCAGCACACGCTTGTGGACACCTGCGATCCCGCGGCCGTCTGGTCCGCGATGCGTCCAGAAACTCGGATGGTGGTTGTCGAGACAATCGCGAACCCACGGCTGCAAGTCGCCGACGTCGGCACGCTCGCCGAGATCGCTCACCGACACAAGGCGCGGTTATTGGTCGACAACACGTTTGCGACCCCGATCCTCTGCCAACCGCTGACGCTTGGCGCCGACCTGGTGATGGAGAGCATCACCAAAATGATGAATGGTCACAGCGATGTCATTCTGGGCATGCTGGCGGGACATGATCAAGATTGGTCGCGCGTCCCGGCCGCAGTTTCCGCGTGGGGATTGGCGAGCGCGCCCTTTGAGTGCTGGCTTGCTCAACGGGGACTCGCGACTTTGGCGGTCCGGATGGAACGCGCGTTTGACACGGCGCTGCGAGCCGCGGAGTTCTTGGCGACCCGACGCGATGTAGAACGGGTCGACTATCCCGGGTTGCCTTCGCATCCACACCATAAGCTTGCTCAACAACAACTGGGAGGCCGTTACGGTTCGATCGTCACGTTCCATCTCCCTGGCGGACTCGCCGCGGCCAACGCCTTCATGTCGGCCTGTCCGCAAATCCCCTTCTGCCCTTCGCTGGGAGAAGTTTCGACGACGTTAAGCCATCCCGAATCGACCAGCCATCGAGCGTTGACGCCGGAGCGGCGAGCGGAATTGGGCATTCATGGAGGGACAATCAGGCTATCGGTGGGAATCGAGTCGGCCGACCACGTGCTGGATGCCTTGGCGGAGGGGTTGGGAGGCGTCGCCGCGCGACGATAAAGATGGATACAATGGCCCACTCGACGGACTTGAAGTCCGTCGTACTCGAAATCTCATTGAGCCGCACCCGATGGAAGATGCCCACTTTTCGTCCGACGAACTTGCTGGCGATGGCCCTCGCGCCGGTTCAGGAGAGTTGTTCACCAGTCCGGATGTCGAATCGGCTCGGCAGGCTTTTCGGCACAAGTCGAAACGCATGGTCGACAAAGTCATGTCCGTGCGGGAGGCCGTCAGCCAATTTGTCGTGGACGGCGACTACTTGGCCTCGGGCGGTTTCGGCGGCGATCGCATCGCGACCGCCCTTCTGCACGAAATCGTCCGCCAGCGGAAGCAGCAGTTGAGTTTCGCGGGCCACACCGCCACTCATGATTTCCAGATTCTCTGCGCGGGCAACGATACCGGTCGCGGTCAATTACTGGCTCGCTGCGATGTCGCTTATATCGTCGGACTAGAAGCACGCGGTCTGTCCCCTCATGCTCGTCGAGTCGTCGAGAGCGGGCAGGTCGAATTGTGCGAGTGGACCAACTATGCGTTGGCGGTACGGTTGCAGGCCGCGGCCATGGGAGTGCCGTTCTTGCCCTTGCGCAGCATGGCGGGCACCGATACGTTCGAACGAAGCGCGGCCAGACGCATCCATTGTCCCTTCACGGGGCAAACGTTGATCGCCGTTCCCGCTCTTTGGCCCGATGTCGCGGTGATCCATGTCCACGAGGCGGACTGTTACGGGAATTGCCGGATTCGCGGCACCTCGGTCGCCGATTGGCACTTGGCCCGCGCCGCCAAAAAACTGATCGTGAGTTGCGAGCGACTGATTCCCAACACAGAAATCCGCCGCGACCCAACGGCTACGATGATTCCGTTCTACTGCGTCGACGCGGTTTGTGAAGTTCCTGGAGGCAGTTATCCAGGCAACATGCCCTACGAGTACTTCTCCGACGAACTTCATTTGCGGCAATGGCTGGATGTCGAACGCGACCCCAGCACCTACCGCGAGTTTATCGAACGGCATCTGTTCGATACGGCCGATTTCGACGAGTATTTAGCAGTCTCGGGCGGCTCGCAGCGCATGGACGACCTCAGGCGTCAAGAGCTCCA
Source organism: Pirellulales bacterium (assembly GCA_046349915.1). Lineage (GTDB taxonomy): Bacteria > Planctomycetota > Planctomycetia > Pirellulales > Pirellulaceae > CAIXSC01. The sequence goes on along the minus strand of JAXMBL010000003.1, from coordinate 268,952 downwards.
TCCCGAACAATAGCTGACTGACTCACCTGTTCGCGTTGGATCGCGGAGCGATCCACGACGATTTGACGCCATTACAGCCATCCACAAGCCACAATTTCTGGAGCCCACACCATGGATCTGACAGACCTCAAGTGGACCGATATCGACTCCCTCTCGCGCGACACTCCGGTGGTCATTCCGGTCGCCGCGCTCGAGCAACATGGCCGACACATGCCGCTGTTCACCGATAGCATGCTGTTGGGCGAAGTGGTGCGGCGAGTCAAGGAGCAGCGCGAGGTCGCCGACAAAGTGCTCTTCACCCCGCTGCAATGGCTGGGAAACTCCGAGCACCACCTCGATTTTCCAGGCACGATGTCGGCATCGCCGCGAGTTTATCTCGATCTGTTGCGCGACATGGCCGAGAATTTCCTGTTCAACGGATTTCGCCGCATCTTGATCTTGAATGGTCACGGCGGCAACATCGTGCCCGCTCAACAGGCGTTCTTTGAGCTCCGGCAGAAGTATCGCGACCGTAACGATCTGTGCCTCGTCACCACCACCTACTGGACGCTCGGCGGACAACCCCACCTAGTCGACCCCGCGATCAAGCAGCAGCAGATGGGACATGCCTGCGAGTGGGAAACGTCGATGATGTTGCGGATCAATCCGCATCTGGTCGGCGATTTGTCGCAGACCGCGCCGGTTAGCTTCGGCGTGGGCCTGTCTCCCGCGCATCGCGGTTGGATCACTAAGGACCGCACCGAGCCGGGACACATTGGCGACCCGCGATACGCCACGGCGGAGAAAGGCGAGACCATTTTCAAGGTCTTCACCACCGATGTCGTCGCGTTGCTCCGCCGCATGCTCGCCTGGGACGGCAAGAGTTGGGATGCCTAGTTGGACAACTCAATCTGGAGGGGAAGCTCAGCGTCGAAACGCGATAAGGTCGGTCAGTTCTGTCGCGACGAACTGACGGATTTCGTCACGCACCCTTCGATAGTGCCCCAACGCTTCTTCTTCGGTCGCGGCAGTCTTCGCCAGCTTCGGCGGATCGTCGAAGCCATGGTGGACGACTCGTGATTTTCCGAGAAACGCGGGGCAGTGTTCATCGGCATGCCCGCACACCGTGATCACCAGATCGAAGGGGACTTCGGCTAGTTCGCTGACGACTTTCGAGGTTTGCGTGGAGATATCCACGCCCGCTTCGCGCATAACTCGTTGAGCGTTCGGGTTCATGCCGTGCGCTTCGATGCCCGCCGAATACGACTCGATGTAGTCGCCCAGCAAGTACTTCGCCCAACCTTCCGCCATCTGACTGCGGCACGAATTCCCCGTGCAAAGAAACAGCACCTTCGGTTTGTCCATGTGGGTTACCTTTCTGAAGAGGAAGCCTGGCTGAGCTGGAGGACTGGATGAAGGGGGTTCGTGGTGTGGCTTCCCAGTACGGCTCGCAGCCCAACCGGCCCTACGGGAGGGTCAAGTTGCCAGGGAATGAGGGCAGTGCGACGAGCCTGTTTGTCGATAACCTCGTCAACGTAACGCTGCTCATGCGAGCGACGCCCACGCAGCACGGGATCGTGGACCTCCAGCGGCAAGAGACTCTGATTGACGACCCATGCGTAGGGCGTGATACCGGCGCGATACAAGTCTTCTTGCAATTGAGCCGCCTCGTGCACCGGCGTGGCCTCGGGCAAAGTGACGATCAACACGCGAGTAAAATCAGGGTCGCGTAATCGGGGGAGCAGCCGTTCGACAGATTCCGGCATGCGACTCGACTGACGAGTGACCTCGCGGTGATACGCTTGAGCAGCGTCCAACAGCAGGATAGTGTGCCCCGTCGGCGCGGTGTCGAGCACCACGAAGCGGTCCTCGCCTTGAGCCACTTTCTCGGCAAACGCGCGAAACACGGCAATCTCTTCGGTGCATGGGGATCGCAGGTCTTCCGCCAGCAGAGCGCGACCACGCTCATCCATGCTCGCGCCCACCGTGTGCATGACCTCGTCCGTGTAGCGTTTCGTTTCCACGATGGGGTCGATTCGACTTACTGACAGGTTGGCAAGTTGTTGACCGTCGACAGTCGCCGCCACGTGCGCCGCGGGATCGGTGGTTGTCAATTGGACGGCATGACCGCGGTCCGCCAGCGCCAGCGCGATCGCCGCAGCGACGGTTGTCTTGCCGACGCCTCCCTTTCCCATCGTCAGGATGACGCCATGCCCCGGCGCCGCCAAATCGTCGATCCAATCCGCGAGACCTGGGGGAAGCGATCGTTGGGCGGCCAGGTTTGGCGGCCATTCGTCCGCTGGCTGTCGGTTACTCAGCAGTTGCCGCAACGACGATATTCCCAGGATTCCTCGGGTCGAGAGCGGTATCGAGGAACGAGGCAAATCCCGTAGAAGCAGTGGAATCTCGGCCAATGCTCTCTCCCCACGACGTTGCATGGCCGTGGCAATCGGATCTGCTTCGTCAGCGGCACGAAACACGCCATTCACGACGAGTTGCTGGTTTCGTACGCCTAGTGCCGAAAGTTCGGCGCTGGTACGAGCAGCCTCGCGCAACGCGGTCGGTTCGGGCCGAGAGACCAGAATCAGCGTGGTGAGTTTTTCGTCGGATAACGCACGCACGGTTTGCACGTACAGCTGCTGTTGCGCCTGTAAACCTGCGAGCGGCCCCAAGCAAGAGGTTCCCGTCGTACTCTGCTCCATGAACCCCGACCAAGCCGATGGCAGGGTCAGCAGTCGCAACGTGTGACCGGTAGGAGCGGTGTCGAAAAGGACATGGTCGTACTCGGCGGTAACAGCGACATCTCCCAACAGCTTGGAGAACTCGTCGAACGCGGCGATCTCCAAAGTGCACGAACCCGAGAATTGTTCCTCCATGCTGGCAATCGCCGCGGCTGGCAACAGCCCTCGATAAGGCCCCACCATGCGTTCGCGATACTCGGCGGCCGCCGCCTTGGGATCAAGGTTCATGGCCCAGAGACCAGGTAAGGAAGTGACCTGAGTTGGACGGCTGTGGAGCTTGGTCTCGAGCACTTCATCCAGGTTCGACGCCGGATCGGTCGAGACAAGTAGGACCCGTTTTCCCGAGTCGACTAATCGCACCGCCGTGGCACATGCCACGGATGTCTTGCCGACGCCTCCCTTGCCAGTGAAGAAGAGATTCCGAGTCGGGTGTTCGAGGTCATTCATGATTTCTCTCCTGAATGGACCCAAGACGATTTCCCGCTGCTGATCTGGTTGGACCAGGTTAGCAGCACTTACCGCTTGAACTGCATGGGGGAGACGTCACCACAGGTAACGATCCAGCGGGCTCGACGTCCCCTACCCAAGCGGCCAACTGCTCGCGCGAGGGGTATTCACCGCGACTCATCACCTGCCCATCGACCAGCACGACCGGAAGGCAATCGACACCGTGAGTAGAGAGCAGACCGTGGATCAGCAAGTTCTCGGTAAATGCCAGCGGTTGCTGGGCGAGGTTGTAGCGATCGACTTGGTGCCCTTGCGATCGCAGCCAATCGAGATCGGCGGCGAACCGCGGCAGAACGGGGTCGACCGAAGGCCCACAGACGCCGGTCGAGCAGCACATGGGTCGATCGTAGACATGGATGGTGGTCATGGTTGGTCTCCTGTTTCGCCAAGGCCTCGCAGGCATGCCGTCCATCTCTCGCGATACCCATCGCCCATCGTCGAAACACGATAGGTGACGGCAAAAACAGACGGACTACAACGAAGCGACTAGAGCTTTGAGTTCCTCGAGTTTAGCGGGGTTGATGCAGTAGCAGACTTTGGGTCCATCGACTTCACCTTGCACGAGTCCCGATTCCTTCAGGATCTTCAAGTGCTGTGACACGGTCGATTGAGCCAGCGGCATTTCGTCGACGATTTCGCCGCAGACGCAAGTGTCGCGACTGAGCAGCAACTGCACGATCCGGACACGTGCGGGATGAGCGATGGCCCAAGCCAACTTGGCCAACCCATCCGCCACGCCATCTTTGGGGAGCGAGACGGGGGTCGAATCGCAGCACTTGGCTTTTGTCTTGGCCATGAAAGGATACTCCCTCAGCTACCGTTTATCGTCGATTTACGATAACACTTTCAGCCAAACTGGTCAAGCTGACCCGCTCAAGCTGACCCGGTGGTCAGCGAGTGGCGAGTGGCGTACGATGCGAGCCTCGCCTCGTAACTTGCCCAGTAACTCGCCCGCTCACTCGCCCATTTCAGGAGTTCGCCTCGATGGAGTCTGCCTCGATGGACCTCTCCTCCGCCGATGATCGCTCGCGACTCAAGTGGTTCGTGTGCGGAATGCTGCTGCTAGCGTTGGTACTCAACTACATGGACCGCCAGACGCTGTCGCTGACGATTACCGCGATCGAGCGTCAGATTCAGTTGAACAACGCTCAGTACGGACGGCTGGAGAAGGGCTTCGGGTACGCATTCGCGATCGGCGGATTGGTGTTCGGCTTGCTGGCCGACAAGTTAAGCATCCGTTGGTTATACCCGGCCGTGTTGTTGGGATGGTCGGGCGCGGGGCTGGCGACAGGCTTTGCCGACCGCATCGGCCAATCGCTCACGCCGCTCTTGCGCGGTCTGATCGACGTCGATCAGTTGGCCATGACTAAACTGCCCACCACTTTGACCGATCCCGAGACTACCACGAACTCGTACATTGGTTTCTTGATCTGTCGAGTCATATTGGGATTTTTCGAAGCGGGTCAATGGCCCTGCGCGCTCGTAACGACTCAACGCCTGCTGGCCGCCGCCGATCGGCCGTTTGGCAATAGCATTTTGCAGAGCGGCGCCTCGATTGGGGCAATTCTCACGCCGCTGGTAATCGGCTTGTTTGACCCGCTGGGCGGCAAACCGCTGGCCGAGAACGTCGTACTTGCCCCCGAGCAACTGGGCTGGTGGCGAGCCCCCTACGTGGTGATCGGTTGTCTCGGCGTCTTGTGGGTTTTTCCTTGGCTCTACCTAGTTCGCCGCATCGACCTTTCGATTCGCGAACCTGCCACGAACTCGACTCAAACTGACCAAGCCTCCAGCAGCACTTATGGTGCGACGATCGTGCGACGCCTGCTCGCGCTGGTGGTCGTCGTGATCGCCATCAACATGACGTGGCAGTTCTTCCGCGTTTGGCTTCCCAAGATGCTGGAACAAGAACACGGTTACTCGCCGCAGCAGGTTCGTTGGATCATCTTGGCCTACTACATCGCCACCGACCTGGGCTGTATCGCGGCCGGCGCTACCGTCAAATGGCTCGCCGCGAGAAACTGGAACGTCCATCACGCTCGCGTACTCACCTTTGGGTTCTGCGCGGGTCTGACGGCGTTGAGCACCTTGGCCGCCGGACTGCCTCGAGGTCCGCTGTTGATCGCCGTGTTCCTGGTCATTGGTTTCGGCGCGTTGGGACTTTTCCCCAACTATTACTCCTTCACGCAAGAGATCTCCGCGCGACACCAGGGACGCGTCAGCGGCGCGCTGGGCTTCATCACTTGGGTCGTCTCTTCCGAGATGCAAGAAATCGTGGGGAAGACGGTCGACAAGGAACAATCCTACGCGACAGGCATCTTCTGGATCGGGCTCGCACCGCTGGCAGGCTGCGTGGCGCTGCTGCTGCTTTGGGGCAAGACAGAGACAAGTGGGCCGGAGCGAGTGGCGTCGCAGACTACCACTTAGTTGGACCACAAAAAAACTGGTCCTTCCGGGTTTGTTGTGGGTAACTGTCGAGGAGGTGCTCGGTGCGGCTGTCGCCGCAGGATTTTCGGAGGCATAACTCCGGTGTCCAAAAGGTGCGTTAATAAGACGAGCCTCTGACGGCGTTGAACCACCAGAGGCTGGATGCACCATTTCGCGCACCGTCGACCGGGTTATCCCTTGTCAGGTTGCGTCCCCGGAGAGCCTGACTGCGTTTCTCCCGGCACCACTAAGGTATCGACCGGCTGCGACGCGGTCAATGAACATTTGGACACCTGAGCGATGCCTGAGAAAATCCCGCGGCGACAGCCGCGCCGACCAACATTCGGGTAACAAACCACACGAAACCCGGAAGAACCCAAAATACCACCAGGGCAGCCGGACGAAAAGAAACGACCAGCAGACCCACACGATCGAACAACAGCGCGAGCAGCGGGCGGTGAGGAAAGTGGCTCTGAAATTGGCGTGGTTTATTCTTTGATGTTCACCTGAAACTCTTGGAAGGCGGTATTCTCCATGATGTCCGTCACCGGTTGGACGACCCAGACCAGCCAGCGAAACGTCCCGAGCGGCTGACCGGACAAATTGCGGATCAGGGTTCCGTGATCATTGCCGATGGAAGTTCGGCGAGTATCCACTTCGGCGATGGGCGTGAATCTCGTCCGGTCGCGCACGTTCCAACCGGGATCGTCCGCAGCGCTGCCGAAGAGCACGAAGCGTTGCGAACCGCGTTTGCCATCGAGATTGTGCGACCACGTTCCGACCGAGCCGATGTGCCGCAAAGAGCCAAGGTCGGCGCGGTAGATGCCCTCGCGGACGCCGTTGCCGAAGACCGGGCCATAACCGGTTCCAAGTTTCCCGTCCGTCAGCACAGCGAGTGGATCATTGCGAGTGGCCGGACGAGAAGCAATCTCACGGATCGGCGATGCGGCCGCAGAGGCAACAAACTTGGCCTCAGAGGTCACGACGACAAAAGAAGCCACTTTCACGGTGCGCGGCTTCTGACCGCGGACAATTCCAACGGTCATTGGCACGGTGGAGGACTGATATTGCCGCTGCATTAGCTCGGAGAAATTTCGAACCGGCATGGCGTCGATACTCTGAATTAAGTCACCGCGTTGGAAACCGTATTGCGAGGCGGGCGAGTCGGAGGGCACTTCGACCAATGCAATGCCGCCCGATTCTTTACTAACGCCGAACGCTGAAAACTCCTCACCCTCCAGGTTTTTTACTTGGGCTTGCAGCCAGTAGTGCTTGTGCGGTTGGCGGACTTCCTTGCCGTTCGCAGGTATCTCGAGCGTTGGAAATTCAGGCGTACGAGCGAGGGCCTTGAGCCGTGGCAAGGTCACGCCGAACTGATCCATCGGGAAGTTCACGAAACCAAGTTGGAGCGCTGGAGAGCCATGCTTGACGCGGTAGTCGCCCTTCGCCGGATCGACGAATATCGCATCGCCAACGAGAGAATTCGCATCGCAGCCATTGGCGGCGAACTTCTTGCGGTCCGCATCGGTCGTGGTGAAGAGGTTTCGGTCTATTTCTGTGCCCCACTTCGCAGCCTTCATGATGGCCGGCCTATACGCGCCCATCCAAATATTGCGAGTCACTTCGTCGCCGCTATTCTCGTACCAGACGTGTGGGTGCAGCGAATTATTGACCGCAATGTTGTTCCAAACTCTGCGATGAAATCCTTCTCGCAGTTTCAGACCGCCCTTGAGGAATAGATTGTTGTAGATCTCATAGTTTGATGAGCCGTCGTCGAGGTCGACGTCCCATCCGTGGTCGCAACGCCAACGATTGTTGCGGAGGATGTTGGGCTTCACCACATCAAGCAACGCCAGTTTTGGCAATTCGGCCACAGGCGCCTCTTGCAGGCCCCAGTAGCGGTCGCGGCCCCAGGAGTTGAAACTGCCGTGATCGCCGGTTTCCAACACCGTGTCAAACACGTCGCAGAATTCGATGACGTGGCCGCCGAAGGTGCCTTCACTAATATTGATACCGGCCCGCGATGCCTCGTAGATCGAGCAATGACGCACTGTGACATTCATCGCCATCGAGAGTTCCACGCCCGTTGCCTGCTTCTCGACGACGCCGAAGCGGCGCAACAGGCATTCCTCGACAAGGCACTCCGCTGGATAGTCGTCCGTTTGTGGGCCAGGCGTCTGGTCAATCTGGTGGATACTCTGTCGCTGGCCGTACTCGAAAAGCGGGTTGCGCACCGCTTTCGGGCTGCCGACGAACGCCACCGCACTCGCGCCCGTGTCGTGAATGTCGCAACCGCGCACGGTGACGCGGCGGTTGTAGTTGTTGACGAAAACGGCGTTGCCGCCGAGTTGGTCAAACTCGCAGTCGGCCAGCGTGCAATCCTCCGCGCCGTTGAACAGCACAGCGCCGCCCCGATAGATCGTCCAATCGCTGCGTAGGAGCGGCTCTTTCACGTCCATGAACGTGCGCGCCCCATGTCGGAACACGAAACCACGCAGGGTGACGTTCCGCACCGGCTTCTCCTTTGCGCCGTTGAACTCCACCAGATGACTCAAACGCACCACTTCCACGGTCTCCGTTTTCACATTCACGCTCTTTGGCGGGAAGTAGTACAGCGTGCCGGTTCTCGCGTTATGAAACCATTCGCCGGGCGCGTCGAGTTCCTCAAAAATGTTCTCCACGTATCTATGTTGCGGATGTATCTCCGACCGGCGATTGTTTTGCCAGCCGCCTTCGTACGCCACCTCGCCTTTGTGGTTCTTGCCAGTGATCCGGTAATGAAAGCCGCCCCAGTGCGCCCCGTGCATGGCATGGATGAATCCGCCCGCAGGGTCGATCCAGCGCGCCGCTCGTTCTTTGCTGAAGGCATCCGCCGCGAAACCGCCAAAAGGCCGGACTTTTGGATCATAGTTCGGATAACGCGCCATCACTTGACGCTGGCCGTTGATGAAAAGCTGGTCGAACGTCAGTCCCACCGGCGTCTTCGCCTGCACGATGCCTTCCTTGTAAGGCTCCCACTTCAGGTCCAGCCTGCTGCCGCCGCTGATGACGACTTTTTCGCCTTCCGCAGCGCGGTATTCGGTTCCTGAATCCTCGCTGGTAAACACGAGCGTCTCTGGTAGGTAGTAAGTCCCGGCGTGAACGACAACGACGCCGCCGTTCGCTTGACGCGCCGAGCGCTGGGCGCGGGCGAGGGTGGCGAAAGGCTGCGACGCAACCCCGGAGTTGGCATCGTTGCCGGTTGTGGCGACGTGAAATTCGGCGGCGTGCATCGCGGTCAGCGGCGTGAGCAGCAGGAGAGCAATGAGGAGGGGTATGGCGGGTTTCATGGGTATTTCACACGATTTGGAATCGAACCGGAAAGTGAAAGTGGTTCCTTTCACGGGCAACTCGGCCTTGACATCCTGCCATTCAGTGGACGTCGGCCAGACGGCGGTTGATGCCGTTGTTATAAAAGCTGAGACGCTCGTGATCGAGGCCGAGAAGATGCAGCGCGCTGGCGTGCAAGTCGTAGGAGTAGGACGGGTTTTCGGCGGCCTGAAACCCAAGTTCGTCGGTGCTGCGGTAAGCCGCGCCGCCGCGAATGCCGCCCCCAACGAGCCAGACGGTAAACGCTCCGGAATTATAGTCCCGGCCTTTGCCTTGGCTGGCCGTGGGTTAGGGGCGGGCGACTAGGGAACTCGCCGCCGCTACGCTTTCCAGCCGAGCGTCACACGATCACACTACCGATGGTCTGCTGGTAGTTTTTTCGTCCGGCTGCCTTAGCGCCAGATGACGGCGAGACGATTGGATTTCCCGTGAGTGGCGGGGACCTTATTCCGTCGAGCGTCGACTGGAGGGAAGCTCCTCCGCGTCCGAGGTATCCTCGTTCGGTTCGTTCTCGCGCATGCTTCCGGCGATGGGGATCGGATCAGGCACCACGGGATTCGGCGGAACGGGCCAGCCTTCGACAACCCCGGTCCTCTGCTGCCGCCAGACTTCGGCTTCCAGGCTGTTTTTAGCCAGAAAGTTAGCCGGAATCCCTCGATACCACGGGACGTAAGTCATTCCTGGACCATGACAACCGACGGCAGCGCCGACGACTGCGACCAGCAGAAAGCAACGAACCGACCAGCGCGCCATGAGCGATTTCCCCCTCGGGGCGGAAAAGCCCCTATAGGTGCTATCGTCCGCGCAGTCGGAAAACTTGATCGTCGACAGTCTCGTTTCATTTCGCGATCCAACGCCTCCTTGTCCAAGCGTTGGATCGCGGAGCGATCCACGACTATGGGCACCTGGCACTATCCAATTAGCTGGACGCCACGAATTCAGCGAGCGCCCGGTCGAGCCGCACGAGCGTCTCTTCAGCGTCGGCCAACGACAAGGCGTGACAGAAGCCATGGTGACAGGCAGCTCCACCGTAGTCGTGGAAGTAAACGCCTTGTCGATTGGCCGCGGCGATGAACTTCAGCATCTGGGCTCGATCATGCTTCTGAGCGTCGCCGTAAGTCCGCACTTCTTCGGTCACGCCGAAGTAGATGCCGAAGCGAGCTCCCAGCCCTTGCACTCGAGCCACGACTCCATGCTTTTGGAACAGCGAGGTCAGTCCCGGATAGAGACGATTGGCCACCGCATGGATGTGCGGATAGAAGGCGGGTTCACGGTACGCTTTCACGGCGGCCAAACCCGCGGCGATGATCACGGGATGACCGTTGTAAGTGCCGCTATGCTGACAATCGCCTTGAGGCATCAGCCGCGCCATCAAATCCGCTCGCCCGCCAAACACGCTCAACGGGTAACCGCCCCCCACGGCTTTCCCCAAGGTGCAGAGATCAGGCGTGACTCCTAAATACTCCTGTGCGCCGCCAGGCCCCATGCGGAAGGCGCTCAGTACTTCGTCGAAGATCAAGAGCGAGCCGTGTTTCTGAGTCAGTCGACGCAGCGTGGCCATGAATTCGGTCGAAGGCAATACACAACCCGCGTTGAACCAAATCGGCTCGCAAATCGCCGCCGCCAATTGGTCTCCGTATTCGGCAAACGCTCGCTCGAGCAAATCGGGGCGATTGAAAGGGATCTGCACCAAGTGTTGATCGAGCCCACTCGCAACGCCGGCGGAAATGGGCTTCAGCGGCGGGGCGAATTGATCGACCGCGTCGCGAGCAGCCCACATCACCTGGTCGTGATACCCGTGAAAGTTCCCTTCGAATCGCAGCAGCTTATCGCGCCCCGTGCACGCTCGAGCCAGCCGGATGCAGTGCATGGTCGCTTCGGTTCCAGCCCCCGTGAATCGTACTCGCTCCAAGCAAGGGACCGTATCGCACAACAGCGATGCCAACTCCTCATGGAGTTCCGACTCGTAAGAACAGGGCGCCCCGCGATCCAATGCCGACTCGACGGCCGCTCGCACTCTTGCATCCCCGTGCCCCAGCAGCGTCGCTCCATGGCTACAGCACAAATCGATGTATTCGCGGTCATCCAGATCCCACACTCGGCACCCCACGGCGCGGCGAATGAGCATCGGTCGGCCGAGCGCTTGATTCAAACGAGTCGACGAGGTCACTCCGCCCGCCAACGATCCACATGCCTTCTGGTACTGCTTTACCACACGACTCATCGTCCACCACTCCTCGCCGAACCATCGGGATCACAAGACGCATCGCTCGACCGGATCACCGCGGTCGAGGGTTATTTTCTTTCGGAATGCGCTAGTGTATCGCATGCCGTGTCGCGGAACAGCGCCTCGGTTGTCCGCTCGGATCGACGGACCGACGGACTGGAAGTCCGTCGTACGGCGAGGAGCGACATGCTGACTATTTCGCCAACTCTAGTTCCGCCAGATAGATGGCGGTGATCGGCTTGCCCGTGTCGTCACGCTCATGCGACGAATAGTACGACACCAGCGCGCTCATCGGGGACAACTCGATGAAGCCAGGGTAAGACGTATCGCCGCCGCTGGGGAACTCCACGAATTCCACCAGTTGATCCTTGTCGAGCCAGTAGAGCGAGGCTTTCGGTCCCTTGTCTGCGGTTGTCTTGCGTCCGCCGACAACGTAACGATTTCCCCAGCGAGTCAGCAGGGGGCCTCCCACGGGCCTCCCGAGACTGGTGCGAGTCATCATGGTGTACGGCGGCGAAGAGCGTAAGAGCTGAGCATCCTTGCCGCCTCCGTGGCGTCCCACGGCGAGTAGATCGCCATTGGGCTCGAACAGAAACGCCGTCTCATCGCCAGCCGTCGGCTGAAACACTGCTCGTTTGCGCCAAATCAATCCGTCGTCGCTCTCCAGCATCAACGATTCGATCTTCTCCCCTTCCCCGCGAGCAGATATTTCAAAGCCCGGCTTGCGACGTCCGCAAAGGTAAGCCTTGCCGTCGTGAGCGGCGGCTCGCCAGATGTAATGGCCGAAAGTTCCTTCAAGCATCACGGGACTTTGCCAATTCTCGCCATCATCGCTGTACGCGGCGTATCCCAGGTGCTTGTTCATGTCGTACTCGGGAATCGGAATCGTAGTCTTGCCGCTATACCAAGTGCCGGTGTAGACGAATAACCGATCGCGAAACACCAGGAAGTGAGGGTCGCGAGTGTCCCGTAGTTCGACGCGGAAACGATGCACTTGTTCCCAGTCTTTCCCGTCCTTGCTTCGCAGCACGATCGTCGAAGCTGTCGGGTGTACCATGTGGCCATCCGGACAACTGCGGAAGGTCAAGTAAAACTGACCGCGAAAACGCACCATATCAGTGAACGCATTATGTTCGCCGTTATGGAAAACGCGACGTAGCGACTTCACGACGACTTGCGGCGTATCGGCCGCGGAAGCCTTCGCCGCTCCCCACAGAAGCCAACTCGCCAAGACTCCCGACAGACAGGCGAGCTTCAAGTGCGTTCGCCCGAGACAGACTCGCGAGCGAGAAGGATGGCGGGGTGCATATGTCATGGCGGGCTCCGCGGGCAAGGGATGGAAGACGAAGGAGCGGCGGGGAAGAGTGACAGGGTGACTGTGATCGCATCAGCCACCGAATATAATGCCGCGCACTCTAGCAAAGGAACAACACTCCCATGGGAATACTCGACCGTTTCTCGCTTCGGGGACGAGTGGCTTTGGTCACGGCGGGCGCGGGACCGCTGTTTGGCAGCAGCATCTCGCAGGCACTCGCCGAAGCCGGCGCCACGGTCATCACCGCCTCGCGTTCGTTGGAAGCCAACGAGCGATTCGCGGAGTCGCTGCGAGCCGCGGGGCATGACGCAGTGGGACTTCAATTTGACCTGAGCGATGCCGCATCCATTCTTCGACTGCACGACGAAGTGATTTCACGCTTCGGAAAACTCGACGTCTTGGTCAACAGCGCACTCGCTCGCAACGGCCACGTCGGCCGACTCGAGGATCAGACTCCCGAAACTTGGATGCAGTCCGCTCAAGGCGATTTCGCCGGTCTCTTCCTGCTGTGCCAGCAGTTCCTACCCGACATGATCCGCGCGGGCCGCGGTTCGATTATCAACATCTCGAGCATCTATGGCGTCGTTTCCAACGATCCCACGATCTACGAGGGAACGACGATGGTGCAACCTCCCACCTACAACTTCGTCAAGGCGGGCATGGTCAACTTCACTCGCTATCTGGCATGCTACTACGGCAAACAGGGAGTGCGAGCCAACTGCATTAGCCCAGGTGGATACTTCAACGATCAACCGGGACCCTTCGTCGAACAGTATTGTCGGCGAGTGCCCGTGGGGCGCATGTTGGGCAACGAGGATATTCAAGGCGCGGTCGTTTTTCTGGCTTCCGACGCTTCCGCCTACATCACGGGCCACAACCTGATGGTCGATGGCGGATGGACTAGCCTGTAAAGGAAAATGCATGGCCGTCACGATCAGCGATTACCAACCCAGCGACCAACAGATCTGGGAAGAGGAACTGAACGAGTTCGTGCCGACGCGGGTCTTCGATGCGCATATTCACATGCTGAATCCCGCGCATCTGTCGAAGTCGCAACCGTCGGCGTTCGATCAATGGTCATATGCGGACCTGGATGCATTACGCGATTGGGCCAGCCGACTGTACCCTGGCCGCGAAACTCACTTTCTCGTGCTGGGCACTCCCGCGCCTGGCATTGACATAACGGCGCATAACCAGTGGTGCATCGAGCAGGTGCGGCGCGACCCACTCTCCCGCATGAATCGTCTGGTCACTCCCGCGTGTCGAGTGGCGGATATCGAACGCGATGTGCGCGAGCCGGGGTTCATCGGACTCAAGCCCTACCGGCTCTTTTCCGTCACGGGCGATATCGCTCAATGTCGCATTCACGAATTCTTGCCGCACGAACAACTGGAACTCGCCAATCATCTCGGACTGTGGGTTACGCTCCACCTGTCGCGATTTCATGGCTGCGCGGATCAGTGGAATCTGGACGATCTAGACGAGTACACAAACCGTCGATACCCGAACATCCGCTGGATTCTGGCCCATTGCGCTCGCAGCTTCACTTACTGGCCGATCCGGCAAGCCATCGATCGCCTGCGAGGCATGCCGAACATCTGGTACGACGTGTCGGCGGTCACCGACATTCGCCCCTTGATCACCCTGTTCCGCGGCGAGGATCGACGACGGATCTTTTACGGTTCGGATGGACTCGACGCCACCTATTTTCGCGGTCAGTACGTGGCGCTCGGCCGCGCTTGGCAGGCGCTCGACACATCGCGCATCGAGATGCGATTTCCGCACTGCGACGGTCGCCCGATTCTGGCGATCTACGAACAGCTACTATCGATGAAGCAGGCAGCGGAGATTGCGGGCTGGAGTCGCGACGACATCGAAGCATTGTTCTGGCGCAATGCCACCGAGGCGTTTGGCATCTCCTGGAATGGAGTTTAGGCAACACGCCTATAGAGGAGAGAACACTGATCTTCGCTAATCTTCACTAAACAAATAACCCCTCGATGACTCGGCCGCCGGCGATCGGCGTGGGACGAGGAAGACGCGGGAAATGAGTGCGATGCGGGTCGATACCGAGCGCATGATAGATTGAAGCGGCGACATCTTCCGGTCCCCAGGGACGACTGACCGGCGCACTTCCGCGTCGATCGGTGGCTCCAATCACCGCCCCCCCCTTTACGCCCGCGCCCGCGAACACCACGCAGCCCGCGTTGGGATAGTGGTCGCGTCCGCCATCTTTGTTGATCTGAGGCGTCCGACCAAACTCGCCCATCGCCACCACGAGCGTCGAATCCAACAAGCCTCGCTCATCCAAATCGTCGAGCAACGTCGAGAGGGACATGTCGAGTTGCGGCAAATTGCCGGGTCCCGAGTAACGATGCCAAGGGTATCCCTTCGGAATCGCACTCGGCTCATGAGCGAACGACATCATCGAATCAAACAACAGGTGATGATTGTCCCAAGTGCCATCGGTCGCGCCATTGCCAAACAATCCCCCCTGCACCGCATGATTGATGGTGACGAACCGCGCGCCCGCCTCAACCATGCGTCGAGCCAGTAACACTCGCTGGCCATAGATGTTCAAGCCGTAACGCTCGCGAAGCGCTAGCGGCTCTTCCTCCAAATTCATCGCCCGCTCCATGCGACCACTCGTCAAGAGCGATACGGCCTCGGACGCGAATTTGTCGTGCGCTTCGAAGGATCGTTCGGCGTGGTCGGCGAGTCGCCCGAGGTTGTCGAGTTGTCGGAGCATCGACTGCCGGTCTTCGAAACGAGCGGGCGTCAACGTCAGCTTCTTCAATGCTGCATCGCGGTCCGCGGGGTCGCCCTTGATATTGAAGGCATCAAAGGCGGGCCCAAGGTAACCCGGTGAATTGGTATATCGAGCGGCGACGGGCAGGCCGATGTGCGGCGGCACTCCCGCTACTCGGCTGCCATACAAAGCCGACACCAGACTGCCGAAGTTGGGAAAGTACTGCCCTGTCCGCGGCGCGAGAAAGCCACTGGTCACATGCTGCGATCCCGTATCGTGCGACCCGTCTTTGCCTTGCCACGAACGGACAACCGCCACCTTGTCCATCCGCTGCGCCATCAGCGGCATTTTTTCGCAGATAAAAGTGCCGGGCACGTTGGTTGCAATCGGTCCCCACAGCCCTCGAATTTCCGCCGGCGCCTCAGGTTTCGGATCGAACGTCTCAAAGTGACTCGGTCCACCCGCCAGGAAGAGAAAGATGCAGGAAACATCGCGACGAGGACGAACCGACTGCTCGGCCGCTTGCAACCACGAAGGCAAGCTGAGCCCAAACAGCCCCACGCCAGCCTGCAAGGCCGCTCGCCGCCCCCACACCGTGTTCGTCCGTCCGCCACTCGTCTTGGACATACTCGCCCCTTCAACTTGGAGCCCCGAGACTTGTTCCAAACCACGCAGAACAAGCCTTACGCCACCAACGCATCAACGTTCTTTTGTCCATCGTAATGCTATCGGACGGCGAGTGCGTACGGCCAGGGGAAATTTCTGACCAAAAAGTGCGTCAGCCAAGAACTGGCGTGGCCGTTAGGGATTACGAATCGAACCGACCGGTTGATTCGGTATGACGCCTGACGACGGACGGGAAGTCCGTCGTCACTCAAGTTGTCGAGTCGCCCTGGCATTAATCCATGCCGGGAACCCAGAGCTTTGACTTCGCGGCCGGCGGCGGGGCGGCGACAGGGGCCGCGGCGGCGGGCGAGCCTTGTCCAGGAGTCCAAAGGCCCGACGTAGGCTTGGCGGCGGGAGCGGCGTTGCCTGTGACAGCTCCTGGTGCAGCGCCGGGGCGCATCATGCGAAGCGTCATACGACCATCGGGCGCTCGTCCCAAAAACGGTCCCAGAATCTGCGACAGAGCCTGCATGATGTTCGGCTCCTGTCCGTGCCGACTCTGCACGAACTGGACAATCTCCATCACTCGCTCCGGCGTACCGACGAGCAATTGGACTTGAAGTTCGCCCAAGAGAAACGGCGCGGCGGATCGCCCCAAGGTTCCCGCCAGTTCCGCGGCGTCGCGATAGCACTGCACCGCTTCTTCGAACGAGTCGGCGGATGTCGCTCGAATCGACAACGCGGTTAGTCGAGCGTTGCTGGTTCGCAGGGAGTCGCGGCGCAGCACCTCCTGCGCCGCTTTGCGAGCCAAGACAGCTAGACCGTAGTAGTTGGCGCGTTCGAGTAATCGCGACAGCCTTGTATCGTCCAGCTTCTCGGCGACCACTCGGCCCAATCGCGGCAGCGGAAGCGCGTAAACGTCAAGCTCCGGCTCCTCGATGGGATCCAAGGTTGGCAGGCCGAGCAACGTGCGCAGCTGATTGAAATCGACGCCAAACTCGCGGGACGCATGGCGCATTTCCAACAGCAGGACTTCGGCGCACAAGCGAACTCGATAGGCTGGATCTCCCGCCACATCGACAGGCTTCTTGCCATCCAGCGACTTCCACGAGCGTTTGGGCCAAACTTCCATGAGCGCCCGGCGATGAATCTCCGCGTACAACTTCTCCGCGACCTCTGGGGCGAGCCCCGGAGGAATTGCGTACATCGGCTCGAGGATCGCATTCAGGGCCGAGATCTTACCCGCCACGACGGGAGCAGTCGCCTCGCCCGCCGAATCGCCGCACGCCGCTCGCAATGACGCGATGACTTCCGCGACTTGCGGCGACTGTCGAATCGAAAGTTCGATACGGGCTGAACGATCAGTCTGGCGTCCGAAGACGAGGACGAGCGCCTGGGACAGCGGCAGGCTCTCGACGGTCACATCGGTCGCTGTCGCCGGCAGAGGCCGGTCGAGGAATTGAAAAACGCCCTTCGGCGGCGGCCCCGCCGCTTCGCGATCCCAGCGTTGCAGGAACTCCGCATCCGGCAGGAAGCGTTTATCCGACAGGAGACGTTCCATGACGCGATCGGTTTCGCTGAGCGGAATTTCGACACTCAGCGAGTCGATCATGTCTTCGTTGCGAGTGTCGAGGATGCGGGCGGTCGCCAGCGCCTCGGCGGCGTCTTCAAGCGGCACCGACGGCAGGCTGCTGTAGGCTCGCCAGGCAGATTGCCCCAACTGAGTGTTGCCCAACCGACTGCGCAGCACGGCCAAATTAAAAAGAATGCTGGGCTGTGCCGAATAGCGAGTCGAAAGTTGTTCAAAGGCTTCGCACGCCTTCCACCACAAGCCCTTTTCCATCAGTTGCTTGGCAGCGTCAAACTCCCCTTTCCAAACCACGTTGGGAGGACAGTCGCGCGAGACAAAATCCTGCTTCAGCAGACAGACCAGACTGGGATTACGATCGATCGAGGCGAGTTCCTGCACGGGCGGCATGCTATCGCCTTCCGCGGCGAAGACGCTCATAAGCATGAAGTAAGCGCGGGCGCCCATGACATCGCCTTGCTCCAACATGGCGTTGCCGACCGCATCCAAGGCTTCGAAAAACGAGGTGTCGAGCGTCTTACGTTCGAGCACCGCTTCCAGCGATTTATGGACCTTTTGGACCGCGGAAACGATATCGCCGCGTTGGGCGGCAGCCAGGGTAGCTAGCGAAAGAGCCAGCGGGCTTGCGGGGTCGCGTTGCAGAAATTCTTGGGCCGTCTGCGTCGCGCCCTCGGCATCTTCCAGCGACAACTGAATCTCGGCCTTGAGTGCGAGCAGCGCTGGGCGTTTACCCTTGTACTCCATCAGATGCGTCAGTTGATCAACGGCCGAATTCCGCTGATCCCCCTCGATGGCGCGAACGACCTTCTCCAACTCGGGCAAGATGTCGTTCGAGCAGCAGAACTTGATTTTCTTTCCGCTTCCGCACGGACAGAGCGAATAATGATCCAGCGCCATAACGAATGAACTCTCCGTGACAGGACCGCGAAACAAACGAGAGAACGAGGCGGGAATCCCTTTTGTCCCCGCATCGTTGGCCGCACGATGAATCACAGTCGCGCGGAGCAACCGTGGGATCGACAAGCCCTAAAGACCAGAAATCGTAACAGACGCCAGGGGCTTTGGCGAGCGGCGGCCGCGGCGTTGCGTTCCGCTCGCGCGGTACCTAAGATACGCGGTTTTACACTACGACACGGGGGACCAACGTATGGCCAAGCCGCTCAATATCGGCATGATCGGTTACGGGTTCATGGGGCGGGCGCATTCCAACGCGTACCGCAAAGTGAGCAACTTCTTCGACCTCGAATACACGCCCGTTTTGAAGGCCGTTTGCGCTCGCGACGCCGCCAAAGCTCAGGCTTTCGCCAACAAGTGGGGTTACGAGTCGATTGAAACGGACTGGCGCAAGCTGATCGCTCGTCCCGACATCGACGCCGTCGACATCTGCACGCCCAACAATCTCCACAAGGAGATTGCGATCGCCGCCGCTCAGGCTGGCAAAATGATCCTTTGCGAAAAGCCGCTCGCCATGAACGTGGCCGAAGGCGAGGAGATGATCGCCGCCGTCGAAAAGGCGGGGGTGCCGAACATCGTTTGGTACAACTACCGTCGAGTCCCCGCGGTGACGATGGCGAAGCGTCTGATCGAAGAGGGACGCCTCGGCCGTATTTTCCACTATCGAGCAGTGTTCCTGCAAGACTGGACCATCTCAACCGACTTGCCCCAGGGCGGCGCCGCCCTCTGGCGACTCGACGCCGCAGCCGCAGGCTCGGGCGTCACTGGCGACTTGCTCGCTCACTGCATCGACACGGCTCTGTGGCTGAATGGCTCCATCTCCACCGTCAGCGCCATGACGGAGACGTTCATCAAGGAACGGACTCACACGCAGACCGGCAAGGTCGAGCCGGTCAAGATCGACGATGCGTGCGCGTTCCTCGCCCGCTTCCAGAACGGGTCGCTCGCCACCTTCGAGTCCACTCGGTACGCTCGCGGCCACAAAGCCCTGTACACGTTCGAGATCAATGGCGAGAAGGCGTCGATCCAGTGGGATCTGCACGATCTCCATCGTTTGAACTACTTCGATCACCGGGACGAAAGCAAGTTGCGAGCCTGGCGTTCGATCCATGTCACCGACCACGGCGGCGAACATCCCTACATGGATAAGTGGTGGGTGCCTGGCCTGCAAATCGGCTACGAACACAGCTTTGTCCACCAAGTCGCCGACTTCCTGGAAGGACTCGCCACCGGCAAGCCGGCCGGTCCCACGTTCCGCGACGCCCAGGAAACTCAAAAGGTCTGCGACGCGGTGCTCGCCAGCGCCCAGAGCGGCCAGTGGGTGAACATCTAGCCACGGAACAACACGGAAAAACACGGAACCGTACGACGGACTAGAAGTCCGTCGTACAGCAAACCGACGGGCTAGACGTCCGTCGTACTTTTTGTTGCCCTAGGCGCCGCCCAGCGAGGCGACCGCTTCCGACTCTTCGGTATGGATGGCGAACAGTTTATCCAGCCGGAGAATGTTGATCACCTCTCGGATATCGCGACGCAGGTTCGAGAACCGCAGGGCGCCCTTGGCGGCCCGAGTCTTGCGTTCGAGCTTGATCAGGTTGTTGATCGTCGCACTCGAAAGAAACTCAACGTTGCCGAAATTCAGCACAATACTCTTGCGCTGGTCGCGGTCAACCAAAGCGAACAGTTCGTCCCCCAGTTCATCGATAATGGCGGGATCGATGATCTTCTTGTCGACGAATTGAACGACAGTCACGGGCCCGACTTCGGCGAGCGTAATACGGTTATAGAGCGACATGTCCAACTCCGACCAAGATCAGCTCAAGATGACTAGGAATGGTCCTCCAAGGCTTTCAAGCCGCCTGGGTTGCTCGCGGGGGGACGACGGGCGCCTTGTCGCCCAACGACGCTGGATGTGGCAGGCCCCAGACGAGCATTCCTCAGGGCGCCTCCGCGACCTTGAAGTCGCATCATCTTATTCTTCGCCGATAGGTTGTCAAACTGGCGAGCGATGCAGGGACTTAACTTGTGGCATCGCGCCAGCCCCTGCCCAGACGCACCGTCAACCACCGCCCGGCTTCTTCATGGCCAGGCTATGCAGCAGCAAGACGGCGCCCAGAGAGATCAGGGAAAGCCCGAGCCAGCGAGGCGGTTGAATCGTGCGTCGGGAGGGCGGAGTGCTGGGGAATAAGCCCAGATTAACCGGTCCGGCGGCCGCGACCGACGGCCCGTCGGAGAACTGCTGAGCCAAGTACTGGGACGACTTTTCGTTCAAGGTGAACGAGTCGACCATGCGGAATTGGAGGCCGAGCAGGATGCAGAGCACTCCGGCAGCGAAGTAGTGATTGCGGTTGAGTTCCACGACAGGTCCTCCCTTTCGCGACGGATCTTCTGTAATTCCGTCCTTCGGTGTCAGATCGGCCGTTCGACCAGGCCGCTCGAAGATTCGTCGCAAACGTCGGAACAAACGGGATTTGCCAGTCGTCCGGTCCATCAACCTGTGTTGACGGAAATTGGCCGGGACACGACAACTAGTACGCTATTCTTGGACCGAGCGAGTCAACCGCCTTCCAACCCAACCGGCGCAGGCCGACTCGCCCGCCGCCAACGTGCCAACACCCCGGAGTTTCTTCATGTCCGACGCCTCGACACGCGAGCCTACGCCTCCGACCGTTGGCGTTGACAATCTGGCATCGCCCAGTTTCCTCGCGCTGCTGGCCATGCAAGCGTTTACCGTGATCAACGACAACGTCTTTCGTTGGCTGGCGGTAGGCATTGGCAAACAACATGTGGAGCCCAAAAACCAGTCCTGGGTGCTCGCCATCGGCACCGTTTCGTTCGTGCTCCCCTATCTCCTGCTCGCCGCGCCGGCCGGGTATCTCGCCGATCGCTTTTCCAAGCGAACCGTCATCCTGACCTGCAAGTTCGCCGAAATCGTCTTAATGATCATGGCGGTGGCCGCCATCGCTTGGGGCAGTTTGACGACGCTCTTCATCGTGCTGGCTCTCATGGGCGCTCAGTCAACCCTGTTCTCGCCGGCTCGGTTGATGAGCTTGCCGGAAACGCTCAAACCCGAAAAACTGTCGGCCGCTAACGGCTGCATGGGGCTCACAACCGTCCTCTCGATGGTCCTCGGCTCGGCGATCGGCAATTGGCTGACCGACGCCACAGGCCGATATGGCCAAGAAAAACTCTGGCTCTCCGCCGTCGTGCTGATCGGCATCGCGGGCGTCGGCTTCGCGGTCTCGCTTGGAATCCGCGGAATCGTCGCCGCCAACCCTCTTTTGCGATTCCCTTGGAACGCGATCCCAAAGACATTTCACGATCTGCGGGAATTGGCGAGTCGTGGTGGGTTGTTTCGAGTGGCCTTGGGGATTGCGTTTTTCTGGAGCCTCGGCGCACTGGCGCAACTGAACATTGACCGCTTTGCCTTCGAGAATGGCGTGTTTCGTCAGACCGACGTCGCGCCGCTGCTCGCGGCACTCGCCATTGGCGTCGGCGTGGGGAGTGTGCTGGCGGGAATCTGGTCTCAAGGGCGAGTGGAACTGGGGATTGTCCCACTGGGGGGCTTCGTCCTCGCCTGTTCGTCGATCGCCTTGTTTACGGTCCAAGGCGCCTTAGTCGAGGCATCAACGGGTCCGGTCGGCGGTTCGTATACGGCATCCTACTTCGTCGCCGCGCTGTTGCTGGGACTCCTGGGAGTCGGCGCGGGATTGTTCGATGTTCCGCTGGAAGCCTACCTGCAACACCGCAGTCCTCCTCAATCCCGCGGAGCGATCTTGGCCGCCAGCAACTTTCTGACCTTCGGCGGCATCACGCTCGCCTCGGTGATTTTCTCGGGCTTTCGCCTGCCCATCCGAGCCAACGACCAGCCGTTGCTGTCATCGGGTCAGATCTTTCTGGTCTGCGGCATCCTGACCATTCCCGTTTGCATCTACATCATCTGCCACATCCCACAGGCGACTCTCCGTTTCTTCGTTTGGCTCTCGAGCTTGACGATCTATCGGCTGCACGTCTACGGACGAGACAATCTGCCGCCCGAGGGAGGCGCGGTGCTTGTCTCTAATCACATCTCGTGGCTCGACGGTTTCCTCCTGATGCTCACCAGTTCCCGCCCCGTCCGCCCGATTGCTTGGGTAGGCTCGCTGCAGAACAAGTGGGTGAAGGCGCTCGCCGACATGCATGGCGTCATTCCAATCGACGCCTCCAAGCCCAAGTCGATCCTGAGGGCGCTCAAGACAGCCCGCGAAGCCGTGCTCGCCGGCGAACTGGTTGCGATTTTCCCCGAAGGCGGGATCACCCGCACCGGGTTAACTCAGGCCTTTCGGCCCGGCATGCTCCGCATCACCGAGGGGACCGACGTGCCGGTCGTGCCCGTCTTTCTCGATGGTTTGTGGGGCAGTATCTTCAGCTTCTCAAAGGGAAGATTCTTCTGGAAATGGCCGCGTAAATGGCCCTATCCGATCCACATCCATTTCGGCGCCCCTATTCCAACCCCAGAGAACATCCAGCAAGTGCGGCAAGCCGTACTGGAACTTGGATCGCAAGCGGTCGCGAGGAGAACTCAGGACGCCATGATTGTCACCCGTTCGTTCATTCGCCGCGCTAAACAGCGCAAATTCAAGCTCAAGGTCGCTGACTCGCTCGGCACGGAAGTCTCCGGCGGCCAAATGCTCATGCGAGCCCTCATCCTCCGCCGCCTACTACGGAAGCACGTGCTGGCCGCTGACGAGCGTTATGTCGGCTTGCTGTTGCCTCCATCGGCCGGCGGCTCGATCGCCAACGCGGCACTCGCCCTCGATCGCCGCATCTCGGTCAACTTGAACTACACAGTGACCAGCGACGTCATGAATGCTTGCATCAAGCAGGCAGGCATTCGTCACGTCCTGACGACTCGAAGATTCCTCGAGCGATTCGACTTCAAACTCGATGCCGAAATCGTCTTTCTGGAAGATCTCCGCGATAAACTGTCGCTCGCCGATAAACTGATCACCGGCCTGCAAACCTACGCGCTGCCGGCGGCCATGATTGAGCGTTCGCTGAAGCTGCATGAAGTCACCGCCGACGACGTCATCACCATCATCTTCACCTCGGGTTCGACCGGCACTCCGAAGGGAGTCACGCTCACCTACGGCAACGTGGGGTCGAACGTCGAGGCGATCGACACGGTCGTGCGGTTGAGTTCGACTGATATGCTGGTGGGGATTCTGCCGTTCTTCCATTCGTTCGGCTACACAGTGACGCTCTGGACCGTTCTGTCGCTCGACATCGGCGGCGTCTACCACTTCAATCCGCTCGACGGCAAGCAAGTTGGCAAACTGGTCCACAAGTACCGCGGAACCGTGTTTCTCTCCACTCCCACGTTTCTCCGCACCTACTTGCGCCGCTGCGAGAAAGAAGAGTTCGCGACACTCGATGTGGTGGTCGCCGGGGCGGAGAAGCTGCCGAGCGATCTGTGCGACGCGTTCGAGCAGAAGTTCGGCGTCCGGCCCGTCGAAGGTTACGGCACCACGGAACTCTCGCCGCTCGTCTCCGTCAACATCCCCCCATCGCGTTCTTTCGGGTCGGATCAAGTCGATCGGAAAGAAGGAACGGTGGGCCGCCCAATCCCTGGAGTCACCGCCAAAATCACTCACCCCGAAACCGGAGTGGAACAACCGGTCGGCGAAGCGGGCATGCTCTGGATCAAGGGGCCCAACGTCATGCAAGGTTACCTCCACCAACCCGAATTGACGGCCCAAGTGATTCGCGACGGCTGGTACTGCACGGGCGATATCGCGGTGCTCGACGACGACGGCTTCATCAAGATCACGGGCCGCGAGAGCCGCTTCTCGAAGATCGGCGGCGAAATGGTGCCTCATATCCTGATCGAAGAGCACCTGAACAAAGCGATTGGCGTCAACGAGGAAGAAGGACTGAAAGCCATCATCACCGCCGTCCCTGATTCGAAGAAGGGAGAACGGTTAGTCGTCGTCCATACCGCGATCACTAAGACCCCCAGCGAACTCCAGCAAGAGTTGATGGCCGCGGGTTTGCCCAACATCTACATTCCCGGAAACGATTCGTACATCCAAGTGGAATCGCTCCCGATCTTGGGCACCGGGAAACTCGACTTGAAAGCCGTCAAGCAGATCGCGTTGGACTTAAGCCGCGAGTAGGGCCGCGGAAAAAAGGAAAAAGGAAAAAAGGAGAAGGGAGAAGGGAAAGCGGAACGACTACTCGGTCGTCTTTTGATTGGCTTGTTGCGAATAATTCAACGTGTGGCCTGCTCGACTTCGATAAGTGCGGTGGACTTAAACGGGCTTGGAGACTTCTAGACTACGGGTAGACCACTGATATAGCGTCGCCAGCTAGCAAGCTGGTCGGGGGTGAGGCTGTTTTCTCGCGTGAGTTCGTGCTGGAGTTGCGTGTCGGTGCCCGATACATGCACGGTCACTGTCAAACGTCCATTCTCTTCGTAGCGAAATTGAACTTCGATCGGCGTCTGCGCGGGTAAGTCGGGCGGCAAATTGCGAACGGTGCATTTGCCCAACTGCGAGCAGTCGTCGGGCGACATGCTTTCGCCTTCCACAATCTGCACTCGAATCGAACTCTGCCGCGGCTTCTGTGTCTTGAACACTCGACGAGCCGTCACGGGTAGCGGCGTGTTGCGGGGAATCACAATCGCGTTACGAGGCCGCTTGGTTTCGGATTCCGTCGCCACTACCCCTAAGCTGTGCGAATTGACGTTGCGAATCTGAAAGCGAGGCGTTTCACCATGATGCTTGGCAAGCAAAATGCCGGCGTGTAAGGACGCGCCGTGAGCGACCGCTTCGTCGGGCGACACCGAACAATCGGGCTCGCGCCCCGACAATTGCCTCAACATGTCGACGACCGCCGGCATGCGAGTAGAACCTCCCACCAGCAGCACTCGATCGATATCCTTCCAGTCGAGCCCCGCGGCATGGACCGCTTGTCGCGTGGTGAATGCGGTGCGGTCGAGCAGATCCTGAGTCATTTCCTGGAAGCGTTGCCGAGTGATCTCGAGTCGAACGGCATGCCCTTGGTAATCGCAAGCGATCGTGGCTTTGGAGCGGGCGGATAGCGTACGTTTCGCATCCTCGCATTCGCGCCACAGTCGCCCTGACGCATTCGGCTCCTCGCGCGGATCCACGCCAAACTTCCGAATGAACTCCTCCGCGACGAAATCGACCAGCCGCTGGTCCCAGTCGCGGCCGCCGAGCACCACGTCGCCGTCGGTGGCCAAGGTGTTGAAGTGAGTCCCCTGAATCTCCATCACGGTGACGTCGAACGTTCCTCCACCCAGGTCGTAGACGAGGATTTTGCGAGGCATGCTGCCGGTTCCATCCGGCCGTAGAAATCCATGCTGAAAACCAAAGGCCACGGCCGCCGCCGTCGGCTCATTGATGATGTCCAAAACCTCGAAACCCGCCATGAATCCCGCATCCTGAGTGGCTTTACGCCGAGTCTCATCGAAATACGCGGGAACGGTGATCACCACCTTATTGAAGTCGCCGATCTGCTTCTTGGCATCGATTCGGAGCTTATTCAGAATGAAGGCTTCCAACGCCTCCGGAGGGTACTGCCGGCCCACCAGCGTCTTGTGGAAAAATCGTTGGCCCAGCTCCCGTTTGGCACACTCGGCGACACAGGCCGCGTCGGTCGCAATGGCCTTAATCGCCTCCTTGCCCACCACCACCTGATCCGACTCGAAAAACACCGTGCTCGGCGTGATCTTGTCCCCTTCCGCGTTAATCAGCGTCCGGGGTCGTCCCAGGTCGTCCAGGCAAGCCACGACCGAGAAAGTCGTACCTAAGTCGATGCCAACGGCCGGAATCCGACCTGCTGTCGTGTGCTCGCTCACGCCTCTTCCTCCCCCAAGATGCTCAATCGTCAGGCTCCTCGCATATTAACAACGGCGTCCCGCCACGGGAACCGTAAACCCTTCTTCCGGTACCAGAAGCTTGCCTTGAAGCGCGCACCGAACTTGAATCTATCAATGGCGTCCGATACGATGCCGATGAACTCCTTGATGGGAGTGGTGCGCGCAGAGGGCCGCGAAATGAAATTAAGGGAGAAGCCACGATGCTGACAATCTTCGGTAAGCCACAGGGTCGGAGCGGCTATTGCGACGGAGTAGCTCGCCGTGACTTCCTCAAGATCGGCGGGATGGTCATGGGCGGACTCGCTCTCCCCCAATTGCTGGCCGCCGAGGCGAAAGCCGGAATCGGCAAGTCGCATAAGGCCATCATCAATATCTTCTTGCCCGGCGGTCCTCCTCATCAAGATTTTTGGGACATCAAGCCTGACGCGCCGTCGGAGATTCGGGGCGAGTTCCAGCCGATCTCGACCAACGTCCCCGGCATCGAAGTGGGCGAGCTGTTCCCGCAGTTGGCCAAAGAAATGGACAAGTGCGTCGTGATTCGCTCGGTCGTCGGCGCCGCGGGCGGACATGATGCGTACCAATGCATGACCGGCCGCAACCTGAATCCGGCGCCCGCCGGCGGCTGGCCAGCGGCTGGCGCTTGGGTCTCGAAGCTGCAAGGCCCGGTCAACAAGAGCATCCCGCCTCACTTGAGCCTGTGCTACAAGACCGATCACGGTCCTTGGGGCTACGACGGAGACGGCGGATTCTTGGGCATCGCGCATTCGCCCTTCAAACTGGTTGGTGGACGCAGCGAGACCAGCAAGCGTGAGAACATGGTGCTGCAAGGCATCACCCTTGATCGACTCCAGGATCGCCAGAACCTGCTGACTTCGTTCGATCGCTTCCGCCGCGACATCGACACCACGGGCAAAATGGCGGGCATCGATGAATTCACATCGCAAGCGATTGGCATTCTCACCTCGTCGAAACTCGCCGAAGCACTCGATGTTTCGAAGGAGGCGCCCGAGTTGGTCGAACAGTATGGTCGCGGCGACTCGAAGTTCCGTGATGATGGAGCTCCGAAGCTGACCGAGAACTTCCTCATCGCTCGCCGACTGGTCGAAGCAGGCGCTCGCGTGGTTTCGCTCAATTTCAGCCGGTGGGATCACCATGGGCAGAACTTCCAGGCCTTGCGACAAGACTGCCCGTTGCTCGATCGAGCCGCCGCGGCCTTGATCCGCGATCTGCACCAGCGAGGACTCGACAAAGACGTCTCGGTCGTAATCTGGGGTGAATTCGGTCGGACGCCGAAGATCAATCCTGGCGCGGGCCGAGATCACTGGCCGCAAGTCTCTTGCGCGTTGCTCGCCGGCGGCGGCATGCGAACGGGGCAAGTGATCGGCGCCACGAATCGCTTGGGCGAATACGCCACCGAACGCCCGGTCAAGTTCCAAGAAGTCTGGGCCACGCTCTACCAGAACCTGGGTCTGAACCTGCGAGCGATCCGCGAATTCGACCTGCGCGGTCGGCCCCAGTACTTGGTCGACGAAGGCATTGAGCCACTGAAGGAAGTTCTGTAGCCGCCATCGCCGACACGCTTGATCGCCAATACACTCGGCCGCGATCCCTGGATTGCGGCCTAGATTACCTCGCCCCTCCGCCTTTCACTCGCCGGTCGCCCGCCATGCTTACACTCTTCGGACCTCAGGATTCGCGTCGTCATTGCGACGGAGTATCGCGTCGTGGATTCTTGCGAGTTGGCGCGTTGGGATTGGGTGGACTGACGTTGCCTCGCCTGCTGGAACTGGAGGCGTCCGCCGCTCGAAACGGTTCGGGGTCGTCGTCGCACAAGTCGGTCATCATGGTGTTCCTGTGCGGCGGCCCGCCGCATCAGGACATGTATGACATCAAGGTGGACGCGCCCGTCGAGGTGCGGGGCGAGTTTGATCCGATCGCGACCAGCGTGCCTGGGATCGAGGTCTGCCAGCTGCTGCCGCGACTCGCCAAGATCATGGACAAGCTGGTCCCGATTCGCACGGTCGTCGGTTGCCGCGACGATCACGCGGGCTACCAATGCTACACAGGTCACTTGAGTCAGAACGAACCGGCGGGCGGTTGGCCGCATTTGGGTGCGGTCGTCTCGAAGCTTCAAGGCCCAATCGCGCCGGGCGTTCCTCCCTACGTCAGTCTCTGCTACACCACGCAGCACAAACCGTACAACGAGCCCGGCCCCGGATTCTTGGGGCTCGGCAATTCATCCTTCCGCCCGACAGGTCCGGGCCGCGATGACCTCGTCCTGCAAGGCGTGACGCTCGACCATCTGTCGGATCGTCGCAATCTACTTCAGTCGCTCGATGGCTTCCGTCGCGAGTGGGACAATCGAGGTGCGATGGAAGGAATGGACGTGTTCACGCAGAGAGCGATGGGCATCCTGACTTCCTCCGACTTGTTCGACGCACTTGATGTCAGCAAGGAAGACGCGAAGACTCGCGAGCGTTACGGCACGGGCAATCCCAATCAACCCAAGGGGGACGGGGCGCCGCGAGTGCCGCAAAACCTGCTGCTCGCTCGACGCCTGATCGAGGCGGGTGCTCGCGTGGTCACAGTCAACTACAGCTTTTGGGATTGGCACGGCCAGAACTTCCGCAACGCGAAGGAAGAACTGCCGGTGTTCGATCAAGGCGTATCCGCGTTGATCGAGGATCTCCATGAGCGAGGACTCGATAAGGATTGCACGGTGGTCGTGTGGGGCGAGTTCGGACGGACCCCCAAGATCAACAAAGATGCCGGCCGCGACCACTGGCCCCGAGTGTCGTGCGCGTTGATGGCGGGCGGAGGCATGCGAACCGGCCAAGTGATTGGCGAAACCGATCGCATGGGTGGCGAACCCATTTCGCGACCAGTGACGTTCGAAGAGGTCCACGCCACGCTGTACCACAACCTGGGCATCCAGTGGTCGTCCGCTCCTCGCATGTTCGACTTCCGCGGTCGGCCGCAGTACATCGTTGAGCCGAACGTGAAGCCCATCGCGGAACTCGTGGGCTAAGCCGACAGCGACCGAAGAGCCTCCAAGAATCGGCGTGTGAAGCATATGGCCCGTTCACTCCCTTTCATGACAGTCTGGTCGCTGCCAGTGGTGTTGTGGGGATTGGCGATCGGATCGATCGTCGGCATGAACGGCGTCGCAACCGCCGCCGAATCCAATTCCGCGACGCCGTCGTTCTCGCAAGACGTGATGGCCGTGCTCTCCCGAGCGGGCTGCAATCAAGGGGCCTGCCACGGCAACTTGAACGGCAAGGGAGGACTCTTACTTTCGTTGCGCGGGCAAAGCGCCGCTGATGATCTTCGTGCACTCGTGCGCGAGCACGGAGGACGTCGGATCGATATGGCGAGCCCCGACGACAGCCTGCTCTTGCAAAAGGCGACAGGGCGCACGCCCCATCAAGGCGGCGTGCGGTTTCAGAAATCGGACAGCGAATACTCGCTGATTCGCGATTGGATCGCGGCCGGTTGCCCCGCCGATTCGCCAGCGCTCCCTGAAGTCGTCTCGGTGACGGTGACTCCCGTGGAATCGGTGGTCGTCGAACCTCATGACTCAGTCCCGCTGCAAGCGACGGCTCAATTCGCTGACGGGTCTCAACGCAACGTCACCAGACTCGCAACCTTCGAGGTATCGAATCTCGCGGCGCGAGTGGATCGCGAGGGAGTGGTGCGGCGCGAGCAGTTTGGCGAGTCGACGGTGGTCGTCCGCTATCTGAACCAGCAAATTCCCGTGCGAATCGCGTTCGTCCCGCAACGCAGTCCCTGGGCGGAGAGCGAATTCCCGGCGACGAATGTCATCGACCAACTGTGGCGCGAGCGATGGCACGCTCTTCGCGTACGCCCCGCTCCCATGGCCGATGACGCGACACTCGTTCGTCGCTCGTCGCTCGACTTGCTAGGGCTACTCCCAACACCCGAGGAAGCCAAGGAGTTCGTGGATGATCCAGCGGTCGATAAATGGCAGCGGTGGATCGATCGCCTGCTGGCTCGACCCGCGTTCGCCGACCGCTGGGCGCTCGCTTGGAGCGACCTGCTCAGGGTCGAGGAAAAGGTCTTGGATGCGAAGGGAGTCGAGCGATTTCATGGTTGGATTCGCGAGAGCTTCAACCGCGACAAACCGCTCGATCAATTTGTCCGCGAGTTGTTGACGGCTCAAGGTAGTACGTACGAAGTCCCTCCCGCCAATTTTTACCGTTCGTTACGCGATCCGGTATCGCGAGGCGAGACGGTGGGGCGATTGTTTTTGGGAGTGCGATTGCAGTGCGCCCAGTGTCACAATCACCCGTTTGACCGCTGGACTCAAGACGATTTCTACCAGTGGATGGCGCTCTTCGCTCGAGTCGACTATCAGATCGTCGAGAACAATCGGAAGGACAAACTGGATAAGCACGAGTTCGTCGGGGATCAGATCGTCAAGGTGCTGGATGCCGGCGAAGTAGTGAACCCGCGAACGGGTCGCGACGCCATGCCTCGGTATCTCGGCGAGTCGACGCCGGAAATGGCGCCTCATTTGGATCGCCGCGTACCATTAGCGGAATGGCTTGCGACGTCGACCAATCGACGATTCGCTCGCACTCAGGCCAACTTTCTTTGGTTTCAGGTGATGGGCCGCGGGCTAGTCGAACCGGTCGACGACCTGCGTTCGACGAATCCAGCGGCGCACCCCGCCCTGCTGGAGTTTCTCGCGGACGACTTGACGCGTCGCGGCTTCGATGTGCGCGGCTTGGTGCGTGAATTGGTCTTGTCGCGACTGTATCGTTTGGACTCACGGCCGAACGATACCAACATCGCGGAGGACTCGCTGTTCGCGCGAGCGATCGTGCGTCGGTTGCCCGCCGAAGCGCTGCTCGACGCTCAATCCCAAGTGCTGGATGAACCGCTGCAATTCAGCGGGTATGACAAGGTGCTGCGAGCCGGACAGTTACCCGGCGTTCGCCGTTCGCGCGACAAGGACCGCAAAGCCACGGAAGGCGACCGCATGCTGTCCACGTTCGGAAAACCGCAGCGTTTGCTGGCGTGTGCCTGCGAGCGTTCCGAGGAAACAACGTTGAAGCAGGCCTTGGTATTGATTGGCGGCCAGGAGTTGCAAGAACGGCTTGAATCGAATGCGGGTCGGATCGAGCAATGGGCCCGATGGGAGTCGTCCGTCGAGTCGCTGGTGGACGACATGTACTGGACGACATTGAACCGCTCGCCCACCTCGGACGAACAACGGCAAGCCGCTCAATGGCTTGGCGTCGGCCAGGAACGTGCGGCAGCCGTGCGAGACCTAGCCTGGGCATTGCTGAACGCCAAGGAATTTCTCTTCCGACACTAAGGCCGCTTCCCAACGTACGACGGACTTCTAGTCCGTCGATTAATTGGACAGCGCCAGGTTTATCCGTTTGAGTCAACTATAACCGGTTACAAGGTGAGTACTTAAAACTGATCGAGCAATCGACGGCGACGGCATGGATCGCTCCGTGAGCGAACATCGATAAGACGACGATTTCTCTTCGCTCGAAAAGGAATTCCATCAGTGACGATTAGCGAAGATGAGTGTTCCCAGAAATCGTCCCGCCCCGTGCTCAAGAAAAGGGAACACTGATCTTCACTGATCCTCACTCATCGGATCAGACTGTCCGAACTAGGTTTCTAGAAAATGGCCGAGGCACTCAATCTAGGCTCATTCAAGAGTGATGACACCGCGAATCGGACGAATGGTTGGTCGGAGATGTGTTCGTTGTAAGCAACTGGCCATGGTTGCCTGAGCGGGGGCAAATCCGAGTCAAGGCAATGACGCCTAACGGCTTCCTCCCCCGTCCCGATTCGCGGTCCACGACCTTCCGTGTCTTGCGGCTGTGAGCTCGGCGAACCTGGCGCTGTCCAATTAAGCCGCGCATTAACCGTGCGTACCTGCACACCCTCCGTGCCAAATTCGCACGCAAAAATTGGCTAGATCCGGGCTTTATACCTATGAATCGCCGACTTGCGTTCATGGTACGCGAATTGCCATCCAAAGGGATGCATGGTCCCGCATTGATCATCCTCCCGATCGGGGCGAGTCGCGAGTCGCGGGTCCGCATCGCGTCGTTCTCTGGCTTCGTCGTTGGTAGCTTGTCCGGCCGTTAGGCGGCCGAGGGAGAGTCTATGTCTACGGCTCTAGGTAGTGACCCCTCACAGAAGCGAGTGATTCCGAAAGAAGGGGCCACGGTTCGGCTCGCGGGCGATTCCGGCGACGGGATGCAACTCGCGGGCACTCAGTTCACCAGCACATCGGCGCTCCTGGGAAACGATGTCGCGACTTTCCCTGATTTTCCGGCCGAGATTCGTGCGCCTCGCGGCACGCTTGCCGGAGTCAGCGGCTATCAGGTTCATTTCTCGTCGCACGAGATTTTCACGCCAGGCGACCGACTTGACGCGCTCATCGCCATGAATCCGGCGGCGCTCAAGGCGAATCTTGGCGACTTACAGAAGGGCGGCGTGCTGGTGGTCGACGAGGACGCGTTCGACGCCAAGGGTCTGAAGCTCGCCAACTACGACCAGAATCCGCTCGACAACGACAGCCTAGAAGGCTACCAGCTCTTCAAGGTCTCGATCACGAAACTCACCCGCGAGGCGGTGAAAGGTTTGGGGTTGGGGGTGAAGGAGGCGGATCGGTGCCGCAATTTCTTCGCCATGGGATTGCTGTATTGGCTGTACGGGCGATCGCTCGACCCCACGCTGCGCTACATTGAGGAGAAGTTCAAGGGCAAGGAAGAAGTGGCCGAAGCGAACCGTCGAGCGTTACAGGCGGGTTGGAACTATGGCGAGACGACCGACGCCATTGCCAGCAGTTTTGTGGTGGAGCCGGCCAAGCTGCCTCCGGGACGATACACCAACATCATGGGCAATCAGGCGCTCGCCTGGGGCCTCGTCGCGGCGGCTCACCTGAGCGGCAAGGAGTTGGTCTACGGCACCTACCCGATTACGCCGGCGAGTGACATTTTGCACGAGTTGAGTCGGCACAAGAATTTTGGAGTGAAGACATTTCAGGCCGAGGATGAAATCGCCGCGATTTGCGTGGCCATTGGCGCCTCGTATGGCGGTTCGATGGGAGTCACGTGTTCGAGCGGACCGGGAATAGCGCTCAAAGGCGAGGCCATGGGGTTGGCGATGATGCTTGAACTCCCCCTGCTGATCATTGACGTGCAGCGAGGCGGGCCGAGCACCGGGTTGCCAACGAAAACCGAGCAATCCGACCTGTTGCAGGTGATGTATGGACGCAACGGCGAGTCGCCGTTGCCGATCATCGCGGCTCGCAGCCCGTCGGACTGCTTCCATGTGGCGATCGAAGCGTGGAGGATCGCTACTCGGTTGATGATCCCGGTGATCATTCTGTCGGACGGTTATCTGGCGAACGGAGCGGAGCCCTGGCGGATTCCCGAGGTCTCGGAGTTGCCTCGAATCCCCATCGAGCATGCGCCGCCTCAGGACTTGGATGAGCACTTTTTGCCTTATAGTCGGGACGAGTTGTTGGCGCGTCCTTGGGCGATTCCCGGCACGGCGGGCCTGATGCACCGTATTGGCGGACTGGAAAAACAGGACGGCACCGGCAACATCAGCTACGACGCCGATAATCACGAGCATATGACTCGTGTTCGAGCCGCCAAGGTCGCCAACATCGCGCCCCTGGTCGGCCCGCTCGAAGTTCTGGGCCCCGATCAGGGCGACTTGTTGGTGTTGAGTTGGGGAGGAACTTACGGCGCATGCAAGACGGCGGTCGAGAAGTGCCAAGCCGAAGGGCTCTCGGTCGCACATGCTCATTTGCGGTGGCTCAATCCGTTCCCAGAGAACTTGGAGCGGGTGCTGAAGAGCTATCGGCGAGTGCTCGTACCGGAGTTGAACGCCGGTCAGCTCTCGTTGCTTGTGCGCGGCCGCTTCTTGGTGGACGCGCGAGGTTTCAACAAGATCAAGGGACGCCCTTTCGCGGTGCAGGAATTGGTAGAACGAATTCGCGGCGAACTCGCTTCGTAAGCGGGTCGGCCTGTGGCACGTTTTTCCTCTCTTATTCTGATGCAGGATTTCATTCCATGAGCACGGAACTCCCGGTACTCGCCCCGAACGATTTCGCCAGCGACCAAGACACTCGTTGGTGCCCTGGTTGCGGCGATTACTCCATCCTCGCCCAAATGAAGAAGGTGCTCGCCCAACAAGGCATTGCCCGCGAGAACATCGTTTTCGTCTCGGGGATCGGCTGCTCGAGCCGCTTTCCCTACTACATGAATACTTACGGCATCCATGGAATTCATGGTCGAGCGCCGGCCATAGCTTCGGGACTGAAGTGTGCTCGCCCCGACCTGCAAGTCTGGGTGATCACGGGCGACGGGGATGCATTAAGCATCGGCGGAAACCACTTCATTCACGCGATTCGACGCAATCTCGATCTCAAGATCGTGATGTTCAACAACCGCATCTATGGTCTCACCAAAGGACAATACTCACCGACTTCGCCGTTGGGGAAAGTGACGAAGAGCAGCCCGATGGGCGCGATCGACTATCCCCTGAATCCGCTTACGTTAGCGTTAGCGTGTGAAGCGACTTTTGTCGCGCGATCGATTGACGTGCACATCAAGCATTTGGGCGAGGTGTTGCGACGAGCCGCCGAACATCAAGGGACGGCCTTCGTCGAGGTGTATCAGAACTGCAACGTCTTTAACGACGGGGCGTATGACTACGTGACCGATAAAGAGGTGAAGGCCGATCATCTCGTGGAACTCGAGCAGGGCAAGCCGCTGCGGTTCGGCAATGGACGCAACCGTGGGATTGTGCTCGATCAAGGCGCCCTGCGAGCGGTGGAATTAGGCCAGGAATACTCCGAGGCGGATCTCTTGGTGCATGACGAACGAGCCGAGCAACCAACGCTGGCTTACATGCTGAGTCGCATGCGCTATCCCGATCTCCCCGAGCCAATCGGGGTGTTGAGAGATGTCGAGCGTCCACGGTACGAACGTGAGCTGGCTCGGCAGGTCAGCGAAGCTCGTAGCAAGCGAGGCGAGGGAAGCCTGGAAAAAATGTTCGCGTCGGCGGAAACCTGGACCGTGACTTGAGTAGGCATGGAGAACGCGTTAGGGGCGGAAGACGAGGCGGGATCGACATGCACCGCAAGTTCGTCCTGGGGAAAAGTTGAGCCCACCGAGGTCATGATTGGGGGAATCGTCCTTATCGTGGACGATTCCCTCAGGTCTCGCCGCCAGCCTCCATCCGAGTAGCCGTTTAGATGTACTCTTGAGCGGACGGTTTGATGATCAATTCTGGAATGTGAGCACGGGCGGGGAGTCGCGCGATGGCGAGCACCATGTCCGCGATATCGGCCGGTAGCAGCATCTTCGCTTTACGCTCTTCGCTCACCGGCGCCGGTCGCTTCTCCAGGATGGGCGTATTCACTTCCCCCGGGAAAATATTCGTGATGCGAATCCCGTTGGCGGCTTCTTCATTCCAAGCGGCCGTGGTCAGTGCGGTGACGGCGAACTTCGACGCATCGTAGGCGACTCCGCCCAGCGGAGCGGCTCGTTTGCCCGAGATCGACGAGATGTTGATGATGAGTCCGTCGCGGCGAGTTCGCATTCCGGGGAGAGCGTAGTACATGCAGTTGTAGACGCCCGTGGCATTGATCGCCATCACTTCGTCCCACTGTTCAGGGAGCATCTCGGCCAGCGAACGAGTCTTAATGTTGGTTCCTGCTGAGTTGACGAGAATGTCGAGCGGCCCGAGAGCGGACTCGGCCCACTGAAACAGATCGCGAACACTCTCGCGATTCGCCACATCACAGACCTGGTACTGGATCGCGGGCGTCCCCTTCCAGGAGGCAGCCGCTGCTTGGAGCACCTCGGGCCGGCGTCCTGTGATCGCGACACGGCAGCCCGCCGCCGCCAATGCCTCGGCAATCCCCCACCCGATCCCCGTGGCGCCTCCCGTAACCAACGCCGATTTACCTTGCAGATCCATGAGCCTTAAACCTCGCATTCCCTAGAACAGTCTTCGATGGATGTACTTCGCAGTGGAACAAGCATGGTGCGTTCGAGCGCGGAAGTCTAGCCGACCAGTGTGCCGACTCACAAGCGGCGCACCCGTATCAAGAACGGAGGTACGGCGGACTTCTAGTCCGTCGATCCAGCGTACGACGGACTTCCAGTCCGTCGGTTCGGGTCATGCAGACAATCATGTTGTCCGTTTCCACATCTTGGCGCGCGTCATTCTTGGCCGTGACAAAGCACATTAGCCGCGACGTTTAGCCACTGCCCTGCAACTAAATGACAGCGGTCCGCGGAGTGATCTGAGCGGTCCGTCGTCGAAAGAGGGGCGCCCAACATTTCTGCGGTCGCACCGCAGCCGATCTCGCCCTTCCCCCCTTCCTCCCACCCCCCATTCACCAGTTCACACAAAACCGCCAAATCAACACCAAACACCCCATTTAACGCCGTCTACCCCTTCCTCCCAGACCTACTTTCCCCGTGGGGGATCGGTCTTTTCGAGTCCCAGACTGTCTGACTGTCGGCCCAGACTGTCTGGCCCCGGAGTCAGACCGTCTAGATCGGGGCGCAGTACTGTCTGGATCGGAGCCCAGACTGTCTGCTTTTTTGTGATCAAACTGCCTCGGCGTCGCATTATGTTGATATCCCACGCCAGACTGTCTGGATTTGTTGGGGAAAACAGCAAGATGGGCATTCTCGGGCCTTTAACGAAACTGCATGGTGCACTCCTGCTATGGCGGAGCGTGCTGTGGCACGCGACACCCAAATACCCCTCCCCCCCCCCAAACACGCCGATAACACCACACAACCAAATCACCCCATCAAACCCACCACACCCAAACACCCCAAACAACCAACTAAGCCACAAACCACCCAATCGACGCTTTCCACGCACTCACCCAAATTCTGCTCCCCGGCCGACCGGCCCCCCCTCGACTGCTCAGACTGTCTGCTTTTTGGCCCAGACTGTCTGAAACTGGCCCA
Organism: Pirellulales bacterium; assembly: GCA_046349915.1. Taxonomy (GTDB): domain Bacteria; phylum Planctomycetota; class Planctomycetia; order Pirellulales; family Pirellulaceae; genus CAIXSC01. The sequence continues at coordinate 231,611 of JAXMBL010000003.1, read as the reverse complement.
GACTGTCTGCTTCAAGCCCAGACTGTCTGCTTCAAGCCCAGACTGTCTGGTTACGAGCCAGACTGTCTGGTTGAGGACGCAGACAGCCTGAGTGATCGCTTGGTCTTGGCAATCCTTGTCCTTCGCTGTGACTTAAGTCTCAAATCCAGCGACGGCGACTTTCGGCGTCAAGAAACTCAGAAGCTGGCGACCGGTTGGGGGGATGCTTGCTTGCGTAGAGGGAGAGACCCGCGAATAATGGAAACCGAGCGTGGGCGGGCGCCCGCGCCGAGGGGCAGTTTTTCTGGTGGGCCTCCCAGCCCACTCGTCCTACCTATCCCCTGACTCATCGTTTCGGACTCATCGCACTCGCCCGCTGACGGTATGGCCTACACCCAAGAAACCGCGCTCGACAACACGATTGAGATCGTGACGCCCGAGAACATTGCGTTTCACTATCGGGTGGCCGGGCCCTTTCGGCGGCTGCCGGCGTTGCTGATCGACTATGTCTTTCGGATGAGTTTGCTGGGGCTGTTGTGGTTTCTTTTGTTCCTGCTGCTCGGCTTGGCCGTCTGGCTGTTCCCACCGTTGCGCTCCATCGCGGACTTTCTGGGAGGCAGCGCCGTTGCCATTCTGCTGGTGCTCGGCTTTGTGCTCGATTGGTTCTACGGCGGAATCTTCGAGACTTACTGGAACGGCCAAACTCCTGGCAAATGGCTCTTGGGCATCCGCGTGGTGACAACCAGCGGTCAACCGATTAACGGCTTGCAGGCGGTGATGCGGAACGTTTTTCGCTATGCCGATCTGTTTCCCTTCTTGTCGCTCAAGATGTTCAACCCGTTGTTTGGGCAAGATCTGGAAAACTCGCTTCCCGACCTTTATGTGATCCCCACATTGCTGGTCGGGTTGGGAACCATGTTGCTCAATCGCCGGTTTCAGCGACTTGGGGATCTGCTATGCGGGACGATGGTCATCATCGAAGAGCGAAAATGGCTCGCCGGAGTCGCTCGACTGGAAGACCCTCGAGCGGCTCAGTTGGCCGCATACCTTCCCGTGGACTTCGTTGTCAGCCGCCCGCTGGCCCGAGCGCTCGCCATGTATGTCGACCGTCGGCGGTTCTTCACGGTCGAGCGGCGGCGCGAGGTGGCTCGGCACTTAGCGGAGCCGTTGATTCGCCAATTCGGCTTAATGCCTGACACCAGTCATGACTTGCTGTTGTGCGCCTTATACTTCCGCACCTTTGTCGCCGACCGAACCGACTCGGTGCGGCCAGCTTCACTACCTGTACAACCAAACTCCGACTATTCCACCTCGCCCTTTGGCACGCCCGCCAGTCCATCGCCTTATGCCGCGGTCGGCAACCCACTCGCGCCCATGTTCGGACCGCCAACCGGCGCCGCGTCCTCCTATCCGAGGCCTCCCGCATGAAAGTCGCGCAACTGCTGGAAGTACGTCGCCAGAATTGGCAAGAGCTGGAGCTGCTCTGCGACCAATTCCAGCGGACTCGCCGCTCTCGCCAACCCGCCGCCGCGGTCACTCGTTTTACCGACTTGTATCGAGCTGCCTGCGCTGACTTGGCCTTGGCGGACGCCTATCAGTTGCCGCCCGATACGGTTCAGTACCTGCACCAATTGGTCGGTCGCGCGCACAACCAGCTCTATCACAGCCGCCCCTTTGATCTCAAGTACTGGGGACAGGTGCTACTGTACGAAGTTCCGCAGAAGATCTTTCATGATCGCTGCGTGCATGTGGCGTTTTGTGTTTTTTGGGGCGTCTTCATTCTGTCCGCGATCCTGGCTTACTCGCGAACGCTCTGGCCCACTTATGCGGAAGAAATGTTAGGCGATGCGATGATCTCGCAGTTAGAAGAGAACTTCCGCGAGCCGTTGCAGGACCGTCCTTATTCCGTCAACGTCCTGATGGCTGCGTTCTACATTTCGCACAACACGGGCATCGGCATGAAGTGCTTTACGGGTGGACTGCTGATTGTCCCCGGCATGTTCATCACCCTGTTTAACGCGGGATTCCTGGGCGCTTCGTTCGGTTACATGGCGCGTCCTGACGTCCCCGAGGGCAAGAATTTCTTCGAGTTTGTGACGGCGCACGGTCCGTTTGAACTAACCGCCATCGTACTCTCCGCGGGCGCGGGGCTGCGACTAGGCGTGTCGCTCCTCTCCACGCGCGGATACGCTCGACTTGACTCCCTGCGCCGAGCCGCGAGCGACGCGATGCCCATCATGGGCGCCTTCGTGGTGCTGTTTTTCCTCGCTGCTCTGACCGAAGCATTCATCTCTCCAACCAGCTTGCCGTATTGGGTGAAAGCGGCAGTGGCGGTCATCGACAGCGGTCTTCTCACCTTCTACTTCGTCGTACTGGGATTCCCGCGGAGGCCCGCCGATGCAGCTGGATAAAACGCGCATCGTCGTCCGCGAACGGACGCAGGTCGAACTGATGGACTTGAGCCTTCACGTGCTGCGAGCCTACGGCGGTCGGCTGTTGGCGACGGCGCTGGTCGGCGTCTTGCCGCTGGCCATCGTGAATCACCTGCTGATCGGTTGGATGGCCTCGCCGGACTTCCACGATTACGGCTCGTCGTTCATCCCCTTCCGCTACCTCTGGAACATGTCGCTGCTGGTGTTCCTCGAGGCGCCTCTGGGGACGATCTTCGCCTCGATGTATCTCGGACTCTCCGTCTTCGAGGAACGACCGTCGTGGCGCGAGGTTTTCCGCGGCGTAGGACAAACCGCGGGTCAGACCTTCATCTGCCTGGTGCTGATTCGCGGCCCGCTCGCCGCCTGGTTGCTCCTAGGCACAGCTTGGGAGCAACCCGATTTCACGCCCGGCGAGTTTAGCCTCATGTTGCTGGTCTGCTTCATCGGGCTACTACGCGGACTCCGCACCTTCTTGCCAGAGATCATTCTGTTAGAGAGGCATTCGTGGTTCGCGCGAAACCCAAACGCACAGACCTTATCGCGTCGCATGACGGTCCTCCACTCCACGATCAACACCCCCTTGTTCCCGCGGTGGCTGATCATCGCCATCATGTCGGTCATTCTCACGGGAGCGATCGCCCATGGACTGCTCTTTCTCTCAGGCATCTTTCTGCACGACTGGCGTTGGAGCCATTGGATGGTAGTCGTCGGCGTTCCCTTATCAATGTGGCTCGTCGCGCTGTACGTCGCGGTGGTGCGATTCTTGAGCTACCTGGATGTGCGTATTCGCAATGAAGGCTGGGAAGTCGAGTTGCGGTTAAGGGCCGAGGCGAGTCGCTTTCTGTCAAAGGTGACGGGATGAGGCGCCTGTCGTCGAACCACGATCGCTCATGCCTGACCTTCGCGATCCTGTTGGCGATCATCGCCGCGGGGAGCCTTTCACTTCCGCGCAGCGCGAGCGGTCAGACAACGTCAACCCCGCCGCCTTCCTCCTCCACGTCCTCGACGCCCAGTCAGCAGCCAGCCCCCGAGCCACTGAACGATTCAGCGGTCGAAGCGGGAAAGAAAGCCCTCAGTTCGGTCAACGATTTTCCTTGGTATGACTCCAGCAAGGACGACCTCCAACGAGTCAACATTCGTCCCGAGAAACCGGTCAAGCAACGGAACTACGACGGTCCCGACTGGGATTTTTCGTGGCTGACAACGGCTTTCGAATCGATTGGCGTATTGCTTAAAGTTCTGATTTACCTGGCGCTATTCGCCATCTTGGCCGTCATCGCTTACTTCATCGTCCGCGCCTTCTTGGGTCGCGATCAGAAAGACGGCGAGAATGACGCGGCGAGCGATGAGGAGGAAGAAACCAGCGGCGGAATCGATCGCGTCGAGGAACTCCCCGTGCAACTCGCGGCGCCTCGCGGCGACTTCCTCAGCGAGGCTCGACGGCGATACGAAGCGGGCGACTACAGCGGCGCGATCATCTACCTCTTCAGTCACCAACTCTTGCAACTCGACCGCCATCAACGCATTCAACTGACGCGCGGCAAGACGAATCGGCAATACCTGCGCGAGATACGGAACGAGCCGCGTCTGCAGGAGATGTTGTCACGCACCATGTTTGCTTTTGAAGACGTCTTCTTCGGGCGGCGTAAGCTGGAACGAGAACGCTTCGAGGAGTGCTGGCGCGAGGTAGACGAATTCCATCGACTGACGCCCCAAGGAGGTGCGGCATGAGTATTGCGCGCGAGGATTCCTCCTCGTCCAATTCCCGGCGATGGCTGCTGCTGGCGTTCCTCGTGTTGGCGAGCGTCTCCGCTGGCTGCGCTCCCGACGACATCAATCGTACGTATGGCCAGAGAAAGTCGGCGCTCGGCGCCGACAGCGTCAACGGCACCGCCGTATTCGCTCGCATGTTTGAACAAGCGGGTCATCGCGTCACGACTTGGCGGCGGCTTTCGCCCAAGCTGAATAGCTACGACACACTCGTCTGGATTCCCGATTCCTTCGACGCCCCCTCCTGGAAGGAACGTCAGTTCTTGGACAATTGGGTTGCGAGCGGTCCCAACAAAGTACTGATCTATGTCGGCCGCGACTTCGACGCGGGCCCGCTCTATTGGCGCAAGATGCAAGTCAATGCATCACCCGAGCAGGCTCAAGAAATTCCCGCTCGACTGAATGAAGCACTCACCGACCACGCGTCGCACAAATCACGAGCAACCGGCCAAACCTATGCTCGCTGGTTCGTTATTCACCCCGGCGCCGAGTATCCCGTCAAGGGACTTCGTGGTCCCTGGGCGCAGGGAATCGATGCATCACGAACGGAGATCACCGTCGCCTCGCGACTGGCTGAACCCAAGACGGCCGACATCCCGGCCCCCGGCGCCACTCCAGCGCGCAAGCCGGTTGTTCCCTTATTCTCGTCGCGCGCCCGTCGAGCGGCGAAGAAGAAAAACTCGCCGCTTGTGCCGGAAGCGATTCCCCTGGAATCCACTTCGCTCCCCGATTCCGAGGTCCTGCTGGAAACGGACCAAGGCGACGCGCTCATACGACGCGTGGAAGAGGAGCAAAAGAATTCCTGGTCCAACGGAGGTCAGATCATCGTCGTGACGAACGGCTCGTTCTTGTTGAATATGCCGCTCGTGAATCACGAACACCGCAAGCTGGCTAATTTGCTGATCCGCGAGTGTGGTTCGGCTGGTCGAGTGGCCTTTATCGAGAGCGACGAGTCGGGACTAGAAACGTTCCAGCAAGAGCCCGACGATTCGCTCCCGACGGGACTTGAGATGTTCATGATTTTTCCGCTGAACGCCATTGTGCTGCACTTGATCGCGATTGGCATTCTGTATTGCTTCAGCTCTCTGCCGATTTTCGGTCGTCCACGGCGATTGCCCGCCGACACGGTCTCGGATTTTGGCGCTCACATCACGGCAGTCGGCGAATTATTACAGTACTCGGGCGATCGCAACGCCGCTCGCAAAACTCTCGAAGAGTACTACCAGGTGGTGAAGGGCGCTGGCAATCGCAAGCGCGGCCAGCCCGCGACGGCGACAAATCCCGGCGGCGGCGGAGTCGTCAGCGGGGTTGTTAACTCGAGCACAACGGGAAGCACCACCGCGGCGAGTCCCCTTCCACAAGTCGCGAATGTCGCTAGCGCCAACGTAGTCGGCGATTCAGCAACACCTGCGAAAACGCAGCCGCCCGCACCCGAGAACAACAGTCCCTCGAAGGAGAAGTGATGAGTGATAGTAACCCACTGACGGGCGCGGCAAGCGACGTCGGAATGGTCGAGTTTCTGTGCGCGACATGTGGTCGCAAACTGAAGGTCAGCATGGCCTATGCGGGCAAACCGGCCAAATGCCCTCAATGCAATGCCGTGCAGACGGTGCCCAGTTCGAGTGCGCCAGCGGCCTTGAATAGCCCGCCAGTGTTTCCATCGTCCACGCCCGCCTTCCCCGGCATGCCGAGTTCGCCGCCGAACGGATTTCCCTCTGCCGCGCCCGGAACGGGACCGACCGGCGGCGCCCCCGCGTTTTCACCGGCGAGCAGTGGATTTCCCACGAGCGGCGCTGGCAGTCCTGCCCCCTCCTTCCCCGCTCCCACGTTCCCCACTTCCAATTATCCGGCGCCCAGCTATCCAACTCCGGGCATGTCACCCATGTCGAGTGGCATGCCGATGCAATCCTCGGCGCCGATGGCGCCGGCCGCGCCGACCTCTAGCTTTTCTCCGCTAATCGCGCAAGCCCCCAAGGCGCCCGCGCAATCGTCGATGCGGATGAGTTCATCCAACCCTAGCGGGCAGCGAACGGCGACCAAGCAGTTGTTTGATCGGATGATGGCGGAGATTGGCAAGATCTACGTCGGGCAAGACGAGTTGGTCGTGGGCACGCTGGTGGCCCTGTTTTCGAATGGTCACGTGTTGATTGAGAGCGTTCCCGGTTTGGGGAAAACTCTCTTTGTGAGAACACTCGGTCGAGTGATGGGGTTGAAGTTCGGCCGCATTCAGTTCACGGCGGACTTGATGCCCTCGGACATTACGGGCGCGCCGATCTTCGACATGAAGACGCAGGAGTTTCGCTTCCGACCGGGCCCTGTGTTCACTCAGTTGCTGTTGGCCGACGAAATCAACCGAGCGCCCGCGAAAACGCATGCGTCGTTGCTGGAGATCATGCAGGAATTCCGCGTCACGGTCGACGGCCAAAGCCATCGCCTCGAAAAGCCCTTCCTGGTCTTAGCGACGCAGAACCCGATTGAATCCGAAGGAACCTACAACCTCCCCGAAGCTCAGCTCGACCGCTTCATGTTCAAGCTGATCGCGTCCTATCCGGCGTTCGACGAGGAGAAGAACATCCTGCAGTTGCACAGCGGGCAGGCCGACATTAATCGACGGCTGGAAGAAGATCTGGCGGTAATCACGTCGCCGGACGAGATTCAACGCACGATACAGGAGAATGGAAAAGTCGTGGTCGACGACAAGTTGGTCGACTATGTGGCGAAACTCGTACGGGCGACGCGAACATGGCCCCAATTCCATTTGGGCGCCTCGCCCCGTGCTGGTTTGGCGATCCTGCAAGCGGCTCGCACGCTCGCCGCCTTCCATGGTCGCGATTACGCCGTGCCAGATGACGTCGTGCAGATCGCAATCCCCGCGCTGCGTCACCGAGTTATTTTGACCGCCGAGGCGGAAGTGGAAGGTCGCAAGGTGGACGACCTGCTGCAGGAATTGATTCGCACCGTGGAGGTTCCCCGGCTGTGAGCGAGTTTGTACAGGGACTGTTGCAGGATGAAGTTTGGCAGGTGCGGCTCACGTGGCTCTGGCTCGTGATCCTCACCGCTCCTTTCATTCCCTTGGCGGTGTTCAAACGAGTCTATCCTTTCAAGCCGCTCTTGCTGGTAACGCTGCTCCCTTGCATCCTGACGCTCGCCATTATCCTCGACGCCTCCTGGATCGTGCCGATCGCGGTTCTGGACGTCGTGATCGGCGTGCTGGCGTTCGTGGATCTACTGACGCTGCCACGCTGGAAAGACTTTTCGGTGTCGCGCGAGACCATGCGAGTGGCCTCATTGCGGATGGCTCACCCCGTGCAATTGACCATCCACAATCAGGGACGACGCAAGCGGCTGCTGTGGATTCGCGACGATGTTCCGCAAGAGTTCACGGCTCAGCCTGAGGAATTCACTCTTCAGTTGAGTCCTCGCAATCGAGCGTCCATGCACTATCAGGCGTTGCCCAGTCGCCGAGGCGCTTTTGAGTTGCGAGAGATTCATGTGCGGGTCCGTAGTCGTCTCGGACTGTGGCAACGTTTTCTCACCTATCCCTGCGAGTCAACGATCCATGTCTATCCCGACATGAAGCAACTGGGCGAATACGCTCTGCTCGCGCGTACCAACCGCCTGAGTCTGATGGGTGTTCGACGCACTCGTCGAGTTGGACAGGACCACGACTTCGAGCGATTGCGCGACTACACGCCCGACGACAACTACAAGCATCTCGACTGGCGTTCGACAGCTCGACGCAACAAACTGACCGTGAAGGATTTTCAGACGAGTCAGAGTCAGCGGCTGATCTTCCTGGTCGACTGCGGTCGCATGATGACCAACGAGGCGGCTGGCCTGAGCTTGTTGGATCACGCCTTGAACTCCATGCTCATGTTGAGTTACGTGGCGTTGCGGCAGGGAGACTCGGTTGGATTCATCGCTTTCTCCGACCGAGTGCTCTCGTTTGTCCCGCCCCAAGGCGGCATGAAGCAAATGAATCAGTTGCTGCATGCCTCGTTCAATCGTTTTCCCGAGTTAGTCGAGTCACGTTACGATCAGGCGTTCTTGCATCTTTCCACTCATTGTCGCAAGCGAGCGTTGGTCATTCTCGCCACGAACCTGATCGACGAAGTCAATGCTCAACAAGTGCATCAGTATTTGGCCACGCAGGTGGGACGTCACTTGCCCTTGGGAATACTCCTCCGGGATCGACAACTTTTCTCGGCGGCGGACCACCCCGACCCGCGCGGCGCCGCTCTCTATCGAGCGGCCGCGGCCGCTCATATTCTCACCTGGCGGCATCAGGTGATTACGGATCTTCAGCATGCGGGCGTTCTGTGCTTGGACGTCTTTCCCGAGGACATGACAGCTCCCTTGGTTAACAAGTATCTGGAACTGAAGGCTCGACACTTGCTGTAGGACATTCGGACGCCGAGTCGCCTTGGGGATACGGCGAGGGCATCGCGTCGCGAAACTACTCGCCTTCGCGACTCGTTTTCCGCGCCACTCGGGCCAGTTTCGCTCTTTCGTAGATCGAGAACATTCATGACGAGTAACTCCTTCACGACGAATGCTGGGACGCCCGACGAGTTGGCCGCTTGGCGTCAACAGTGGTCCATTCGCCCCGACACGATCTATCTCAACCATGGCTCATTCGGTCCGCCGCCCAAACCGGTGCTCCTCGCACAGCAAGCATGGAAGGCGGCTCTCGATGAACAACCGATGGACTTCTTCGTGCGTCGATACGAGCCGGCTTGGCGACAAGCTCGCCATCGACTGGCGCAATGGATTGGCACGGACGATTCCAGTCTCGTTTTCGTGGAGAACGCGACCCATGGCATGAATGTGGTCGCGGAGAGTTTTCCACTCGCCGCGGGCGATCAGGTCTTACTGACCAATCACGAATATGGGGCTGTGGTGCGCATTTGGCAACGAGCGTGCCAGCGAGCGAATGCGGACGCGCCGCGGGTCGCCGATCTCTTGCCGCCCCTGAACGACGTTGAAAAAGTCGTGGACGCCCTGTTTGCTCAAGTAACGTCACGAACGAGACTGATTGTGGTAAGTCATGTCACCTCCGCCACCGCGGTGATCTTGCCGGTCCAGGAGATCTGCCGTCGAGCGAGTCGCCTGGGGATCGCGGTTTGCATCGACGGCCCGCATGCCCCGGCCCAAGTACCGTTGCATCTCGGGCAACTTGCGCCCGACTTCTATGTCGCCAGTTGCCACAAGTGGTTGAGCGCGCCGTTTGGTTCTGGTTTCTTGTTCGCCGCCCCACGCTGGCACGCCCACATGCGGACGACTCAGTTGAGTTGGGGACTTTTGCCACCCGAGTCGCCTACTCACTGGACCGACGAATTCATGTGGAGCGGTACGCGTGACTCGAGTGCGTACTTTGCGATCCCCGCCGCGATTGATTTTCTCGAGTCGTTCGGGAGCGACCGATTTCGTGCCGTGACGCATGAGCTGGCTCGATATGCTCGCCAGCGGATCGTCGAGTTGTCTGGGTTGGCGCCCATGGTGCCGGACGATGCGAATTGGTACGGCACGATGGCTCATGTTCCCCTACCACCAGGCGACGCACGCTCTCTTCAGCGAGCCCTGTGGGAGTTTCATCGGATCGAGGTTCCAGTAGTGGAGTGGAATGGGGCGCGTTACATCCGAGTCTCTTGCCACCTGTATAATGAACGAGCGCACATTGATGCGTTGGTGGACGCTCTGCGCGAACGTTTGGCGTCCGAGCGGCGTGGAAGCTAGCGTCTCGTGGGACAGGGAAGTAGGGATGTACGACGGACTTCCAGTCCGTCGCTCGAGTCGGCGCCGAACAAACCTGGTATACCGTTCAGCGCGATTTGATCGGTTCACGCGACTTTGATCCGCACGACGACTGTGACGTTAGCACGGTGGTCCGAGGTTTGCGTGTGCCGCGCGGGAAAGAAGAGCCGATAAGTCCAACGCCGACGACGGATAGAGGCGCGAGGAACCTTGAGACGGACCCTCGCTCAGCGCTATCTCTCTCTGCTCGTCGCACGCGTTGCCCCCGCTTGGACACGGGAGCGGCGTCCATACACGGGCTTTGGCGCTCGAGCAGGGGATTTAGGGGATGCCCAAGACAACTTATCGCGTCGTGACTCGGGGACCGGATGGCGGACTGCGGATCCGCGATTTTCCGAACTCGGAGTACTTGCTTCAGACTCATACTCAAATTGGCGTCGACGATTGCAGCACCGATTTAGAGCTGCGTGGATTGCCGGTCTTCCGCGGGTTGGTCGGCCCGATGCCGGATGGCAAGCATGTCATCCGTTATGAGTCGCCCGAGGTGTTTGAATCATTGACCAAGGAGTGGAGCGCCGCCAAGGTGACTCGCCGCTCGCGTCGCCGCACCGCGGCCCCCGCGGTCGACGCGTCGCTAGATGCGATGACATCCAGCGAGATCTAGTAGGGTGCGTCGAACCGGGCGGAAAATCGTCTCGCCTTTGCCAAACCCATTCACCACCGCCCGGTGAAAACGCACCTGATCGTTGAGTTCGCGCGGCCCCACCGAACACGTTCACGCGTGGAACGATCACCGAGGTGACGCGGCGCTCGCGGGGCGACGGTTTTGGCTTCTTTGGCGGAGCCAAAGGCAACAGTTGGCAAAGGCAACTTTCAGCGGCCGACCGAGGGATCGTAGCCGCTGGGAGTCATGCCGGTCCACGGGCGGCTGGCGGTGGTGGCCGCCGAGGGAGCGGGTCCGAGGGGCACTCGAGCAACTCGTTCTTCCATCTTGAAGCCCAGCTTCCGTACGGGGACTCGCACCATGCGTGTCTCTGGCACAAGCTGGCGGACGACGACAGGCGAGCGGACGATTTGAGTCCGCGGTTCCCAGCGAGTGATCGGGGGTCCGCCGCCCGACGTGGCGACGACGACCGGAACCTGCATCACTCGCTGCTCTTCACGAAACGTCGTCGTGAACTCTTCCCGATAGGTCGTCTCGGGACGCTCTTCCCATTGCCACTCGGCGACCGGTTTGCGTTCAACAATCCGCTGCTCGCGAAATAAGATGCCGTTCTCCTCGAAATACCGCTCCTCGGCCTTCACGGCGGGCGTCGCCGCCAGCGGGATGGCGCAACTCGCTACCAATAAAGTCGTTAGGACCGACCGGCCCCAGCGGCGACAAACTATCATCGAGAATCTGAGCATGATTCGGCGCTCCGAGAGGAGTACACGACGCCGTCGGTTATCGACATAATTGTCAGAACCTCTTGAATCCATTTTCCCGTTCTCACCGACAAAGCAGACTCCATGAGCGGCCCAACGATTTTCAAACGAATCATCGATCGCGAGATCCCCGCGCAGATCGTGTTCGAGGATGAACTCTGCCTCGCCTTCCGCGACATCAATCCCCAGGCCCCGGTGCATATTCTGGTGATCCCCAAGAAAGAGATCTCTTCAGTCGACGCACTCAAGCCTGAAGATGCGCCGCTCGTCGGTCACCTGTTCCTGGTCATGCAACGATTGGCGGCCCAAGAAGGGCTTGGCGACGGCTATCGCATCGTCGTCAACAACGGTCGCCACGGAGGCCAGACTGTCGATCATCTCCACTATCACTTGCTGGGCGGCCGAGGTCTCAACTGGCCGCCAGGCTAGTTGAACACACACCAAATTCACTCGACTTGCCTTCCCGCGGAGTTCACTCATGTATCCTTGCCACCGTGTCCAACATCCGGCTGTCACGCGTCGCCAGTGGTTGAGTCGCACGGCGAACGGTTTCGGCGCCGTGGCTTTGGCCGCGTTGATGCGAGAGTGGTCGCCGAACGCCATGGCCGAAGAAACAGCCCCCTCAAGCAACTCGGCGAAAAAAGGCCCGCGCGAAGTCTTCGGGCCGAAGCCGGGTCATTTTCCCGCGAAGGCCAAGCAAGTCATTTTCCTCTACATGGACGGCGGACCGTCGCAGGTCGATACATTCGACCCCAAGCCGCTCCTGCAGAAGCAGAACGGCAAGCCGTTCGCCATGAAGATCGAGCCGACTCAGTTCAACAACAATGGCAACACCCTCGGCAGTCCCTGGGAATTTCGGCAGCGGGGCGAGAGCGGCCTGTGGATCAGTGATCTCTTTCCCCAGTTGTCTCAACACGCCGACAGCTTGGCAGTCCTCAAGTCGATGACTGCGGACTTCTCCGAGCACACCAACGGCAATTACTTCCTGCATACGGGCATCGGCATCCAGGGTCGTCCGAGCATGGGCGCTTGGTTTGGGTATGGACTGGGAAGCGAGTGCCGGGATCTGCCGGGCTTCATCGTGCTCAACGGCGGACTGATTCCGCCTGGAGGACTCGACAACTTCAACAGCGGTTTTCTCCCCGCGACGTATCAAGGCTCGATCTTCAATGCCGGCGACTCGCCCGTCGCCAACATCCGCAGGACGGAGTCGAGCGATTCGCTGCAGAAGAACAAGCTCAGTCTCATGAAGAAACTTGATGCGAGCGTGTTGGACCGCCTGGGGCGAGTGGACCAATTGGAGTCGGCGATCGAGAACTATGAACTCGCTTACCGCATGCAAACGACCGTCCCGGGGTTAGCCGATCTGAATCAAGAGACCGATTCGACTCGCGAACTCTATGGCTGCAATTCCAAGAACAAGGGGACGGCGACCTTCGGCCGACAATGCTTGCTCGCCCGCCGCCTGATTGAACGCGGAGTACGTTTTCTGGAACTCACCTGCCCCGCCGTGGGCCACGATCGCTGGGACCAGCACGTCAATCTGCGCCAAGGTCATGCGGATAATGCGTTGGCGGTCGACCAACCGATTGCGGCCCTGATTGCGGACCTCAAGCAACGAGGACTGTTCGACCAGACGTTGATTGTGTGGGCGGGTGAATTCGGCCGGACCCCTTTCGCGCAGGGCGCCGATGGCCGGGATCACAATCCCTTTGGCTTCAGCGTCTGGCTCGCTGGCGGCGGCGTGAAAGGCGGCGTCTCGTATGGCGAGACCGACGAGTTTGGATACAAGGCGGTCGAGAATAAACTGACCATCCACGATCTCCATGCCACCATGCTCCACTTGCTGGGCATCGACCACACTCGACTAACGTTTCGGTTTGGCGGCCGCGATGTGCGACTGACCGACGTCTATGGCGAAATCGTGAAGGAAATTCTCGCCTGAGCTCATTCTCGTACGCACTGTGCTACTCCGCATTCGCTAACTGCATCGGAAACCTCGCATGAGCCCTCGATCGTTGTTGCCATCCACGTGGGAAGTTCCCGAAGTGTTTCGGGAGCGATTAGGCGACAAGCCGGGGCGGCAGCGAGCCATGTTTCATGAAGAACATCTGCTGTTGGTGCTGCACCAGCCGCCGCAGCCGAACGAAGAGGAGCGTCGAGGTCGGTTCTTTTGGCGAACCCCCGCGGGCCAATGGTATTCCAACGACTTGGGCGCCGGCATCACGGCGTTGGGAAAGCACCTGGGCGAGTTTGACGTGCAGTTGGAAAAACTGGACAAAGCCGAAGAAAAAGCCCTCACGGCCGTCGAGTATTTTCAGGTGATCGATGCCGTGACGCCGCTCGTCAGAACGGCTCGCCATCTTCACGAAGTGTTGCAAGAGGCGAGGCAACTGGTCCCGAAAGACCGCGACCTGCTGAATCTGCGCGATCGATCCTACGATCTGGACCGTCGAGCCGAGTTGCTTTTGAGCGATGCTCGCAATGGACTCGAATTCGCGATGGCTCGTAAGTCAGAGCAGCAGGCTGAAGAGGCCCTCCGCATGTCCACATCGGCTCACCGATTGAACATGCTGGCCTCATTCTTCTTTCCCATGGTGACTCTGGCCGCCATCCTCGGCACCAACTTGAAACACGGCTTCGAGGATTTCTCGACCCCGTGGCCGTTCGTGATCATGCTCGGCGCGGGACTCCTGTTTGGGCTCCTGCTACAGGCGTTCTTGCGCCGGCGGTAAGGCAGCCAAGCCACGCACATTTCGCGAGCCAGCGAATCACGTTAGACCAAAGTCACTCGGCTTCCTCATCAGAAAGACGCCAGGGCCCGCGAGTCTCGAGCGCTAAGGCGCGACGAGCCAGCGATTCCACCACGCTGGGCGGAAGACCACAGCGAGCGGCGTAGTAGCCTTGGTCGTAGAACGCTTGTGCGCACGAGGGATCACGGCGAGCCGCCTCTCGGCAAGCTTTCAGCGCCCACTCGGGTTGGTCCAGCAGGTCGAGTCCCGAACCGACTTGGAGCAGCATCGCGACCGACAGCGATTCATCGGGAATCAACGACACCAGGAGCTCGAGCGACAACTTGACTCGCCCGATCCTCGCATACCCATATGCCAAGCCGACGCGGGCGGCCGGGACCAAGGGCGCCAACAGCGAGGCGGATTCCAGTGCGGCAACCGATTCGCGATAGCGGCCTCGGCGACATTCGATCAGGCCGGCTAACTGCCAGCCGTGGGGGTCGTGGCGACAGCGTTCGAGGTGGAGTTGAGCGAGTTGGTGAGCCAGCTCGATGTCCCCCGATTCATAAGCGGCCTGAGCTTGCGCCAATTCCTCGCTCATCATTTCAGACCTTGCTCGACTGCCACCGCCAAACACAGAAACTGAGACTCTGTATCAATAAAAAGACAACTTACATCCGCCGGTGGCGTAAAGCAAGTGCCAGCGAGGTCGCTCGTCGTTCGCCTGACAAGCTTGACAACAGAGGGCTAGCGACGTCTCCTAGTGCTTTGTCAACTCAGATCTTTCGGGTACGACGGACTTCCAATCCGTCGCAACACGCGTCGCATAATGGACTTGAAAGTCCGTCGTACATTAAGAAATCATAGACAGGCGAGACCAACATGGTGGGAATGGACCACGGGCCTTCGACGGCCGTTGAAACGGAATCCGCTGCGACTTCGGCGCGAAACAGCCGTTACGGCATGCGGCTATTTCTCATTTACCTATTCGCTTACGTCGTCTTCGTCCTCGTGAACGCCTTCCAGCCGACCATCATGGAACGCATCGTGTTTCGCGGCGTCAATTTGGCGATCATCTACGGACTCATACTCATTCTGCTCGCGTTCGCCTTGGCGTTGGTCTACGGATACCTCTGCCGACGTCCCATCGAAGAGGCGTAACAGTCGCTTTCTGACACTTTCTCGCGTTTTCTCGTTCGCCCCGCCTATCGCTCACTCAACTCTCCGCATTCATTTTCCGCCACTGCAAAAAGCCCGCGGCGGAGCACTGCCCCTTGGGAGCCGTCCTTGATCCACGAAGCCTCCACTACCGCAATCATCATCTTCGCCGCGTTTGTTGGTTTGACGCTTGGCTTGAGCTTTTACTTTGGTCGCCGAGCCAAGTCGGCGCAGGCCTATTTTGCGGCGGGAGGCAGCATCCACTGGTTCGTCAACGGCGTCGCCTTCGCGGGTGACTACCTCTCAGCCGCCTCGTTTCTCGGCATCTGCGGCATCATCGCCTTTTACGGCTATGACGGCTTCCTCTACTCCATCGGATTTCTGGCCGGTTGGATCGTCGCTCTGTTCGTGGTGGCCGAACCGCTGAAGCGCATGGGACGCTACACTTTCGCCGACGCACTCGACAGCCAGTTCCACTCGCGCGGCATTCGCCTGACCGCGGCGATCAGCACTCTGGCGGTCAGCATTTTCTATCTCATCCCGCAGATGGTCGGCGCGGGAGCCTTGATCCAACCACTCTTCAACTTCCCCCACTGGCTCGGCGTCGTCACGGTCGGCGCGGTGGTCACGGTCATCGTCGTGACCGCGGGCATGGTGTCGACAACGTATGTCCAGTTCATCAAAGGCTCATTGCTCGTCTTCTTCAGCGGCATTCTGGTGCTGTTGATCCTTTGGCGTGGATTGACCGTCGACGACCGTCCTGAGCTGATGGAGCCTCAGGTGGTGACCATCAAGGCCGACAAGACAAAACTGATCAACGGCCTGCCGCAGGGACATGGCGAAGGCGAAGCCGACTTACGCCCGGTGGGCCATATCACGCGTCTGCCGAACGGACTGTGGGCGACCGGCCCGGTTAGTCCGCTGGGTTTTCTCCGCAACTTGCACGACGCCGAAGTCGTTCTTTGGGACAAGAAAGAGGAAAAACACGCGGACGGGTCGAAGACCATTACCTACTCGCCCCGCCCCACGCCTGGCGCGCAAGTCTTGCGTCCTGGCAACCACCCGATCTTCAAGGGCATCCATAGCGGGCGACTCACCGATCGCCTCGAGTTCTTGTCGCTCATGCTGGCGTTATTCGGCGGCACTGCCGCCCTGCCCCACATCTTGATCCGCTACTACACCGTGAAGGACTCGTCGGCCGCCCGCAAGAGCACCGTGGTCGGCATCGGCGTCATTGGCGCCTTTTACTTGCTCACATTGCTGCTGGGACTTGGGGCCATGACCAGCGGCGCGCTCGACGTGAGCGACGAGAACATGTCGGCGCCTCTGTTGGCGAAGAGTTTCGGGAACCTGCTGTTCGCAATCATCTCCGCCATCGCCTTCACGACAGTACTTGGCACGGTCAGCGGTCTGATCGTTGCGGCCAGCGGAGCGGTAGTGCACGACCTCGTCCCGATCTTTGTTCGCAATCCACTCACCGACCACGAGAAGGTTCGGCTGGGAAAACTCGCGGCCGTCGGCGTGGGCGTCCTCGGCATCGTGCTCGGCATCTTATTCCAAGGCATGAACGTCGGCTTCCTGGTGGGTTGGGCGTTCAGCGTGGCGGCGTCGGCGAACCTACCCGCGCTGGTGATGCTGCTCTTCTGGAAACGGACCACTCGTCAAGGTATTTCGGTGGCCATCCTGGTGGGCATGATCTCGTCGCTGGCCTGGATTCTCTTGAGCGGCGACACCTATGCGAAAGTGTACGGATTGCCTAAGGAACAGGCGATCGTGCCGTTTAGCCAGCCTGGCATCGTAACCATCCCCCTGGGATTTTTGGTTCTGATCGTTGTCTCGCTACTGACCCCTCCGCGGCCTTCCCAAGAAATCCAGGATTCGACTAACCCCACGGGCTGATGCGCGCCGATTACTCCCCCTGTCCCGGCGGCGATCGCCGCGGGAACGCGAAACAAAACCTGAGAACAAGCCTCCGGCCTGACTTCCGACAGAGGGACCAATTTTTTATCGATGGCCCGGGCCACCAAAAAAGCTGTGCAGAAGCACGCTCGGCCCGCGCCACTCTCGAAGCGACTCCGATTTGTCG
The DNA here is from genome assembly GCA_046349915.1 of Pirellulales bacterium. Taxonomy (GTDB): domain Bacteria; phylum Planctomycetota; class Planctomycetia; order Pirellulales; family Pirellulaceae; genus CAIXSC01. The sequence goes on along the minus strand of JAXMBL010000003.1, from coordinate 214,275 downwards.
CAATCGGCCGGGGGTTTTTTACATAACGACACCCGAGCGGCGAGTTCGCCGACTCGGGTGTCGTCGTTTCGCAACCTTGCGGATGCGAACGTGAGAAGTTCGGACGAACATCGCCCAGACTTCACCTAGGCTACTTCAACTCTTTAGATAGGCATGCAGCGAGCCTTTCGGCTTCGCGCCTACTTCATCGGCCTGCGAGTCGACTGTTCACAATCGGCTTCTAACTTGCGGCGGATCAATCGTCAGACGCAGAGCGCATCCGACGAATCTATCGCCCCAATTGGAGTCCGTGCCCATGCTGCCTTGTTTGTTGAATTCCCGTTCGAAACCGCAATCCCGGCAAACGTCAAGCATCCGTCGTCAGATTGGATTTCTGGAGAACCTCGAGCGCCGCGAAGTGTTCGCCAGCGGCTTTTTGACCTCCGCCCTGCCCTACCTCATTCCCTCCGCACCTGCCGTCGAAATCACACCGATTCTCACCGTTGGCGACTCCGTCCCAGAAACTAGCCCGACCGCGGCGGGCGAACAGTATCGAATGGTCGGCATTCCGGACGGCATGGGCGCCTACGACAATGGCGATGGCACTTTCACGGTGCTGATGAACCACGAATTGGGCGCAAGCGTTGGTACGGTTCGCGAACACGGGGCCAAGGGATCTTTTGTCTCTAAGTGGGTCATCGATAAGACGACTTTGGAAGTTCTGAGCGGCGACGACTTGATCCAACAGATTCAAGTGTGGGTGCCCAGTACCCCCACTACCCCAGGCCACTATGTGACCGGCACGGTGGCCCTGGCCCGGCTTTGCTCGGCCGACCTCCCCTCGGCGTCAGCCTTCTTCAACCCAGCGACTGGGCTCGGAACCCCGGAACGGATCTTCATGAACGGCGAGGAGTCCACGGGGGGACGCGCCTTCGGCACCGTCGTGAGCACGGGGATCGCTTATGAACTTCCCGCACTGGGCAAGTTCGCTTTCGAAAACTCGGTCGCCAGTCCCTTCGCCCAGAATAAGACAATCGTCGTGGGGCTTGACGATTCCAACCGCGCGTTCAGCTCCGAAGGCGCCACCGATCCCAGCGAAGTCTACGTCTATGTCGGCAACAAGACGAACGTGGGCACGCCTATCGAAAAGGCCGGTCTTACGAACGGCATTCTTCATGGGCTGCGAGTCGGCACGCCAGGCAATTACGACGCAACTGAAGCGTCCGTGACGAACGGCGAGCGTTTCGAACTGGTTTCTCTGGGGAATGTATCCGACAAATCAGCCAGCTCGCTCCAAGCCGACTCGATCACACAAACGATCACTCAATTCCGACGAGTTGAGGACGGTGCGTTCGATCCCCTCCGGCCCAATGTCTTTTACTTTGTCACAACCGATCGTTTTGACTCGATCCAAGATCCAGGTTCCGCTTCGTTCCCCAACACCCCCGCGTCACAAAATGGCCTCTCTCGTCTGTGGCGATTGACTTTCGACAACATCAAGAATCCCGAACTCGGCGGCCGCATTGAACTAGTCATCGACGGGACCGGTCCCGAGCAGATGCTCGATAACCTGACAACGAATTTCCAAGGCAACGTACTTCTCCAAGAAGATGCCGGCAATCAGGCCTACTTGGGCAAGATTCGCCAATTCAATACCACGACGAAGGATCTGATCGAGGTGGCTCGTCACAATCCCTCGCTGTTCGATCCCAACGTGGCGACAACTTCGAGTCTGTTGACGCGCGACGAAGAGGCTTCTGGGATTGTCGACGTTTCTAAAATTCTCGGGCCTGGGTTCTACATTGCCAACGTCCAGGCTCACTATCCAATCAACGCCGCCAACCCCCGCGGATTCACGAATCCCGACGAACTGGTGGAAGGCGGACAACTCGTCGTCATCAACACCAATGCCATAACCGCCACACTCTCCGCGGGAGTCTTGACGGTTCAAGGCTCGATCAACAACGATTCGCTCAGCGTTTCGCGTCGCGGCTCTTCGCTGCTCGTCCACGCTAACGGCAAGCAAATCGGCGAATTCCCGCAGAACGAGGTCGATACCATCGTCGCGAAAGGCGAGGCGGGAAATGACACCATTATCATTTCGCGAGGCATCAATCACCCGTCGCTTCTTTTCGGTGGACTGGGCGACGACCGGCTGAGCGTCTCCTCTTCCCCTTCAATCATGATTGGCGGCGCCGGCCGCGACTACCTGGACGCCACCTCAAATGGAGCCGTCATGATCGGCAACGAATCGTCCCTGACCGTCGCCGATTTGCTCCTCGCGCTCGATGAATGGACGTCGCCGCGGACATACTCGCAACGAGTTGCGAGCATGCGAGCATGGATCAATGCCTCAACGACCAGCGAAGATAACGCAACCGACTTGCTCTTCGGTGGACGCAACCTCGATTGGTTCTTCCCAACTGCTGGCGACCGCGTTTTAGGTTTCCAACGCGGCGAATTGGTCAACTAGGACCATTCGCTTAAACGATCAACGGCGAAACGCCCGCTGCATGCGATGCGTTTCGCCGTTACTTCAACTGTAGCACTTCGAGCTGATTCGTCTTGCCGGTCATCATGTCCGACCCGCCGACCACGACCAGCTTGTCGCTTCCCCAGGGCAGGATGCGGTGGAAGAAACGAGGATGAGTCAACTGCCCGACAAGCTCCCAGGCCGAGCCATCGGGCTTCAATCGCTGGATGGAACCCGAGATCGTGGTGACATACAGCGAGTCGCCCACGGCAAACGCCGAGCTGCCGAAGCCATCCATCGATTCGCCCAACAGCGAGGGCCCCGTCGACCAAGCGTTCGTCGCCGGATCGAACAGCGACACCTCGGTGGTCGGGCCTCCCTTTTCCCGCATTCCACCCACGCAAACGATCTTCCCTTGCCAAGCCGCGACGGCCAACGCGCGGCGTTTGAACGGCGGCGGTGCAATCGGCTGCCACTCCAATTTCTCGGCGGCCAAGTCCACAACGACGGCCGAATCATGCCAGTCCGTGCCCGCATCCCCGCCTTTCATGTTCCACCCGCCGACGACGTACAACTTGCTTCCCAGCAGCGCGGCATCGTGCGACGACCGCGCAATGGGTAGATCCGGCAGCGACTTCCACTGATCTTCGCCAGGACTCCAACGAGCAAACTCGGCGTTCGATCGCAGATTCTCCTTCTCCCCCGGCTTGTTCAGCGCGTTGAACCCACCGACGCGATACAAGGCGCCGCGGAACTCCACCATCGCCAACCCTTGCAGCCTCGACCCACTCGGCCCCCGCCGCCACTCGCCCGGCTTCTTCAGGTCGAGCAGCCACAAGTCGCCAGACTGATCCTCGTTGTCGTAGCTATGAGCCGAGCCGTAATTGCCGCCATAGACCGCCAGCAGATCGCCTACCACGGCGCCGCCAAAGCTGGTCGTCCCCTTGGTCAAAGCGGGCAAATCGTTCGCGATGGGCGTTACTGTTCGAGGCATGTTTCGGAGTGAGAGTGTCGAATAGTGTCGGACAGTCTGATAGTCCTTGTCTTCGAGCTTACCTGGAGTCGCCTCTTCGTGCTTGGCACGAATCGAGTAGACCGCGGCGGCGGGCAAGCGGCAACGGAAGACTCCGGATTCGTCGGTCGTTCCCTTGAGGTTGCTGGACAAACCTTCTCCAGCCACCACGACTTCCGAACCCGCCAGCGGCTTGCCCTTCCAAGTGACCTTGAGCAGCGTCTCTTGTCCAGCGGCCTCGGCCGTTACTTCCAACGGCAGACGCTCGGCGTCGGAGACAGTGCGCCAAGTCCCCGGCAAGGCGTGGACGTGCGTCTTCGCGTAGTAGTGCAGGAGAAAGGGCGCCCCGCCCTTGGCGACGACGCCGTAGCGGTGCTTGAGGATGTATGTTGAAGTCGCATCTTGAGCGGCAGGACTTCCCTCGAGCGTCTCGGCGCCCTTGGTCAAAGCCACCACTTTCGGCTCGCCGCGTTGCGGTATTGCCCAGACCTCGGCCTTGGCGACTCGATCCAGCAGAGCCGGATCGTCGGGTTCGGCCGCCTCGCCAAAGTAAACCTGCACTTTTTTCTCGGATGAACCTGACGGATCGGCCAGCAGCCAAAGGAAATGAGCCTGACTGACGCTGGGGAACGCTGCAAGCAGCAGCAAGACGAACGCCATTCGACGCATGTAAACTTCTCCCACGGAAAGGAACGTTGCGAAGAGGTATGGCGGTCCGCCGGTTGACCCTTCGCATCTGAACTGGGACATTCGATACTGTATGACTGCTGGAGGCAAAGGCTTCTGGCTGAATTTGTGCTTGGGTTTCGGGAATTGCTGGTTGGGGGTGCGCTTTGCCGGAGGCAAATCGCAAAATTGCGTCTTCGCCGGAGGCGAAGGCAACAGTCGGCGAAGGCAACAGTCAACGCCTTTGTGTAGCTGGTACGGACACATCGAAGCTGTTTTCGCCCGGCTTGATCTCGGTCACTAACGTGGACTGCGTATTAAAGGCGGGAGGAATCGGATTGGCAGGCAAGGGGCGACCGCCAGTCTTGGCAAATGCCGCCTCGTCATCGATCGCGAATCCCAACGGCAACTCGGCCTCCACCTCGACTCGCTGCCGCCCCACCACGGGACCGTCTTTCTCGGCTAATTCATAACCACCCTCGGACACAAGCGTCGAAACGGTGGGCCCTTGAGTGGGCGGCAGGGGACGGAAGAGGATGCGGCCCTTCGCGAGCGGTTGCCCCGCCACCGTAACTCGCCCCTCCACCGCCGCTCGTTCCAGGCCGTCACCTTGGCCACACCCGACGAAAAGCACCAAAACCGCGATACTCCCCCAGCAACCAAGCGGCCTACCTCGACGCCAAGATCGCCAGCATCCGCGAACGCTCCCTCTTGGATCAACCATCTCAACTGCTCCCAGGAAGCTGTTCTCGCCACTTGCCGCAATCGACGGACTAGAAGTCCGTCGTACGGGGATGCCGACGGACAAGCAGTCCGTAGCACAACGTTTCTTGCCGTGACCAAGCGTTAGGGCAGCGTCACCACTTCGCCGCCCGCTCGAGTAGCGGCGGCGTCGAGCACCAGGTGGTCCACGGTGTCGGCCCAGAAGCGCACGGAACCGTCGACATTCCCTAGATTCACGCCGCCTGGATGATTGCTGCGGAAGTTTGAAAGGCGAGTCGAATCGCCAGCCATCATCTTGGGGTTGAACACGCCGCGAGTCGTGAAGGCGGTCGCCAGAGGATACGGAGACGACCAGTAAGAAAACCCGCCGCGCACTTGCCCCGCGCAGGGTCCCGACGTGAACATGTAATCACGAAAATTCCAATGCGATTCGCCGACCAGCAGCGTGTTGGAAGTTCCATCCAAGATCGACGCCAAGTTCGTTTGAGGAGTCGCGTTGGTCGCAATCGCCCCATCATTCGCCGCCCACGGATCTTGTGATCCCGTGCTGAAGGCGTATGTCCCGGGCGCTCGACCGGCGTCACACGCCGCAATCGGGACGACTCGTGCAAAGACAGCCGAAGGGCAGATATAGGTCGGGATTTTCTGCGACACGGCCGTCAGATTGGCCGGGTCGGTATTCATTTTGGTGAAGTCATACAGGGCCGAGATATTCCCCAGCTCGATGTAAGGCAGGATGGCCGCGAAGGCGCTGCTGCCGGTGAGCGACGGGCTGGTCGAGGCGGGCGGGAGATAGCCGTAAGTGTCGTGATAATTCTGGCAGGCGATGGAGATCTGCCGCAGATTGTTGACGCACTGAGTCCGGCGAGCGGCCTCACGAGCCGCTTGGACGGCAGGGAGAAGCAATGCAACTAAAACGCCAATGATGGCAATGACCACCAACAACTCAACCAGCGTAAAACCACGAGCACGCCGCATGGAAACCTCCAGAAACTCCACAAACAATTTCCAGCAGAGACTTAGAACACAAGAGCTAGGCAACACCACGTGCCGTCGCCTAAAGCAGCCAACCCAACCAGACATAGATACTGAGATTCAATCTCAACATTGGCATTCTAACGGGCGCCCCGAGGGCGTCAAGGCGCGCGGACAAAATTGGCCAGAATGACCGAGGTCGCGGCAAGGAATGGCTGTGGCCCACAGCCGCAGCATGCCCATAATCAAGGGATCGCCGTTACGATGCGCGAGTTCGCCATGTTCGCCCGACGGTTGTCGAGAGTCGCCGATGAGTACCTTTGAACACGAGTCTCCGTCGACGCCGCGCCGACCGCCGACCCGACGCGACCTGCTCGCTTCGCTCGCAGGCGCGTCAGCCGTCTTCACGACTTGGCAGCTCGCGGCAACGGGGCGAGCTGCTCCGCCGAACGACTCGACGCCCGCCCGCATCCGAATCGCGGACGCCAAGCGGGACGCACGTCTCATGGTGGCGGGAGACGCTCGAGAAACGACCATCGAAGTTCGGAGCGAATCAGGAATTGGTCGAGCAACCTTGGAACTCACCGGCCCCGCTTGGCCGGAGTCGCTCACCTTGCGACTTCACTTGCAGGGACTCGAGTCGTTGTCCCTTGCCAGCGACTCCATTCAACTCGAATGGTCCGTCCCCAGCAGCGGCGAACCCCATTCTCGCGTCACTCGACGCTTACCCAGCGGCGCCGAGCAAACGATCGACTCGACCGATCCCTACTTCGCCGCCGTTCGCCTCGTGGGAGAAGAACGACAGATCCCGCTGAAGCAAGGCTATTTCGAGTTGCGAATCCCGCGCAAACTTCTGGAGGGCTCGGCTCGCTCGCTGCGAATCCAGTGGATCGACTTTTATCGAGGCTAATCGAACATCGGCAATCGATGCCTATTCCTATCGAATCACTCGAGCGACCAACAGCGTGCGGTCATCGTCCGCGGGTCGACCTGCCGCGAAATCATCGACAGCCGCCAGGATGGAATCGAGCAACGACTTCGCCTGGAGCGAGCATTGGCCGAGTGTATCTTCGAGCCGCTTAGTACCAAAGAGTTCCCCTTTGGTGTTCAGCGCCTCGGAGATACCGTCGGTATAGAACAGCAGCTGATCTCCAAGTTCCAACTGTTCGTTCGCGGGCTCGTAGGTCGCCTCGTCGAACAGCCCCAGCGGCATTCCGCGAGCGACATCCAGTCGGCGAAGAGTGCCGTCGGAGCAGCGTTTCAATAGCGGCGGTGGATGGCCGGCGCAGGCATAATGCAGTTGGCGTGTCACGGGGTCATACGTTCCGTAGAATGCCGTCACAAACGTCTCGGTCAGTCGCGCATAACGTCGAGACAGTTGTTGATTGAGCCGATCGAGCACTTGATCGGCTGGCATCATGGGTCCGGGCAGGGTGTGCGCCAAACAATGCGTGACCGCCATCAACACGGCGGCGGGCGTTCCATGCCCGCTGACATCGGCCATGAAAATCCCCCACTGGCCGCCAGGCAGCGGGAAGAGATCGTAGTAGTCCCCGCCGGCCCAGGTGGCCGGCTGATAATGCGCCGCCAAGTCTAAACTCGGGATGCTCGGCAATTCGACCGGCAGCAGCGCGTGCTGGATTTCACCCACCGCTCGAAGTTCACGATCGAGCGCCCGATACGCTCGTTCTAATTCTGCTTTGAGCACAAGGTTGTTCGTTGCTTGGCCGAATAGATTGCTCCGCCAGACCACTTCTGGCAATTGTTCGGCGTCGAACCCGTCTTTCTCGGTTCGCATCTGGATCACCATGTTGAGCGCCTCTCCGCGGTCATACATCGGTATGACCATGAGCGACCGACAACCTTCCAAGTATTCGCGAGCCGGATCGTTGGCGGCGTACTGCATATCGTCGATCACGCACGCCTGTCCTGCGTAGAGCAATTCAGCCAGCAGTCCGCCGCGCAGCAACGGCAGCTTATGCCGTTCTTTCCACGGGTTGATTTCTTGCGACCAGGTGGTGCTGCGAGTGATCCGAAACTCGGGCGACTCAAGCCCACGGCGGCTGAGCGAGATCCGGCGATCGACGGGCAAGATCTCGCGCATCCGCTCGCCATAGGCGCGGACCATGGCTTGAGGATCGGTCTGCCGACTCATTTCCCGCATCGTTTCGACGATGGTATCGAGTCGAGTTTGCCAGTGATCCTGAGTCGGGGGTTCCCAGCGTTCCCGCATAACATTCTCCCGTGAGCCATTTCGGGCCCTCGCTTGTCGACGTTCGCAAGGCCTATCCGCGTAAGATAGGTGTCCACAGAAGAGGAGGAAAGCGGCCGCACTCGGACCGAGCCATTGGACAGTTGCCTTTATCTCCGATAAAGTAACTCCCGCGGAACGGCGAACTACCTCGGAACCCACCAAACCAGGTACGGTTTAGCACTGCGGCAGGCGGCTCTCTAGCGCAATCGTTGCTGACTCTTTGGCGGAGCCAAAGGCAACATTCTCTTGCTAGAATATCTCGGCTACGTGCCGTGAGCCGATGCTCGATGGAACCTATACTCCCTTCGCGCCTACTTGATGGTGGAGCATTATGTCGGGTGAATTGCCGCTGAGTTACTGCACCAACGTCCATCCCTGCCGATCCGCGGACGACCTTGCTCCTATGCTGGATCGCTACACGAATCCCGTTCGCGAATCCGCGGGCTTCGAGGTGGCCGCGGGACTCTGGCTGCCCGCCGCCGCCGTCGCCCAGGTTACCGCTTCACCGGCCACGATGAACTCGCTTGCCGATGCACTCAAACAACGCGGCTTGTCTTGCTACACGCTCAACGCCTTTCCGTTCGGCGATTTTCATAGCGAACGAGTGAAAGAAAACGTCTACCTTCCCGATTGGTCCACCCCCCGGCGACTCGAATACACCTCACGCTGCGCTCACATCCTGGCCGCCCTGCTCGGCGATGCCGACGAAGGAAGCATCTCGACGCTCCCCCTCGGATTCAAAGGCTTCACTCACTCCCCTGCCTTCTTCGACGCAGCCATACGCCAGTTGCTGACTTTAGCCCATGAATTGGATCGACTACGTCAAGAAACGGGCAAGTGCATCCGACTAGCGTTGGAGCCCGAACCTTTCTGCCTGTTCGAAACAACTGCAGAAACCGTGGCCTTCTTTGAACGCCTATTCACGACCGCGGCCCAAGAATCGCTGGAAGACATCGCACGTCGTCACCTGGGTGTGTGCTACGACGTTTGCCATCAGGCAGTCGAGTTCGAAGACGCGGCCGAAGCCATCCGCACTCTCGACGCAGCTCGCATTCGCATCAACAAGGTGCAAGTGAGCTGCGCGATCGAAGTGCAAAATCCCCACGACCCGGCGCAACGCGAAGCACTACTGCGATTCGCCGAACCTCGTTACCTTCATCAGACCATGGGACGACGCCCCAGTGGCGAGATCGCGAGGCTCGTCGATCTCACTACCGATTTCATCCATAGCCCATCGCCTGAGTTCCAAGACGCGAGTCCTTGGCGAGTCCACTTTCACGTCCCCGTGGACGCTCGGCAAATCGGCCCTCTCCATACAACTCGCCCCGAACTCGAACGAGCGCTCGCCGCCATCGCTCAACTAAACTACCGCCCGCATCTAGAAGTCGAAACCTATACTTGGCCCGTGCTGCCTGGCGCTGACCCGGTGTCGCTGGTCGACGGATTGGCTCGTGAACTTATTGCTACTCAAGAGATCATGCAGAGGTTCGCGTGATGCCCGTATCTAGCTGACGCTCGGCCACCTGGGAGAACCTCGTATGGACGAGAGCGGACGATCAACGACAGATTCGCTCATGGATCGGATCGACGACTGTTGCGATCGATTCGAAGCGGCGTGGAAACAGGGCGGCCCGCCTGATCTTTCGTACTTCTTGTCCGAATGGAAATCCCTCGAGGAACGCGAGCGAGCCTTCCTCTGCCTGCTCGATTTGGACCAAGATTATCGTCATCGTCGCGGACTCGACTGCTCGATTGCGGAATATTCCCAGCAATTCCCTGAGTTCCGTGATTTGATCCAGCAGCGATTCGCGCCTCCCAGCTCGCCGTCATCCCAGACATCCTCGCCCACTAACGAATCACGGCGAGTTAAGGAGTCATCTCCCGATTCACGCTATGAAGTGCAAGGAGAAATCGCTCGCGGCGGCATGGGGCTTGTCCTCCGAGGGCGAGACACCGACCTCGACCGCGAGCTGGCCATCAAGGTGCTCTTGCCCGAGCATGCTCGCAACCCCGACGTGATTCAACGTTTCGTCGACGAAGCGCGGATAGGCGGCCAGTTGCAACATCCAGGCGTAGCGCCGGTCTACGAGATGGGACGATTCGCGGACGCTCGCCCTTACTTCAGCATGAAGCTAGTCCAAGGCGAGACGCTCTCCGCCCTATTAGCGGCGCGCTCGTCCGTCGAGGACCAGCGTCTGAGATTTCTGAGCATCTTCAAACAGATCTGCGAGACACTGGCCTACGCGCACAGTCGCGGAGTGATCCATCGCGATCTGAAGCCTAGTAACATCATGGTGGGCGCGTTTGGCGAGGTGCAGGTCATGGACTGGGGGTTGGCGAAAGCGCTCACGGCATCGCCAACCACCGCCTCCACCGCCACTGCTCAATCGCCCTTGGTACGAGTTCAACGAGGCAGCGGTTCGGGAAAGACCGAACCACTCGCCAGCGAGACGCTGATGGGCAGCGTCATTGGCACTCCCGCTTACATGCCGCCCGAGCAGGCTCGCGGTGAGATATCGCGAGTCAACACTCAGTCGGACGTGAGCGTTGCATCCGCGGCGTCTTGAGTCGGTTGGTAGGGTGAAGAAGTTTTACTTTCTTCACCAGGGGGAACAACCGATGACAGGCAGGTCGAGTACGAAGCGGGAGCGGTTTTGGCGTGAGTTGTTGGCGAGGCACGCTGGGAGTGGACTGTCGGTGCGGCAGTTCTGCGGTGCGGAGGGCGTGTCGGAACAGTCCTTTTACCAGTGGCGTAAGCGGTTCGCCGCGGCGACTCGGCCAGTGGTTGATAATGCGTCGAGCGTAGCGTCGCGACCGTCGGTCCAAGACGGCTCGGGCTTGTTCCTGCCCATGGGTTTGCTCGGCGGCTCGCCACGCGCGAAGCTGGAGATTCTCCATCCGACTGGTTGTCGGGTGCGGTTGGTCGGGGCCGTCAGCGCCCAGGATCTGCAGGTCGTACTCGAGGCCTTGGATAAGCGAGTCGTCACATGATTACACTCGCTCCCCAAGTTCGCGTGTTTCTCTGCAGCGAGACCGTTGACATGAAGAAGAGCTTCGACGGTTTAGTGGCCATCATCGAGTCCGCCATGGGACAAGATCCGCTCTCGGGAAGTTTGTTTGTGTTCTTCAATCGACGTCGCGATCGAGTCAAGATTCTGTACTGGGGACAAGTCGGCTATTGCATCTGGTATCAGCAACTTCAGAAGGGCACCTATCAATTTCCACCGCAGGAGAATCTCCATGACCAAGCAGCTCGCGAGCTCACGCGATCCCAGCTATCGCTAATCCTGGACGGCATTGACCTCTCTTCGGTTCGTCAACGACCTCGGTTTCAGCTAGCGAAGTAGTCGCGGTTTTCTGGAAAGAGCTTGCGAATCGATCTTGCGTTGCGCGCGAGATCTGAATATTCCCAGTACGCAACGTCATTCCCATGGACGGGCTTGCGTATGAGTTCACCTCACGACCCTCTACCCACGAGCCTGGCCGCCTGCCACGAACGGATTAGGCAGTTAGAGGCTATCGTGAGGACGCAACAAGCGACGATTACCGAGCTGCAACTGAAGTTGGAACAACTCGCGGCGGACAACGCCCTTCTCAAACGGGAACTCTTTGGCTCGCGCCGCGAGAGATTCATCGACGACTCGCCGCCGAACTCGCCCGCCGCCGAGCCTCCCACCGACCCGTCTAACGCCGCCGCGACAGAACAGTCGCCACCGCCGCAGCAGCAGGAGGAGAAGAAGAAGCGAACGAGTCGTGGTCGCCGGCGACGCAAGTTTCCCGAGTGCATGCCGCGAGAGCAGCGGCTCATCTACCTCAAGCCCGAGGAGATCCCCGTCGAGATGCGGGACAATCCACGCGCTCGTCGCTTCTTCAAGCAGATCGGCGAACTCTTGGAGGTGATCCCCATGCAGTTCAAGGTCATTGAGCAGTATCTGGAAGTAATCGTGCTCGACCGAGAGGACGAGCAATCAGTGGTTGCCACCGCGCCACGCCCCGTGTGTTTGATCAAGTCGTTTGCCAGCCCAAGTCTCTTGGCCTATTTGACCGTGTCTCGCTTTGCCGATCACCTGCCCTATTACCGTCTGGAAGACATCACGGGGCGAGCGGGCTACCGCATCGAACGCAGTACGCAATGGCGTTGGATGCGAGAAGTGGCGCAGGGCGTCACACGGCTGGTCGATCTGATGTGGCATTGCATCCGACAGTCCACAGTTCTCCATGTGGACGAGACCTACGTACAAGAACTGTGTGACGAGGGCCAGACGCTCACTGGTTACCTCTGGGCCGGGGTGGGCGACGCGCGGCATCCCTACGACTGTTTTGTCTACACCTCGAGTCGTAGTTGCGTCGGTCCCGAAGCGTTTCTCCAGGGATTTCAAGGGTACTTGGTTGCCGACGCCTATATCGCTTACGAACGGATCGGCAAGCTCTGGCCCGGAGTCTTGAAAGCCACGTGCTGGATTCACGCGCGTCGTGGCTTTGAAGCTTGTCACAAGCAAGGCCCGACCACGCTCACGAAACGGGCCATGCGCTACTTCCAACAACTCTTCGACATCGAGGATCGTTATCGAGCGGCCGACTCCGCGCTGCGACTCTCCGCTCGACAGGAACAATCGAAGCCGATCGTGGAAGAGTTCCACCGTTGGCTGGAGGAGACGCGGCAGACTAGATTGCCCAAGGACAAGTTGTTGGGCGCGATTAACTACTTGCTGGACCGCTGGCCTTCCTTCTTGCGTTTCTTAGAATCAGGCGATGTTCCGCTGGACAATAACGCCGCTGAAAGAGCACTCAAATTTCCGATTCTGGGACGCAAGGCTTGGCTCTTCTTGGGGCGTGCCGCGGCGGGCCATACGGCGGCGAAGTTGTTCACGCTGACTAAGACCTGCAACCGATTGCACATCGATCCGTTCGCGTACCTGCAAGACGTCTATGCTCGCTTACCAACTACGACAGACGACGAACTGGAGTCGTTGTTGCCCGACCATTGGATCACCGAGCACCCTCAACATCATCTTCCCCAACGCGTGCAGGAAGCCCACGATCGCGCGCTGCGCGCTCGCGAAAAACGCGAGGAGCGTCGACGTCGCGCCGCGTGATTCCCGTAACGCCCACTGGAATCCTCTACCATGACGCAACGTTCTGACATCCGTGTGCAACTGCTTCCTCATGAACGCGCCGTGCTGCGGAAGTGGAACGCCACTCCCGATGTTCAGGATCAACTCGAGGCACTTGCGCCAGACGTTGAAGTCGCGACGATCAAGCTGACGCGAGTCGATCTGGATTGGCTGATCGGCGATCTGAACCACGCCATCGTCAAGCTCGACTGCGACGATGAGGACGCGCACGACCTCTGCGAGCGACTTGAGTTCATCCTGGAGTCCGGCAAGGGCTCCCTCAGAGCGTGGTACTGACGCCGTCCGCCCGTAGCCGACTCCACCTACGTCGCGGATGCAACGCTCACCAGTCGGACGTCTTTGGTCTCGGCGCTATTCTCTGTCAAATCTTGACAGGCAAACCACCCTACGTGGGCCCCAACACTCGCGAGCTCCTGCGGTTGGCCGAGAATGGTTTGTTGCATGATTGCCGCGAGCGACTGAACGCCTCGGGCGCCGACCCCGAGCTTTTGACGCTGACTCGCGATTGTTTGGCGATCGAGATCAGCGAACGTCCACTCGACGCAGGAGTCGTCGCGGAACGTATCAACGGGTATTTGACTAGTGTCGAGTCACGGCTTCGCGCGGTGGAGGTTGAGCGCGCCGCCGAAGCGGCTCGTGCCGAACAGGCGCTCCATACGGCGGCCGAAGCGGAAGCGAAAGCGCGAGCGGAACGAGCGGCTCGACGCTGGCAAGTGGGACTTGCGAGCACACTGATTGGCATCACCACCATCGCGGGGATCGTCGCGGTTTTCGTCGCCCTTCACCAAGAGAACTTGAAGCGCGAGGCGTTGGAGGCCAAGAATCAGGCGGTTGCGGCGAGCAAAGCGGAGAGTATCGAGCGACGCCGAGCACTCGTCGCGCTCGCGGACATGCAGACCGCGCACGGACTGATCGCCGCCAAGCAAGAAGATCACGCCGGTGCGGTCCTCTGGTTCGCCGCGTCCGCGAAACAAGCGGACGAAGCCGAAGATGCTCGACGCTCCGCCGACGCCCGAATTCGAGCCTCGAATTGGTTTCAACGGATGGTCTTGCCCGTCGCCGCCCATCAACTTGACGCAGGCATCCAGGAGATCGCGTTTCAGGCCCGTGGAGAACACTTGGTCCTGCGCTTCGACTCTTCCCTCGCCGTTTGGCGTTGGCGCGATGACTTCTTGCTCCCCTGGGCCGCCGAGCTGTCTCAGGTAAAGTCCTGTCAATTGAGCCCCGATGGGACGTTGTTGGCGATAGGCTACCCCGCGGCGATTCCCCGTGACGAGAACGATCCATCGCCCTCTGAATCTCGTTCTTGCGGCTTGGAGGTTCGAAAGTTTCCCGAAGGCACTCTGGTACTCGAGCAACGCGACATCGGGCAGGTCATTAATCTTCAATTCAGCTCTGACGGCCGTTACCTCGCGACCGCGGGACGCGGCATCTATATCTGGGACATGATGGAACAGAAGTTCTCGACCGTCCGGATTCGGCCCGGCCCCATCGTCCACTCCATGGTCTTTAACCGCGCGGCAACTTGTCTGGCCATCGGTCGCGCGGATGGCCAACTCAGGCTTCATGCGTTGGCTGATTCGCAGGCCGAAGCTCCTCTCCTTCACACGCTGCCTCACTGTCCTGCTCTGCCATCACCGCCGATCTTCCTGGACGACGACCAAACCTTGTTGACAATATCCGCTGATGGAGAATTAACTTGGTTTAATGTCGAATCGGGCATGCCCCTTGAGTCAGGAGTTACCACGGTTCGTCCCAAGTCGCCTTCGCGAGTGGTGTTGTCGACGACCGGCGGCTGGTTCGCCGTGGGTGGATACAATGGACCTGAAATCCGCGAACTCGCAACACCTCAGGTCGCGGGCGATTACTTATCGCATACGAATTACGTCGCGGACTTAGCCTTCTCGCCTCAAGGGGAATGGTTAGTCACCGCCAGCGTCGACCAATCCAGCCAACTATGGTCGCCCAAGGACCATCGACTGGTCGCCGCCCTGCCCCATAGTTCATCGGTGGAACGTTGTGCTTGGACGAGCGACGGTCAGCACTTCGCAACGGTGCAGTACGATGGCCTTGTGAGGATCTGGCGAATTCCTCGGACGGAACATCTGGTGAAGGAAGTCGCCCCCTGGGGACGACGAGCTCGTATGAGTTCCGATGGTTCTCTACTGGCGCCAGGATTAACGCACGAGTCGGCCCAAGCGGACGCGCGCACGGGTTTTCAGCGAGTGACGATCTTGGATGCTCATACGGGCGAACCCGTGGGAACACCGATTGATTTGAGCCTCTTTCTCGCCGACTCCTGCATCTGCGACGAAAACCGATTGCTGGCCGTCTTGACCCAGAAAAGAGTGTCGCGAAACGGCAAGTTAGGTTTTTGGGACATAGAGACCGGTGAATTGCGAGGTGAAATGGTCTCGCTGCCCAGCGCCGCGGCCACCATCGCCGCTCGTGGACCTCGCGACACCCAGGTGGCGATTCTCTGTGCTTCAGGCGAAGTACTGGTGTTTGATGCTCGCACGGGCAAGCAGGACGGCTCGCGGAAACTGGCTGCGCCGATCACGCAGGCGGATGGCCGATTGCGAGTGGAATACACTCCTCAGGGCAATTCCTTAGTGGTGCTTACGCAAGAGGAACTCATTCACGTACTCGATGCCGACTCTTTGGAGCCGCGTTTTCCGGCGATCGCACCGGTGCTCGCAGGCGGCCCTTGTCGCGGCTTTGCCATTTCGGCCGATGGCAAGATGCTCGCCACGGCGGTGAATGGATTGAACGCGGCTCAAGTATGGAGCCTTGAGACAGGCGCTGCTCTCTCTCCACCTCTCCCTCACTCGGGCGACCATTACGGGTTGTTTTGTCTTTGTTTCAGTCCCGATGGACAGCGTCTCTTGACCGGCAGCAAAGACGGCCAAGCTCGCTACTGGGATTGGCGGGAAGGTCGACTCGCGGCGCCGCCCATGCCGCATGCGAATGAGATTTGGAGTATCGACATCACAGCGGACGGTCGCCATGCCGTGGTAGCTCTCCGCGGCGTGCCGCAAGAAGTACACGTGTGGGAGTTGAACACGGGCCAACCCTTGGCGCCGCCGATTCGACTGAGCAACGCACAAGGCGACGGTCAGTATTCCCATAGCGTTGTATTATCGCGCGACGGCGGCAAGATCTACTCGTGCGATCACCAGGGGCTGCGAATACTTGATCTCGCCAGCTTGTTGGCGCCCCACGACAGAAGTATCGAAGAGATGACGAGTATCGCCGAACTTGCGGCTGCTCGTAAAATCGAGCACGGTAGTCTTAGCCCATTGACCACTTCCCAGTGGGTTCAGCTTTGGAAACAGGTGAATCCTTGAATCGCACTCGATGCTATGATGCGATGCGCTGGTAAGTGGAACCCGGTAACGGATTCCCGCTGTCCGCGATCAACCTATAGAGAGTCCGCCGATATGTTCCCCAAACTAATCTTGCTCCTCGCGCTAATCGCCGCCCTTGTCCAGGCGTCGATTGCCCAAGCTACCGAATACTGCTTGCTGATTTCGGCTGATCACGATGATTCCCAAGAGTTGAATCCCGTCTATGGCGGGGAACAAATGCGGGAGTTAGCTCGAGTGCTGCGGGACGCCGGCTATCTCACGCCGTTAGCGGGGTGCCGCTCGTCTTTTCGTCCGCATGGAGCGGGTGTGAACCGCGACTTCACGAATGGTCTCCGAGTCGCGTTGGTGCGGGTCGCCGCCGACTGATGCAGCCGGGCCGACTTTCCTGCCAAGTTTTTCCCAGAATCTTGGCGGGAACGAGCCGCGGTTTTCGGGAGAAGAGTGTCTACTGTCAGTTACAGCACCCTTCACCCTCAGGAACCCGGCAATGAAGCTCAGATTCCACCTTTGCCTGGCAGTGCTGCTCGCCTGCCTGGCTCATCCCTTGTTTGCGGACGGCCCGCCCGACGTAGCGGCCCCCGACATGGCCCTGGCCATCCAAGCTATCGCGGGCCCCAACGACCAGATTAGCGTGGCCTGGAGAAACACCACGTCGGGCCGCATCGTCTTATCGATGTTCTCGGGCGCCAATTGGGGACAAACCCGCCAGATCGAACTCACCAACGATCGTTCGTTGGTCGGCGGACTTACCCGTGATGGCCAAGGAAACCGGTATGTAGCCGTGTTCAAGGAAGAGAAAGCGACTCCAGCTCAGTGGGCGCAAGGCTATCGTCCCGGCGTCGCTCGCTTGCTGCGATTGGCGCCCGGAGCGGATCAGCCTGAGCAAATAGCGGATCTCAACTCCGCCGAGTACAGCGCGAAGTGGCCCATCATCAACCCGCTCCGGTTCGAATCGGATGGTTGCGTCAACTCGCAAATGCTCTTCAATCAAGGCAAGCTGTTGCTGGCGTTTGGTCACAGTAATGGAAGGGCCGAAGACATTCACTCGACCGGCACGCTGATCGGCATCAACTCAGACGGCAGTCCTGCCTACAATGAAGGCGGCGAGCAACATCCGGGCGAGGTGGCCTTGGCGCTGGACGGCACGGGATTCGTCAAGGCGCAGATTTTTGATCAAGGGATCGGGCTCTCAAAAATGGTTCGCGAAGGCAATAACCTTCGCTGGACCAATTTTGTGCTGGTGTATGAGATCCCGCGAGCGAATCAGGCGGAAGAACTGTTGCAAATCGCGGGGATCGTGCCGACGGAGAATAGTTATCTCCTGGTGTTCGCCAGCGGCAAAGGCTGGCTTTGGAGCACCCCGCGTCATGATTTGGGAACCGATGGCGATTGCCAAATCAAAGTGATGAAGGTCGCCCGCGACTTCGACAAGCACCCGAAGTTCGACTGGTGGAACAATGTGCGCCACGCTCAAGGGAATTACCCACTGACCACGTTGGCGCGACCCGCTCAGAATAAGAGTTTCATTCGTCCGACCCTCTGCCGCTTGCCGGACGGACGAGCCATCGTCGCTTGCGAACAATGGACGAAATCGGGTTTCGAAACCACGCCCGAGGGAATCGTCTCGATCATGCTGGGCGCCGATGGTCGCAGCCAAGCGACTCAGTTTCACTCCAACGCTCGCATCCAGCGCTCCGCGGTGAGTTTCTGGTTGCCTCGGTCGCAACGCATCGCGTGGGTCAATGGTGAACAAGGACGACTCGTCATCCACACGCTTGACCAAGAACTAAACCACGAAGCCACCGTCTTAGGCGCTCAGGCTGCTCCATCTAATCCGCCCATGCCGCCGATCCAGGCCATCGCTGGCCGGTATCAGCGCAAACCGGTCGAGAATGAATATCACGAGGGAACACTGACGCTGGAGTCACAGCCAGGCCAAGCGCCGGTTTTCGTCTGGCGTAACAAGGCGGATGTGAGTTGGAAGGTGATGGGCGATGGAACCAGCGAGACCTTCCGCACGGACGATGCGAACCCGTACTTTAACGACGGTGAAGAACTGCGTAAGGTGCGTTTCGAGTTCAACAAGAACGCCGCCGGCCGGTATACAGGGACAGTCAAAGGATTCCACTTTGGCGGCGAGTTGTACGAACGAGTAGGCCCGTAACAGTTGTCAAAGAGCGGAGCGAAGCTGGGCACGACCAAGTGCCCAGCAAGTAATTCCCCCCCAGCAAGAGCAACGAATAAGCCACCTCAGAAATAGTAACAAACACACACACCATCCCCCCCGCGCCCAATGACCAATGACCAATGACCAATGACCAATGACCAATGACCAATGACCAATGACCAATGACCAATGACCAATGACCAATGACCAATGACCAATGACCAATGACCAATGACCAATGACCAATGCGACTATTCCGGCCGACTCATCCTCCCCACGAACAACACCTCATTCGTAGCTTGATCTCGGATGAGGAAAAGAAACGGGCGGTCTGCTCGAAAAATGACCAGATTCGCGGGACCGCGCATCATCGTGAGCGCGGTGGCGGCCGCGGCTTCTGTTCCTTGTTCGTCGACCGACACGAACGCTTTGTGCACGACGTCGGCGAGAAAGATCCCTGGGGCGTCGGTCATTCCCGAGAAATCGGCGTCGGGCTGAAATGCTGCGTTAATGCCGAGCGATTTGAGGGTAGGCGCCAAGGAGGTCGCGACAGTCATGGTGAAGCGAGGTAGAGACAATCGAACTTGCCTCTCGTGCATGTTTCGAGTCCAGTTTGCCAGTTGATCCGCGGTCAACCGAGCCTCCCATTCGGCCAGCCCCTCGGGCTGATCGGGCAGCAGGATCAGCATGGAGTGGCGAGCGTCGGCGTAGGGCACTTCGACAACCTGGGCGCCCGGAAGTGGAATGTAAGGGAGACTCAGCTCTTGTTGCATCATCGGTGTTTCGACCTGCTCGGTAGCCGAGACAAAGAACGGTGCGTTCTCGGTTTGAGTTTTTTCGAAGGGGCTGAACCAATCGGCTTTGAAGTAGATCGCGCTGGTGAGCACCATGCGGGTGGATGCGTCGACTGTGCCAGGCTGAAGGAGATCACGGATTCGATCCCGAGTCTGTTCGGCGGTCCAGTTGTTGATGGTTTGACGAGCGGCATCGGACTGATGCAGGAAATCAAGCGGTACGATATCGGCCGCGAAGCGCGCCTTCATGCGTTCCGCATAGTCGGTACGAATGGGTTCGGATTGGTTTGGCCAGATTCGATTTGCGGTGACCAGAATGGTTGCTGGCGAGCGGGGGCCAGTTGGCTGAGTTTCTTGTCCTGGCGATCCAGGAACTTCCTTATTTTCGGAATCGATCCCGAGGACGCGAGCCAGTTGGGCGGCCGTTTCCCCTCGAGCACCTTCGTAGGCCAGCATGAGCGCCGACCTGACGTTGGCTGGTGAGTAGAACAGGTTGCCAGCATGCGATTTTCGCAGCGACGCGAACAAGTCACATGCGAATCGCGACGACGCTGTCGCTTCCAATTCCGGTAGCGTTGATTGTCCTGGCATGTGCGGAGGAAAAGCTGGAGCGAGAGGCGACGACGGGGGATCGTTTCGGCGACCGTCGCTCTCGTCGATCCCACGATAATCCGCGGGAAGTAACTGTTCAGCCGGTGGTGAAAGCGCGGTGGTTTGTTGTTGGCTCCCGGACGCTGTCGAAGAAGTTGGCACAGGCGAATGGGGACCGGAAGGAATCGACGAATTCTGACCACAGCCCGCGAACAGGACGCAGCATACGCCAAGCCACAGGAACTGGAGCCGCCGCCAGAGGTCGAAAGCGTTGAGTTTCATCGTTTTTCGATGGTTTGAGAGAGTTTTGAAGCCGTGCTCGACCAACTTTTGGCGTATCCTCGAGACTTGTCAGCGCCAGGGGGGAGGCATACCTTTGGGTTGGCCGCAACCGGTGACATCTCATCCGACGACATGAGCTGCCCAAAAGTTCCTGCTTCAAGTGACCAACCAACATCCCCCCTGTCGAAGTTTTTCCCTAAATCGTTCTCGAAGTCCGCGTTAGAATCTGTTTCGGATCGAGTTGGCAAGGCCAGCATCGGTTGCGGGAAGAAGCGTTCTTCGCGACAATCCTCATGGTTTGTTACAGGTACGACGGACTTCCAGTCCGTCGATCGGGGGCGTGTTGATCGGGATAGCCGACCTGTTCCGCACGGACTTAGCCGACGGACTGGAAGTCCGTCGTACAGGGATTCTTGCTGTGACTAACTGCAAGTGGACTTTTCGCGTCACAGACGGCGCGACGACTTTATTGACGAGGATCAGCGAGTCATGACACCGCGTGAAGTGTTGGCATTGTGCCGGGAAAAAGACGTTAAGGCGGTCGACCTGCGATTTACGGATTTTCCGGGAACGTGGCACCATTTCACGATCCCCATCGGCAAGCTTGACGAAGATACGTTCGAGGATGGCTTGGGATTTGACGGGTCGAGCATCCGCGGATGGCAGCAGATCAACGAGTCGGACATGCTGGTGATCCCCCAGTCGGGCACGGCATTCATCGACCCATTCGCCAAGACGCCGACCCTGGTCTTGATCTGCACGATCCAGGACCCGATTACTCGCGAGGACTATTCCCGCGATCCCCGCAACATCGCTCGCAAAGCGGTCAATTATCTGAAGAGCACTGGGATTGGGGACACGGTGTTTATCGGGCCGGAACTCGAGTTCTTCGTGTTTGACGATGTGCGATTCGACCAGAATTCGCACGAAGGGTATTACTACTTGGACAGCGTCGAGGGGGAGTGGAATCGGGGGCGAGTCGAGAACCCGAATCTTGGTTATAAGGTGCGATACAAGGAAGGATACTTCCCAGTTCCCCCCACAGACCAAATGATGGATCTGCGCAACGAGATGATGTTGACGCTGATCGAGTGTGGCGTGGACGTGGAAGCGCAGCATCACGAGGTTGCGACCGCAGGCCAGTGCGAAATCGACATGCGCTATCAGCCCCTGGTCAAAATGGCCGACCAAACGATGCTGTACAAGTACGTGCTAAAGAATACGGCTCGCCGCTACAACAAAACCGTGACCTTCATGCCGAAGCCTATCCTGGGCGACAACGGCTCGGGCATGCATACGCATTTTTCGATCTGGAAGGGGAACGAACCGCTGTTCGCGGGTCCGGGCTATGCGGGATTGAGCGAAATGGCGATCCACGCCATCGGCGGCGTGTTGCGACACGCTCCCTCGCTCCTCGCCCTCACCAACCCGACGACGAACAGCTACAAGCGACTCGTCCCCGGTTACGAAGCGCCCGTCAATCTGGCTTATTCGCAACGCAATCGCTCGGCCTGCTGCCGCATTCCGATGTACAGCGCCAGCCCGAAGGCGAAACGGGTTGAGTTCCGTTGTCCCGATCCCAGCGCGAACCCATACTTGGCCTACAGTGCGATTTTGATGGCGGCCATCGATGGTATCCAAAACAAGATCCACCCAGGGGAACCGCTCGATAAGGATCTCTACGATTTGGAACCCGAAGAGCGACGGAACGTCCCCCAA
The DNA here is from genome assembly GCA_046349915.1 of Pirellulales bacterium. Classification (GTDB taxonomy): domain Bacteria; phylum Planctomycetota; class Planctomycetia; order Pirellulales; family Pirellulaceae; genus CAIXSC01. The sequence goes on along the minus strand of JAXMBL010000003.1, from coordinate 192,137 downwards.
GCTCCCGGTTCGCTCGACGAGGTGCTCGACAACCTCGAACGTGATCACGATTACTTGTTGCGCGGCGACGTCTTCACGGAAGACGCGATCCGCGAGTGGATCGCCTACAAGCGTCACAAAGAGGCGGAACAAATCCGACTGCGTCCGCACCCGTATGAGTTCTGTCTGTATTTTGACGTGTGAGACTCGCTTTTTTTGTTGAGTTCACAGGCGGAGTTTGGTCAGGGTGTCGACGCATGAAATGCCCCAGCGCCAATCCGCCGCGCGATATCAACTGCTGGCCAACGCCACGGCGAGCAACTTGGGACAATTCAACTTGGGACTGTTCGCCGCGGTTTCGCTTCCTCGACGTCATCATGTTCTTGCCGACCTTTTGGCTTATCAGCCTTGGGTTCGCAATGACCGCGTTGGGCGACGATCCTCCGGCGAAAGCACTCGACTTTCATCGCGACGTACGTCCCGTGTTGGCCGATAAGTGCTTTCGTTGCCATGGCCCCGATGAGAAAGCTCGCCGGGGTCAACTGCGTCTCGACCAACGCGAGTCCGCGATCGCGATGCGCGAGGGGACCGCGGCGATTGTTCCTGGCCGGCCCGATCAGAGCGAGTTGATGAAGCGGATCGAAGCGAGCGACGGCGATCTGCGCATGCCGCCTCCCGACTCGAAGCTTGAACTAAGCGCCCACGAGCGTGATACCCTGCGACGTTGGATCGCGTCCGGGGCTGAGTATCAAGCGCACTGGGCCTTTGCCCCGCCGCGGCGTGCAGCGACGCCAACCGTTGCCAACGTCGAACGCCCGCTCGATCCACTCGATGGCTTCGTTCTCTCGCCGTTGGAACAAGCCGGTCGAACGTTCTCGCCTGAAACCGATCGCGCGACATGGCTCCGCCGAGTAACGCTTGACCTGACAGGCTTGCCACCCACGCTCGAGCGGCTGGACGAATTTCTGGTCGACGCAGCGCCCGACGCGCATCTGCGTGAACTCGACCGGTTGCTGGCGTCACCTGCCTGGGGCGAGCGCATGGCAGTCGACTGGCTCGACGCCGCTCGCTATGCCGACACCAATGGTTACTTCGGCGATAACCCACGCAGCATCTGGCCGTGGCGCGATTGGGTGATCCAGTCCTTCAATCAAGGTATGCCGTTCGACGACTTCACGGTGCGTCAGCTAGCGGGCGATCTACTCCCCAATGCCGCTCGTGATGATCTGGTTGCCACCGGCTTCAACCGTAACCACATGATGAACGACGAGACGGGGTTGATCGACGAAGAGTATCGAGTCGAGTATGTCGCGGACCGACTGGAGACTACGGCGACCACTTGGCTGGGATTAACGGTCGGTTGTGCTCGTTGCCACGATCACAAATACGACCCGATTTCTCAACGCGACTATTACGGCCTTTTCGCGTTCTTCAATCAAGGGCCTGAGACAGGACTCATCACGGCTCGCAACCCACCTCCAACGCTCGAAGTTCCTTCCGCCGAGTTGAGCGCGCGTATCGAACGGTTGCAGGCCGAAACGGTGGCCGCGGAGATAGCATACGAGCCGATCGGCAAGTCGCTCATGCAACGGTTGAGCGCCTGGGAGAAGGATGCCGCCCGCGAATTCACCGCGGCGCCGCAGCTTGATCTGCAACTACATGTCCCTTTTGAAGACTCGGTGGTCGGCACGCCGCTAGGAACGGAGCTCAAGTACGAACGGGGAATCGACGGCAAGGCGGCCCTGTTCGATGGTACACAACATGTCGAGACTCCTCTGGACCTGGCATTGGATGGCCCATGGACGATCGGCTTCTGGATGCACTCCACGAATTCGTTGGGCTGCCCGCTTGCGAAGATCGAAGCCGACGGTGATCGGCGAGGATTCGAAATTCTGTGGCAAAAAGGCCGGTTTCAAATCCACTTGGTGCATCGCTGGGGAGTCCATGCGGTGGTGCTTACGAGCCGCGATGCGGTCGCGAAAAACGACTGGCGCCATGTCGTCGTCACTCACGATGGTTCGCGCACCGCGGCGGGCATTCATCTCTACGTCGACGGTCGATTAAACCCACTGCAAGTCCGCCTCGACTCGCTGCACAACTTGCCCGACTCGACGATGAAGGAAGGCGTACTACGGAATCGCGAGCCGTTCCGCATTGGTCGACGCGATAGCGGTCTTGGCTACTACGGCAGGATCGATGAATTGCGAGTCTTGAGTCGCGTGCTGGCGGAAGACGAGATCGAATCGTGGCGGCAAGGCGAGCGACTCCGCGGAGCTCTCGCACGACCACTCGATCAACGTGGCGCGGATCAGGAAGCGGTGGTCGAGTATTTCGTCAGCAAGCATGCGAATGAAGAGGAGCGGCAAGCGCGCGAGCGTCAATTGGCCGCTCGACGGGCGGAAGCCGACGCGAAAGCCGAGATTCCCGTGACGCTGGTGATGCGTGAACAGCCTGAGAAACGGGCGACTTTTGTGCTCGACCGAGGCCAGTACAACTTGCCGCAAGAACGCGTGGAGCCGGGGGTGCCGAGCGTTCTTGCGGCGTGGCCTACAGGATCGCCCAACAATCGACTGGGCTTCGCTCAATGGCTTGTGAAGCCTGATCACCCGCTGACTTCGCGAGTCGTCGTCAATCGCCTATGGCAGCAGTTGTTCGGCGAGGGTTTGGTGCGAACCATGAATGACTTCGGCGCTCAAGGCGAATTGTCGACGCACCCACCGCTGCTCGACTCATTGGCCGTGGATCTGGTGCGGGACGACTGGGATCTGAAACTGCTCATGCGACGCTTGGCTGCGAGCGCCACTTACCGACAGAGTTCGGCGGCGACACCCCAGAGCTTGACCGAGGATCGTGACAATCGTTGGCTGGCGCGAGGCCCGCGATTCCGTCTGTCCGCCGAGCAGCTTCGCGATCAGGCACTCGCGGTCTCTGGATTGCTCGTCCGGCGCCTGGGAGGACCGAGCGTCAAACCTTATCAGCCTCCGGGGTTGTGGGAAGAAGTGTCCTACAACGGCGACGAAACCTATGTGCCGGATGAAGGCGAGGGTCAATGGCGACGTAGCGTCTACACCTATGTGAAGCGACAAGCGCCGCCGCCCGCCTTGATCGGCTTCGACGCCCCGACTCGCGAAAAGTGTTCCGTGCGACGAGCTCGCACGAACACTCCGCTGCAATCACTCGCCTTGATGAACGATCCCACCTACCTGCATGCCGCTCGCTACCTTGCGGCGCGAATGCTGACTGACAGCGAGCCAACTCATGCGGACGACCGTCAACGGCTGACTGAAGCCTATCGACGAGTCACCTCACGAGCTCCGGATGAGGATGAGTTGAAAGTGCTGGGACGGCTCCTCGAGCAACAGCGAGCTCGCGGCAAGCTCGATGCGTCGGTCGCTCGTCGCATCGCGAACGTCGAATCCTTGGAGTTTGAATTCCGGGGCGATCCCGCGGAGTTGGCGGCTTGGACAATCACCCTCCATACTTTGCTGAACCTCGATGAAGCCATCACTCGCCGCTAGCTTTCTCTCGCGAGACTTGGACGCGAAAGGGATCACTAGGGACAATCAGTTCCCTGGAAACCTTGCGGTTCCACTCACGCGTCGCTCGTTGTTCCGCACTACCGCTGCGGGACTCGCTCAGGTCGCACTCGCATCGTTGCTGAATCCACGCGGTGCGAGCGGCGAGACGCATCATGCGCCGCGTGCCAAGCGGGTGATTTCCTTGTTCATGCATGGTGGTCCGTCGCAACTCGAGCTGTTTGATCCTAAGCCGGGACTCAAGAAGCTCCAGGGGGAAGATCTTCCCGAATCGATCCGGCGCACTCAACGCCTGACCGGCATGACCAGTGGACAAAAGTCGTTTCCCGTCGCCTCCTCGATCTTCGGTTTTCGCCAAGCGGGAACCACGGGGACGTGGGTCAGCGAGTTATTGCCGCGCTTGGGCGCCCAAGTCGATCAACTGTGCATCATTCGCTCGCTGTACACCGAGGCGATCAATCATGATCCGGCCGTCACCTTGTTGCAGACGGGTCATCAACAGCCGGGACGGCCGAGTTTGGGTGCGTGGACAAGCTATGGATTGGGCGACGAGTCGGCGGACTTGCCGGCGTTTGTCGTCATGATTTCGCAAGGCAGCGCTGCTCGCCCCGCCGACCCGTTGTACGCGCGACTGTGGGGCGCCGGCTTCTTACCGTCGCGCCATCAGGGCGTCAGTTTGCGGGCAGCGGGCGAGCCGATCTTGTTCTTGCGCAACCCAGACGGCGTCGACTCGGCCGCTCGTCGCGAACAACTCGATGCGCTCGCCCAACTCAACCAACGACAGGCCGAAAAACAGCTCGACCCAGAGATCGAGGCACGCATTGCTCAGTACGAGTTAGCGTTTCGCATGCAGGCATCCTTCCCCGATCTGCTGCAGTTCAACGACGAAACTCAAGCAACGATCGATGCCTATGGTCCACGGGCAAGAATACCGGGGACGTTCGCGGCGAACTGCCTGCTGGCGCGGCGCATGGCGGAACGAGGCGTGAAGTTCATTCAGTTGTACCATCGAGGTTGGGACCAGCATTACAACTTGCCGAGCGATCTGCGCTTGCAGTGCGGCGATGTCGACCAACCCTGCGCAGCGCTGCTGGCCGATTTACGTCAGCGCGGATTGCTCGACGATACACTCGTTGTCTGGGGCGGCGAGTTCGGTCGGACGGTGTACACGCAAGGAAAACTCGAGGCCGCCAACTATGGTCGAGATCATCACGGCGGCTGTTTCTCGATGTGGCTGGCAGGCGGTGGAGTGAAACCGGGAATGGTCTACGGGGAGACGGACGACTTCAGCGTGAATGTGGTACGCGATCCGGTCCATGTTCACGATCTCAATGCGACAATCCTGCACCTGCTGGGATTCGACCACGAACGACTGACTTACCGAGCCGAGGGGCGCGATTATCGATTGACCGACGTCCACGGCCGCCGAATCGACGCGTTGTTGGCGTGAGAGGACCTAGACTGCGCTACCCCGCCGCCACGTACGACGGACTTCTTAGTCCGTCGATTGAGTCATCCCCGTACGACGGACTTCTTAGTCCGTCGACCAACAGCCGCGACCCGCTCGACAATCGGAGCGCGACGAGTCAGACTGTGGACGTGTCGCCAGATGGGTGAATAGAGTTGCTTGGGGTCGCTAGGGTGCTCTCGACGGCGATAATCGACGGACGAGAAGTCCGTCGTACAGCGATGCGTCAGATCGACGGACGAGAAGTCCGTCGTACATTGGTTTTCTCACGGTGGAGCGTTAACGCATGTCATTGATTGCTCCCACGTTTCTCTTTCGGTTCGCGGTTCCCTGTCGGGGAGTGCCCAATGCGTCGTTGACGGCGGCCGACCAATTGAGCGAGGAATATCGCATTCCTTGCTTCAGCCAATTAGAAGGTCGCACGCCGTACGCCGATGTGCGGATGGCGTGGCATGCGGCGGGTCTTTTGACTTCGATCACGGTGCGTGGCAAACGCCAGGCGCTCTGGAGTCGAGAAACTCGCATTGAAGACAGCGACGGCGTTCAACTGTGGATCGATACTCGAGACACGCACAACATTCATCGGGCGAGTCGTTTCTGCCACCGATTCGCGATCCTGCCGACGGGCGGTGGCGCCAAGTTGGAGCAGCCCGCCGTCTCGTTGCTCGCCATCAACCGCGCTCGTGAGAGTCCCCGCCCCATCGAGAATCATCCGCCCCAGGTTCGCTGTCAGCGGTTCAACGATGGTTATCGAGTGGCGGCGGTATTGCCCGCGCAAGCGATCACGGGCTATGACTCGACCGAGCACAAACGGCTCGGATTTTTTTACGCCGTGATCGACCGAGAGCTAGGCTGGCAAACCTTCGCGCTCGGCCCTGAACTGCCGATCGCCGAAGACCCCAGCCTCTGGGGCACACTCGAGTTGGTTTAAACGACTGTAGCCTTTTGCGACTGTTGCCTTTTGCTCCGCAAAAGGAGCAAGCATTACGCACCGCCGAGCCGGGATTTCACGCACAATCCACTACCCAATCACCCCGCGCTGCTCCAGCAGTTCCACGATCCGAGCGACGCACTCATCGACCGACAGCTCATTGGTCCTCAACACCAGGTCGGGAGCGGCGGGTGATTCGTAGGGGGCGGAGACGCCGGGGAACAGGGCGATTTCGCCGGTATCCGCCAAGCGATAATGACCATCGGCGTCCCGTTGGCGGCAAACATCGAGCGGACAGTCGAGATGCACGACCAGGAAGCGGTCGCGCCCCACCACGTCGGCCGCCTTCTGCCGAATCGACTCGTCGGGCGCCACAAACGCGCCGACGACGATCATGCCCGCGTCGTTGAACAGTCGAGCCACCTCGGCGCTGCGTCGCAGGTTTTCGCTGCGCTCGTCGGCCGTGAAGCCGAGATCCTTGCTGATGCCTCGCCGCATGTTCTGACCATCCAGGACCGCGATCGCTCGCCCTTGATCGAACATACGTCGTTCGAGTGCATACGCGATCGTCGTCTTGCCGGCGCCGGTGAGTCCGGTGAGCAGCAAGGTAACGGGCTTTTGGCCGAAACGGGCCGTACGTTCTTCGCTGGAGACGTTGCTCTTCTCGCTGTGTAGGTGCGACACCTGCGGTTCAGCGTCCCAATGGTCGTGTCGTCCATCCGACGCCGCTCGATCCAGAATCATGCCCGCGCCAACGGTGCCGTTGGTCATGCGGTCGATGATAATGAAGGCGCCCGTCGAGCGATTTCGTCGGTAACCGTCGAAGGCAACGGGCTGGTTGAGCGTAATCGAGCAGCGGCCGATTTCGTTCAGCTGCAAAGTAGGCGCATCGGCTCGATGCAACGTGTTGACGTCGATCTTGTAACGCAGCGTATTGATCGCACCAGGAGACGACTTGGTGGTCTGCTTGATCAAATACGACTTGCCGGGAACCATCGGCTCCTCGGCCATCCAGACGACCATGGCGTCGAATTTCTGATCGACTCGCGGCACGTTGCCCGGGCGGACGATCATATCGCCGCGGCTGATGTCGATTTCGTCCTCAAGGGTCAACGTGACAGCTAGCGGCGCGAACGCCTCGGCGATTTCCCCTTCGTACGTCACAATCGATTTCACGCGACTCGTCTTGCGCGACGGCAAGACCATGATCTCGTCCCCCTGGCGGACGATGCCCGAGGCGATAGTGCCGCAGAAGCCGCGGAAGTCGAGATTGGGCCGATTGACATACTGCACGGGGAACCGGAAGTCTTCCAGATTGCGATCCGAGCCGATGTAAACCGACTCGAGCAAATTCATCAACGGCGGCCCCTGATACCACGGGGTTTTCTCGCTCTGAGCGATGACATTGTCACCCATCAGGGCGGAGAGTGGCAGGAAATGAACGTCAGGCAGATCGAGTCGAGCGGCGAAGGCTTGATAGTCGGCCTTGATTTGCTCGAACACGTCCTGGCGGAAGTCGACCAAGTCCATCTTGTTGATCGCGACCAGAATGTGCTTGATGCCCAACAGCGACACGATGAACGTATGACGCTTGGTCTGGGTCAACACGCCGCGACGCGCGTCGATCAAGATGATCGCCAAGTCGGCGGTCGACGCACCGGTCGCCATGTTACGCGTGTACTGCTCGTGCCCCGGCGTGTCCGCGATGATGAACTTCCGCTTTTCGGTCGAGAAGTACCGATAAGCCACGTCGATCGTGATCCCTTGCTGCCGTTCGTCTTCCAAACCATCGGTCAGCAGGGCCAGATCGAGCGGGCCGCCGGTGGTGCCGTAGCGAGCCGAGTCCTTCTGGATTGCGGCAAGCTGATCTTCGTAGATCATCTTGGATTCGAAGAGCAACCGCCCGATCAGCGTGCTCTTTCCATCATCGACGCTACCGCAGGTGATGAAGCGCAGCAGTTCCTTCCGCTCGTGCTGAGCCAGGTATTCGTGGATGTTCGTGGCGATGAGCGCGGATTGGTGAGACATCGCTAGAAGTATCCCTCTTTCTTCTTCTTTTCCATCGAGCCGGACTGGTCGTGATCGATCAGTCGTCCTTGACGCTCGGAGGTGGTGGTAAGCAGCATTTCCTGGATGATTTCGGGGAGCGTGGTGGCTTCTGAGTCGACGGCGCCCGACAGCGGGTAGCAGCCGAGCGTCCGGAAGCGGACCTTGCGCATCTCCGGCTTTTCACCGGGATTGAGCGGCAATCGATCATCGTCGACCATGATCATCATGCCATCCCGCCATACGATGGGCCGCTCCTTCGCGTAGTACAGCGGAACGATCGGGATGTTCTCCAAGTGGATGTATTGCCAGACGTCCAACTCGGTCCAGTTAGACAACGGGAAAACGCGAATGCTCTCTCCCTTGTTCACTCGCGTGTTGTACAGATTCCACAATTCAGGCCGCTGATTCTTGGGGTCCCAGCGATGGAATTGGTCGCGGAACGAGAAAACTCGTTCCTTCGCCCGCGACTTTTCTTCGTCGCGTCGAGCTCCACCGAAGGCCGCGTCGAACTGATACTTGGTCAACGCCTGTTTCAGTGACTCCGTCTTCATGATGTGCGTGTGAACCTTGCTGCCATGAGTGATCGGATTGATCCCCTGGCTCACGCCCTCCTGATTGACGTGCACGATCAACTTCAGCCCTAATTCCTTGGCCGCGAAGTTGTCGCGCATTTCGTACATCTCGCGAAACTTCCACGTCGTGTCGACATGCATGAGCGGAAAGGGCGGCTTGCCGGGCGCGAAGGCTTTCAGCGCCAAGTGGAGCATGACCGACGAGTCTTTGCCGATCGAGTAGAGCATGACCGGGTTTTCGAACTCAGTCACCACTTCCCGGATAATGTGGATGCTCTCGGCCTCGAGCTGTTTGAGGTGAGTTAAGTTGTATCCAGCCATGGGTTTCCTTCTGTCCGAACTCTTGATTACGTCGGGCAGTATAGGGAAAGCGGCCCGGATCAGAAAGCCCAGCGCAAAAGCGAATTAACCTTATGTCTGCGCTATGGATCGTCGCTCGCTGAATTCGCTGGCATAACTCCAACAAGGTAGTTACAATCTCCGCTCGACACATGTAGAGAACTGACGGCAGATGCTTGTATCTTCTTGTGGGCAATATCATTCCAGCCGCGAGGGAATCATGAACAGGCTTGAACATCGAGTTGTTGTAGAGGCAGTGCGTTGGCTCGGTGGGCTACTGATCGCGTTGGTGATCGTCATCGGCGACGGCGACGCACGGGCTGCCGAGAAGTACCAAGTGGGCGATGAAATCGAGGTGCTCCATTTAAGGCAATGGCGTCCTGGTAAGGTCGTTCAAACGAATGCGCGGGGCGATGTGAAGGCCGATTTCGAGTTCGGGGCCTCGACGCAGCAGCAGGTATTCAAAGCGACGGACGTCCGTTACGCCTATGAAAAGGACGCGATCGCTCGCACTCGCACTTGGTCCGATCCCTCGGGCACGTTCAAGATCAAGGCCGCCCTGCTGTCGCTTGAAGATGAATCGGTGTTGCTGCGCAAACCTGACAACACGGAACTCAAGGTGCCCCTGGCAAAACTCAGCACCACTGATCAGGATTTTGTGAAGCGATTGCGCAAGGAACTGGGGCCCTCCGCCAATCGGCCTCCCCAAGTGCCGCCGCCGGAGACTTTCGACGAATCGGCGGCCATCGACGTTTGGAAGACGTGGGGCGCCGCGGGCCAAAACGCGGCTCGACCTGCCATCACCCCCGATCCCCTGCCCGCATTCGTCAAGTTGAAGCAGGCGGGAGTCGCTTTTCCCACTCAAGAGTTCTTCGACCGATTGGGCGCTGTGTTGCCGCTGGGTGGACCCAATGGCTGGGTCTTGGCGTCGATTGAGAACCACAATCCGGGCGAGTCGATTCCTGGTCGACTGCTTTGGGTATCGCTAGTGAAGGGCAAAGTCGAGAACCAACAGCTTCTGCCGCACGGCGAGGTGGTCGTCGACTATCACCCGCAAAGCAAGCAATTGCTGACAATGTCAGAAGAGGAAGGAAACAGTCGCGGTTTGCTCCCGAATATACTCACGATTTGGCGAGTGGCGCCGGCGGACACAGGCGTCACCTTGGTCGCTCGTTGGAAGTTCAACCCCGGCAGTTTTCGTGGTCAAGACAATTGGGCTCGAATCGTCGACGCGACGACCGTGGTGCATCGTTGGAAAAGCGGCGAAATCGCGGCCTGGGATTTTAGCGCCAAACAGCTGCGCTACCGGCTAGCCCAGGAGTCGTTCTTTCAACCCGCCCCAACTCTAAGCGGTGGACGCCGCTACTTGATCGTTCCCGAAGACCGACAGGTGCGCATCCTGGAGGCCGCCTCTGGTTTCCTCGTCTGCACGCTGCCAGCCCCCGAAGGATCGAGCGCCACGGCAATGACCGAGGACGGCACGCGACTCGCCGTACTCAATCGCAATCAACTGGTCGTCTGGGATCTGACCTCGCCCGACGCGGAACCCGAAAAGTATCAGGCCGAGGCGATTGGCACTCCCTTCACGACCACCATGGAATGGGTTGGGTCGGACCAAATCATGGCGGACAACGGCCACCGAGGCAAAGTCCTCTTCAGCCTCAAACACCGCATCGCTCTTTGGAGATACGACTTCGATCTCGACGCAGTGCCGGAACAACGAGAGCGGCGAGTGAAGCATGTTCTGGACGGCCACTTGGTATACGCGGCATCGGTCGGCGAACTCCGACAGAAGGGCTTGGCCGTCGGCGCCGTCGAACTGCCCGGTCCCAAAGTGCGCGAGGAAGCGGAATCGCTGGACCCTGAGTCCCTGATGATCTTGAAGCCAGGCGTGGAAGTCGCGGTTAACTTGCAGTGCGGCGAGTACAACGAACGAGTCTATGCGGCCGTCCAGCAAATCGCAGCTCGCAACGGGTGGGTGCTCAACCAATCGGCCTCGATTGTCATGCTTTGCGAAATGAAACGCGGCGAACAGCAAAATTCCACCTATCGCTCGTTCGACAACTCACAGTCTCAGTCCGTTTCGTTTACTCCCTACATTTCCAGCATGCAGCTCCAAGATGGAAAGCGAGTCATATGGCAGGCAATGACGGCCACGGGCGCTCCCCCCGTCATGTCGCTCACCGCCGGCCAAACGGCGCAAGGCGAGGTGGATCGCTGGCAATTGCCGAACCCCGAGTTCTTTGAGCGACTGTCGGTCCCCGCCAAACTGCTCGACCCCGACAAGCGCAGTGGACTCGGGGTCACAAGGGTCACTAATCGAGGACTCATCGCAAAATAGGGCCTCTCGGCCATCGCCGATGATGCGGCGCAAAAGTCCCGCCGTGGGAATGACAAAACCGACGTTGGGACGTAATATGCGACAGGCCGCGCGGGGGATACGATGTCGAGCATTCCCTGGAAGTGAAGCGGCTTGACGGACTTTTAACGCCATTGAGAGCAGAGGATTCCATGCAGGTCGCTCGCAATCTTGTCGTGTCGATCGATTACAAACTGAAGGACGAACACGGCGAAGTGATCGACTCGTCGGAAGGCGCCGAGCCGCTGGAGTACCTCCACGGCGTCGGCGGAATCATCCCCGGCCTCGAAAAAGCACTCGAAGGACGCGCCATCGGCGACAGCTTCCAAGTTGTTATTCCTCCCGATGAAGCGTACGGCGAACACAACGCCAAGATGGTCCAGACCGTTTCCCGCAAGGACTTTGGCAAGGATCAAGACATCGAATTGGGCATGCGTTTCCGCGTGCAAACCAATCTGGGGCCACGAGTCGTCACTGTCATCGATATCGAAGGCGACAAGGTCACTCTGGATGGCAACCACGAGTTGGCGGGCGAGACCCTGCATTTCGATGTGACCGTCCGTAGCATTCGAGCGGCCACGTCCGAGGAATTGGAACACGGCCACGTGCATGGGCCGGGGTGCCATCACTAGCGTTGGCCACTTCAGTACGACGGACTTCCAGTCCGTCGATTCTCCCCGTACGACGGACTTCTAGTCCGTCGATTCTGGGCGAGCGAAGATTTGGCCACGGAATGACACCGAAGTGCACGGAAGGCGGGAGCGCCAGAAAGACGCGGGACCCTCGGGTGGTGCTTGGAGTCATTGGTGAATGGGGCCAGCGACTTGAACGCGAGGGTAACGCGTTAGCTGAGCCTTTGCTTTTGCCGGTGGTATTTCCAACCGGGGATGAAGAACGAGAGCGCCGAGACGGCGCCGAAAATCAGGTGCGCTTCGTTCGGCCAATAGGCCATGGGCGCCGCGGTGGCGAACAGCACGGCCGCCTGGACATAGAAGGCGCCCGACAGAATGGCCGCCTTGGCCAAGAACACCGTCCCCATGATCAGTGCCAGGACGGGCGACAGGGTGAGGACATCGAGTCCCAGCCATGTCTCGAGGGGAAAGAGCATCCCGATCCCGATCATGCTCCCCGCCCAGAGATGAGCAATCTGACGCTCGACAAACGTCACCGGCCCCACTCGACGTCGCAAAAACCAAAACACCCAAGCCCATCCCCACAGAGCGACCGTCCACAAGCCGGCGTAATGCCAGCGGTTGCGATCCCCCAGCAAGTAAATGCCATTCGTCATCAGACAAACGACAACCAGCGCCAGGCTGTGCCACATCCACAACATGCCCCAATTCTCCAGCACCGGGGCGTGATGCGTCTCACGAAACAGTCGCGACACTAACTGCCCGAAACGTCCTGTACGCGCCGAGATTGGCTCGTCCTGAAGGAACGCCTCTAAATCCTCGGCCAGCGATTCCGCCGACGGGTAGCGTAAATCGGGCGGCTTTTGCAGACAACGTAAAGCGATCAGCTCAAGTTCCGGGTCAGCTTTAGGATTCAAGAGACGCGGGGGGGCGGGTTCTTGCTCTAAAAGCAGCAGCAAGGTATCGACCGGCGAGGCTGCTTGGAATGGCGGACGGCCAGTCAGCATGTGATAGAGAATCGAACCAAGACTATAGACGTCAGCCCCGGGCCCCAACCCTCCTCGTGCTCCGGCCGCTTGCTCCGGCGCCATATAGGCGGGCGTCCCCAGCACGGCGCCCGTCCGAGTTAAGCTGGCGGCCTCCGACACTTGCTTCGCCAATCCAAAGTCGGTGATGTGCGGCTGCCCATCGCGGTCGATCAGGATATTCGACGGCTTCAAATCGCGATGCAGCACGCCCGCTCGATGAGCATATTGCACTGCTCGACTGACCGCCGCCAACAGCCTGGCCGCTTCGCGAGCTGGGAGCGGACCGTCCGCCAGTCGGTGAGCCAGCGTCTCGCCCTGCACGTACTTCATGCTGAATAGCGGGCGCCCTTCCCACTCGGCCACGTCATAGACCGGTACGATGCCCGGATGATGAAGCCCCGCCGCCGCTTCCGCCTCGGCTCGAAAGCGAGCCGTATCGGCATCGCGCACCAGCTTGCCCGGCAGCATCATCTTCACGGCGACTTCCCGATTCAAACTCAACTGTCGCCCGCGATAAACGACCCCCATGCCGCCGTGGCCAATCTCTTCCAACAACTCATAGTCGCCGCAAATACAGGGCAGCACGGGTAGCGGGGCGAGCGTCGCGGATCGACCGGCAGATCCGCCCGAGGAACCGCCGGCTCGCGGCGCCGAGGCGGCAAGCGGCGAGGAGGACGACTGCCAGGATAAGAGCGAGGGAGGCGATTGAGTGTCGCCGCTGGCGTCGGCTTTGGACGACCGTTCGTTTCGACTCGAACTCCCTCCCACCGCGTCGGCGACCAAAACGGCGCCCCACAGCATGCGCAGTTCATCCGCCAAATCGGGATGCTGGGCGCACACCACCTCCAACTCGACCAACTCGCCCGCTCGCAGGCGATCGGACAGTTGCGTCAAGAGTTCCGCCAATCGCAAGTCGCGCTCGTCGTCGTCCACTGCCCGCACACCAGCCGCCTTGTCGTTGATGGCCAATTCCGCAAATCGCCAAGCTGCGCCCCGCTCCTCGCGCGGCGAACGACGGCTCACGTCCCGCTATCCGCCGTCCCCTCGCCTCCCAAAATCGCTCGTAGCTTCCGCACCGCTCGCAGATATCGCATGCTCGCCGCCGGTTCGGTCAGCCCCAGCGCCTGAGCCACTTCTTGATTCGACAACTGCTCGTAGTGCCGCATCGCGATGATCTCAAAATCCTGCTCGCCCAACTCGGCCACCGCCGCTTCCACTCGACGAGCCATTTCGTGTTGGATCGCCGCCGAGGCGGGCGTAATTTCGGGGTCCCAAAGTTGAGCCGCCAAGTCTTGAGTCGACCGGTCGTCGGCGGCGCCGCCCAACAGCGGCTGCTCGCGGTCGACACTACGTTTCCCAGAAACTCGATGGCGCCGGTGAGCGTCAATGACGCGGTCTTTCGCAATCTGCCGCAGCCAAAGATGAAAGGCCATCGAGGGATGCGCGAGGTAGTCGCGTAACCTGCGGTGAGCTTCGACCATCACGTCTTGGACCACATCGCTGACGTCGAGCCGCCGCTGGATGCGTTGGTCGAGTCGCATTTGGACTAATCGCCGCACGCCGTCGCGATGGCGTTCAATCAGCCGGTTGACGGCATCGTCGTCGCCCGCCTTCGCGTCGGCGAGCAATTCTTCTGTCTTATCTGAGGGAGGCCACATGAACCTAGTATAGCAACCTAACCGCCAAGTGGCTGGGGTCCGCTACTCGCATTGCTTGCTCAAACTCGCCACAATACGCGATTCTCGCCCCTGACGTTCCTGGTTCCTTGCCCATTTAGGCCCCACTCCATGTCGCGATTCGCCGTATTGCTTCTGGTCTTCTTCACGTCGGTCAGTATGCCACTGGCCGCAACGAACACCGCTAGGGGCGCCGAACCGAAGCTTAAACTTCGCCGAGGGGATCATATTGCGGTCATCGGCAATACCATGGCCGACCGCCTCCAACACTCGGGCTGGCTTGACACCTACTTGCACGCACTCCACCCCGACCACGATCTGGTTTGCCGCAACCTGGGCTACTCGGGCGACGAACTCAAAGTCCGGCAGCGTGAAGAGAACTTTGGGTCCGCCGACCAGTGGCTGGAGAAAGTCCAAGCCAGCGTGGTGCTGTGCTTCTTCGGCTACAACGAAGCGTTGCGTGGCCCCAGCGGGCTGGACGGATTCCGCAAGGAGCTCAGCGAAACCATCGACGGCATGTTGGCCCAAAAATACGACGGCCAGTCACCGCCTCGCTTGGTCTTCTTCTCGCCCATTGCTCACGAAAATCTACGCGATCCGAATCTGCCCGACGGTTCCGCGAATAACGTCAACCTGGAACTCTACACTCGGGCCATGCGCGAGGTCTGCGAGTCGAAGAAGGTGGCGTTTGTCGACCTCTTCACACCCACTCGTCAGCTCTACACCACCGCCGACAAGCCGCTGACGATGAACGGCATTCACTTGCATGACCATGGCGAACGAATCGTGGCCGAAGTGATCGCGCAAGACTTGTTTGGCGGCGAGAAAGTGAAGCTCGATCCGCAACAACTGGAACGACTCCGCGCCGCCGTGCTCGACAAGAACTACTACTGGTTCAGCCGCTATCGAGTGGTTGATGGCTACAACGTCTTCGGCGGTCGATCCAAGCTGGCTTGGTTCGGGCAGTCGAACGCGGATGTGATGATGCGAGAGATGGAGATGTTCGACGCGATGACCGCCAACCGCGATAAACGCGTTTGGGAGGTCGCTCGCGGCGGCGATTTGACCGTGCAGGACAACAACCTTCCACCGGCGCTGGAGGTGAAGACCAACATCCCGGGCAAATTGCCTGATGGAAAACACCTCTATCTGGGCGGCAAGGAAGCGATCAACCAAATGAAGATCGCGGAAGGCATGCAGGTCAATCTGTTTGCTTCCGAAGAGATGTTCCCCGAGATCGTGAATCCCGTGCAGATGGCGGTCGATACGGACGGACGATTGTTCGTATCGGTATGGCCTTCTTATCCGCACTGGAACCCCAGGGAGCCGCGTCGAGACAAAATTGTCTGCCTGCCTGACGACAATGGCGACGGCGTGGCGGACCGCTGTGTGACTTTCGCGGACGAACTGAATAGCGTGACAGGATTCGAGTTTTGGGGAGGCGGGATGCTGGTCGCCGCTCTTCCCGAAATCTGGTTTCTCAAAGACACCGACGGCGACGAGAAAGCCGACCTCAAGATTCGCATGCTGCAAGGCGTCTGCAGCGCCGACTCGCACCATTCCGCCAACGCCATGCTGATCGGCCCCGACGGCTGGCTCTACTGGTCTCGCGGCATTTTCAACGTCGCGGCCATGGAGACCCCGACGAAGACCGTCCGCTCGGGCGCCAGCGGAGTCCATCGCTTCAACCCGCGCACGTTTGAAATGGAGTTTCACTTCCCCATTGGGCCGAATCCTCACGGCGACGTCTTCGATCAGTGGGGCTATCAGTTCGCCAACGACGGCACCGGCGGCACCGGCTCCTACGTCAACATCGGCAAAGGGATCGGCAACCGCCAGTGGTTCGAGAAACGAGTACGCCCCGTCTCGGCGACAGGGATTCTCTCGAGCAGCCATTTTCCGGCCAAGAACCAAGGGAACTTCTTGATTTGCAACTGCATCGGCTTCTTGGGCGTGTTGCAGCACGAGGTGAAATACAACGGAGCGGAGATCACCGCGACCGAAATCGAACCGATTCTGGTGTCGAACGATCCTAACTTCCGTCCCACCGATGTCGAAATCGGCGGCGATGGCGCGTTGTACGTTTCGGATTGGAGCAACGCGATCATCGGACACATGCAGCACAACATGCGAGATCCGAATCGGGACAATCAACATGGTCGCATCTACCGCGTCACCGCCAAAGATCGCCCGCTGTTGAAGCCGGTAAAGCTAAAGGGTAAGCCCATGGAGGAGGTGTTTACCGCCTTCCATGCGGCCGAAAATGGCGTCCGCTATCGAGCTCGACTCGAACTCAGCGGCCGCCCCACTCGCGAGGTCGTTCCCGCCGTGACTCGCTGGGCGGCGACGCTGAATCCTGCTCAGCCAAGCGACGCTCAAGCAATGCTCGAATGCCTCTGGGTGCTGGAAGAACATCGCTCGCCCAATTTGGAATTGCTCAAGCGAGTCTTCACGGCGGGCGAGCCGCGAGTGCGAGCTGCCGCCATCCGGACGCTTGGGCACTGGCCACAGCTTGCTGGTTGGCAGGAACCTCTGGCCGCGGCCGCTCGTGATGCGTCGGCCCTCGTGCGCGCCGAAGCAGTAAAGTCGGCCGTGTCGTTCACTGGCCCGGAAACCGCCGAAGTGATTTTTGAAGTCGCCACTCGCCCGCTCGATTCAGAGCTGGAAATCGTGCTGAACTATGCTCGCGGCGTCATCAATGCCGATCAACAATTGCGGGAAGCGGTGGCCGCGGGGCGTCCTCTTTCGAAGGCGGCGCAGGCTTACGCCCTGCGCAATGCAAGCGTCGAGGATTTGTTGAAACTGCCGCGCAACGAGACCGTCTATGAAGCGATCCTGAAACGTCCTCAGGCGCCCGCGTCCGCGCTGCGAGAAGCAATCACGGGACTCGCCGCCCTTCGCAAGACGAGCGTCGCCGCGTTGTTGACGGATCTTGCGGTCGAGCGAGACGAGCAAGACCAAGCCGGCTCACTGGTCGGCCTCTCAGGGTTGCTTGCCGAACTTCCTGTCGCAGAGCTAAAGAAGTCTCGTCGACGATTTGAGACCTTGGCGCTGCAAGGCAAGAGTGCCTCGGGACGAAAGTTCGGCTACGTCGCTTGGATCACCGCCGATCGTTCGGGGGATGCCGCCTTCTTCGCGGCCTCGACGAGCAAAGAGCATCTGCGAGATCTGTTGGAAGCGGCGCCGGCGGTGTCGGACGCTCAATTACGCGTTGGTCTCTTCGACGCGGTTCGTTCGCTCGTCTATGAACTACCTCCGAATCTGAAGGCCGAACCGACGGGCGCCGCCCTTTATCAACCGGGCATCCAAGTCGATTACTTTGAACCGAACCCGCCCAACGTCTCCGTCGAGACGCTCGCGAAGTTAAAACCGCAAGTCAGCGGGATGGCGTCGGAGATTGCTTTCAACGTGCCCCAGCGAAAACGAGCCGATGCTTTTGCTCTCCGTTTCACGGGGCTCATTCAAGTCCCACAAACGGGCAAGTACACGTTCTATATCGCGTCCGATGACGGCTCGCGAGTCTACGTGGACGGCAAGCTGCTGATCGATAACGACCGACTCCAAGGCATGACGGAGATGCGCGGCGAGATCGAATTGTCCGCTGGTCCTCATCCCTTGGTCGTAACTTACTTCGATAACGGCGGCGGCGATGGGCTGGAGGTTTCCTGGTCGGGCCCCGGTCTTCCTCGCCAGAAAATCGCCGCCGATCGCTTGACCGTGGGTGGCAGTGAAACGCTGCACGACGTCGCCATTCGGACGTTGATGGCGATCCCGGGACGCGAAGGCGAGAAGTTCCGCGACTTGGCGGCGCTGGTGAAGGCCGATCGTCACAAGGTTGCGGCCATCGCCGCCTTGTCCGCGATTCCACCGGAACACTGGTCTCTGAAGGAGATCCCGGGACTCGTGGACAATCTGGTCAGTCATCTCAGCGGGATGCCTGCTCGACTGCGCACGTCCGGTCCGGCCGTCGAGGCGACCGCATTGGCCAAGTCGCTCGCGGCCAAACTCCCCGCCGATCAGGCCAAGATCGTCGCCGAACGGCTCGAGAATCTCGATGTTCGCGTCATCGCTATCGGCACGGTGGTGGAACGCATGATCTACGACAAAGAGACGATCGTCGTCCAAGCGGGAAAGCCAGTCGAGTTCCGTTTCGCGAATACCGACAACATGCCGCACAACTTTGCCGTAGTGGCGCCTGGCTCACTGGAAGAAGTGGGTCTGCTGGCGGAAGCCACGGGCCGCGATCCCGATGCCAAGGACCGTCACTACATCCCCAAGTCGAATAAGGTGCTGGTCGCCAGCCGACTCTTGGAACCGGGACAGGCGCAAGCGATCAGCTTCGAGGCGCCGAAGAAGTCGGGCGTGTATCCGTACGTCTGTACCTACCCAGGTCACTGGCGACGCATGTACGGCGCACTCTACGTCGTCGAGAGCCTCGACGAATATCAGGCGAACCCCGAGCAGTATCTCGCTGCACATCCGCTGCCATTGGCCGACGAATTACTCAAGTCGATCGGACGCAATACCGAGTGGAAGTTCGACGACCTGATCCCGACCGTACGCCAACTGCCGCCAGGCCGCGCGTTCGAGGTGGGGAAGAATCTGTTCAAGGCCGCCAATTGCGTGGGCTGTCACAAACTGGGAGGAGAAGGTCGCGAGTTGGGTCCCGACCTCGCGAAACTCGATCCTAAGAAACGAACCACCGATCATCTCTTGCGATCGATCGTCGAACCATCAAAGGAGATCGACGAGAAATATCAGTCGCACGTCTTCGTGCTCGACTCTGGCAAGACCGTCACGGGGATGATCGTGGCTGAAACGCCGACCGAGGTGAAGGTGCTGGTCGACCCACTCGCCAAGGGCGAACCCGCGGTGCTCGCCAAGTCGGAAATCGAGGAACGCCGTAAGTCGACGGCGTCGATCATGCCCCAGGGATTGCTCAACAAGCTCACGCGCGAAGAAATCCTGGACTTGGTCGCTTACGTCCTCGCGGGCGGCGACAAGAAACACGCACTCTACGGCGATCACCAACATCACCATGATTAACCAACGTCGCGAGTTTCTGCGACAGTCACTGACCGCGGCATCCGTCGCGACGCTCACCGCGAACGTCGCCGCCGCGGCATCCGCGTCGAACGCGGCCGATGCGAACACGGGAGCGGCGGCGCCGCCGCTCCTGCGCGGAGCACCCGTACTGAGTGGACCGGCCGGCGAGTCGTTGACGATCCTGCAGGCGGTGGGACGTCCAGCGACCGGTTACGTGGAAATTCAGGAAGCCGATGGACCTTGGCGGCGAATGGACGACGAGTCAGCGGGGTTGCTTCCATACGTCGCGCATGTGCTCAAGTTTCGCTTGCCGCCCGTCCGTCCTGGATCGACCGTGCGCTATCGAGTGACTGTCACTGCAATCGACTTCAAGAATGCGTATAAGATTGAACGAGGAGAGACCGCTCACTCCGAAGAGTACGAATTCCACACGCTCGATCCGGCCGCCGAAGAGACTCGCTTCGTTGTCTGGAATGACACGCACGAGAATCTCGAGACGATTCGCAAGTTGCACGCCAGAACCGTTGAGTTGCGACCAGATTTCCTGCTGTGGAACGGCGACCAGACGAACGATGTGTACGACGAAGCGAAAATGGTGGGACAGTATCTCGCCCCTGGCGATATCCCCATCTCCGCTCGCTGGCCGCTTGCTTACGCACGCGGCAATCACGACGTGCGAGGTCCAGCCGCGCGACACCTACATCGCTACACCGGCACTCCTGGCGATCGCTTTTACTATGCGTTTCGCAGCGGTCCCCTCGCGGCACTGGTCATGGATACCGGCGAGGACAAACCGGACGACCACCCGGTCTTCGCGGGACTTGCAGATTTCGACGCCTTGCGCCGCCGCCAGACGCAATGGCTCGCCGAGACCATTCGTCAACCTTGGTTCCAATCGGCGACTCATCGCGTTTTGTTCTGCCATATTCCTCTGTGGTGGAAGGACGAGAAAACGGATCACGGCTACTGGTGGTTTTCGCGAGTCTCACGCGACTCGTGGTTGCCGCTCCTGCGCGAGGCCGGCGTGAAGCTAGTGATATCGGGGCACACGCATGAGGAAGCGTGGTTGCCGATGGATGGGGAACGCCCCATCGGTCAGTTGGTCGGCGGCGGGCCTCAACCCGCTCGCGCTACCATCATGCTGGGCCATGCAACTCGCGATCTATTGACGATCGAAGTCGCTCAGTTGGATGGTCGAGTCGTACGGCGTCTATCGCTGTAGAACAGCACCAGGTACATCTGCTTCAGGCAGTCTTACCACTGTGCGGCCAGCAGATCCCACAACTCGCCTTCTTCGTCTTCCTCCGACGCAGCAAGCGATTCGAGCGAATCGGTGGATTCATCCTCCGCGACTTCGATGATGGCAGCGTCCGCGAGCGAACCGGCAAGCACAGCAGTGGAAACCGGCGCGGAAGCCGCGAGAGCTCCACTGGAATCGCCAGCCGAGCCGTTAATCACGATTGTCGATGGCATCGACGCGATCAGTTCGCTAGCGTCTTCACCCTCGCCGCCCGATGACAAGCTGGCTGACGACGAGCCTGCCGATGAATGGCTGTTCGCCACGACTCGCCCCCAAGCTTCCCCTTCGCCGGAGACGGGGGTGAAATTCAAGGCATTCGTGACTTGGAGCGGATCGAGCGGAGTGAGGTAACCATCGCCGTTGACATCGTAATAGTATCGCGGGTTTACGGGCGGAGTCGGCAACAGACCACTCGGCCCAATGATGGTCGGGAAGTTGATTTCGGTGATCAACACCAGGGCGTCGGCGAAGGTCACCTCGCCCGCCGGATTCGGATCGGTATCAAGGCGATTCTCGGGATTCTGCCAACCAATCGTGGTGATGGTCACGGTCGCTTCTTCCAATCCACCTCGCCCATCGTCCACGGTGTAAGTGAACGTCTCCACGCCCAAGAAGGGAGTGGGAGGCGTGTAAAGGAGCGTAAGCCGATCGGGCGAAATAGCGACCAAGCCGCCACTCGATGTCGGCCCCACCGCCGAGATCGTCAAGACGTCGGTGCCATCGGGATCGATGTCGTTGACCAGTACTTCGAGCGTATTGTCGGTGGTGTTCTGGAGGACGGTGTACGAGTCGTTAGCGGTAATCGGTTGGCTATTGAAGTTGCCGACCGTGATTGTCACCACTCCCGTCGCGCTGGCGCCTCGCCCGTCCGTAATCGTGTAATTGAATGTCTCAATGCCCGAGAACTGGGGCGCTGGCGTGTAGAGCAACACGGTGTTGTTTTCAGTGGCCGTGACCGCTCCACCGCGAGTGGGCGTGGTGACGCCGGTGATCGACAAGACCTCATTGACGTCCGGAGCAAAGGTGTCGTTGAGCAGCACGCGGAGACGATTGCCGGTGCTGTTGCGGTTGATGTTGTAAGCATCAGCAGTCGCGATGGGCGGATTGTTGATTACCGTCACGTTAATGCTGACCGTCGCCGTCGCTTCGCCGCCGCTGGAGTCGCGGACCGTGTAGGTAAACGAGTCGGCGCCCAGGTAGCCAGCATCTGGCGAGTAACGGATTAGTCGCAAATCGCTTTCGATTACGACCAATCCATGAGTCGGTTGCTGGACTGAACTGATAATCAATGTCTCGCCGCTATCAGGCGACGCGGAGTCGTTCGCCAGAACGTCGAGTGGATTGTTGGCCGTGTTGGGATTGATGGCGAACGAATCGTTCGCGAGTGTCGGCGGATCGTTGCTGTTGACCACCGTCACGGTGATGGTGCCAATCGACTGGCCGCCATTGCCGTCAATCACCGTGTACGGGATGCGTTCGACCCCCGCGAAGTTCGGCGCGGGACTGTACTTGACTTGAGTTCCATCGATTACGGCCGAGCCGCCTTGATCGGCGGGACCAACAGCCGTCAACGTCAGTGTCTCGCCAACATCGGGCAATCCGGTGTCGTTCGCCAACACGGGGAAAATGTGATCGACGGAGTCTTCGTCGACCGTGTACGTATCGTCAGTGAGGTTCGGATTCTCATTGATATTGGACACTTCGACCGTCACCGTCGCTCGCGAAGTGCTCCCGAGCCCGTCATCCACCGTATAAACAAACGTCTCGATGCCCGCGAAATCGGGCGCTGGCGAATACTGTAAGCTGCGACCGCCCACGATTCGCACGGTCCCGTTCGCCGACGGCGTATCGACCTGAGTGATCGACAACGTGCCGCGCGAATCGACTAAGTCGTTGACCAGAACGGCCAGCGAATTGGCCACCGAGTCCTCGCGCACGCGATAGACGTCGTCGGTGGCGCGAGGCAAATCGAGCGGCGCTTCGACGAAGGCCACGAAGGTCTGGCTATCGGACGCTCGCGACAGGAAGAAATCGAAATCGTCGAGTGTCGTGGTCGTGAGAATGATGTAGCCGTTGTTCGACGCGATCGCCAAACACGGATAGGACGCAACTCCTGGTTCGCAGCCACCCGCCTTGATGTCGATATCCGAGAGAAACCCGCCCACCGGATTGTTGATCGAGGTCAGCAGCACGCCGTCGGCGTCGTAATGGTAGATGCCCGGCTGAGTCGCATAGATGTGGCCCGCTTGATCGACCGCGATCGCCTTGTGCTCCTGAGGCAAGATGATGGTATCGAGTAGTTCGAAATTCGACGGATCGAACACCTTGACCAGATTGCCGCCGCCCGTCGCGCTGCCAGTGTACATCAACGCATACAGCAAGCCGTTCAACCCGACCGCGACATCCATCACATCTCCACCGTCGGCGGAGAATCGCTCGGCCGAATCCGAATTCTGCGCCGTGAAGCGATTATTGTTCGGCTCGACTTCGACCAAATCGCCGTCTCCACCCGAGACATAGGTCGAGTGGTTGGCGAGCGAGATATGGAGGTCATATACTGCCCCGTTCGGCACACCTTCGGGCGTGCAACAGCCGCCTACTTCCACGACATACTGTCCGGCGCTCGTGAAGGTGTACTCCAGGTAGGCGTCACGATTAGAAGAGCTGCCGGACTGACCGGCCGTGGCCGGAGTAAAGACCGGCGACTGCGTCACTAGATTCCCGTCTTCGTCGAAGATGCGCAACGACGAGTGGAAACTGCCCGTACCGCCGTGATCGCCGCCATCGATATCGAAAATCCCACGCGAACCGGCCGTCGACACCGTGAACGAATAGTAATCGAAAGTGGTGTCGCCCGTTCCATGGATGGTGACATGGGGAATCGACAGCGAGGTATTGGTCTGAGTATCGCCAATGTCGGGATTGAAGTCCCGAGTCCAGCCCGAGTCGAGATTGTCGACGTTGAAACGGACAATCCCGCGGCCTTCCACCGGTTCGCTCCGCACGCGCATGTCGGTGCCGTAGACGAAGTTGTTCATCGCGGCCAAGCCGCCGAAGGAGATGTTATTGCCGGTGCTCCAATAAGGCAGCGTCACATGCTCCCAGGTTTGAGTTACCGGATCAAACGTCGAGAGTCGCGGATCATACGTGCCATTGAAGACGGTCGCGTTCCCGTTTGAGTCGAGGACGACGTCGCGAGCCCGTTCGGAAATCACAATGCTCGGATGCGGAATCTCCGTCGACTGCACCGGCACGCCCGACGTCGTAAACTCATACAGCATCGAGGGTTCATCCGCCGGCGAACTGCTCACCAGCAGGTTGCCCGGCGTGAATGCGGCCATGACCTTCCGCGATTCCAACGGCTCAAGCCCCAAAGGTCGACGATGTCGCTCCCGAATGTTTCGCGATGCTCGTCGCCCCACCTTCTGCGACGCACGCGATTTGAGCTGCCAGTTCACGCAACAACTCCTTAACGGAAAACGACTTGTATTTAAATTGCGACGCCGAGAAAGTCCCGCGTCACGCATCCGACTCGGGGCATTCCCACGCCTATTCGACCCGCTCTACCCACACTCGACTCGATCCAGCCCACTCTTCCACACAGCTCGCCAAGCCCCGCGCGCACCTTCATACAGCGTCCCTCACGGACCTGAATGCGATCTTTCCATCCTAACACGGGTTATCTGCCTCATCAACAAAACACGGGGTTTGGGGCAAATAGGCAACTTTCCAAGAAGAATGAGGACACAGTCAGGCGGCTTATGGGGCCTGGAGTGATGCAAGTGCACCCCATTCCTAGCCAGATTCCGCGGCAAAGGCAACAAACTGGTCTACCGCCGAAGGGGATTCGTCTAGTAGAGTCCGCGCGCTGGCCGGGGTAGGTCCTTCCTGTTCCCGGCGAGCAGCAGCATTGTTTCCTTAAGGACGCCGATCGGCGGGACGCCATGAGTCGGGATGACCACATGCGACGTTATTTGATTTCGACATCGTTTCTACGGCGACTTGTGGCAAGGGCTGTTGCCTTCTCCATGAAATCGCTGGAGAAGTGTGGGGAATCGCATCGGACAGCATCAATGCACCGGACCACATGGGCCCTGCTCTTAGGGTTGGTCGCTTTCTTCTACGTGGGACAGGCTTCAGGCCAAGATCGACTCGATCGCAATCGTTCCGTCATGCGGGGTGTGGCGCGACCGGTCAGTCAGGCCGTTCCCAATAATGCGGCGCCGAGAAATGTTGCGCCGGAAGATAATGCACCGGAGAGCGAGCCGCCGGCGGGTGAAGAGCCGCCTCCTGATCCGGCGATGAACGAGCCAGCGGAAGGAGAAGCCGCCCCTCAGCCTAAGTCCGCATTGAGAAAACCGGCGCCCCAACCACCGACGACCGGCAATCCCGCTAAGAGTTCCGCGTCCACGCGAGGCGGCGCCCCCAAGAGGTCAACAGCAAACGCCGCTACTCAGCCCGAAGCCGCCGAACGCTCAATGCCCTTGGAACCGGCGGAAGATTACCAGCCGAACGAACGATCCTCAAGAACTCCCGCGGGCGCCCGTTCAGTCGAGCCAGCGCCTGGCTATGAAGAAGGCGATGCCCCTGAACTCCTGGAAGAACCGTGGGCCGAACCGCTGTCCGGTCAATGTGGAATATGGGTCAGCGCCGAGTACTTGATGTGGTGGCGTCGAGGGAGCCAATTGCCGGCGTTAGTTTCGTCGAGTCCCAACGGAGCGCCGGTGCAAAATGCGGGCGTGTTGGGAGCGGGCGGCTTCGTCATCTATGGCGACGAAACGGTCGGCGACCAAGCTCGCCCCGGTGCTCGCTTAAGCTTCGGCTCGTGGCTCGATTGCGAGCAAACTCGAGGCTGGATGGTCCGCACCTACTTTTTGGAAACCTCAGTCGCTCAGTTTGACGCCGACCAAAATGATTTCCCGATTCTTGCTCGCCCCTTCCTCGATGTGACGGGCGTGCCCGAGCAGAACGCTTTTCTGGTGGCCTTTCCCAATGGATCAGGCAACGTCAGCGTCCGCAGTGAATCGGACGTCATCGGAGGCGATGCGCTCTGGCGTCAAATGATCTATGTGAGTCCCTCGTCGCGAGTCGATCTCTTGTTAGGCTACCAATTCGCGCACTTGGACGGCAGTTTGCAGATCGATACGGTAAACGACCCGAATGGCGTCAACTTTCAAGTCACCGACTTCTTCTCCACACGTAATGAATTCCATGGCGGTGCGTTAGGCCTACAGTTCGTCTACGATCGCCCCGGCGTGCGACTCGACCTGATGGCGAAAGTCGGCCTCGGCAGTATGAATCAGTCGGTGTTCATCAACGGCCAGAGCAACGGCGCCGCGGGCGGCTTACTAGCACAAGCCACGAACATGGGGCTCTACTCACGCAATAACTTCGCCGCCATCCCGGAACTGGGCGCAACTCTCACGTGGTTCCTGACCGAGTCGCTCGAATTCTCGCTGGGCTACTCGTTCATATTTTTCCCGCATGTGGTGCAACCCGAGCATGCGATCGATCCCGACTTAGCCGTGAATCTGTCGGTCCCCTTCCAGGGAGACAACCGCCCCGCGTTTGTGTTCGACGACGGCAGCTACTGGGTCCACGGCCTGAATCTCGGCGTCACGTTGCGTTATTAGGCTCAAAAAAGTACGACGGACTTCTAGTCCGTCGATCCGGTTGGTCATTGGTCATTCGTCGCTGGTCATTGGTCACTGGTCATTGGGAATGCCATGGGTCTAAACAGTGACGTTTGACCTTGAGTTTTCACAACCACTTCTAATTGGACAGCGTCAGGTTCGCCGAAGTCACGGATGCCAGACATATCGTGCGATTGACGAGATTCGTGGTGTCATCACTCTTGAATGAGCTTAGATTGAGTGCCTCGACCATTTTCCAGAAACCTACTTCGGACAGTCTGACCCGATAAGTGAGGATCAGCGAAGATCTGTGTTCCCTTTTCTTGCACGCGGGGCGGGACCAGTTCTGGGAACATTGATCTTCGCTGATCGTCACTGATGGAGTTCCTTTTCGAGCGAAGAGAAATCGTCGTCTTTTCGATGTTCGCTCACGGAGCGATCCGTGCACTACGTCGTCGACGCTAGCGTGCATTCCTGGTCTAGCAACGAGCCAAACCGAGCTAACCGAGTAGCGCCTGCTTTTGAGTCGGGCAGCACCAAGAGCGCCGAGATCTCGGGGCGCCGGTCACAGTAGGCCGCTGTCGCATCGGGACCCGCAACATAGAAGGCGGTCGCCAGTGCGTCGGCCAGCGCCGCCGTGGGGGCAATCACCGTCGCCGAAACAACCACCTCGGCAGGTTTACCCGTCCGCGGGTCCAAGATATGCCCGTAGCGTTTTCCGCGGTGGAAAAAATGCTGCGATCCCGAGCCACTCGTCCCCAAAGCACGATCCCGCAGTCGGAATTCGGCTAATCGCTGCTCCGGCCGCAGCGGATGCTTCAACGCCACCGTCCACCCCGTCTCGTCCAACGGCAACCCTGCTCGCGAGCCTCGCCCCAAGATACTGCTGGTCCCGCCGTGGATCAGGAAGTTCGCTGTGCCGGCCGCCTGCATGAGCGCGGCACAACGATCCAACGCGTATCCCTTGCCGATCGCTCCCAGATTGATTTCGAGTCCAGGGTGCAGAAAACGAACGGACTGAGTGGATTCGTCGAGCTGCAAGTGATGCCAGCCAACTCGTTGGAGCGTTTCACTCAGTTCGCCATCGTCGGGCACTCGGCCTTGCCGACGGTAAAAGCCCCAGGTCTTGCTGAGTGGTCCTGAGGTGATATCGAACGCGCCATCTGTCTCGCGACTCAACTGAATTGCTTGCGACAACAGATCGAACAGACCACGCTCCACAACCACCGGCTCGCTGTCCGCCTCGACATTCAAGCGACTCACTTCGCTCGTGTCGCGATAGACGGTCAACTGGGCCTCGAGCGATTCGACCAGATCGAGGGCTCGAAGAGCCGACTCGGGTCCATCGTGATGCTCGCCGGCGTTCAACATGATTTCGAATTCACAGGCCATCAACGTTCGACCGACATGCATCAGGTACGCCGCCTGGCTACGCTCCCGCTCGACGGCAGCATCCGCGGCTGCTCGAGCCGCATCTTGGGCCGACTTAGTTACGGCTCGTCCCGACAAGAAGTCGCGTCGATTCGGGGCAGCGTTTTCGCTCATGAGGATCTCTCCCCATTCCGCCAAGCTTCGACGTTAGCGCCAATCAGCACCTTAAGGAACGTGCCCGCGAGGAAACCGAGGATCGCGCCGATCACAGCGAAGGCGCAGACGCCGAACATCATGCGTCCCAGCGTTGCTTTTTCGCCCAAAGCGCCGCCCAGCCAGTAGCCGCCCACGGCGGCGAGAATCGCCGACCCCACCACGGGAAACAAGAGCACGATGGGGCCAAGCGATTGACGCTGAGTGAGTTTCGACGGAGGAGCGAAGTCGCTGGTTTGGATGGTGGACGCCGCTGCTCGCGACGCAATATCCTCGGAGGTCGCGGCTGCACCCTTCCAATGGCGGCTGCCCGTGTCACGCAACTGAGTTCCCAGAGCGTTGCCAGCGATATGGCCTAGCACTCCCGCCAGTAGAACGATGGCGACGAGGGTAATCGCGGGCCCTAGCCACTTCGCGGCGGCGAGAAAGATGCAAAACAACGTGACCCCGATCAACAGCATACGCAGCCCAAACTGCGGTGGTCGCAGGCCGGCTCGAAGGTCTTCAGTAGGTGGATCGGGTGGATTCGACATAGCTTATCGGATTCACTAAAGCCCTTAGACTTCAGCGACTCGCCATCTTACCACGCCAGACAAAGCTAGGGGCATCGGGTCCTGAGCACCGAGCCGAAGCGGCCGCACAATCCTTACAATCGAGCAGGTTTATCAGTTCGCCTCATGATTCGGCCCAAGAAGGTCCGAAATCACTCAATGCTCACCGGGGAAACCCAGGCGTGGAGGTGAGGCTCGTGACACATCGAGTCGGTAAATCCTCTCAGGCCAATAACCGCTCCCGCCCCGGAGCAGAGAGGGTGACACTGAGATGCCAGTTCGTTTTGCTCCGTGCGTAG
Source organism: Pirellulales bacterium (assembly GCA_046349915.1). Classification (GTDB taxonomy): domain Bacteria; phylum Planctomycetota; class Planctomycetia; order Pirellulales; family Pirellulaceae; genus CAIXSC01. The sequence goes on along the minus strand of JAXMBL010000003.1, from coordinate 163,155 downwards.
TCTGTATCGCGACCCTGATTCTGCTAACCCGCGGAATCTGGGCGCAGTCGCCGCGGCAAGTAACTCATCGAGTTCAGCCTGTGTCGAGCGGGGCGGCGAATGCCAATCCACGATCTACGGCGAACAACGTGTCGGAATCGAATCGTCGTGGAGCAACTCAAGCGTCCCTCACTCGGACGGCGAACCTCTCCCGCGCAACCTCAGGCACGATGGCGACCACCTCGCAGGAAGGCGAAGGCGCGCCCGTGGAGACGCTCGAACCGCCCGTACCGGAGGGCGAGCCTGGACAACTGCCGGGCCAGCCTGCCGGGGGCGCGATGACGCTGGAAGACGTCGAGCAACTGGCGCTCACCTATCATCCTTCGTTGGCCGAATACCAGGCGCTGATCGAGGCCGCTCGGGGCGAATGGCTGCAAGTGGGACTCTATCCCAATCCGATCATTGGCTACTCTGGCCAGCAGATCGGCAGCCGGGGGTTGGCCGAGCAAGATGGCGTGGTCATGCAAGGCGACATTGTGACTCGGGGCAAGCTCCGCAAGAGTCGAGCGGTGGCGGAACAGCAAATCATGCGAGCGGAAATGTCGCTCGCGACGCAACAACTGCGAGTGCTAACCGGTGCTCGCAAAGCGTTTTTCGAACTATTGGTCGCGGAACGGCGGCAGGAAATCAATGACGAGTTGGTCAAGATCGGCGTAAATGGGCTCAAGGCCGCCGACACTCTATTCAAGGCCAAGGAAGTCGGACGCGCTGACGTACTTCAGGCCCGAGTCGAAGCCGATCAGGCTCGCATCCTGCAAGCCAACTCGCGCAACCGCGTGTCTGCGGCCTGGCGTGCGCTCGCCGCTTCGACCGGACATACCGAGATGCAGACGCAACCGGTGGCGGGCGACCTAAGTGGGAAGCATCGCGAGTATGAATGGGATGCGGCTCTCCAACGGCTGTTGGGATCGAGTCCCGAGTTGGCGGTCGCCATCGCAAACTCGGAGCGAGCCCGCGTCGCGATCGATCGCGCTCGAGCGGAAGCCGTTCCCAATTTGACGATCCAGGGCATCATTCAGAAGGATGCCGCCATCAATTCGACGGACGGTGCAATCCAAGTCACCATGCCGATTCCAGTCTTCAACCGCAATCAGGGAGGCATTCGACAGGCAGAGAGTGAATGGATCGCCGCACAAAACGCCATCCAAAGCCTGGAACTCGACCTCCAAGGACGACTCGCCCCCGTCTTCGAACGCTACCAGAACGCGAAACAGCAGGTGGCCAGCTATGAAGAGGAGATAATCCCCAACGCCAAAGAGACTCTGGAACTGGTGAAAGCCAGCTATGAAGCGGGCGAGGTGGGCTATTTGAACATGCTGACCGCTCAGCGAACGTTCTTCCAGACGAATTTGGCCTACCTTGATTCACTGCGGGAACTTTGGTCCGCAATTTGGGATATCGAGGGACTGTTGGTCGCCACCAATCGCGGCGAATAGCGGCAGTAATAGGACCACGAATCGCTCGAATCACACGAATCCAGACAGATTCAGAGACAGATAAAGAGAAGGAGAAAGAGAAAGGGGGGAATCCTTGGGGCGTGATCGGGCAAGCTCGGATCGTTACCCTCTCAGGTAATTTCTGCCTATTACGTATCAAACACACAGCCCTAACCCCTCATTCGTGAGATTCGTGAGATTCGTGGTCACACCTTCAGGGCGATCGCAGTCGGTCTGCTGGTGTATTTTCTCGTCCGGCTGCCTAAACTAAAGGCCTCATCTTCCGAAGGAGGCCGTTCATGCTTGTCTGCGTTTTGACGAACCGAATCGCACGAACCCTCGTGTTGCTCGCCTGTCTTTGTGGTGTGATCGCGGAAACCTCCGTGGTGCGCGCCGCCGACTCCGGCAAGAAGTCGGGCGCCAAGGGCGGGTCGGACAAGAAGAAGGGCGCCAATAAATCGGGCAAGGCGAAAGGGAAGTCGAATCCCGCGAGCTCACTGCCGCCCGTGAAGACGGCCAGCGATAAACTCCAACTGCTGGAGAAGATCCACGCGAGCTTTCCCGCGAGACAAGTCAGCACGGGCTTCACCGTTGAAGAACTCGATCGCAGTCTCAAGGCGTACATCGGGTTGCCAACCGACCGGTTCGCGGAACTCGTCGACGACGAGACATACGTGCGGCGAGTGCATTTGGATTTGGCGGGAAGGTTGCCCAAGCCTGAGGAAATAAAGTCGTTTGTCGCCGACTCGTCGCCCAATAAACGGGAGCAATTGGTCGACCGGTTGTTGGACTCGCCCGATTTTTCTCGGCATTGGGCCAGCTACTGGCGCGAAGTGCTGCTTCACAAAGCGACCGCCAACCGCCGACGCATCAACCCGCAAGCGCTCGAAGACTGGCTGGCCGATCAATTCGAGAAGAAAGTGGGCTGGGACCGCATCGTGTGCGAGTTGATTTCAGCGACTCCGAAACGCGATCCCAAACGAGAGGGGAACGAGTTTGGTCAGAACCATGGTCCCAACAATTTCGTGTTGGCGTATGAGAATGACGCCGGCGAAATCGCCTCGCAGACAGCTAGGATCTTCATGGGGATCAGCGTGCAATGCGCCGAGTGCCATGACCATCCATTTGATCGCTGGAAGCGTGAGCAATTCCATGAGATGGCGGCCTTTTTCGCGCCCGGCAAGTACCTGATGCCGGATCAAGACGAGCCGTCGAAGAAGACCGAGGTCAAGGCTCGCTTCCTGCTGGGCGAGAAACCTCCGACGGACCTGAAACCCGATGCGCTGCGCGTCGCCGTGGCCGCCTATCTGGTTTACAACCCGGACAACTACTGGTTCGCTCGAGCGTTTGTGAATCGCATCTGGAGCGAGATGCTGGGAGACGGCTTTTATAGCGTCGACAGTCTGGGACCCGACAAGGATTGCGTGCATCCGTTGGTTGTTAATCGTATGGGCGCCGTCTTCCGCTACCAAGATTTCAACATCCGGTGGGTGTTCCGCACGATCGCAACTTCCCAGACCTACCAGCGAGCGAGTCGTTCGTTGGACGACCGGAAGGAACTGTTTACGGCCGTGCGTCCCAGTCGCTTGCGTCCCGAGCAAGTAGTGAATGTCGTGGAACATGTTGCGGGTGACTTGCCGGCGAAGATGGAGCGAACGTTGGAGCAGACCTTTGACGCGGACCCGTCCGCTTCGCAAGAGTCGCTCGAAGGGTCGCTCCAGCAAGCCCTCTTACTCATGAACGACCGCACCCTGCATGGGTCGCTGGCGAAGAGCCGAGTACGCGAAGAAGCGCTGCGAGCGAAAACGCCGTACGATGTGGTCGACACGCTTTATCTGGGAGTGCTGGCGCGCAAACCGACGCTTGCCGAGCGAGAGCGAGGCGTCGCGCATCTGAGTAAAGCGAGCAGCCGGCCGGCCGCTGTTGATGATCTGCTATGGGTACTCGTGAACTCGACCGAGTTCCTGACTCGGCGCTAACCAAGCCCTTCGTCGTCTTGAACAGCCCCTGCGTGAGCAGCGATGTCTGTGATCCTCCAAACAAGAGACACCGATATGAATCATCCTTTTGATCCTTCGCAACTCAATCGAGGCCGACGACTATTTTGTCAGCGATTGGGCGCGGTCTCGTGGGGAGCGGCGGCGCTGTCGACGGTTGTGCCGAGCATGCTGGGCATCGACCGGCGTTGGCAGCAGTTGTTTGCCGCTGAAGGGGACACGGTAAAGCGGCGAGGCAAGTCATGCATTCTGCTCTGGCTAGGAGGCGCTCCCAGCCAATTGGAGATGTGGGACCCGAAACCGGGGACGGCGAATGGCGGTTCAACCAAGGCCATCGCAACTCGCGCAACAGGCGTAAAGATTGCGCATTACTGGCCGCGCCTCGCGCAGCAGATGGATCAGGCCTCGATGATTCGCACGCTGGTGGGAAAAGAGGCCGCTCACGAGCGCGGAAATTATCATCTACACACGGGCCGCAGACTCACCGGCGGTTCACCGTTTCCCAATATTGGATCGGTGGTCTCGCACGAGTTGGGCGACCCAGCTTCAGATTTGCCGAACTTCGTCAGTTTTGGCTCGACGCTCTCGGCTGGCTATTTGGGAGTGAAGCATGCCCCGTTCGCGATCTCGCGACCCGGCGAGTTGCCCGAGAACGTGGCCTCGTTGGTTGCTGATCCACAGTTCGATCGGCGTTTGGCGCTCTTGTCGGCTCAAGAAAAAGAGTTTGCTCAATCGGGCGCCGGCGCTTTGGTTGACGAGCGACAAACGCTTTACATTCGAGCTCGTCAGTTGATGCGATCGCCCCGACTGAAAGCCTTTCAATTGGAGGGGGAGAGCGAAGCGGTACGTACTGAGTACGGTGGGTCGAAGTTTGGGCAGAGCGTGTTGGTGGCGAGGCGACTGATTGAGTCAGGGGTGCCATTCGTCGAAGTGCAGCGAGGCGGGTGGGATATGCACAACGACTTGTACGCTCGAATGGAGCCCGCCGCGGGCGAGGTCGACCAAGCGCTCGGCGCACTTTTGGCGGACTTGAAGCGTCGAGGGTTGCTCGACACCACGTTGGTTGTTTGCATGGGCGAATTTGGACGTACGCCGAAGTTGAATAGTCGTTCCCCGAAGCCGGGGCGCGACCATTGGATTCGCTGTTTCAATGTGCTGCTGGCCGGGGCGGGAATTGGCGGCGGGCGAGTGGTAGGGGCGACGAGTGCGAATGGGCAGGAGGTTGCGGACCGCCCGGTGAGCGTCGAGGACTTGTTTCAGACGATCTGCAAAGCGATTGGAGTGGACGCGAACAAAGAGCTTTACACCCCCGAGTCGCGTCCGGTGAAGATCGTCGATGGCGGCGCCCCCGTCGCCGAGCTCTTCTCCTAACCCCGTAGCGGAATTCGCAAGAATTCCGACTCCGCGTCCTCCTTGTAGCGGAATTCGCAAGAATTCCGATCCTCGGCCCCACACCGCCCGCCCCCGCAGGCACTCCGCCCATTTCCGCTACAAGGGTGGCGGTTGAATAGCCGATAAACGAAAATCCGTGCTCGCCACCGAGGCCCGCTTGCACCGCCGAGATCACCGCAAACGGCTTCAACGTAAACACTTGCAATCGAGCGACGTCTCGGCTTGTGAAACGAGTCGGGCACTGATAGACTTTTTGGCTTGTCCGTGTTGGACAGGACTCGCGTTGCAGTCGACGTAGTCGCTGGAGCGTGGGGGCAGGTTTTCGTTTTTTGAGAGCGTAGGCGAAGGTTCGACCTGTGGCACTCGTAACGGCTCCTGGGGAGCTTGAGTGTCATCGCCGCAAAGATCGATTGAATTCGATCGGGAGATGCAGTTCCGTGTCGCAAACGATGGTGGAAGAGCTGGTACAGGCAGGCGTGCACTTTGGACATCGGGCGAGCCGTTGGAATCCGAAGATGGCGCCCTACATTTATGCGCGCAAAGGCCTGATTCACATTATTGACGTCCGCGAAACGGTTCGCGGTCTGCTGCGAGCGAAGAAGTACTTGGGCCAGGTGGCGGCGGGCGGCAGTTTGGTGCTGTTTGTCGGCACGAAGCGTCAGGCTCAGTCGGCCGTCGAACGCGAAGCCCTGCGTTGCGGCATGCCCTTCGTCGCCGAGCGTTGGCTGGGTGGTGCGTTGACCAACTTCCGTACGGTCCGCAGCCGGCTGGCTCGTTTGGAAGAGTTGGAAGCATTGCGAGCGGGCCCGGAGTTGGCCAACTACTCGAAGAAGATGCAGTCGGCCTTGGCTCGCGAGTATCGCAAGATGTACCGCAACCTGAACGGTTTGCGGCTCTTGAATCGCCTGCCGGAATGCTTGGTGGTCTTCGACCCCAAGAAAGAAAAGAATGCGATCCGCGAAGCGCGTTCGCTGGGCATCGCGACCGTGGCGTTGATCGATACCGACTGCGATCCCGATTTGGTCGATTTGCCGATTCCTGGCAATGACGACGGTATTCGCTCGATCGAACTCGTCGCTCGCCATTTGGCGGACGCGATCGCCGCGGCGAAGAATCAAGTGACGGCCGTCGCGAGCAAGGATGTGAAGAGTGACAATAGCCAGGCGGCTGCCGAAGCGGCGGCGGTGGCTGAAAAGGGCGACTAACGACATAGGCGAGTGCTTAGCGCTCTGAGTTCCGCGAGACGAGTACGAAAGAGCGAGTGCGGAGCGCTTCCAAAGATAAATCGTAGGAGGAGACATTTCGAATGGCTGAGATTACCGCGGCTGCCGTGAATGACTTGCGCAAGAAGACCGGCTTGCCGATGATGGACGTGAAGAAGGCGTTGACCGACGCGCAGGGGAACGAAGAAGAGGCTATCCGTTTGTTGCGCGAACGCGGCCTCAAGATCCTGGGCGCTCGCTCGGATCGCGAGACTTCGTTCGGTCGCTTTGGCCTGTATGTCGGTACGTCGGCGACGACCGGCGCCATGGTCGAGCTGAAGTGCGAAAGCGCGCCAGTGGCCGCGAACGAAGAGTTCATCCAGTTGGCGAACGATTTGGCCAAGCAACTCGCCACCGGCCCCGGCGCTGCGACGGGCGAAGAGTTGTTGGATCAGGCCTCGCCCAGCAAGCCTGGCATGACGCTCCGACAGCAGAAGGACGACTTGTTCAATCGCATCCGCGAAGTGTTCAACGTCGGCCGCATGGTGCGTTTTGAAGGTCCTTGCGGCGGCTACAGCCACAACGCAACGACCGTTTCGGGCGTGTTGCTGCAAGTCGAAGGCGGCAACGACGCGGCGGCGAAGGACGTCTGCATGCACGTTGCGGCCATGCGTCCCATGGGTCTGACCAAGGAAGACGTGCCTGCCGATCAAGTCGAGCGGGAACGGGGAATCCTGAAGGAAATGGCCCTGAAGGAAGGCAAGCCCGTCAACATCATCGACAAGATCGTCGAAGGTCAGCTGCGAAACTTCTATGCGGAACGAGTGCTGACGGAACAGCCGTTCGTCAAGGAAAACAAGCTGACCGTTGGCAAGTTCGCCGAACAGCACGGCATGAAACTCGTGAAGTTCGTCCACTGGGAACTCGGCAAGTCCGAGTAACGCTCAACCTCCCGCGGCCGCTGCGAATCGCAATGGCTCGCGCGGCTTGCGGTCCGGTCCGTTTCCACTAAGGAGCGTCGAGCGTTTTCGCTCGACGCTCTTTTCTTTCCAAGGAACCGTCTATGAACGAGTCCGCGAACGGAGATTCGAAGCGTCAGTATCGTCGCGTGTTGCTGAAGCTCTCCGGCGAGAGCTTCAGCCGCGCCGGCGAACGAGGCATTGGGATGGACGAAGTGCTCCACATGGCTCGACAAGTCCAGCAAGCTTCGGCGGCCGGCTGTCAAATCGCCTTGGTGATTGGCGGAGGCAACATCCTGCGCGGGTCGCAGTTCAAGAACATCCATAGCGGAATCCAGGAGGCGACCGCCCACTACATGGGAATGCTGGCCACGGTGATCAACGGCTTGGCTCTACAAGATGCCTTGGAATCGCTCGGTTGCCAGACTCGCCTCATGTCGGCGATCCGCATGGACGGAGTGGCCGAACCGTACATTCGCCGACGAGCTCGCCGACACCTGGAAAAGGGGCGCATGATCATTCTGGCGGCCGGCACCGGCAGCCCTTATGTCACGACCGACACGGCGGCCGCCCAGCGTGCGCTCGAATTGGAATGCGACATTTTGATGAAGGCCACTCGAGTCGACGGCGTCTACAGTGACGACCCCGAGAAGAACCCGCACGCCGTTTTGTACCGCGAGTTGCATTACAACGCGCTGCGCGAGCAGAACCTGCGAGTGATGGACAGCACGGCCATCGCGCAGTGCATGGAACACAAGATGCCCATTCTGGTTTTCAACTATCGCAAAGAGGGAAATATTCAGCGAGCCGTACAGGGCGAGCGTCTGGGAACCATTATTAGCGGCGCCTGACCTTTGTGGCCGGCGTCTCCTGTGATCGGCGTCTCCCTGAGCGCCTCGCGGAGCGTCTCGCGTTGGGGCTTGTCGGACTTCTCCGAGCACGAGAGAATCGGGCGACGGGCGATGGCGGTAGATTCGACGGAATGACTGCGAAGCGTACACGATCTGGAGATGGGAGCGAACACGATGGGCGGCGACGAAATCCTGCTGGACGCGGAAGAGCGGATGGACAAGGCGATCCAGGTGCTCAAGGGCAATCTGGCGGGGATTCGCACGGGACGAGCCAACCCGGGCTTGGTCGACTCGCTCCGCGTGGAAGTGTATGGATCGGCGATGCCGATCAAGCAACTCGCTTCGATCGGCGCTCCTGAACCGACTCAGATCGTCATTCGTCCTTACGACGCCAGCACGATGAAGGACATCGAGAAGGCCATCATCGCCAGCGGGCTCGGCTTCAACCCGCAGAATGACGGCAAGTTCATTCGCATCAACATCCCCCCGCTCTCCGCTGAAACTCGCCGTAAACTCGTGGCCCGCGTGAAAGAACTGGCCGAAGACGCCAAGGTCTCGATCCGCAACGTCCGCCGCGACGCCAACAAGGCCATCGATCTGGCCGAGAAGGACAAGCTGCTGAGCGAAGACGAACGCGATGCGCTTAAGGAACAAGTCCAGGAACTCACCAAGGATTACGAGAACAAAGTAGGCGACATGGCGAAAACTCGCGAATCCGAAGTCATGGAAAACTAACGTACGACGGACTTCCAGTCCGTCGGCTGCTCGCCACGTACGACGGACTTCTAGTCCGTCGAATCGGTTTGCGCCCAACGGCCCTATCAACCTTTCCTCAATTCTCCGCCAAACCATGTTCTTGGCTGTGATAAAGCGCAAGCCCCACTTCGCGACGGATCGGGGCGACGGACTAGAAGTCCGTCGTACATTGCTGCGAATCGACGGACTGGAAGTCCGTCGCTCCCCATTCTAAATCTGTGCCAAATCTCTCGAACGAAACTAAGGGTTAGGCCATGAGTCGTGCAAGTCGAGTGGCTAGGTTGGCGGCGATTTTGGGATTGGCTTGGTCGAGTTGGGTTGCTTGGCAAGGCGCCTTGAGCGCGGCCGAAGTCGCATGGTTGGCGGAAGTGCAAACGCCGCCCGCTAAAGCTCCCTCGGGAGTTCCTCAGCTTGCACCACTGCTGGTCGATCGCGAAGGACGCAAGATCGAGACTCGCGACGCGTGGAAGGTGAAGCGAGAAGAACTGCGGCGCGAGTGGCTGCGGGTGTTGGGCGAACCCAAGATTGCTCGATCGCCGCTTCCGAAAGTAACCATCTTGGAAGAGGACGAAGTGGGCGACGTGCTGCGTCGCCGCATTCGTTACTCGGCGGGCCCCGAGTGGGAAACGGAAGCTTATGTGCTACGACCCAAACCGGGGTCTGCTTTGGCGGCCCAACCGCAACCAGCCGCCATCGTGTTGCATTCGACCGTTGACCACACGATTCGTCAGCCCGCGGGACTCGAAGGCCCCCCCGAGAAGTTCTTCGGCCTGAAACTCGCACAACGCGGCTTTGCCTGCATCTGTCCGCGCAACTATTTGTGGCAGGATGGAGGCAAGATTGCGGCCCAGGGCGAAGCGGAGCGATTCGTCAAGCAGTATCCGGGATCCACCGGCATGGCCAAGATGCTGCGCGACGCCCAGTTGGCGCTCGACTTGTTGCTGGCCGAACCCAACATCGACGCCAAGCATGTGACCGCGGTGGGACATTCGCTTGGCGCGAAGGAAGTGGTCTATCTGGCCGCGTTCGACGATCGAGTGACCTGCACGGTCAGCAGCGAGGGAGGCATTGGAACCAAGTACTCGAACTGGGATGCGTTGTGGTATCTCGGTCCCCAGATTCGTTCGCCCGATTTTCCTCGCGAGCACCATGAGTTGCTCGCACTGATTGCTCCTCGCCCCTTTCTCTTGATCGGAGGCGATTCCGCGGATGGCGACCGCAGTTGGCCTTTCATCGAGGCCGCCATCCCTGTCTACAAGTTGTTGGACGACTCGCCCGCTCGCATCGGGCTGCTCAACCACAAGCTTGGCCATTCGGTCCCCGCGTCGGCGGAGACCCGAATTTACGAGTGGATCGAGCGTTACGGACGTTGAGGCCCTAGGCGAAAATCGCGAACATGTCGCCCTCGAGCGGGTTGAGATCCGAGGCAAACATCTCTTCGGGGAGCCCGAACAGGAAGAAGTCGATGCCGCTTTCTCCGTAGATCGCGTCGATCGCGACATCGAGGTCGCCACCGCGGAGGAAGTCATTACCGGCGCCGCCGAACAGCATATCCCAGCCGGCGCCGCCATTCAGATTGTCGTCTCCGTCATCGCCATACAGCTTGTCTTCACCCTGCTCTCCGCGGAGGCGATCATCGCCGTCGCCGCCGTGGATCTTGTCGTTGCCAAAGCCGCCCCACAGTTCATCATCTCCTTGGCTGCCGTACAGGGTGTCGGCGCCGTCATCGCCGTACAGCTTGTCGTCGCCAGACTCGCCATTCAACAATTCATCCCCATCGCCGCCATGCAACTCGTCCGCGCCGATGTCGCCGAATAATTCATCTTCGTCGTCGCCGCCATACAGTTTGTCATTACCCGCGCCGCCGTAAAGTTGATCGTTGCCTGCGTCGCCAGTCATGGAGTCGGCTTGCGCGCCGCCGTGCAGTTTGTCGTTACCGAATCCGCCGGAAATCGTGTCCTTACCGCCCTGACCATACAGGTCATCGTTTCCGTTTTCACCCGCCAGTTTGTCCGTGCCATTACCGCCTTCCAGCAAATCGTTGTCGTCGCCGCCGTGCAGGTCGTCGTCCCCCTCTCCGCCCATCAATTGGTCATCGCCCTGACCTCCGAACAAGTCGTCGGCTTGGTCGCCACCGTCGAGAACATCGTCGCCGTCGTCACCGTACAGCGAGTCCTCGCCTTGGCCGCCATAAAGTCGGTCATTGCCGTCGCTTCCCGATAGAACATCATCGCCTGCATCGCCATTGATCAGGTCGTTCCCAGCTTCGCCGTCGATGACATCATCCCCTTCGTTCCCTTCGATGAGGTCGTTGCCATCACCGCCGTCAAGGATGTCGTTGGCTTTGCCGCCGTTGAGTTGGTCGTTTCCGTCTTGGCCGAGCAGCAGATCGTTATCATCGCCGCCGATGACGATCAGCAGCGGATCGCCAAACACGACATCATTCCCAGCGTCCGCGACCAGCAAGTCGGCGCCAAAGCCTCCGTGAATCTGATCGTTCCCCGCGCCTCCGTAGACGTTGTCATTGCCTTCTTCGCCATCCAGCAAGTCATCGCCTCCGCGACCGAACAGCACGTCGTTCCCTTCGCCGCCGTAGATCCAGTCGTTGCCAAACGTGAGAACTCGTCCTTGAGTGGGATCGCCATCGATCACGTCGTCGCCGCCCTTGCCCAGCAGAACGTTGGAGCGCGAGTTGCCGAGGATCGTGTCGTTGCCTTCCGTCGCCACAACGACGTCAATGCACTGGTTTTCCAGAGTGAGCGTCAGATTGCCCGCATTGACAACTTGAGCCGTGGTTTTCGAGAGATCCAGCGTGATGGGGCCAATGAAGTCGGGCAGCGGCGCCAGCTGGGAGAACAAGAGCGTGCCATTCTGATCCGGCGTGTCGGTAATCACGTCGTGCCCGAGGTTCCCGCCGCTGTACAGGAATTTATCCAGATTCGGGCCGCCAATCAGATGATCGTTGCCGGCGCCTCCTTCGTGCGAGGTGATGTTATTGCCGCCAATCGTTGTGTCATCACCGTCTCCGCCATGTAGAGCGAGTCCAAAGGTGAAAGCACTGCCGACAACGTCGGAGCCTTGACCATTCAGCAAGTCGTTGCCGCGTTCACCCATGACGCGAAACTCTTCGAAGTTTCCGCCCACGACATCGATATCGCCGTCGCCATTCATGTTGAATTGCGGCACGCCAGCAATGACTCCGACATCAATCCGATCGGATTGGTCGGTGCCGTGCAGGCAAAGTTCCGGCGCGTCTCCAACTGTTCGGGAGAGAAGAGGCGTCGTCGAGCGCCAGCGCGTCGTTGCGACTCGATCCGCTGCCGGGCGTCGCGTCGATCGGTACGGGTCCAGGAATTCCAGAACTGGAACATGGGTCACCTCGGAGGTGTGAAAAGAGAAGTGGTTGCAAAAGCGATACGAGGCTGGTGGTCGCTTGTGACCGGGAAACGTCGTTAGAATGGGTCGCCAAGGGAGAAAAATGCCATGAAGCGAATAAGTAGTCGGTTGCTGGGAAACGGTTTGATGTTCGCTCTGATCGGACTCGCGGGCGCCTCATCGGGAGGCGATTGGCCGCTGTTCCGCGGCGTCAATAGCTCGGGGCGAGCGGTCGGCGAGGTGAAGTTGCCAGAGTCGATTGGCCCCGGCGCCAATGTCGTCTGGAAGACGGAGCTGCCCCCTGGGCATTCGTCGCCCGTCATGGTGGGCGACCGCATCTACTTGACTGGCGTCCGCGACCAAAAGCTGGTCACCATGGCGCTCGACCGAGCTTCGGGCAAGTTGCTGTGGGAAACGGCCGCCCCGCACCAGAAACTGGAACAGATTCACCGCATCGGCAGTCACGCTCAGTCAAGTCCCGCGACGGATGGCGAGCGAGTGGTGAGCTTCTTTGGATCGGCGGGCCTCTTCTGCTATGACCGCGATGGCAAAGTCCTGTGGCAGTTGCCCATGGGACCGTTCAATAACGACTTCGGGGCCGCAAGTTCGCCGATCCTTGTGGGTGACAAAGTCATCCTGTGCCAGGATCACGATACCGACTCATTCTTGCTCGCCGTCGATAAACATACAGGGAAGACGTTGTGGCGAACCGACCGCAGCGAGTTCCCACGGAATTTCTGCACGCCGATCATTTGGACGAACAACGGTAAGACTCAGATTGTGATTGCCGCGACCTTGCGAGTGGTGGGATATGACGTCGAGACTGGCAAGGAAGAGTGGACGGTGCGCGGCATTTCGCGGACGGTTTGCATGACTCCTGTGATTGGCGACGATGACCATCTTTATGTCGCCGGCTGGGCCGCGGGTGGAGACAAGGAGGAACCGATCCGAGTGCCGCCGTTCGCGGAAGTCGTGGGAACGCTTGACGCCAACAAGAACGGTACGCTTGAGGAGAAGGAATTCGCGGACGGGCCGATTAAGCAGCGGTTTGGACAGGTCGATCGCAACAACGACGAACGCCTGGACGCCGTTGAGTACGATTACTTCCGTAGTTTGTTCGAGCAAGGCAGGAATCTGGTCATTGCGATCAAGCCGGGCCCCAGCGGCGACGCAACCGCCACGCATCTGGCCTGGGAAAACGACCGTTTCGTCCCCTTCTGCGCATCGCCGCTTTACTACCGAGGCCACGTTTTCACGGTGAAGGATGGAGGCATCTTGTCGTGCCTCGACGCCAAGACGGGGAAAACGCTCAAGTCGGGTCGATTGCCGAAAACCGACGACTATTACGCTTCGCCGGTCGCAGGTGACGGTCGAGTCTATTTCCTGAATCAGGAGGGCGAGTTGACGGTGATCTCGGCCGACTCGTCCTGCAAGACGATTTATACGTCGGATTTCGGCGAGGAGACGTATGCCACGCCCGCATTGGTGGATGGCCGTATCTATCTGCGGACGGCGAGCGCGTTGTATTGCTTTGGGGGAAAGTGAACGAGTGCTTTGGTTGCCGAGCGAGTGGTTTCGCTCGGTGAGACGGCTGCGTTTTCAGCGGGCTGTTCATCTCGCGAAGCGAGATGGCTACTTCAGGGCAATCGTGTTTTTGAGCGGCGTCAGCACGTTGTCGACGACGTAATTGTCGACAACATCCATGCAGGCTTGAGCGAGCTTACGCATGGTCGAGACATAGGTTTCGCCGGGTTCGAGGCTGCCGTAGCGTCGAGCCGTGACGTAGACGCTTAACTGTTCTTCCGGGAATTCGCCCGTTCGTACGTGATAAGCGGTAGTGCGAGTCTCGAAGTTGACGCGAACTTGCGTCCGACAATCGGCTTCCAGCGCGAGTTGCAAGACGGGCTCGTACGCCAGCACCGCCGCGCCGGGCATTTCCGCCAACCGCTCGAACGCGGGCGGCAGGCCCAAGGCTTCGCACAGCAGTTGGCTGTGATTGCCCCGATAGACGAAATCGAACCCGAACATGATGTTCAAGGATTCGCAGTCCAGCGGGCTGATGGACAGCGTATAGGGAACCATGTCGAGAATGACGGCATGTTGAGTGAGCGCCTCCTCGACGCTGGCCGGATTGACTTCCCCCGAACAGACTCGACGGGGCTCGATCGACGCCCAGCGATACGTGGGCTTTTCCTTCTCTTCCTCAAGGACGTACTCGCCTTTTTCCCGCGAGTAGAAGTTCCGCATACGTGGGTAGTGTTTTTGCAGTTGTTCGAAAAAGTGGAGCACCGCTTCTCGCGACTGGGGTAGATCCATCTCCGTATGCAGATTCAAGTTGACGTAATAGTCGTCGCAGATCGCGTCGTAGCGTTTCATGGGCGGATCCGAAGAAGAAAGGAGTTTGGGGGCAGGTCAGCCCGCAAACGGGCGACTCGGGTCGCAAAGCACCGAGTTCGCGAAAACACACGATGGAAAGAGGACCAAAAACTCCCCTCTGGTTGGCGGTGTGGAATATACCGATCGTTGCTCTACAATGAGCCCACATGGGATAAGGCGGTGGCGTCCTGACGGCAGGGAGTGAGCACCGCTACGGTCTCCGGATGTAGTATAGGTCGAGTCTATCGTTCGTGGAAAGTGTGGTTGCTCCCAGCCGATCACGACAAGGCGGTGAAAGTCATGGCAATAGAAGGACTTGAGTGCTTCGAGGCGATTGAATTCCACGCCCAGGCAGCCCTGTTCGCAACCGAGTTGGGTTGGATGACCTGTGGTTGGCTTCGTGAGCAGCTCCAGTGCAATTCGTTTGGCCACATGACTCGCGACGAGGCGGTGAGGGCGCTGCGAGCCAGTTCGCTGCTCCCATTCTGTGAAGTATGGCAGGTGGACGTCGAGTCGTTGGGAGAGGGGTGGCGGCCGATCCGCCCTACCTCGGCGATGCGTGGTCTTGCCCAGCGATTACAGCGATACGCCACCCAATTCTCGGATGATTTCTTGGATGTGGAGTTGAGTTGGGGGGGAGTGGCGCCGTTTGCTCGTCGCGTGCTGGAAGCATGTCGGCAGATTCCGATTGGGGAAACGATCAGCTATGCCGAGCTAGCGCGGCTCGCGGGCTCGCCGGCGGCGGCTCGCGCGGCCGGCAACACCATGGCACGGAATCGGTGTCCCTTGATTGTGCCTTGTCACCGAGTGGTCGGCGCGAATGGTCGGCTGGGAGGTTACTCGGCGCCTCAGGGTTTGGCGATGAAACAACGACTTTTATCCGCCGAAGCGCGAACCCGTTCGCTGTCGAGCGCCTCCTAGGGAAATGCTGCGGCGCGCGGCGACGCACTCAAACAACAAGGATGCAGTCGTGACAACCGCGGAAATCTGTCAGAGCATTCGGCAAGCGTATGAACAGGGTCGATATGTCTCGGCCTGCGACCTCGGTCGCGAGGCCTGGGGGGCGTTATCCAACTGGCCAGGTGTTGAAGCACGAGTGCTGGCGATACGAATTGCGGCGAACCTCGGCGCGCCGCGACTCGCCGACTGGCTGGCTCGAGCCGCTCATCGCTCGGAACCCGCGCACGCGGAAGCCCGATACTACGAAGCTCGCCGCATTGGGCGTCGACGGGGTCCGTACGAAGGGCTGCGCTGGATGCGTCGCAGCGGCGAATTGCCGCCGGACGCCGCGTCCGACATCGTCGCCTCCTGGTACACGTTGTGGGGCGAGTTTGCCTCGAACGTCCGAGACTTTGAGACAGCCGAGATTTGGTTCCAACGAGCGGAAGAGGCGGATCCGGGAAACCCTTGGGTCAAGGTTTGTCGAGCTTCGTCGCGAGAACGTGAAGACCGCTATGACGAAGCCGAGCAGCTGGCGCGCGAAGCGCTTGCTATTCGCCCCCATTACCGCCCCGCCGTCCAGATGCTCGGCCAACTCCTGACAGTCATAGGACGCGACGAGGAATCGATTGAGTTCCTGAAGAGTGCCGCGAGCGAAATGGAGTGTTTTTCTCTGCATGCGCAACTCGTCGGCATGCTAGTGGAGTTGAAGCGGTATGCGGAGGCGCGCGAATCGCTGGATCAAGTCGAAAAACTCGCGGTGCTCGCCGAAAAGCCTTTGCCCCAATGGATTGCGGGGAATCGCGGCGAGATTGCTTACTTCTTGGGGGAGATCGACGAGTCGATACGTTGGTCGCGTCTCTCGGACAGCAAGTTCTGGAAAACGATCGCCGATCGGTTGGAAAATCCCGAATTTGCTCAGCGTAATTCGGTAACGCTGCCCGTGGGTTTCGTGCGGCAACACCATGCGACTTGTGCTCCCGCGACATTGTCGGCGTTGAGTCGTTTTTGGGGGATGCCGGCGGATCACCTGCAGGTCGCGGATGAGATCTGTTACAACGGAACTTCGTCGTACAGCGAACGGAAGTGGGCGCGTGAGCATGGCTGGGAAGCTCGCGAATTCTCGGTGACCGAGGAGAGCGCGCAGGCGCTGATCGACCGTGGCATTCCGTTTACCTTCACGACGGTTGATCCAGGGAATTCGCACCTCCAAGCGGTGATTGGCTACGATGGCCGTCGCGGCACGCTGGTGATTCGCGATCCGTACTGGCGTTCGACGGGCGAAGCGCTCGCCACGCAATTGCTGGAACGTTACCGAGCGACGGGGCCGCGGGGCATGGCGATGGCGCCCGCCAACCAAGCTCATCTGCTGGACGCCGTGGAGCTCCCCGATGTCAATCTCTGGAACCGTCTTCATGCGATCGACGAGGCGTTGATCGAACATCGGCGCGAAGATGCTCGCCGCGAGTTCGCGACAATGTCCGCGGAGGCGCCCGATCATCGCTTGGTGAGTGAAGCACGGCGACGGCTGGCGATCTACGATGGAAATGCGGCCGAGCAATTGGCGGCGGTCGAGCAATTGGCGCGCGAATTCCCCGAAGACCAGCGTCTGGAACTCGAAAGACTCTCCCTCTTACGCAACCAGACTCGCCGCGAGGATCGACTGACGACCTACGAGCGGTTGTGCGCGAAGAAAGAATCTCATCCGATCTTCTGGCAGCAATACGCGCAGGAGTTGCGAGCCGACGATCGCCGCTGGGAGGATGCGCGATCGCTGTTGCGACGAGCGATCGCTCGCTGGCCCTCCGAGGGCGCCAACTACATGACGCTCGCCTATCTCTATTGGGATCGACGGCGTTACGAGGAAGCGTTGGAATTGCATCGGATCGCCGCCTGCTTGGGGGACAAGGACGAACAGTTGGTGATGGCCTACTTCTCGGCCGCCGACTGGTTCAAGCAAACCGATGTCGCGTTCGCCATGCTGAAGGATCGTTTCGCGAGGTTTGGACGCAAATCGAGCGATCCCGCTCGAACCTTGTCGTCCGCCTACACTCAGCTCGACCGCTACGGCGAGGCGCTCGAGGTTGTGGAAGAGGCGTTGCGGCTGCGTCCAGACGACGGTGAACTGATGCTGTATGCCGCGGATTTGTATTCGGCGAGCAGCCTGGAGTACTTGCCGCGGACGCGCGAGTTGGTCGAGTTGGCTCGAGGCAAGGTGCCGCGAGCTCAATGGTTGCGCACGGCCGCTCGACTCGCAACCTCCGAGGACCGTTTTCAAGATGCTCTCGCGCTATGGCGGGAAGTCGTTGAGTTGGCGCCGCTGGCGGTCGACGCCCATACGGCGGTCGCGCGATTACTCTTTTCGCTCACAGGCGACGCGGCGGCTCAACGCCATCTGGCGGAGGCATGCGAGCGGTTTCCTCATCATATTCCCTTGCACGAATTGTGGGTGGAGTGGATTCGCGACGAGCCGGCGGAGGTGCGGGAGCCCATCGTGCGAAAACTGATCGAGGCGGGCGCCGACAACGCCTGGGCTCATCGAGAACTGGGATTCTTGCTCGGCGGTCAACGCAGATTCGACGAGGCATGGCGGGAGTGCGAGATCGCGGGCCGATTGGAGCCCAACAATCCCTCGCAGTTCCTGCTGCAAGCCCGTCTCTTGCGCGCCGGCGATAAACTCGCCGAGGCGAAAACCGTGCTGCGAGCGGCCTTGGAATCGTCGATCGATAACGACGCCGCGCTGGCGGCTTGGATGGAATTGTGCGAAACGATCGCCGAACGGCGGGAAGTGCTGAGTTTCGTCCAATTGCAATTGGAAAAGCAAGTGATCTACGGCGACGGCCTGCTCGCTTTTCGCGAACATGCCGCGACGACCTTGGACGCGGATGAGTTATTGGAGCGGTTACGGGCGGCTCGGCGGCATCGTCCTGACTTGTGGCATGCCTGGTCGGCGCTGCTGGTTCAATTATTGGACTGCAATCGATTGGACGAAGCCTGGGAGACGGCTTGCGAGGCGACCGAACGATTCCCGTTGCTTCCTCGGCTTTGGCTCGATCGAGCGGATGTCTGTCGAGCTCGGCGAGATTGGAGTGGCGAGCTAGAAGCGGTGGAGAACGCTCATCGCATTAATCCGTCCTGGAACACGACCGTAAGACGTCTCGGTGAAGCGCTCAATCAACGCGGCGAGTATGGGCGGGCCATCGAGTTGCTCGGTGCGGCGGTAGCTCGCCAGCCGAACGACGGCGCCACGCGTACCTTATACGCCGAAACGCAATGGCGGTTAGGACAGCAATCTGATTCACCCAACTCCACGTCTCTCCGATCCGAAGCGCTCGAAACAGCGCGAACCATCGTGAAGCTCGACCCAGGACAAACTCGAGCCTGGGACCTGCTGCAACAGTGGTCGGAGGAACTCGAGTGCCCTGAGGTTCCGAGAGCGACGGCGCGTGCGCTGACCGAAAGCCGACCTGGCGATGCTCGCAGTTGGCTCGTGCTGGCCCGTATCCTCGATCAGCGATCGGAGGTAGAGGAGAGGCTGGCGGCCTATGCCAAGGCCAGCGAATTGAATCCCCGCAATGTCGAAGCCTACGACCTGAAGGCCGAAACTCTCGCCGCGCTCGGCCGCTACGACGAGGCGTTGGAGACTTTGCGACCGGCGGCATTTGGCGAACATCCGCCGCTGTCGTTACTGGGGCGCGCCGCCTGGGTAATCTCCGAGCGTGGCGACTTTGAACTGGCGATCGAACGGATGCGAGCGGTGTTGAGCGAAGAGCCGTTTTATTTTTGGGGCTGGTCGCGGTTGGCCGATTGGTGCCAAGTGGTCGATGACTTGGACGGATACCTTGAAGCTTCCCAATGGCTCGTGAAGTTAAGCCCACAGTATGAGGTGAGTTTGGGGTACTTGGGCGAGGCGCTGTTGTTGAAGAATCGACGCGAAGAGGCGCAAGGCGCCTTTGAACAGGCCTTCGAGTTGAATCCGCGGTACGAATTTGCTGGCATCCATCTGTTCGACATGCACTTCGCGGATTATGAGGAAGCGACGGCAGGTTCGCCTGCGCGAGAGGCGGCTTTGGCGAAGGCGCGCGAGATCCATGACCGCTTGGTCAAGTTCCTCGACGGCAACTTGGTCGATGCGCGCGTGGTTCAACTGGCCGCATGTGAGGGTCGCCGGAGTGACGCGATGACGGCGCTGCGCCGCATCATCACCTGTTCGGATCGCCAACTCACTCCACTTGATCTTTCCCTGCAGTCAGTCAGCGAGGCCGGGTGGTTGAACGAGGCGCGGGAGATTCTCGAAACCAGTGTATTCGAGGGAACTCCATCGGCTCATGTGATCAAGAAATGGGTGGAGCTACGATGGCAACCGGCTCGTTTGCCGATGGAAGAGCCATTGCGAAAGCTGATGGCACGAGCCGAATTGAGGGGCGCGATGCCCGTCGACACGAAGCCAACGGTCCGTGAGGCTGCGCAAGAGACAGTAACAGCGAAAACAGTTTCGGAGGAGACCGCTTCTGGCGAGCAGGCTGCTCAAGAAGAGGCTGCTCGCTTGGAAGCACAAGAACAAGCACAAGAACAAGCGCGAGAAGTGGCGAGGGTTGCGTTCCGATCATATCTCGAGGTGCTGGTTGAAGGGAAACATGCCGCTGACCTGCGCGACTTCCTCAGTCGTAATGACGCTTGGCTGCGGCCCGAGCCCACGTTCTGGGGACTTGGCGGTTGGGCCTGGACGTCGCTGCGCGATTACCAAGAAGCAGCGAGGTGGATGCATGATTGGCGCACGCGTTTGGACGCGCTCCCCTGGGCTCACGTGAATGCCGTGGAGGGCCTGCGCAACACGGGCCGCGAACAAGAGGGCGCCGAATGCGGTCGGCTCGCGCTGACCCTCCCCGAGTCGAACGGATTGCATCTTCATCACCTGTGGCTGGCATCCGACGCAGCGTTAGCGGGCGATACCACGGCGGCTCGACGCAGTTTAGAAGCGATGCATGAGACGGCTGGCGGCGAACCGTTGGACAAGGACTACGAATTCCTGCGAGTGATGGTTGAGTGTTTGGTCGATATGCAGGACGCAGCGCCTGCCCAGCGCGAGTCGATGTACCGTCATTGCCATACTCGGCTCGCAACGGCTCGCATTACCTACACCCCGTTCGCTCAAGAACCCGCTCGACAAAAGATCTTCCGCCGAACTCAAGTCCTTTTGGCCTCGTTAAGAGGTGGGTGGCAAGGCTTTCTCCAGAGCCTGCTCTGGCGCATCAAGCGACTGTAGCGTCTCGCCGTCCGAGCGCTGCCCCCACTCAAGCAACCACAGCCAGTCACGTACCACGACTCACCTCCACTCTCCCATTCGTGAGATTCGAGCAATTCGTGGTCACCTCATCTCCGCCCTCCCCTCAAGCGAGATGAGAGCAACTCGCGGCCACCTCATCTCCGCCCTCCGCCCGAGCGAGATTAGAGCAATTCGTGTGGTCAAATAGCCGCCGGCGGGGTTCGCGGCCTGGGCGCCTCGCGCTATTTGAGTCTTTTTTGGCGGATAAGTCGGCGAGATTCGACTGTACGACCTTTGTACGGCGGAATCGTGTCCTTCATTCTCATCTCCGGAAAGACTCAGTCATGCAATCGCCCTCTCTCTCTCGCCTACGTGCCATCGCCCATAGGTTCGGCCTTTCGCGGTTAACTCAACAAAAACGATTGCGGCGAGCAACTCGTAAGCTGTGCAGTGGCGAAGCCTTAGAGTCACGACAGTTGATGGCGGGCGACATCACTGGGGTGGTCTACCTGGATGCCAATGCGAACGGCATTGATGATCCCGCCGAGAATGGCTTGCCAGGTTGGACGGTGTTCGTCGACACCAATGGCGACGGTCGCTTGAACTCAGGCGAACCATCCACGATTACCGATGTGAAGGGTCGCTATGCGCTTGTGGGGCTGCCCGCCGGCCCAACGACGGTCTACGAAGTGCTCGAACCAGAGTTCTCACCCACCCCTGGCTTCAGCGATCATCAAACGATTTCGGTGCGTGACGGACGCGAAGTCCGAGTGAAATTCCCGAACGTTACGGCGCCGGTCACCACGGGCCAAGTCCACGGCACAGTGTATGAGGATCTGAATGAGAACGGCATCAAGGAATCAGGCGAGGATGGCTTCGAGGGCTGGACGCTGTTTCTTGACATGAACGGCGACGGAGCGTTGACCGCTGGCGAGCCAACCACCACTTCAGATACGAACGGCGATTATCTATTTGCGGGCGTACCCACGGGAAACGTCACAATCTACGCGATTCCCCAAGGTGGCTTTGCGCCGATCGCAGGCGGCCTGTTTCCGTTGCAGGGCGCGTTGGACCACTACACCGTGACCGTTACGGCAGGCGACTCCATCGGGCGCGACTTTGGCAACCTGATTCCACCTGTCGGGACAATTCGTGGCGCGGTGTGGAACGATGCCAATGGCGATGGAATTCGTGCGGTCGATGACGCGGGGCTCGCGGGACGCACGGTCTTCATCGACTTGAACGGCAATGGGATTATCGATGCCAGCGAGCCAACTCGAACCACGGGCGCTGACGGGACTTACTCGTTTGTCGACATCCACACGGGCGTTTATCGCGTTGTTGAAGTGATGCCTGAGGGGTGGATCTCCACCGAGGGACGATCAAACTCGGTCCTTGTCTCGGTAGGCCGAGGCGCTGCCCCAACGGTCGACTTCCTGAACCTGCAACCGTTACTAGGGTCGGTGGCGGGCGTCGTATGGAACGACTTGGACGGAAATGGAACTCGCGGCGCCGTGGAGCCAGGCATCTCTGGCTGGACAGTTTATCTGGATGCCAATGGCAACAGCTTGCTCGATGCCAGCGAGCGATCCGCGATGACGGACGCCAATGGCGAATACCGCTTTGAAGGCGTTTCTTATGGCACGCTGACGATTCGCGAGGTCGTTCCCGCCGACTGGTTGGCGATTCAACCCGCCACAGCCTCTCGTTCGTTCCGCTTGTTGAACAGTGAGAACCGCAGCGCGGTGGACTTCGGCGTTCGCGAGCGCATCGGCACGATTCAGGGAACAGTACGCAACGATGCCGATGGTGATCGAGTGGTCGATGCCGGCGAAACGGGACTCGCCGACTGGACCGTGTTTCTTGACCTCGATGGCGACTCGACGCAAGATCCTGCGGAACCTTCCACCATCACCGACTCTTCGGGCGCCTATCGCTTCACTCGTGTACCCGTGGGCGTCTATCGCGTCGTTGAAGTCATGCAAGATGGTTGGATCAGCTCGTTGGGAACCTCGTCAGCGACCTCGGTATCGGTCGTGATTGGCGGCACGCATACGGTCGACTTCCAGAGTTTACAGCCCGTCCTGGGAACGTTGAGTGGAACGGTGTTCAGCGACTTGGATTCCAACGGTGTTCAATCGGTCGCCGAAGCGGGCCTGTCGGATTGGCTGGTCTATGTTGACGCCAATGCCAACGGAGTTTTTGACGCTGGCGAACCCAGCGCGACGACAGACTCGCTGGGTGCGTACACGATCGAGGGAGTTGCTTATGGCAACACAATCGTTCGTGAACAAGTGGCGACGGGATTCACGCCGACTAATCATCCGGGCGGGGTCTTCAGCACACTTGTTCTGAATGGCGAGAATCGAACAGGCGTCAACTTCGGCAACCACGAAATCGCCGAATTCGTGATCAGCGGCATCGTCTTCAAGGATACGAATCTGGATGGCGTTCGAGACGCCGACGAGCCCGGGTTGAGCGGCGTCACGTTGTACTTGGATATGAACGATAACGGGACGCTCGACGCGGGCGAACCCTCCACGGCCTCGTCGGTCGACCTCTTCTATACGCCCGCGGTCAACGAAGTCGGAACCTATTCGTTCACGCACCTGGCGCGCGGCGCCTACTCGGTGCGAGAGATCGTCACCCCTGAACTCGAGAAGACGCCGCTGGCCGCGAGGCAGCAGGTCGCTGTCGTAGGACCGGCGAACGCGAGCGAAGTGAATTTTGCCAGCGTCTACCGCGACAATGAGATTCATGGAATCGTGTTTGACGATACCGATGGCGATGGCGTGCAGGGCTCGCACGAACGAGGCCGCTCTGGCGTTTCGGTCTACATCGATCTTGATCGCGACGATTCCTACGATGTCGATGAACCACGTACTGTCACGGGCGATGATGGTTCGTACGCCTTCATTGGACTGACGCCCGGAGCGTACGTTGTTCGCGAGGAAGGCGGCGTATTGGGTCCCCATACATATCCCACCACGGGAGGCGGCGTTCTTTGGCCCGAGGGGGCCAATCACCCGACCGTCGGCAATGTATCGCCTTCGAGCATCTCCACTTCACTGGCGAACGGCGAGACCTATCAGCAGACCGTGAGTCTGACCTTGCCTGCCGCTGGAAGTCTCGCAGATCGAGTGGACGTCTTCTTATTGTTCGACGATACGGGCAGCTTCACGGGCAATAGCCCCATCGTGCGAGCCGCGTTTCCCACGATCATTAGCACGCTGCAAGCCGCGCTGCCAGGAACTGACCTGGGCTTTGGCGTGGGGCGATTCGAAGAGTATGGAAGCTTCGCTCTGGAGAATTCCACTGGCCGCCCCTTCATTTTGAATCAACCGATCGTGGCGTCGAGCACGGCGGGATTCTCGACGGCGATCCAGGCAGCCTTGGACCGCATGGCTCCAGGGTACGGCGGCGATGGTTCGGAGACTGACATCGAGGCGCTTTATCAATTGGTGACTGGACGCGGTTTTGACGGTAACAACAACGGATCAGTGCTCGATAGCGGACTCGCGGGACTCGCCGCCACTCAATTGAGTCCAGGCGCCAGTGGAGACGTTCCGAACTTTGCCTCGTTCACTCCTGACGCGGCGAACAACGTCTTGCCCGCGGCGGGAAATGTCGGCGGCGGTGGATTCCGCAATGGCGCCCTTCCCATTGTCTTGCTGGCAACCGACATAGGTTTCGCTTATCAACCCAAGGGCGAGACCACCATCGTTGGCGCTGGCGGCGTGACTTTGCCCGTATCGGCGCTCACCCAGAACTCGCGTCCTTCCACCCCCTTCAATGCGGGCGCCGGTCTTCAAGAGACGGTCACTGGGCTAAATGCGCTCGGAGCGCTCGTGATCGGTCTGGGGACCAATGTGGAAAGCACGATCGATCCGCGTCAAGGACTTGAGTCGCTCGCCACTCTGACCGGAGCTGTCAATCGTTCGACCTCGACGATCGCCAACGGCACGCTCGATCCGATCGCTCCGGGTGATCCTCTATACTTCCAGATCAGCAGCGGCTTCGGTTCGAACGTCGCCGACGGCGTCGTCAACGCGATCCAAAACGCTGCCACCAACGTGGCGCTCGACATCACCGTGCGAGCTTCCGACCCTCGAGTACGCATTATCAACCATACGGGCACGCTATTCGGCGTTGGCTCGGGCCAGACAGCTTCGTTTGACATCGAGTTTGTCGGCGACGGTCGCCCTCATCGCTTCGACTTGGAGTTTGTCCGTGAAGGCGCCAACGTGGTGGTCGGATCGATCCCCGTCGAGATCGGCACTCCGATTGTCGGGGAAGGCTACAACTACGATGAATTGGAAGATGGCGAAATTCATCGCTCATCGCACTTCGGAAACTATGTCGCCAACCAAGCGCCAAGTTTCGTCGGAGGCGCTGATCAGACGGTGCTCGAAGATTCCGGAGTTCAGACGATCACCGCTTGGGCCACCAACATCGTCGCCGGCCCCGCATCCGAATCGGCTCAAGTAATTGACTTCCAGGTCAGCAACGACAATCCAAGCCTATTCAGCGCCTCGCCAACGATCTCTTCTGACGGCACTCTTACTTTCACTCCCGCACCTAACGCCCACGGAACGGCCGTGGTAACGGTCGCTGCCCACGACAATGGCGGCGTCGGCTTCAGCGGAGTCGACACCAGTGCGACTCAGACATTCGTGATTTCGATCGAGGCCGTCAATGACGCCCCCTCGGCTGTCAACGATAATTACACGATGTTCGCGGGAGAGACGCTACAAGCAGTCGTCCCCGGTGTGCTCGCCAACGATAGCGATGTCGATGGCGATTCGCTCACGGCGACGTTGACGACTTCTCCCGCGCATGGAACGCTCGTCCTGAACTCCGATGGCTCGTTCGACTACATTCCGACGCCCGGCTATAGCGGCGCCGATAGCTTCAGCTATTCGGTTAACGATGGCGCTGGCGGTACGAGTGAAGCGACCGTCGCCATCGACATTCAACCGCGCAACTCGGCGCCCGTCGCCAGCGACGACGCCTACTCCATCCTGGAAGATGGCACGCTGAATATCGCCGCGGCCGGAGTGCTTGACAACGATCACGATGTGGATGGCGACAGCTTGGCGTTGTCGTTGGTCAGCGGACCGGCTCATGGCTCTTTGACATTGAACGCCGATGGCTCGTTCCAGTACACGCCTGCCGCCAACTTCAATGGAGTCGATCAATTCACCTATCTCTTGAACGATGGCGCCGTTGATTCTAACTTGGCCACCGTGACAATCACCGTGGCGTCCGTCAACGACACTCCCGTCGCCAGCGACAATACCTATGCCGCAACCGAGGACGCCGCACTAAACATCGCCGTCAGCGGAGTCTTGACGAACGACTCGGATGCGGATGGCGATACATTAACGGCCAGTCTGGTTTCGAGCGTGAGCCACGGTGAGTTGAGCTTGAATTCCAACGGCTCGTTCAGTTACACGCCTGCCGCCAACTTCTACGGTGTCGATTCCTTCACCTATCAAGTTAGCGACGGCAGTGCGACATCCGCCGTAGCGACCGTTACGATCAACGTTGCTTCGGTGAATGACGCACCAGTGGCAGTCGGTGAAACGTACAACGCGACCGAAGACACGACGCTAACGATCGCTCTGCCTGGGTTGTTGGCGAACGACTCGGACGTCGATGGCGACGTTCTGCGGGCCGTTCGCGTCACAGGTCCGACTCGCGGGGCACTCGTACTGAATGCCAACGGGTCATTCACCTACACTCCGAATGTGAACTTCAATGGTTCGGATAGCTTTACCTATCGAGCGAACGATGGCCTACTCGACTCGAACACCGTTACCGTTTCGATCCAAGTAGCGGCGGTCAACGACGTCCCCGTCGCCGTGGCCGACGCCTACTCGACGAATCAAGACACCGCCTTGAATGTGCCAGCTCGCGGGCTGTTGACGAACGACGTGGATGCCGATGGCGAGACGCTAACCGCGATCCTGGCGAGCGGACCGGCACACGGCACGGTGTCGCTGAATGGAGATGGGTCGTTCCTTTACACCCCGGCGACCGGCTATAGCGGCGCGGACAACTTCACGTACCGGGCGGCGGATGCGTCGAGCAGTTCGACGGCGACCACCGTCAACATCAACGTAGTTGCGGCGGTTCCCGCCACCAAGTTCTTCGTGGTCGACGCGGACAATCGCAATAAGTTCCGGTACGCAGCCAGCGGAACGGCTCTGGGCGCCAGCGCACTCGACAAGTCCGATAGCAAGCCGCGAGGCGTGGCGTCGAGTGCTGATGGGACCACTCAATGGGTGATCGACGGAAGCGGCGAAGTTTTCATCTACAACGAGGCAGGCGCCTTGCTGGGACGTTGGACGCCGCAGAATGTCGGCAAGCCCGAGGGAATCACCGTCTGGGGCAATAACCTGTGGATTGTCGATCCCACCCAGGATCGCGTCTTCTTCTTCAGCGGCGGTGCATCGCTACGTGCGGGGCGAGTGAACGCGACATCCAGCTTTGCGTTGAATAGCGGCAACTTGAACTCCACGGACATCGTCACCGATGGCGCCCATCTGTGGGTTGTCAACGATGTGGCCGCGGGCGACAAGGTATTCCGCTACACGACAGCGGGCGCGCTGGAAGGGAGTTGGACCCTCTCGACAACGAACCCCAGTCCCACCGGCATCACGCTCGACCCCACTAGTGTCAATCACCTGTGGGTCGTCGACGCCAGCACCGATCGCGTGTACCAGTACGATGGAGCGACCGCTCGTCTGACAGGAGCGCAAGAACCGAGCATCGCCTTCCAACTGGCGACGACCAACACGAATCCTCAAGGGATTGCCGACCCACTCCCCGCCTCCTCTTCACTCACCTCCGCCGCCGCGGAATCGACTCTCCGTGCGGCGCGATCCGCCAGCAGAGAACAAGCGGATGACCGTCGGTCGAGCGACCGCTCGCTCGAGGTCTCCGACGACCGTTTGACAGATAGTCGCGGACAACGTGGCGGCGTGGCGAGTGCGGAAGGGGCGGAACGATTGCGTGGGCGCAGGAACGATGATGCGATCTCCGCACTGCTGGCCGATGATTCGGTCGCATCATCCTCAGTCCTCGACGCAGTCGCGGCTCGTGAAAGCACCGACGATGACGCAATTGACGCCATATTCTCCGCATGGGATGACTCGAACGTATCGCGACGTCGAGGTGGACGAATCGCGGACTCCACCGGAAGCCGCACTCGCTCGCGATAAAGCGGATGGACTAGATTGCTACCAGCAGCCCTGAACGATGGGCTGCTAGCGATGACTAACCAGCACTTGGCCAACCAACGAACCTGTCGGGAAGTTGGCCAGTGCGTAGGTGTTTCGACCATCTCCCACCCAAACTCGCTGGGAGACGGTCGCACCGACGGCAGACGAGTTGGCGGAGATAGGGGTCAACAACAATTCATGCTCCCCCTCCGGCAGTTCGACTCGCAGCACCTGAATCTTGTCGGGCAGCAGGCCCCAGCAGCGAGTATCGGCCGACTCGGTCGCTTCCCAAGCGATGCCCGCCAAGTCGACGGCGAGGCTTGCCGCCTCGTGCTTGGCGAAGCCAACGGCCTCTTTGGTGCCATAGACAACGCCCATTTTGACAACTCGTCGCGCAACTGCGCGGGCGACCGTTTGCGGCATCATGGCGTCGCATTGTTGGCGAGCCAGCAGCGTGACGTCGGTGATCGTGGCAGTCGCTCCCACAGGTCGCGAATTGACGGACGCTTTCACGGCCTGCACGGAATTGGGGCGAGCCACAACTTTGGGCACTTTCACAGGGGCGATATTGGGAGGCACCGTCTGTTTGCCCACGGCGCTGACAATTTCACCCGCGATCAGCAATGCGGCCGATGTCGGCGCCTCAACCGCTTCTTCCTTGTAGGGTCCGCGTCCGGTGAAGGCGAAGACATACAGGACGCCATGGCCTGGCTCCGAATGTCTGCCATTCGTCGCACGCTCCACGTCGAATCGTCCCGGCAGAAATTCCGGTCTCCAACTCACGACCGCGGCAAACGACCGTTCCGCATCGTCATAGTCGGCGTGAGTCGCCTCGCGTAATACGCCGCGCAGGTAAGGCGCCAGGGCAACTCGCCCATAATTCGCCTTGGGATTCGCGCCGTGCTTGTCCAACCCCGCCGCAATGATCTGTTCTTGCTTCTCGATCATCTGCAAACTGTACGCTTCCGCGTCCGTACCGTCGTACATGAGATTGCTGAGCGAGAGCAGCGCGCGGATCAGCACTTTCTCGTAGTCTTCACCCGAATACGCGCGGCGTTTGTCGTCGGTGAGATACGACCAAGTCGTCTCGGCGAGATCGGCCTGCTCTAGATGATCGAAATTGTCGCGCACTTGCCGTAACGTCTGTTCGGCTTCTCGCGGCCGCCCCGAGGCGAGTTGAATCATGGCGTGCTCGAGTCGCAACACGTCCGACTCGCCGCCCTCTTTTTTCAAGTCGGTCGCCACCAGCTTCTCGGCCGATGGTAGTTGATTCTCGTAAAAAGCCGACCGTACCTTGGAAACTCGCTGGGCATAGGTGGAACAGCCCACGGCGCTGACGCAGACCATGGCCGCGCACACCCATCGTGTGAGCGGACTCAATCGCTCTGTAGGTTTCGCTCGCCACCCCACGGCCCCACGCCTCCCGCGAGCGCCTAGTTGCTCCATGGCCAAACCTGCGACATCGCGCGGCTGGTCCATGAGTGATGATAGCCCTTACTGATCATCTGCGATTGCTTGTCCTGCTCGCCCGTTCGAATGTCGATCAGTTCCAGCGTCAACAGATAGTCGCGTTGAAAGTCTTTGTTCTCGCGAGTCGTACCCGAGGTCAGGCGAGCGTACATGAGATAGTCAAAAGGCTGCCCCTGCTGCTGCATGACATGCACGAATTGTTGCATGTTGCTGGCGATAAACAGCTGCTCGGGTCGAAGCCTGAGATCGTCCAGTCCCGCCTGAACGAAGCGTCGATTGATAGCGCGAAAACGAGGCGACTCGAGGAGCTTCGAGTCGATCAGTTCGTACAACTGATCCTTGAAGTCGCCGATCTCTTCAGAGGTCTTGTTCTCGACACCGACAAAGCAAATGCTCATCCGCCCCGCGGGCACAGGCTCGCCGCCCGCCGACGCCAACTGCATCACCCCGCCCTCTTCATGGCGAGCGAGCAGTGCGGCGACTGTCTGATCGACCAGCGGCTTGAATGTCTCCTGCCCCGCCTTGTGACTCCCGATCATTTCCTTCTCGCCTGGCTGAATCACGCGTGCGTATTGGTGCCCGCGGCAACCCGCGTTGGCAACCAAGGCAGCGAAAACAGCCAATGCGGGCAGGATGGCGAAATTACGGAACATGGGAGTCCTTTCCCGAGTTTCGATTGCGACGGTCATTGATTTGGCGGAGGGCCTCGCATAGCCCCAATGCTTCATCGACCGGCACCTAATGCCCGCCACAATCGAGCGCGATGTTACCTGGAATCCGAGGACGAAACGAGAGCAAACCCAGTCGCAAGTTAGAGAACTAGCGAAAATAGAGAAGCAGCGGGTTCTTCGGTAACAACCTTCCCGCTAAAGCACCGATCCTACCCGCCTGCCGCGGCTTCGCCTTTGTTCGACAATTGGGGTCTGCTGGTAGTTTTGTCGTCCAACTGCCCGGCAGCCTTATTTGCCTGGAAAGCGAGCTTCGAGCAATTTTGCTAACCGCTCGAAATCCTCGAGATGACTGGGGACGAGCACCTTGGAGCCATCCTTGAGTGAAATCAGGCAGCTTTCTTCGTTTCGGTTTGCCAACAACCACGTGAAGTAGAACTGAAACCAGCCTTCGGCGAGTGCCGTGGGGTTGCTGATGGGAACTCGATCAATGTGACTGACGTCTTCCCAGCGAGCGACCTTTGCCTTGGCCGAAGTCTGGACGTACACGCCATTGTCGTGAACGATGGCGTGCGTGCGGCGTTCTTGGGAGAGTTTCCGGATTCCGACGGCGGTTGCGGCCAGCACGAGCACCGAACAGCCGACCGCGACAGGAAACGCGATGCCTGTTTGTCCCGCCATTCCTAAACTCTGCTGGAACAACTTCGCCATCAAAGTCAGTGAGCCGAAGCCGACCAGATACATCAGGCCAAGCACGAAAAAACGAATCTGGACCTGGGAAATTCGCTGTAGGTCCGCGCGATGAGTTGCCTGAGGACGCCCCAGCTGCACCAACGTGTCGACCGACTGAACCGTCATTCCACCGCCCCCGCTTGCGACGCCCTATTAGATGATAAGGAGACATCGATTGGTTGGTCACAATCAGGTCTCAATGTACGACGGACCTCCAGTCCGTCGTACCCCAGTTCCTAGGTATGACAAGCCACTAGTCTAGCGCGAGGGGGCGCCGTTTTCAAATCATTCTCGAACGCGAAAAGCTACAGGCGACCTATGGCTTTGCCGCCATCACCAACCCAAACACCAACCACGCCCCACCCCTAAGAACTACAGGCTACTTAAGTTCCTCGGGAAGAGTGTGCCCCATTTTGTCGCGTTTGGTCTCGAGATAATGCAGGTTGTGCGCGTTGACGGGTGGCGTGATCGGGACTTGATCCACGACTGCCAGATTGAATCCGCCGTAGATGAAGGCATCCGTTTTCTTGGGGTTATTGGTCAGTAGTCGAATCTTGCTGAGCCCCAAATCCTTCAGAATCTGAATGCCGATGCCGTAATCGCGCATGTCGGCCTTATGTCCCAGCGCCAAATTCGCCTCGACCGTATCAAGCCCCCGGTCCTGCAGTGAATAGGCCTTGATCTTCTCGACCAAGCCGATGCCACGTCCTTCTTGCGGCAGGTAGACCAAGACTCCACATCCCTCTTGACTGATCATCCGCAACGCCATCTGGAACTGATCGCCGCAGTCGCACCGCAGCGAAGCCACCAAGTCGCCGGTGAAGCAACTGGAATGCAAGCGAACCAGCGGCGCGGGACTCGACGTCGGGTCGCCCAACACCAGCACGATTGGCTGCTGCGTTTCGTAACGCACGTCGTAAACAATGACCGAGAAATCCCCGTACTTGGTGGGCAACTGAGCCTGCGCGGCGCGCGAGACCAACTTTTCGCTGACTCGCCGATGCGCGATCAATTGCTCGATGGAGATGATCCGCAAATCATGCAGTTGGGCCAGTTCCATGAGTTGGTCGGGCGTCGCGCGGTCGCCCTGTGAATCGAGAATTTCACAGATGACTCCCGCGGGCGCTAAACCGGCCATTCGAGCCAGGTCGACCGCCGCTTCCGTATGTCCTGCTCGCCGCAGCACTCCCCCTTCTTTCGCCAACAGCGGATGAACGTGGCCGGGCCGGATGAAATCGCGGGGGCGAGTCGTTGGATCGATCATGGCCCGCACCGTCAACGCTCGCTCCTCGGCGGTGATCCCCGTTTTCACAGACCGGTGGTCGACCGGGGTCATGAAACCGGTCCCCAGCGGCGTCGTATTCATGTCCACGAGCGGCGACAATTCCAGCCGCTCGCAGACGTCGGGCAGCACGGGCATGCAGAATTCGCCGCGGCCATTCAGAATAAAGTTCACATTCGCGGCCGTCGCCTTCTCCGCGGCGCAGATATAGTCCCCCTCGTTTTCGCGATCCGCCGCGTCGACGACAATGACTACTTCACCCCGCGCAATGGCGTCCACGGCTTCCGAAACTGTCGAGTATCCGCGAGTCACTCTACGTCCCCCTATGCTCTAACGTAATCGGCGTTTCGGCAGGTCGTCGACCACCCTAGACCCCATGAATCACCACTGTCTTCAGTTCCGTCATTTCGGCGACCGCATAACGAGGGCCTTCTTTACCGATGCCGCTTTCCTTCAGGCCGCCGTACGGCATCAAGTCGGCTCGCCAACCCGGCCCCCAATTAATGTGCAGATTTCCGCTCTCCACTTCACGAGCGAAGCGCAGAGCCGCGTTGAGGTCTCGAGTAAAAATGCCGGCGCTCAACCCATATCGCGAGTCGTTCGCCAGCGCGATCGCTTCACCGATCCCACTCGCTCGCACCACTCCCACCACCGGCCCAAACAACTCCTCGCAACTGACTCGCATGTCGCGCCGCACGTCGGCCAACAGCGTCGGCGCGAACCGAGTTCCTTCGCGGACGCCGCCGCGAACCACTCGAGCCCCACGGTCCACGGCTTGCTTCACCCACTGCTCCACTCGCTCCGCATCTCGTTCGCGAATCATGGGTCCCATTTGAGTGTCTGGCGATAGAGGATCACCCGTTCGGATCGCCCCGACATGGCGTCCTAGCTTCTCCGTTAGCGCCGCGTAGATTGGTTCGACCGCGATCACTCGTTGCGTCGAAATACAGACTTGACCCGCGTTTCCGTAACCGGTCGCGACCACCGCCGCCGCCACTTGGTCCAAATCAGCATCTTCCAACACGATGAGTGGGCTATTCGAACCCAACTCAAGCGTGACGCGTTTGATGCCCGCGACCGCACACAATCGCCGCCCCACCTCGGCGCTTCCCGTGAAACTCACCTTCCGCACTCGCGGATCAGCCGCCAGCGTCTCGCCGACCGCCGCCCCAGGCCCCACCACGCAAGCAATCCCCTGAAGCGGCAAGCCCGCTTCCAGCAGGATCTCGACGAGACGTAACGCCGAGAGCGGCGTGTCGCTCGCAGGCTTCACAATGACGCTATTCCCCGCCGCGAGCGCTGGCCCTACTTTGTGACAGACCAGATTGAGAGGAAAATTGAACGGCGTTAACGCCAGAACCACCCCACAAGGGACTCGCAGCGTAAACCCCAGCTTGCCGCTCCCGCCCGGCGCCGCGTCTAGCGGTAGGACTTCGCCGGTCAAGCGTCGAGCTTCCTCGGCGGACAACGCCATGGTCTCGGCGGCCCGAGTGACCTCGAACGTCCCCTCCGACAACGTCTTCCCCTCTTCCAAACTGATGAGTCGCCCGAGTTCGTTGATTCGCGACAACATCAACTCGCTGGCACGACGCAAGACGGCCGCCCGCTCGTAGGCCGACATCCGCCGCATCACCTCGGCGCCCCGCACCGCCCCCGCCAGCGCAAGCTCGACCTCGCTCGGCCCCGCCACGCTCACCTCGTCGACCACCGATCCATCGTACGGATTACGCACCTCCAACCGTTTCTCAGAGCCCACCCACCGACCATCAACAAACAAAGAAAACATGGCTAGGCTGTAGGTTTTAGGGGGTTAGGTTTTAGGGGGTTAGGCTTTAGGGGGTCGGGGTTTGGAGTTAGCCTTCAACCTCAAGGGATTGGACCGCCAAAAAAACGCCCCCCCTCCAATGACCAATGACCAATGACCAATGACCAATGACCAATGACCAATGACCAAATTTCTCCCGCGTTCTCGCCGAATCATAGATCTCGCATTCTAGCCGACCGGCAGGTGCGCGGCTACGATGCACCGTCATGCCAGCATCGGATATCATCATCAAAGGTGCTCGCGAACATAACCTTCGCGACGTGGAACTGGTCATTCCCCGCAACAAGCTGATTTGCCTCACGGGCGTCAGCGGATCGGGAAAGAGCTCGTTGGCGTTTGACACTCTGTTCGCCGAGGGTCAACGACGCTACATCGAGAGCCTCTCGACGTTTGCTCGGCAATTTCTCGGACAGATGCCGAAGCCGGATGTCGACTATATCGCGGGTCTCAGCCCGTCGATCTCGATTTCTCAAAAGTCGACCGGCAACAATCCTCGCTCGACGGTCGGAACGGTCACCGAGATTTACGACTACCTGCGAGTTCTCTTCGCTCGAGTGGGCCATGGGTTTTGCCCTCAGTGCGGCCGCCCCATTACGGCTCAAACTCGCGAACAGATTCTGGAAGGCATTTTGCAACTGCCGGCCAACACGCGATTCTCGCTGTTGGCCCCGTTGATTCGGGGACAGAAGGGCGAGCATCGCGATCTGTTCGCCGACTTGCTGAAGCAGGGATTCGTGCGAGCTCGGGTGGATGGCAAGATCGTCCCCCTGACCGACGACCTCAAGCTTGACCGGCAGATGCGTCACAACATCGAGGTGGTGATCGACCGGCTTGTCATCAAACCGGACCTACGTCCACGTTTGTCCGAAGCCGTGGAGCTGGCGTTGAAAGTCGGCCAGGGCGTCTTGATCGCCGCGGTCGATGGTGAACAGTTGTCGGGTCGCGAGCGTCCGCGACGAGGCGCCTCCGCCTCCGTGCCTATGGAGGAACCAGATCGCGCAGACGCATCGCTAGAGATGCCCACGGGAGCGCCCGTGGGACGCGATATCGTATTCTCCAGCTCCTACGCCTGCTCGCCGTGCGGCTTGAGTTTCGAAACGCCGACGCCGCAACTGTTCAGCTTCAACAGTCCGCAGGGAATGTGCCGGACCTGCGACGGGCTCGGCACCATGTTCTCGTTCGCCCCCGAGTTGCTGGTTCCGAATCCGCGTTTGAGCTTCAAAGACGGGTGCTTCGAGCTGATTGGTTCCTGGAAAGAACTTGGTCGATGGCGCCGCCACATCTATCAAGGCGTGGCCGACACGATGGAGCGGAAGCTGGAGATCAAGGAAGGGACGATGCTCGAGTCCCCCTGGGAGCGGCTCGACGAGTCCTTGCAACAGTTCTGGCTGTGGGGGACGGGCGCCGAGCACATTACGTTCACCTGGCGCGGCGGTGACACGCCGATCAAGTATGGCGGCCGGTTCGGCGGGGTGGTGCCTGAGTTTCTCGAGAAATACCGGTCGGTGAAGAGCAAGCCGCTCCAGGCTCAGCTCGAAAAGTACATGACGCACGCTCAGTGCCCGGATTGCCGCGGCCAACGGCTCAATCCGCAAGCGCGGTCGGTGCGAGTGTCCACGGCGAATCCGCGGTTCACGGGACTTGGCTCGCGTTCGCTGCCGGAAGTGTGCGATCTGTCGATTCGCGAAGCGGTCGAGTTTTTCCAGGAACTACAACTGGATGAGATGCGCACGCGGATTGCCGCCGAAGTGCTCAAGGAAATCCGCTCGCGACTCGGCTTCCTGCTGAACGTCGGACTCGACTACCTCACGCTGGCGCGAACGGCGCCCACGCTGTCGGGCGGCGAGTCGCAGAGAATTCGTTTAGCCAGCCAAATTGGTTCGGGACTGGTCGGCGTACTGTACATCCTGGACGAACCATCGATCGGTCTGCACCCTCGCGACAACGATCGCCTGATCTCAACCCTGCACCGCCTGCGGGACATGGGAAATACGGTGATTGTGGTCGAGCATGACGAAGACACGATGCGGGCTTCGGACCATATCGTCGACTTCGGACCGGGCCCCGGAGTGCGTGGCGGCGAAATTGTGGGCTTGGGGTCGACCGAAGAGGTGATGTCGAGCCCGCGGAGCGTGACGGGCGACTTCCTCTCGGGCCGACGACGCATCGAGACGCCGACGCAGCGTCGGCCGCTTTCCGACAAACGACTGAAGATCACCGGCGCCGCCCACAATAATCTTCAAGGGATCGACGTCGAGATTCCCCTGGGAGTTTTCGTCTGCGTAACCGGCGTATCCGGCTCGGGCAAGAGCTCCCTGGTGAACGATGTTCTGGTCGAAGCACTTCATCGCGACTTGAATCACGGCGAGGGCAATCCGGGAAAACACACCGCCATCACTGGCTTGCAGCACCTCGACAAGCTGATCGATATCGATCAATCGCCCATCGGTCGAACTCCGCGCAGCAACCCGGCGACCTACATCAAGGTCTTCGACGATATTCGCGATCTATTCGCCCAGTTGCCTGATGCGAAACGCCGCGGCTACAAGCCTGGTCGCTTCAGCTTCAACGTGTCGGGCGGGCGCTGCGAAGCGTGCGAGGGGAACGGCTCGAACAAGTTGGAAATGGACTTCCTGGCCGATGTCTGGGTCACCTGCCCCGTGTGCGAGGGCCATCGATTCAATCGCGAAACGCTGCAAGTTCGCTTCAAGGACAAGTCGATCACGGACGTCCTGGAAATGGACGTGCAGCAAGCGTTGCGGTTGTTCGAGAACGTGCCGCAGGTTCGCCACAAGCTACAGACGTTGCACGACGTGGGCCTCGATTATCTCAAGCTCGGTCAGCCCTCGCCCACGCTCTCGGGCGGCGAGGCCCAACGCATCAAGCTGGCCCGCGAACTGGTCAAGAAAAGCACCGGCCAAACCCTCTACCTGCTCGACGAACCAACGACTGGATTGCATTTTGCCGACATTCAGTTGCTCCTGAAAGTGTTGCACGACTTCGTCAACGCGGGGAACACGGTGTTGGTGGTCGAGCATAATCTGGATGTCATCAAGACGGCCGACTGGATCATTGATCTAGGCCCCGAGGGAGGAGCGGGCGGCGGCCAGATTGTCGCTCAGGGAACCCCCGAGGAAGTCGCCAAACATCTGCTATCGCCGACCGGCCGAGCGCTCGCCAAACTGCTGGCGGACGAAGCGGCCAAGACCGCGTCGCTCGCAGGTCCCGCAGAGGCTGCCACGCCCGCCAAGCCCGGTCGGAAAGGCGCTGGCAAGAAGTCATCGACTGTCGTGGAGCCAGTACCGTCACTCGCTCGTCGCAAATCCAAACCACTCGACGCCAATACACTCGACGCTAAAGCTACGGGCGGGCAGTCGGCGAGCGCCGCGGCTTCCGGCGCGACGCCGTTCCTTTGCCAGGAACTCACCGTTCGCGGCGCTCGACAACACAACCTGCGCGGAGTCGACGTCCGGATCGAACGCGACAAGATGACCGTCTTCTGCGGCCCTAGCGGCTCGGGCAAAAGCTCGCTCGCCATGGACACGATCTATGCGGAAGGCCAACGTCGTTACGTCGAAAGCTTGAGCGCGTACGCTCGTCAATTCGTCGCTCAAATGCAAAAACCGCAACTCGATCATATCGAGGGCCTCTCGCCGGCGATTGCCATTGAGCAGAAGAATCTGGGACACACGCCTCGTTCGACGGTCGGCACGGTCACCGAGATTTACGACTATCTGCGAGTGCTGATTGCTCGACTGGGAATTCCGCATTGCCCTCAGTGTGAACTGGAAGTCGGTACGCAGACAGCCGACCAAGTGATCGAAAAACTGATGGCCCTTCCCCTTGGCACTCGCATGTACCTGATGGCGCCGATCGCCGTCGAAGTGGGCGAGAAGTATGACGCCTTATGGGAGGAATTGCGGACGACTGGATATATCCGCGTGCGAGTCGACGGCGTCACCCATTCGCTCGAAAAACCGCCCGAGATTGACCGTCGTCGTCAACACAAAGTCGAAGTGGTGGTCGATCGAGTGATTGTGTCGCCCCAAGCGCGATCGCGCATCGCCGACAGCGCCGAGAAGACGCTTGCGTTAGGCAAAGGCGTGCTTGTGGTCGCCTACCAGAACGAGGATTTGCCCGAACCTCAATGGGAAACCGTGACCCACAGTCAACATCTGGCGTGTCACCAATGCGGGCGCAGCTTCGAACCGTTGTCGCCGCATAGTTTCTCGTTCAATACACCCTTGGGTTGGTGCCCCGGTTGCGAGGGCCTCGGCACTCAACGAGGCGCCAATCCCACGGCGCTCGTGCGCGATCCCAAGATGACGCTCGCCGACGGCGCACTCTTGCTTTGGCCCTCGCTCGAACAGCCAGTCGCCAAGGCCATGTTGAGCGCCTTGTCGCGAGGCGCCGCGTTGCCGCTAGATGTGCCGTTCGAAAAACTCGGCACACGAGCTCGGCGAGCATTACTGCATGGTTGTGGCGAGCAGTGGTTTCAGGTGGAAGGTCCCGTCTCGTTTCGTTTCCAATTCAAGGGACTTTATCCAGCGCTCGAGGAAGCATCGCACTTGTCGCCGACCTTGCGCGGCAAACTCGAGCAACTGGTCGCCGAAGTCGAATGTTCGACATGTGGAGGAAGCCGACTGCGTGACGACGCCGGGTCGGCTCGATTCCGCGGGCTGACCATGGACCAACTATGCCGCATGCCGCTGGGCGAACTCCAGCAGACGCTGCGTGGCTGGAAACTCACCACGCGCGATCGCAAGATCGCGGGCGAGTTGCTCCGCGAGATCCAGAATCGCGTCGAGTTTCTGGTCGATGTGGGGCTCGAGTACCTTAGTTTGTCGCGGGCGGCGGCGACGCTCTCGAATGGCGAGGCTCAACGGATTCGGCTCGCCAGCCAACTCGGCAGCGGCCTCTGCGGCGTCCTCTACGTGCTGGACGAGCCGACCATCGGCTTGCATCCGCGCGACAATCGCCGTTTGCTGGGAGCACTGCATAAACTCCGAGATCTCGGCAATACGCTGATTGTGGTCGAACACGACCGGGATGTGATCGCGGAATGCGATTACTTGTGCGACTTCGGTCCCGGCGCCGGGAAATTGGGCGGCAACATTGTGGCCGAGGGAGCGCCTAGTGAACTGCCGCGGCGTCCTGGGTCGGTGACGGGTCCTTACTTGGATGGCTCGAAGGCGATCACTGTGCCGACAAACCGCCGAGTGACACTCGACTTGAAGGCGCCGCTGTCTGCCGACGCTGTCAGCCGGGGAGTGCGTGACGGGACGGCGGCGGCCGCGGTCGCTCGAGCCCGCACGGCGTCGAATGCCTGGCT
Organism: Pirellulales bacterium; assembly: GCA_046349915.1. Lineage (GTDB taxonomy): Bacteria > Planctomycetota > Planctomycetia > Pirellulales > Pirellulaceae > CAIXSC01. The sequence continues at coordinate 124,032 of JAXMBL010000003.1, read as the reverse complement.
GCGAGTGGAAGGCGTGCGTCACAATAACCTGCGCAACATCGAGCTGGCGATTCCGTGCGGCACGCTGACGGCGATTACGGGCCCCAGCGGCAGCGGCAAGAGTTCGCTGATCGAGGACGTGCTGTACGCCGCCGCCGCTCGCATTCTGCATCGAGCCGCGGCGATCCCCGGCGCTTTTGACTCACTGCATGGGCTGGAGCATATCAACAAGGTCATCCGAGTCGATCAGCAGCCGCTGGGGAATTCGCCGACCTCGAACCCGGCGACATTCACCGGCGTTTTCGAACTGATCCGTCAACTTTACTCGCAGTTGCCCGACGCCAAGGTCCGCGGCTACACCGCGCGTCGATTTAGTTTCAACGTCTCTGGCGGGCGCTGCGAAGCGTGCGAAGGGAATGGCCAGAAACGCATCGAAATGCACTTCCTGCCCGATGTGTGGGTCGAGTGCGATACATGCCGAGGGAAACGCTACAATCCGGAGACGCTGGCGGTCGCCTATCACGGCCACTCGATCAACGATGTGTTGAACATGACGTGCGGCGAGGCCGCCAAGTTGTTCGAGAACATTCCCAAGATTCGCCGAATTCTCCGCACACTCTGCGACGTGGGGCTCGATTATCTCACGCTAGGTCAAGCAGCGCCGACGTTGTCGGGTGGTGAAGCTCAACGAGTGAAATTGGCGGCCGAACTCTCGCGTCCCGACACGGGTCGCACTCTGTATCTACTGGATGAACCGACGACTGGCCTGCATTTTGACGACATTTCACGTCTGTTGGATGTCATGCATCGATTGGTCGATCTGGGCAATACGGTGGTGGTGATCGAGCATAATCTGGATGTGATCAAACAGTGCGACTGGGTCGTCGACCTGGGCCCCGAGGCAGGTGCGGCGGGCGGACTGATCGTGGCCGCCGGCACTCCCGAAGAAATCGTGCGGCAAGCGCGCAAGGGCGACCCGCGCTCGCACACGGGCGAGGCGTTGCGGCCGGTGATCGAAGCGGGCCCGCGAGCCGTTCGTGTGACCAAGGCGGCGGACGACGAACAGCGGCAAGGCGATCTCGAGATCGAAGAGGTCGGCAAGGACGCTCGCATGCCCTGGGAAGTGGATGGTCGCAAGTGGCACACGCGCGACCGAGTGGGCCGCACGGGCGAAGCATGCCGCTGGGATGGCAAGATCCTGGAATCCGTTGTCGATCGGATTCACGAGCAAGGAGAGTTTGCCGAAACGGATTGGAGCGCGCGCAGCGTCGTCGAGATCACGGCCAAGAAGAAGAGCGATGGCTGGTTCTTCCATGCGATCACCGGCGAAACTTGGCTGCTGAAAATGAAGTTCCGAGTCGCTCGCAGCACCTTCAGTCGCGAGGCGCTGCTCGACCGCATTCAGCTCAAGACGCTGAATGAAATGCACGACTTGCCGATTTATGGCAACGAACCTCGAGTGCGTTGCAAGAATCTCGGCGGACCTTGGCAGGAGGTCGAGATTCGAGCTCACACGTTCGACGAAATCGACACACCGCAGTTCTGGTCATTTCTGGATGACGCGGTGAAGGGCTTCTACAAGCAGACCGATCGAGCGGCCGCGAACCCCGAGGACGCGATGCCGTGGAAAGTGCTGGGCCGCAAATGGCACTTCCTCCGTAAGGGTTTCCCGCCGGGTAAGAAAATCGTGTGGGACGAAGCGCTTTTGGAGGAGATGTGCGAGATGCTCTCGCGAGTCGCGCCGGGGGGGCAGTTCTTGTGGAACAATCAGCAACTAGTGCACTACATTCCGCCCGACCGCCGCGAACCGTGGGCGACGCTGCTGACCAAGAAACCCGAGGCGCTAATCTTGGTCCTGACCGGTCCCAAGAACGCCGTGACTTTAGGGCGAGTGGCCGAACTGGGATTCGACCGCGAACTGGATGGCTCGTCGACCGAACGCGACCAAATCAAGATTCGCTTCCGCACCAAAGCCGACTTGGAGCGAGGCGACCTGGAAGCCGTTTTGGAAGAACACCTGGCAAAGTTGGCGTGAAGCGAGACATCGCTTCACGCCTCCTTAATTCCGTGATGTTCCGTGTCCAAAACCAAATACAGAGCGTGTACGCGGTGCGGCTGTTCATCTCGCGAAGCGAGATGGCTACGACTAGAGCTCCAGCTTTTCGTCGAGCATGGGCGGATTGGGCTTTTCCTCCGCTTCCTGCTTCTCGCGCCAGGGCTTCTTCTGCTCGTAGCTTTCTAGTTCTTTCTTGAGTGCTTCCTTCGAATCGCCGTCGCTCAATTCGACGGCCTTGCGGGACCACTTCAACGCGGTTTCAAAGTCCCCCTTCTCCGCATAACCCGAGGCGAGCGTGCTCAAGATGTGCGGCGCCTTGTACTCGGTCACCTCGCACGCTTTGAGCCCCAATTTGATCGAACGGTCCGCATCGCGCAATTTGTCGTCCGGAGTCGTGGCCAACACCCAAGCCAAGTTGTTCAAAATCCCCGAATTCTCGGGCTGCAACTCGATCGCTTTGTTGAAGTCGGCGATCGCCTCGGCGTGCTTGCCGATATTCAAATAGGCATCGCCCCGCGATCGCAACGCCAATGCGTTGTCCGGGTCTTCCTTCAGAATGTCGCTCAGAATCCGAATCGCATGACGCGGCCAACCGCCCGCGGTATACACCTGAGCGGCCTGCATGCGAATGGCGACGTTCGCCGGATCCTTCTTCAACAACTCGCGTAAGTCGCCAATCGACTCGGCGTACTTCTTCTGATCGACGAACACCGCACTGCGCAAAATCAACGCTTGCGGCAACCCAGGACGCAACTGCAAAATGCGATCCAGGTCCTCGCGAGCCGCGTCCAACTTGTCGACCTCGACCAACACCTGAGCTCGAGTCAACAGAGCCCCCACGTCACGCGGTTCGGCTTCGATCGACTTGCCCAACGCCTCCAGCGCCTCGTCGGGCTTCTCTTGCAACAGGTAAACTCGAGCCCGCAACTGAAACGCCAAAGGCGAGCCAGGCTGGCGAGCCAACGCGATGGAAATCTGCTGCAGCGCCTCGTCGTACTTCTTCAGATTCATCAGCACTTCGGCGAGCATCAGTCGCGCCAGCACATTGTCGCTCTTCTTGTCGAGCAACTTGACCAGATCATTGACCGCCTTGTCGTTGTCCCCCTTCGCGACAAAGTGCAACGCTCGCGCTTGCCACGCGTCCGAGTTCCCCGGATCGGCGTCGATCGCCGCATCCAGATCCTTGATCCGCTGCTCTTCGTCCTCCGTCAACTCGGCCCGCGCCACCAGCGCCTCGGACAGTTGTTCTTTCTCATCCTTCAGCAACTTCACCGCCGCATTGGCCGACCGCAAGCCTTCCTTGCGGTCGCCGCCAGGAAGCACCAACAGTTTCGCTCGCAGCAGATGAGCCTCGGCGTTGTCTGGCTCATGCAACAAGGCCTTGTCGAGGTCGCGAACGGCGAGTCCGCGCAGCACGGGCCAGCGAGGATTGGGTTGCTGTTGCCCCAGCACGCCTTCGGAGATCCGTCGAGCGTGATCGACCAGCGTGGAAGCGATCAGTTGCTTGGCGAACTTCGAGTTTTCTTCGTCGAGTCCCTTTTGCAGAGCCGCCTCGGCCCGCTCGACGACCTTCTCGAGATCGGCCAGCGACTCCGCATTCAATTGCTGCTCGACCGCCTGATCAAGTTCGGCCTGCCCCTTGTTTCCCGCGGCAGGAGCTGGATCCTTTTTATCTTTGTCATCCTTGGCATCTTTGCCCGCGGACTTGGCGGCATCCGCCCCTTCAGCTTGGTTCTTGACCTTATCCTTCTCGTCGGCCGCAACCACGAGCGAAGAGGCGAGGAGCCAGCAGAATGCGGCGGCAATCGCGGCCGCCACGACGATCCGATAACGTTTCATGATTCGCGTACTCCTTCACACACCACTGTCTTCCCTAGGGATCGGCACGCCTCTAACTCGCTCGCACTACATCCGCCTGACTCCATTGACCGTCGATCAGCCGCCACGTGCGGCCGGTCGGGTTTTTGTCTCGCAGGGCTTCGGGCAACCGGTGCGATCGTACGCCATCGTAGCAGTGCAGCACGGCAAAGCGGCGTAGAGCGGCCGGAATTCCGACGGCCGTAAAGCCCGCATGCCCCGTCGCGGGGAAGGGTCCCCCGTGATTCATGGCGGAACTGACCGCGACGCCCGTCGGCATTTTGTCGTTCAGCAATCGCCCCACTCGCTGACGCAACAAGGGCGCGAGTCGATCGTAGGCCTCGTCGTCCGCCCCCTTGGTATCCGAGTAAATACAGCCGGTCAGGTTCCCCTCCAAGCGCTGGAGGATCATCGCCGCCTGCTCCACATGGTCGGCGACCACCAGCAACGACGCATTGCCAAACGCTTCGGTCTGGAACTCCTCGGCCTTGTCCAAGAACCTTCGTCCTTCGACTCGCAGAAGAGTATTGGCAAAGCTATAGCCCGCTCCACCCCCTAGCTGATTGCCCACGACCACCTTGGCGCCGGTCGCAACCAACTTGCGCACACTCTCGGCCAACGACGTTTCGACGCCGCGCGAGAGCAACGTGCCGACCGGCGCGGATTGGAAAGCGGCGCCCACGCGTTCGATGAACTTTTCCGAGTCGGCGTTCTGAAACAGAATGATCATCCCAGGGTTGGTGCAGAACTGCCCCGTCCCCATCAAGCAGCTCGAGGTAAACTCTTGAGCCAACGCCTCGCCTCGTTCGGACAACGCCCCCGGCAGCATGATCACCGGGTTGACGCTCGACAATTCCAAATAGATGGGCTTCCCCGCCTCATCCGCGACCGCCTTCAGCTTCAATCCCGCGCTTCGACTACCCGTGTAGCCCGTCGCGCCGATGCGAGGATCAGAGACCAAGCGTTCGCCGTCCCCATGACTGGTTCGATAAATCAACTGCACGGTCGCGGCCGGCAGTTGAAACTCTTGAGTCGCGGCGTGTGCTTCGACGGCGAACAGGCGAGTCGTGCCGGGATGCGACGAGTTGGCTTTCGCGATCACGGGACAGCCCGCGGCGATCGCGGCGACGAAATCACCACCCGACGCACTGCCAAACGCGAAAGGAAAATTGTTCGGTCCAAAGACGCAGACCGGTCCGATCGGCGCGAGCATCGAGCGAATATTGGCCGCCGTATCGATCGTGGGTTGAGCCCAAGATCCTTCGCGCACCGCAGCCGCCGCTTGTCGCAACTGGCCCGTGGTCCGCGGCAACTCGGCGTCCGCCAACCGCGGCGACTTCGGCAGGCCCGTTTCGAGATGAGCCATCTCGACGAACTCGTCCTTCTTCGCCTCGATTCGTTCGGCAAACCGCTCGAGAAACGCGGCAATTCGGTCGGATGGAATCGCTCGCAGTTGCTCAGCCGCCTCCCAGGCGCTGTCGAGCGCCTCGGTGCAATCGGTCCAACTACTTACCGGATACTCGTCGGGCAACGATTCCTTCGTCCGCGGATTGTCCACGCGAAAAGTGCCAGTCGCCCGGCCATTTCGCCACTTGCCCGAGATCAAAACAGGTTGAAGCGCCATAATTTGAATTCTACGCAGTGAACGCGGCTAGTTCTGCACAATGGGGTTGCTAAGTACACCGATGCCATCGATCGCAATCGAGACTTCATCGCCAGGATTGAGCGTAAAGCTGCTGTCGGGCACGATCCCAGTTCCCGTCAACAGGAACGCGCCGTTGGGGAACGAGTTGTCTCGGCCGAGCCACGAGACAAGGTCTTCCAAGGTGCGAGCCAACTGAGCGACACTGGTCTGTCCTTCGAACACGACCGCGCCCGAGCGGCGGATGGCCAGCGAAATGCCAATCGACTCGCGCGGCGGCATCGCCTCGGCCAACGTCACCCACGGTCCCAATCCACAGCACTGGTTGTAGACCTTGGCTTGAGGCAAGTAGAGCGGATTGTCCCCTTCGATATCGCGCGAGCTCATGTCGTTGCCGATCGTGAACCCCACGATTTGCAAGCGAGAATTGAGCACAATCGTGAACTCGGGTTCCGGCACGTTCCAGGTCGCATCTCCGCGAATACGCAGCGGCTGCCCCGGCCCCGACACGCGATGAGGACTCGCCTTGAAAAAGATCTCGGGTCGAGCAGAAACGTAGACGCGGTCGTAGCACGAGGCCGCCGTCGCCGACTCTTCCATGCGAGCCGACCGACTCCGCTTGTACGTTACGCCCGCAGCCCACACTTCCTGCGAGTCAATCGGAGGCAGCAACGATACCGACGCGAGCGGCACGGCCTCCGCCGAGCGAATTCGCGACTGAGCGAACGCCGCGGGACTGTCGGCTTCCAACACGTCGAACAGAGTCAGACTGGTTCCTGGCGCGACGCCCGCGGGATCAAGCGGCACGAGTTGCTCGCCCAACACCTGTCCCACGCGAACCTTCCCCGCCGCATCACGATATCTAGCTAGATTCATAAATTCCCCGTCAGTTCCCCGTCGCTCGTTCGGTTCAAGGACCGGCGCTATCTTCCATCTTTTGTATGTATTGCCGGAGTCGCTCGTTTTCGTCCGTGACATCCTTCAGCCGCAGCATGTTGTCGACTCGCTTCAACAACTCGACTTTGTTCACGGGCTTGGACAGGAAGTCATCCGTTCCCGCCGCCACGGCTCGCTCGATATCGCCCAGTTCGTTGAGCGCCGTCACCATGAGGATCATGATGCGGCGAGTGGCCGGGTCTTGCTTGAGCTTCTTGCAAACCTCGAAGCCGCTCAGCTTCGGCATCATGATGTCGAGCAGAATGAGGTCGGGCTGAAAGGCCTTCACCTTCTCGAGCGTATCCTGGCCATCGACCGCGATCTCGGTGTCACATTGGACGGCGGCCAAATAGGCCTCGAGCAATTCTCGGTTGGCTTGATTGTCGTCCGCGATCAAAATTTTGTTGGCTGTGGGCATGCTGCAAATACCTCCATGCGACGCCAAGGCCCCATCGCCCGTTCATTCCGTGTGCGACAGGCTCGAGTAGCCGCGTCGCGATTATAGGGGACGCGGCCAGCGGCGGGAATCCAAGCGGGTTGCGGTCGGGGTCGAAATTGATCTTCGGAATTGATCATCGTGGATCACGGAGCGATCGAACCCAAGTTCGAGCCGTGATCCACGTGGGAAAGGTCATTCTCTCTACGCCAAACCCTCACCACCCGCCTTCGCCGCGGGCACTGGGAAGTGTCGGCACATCTCCGACACCTCGCCGCGGATGCGTTGATGAACGGCCGCATCTTCGGCGTGCCGCAGTGCATCCAGCATCCAAACGCCGACCTTACGCATCTCGTCTACGCCCATGCCGCGAGTGGTGAGTGCCGGAGTGCCCACGCGAACACCCGAGGGGTCCATCGGCTTGCGCTGGTCGTACGGAATCATGTTCTTGTTGACTGTGATGCCGCACGCTCCCAAAGCCGCTTCGGCCACCTTGCCGCCGATCCCCAGCGCCGTCACGTCGAGCAACATCAGGTGGTTATCGGTGCCGCCTGAAACGAGCCGCAGACCGCCCGCCATCAGGGTCTCGGCCAACGTCTTGGCGTTCTCGATGATCCGACGCCCGTACTCCTTGAAGTCCGGCCGCAGCGCCTCGCCGAAGCAGACCGCCTTGCCCGCCACCACGTGCATCAGCGGCCCCCCCTGCAACCCTGGAAAGACATTGCGATCGACATCCTTCGCATACGACTCGCGGCAGAGCACCAATCCCGAGCGCGGTCCGCGCAGCGTCTTGTGGGTCGTCGTCGTGACAAAGTCGGCCACCGGCACCGGATTGGGATGCAACCCCGCGGCGACCAAGCCCGCGTAATGAGCCATATCGACGAACAGCTTCGCCCCAACTTCACGAGCGATTTCGGCAAACGTCTCGTGCGGAATGATCCGCGGATAGGCACTGGCACCCGCCACAATCAGCTTCGGCTTGTGCTCGCGAGCCAGCCGAGCGACCTGATCGAAATCGATGCGGTGCGTATCAGGAGTCACCCCGTAGTGGTGGAAATGATAGAGCCGCCCCGAGACATTCAGCTTCATGCCGTGCGTCAAGTGACCACCATGGGCCAAGTCGAGCCCGAGGACCGTATCCCCCGGTTCCAGCACCGACAGGTAGACCGCTTGGTTCGCCTGCGAACCGGCATGCGGCTGGACGTTGGCATGTTCGGCGCCAAACAGCTTCTTGGCTCGATCCCGCGCCAGATCCTCCACGACATCCACGAACTCGCAACCACCGTAGTACCGCCGCCCTGGGTAACCCTCGGCGTACTTGTTGGTTAGCACACTTCCCACCGCCTGCATAACCGCCAAGCTCGTGTAATTCTCGCTCGCGATCATCTCCAGCCCGTCTTCTTGCCGCAAGGCCTCGTCGCGGACGGCTGCCCAAACTTCGGGATCCTGTTGTGCGAGTACGTTCATGGGTTCCTCGTAAGTGATCGATGGTAAGCTAGTCATTGTAGTTAACGGGTCGCTGGCATGGCAGGGGAGCTTTTTCCGGCGTTGCAGGCGGCGGCGGATGTGGGTCGAGCTTGCGATGGCTTAAAGGGGCTTCGGCTGGGTTGGCGAGCGAAGGCGTTTGTGGGCTAGCTTGAGCGGGCTTGAGCGGGGTGGCGGCTTGGTTCGTGCGCGGCTTTCCGCTCGCGAAGCGAGCGGGCTACTTCGGGCTACTTCATTATTTCGATTGACTCGACGTTCTCTGGCGGCGAGAATCTGCCGAAGATTGGGTAATAGCAGCAGTTACAGCTAGTCTGTCCCTCCCCCCGCCCTTCCCTTCCATACGACGAACGAGCGCCGCATGCTGAATCTACTCGGTCAATGCGCAACGAGCCGCGATAGCCGTCGCGGGTTCCTAAAAATCGGAGGCCTGGGACTCGCGGGACTCACGCTCCCCGACCTCCTCCGTTCGCAAGCCGCCGGCGACTCGCGTCGCGACGGGACCAAACAACGAGCCATCATCCTGTTTTTCCTCGCGGGCGGCCCCTCGCACATCGACATGTACGATATGAAGCCGGACGCGTCGCCCGAGGTGCGCGGCCCCTTCCGCCCCATCGACACGCGACTCCCTGGCCTGCAGGTCTGCGACCTCATGCCTCGACACGTCGAGGTCGCCGATCGCCTCTCCGTCGTTCGCTCGATCACCCACGACCTGTCCGTGCACGACGACGCCACTCACTGGGTCCAAACCGGCTACCCCTTGCTGAACGCTCGTCAGCGAGGACAACAGTACCCGAGCCAAGGGTCGATTATTTCGGCCGTCCGCGGTCCCAACCAAAAAGGCTTGCCCGCTTACGTGTGCGTCCCGGAAGACTATCGACGGCACGTCGGCTTTTACCAAACGGCCGCCTACCTGAGCGCTCGCCACAACGCGGTGAATGCCGGCGGCGACCCCAGCCTCGGCAACTATCGCCCACCCGATTTCGCTCTGCCGCCCGAACTCTCCCTCGATCGACTCGAAGATCGACGAGGACTTCGCGAATCACTCGATCGCTTCCGACAACAGGCCGAGCAAAGCGAATCGTACCGAGCCTTGGACGACGCCTACTTGGAAGCGTTTCAACTGGTCACCGGCCCCAAGGCGCGCGAGGCGTTCGATCTGTCTCGCGAGCCGGAAAAACTAAAAGACCGCTACGGCCGCCACGCCTACGGACAGTCGGCCCTGTTGGCTCGCCGCTTGGTCGAAGCCGGCGTGACCTTCGTCACCATCAACTTGTACGAGAAGGATGTTGATTGGTGGGATGACCATTACACGATCGAGCCGAACTTGCGAAAGCGATTGCCGCGTTACGACCAAGCCCTTGCGGCGCTGATCGAAGATCTGTCCGACCGCGGTCTCCACGACCAAATTCTGGTCGCGGCGTTCGGCGAGTTTGGTCGCACTCCACGCATCGACGCAGGTGCGGGACGAGGCCACTGGCCCAGCGCGATGTCAGTGGTCTTGAGCGGCGGCGGCTTGCGATCGGGCCAAATCGTCGGCTCGACAACACCGGACGGCGCCAAACCGAAAGATCGCCCACTCGGCCCGGGCGACCTCCTGGCCACACTCTACCATTCGCTGGGCATCAACCCTCACCAAACGCTCCCAGATCGGCAGAGTCGCCCCATTCCATTCGTCCCACAAGGCGAACCGATTCGCGAGCTGATTTAATGTAGCCCGCTCAATGTAGCCCGCTCGCTTCGCGAGCGGAAACTGCCAAGCGTCCCGCTCGCTTCGCAAGCCGAAACCGCCGCCTCTCCTCCATCTCCAATCCAAGCAACATTCGCTTGGATTCCCAAACGTCATGCCGCTTTCGCCGAGCCCGAACCAGCTGTCGCTTTCCCTCCGATCGCCCATAATACGCTGCCTGCAACTCGTCGCACTCTTCGTCTCGCTCGGCTCGACTCACCCCGCCAACTCAGACGAGCTAGCTCGAGCCAAAATTTCCGAAGCGACGACCGACGCGACGGGCGTCCGCTCCCATCAAGTTGTTTCTCCTCTTCAAGCGGGGCCCACGGAAATTCGCGTGGTGTTGCCCCCTGGAGTAAGCAACACGGACAAAGCGCCGGTGGTTTACTTGCTACCCGTTGAGGCTAATCGCGAGAGCCGATACGGAGATCCCCTCCGCGAGTTGCTCGACAAAAAGCTTGCTGAAAGCCATCGAGCCATCTACGTGGCGCCCACTTTCGCACACCTTCCTTGGTACGCCAACCATCCGCATCGCGACGATCTTCAGCAAGAAAGGTATTTCGTCGAAGTCGTCGTGCCGTTCATTGAACGCACTTATCCAGCGCTCGCGGAACGACGCGGGCGTTTGCTTGTCGGCTTCAGCAAGTCGGGTTGGGGAGCCTGGACATTGTTGCTGAGAAATCCCGATCTCTTTGACCGAGCCGGCGCGTTCGATGCGCCTATGATGCTGGACCGCCCCGGCAAATACGGTTCAGGCGAGATCTTCGGCGACCAAGACAACTTCGCCAAATACCATGTCCACTCGCTGCTCGCAGAAAGATGCCATGACCTGCGAGCTGTCGACCCTCCGCGTCTGCTCCTGATCGGAGTCGGCAATTTCGATCCCGAACACACTCAAATCAAACGCCGACTCGCCGAACTCGAGATACCGCTCGCCGCCTACGACCCCGCTCGCCGCCCGCACGATTGGCACAGCGGCTGGGTCGCCGACCTCCTAGAACGACTGTTGCCTTTGGCTCCGCCAAAGAAGCAATAACCGTCGCCCCGCGAGCAAAGCCGCAAAGTTGGTCATTGGTCATTGGTCATTTACGCCGAAACGTTTTGTGGATGGCTGTTCCGCTCACGATGTGAGCGGGCTACTTGGGCTGTTTCGCTCGCGAGACTAGCGGGCTGCTACCGGCTACTTTGCGGGCGGTTGGTGGGTTATCGTATCGGTTGGTCGGGCTGGGGTCCGAAGGCGGAGCGAAATTGCAGAGGGCGAATCCATGTTGTTGCCGTGCATTCTGGTCGGTTCAGCAATCCTGCTGGGCGTGGCGTATTTGACCTACGGACGGTTGTTGTCGCGACTGTTTCAACTCGATCCCGACGCTCCCACGCCCGCCATGGAACTGCGGGATGACAACGACTACTTGCCGATCGAACCGCAGGCCTTGTTGCCGCAGCATTTTTCCGCGATCGCGGCGGCCGGTCCGATCGTCGGCCCCATCTTGGCCGGCCTGATGTTCGGCTGGATCCCGGCCCTGCTCTGGATCTTGGTAGGATCGATCCTGATCGGCGGCGTGCACGATTTCTCGGCGCTCGTCGCGTCGATCCGTCACAAGGCGAGATCGATCGCCGAGGTGGTGCGCGACCACATGACGCCTCGTTCTTACCTGCTGTTCCTCAGCTTCGTCTGGCTGGCGTTGGTCTATATCGTCGTCGCCTTCACCGACATCACGGCCTCGTCGTTCGTCGGTCGACAAACACTCGAAAACGGCCAGATCGTATCGGGCGGCGGGATCGCCACCTCGTCGCTGCTGTACCTCGCCTTGCCTCTGATCATGGGCGTCTTGTTGCGTTACACCAAACTGTCCGTGAACGCGGCCACCGTGATCTTCCTCCCCTTGGTTGGGCTGGCTATTTGGCTGGGCCAGAGGATCCCATTCGATCTGGCAACCATTCTGGGGGTCGAAGATCCAACGGCGCATAAGGTGTGGGATCTCATCCTGCTGGGCTATTGCCTCATCGCCGCGGTGTTGCCGATGTGGTTGCTGCTCCAGCCGCGCGGTCACTTGGGCGGGTACTTCTTGTACATCGCGTTGATTGGCGGCGGAGTTGGACTGCTGATCGGCGGCCAGTCGGTCGAGTATCCGGCGTTCATTGGCTTCGAGTCGGCGAAGGGTGATCCGCTGATGCCGATTCTTTTCATCACCATCGCTTGCGGCGCCTGCTCCGGTTTCCACTCGCTGATCGCTTCGGGAACGACCTCCAAGCAGCTTCGTCGCGAGACCGACGCGCGAGTCATCGGTTATGGCGCCATGCTGTTGGAAGCGATGGTCGCCATCGTTTCGCTGGCCTGCGTCATGATTCTCGCCAAGGATTCGAAGGTACTCGCCGGCGGCCCCAAGCCCAACTTCATCTACGCGCACGGGATCGGCAATTTTCTCGGCGCGATGGGCATTCCCGCGGCTTTTGGCGTCTCGTTCGCATTGATGGCGTTCACCACCTTCGTCTACGACACGCTCGACGTCTGCACTCGCTTGGGACGCTACATCATCCAAGAGCTGACCGGCTGGCATGACGCTCGCGGCAAGTGGTTGGGCACGATTCTCACGGCGGGCGCCCCGGCGCTGTTCGTCTTGCAGAAGGCGACCGATGCGAGCGGCAAGGAAGTCCCCATCTGGCAACTCTTCTGGTCCTTGTTCGGCGCCAGCAACCAGCTACTCGCCGCACTCACGCTGCTGGGCGTGACCGTGTGGCTCTGGCGCACTCGACGAGCCCTTTGGGTGCTCTTCGTAACCGGTCTTCCAACCGTCTTCATGTATGTGATGAGTCTCTGGGCGTTGGCCAGGATCATTCGTTCCAATTTGGCGAGCGACGTAGTGCTGTCGCGATTGACGGCCAGCGGGAGCGGAGCGGCGGCGGCGACGTCCTTGAATCTTGTTCTCTGGATCGCCATCCTATTGGTCGGACTCGCCGTCCTCATGCTGATTGAAGCGGTCATTGTGTTCACTCGAATGGACTCGACGCCGCCCAATCACATGACGCCGGCGACCGCTTAGAGATTCAGCCGCCCGATTTTCCTCCTTCCCGTTTCCTCGTCCACGAGAACCCACCATGACACAACCGCTCGTCACTGTATTACGTAGGACCGCGGCATACTTGTCCGCGGTCATCGTTGCGGCCGCTGCGTTAACCGTCTCCTCGGTCGCGGTCGCCGCCACCTTCACCGTCGAGAAGGACGACGCTGGAGTGACCGTCAAAGTGGACGGCAAACTCTTCACTCGCTACCTGATCAAATCGGGCGCCAAACCGATCCTCTGGCCAATCATCGGTCCCACCGGAAAAGAGATGACTCGCGCCTATCCCATGCGAGAAGGAAACAAGAACGAGAAGACCGACCACATCCACCAACGTTCGTTCTGGTTCACTCACGGCGACGTGAATGGCGTCAGCTTCTGGGATGAGAACAAGAACCACGGCGACATTGTGCATCGCGAGTTCCTGAAGGTCGAAGGCGGCGAGCAGGCAGTGATCGTGACCAGCAACGATTGGTTGGGGCCCGATGGCAAGAAGATCTGCCGCGATGTCCGTACGCTGAAGTTCGGCGCGGACGGCGAGGCGCGTTGGGTCGACTTTGACGTGACGGTCTACGCCGATGATGCGCCGGCGAAGTTCGGCGACACGAAGGAAGGTGCGTTTGGAGTGCGAGTACCCGGCACCGTCGATGTCGACAAGAAGTTGGGTGGCAAGATCGTCAACAGCGACGGTTTGGTCGACGCCGCTGCGTGGGGCAAACCAGCGCCTTGGGTCGACTATTTCGGCCCCGTCGAAGACGAAACACTCGGCATCGCCATCCTGAATCACCCCGCGAGCTTCCGCTACCCGTCTCACTGGCACGTGCGCACTTACGGCCTATTCGCGGCCAACCCCTTCGGACTCCATGATTTCTATAACTCGAAGGACAAGGATGGCAGCCACACGGTGAAGCCCGGCGAGTCGTTCACGTTGAAGTACCGCGTTATCTTCCACAAAGGCGACCAAGACGCGGGTAAGATCGCAGCTCGTTTCGCCGAATACTCGGGCTTACCACTCAAGACGTCGCCCGCCGCCGGCAGTTCGGCGAAGGCCGCCGTCGGTCGCCCAACCGGCGATTCGATTGTGTCGCCCGACGCCAAACTCGAGTGGCTCTACACTCGCGATTTTCCCATTCGCGGTGGACTGACCGAAGGGCCCGCCGTCGCGCCCGATGGCAGCATTTACTTCACGGATATCCCCCTGGGTGAAGATGGCGGCCAGATTCTGCGATTCGACCCGGTCACTCGCCAAACGGCCGCCTTCTCGATCGATAGCGGCAAGGCGAACGGATTGATTTTCGATCGCGAAGGTCGACTGATCGCATGCGAAGGTTCCGACCAGGGGGGACGACGAGTCTCTCGTTGGAACATCAAGACGGGCGAACGCGAGACGTTGACGGACAACTTCCAGGGGAAGAAATTCAACGCTCCCAATGATGTCTGCCTCGATGCTCAGGGACGCATCTATTTCACCGACCCGCGTTACCTGGGCGATGAAAAGCGCGAGCTCGATCATCGTGCCGTGTATCGAATCGACGCCGACGGCAAAGTGTCCGAGTTCACTCGACAAGTCTCGAAGCCGAACGGCATCGCGATCAGTCCCGATGGCAAGACGCTCTATCTGGCGGATCACGACAACGGTACGGACAAGATCGATCCGACGAAACCGAAGCCGAAGCTGGGCCCCATGGCGATCTACGCCTTCCCGATCGACTCGCAAGGAAAGGTCGCGGGCGAGCGACGCACGTTGGTCGACTTCGGCGATCAGCCGGGCTGCGATGGCATGTGCGTGGATGCGGCGGGACATATTTACATTACTGCCCGTAGCCCCAAGCGGCCTGGCGTCTTGGTGATCGATCCCACGGGCAAGGAAATCGCGTTCATTCCGACGGGACCCGCGAATCAGCCTATGGATGGGTCCGCGGCGCTCGTCGGGATGCCGAGCAACGTCGAGTTTGGGATTGGCGAAGAAGCGCACGTGCTGTACGTCACCATCGACGTGAGCCTTTTTCGTATCCCGCTGAAAGTGAAGGGCTATCACGTTCAGTACGCGCGATAGCGAGTTGCCTCACGTAAATAGGTCATGGAATTCCCACGACCTCAGACCCTATCGGCCTACGCTTGCCGCTGTCCAACTCAGCGGCGCCGTGGGCCGCTTATCCATTGACCGCCGGCTTGCGCGGCGGCTCGGGACGCGGAGCGTTTTCGTCGAGCTCCGCGGCGGGATCAAAAGGCGTCAGGGGATTACGCATGATCAGATGGATGGAATGTCCTTCGCGCGGGCTGCGATAGTAGGCGTAACTGCGTGAATAGACTTGATCATTCGGCAAGTGATAGTACGTCTCGAGCGCGCCCCACTTGCTTTCGATCAGCGTAAATCCATCGTTGCCGACGGCCTTCACCAGCCCAGTGTGAATGGGGATGCCCATATCGTCGCGATAAATGATCACATCGCCGACGCTGGGCGTCGTGATGATTTCATACCCATTGTCCTGCAAAATCGCGTCTACATATTCCCCCTTGATCAAGTATTGTCCACCGGTGAAAACCCAACCGTGACAATTCGCGGGCGACTGATCGGACTCGGCCACGATCACTCGTGCTCGGTAACCCTCGGGAATAAGGTCGAGCGATTCAGGGGGCAGCCCCTCGGCCGCGTCGCTCCATTGCACGTCGAACTTCAAGAGCGGAATGCGGCGTCCCAAGTCGGTCACGCCAAACATTTCGTCGACCACGAGCGGTGGTCGAGTAGCCTCGGTGATTCGGTCCAAGGTCGGCCAAGCTGTGTCCGCGCTCATCGAGTGATGAAAACGATACCCCAGGAATATCGACGCGGTTAAGGCCAACCCAATCATGGTGGTCGACCGACCCCAACGCCACCACCAAGCATATCTACCAAACCAATTGTCTTGCGCGAAAAGCCCAAGCACGCTAGCCACGGCCAGCGAGAAGGCGCCTAACCGGACCCAGACCCGAAATTCCTCGGTTACCGAACTCTCGATCAGACTGTCAGCCTGAGTGACCAAGGGAACGAGCAGGGCCGCCAAGCCAATACGCACCCACATCCAGCCGCGCGAGCGTTCGCGGGGACGTACGACGAGCCAGACTGCGGCCAAGACGCACACGATGGCGAGCGCGTAATAGCCGAGCCAGACCCAGAGCGGTAGGTCGGGTGGCGACATAAATGAATTGATAACGCCCTGACGGACTGCGGATCGCGGACCGCGATCTGCTTCAAACTGCACTGGTACTTAAACCGCACTCCCACTCCATGGTTTCGCGTTCGGGCGAAAAAAGTCCCGAAGTCGGTTTTTTGGACCACGATTGCACAAAATCGACAGGCGGACAGCATGCCCCTTTCCCGCCGTCAATCCCTTTTCCAGTCAGAGCTTACGAATTCAGCAATCAGGCCATATAGGTTCCAGGCTCCCCAGGCGATATCCTCAGCTTATGCTTGAACGTGAAGAATACGTGGAACAAGTGCATTTCTTCCGCACCGTGTCCGAACGGATTCAGGAGAACGTCCCGCTCCAGGATCTGCTGGGACAGGTCCGCGAAGAAATTCTCGCGACCACTCGCCTGCCTCTGGCTATTGGCTTCCTGCTGGATGAGCTGAAGCACGCCGGCGCCATCCACACGGCGATGGCTCGACTCCCTCACTACTTCACGCCATTCCAGACATTCGTCATGCGCATGGCCGAGAATGACCGTGGTCGATTCGACTACCACATCGCTCTCGAAATTCTCCGCTTTGAAGCGCAATATCGAGCGGAGGGGGCCAGCCCTCAAGGCCTGTTCCTCTACCAATTCGAAACGCTCTGCCGCAATCGGCTACGGTACGATCACGGACTCGCCGCCATCGCGGGCGATCCCCTGTTTGACGCCAGCTGGCGCGAATGGATCATGAGCGTCCGCCGTCGGTTGGGGATGGTCGAGCTGTCGGACATGATCTACGTGCGCAGCGAACACTATCGAACTCGACAAGCCTCTGATCCCGACCGCGAACCCGAATCCATTCCCACACCTCTATTCGGCGAGAAAGAGGGACGCATCGCGCTGGCCAACCGCCGCAAAGATCCCCTCTTCCTCTTTTCGGCTCTCCAACGTCACTTGGCATATCCTCCGATCCCGCGACACCGCCCCACCACCGATCAAGCTCAACTTGTCCCCCAATTGATCCGCCGCATCGATCAACTGGAGACTCGCATCAAATTACTCGAAGACGACCAGCGCGGCGGCTTCGATCTATCTCAATTCTACGAAGGCTGATACGAAGGCTGTCACGAAGGATGAACTGGCACGGCCGCCATAACTCAACGGGAGACACTCGCCCATGCCCCTCTCTCATCGCGAACAAATACTGCATGCGAGTCGTCGGTGGGAGGGACGTTTCGTCCGCTGGCCCTTCTTTAGGATAGCCGTACTTTCATCAATCGTGTGCGGCGTGGCATCCGTCAGCGCGAGCGAGACTGCACAGCAGAAGACAGCACAGCAGGAAACAGCACAGAAGGAGAATGGCGCCAAACCAGTCGCCGCATCGGCCCCTCCATCGGTCGCGGAAATTCAAACGCGGATCGCCGCCGAATACCCAGCGCTCGAAGCCCTGTACCATCACTGGCACGCCAATCCCGAGCTTTCCCTGCAAGAGAAGAGTACCGCCGCACGACTTGCCGCCGAACTTCGCTCGCTCGAGATCGACGCCACCGAAAACGTCGGCGGTTTTGGCGTCGTCGGCGTGCTGCGCAACGGCGATGGTCCGACGCTCATGATTCGCGCCGACATGGATGCGTTGCCGATCGTGGAACGAACCGAACTGCCTTACGCGAGCCGCGTGAAGGCGATCGATCGCGATGGCAAGGAAGTCGGAGTGATGCATGCCTGCGGACACGACATCAACATGACGTGCCTCGTGGGAACCGCCAAACTACTGACTCGCTGGAAGTCGCATTGGTCGGGGACCATCGTCTTCGTCGGACAGCCTGCGGAAGAGATCGGAGCCGGCGCTCGAGCCATGATCGCGGACGGGCTCTTCACTCGCTTTCCCAAACCGACCCGAGCCTTGGCTCTCCATTGCGACGCCCGTTATCCCCACGGCATGGTGAATTATCGCGAAGGACAGATGCAGGCGCATGTCGATTCCGTCGACATCACCGTCAGAGGCAAGGGCGGCCATGGCGCCGCGCCTCATACCACGATCGATCCGGTGCTGTTGGCGAGCCGCATCGTGGTCGACCTGCAATCAATCGTGAGTCGCGAGGTCAACCCGCTCGAGTCCGCCGTGGTGACCGTCGGGTCCATTCACGGCGGGACAAAGCACAACATCATCCCCGAGGAAGTCAAGCTCCAACTCACCGTCCGAACCACTCACGACGAATTGCGCAAGCAAGTGCTGGAAGCGATTGCTCGAATCGCTCGCGCGGCTGCCCAAGGCGCCCGCGCTCCGGAACCCCTGGTAAAGCACGATCCGCTGGCGTACACCCCGGCCCTGGTCAACGATCCCGAGACCACACGTCAAGTGGTTCGAGTACTTCGCAGCGCGTTAGGCGACGAACGAGTGGTGGAGCGTCCGATGAGTCTCGGCGGCGAGGACTTTAGTCAGTTCGTGTTGGCGGGCATTCCGGGCTGTTACTTTTTTGTCGGAACGGCCAACCCGGAACAGGTCGCTCGCGCCAAACAAGGCGGGCTCCCGCTGCCGCTCACGCACACCGACCGCTACGCGCCCGTCGCGGAACCTACGATCAAGACGGGCGTGCTGGCCATGACGGTCGCGGTGCTCGACTTGCTCAAGCGAACTGATTCGACGGACTAGAAGTCCGTCGTACATAGTAGCCCGCTCACTTCGTGAGCGGTCAGCCGCGTCGCCAGCGAGCGCCCATCGCCGTCAGCCAAACAGCGTCGCTAGCCCATTGCGCACTGACGGGAGCGACGGACTGGAAGTCCGACGTACAGTCAGATTTCCCTTCGCTACTCGGCCAATTCCAGCTTGAGCGGCAACAGGCGGCCTTGCCGCTCAATCAAGATCTCCAGCGGGCTGGGGGATGTCATGATCAGCCGCCGAAACTCTTCGCTGCCGACGAACCGCTGACCGGCGACTTCATACACACGGTCGCGCACCTGCACGCCCGCGAGCTGAGCCGCCGAAGCGGGGACGACTTGATTCACGACCACCGTGCCTGGTTCGGCGTCGTCATCTCGCCAGGACAAACCGACGCGAACGGGCGAGCCATCGAGCGTTACCGCGATTTCCTCTTGCTCCATTTTGCCCGCGCGTCGCAACTGGAAACGAATGGGCTCCTTCGAGGCCAGCACCGCCACTCGCAGTTGATTCTCACTCATCACCGGCTTGTCGTTCCAACGCAGAATTCGATCCCCCGCCTTCATTCCCGCGCGAGCGGCGGGCGTCCCCGGAACGACATGCGATATCATCACGCCCTCTTCGGGGGCGTCTTCCGGATTGCGGCGCCAGCCGGCGCCGAAGCGCGGCGCGGGTGCAGCGAGTCCCAGTTCGAATTGATCGCGGCCCGCGGGTGTCTCGGCCCGCGATGACTCGCGAAACCCTGGCAGTTTTTCGGCATCCGCGAGGTCGGCGAGCACACGGAAACTAAGCCGAGCGACTCGCGAAATCCCCTCCGAGCTGATCCCGTCGACATCGTCGCTCGGACGATGGTAGTCGTCGTGTAATCCCGTATGGAACATCAGCACGGGGATCCCTCGCGCGAAGAAGGGATGATGGTCGCTGTTCGCCTTCATCTCCCACGTGAAATCGAGCGCGAGTTTCTCGGACTCGTTCTGACGACTGACGATCTGCCGGAATCCCGCCGCGGTGCGACTCCCCAGGACTTCGCACTTGCCTTCCCGCAGTCGACCAATCATGTCCACGTTGTACGAGAACTTAACCTTGTCCAAGGGCAGCGTGGGGTGAGCCAGCCAGTGCAGCGAGCCCAGCAACCCTTTTTCCTCGCCGTCCCAGAACGCAAACAGGATCGAGCGACGAGGGCGAGTGGGAAGGGACGCGAACGCTTCGACAAGTTCCAACAGACCAGCGGTTCCGCTGGCGTTGTCATCGGCCCCATTATGGACATAACCAAAGGGGCCGAAGCTATTCGAACGATTACCGTATCCGACATGGTCGTAGTGCGCACCCACCACCAGATACTGGTCCGCCACCTCCGGGTCGCTCCCAGGGAGAATCGCCAACAGGTTTCGATAGCCCGCGCCAAAGACTTGGAAGTAGGAGCCCGAATCGCCCGCGGGCTTCAATCCCGCGGCCGTCAGATGTTTGACGAGATACGAACCGGCAGCGAGCCCGCCGCGACTGCCCGCCTCGCGCCCCTCCAGCGCATCATCCGCCAAGACTTCCACATGGCGTTGAGCTTCCGAGGCTCGAATGGTTTCCAAGGCGGCTTCCAGGTGTGCTCGTTCGATGGCGGACGTTTGAGTCGCGCCCGCCAGCAAGCTCCCCAAAACGACCAGCGCCATCAGTCGGACAAGAGCACGAGAGACTCGCCTCTGCCGTTCCAAGCGAGGCCGACGACACGGCTCGAAACACTGCTCGCACGCCGACTCGCGGTCGAGCTGCGAGATTGGGTTGGAATTCGTCGTCGCCATTCGCTCTCCCCCGATGGACTGGATTCGCGCCTCCCATCCACCATCGGCCAAGAACGGCCCAATCATCATTCGGATCTTGCGCCCCTGCACTGCCGACGAAGATGCCAGAGAAGATCGGGAACCCTTAACGGTTTGGCAATCGCGACCGCCGCGCCCCACGAGCGAACGGTTAGCCATTCCTCCCAGCGCAGCATCCCGAGAATTGCGATGACCGGCGTTCCTCGATTCAGTTCGATGCACTGTCGCAAATCCGCTAGATCATCTCGAGTCCAACCCGGCTCGTCCCAAATCACCGCCGACGCCCCTTCAATCTCACGAGCCGTGGACGAGCGGAGGCGAGCGACGGCATACCCGGCCGTTACGAGGGCAAAGCGCAACGAGTCGAATGCGTCCGACTCGGCCGCAACCACCGCAACCAACGGTCGATGCGAACTCGCCATCCCTGTCGGTTCCACCAAGCGAGTCGACTCGTCGGCCTCCGCCAACAATTCGTCGGCCAAGGTGCGAGTGCGCGGCAACCGCCAAGGGTGGCCGTCATCCTGTGCGCACTCGAAGAACTGTGCGAATGCCGCTTCCCAGCGATGCCAGGGAAGCCGCGCAACGCCTGCCAGCGGGCGCCCCGTTCGCATCTCCCCCTCGCACCAACTCCCCAACAGCACTACACTCGCCGCCAAAGGCCAGCGATCCAGCACACGCTCGACCAGCGACTGAACAATCTCGCCCGGCCGATCCTGAAGGAAAAGCACGAATTGAGGCACGAACGCCTGCTCGGACAGGCGCCAAGCTTCCGCATCCGCCCCGTCGCGAACGAAATGCAACGATGAAGTGCAGGCTCGCAACCAGTCGAGCGCGGGTTGGAACTCAGCTGGGGAAGCGTCGCCGATGACCAGGACCGAGGCTCGCACCAACGAGGACGGCGTCATGTTCCCGCCGTCCTTCACGCCATGAGCTTCTTGCGATTTCGGGCCCACATGCGACTCGCTCGCGTTTCTACGCGGACGGTAACGTCATTTCGGCTTCGGCGTCCAGCAATGCTTGCCGGACTTCACGAGCATCCGCGGCGTAACGGATCTGATCGAGCACCGCGGGGTCGGACAACAATCGGCCGAGCCTTGCGAGCACCCACAGGTGCGAGCAGGCATCCACGCTGCAAATCAAGAAGAAGACGTCTGTCAACGCGCCGCGAGAATTACCAAACGGAATTCCCTGGCTGGTGCGGCCCAGGGCCAGCAACGGTTGAGCCAAGATGCTGGATTGCGGGCGAGGCGGGTGCAGCAAGGCAACCCCGTTATCCTGAGCCGTTGATTGCTGCGATTCACGAGCCCGTACGGCTTCTTCCATCTTGTCGCCGTCCCACAGCAATCCAGTCCCCACCGCCAATTCGACCATCGAGGTGATCACCGAGGTTCGCGTGCGACAATTCAAGGGAATCGCAATCGCTTCCAGCGGCAAAATCTCCGAAATCGAACGCAATGGCTCCACCGAAACATGCGTGTTCTCGGACAACACCGATTCGAAGGAAGCGAGATCCTCGCAACTCCCTTCGCCAATCCGAGTTTCCCACCAATCATGGATGTCGGCGTACGCGAAACGCCACTGACCGGCAATCCGCCGACCAGGCAGCTTCCCGCGTTCCGCCATGCGCGCAACCTGCCCCGCGTCCATCCGCAGATAGCGGGCCAAGCTTTCGACATCAAAATCGGTACGACTCATAAACCGCCAATTATCGGTTATAGATTGAATATTGTCCAGGAGGGGTGAATTCAGACGGCGAGGCTCGTTGGTACGTGACTCGCAAGGATCTTTCCTGTCTTATCGGTCACAACACTCGCAACCATCCAGGAAGATTGCGCGGGACGGGAGAGATAAGCGATTCAAATAGACTCGCAATGGCAGTTCCAAATTCTCGTATGGCCCGCGTGACAATCGACCGCGCGGCGTTTCCTAGGGGGAAAGACTCACATCTCTTTTCTCTTCCGCCGGCAGGCAGCAGCAACACCGCAAACCCTACTGGCAAAACACTTTTCGCTACGAGAACGAGGTACACATCATGGCTCGAAAACGCCGCCAGTCACGCTCCGACCGACGCCTTCAATGCGAATTTCTGGAGTCGCGCCAGTTACTGGCGGGAATCACAGGCGCTAGCTTCTGGCAGAACCCCGATTGGGCAGTCGACCTCAACGCCGACGGCAGCATCAGCCCGATCGACGCCATGCTGGCCGTCAATGCCATGAACGACGGTCTCGGCGGCCAACTGAACGGTCGCATGGCCCCCCCGCTGTTCGGCGGCCGAGGCGGAATGGGCGGAGGAATGAGCGCGGCGAGCCAGTCCGCGCGGTTCTTGGACAGCAACGGCGACTCGCTCCTCTCCCCCGTCGACGCCCTGCTCGTCATCAACTGCCTTAACGGAGACGACTCGGGAAATCCCACCACCGACGTTCCGGCCACCGATACTCAGACCGACGTCGTGGGCGACGACGCCCAAACGCTCGACATTTCCACGGGGTTGGCTCGCGTGCGTTCCGCGATCAATGCCGATGGCGATATCGACGTCTTCCAAATCACCACCTCGGAAACTCAGCTCAACGTCTCCCTGTTCACCTCCGCCGGCGGCGTCCTCACGGTGTCGGTCGTGGACGAAAGTGGAAACAGCCTCGGCGCCGAATCCACGGCCGATGGCGAGACGACAGACCACGTCGCTCTGAACGTCGCGGTCGCCAGCGACGCTCGCTACTTCCTGGTAATCTCCGCCGCACCCGGCGTGACCGGCCGTTATAGCCTCCAGGTCATCAACTACACTGCCAGCGACCTGGACAGTGACGATGCGGGCGAAGCCGAGGCGACCTCCGAGGAGGGAACGGCGACGGAAGATGTCACCACTACCGACGGCACTACGACTGACGACGGCACGACCACCGACGACGATTCTACAGCCGACGATGGCACGACCACGGACGATGGCACGACCACGGACGATGGCACGACCACGGACGATGGCACGACGACCGACGACGGCGCCACTGACGACGGGACCACCACGGATGACGGCACGACTAACGACCATCTCACTGATTGTCCAACGCCTGAAGAACTGTTCGCAAAAATCGACGCCGACGCGGATGGATCGATTACGGTCGAAGAACTGTCCGCAATTCCGAATCAACCGCTGACCACCGAACAGTTGGCGAGCTTGGTGGAGCGGTTGGATGCCGACACCAGCGGCGGCCTATCGATCGACGAGATTCCGCCCCACGTGTTGGGTCGGTTAGCGAAAATGATCGATGGTGACACCGACTCATCCACCGGCGAGCGCCCCACACCGCCTTCGGTTGACGAACTGTTCGCTAACCTGGATCTCGATGCCGACGGCTCGATTACCTCGACGGAAATCGAGTCGCTGCCGAACCTCACACTGACCACCGAGCAGGTTTCCGACTTGATCACGAAGTTTGACACAGACTCGAGCGGTGGCTTGTCGGTCGACGAACTGAACCTGGGGATACTCGCTCGCTTGAACGGCCTACCTCCGGGCCCTCGACCTGGCGGGCCGGGTCGCGGCGGACGTAGTGGTGGCGGCGGATTCCCGCCTCCCGACTTCAAGACGCCGGAAGAACGATTCGCGGAACTCGACGTCGACGGCGATGGTTTCTTGTCGCTGGATGAATTCAAAGCGGGTCGCCCCGCCCTTGGTCAAGCTCAATCGACTCGCATCGCGGCGGTTGACGGCGTGTTTGCGAACTGGCGAGGACGTCGCTAAGGCAGACCCGTCGATCATTCACTCGCCGCCGCGGGCTTGGCAACCGCGAGGCGAGTCTTCAGAAACTCGACCGCCTCGCGATACGCCGACTCGACCACCTCACGATCAGCGCCAGCCAACCCATGCTCGGCGCCGCTGATGCGCAGCAACCGGTGAGTCACGCCATGTTTCTTCAATTCAGCAGCGACCAAGGCGGATTGTTCAAACGGTACATCGGTATCCTTGTCGCCGTGAATCATCAGCGTAGGCGGGTAATCGGCCGAGATATTCTTGAGCGCCATGTAGGGGTAGAATTTCTCGGGTTCGCGATGCGGATTCCAGCCCGCGACCTCTTGGGGCCAAATGCCTCGCTGGCGACAGAACTGATAAAACGCCGCTCCATTCCCGGTGCGTTGCCGTGCGTCGGAGATCGGAGGCCCCTGAACCTGCCGCCTCGCTTCCTCTTCCGAAACCTTGATTGAATTGTGGGCGGCATGAGGACTGGGACGACTAAACCAGTCCCCGACTAAATCGCCATATCCCCACAGAGCCACCAGCGCCGTCGGCCGCGGCTTCGCTCGAAAACCGGCGGTCAAAGTCAAGTAACCGCCGGCCGACCCACCAACCACTGCCACTCGAGTTACATCGGCGCGAAAGAGCTTGGGGCCTTGGGCATGCAACCAACGTAGCGAATCTTCCAGGTCTTCAATGATGGCAGGCAGTTGAGTTTCTGGCGCTAGGCGGTAATCGAACGAGACCAGCACGTGCTCGTTCGCCTGACACGCTTCCCGCAACCACGTCGGCACACTTTCGCGATGTCCATTGATGAGTGCGCCGCCATGCAACCACACGACGACCGGTCGCGATTTAGATTCGCTCGCGAACAACACATCCGCCTTGATCTCTAAGTCGCCGACTTGCTTGTAGACGAAGGTCCGCGTTTGCTGCGATGACTCAGCAGCGTAAGACGCCGACATCGCGGCCGTCATCATCGCCGACATTATCGTCATCACGCCGAAACCCCAGACCAGAACACCGAGGATCACATTCCGCCCGTGGCCTCTCATCGTTTCGCTCTCCTGATTCTGGTTGTGTCGCCGTTCTGCTTGTGTCGCCGCGCACACTCTTCCGCGAACGTATTACGGTTTGGCATCCGCGGCTTCGGTTGACGACGTCGACGAGGACGTCGACTCGACATCACCCAGTTTCAGCACGTACAGGGTCTGACCGGCGGAATCGAGGATCGACGCGACGAAGCGCGAGTCCGCCGAAATCGCGAGAGTCTGTACGTAGAGTCTCCCCCCCAGGGACAAGGGCTTTCTTTGTTCACCCTTAACGTAATCCCAGACAATCAGCTTTCCCTGAGAACCTGCCAACAGCGACTTTCCGTCGGGGGTGAAGCGAACCGTCCACTGCGGGCCCGACTTAGAGTCCAGCGGTGACAACTCTTTACCCGACTCGATTTCCCAAACCTTCACCTTGCTCCCTTCGCTGACCGCGACGAAGCGAGCATCCTGCGAAATGGCGGCGGCCAAGATTCCGCCTCGTCCCAAATTCACCTTACGCAGCACCTCTGACTTTCGCAGATCGATTTGAGCAACTTCCTTCCCGTCGGTAACCCAAGCCGTGGTCGCGGGCGTACCGACTCGGACCGCTCGCACGGGATTATTGAAGACCGACAACGTGCGCGATTTGTCCGGCTGCGTCGGAGGTTGCCACATCACCTTGCCATCCTGAGCCCCAGTGATGATGAACTTCCCTTCGCGTTGCATATCCAGGCTGGTAATGGGCTGTGAGTGCGACGTCAACTCGCGTGGAGGCGCATCGGCCTCCTCGAGATTCCAGGCAAACAATTTGCCGCTAAATCCTCCCGCGATGAGGGTCTTGCCTTCCGGTGTCAGCGCCACCACCGTCGCCTGCGCCAGTTCATTCAGGCGTTCGCGCTGCCAGATCGTCTGCTTCGTCTTAAGGTCGAAAACCAAGACGGTCGAATCGAGTCGGCCGATCGCGACTCGAGTGCCATCGCTCGAGAACCCCAGCGACTTCACGGGCCACTGCATGTTGGGCAGACTGGCTTCGATCGTCGCCGGATCGATGTCTTCTTGTCCCATGCGAGTTCGACTTGGCGTCGTTTTCCCCGTCGTTTTCCCCGTTGACTCGGCTGGCGCGAACGGATCGGGGACCGAAGGCATTTGCCCCGGCGTTGGGAAAGGCGGGAAGTTAGGCGGCGCCCCTGGGAATCCCTCGGGGAATCCCGGTCCTCGCGGAATGGGAGGAAAAGTTGGCGAACCGAAAGGAGGATTACCCGGTAACGGAAAACCGCCCGGCGTCGATGGATTGGTGGATGTCGGCGGCATTGGAGCGCCGCCGGGCGAATTCTTCTCCGCGGGCGATGGCTGATCGGGCAACTCATTTTTCGGAGCGACGCTGGCAGGCGGGGAACTGGGTTCACTCGGCGCTGGGAAAGGACTGGGGATCGCCTGCTTGGGGAACGAGGGAAACTCCGGTCCCGCCCCCTTCGATCGCTCGAAATCGAGTTGAATTTCGTCGGGGTCGGTGAAGGTAGGAGATGGCTTAGGATTCATGCTGGGCGCGATTACAAAAATCCACAGCATGATTGCGAGCGAGATCGCCGTGACCAAATAACCGAGAATGACGCCCGCCAACGCGATGCCGCGTCCGGTGAGTCGTCCGCCACTGTGCTTGATTTGGCTGAGCGCGATATGCCCCATCACCACGGCCATGATGGAAACCGGCAAGCTCAAAAAGCAGAGACACCACATGAAAGGCGACACGATACCGCAGATCAGGCTGAAGATCGCCAAGACGGAAGTGGTGGCGGGCGCCTTGTACGTTTGCGGATAACCCGCGGGGTTCGGCGCGCCGAACCCCGGCGTCGTCCCCGGCGCTGCCCAAGCACCCGAGGCATTCGGGACAGGCGGCGGCGTCCACGCTCCGGGTTGAGGCGACGCGGGCGGCCCGCCTGGACCTGGTGGACGCCACGATGAGTTGTTGGGCGGCAATACGGCAGGCGCCGTCGTCGCGCCGTAGGGACTGGCGACCTGTGGAGTACCTACGGCAGGCATGGCTGCAACGGCGGTTGCCACGACCGGCGCCATCGCCTGAAAGTTCGTCTGCAAGGGAGCAGTCGCCTTGCCGCCGACGCCGCCTGCGTCACCATACACCAGCCGCATCACTCGCCCTTCGGCCCCAAATGCCGAATCGGAGTAGACCACCTTGATCTTCTCGTCTTCGTCGGCGCCAACCGTGTCGCCATCCCGAATGACAGGTCCTCGCTTGATCAAGTACCCCGCCAGCCCTTGCAAGCGATCGAAGAGATCCGTGGGCGATTCGAGCGCCTCGACGGCTTCAATCTCCATGAGTTCGAAATCGGCGAGCCCACGCGTCATCCCCGCCGACTTGCCCGACGCCGGCCCCTCGGGCCGCCAACCGCAGCGCACGGTGATCCACAAGTGGACAGGGTCTTCGTTGCTACGCAACGAAATGGCGCCTTCCTGAAAATTCTTCGACGAAACAAGATGGGCGTGGCTCCCCCAGGTGATTCCCAGTGCCGTGGGATGCGAAGCCAACACCGCCTGAATGAATCGAGTCAGCAGTCTGGCCTTGTCGGCGGGCTTTCCTGGCTTGCCCACGATCGTCACGATCCAATGAAACCGATGTTTTTCCACATCCCGTTTACAATTGGGCCACATCAACTCGACCAACTGTTCATCGATCTGCATGCCGGGGATCGCCGCCGGCATGCGACCGATCAGCAACGAATCGCCCCCGACGTCGAAGGAGACTACGTTGTCCTTCGCTTCCGGAGGCCCTAACGGCGGCTGACCCGGCCATGTCGCTTGGTAGTGCCTCGCCAAGTCCGAAACATTGACGATCGGGTCGTCCGAAAACAGGACGAAACACATCCAGCTCATGGCCGGTTCCTTCAGCACGTTACATTTCAGCGGAAAACAGCGCCCACTCTACTTGCCGACGCAGTAGAGGAATTTGTCGGAGCGAATCAATAGGCGTTGACCATCCACCGCCGGGCTGCCATTGAAGACGCCGCGATCCGACAAATCATTCGTGGCCAACAATTCGTACTGAGGTTTCGCGGGAACCACAAAAGTCTTGCCCATGCGATTCAAATAGTAGATCTTTCCATCCGCCAAGAGCGCGGATGAATAAACCTGATCCGCTCGATTGACGCGTTCCTCATACATGACCTCGCCAGTATCAGCCTTCGCACAATAGGCGACTCCTCGCGAATCG
This sequence comes from Pirellulales bacterium, assembly GCA_046349915.1. Classification (GTDB taxonomy): domain Bacteria; phylum Planctomycetota; class Planctomycetia; order Pirellulales; family Pirellulaceae; genus CAIXSC01. The sequence goes on along the minus strand of JAXMBL010000003.1, from coordinate 95,243 downwards.
TTCATCCAATACAAGTAACCGTCGTGATAGACGGGCGAGGAAACGTTCGAGCCCTTGGTGCTGGTCCACAAGCGATGCTCGGCCGTTACATCGCCGCTACCGCCCGCTCGCACGGCCAACGCCGCGACGCCCGACCGTCCGCCGAGCGAATAGACGATGCCCTTGTCCGCAATGACGCTCGGCACCATGTACCAACCGATATCGGTCTTGCACGACCACAACGGCTCGCCCGTATCAGGGTTAAACGCCAAGATCTTCCCTTGAGTGGCCACGACCAATTCCTCGCGGCCCGACGTTGCCTTGACGACTACCGGCGTGTTCCAAGCCTCGCGCACCCCCTTGGCTCGCCACTTCTCCGCGCCCGTGCGACGATCCAGGGCCACCAACGATTCACTTTCCACACTCGCGTTGATAAACACCAAATCCTTGTAAAGCACCGGCGACGCGGAAGTCCCCCAGCCATGCGTGTTCGAACCAACATCGGCCTGCCACTTCTGCTTGCCGTCGTGATCGAACGCGAAGACGCCAGTCTTGCCGAAGAACACATAGACCGCATCATCGTCGGCGGCCGGAGTGTTGGCCGCAAAACCATGGTCGCGAATCCGTTGCTCTTCCGGCAACTTCGCCTGCACTGCTTTGTTCCACACGATCTTGCCATCGGCCCGATTGAACGCGATCAAGTGCCGTTGCAAATCCTCGGGGCTCCCCCCCGACTCGCCTGGCACGAAAAATCCCGTGTAGCTGGTCAAGTAAATCCGCTCGCCGAACACAATCGGACTCGACGCCCCCGCACCCGGCAACGGCGTCTTCCAAACCAGGTTTTCGTCCGAGCTCCAAGTGACGGGCAGTCCCTTCACCTCGCTGACACCCATGCCGCTCGGTCCGCGGAATCTCGACCAATCGCTCGACTTGGCGGCGAACTTCACGGGACTTACCGCGACCGGCGTCCGATCCTGAACGCCGCCGCAACTCATCGCCGTCGTCGCTACCGCCACCAGCGCCAACCGTAGCGCCACCCTTCCCCAATTCCGCCAAGCTCCGCTCCGCCTCACTCGACACTTCATGACGCGAACTCCCGAAACTGATGTGGACCCAGCTCAACCGTTTCAACGCCGCCTCAGAGAATAACAGAGCCAAGCCTAAACAACCGGCTTGAGCACGATTTTTCCCTGCAAAGTATCTGCCTTTTGCAACGTATTGGCTTCTTGCAGCTTGTGGGCCGTCGACGCCTCGGACAGCGGCAATACCTTGCCGATCACCGGTTGCAATTGACCGTTCGCTAGCCAGCGATTGATGTCGTCCGCGCACCGCCGTTGCTCATCGGGCATCGCCTTAAACATCACGAAACCGTGCAGCGAACACCCCTTCACGTAGAAAGGTCCCACGGGGAATACCGGGCGAGCGTCGCGGCCCGCCATCAACACGATCCGACCACGCTCGGCTAACAGCGGCACAATCGCATCAAAATTCGGTTCGCGAACCGTCTCCCAGTACACGTTCACCCCCAACGGCGCGAAAGCACGCACCTGCGAGGCGACGTCGTCTGTCTTGTAGTTAAGGGCGAGGTCGGCGCCGAGTTCCTTGCAGGCCGCCACCTTCGCCAAACTCCCCGCCGTCGTAATGATGCGTGCGCCAACCGCCTTGGCCATCTGCACGACCATCGAACCAACGCCGCCGCTGCCGCCATTGACGAACAGCGTTTCGCCGGCTTGCAGTCGAGCGTTGGCGAACAGGCCGAGGTGGGCGGTAATCCCAACGAGCGCACAAGCGGCGGCCGCTTCGTCACTGACCCCCGGCGGAGTGCCATACAGCCAACACTCATCGATCGCACAATACTCCGCGAACGTCCCCTGACGTCCCATCAACCCCTGATTGCTCCCCCACACTCGGTCTCCTACCTGAAAACGAGTTGCAGTCGGTCCGACGGCGACCACCGTTCCCGCCACGTCGCCTCCCAAGATATAGGGCTTGGGCAACTCCCAGTAATTCGCCCCATTGCGAATGTAGGTATCGATCGGATTGACCGACACCGCGCCAACCTTGACCAGCACTTGCGAGCCCACCGGCTCGGGAGTCGGCACGTCGCCATAGATGATTTTGTCGGCCGGTCCAGTTTCCAGAATATAAGCAGCTTTCATCGGAGCGTTCCTTCCAAGGCAGTAAAGACAAGCAAAGGCAGTAAAGACAAGGAGGCGAGCGATCACGAACGTCGGGGCAGACTAGCGCTCTCTCACGGTGAAGAATTAGGGACGCCCCCTTGGAGAACGGCCCCTGAGCGACGGACTGGAAGTCCGTCGTACCTTCGGTGACAAATCACTAGCGCGACACTCTCGCTCGGCTGAGACTAGTCCCAAAACAAGCTCATGCCTGCCGTGATTTTCGACGCCGCGGCGCTCGAACGCAACGCGCGGACCCGCAGCCCAGCGAACCGAAATCGGTGGCATGACGGTCGTCCAGGTTGTCGGTGTTTCATTGTCGATAATTTCTTGGGTAAGGCGTCAATCGAGATACCGGAGCATCCAGACCCCGGCTTCACATGCGTCGCGTCAACATTGCAGTGACACGATTCGGTCGAGGAGGCGGAAGAGCACCGAGTGCCAGGGATTCCAAGAGAGGAGGCGGAACACTAAACGTCTCCCGGTCTTCACGATCTGGCAAGGAACGAGCATAACCGCGTGGAGGAATGTGTCGAACTCCATGCGTAGCAGCGTGCGTTTTTCTTTCTCGTGCTTCTCTTTCCAGCGAGCATCGACCGGTATCAACAACGCCCACCAGGCTTTCAAGCTCCATGCCAACGCCGCCATGACCATGTACGCACCGTTGCTCACCATGCAACCCAACGGCATGTTCGTGGCGTGAACGCCTCCCTTGAGTTGACCAATGAGATTCTCCTGATCGCAGCGCGAGTTGGCCTCGAAGACGATCTCCTCTCGCGATACCGTGACAATGTTCGTGATGTAGAAGAAGTAACGAATCTCGTCGAATAACTCGCGTTGTCCGTCCACGCCCCTCGCTCGCGTCAGGTTCTTGCGAATAACGACGATGCGGTAAGACTTCTTGCACGCCACGGGTTGGTAATCGAACTCAGCGACATCCTCGTCCACCAGTTGAACGTCCTCGAAACCGCGTGCTTCGACGATCGGCTGCTTGCAGTTCTCGGGGCGCGCTCGCGGAGTGGTGGCCACATGGTACTTGGCCGGCCTTTTCAGCTTTCTCCAGGCGGATTCGGGCAAATCATCGGCGAGACCTTTGAGCTTTCCGCTGGCGTCCATTCCAAAGACGAACTTGACGCCCTGCGAATTCCAGCCGTCCAGAAACTCGGTCTGCGAGAAGTCGGTGTCGCCGCGCAACAGAATCTCGCGGAACCCGGCATCCTTGCAGAGCTTCACGGCGCGATCCAAGTACTCGGCAGCGTCCGCGTGCGAGGGAACGTTTCCCGGGCGATTAACCAGAAACAACGGCTCGCTCGTGTTCGCGAGGGAAACAACGAGCGGATGATAGCCCCAGACCTTCTTATACGAGTACTCCATGCCCAGCTTGCACTCTCCCAGCGTCTCGCACACCGTGCCGTCCGCGTCGATTACCGCACGATCAAAGAACTCCTGCGGTTGCTGACGCCACACTTTCACGCGGGTGTCGTTGAAGACCGCTTGCAACTCGTCCACCTCTTCGGCAACGAAGCGGCGACAGAAATCGCCAGCCGTGGTGGGGTCCGGGATTCGTTCGGCGCCCAGCGCGTCGAGATAGACCTCGTCGTTACGCAACCGTTCGAGATGCTCCAGCCGCCTGTTGCCCGCAAGCACATTGAACGCGATGTTCAGTACGTGGTCGGATTCTTGGTAGGGGCGATGCAATTTGAGGACGGAGATGCGTTGGTCAATCGCGTCGACCAGGCCAAGGCGGCGCGCCATCAAGTGCATGGCGCCAATGCCGCCCGCTGCCAGTCCGTTACCACGCCCCGACACTTCGTACTCAACGTTGCTTGCGGTGAAGGCCGGTTTCTCCTGAGGCGCCATCTCTCGTTGGCCAAGACGAGCCTCGATCCGACGCTTGCGTTTCTTGAGTTCGCGGGCGATACTGGCCTTCACTTGAAAACCTCCGTGTGCGTGTGGGTTCTTCTGTTTCGTGTACCAGAATAAACCCCGGAAACTCACGGAGGTTTTCGTGTTTTCAGGAGTTTTGTGCGGTATCTAACCGCAGGCGTAAGCTTGTTTAGGGACTAGTTTCCGTCTCCGAGCCTTGGCTTGCAACCGTACGAGTTCTCTTCGTATCCTGCTCTCGACGTACGTGCCACTCGCTGTTGCTCGTCAGGAAGCCTTCTCCCTTATGGACCGGACCACCTTTCGCTACCTGCTCGCCGCTCTCGCCATTCCCTTAGCCGTCGCGGGCATCATCGCCGTCCAACTAGCAGGTTCTCCCTCCCCCACGCTTCGTAAGAAAATCGAACAATCGAGCGAACCCGCGGCGCCGAAGATCGAGCCCACCGGTTTGAAGACTCGCCAGCCCTGGACCACTTCGCGTCTAAAGGGCACCCCCGAGCCGCCCGCTCCTTGGGTCGCTCAACCCCTGTTCCCTCACCTGAAATTCCGCAACCCAGTGGCTTTGTCGGTCGAGCCGCTCGGCAAAACGTCCGCCGACACGCCTGCTAAAACGACAGCCGAAGCTCAGCCTTCCGCCGACACGCCCGGTCGTCGTGAGCCACTCGGCGACTCGACCCCAAAACGCCGACTCTGGGTCGCCGAGCAGGGTGGACGAGTGCTCTCGTTTCCCATGGATCGAGACTGTCGCGAGGCAACACTGGCACTCGATGTCGCCGCGCTCGTAACACCCGCTCGTCCCGGCGGCGAGCCCTCGGTCCAAGGCAATCCCCAGGTCGACAACACAGGCGTGTTGGGGCTTGAAGCACTCTACGGACTCGAGTTCCATCCGCGGTTTGCCGAGAATCGCTACTGCTATCTCACGTATGTGGTGCGGGGCGAGCCGGGCAAGCAACTTCCCCACGGCACTCGTGTCTCCCGCTTCACGGTCACCGCCACCGATCCTCCCACACTCGATTCCGCCAGCGAGCAGGTCGTTATCACTTGGCTTCAGGGAGGACACAACGGAGGATGCCTCGCATTCGGTCCCGACGGCCATCTCTACATCTCCACCGGCGATGGCGGATTCGCCAATCCTCCCGACGGGCTCAACTCAGGACAAGACCTTAGTAATCTCTTGTCATGCATTTTACGGATCGATGTCGACCATCCGAGCGACGATCGAGCCTACTCGATTCCCGCCGACAATCCCTTCGTGTCGCTCCCGAACGCACGCGGCGAGATCTGGTGCTACGGGTTGCGCAATCCTTGGAAGATGAGTTTCGACCGAGGAACCGGCGACTTGTGGGTGGCCGACGTGGGCTGGGAATTGTGGGAACTTGTCTACCGTGTGCAGAAAGGGGGAAACTACGGCTGGAGCATCGTCGAGGGGCGCCAGCCGGTGCACCCCGAACGCAAGCTCGGCCCCACTCCGATCCTTCCGCCCACGATCGAGATCCCTCACACCGACGGCGTGTCGATTACGGGTGGATTCGTTTATCGGGGCCGCAAATACCCTGTGTTGGTCGGTCAATACATTTTTGGCGACTGGGAAACTCGCCGCATCTGGGCCTCACGCTGGGACTCGGCCACACAGTCCGCGTCGGCGCCAGTCGATGTCGTCGAACCGACCGTGCGTCTAGTCGCCTTCGCCGAAGACCCTGACGGCGAACTCCTTTTGCTCGACTACGACGATGGCGCCGTCCTGAGCCTCGAACGCAACGAACGCTATGGAAAGAATGTCGAGTTTCCACGGAAGCTGAGTGAAACGGGTTTATTTCAGTCGACTCGCAACCAGCAACCCAGCGAGGGAGTCATTCCGTTCTCGGTCAATGTCGAACAGTGGGTGGACGGCGCCACGGCCGACCGCTGGATCGCTCTGCCACAATCGACGTCAGTCAAGTTCCTCGCCCAGCGCAAAGCGATCGCTGGCTCGATGTTCAGCAGCCAGCAGGAATTCCCCGCCGACGCCGTGCTGGTCAAGACACTCTCGCTTCCCGAAGATCCGCCTCGCCGAGTTGAGACGCAGGTGCTCCATTTCGACGGGAAATTCTGGCGAGGCTATTCTTACGCATGGAACGACGACCAGACCGATGCCTTGCTGGTCGAACCGGGCGGTCGCGAGTCGGTTGTCGGAGCGAATCGAGGCACTTGGCGTTTTTCGAGTCGGGTCGAGTGTGCGCGCTGTCACAATCAGTGGGCCGAGTATGCACTCGCGTTCAACCTGCGACAGTTGAACCGCGAGCACGATTATCCGAGTGGACGCGACCAGCAACTCCGCGACAATCAACTCCGCACGTTGTCGGAAATCGGCGTGATCGAGTTGCCTCGGGACGACAAATCGGCATCTCTCGAAATCAAGCGAGGAAAAGACCTTCCGGCCTCGTGGTATCGCGAGCACTTTCCAAAGTTCCAAGCCTGGGAGACTGCGGCTTCGCCCACGTCACTTGATCAACAGGTGCGTTCTTATTTGCACGTCAACTGCGCTCACTGCCATCGAGTGGGTGGAGGCGGCACTGCGTCGATCGAACTTCAAGCCGAGTTGCCGATCGAAGCCACGAAAACGCTCGACGCAAGACCGACGCAAGGCGCGTTCGACATCGCCGATGCTCGCATCATTGCGCCAGGCGATCCTTATCGCAGCACACTCTTTTTGCGCATGTCCAAGACCGGCTCGGGACGCATGCCGCACATTGGTTCGGAACAGGTCGACGAGCAGGCCGTTCGGGCGCTTCATGAATGGATCAGGGAGCTTCCACTTCGTCCACACGACGCGGCTCGCTTCAAGGAGCTTGCTTCGTTGATCGACGAGGGCCCTTTGCCGAGCTCTGAAATGGAGCGGCAGAAAGAGATTGTTCGGCGACAAGACCGTGCGAATCGCCGTCAGCGGCTGATTGACGAGTTGCTCGCCACCACGAGCGGCGCGATCTATGCGTCCGAACGGTTGCGGGACAAGTCGCTGCCGAGCGTGATTCGCGACGAGCTGCTGGCCGCGGTTCGCAAGACCGAATCGGCGGCGATCCGCGATCTGTTTGAAGCATGGCAACCCGTTGAGCATCGAGTGCAACGTCTGGGGAGCGTGATTCGCCCCGAGCAGATCCTCGCGCTCGCGGGCGATGTCGAGCAAGGCAAACAGCTTTACCACGAAAAGAATGGAGTGCAGTGTCGAAACTGTCATCGGATCGGCGGCCAAGGAGGACAGCTAGGCCCGGAACTCGACCGAGTGGGTATGAAATACTCGCGAGCTCAATTGCTGGAGCATGTCGTCGAACCGTCGAAAGTGATCGATCCCAAGTATGTCGGTTACATCGTGCAATTGGACGATGGCCGAGTGGTCACGGGATTGATAGTCGACCGCACCGATACAGAATTAGTGATACGAGACGTCACGGATAAAGTAACTCGCCTGCCAATCGCCTCGGTCGAATCACTAGCGCCGCAGCGCAAATCATTAATGCCCGACTTATTACTGCGCGATCTAAGCATCGAGCAAGCGGCAAACCTATTAGCGTACCTAACAAGCCTGCGATAAACCAAAGTGGGACAGGTTTGCAACCTGCCCAGCCAACCCGTGGGGCAGGTTTTCAACCTGCCTAGCCAATCGTGGGGCAGGTTTTCAACCTGCCCAGCACCAGAACCCAAGCCCCAAAAGCAAGACAGCGCATCCTCCTCCTCTCCAAGCCAGCCGCGAAACCCAACCCAGTCCGGCGAGAAACCTCTACACCAAGAAAGCCGTATCCCCCTCGCTCCGTCCCCGCACCATCTAATCCTTCATCTCTTCGGCAGTTTCCGCTAGAACTGGAGGCCTCGGAAACGTTTCCGTCTGCTGAAAGGCAATGCTCATGCCCTTAAGTCTTGAAGAAGTGGCCGCGGTCGCGCGGCCAATATTCGCAAGAATCCAAGCCGGACTGATCGCTAGCAATCCGGATGCATTCGTCGCGATCGAGCCCGAGTCCGGCGATTATTTCGTTGCACCGACGATCAGCGACGCCATCGAGCAAGCCAGGCAGCGATACCCCGATCGATTGGTTCACACTTTCAGAGTTGGACATCCCGCTGCCATCCATTTTGGAATGCAAGAAAGATGAAAGGCATCGTCGACCGCGTTGGTCGAGCAATCCTGCAAATCCAAATGAGGTCCAATAAAAGTAGTCCAGAACAGACGTTTGCCGTCTGGATCGACACTGGATTTACGGGTGATCTTGCCTTACCACAAGCAACAGTTCAGGAACTCGGGCTCACCCCGTCTGGAACCGTAGACGGAGTACTTGCAGATGGATCGCAACCCCTCCTGACAACTTGTCATTGCGAGATTAGTTGGTTCGGCGAGTTTAGAAACCTTGAAGTGATTGCCAATACAGGCACGACGCCGCTCTTGGGAGTCGGACTGTTGCTCGGGAAGGAACTTGTGATCGATTACACCAATCTAACACTCTCGCTGTTTCCCAAAGCAAAGATCACTTAACCGGCGAGAGACCGTTACACCAAGAAAGCCGTATCATCCTCGCCCCAAGCTTGCTTGGGGATGCCAAAGTGGGGCAGGTTTGCAACCTGCCCAGCACCAGAACTATATTATTGCCGCCAAGATTGAGCTTCTTGAATAGTGGTATCATTCGCGCAAACACTCTTGTATTGAGCGTAGGCCAATCAATTTGCCCTGCGCATTGCGTCATCCCGCGGAATCCGTTTCGCGGCCGCGTTGCTCCGCGACGGATCGCGATCGATCCGCCAAATGAGCACTCAGCGCCTCGTAAAGCTCGTCAGCGTTCGTTAGCGACCGAGCAACATAGATCCAACTCCGATCCTCGAACATCACATCGTAGCCCCAGGTCTTGCGACTCCTAGCGCGTCTTCTGCAATCAATCCTACGGATCTCATGGACCGACCGAGTTTCGACGCGCTGATTTTCCCTGAACGCGTATTTAAGTTCATGGCCGTCGAATTCAAACTGACAAATGGGTGGATGCCATCGTCTTCTAAGGTAGAACAAGAGCGGTCCCGCAAGCAACAAAGCGATGCCCGCGGGCAGGCCAATGATGGCCATGGGCTCTCCACGAATGATTCCATGAACGCCCAGCAAGATACAGCCGAGGGCCAAGGCAATCCATGGCAAGAGAAAAAGACAGACAAGAGTCAGCGCAATGTATCTAGCTATCCTATCCCTGGTCGTGATTTCAGGATAGCGACCGACCAGCATGACCTTACTCCTTAGCAAAACGACCCAACTCAGCGGCAGCGTAGCCGGCGAGCCATCGAGACCGGAAACCGCATCCTACCCTGCCGTCTACCGCAGAGCCTAGATCGTCGTCTTGCGTTACGAGAGAAACAGCCAGCCAAGAAGCAAGCAGAAAAGGGCAATGCAAAGTGGGGCAGGTTTTCAACCTGCCCAGCACCAGAACCCCCGCCCCGAAAGCAAGAACAGCGACTCCTCACCCTATCCCTCTCCATTCCAGCCGAGCGAATCCGAACAGCCAAAGCAAGCACTCACTCCGCAACGCCCAGCAGTGCGTCGTCAATACTCAACCTACTCACACCAAGCGACGAGTCACGCTAGGTCCTGTTCGCGCCGACCGAACATTTGGGCGTTGTACTCTTCCAGGGTGCTACATCCCTAGATGCACAGTCGGCCAAACCCTGTCTCCAAATTTGACTTGGAGTTCTTCAAGTCGCTTTGCTTCAGGCGATTCACGATGAGCAATCTTGACAGGCATTCCTGTCATCAAGATTCGCAGTTATGGAAGTGTGAGAAGGAAGTTCTTCAATTGCGGCGTCTTCCGCGAAGGCTGTAAGCCTTCGTTCACCGTGGCCTGGGGCATTGCCCCAGGTCGGCTCACCAGCGACGGCCAATTCGTCGAGTTCATTCGCCGGTGGAATACGTTGACTGATGCTCCACCTTCGAGTGGTGTTCGCCTCAGGACGCCGGGACGACTTTCACGCCGAAACAGCGACTTTGGCGGACAAGAAGACGAACCAACTCTTGCCAAACCAGCGCCAACCAACGTTGAGTCTTTGTTCGATTGTCATTCCTGAGTTCTCGCAGGCCAAAGCGTAATCCAGTACAGGGTGCCACGGCTGTTTCGCAAGCAGGGCGCACGATAGCGCCGCGCCCTGCTGGTAGCACCACTGTGCAAACCGTACGAGAAATACACCATTCGGGCAGGAAAAGTCCGCAACAAAGATACGCCCTTCCGAGTTCAACAGGCCTTTCGCTCTCTCGAGAACCACCTTGACGTCTTCGAGGTTGAAGAGATCAAGAAAGAAGTGCAGAGCCACGGCATCCACCTTCAGGGGCGACTTCCATGAGAAGAAATCCTCATGCAGAAGAGTGACCTCCGACTCTAAGCCCGCCTTCCAAACTCGCCCCCAAGCGACGGCCAGCATTTGGCTGGACGAGTCCAGGAGAAATACCCGGTGCCCCCGCCTGGCTGCCAGGACTGCTTCCTCAGCCGTTCCCGCGCCCACGTAAATGATCGAGTCTCCCGGCCTCAAGTATTGGAGATGCAGCTTCTTGACAAATGGAATTGCCCCGAGGCTGCCCAAGTCGGCGCACCAGTCGTAAAACCGCGCCATACGTCCGTAGGTAGTTCGGTTGGATAAATCGTCCATACGTCGCCAACTCCTAGCCTAAAGCCGTTGGATCGCGATTCGCTCCAGTGCGAACATGACGCTGTGAGGATCGACAGGCGGCATCGAGAAGATCTGCTCCGGCAGTTCGTACTCCACACCGATCAACCTCTGCATCCACAGGAGGGCCATGGACAGCGCAAGTTAAGTAACCCGAACGGATTCCGCAACTCAGCACGCATCCTCGCGAAGCCAATGCACGATCCTCGGAGCGTCCGCGAGTTTGCTCTATGGCCGTGCGGTGGTGACTTGTGCGACACCTTCGAGGATGATCCGCTGCGAGTTACACTCGTCATCAAGAACACTTATCCGTGCGAGGCAATTGTCCTTCAAGCCGGAGGCTTGATAGCCAGTGATCATGAACGATCCCAATTTCTTCGAGCCTTGGGATTGAACTGCGGATCAAAACACGCAAGTTGACGGCAGTATCATCCGATGATACTATTGAGGGCAGCATGGGACCGAAGCACCGACGCACGCTGGAAGCGATTTTCGAGGACCCGGTCAGGCCGAACATCGCTTGGCGGGACATTGAGGCCATGCTTGAGGCCGCGGGTGCGGAGATCACCGAGGGGGCCGGATCACGCGTGCGGATCGCTCTGAACGGCATCCGAGCCGTGTTTCACCGGCCGCACCCTCAAAAGGAAACAGACAAGGGAGCCGTTAAGTCCATGCGGCGGTTCCTGACAGAGGCGGGAGTCACGCCATGATGGAATACAAAGGCTATATCGGCAAAGTCGAATTCGACGAAGACGCCGGTATCATTCATGGCGAGGTAATCAACACCCGCGACGTCATCACTTTTCAGGGCGACAGCGTTGCCGAAGTGAAGAGGGCGTTCCACGAGTCCGTCGATGATTACCTTGAGTTCTGCGAAACTCGCGGCGAAACCCCTGACAAGCCGTTTTCCGGTCAGTTCGTCACCCGAATTCCGCCAGACTTGCACCGGCAGGTGAATGTCGCGGCGGCGATTTCTGGCAAGAGCCTCAATGCGTGGGTCGCCGAGCAGCTCCAGGAAGCCGTTTTGCGGATAGGGGCCGTCAAAGCCGCAACCGCAAAGAAGCTCTCCGCCAAGGCAACCAAGGGGAAACACAAAGCTGTCGCCCGAAAAGGCACTTCTCGGAAACGCAAGGAAAGCGAACAGCACGCATGACTGGCTTTGGGAAATAGATAGCGTCCACGAGTTTGACCAATGGCAGTGCAGTGGCAACTTATTCCACACCTTAGAAGATGATCCGTGGCGAGCAACACTCGCCATCAATAACACTTATCCGCGAGAGGGAATTGTCCTTCAAGCCGGAGGCTTGATAGCTATTAGCCAGTGGTTGAGCGCAGCGACACCACCGGTTCCCATGGCACGCACGACGACAACGCGGCCCGCATGAGGATGAGATCTGACTCGTTGCTTGTGGTAGTGGTAACGGCAGTGCTCGCCTCAACCTCTCCATCCGGTAGTGTCGCTACGCTCAACCACCGGCTAATGACTGCGAACCCTCCTGGGCTCGGGATTTTCCAAGGACGAGGCCATTCCCTGCGAAGCGAGTTCGCGCGATGCTTGGGGCACTCGGTGAAGAACTTGGAGCGAATAGAAGCCTACCCAATTCACTGCGGGGTTCTTTGAACCTCTGACACGGTTTGAATTCGGTATGCATTCGAAATGGAAAACCGCAGCTCCAGCACAGGCAAACAAGGGCGGCAAGTTGGTCGTCTCTGAGTGACGGTCAAGTCTTGCGAATATCAACTGATCGATGAAGTTAAGCTCACCAGCAAGCCGATCAAGGTCACACTGGCGCCAAGAGGTATCTGGATCTGCCGACGAGTTCGAAGGTTGCGACTGACTTGGACGATGAATTGGGGTAAGATGACCTCTTGTGAATGACTTCAGGCAAGGAAACTGGAACAACGAGCTATCTGAGCGATGGCGACTGCGGAACAAGTCAAAGCCCTGTTGAAGAGCTACGGTGAGGGGAACGGTGAGCATTTCGCTTCCGTAGCCCTTCAGATCGCCGCAGACGCCGCGCGCGGTGGCAAAGGGCAGTTGGCTCAGCAGCTTCGAGATCTGGTCGATGATATCAAACGGAAGCAGGCCGCCGGGGAAATTAGGCGGCGCCGTTCCGATCGCTCGGCCCACTGGCGAATTGGCGGCTCTGCTCGTCGCGTCCTACCCGCAAACTCGTCTCTCGGAAATGGTCCTCTGCCGCGACACCGGGGCAGCGTTGCAGCGAGTGCTTCATGAGTATCGAAGCCAGTCACGTCTGAGGGAGCATGGTTACTCGGCACGCCGAAAACTGCTATTGGTTGGTCCACCAGGTTGCGGCAAGACGATGACTGCTTCGGCTCTGGCGGGCGAACTCAAGTTTCCACTTTTCTCTGTGCAACTTCACGGGCTGATTACGAAGTTCATGGGCGAGACGGCCGCCAAGTTGCGAATGATCTTTGATGCGATGGCGGAGACACAAGGCGTCTATTTCTTCGACGAGTTCGATGCGATAGGAACGGATCGAGGAGCCAAGAACGACGTTGGTGAAATTCGCCGAGTATTGAATTCCTTCCTGCAGTTTCTGGAACAGGACGACTCGGACAGCATCGTGATTGCCGCGACCAACTATGCAGCGATGCTGGATGAAGCTCTCTTTCGTCGATTCGACGATGTGATCCGTTACGATCGCCCTGATTCGGAACAAGCGTCTGCGTTGATTCGCAATCGTCTTCGCGTTTTTCTTGGACCCCGACCCGCATGGAAGAAGATTCACGAAGCCGCGGATGGTCTTAGCCACGCCGAGATTGCGAGAGCTTGCGACGACGCTGCCAAAGATTGCATTTTGCACGACCGTGGTCATGTGAAATCACAATCACTGATTGCCATGCTTCAGGACCGGCGACGAATTGAACGGGCCAGCGGCGCTGCCATCAGCCAGGATGCGAGTGCATGATTCATGGAGCAACGACCTCATCTTTTTCCTCGCGAGACTAGTTCGGTCAAGCTGTACACCTATGCCAAACCGGTCGGCTCGTCAGAGTTCCGCGTACCACCGCGTGATCGAGTGCCGCATAGCCAATCGCTCGTTGCTCAGATCGAAAATCCACTCGAGCGAATATGCAAACTGGAGGCCGATTGCAAACGCGGGACAACTCAGCCCGGCAAGTCGAACGTCGGTCGTTTGGGAAAACAAGTCTTGGCCGATCAAGCCAGACATCGTGATGGAAGGCGGGAATCTCGCCATCGACCCCACAACCGGTCGAGCCGATTATGTCGATGACCTGATGTTGCTGACGACTCGAACAAGCCCGACCGGCGCTTTGCTCACAACAACAGGCGATACCAGCGCGGCCACGCCTCTGGCGGCTCGCTTTGCGGCAATCATATGGTCCCGCTACCGGAACCTCTCTCCCGAAACTGTACGCGGACTTCTGATACATTCGGCTCGCTGGACACCTCCGATGCTCGCCGATTTTCCGTACGACCAGCGGCACAACCGGCTTCGCGTTTATGGACATGGCGTCCCCAATTTGAACCGCGCTCTTTGGAGCGCGAGAAATAATGCGACGCTGATCATTGAGGATTCCCTCCAGCCATTCGATCAGGTCGTCAGCGACAAAGGCCAAAAAAGTATCAAGACGAGGGACATGCGATTGCACACACTTCCGTGGCCGAAGGACGTGCTTGAGCAATTGGGCGGCGAAACGGTACGCCTGCGAGTCACGCTTTCGTATTTCGTTGAACCAAGTCCAGGCCGCAGAGGCTGGAAGCACAAACATCGCTACCAATCGCACGGGTTGCGATTCGACATCAAGCGGCCTACCGACACAGAGGCTGACTTCCTCAAACGCATCACGAGGTCGGCGTGGGAAGAGGACGAGGACTCCTTCACTCCCGCCACCGACGACCGAAGCTGGACGATCGGCTCTAACCTGCGCTGCAAAGGCTCCATTCATTCTGATGTCTGGACCGGCGCCGCCGCCCAACTCGCCGCCAGTGGAATGCTCGCCGTGTATCCGGTCACCGGTTGGTGGAAAGAGCGACCCGGCTTGAATCGCTGGAATCGAGACGCCAAATATTCGCTGATCCTCTCCCTCGAAACTGAGTCCACTCAGGTCGACCTCTACACGCCGATTGAATCTCAGATTTCAGTGGTGGTTTCAACTTGAGGCCTTGATTGATTCTGATGAGAGAGTGGCTGGTGGTGCGTGTCCTTTCGGCAAGCCTGCGTGATCTGTCGTGCCCCAATTGCTAGGGTTGCCAACTGGGTTCAAGGGACTCGGAGAGCAGAGGGATGGCGGGGCGTGGTCGGCAGCGGCGCGGAGGCGTTCGTGGGGCTCGGATTCCACAGAAGCTGTGGCAACTCGCCATCGAGCTGGCCGGGCGCTATGGCGTGAGTCGCGTTGCGGGGGTGGTCCGAGTCGGTTGCGACGAGATGCAGAAACAATGTCGCTTGGCCGCTGATCGCGTGGACTCGGCGCCACGGGCTTTCCCAGGGCGATCGCCTTGATTTATTGAACTGCCTCGTTCTGTGGGGCCGACGAGCACATCTGCGAATGCCCCGGGAATGGCCAGAGCCAAGGCGGGGGAATGTGTAAGAGGCCGTCACATCGCCTTGTACTTCAGCGGCAACCAGCATGCTGGCGAGAACCTCGCGAAAGTCCTGAAGCTTCGCGAGGCGGAACTGGCGCCGCCGATCCAGATGAGCGATGCGTTGTCGCGCAACGTCTCGGCTGAATTCGAAACGATCGTCGCGAACTGCATCGCGCACGCGCACCGGTACTTCGTGGACGCGAGTGCGAACTTTCCCGCAGAGTGTCGGCATGTATTGGAGTCGATGAAAGTCGCTTATGTCATCAACGCCGCAGCGAAGAAGGAACGCCTGTCGGCGGACGAGCCCTGAGAAAGCCCATCATTCATCGCAAGACTTCGTTGTTCTTCATGACGGATAACGGCGCAGCGGTCGGCGATCTGCACATGAGCCTGATTCAGACGTGCGAGTCCAACGAGATCAATCCGTTCGACTACCTCCAAGAACTCCATCGAAACGCCGCGCAGGCCGCGCTGACCCCCGAGGCCCGGCTGCCGTGGAACTACCGCGAGACGCTGGCGACCGCGACGGACCGGACCGCCGCCGTTCCCACCGCCTCCCCCTGCCGAGTCTCTCTCGCGGCGTCCCGCCGTGCCTCGTCCCGCGTCCTCCCGAGTACGCCGAGTTCCTGCGAGAAATTGCAGGCTTGCCGAAGGGACACTACCTTCGAAGATGATCCGTGGCGAGCAACACTCGCCATCAATAACACTTATCCGTGAGAGGGAATTGTCCTTCAAGCCGGAGGCTTGATAGCTATTAGCCGGTGGTTGAGCGCAGCGACACCACCGGTTCCCATGGCACGCACGACGACAACGCGGCCCGCGTGAGGATGAAATCTGACTCGTTGCTCGTGGTAGCGGTAGCGGCAGTGCTCGCCTCAACCTCTCCATCCGGTGGTATCGCTACGCTCAACCATCGGCTAATGACTGCGAACCCTCCTGGCCTGGGGATTTCCCAAGGATGAGGCCATTCGCTGCGATGCGAGTTCGCGCGATGCTCGGGGCACTCGGTGAAGAGCTTGGAGCGAATAGAAGCCTACCCAATTCACTGCGGGGTTCTTTGAACCTCTGACACGGTTTGATTTCGGTGTGCTTTCGAAATGGAAAACCGCAAGTCGCAGGCAAGCCAAGGATCGACTCTCTCGTGCGAGTTGCAGAAGCAATGCCGATTGGCAGTTGATCGCGGAGACTCGGCGCGGCACGACGCTCAAGGCACTGGCTGAAGCCGCCACCGTGAACCTCGCGAAAGTCCTGCAGCTTCGCGCGGCGGAACTGGCGCCGCCAATCCAGATGAGTGATGCGTTGTCGCGCAACGTCTCGGCTGAATTCGAAACGATCGTCGCGAACTGCATCGCGCACGCACGCCGGTACTTCGTGGACGCGAGTGCGAACTTTCCCGCGGAGTGCCGGTATGTATTGGAGTCGCTGAAAGTCGCCTATGTCGTCGACGCCGCGGCGAAGAAGGAGTGCCTGTCGGCGGACGAGCGGTTACGACTGCACCAGCAACATACCGCGCCGGTCTTCGAAGCCTTGCGGTCGTGGATCACCAGGCAGTTCGATGAGAAGCTTGTCGAAAAGAACTCGCAGCTCGGCGCGGCGCTCGACTACTTGCGCAAGCACTGGGAAAAGCTCACGCTGTTCCTGCGCGTCGCTGGCGCTCCGCTGGACAATAACATCTGCGAACGAGCTCTGAAAAAGGCCATCATTCATCGAAAGAACTCGTTGTTCTATAAGACGGACAACGGCGCCGCGGTCGGCGATCTGCGCATGAGCCTGATTCAGACGTGCGTGAGCGTTGCATCCGCGACGTAGGTGGAGTCGGCTACGGGCGGACGGCGTCAGTACCACGCTCTGAGGGAGCCCTTGCCGGACTCCAGGATGAACTCAAGTCGCTCGCAGAGGTCGTGCGCGTCCTCATCGTCGCAGTCGAGCTTGACGATGGCGTGGTTCAGATCGCCGATCAGCCAATCCAGATCGACTCGCGTCAGCTTGATCGTCGCGACTTCAACGTCTGGCGCAAGTGCCTCGAGTTGATCCTGAACATCGGGAGTGGCGTTCCACTTCCGCAGCACGGCGCGTTCATGAGGAAGCAGTTGCACACGGATGTCAGAACGTTGCGTCATGGTAGAGGATTCCAGTGGGCGTTACGGGAATCACGCGGCGCGACGTCGACGCTCCTCGCGTTTTTCGCGAGCGCGCAGCGCGATCGTGGGCTTCCTGCACGCGTTGGGGAAGATGATGTTGAGGGTGCTCGGTGATCCAATGGTCGGGCAACAACGACTCCAGTTCGTCGTCTGTCGTAGTTGGTAAGCGAGCATAGACGTCTTGCAGGTACGCGAACGGATCGATGTGCAATCGGTTGCAGGTCTTAGTCAGCGTGAACAACTTCGCCGCCGTATGGCCCGCCGCGGCACGCCCCAAGAAGAGCCAAGCCTTGCGTCCCAGAATCGGAAATTTGAGTGCTCTTTCAGCGGCGTTATTGTCCAGCGGAACATCGCCTGATTCTAAGAAACGCAAGAAGGAAGGCCAGCGGTCCAGCAAGTAGTTAATCGCGCAACAACTTGTCCTTGGGCAATCTAGTCTGCCGCGTCTCCTCCAGCCAACGGTGGAACTCTTCCACGATCGGCTTCGATTGTTCCTGTCGAGCGGAGAGTCGCAGCAGGAGTCGGCCGCTCGATAACGATCCTCGATGTCGAAGAGTTGTTGGAAGTAGCGCATGGCCCGTTTCGTGAGCGTGGTCGGGCCTTGCTTGTGACAAGCTTCAAAGCCACGACGCGCGTGAATCCAGCACGTGGCTTTCAAGACTCCGGGCCAGAGCTTGCCGATCCGTTCGTAAGCGATATAGGCGTCGGCAACCAAGTACCCTTGAAATCCCTGGAGAAACGCTTCGGGACCGACGCAACTACGACTCGAGGTGTAGACAAAACAGTCGTAGGGATGCCGCGCGTCGCCCACCCCGGCCCAGAGGTAACCAGTGAGCGTCTGGCCCTCGTCACACAGTTCTTGTACGTAGGTCTCGTCCACATGGAGAACTGTGGACTGTCGGATGCAATGCCACATCAGATCGACCAGCCGTGTGACGCCCTGCGCCACTTCTCGCATCCAACGCCATTGCGTACTGCGTTCGATGCGGTAGCCCGCTCGCCCCGTGATGTCTTCCAGACGGTAATAGGGCAGGTGATCGGCAAAGCGAGACACGGTCAAATAGGCCAAGAGACTTGGGCTGGCAAACGACTTGATCAAACACACGGGGCGTGGCGCGGTGGCAACCACTGATTGCTCGTCCTCTCGGTCGAGCACGATTACTTCCAGATACTGCTCAATGACCTTGAACTGCATGGGGATCACCTCCAAGAGTTCGCCGATCTGCTTGAAGAAGCGACGAGCGCGTGGATTGTCCCGCATCTCGACGGGGATCTCCTCGGGCTTGAGGTAGATGAGCCGCTGCTCTCGCGGCATGCACTCGGGAAACTTGCGTCGTAAACGACCACGACTCGTTCGCTTCTTCTTCTCCTCCTGCTGCTGCGGCGGTGGCGACTGTTCTGTCGCGGCGGCGTTAGACGGGTCGGTGGGAGGCTCGGCGGCGGGCGAGTTCGGCGGCGAGTCGTCGATGAATCTCGCGGCGCGAGCCAAAGAGTTCCCGTTTGAGAAGGGCGTTGTCCGCCGCGAGTTGTTCCAACTTCAGTTGCAGCTCGGTAATCGTCGCTTGTTGCGTCCTCACGATAGCCTCTAACTGCCTAATCCGTTCGTGGCAGGCGGCCAGGCTCGTGGGTAGAGGGTCGTGAGGTGAACTCATACGCAAGCCCGTCCATGGGAATGACGTTGCGTACTGGGAATATTCAGATCTCGCGCGCAACGCAAGATCGATTCGCAAGCTCTTTCCAGAAAACCGCGACTACTTCGCTAGCTGAAACCGAGGTCGTTGACGAACCGAAGAGAGGTCAATGCCGTCCAGGATTAGCGATAGCTGGGATCGCGTGAGCTCGCGAGCTGCTTGGTCATGGAGATTCTCCTGCGGTGGAAATTGATAGGTGCCCTTCTGAAGTTGCTGATACCAGATGCAATAGCCGACTTGTCCCCAGTACAGAATCTTGACTCGATCGCGACGTCGATTGAAGAACACAAACAAACTTCCCGAGAGCGGATCTTGTCCCATGGCGGACTCGATGATGGCCACTAAACCGTCGAAGCTCTTCTTCATGTCAACGGTCTCGCTGCAGAGAAACACGCGAACTTGGGGAGCGAGTGTAATCATGTGACGACTCGCTTATCCAAGGCCTCGAGTACGACCTGCAGATCCTGGGCGCTGACGGCCCCGACCAACCGCACCCGACAACCAGTCGGATGGAGAATCTCCAGCTTCGCGCGTGGCGAGCCGCCGAGCAAACCCATGGGCAGGAACAAGCCCGAGCCGTCTTGGACCGACGGTCGCGAGTGAGCGTTGCATCCGCGGCGTCTTGAGTCGGTTGGTAGGGTGAAGAAGTTTTACTTTCTTCACCAGGGGGAACAACCGATGACAGGCAGGTCGAGTACGAAGCGGGAGCGGTTTTGGCGTGAGTTGTTGGCGAGGCACGCTGGGAGTGGACTGTCGGTGCGGCAGTTCTGCGGTGCGGAGGGCGTGTCGGAACAGTCCTTTTACCAGTGGCGTAAGCGGTTCGCCGCGGCGACTCGGCCAGTGGTTGATAATGCGTCGAGCGTAGCGTCGCGACCGTCGGTCCAAGACGGCTCGGGCTTGTTCCTGCCCATGGGTTTGCTCGGCGGCTCGCCACGCGCGCGCGAAGCTGGAGATTCTCCATCCGACTGGTTGTCGGGTGCGGTTGGTCGGGGCCGTCAGCGCCCAGGATCTGCAGGTCGTACTCGAGGCCTTGGATAAGCGAGTCGTCACATGATTACACCTCGCTCCCCAAGTTCGCGTGTTTCTCTGCAGCGAGACCGTTGACATGAAGAAGAGCTTCGACGGTTTAGTGGCCATCATCGAGTCCGCCATGGGACAAGATCCGCTCTCGGGAAGTTTGTTTGTGTTCTTCAATCGACGTCG
Organism: Pirellulales bacterium; assembly: GCA_046349915.1. GTDB lineage: Bacteria > Planctomycetota > Planctomycetia > Pirellulales > Pirellulaceae > CAIXSC01. Next base: position 74,935 of record JAXMBL010000003.1, on the reverse strand, counting down.
CGATCGAGTCAAGATTCTGTACTGGGGACAAGTCGGCTATTGCATCTGGTATCAGCAACTTCAGAAGGGCACCTATCAATTTCCACCGCAGGAGAATCTCCATGACCAAGCAGCTCGCGAGCTCACGCGATCCCAGCTATCGCTAATCCTGGACGGCATTGACCTCTCTTCGGTTCGTCAACGACCTCGGTTTCAGCTAGCGAAGTAGTCGCGGTTTTCTGGAAAGAGCTTGCGAATCGATCTTGCGTTGCGCGCGAGATCTGAATATTCCCAGTACGCAACGTCATTCCCATGGACGGGCTTGCGTATGAGTTCACCTCACGACCCTCTACCCACGAGCCTGGCCGCCTGCCACGAACGGATTAGGCAGTTAGAGGCTATCGTGAGGACGCAACAAGCGACGATTACCGAGCTGCAACTGAAGTTGGAACAACTCGCGGCGGACAACGCCCTTCTCAAACGGGAACTCTTTGGCTCGCGCCGCGAGAGATTCATCGACGACTCGCCGCCGAACTCGCCCGCCGCCGAGCCTCCCACCGACCCGTCTAACGCCGCCGCGACAGAACAGTCGCCACCGCCGCAGCAGCAGGAGGAGAAGAAGAAGCGAACGAGTCGTGGTCGCCGCATGACGCAAGTTTCCCGAGTGCATGCCGCGAGAGCAGCGGCTCATCTACCTCAAGCCCGAGGAGATCCCCGTCGAGATGCGGGACAATCCACGCGCTCGTCGCTTCTTCAAGCAGATCGGCGAACTCTTGGAGGTGATCCCCATGCAGTTCAAGGTCATTGAGCAGTATCTGGAAGTAATCGTGCTCGACCGAGAGGACGAGCAATCAGTGGTTGCCACCGCGCACGCCCCGTGTGTTTGATCAAGTCGTTTGCCAGCCCAAGTCTCTTGGCCTATTTGACCGTGTCTCGCTTTGCCGATCACCTGCCCTATTACCGTCTGGAAGACATCACGGGGCGAGCGGGCTACCGCATCGAACGCAGTACGCAATGGCGTTGGATGCGAGAAGTGGCGCAGGGCGTCACACGGCTGGTCGATCTGATGTGGCATTGCATCCGACAGTCCACAGTTCTCCATGTGGACGAGACCTACGTACAAGAACTGTGTGACGAGGGCCAGACGCTCACTGGTTACCTCTGGGCCGGGGTGGGCGACGCGCGGCATCCCTACGACTGTTTTGTCTACACCTCGAGTCGTAGTTGCGTCGGTCCCGAAGCGTTTCTCCAGGGATTTCAAGGGTACTTGGTTGCCGACGCCTATATCGCTTACGAACGGATCGGCAAGCTCTGGCCCGGAGTCTTGAAAGCCACGTGCTGGATTCACGCGTCGTGGCTTTGAAGCTTGTCACAAGCAAGGCCCGACCACGCTCACGAAACGGGCCATGCGCTACTTCCAACAACTCTTCGACATCGAGGATCGTTATCGAGCGGCCGACTCCGCGCTGCGACTCTCCGCTCGACAGGAACAATCGAAGCCGATCGTGGAAGAGTTCCACCGTTGGCTGGAGGAGACGCGGCAGACTAGATTGCCCAAGGACAAGTTGTTGGGCGATTAACTACTTGCTGGACCGCTGGCCTTCCTTCTTGCGTTTCTTAGAATCAGGCGATGTTCCGCTGGACAATAACGCCGCTGAAAGAGCACTCAAATTTCCGATTCTGGGACGCAAGGCTTGGCTCTTCTTGGGGCGTGCCGCGGCGGGCCATACGGCGGCGAAGTTGTTCACGCTGACTAAGACCTGCAACCGATTGCACATCGATCCGTTCGCGTACCTGCAAGACGTCTATGCTCGCTTACCAACTACGACAGACGACGAACTGGAGTCGTTGTTGCCCGACCATTGGATCACCGAGCACCCTCAACATCATCTTCCCCAACGCGTGCAGGAAGCCCACGATCGCGCGCTGCGCGCTCGCGAAAACGCGAGGAGCGTCGACGTCGCGCCGCGTGATTCCCGTAACGCCCACTGGAATCCTCTACCATGACGCAACGTTCTGACATCCGTGTGCAACTGCTTCCTCATGAACGCGCCGTGCTGCGGAAGTGGAACGCCACTCCCGATGTTCAGGATCAACTCGAGGCACTTGCGCCAGACGTTGAAGTCGCGACGATCAAGCTGACGCGAGTCGATCTGGATTGGCTGATCGGCGATCTGAACCACGCCATCGTCAAGCTCGACTTGCGACGATGAGGACGCGCACGACCTCTGCGAGCGACTTGAGTTCATCCTGGAGTCCGGCAAGGGCTCTCTCAGAGCGTGGTACTGACGCCGTCCGCCCGTAGCCGACTCCACCTACGTCGCGGATGCAACGCTCACCGGAAAGCAGCACCTGCAACTCATGCGCGGCCAACAACGTTGCGCGCTGATCCGTGGCAGAGGGCCACCAGCGAAACCGTCCTTCCGAAAGCCGCTTCTGGCAAAGCCAGAAGCCTTGACCGTCGTAAGCCAACGCCTTGAGCGTCGTGCCGCGCCGGTTGCGAAAGACGAACACCGTACCGCGAAACGGGTCTTCGCCCAACGCCGCGCGGCACAGCGCGGCCAAGCCGTCGATGCCATTGCGAAAGTCAACCGGTTCCACGCATACCAAGATGCGAGTCTGCGCCGTGACCTGGAGCATCAGCGTGCCTCCCACAGTTGGCGGATAATCGGTGCGATCAGTGCGGCGTCGGCGACGGGTATCCGCAGACGTAACCGATGGCCGGAAACATGATCCAACTCGATCACACATTCCCCCGCCTCGGCGCTGGCCATTCCCGGGGCTTTTGCTGAAGCGCTCGTCGGCTCCACAGAACGAGGCAATTCGATGAATCGAGGCGCTCGCTCCGGGAGAGTCCGTGGCGCCGAGTCCACGCGATCAGCGGCCAAGCGGCATTGCTTCTGCAACTCGTAGTAACCGACTCGGACCACCCCCGCCACGCGACTCACGCCATAGCGTCCGGCCAGCTCGATGGCGAGTTGCCACAGCTCGTGGGGAATCCGAGCCCCACGGACGCGTCCGCGCCGCCACCGCGCAAAACGCTCGCCCGGCACTGTTAGTTCCGCCGCCACCGCCCGCCGACCACGCCCCGCCATCGCTCTGCCCTCCGAGTCCCTTGAACCCAGTTGGCAACCCTAGCAATTGGGGCAAGACAGATCACGCAGGCTTACCGAAAGGACACCGACAATCAAACCAAGAGCTCCTCAAGTGGCCCCGCATGTGAGCAGCCATTTTGTTTAAGTACAAGATCTTCATTGCCATAATACTTGATGGGGTTACCGTAGGCATTGAGAAGAGTGGTCCACCAGTCGCCGATGGTACGGCAGCCCTTTTCACCATATTTTGGGTAACGCAGATAACGACCCGGCAGCTTAAGTTTACCGCCGCCTCCGCCAACAATCAGATAGGGCCACTCCACCCCGGTTCCATGATGATTATCGCTTGAGTCCGATAAGAAAATGATCATGGTGTTGTCCAGCATGTCTCCATCACCCTCAGGAACCGCCCTCAGTTTCTTGGCCATCGTAGCAAGAAGTTCTGAATGATGTTGTTGGATGATTTCACGGTATTCAGCCTGACTTTTGGTTCCCTCATTGTGCCCGATACCATGGTTATGCTGGTCGATCCCCAGTCTCTTGTAGGTCATATCAACATTATCAAGACGAATAGTGACGACGTTGGTGAGGCCTGCGATCAGTGCGGCGGTGGCCAAATCAAACTGTGCTTCCTGACGAACTTCCTCCACAGTAGAGGTGAACTTGTCAGAGTACCCCGGCGCGTTTGCCGCAATCTGTTGTTTCATACTCGACAACTTACTGTGACGTACCTGAAGTTCCTCAAAAGCATTGAGGTAGGCGTCCATTTTTCTACGTTCCGACGAGGGGATAGCCTTCGTAACCGTCTTGATATCATCCACCATGAAATCAAGAAGATTCCTTTGCAGCTTGAAGCTTTTTTCCGCCTTGCTACTGGACGAAACGGCAGAGCCAAAGAGTTCCTCGTACGCTATGTTAGGAGATCCCTGGAAAGGCAGCTCTTGTCCCGGCCCGACGGCAGTGATTCCTGGATACATGGTCCCACCATAGTCGCTGCTTAACGCCTTGCCTTTGATCGCTAGTCCTAAATGATTAAAGGGCGCTGGGTTGAGTTTGGCCAATTCTGCATCGGCGGTGGCTCTGATCACCGCCCCTGCATCAAACTCGCCTCCGGTCATGTAGACACCCATCATGCCAAACCAACTCGAGTGACCACCACGGCACATTTTCCCCGAGAGCCCCTGCACGATCGAAAGCTGATCTTTAAAGGGCTCCAAGGCACGCATGGATGACGGCAGAGAAACGTTTGCCAAATCCCGCTCGAATAAACTGCTGCTCGAATCTTTGCCTTTGAATGCCTCAGGTGTTATGCCATCGGGGATGATGCCGCTCGATTTAACAACAAACACAAAACGATGGGGCATCGCGTTCGCGTTGCCTGCGGCCTGCAGTTCTACCTGACGCAGGAAAGGCGTCAGCAAAACGGCTCCGGCGCCCAAAGACATTTTCTTAAGCGTGTCGCGTCGTGTGAAGCTCATGGTGCGTGGCTCGCAGTTGGCTCAAGTGTTTTGCGGTAAAGAAACGAGTCAGACGAAAGGATGGAAATCAAGAGTGCCTTAAAACTACCGCCACTCTCCTGATAAGCCCGATCGGCGGAAATAAGTGTTTTTGAATCACTAAGCATTTCATTTCTACCCATAAAATAGCGAAATACATGCCGGATCATGCATTGACGAACTCTATCGGATTCGGCTAGTCTCTGAATTAGTTCCAAAGCATCCTTGAATTCGCCATCCAAATTCTTGTCGCCTGTGTCGGCCAGTCTACTTTTGGCGTCGACCGGTTTGGTATCTCTCGCTCCCAGGCTCTCCTCCGTTCGATACCGCCCGAAGTCATCATAAATTTCGAAGGCATATCCAAGGGGATTCATCTTCTGGTGGCAACGCCAGCATTCGGCCCTCTCCGTTTTTTGCAGTCTTTCTCTTAACGTCTTGGTATGGTCTTCCGGAATAGATGCATCCACTGTGATAGGAATATCAGGTATCACGCCTCCCAGTAAATGCTCCCTCACCCATTTGCCTCGCCGAATGGGGTCCGTGCTAGCATTCAAAGAGTGCGCGATCAGCCAGGCAGGATGTGTCAACATCCCAGCACGGTTCGGTCTCTTATAAGGCTGTGGCAACAGGAAATCCTGCTCCTCATCTCTGAGGTCGTAAACCATCGGGTATTTCGCATACAAAGCTTGCATGCGATGCAGGAGTACATTTTCGTCTTTGGTTGCCATCCAACTATACTGTTCCTCCACAATTTTTTTTATCGCAGCGAGACTGCCATTAAATCCTTTATTAAAATTGTGCAAGTTGTATTTTACGTTCAGTTCATGCCAGCCTCTCAAGTTCAGTCTCTGCAAGAGTTCCTTCTGCTTGGCTTCTGGATATTCCCCTGCATCCAGTTGCCGTTGGTTCTTCTTGTAAAAATCGTAGACTGTGTTGCGAAATGTAGCTCTATTGATGATGTAGTACTCGTCTGACGTCAACAGTTGCCTAAAGACATCCTTGTCTTTCTCCAGAATACTCATGACGAAAAAATCAGCATCCTTTTCGTACATTGCAGGATAATTCTCGCCGTAGTAGGCAAATCCACCAGAGCGATTTTCGTCCTTGAAAACCTTATGGGCTTGGGTGTAGCCAAAAAACTCTTGGAAGAAACGTAGAATCCTTGGTTTGTCAATTGCGTCATCTTGAAGCATGCGTGCAACCTGGACCCGCACATCCGCGCTGCTGTTGAGCTTCCCCGCTTCGGCTGCCTGAAGAAGTGCTGCATCGGGCCGGCGATCCGTTAGGGCAAAAGCAATGGCAAATGCTATTTCAGTGCCGGACAACATCCGACGCCCGTGTGAATCTTCTTTACCTAGACCAATCTCAACTCTGTACACGGATTCGTGATGTAACATTACGGCCATCAAAACCAACCGCATGGACTCAGCATTACTGCTCTCTTTGGCGGTCTTTCTGAATAGCTCCGCATAATTACTAATCTCATCTTTCCGGGGCTCTCGATAGACAACCTTCCTGAAATGTTCGCTAATGTCCAAAGCCAACATTTCATCACTGGGACTTGAGTCTGATGAAGCGATGCGCGAATGTTTGATGAGTTCATCTGCGGCACATGCCGCATTGCTCAACAGAACACTCACAACTGCTGAATCCGCAAATAGGAGGTTGGCATAGTCTTTGATGCCACCTTTATCTTCCAGCGGAAAAGGCTGCCTAAAATCCTTGGCTCCCGGTCCGTAGCTAGATTTCACATTTTCGAAAACTCCGGGACTTGTTCTCCATAGCCGTGCCGGTGAAAAGGACTCCGTAGTAATCTCCCCACTGAAAAGCTTTTCATGGTTTACATAATTTCCGAAGCTCGGAGTCTCCAATTTCGCATAGATGTCAGACACGTTCCCCGATTTTTTCAATTCTGCATTGATCCATACCATCACGGCGTCTTTTTCAAATTGCTCGGGTTGCTTACTCTCGGTCGGTGGCATCTCTTCCAAGTGCAGTTGCCGGAGTACGGTCTTCCAGAGCTCCATGTCATCGCCGGATGCTAGATTAGAACTGAGGCCGGATAAAACGACATCTGTCTCATTACTGTTCCGGCTGTGACAGGCGGTGCAGTACTTACTCAAGAAAGGAGAGACGGTATCGTCGAAGGTCTTTTTGTCCGCCAAACTGGGATTCGATTTCTGATCGGACTGAGCGAAAGGTAAGTTCGGCGAACACACCAAGATGGCAGTCAAGGCCATCGCAAAACGAAGAGCAGGCGTGTTCATATTGCTGTCAACCTCTTTTCGTTCCTGGCTTCATGAACCATCGTAACTTCAACGTGAAGCTGCGTGTTGCACTGCACGACAAGGTCATCTTACCTAAGACAAGGAGTCCTGCACACGACGGATCAAATCTTCTTGTCTATTTCTGCAAGGGCAGCAAGGCCTCCGCAAATGCCTTGCCCATCTGGGCAAAGATCTTCGCTTTGCCAAAATAGTGGCAGCCGCCATTGGAACCGCCTTTGAGGGCCTCCCGGTCTTTGGGCGAAAGGACTTCCTCCAAGGCGAGATCAAGCTTCTGCTGGTCGGCTTTGGTGGTGCCCTCGATCCACACATCGACCGCGGCATAACGTTCTGGGTACTCAAGGTCATATTGGTCGTTGGCATATACCGCCAATACGTTTTTTCCCCTTCTTCAAATGCTCTATTTGATCTGCTCCAAGGACGATGGCCCCGTATTGTGGCTTATTCCGCCACCAGATGTAGGTGTGTATGTTTTTCCGTTCAAATAAACATGGAATCCTTGTCTCGCCAATATCACGATGCGTTATGACTCGCAGTTGAGGTCTTCGACTTCAAAAGTGGAACGCATCACCAGGAATTCGCCCCCCCCACTTAGAGGGTAATCTGTCCAGAGTGATTCCGCTGTGTTTCCAGACGCCTTTTCCAATGGGGGCCTTGCCGGATGTCCATTTGCTGTCATCGAAGTCGGGCGTGTGCCAATTCTCCATCCCGGCTGGCAGCGTGATGTTGCGGAATCGCTTGCCGTCATTGTCGCGCATCTCCTTCAAGAGCAGGGCCGTCTTCGGGGCGTCGGCCATCGAGTCGAACGTGGTGACACTTGCGTGCCCCTGCATGTTCGACTGGCCGGCGAGGATGAACACCTTGAGTGGCTTGGACTGTGTGCCGGGCTTGTGAGCCGATTTGGTAACTGCGTTCCCTTCCTTACCTGTCATCACCAAGCCGCGTTTGGAGATTGTCAGGATGAACGCCGTCACGGAGGAGGCAAGCGTCCGAGAGTCGGAGCCGTAGTAGGAGTTATCACGATTCGGTTGATAGTAAAAACTGCCATCGGTGCAGTGGGCCATCGTGAACCACCAGCGGTTGTTGTCCATGAGTTTGCGGAAGCTGTCGGCATCGACGCTCGCGGCGAGCGCCGCGTAGGCCATGCCCATCATCGGCGAACCGTGAGTGTCGGGAAAGCTCTGCGGGTGCGCGCCGATCACTCTAGCGTGCGACAGCGCTCGCTCCCGATAGGCGTTGCCGTCGTAAGGGCTGAGAAAGTTAGCGATGCCCGCAGCACCGGTTCTGCCCATGTCGGCCCAGTTGTTCGGACCTCCGCCCTTCTGGTCGCCATACCAGACATAGCCGTTCTCCCCCGTTCCCCGTTTGAGGAAGTCGAACGCGGCATCGTGATTCTTGCGATCGATTTTGATCCCGCACCGGTGCATGAGCGAATACGCCAGCGCCCCTTGGCCGGTGAGCATGGCAATCGGGCCGTACCCTTCAAAGCCGGGGTTGTGCCCCCAGCCGCCGTGCGAATCCCTGGGCCCTTTCGGGAACGAATCCGGATGAGATTTCTTAGCTTTCGGATTGATCTGCGACATGTGGAGGTATTGGCTCTTCGCCATGAGATCGTGGACCTTCTGAAGGTCCGGCAATACTGTTTTGTCGCCGGTCGCCAGATGGTATTCGCTGATCACGATGGCCGCGCTCATGTAGCTCCAGTTGATCAGCGACAAGTCTTTCGCCTTGGTCACTCCGCAGTGATACTTCACATTGCGCTCTACGGCCGACCGGTACTTTGCTTCGCCACTGGCGAGCAAGGCCAGCGGCGCGAACGTGTCATGCACTGGGTCGCCAAAGGAGCCATCCTTCCGCTGATGGTCTACAAGGTACTGAAGAAGCTCGGCGAGTATCAGGTCCGACTTTTGGCACTTGTGCGGGAAGGTTGGTGCAAAGGTTCCGTACTTGGTTCCGACATCAAGGCTCACTTCGACGATTTCCATGCCGCGCCGGAGCGTGAGCGTAAGCTTTCCTTTGCCATCGGCGCTCTGACACTCTTCGAGCACCTGAGCGAGTTCCGAGATCGGCCCGTCAGCCCCGAACACTTTCTCACCATATCCGTTGCGGTGATTCTCTCGGAACATCCTTCCGCCCGCGCCGACGATAAGGTCGCCGGTTCTGACCTGGCCGTCCGCAGGTGACTTGGGGAAGACGTACTTGATCAACAAGACCTTCGGTTCGTCGGCCACCAATTGTGCCCGCAACCCGGTGATGCCGAGGTTGTAGAACCAGCCGGGCACGATCGCGTCCGGTCCCAATTCCGCCCGTTGATCCCACGGGCTATCCTTGCCGTAATCGACCTGCGCGTGCGATGGCGGGGTGTGGCAGAGAGACAAAAGGCTGACGAGTTGAAGCATCCAGTGTCGTGTAGTCATCGTGTGATTCTCGTCATGAATTATATTTGGTCGCCGAAAGACCAGCTCAGCAGCGACTTGGCTTTGTTTCAGGTCGTGTCGTTTCTTCCAACTCTTAGCCTGCGAACAATCTCCGGTGTGATGCCACAACAGCCGCCCACTATTTGGGCCGACCAAGTTCGAGCATATTGCACGTAACTCTCCGGGCTTTCGGCGTCCGTGTTGATCCAGCCCTGCGCCTCGTCGGCATAGCCAACTACCATAGCTGCACGCTAGGCGAAATCCTAGCATGAGTCACCCCGCCCGTCATGGCGCAACTCGCGAGGAACGACCAATGCTGGCGGGTTGCCTCGACGCCTCGACAGGCATAGGTGATCGCCTGCCACCCGCGCTGGTGCGCGGCTCGCTTGGCCAAACTAATGCGCTCGGCGCCATAGATGCGAGGGCGACCTCGTTGGCCAGGCTTGGGTGGCTGGGGTAGGTCGTAAATAACGGCGTCCGTGCGCAGGCGACTGAAGATCACGACTCCCTGTGCAACCAGAGGTTGCAAGACGGGACGAGCCGCGTAAGCGCCATCCACTTCCAACTAGATAGCGCATTCAAGTTTCATTCCTCGCACGATCCCCGCGAACCATTCCATCAGGCGCACCAGCAGTTCGTGTTTCGTGCGGAATTCCCAGCCGTATTTCTGCTGGAGCGGCGGAACATCCTGCTCGCGAACATAAAGCAAGGAGCGCAACGGCAACGCCAGAACTCCCCAGAGGGGATGCTTGCCCAGGACGCACAACGTAACCCAGTTGTGACCGTACAACCATTCACCATCGGCCCTCCCTGGCGTCGGATTGTGGTGCACGCCGACGCCTTCCACGTATTTGCCGTATCGCCGCGTCGGCGCGTCATCACCCGCCAGGATGATCCGCCCCGTGGGAACAGGGTCAAGTTTGCGCACCACGGCCATGGCCAACGGCGCCGCGAGTGACCGTTGACATGAAGAAGAGCTTCGACAGTTTAGTGGCCATCATCGAGTCCGCCATGGGACAAGATCCGCTCTCGGGAAGTTTGTTTGTGTTCTTCAATCGACGTCGCGATCGAGTCAAGATTCTGTACTGGGGACAAGTCGGCTATTGCATCTGGTATCAGCAACTTCAGAAGGGCACCTATCAATTTCCACCGCAGGAGAATCTCCATGACCAAGCGTGTCCTTTCGGCAAGCCTGCGTGATCTGTCTTGCCCCAATTGCTAGGGTTGCCAACTGGGTTCAAGGGACTCGGAGGGCAGAGCAATGGCGGGGCGTGGTCGGCGGGCGGTGGCGGCGGAACTAACAGTGGCGGGCGAGCGTTTTGCGCGGTGGCGGCGCGGACGCGTCCGTGGGGCTCGGATTCCCCACGAGCTGTGGCAACTCGCCATCGAGCTGGCCGGACGCTATGGCGTGAGTCGCGTGGCGGGGGTGGTCCGAGTCGGTTACTACGAGTTGCAGAAGCAATGCCGCTTGGCCGCTGATCGCGTGGACTCGGCGCCACGGACTCTCCCGGAGCGAGCGCCTCGATTCATCGAATTGCCTCGTTCTGTGGAGCCGACGAGCGGCTTCAGCAAAAGCCCCGGGAATGGCCAGCGCCGAGGCGGGGAATGTGTGATCGAGTTGGATCATGTTTCCGGCCATCGGTTACGTCTGCGGATACCCGTCGCCGACGCCGCACTGATCGCACCGATTATCCGCCAACTGTGGGAGGCACGCTGATGCTCCAGGTCACGGCGCAGACTCGCATCTTGGTATGCGTGGAACCGGTTGACTTTCGCAATGGCATCGACGGCTTGGCCGCGCTGTGCCGCGCGGCGTTGGGCGAAGACCCGTTTCGCGGTACGGTGTTCGTCTTTCGCAACCGGCGCGGCACGACGCTCAAGGCGTTGGCTTACGACGGTCAAGGCTTCTGGCTTTGCCAGAAGCGGCTTTCGGAAGGACGGTTTCGCTGGTGGCCCTCTGCCACGGATCAGCGCGCAACGTTGTTGGCCGCGCATGAGTTGCAGGTGCTGCTTTCCGGTGAGCGTTGCATCCGCGACGTAGGTGGAGTCGGCTACGGGCGGACGGCGTCAGTACCACGCTCTGAGAGAGCCCTTGCCGGACTCCAGGATGAACTCAAGTCGCTCGCAGAGGTCGTGCGCGTCCTCATCGTCGCAATCGAGCTTGACGATGGCGTGGTTCAGATCGCCGATCAGCCAATCCAGATCGACTCGCGTCAGCTTGATCGTCGCGACTTCAACGTCTGGCGCAAGTGCCTCGAGTTGATCCTGAACATCGGGAGTGGCGTTCCACTTCCGCAGCACGGCGCGTTCATGAGGAAGCAGTTGCACACGGATGTCAGAACGTTGCGTCATGGTAGAGGATTCCAGTGGGCGTTACGGGAATCACGCGGCGCGACGTCGACGCTCCTCGCGTTTTTCGCGAGCGCGCAGCGCGCGATCGTGGGCTTCCTGCACGCGTTGGGGAAGAAGATGTTGAGGGTGCTCGGTGATCCAATGGTCGGGCAACAACGACTCCAGTTCGTCGTCTGTCGTAGTTGGTAAGCGAGCATAGACGTCTTGCAGGTACGCGAACGGATCGATGTGCAATCGGTTGCAGGTCTTAGTCAGCGTGAACAACTTCGCCGCCGTATGGCCCGCCGCGGCACGCCCCAAGAAGAGCCAAGCCTTGCGTCCCAGAATCGGAAATTTGAGTGCTCTTTCAGCGGCGTTATTGTCCAGCGGAACATCGCCTGATTCTAAGAAACGCAAGAAGGAAGGCCAGCGGTCCAGCAAGTAGTTAATCGCGCCCAATAACTTGTCCTTGGGCAATCTAGTCTGCCGCGTCTCTTCCAGCCAACGGTGGAACTCTTCCACGATCGGTTTCGATTGTTCCTGTCGAGCGGAGAGTCGCAGCGCCGAGTCGGCCGCTCGATAACGATCCTCGATGTCGAAGAGTTGTTGGAAGTAGCGCATGGCCCGTTTCGTGAGCGTGGTCGGGCCTTGCTTGTGACAAGCTTCAAAGCCACGACGCGCGTGAATCCAGCACGTGGCTTTCAAGACTCCGGGCCAGAGCTTGCCGATCCGTTCGTAAGCGATATAGGCGTCGGCAACCAAGTACCCTTGAAATCCCTGGAGAAACGCTTCGGGACCGACGCAGCTGCGACTCGAGGTGTAGGCAAAACAGTCGTAGGGATGCCGCGCGTCGCCCACCCCGACCCAGAGGTAGCCCGTGAGCGTTTGGCCCTCATCACACAATTCCTGTACGTAGGTTTCGTCCACATGGAGAACCGTGGACTGTCGGATGCGATGCCACATCAGATCAACCAGCCGTGTGACGCCCTGCGACACTTCTCGCATCCAACGCCATTGCGTGCTGCGTTCTCCTCGGGCTTGAGGTAGATGTGCCGCTGCTCTCGCGGCATGCACTCGGGAAACTTGCGTCGCCGGCGACCACGACTCGTTCGCTTCTTCTTCTTCTCCTCCTGCTGCTGCGGTGGCGACTGTACTGTCGCGGCGGCGTTAGACGGGTCGGTGGGAGGCTCGGCGGCGGGCGAGTTCGGCGGCGAGTCGTCGATGAATCTCTCGCGGCGCGAGCCAAAGAGTTCCCGTTTGAGAAGGGCGTTGTCCGCCGCGAGTTGTTCCAACTTCAGTTGCAGCTCGGTAATCGTCGCCGAACAGTACTGGGAATATTCAGATCTCGCGCGCAACGCAAGATCGATTCGCAAGCTCTTTCCAGAAAACCGCGACTACTTCGCTAGCTGAAACCGAGGTCGTTGACGAACCGAAGAGAGGTCGATGCCGTCCAGGATGAGCGATAGCTGGGATCGCGTGAGCTCGCGAGCCGCTTGGTCATGGAGATTCTCCTGCGGTGGAAATTGATAGGTGCCCTTCTGAAGTTGCTGATACCAGATGCAATAGCCGACTTGTCCCCAGTACAGAATCTTGACTCGATCGCGACGTCGGTTGAAGAACGCGAACAGACTTCCCGAGAGCGGATCTTGTCCCATGGCGGACTCGATGATGGCACTAAACCGTCGAAGCTCTTCTTCATGTCAACGGTCTCGCTGCAGAGAAACACGCGAACTTGGGGAGCGAGTGTAATCATGTGACGACTCGCTTATCCAAGGCCTCGAGTACGACCTGCAGATCCTGGGCGCTGACGGCCCCGACCAACCGCACCCGACAACCAGTCGGATGGAGAATCTCCAGCTTCGCGCGTGGCGAGCCGCCGAGCAAACCCATGGGCAGGAACAAGCCCGAGCCGTCTTGGACCGACGGTCGCGACGCTACGCTCGACGCATTATCAACCACTGGCCGAGTCGCCGCGGCGAACCGCTTACGCCACTGGTAAAAGGATTGTTCCGACACGCCCTCCGCACCGCAGAACTGCCGCACCGACAGTCCACTCCGAGCGTGCCTCGCCAGCAACTCACGCCAAAACCGTTCCCGCTTCGTACTCGACCTGCCTGTCATCGGTTGTTCCCCCTGGTGAAGAAAGTAAAACTTCTTCACCCTACCAACCGACTCAAGACGCCGCGGATGCAACGCTCACGCTCCAGAAGCAACACGTCGCTACCGCGCATAATGGTTCCCTGTCGAATCTGCGAAACGACTTCTGCTAATCCAAGGGGACCAGTCAGTTTGCGTTGCCCTTGAAGTGCTTCCTTGATCAAGCGAGTGCGCACCGATTTCAACTGTTCGATAACGCTGCGTTCTTCTTGAGTCAGCTCCTGGCCGCTTTGCACCTTGAAAAGTTCGCGCGCTGTGAGCCAAGGCAACGGCTCTCGGGCCGCGATTAGTCAACGCATTTCCTTTCCGGCGGGCGGAGCAAATTGCAGGGCGCCATCGGTGGGAAGCGAAATAGTCTCGCCTCGTTTCACCAACGCTGGCAATTCAAATCGCTGTGGCAGGAGCACTTCTTCACTACCGTCCGTATTGAGTGCAAGCAAATAGATGTTGAGATCAGTCAATGGTTCAATCCGAATCCGGAATCGTTGCCCGTTGCGAAACTTCGTACTTTGGTCGACTGGAACAAACTTGCCACCGGCTTTTTCTACCTCGATTTGCCACTGCAGGGCTCGCACCACTTTCCAATCGGTGGCAGCCCGCAGCTGGTCATCCAAGACTTGACCTTGAGCATTCAGGCTTTCCTGTAATTGTTGGCGGCCTGAGGCTTGACCAAGTGCGGAGTCAGATGGCAGCAATTGAAGAATGCCGCTTATGGCGTACACCGTGAACAAGGTCAATTGGCGAACCATTGCGCTATCTCACTGGAAGGCAAAACTATCTGACTTGTCCGATGACGAGGCCTGGGTCGAAGTTTTCCAGGCGGGGGATGTGGGGGTGCTGGCGATCGTCGGTTTGTTTGCCAACGTGGTCGGTGACAAAGGCCTGCAGTTCGCTGATCGTCACCTGGCCATCCCGTGGCAAAGCGTCGGCTTTCCCTTCCAGACCATCTAAGAGAGCGCGGGTAAATGCTCCGTGTCCCCATTCGGTCGACTCGATCGACTTTTCACGCCCTCGGCTGGAAGCGAACACCATCACGCCCGCTTCCTTCACCAAGTCCGCGGCCAGCTCATCTTGCGTCGCGCCCCGCTCGCCGAACGATCCGGCATGGCAGCAGTCGGCCAGGAAGACGATTTGCCAGGCTCGCACTTCCTTCAGCCGATCCGAAAGATCGCGCCAGCTGACGCAGGTCTGCTTCAAGTCGTCTAGATCGCCATCGTGGGTCACGTAGTACAGCCCACCTTGTCCCCGAATGCCGTGGCCCGAGAAGAGTACCACCGCCACATCCTGCGGCTTGCAGGAAGCCTTGAGCCAATCTAGGCCGGCCTTCACATTCTCCGCAGTGGCCTCTTCATTGACGATCACCCGCACTTCCACGTCTCCGAAGGCCTTGCCTTTCTGCTTCGACAGGTTGGCGGCGAGTGCGGTCGCATCTTTGTCCGCGAACAACAGTTCGTACTCGGGGAACTTGTACTTGCTCACCCCCACGGCCAATACGTACAGCTTGCGACTGGCAGGATCGATCTCGCCTGCGCGACGAACTGTGATGAAAGCCGGCTCGCTTTGCAGCCCCAGATCGTCGGTGGCGACAGCGGCCACGGCAGCCTCCTTCCGGCCTGGAGGAACATCCACCGTGGCTCGGAACACCGCCACCGGCCCGGTGGCCTGTTCGCGCACGATGTTTCGCTTTCGCTCCGGTCCGAGGTCGCGGCCGCCGACCAGAACCCGAATATCGGCGATGCTGGCCTTCGGTCCTCCCGGCCTGGCCGTCACCTTGACCACGGTTTCGGCTCCTTCCTGAGATTCCACTTCCACGGTCACCTGGGGTGGAGTCCGGTCTGCCGGAACCGTGGCTTGGCCGTCGATCGGCAGACCACGCAGCACCCGCGAAACCAGATCGGGCCGGTGAAACTGCTTCTCGTACAACTCCAGTGGGAAGACCTGCTCTCCGATTCGCCAAGTGATCAGCCGTTGGCCGTCCAGCGTGCCATCGAAGTAACCCTCGCGCGTGACGGCGACCCAACTCTGCCCCTTGTTGAAGTTGATGAGTTGCACCAATTCCTTGCCGGTCGTTGTATCCCACAGACGCGTCGTCCCATCGCTGGAAGCGGTCAACACACGCTTCGAGTCAGGGCTGATCGCCACGGAATTGATGTCCGCGGTGTGACCGCTGAGGGTATACAGGGGCCTACCCGTAGCCGCCTCCCACAAGATAGCCGTGTCATCTGCGGAAGCCGTAGCGACTAACCGACCGTCCCGGCTGAAGGTGATGCAATTCACCGCGCCGGTATGTCCCTTGAACTCCTGCAGCTTCGCACGTCGATCTGCGTCCCAGACCACCACTCCGCCCCCTTGCGAACCGGTGACAAACTTCTTGCCCGTCGGATCGAAAACCACCGAGCGCACACCGCTTGTATGCGCCTTGAACAAGTAAAGTTGTTTACCCGTCTCTGGAATCCACAAGCCCACTTGACCGTCCGTATAGCCAGCAACGAACCGATCATTGCTCGGGCTGAAAACCGCGATTGAGGCTCCTTCGTACAATTGCGACTCAGTACTTTCCCACCTGCCGCTATGAAAACTTCGACGAGGTGGACCCATTAGCCTGGAGATTTTTTTTCCAGTAGAAAAGTCATAGACGTAGGCAGCTTCGTAGAACTCTCCATCTCGATCATCTTCGAGGTCCCTAATAGTATCTTTCCCTCCCAGAAATACGACTCGCCGCAGATCAGGGCTAACAACGGGAAAGAATCGAATCGACCCGATCTTTCCCTTCCATGGATTAGGAAAGGTGGCGATCGGTTGTCCCGACTCTAGATCGAACGTCCTGAGCTCAAACGAGCGAGACTGATTGATAGAAGTTGAGAGAGCAATCCGCTGCCCATCTGCGCTAATCGCTATCTGTTGGGCTGGTGAAGGTAGGTGGCGGAAGCGAGCATTTGCAAACTCCCAAACCACGGGAGAAAAATCGTTTCCGAGAATTATCGCTTGATTGCCGCTGGGCGCGAATTCTGACTGGCGAATCGAATACACCGAAGATGCGCCATAGCTTCGGATTCGCGATTGGGTTCGGGCATCCCATAGTTGCGGGGTTGGATACGGACCCGTGATTATCTCCCGATTATCTGGCGTAAGGATCGCTGGTCCACCAACTTGTGGTGAGTTCAAACGATGGACAATTTCACCACTCGATGCGTCCCAAAGCAGCACCTCTGGGAATTTTTCGCTTCCAAATTTCGCCCCGCCGACGGAAAAGCTTTTGTTGATCCCCGGTGAAGCAGTCGAAGCTGTCGTGATAATACGACTGCCATCCGCGCTAAACGCTGCACTGCGGATGATAAACTCGTGTCCGTCAAATGTTCTTACCTTTCGACCCGTGACCACATCCCAAAGAAACAACTCCGCTTTGTCTTCGTCCATTGGACTAAAAGAAGAAATGCCTTTGTGCTGTCCCCATACATTATCCGTTCGGTGTGCTGCAGTTAATAAAAACCGACCGTCTGGACTGAAGGCGAGTTGGTTGACCTGTCCGCCGTGGCCATTGAAGTCCAAGATCCGCCTGCCAGAATTGGCGTCCCAGAGGCACACTTCCGGAAAGTGTTTGAAAACGTAGCAAGCTGTTCCTAGACGTTCCTCTCTGTGATAACTCACAGCGAGCTTAGGATCTTCGGTGCGTAGAAGCAATCCGCCACAGGCAGCAATGAACTTTCCATCAGGACTAAATGCCGCGGTACGTACCGGAGCGCCGTTTCCTTCCAGCTGGCGAATCTGTTTACCTGTGGCGACATCCCATAGAAAGATTTCCGTGTGGATCTTCGGCATCGAGTCGTATTTTGTCTTCCAGTGGATATCCGCATCATTAGCGCCGGTGACGAGGAACTTGCCATCCTCGCTCCAATCTGCGGTGACGATCGATACCGTGTGCCCTCGGAACACTTGCAGCTGTCGTCCGGTCGCGATGTCCCAGAGAATTGCCGTCTTGTCATCGGAGGCTGTCAGCAACTGACTTCCGTCTCTGCTGAAATCAATGGCGTTGATCGCGCCTTGATGACCGGTAAATTTTCGTACCAAATATCCGCGCGGCCGGTCCCAAAGAATTGCCGTCGAATCCCAGGAGGCAGACACAAACTGTTGACTATTCGGGCGACACGCAAACAAGGGGGCCCAACTCTGATGGCCCGTTTGCAATACCAGCTCGGGTCGCTCGGAAGCAGCCGCCTCCATGCCGATGAATGCAGTGGAAGAAATCGCGCAAACAAGCAAGCTCTTCAATAAGGAACGGCCAATAAACTGGACCGTCTGTGTACGTAGCGGAAGAGCTTCGGGCATTTACGGCCTCTTCAAAGTTGGGTTGCAGCCCCCAATCTTAGCTGGCCAATGTGGATTGTCGATAGAACATCGTGGACTGTTTCCAATCGGCTGGGCAAGAGCTGGTTCGCCAAAAAACGCGTCGCACCGTGTGCGCCACCGTGAATGACGACGTTGCTATGCGCGAGCTTTTCTAGCTCAGTACGGATCGGGGCTGGATCGCTGTAGTCGCGGGAACTGGTGAAGAGGACTCGCATGAATCACCCCATAATCCGCGCCAACACATTCACCGCCTCCCTGGTCTTCGCCACCCCGCCCAACTGCTCGACGAGCTTCTTCGCCTGAATCAGCTGCTGCAGGTTGTTGACGGGCACTGCGACCTTGCGGCCACGTTTGGCTTTGCCGCCCTTTTTCTTCGCGAGGGACAGCATCGTGCTGACGAACGCTGGCGTGACATCAACACCCGACTTGCTCAGCGCCTCGGAGATCTCCTTCGGGCCGGCAGTTGGGTTCGCTGCTTTGTGTCCTTTCGGCAAGCGTACGTGAATCTCTCGGATGGTCTCGGGACAATGTACCGGTTTCAGATCCACACACGGGGGAGATGGACCGATGCGGGTATCAAGAGAGACGGCGACAAGCCGACTGGAAGAGGTGCGGCGGAGGCTCGAACTCTGGCGGAGATCACGGTACGGGAACGTCGGCCGCGTGCCGCATGAATTGTGGCGGGCGGCTGCCGAGGTCGCGCGGGTTCATGGCGTCGAGACCACGGCGGCTCGCCTGGAACTGAATGCAGTTCGGCTCCGACAGTGGGTTGAGCGTTCTCAGCCCGTGGTTCCGTCAACTGCGTCGCTCCCCGCGCCGACGACGGCGCCGCAACCACCCCATGCGATCTCGTTCGTCGAACTGCCGCCGTTGACCGCCGCAGCCGCGGCGAAGTGCACGCTCGAATTGACGGACGAGACGGGCCGTCAACTGCGAATCTGCCTCAAGGGACCGGCCGCGTCGCAGATCGCGTCGTTGAGCCAAGCCCTGTGGAAGGGCTCGTCATGATCACGCTCAGCCCCACCGTACGCATCCTGGTGGCGACGCAGCCCATCGACTTTCGCAATGGCATCGATGGACTCGCCGCCGTGTGTCGGCAGAAGTTCGAGCAGGACCCGATGAGCGGTTGCGCATTCATCTTTCGCAATCGCCGCAACACCTCGATCAAGATCCTGTTCTACGACGGTCAAGGCTTCTGGCTCTGCCAAAAACGTCTTTCAGAAAGCCACATGAAGCACTGGCCCACCGATGCGTCGGGATGCCGGACGCTCGAATCGCATCAATTGCATGTACTGCTCGCGGGTGGCGATGCCGACGCGGCTCACGGCGCGCCGTTGTGGCGTCCCGTTCGCGTGTAGCTTTCCGCGCGGAACTTTTTCTCTAGGCCCACGGGAATTCGCGGGCCATTGGCACAAAATTTGCGCCCTGTCATTCCAGGAGTCCGCGACTGCCATAATTCCAGTCACGTGTCGGCAGCAAGGATTGGCCGCCTGGAAGCGTCGCGCATGAAGACTTCGCAGTCGGAAGCCATTGAACTCAACGTCGAGCAACTGCAGGCGTTGTTGGATCAGATCGAGAAGACGATGGGCGAGTCCGTCGTCCGGCCCTTGCGGCAGTTGCTCGCGTGGCATCTCTCGCTGCTCGATGTCATCGAGCACAAAAACCTCTCGATCAGTCGCTTGAGGCGGATGCTATTCGGCGCGTCCACCGAACGAAGTCGCGCCAAAGAAGCCGCGGACGCCAAACGCGCGAGCGACTCCGAGTTGAACGCCGCGCAGGACGCTTGCGCGGCGAACACCGAGAACACCCCGAGTGGCGCGGCTGCTGCATCGTCGTCGTCAACGGTGACTGCCAACAAGCAGCGTCGTCGAAGTCGCAACCATGGCCGAACTCCCGCCAGCGACTACTGGGGTTGTGAGCAAGTGATGGTGACGCACGCCTCGTTGTCGCCGGGCGAAGTCTGCGCGCACTGCCAGGAAGGAACACTGCGTCGCTTGGGCGACTGGTCCAAGGTGGTACGCTTGACGGGACGTTCCTTCGTGGCAGGCGTCTGCTATCACTTGGAGCGGTTGCGATGCGATCTGTGCGGCAAGCTGGAAAAGGCCCAGTTGCCCGCCGAAGCGGGCGCGGAGAAGTACGATCCCACGGTCGCCTCCACGGTCGCCGTGCTGCGCTACGGACAAGGCCTTCCTCTGAATCGATTGCAGCAGTTGCAGAGTTCGGCGGGCATCCCGCTGCCAGCCTCCGTCCAATGGGAACTGGTGCGCGACGCCCTCGATCGGGGCATTGGCGCCGCCTATCAGCACTTCCTGACAACGGCCGCACAAGGCCAACTCGTCCACAATGACGATACGAACATGACAGTTCTCGAACTGTCCGCCAAAATTCGGAAGAACGAAACGGTGCACGACGAGAAACCAGCGCGCAAGGGCGTGTATACGACAAACATTCTCTCGCGAGACGATACGCGACCGACGATCTCGTTGTTCTTCACTGGCGCGCGCCATGCCGGCGAGAATCTGCGCGCACTCCTGTCGAGACGACTGACCGACCTGCCCCCGCCCATGCATATGTGCGACGGACTCTCGCGCAATCGCCCTGGAGATTCGTTGCCGATGATCCTCGCGAGTTGCCTGTGTCATGGCCGACGGCACTTCCATGAACTGAGCGACAGGTTCGAGGAACCGACGCGTTTTGTGATCAAGTGCCTGAGAATCGTCTATCGCGTGGAGAGCCGAGCGAAACGACGCCGATTGTCCGCCGAAGAACGATTCTTGCTCCATCAAGGGCGCAGCGCTCTGGCGATGAAGAAGCTGCATGAATGGTTGAAACGCCAGAATGACGAACGCTTAGTCGAACCCAATTCTGCGTTCGGCAAGGCGATCCAATACATGCTCAAGCGTTGGCGCGAGCTGACGCTGTTCCTGCGAGTGGTCGGCGCGCCGCTAGACAACAACCTCTGCGAGCAGGCTTTGAAAATGGCGATTCGCCACCGCAAGAACTCGCTCTTCTACAAGACGCTGCGCGGCGCGGCGACGGGCGATGTGTACATGAGCTTGATCCACACCTGCTATCACGCTCGGGTGGACCCGTTCGATTACCTCACGCAACTCCAACGCCATCACGCGGAGGTGAATGCCGCGCCTGGCGCGTGGATGCCGTGGAACTACCGGCACCAGTTGCCACGCGCCGACGAGGTGACGCCGCCTCAGGACTCGCGCGAGCGTTGAGTGATGAGTGATGTGCCGGACGATGAGTCGGCAGACGATCGGCGCGCCGCGAACTTCGTGAAGAACACGCATGCGCTGAGGTCGTTCTTGCGCGCGGCGTCGCGACGACAGGCCTGTCCTTCGCAGCGGTACACGACTCGGCGAGTAGCACGAGCGCGCTCAACCGTCGCAGCCCCATACCGCGAATGAGCGAAGCAAGATCGCGTGTCGCGTGTCGGAACGCATGCGTCCCGAATCGCCGAACACTGCCGATGACCACCCATCATGAATGACGGGCGTCGCTCCTTCGCGACGCAGCCATGACGATCCGCCTTTGACTCCACACCGCGAGCCCCCGCACCGCCTTGCCCGCGTCCCGACGTCAGGCATGAGCCGCTCGACAATCGCCGTGGTGGCCCGATGGTCGAGAGAGCTTGTACCTCTTCGACTTCACACCGTACGTGGACGTTGCCCGAGCCGCCAGCGGCACTCACCTCGCTAGCCCAACACTCTGGGCTGCCCTCGCTCGACGCATCGCCCCGTCCGCCTGAGAGATTCACGCACGCTTGCCGAAAGGACACGATGAATTCAAGAAATGGCTGGCGGCATTGCGGCAGAAGCCGCTGTTGCCGAAGAGCCAATTGGCCAAGGCGGTGACGTATGTCGAGAATCAATGGGACGCGCTCGTTCGCTACGTGGACGATGGCCGACTCAAGCCCGACTACAACACGGCCGAGCGCGCCATTCGCGCGATTGCGATCGGCCGCCGCAACTGGCTCTTCTGTGGTTCAGAAAAAGGTGGACATACCGCCGCTGTGTTCTTCTCGGTGGTCTCGAGCGCCATTCGCAATGGCTTGGAACCGCTGCAGTATCTCTGCATGTTGTTGACGGAGATCCCGAAACTCGGCGGTTCGCCCACGCCAGATCAACTCGCGCCGCTCATGCCCCATGTCTGGAAGCCGCCGACGCCGGTGCCGACCACGACTACCGTGACTCCCACTACGGACTCGGCGGACGCTTCAGCCACAACGACGCCGGCCTAAGCCGCGTGTCATCACTCAAGCAAACGACTCACGCTTCGCGACAATCTTCACACAAGCAGGACGAGCAACGTCACGCGACCTTGCAGCCACTCGTCTCACACATAGCGAGGTCGCGGTACGTTGGCGTCCTAATCCAACCGCCAACGACAACCTCTCAACCGACCGCTGTTGAGGCTTGCTTCCCCCGGACCGTGCCTCGTCGACTATCACGCCACGACCTGCCTCCCTGAGTTCCAGCGTCTGACGCCGTAGCGCACCACCCCGCGCACACACGCGACCTGGGATGTATCCGCCGGACGGATACCGTCCTCCGCACCGCAGAACTACCGTACCGACAGCTCACTCCGAGCGTGACTCGCTAACAATTCACGCCAAAACCGCTCCCGCTTCGTACTCGACCTGCCTGTCATCGGCAGTTCCCCCTGGTGAAGAAAGTAAAACTTCTTCACCCTACCCACCGACTCAAGACGCCGTGGATGCAACGCTCACTGCTACGCAACCCACAGGAACCCCGGAAGAACCTGGCCGGAAGCATGATCCAACTCGATTACACATTCCCCCGCCTCCGCGCTGGCCATTCCCGGGGTATTCGCAGATGCGCTCGTCGGCCCCACAGAACGAGGCAGTTCAATGAATCGAGGCGATCGTTTCGGGAGAGTCCGTTGCGCCGAGTCCACGCGATCAGTGGTCAAGAGGCATTGCTTCTGCAATTCGTAGCAACCGACTCGGACCACCCCCGCCAAGCGAATCACGCCATAGCGACCAGCCAACTCGATGGCGAGTTGCCATGACTCGCGGGGAATGCGAGCCCGCCGAACGCGTCCGCGTCGCAACCGAGCAATACGCTCGCCCGCCACCGCCCCCCGACCACGCCCCGCCATCGCTCTGCCCTCCGAGTCCCTTGAACCCAGTTGGCAACCCTAACAATTGGGGCAAGACAGATCACGCAGGCTTGCCGAAAGGACACAAATC
Source organism: Pirellulales bacterium (assembly GCA_046349915.1). GTDB lineage: Bacteria > Planctomycetota > Planctomycetia > Pirellulales > Pirellulaceae > CAIXSC01. The sequence goes on along the minus strand of JAXMBL010000003.1, from coordinate 51,604 downwards.
GGTCACTTGCTAAGCAATCTTCCACAATTCACGAACAAAAACAAAGAGCCCGAAAATTGCAAGAAGTACGCCCATCATGATTGATAGATTTGCGAGCCAAAAGACAAACCAGATTACCGTACCGTGTTCTATTGAATATGAATTGCCAGTTGCTGAGGACGATCTCGACACTATAACCGCCCCGTACCTAACAACAGTAGCGAACAGAAACCCCAATGAACCGAGAGAGATAGTCGCGCCCGATCGTATTAAATTGGATCGAGAGACACCATCTTCAGGGGCGATCGTTTGCGCTAGTTGCCATGGCATAACTGCAACAAGGCCTAGGGCTGCGAAGCAGGATGCCGCAAGCACAATTGTTCCCCTTATCTGATCTACGGTTCTTACGTTGTCTATGAATTCCGTCTTCGCGGCAGACAGGACCAACGCCATAAGAAAGAAGAGTCCAAATAGCATCGGCTTCGAAACTTCGTTTGGGCCTTTCGAAGTTGACTTCACAGAGCTACTCCCGGGTTGTGTAAAAGAGTTTCTGTTGCCCATTGCCGAGGGCGAGGCGAGTAATCGCTTTATTCTCAGCGCCCATAGGCAGTACCTTTGGTTCCCACGTTTTTCTCAGGTGAAAATTCTTCACCACCTTGGTACTAACAAATGCTCCTGCCTTATTCAAGATTCTCACGAACGATCTCAGGCTAAATCGAAAAGTTAATTTGGATCAATTGAACGTTCAGGACGGATACCCCACCCGACTCGCTCTGTCGCCGCACAATCTAATACTTGATATGTTCGGAGTGGCCTGTTGATGGCAACCAGCCAATGGGCTCTGCTACGGCATTTACAGCGTGTCGAACACTACCTGAAAAGGGAGCAGTGTTGCGACTGACGCTGGGTGCTCGCCGACTGCGGGTGGTACTGCTGGCAACGCGGCTGTTCGTCTCGCGAAGCGAGACGGCTACTTTGCGAGACGGCTACTTTGACAGAGGCTACTTTCTGGGCTTACTTGAGTTTGTCGGCTAGCACTAGGTCGACTAGTTGGCCTTCTACTTCCATGGTCGCTCGGACTAGGATCTTTCCTTTGCCGTCTACTGCGTCGCGGATCTCGGCGATGTTCGCTAACTGCGTCTGCGCCGTCTGGGCGGCGGCTAATCGCTTTTCTATCTGGCCGCGTAGTTGAGCAACCGGTGAGGACTGTCCTTTGCCGCCTTTCTTGCTCGCCGGGGGTAGCGCGGCCAATTGCGCGGTGAGTTGTCGGACGGCTAACTCGGTCTGCTCTTTCGCTTTCTTATAGGTCGAGCCCGAAAGCCGGACGACTTGCGTATCTCCAGGGATCTGAAAGAAAGGAGTGACTGTCAACTGCACGCCGTTCTTATACTCGCACTCCACCTTCAGCTTGAGCGCCTCGGCGGATCGCTTATCCATATACTCGATCCATGTGGAACCGCGAGCGGCCGAAATCGTGGAACCGCCCACGAATCGATAGCGAGGCTCACGCGCTCCCATCCGCAACTCGACCTTGATCCGACTCGGCTCGGGCGGGGTTGCGACTTCCCAACGAGCCACGATCGTTGGCTCGTCGAAACTCAACGTTAACGGGTCTCCTCGAGTTGGTCGGCGCAGCGGCAACAAGAGCTTTCCCTTGCCCGCCGATAACTCCAACAGACAATTAGCCAACTGCTTGCACTCGTCTCGTTCCGCGGCCGCGGGCAACCACTGAAAACTCAACGCATTCTGTTGACGTACCACTTGAGCGATTGCGGTCGACTCGCCATCCACCAACGACACTCGCCAGCTCGCCTCCTGCCCACTCGCCTCGATCTCTTCCAACTCGAATCGCCCCTTCCCGCCGCGACCTCGCACCGCCTCCTCGCCGCCCTTCAGATAGATCAAGCAAATCGCCGCCGGATCGATGTTCAGCTTGCCCAAGGCAACTCGCGGCGGCTTTTCGCTCGGCGACGCCTTCGGGTCCGGCAACTCGACCGACGCAGGAAAACCCGCAAACGGATTGTCGTTCGTCTTCACCGCGGCCGCCTTGCCCGCTCCCCCCTTCTTCGCATCGGCCTTGGCAGGCGGCCCGCCCTTGGCATCGGGCTTCTTGGGGTCCGACTTGGCTTTGGAATCGGGCTTAGCTTTGGGGTCCGACTTCGCGGGCTCGGCCTTTTTTGGCTCGGCCTTCTTGGGCTCCGCTTTCTCCGCCGCGGGCGTTTTCTCGGCGGGCTGCTGAGCGATCGCGAACTGCGGGCTTGACGTGAGAGGACTCAGGCCAATACTCAGGGCGAGGCATCCGGCGAGAAACGTACACCTACAATCGCCCCGTCGTCGTTGGACGTTGCTCGACACGCTCGTACTTTGCGTCTGCACCATGGCCGCCCCTCCGCCTCAACCCCAAAGTAACTCGAACTCGAGTCACCCGATTGTAAGCGGCCGAGACGGGTCGAGGTCAACGCGATCGGCGTCGCGAGGACGAGGAATCTCGACCAGAGCGTGACGACGAAGAGGGCGAACGGCTGCCGCTTTGACCCGCTCCCTCTTCATCCAGAATGGCTTCCAGAGCCGAGCGAATCGCCGCGGAATTGACGCTTCCGTCGAGCTTCAACACTTGAACCGACGCCGAAGGCTTGGCGGCCGAATCAAGCTCTTGCACCATCTTCAGCACGTTATTGAGCAACGTTTCTCCATCGGCCGACAGAATCAACGTGTTGGAAACCTCATCGATCCCAATCGAGAGTTTTCCCTTGAACGAAACTTGCGTCTTCTTGTCCCCCTCGCCTTCACCAAAGATGTAAGTCGTCTGCTGCTGCGGACGACGCTGGTCGGGCGAAGAGAGCGCTTTATCGTTCGAACTCAACAGATCCCGGTAGACGTCCTTCACCGCTTCGGCCACAACCTGGGCCTTGGACCACTGCACCTGGTACATCACCGTCACTCGCGCCGACTTCGAATCACTCGGCTCAGGCTGATCATATAACTCGACCAGATCAGCGATGATCTGTAGTTGCGACGGATCAGCGCCCGTGACCAGCAACGTATTGGTGTCTGGATCAGAGATGAAGCGGAGTGGTCGACGCTTCGACAATCGCCGCTTGGGGTCGGTCTTGGGAGGCGGCGGGCCATCGAAGAAATAGTAGTTTCGCGAACGAGACGACGTCGATTCCTTTTCGCCATCCTGGAAGAACTCTTCGATGTTCAGCTTCACCCAATAGGCCTTGGCGTACTTCAACTGAAACACTTCGAACTCTTTTCGCGGCGGGGCGGATTCTTCGAGCAACTGTTCGAGTTGATCGAGGGCGGCGGTGTCCGTGGAGCTGATCACCAGCCGTCCATCGGGTCCCACGGTCACTCGCACCGGCGCTGGCTTGGCGGCCAGTCGCGTCGAGCGAACACTGTCGGCGTTGTTGCCGGCGACTTCGGGCGACTCGGACTCGTCGCCGCCGTTGCGTTGCGTCGTGTCACGATCTTCCGACGAGTTGCTCGCCGCCCCTAAGTCATCGTCGTTGCCGACCGCGTCACGTGGACGAACCGTCCCTAACTGAGCGGCTCGCACGTAGGGCTGCCACGGCGCCTTTGCAGGTTCGCTGCTTCGAGCGGCTTTGGGCTGAGCGGCCTTTGGGGCAATCGGCGCCGGAGCGGCGGAAGGTCGCGTCGAGTTCGAACGTTCCTTCGGTCCTTCGATCCGCTTCACCCCTGGGATCTGGATGGATGGCGAAGTTGGCTGCGAACGTGCGGGGGTCCCTGCCTGAGGAACACGCACATTATCCTCGTCTTCGTCGGTAGTGGATGGCGAAGTCTTGGGTTGCTCGGGGAGCTCCGGCAATAGCAGCGGGTTCGGCGAGAGTTGCGGCCAGAGTCGTTCGAGCCTTTCCAGAACGTCTCGCGGCGTTTGCCCCGGCTCCAGCGGCAACACGCGAGTCGTGGCGCCATCGCGTCCCTGACGTCGGTCGGGAATCTCGCCGAGCTTTTCCAGGAGATTCAAGACCTCCTCGATTTCAATCTCGTTCGCCCATAACAACAATCGATTGTTCTCGACGTCGGCGTCCACGCGGAACTTATCTCGCTCCGACTCCTGTCGCTCCCGACTCCCTCGGTCCGAATCGTAGTAATAGCTGCGACGCGATGGCTGTTGCTTCTCTTCGGGCGGGCCCAACATCATGAACTCGACTGAACCCGCGACATAATCCGCCTCCAGTCGGCGGAGCGGAACGACGTGAAACTTGCGGCCGCTCCCGTCCAACTTTTCGATGACCGCTCGGATCGTGATCTGATCCGCCAGCGAACCGTGCACGACAATGGCCTTGTTCTTTTCGTCGGCCTGCACGCGAGTGGTCGGTTCCAATCCGCCCGATTCCTCCAGCAGCTTGACCACCGTCAGCGGATCCAACGCGGCCAGTCGATAGACTTGCATCCGCTGGACGCTCCCCATGAGCGTCTGCGTTTGCTCGGGCGCCACATCCAGCATTTTCACCGCTTGAGTGATCACGGCCATTTTGTCGGGCGGAGCGAGCGCCAAGATGCTGTTGCGTCGCGGATTGACCACGATGCTGACGTCCGGCTTTTGTTTTTGAGGCGGCGAGCTACCGCGACTACGGCTTTCCTGTTGCCGCATCTGCTCGAACTGCTGCTGCATCATTTGCCGCAACTGGTCGCTGTTCATGCCCTGCACGCTGCGGCCCGCCGAACTCTGATCTTCAATCCCCAGCAGTTTCTGTAGCTGCTCGCGCACGTCCGCGGCCTTGGCGAATTCCAGTTCGAATTCGTGAACCGATCGCTCTTGCCCCTCGGTCGACTCCTCGTCGCCCAAGACCTTGTACAGCGACCGCAGGTTAGCCACCGCGTCCATCGCTTCCAGCCGGTTGGTCGACTTCAAAGCCGTGAGCTTCCCGTTGGGGCTCATCATGGGCGTCAGCTCCTCGACCGCGGCCTCGGCGACCAGCGAATCGAGCGGCAACGAAACCTTGACGAATTCGTGCGGCATCCGCTTGGACAATTCTTCCGGCGTCACTCGAGGAACCAACGCGGGATCGAGCTTCTTGAGATTCACCACGTTCAGCACTTCGTCGTTTACCAACAACGAGTAGCCGCGGGCCAGCAGGTGCCGATTGACTAGATCTCGCGCTTCTTCGATCGAGTAGCCGCGTTGAGTCGTGAGGTTCAGGTAGTCGCCCGGCAACTCTTGCCAGTCGAGACTCATCTGCGAGATATCGGCCAGCCAAGTGACGACGTCGATCCAAGGCTGCCCGCGAAAGTTGAACCGCACCTTGCCGTTGGCGTCGAGCCGAACGTGGAGTTCGTCGCGGTCGGGCGGCATGGGGGGCGCCGAGGGACGAACCACGGCGGGAGGCGGTCCCTCGGGCCGAGGCGGCTCGCCGTTTGAACCATCGGGCGGCCGATTCGGATCGCTGGGCGTAGGCGGCGAACCGGGAGTTCCCGGAGCGGCTGGATTACCGGGAGCCGGCGAACCGCTTGGCGTTCCAGGGGCGGGAGGTTGGGTTACGGCAGGGGGTGTCACTGCTGGCGCGGGCGGGGTCGTCGCAGGAGTCGTGGTGGGAGTCGCGGTCGCCGGGGCTGTGGGTGTCGGGGTCGGGGTCGGTTGAGCGGCGGGCGCCGTAGTCGCCGGGGCGGTCTGCGACCAGACTTCCGAGACACTCGACAGACTACCGCCTATCGAAAGCAGCAGCCCGAAAACGAGGGTTGAGCCTGGGAGGAGGCGAATCGTACGCCATCTCGATGTGTATGCCACGCCTCGCACTCCGCCTGAACGCATCAACAATCTCCTCTCAGTCCAAACCGGGATTATGGTTTGAATGGGCAGGAAACGCAATTGTCTCCGGGGGACGAATCCCCTGCTCCGGCGGATCGTTGGCGTCACAACCGCTTCTTATTGGAAAGCGCCAGGTTCTCATAGTCGTGGATCGCTCCGCGATCCAACGCTCCGGCGTAAAGGCGTTGGATCGCGGAGCGATCCACGACTATGCGTCGAATCTCCATTCCCACTAGCTAAGCTCCACTAAAGCAAACACTTAGCGCGGACTGTTGCAGTTGAACCCGGCGCTGTCCAATTGAGCAAGATGACACGGCGGCCCTCAATCCCTTAGAATTGGAGGGCGAACGCTAAGAGTGCCGTGGTCAAATCAAGAACCCCCGTACGACGGACTTCCCAGTCCTTCGATCACCGTACGACGGACTTCCAGTTCGTCGATCCGCCCCAGTCCGAGCAGAACGAAGAATAGAGCAGCTAACCCGTTGAGGAATAACCAGATGATTCAACCAACTGGGTCGAGCGACCGGGCCCGTCGCCTCCTGAATCGTCGTGACACGTTGCGCCTCGGCGCGTTAGGCGCTTTCGGACTGAACTTGCCTCAACTGCTGCATGCGGACGAGTCGCGTTCGCAGGGACCGACGGGACTCGAGCCGACGGCCGACGCCTGCATCATTCTGCATCTGAATGGCGGTCCGAGCCACTTGGACATGTGGGACATGAAGCCGGGAGCTCCGACGGAAATCCGCGGCGAGTTCCAACCGATTGCCTCCAGCTTGCCGGGCGTCTCGGTGTGTGAGCACCTACCGAAGTTGGCCGCCCAGATGCATCGCTGCACACTGATCCGATCGATGCATCATTCGGTGAACAACGCGCATGCCGCGGCGGTTTATGTGTCACTGACGGGACATGATCGAGGCGAATTGGGCGGCGGAACCAAGCCGACCGACAATCCGACTCCGGGCGCCGTGCTGTCGCTTTTGCGACCGCCGCCCGCCGACGCCATTCCGCATGCCACGCTGCCCTACATGACCAAGGAAGGAGCGGGCGGACCGCCTCAACCTGGCTTTTTTGGCGGCTGGCTTGGTCGAGCCGCCGACCCGTTGTGGATTCTCCGCGACCCGAACGCCGACGACTTTTCCATCCCGGAGTTTTCCGCTCGAGGCGATGTCCCGTCGGCTCGCCTGTCGGGCCGGAGCAATCTGCTGGACGATCTCAACCGACGCCTGAGCGACTCGTCCCACGCCCCTGGGCCGGTGGCGATGAATCGTTTTCAGCGGCGAGCGCTCGATGTGCTGACCAGTTCCGCGACTCAGGCCGCGTTGCGGTTGGACCAGGAACCGGCCGCGCTGCGCGAGGCCTATGGTCGCAATATCTATGGCCAGAGCACCCTGCTGGCTCGCCGACTGATTGAGGCTGGCACGCGGTTAGTGACCATTTCCTGGGCGCCGGACGCGAACGCGACCTGGGATACCCACGGCAGCAATTTCAAGAAGCTCAAGAATCCGCTGCTCCCCCAGTTCGACTCGGCCTGCGGCACGTTGATTCGCGACCTGCACGAGCGAGGAATGTTGGAACGCACGGTCGTCGCGGTGCTGGGCGACTTCGGGCGAACTCCGAAGATTAACGGCAACGACGGCGGCCGCGATCATTGGAACTTTTGCTATTCGATCCTGTTCGCCGGCGGCGGATTTCAGCCGGGTTTGGTGTATGGGGCGAGCGACCGACATGGGGCTTTCCCAGCCGACCGGCCCGTTTCACCGGGCCAATCGATCGCCACTCTTTATCAGGCGCTCGGGGTCGATCACCGGCGCCAATTGTTCGACTCGCTGCAACGTCCCCACCGGATCGTGCCGGTGGGCGACGCGATACCCGAGTTGTTAGTTAGTAGCCGAACGAAAAGTTAAGATTCCGTCCGTTGTAGCTGAAACCACGAGGCGCAGGCGGCGCGACGTAGTAGCTCGGACGATACGCTGGCCCTCGGTAGCCCGTCACCACCGGCGGTCGAGCGGGCGGGAGGTGGCTGTAGCGATCGCCGTAGCGGTCGTCGCACCGATCTCGAGAGACTCGATCATCGTATCGATCCCCGTGATGGCCGCCGTAGCGGTAAGAGGTGGAGTGGGGCGTGGGGCGATGATTCGGATGGCAATCCCGATCACGATTCCAGCCATGGTCCGCACTCGCCACACCGGCCCAACCCGCGACAACGGCCGCCAACACCAAGATTCCCAGTACTCGCTTCATGACTTGCTTCCTCCTCAGGCGCTCGTCCCCGAGCGCGACCCGTGATCCCCTGCGACTCTCACGCGGCGACGATGTCGCGTGATGGAGGAAGAGAAAAGCGAGTGGCGTGCCAAAGCGCATTCGCGGGGACTTTGCAGGTCCCGACGACACACGCCAGAAGCGGCTCAATCCATTACCTCAAAAAGCCTTACAACTTGACGACTCTTCGAATTCGCCATCCCTTGGGACTGAAGGCGGAGCGTTTTTCCTTGAAGAACTTGGGAGTGAGCTGCGTCTCTGTGACGGCGCGACGATGTCAACTTGACTACACTTTGAAGGGGTCCGAGGAGTCTCTCCGCCCCACCGTCCCCGCGCCCCCTATTCCGTCACGCGATTGGGGAAAGCGTCCCAGTTGTAGCGCTGTCGCATGACTTGTGCGACGACATCCGTGATTTGAGCAAAACGGACAGGTTTGGCGAGCACGGAGAAGGCGGCCGCTTCCCGTGCGGCTCGCAGGATGGCGTCGTCTAGGGCGGCGGAGAGCAGAATCCAGGGGGGAGTTCGTCCCCAAGCTCGCACTCGCTGAATCACTTCCAGCCCCGTAATGCGCGGCATGTGCATGTCGAGCAACAGCAGATGGACCGGCTGTTTTTCGAGAATTTGCAGAGCTTCTTCGCCGTCCGAGGCGAGAATCGTGTTGAAACCGCGAGGATCGAAAACCTCTCGCAGAGTCTCGCGAAAATCGCTATCGTCATCAGTGATAAGTAGGGATGGTGTTTCTACCAACACGGCTTCAGCCCTCTCGGGCGGGAGACACATCCAGCCGGGCAACTCGCCCAACCGTTCTCCCGCGTTCCCGATACGCTTGTTAATTTTCTAACACTAGGCCGGGAATCGATCAAGACAAACCCGCCCCGTTGCGGCCGCAGGGCCTAGTCCTATACTAATCTGACCCTGGTCCAATAGTCTCGCTTGGGAAAGGTAGGGGTCCCGGTGGAAGAAGTTTCTTCGTCGCGTTCTTTTTTTGCACGCCATGAGTTCGCCATTCGTCGGGCGTTCTCATTGAGCGGCTTGGTTCCTGTGGGTGCATACATGTGCATCCACTTACTGACCAATTCCAGCTTGCTGGGCGGTCACGGCCAATTCCAGCGGGCGGTCTACCAGATTCACAGTCTGGGAGCACTGCTGCCGGTCATTGAATGGGTCTTCATTTTTCTGCCGATTATTTTCCATGCGACGCTGGGGGTGGTGATCATCCGCGGCGGCCTGCCGAACAACGGCAGTTACGCATACGGGAGCAATCTGCGGTACACGCTCCAGCGAGCCACGGGCCTGATCGCCCTGATCTTTATCTTCACGCATGTGTTCCACATGCATGGCTGGTTCCACTTCGACTGGTGGCTCGACGGGGTCGCCGAACCACTCGGCGGCGCTCAGTTCAAGCCGTACAACGCGTCGTCCACCCTGGCGTTGGCTTTCCAGAAGTCGGTGCTGGTGCCGATCTTGTACACGATTGGCGTGCTGTCGTGCGTCTTCCATCTCTCGAACGGCATCTGGTCCTTCGGCGTCCGCTGGGGCCTTTGGACCACTCCGGCCGCCATGCAACGAGCTGGCAAGCTATGCGTGGGCTTCGGTCTGCTGCTCGCCTGCATTTCGCTGGGCGCCGTGGCTGGCCCGATCAAGACCGACGTCAAGCAGGCTCGTGAGTACGAGAACCGCACGTTGGAGGCGAAAATCGCGAGCGGGGACGTCGAGCCGAATCCTCACAAGACGGCTGAAGACCTGCCCGCTGAAGAGGGCGAAGCCGAAGCGACGGATGCGGCCGCGACTGGTGCGGCGGCAACTGATGCGGCCGGCAAGCAACCCGCGTCCAGCGAATCGACGTCGACACAACCGGCAGCCAGTTCTGAACCCGGCGCCTAACCCAAAACTCCGTGACTATTCGGCCTGACCGAGTGGTTCCTTTCCCAAAATAGTCCCGCTTCCAGGCGGGAACCCGCCGCGGACTAAGGCGGCTCGAATCGAGGTAATGCAACATGGCGAAGCAGCGAGTAATGGTGGTCGGAGGCGGTTTAGCAGGACTCGCCGCGGCCATGAAGCTGGCGGAACTGGGCATCTCCGTCGATCTGATGAGTCTGACGCCGGTGAAGCGTTCGCACAGCGTTTGTGCCCAAGGCGGCATCAACAGCGTGAACGACCTCACTCGCCAGCAAGGCGACAGCGAGTGGAAGCACTTCGATGACACCGTGTACGGCGGCGACTTCTTGCAGCACCAGCCGCCCGTCAAGGAAATGACCGACTGGGGTCCGAAGATCATCGATCTGATGGACCGCCTGGGCGTCCCCTTCAACCGGACTCAAGAAGGCTTCCTCGACCGTCGTCGCTTCGGCGGCACGCTCTACAAGCGGACGGCGTTCGCCGGTGCGACCACCGGTCAACAACTCCTTTATGCGTTGGACGAACAGGTTCGCCGCTGGGAGTCGTCCGGGTTGGTCACCAAGTACGAGTACTGGGATTTTCTAGGCCCGATCATCGACGCGGATGGAGTCTGCCGCGGTTGCCTTGGGCAAGATTTGGTCTCGATGCAGATTCGAGCGTTCCCGGCCGATGCGGTGATCGTCGCGTCAGGCGGTTGCGGCTTGCTGTACGGTCGCTCGACCATGTCGATGGTCTGCACCGGCAGCGCGGTCAGTCGTTGCTTCCGCGCAGGGGCGAAGTACGGCAACGGCGAGTTCATCCAGGTTCATCCCACGGCGATTCCGGGGGCTGACAAACTGCGTTTGATGAGCGAGTCGGCTCGCGGCGAGGGCGGCCGAGTTTGGGTGCCTCGCAAACCGCAGGATCTGCGCGATCCCAAGTCGATTCCCGAATCCGAGCGTTACTACTTCCTGGAAGACCGCTATCCGAAGTACGGAAATCTTGTGCCTCGCGATATCGCGACTCGCGAGATTTTCGACATCTGCGTCAACGAAGGGCTGAGCGTCGAGAAGGATCGCCAGTGCGTCTATCTCGACTTGACTCACATTTCCAAGCGCGAGCTCGATCGGAAGCTGGGTGGGATTCTCGACATCTACGAGAAATTCCAAGGCGTTGATCCGCGTACCGCCCCGATGAAGATTTTTCCCGCCGTTCACTACTCGATGGGCGGCCTGTGGGTCGACTACGAACGATCGGCCACGGGCGGTCTGCAGATCGGGTCGCCGAAGACGCACGTCACGAACATTCCGGGGCTGTATGCCATCGGCGAGTGCGACTATCAGTACCATGGAGCGAATCGACTGGGCGCCAACTCGCTGTTGAGCTGCATCTTTACCGGTTTGGTGGTTGCTCCGGCGGTGGAAACGCTGCTGAAGAACAACAAGAAGGCGGCGGCCGACCTTCCTTCGAGCCTGTTCGAGAACGCTCGCCGCGACCATCAGAAGCAGCACGACACCTTGCTGAAGAGGCGCGGCGGCGGCGAGAACCCCTACCTGATTCATCAGGAATTGGGCGATGTCATGACGCGAGCCGCCACGGTGGTTCGTCGCAACTCGCAGTTGGACGCGGCGTACGAGAAGGTTTCCGAGTTGGAAGCACGAGCCGCCAAGTGCTCGTTGTCCGACTCGGGCAACTGGACGAATCAAAACGTGATCTTCACGAAGGCGTTGCTCGACATGTTCCCGCTCGCCAAGACCATTCTGAAGGGAGCTCGCATGCGTGACGAGAGTCGCGGCGCTCACTTCAAACCCGACTTTTCGATGCCTGGCTTGAAGTCGACCGATCCAGCCGAGCGCCGCAAGGAGGCGGAGGTCTGGTGCGATCAATTCGAGGCCAGCACGCAAAAGTGGCTCAAATCGTCCGTGGCCAGTTTGAAGGGGGATGAGCCAGAGATTGTTTACGAGGACGTCGATACATCGCTGATCAAGCCTCGCCCGCGCCTGTATGGCTTGGTCGGCGCCGAAGCGATCGAAGAAGTCTGGAAGGGGCGACAAGCCGCGTCCGCAAAACCGACTGCGTGACGCCCGCGGCCGCCGAGTTTCTGGGTTCGAGTTCCTGGATCACATCCGTAACCTGGTAGATCAACGAACATGTCCGCACATTCTCATCACGATCATTCGCACAGTGGCCAATCGAATTCACACGCTAGCCACGACGCTCATGGTTCCGATAAACCGGACTTTTTCGAGGTGCGGGTTCTGCGACAAGATGGTCCGGGCCAACAGAGTTATTGGGAACGGCATCGGGTCGCTTACGAACCCGACATGAACGTGATCAGCGTGCTGCAGCGCATCGCGGCTCAAGCCAAGACGGTCGACAACCAACCGGTCGCGCCCGTGGCTTGGGACTGCAACTGCTTGGAAGAAGTGTGCGGCGCGTGCACCATGGTCATCAATGGCAAGGTGCGTCAGTCGTGCTCGGCGCTGGTCGATCGCCTGCTGAAGGACAATCCGGGCGAGATCGAACTGCAACCGATGACCAAGTTCCCGGTTGTCCGCGACCTGGTGGTCGATCGATCGCGATTGTTCCAGGCGCTCCAGCGAGTGCAGGCGTGGATTCCGGTTGAAGGCTATTACGACATGGGCCCCGGCCCTCGTCAGTCGCAAGCTCAGCAGGAAACGGCCTACCCGCTCAGCGAATGCATGAGCTGCGGGTGCTGTCTCGACGCCTGCCCTCAGTATGTGAAGGTTGAGTTGATCCGCGAGGAAGGGGAAAGCGACGAAGCTTTCGCCGCTCGCAAGCGTGAAGCGAACGATCAGAACTTCATTGGCGCCCACGCCATCAGCCAGGCGATGTTGTTCAATGCGAATCCCACGGGTCAGATGAACGCCGCGGCCCGCGTCGATGCGTTGATGGACGAAGGCGGAATTCAGATCTGCGGCAACGCTCAGAACTGTGTGGCGGTTTGCCCCAAACACATTCCGCTCACCACCTCGATCGCCAAGGCTGGCCGAGCCGCGACTGTGCGGATGGTTCAGCGCTGGTTCGATACTTGACGCCTGCCTGCTGTAACTCGTGAATCGCCCGCCCCGCAATCGCATCGCCGTTACGTATCCTCCCGAGCTGCCGATCACGGCGATGCGCGACGAGATTGCCGAGGCGATTCGTCGTCATCCGGTCGTTGTCGTCTGCGGCGAGACCGGTTCCGGCAAATCGACTCAGCTTCCCAAGATCTGTCTCGACCTGGGGCGTGGTCTGGAGCGGATGATTGGGCACACTCAGCCGCGGCGGATTGCCGCTCGCTCGGTCGCCGCCCGTCTGGCCGAAGAACTGGGCTCAACGGTAGGTGAAGCGGTTGGCTTCAAGGTGCGATTCACGGACGCCACCAGTCAGTCGACTTACGTCAAGCTGATGACCGACGGCATCTTGCTGGCCGAAACGCAAGGCGATCCGCTTTTCCAGCAGTACGACACCATCATTGTCGACGAGGCCCACGAGCGTTCGCTGAACATTGATTTTCTGCTGGGATATTTGCAGCGACTGTTGCCGCGCCGGCCCGATCTGCGAGTCATCATTACGTCGGCCACGATCGACGCGGAACGGTTCAGCCAGCACTTCGCCACGGAGGCGGGTCCCGCGCCGGTGGTCATGGTGTCGGGCCGAACCTATCCCGTCGAAATCCGTTATCAGCCGCCGGGCGATGCCGAAGATGACGACGAACCCGATCGCATTCGAGCGGTGCTGGACGCCATCGATGAACTGCTCAGTCATGACTACTGGGGAGACATCCTGGTATTCTTGGCGACCGAACGAGAAATTCTGGATGTCTCGAAGGCGCTGCGTGGTCGACTCTCACAATCGCGATTCGACTGTGAGGTGCTTCCGCTCTACGCGCGACTATCGAACCAAGAACAGAACCGCGTTTTTGAGTCCCATTCGAAGCGCCGCATCGTGCTCGCGACGAATGTGGCGGAATCATCGCTGACCGTGCCGGGCATTCGTTATGTCGTCGACACGGGTGTGGCTCGCATTAGTCGCTATGCGCCGCGGAGCAAGATCCAACGCTTGCCGATCGAACCAATCTCCCAAGCATCGGCGAACCAACGAGCGGGACGGTGCGGGCGATTGGGGCCGGGCGTCTGCATTCGACTGTACGCCGAAGATGACTATTTGGGCCGCGACCGCTTCACGCAACCCGAAATACGTCGGTCCAATCTCGCGGCGGTGATCCTGCAGGCCGAAGCGCTGCGTCTGGGCTCAATCGAGCAGTTCCCCTTCATTGATCCGCCGCAGTTGCCGCTCATTCGCGACGGCTACAACACGCTCTTTGAATTGGGCGCCGTCGACGACCAACATGAACTGACTCCGCTAGGCCGACAACTGAGTCGTCTGCCCGTTGATCCGCGAATCGGACGCATGTTGCTGGCCGCGGTCGACGAGGGCTGCCTGCGAGAGACATTGATCATCGCCGCCGCCTTGGAAGTGCAAGATCCGCGTGAACGCCCGGCCGATAAACAGCAGCAAGCCGACGAAGCGCACGCCCGCTTCGCCCATCCCGACTCGGATTTCTTGACCTATCTGAACCTGTGGAATTTCCACAATCGTTTGAAGGAAGAGTTGTCGAAGAATCAACTTCGGCGAGCCTGTCATCAGAACTTTCTCTCGCCCACTCGATTGCGCGAGTGGCATGACGTGCATCGTCAATTGCAGCAACTGGTCGACGATCTCCTGCGTCACTCGTCGGTTCGCGGCCGCCTCCCCCGCTCTGCTCCTGGCAACTCGTCGCAACCCGCGCCCGAATCGAACCGCCGCACGGCCAGTCCGGTCGACGCGGCGGCGGAACGCGAATTGAATGCGTCCGCTCAAACTCACCCTTCGGGATCGCCACAGTACGCCGCCATTCATCGCTCGTTGCTCGCGGGCCTGTTGTCGAATGTCGCCTTGAAGACCGACACGGGCGAGTACCGCGGGTCGGACAATTTGAAGCTCTGGCTCTGGCCGGGCTCGTCCGTCTGCACGAAGAAGCCGCAATGGATCGTAGCAGGCGAGTTGGTCGAGACGACTCGTCGCTTCGCCCGCACGGTCGCTCGCGTTCAGCCCGAGTGGATCGAGCCGTTGGCGCAGCATTTGGTCCACCGCACCTACAGCGATCCGCAATGGAATCCGCGAAGCTTGTCGGTCGTCGCATTTGAGAAGGTATCGCTGTTCGGCCTTCCCATCGTGGCTCGCCGGCAAGTCGGCTATGGGGCGATCGATCCCGAGTTCTCTCGCGAGCTGTTTATCCGTCACGCGTTGGTCGGCGGCGAACTCCGCAACAAGCCTCCATTCTTTGATAACAATCAACGCTTGCGCGGCGAGTGCGAGCGGATGATGGCCAAGTCGCGCCGTTCGGATTTAGTGGTCGACGAATACGCGGTGTTTGGCTTCTATAATCGTCGGCTGCCGGGCGATGTCTATGACGAGCCGCGATTGAATCGCTGGCGGAAAGAGGCCGAGAAAGCCAATCCGCGCGTGCTGTTCATGGAACTCGCCGACATCACGTCGGCCGCCGAAACGCCTCGACTGGATGAATACCCCGATCAACTGAAGCTCGACAAGTTCGCCGCTCCACTCGAGTATCGCTTTGAGCCGGGCGCGAAAGAGGATGGCGTGACGCTGGTCATCCCGAAGGCGGGATTGCCTGGACTTTCCCCCGAGCGTTTGGGTTGGCTCGTCCCAGGGCTGCTGCGACACAAGGTCGAGGCGCTGATTCGCGGCCTCCCCAAATCGCTGCGTCGCAATTTGATTCCCGCGCCCGATACCGCGGCCAAGGTTGTCGCCGAACTGCGGTTCGGCGAAGGCGAGTTCCTGACGGTGGTCGCCAAGATCTTGACGCGACTCGGCGGCGAGCCGATCTCGGCGGACGATCTGAAAGGCGCCGAAATCCCTCAGCACTTTCAGATGAACGTGCGAGTGGTAGATGATCACGGGAAGACACTCGACGCCGATCGCGACCTGGGTGAATTGCGCGAGCGGCTGGGGATCAGCCGACAATCAGCCCCTTCGAAACAAGAAGCGCCGCAGTGGCATCGCGATGGAATCACTCGCTGGGACTTCGGTCGTTTGCCGGAAAGTATCGAATTGAAGCGTGGGGGAGTGCTGTTGCCCGCCTTCCCCGCATTGGTCGATCAAGGGAACTCGGTCGCGTTGCGGTTGTTCGATACTCGCGAGACGGCCGAGTCGGAATCGTGCAAAGGAGTTCGGCGGCTGGCGGCGATCTACGAACATCGAGCGTTGGCGTCGCATGTCGATTGGTTTCCAGAGCTCAAACAGATCGCGGTCCTGCTTGCCAAACAT
Source organism: Pirellulales bacterium (assembly GCA_046349915.1). Taxonomy (GTDB): domain Bacteria; phylum Planctomycetota; class Planctomycetia; order Pirellulales; family Pirellulaceae; genus CAIXSC01. The sequence continues at coordinate 35,379 of JAXMBL010000003.1, read as the reverse complement.
TATTCGACGACCGACTTCCGAGCCGCGCTATCGCTGTTGATCGCCGAACGAGCCTTTGTCGCCGACCATGATCTTCCACGCACGGAAGACGACTTTCAGGTGTTATTGAAGACGGGGCGTTCGCAGGTCGATGCGGCGGTGCAGGAAGTTGCTCAAGTCATTCCACCATTGGCTCGCCAATATCATGCGGCTCGCTTGGCCCTGGAAGCGCCCGCTCGTATTCCACCTCACGCTGTCGAAGATTTACGAGCGCAGATGGCGGGTCTGCTCCAGCCCAACTTCCTGCTTGCCGTCCCTTGGACATGGTTGCGGAACTACCCACGCTACCTGACGGCGATCAATGAACGCCTGCGAAAAATCTCCCAGGGAGGCGGCCCGCGAGATCGACAGTTACAGACGGAACTCCAGCCGCTCTTGACTCGCTGGCGCGAGCGGAGCGAGTCGCATCTGAAGCGAAATGTGGTCGACCCGGAACTGACGACTTACCGTTGGTGGCTGGAAGAGTATCGCGTGTCAGTTTTCGCCCAGCAGTTAGGGACTTCGATTCCCATTTCCTTGAAACGGTTGGACCAACAGTGGCAGAAGGTCGCCAAGTAGAGCCGCCCACGGGGTGGATGGCCTCGATTTGACGCCATTCATTGGCGAAGCATACTAGGACTTCGTCACATCCAGAAATAGTGTACGACGGACTTTTCGTTCGTCGGTTCACTCCTTGCGGAACGGGCCGAGCGACGGACTAGAAGTCCGTCGTACACCAATCGGAGTTGTGACAAAGCACGTAGTCCCTTTCGTCACTCCTCAAGCTCGTTCCCCGCATGCCCTCCTCCGTCGCATCGCAACCGCCGCCTGCTGCTCCCGAATCGGCCGAGGATGCGGCTCGAACTGTGTCGGCCAACATTTCGACCGAGACAGCGCCCCAGCGTCCTGCTCCAACGAAACCCGTTCTGGAACGAATCACCGAATTGGATTTACTGCGATTCGTCGCCGCAATTTCGGTGGTCTTATTCCACTATGCGTTCCGCGGTTATGCGGCCAACGACATGACGACGATGCCGCATCCCGAGTTGGCGCCCATCGCCAAGTATGGCCATCTGGGCGTCCAACTGTTCTTCATGATCAGCGGGTTCGTGATTCTGATGTCGGCCGCCGGCGGGTCGCTTCGTCAATTCGTGGTGTCGCGGATCGTCCGGCTTTATCCCGCTTTCTGGATTTGTTGCACGATCACGTTCTTGTTCACACTCGCGATCGGCGGCGACCGTTATGTCGCCTCTTGGAAACAGTTTCTCGTCAATCTGACGATGCTCAGCAACTTCGCTCAGGTTCCTTCGATCGACGGCGTCTATTGGTCGTTATTCTTGGAATTGCGGTTCTACGGCCTGATCGCGCTGGTGCTGCTCTTGGGTCAGATGCATCGCATCCAAGAGATTCTAATCGGTTGGCTCGTTGTTTCGGCGCTGGTCGAATGGTCGCCCGTGCGAGGCATCAACTGGCTGTTGTTCACCGACTATTCAGCGTTCTTCATCGCCGGCGCGATGCTCTACCTGATCTGGTCGCGTGGCTCTACGCCGTTGCGTTTCGGCGTCGTCCTGGCGTGTTGGATCTTCTGTGAAGTTCAGTCCATTCGCGGCGCCAGAGCTCTCTCGCAACAGTTCCACACTAACTACGACGAGATCGTCGTTACGCTGATCGTCACGTCATGCTTTGTCGCCATGACGCTGGTGGCCCTGCGAGTCACTCGCGGCTTGGGGCATTCGCGATGGATCATGCTCGGCGCGATTACTTACCCGCTCTACCTGCTGCACCAGCATATCGGGTTCATGGTCATGAACCTCGCTCATCCCACGTTCCATCGCCATGTCATCCTGGGCGGCTTGGTGCTCACGATGATCGCCGCGTCGCTCGCCATACACGTTTGGCTCGAACGGCCGCTGTCGAAGCTGCTGAAGTCAATGCTCAATGTCGTTCGCATCTAGCGATTCCCCAGCAGCGATCCCAGAGCGGAAATGGCGGTCTTGGGATTCAACGATCCCAACACAGGTAGCTCGACCGTTAGCGAGGGGGAATCCAGCAGTCCAACAACTTGGCTGCCGGTAAAGGTGTTCAACAGGTTACCGGCGGCTTGCTGCCATGGCGGCGGATTGCTATTCGATGGAAGTTGGCCATTGACCAACCCCGGCAACACGTCGATCCAATTGTTCAACTGACCGAGCAAGAAATCAGCCGAGGGGAGATTCAGAGCACCAGGAGCGAACGCATTCACAAGCGACTCGACGCTGGTCAACACCGCATCCAGATCGACATCCTCGATAGCAATCTCGTTCAACACTCCTTGCCACTTGTCCAGGAACGCATCGAGTTCCGCGGGGTCGACGTCCAAATCGAGCAACAACTGCCGAACGTCGGACTTCAAGCTGTCCACCTCCGCGGCCGTCAGCTCGCCATCCGCGAGCACTTCCCAGAAACTATCGACCAACGCATCGACTTGCTCTTCGGTCGGGTCCGAGGCGTCACCCACCAGCGACACCACATCGTCCATGAACTCGACCAATTGCTCGGTCGTCAGGTTCGAGTCGGCGCGGAGCTCATTCAAGCTGGCGAACAACTGATCGATGCTGGCTCGTTGTTCGGGGGTGAGTTCGTCGAGCGCCGCGGTCAACACATCTTCCAGGTCGATCGACTCCGAGCCATTCTCGTTGATGCGATTGATGATCGTCAGCGCGTCGAGCGGGGTGAGACTGGAATCGCCATTGGCGTCGAAGCGGCGGAGCGACGCGAAGGCGGCGGCCTCCCCTTCTCCACCTGCGGCGCCGGCGAGATTCACGGCCCCCCACGTGTTCAAACCTTGAATTACGTTCAGCGCATCCGCCGGCGCGACCACTCGGTCGCCATCGACATCTAGTGCCAACAAGAGTCGGGGCGGAAGTACATCGCCCGCCAGCATGGACCGTGATTCCAATCGCTCCATCCCCAAACGAGCTGATCTCATGTCCTTGACTCCTTTGCCCAAACGCATCCACCGGATCGTCTTACGCCGGTGCTAATGTCGCCGTAATCATAGTGGTCTTATTGCGACCGCGGCAAGAGAACTGGGGACCAAGAATTAGAGCGACGGAGTGGAAGTCCGTCGTACATTAGGAGTCGAAATCGCCCAATTCCGCCCACAGCGAATCTAGCTGCTCAGGGCCGACTGATTCGATGGCCGACGACCGATTCGTATCACTCAAGGCCGTTACGTTCGAAAGGGTCGACCGCCGGGTGGGGACCAGATTCAGCATCTGGGAGGCATCGTCGCGGATAACTCCAGGCCCTCGAGACGCCCTGCGGGCGTTGCGGGCTTGCGGCTGAGCGCTCCCATTGGCCTCCGGGGTCGAGGCAGCTTCCCAAAGCGTCAGCACCGCGTCGACCGAACCGCTGATGGCGTCGCTCGTTTCTTGTCCGTTTCCACCCCGTTCCCGCCCTTCCCCTTCGCCATTCACTACGCCATTCAGAACGTTGATCACCAACAGGGCGTCACGAGGCGTGATCTGATTGTCTGGGGAGACATCCAAATACAGCGGGAGAGAGCCACCGGCAGGGACGGTGGTGGGCAACGTTCGCGACTGGTCCGAGTTGAGATAATTGATGACCTGCAACCCATCCAGCGGGACCACTCGGCCATCGTTGTCGACATCTTCCTGAAGCACGGGGTTGTGCCAGGGGTTGGCAACCACGGCGGCGGCGGCTTGTCCGACAATGATGCCATTCGCCAGCCCATCCGAGTCCCCTCGTCCTCCATCTTGCACCACCAATTCCACTCGATCGGCATACGTCTTGGCGCCTGTGACGCCATTCCATGCCAGCCAATCCCAGGCAACGCCGCCCGTATTGGTCCATTGAAAGAAGCTGTTGAGCGTCGAGGTGGATTCGCCGAAGAATCGCAGGGTGGTGGTCGAGCCGGGGGCAACCACCGCCTGATAGCTCTCACCGCCCCAAGGGAATGTCGCGCCTGTCGCCGATCCGCTGGCTGTCGGCGCGGCGACCGCCGCCACGTTCGCCAATGCCGCACTAGTGGGAGCATCGATCCTTAGCCAACGATCGGCCGCGACGTTGCGGAACGAAGCAATGTGAGGCTGTCGATCGTCTGCCACGCCGTCCTGGTTCGCGTCTCCTCCGCTTGGCGCAGTGGACTCGATGGCACTCGGCACGCCATCAAGATCCACATCCGCCGCACCACCCACGACAAGAAAGAAGTCGCGAGTTCCTAGGGCCGACTCGGGCGCCGGCGTGGTCACGCGAGCGGTCAAACGCGCTCGTCCTGTCTGCCCCGCATTGGGACTTATCGTCACCGTGCGACTCGCTCCCGTCCCCGACACCACCACATCGCCAACATCCACTAGCGGAGAGGTCTGAGGAGAAACGGCGAGTCCCAGCAGGTTGGCACTCGTCTCCCAGTCGCGAATCTGGACGGTCGTCGCTCCACTCGCCGCGCCGCTCGCCAACACCACGGGCGGCGCCGACAAGACTTCCGGCAAGTCATTCACGCCGGTGACTGTCACCGTCACGGTTCCGAAGACGCCGAGTCCAGAGTTGTCGACAATGCGGTAACCCACCGTATCGTTAAGCGTTTGCCCCGTGGTCAAGGTCTTGAGCTGACTGCTTGCGCGCGGGTCGTAACGCACGACGCCGTTGGAAAACGTCACCGTCGCTCCGCGGGCGCTCGTCGTATCGACCGACACGATTCGCGGAGTGTCGCCATGATCGACGTCGAAGTCGTTCGATAGCAGCGTCGCGGACAATACATCCACCACCACATCCTCGCGCACGGTCACAAAGTCGTGCACCGCGGTCGGCGAGTCGTTGACCCCCGTCACGGTCACGCGATGGGCGGCGAAGTCGACGAACGTATCGTCCTTGATCGCCAGGAAATCAATGAAGTCGTCAATCGTTTCGCCGGCCGCAAGCGCCTGTAGCGACGTCGCGGCGGTCGGATCAAAACGAAATCCTCCGCGATCATTCACCACGGTCACTTGGGCGCCCAAGCGCGAAGTGGGAGCATACGCCAGCACTCCGACGGAGGGATACTGAGCTAAATCGCCAGCGCCCAAAAGGCTGCCGCTGGCCGTTCGATCGAGCACCGCATCTTCGGACTGCGGCCCCGAGACGGCCGACTGCGCATCGAATTGCTGAATGGGCAGATAGGCGAAGTTGTTCGACGAATCGGCGTCGGTGAAACCAGTCGGCACGACAGTCGCTTTGACAAAGCGAGCCCAACTGGGAGGCGCCGGCAAATCATCCACAATCGCCTGCGCGAATGAAGTGTTCCAATAGACGCCATACAACCCAGTGCTCGAGTCGATTGGGATAAGCTGGGTTTGCGCATTCGAAGTCTGGTCAGAAGCCCAAACCAATTGCAAATTTGCGATCGGCGTTTCGGGCCCCGCCAAGGGAGTCTTCGGCGACTTACCAATCATCTGAATGCCAATGTCGACTCGCCCATTTTGCGAGTCCAATACATCAGACAACGGATTGGTCACACCTTGCGGAATGTTGACCCAGCCAGCGGGCGTCACTCCCGTGCCATTATCCCCAGCGAGAAACAGAATTACGTCGGTGGCCGCCGTTTCCTCCCACTTAATCTCCGTGGAAGGAGTCGTCACCGACACGCCTTGGCTCGAGTCGGAGTAACTGAGCGACGCTGTCAGCGCGTTGAAGTCGGCGGTGCCTGTATACTTCGAGGTGAAGCCGCCAAAATAAACCGAGTCGGGAGTACCCGCAGGACAGGTTCCACCCGCGACATCGGTGTATTGCGTGTAAGTGGTCAAGAAAGGGCGAGCTTGAGTCACTGCGAGCGTTTTCTGCGCCGCGTTGACCGTCATGTCGAGCGTTCCCTCGTCGCTTAACGTATAGTTCGAACACCCTTGCCACTGATTGTTGATGAACCGTTGGTCAGAGCCCGCGCCTGTCGCGGTCCCGTCGTATGTGATCTGCCCAAGCGTAGGACTCTCCCAATAGACATGCCCATTCACGGCGACTTGTCCATTGGAGATCGAGTCGCGATACGTCGGTTGCATGAGGCTATAGTTGAAGCGCGCATCCAACGTAAACGCATCGTCGCGAAAGACGTGAGTCACCGACGCCGTGGCCAAGAGCCGACGCTCCTCGAGGGACTCGAGTTGCAATCGGCGTCCTTGTTGCGTTGTGCCATGACCGAGTTTGGATCTCCTTCGATGACGTTGGGAAATCACGCAACCTCCGCCTCGCTTCACTATTTAACGCGATCGAACACTAAGCTCGGTTCGTCCGGCGGCATTCCCACCATCCGAAACTCGAACTTATCCGCCCCCGCCGATGTTACCTTCCCGACCATCGTTCCCTTGTCGCCCGCATCCAATACGAGAGTATCGGTTGTAGCGGCCACCTGCCCCACGATTTCAATCGGCAAGGTTCCATCCCCCGCAGTCTTCCAGACAAAACTCGATTCACCATCGATAGTTAGGTCGATTTTGGCACTACCGCCTTGAGCTTGCCAATTCCCCACTAAATCGGTACTTGCTGGCGCCAACGCCGCTCCTTCCGCCGTCGGTTTCGTCGCGACGGCAGGCGGATCGGCCGTCGGCTTGGCCGCTGGAGTCGCTTCGTCCTCTCCTTCATCCGCTTGCAAGCCTTCGAGAATTTTCTTCGCCGTAACGTCGCGAGGCTGCTGCTTCACGACGACCTTCAGCGAGTGAATCGCCGCCTCGGTTTCGCCCAGTACGAGATAGTGATAAGCCAACACAAACGCCGCCGCACCATCGTCCGGCTGCGACTTGCAGTGCGACTCCAAACGACGAAGCAGTCGAGTGTACTCGTCGGCATCCTCAAACAGACCGCTCATCGTCGTCCAGTCCATGCCCGGCGAACTCGACAACAGTGCATTCAGCGTCGCGGCCGCCGAACGATAGTCGCCCAGAGCGAACTGGCAAAGCGCTCGCAGCTCGTGCGCGACCGGATCTCCCGGCTGACGCTTGACGGCTTGATCGAGTCGGTTGAGCGACTCGCGATAGTGTTTCTGGCCAAAGAGCTCACGAGCCTCATCGACCAGAGAGAGATCGGCGTCGGCCGGTTCAACTCGCGGGCTGGCGGACGGAGCCGCCGCGACGGACGCAACTCCGCTCGTTCCCGCATCTGTCGCCGTGGCCACCGGCACATAGTTGTTCACGACGATCGGCTGCGAATAGTCGTACAGCGGCGTGGGAGTAGAGACGTAGTAGGGATTGTAGTACGGCACTCCCAATCCCCAGGTTGCATACGAACGATATCCCCAAGCAGACACTCCGTAAGTTAACGGCGCATACCAGTACGCATTGTGCCAACAACCGTGATACCAGCCATGGTAGTGGTGGTGCACATGGTTGCCATACCAATGGTCATGCCAGTTATTGTGCCAACCGCTGTGCCAGCCATTGTTCCAACCTTGATTCCAGTTTGAATTCCAGCCGTTATTCCAGCCGTTATTCCATCCATTGCCCCAGCCCCAATTGGGACGATTCACTTGGATGTTGTTATTGTTGTTGATGATGTTGTTGCCACCACCGATGATTGGACGATCGCCCGGTCGCTGACCGCCAATGATCGGCCGATCAGGCTTACCAACGATTCCTGGCAGCGTCGTGGGCCGATCCGGCTTACCGACAATCCCTGGCAGCGTCGTAGGGCGGTCCGGCTTACCAACAATTCCCGGCAGCGTCGTTGGGCGGTCAGGCTTACCCACACCTCCTGGCAACGTTGTGGGACGGTCAGGCTTGCCGACGACTCCTGGCAACGTTGTTGGGCGCTCCCCTGGCTTGGGCCTCCCGCCAATCTCTGGCTTGCCCACCACTCCCGGCAGCGTCGTCGGTCGATCTCCCACGCCTGGCCGATTACCTGGCAGAGGTTTACCGATGTTGCCCGGCAAAGTAGTCGGGCGATTCAAGTCGCTGATGCTGGGACGAGTCGGCCGAGTATTGGCGCCCGGCGTAATGATGCCGGGACGATTCTCAACATCGGGTCGGCCCAACCCAGCGCCGGGCTTGCCCGAGACGAGTGAATTGTCGGGGCGAGTGGCTGGCTTCAAGCCTCCGGGCGGCTGTATCGCGGGTCGAGTGACTCCACTCGCACCAGGACGGCCTCCACTGGGGCGGTCCAGATTCGGTCGCCCTTGGCTGGGAAATCCACCCAGCGAGGGAACATCCGGCCGAGCCGTGGGGCGATTGATGGGGGAAGAAGGGCGAGCGATCGATGGTTGGGGCGAAGGGCGCGACACACTGGGATGCGACATTGAAGGGCGTTGCATATTGGGCATACTCGGACGAGCCCCACCGTGCGGCATTCCGCCCGCGGGCCGGGCTGCTGGCCGAGCACCGCCGATTCCCCCGCCACCGACATGACCGGCCGAAGGGCGAGCCATCACAGACTCGTTCCCGCTCACCACCAGCAGTGCGACGGCGAGACCCGCGACCGCACTTTTCCATCTCAAAGACTGTAATTGCAAGTCTACTAGAATTGATTGACTCGACATGGACGTTGGCCTCCCGTGGGCAACTGGATGAGAGCACTACTTGGAAGCCGACGGAGGCCGTCGGACGATGAGAATCTCGAAGTCGTCCGCTGCGACCCCCGCCACGACTCGATCACGCCCCGACAACTTGAAGCGGTCTTTTCCCTCCTGAGTGATCTGGAGGGTCGCGGAACCACTCTGTCCATCCGCGGTCACACCTGTCGACTTGAGCACCCACGACTCGGGCTTCCCCGTCTCTCCGCCACCAGTCGCCGTCCAACGCGCCTCGGAAAACGCACCGTCCCCTTCAAACAACCATGATCTCACGGTCGCCGCCTGAGCATCCCAACCGACTCGCTGACTGCTCACCCGCAACGCCTTGCCATCACGACTGACCGAATACTCGCCCAACAAATAATTGCCGTCGGCCGACCAGCGGTAGGAGATGCGCACCACAGCGTCGCCGCCTTCGTTGATCCAATCGCCTTCGAGCCAAGCCAACGGCGCGAGAAAATCACGCGGAGTCGCCGGCGGATCGGCGGAGAACTCGCGGAGCGAGGCAATGCCCCACTCGCCATCTACCTTCGCTCGCACCGCGATGTACCGCAGTTGAGCACGACCGCCGTCCTTCTCGCGAACCACGACTCGAGTTCCCTCTTCGATCGCGAGTTGCGGGCCAGTCACTCTTACCGATTCCACGTCTAAGGCCAGCTTCGCCCCAGCAAATCGGTCGAAGTAGCGTTGAAACACCTCTTCAATCGCCGCTCGCCCCTGATAAGTCGTTCCCTCCTCGTCGATCAGCTCCCCTTCTTTCAGGAACTGCTTCGCCAAGTTCGCCGCCTCGCCCGCGTTGAACGCCTGAACGAACTTCTCGGCCGCACCACGAATCTCGGCCGTCACTTTGTCGTCTTGAGCAAACAGCGGGAGAGCGACCAGCGAGCACCACAGTGCTAGACCAGTGAGCAGGGACAGGTTGGGAATGAAAATCCTCTTCATGAAACTCACCTCGCATCAAATGGGCGACGCTGCCGGTTCCGCGATCGCGGACGCCAAGACTCGGTCTGCTGCCGTCTGCTGTATTGTGCCGCATTTACGCTCCGTTTCCCATAGGCGACTTGTTTGGCAATCTTCGCCCCACGTCGCCCCACGACTCGGCCGTGGTTCAGTCGGCTTGCGAACGCTAAACTGGGTGTTGCTAGCACACTTTACGTGCTTGGTCACAATTACGCATTCAGTTGGCACGCATTCAGTTGGTCAAACCGCCCAAAGAGGCATCCCTGTCCGTGGGGAGCGGCCTCGTGCGACGAACGAAAGAAACGCCGACAAGTTTCAAGATTGGACTAAGCGCCAGGCGGATTTCGGAGAAGACTCATGACTCAACTCGCTCGCCGCACATTGCTTAAGTCCGCTGTCGCCGGCGCTGGTTTGGCCACGATAAGCCAATCCCTGGGCGGTCTCGGATTTCATGCGGCCCCCTTGCTGGCCGCCGACTCGCCCCAGGTCAAGAGTCCTAATGCTCGCTGGCGCATCGGCGCAATCGGCCTCCGGTATCAAGGCTCTGTCATTACTCGGGAAGCCACGGCATTTGGCGATGTCGTGGCCTTGTGCGACGTCGACCGTCACGTGCGAGAACAGGCCCGCGCGAGTTTTGGCAGTACGGCGACGATATTCGAGGACTACCGAGACCTGATCGCTCGCCAAGATCTCGACGTCATCCTGATTGGCGCACCCGATCATTGGCACGCCAAAATGGCGATTGACGCCTGCCGCGCCGGCAAAGACGTCTACGTCGAAAAGCCGCTGACGCTCACGATCGACGAAGGACGGCTGATTCGCGAGGTGGTGAAGGAAACGGGTCGAGTGGTGCAGGTGGGAACTTGGCAGCGGAGCGATCAGCGATTTCGACAAGCCGCGGAAATGGTCCGCGATGGACGATTGGGCGCGATCCGCAAAGTCCAGATCGTGCTCGGCAAGAACGCTCAAGGCGGTCCATTCGAAACCACTCCCATTCCCAAGCATTTGAATTGGGATCGTTGGCTCGGCCCCGCGCCACTCGTCCCCTACACTCCCGAACGCTGTCACTACACCTTCCGGTCGTGGTACGAGTATGCCGGCGGCGAGATCACCGACACCGGCGCTCATCACCTTGACATTGCCCAATGGGCGCTCGGCGTCCAGCATTCGGGGCCCGTCGAAGTCGCCGCTCAAGCCAAACTGCCCAAGGTCGCCAATGGCTTCAACGTGCCGCTCGAATACCGAGTGACCTTGCGTTACGCGAGCGGTGTGGAAATTGAATTATTGGATCAGGGAAGATCGGGCATTCTGTTTGAGGGCGAGAAAGGTCGGATCTTCGTCAGTCGCGGCGCGATCACCGGCACGCCCGTCGAGGAGTTGGCGACTCGCCCCCTCCCGCGCGACGCCTACAAGCTGTACTCAAATGACCAACTTTCGCGTCCCGAGTTGTCGGGCAAGATTGACGCCATCAAGAACCACATGGCCAATTTCCACGACTGCACGCTGGCTCGGCAGACTCCCATCTCGGACGTCGAAAGCCAGCATCGAACCGCCACCGCCTGCCACTTAGCCAATCTTGCCTGCCGACTAGGAAGAACCTTGCGGTGGAATCCCGAGACCGAAAAATTCCTGGACGACGCCGAAGCCACTCGCTACTTGCGACGCGAGTCGCGCCCAGGCTACGCGGTCGGCTGAAGCCCACGAGACATCCAAGATCTGCCCATCGGAGTGACATCATGCCTGCTCAACCCTTCCACTATCAAGAACTGTTCGACCTCGGCGCCGACGACACGACTTATCGCAAACTGACCGCTGAACATGTGCGAGTTGAATCGTGGGGTGGACACGAGTTGCTGTGCGTGCAACCCGAGGCCTTGACGTTGTTGAGCGCTCAAGCCTTTCACGACATCAATTTCTTCCTGCGTCCCGCTCACTTGAAACAAGTCGCCGCCATCCTGGACGACCCCGAAGCATCCGACAACGATCGCATGGTCGCCCTGACGATGCTCAAGAATGCGGATGTGTCGAGCGCGGGCGTCTTGCCATTCTGCCAGGACACGGGTACCGCCACGATTTTAGGAAAAAAAGGGCATGCCGTATGGTCGACCGGCGACGAGGCGGCTCTGGCCCAAGGCGTCTACAATGCTTACGCCGAGAACAATCTGCGCTATTCGCAAAACGCCCCACTCAACATGTGGGACGAGAAAAACACCAACACCAATTTGCCCGCGCAGATTGATCTCATGGCGTGCGATGGCGACAGCTACAAGTTCTTGTTCGTCGCGAAAGGCGGGGGCTCCGCGAACAAATCGTACTTGTTCCAGGAGACTCGAGCGGTCCTCAATCCCAAGACGTTCGTCGATTTCCTCACCCAGAAAATGGTCTCGCTGGGAACGGCCGCTTGCCCTCCCTACCATTTGGCCTTCGTCATTGGCGGGACCTCGGCGGAAGCGACCATGAAGACCGTCAAGCTCGCTTCGACCAAGTATCTCGATCATCTGCCGACGACTGGCAATGAACATGGCCGCGCGTTTCGCGACCTGGAGCTCGAAGCCCAGTTGCTCGAGTCGGCTCGTCGCTGTGGAATCGGCGCTCAATTCGGCGGCAAGTACTTTGCACTCGATGTCCGAGTCATTCGGCTGCCACGCCACGGAGCATCCTTCCCGATCGGCATCGGCGTCTCGTGCAGCGCCGACCGTCAGGCCAAAGGCAAAATCACTCGCGATGGCGTCTACTTGGAGCAGTTGGAAACGGAACCACTCAAGTATATTCCCGAGGCGTTGCGACACCGGAAAGACGAGAGCGCGGTGCGCATCAATCTGAATCGCCCCATGGCGGAGATCCGCGCCGAGCTATCACGTCATCCCGTTACCACTCGACTCTTGTTGAGCGGCCCGATCGTCGTCGCTCGCGACATCGCACACGCGAAAATGAAAGAACGACTCGACGCTGGCCAACCCTTGCCCGATTACTTCAAGGCTCATCCGGTGTACTACGCAGGTCCGGCCAAGAAACCCGAGGGGCTTCCCAGCGGTTCGTTCGGACCAACGACCGCCGGCCGCATGGACGCTTATGTTGACACATTCCAGAACGCGGGCGGCAGCCTGGTGATGATCGCCAAGGGGAATCGCGGCCAGCAAGTCACCGACGCGTGCCACAAACATGGCGGTTTCTATCTCGGCAGCATTGGCGGCCCTGCCGCGATCCTGGCGAAAGAGAACATCCGCAAGGTCGAGGTGGTGGAGTTCGCGGAACTGGGCATGGAAGCCATTTGGAAGATCGACGTCCAAGACTTCCCGGCGTTTATCCTGGTCGATGACAAAGGAAACGACTTCTTCGCCAACGTCGGCCCCGGCTGTCACCACTAATGCTCGGAAAGTACGACGGACTTCCAGTCCGTCGCTCTTGGCGGCGCGTAACGTCCTGCATAGGACATGTGATATGGGTTGAATCTGGCAGGTATCGGGGGTGACCGATTCGCCCCTGGCGATGATGGTTGGACCACGAATTGCACGAATCGCACGAATGGGGGTAAGATGGAGTTGGGTTCTTGGTACTCGACAGGCTGTGGCAGTTTAAGAGAGGGGGGCGCGTGTTGAAAGCAACTTGCCTTGCCCACGATATCAGTGCCCTCCGTGTAATCCGTGGTTGAATGCCTTCCGTATCTGACAGCGTACCGGTGGCGTCGCTTCGCTCAACCACCGGCTAATGGCTATCAAGCCTCCGGCTTGACAGATAAATGTCCACTGGCTGCCGAACGAACTCGCAACGATCAAGAACAAAGCAATCGCCTCGCGTCGGCCGCTCCAGTCGTTGAGCGTTCGCCGTTTGTCTTACCTCCCCTTGAGGAACTCTTGGGAGGCGGCGGCCAGGTTGGCGCCAACCGCCAGGTAACTCTCCGTGTTGCAGTTCTTGTAATTCCAGATCGTCTCCAAGCAAACCGATACAGTCTGTCGATTGCCGTTCATGCTAACCCAATTCGCGCTAATCTGCTTCCAAAGCGGATGATAGTTGGGCCCCGTGATCTTCGGCTTGTTACTCATCGGCACCAACGGCTTGATCTTGCTGATACGACCGTAAGCCGTCGCGACGAAGCGATCGCGCAAGGCCACCGACTCGGGAGGATGCAACGAGGCATCCAGAATATAGAAGAACGTCGGATCGCCAGGCGCAGGATTGTGTAGGTCGAGAAAGAGATCCATACGACGTTCGGCAATCAACTCCTTCACCTTCATCATGGCCGCCGCCGTTTCATTCCAGTGAGGCATATCGGACCAGTCGCGATTGTGATCGTGCGGCTGAGCATCCTTGCCGCCATTGCCAGTCGCCGTATTGTCCACATCCATGATGGGAACCAAAAATACTTCCGCATGTTGACGTAACCATGCCGCCTCGGCGCTGTCCCCCACCAACCAATCTCCAAACCCGCGAGCCACCCAACTGGAACCGCTCTCCCAAGCATGCTGCCGAGCTTGCACCCAAACTCCCAGGCGTTTCTCTCGAGCAAGCTCGCCTTCCATCACGTGCAACATCGGCACCGTACGCCCTTCTCGCGACTTGCACAATTCCTCGGCCTTCGCGTGCGGCGAACGTTCGCTCCACTCACGCACCCACGCGGCGGCTGTTTGAGGCGTACACGGCGGTCCCCACGCCACGAACACCGAAGGAGCGGTCGCGGCGAGTGTGTAGGTCATGGTCTCCCCTTCTTTCTTGCCCGGCGCAGTCACTTGCCATGACTTACCATCCGTCGACCAATTCGCATGCACGGGCATCGCCCAAGTGGGCGAGAGTGGTTTCGCGCCGGGCTTGTTCGTGATTGACTGCGAGCCTTGCAGACGTAATGTCAAAGTCTCGCCTGGAGTCAGGCCATCCACACGGAAGTACCACCAGCAAGGCCATCCACGATTGGCATCGCCGCCTGGCGTGAAGGAGATGCTGCGTTCCGCGGCATCAATGGAAAACACTCTGACAGACGCTCCCTCGAAGTCGCTTGCCACGGTAAGCGGCTCCGCCTGCACGACAACCGGCAGGAGACAAAGCAACAACGGTAAACACTCTCTCATGGCAAGGCATTCCTTGGGGACGTCGCTACGCAAAGAGATAGCCAGACAGCGAGGCAACACTAAGGCTCAGGATCAGGGATCAGGCCAACCACTCGCGAACCACTTGTCCGTGGACATCGGTCAAGCGGAAGTCGCGTCCCGAATGTCGATAGACCAGACGCTCGTGATCGACTCCCAGCAAATAAAGCAACGTTGCATGCAAGTCATGTACGGACACTCGCCGCTCCACGGCGCGAAAACCAAAGTCGTCGGTGGCGCCGTACGACAAACCACCGCGGATGCCTCCGCCCGCCAGCCACATGGTGAAGCCGTAGTGATTGTGGTCGCGACCATTGCCGCTCTCCGACACCGGAGTCCGGCCAAATTCTCCGCCCCACACCACCAACGTCTCGTCGAGTAATCCGCGGCGTTTCAAGTCGCGAATCAGCGTCGCCACCGGTTGGTCGATCTGTCGACACGAACTCGCAATCCCTTTCTCGATATTCTCGTGATGGTCCCAGCCGCCAACCTCGACATGCACATAACGCACTCCTCGCTCGACAAGCCGCCGAGCCAAGAGGCAACCGCTGGCGATCGGTCCCGTGCCGTATTCGTCCAATGTGGAACGAGTCTCGCGAGCGAGATCGAAGGCTTCTCCCGCCGCGAACTGCATGCGATAGGCGGTTTCCATCGCACGAATTCGAGACTCGAGCGCCTCATCGCCAGTCGCTTCCCATTGACGACGATTCATCCGCTCCAAAAACTCGACCTGCTTCCGCTGAGACTCGCGATCGTAACGCGGATTCGACAGGTACCGCACCATCTTCGTCGGCTCTCGTTCCGCCGCGTCGATGGGCGTCCCCTGATGCTCGCTCGGCAAATAGCCGCTGCGAACATAGCGAGTCGCCGTGGCGCCGCCACTCAGCGATACGAAACCCGGTAAGTCGCGATTCTCGGCGCCCAAGCCGTACGACACCCAAGCGCCGAGCGACGGATGAATCTGATCAATTCGCCCCGAAAACAGATGATTGGCCGCCGGCGCATGGTTGGGATTTCCTCCCACCATCGATTTCACCACGCACAGTTCGTCCGCGCAATCGCGTAAGCGAGGCAGGAGATCACTGACCCGCAAACCGCTTTGCCCGCCCGGTCGAAACTCCCAGGGCGCCGGCAACAACCCGCCCGTCACTCGTTCCGTCCTCAGATCGGCCGCGGGTGGACGTTGGCCGGCGAACCTCTTCAGCAGCGGCTTCTCGTCAAAGGTATCCAAATGCGACGGGCCGCCTGCCATGAACAGAAAAATCACTCGCGTTGCTCGCGGGGGAAAGTGCAGCGTTTTGCCTTTTTCACTCGCGCGATCTTCCCCGGTTTTCGCTTCGGGCAGCTCGTGAGCACGCAATAAGTCAGCCAAGGCCAGCGTGCCAAAACCGGCGCCCAGCGAACTCAACATCTCGCGACGTGATGTCAACATGGCTGCTTACTCCACCGATCGATTTGCGACTTCCCCGGCCGATTCACAAAGTGCTTCATGGTTCTCAGTCAACGTACAGGAACTCATTCGTCGCCAACAGCGCGTGAGCCAACTGAGTCCACGCGGGCGACGCGATGGGTCCCGGCGGATCCCATGTCGTCTCGCCATCCCAGGGCTCGCCCACAAGCGATATTGCGTCCGCCAGCTCTTCTTGCGTCGGCGCCCGCCGCAGAATCGTCGCAAACAGCCACTCGATTCTTCGAGACGCCGATTGCGGCTCGACATCCGCGGCTCGTCGCGCCAAAGTCTCCGCGGCTTGTTGCAGGAAAGGACTGTTCAGCAAGAACAGATGTTGCAGCGGCGTCGTTGTTGGCACTCGCCGCTCGCCATGCTGCTTGGCGTCCGGGAAATCGAACAACTTCAACAGACTTGCCGGTTTCTGCCGACTGACCGTTCCATACACGGTCCGTCGTCGAAACGCGGGATCGTCGAGACTTCCCGAAGGCCCGCCCATCGTCCAATCAAGCTGTCCCGTGACCGACAGCACTGCATCTCGCCACGCCTCCGGCTCCAGTCGTGAACGAGTGCGGTGAGCGAGCCAGCGGTTATCGCTGTCGCCCGCTCGCGCGGCCTCGCTGGCACGCTGCCATGTAGACGACGCGATGATCTCGCGTTGCAGCCACTTCAATGACCACTCGGCATCCACAAAACTCGCCGCCAGATCATCCAAGAGTTCAGGGTGAGACGGCAAATCTCCCAACAATCCAAAATTGCTTGGAGTGCGCGACAACCCTTGGCCGAACTGCCAACCCCATACTCGATTCACGATCACTCGCGCGGTCAGCGGCCCCGCGTTGGTCACGATCGACTCGGCCATCTCTCGACGCCCGCTGGATGTCTTTGGAAAGAGGGGAGTCGAGGGCGATGACAGCACCTCTAAAAACCGACGAGGCGCCTTCGCGCCGGTCCGATTCGCGTTACCGCGAATGAACACCGGCAAGTCGCGCGGCTGCCCTGGTCGATAGTCGAGCCACGTCCAGCTTGGGTCGCTGCCATCCAGCCACAGCCCCGCGTCGCGGACCGCGTTGGCGATCGCACCGGAGAAGAGAGGAGTTTCTTTCCAGCGAGTTAATTCGTCGCCCCGGCGTCGCACGTCTTCTTCAAACGGCGTAAGTTCTTTGCCTTCCAACTTCGCCGTGTCGCGTATCTTCTTCGCATAGTCGAAACGGAGTTGAGCATCCACGATGTTCCGCTGAACTTCCGTCAGTGCTTCCGCCGCCGTGGGGTCCAAGGGCTCCAGCGGCCATTCAACCAATTGAGTACTCGCCATGACGCCCGCGAGCGCGTAGTAGTCCTCGGTGCGAATCGGGTCGAATTTGTGATCGTGACAGCGAGCACAAGCAACGGTGAGACCTAGGAACCCGCGAGTCACCGCGTCGATTCGTTCGTCCCACTCGTCCGCCACAATCGTGGCAATCACATCCGCCGACAACTTGGGCTCTTTGTGATAGACGGGCGATAGCCCCAGAAACCCTAAGGCCGCGATCTCTGTCGACTCGACGTCCATCAAATCGGCCGCCAACTGCCGACGCACCATCTCGTTGTAAGGCAGATCTCGATTCCAAGCGTTAATCACCCAGTCTCGATAGCGATAGGGAAACCGTGGAGCATTGCAGGTAGACTCGGAAGTGGGATTGTCCTCGCCATAACGCGCAACATCCAACCAGTTTCGTCCCCAGCGTTCTCCATAGCGAGGAGAAGCCAACCAGCGTTCGGCCCAGCGCTGTAAGCCATCGACCGACAACGAAGATGCATCCTGCGACCATTCGCTCCATTCATCATCGGTGGGAGGAACTCCACGCAGCGAGAACGATAGTCGCCGGAACAACTCGCGTGATGATGCCACAGGCGCGGGCGCCAATCCTTGCGATTCCAGCGAGTCGATGACAAAGGCGTCGATACGTCCGTGCAAATCAACTCGCCGACGAATCTCGCTGGGCAGTCGCCGCGTCAACGGAACGAATGACCAGAAGCGTCTCCCGGCTTCCATATCCACCTGTCGCGGTTGACTGGTTGGCGTTGCAACGCCTCCGGGAAAAACCGCGCCACTCGCAATCCACTGACGAAAGTCCTCAATGACCTCATCCGGCAACTTGCCGTCTGGCGGCATTTCGGTGACGCTTCCCGAATAGCTGATCGCTTCGATCAGCAAGCTGGCATTCGGCGTGTCAAGCGAAACGGCGGGGCCCGAGTCGCCGCCGCTCAGCAACGACTCGCGGCGATCGAGTTTCAAGCCGCCGTTGGGTTTCTTCGAGTCGTTCGCATGACACGACCAACAGCGTTCGACTAATACCGGCCGAATACGTTTCTCAAAGAACTCGACTTTCGCGGCTTCCGCCGTCGTGCTTACAGCGTCACCCTCGTCCGCCACGGCTTTCCTGGCGCCAAAGCTGCCAACTCCACTGAGTTGGACATCGTTCGCCAAGCTTGCCAGCACGCCAGCAATCAGACAAACCTGCAACCAGCGAATCGCAATAGTGAGCATGGACGGAATACTCGACGAACATCAAGGCAGGCGAGCAAACGGCGGGGACGGGCGCGGTCGGCAAGTGCGAGGGCTCGAAAGGCTCGACACCTGACCTCCCCATCATCGTCATCAAATCTTTACTCTCCGGCAAGTCCATCCGCCCGGATCGCTTGGCCAAGCACTGTTTCGCCATGAGAATCCATCGCTGAAACAGAGTAGAATTGGGCGGGACTCGCGCAGTCGCGAGGGAGGAGATTCCGAGTACAGGGTGAAGAGTGGAACAGTTGATTGACGCTTCAACAGGCGCATCGTCGTTGCAAAGCTAAGAGTCGCCGACAACTTCTGGCGTCGCCTACAGGGGCTGCAATTCCAGCGGGAGCTGGCGAGCGACGCGGGTTTGCTGCTCACTCCCTGTCGCTCGATCCAAACGCACTGGATGCGGTTCGCAATCGACGTCATCATGCTTGACGATCAAGGGATCATCCTGGACGTTCGCCGCAACCTTCCGCCCTGGAAGGCAGTAGCTGGCCCGCCAGAGACACGAGCGATTCTGGAAGTTGCCGCGGGCTCGCCCGCCGGTCAACTACCGCTTGGCACGCGACTGGTGCGGAGCGAAGCCAAGAAATAAAGTACGACGGACTTCTAGTCCGTCGACCTCCTCCGTGCGAAACACGCCGCACGCCAGCTCTCTCGGTCGCGGCGCACCACGGTCTTTGCTGCCGCAACTCGCTGGGAAGAGCGACGGACTGGAAGTCCGTCGTACGTTATTGAGACTTCTCGACCTCGCAGGGCTCGCAGCTCGTGCAGCGAGTGAGTTCAAATAGTCCGTTGTCTTTGCACGAATCGTAGTTGGCATGGAAGTGGCAGTCGGTCGCGGTCGCCGCGAACGAAAACGTTCCGAACAACCGTCCGAGGAATTTGCTACCGCTCAAGTGCACCACGCCATCACTCTCCGTGGCTGACATTACGACCGAGTATTTGAACGGGAAAATCTTGAAGAAACGGCCGCGAAAGAACACCTCGTAGTGGCTCTCATCCAACCGTACAAACTGGGCGTGCAATGGACCGTGATGAGGAGTGCGGCAGCTTTGCCAAGTGCCCGACCAGCAACCCGAGAGATCCACCGCCCAACTTGCCTGCTGCGTCGCCAACACCATCACTGCCGCGACCAGCAAAACGCCTAGTCGCGATCGATAACCGCTGCCCATAACTCACCCCACCACTTCGAATCCGTGCTACATGGAGCGGCGACAGAACTCCGCCCCTACTTCTCTGAATCGGTGGAGGGTCAGGGTGATCTGAACTGTCGGGAAGCGAGTTCGGATCGCGACGATTGTAGGATCGCACCCGCAACTGAACGGCCCTCGCTTTATAGCTTGCGAGGGTCGACGGTCACGTGCCGCACCTTTTGTCGCTTCCAGGTGTAGGTGATATGCACCATCCCATCGTCGGTCTGGATCACGGCTGGATACGAGTACTCGCCCTTGTCGGTTTCCAGGTCCAAGACCGACTTCCATTGCTGGCCATCGGTCGAAAGAGCCACATTCAGGGGGCTGCGACCGGCGGGCGTATGGTTATAGACCAACAGATGGCGACCATCCTTCAGCGTCACCGCATCGATGCCCGAATTGGGGTTCGGCAAATCAATCGCGGTCAACTCGCCCCAAGTCTTGCCACCGTCCGACGACATCGCCGACAAGACCTTACGCTCGCCGCCGCTACGGCAGAGTATCTGCAACTTGCCGCCGGGATGAATCAGAATGGTCGGCTGAATAGCGCTGACTTTCTTGCCGTCGTTCAGCACCGGCGTCCGCTCCCACGTCTTGCCGTGGTCCGCGGTCCACTCCATATGCACTCGCCATCCCTGATCTTCCGTGCTGGAACCACACAGCAGTCGACCGTCCGCCAGCAACACCGGCTTGTTCTTGATCGGTCCAGCAATTTCGTCCGGCAACCGCACGGGTTTTGTCCAGGTTCGTCCGCCGTCGCTCGAGGTCATCAACATGCCCCACCACGAACTTGGACTGGGACCGACCTTGTAGTACAGAGCTAGTGGACCTTGAGGAATCTGATGGAGCACGGGATTCCAGCAGGGATGCCGTTTCCCATCGGCCTGAACGCCGTTGGCCACTTCAACGGGAGCACTCCAGCCGTTTCCTTCTTGGCGACAAACCCACACGCCTACGTCGGGATTCTTCTCACGAGTGCCGCCGAACAATGCAACAACCAGCCCTTGCGGAGTCGCGGCGATCGTCGAGGCGTGGCACTGAGGAAACGGCGCCGACTCGTAAATGAACTCTGCAGATACGACTCCCGGCGAAGTCGTGGGCGATTGCGGCGAGTCGGCGGCCAGCACCTCCGAATTCACCAACCCGCCTACCAAGATCATCGCCGCCAACAACACCCCGCCTTGTCGTAGGAACATGTACCGCAGTCTCCCGGAGCTCGGCCATAGAATGATTCGACACGACTTCATTGTAGCGGAATTCGCAAGAATTCCGACTCAGCGCCCAAGCATCCGTCGAGCTAACCGAAGCGACTCGCCGAACCGTTCGACTTCATCCAGCGTGTTATAAAAATAGAAACTCGCGCGACTGCTTGCCGGCACTCCCAATCGTTGATGCAGCGGCATCGCGCAATGATGCCCAGCGCGGATGGCGATTCCTTGGGAATCGAGCACCTTGGCGATCTCATCCGGATGAGCTCGTTCCATGGTGAAGGTGACGATCCCCGCTTTCTGCTCCGGCTTCGGCCCGAGAATCTTGATTCCCTCTACGTCCGCTATCGCACGATGAGCGGCTCGAGTGAGTTCCAATTCGTGGAGGTGAATTCGCTCCATTCCCACTTGCTCGAGATACTTCACGGCGGCGCCCAGTGCGATCGCATCCACGATCGGCGGCGTCCCCGCCTCGAACTTGGCGGGCAACATCGCAGGCGAAAATCCCTCGGTCGTCACCGTGCGAATCATGCTGCCGCCGCCCAGAAACGGCGGCATCGCGTCGAGCAACCGCTCTTTGCCATACAGCACGCCGATGCCCGCCGGCCCCAGCATCTTGTGTCCGCTGAACGCCAAGAAATCGGCATCCCACTTTTGCACGTCGATGGCTTGATGTGGAACAGCCTGAGCAGCGTCGACCAGGACGACAGCCCCCGCCGACCGCGCTCGCCTTACCAGTTCCTCGACTGGATTGATCGTGCCGAGCACATTGGAGACGGCCGTAAAGGCGACCAACTTCGTTCGTTCGCTCAGTAGACTCGACCACGCCTCAAGATCAAGCCATCCGTCGTCGGTCACCGGCGCGAAGCGGAGTTGGCACCCCGTTCGCTCGGCCAACTGCTGCCACGGAACGATGTTGGAATGGTGCTCCATCACCGTCAGCAGCACTTCATCGCCGGTCTTCAGGTTCGCATCCCCCCAACTTCGCGCGACCAGATTGATGGCCGCCGTCGTGCCTGAGGTGAAAATCAATTCGTGCGAACGAGCGGCATTGAGGAATCGCCGCAGGGATTCGCGAGCGCCTTCATAGCGTTCCGTCGTATGAGCGGCCAACGCATGCCCGCCTCGATGCACGTTGCTGAAATACTGCTCGTAGGCCTCGGTGATGGCCGCGATCACCGCTCGCGGTCGTTGAGTGGTCGCGGCATTGTCCAAATAAACAAGCGGTCGATTGTCTTCGAGTACTCGAGACAGAATGGGAAAGTCGTTGCGTAGCGCTGCAACCTCGTCGGGCGACAGCGGAATAGTTTCTTTCGTCTCTGGCTTTACCTCCGAGGTTGTCGATCCTTGGGCCGACGCCGACGGTTGTCGCTCCTGCCCTTCGAACCCGCCAGCCGCTATCTCTCTTTCGGCAAGAACTCGCACAAAGAGAACCATCGAGTGCAATCCGTTGCTGCGCATGGGCGACAGGAACGATCGCAACTTCAGTTGGTCAAACAATCTCTCGACGGGAAACTCCAGAATCTGGCGAGCGGTCTTGCCGGTGAATGCAGAGACGAGAATCGCGACGAGGCCGCGCACCATCGGCGCATCGCTATCGGCCTGGAACCGCAGTCGCCGATCCCTCCCCTCGCCTTCACTGTCGGCGATCAGCCACACATTGCTTTGGCATCCCTGGACTCGATTCGCTTCCAATCGTTCCTGCTCGGGGAAGTCGGGCAGTGTATCGCCAATTTCGATCAGGCATTCGAGCCGCTCCGTGGCATCATCAAGTTCCGCGAACTCATCCACAATTTCGTCAACGGTCGGCAAGGAAGGCGCCATGGAATCAACGGGGGTTCTCGGTGCAAAGTCAGCTAGTTTCGATACTCCCTTATCTTAGGCTGGCTGCGTCGATTCTGGGAGCGGGGCCGCCGCCATGATCCTCACCGGCCACGGACTGATAGACGCAATCCGCCTAGCCGCCGCCACATCGGGCACGAACACCAAGGCCGAATCACTCGGCACATTCGCCAAGTCCACATCCCCCCGCACTCGCCACTCGCCTTCAATCCGCCAATCGATCGACTTTCCGCGCCGTCCAACTCGCGTTCCCTGCCGCTGAAACCAGGGACGATCCTGCTCGGAAAGCTCCTCCCATTTCGCATCATCTCCGTAAATCACGGGTCTTGCGCCACAATGCTGCAACCACTCACGACGGACCGCCAATCCGTATGGTTCAAAATCCCAGCGATGCCGATGAGTCCGAAACACTCGACCATCGACCAGTGTTTGAGGCGACACATCGGCCCAACACACCATCGGCTCGCCTCCTCGCAGCGAAAGCCTTGATGCTCGTAAACGCCGCTCGGCGATGATGCGTTCCAATACAGCGAGCGCCGACCGATCTCGCTCGGGTCGCTCATCCAATAGTTCGTCGATGTATTGCTCCTCCGTCTGCCCAGGCCACGGGCCTTCTCGGCGGCGAGTCCAATGGACAAGCGCGGGCCAAGGCCATTCGTCTGTTGCGCGCTCGAAGCACGGCTCGACAACGTCGATTCGATCTGTGGTCGAGCAACTTGCATGCAAAGTCGCACGAGGTCGCGACCGCTGTCGACAACTCGGAGGCAGCTCGACGCAGCGAGCCGCGAGCAAACGGGCCGTATGGCCCCGCGCGCGAACGGCTATCGGACGCAGTTCTTCCCCGAGAATCATCAACGCTCGATCTCGGACCGGAATGGAAGCAAAATCGGGAAGACACCCGCTCTCGTCGCCCGCGGACAGCCACAATCGCGAGACGCTCGGCGGCTTATCCCCTCGGATCTCGGCCTCTTGAGACGACAATTCCCAGCAAAAACTCGCCCCAGCCCGCTCGTCGATCATCACTTCCAAGCGATCAAGCCCCGCTCGCACGGCCGCTCGCCTGACCAATCGCTCGCCCGCCGTCCCCGGCGCCAATACCACTCGACCGCCCGAACTGCGAGTCTCCTCGCAGATTGCTTGCAGTCTGCGAAACCACATGACCTCAAGATCAAGGGCTCGGGAGAGTCTCGAGCTAGGAAAACTCCAACGACGCTCGGCGGGAATTCCGTCCGGCCAAATCCACCAGCGTCGGCCCAACCAGCCGAGCAACCGATCGTTCGAAACGCCCGGTAGTTCGTAAGCCAGTATCGCTTGCGGCCCCAAGCACCGCTTCAACTCGCCTTCAGCCCATGCTCGTGCGGTTTCGTCGGTCGGGTTGAGACGAGACAGCTCGCGGAGAAAATCAGCGACCTCTGATTTAGCCAGGCGAGTATGACGAGGCTGTGAGTTGCTGAGAGAGGAGAAATCGTGAGACATAACGACCTCGTCGGCGAGCCGTTTCGCTCGTCGTGTCGAGGATCGCCCCACGATCCCGTTCCTCGGCGGTGATATGTGGAATTGTAGGCGAGAGGAGAGTGAAGGCCCAGTGTGGCGGGGAAGAACGGTGCGGCGTGTGCGCTTCGGGGCGGGGGGTTAGATGCTTGTGAGGCGCTGGTTCGCGGGGCGACGGGTCGGAATTCTTGCGAATTCCGCTACGAGGATTTCAGCAGTTGTTCGATCTTGTCGGCCAACTCTTGCACTCGATGCGCTACGCCGACCACCTTGCCTTGCTTGTCGACCAACATCATCGTCGGTATGCCTCGTACGCCATAACGTTTGGCAAGTTCCTGGTTCTCCTCGCCCGCCAGCGTCGTCCAAGGCAACTTATGCTGGTTGTTGAACTCGGCCAGCGCATCGAGATCTTGATCCAAACTGATCCCCACGATGTCGAAGCCGCGAGCCGAGTATTTCTCGTGCAACGCCTTCACATTGGGCATCTCGCGAATGCATGGCCCACACCAAGTGGCCCAAAAATCAACCAAAACTACCTTGCCGCGGTACTTCTCCCATTGGAAATCCTCGCCTCCCAACGTGCGCCCCGCCAACTCCAACTCCTTCCCCACCAAATCCGACTCGCTTGATTCGGGAGGCGTGGCGAGTTTTTTCCCATAGCGAGCCAACGTGCGGTCCGCACTCTTCGCAAACATCCCCCCAAACTCGGCGAAGTACTTCTCGCGAGTATCGGCGTTCGCAATCTTGTTGATCAAACGCACCGTGTTCGACGCCATTCGCAAGTGCTTGGCCTCAAGCTTCTCGTCCGTATAAAACTGCTTGAGTTCGCCCAGCAGCTTGACGACATCGGCCTCGACCTCCGAGTCCATCTTTTGAGTCTTGCGTTCGAGCGCCAAAAAACGAACTGACTTGGCAATTGAAGGTCGTTCGTCTTTTTCCAACGAGTCGATTAAGGCAGAGAGCTGCTCATCGGCTTTAGCATCCCCCTCGACCGCCTTCGCATGCAACACTTCAATCTTGTTCGTAATCGCGATCAGCTTGAAACGATCGGTGACTTCAGGGTTCGCCAATAATCGATCCGCCGCGATGACAATCGCCTCGGAGAAACCAGGACGCCCACGAATACTCTTCGGCTTGTCGAGCATCCGTTCCATGAAGTCGATCAGTTCGAGCGGCTTCAGGTCGGCTCGTGGCGCATAAGGATTCACGTCGGGTAACTTCGGTCCCCCCGCCGCCGGTGCGCCATTCGCCTGAGCATTGGACGCCGCATTCGCCGCCGGCGCCTTGGTTGCCGCCCCCGCCTGCGGAGCAGGCTGCGCCAAGAACGGACTGACGTCATCCAAACCGACCCCCACAAAATCATCGCTAACCCGCGGGGCTCGGCGAGCCCCTTGATCCTGCTCCGGCTTCGCCTCGGCTGGCTTCTCGGCGGCCGGCTTGTCTTCCGCAGGCTTCTCGTCCGACGGTTTCGCCTCAGGCTTGGCAGGCTTTGCGTCCCCCTCGGCAGGTTCTTTCTTGGCGGCAGGTTTCGCGTCGGGATTGAACAGTTCTTCCAACCGCTGACCTAGTGCTTCGCCGCGCACATGCAGATCGAGCACTCGACCGTCCCGGCCTACCAGCACCACAAACGGAATCGACTCGACGCCGCAACGTTCCGCGAACGAGTTGGCGTCGACCACGGTCGCCCACGGCAGCGGCTGCACCGTCAAAAATCGGTCCAGATCCGCTCGTTCCTGATCCAAGTTCACGCCGACTACCTCGAAGCCCATCTCGTGGTATCGATCGAAGTTCCGCTTGATGTTGGGAATTTCTTTCTGGCACGGACCGCACCACGTGGCCCAGAAGTCCACTAATACGATTTTGCCTTCATAGGGCTTCCAATCGAACGGCTGCCCCTCAATGTCTTTTCCTTCGACAACAAACGGCTTCCCAAGCAACTCCATGCGTTTCCGGCCAACGGCCACCGCCGCGGTCGCCCGCTTCGCGATCTCAGCGTCCGCATGTTCCTTGTAGCCCTTCTCGATCGCGTTGTAGAGATGCCCCGCCAACTCGTACCGCCGAGTGTATTCAAACTGTTGAGCTAAGAACGAAATTTTTTCGAGCAAACCGCCGCCCGGTTTATCGGCGACCAATTTATCGACCGCCGCCAAAAACTTCTCGGTCGCCATCGGCTCGTCTTTCACAACGCCGTCCGCCAACGAATCGATGCCGCTCTCCAGCAACGAACGCAACTCGCCCAGCCGACTCAGCATGGCGGCGATGCGTTCGTTCTTCGTTTCCTTAAACGCCTCTTCCACTACCTTCATCGCGGACAGAGACGCATCGGGCTGACCCGTTTGCTGCAAGGCAATCGAGGCGCTGGCGACCGAATTGAACAGTTCCTCGTCGCGATTCGGCCCTTCCAACGCCGCGGAAATCGCGTCGACCACCGCTTGATAATCTTCAGTCGCGCCAGCAAACAGCTTGGCGAGTTGCATTTCCAGTTGGGTGATGCGACCAAGCTGCTGGACCGACGCACCTTCCGATTTGATCAGGTCGATGCAGAATTGCTTCAACGCCTTATCGATGTCAGGCATGCCCGCCTGAGTCATCTGAATGAGAATCACCTTCTTGGCGCGAGCAGCCACCAACCGCTGCTCTTCACTCGCCTCGCTCGACAACAGCTTGTCCGCGAGCTTCAGACGCAAGTCGAGCCATTCGCGGATGTTCTCGAGCAACTCGCGGTTGTTGCGTCCCGAAGGTTCTTTGCGTTCGAGTTGCACCAGTCGAGCGAGCAGTTCTTCAGGCGTGCCTTCGAGCCCGCCCTCATTCGCGCTACTCTTCTTTCCTGCAACTCGCGGCGGCGCCGGCGCGTCAGCATCATCGCCAGTCGACATGGGCGGTCGCACGGGTGGGCGAACGTTGGTCGCTCCTCCCGCAGCAGGCGCTTCCGAACCCGTCGCGCCAGAATCGGAATCGCCAGGAGCTGGCTCGCCTGAGTCGCTTGGGCTGCTAGGGCGAGCACTCTCCGCCCCCGCCGCCCCGCTCGCTCCGTTGTCGTCTCCGACCTCGTACTGACTCTTCTGAGCCGTAATCGGCTCGTCGCTCCCACCGCAGCCACCGGCCAGAATAGGGGCGAACATCGAGGCGGCGAACAACAGATTCCAGCGGGACGAAAAGGAGACCGCCCGGCGCCGCGGCAACTGGGTAACCATGAATGGTACGACCTTGGTAAAGAGGAAAACCGAATGCTGCGGTGGACCGCACGCCCCACCCAGGGACTTTCCGCATTGTAGGGGAAACGGGCAAATGGGGCAGCGCCGGTTTTCCCCCCAATCACTGCCCTATCCCGATTTCCCGCCCGTAGCTAATATTGGCGCTTTACTGGGTCCCGATTTGGAGAGGCTGGGGAAGAGCATGTTGCGCTACTGGACAGCCGGAGAATCGCACGGCAAGGCCCTTGTGGCGCTCGTCGATGGCTTCCCGGCCGGAATCACTATCGATACCAGCTCGATCGACGCGGAATTACGCCGCCGCCAGGGCGGTTATGGACGAGGCGGGCGTCAACGGATCGAGACCGACACCGTTGATATTCTCTCGGGCATCTGGCAAAACCAGTCGCTCGGCAGCCCCATCGCCCTCCAGGTGGTCAATCGCGACTACAAACTCGAGCGACTCGGCGACCTCGAACGGCCTCGCCCAGGCCATGGCGATCTCACCGGCGCCATCAAATTTCTCGGTTCCATCCGCGGAGTGCTCGAGCGCGCCAGCGCTCGCGAAACGACCGTGCGCGTCGCCGCCGGGGCTCTCGCCAAACAAGTTCTCCGCGAGTTCGGAGTGACCGCCTTCGGGTACGTCGTCGAACTCGGCGGTGTCAAAATCGAGCCACGACCGGGCACACTGGAAGAGCAACGAGTTTGGCGAGACGCGAGCAGCATCTACTCGCTCAACCCCGATAGCGACGCCGAGATCGAAAGCTTGATCGACGAAACCGGCAAGGCGGGCGATACGTTGGGCGGCGTGGTCGAGGTGCGTGTCGAGGGACTTCCGATCGGTCTCGGCACCCACACTCAATGGGACCTGAAACTCGACGGTCGAATCGCTCAAGCCGTCATGGCAGTGCAAGCAATCAAGGGGGTCGAGATCGGATTGGGCTTCGAAGCCGCTCGCCGCAGAGGCTCGCAGGTTCACGACCCCATCCATTACGATCCCGCGCAGCAAGACACTCCGACGCTCGGTTACGTTCGTCCCACGAACAATGCCGGCGGGCTCGAAGCGGGCATCACCAATGGCCAGCCGTTGATCGTGCGAGCGGCAAAGAAGCCGATCAGTACTTTGCGCAAGCCGCTCGACTCCATCAACCTGAACACCAAGCAAGCGGAAGCTGCGGCTTACGAGCGCAGCGATGTGTGCGCCGTATCGGCCGCCAGCGTCATCGTGGAAAACGTCGTAGCCTTCGAAATCGCGCGGGCACTCACCGAGAAGTTCGGCAACGACAGCCTAAAAGAAATGCAAGCTCGCTGGCAAACCTACCACGACCTAGCGAAAGCACGCTAACCCCCGCGCAATGACCAATGACAAATGACCAACAACCAATGACCCCGTAGCCCGCTCACCGCAAGTCTTCCACCACCCGAACACGGATGTTCGCCATGCATGAAACGACGCGCCGGTTTTGCTGCCGCGCCGGCTTTTTGCTGGGTTGCGTACTTCCCACGATGTTGGTGGTGCTTTGGTGCGGATACCTGAATTCATCGTGGTATCGGGAAGCGGAGCGTGAGGCGTGGCGTGAGTCGCTCGGACAATATCTCGGCGTTGAGGTGTTGATCGAGCGAGTGGTGCATCCCGAGCCGCGTGTGACGTGGCTCGAGGGAGTGACGCTGGTCGATCCCGAGACCGACGCCAAGCTCGCGAGTGTCACGCGAGTTGAATTGGGTCGAGAGGCCGAGGGTTGGGTCGCCTTTCTTGGCGACGCCGATATACCTCGCTCGCAGCTTTCGCGTTTGAATGAAATCGCCCACCCGATGCTCTGGCGTCGCACGACCGGGGCCGCGCCAATCTGGCAGGTAGTCGTCGCCTCACTGCAAGTGTCGAGCCCCGACGAGGCATTCACGCTGCTGGATGTACAGTTGGAGGGACGAGCGGGCGAAGGCGAGTCGACGGACCCGCAATTGCAGGTCGAATTCAAAGTGGCGGGCGTCACCATGCGACAACCCGCGCAGCTCACCATCACTCGTCAGCGACACAACTCGCCGCCCACAACCGCCTGGGCCTTCACCACGGGTCCGCAAGCGCTTCCTGCCTCGCTGTTGGCGATCGCATGGCCGGAACTGCGCGAACTAGGCGCCGACTGCCAGATCAGCGGCCACTGCTTGGCGCGGGAGTCTGCCAATGGCTGGGCGGGAGAAGCTCAAGGACGACTGACCCAAGTCGATCTGGATCAAGCGATCACGGGCCGATTTCCTCACAAGTTGTCTGGAATCGCCGATCTGGTGGTGAGTCGCTTGCGGTGGGAGAAGGGACGAGTGGTTGACGCGGCGGGAACGGTGGCAAGTGCGGGCGGCGTCGTGAGCCAATCGCTCTTAGTCGCGGCGGGGGACGAAGCCGCTCTGCAGTGGTCTTTGCCCGAGCGAGTGCTGGAGAGCCGCCAATCGCTGTGGAAGTATCGCGAGCTCGCCTGCGGTTTCGAACTCACCTCGCAAGGTCTGCAAATCACTGGCCAGTGCGAATCGCACGGACCAGGAGTGATCTTGGCGGATGTGGAAGGTGCGATGGCCAGCGAGGGACGACAGCCGTGGATTTCAGCCGTGTCCCTGGTGCGCATGTTGGCGCCGCAGCAAGAATTCCAAGTTCCAGCGACCTCCAGCACCGAAGGACTCTTACGCCACCTGCCGCTCCCTTCCGCGGTCGGCCCAACCACGACGATCGCTCGCCCTTCCTACTCGCCGTTGAAGCTCCGATAGTCCACGATGGCGAGTGCTGCGGCAAGAACCTGTGGCGACTCGAGCCAGCAGAGTTTGACCGACGGACTGGAAGTCCGTCGTACTTTGTGTCGTGGCTGTGAAAGTGCACTAGTCGACGCTTGGCAGCTTGGCGCCCGCGGACCGTAGTTGGTCCGCGATATCGCCATGTCCCAACAGCGCCAACATCAACGGAGATCTTCCGAGGGAATCGAGGGAGTCGATATCAGCACCTTTGCTAATCAAGGCTTTCACAATACCTGAGTGACCACTTTTGACGGCAGCATGCAACGGTCTTTGCTCGTTGCCCATCAGCACATTGGGGTCAGCTCCCGCGTCAAGCAGCACCTTGACCACACTCTCTCGACCAGCCCAGATCGCCTTGCCTAGCGGACAATACTGATTCGCCGCGGGATTCGGCTCCTCGATCCATTCTCCCGAAGCAACTAATTCTCGAATTCTACGCTGGCGAGCTTCGTTGGAGAGGCTTGTCCAACCCATGGCTGCGTTCGAGCGTTGAGCGGGATTTTTGGGAACAAGAGTTGTTTGTGACTCTTCCAGCGGGGCGCCCGCTTTACACAGGAGTGCGACGATTCGAGGCTGACCCTGTTCAATCGCTTCCGCGAGCGGAGTAACGGGGTCGCGTGCGCCGGTGATTTGAGCCAGTGGGTCGGTAGCAGGCAACCCTTCGTCAAGAAGCAGACGTACCATCGGCTCATCTCGCCGCCGGATTGCCAACCGCATTGGCGATGAGTACCCCGCAGTGTCTAGGCTCGACAACGGAGACTGCGCTCGATTCTTGAGAAGGGAGCGAGCCGTTACGAGATCACCTGCTGCCGCCGCTGTTTGGAGTTCGGTAATCGACAAGCCAGCGACTTGACTCAAGTAGCGAATCACCGCGACATCCCTGCATTCACTCAGCAAGAACGCATCAAGATCGGCGTACAAGCGTAAGTTCATTCCTTCGCTGGCTGCTTTGACTCGCTCAATTCCACCGGTTCGGACCGACTCCGCCAGCTTGGCTTCCCTCGGATTACGGTCTCGATCGGGAAACCCACGCAATTCCTCGGAATGAATGGCACAAGCCAAAGTTCCAACCACCAAACACCAACTCGCAACGCCTGGAACGACTCGAAACATACAACGCCTCCCAAAAGAAGAGTGGAGGAAACGATGCCAACGGTAGTTTCTTAACGTATCATACGCGTTATGCTCCGATCTTCACCTCACTAGGTCGACGGCGACAGTATTCCTCAAGGAATTGCGGGTTATGAATCACTTTCGCGCCCCGTTGACCGTGTTCTTGCTGGGCGTCAGCTCTTATCTTGTCTCGCCGATTTCTTGGGCGTTAGCAGCCGATCCTTCCAGCCAAAGCAGCGCTGCCGAACGACTGATCCAACAACACTGCTTCGCTTGCCATTCTGGCGATTCCCCGGAAGGCATGCTCCGACTCGATGCCTTCCCGCGCGACTTCGCCGATGAAGCACGTCGACGAGTTTGGAGTCGAATCGCTCGGCGCATCGAACGACGCGAGATGCCGCCAGCCGACAAAAGTGAACTCAGCGATGCCGACCGCGGCGCCCTGGTCACGGCGATCCGCTCGCAACTCGATCTTGCCGAACAAGCACGACGAGCGGTTGAGGGACGCGTCACTTTGCGACGACTCAACCGTATCGAGTATGAGAACACGGTGCGGGATCTACTCGGGATCAATATCCCGCTGCGAGATCGTCTGCCGCTCGACGGCGCCGCGCATGGCTTTGACAATGTGGGCGAGGCCCAACATGTGTCGTCATTTTTGATGGACAAGTACCTCGAAGCCGCCTACGCGGCACTCGACGTCGCCATCGCCAACGGGCCTCAGCCGCCGGTCATCAAGAAGCGTTACAGCTTGCAAGAAACGCATCAGGTCCGCGTGACGACGGAGAGCGTCTTCCGCAAACGGGACGACGGCGGAGTTGTCATGTTCAGTTCTTCTCCCTGGCAGTCGATTGTGCTGTCTCCCTTCTATCCGCCTGATCGCGGCGTTTATCGGTTTCGCCTATCCACCTCGGGTACGCAAAGCGCTGGCAAACCTGTCACCTATCGAGTCGACGCGGGCTTAATGCTGATGACCGGCAAGCCACACCTGGTAGGCTATTTCGACGCCCCCGCAGATGAGTCGCGCGTCGTCGAGTTCGCTGACGAACTGGAAGCGCGCGAGACGATCCGAATTCTGCCGTATGCACTCGCGTCCGCCCAATCGGTTCACAAGATCGGCGCCGAGAAGTACGAAGGCCCCGGCCTGACCGTGGATTGGGTCGAAGTAGAAGGTCCACTGTACGACGCGTGGCCACCCGCTAGCCATCGCCGGATCTTTGGCGATCTCCCTCAGAAACCAGCACCCGCGTACAACCAGTCCAAGCGAGTAGAGGTGACTTCCGAGTCGCCTCGGTCAGACGCGGAACAGATCTTGCGACGGTTTGCTCGTCGTGCTTATCGACGTCCCGTGACCGACGAAGAACTACAGCCCATCTACTCGCTGGTTGCCCAGAAACTTGAAGAGGGCCATTCCTTCGAGCTAGCCACCCGCGTCGGACTCGCCGCCATTCTCGTTTCGCCCGATTTTCTCTTTCTGCGAGAAACTCCCGGACTACTCAACAACCACGCGCTTGCCTGCCGCTTGTCATACTTCCTGTGGAATACCATGCCCGACGACGAGTTGTTTACGGCCGCGGACGCGACGGGCGCCGAGTCGTTGGCGAATCCTGAGGTGCTACGAGCACAAGTAGAGCGGCTGCTAAAGAGTCCTAAGTCCGAGTCGTTCGCAAAGAACTTCGTCGGCCAATGGTTGGGCCTGCGCGATATCGATTTCACGATTCCCAGCCATATTTTGTATCCCGAGTATGACGAGATGCTCAAAGTCTCGATGGTGCGCGAGACGGAACTGTTTTTCTCCGAGTTGTTGCGAGAGGACTTGAGCGTCGAGAATTTCTTGGCCTCCAACTTTTCCATGCTGAACGGCCGCTTGGCCAAGCACTATGGGATTGCGGGGGTCGAGGGCTGGGAGTTTCAGCGGATCAAACTACCGCTCGATAGCCATCGAGGCGGCGTCATGACCATGGCGAGTGTGTTGAAGGTCACCGCCAATGGAACCAGCACCTCGCCGGTCACTCGCGGCGCCTGGGTGCTCGACCGCATCCTTGGACAACCGCCTCCCCCGCCGCCAGAGAACGTCTCGGCCATCGAACCCGACATTCGCGGCGCAAAGACCATTCGGCAGCTACTGGCCAAACACCGCGACATCGATGCATGTGCGTCGTGTCATCGCACGATCGATCCACCAGGATTCGCGCTGGAGAGTTTCGATGTCATCGGCGGCTGGCGCGCTCACTATCGCACCAGCGGCAACGGGAAGCCGGTCACGCTCGACGGCCGTCGCATGCCGTATCTCGAGGGACCGCCTGTCGATCCTACCGGCGAGTTAGAAGATGGTCGTTCGTTTCAGAACATTGACCAATTGAAACAGTTGCTGCTGGAAGACAAACCACGATTTGTTCGCGCGCTAACCATCACGCTGCTGACCTATGGCACGGGCGCCGCCCCGGAGTCGCTGGACGACACGGCCGTCGACGCCATCGTCGCGCAAGCGAGCACGAAGGACTATGGGTTTCGATCCTTGATTCATGCGATCGTGGCCAGTGAACTGTTTCGCCAGAAGTAAGAGCCCTACACAGCGCCACACCGTTGAAACGACCTCGGAGTGAACCGATGCTTTGCCAGACAAGAAATGCCCAACTGGACGATCGACGCCGGTTCCTTCGCGCGGCGGGAGTGACGCTGGCGCTGCCGTTAGTCGAGAGCCTAGCGCCGCGAGCCAAAGCCGGTGAAAAAGCCGCCGAGCCGCCTCGACGTATGGTCTGTATCTGCACGCCGCTGGGCGTCCATCCCGCAAACTTTTTTCCCGAGCAACCGGGGCGAGATTACCAACTGACTCCATATCTCGAACCCATTTCCGAATTCCGCAATGAGTTCACGGTGATCTCCGGCCTTGCTCATCCGGATGTCGGATCGAGTCACGATTCGATCTTTAGTTTCTTGACCGCGGCGCCTCATCCCGAGATTCGCGGTGGGTTCAAGAACAGCATCTCGGTGGATCAACTGGCGGCGGAAAAGATCGGCGGTCAGACGCGAGTGCCGAGCCTATCGCTTTCAGCCGAGGGCTTTGGCCTCTCTTGGACTCGCAGCGGAGCACTTGTTCCACCCGACTTGTATCCGGCTTCTGTCTTCGCTCGCCTATTTCTCGAAGGCAAGCCCGACGAAGTACAAGCACAAACTCGAAGGCTTCGTGACGGGCAAAGCATTTTGGATGCGGTCAGCGAACAAGCCAAGCGTCTCCAACCACGACTCGGATCACGCGATCGCGAGAAAGTAGACGAGTATTTTACGAGCGTGCGCGAATTGGAGCAGCGGATGGTAGTCTCCGAGCAATGGACCAAGAAGCCGAAGCCGTTGGTCGATGCCAAACAGCCGCAGAACAACATGAATCCAGCCGACCTGATCGGCAAGACTCGCCTCATGTTCGACCTGATTCATCTCGCCCTACTCACCGATTCCACACGTTTGGTTACTCTGCTTCTGTTGGGCACCAGTTTGGCGCCGCCGATCGACGGCGTCTCTTTAGGCCATCACGATCTTTCTCATCATGGTCAGGACCCCAAGAAGCTTGATCAACTGCGCATCGTCGAGCTCGAGAAAATGAAGACGGTCTACGAGTTGCTCGCCAAATTGAAAAAGACCGAGGAGCAAGGAGCGAGCTTGTTGGACAAGACGACGATCTTCTTCAGCAGTAATCTCGGCAACGCCAGCAACCACTCGACCAAAAACCTGCCGGTGCTATTGGCGGGCGGCGGATTCAAGCATGGCCAGCACTTGGCGTTCGATGCCAACAACCCGCCGCCACTGAGCAACTTGTATGTGTCGATGCTCCAACGGTTGGGACTGGAGATCGATCGTTTCGGTTCGAGCACCGGCACGCTCGCTGGCCTCGAAGCCCGCAAGTAGTTGTCCGTCGTACAACGATTTGCCACCCGTGGGGCAGGTTTGCAACCTGCCCGGATGGCCAAGGACTGCTGGGCAGGTT
>JAXMBL010000002.1:0-9233 GCA_046349915.1 Pirellulales bacterium | reverse complement strand
TCGCGCTCAAAGCGGCCCGCGAGAAACGCTAACCGCGTCGCCTGCCGCCGCAGCTCACCGCCGCAGCGTCCGCCCCGCCTCTCTGCGGCTGGAACCGCCGAACCCGCCGCCGCCCTCGCCGCCCGGTCGCCCGCAAAAACGGCCATGGTGCTGGTGTACGCTTACATTCCGCAAACCACTGCCGCCATCGGCTTCGCGGGGTACCGTTGCCGAATGGTTGCGGCAGAATTGGGATGCGTGCCGCCGCCGCGTTGTCATCGGCTCCTCCTTGCCGCTCCCAGCCTTCGCGGCGTGCCGGGTGCCTCGGGCAAGAACGTCCTGCCCAATGGACAGCCGTTTGCTGTTGAATCCCCTCGGTTTCGCGGAATACAATTCGGGCGTGGATGCGGCCTGCTGGATCGTCCCTACTAACAACCGCATCCACCCGAGCCGCCGGTCGGATCGATTTTCAAGTTCCTGCCTCACCTCGGCGGCCGGGTGATGCTGATCGTTACCCCTAAAAGGTTCTCGTCAAAATAGTGCATGAACAAACTACAGCAACGTTTGGAAGGCTACTGGCGACTTGAATTGTTCAATGCTGTACTTCTTCCTGTCGTCGCCATCCTTGTGCCGACTGTGAATGGTCAATCCATTGGTCCAATTGGTATTTCGTGCTTGGTCCCGATGTCCGGGTTGCTTATCGTGGGTGGTTGCTATTGGCGTGCGAAATTTCGGCAGATAAAAGACCGATCCAACATCGATTCGACGCTTTATTGGCTGGATCGCGTCCGCCTTCCATTGCTTGCAAGTCTCATTGTTGCGTCGCTTCTTTGCGTCGCCGATCTATTTTTTCATCGCTTTTCCGTCAGCACAGGCGACCGGTGGGTCGCGATACTCGCGACAGCGCTGGCGATACTGGAGTACATCAATTACTATCATCGGCAACTTCAGCATTTCGATCACGCTCCTGATTTTCTGCGACTATTGAGGGGACGAGGGTTTCGCAAGTCTCAGCTGAGGGCAGACCTTGACCGTTGTGCAATCAAACACGTGAACCGGGGTAACAACCGGTTCAACCGGAGCCGCGGGTCGCGCTGGTTCTGAAGTCATCATTGGTTTGCCGCGGCCCGGTGAACGGTGTCGTTCGCCTCGATCAGCGGCCGGCAGCAGTTGCTAGACCATGTCTTGGCTTCGAGGGGCGATGCGCGGTATGCTCGATGTCGTCGATGATCGATGCGGAATCGCAGAGTGAGGCACTAAGATGCAGTTGACTGCCGTCTACATAGCGGTACCAGAGGGCTACATCGCGTTCGTCGAGGAACTTCCGGGCGCTAATACCCAGGGCGAGACGCTTGAGGAAGTGCGCGAGAACCTCAAAGAAGCGGTGCAGCTCGTCCTCGAAGCCAATCGCGAATTAGCCGAGCGGACGCTTGTTGGGAAATCCAATGTTGCCCGCGAGCCGTTCAACCTGAGCACTCCACGAAACGGCAGGAATTAATCCGTCACGTCGAGGCCAGCGGATGCCGCCTCCTGCGCAAGGGCGGCAAGCACAGCGTGTACTTCAATCCCGAGAATAGCCAGACTACTGCCATTCCACGCCACCGGGAAATCAATGAGTTTCTCGCCCGCAAGATCTGCCGCGACCTCGGCATCGCGGAACCGTAACGGATCGGCGAACAAAGCGGTCAACCCGTGCGGCGGATCGGGCGGATTCTGAAATCCACGGTTCTTGGCCGCCGCCGGGTTACCTTTGTCGTTCGGCGGCAGGTTTTGGAATGGCACCGAGCAGCCTGTCATCGATGGAGTTAGTCCGTCAGGAGGACCAGAATGCGAAATTGCTCCGCAGTGAATGCTGTGGTTCTGCTGCTCGCGGGACCATGGCTGGCCCTTCAATCCTCGGGCTCGGCATTCCTCGCCGCCCCGATCCAGGCGACAACTCGCGGCGACTCTGCCAAACTCCAAGGAGTCTGGATTGAGGAGTACACTGAACATGGGGGCAAGAAGGTGATGCAAGACGGTCGTTTCATCTTTGTCGGTGATAGATTCTTCCGACTCAATGGGGACCAGGTGATCGAAGAGGGTACGTTCACGATCGATTCGTCAGGAGTCGTCAAGAAGATCGACTACCGCTGTTTGAAGGGTTACCGGAACAATCGCGGGACGGACGAAGTGCTTACGCGGCTAGCGATCTACGAACTTGACGGCGACTCCCTGCGAGAGTTCGGGCCATGGGGTACGGACCTCTGGTCCAATCGGCCCACAGCGTTCGTCGCCGAGGCTGATCTGACGAGCTATCGAAGAGTGATGAAACGAGAAACACGGTGAGTGTATCGTGGCCGAACCAACGCATGCACGCGAGGCGGCGACAGCGTCGTTAATGAAGTCAGCGTCACACGCGCCGCCCGCGTGATGCGTGCCGTTCGCCATGACTGGCAACCAGCCTTGGAAGCGCCCACCGCCGCACGCACTCGCGGCGCAACATCGAACGCTGCGGGCCGTTACTGGCATACAAGCATTTCGATGCGGATCGTCGCCGGGTAGTGCCGAACGGCTGAATGGCGTGCGTGGGATAGATGATTGACGACGTTGCTTTGCGTGCAGCGTCCTCGCGTTCTCCGCGGCCATCGCCCGGGGTGTTTTCCTCTGGATGAATAGTTCTTGCTGGAAACAGCGTGTCGCTCCAATCGCTGCCCAAGCCAGAAGCCGCCACTGCGAACGATCCCACCACCTCGCTGGGCTGCCTGCCCAGAACCACGATTTGCTCATTCCCGTATCGTGCGATGCTCAAGCGATCGTCGGGGGTTCGCCGCTCGCAGATCCTTTCGGAAACGCGACTCGCGGCCTTGCCCGCTGCAGTTCATGCCGTCACTTCTTGTCGGCTTCCATTGAATCGTGCGGTTCCGCATCGCTACAATTCGCTCTTGACCTGGGCTTTCAGGACGTCATGTCGAACAAAGCGGTCAACCCGAGCGGCGGATCGGGTGGATTTTGGAATCAACGGTTCCTGGCCGCCGCCGGGTTACCGCAGTCGTTCGGCGGCATAAGCGCAATCAACCACAAGTCCACCGAATCGACGACCCATATTCACCGTTTGATACCGTGACCCTATCGTGCATGGCTCGGGCCTAGCGCGGCGAAGCAAAGCAATCCATCCATGAGCGACTATCAAATCGGCCGAGACCTCCAAGAGCTGCAGCAACGAGTCTACGCACTCGAGGCCGCAGTGCGACGTCAGCGGCACCGCTGTAACTGCAATTTGGACACCGAGGTCATCCTCCCGACCCAACCTGAAACAGGCGTGGAACTCGAGTGCGTACAGCCGATCGAGACGAGCTTCAGCTTGGCGGATATCGGGAAGCCAGAACCGAATGTGGCCCCCTGGAGTCAAGTCGTCCTTCGGCCGCCGATGTCCGCCAACGACGTCGCGGAAATTGCACGGAAGATTTCCGATGGCAATTTGAGCTGGACGTCCTTGGCGTTCGCCAGCAGACCAACTGGGCAGATTGCCACAGCCATCGGCTATTCCACCCAGGGCGGAGGAGAGGCAGACAGCAGCATCGCGCACCTGGAGGCGGGGTTTCAGTTCAAGTGCAGGTTTCCGGACCGCTCTGGCAGATTACAGATTCACACCGAGTGGGGCTATCCCAACGGTCTGAACATGCGATTCCATCTCGATGACAAATCGAACTTCGCGACGGACAGCGGATACGGAATTCGCGGCATTATCGGCGTCCGGTTTCTGGCATGGCGAAGCATCGACGGCACTTATCAGAATATCATTGACAGTTGGCAACCCCTCGTCTTCGGTGGGCTGCAGAGATGTTATGTGGGCGGCAACCTTCCTGGGAATTGTGATGACGACTACAATAGGTCGGGCGTCGGTCCTCCGTTTCTCGGAGCGAAGTCCGATATTGTCGTTGACAGAAACCAGGAAATGACCATCGAGATTTGGCTCATCAGCGAGGTCGACTTCGACTCGGACGATGTTACCATTAATGGCAACCTGTCAGCGACTCCCACAGTAAACGTAATTGTCGCCGATATCGTGTCGTGAATTACGCCGAGGTGGCGCGGGCAGGGCAGCCGAGTTGAGAATACGGGGACGTAGTAGTGGCACAGGTCAGGCCCAAAACGCGGTTCGACCCGTCACGAACAGGCGGCAGTCTTTTCGCTGTTCAAGCCGTTGCCCAAAATGAATGTCTGTCGTGGTTCGCGCCGCTTTTCCGTGCGGGTTAACCTGGACGTTAGGCGAGGAAGCGTGCAATCAAATCCGTATGAAGCACCCGCAACAATGTGCAAAGCCGAAACGCATGTTGACTCAAGCGAAGCATC
Organism: Pirellulales bacterium; assembly: GCA_046349915.1. GTDB lineage: Bacteria > Planctomycetota > Planctomycetia > Pirellulales > Pirellulaceae > CAIXSC01. The sequence continues at coordinate 4,922 of JAXMBL010000002.1, read as the reverse complement.
CGTCGTTCGCCGATCCCGCGATTTAGGCCTCGCATCACTCATCATGGCTGGGACCGTCCTAATTGTTGCGCCAATCGCGATACTTTTGGCAGTACAGATTTGGGCGCATGCCGATCGTACTCCGGGCATCGTCCTGATTCACGCATGGCTCGCTCGAATTGGTTGCCTGATAGTCTTTTTCGTCGGAAGCGCGAGCCTGGTTCTTGGGCTTTCAGGTTTACGATGCGCAAGACGCGAGCGAGTTTCGGCAATTCTTCCGCTCGCCGGAATTTTTCTTGGGATTGTTGCGACGATCGCGTGGGTCATTGCGGCTATCGCTGTTCTGAATACGACGGAAAGTCTATTGCTACAATTCGCATGACAATCGTTTCAACCGGAGCCGCGGGCCGCGCGGATTTTGAAAGAACATTCGTTCGCGGCGGCCCAGTTCACCGCGTCGTTCGTCGGGTCATCAAGTGATTAAAGTCCCAAATCCATACGAGAGTCCGGAAAGCGGCGCCAGGGCGGTAGAAGTGTGCGGTCGATGTTTGTCGCGTAGGCTTCAATTTCAGGTCCATTTTCCGTTGGCCGTCATGGCGGGGGTTTGTATGGCCATCGTGGGACGTTGGCTCACAGGGCAACCGAACTTAACTTCACCGGAAGGTTGGCTTTTGACGCTGACAATGGAGTTTGGACCATGGTTCTTTCCGCTTAGTGTGTTGTGGACGTGTGGTGTCGTTTTTGTCGTTGCTACACTGCAATTCATGAAATCGAAACGCCAGGCTTCCAAGACGCAACTGCAACTGCTGAATCTCATGCAAATTGTGTTTTGGTGGTTGTACTGGGGAGTGTTCGGGATGGCCCAACTATTTGGTACTTGGCGAGGGTGTTGATGCGGTCGCCGCCGCGTGGGATCGACGACGATGTTCAAGAGTCCACTCACCACTGCTCATCATGCACGGTCGCTTCACACGCCCGCTGTTCTCCAGCCCCTCAAACCACGGGTTAAAACCCGTGGCTACCATCGGTCGTCGCTCCGCGACTACTTTTCTGAGACATCGAGTCATCCACGCGAGCGATCGAATTGCCGCTCCCAAATACGGACTCGGCGCACGCCAGGGTTCGTGTCGCGTCGGTCGGTACTGCGATCCATCGTATGGGGATTGCCTGTTACCAAACACCGATTGCATCACCCGTATCGATTCACGACAATGACACTTGGCATGTTCGCAGTGGACAGGTTCCCGGTCGGCACGCCAACATGGCGGTGAACCGGAGCCGTCGGTCGGATCGATTTTCGAGTTCCTGCCTCACCTCGGCGACCGGAGGGTGCTGATCGTTCGGCCTTGCAGTCGATTGAGCGCCCCCTATGCGGAAGGACGGACAATGAAACCGTTAGGTATGATAACTTTGGCTGTTGTATTTGCGTTGGTAAATATTCCTGGGAATGCTGACGATTCACCGGAACCGGTGGTGCTCAAAGGACACACATCGCGGGTATCAACTGTGGCTTGGGCCGACGATGGGAACTCGCTAGCAACTGCAAGTGACGACCGGTCGATCCGGGTCTGGGATTCGGTCGCGGGGAAACATTTAGCGGACTTGCAAGGGATCGCCCGCACCGGCCCTGGAGGTCCGGTAGTCGCCTTTACTGCGGATCTTAAGCGCGTAGCAGTCAACTATTGGGGCAAGATCACGATCAGCACCTTTCCCGACAACAAGCTGCTGACGCAGATCGACCCTATTCTCGACCGCGGGCAGAAGAAGTCTGCATCCGGCCGGCCAGATGTCTTCGCAATGGCATTTAGCCCGGATGGGAAGCGGCTGGCGACTGGAGGATCGACTGCTGCAGTGGGCGGACGGCATGGGTTTGTTGGCGGCATTGTCGTCATCTGGGATACCGAGAGCGGAAAAATCATCCACCAGTCAGACAAGCTTTCGACGGTTGTCAGTTCGGTAACTTGGAGTGTGGATGGCAACCTGTTGGTTGTGGGAACTGGCGGGGCCGGCGGGGAACTGCAAGAGGCGGGCGAAGTGTGGGTCTGGAATGCCGAAACACTCAAACCCCTTCACCACTTCTCGGTCAAGCCCGAGACGAAATACGGCGAGTGGGCGTCGGCCGCCGATGTTGCGATCAGTCCCGATGGAAAGCGCGTGGCAGTTCCCATAACGGCCGGAAGTCGTGGAGCCCCGGCGGGTATTATCCTCAACGACACCGGCGCGACGATTCGAGTCTGGGATTTGGAAACCGGCAAGGACACAACGCTAGTCAAGGGCCTCAAGGTAGCAGTCCGAGGAGTGGTGTTCAGCCCCGACGGCAAAAGCTTAGCAACGGCCGGCGGCGATATGCTCGTGCGCGTGTGGGACTCGGAGACAGGAAAACAACTCGCGGCGCTACCGAGCTCGGATCGGGTCGAAGTGGTCGCGTTCAGCCCAGACGGCAAATCCCTGGCGGCGGGCAGCAGGGACGGAACTGTTCGGATTTGGGTGACGCCGACTGACCATTGAGCAAAGGCCGAACCATCGCATGCACGGGAGCGGCGGTGGCCAGGGATTTCTTTGAAATTAACGTCAACTCCCGCCGCCCCGTGCTGCGGGTCGTTCCGCCATGACAATCTGATGGGGACCACGTTCCGATACATCGCTGAAACCCCCTTGGAATCGTCCGGACTCGGCGAATACCAGTGCTGTGAACGTGCCGGCGTTGTTTCGTACAACTACCGCGGTGAGATTGCCGCCCCATCGGCAGCGGCCAATCCCCAGTTGGCCGACGAAGAACCCGAGATTTTCGCTGCGTGTGCAGACTGCATCAATGCTGGGTTGGTACGCAAGAGCGATTACGAGATAGGCGAAATCCAAACGCTAATCAACGCGTATGCCAGCGACAAACAGAACGCAGCCCAACAATACCATCGAATTCCACACATCCCGCTAATGATGCAACGCGAGGATTGGCCTCTTTGCTGTGGCGACTGGTGTGAGTTTGTGGGTGTTCCCGCCGATTACGACGAATCGGTACGCGTTCCTTCGCAGAAGCAATTCTGGGATCGGCGCCCCATCGAGCCACACTGGGACTTTGAATTGAAGCCCGAATCACTTCGTGAGATCCGTCTCTTCAAGTGCCTGTTGTGCGACAAGACGTATTTCGTTTGGCAACCGACATGAGGCAGAACCAAGCGATGCATGCTGAGTCGGCGACGGCGCGTTCGATTGGCGATAACCGGGCGGAGCCGCATTCTGGATCGCCTTCGCGACCGACTTCCGCGACACCCCCAGTTCCTTCGCGATCGCCCGAGCGCTCTGCCCGTCCCGATAGTGCTTCCTGCGAATCAGTTCGTAATCCAACACCGTCCCCCCCCACCGCTTCGGAATAATCCTTCCAAGACATAAGGGTAGGTCGTGCTCACGGCGGCCCTCTTTTCTTTACGCGCCAGCGCCTCGCATTGGCTATGTTCTGGATGCTCATCTCCATCCTCGAAGCCAATCGCGCATGAGCCGAGCGGACGCTTGTTGGATAATGCAATGTCGCCCGCGAGCCGTTCAACCTGAGCACTCCATGAAACGGCAGGAATTGATCCGTCGCGTCGAGGCAAGCGAATGCCGCCTCCTGCGCGAGCACGGCCAGCACAGCGTATACTTCAATCCCGAAAATGGCCCGACTACTGCCATTCCACGCTACCGGGAAATCAATGAGTTTCTCGCCCGCAAGATCTGCCGCGACCTCGGCATCGCGGAACCGTAACGGCTCGGCGAACAAAGCGGTCAACCGGAGCGGCGGACCGCGTGTTCTCGCAAGTCAAAGCCGTCGCCGGGTTACCCCAGTCGCGGGCGTGCCTACTGCAGCGGGGCGTCGAGCCACTTGGATAATAACGTCGCTCGCTACGGCGTGCTGTCCGTTCCGCTCGCGAAGCGAGCGGGCTACGTAGCCGCGGAATTCAATCTACGGGATGGTAGCGTTGGCTTCCAAGTTGCAGCGACCCACACGCAAGGCGTCCTCTTGCAATCGGCTGTCGCCTACAAAGCCTACGACGTTTGAAACTCAAACCACGGTTTGAAACCCGTGGCGACTATCGGTCGTCGCTCCGCGACTGCATGTCCGAGACGCGAAGTCTTCCTCGCGCGCGAGCAACTTGCCGCACCCCAATACGGACTCGGCGCACGTCTGGGATCGTGTCGCATCGTTCGGCGCCGAACTTCATCGCACAGGAATCGCCTGTCACCAAAACGCGGATTGCATCAGCAATCTCGATTCACGATAATGGCGCTCAGCATGCTCGCCATGGACGCGTTCTCGGTCGCGGCCGGGTTACCGACGTCGTTATTTGGCAAGTAGTTTTATGGAAGTCACCAACATGAAAAGCCGACTTGCTACAGTTGTCTTCATCGTCACTGCAATCATCTTCGCGGGCGCCTTCGCTTACGCTCTCAATCGACCAGCGTCACACACAGATCAGGTGCTGGCTGCATTCGAATTCAAACGTGAAGCGGCTCCCACTCCTGAAGTTGCCGCTCAAAGACTGTTTCTGGGGGTTTCCACTGCGTCGCCGAGAGATTTCGTGAAGCATCTGCTCCTGGGCGTCTGCTATAACGAAATTGATGTGCTTCAAGATTTTGCCGAGGCCATGCATGTCACACAGTTCCGTAACGACGACAGAGCATTCACCTATTACGAAATGTGTGAAAAGCAGTACCTTCCTGGCACTGAGACAACGCGACTGATCAACCGGGAGAAGCCTCTTCGCGTTCTTGCCAGTTCCGCATTTGACGCTTCAGATCCTGCGGTGAAGGCTCTCGAGATTGAAGCGGCAAGTACCTATTCAGGGAATCGATTCGTCGGCGTCGATGTCGCCGGAATGGGATCGGACGGGCTGGAGTATCAGAGTGAGCGTTGCATCCGCGACGTAGGCGGCTTTTGGGCCGCTCGGGGCGTCAGTACCAGGCTT
>JAXMBL010000001.1:0-18836 GCA_046349915.1 Pirellulales bacterium | reverse complement strand
GATCAAACACCAAGCCGTGCTTCTCGAGCAACAAACGGAATTCCTCGTCGAACGATTGGGTCGCGTGATGGGCGCGTTGGTTGGCAATGTAGGCGATAACTCGCGGAAGACTGGAGCGGCTCACCGAAAACGCGCCGTAACCTTCCTGCCAAGCAAAGTCACGTAGGTGCTCGAACGTCTCGTGAATCCACTTGGACGAATTGCCTTTGATGAGCTGCGCGATCTTGCTCACCGTGATTGTCGGCGGACACGAGAGGGCCACGTGAACGTGGTCCGCGACGCCGCCGATCTGGTGCGGATGGAGTCCGTGTTGCTTGGCGATCCCCGCCAGATACTCCCACAATCGCGACTCCATCTCGGGCGCGATTCGTCGCTGACGATGCTTCGTCGCAAACACCAAATGGAAGTTCAGGTTGGTGTAGGTGTGTGACACGAGCGGCTCGCGGAGGCGGCTGGGGAATGGGAGCAAAACGCGACACAAAAGAAAGGTCGGCGATTCTACGGCCCAGCCTTGAAAGGCTGGGCAATTGTCGGTCGTCGCTTTGCGACTACGGGGAGAGGCAACGACTTCTTGGAGGAAGGCCGTAGCAGGGACGCGGGTCGCCTACGGCTTCGGCGTGGGTAGTTCGGGGAGCGTTTCCAGGTGGCTCAGCTCGGGAGGGATCGCCTTGATGCGACCGTCTTCCCAGACGATGACAGGAGTGCCAGTCAATCGAGCTCGCTGCACGACGCGGGCGGCTGCCACCCGGAAAGCGGCATTGGCCTTTTCAGTGAGGTCATCACGAGGGGGCTGATTCGTCATGAGGGGATCGCTCCGGGCAAAAACTCGGTCGCAAACGTTGCCTTGCCGGCGCCGTTCGGCCCGGCCACGACGTACACCGTCAGGGGCTTGGAGTTCGGGATCAACTCACGCGCCATGACGTTGACGAATCCGCTGCTTGACGGCCTCCCAGGAAACGCCCGATGCAGGGTTTGCTTCGAGCCTCGTCTTTCGCGCAGTCACTTCGTCCTTCTGCCATTGGTGAATGGGAACCGCTTCCAGCGTGGCCGCCAAATCGTCCCTGAGGTCTTCCACCAATTGAAGTTTCTCCGCCGGCGTCGAATCAAAGATGGACTGCGGTACGTTCATGATTTGCGCCTCGTCAGGGACATCTCGCTCTTTCGAAGCCGACCAATCGTTAACTCGAGACACGGCGCGCGACAGAGAGTTCGAGACTTTGGGGCTCAGAGCGAGATTTGGCGGCAGCAGGCGGGAGTCGCGCCTGGGATCGCGTGAGACAACGCCGGCGAGACAACGCCGGCGGAAGTGGTTGCGGGAACTCGCGTTTCGACGAAAGGAGCCGCCGTGTCTCCACGGCGGCTTGTCTCGATACCCTACGGTCTGCTCATTGCGAGCAGAGTAGGTGAGTTGAGCGAAAATCAACTCGGACCAATCGTCGCGATACGGTCGCGCGAGGCATAACCGAAAGCCGTTTCTCTTCGACAACAAAAAAAGTCGCGACGGCGGCGTTCTGAAAGGCAAGGAAAACGTTCCTCGGGGGGGCGTACGCGTGTGCTGCTCCCACGAACTTGTCCACATCCGCCTCCGGTGATACAATGGATACACGCCGCACTAACCTAGGAGCACGCCGATGCAGAAGACATTAACCAAGCATGGCAATAGCTACGCGCTCGTCATCGACAAACCGATTCTAGAACTGTTGCGAGTCACACCCGATACGCCGTTTGAAATCATGAGCGACGGACAGTGCCTCGTGTTGACTCCCGTGCGGGATGCCAAAGAGGAAAAGAAATTTCAGAAGGCGCTCGAGGATATTCACACCCGCTTCGGTCGCGCGATGAAGAAATTGGCGGAGTAGGCCAACATGGCGGCCCCTGTCTTCCTGGACATCGATCGCGACATGCGCACGCACCGCAGCCTGATCGAAGCCTACGGAGGCGTCGACGGCATTCGCGACGCGGGCCTGTTGCATTCGGCGATTGCGATGCCCCAAGCTTCCTTCGGAGGCCAGTACCTTCTCCCCCGCTAACACCAACGCGTCCGTCGCGCCCGTGGTTTCACACGCACTCGAAGAAGCGGCAGTCCTCGTAGCCCGTGGGCCAGTGGTCCGCTTCCAGGCATCGTTTCATTCGTTCGATCGCCGCTTCGTTTTCGCGCTGGGCCACCGCGAGCGTGTCGCTGGTGACCTTCCACACGCCGCAGCGGAACGGCGCTTTCTTCTCGACGCCGATGAAGAACACGGGCATCGCCACACCGATCACTCGCGCGAGAACCGCGCGGTAGAAGGCCATTTGATGGCTGTAGCCGAACCGTCGGGCGTCGGCTTCAAACCAGGTCAGATCGTCGCACGTCTTCAGGTCGACGATTCCCTGGTGCGGGTCGAACCAGTCCATGCGGATCTGGCACGAGAGCCCGCAGTACTCGGTGCGGACGACGCCCTCCGGGATGCCGTCGGCCAAGAGCAGCGCCGCCTGCTCATGCGCCCGAACGCTGACGGCCATCGCGCTGACCATTTCGAACTGCTCGTCGGTCAGAACGGGTTTGCCTTGCTGCGCCGCCCACTCGGCGAACGCCTTCGTGGTCGCGCCAAAGCGCTGGCCCGTCTTCTCGTTGATCGGACCGCCGACGGCGAAGTCGGCGTTGAAGCGTTCCTCGCCTTCGAGCGCCAGCGTATGGACGGCGCGGCCGATCAAGTAAGCGGGACGATCCTCATCCGCGATGATCCCTCGTCGCTTCTGGATGAACAGTTGCGGGCACTTGCGAAAGTCCGCGAGCGCGTGACTCGACAAGCGCTGCTTGGCCTGAGCGTGGTACTCGGCGGCCGATTCGTGAATCAGGAAGGCGGTGCGATTCATGGGGCTGATTGGCTGATTGAGTGTTGGCATGTTTGGTTACATATGCCGCGCGGACGCCATCGGTCCGCGCGGCAAGGCTTTTTTCACGAATTGCCGAGGCCAGCCGCTTCGAAGAAATCGCGAGCTTCTTCAAGCCGCCGACGCATCTGACGACGAGAGATGCCGAACTGCCGCGCGAGCGTCGTGGGGGTGGTGCCCGCCATCAACTGCTCGCACATGTCGCGCATTTCGGGCGGCATGTTCGCGAGCGCGGAATCGAGAGCTTCCAGTTGCTCGAGCTGGTCGATGTCGCTCATGGGCGTGCGACCCTTGCGTCGCGCACCGTCTTCCGGCGACAGCGACGAACGCAGCGTTCGCTTCTTGCAACTGGAATCGTCGGCCACCGAATCGAGCGACTGAGCGTGAAACCCGTCGGCGCGCATTTCCCGCTCGCGACTCCGGACGAGCGACGCGGCGGCCGAGTTGACGACGCGGTCGATGAACGTGTTCAGCGAGCTCCGGTCGCCGTCGAACCGAGCCGCCTGGCCGAGTAGGTGCAGCCAGAGATCCTGCTCGATGTCCTCGCGACACGACGAGCCGAAGTCCTTGCGGCGGCTGAGCTGCTTGGCTTTGACTCGGATCGACGTGCGGGCGTACTCGTTCTCGACCAACTTCTGAACTTCGGCGGGCAGCATGGCAACCTCCGAGGCCGGAGGCGTCCACCTGTGGCGAACCCAGCGCACCGCGTCGCGAACCAGAATCGCGAACCAGCTTCAGTGCGCCCAAGAATCGGGACGTCAGGTGTCGGCTCCTAGGCCTTCACCCGCTCCCCGCGCTGTCGCAACTGTCGCGGCCAGCCGATGGATTTGCGACAGCCGCGACAGATGCTAATGTGTTGGCGTGCTTCAGGTTGTGAATTTCCTGGATTTTTTGTCGACTGTCGCGACAGTGCGACGAGCCGATGGAAGGTTCTTTGTTCAACTCGAGCGTCAAGGTTTGATCGCGGCGAATTTGTCGCCAGTTTCATGAAGAGAACTCCGTGGCGCGCTAGCTTCATCGTTCAATCACTTGTGTTTGACTTTCAGAGCAGCACACTTTGCCTACCTGTCGTGGCCTCCACTAGCTGGACAGCGCCACTTTCGTGGCGGAGATCAGCCGCAACGCTTGCCAGGTTAAGGCTTTACGTGCAGAAGAGAGGCAAGTGAAGCGTTCCCTCGGTCCTCCGACGCAAAGTGTTGCTCGCAATATGGTTGCGTCGTTCGCTTTCCAAAAAGTGGCGCTGTCCAGCTAGAATAGCCTCCACAAGAAGGAGTTTGGACCTGTTCCGCACAAGAACAAACCGATACATCTCGCCACATCGTCCGAAACAAGACACCGCACATACGAGCCTTGAATCGTGCTATTCAATCAAGGGATTGAGATCGCACCACATCCGCATACCATATTCGTCACAGACGTCACCGAGTACCACCACGGAGGGAACAATGACTCTTGGTCCTCCACCATCTTTCAAGCACTTCCGTAATGACAACAATCGAGCGCTGTTGTCGGCGCTTCGATTAAAGGTCGCGCCGATACTTGCAAATAATCTCCTGCCGCACTTCACAGACCACACCGTCGACCACTCTGACCATGTCGTCGCCCATGTGGACACGCTACTGGACGGCGCAAATCCATCACCGACCGATTCCGAATTGCTTATCCTATACAGCGCTTGCTATTTACATGATATCGGCATGCAGTACGAATGCGCTGGAAACACTAAAGTCATTCAGTCGCTTAATCTTCCACAAGCCTGGGATGAACTGACGGACGCCGAGAGACGCGAGCTGTTACGCCACTATCATCATCGGATTTCGGCAGAATTGGTACAAGCCTCGGTCAACACAGCCACACCACCCATCGGTTTTCAACTAACTCCCGAGTTCAACGCGCCATACATTGCGCAGCTATGCCATGCTCATTGCATCCCGACCGACACCGAAGAGTACAACCTCTTAGTCTCAGATGCTCCAAACATCCGAATGTCACTACTGAGTGCGATTTTGCGTATCGGCGACATTCTCGACGAATCTCGGCGCAGGGCAACTCGGGAGAAGGCGAGAACACTTTCGCTAAACACTGAATCGCAAACCCACTGGTGGCGGCATTACTACACTGAAGACGTTGTGTTTGACGCGAATCAACGCACCATAACCATTTGGTTCGACTTTCCTCACGAAATGTGCGAGGAGTATTCTCGAATAGTACCGGAACTCCAAATGCCTTGGATTGAGGCGGAATTGTCGCATCACAACGGAGTACTACTAAGAAATCAATGCCAGTGGTCCGCACGCCACCGATCGCGCAGCACGCCGTACAGCACTGCGGCCAGAATGCCCGACGACGTTCAGATGGCAATGCTCGGCCAACTTGTCCGTCGACGTCGACTGCGCGACGAGGCGCAGAGAGTTGCGGAGCTGACGACATTCAGAGAGGCGCGTCCGGCCATTCAGCGTCGTCTCTTGGAACTCCGAGAACGCGAATCCGTAATCGACGGTGGTGAGTACCTACGTGAACTCAGTCGCATTGCGATTGATCTCTACGAACTCGGCGGTAAGCAGGCGGCTCGAAACCTGTTGCACTTTCGGTTTTTAAATGACTTGCAGCACCTGTCGTTACAGGATCGCATCAGTATCGGCTTGGAGCTTCTTAGATGGCAGGTAGACGCCAATCGCGATCATAACGCCATGCAGCTACTCAACAAGCTAGATCCTGACTTTGAAGCGCTAGCCACATCCGATGACCGCAAAGTGCATTACACACTTCTCAAAATTCAGGCGCTGAATTGCGCCTGCGCATATCACGAACTGAGAGCGGCGATTACCGAAGCAGGGTCTTGGATTCCGGAGTCGGCCCGTCTTGCGTTGATCACCACATCAGTTGAGAGCGCGCTGTTGCAGGGGGATTTCGAGTCATCGGAGATGTAAGAAATGTTGGAATTGGTAACGAATGCAACACGGCTTTACCTTGCGAGAGCACGTCGAACCGCATACTTCGGGAAAATCGACGCGGCAATTGAATCGCTTGTACAGCGTGCGAGCGACAGCGGCACATTGGAGATTGACAGAATCGCTCTTCGATGCACGCAAGCCGAGTTGCTTCACCTCGATGGACAATACAGCGCCGCGCATGAAGTGTTTTCGTTCCATCTAGACGCGATTCCCGAATCGGTACCGGAATCTGTGCGATTTGTGATTGGATTCAATCGCGCTGATGTTGCGTCCTCAATGTTCGACTCCGAAGGGACTTCGCGTTTTTACGATCTGGCAGATGAACTACACCTTGCGGGAATCGACCATTGGGACGATTCCGCAGTACTGAGTGCAAGCATAAGTTCCGGTGAAGGGCGCGGATACGAATCCCTTCCAATCATCTGGCGAGAACTGAGACGCACTTATGAACTCGGAAGGTGGGCTACATTTCGGCGGGCATCGCGACATATGGGAAAGGAGTGCATCCGCTTGGGGCAAGCAGCTGATGCGGTGTACCACTGCACGATGGCGTGTGATACGAAGTTTGGGGAGCAACTGGCGATAGCTCTTCTGGCTGCAAGGCGCGCTGATATTCTGGAAGTCACGTTCAATAATCTGATGCGGAGCGCCAACCTTCTGGCTCACTTCATGGTCGCCTGTGCTGTTATTCAATCCGCCGCTGATGGAGTCCCAGATCATCAGATTGATTCGCTTATCCGGTGGATGTTGTCCCGAGCAGGGCGCATTAAGGAACCTACTACGTTCTCGTCGTCAACTGAGGTCGTCTGGAAGACGATTGCGATGATTGCATCACGTGCATCATCCGATGTGGCTACGGAGATTGTCGAGGCCGCGCTGAAGCATAGTGCGTGGGTGGAGACGCCGGAGTTGCCAAACCAATTCATACGATCGCGAGAAGAACTAATTGATGCCGTAAATCAGGCGGTCACGGCAGTTCCCGCCGAATCGCTTGAAGCACTTGCAGTTGCCTGTCTTCCACTCGCTACGACCCGAAGAAACTTCAAGGACTTCGGTAACGCGGTGAATCTGCTTGGCCATATCGTGCATAGATCAACGGATGACGTAAAGAGAACCATTAGGGACTCGCTTTATCCGAAGGGCAAGGGGATTCCGCCGATCCTGATGCAAACGGCCTCGCATTTCGGACAGGAGATAACAAACAACAACAAACAACTTGATGCATATGCAGATGGGGTCGTTGCCAACCTTTTGAAAGTCGTTCAGCATCTTGCACTAGAAGAAGATCCCTCGGTTGTCTACGGGCAAGTGATGACTTTCACGTCAACCAGGAGTGATGAAAAGCTGGTCGTTCATTTGATTTCCGTTGACGATATCCGCGGTATGGCGCGAAATCGACGTCAGTTCACACGAGAGTCGATTGGCCGTGTGGTAGAAGCACTCGCAACTAGTGCTGCTGACCCCGACAACCTTCTGGACAATCGACTCGTTTTTATTGATTGCATCAAAGACTTTGCAGACTGCATGAATGAAGAACATGCATCAAGGATCTGGGGTACCCTGCGTTCCATTGCAACCGGGGAATTCGACGTTTCTAGTGACCTTCCATCGGGCGAGGAAGGCAACCATTCCCTTAATAGAACAAGAGTCAAGGGTGCAACGCGAAACCAGTTGCGTGGTCACGCAATATTCGTCTTGGCATGTATCGATCACGAAGTTCCAGGGGTTTTTGGGACGGACTTGCAGAGTATTGTGGAGCAAGCTCTGAGCAGTCCCTCTTCGGACGTCCGAAAGCGTGCTTTTGCTGCGGTTCGCGAAATGTCTGCCCTGACAGAGAAGACGTGGGCACCATTGCTGCTTGCGACGCGTGACCCGGACGAAATGGCAGCTGCTTTGGCATTTGATGCGATCGCCAGTAGAAAGGATGCCCAATTTACACGGCCACAATGGAGAATGCTGGCGTATTCTCTTCGAAGTGCGCAACTTTATGCGTCGATCGAACTACGTCGTGCGGCTGCTGCATCGGTGGCGGCGTTGACTCCGCAAGTGCCAAAGGGAAGGCTGCGTACGGAATTCGTGGAGATTAGACAAGCCTTCATGGGTGACATCGCATTCTCCGTAAGAAGTGCAATAAAGTAGTGACGCGTCGAATGTTTGGCGAGATCTCTATAGGCCTTCTTGCGACAAGCAGAAGAGCGCGGACGACGTGCGCCACCAAATGGTGTCACTTTGACCTGCGCGTTCCTTGCACTCGATCATTGGCAGTGCGACGTTTAGATGATGCTACCGCTGCAGATCCCCCACTTCGCATTACTGCATTCTGAACCTTGTCCTTGGTGATGGATTGGCCGGTCGATACAGACAGTAACGCCGCTGCCTTCCGCACCGAACCTTCCTGTTGGTAGGCGGCCAACAGGATGTCGGTGAGCGTTGCATCCGCGACGTCTTGCGTCGGCTGTTAGCGTGAAGAGGTTTTCAACTTCTTCACAGCGAGGACGGGCGATGACGAGGGAAGAGCGGGAGCGGTCTTGGCGGGAACTATTGGAGCGGCAGGCGGCGAGTGGGTTGTCGGTGCGGCGGTTTTGCGGGCGCGAGGGCGTGTCGGAACCCTCGTTCTATCAGTGGCGGAAGCGTCTCGGAGTGACGACGCGGAAGAAGATCGCGGCGGCGCCGCCGCGCGATCGTGCGGCCGCTCCTGCGGCGACCGACTCGCTGTTTCTTCCGCTGGGACTGCTCGGCGGCGCCTCCCGCTCGGAACTGGAGATCGTCCACCCGGCTGGTTGTCGCGTTCGCGTCGTCGGCGAGGTGAACGTCGCGTCTCTGACGCGGGTGCTCGAGGCGCTCGATGAGCGAGGCGCGCGATGATCGCCTTCGCTTCTCAGGTCCGCGTCTTTGTTTGCCGGGAACCGGTCGATATGCGCAAGAGCTTCGACGGCCTGGCGGCGCTCGTCGAATCGGCTCTGGAGCAAGATCCTTTGTCGGGCGGGCTGTTCGTGTTCTTCAACCGACGCCGCGATCGGATCAAGATCCTGTACTGGGGCCAAGTCGGTTACTGCATTTGGTATCAGCAGCTCCAACAAGGCACGTACCAATTGCCGTCATGGGACGACGTCGCTGATCAGGCGGCGCGCGAGGTCACGCTCTCGCAACTCTCGCTCATCCTCGACGGCATCGACCTCTCGTCCGTCCGACGACGTCCGCGATTTCAATTGGCGAAGTAAGCGGCGAATTTTCTCGCCGCAGCGTCCGAACCCTCTTGCGCTTTCGCACGCGATCTGAATAATCCGTGCATCTCACGTCGCACCCGTGGAAGCGCACGTCCATGACTTCGCCGTTCGACCAGTTGCTCGCCGAACTCGCCGCCTCGCGCGAGCGAATCGCGGAGTTGGAAGCGATTGTGACGGCGCGCGACGCGAGTCTCTCCTTGCTCGAAGCGACCAACGTGCAGCTACGACAGACGATCCAGCAGCTCTCCGCGGACCAGGCGTTGCTCAAGCGTTGGAGATTCGGCACTCGCAGCGAACGGGTCGTCGACGACGAGTCGCAGATGCTGCTCTTCAGCACGCTGGAATTGCCCGAGGCGGCCACAGCCGCGGAACCGACGGTAGCTCCCGACGCCGCGCCGCCACGTCGCCGGCGTACCAGCCGCGGTCGGCGACCGCGCGTGTTTCCCGAACTGCTGCCGCGCGAGAGACGGGAGTTCCGGTTGCTGCCGGAAGAGATTCCCGCGGAGCTACGGGACAATCCCCGCGCGCGCCGCTTTCTCAAGAAGATCGGCGAGATGCTGGAAGTTGTGCCGATGCAGTTCAAAGTGATCGAGCAATTTCAAGAAGTGATCGTGTTGGATCAGCAAGATCAGTCGACGACGAGCGTCCAGGCGCCGCGACCGAAAGAGTTGATCAAGTCGTTCGCCAGTCCGAGCCTGCTCGCGTATCTGACCATTGGCCGCTTCGCCGACCATCTGCCCTACTACCGCCTGGAAGACGTCACCGGCCGCCACGGTTATCGAATCGATCGCGGCACGCAATGGCGATGGATGCGCGGACTGGCTCAGGGCGTCACGCGACTCACGGACCTCATGTGGATGCGCGCTCGCCAGTCGGCCGTGCTGAACGTCGACGAGACGTACGTCAAGGAACTCGCGGGCGAAGGCCGGACCCTCACGGGCTACTTGTGGGTCGGAGTCGGCGACGCGCGACATCCGTACGACTGCTTCACGTACACGTCGAGTCGCGCTTGCGACGGGGCGGAACAATTTCTGCGTGGATTTCAGGGGTATTTGGTCGCCGACGCGTACGTCGCCTACGAACGCATCGGCAAGCTCTGGCCGGGAGTGTCGAAGGCCGCGTGTTGGGTGCACGCGCGACGCGGTTTTGAAGCGCTCCACAAGCAGGCGCCGACATCGCTGACGCATCAGGCCATGAAGTTCTTCCGGCAACTGTTCGACATCGAGGATCGTTATCGAAGCGGCGACGCCGCCACGCGATACGCGGCTCGGCAAGAATCCTCCAAGCCGCTCGTGGATAAGTTTCAAGAGTGGCTGCGGGAAGCGAGTCGCGACCGCTTGCCCAAAGACAAATTGTCGGGCGCGATACGTTACATGCTCGACCGCTGGTCTTCGTTTGAACGCTTCTTAGAATCAGGCGACATTCCGCTGGACAACAACGCGGCCGAACGCGCGCTCAAGTTCCCGATCTTGGGACGCAAGGCGTGGCTGTTCGTCGGCAATGCCGCGGCGGGACAGACGGCGGCGACGTTGTTCACGTTGACGAAAACTTGCAACCGGCTGCACATCGATCCGTTCGCGTACCTGCGAGATGTTTACGCCAAATTGCCGACGACGTCCGACGACGACCTGGAGTCGCTCTTGCCGGATCGCTGGCTCGCCCAACACCCTCAACACCAACTGACAGCCCGAGTGCAGGAAGCTCACGATCGCGCGCTGCGCGCTCGCGAAAAACGCGAGGAGCGCCGACGACGACGCGCCGCGTGATTCCTGCGCAAAACGCAGGAGTCTCTCCATGCCGCCCAAGAGCGCCGACATCCGCGTGCAGCTTCTGCCGCACGAACGGGCCCTGATCCAAAAGTGGAATGGCACGCCCGAAGTCCAGGATCAACTCGAGGCGCTCGCGCCCGACGTCGACGTCGCGACCATCAAGCTGACGCGCGTGGATCTCGACTGGCTGATCGGCGACCTGAACCACGCCATCGCCAAGCTCGGCTGCGACGACGAAGACGTCTTTGACCTCAGCGACCGACTCGAGTTCATCCTCGAAACCGGCAAAGGCACGCTAAAAGCCTGGTACTGACGCCCCGAGCGGCCCAAAAGCCGCCTACGTCGCGGATGCAACGCTCACGGATGTCGTCGGTCAGGCGAGTTTTTCCCTCCGCTCGAATCTGTCGACGGATCATCAGCGTCAGTCTGTGCGGATCGGGCGCGAGTGGTTTTCCGCTGGTAAATTCGGCTTCGCCCAAAACGATGGCCGCGAGCGTGGCGTCGGCGTCGATCGCCGTCTTGTCGCCAGGGAAAGACGCGACTTGCGAAATCCTAACTAGAGGCGGCTCGCGGCCGACCCAAACGTCATGGGGAACGGGGCGGTCGCCGACGAACACCACGGGGCGCGTGTTGCGAGCGATTTGGCGGGCAACGTCGCGGCCGTCGGGCCATGAGAGTCCGCGGGCGAGCATCGCGTCGCGGTAGGTCCCTTTCCACTTAATGCGACCAAGTCGCCAAAGTCGGTCGGAGATCAGCTGCGTACATTGGCCCGCAAGTGCGAGCGCTGATGCGGCGCGCTGCGCCAGCGCGTCCCAATTGATCGTCCACCGTTCGAGCAGTACTGGATTGACCTCGACGCGAAAGTCCTGTGGGCACGGGACGAAGTAACGCGTCGTGCCATCGGGATAGTCGAACGCGACGACTTCTTCGCCATGTCCTCCGCAGGCTGGACAGGAAACGCAGACAGCGTTCGCCGTGCGAACCACGAAGTTCAATGACACCAGTTGGTCGAGGGTGTCGCCGAGGAGCACTCGCATCGACATTGCGTCAAACACCGGGTCACGAGCGTCCGCGAACGACCAGAGCCAGGCAATTGGATCACACATTGATCATCCCCCATTTAGCAAGACAGCGTTTACCGATCGCGATCAACTCGTCGGACTTCGTTCGCACGGTGCAGCGGCTCGGAAGTGCGATCGTGAATTCCAGGGTTCGCGATCTCCCGCCGCGAAATAGCGTCAGGCGAAACGTTGCTCCTTCAACGACCGCCTGGGTTGGCGTGAGGCCGTAGCCAGCGAGACCTTGCTGGACGAGTTCCAGCCATTCGGTGCGGCAGATCGTCGATTCGAATTCTTGGACCGTTGCCCGCAACTGCTTGATCTCGCCCGTTGGCTTCCAACGGATGCTCTTCAACTGAACGCGCCCGATGCGATCCTCGGCGGCGGTCGGATAGCTGAACTTCGGATCGAGCACTTGCTGCAACCGATAGACGGGGCGATTGGGATGCGTTGGCGGGATGTCGATCCCGAGAACGGACTTGCAAAACGCCTGCTGCAGCGGGAAGTGAATCGCCTCGCCGCCGTTGGCCACGAGTTCGAGCGATCCTTCCGCCGGCGAGAAGACGAACAGCACCGAGAACGCGAATCGAGACGACTGGGTTCGCAACTGGCCGTCGTTCGCAAACACGAGTCGTTTGTCGGGCCAGTCGTCGAGGTACGCGAAGAAGTAGTCGTCGCCGTCGCTGCGGCGGAAGTGCTCGACGTGGCAATGGTGACCGCGCATCTGCGTCGGCCAGTAGAACTCGCGCAGAGCTTCTCCCAACTTTGCCGTGACCGCCGGCGTAACATCGATCGCCGCTTTCGGTAGGTCGTTCCGGCGAATTGCGAAGCGCCCGGTCGTGAGAGAATCGGCCCGCGCGAACAGCGTCGCTCGGTCGAACAACTCGGGAAAGCTCAGGTAGAACCACATCGCCTTGTTCAGGCGACTGCGGCAGGCGGTGAACTTCCACGCCTCACGGCAGACTTGAGGCTGGAGACTGAAGGCCGGAGGAGGAGAAACAGGACGGGAGTCTTGAGGCTGGCCGAGCGCAACGGTAGCGTCAAATGGACTTGAGTTCCCTCAAATCCAGCCCATATGGGCTCCCGATCTTGCGACCGACAAAGCAAGCCGTCTCATACCTCCGGCCTACAGCCTCTAGCCTCCCACATGCGTGACCACTCCAAGCTTCGTGCGTTTGAACTCGCGGACCAGCTGGCGCTGCTGATCTACCGGCATACGGCTGGATTCCCTCGCGAGGAGATGTTCGGCTTGACATCGCAGATGCGCCGCGCCGCCGTCTCCATCGCGTCGAATATCGTCGAAGGGTGTGCTCGGGATTCGCAAGCCGATTACATTCGCTTCCTCGACATGGCCTACGGTTCGGCGCGAGAACTCGAATACCAGCTCTCGCTGGCCAATCGGCTTGGGTTTCAGGGCGATCCCGATTTCGATACGGTCTCAAAAGCAGCATTGGAAACCTGCAAGGTGTTGAATGGCCTGATCCGCTCGCTGAAACAGGCGTAGGGCCTAGGCTTGAGGCTTGAGACTGCAGGCTGAAGACGGGAGGCTGGAGATCGAAAGGCAGCTTGGCTTGACGCGTGATCAACTTCTCTCCTCCCTCTCCTCCTTCAGTCTCCAGCCTCCAGCCTAAAGCCTAAAGATTGGCGATCGCCGAGAGGGACCGGAAGCGCTCCCCCTGGTACTCAAACCCGTCGGCCAGGATCAAGACGCGAATCTCCTGCCCCTTGTACCTCCGAACGACGACGTTTCCGGGGGCCGGCAGCCTCGCATCGGCGAGCGTATCGGCCGCGTCGAGCTTCGCCGCTGGCAGCACGACGGACGCCGAGGTCGTGGGGCGACGCGGAGCTGTCACGCGCACTTCGGCGTCGTCGGCGAGTTCTGCGGCACGACGTCGAGCTCGTTCGCTCAGGTCGCCTTCCGCCCGAGCCTGGACCCGCCAGAGAATCCGGCGGATCAGATACTGCTTGTGGCGGCTCCGAGTGGGCTCGCCGACGATCTCTTCGTAGACCCGAGCCAACTGCCCGACGGTCATCCCTTCCAGCCTCGCGCGTTCGCAAGGCAAATCCAATTGGGCCATGCTTTCCTCCGATTCGTGGCGTTTGTGTCCCGACCAAAAACCGACCCCAGCTACGCCGGCGGTTCGTGAGACACACAGAGCCTCGATTCCGAGACAACCTCAAGGTCCGGCTGGTGAGAATCGCCGAGATTCTGCGGCTCGGAATGATCCACCGGCCGTCGGAGGCGAATGATGCCGCGAGCGAGTAGCGCCGCGACACGCTTGAGACGTCGCTCGGGCGTCAGAGGCATTGGGATCGAAGGTTGATCCGACATTCGGAAACTCCCAGGGGTGGAGGGAAAAGAAGCGACGTCGCGCGACGTCGGCCCCTGGGGTTATGTATGCCGTGAAACGGCGGAATGTCCGCTCAAGACGCAATATCGTCTAAAACTTAGGGACCTGAACGCCAACTGGCAGTGTTCCAGAAAGAACCGTCGTCAGAGAATCCTAGCGATCGTGCTGTATAATTCGCTTGTAGCGTGCACCCTGTTGCCGTGTTTCTTGCCAATCGAGGATTCTCTATGTGGATCGTTTCACGTCTTCGTGACCTGATTCGTTCTTGGCGCGAGCCGCGTATACCCGCTGCTGAAAAAGAACTTCCGAACCCGCAAATGCTTGCCGCCATTCGAGCCAAGTCCGTCCGAACACAAAGGGAAGAACTGATTCTCGCTCGAGGCGACTTCACTGAAAGACGAAGCGATGGAGCACACAGGGCGATTCGACTTGAGAAACTGAATGACGCGAGCGGAACACTTTATCTCCTTTTTCCAGATAGCGACACTCACGAAGCCCGCATCCAGCCCGCGATCAAGGGCGGGTACGACCGTCTGTTCTGGGCCAATCTAATGATAGCATGTGACGGTCCCGATCAACTTGGCAAGCAATCATCAACCACATCATTGCATGCGCGTAACTTTGGTAAGCTACAGTATGCGGCCAATGATCTAGACGCATTCTATCAATACTATCGGCCCATGCGACTCGGCGACATCGACACTGTAATCGTCGGCGGAATTGGCAAGAGCCCCGGATTCTTCGATATTACCAAGCGTCTGATGAATCCGACCATTGAAGACATTGATCGTGCAGTGCGCGAGCTCCGACAGTGGATCGAAATCAACTCCGACGATCCTGAGTTCGTGTCAGTCCAGATAAATCTCTTGTACGCCGGACACGGCAGCATCGCGAATGGCGAAAGTGGGTTTATTGTCGGCGATGGATTCATGTCGTCGCGACAAATGGCCATGCGAATTCTAAGCGTCTTAAATAATCTTTCGAAGATTGAAAGCACCTGTCGTTTGGACCTCTACTTAGATTGCTGCCACAGTGCGGCAATTGCGCGTGACATGACAAAGACATTGACAATTGCTGCCGACGGACATGGGTCTTCGCCGTCTTACACAGGACCCCGGATTGGACTGGGGAAGGTGTATTGTTCGTGCCTCGACGACGAGCATGCAGTTGAGCATGACGAAGTTGCGCATGGACTATTTACATTCGCATTTCTTAACGAAATGTCGCGCCGAATTCCTGATGGCGCTCGACATTTGGCGATAGGACTTCGTGATATCGGTTGGTTTAGTGATTTGCGCCAGCATCCTATGTTGCTTGACTTCACTAATCATAAAACGTCTCCAGACGTGATGCCGAGAATGCGATTCCCATGTGTGCAAGTAATCGGAGGGGAAGTAGCGGGCCAAGTATTTGATTCGGCGCAGCGCATGGCTAGTGAAGAGGCAATAGCAAATGCCGAGCAAAAAGGGGGAGAGTTAGTAGTCAGCCCACTTGACTACGCAGTTTCATTTGGCCGTGTAATCCGCGATGCTTGCGTCGAGAAGGAGCGAGAAATACGGCATCAACCTTCGCGGCGGCGAATCTTCTCCCGCAAGGAAGTCGCCCGTCGGGATTACTTTTGGACCTAGAATTTCACTTGGGTTTGGCGCGAACGAAATAAGGCGAGACTGCAGCAAAAACGAACCCAAGAATTTGCGCATATAACTTCACATCGGGCACAGAGCTTTCACGTACGAATATAGATCCGCCTATCGCGTAAATCCAGATTACACAACACAGCGAAGACGCGCCAACTACTTTCCACTGGATCGTACGCCAGGGCGACAGGCAAGTTATATCTTGCGTTAGAAAGATACGAATGGTTGCTGCTAACGCAACCGTCATCAGCCCAGCGACATCCATGAATATCGCTGCATTGGCGGCCGATGACGAGAGTGACTGAGCGAGTAGGTAGACCGAAATGGCTTCGCCAGGGATTAACTTCTGCAAGATGGTGAAATGAGAATCTTGTGCGGAAGGCGTGGCTGACGACGTCAAATCAGCGTCAGGCTCTTGAGCGTCTGTCGAACCTCGCGTTACGCTCGCGGTGAAAGGTCGTGCGGCGTCGCTGGTGACGCGGTAGGAATTTCCAGTCAAATGGTGCGCGATGCGTTGCCACATATTGTTTCCTTAGATTTTGAACCATTAACAGATTCGCCGATAGATTCGGCCACTGCCTCAGAGAGAGCGAAGTATCCAGTTTACGGTGTGTTGAATTAGGTGCCATGAACGCACGCTGAGTCAAGTATCGCGAAGTAACTACGGAAACTCAATCACGGAGCAGATTACGACAGCAGAATCGCTACGGCGGAATCAGTTCGTCGTGGCCTGCGAATCGATGACTGAATTCAAGGCTAGTGGCCCTCCGATTGAGAAGACGGCCCGGCATCGCGTCGGGTGTGTGGAATGAAGAGAATGTGGTAGCATTACCGCCAGATACGAGAGTTCGGGATAAAGCGTTGTGAGGAACTACAAGAATCGCTGTGTCGGTTGTGTCACCTCAACAGTTTGGCTCGCAGTTGGGCGTGGTCGGACCGGTACTGGGATCAGGAAGGGGTTGCGTCGGCATCTCCCTTACGAAGCCGACCAATCGTTAACCCGAGGCACGTCGCGCGACAGAGAGTTCGAGACTTTGGGGCTCCGAGCGCGATTTGGCGGCGGCGGGCGGGAGTCTGTCGACTGACGTGATGACGAGTTTTCGGTCCCAAGCATCCTCGTAATGCACTACGGCTGCAATCATTGGATCAGAATCGTCGGACTTGTTTCCAATTTGGGCAAGCAGGACATGGCCAGGCCGGTCGCTCGTTCAGTTGTTGGTCTGCGCACCACACAAATCATAAGTGGCCGCCAACGACGGCTGAGATGCCGGCCGAGTTTTCTCAGCTTGGTTGTCGAGGCCGAAAAGATTCCGAATACGAAACCCAATCCGACTCGCATTCCCGCCGCAACCGATCGAGTTCCTCGGGCGTGAGCGAAAACGTGGGAAGTTCGACTCGATGTGACAACGGATTCACTGCATCAAGGTACTGCTCAGCCCATCGTAGCCATTGACCGATTTCGCTTGCTTCGTCGATCTCGCCACCGCGTCGTATTGCTTCATCGCGAACGGCTCGAATGTAATCCTTGATTCGCTGAGCGTTTTCCCACCGCGGGACGGCCTTTCGCAATCGGTCTTCACGTACCGACTCAGTTCGGCGCAGGATCTCCACCTTAATCGCTTCTTGACGCCGCCTGTCTTTTTCAATTGCCGCGAGCCGCTCCTGCTCGTCTCGCACGCGTTCTTTGTCGACCACTCGTAGCATCGCGACGACAAAATCGTTGAGCCGGTCTTCTAGTCGAGCTCTTTTGGTATCCGTCAACTTTGCCGACGACCAATAAGTGTCACGGTCCAGGTGCAATTCCAAAGTGCCGGCTGGCACGTATTCGTAGTCTCGACTAGTTCTCCAGGGGAATCGTTCGCGCTCTAACTTTTCCTGTTTCGTGAGTTCCCGAGACTTGCGCTTTGAGGGCTCCCACACAGAAATGTAGAAGTCCCGGTTCAAGACGGTTATTCGGGGGCCCTTTCTTCTGTCATTACCCGCGGAAATCGCATGACCACGGTCCCTGATCGCCTTTACCAAGGTTTGAATCAATAAGAGTGCTCGGCTGACGTTGGCCTTGGAAACCGCCACATCGAAACAGAAGCCGGGAAAGTCGTATCGACGTGAAACCCGGCCGTAGTCATCCGGTTCCCGTTTTTCCAAAGATTCTCGCGTCGCGATAACCAGCGGATCAGCACCTCGAAGATTGGTGACGGCTTGGATGCGATTCTCGGGAAGACCTTCCGCTAAGATCAAAGCGGCAATTGCTGGGTCCGAGGCTGCGAGGATTTGCGGCGTTTCCATTTGCTTCGCCACGTGGCGAATCCGAATGACGGACAGCGACTCATCATCTAGGCGGCGAAGAGGCCATCGTGTGGCAGCCTTTCCGTTTTCAATTTTCGCCCAATAGCCTCGCGAAGGCCGAGGGATTTTGTGTTTCTTGCAGATCTTTGCCAGTCCAACGTCGGACAACCCAAATTCGCTAGCGAGCTTACGCATGGGAGTTGACCAAACTCGCTGATAGAGTTCCTCTCTCGTGAGCGACGTCACGGTGGGGGTGTTTTCCATACAACCCTCGACTCAAAATGCCGATGGCCGAAGCACTATGTCGGTTAATGTCGCTTGGATCGCCACGAACCGCCACGATCCCAGCGCTCATCGATCGGATTGTTGCAGGTGAGGAGGTTCGCCGACGGGTAGTCAGGGATCGCGCGTCAGAGTAATTGGAATCGAAGATCTATCCTACAAGCTGCGACGTCACGCGACGTCGGCCCTCGTGATTATGTATGCCGTGACACATCGAGAGGTCTGCGGTAGGACGAGATTTTCGACGACATCGCCCACAAGTCGTGTGTGCCTGCCCATTGCCAAATCGGAATTCACCACTTGCTCATTTTGACAAGCGCGACCAGAGGTTGCCACGCGCTCGGAACGAATGGCGAAGCGGGCGGGAGTTGAAGACACGAAGTGTGCCACTCCGTTGG